>NZ_CM001489.1:0-3554 GCF_000262465.1 Frankia sp. QA3
CAAGACGCGATATCTTGAACGCGGTGAGCCAGGGCGCGGATGAGCGGGAGCCGTCGGTGAGGGCCGAGCGGCCCGCGACCATCACGCCGGCCGCGGCCCCACGGGGGAACACGGCCCGCCGCCGCGCCACGCACGCCGGTCTCGTCGCCCTCGTGGTGCTCTGCTGGCTGCCGCTGGTGGTCATCCTCACCGCATCGCGGACCGTGCTGAACCCGGCCTTCTACTCCCAGTCGCTGACCCGGGCGCACGCCTACGACCGCATCTACACCGAGGTCCTGCCCGACCCGGCGGTCGACACCCTGCTCGCCGGGCTACCGATCGACAGCTCACTGATCACCTCGAACCTGCGCACCGTGCTGCCGCCGGCGACCGTGCAGGCGATGACCGACGAGCAGATCACCCGGATCGTCGACTACCTGCGCGCCCGCACCGGCGACGTCGAGCTCGCCGTCGACCTGCGGCCGATCTTCGGTAACATCTCCGGCCTCGCCAACCGCTACATCGCCGGCGAGCTCGGCGCCGGCACCAGCTACCGGGCCACCTCCGTGCAGGACTTCACCCAGGGCGTGCTGACCGCGCTCGACGACATCGCGGCGGGCCGCCCCCCGAAGTCGCTGCCCACCATCGAGCTGACCCCGCAGGACACCGACCGGATCCTGCCGCTCGTGCTCGACCGGGTGGACCCGGCGACCCGCGCCCGTGTCGGACCCGAGCTGCGGGCGATGCTGCGCGCCGGCGACGTCGCCGAGGCGCTGGCCCTGATCGGCCCGCAGGTCTTCCAGGGTGACGAGCGGGCCACCGCCCGGCTCCAGGCGTCGCTGCACGGCTCCACCCTCGACCTCGGACTGCGCCTGTCGGACCTGCGCGACTCCCCGGCGATCACCGCGATCGACCGCCTGCACGACGTCGCCGCCACCCTGACCTGGGTGACCGTCCTGCTCAGCCTGGTCATGGCGGGCGCACTGGCCGGCATCGTCGTGCTGGCCGGGCGGCGGGGGGTCTCGCGGGTCCGTGCGGCGGCCGGGGCGGTGATCGCGGCCGGCCTCGGTGCGGCCCTGCTCGGGACGGCGCTGCGCCTCACCCTGCCCAACCCGCTGACCTCGCTCGCCGGGCCGCGCTCGCCGCTGCCCGGCGGGGCGAGCGGGGTGCTCGTCGACTTCTCCCGGCACGCCTACGGCACGGTGGAGGGCGACTACCTGCGTGTCGTGGCCTGGACGCTCGTCGTCGGCCTCGTCACCGCCGGGCTGTCGCTGCTGGTCGCGGTGTCGGCGCGGTGGAGCCGGACCGGTCGCCGCCGCCGGGTCGCCACCGCGTTCGTCCTGGCCGTGCCGGTGATGGTGGCCGTGACCTGGACCGCCTTCCCCGGCGCCGCCGCCGAGCCCCGCGAGCTGTGCGAGAGCAGCCTGTCGCTGTGCGACCGGCGTTACGACCAGGTGACCTACCTCGCGACCCACAACGCGATGGCGAACAGCGAGGACCGGTTCCTCGGCCCGTCCCAGGACCCGACGATCGTCCACCAGCTCGACCTCGGGGTGCGGACGCTGCTGATCGACGTCCATCACTGGACGCCGCCGGCGCAGGTCGAGGCGTACCTGGCCACCCTGCCACCGGCGACCCGCGACGCGCTGGCGCCGCTGACCCGGGGCGCCGTGTCGACGCGGCCCGGCGTCTGGCTGTGCCACAACCTGTGCCAGCTCGGCTCGCTCGACCTCGTCGCGGAGCTCGGCCGGGTGCGGGACTGGCTGACCCGCAATCCCACCGAGGTGGTGACCCTGATCATCCAGGACAACGACGTCCCGGCCAGCGAGATCGCCGGCGGGGTGGCGGCGGCGGGACTCGCCGGGATGGTGGCGACGCCGCCGGACGACCCGCACGGGCGCTGGCCGACGCTGCGCACGATGATCGACTCGGGTCGGCGGCTGGTGGTCTTCACCGAGCGTCAGGACCTGCCTGGCACGTTTCTGCGCAGCTTCTACCGGTATGCCGCCGACACGCCGTTCGACGCGAAGCGGCCCGAGGACCTGCGCGGCTGCGTGCGCAACCGTGGTGCGGCCGGTGCGGGGCTGTTGCTGATGAACCACTGGCTCACCGACGCCGCTCCCAGCCGGCGGGCCGCGCTGGTCTCCAACGCCGCCGACACCGTCGTCGGCCGAGCCGAGCGCTGCCGTGCGGAGCAGGGGCGGGCGCCGACGTTCGTCGCGGTCGACTTCTCGACGATCGGCGCGGCGCTGACGGCGGTGGACCGGCTCAACCGCCTTCCTGGTCCGCCCGCCACGGCCGCCGGGGGCTGATGCCGCGACCCGTGACCCGTGACCCGCGACCCGCGTCGCGCGTCGCGTGTGCTCACGACTGCGGGCGCGTGCTGGTCGCGGCGGCGGGTGGCCGCAGCGGCAGCAGGGGTGGGAGCATGGGCCGGCGATCGTGCGTTGCAACCTGCGAGAAGATGGTCCGTCGATCCACACCCGCGCAAGGGAGCTCAGGTGCCCATCTGGAACCAGCTGCGGCAGTCCCGCCAGACGATTCAGGGCCAGCTGGCCGCGAAGAAGAACGACCTGAAAAGCGGCGCCTTCCGCGATGCCAGCATGGCGATCTGCGCGCTGGTGGCGGCGGCGGACGGGACGATCGACCCCGCGGAGCGCCAGCGGGTCGCATCACTGATCATCTCCAACGACGTGCTCAACAACTTCCCGGCCGACGACCTCCAGCGCCGCTTCAACGACTACGTCGGCAAGCTGCAGGCGGACTTCGAGTTCGGCAAGGTGTCCGTCCTGCAGGACATCGGCAAGACGAAGAAGAAGCCGGCCGAGGCGCGCGCCGTCATCCAGATCGGGATCGTCATCGGCGGGGCGGATGGCACCTTCGACAAGAGCGAGCAGGCCGTCGTGCGCGAGGCGTGCTTCGCGGTCGGTATCAGCCCCGAGGAGTTCGATCTCTGATCCGGTCCGGGGGTAGCGGTCGCCGTGCGCCTACCTCGTCACACTTCCTCCCATCTTCGCCGCCGGAGTTGGATGCTCGGGCAGATCGTCCGGACCCGCTGACTCGCAGGTCAGCGGGGCGCCCGAGGAGCCGGTCGGCAGGCCGGCGCGGATTGCGGTGCGCGCGCCAGCCCGAGATCCGCATCCCCGGTGCGACGGCGTGTGACGAGGAGGACGCGTGGGTCCAGCCGATGGCCTGCTGGCAGCCGGGGCGGGTCTGCTGGCAGGAGCGGTCAACGCCATCGCCGGCGGTGGCACGCTGATTGCCTTCCCGGCCCTGCTCACCACCGGGATGCCGGCACTGACCGCGAACATCACCTCCTCGGTGGGCCTGCTCACCGGCTACGCCGGCGGGGCGCTGGGCTACCGCCGCGAGCTCGCCGACCAGCTCGACCGGCTGCGGGCGCTCGGACCGCCCGCGGTGCTCGGCGGTCTCGTCGGCGCGGTCGTACTGCTGGCCACGCCGTCGGACAGCTTCCGGGCCCTGGTGCCGTATCTCGTCCTGGTGTCGTGCCTGCTGCTGGCGGCGCAGACCCGGCTGGCCGCCCTGGTGGCGCGCCGGCGGGCCGCGGCCGCCTC
>NZ_CM001489.1:3654-7791 GCF_000262465.1 Frankia sp. QA3
GCCGGCGGCCGTCGCAGGGACGTTCGTCGACCCGGTCACGGAGCACGTGAAGATCCCCGCGGAGCTGGCCGCCGCCGCTGGCGCCCCAGGCGTCGGCACGGAGACCGTGACGATCGTCGGGCCGAAGGTCCCAGCCGCGGCCGCGGCGACGTCCGCCGGCCGTGCGGGTGATCCCACTGGCGTGGACGGGCCCACCCTCCTGCTGTCCGCCCCCGCCGCGGCCGCGGCCGCGGCCCGGGCGGCGGCCGGTGCCGGTGCCGCTGGCGGTGACGGTGGCGACCAGGACACCGTCATCACCCGCACACTGCCCGCCTCGGGCGGTCGGCCGCCGCGTAAACGCGACCGGCCCGCGGACGGGCGGGAGCGGCGCCGGGAGCGCCGGGAGCGGCCGGCGGCCGAACTGCCGTCCGACCTGCCCGCCTACGCCGACGACGAGCCGGCGTACACCGAGCAGGAGACCGTTCTGACCCGGCGCGGCAAGGACCTGGCCGGGGTGTCCGCCGCGGGCGAGCCGCCCGTCTACGTCGAGGACGTCACGATGCGGCTCACCCCGCGCCGCCGCCGCGTCACCCTCGACGGCATGCTTGAGGAGCTGGGCTGATGGCCGACCGTCCCCGGCGTTCCGGCTCGCCGCCGGATCCCGACTCGCCGACCGTCTCCGACCTGCGCACGCTTGGCGGTCCGCCGCCGCTCGACGACCCGCGGATGGCACCCGTCGCCGCCGCCCCGACGGCCTCCCTGCGACGCCGGCGGCTCCTGCAGGCGATGATCATCGTGCTCGTCGTCATCGCCGGCAACTTCCCGTACATGGACTCCTGGGCGTCCGACCGCTACGACGAGTGGCGCTCCCACCAGCCCGCGTACATGCGTGACAACGGGCGCTGGGACATCGTCGCGGACAGCGGCTCGCGATCCATCCACGCCGCGCTGCTGCGCACCGGCAAGGTCCTGCTGATGGCCGGCTCCGGCAACGACAAGAACAACTTCGACGCCAAGCGGTTCGAGACCATCCTGTGGGATCCGACGACGAACAGCTTCCAGAAGATCTACACGCCCTGGGACGTCTTCTGCGCCGGTCACGCGTTCCTGCCCAACGGCGACCTGCTCATCGCCGGGGGGACGAAGGCCTACGAAGTGCTGGCCCAGGACGCCCCCGACGGCAAAAAGAAGGAATACGAGGGGCTGAAGGACTCCTACCTGTTCGATCCGATCAGCCAGCGATACGTCAAGACCGGATTCATGCAGCATGCCCGCTGGTACCCGACGCTGGTCACGCTCGCGAACGGTGCCGTCGTCGCCGTCTCCGGGCTCAACGAGAACGGCGACATCGATCCGGGCAACACGGAGTCCTTCGACATCGCGAACTCGGCCTGGATCGAGCATCCGGAGCTGCGCAAGGAGTTCCCGACCTACCCGTCGCTGCTGCTCACCGCGGACGGCCGGCTGTTCTTCTCCGGAGCCAACGCCGGCTACGGCCCGGCATCGCTGGAGGCCCGCCAGCCGGGGCTGTGGAACCTGACGAACAACCAGTTCCAGGTCGTTCCCGGACTGCCGCTGCCCGAGGTCAACGAGACGGCCGGCACCGTGCTGCTCGCCCCGGCGCAGGAGCAGAAGGTGATGTTCATCGGCGGTGGGGGCGTCGGCGACACCCAGGTGGCGACCGACCGGACCGCCATCGTGGATCTGTCCGCGCCGCAGCCCGCCTGGCAGCGCGGCCCGGACCTCAGCTCGCCGAAGCGGTACCCGGGCGCGGTGCTGCTCCCCGACGACACCGTGCTGGTCTCCGGCGGGTCGCGGCGCTACCGGGCGAAGGACACCCTCAGCGCCGAGATCTACGACCCGGCGACGAAGGCGTTCCGCCCGGTGGCCGATCCGCACGTCGGCCGCAACTACCACTCCGAGTACCTGCTGCTGCCCGACGGCCGGGTCGCGGTGTTCGGCTCCAACCCGCTCAGCGACGACAACACGTTCGAGACCCGCGTCGAGGTCTACTCGCCGCCCTACCTGTACGCCGGGGAACGCCCGGTGATCCGCGGCGCCCCGGAGACGATCACCCGGGGCACCGCGATCACCCTGCGCACCTCGCAGAAGATCGGCAAGGTCCGGCTGATGCGCCCCGGCGCGTACACCCACGTGACCGACACCGAGCAACGGTCGGTGGCGTTGCCGATCACCGGGCAGGCGGACGGTACGGTCACTGTGAGCGTGCCGGACAATCCGAACGTTCTGCCGGGTGACTGGTACATGCTCTTCGTCGACAACGGTGCGAACGTGCCGTCGGTCGCGACCTGGGTGCACGTGACCCCCTGACGGCCGCCGCCGCGACCGGTGGCGGCGGCCGTCGGCGGGTCGCGGCGGGGTCGCGGCGGGTCGCGGCGGGTCGCGGCCGGCGGGGGAGTGGGTCCCCGCGGCGGCCACCCCGTGCCGAGGTCGGCGAGGCCACCGTCGAGAGGAGTGCCTTCGTGCCGACGTCCAGGTCCCGGGCCGCCGCCCCCATGCCGCCGGGCGGCGACCATGCGTGGCCAGGCCGGCCGCGACAGGCCCCTGCCCCCCACGGCCCGGGACGGCGGGCGCGACGCCCGCGCGCCTGCGGGCGTCCTCGCGGGGTCGCCGCCGTCCTCGCACTGGCCGCGGCACTGGTCGTGGCGCTGGTCGGATGCGGTCCGGACGACGGGAAGTCGCCCGGCGGCGCCGGGGGCGCGGCCGGCGCCGCGACCGCGGTGCCCGCCCCCGACCCGACCCGCTGCCCCGAGGGCGGCAGCGCCGGGAGCGGTCCGTCCCTCGTCGCCGACGGTGACGCCGCGTGGGGTCGTGCGCCCCGCGGCCCGTTCCTGGTCGACCCGCACAGCCAGGCGGCGCAGCAGGCGCAGGCCCGCCCGGCCGATGCCGCGGCGATCGCCCCGCTCGTGCAGACCTCGACCGCCTTCCCGGTCGGTGAATGGGTCAAAGACCTCGTCGGTGAGGTTCACAGCCGGGCCGCGGCGGCGTCGGCGGCCGGCTCCACCGCCGTGTTCATGGTCTATGCCATCCCGCACCGGGACGTGGGTGCCGGTTTCTCCCCCGGCGGGCTGCCCGATGCCGCCTCCTATCGCCAGTTCACCCGCCAGGTCGCCGCGGGCATCGGCGGCGCGGCGGCGGTCATCGTGCTCGAACCCGACTCGCTCGGGCAGATCGACCAGCTCACCGCCGGCGAGGCCGCCGAGCGCTACGCGCTGCTGCGCGACGCGGTCGACGTGTACGGCGCGCTGCCGGCGACCAGCGTCTACCTCGACGGCGCGAACTGCGGCTGGATCGCCCCGGCGGTCATGGCCCGGCGGCTGGCCGAGGCCGGGGTCGCGCACGCCCGCGGCTTCGCCGTCAACGTGGCGAACTACTACCGCACCGAGGACGAGGTCGCCCGCGCCGAGATCCTTTCCCGGTACATCGGCGGAGCTCATTACGTCGTCGACACCTCCCGCAACGGCCGCGGCCCGGCGGCCGGGCTGACGAACGGATGGTGCAATCCGCCCGGTCGCGGCCTCGGCGAGAAACCGACGACCAGCACGGGATATCCGCATGCGGACGCGTTCCTGTGGGTGAAGACGCCCGGCGCGAGCGACGGGGAATGCGGCCGCGGCAATCCGGCGGCGGGCAAGTGGTGGCAGGAACAGGCCGTGGAGCTCGTTCGCAACGCCGTGGACTGATCACCGGCAATTCCACGCACCCCCGGACGGGGGATGGAGTCTTCCCGAACGGGAGATTTACCGATACCCGTCGACTGGTCGTCATTGTCGCGGTCGATATGCTCTTCCCGACATCGGGGCACTGCGCGTCAACGCCGCGCGGTCGCGGGCATTCGGAGGTCGCGTGTCGGAAGCCTCGAGTCACCGCCGTCATCGCCGTCACCGCCGCCCGGTCCCGGCGGCGGTCCCGAGCACCCCGCCGGGCCACCGGCGCAGGTTCTTCGCGCTGCTCTGGCCGTCCGCGGCGCTTATGGTGTGCGCCGGTTTCGGGCTGGAGCAGCTCGTCATCGACCCGGCCTACGGCTCCTCGGGCGGGTCGAGCACGGTCGCCGCGCAGCCGGGCGTCATCACCCTCACACCCGCCCCGGCGCCGGCCTCGCCCGGCTCCGTCCCGGTCGCGACGGCCGGGGTGGCA
>NZ_CM001489.1:7891-24729 GCF_000262465.1 Frankia sp. QA3
GGCCGCGGGCCCGGTGCACCTCGACGACGTCGGGGGCGCCACCGGGGTGCGCGGCGTGCGCCTCGACCCCCCGGTGCGCCTGCCCGGTGTCACCCTCACCGACACCGCCGGCCGGCCGTGGACCCTGCCGGCGGCTGCCGACGGCCGGCTCACGCTGCTGTTCTTCGGTTACACCTCCTGCCCGGACGTCTGCCCCACGACGGTCGCCGACCTGGCCGCCGCGCTCGGTCTGCTCACCCCCGAGCAGCGCGTCCGGGTCCGGGTGGTCGTCGCGACGACCGACCCGGCCCGCGACACGGGCCCGGTCCTACGCCACTGGCTCGACCAGTTCGACCGGTCGTTCGTCGGCTTGACCGGGCCCGCCACGGCCGTGACCCGCCTCGCCGACACGGCGGGCGTCACCTTCAGCACGCCGACGCCCGCCGCGGATGGCACCATCGTGGTGCCGCACGGCAGCCAGGTCACGGCGATCGGCCCGGACGGCGTCGCCCGGGTCGGGTACCTCGCCGGCACCGCCGTCGCCGACTACGCCCACGACATCCCGCTGCTGCTCGCGGGAGAGAGCTGAGCGCGGGGCCCGACCGCCCGGCGCCGCGACGGTGGCGAGGGGAGCGGCCCGGATGCGGGACAGCGCTCAACTGTGTGCTTTCCGGTGGCTGTGTGCTTGCCGGTGGCTGTGTGCTTTCCTGCGGCGGTGTGCTTGCCTGCGGCGGTGTCTTCCGTCGAGGTCGGGGTTGTCACCGTGGCGGCTCGGGCGCTGGCCGCGTCTGATGGTGACGCTCGTGGCCCTGGTTCTGGTGCCCGCGCTGGCCGGCTGCGGGTCGGGTGGCCGGGCGTCGCGCGGTGGCCCGCCGGCCGACGCCGGCAGGCCCGCCTCACCTGCGCCGACGCCGACGGGGAAGTCCGGTGCGCCCGCGGCCGGGGTGGCCGCGGACGGCGCGGTCGGTCGACCCGCCTATTCCGGGCCGGTGGCCGCCCCGGCGGGCGAGGCGTTCTACCGCCCGCCTGCGCCGTTGCCCGCCGGCCGTCCCGGGGACGTCCTGTGGTGGCGTCCCGTGCCGGCAGCGGGTCCGTTCGCCGCGGCAGGCGCCAGGGTGTTGCAGGTGCTGTACCTGTCCAGCGGGGCGCTCGGCGCGCCGAGGGCGGTCAGCGGCACCGTGCTCGTTCCCGCCCGCCCGGCCGGCGACGCGCCGATCCTCGGCTACGCGCCCGGCACCCAGGGGCTCGGCGACGACTGCGCGGCGTCGAAGGGTCTCGCCGTGGGCGTCAACCTCGCCGTCGGGGCGCTGACCGAGGCGCTGAACCGGGGCTGGATCGTCGCTGTGCCCGACTACGAGGGCCTCGGCACCCCCGGCGAGCACACCTACGTCGTCGGCCCCGCCGAGGGGCACGCCCTGCTCGACATCGTGCGGGCGACCCCGCGGGTCGCGGGGCTCACCGGGGCGGCGCATCGGCGGGTGGGGCTGGCCGGCTACTCGCAGGGCGGGGGCGCCGCGGTGTGGGCGGCGCAGCTCGTCCCTGGCTACGCTCCCGAACTCGACCTGCGTGGTGTCGCCGCCGGCGGCGTGCCGGCCGACCTGGGGGCCGTCGGGCGGGCCCTCGACGGGAAGGGTGCCGCCGGGCTGAGCCTGGCGGCCGCGGCCGGCCTCGACGCGGCCTACCCGGATCTGCGGCTGGACTCGCTGCTGACCACGCCCGGCCGGGCGGTGTTCGCCGTCCTACGCACCGCCTGCTCGCTCGCCCTGGTCGCCGGGTACGCCGGCGTGCGGTTCGCCGATCTGACGACGACCGACCCGATGACGCTGCCGCGCTGGCGGGCGCGGCTGGCCGAGAACACCCTGGGACCGGTCGCGCCCCGCGTCCCGCTCTACCTCTACCACGCCACGTCGGACAGCCTGGTCGCGTTTCCCCAGGCCGCGCGGCTGCGCGCCCAGTACTGCGCCCGGCGGGTCGCGGTGACCTGGGCGCCGTTCCCCGGCGACCACGTCAACGGGGTGGGGCGGACGGCGGACGCGCTGCGGTTCCTCGCAGATCGCTTCGCCGGCATCCCGACGCGCGGGAACTGCTGACCCGCGCACCGCCCAGTACGGTCCGGGACCGGCTGCCATTCCCAGCCATTTCCTCAAGTAGTGCGGCCATGAATGCGGGAAATGTATGCGGCCCTCCCTGGGATTCTTGATCTGCTCACCGCCCATCGTTGCGGCGGTTATCCACAGCCTTCATGTTGCCCCTGGCTGGGTGGCCGATTCTGTTGGATTCTCGGTTCATGACCTTTTCCCTCTCGGCCTCGTCCCCGCCGACCCGACCCGCCGTCCGCCGCTACCCCGGTCTCGACCCCGCCGTCGCGCTGGCGCGCCGGCAGGGCGGGATGATCACTTTCCGGCAGGCGATGGCCGCCGGCCTGACCCGCGGCCAGCTGCGCCAGCTCGTCCAGTCCGACCAGTGGAGCCACCCCGTCCGCGGCGCCTTCGTCGTCCCGGTCGGCCCGCCGCCCGGCGGGGTCGACGGGCCCGGCGACGGGCCATGGGGCTCGGGCTGGGCGCCGGAGCCGGCGCGGTTCACCGGCGGGTTCCCCGCGGTCGCCGGTGACGGGTGGCGCGGCGGGCACCTCGCCGCGGGTGGCGGTCCGCTCCCGCCGCTGCTCCCCACCGGCGCATGCCCGGGGGTCTTCGCGCCGCCTCCCTTTCCCCTGTCGGCGCGCGTGCGGGCGGCACTCGTCGGCCGTCCGCACGCGGTCGTCTGCGGCATCACCGCCGCCCGGCTGCTCGGTTTTCCCGGCGCGGAGCCGGAGAACCCGGCCGAGCCCGTGCACCTGCTGCTGCCGCCCCGGCTGACACGGGCGCAGCCGCGGGGAATCCGGCTGCATTTCACCGAGCTCGGTCCCGGCGAGCGGGTCGATCTGGCCGGGATCCCCGTCACCTCACCGGCGCGCACCCTCGCCGATCTCGTGCTCGCCGCGCCCAGCCGGGAGGCCGCCGTCGCCGAGATGGACGCCGCCCTGCGCAGCGGGGTCGTGCCCAACCTGCGCGCGGCGCGCGAGGCGGCGTCCGGGCGGCGCGGCTTCCGGCCGACGCAGGCCTGGTGGCCGCTGGCCGACGGGCGGGCCGAGTCGGCGCTCGAGACCCGGCTGCGGCTGCTGCTCGTCGACGCGGGCTTCGCCCCGCCCGAGCTGCAGTGGCCGGTCGAGGACGGCAGCGGCCAGTCGATCGCGAAGCTCGACCTCGCCTGGCCGGAGCACCGCCTCGACGTCGAGGCCGACACGTACACCACTGTGAGCTCCGCCGAGGCGTTCCACCTGGAGCGGCTGCGCGGCAACCTCCTCGCCGCCCTGCGCTGGACGGTGCTGCGGTTCAGCGCGCTCGACGTCGCCTGGTACCCGGAGCGGATCGTCGCGGCCGTCGACCGGGTCCTCGCCGGCCCCGCGGCGCGGGAGGCGGAGGAACTGCAGGCCTCGTGAACATTGCCACCATCCGGGCAAAGGCATGCAAGGACTTGTGACAGGAAGTACATTCCAAGCCGCCCAGGCGTCCCGCGCCTACGATCCGGAACATGAGCGTTCCATCGGCCGGGCTGTCGCTGGCCGCAGACTTTCCGGAGGCCACCCGCGCCGAGTGGCAGCAGCTCGTCCTGGGCGTCCTGCGCAAGTCCGGCGTGGCGACCGAGGCGAGCGCCGCCGGCGAAGTCGAGGAGCTGCTGGCCACGCGGACCTATGACGGCCCGCTGATCCGACCGCTCTACACCGCCGACGACCTCCCCGCCGGAGGGGTGGGCCTGCCGGGCCTCGCCCCGTTCGTGCGGGGCGGTCGGCCCCAGGGCGCGGGCGCCACCGGCTGGGACGTCCGCGCCCTGCACGCCGGTCCCGACGCCAAGCTCGCCGCCGACGCCGTTCTCACCGACCTGGAGAACGGCGCCACGTCGCTGTGGCTGCGCCTCGGCCCCGGCGGGCTGCCGATCGACGCCCTGGCCACGGTGCTCGGCGAGGTCTACCTCGACCTCGCCCCCGTGGTCCTCGAGGCGGGCGCGCGGACCCCGGCCGCGGCCGAGGAGCTCTTCCGCCTCGCCGCTGCCCGCGGCGTGCCCGGCTCCCAGCTCGCGGGTAGCCTCGGCGCCGATCCGATCGGGCTGGCGGCGCGGGCAGGCCTGCCGGCGGACGGCCCGGTGGGGCTCGCCGAGGCGGCGGCCCTCGCGGCACGCTGCGTGGCCGAGTTTCCGGGCGTGCGCGCCCTCGTCGTCGACGCCCAGCCCTACCACCGCGCCGGCGGCAGCGACGCCGAGGAGCTCGGCGCGTCGCTGGCCACCGGGGTCGCCTACCTGCGCGCGCTCACCGACGCCGGGCTGAGCCTGCCCGAGGCGCTCGGGCAGCTGGAGTTCCGCTACGCGGTTACCGCCGACCAGTTCTCCTCCATCGCGAAGCTGCGGGCCGCCCGCCGGCTGTGGTCCCGGGTCGCGCAGGTGTGCGGGGCCGAGCCGGCCGAGCGCGCCCAGCGCCAGCACGCGGTCACCTCGGCGGCGATGATGACGCGCCGCGATCCCTGGGTGAACATGCTGCGCACCACCCTGGCCTGCTTCGGAGCCGGCGTCGGCGGCGCGGATGCGGTGACGGTCCTGCCGTTCGACACCCGCCTCGGCCTGCCCGACGACTTCTCCCGGCGCATCGCCCGCAACACCCAGACCCTCCTACAGGAGGAGTCGAGCCTGATCCGGGTGATCGACCCGGCCGGCGGTTCCTGGTTCGTCGAGTCGCTCACCGCCGAGCTCGCCGAGGCCGCCTGGGCCTGGTTCACCGAGATCGAGCGGGCCGGCGGCATCGTCGCCGCCCTGCGCTCGGGTCTCGTCGCCGAGCGGATCGCGGCCACCCGGGCGAAGCGCGCCGAGGCGATCGCCCACCGCCGGGACCCCCTCACCGGCGTCAGTGAGTTCCCGAACCTGGCCGAGGCCCTTCCCGAGCGCATCCCGGCGCCGGCCGAGGAGCTCGTGGCCCCCGCGGGGGGCACCCCGGGCCTGCCGGAGATCCACTACGACGCCGATTTCGAGGCGCTGCGGTCCCGCGCCGACGCCCACGCCACGGCGGCCGCCCGCCCGGTCGTGTTCCTGGCCACCCTCGGTAGCGCGGCGGCGTCGACCGCCCGCGCCACGTTCGCCGCGAACCTGTTCCAGGCGGGCGGGTTCGAGACCCCGACGTCCGGCCCGGGCACCGACCCGGCCGCGATCGCGGCGGCCTTCACCGCCTCCGGCGCCGCGGTGGCCTGCCTCTGCTCGGGCGACAAGGTGTACGCCGAGCATGCCGCCCCGGTGGCCCGGGCGCTGCGCGACGCGGGCGCCCGCCGGGTCTGGCTCGCGGGTCAGCCCGGCTCGCGCGCCCAGGCCGACGCCGAGGCGGGCATCGACGGGTACGTCTTCACAGGATGCAACGCGGTCGCCGTACTCCAGGCGACGCAGGCCGAGGCGGGAGTGCGCTGATGTCCGTCGACAGCTCGAACCGGCGGTCCGCCGCCATCCCGGACTTCTCTCAGGTGGAGCTCGGTGGCCCGCCGGCCGGTGCGGACACGCCCGAGGCCGAGTGGCGCGCCGCGCTCGAGTCGGCGACCGGCAAGGACGTCGACGCGCTGACCTGGGACACCCCCGAGGGCATCGCGGTCAAGCCGCTCTACACCGCGACCGACACCGCCGAACTCGACTTTCTGCGCACCTACCCGGGAGTCGCGCCGTTCCTGCGCGGCCCGTACCCGGCGATGTACGTCACCCAGCCGTGGACGATCCGCCAGTACGCCGGGTTCTCCACCGCGGCGGCGTCGAACGCGTTCTACCGGCGCAACCTCGCCGCCGGCCAGAAGGGCCTGTCGGTCGCCTTCGACCTGCCGACCCACCGCGGCTACGACTCGGACCACCCGCGGGTCACCGGCGACGTCGGGATGGCCGGGGTGGCCATCGACTCCATCCTCGACATGCGCCAGCTGTTCGACGGCATCCCGCTGGACCGGATGAGCGTGTCGATGACCATGAACGGCGCGGTGCTGCCGGTACTCGCGCTCTACATCGTGGCGGCCGAGGAACAGGGGGTGGCCCCGGAGCAGCTCGCCGGGACCATCCAGAACGACATCCTCAAAGAGTTCATGGTCCGCAACACCTACATCTACCCGCCGCAGCCGTCGATGCAGATCATCTCGGACATCTTCTCGTACACCTCGCAGCGGATGCCCCGGTTCAACTCGATCTCCATCTCCGGCTACCACATGCAGGAGGCCGGCGCGACGGCCGACCTGGAGCTCGCCTACACCCTCGCCGACGGCGTCGAGTACATCCGCGCCGGGCTCGGTGCGGGGCTCGGCATCGACGCGTTCGCCCCGCGGCTGTCGTTCTTCTGGGCGATCGGCATGAACTTCTTCATGGAGGTCGCCAAGCTGCGGGCGGCCCGGCTGCTGTGGGCGCGGCTGGTCAACCAGTTCTCGCCGACGAGCTCCAAGTCGCTGTCGCTGCGCACCCACTCCCAGACCTCCGGCTGGTCGCTGACGGCCCAGGACGTGTTCAACAACGTGGTGCGCACCTGCGTCGAGGCGATGGCCGCCACCCAGGGCCACACCCAGTCGCTGCACACCAACGCCCTCGACGAGGCGCTCGCGCTGCCCACCGACTTCTCCGCCCGCATCGCCCGCAACACCCAGCTGCTGCTGCAGCAGGAGTCCGGCACCACCCGGGTCATCGACCCGTGGGGCGGCAGCCACTACGTCGAGCGGCTCACCTACGACCTGGCCCGCAAGGCGTGGGGTCACATCAGCGAGGTCGAGGCCTCCGGCGGCATGGCGCAGGCCATCGACGCCGGCATCCCCAAGATGCGCATCGAGGAGGCGGCCGCGCGCACCCAGGCGCGCATCGACGCCGGCCGCCAGCCGCTCATCGGGGTGAACAAGTACCGGGTGGACGCCGACGAGGCGATCGAGGTCCTCAAGGTCGACAACTCGGCGGTGCGCACCGAGCAGATCGACAAGCTGCGCCGGCTGCGCGCCGAACGCGACCCGGCGGCGGTCGAGACGGCGCTGCATGCGCTCACCGCTGCCGCCGACGCTGCCCGCGACGGCCGCCGCGGCCCCGGCCTGGAGCAGAACCTGCTCGCCCTCGCTGTCGACGCGGCCCGCGCCAAGGCGACGGTCGGTGAGATCTCGGACGCGTTGGAGAAGGTCTACGGGCGCCATTCCGGCCAGATCCGTACCATCTCCGGGGTGTACCGGGACGAGGCGGGACCCGCCGGGAACGTCGCCGCCGCCCGCGAGGCCGCCGCCGAGTTCGAGCGCGCCGAGGGCCGCCGCCCGCGCATCCTGGTGGCGAAGATGGGCCAGGACGGCCACGACCGCGGCCAGAAGGTCATCGCCAGCGCCTTCGCCGACATCGGCTTCGACGTCGACGTCGGCCCGCTGTTCCAGACGCCCGCCGAGGTCGCCCGCCAGGCCATCGAGGCGGACGTGCAGATCGTCGGCGTGTCGTCGCTGGCCGCCGGGCATCTCACCCTGGTGCCCGCGCTGCGTGAGGAGCTCGCCGCGCTGGACCGCTCCGACATCCTCATCGTGGTCGGCGGGGTCATCCCCCCGGGCGACTTCGACGAGCTGCGGGCCGCGGGGGCGGCGGCGATCTTCCCGCCGGGGACGGTCATCGCCGACGCGGCACTGGAGCTGCTCGCCACCCTGTCGGCGCAGCTCGGCCATTCCGCCGCCTGAGCCGGCCATCCGTGGCATATCTGGCATGGTGACCCGGCGCATCGATCTGACCGAGTACGCGGACGGCGTGCTGGCCTCGTCGCGGACCTGGATCGCGCGGGCCATCACGCTGGTCGAGTCCAGCCGGCCGGACCACCGGGAACTGGCCCAGCAACTGCTGGTGACCCTGCTCCCGCACGCCGGCAAGGCGCGCCGCGTCGGCATCACCGGGGTGCCCGGCGTGGGCAAGTCGACGTTCATCGACGCGCTGGGCACCACGCTGACCGGCCGGGGCCACCAGGTGGCGGTGCTCGCCGTCGACCCGTCCTCGACACGGACGGGCGGCAGCATCCTCGGCGACAAGACCCGGATGGCCGCGCTGTCGGTGGACCCGGCGGCGTTCATCCGGCCCTCGCCGACCGCGGGCACCCTCGGCGGGGTCGCGAAGGCCACCCGGGAGGCGATGGTCGTCATGGAGGCGGCCGGCTACGACGTCGTCATGGTCGAGACGGTCGGCGTCGGCCAGTCGGAGACGACGGTGGCCGACATGGTCGACACCTTCCTGTTCCTGACCCTGGCCCGCACCGGCGACCAGCTTCAGGGCATCAAGAAGGGCGTGCTGGAGCTCGCCGACGTCATCGCGGTGAACAAGGCCGACGGCCCGCACGAGCTCGACGCCCGCCGTGCCGCCCGCGAACTCGCCGGGGCGCTGCGCATGCTGCAGGGCTCCTCGGGGCCGCGCGACTGGAACACCCCGGTGCTCACCTGCAGCGCCGCCGAGCGCACCGGCCTCGACACCGTCTGGGCCCAGGTCGTCAAGCATCAGGACACCCTCGACGCCTCCGGCGAGCTCGCCGCCCGCCGCCGGCGCCAGCAGGTGGACTGGACCTGGGCGATGGTCCACGACCGCCTGCTCGCCGAGCTGCGGGCGCACCCGCGCGTCCGGGAGCTCACCCCCGACCTCGAACGCCGCGTCCGCGACGGCACGCTCACCCCCGCCCTCGCCGCCGACGCGATCCTCACCGCCTTCGGCGAACCAGCGCCTGGGTCCTCTGCAGAACCGACCTGAGTCCTGAGGTGCGGACTCTCCGGCAGCCGGTCCAGTTCTAGGCAGGGAGAAGGACGCCGGCGGCCACTTGCTGATCCGATAGAGTCACCGCGTGCAGCGATCGTCTCGGCAGTGGTCTGTGGATGCTCGGGGGCCGGTGCCGACATCTCGCCGAGCGCGATGGCCGAAAATGGGACGGTGCATGTGGAGCCGATGATCGCGATCGTCGAGCACGAGGGCAACGTCGCGCTGGACGTCGAGGAGGAGCAGGACAGCGAGTTCCAGGACGTCGACCGCCCCTGGAAGCCGGAGAGCATCCGAGTCGCTACGAAGACCTTCTCGCTGCGCAACATGTTGGACGCGATCGACGAGGGCTCGCTCGATCTCGCGCCCGACTTCCAGCGTCTCCAGGTCTGGAAACCGGTGCAGAAGGCCCGGCTCATCGAGTCGGTGCTGCTTCAGATCCCACTGCCGGCCTTCTACTTCGCCGAGGACCGGGACGGCACGCTGCGGGTCGTCGACGGCGTCCAGCGGCTGACCACCGTCCATGACTTCGTCCGCGGGGGGGCCGACGGCTCGGGAGGATTTCCCCTCGAGGGGTTGGAATATATCGATGATGTGACCGGCAAGCGTTTCGAGGAGCTGCCCGCGCTCTGGCAGCGCCGGCTGAACAACACGCAGATCGTGGCCAACGTTATCGATCCGTCGACGCCACGACCGGTGATGTATGACATTTTCAAGCGCATCAACACCGGCGGGACTCCGCTCAATGCCCAGGAAATCCGGCACTGCATGAGCCAGAAGCGAAGTCGCGATTTTCTTCGCGATCTGACGACGGTGCCGGAGTTCGCGATCGCCACTGCCGGGGCCATGGACCGCCAACGCCGGATGATCGACCGAGAGGTCGCGCTCCGCTTCTGTGCCTTCTCGCTGATGGGTGAGCAGGGCTACGAGCCGCCGATGGATCTCTTCCTGTCTCGCGCGACGGAACTGCTGGACGACCCGCGTGAGGTGTCCGACACGCAACTGCGAGAGATCGAGCAAATCTTCATCGTCGGTCTCCGGAACAGCATTGACATTTTCGGAGAATATGCATTTCGGAAGTGGCCGGAGGGTGAGGAACGACGCAACCCGTTCAATCGCGCCCTCTTCGAGAGCTGGACCGTAGAGCTTGCTCGCGTCGGCCGGATAGAGTCTGCTTCGGTGACGCGCGGTATTCGGACGCGCGCGCGTCATCTCATGAAAGATGATCCGGCGTACCTTGCTGCCGTCACCGCGTCCACGGGTGATCGTATGCGGGTTCGCAACCGTTTCGAGTTGACCCGCGAAGTTATTGCGAGCGCCAGGTGATCGAGGGTCTGCGGATCATCAATTTCAAGGTCTTCGATGACCTCGCTCTCGACCTCCGAGCGCTTACCGTGCTCACGGGGCTGAACAGCGCTGGCAAGAGCACGGTGATTCAGGCGCTGCTGCTGACGGAACTCGCCCTGGACGCGGAAGGTCCACATACTCCGCTTGGTGGCGAGCACGGTCTGGCTCTCGGCGAGGCATCTGACGTGCTCTTCTCGGAAGCGGCCGACAGCACCATCTCCATCGTCCGGGTGATCGACGGGCGTCCGTACCGAACGGATTTCACCGTTCCTGACGACCGATCGGTCTACCTGCGTCGCGATCGATCGGAGCACCCGGCCGACCCGGAGATCCGGATGCCGGTCGACACCTATCTCTCGGCCGAGCGGCTGGGGCCACGGGACCTGCTCGAGGTGTCGACCCTGGACGACGGTCGGCTGCGGGTAGGCCATCAGGGGCAGTTCACGGCCCATGTGCTCGCTCAACGCGAGCGGGATCAGATCGCCGAGGGCATGCGCCATCCCGCCACCGTCGAACAGGATCATTCGATCACTCTTGGCGGTCAGGTCGGACTCTGGCTGTCGTATATCGTCCGGCCTGTCCTGGTGAGCGCTACCTGGGTACAGGGCACCAACGCGGCGATGATCCGGTTTCGTGAGCCTGGGGCGCTGACGCCCTGGCTGCGGCCGGCAAACGTCGGATTCGGGCTTTCCTACGCGCTACCGATATGCGTCGCCGCACTCGCCGCCCGACAGCGTTCGGTCTTTATCGTAGAGAACCCCGAGGCGCATCTGCATCCCGCCGGGCAGTCCGCCATGGGCCGCTTCCTGGTGCGACTCGCGGCGTCCGGGGTGCAGACGATCGTCGAGACGCACAGTGATCATTTGATAAACGGGATTCGACTGGGTATTGCCGAGGAGCGAACGCTGCCGTCGGACGAAGCGATACTCCACTACTTCGGTGTCGAGGGAAGAACCGCGATCGACGTCACCGAATCGGGTGCGCTGTCCAGCTGGCCACAGGGCTTCTTCGACCAGAGTGAGCGTGATCTAGCCAGCCTCGCCGGACTGCGCGGGCGGAGGCGGTGAGATTCGTCGTCGACGAGGAGGCGTTAGCCTGCGCTGGAGTCGCCGACTGGTCTGCAGCCGAAGAGGAACTCGCGCAGCTCGCGGACCTCCTGAGTAAGGTCAGAAGCGAGCGCGAGACCATCGGAATCCTGAGTGGATGGGCGGCCGGGGCATTCGTTTTCGGACAAAATATCGCAAGCGTCCTGGCCAGCTCGTCGCAGATCGACCGGGACCTGCGTAACCGGCTCCTGCAGCTCTTGGACAAGTGCGCGGACTGGGACGAGGATCCGGCGGTTTCCGTCGATGGTGAGGCCGTCATCGACGGCTTGACGGTGTACGGACTCGGTATCGCTCGGGCGGCCCAGCTCGTCGCGACCGGCCGGAACGTGGCGGTCCTCACGATGCCATGGCGCCGCCTGGCCGGATTCCGCCAAGTGACTACCACGGACGGCCGGGTCGAGATGTCCTTCCTCGACGAGGATCGCGACGTGCGGCTTTTCTATCGGTCGCTGATACGCTTCGAGGCGGTGCACGAAGAAACGTTCTTCGAGCTTGCCGGCCGAGCCTTTCCCGGCCTGTGTTTCGCGGACGGCCTGTCCTTCCGCAGGTTCGATGGTGGATACGCGGTCCGTGACCGCGTCGTCGAACATCTGGCTGCCCTCGACGACGGCTTCCCCGAGACTTTCGTGGCCGAGAAGGGCTCGTCGGCGCGGATTTCGGCGCGGCTGGGCATCGAGGTCAGCATCGAAGGGAAGACGAGGGGATCGCCCACGCTGATGCGACAGCGGGATGCGAGCTTCCTCGGCTACGTCTTCCGCTGCGAGTGGCATACCAAGCTCGAACGTCATCGCAACCGCATCCACTTCTTCCCCGGGGATGAGCGGACTGGTGGCCGAATTCTGATCGGCCTGTTCGTGCGGCACCTGTCGACCTGATCCGGGCTCTGGGCGGCTCGCTTCCGGGCTGAGTCGCTGCTACTCTCCGACTTCTGTTGGCTACTTGGTGGTTCGCCTCCGGTGCGCATTGGTCCTGATCTTTCCTGTCTTGCACCGGACACGAAGATTGCCTGGTCAAGCGTCTACGATGATCGCACCATACGGAGGGGCAAGGTCTCCGGAGACCGGGGGCGGTCCAGGTTCCCCGGGGCGCTTAGGTGATCAGGTGGGGTCGGGAGTCGCGGTGGGTTATCAGCTCGGTATCGATATCGGATCCGCGAACACGATCGTCGCGGTCGCGGACGGCGGCTGGCCCCGCGTGCTCGAACTCGGCGGGCAGCGGCGGCTGCCGTCGGTGGTGTACGCGCCACCGGCTGGCGGCCTGCAGTTCGCCCGCGCGGCGGCCCGGCGTGCCCAGGCCGACCCGGACCGGGCCGGGACCGATCTGCTGCGCCGGCTCGGCGAGGGCGGCCCGATCCTGCTCGGCGGCGCCGCCTACAGCCGCGAGGGTCTGCTCGCCCGTCTGGTCGCCCATCTCGTCGCCCTGGCCGCCGACCAGCTCGGCGGTCCGCCGGACCAGGTGGTGGTGACCTTCCCGACGTTCTGGTCCGCGGGCCGGCGGGAGACCTTCGCCGACGCGATCACCCAGCTTTCCGGGCTGGAGCTGCCGGTCGTGGCCCTCCCCGCGGCCGACGCGATGGGGACGCTGCTCGCCCGCGCTTCGGTGACCCAGACGGTCGACCTCGTCGGCTGGTACGACCTCGGCGCCGGATTCCTCGACACCGCGATCCTGTCCTTCTCGCCGTTCGGGTTCCAGCTCGTCGGCGCGCCGGCGGGGCTGCGCCACGGCGCCGGTCTCGACCTCGACGAGCTGCTGGTGGACCGGGTGCTGGCCGCGGCCGGCGCCGTGCCCGCCCGCCTCGACCGGGCCGACGCCGCCACCCGCACCGCGCTGGCCCGCCTGCGCCGCGAGGCCACGCAGGCCAAGGAGGTCCTCGCCGAGGAGGACGAGGTCGACCTGGCGGTGGAGCTGCCCGGCGTCGACACCTTGGTCACGCTGACCCGCGGCGAGCTGGAAACGCTCGCCGGTCCGATCATCGACGACACCGTCGAGACCTTCCGGCGGGCGTTGCGCTCGGTGCCGGCGGGCCCCGCGGATCTCTCCCGCATCCTGCTGTCCGGTGGGGTCGCGCACCTGCCGCTGGTGCCGCTCCGGCTGCGTGCCGCCTTCCCGGAGATCGGCCGGATCGAGCACCGCTCGGACGCGGACGTGGCGATGGGCGCGGCGCTGATCGCCGCCGACCTCGCCGATCGTTCCGCCAGGGCCGGCGGGGCGGTGTTCGGCGGCCCGCCCGCCGCCGCGGGAGTGGGCGGTGCGTTCGCCGGGGCCGTCGAGGAGCCGCACGACGTCACCGCGGTGATCCGCCCGCCGGACGCGTCGAGCCTCACGTCGCTGCCGCCGTTCCTCTCCGGGGGCGGGACGCCGCCGCCGGGAGCCGGTGCCGGGGCCGGTGGGTGGGCCGACGAGGACGGGGCGACGGTCGCCACCGAGGCGTCGGATCGCGGGAGTTGGGGCCCGCACGGTGCGCCGCGCGACGCGACCGGTCCCGGTGAGGCCACTGTGCTCACGCCGGACGCCGGTCACGGCCACGCCGCCGCCGGCCAGCCTGGTTGGAGCGGGAGCGGTGTGCCCGGCCAGCCGGCCGTGGGTGCGGCCGCCGGTGCCTACGCCGCAGCCGAGAGCGCCGCCGAGGCCGGTCTGCTCCCCGCGGACGGGCCGGATCTGCCCGCGGGCGCCGCGCCGGGGCCGAGCGGTTCGCATCGTGCCGGCGAAGGAGATGGCGGCGGGATCTTCGGGTCCCGTCGGGTCATGGTCGCCGCGGCGATCATCGCCGTCCTGTTCGTCGCCATCGGGACGACCGCCGGGGTCGTGCTCACGGGACGCGACTCGGGTTCGGGCGCGGACTCCGTGGCCTCCGTCGGGCCCTTCCCGACCACGGATCCCATCCCGCCGTCGTCCAGCCCGACGACCGCCCCTGCGCCCGCGGCGAACCTCATCCGGGTCGCAGGCTCGTCCGAGGTCGCCCCCATCACCGAGACCGCCTACAACGAGTTCCGTCAGACCCAGCGCAATGTCACCGTCAGCATCGAGGCGACCAGCACCGAGGACGGTTTCGCCGCGCTGTGCAGCGGCAAGGCCGAACTCGCCGACGCCTCCTTCGAGCTCACCCCGGGAATCCTCGCCGATCCCGGATGCGCGAAGAAGGTCGTCGGGTTCGAAGTCGCGCACCACACCCTGCCGATCGTGGTCAATCCACAGAACACCTGGCTGCGCTGCCTCTCCCTCAAGCAGGTCAAGCAGATCTGGGGCGCCGACTCGTCGGTGACCCGCTGGAACCAGATCGACCGTTCGTTCCCGGACGAACCGATCGCGTTCGTCGGCCCGCCGCGCAACTCGGTGCAGGCGGAGGTCTTCAACGCGACCATCAGTGACGCCAGCGACCGGTCCCGCGCCTACCGGCAGGTGGACCTCAGCGGGGTCGCCAACGACGTGGCCGTCGACCGGTCCGCCATCGGCTTCCTGGACTACCCCACGTTCGAGACGTTCGGCGAGAGGCTGCGCGGCGTGGAGATCAACAACGGCGAGGGGTGCGTCGCGCCGACCCAGGTGGCCGTCGGCACCGGGCTGTACCTGCCCCTGTGCAAGCCGCTGTTCGTCTACGCCCGCACCGATGCGTTGCGCCAGCCGGCGACCGCCGCCTTCCTGCGCTACTTCCTGGAGAACGGCCGCAAGATCGCCTTCGACGCGCACTACGTGCCCCGCAGCGACGACACGGTGGGGGAGAACGTCGCCCGACTGGAGAAACTGACGACGGGGGTCGGCCCGGTCCCCGCCTGACAGTGACCCGCCCAACGGGTGCGCGGCCGGCCGATCCCAGCGACACGGCGCTCGCCCCGGTGCGCTGGCCGGGACTGATGGCCGACAGCAGGCCGGTCGTCGCGGTCGCCGGTCCGGACCAGTAACTCGGCGACGCCCGGGGGATCTGCCGGTACGGCAGTCCGGCGCTGGTCGTGCAGTTCGTCGACGTCACGGTGGCCGTCCAGGTGCCCAGCAGGGCAGTACTGGTGACGGTCGTGAGCCCGAGGCTCGTGCTGAGCGTGCCGCCGCCGACCGGTTTCGAACCGAGGCTCGCCGTGACCGGGGTGGTGATGGCCAGCGCCGCCCGGGCCGGGCCGCCGGATGAGGCGACCAGGAGGATAGCGGCGGCCGTGAGCGTCGAAAGCCGGCCAGTCACCGGCGGGTCGCTGTTTGGCGTCGGGATGCTGGTCATGTTCGCGCGCCGGTGGCGCCGACGTGGGTCGGCTTCCTGACCCGCGGCCCGCGGGTGCTCAGCTCGCGCAGGCGTCGGACCAGGGGATGTCGAGGACAAGCCGGTCCCACTCGGCCCGGCTCAACGCAACCGCCGGCCTGGCGCATGCCAGCCGCCGCAGCCGCTGCGGGTCCAGCGTCCCGAGCAGGATCGTGCCCCTGTCAGTGGTCAGCGCGACGGCCCCCGTGGTGGTCGCGCTCATCGCCCGGACCGGCGAGTCCAGCGTGCCCAGCGGGACGAACGCGGGCGCGGTGACGGCGAGGTTCGAGTAGGAGACGCTGCCGGCACCGTCCGCGCTCAGCAGCTGGTCGTCGGTGGCGAAGGCGACGGTGGTCACGGGCGCGGCGTGGCCGGGCAGGCGGTGTACGACCCGAGGGTGGTTCGGGTCGGCGACGTCGGACACCTGCAGGATCCGGTCATCGCCCCCGGTGGCCAGCAGCCTGCCGTCCGGGCTGAACGCCACCGTGTTGACGGCACCGGTGTGGCCCGGCACCGATCCCATCTGCGCGGGGTTGCGCGGGTCGCGCACGTTCCACAGCTGGACGGCGCCACCCACCCCGGCGATGGCGAGCACGGCCCCGTCGGGGCGCAGCGCCACCCCGGTCACCGGCCCGGACCGTCCGATCAGCAGTTGCAGGGACGCGGGCCGGCCGGGGTCGGTCACGTCCCACAGCCCGACCGACCAGTCGACCCCGGCGGTGGCGAGCAGGTGGGCGCTGGTGGACAGGGCCAGGCGGTGCACCGGCGTCGCCTGGGTGCCGAGCGAACCGAGGGGGCGTGGGCTCGCCGGGTCGGCGACATCCCACAGCCGGCCGGCGTCGGTGGCACCGCCGGTCGCCAGCGTCCGGCCGTTGCTGTCGAAGACCACCCCGTTGGCGTGGTCGCCGGCCGAGCCCTCCGCGGCGACGGTCGGCCGACCTTCGGCGTCGAGCCGCCACAGGTGCAGCCGGCCGGCATCGTCGGTGCCGGCGAGCTTCGTGCCGTCCGGGCTGAGCGCGAGATCGGAGTACGCCGCCGCGCCGACGGGCACCCGCACCGCGGTCGACTGCCCGAACGAGGCGATCAGCGCGTCACGGGCGGCGTCCGTCGGGGCGACCGCATAGGCCGCGAGGCTGAGCCGGGCGGCGAGCTGCGGATCCTGGGCGCGCCGCGCGGTGGCGTCGGCGGCCAGCCGCGACGAGACGACCGCCCGGTCGTCCGCGCTCGGGGTGGCCGGCCCGTCGCGGCCTCCCAGGACGATGACCGGGATCGCCACCGCGGCGGCGAGCAGGACCGCGAAGGCGCCGGCGAGCACGATCGCGCGGGGACGGCGACGGCGCCGCCCGGGCGTCGCGCCGTCCGCCGGACCGCCCGCTGTGGTGGACGCGCCGCCCGGCCCG
>NZ_CM001489.1:24829-177403 GCF_000262465.1 Frankia sp. QA3
CGGGGCTGGGCGGCAGAGGTCTCGGGAGGCTCGGCGGGCGTCGCCATGGACGCCGGTCGAGCCGGTAGCGCTCCGCCGCCGATCAGCGCCGTGCGCAGCTCCTCCGCGCTCGGGCGGGCCCCGGCATCCTTCGCCATCGCGACCTCGATCAGGCCGCGCAGCTCCCCGCTGACGCCGTCGAGCCGGGGCGGCTCGTTGATGATCCGATAGAGGATCGCCTCCGTCCGGCCGGTGCCGAACGGTGGCTGCCCGGTGGCGGCGAAGACCATGACCGCGCCCCAGGAGAAGATGTCGACCGCCGAGGTGATCGGTGCGTCGAGGATCTGCTCGGGCGACATGTACCCGGGCGTCCCGATGGCCTGGCGCACGTTCCGGCTGAGCTCGGTGTCGGCGTTGAACTCACGGGCCAGCCCGAAGTCGATCACCTTCGGGCCGACCGGGGACAGCAGCACGTTGCCGGGGGTGAGGTCCCGGTGCACGATTCCGGTGGCGTGGATGGCGCTCAGCGCGGTGGTGACGCTGACGGCGAGCTGTTCGAGGTCGGCGGGCCGCATCGGTCCCCGAACCGACACGTGCCGGGACAGCGTCGGACCCTCGACGAACTCGGTCACGAGATACGGCTGCGGGCCGTGCGGGTCGGCGTCGAGCACGGCCGCGGTGGTGAACCGGCGCACCCGGCGCGCGCTCTCGGCCTCCCGGGCGAACCGGGCGCGGAACTCCGGGCGCTGCGCGAGTTCCGGCCGGATCACCTTGATGGCCACCGCGCTGCCGTCGGGGGCCCGGCCGAGGAACACCGTGCCCATGCCACCCTGGCCGAGCCGGCCGATCACCTGGTAGGCGCCGAGGCGGCGCGGGTCCTCGTGCTGCAGCGGGCGCGCGGTGTTCCCGGACAACGGCGGTGGTGTCGTGCCCGTCACCGTGCCCCACTCCCGCGGCGCCGCCTCGGCCCCGCATGCCCCGCCCCGCAACCACGGCACGCCGGCACCGGCGTCCGTCTGACCACATCTTCATACCAGTTGGTGATGTAGAAGCGAGTTTCCGAATCGCACCAGGACTGGCACGTTCGCGACCGTACGCCGGCCTCCCGCGGGCTAGGCCGGTTTCACGGCGCGAACGCCGGCCGTCAGGTTCTGCACGATCACAATGTTGTCACGCACCGTCGCGTCGTCGCGGGCGATGTAGTGCGCCTGGGACGTGATCTCCTTCTGGTTCTCCAGGTAGTACCGCAGGAAGGCGGCCACCGCCGGCTTGCGCAGCGACGCCTTGTTCGCGTAGAGGTACAGCGGCTTGCACAGCGGCATGTACATGCCGGTGCCGGCGCTGAGCGCGTTCGGCTCGACGCAGCCGCGGCCGGAGTCGAGCTTGATGGCGCGCACGGCCCGGTTCGTCGTCAGGAAGTTCGAGTAGTCCATGAAGGCGATGGCGCCGCGGTCGCCGTCGACCCGGGCCGGGATCTCGTCGAGCTCCCGGGTCTCGTAGGCGCGGGTGTTCGTCGAGCTGCCGGTCATGCTGGCGAGGAACACCTTGGCGTGGACGGTCGACGCCGCGGGACCGATGGGCGACAGCGGCACGTTCGGGAAGCTCGGATCGACCTGGTTCCAGCTGGTCACCGCCGAGTCCCGCGCCCAGATGCGGCCGACCTGCGCCGTGGTCAGGCACTGCACCCAGGTGTTCTGCTTACTCACCACGATCGGCAGCAGGTGGTGGGCGATCTCGAAGCCGACGACCCGGTCCCCGCAGGTCCTGTCGGTCAGCACGTAGGAGGCGCCGACGATGTCCGCCTGCCCGGCGCAGACCTTCTGGAAGCCGTCGTCCGTGTCGGTGCTGCCGACGCGGACGGTGACGCCCTTCGCCGACTCGCGGAACAGGTTGTACGCCGTGCCGGTGATCGCGGCCACCTCGGCCGAGCCCGTCGTGATCACCGCGTTGGGGTCGGCGGCGCCGTCGCCCGTGCCCGCCCCGGCCGTGCCCGCCCCGGCCGTGCCCGCCCCGCCCGTGCCGCCGATGATCCCCGCCGCCCGCTCGGCCGCACGCATCGCGTCGGCGGGCAGCTGGGGGTGCTGGTCGACGGTCGAGCGGGGCAGCGCACCGGCGGTCACCGAGGTCACCTGGCCGCCGTCGTCGTCCCCGCCGGCCAGGACCAGGCCGAGGGTGACGCTGCCGGCGATGAACACGACCAGCGCCAGCACGCCCGCCGAGGCACGACGGCGCCTCGGCCGCCGCCCGGCGGCGACCAGCGGCGGCGTGCGCCGCCCGCGGACACCGGCGGGCCCTCGCCTGACGCCGCGGCCGCGATCCCGCCCGGACCGGCCGGGGCCGTCGCGGCGCCGGAGCCCGCCCAGGCGCCCTGCGCGGTCGGATCCCCCGCACCCGGATCGACCCCGGCGCTGGCCGTGGCACCCACCGCGGCGCTTGCGGCCACCGGGACGCGGGACGCGCCGTCGGCGCCCCGGGGGCCGGCCGGCACCGACGTCGACTCCGGTGGCGGGGTGTAACCGACGACCGGCGGCACGCTCGGCGGCGGGGTCGTCGCGAAGGCGGCCGGGCCGAGCAGCACCGTCTCCGAGCTCGCCGGCTCGGCCACGGCGTCGCGCGCGCCGAGCAGCGCCGCGCCGAGGGCGAACTCGCCGTCGTGGCGGATCTCCAGCCGGCCCACGTCCGGGAACTGCTCGGCGAGCAGCCGGCTGACCAGCCCGATCCGCGCACCCGGACCGTAGACCGCGAGCAGATCGAGCGCGCCGGTGTGGGTCGCCGCGGCGCGCACCGCCCGGGACAGCGCCCGGACCGAGTCGTCGAGCAACGGCCGGACGAGGGACTCGTAGTCGTCCCGGCTGACCTGGACCACGGTGGTCGTGTCGCCGGTGGGCACGGCGATGTCGGCGAACGTCTCCTCGGCCAGGACCTCCCGGGCCTCGGCGCAGGCCGCGCCGAGGCGGGCGCCGTCGGCCGAGGCCCGCGGGCCGCCGCGCAGGCCGCCGCCATCGCCCACCAGCCCGGCGACGTGGGCGTAGAGCAGGTCGTCGAGCATCGAGGTCGACACGTCGGCGAGCCCCACCGGGGAACCGACGGACACATAGCCGCCGGCCGTCGCGGTGAACACCGCCGCCTCGAACCAGTGCGAGCCGAGCTGGTAGGTCGCCGCGCCGCGCCCGTCGGCCACGGGAGTGGTCTGCGAGAACAGGGCGGCCATCGCCTCCGTGGAACTGCGGGCGACGACCGGCGCGACGGTCTCCAGCCGGGCGAGCGCGTCGGCGAGCCCCTCCTGTCGGCGCGCGGGCCAGGTCGCCGGACAGGCCACGACGACCAGCTCCGGCGGCTGACCGCGCTGGGCGGTGGCCGTGCGGATCACCGCGTCGAGGAAGCGGGCGAGCAGCGCCGAGGCGGTGTAGCCGATCCCGCCGACGAGGATCGGCGTCGAGTCGCCGAGCCAGTGCACGAAGCCGTCGGCGGTCCGGTCCGGCTGGCCGGCCCGCAGCCGGGCGGCCGAGCGCCCGATGCGCACCGCGCCGTCGGCGGCGAGATGGAGCACGGTCGGAATCTGCGGCTCGCCCTCGACGGCGATTGCGGACGGCCAGCCGTTCTCCGCGATGGCGGCCGTGGTGACGTCGACGCCGGGACTGATGCCGAGTTGGTAGCGCACACGTTCCCCCGAGGTGCCTGTTCCTGCTTACCCCGGCGCAATCCCCCGCCTGCGCCGAAGCGTGGCCTGATCATAACCGTCCACACCCGGCAGATCGCCGGTAGAAGGGGAATGATCGCTCTACGATACGAACGGATGCCGGGCCGCACCCGGCACCCTGACCCGGGAGGCCGCGTGCTCCGCCGTGCCGCGAAGTTCGAGGTGACGCTGAACCCGACCGCGCAGTCCCTGCTCGCCCCGATGTCCGCGGAGCCTCGCCAGTTCCTGCTGGACCGGGCCCTGGACGAGTTCGTCGCCGATCTCGGTGCGCTGGACGAGGCGGCCGCGGCCATGGTTCCGGGCGCCGCCCGTCCGCGGATCGACACCGCCATCGACGCGGCCCCGCCCACGGTGGTCGACGGCACCCTGCTCGTCTCCGGCCAGGAGGTGATGCAGACCTGGGAGGCGCCGCTGATGCGGGCGCTGGCGCAGGCGGTCACCGCGCCGGGAGGAACGGTGCTGGAGATCGGGTTCGGTCTCGGGCTGTCCGCCGGGTTCGTGCAGGAGGTCGGTCCCGCCCGCCACGTCATCGTGGAGGCGAACCCACAGACCGCTGCTGTCGCCGAGAGATGGGCCCGGGCCGACGGCCGGCGCGGCGTGGAGATCGTCACCGGGCGCTGGCAGGATGTGCTCCCCGGGCTCGGCCGGTTCGACGGTGTCCTGTTCGACACCTACCCCATGGACGAGACCGAGGTCGACGAGTACGTCATGCGTGACGCGACCTTCGCCGAGCACTTCTTCGCGCCGGCCGCGGCGGCCCTGACCGACGGCGGCGCGTTCACCTACTACTCGAACGAGATCGACTCGGTCTCCCGGCGACACCAGCGCGCGCTGCTGCGCCACTTCCGCACGTTCGGCGTCCAGATCGTCGACGGCCTGCGGCCACCCGAGGACTGCAGCTACTGGTGGGCCCCTTCGATGGCCGTCATCGTGGCCCGCGGCCCACGGCGGCCCTGACCCGCGGGCGGCCCGGCAGCTCCCATCAGGCGGGCTGGTGCTCGTGCCGGTGGCCGCCGCGGACCGCATCGTCGCGGATCTTGCCGACCAGTTCCTCGAGGATGTCCTCCAGCGCGACGAGACCCAACACCGCGCCCTGCGCGTCGGTGACCCGGGCGAGATGGGCGCCGGACTGCTGCATCGTCGCGAGCGCCGTGCGCAGGCTGTCGTCGGCGGCGACGTGCGCCAGCGGCCGGATCCACTTCGCCGCCACCGGGCTCGACCGTCGCTCCGGCCGGGTCTCCAGCACGTCCTTCAGATGCAGGTAGCCGATCATCTCCTCGCCGGCGTCGTGCACGGGGAAACGGGTGAACCCGGTGCGGGCGGCGAGCCGCTCGACCTCGCGAGGAGTGATCGTCGGCGGGACCGTGACCAGCCCGTCCGGAGCGAGCAGCACGGCGCGCGCGGTGCGCTCCTCGAACGACAGCGCCCCCGTCAGCAGCTCGTGCTCGTCGGCGGCGAGCAGGCCCTCCCGGTGCGACTCCTCGATGAGACCGGCCACCTCGTCGCGGGTGAACACGCTGGCCACCTCGTCCTTCGGCTCGACGCCGACGATCCGCAGCGACATGCCCGCCACCGCGTTGAGCAGTATGATCACCGGCTTGCCCAGCCGGACGACGCCGACCAGCAGCGGAGCCAGCAGCAGCACGGCCCGATCCGGCAGGGCGAGCGCGATGTTCTTGGGAACCATCTCCCCGACGACCACGTGCAGGAAGGTCACCAGGGCCAGCGCGATCGCGAAGGACAGCGGGTGCAGCAGCGCCGAGGGCAGCCCGGCAGCCTCGAAGGGGCCGTGCAGCAGGTCCGCGATCGCCGGCTCGCCGAGCGCACCCAGCCCGAGGGTGCAGACGGTGACGCCGAGCTGCGCGCCGGCGAGCATCAGCGAGACGTTCTCCATCGCGCCGAGAGTGATTCTCGCCAGCCGGGAACCCGCCTGCGCCATCGGCTCGATGCTCGTGCGCCGGGCGGAGATCAGCGCGAACTCGGCGCCGACGAACAGCGCGTTGAGTACCAGCAGCAGGATCGTCGCGGCGATCGCCAGCAGTCCGCTCATCGCTGCGCCGCCTGTCCGAACGTGTCGGGCTCCCGCGAACCCGCCGCCGGCTCCCGCGGCCCGCCGCCGCGCGCCCGGGAGCCGGATCCACCGCCACGCTCACGCGGACCGGTGGGCCGCTCCCGTTGCCCCGCGGACCGTTCGCGTTCCCGCGCCCCGGCGGGCCGTTGCACCGGGGCCGGGTCATCCTCCGTGGTGACCCCCCTCGGGGCCGCCGGCTCCAGCCGGATCCGGTCCACCCGTCGGCCGTCCATCCGCTCGACGGTGTAGCGCACCCCCTCGACGGCCGCCGCGTCCCCCGCCCGGGGGATGCGGCCCAGCGCGCGGGCTACCAGACCGCCCAGCGTCTGGTAGGTGTCGTCGGTCGGGATCGCGATCCCGGTGACGTTGCTCGCCTCCTCCGGGCGCAGCAGCCCGGACAGCAGCCAGCTGCCGTCGTGGCGGCGCAGGGCCCGGGGGGAGACCCGGTCGTGCTCGTCGACGACGTCGCCGACGATCTCCTCGATCAGGTCCTCGGCGGTGACCAGGCCATCCGTGCCGCCGAACTCGTCGACGACGATGGCCATCTGCAGCCCGCCGGCCCGCAGCGTCTCCAGCAGCGGCTCCAGCAGGAGCGTGGAGGGGACCGTCACCGGCGCGACCATGACGTCGCGCACCGGCGTGCGTTCCCGGTCGTCCTCGGGGACGCCGACCGCGTTCTTGATGTGGATCACTCCCACGACGTCGTCGCTGTCCGCGCCGAGCACCGGGAACCGGGAGTGGCCGGTCCGCCGGGTGAGGGTGATGACCTCGCTGATCGGCTCATCGGCGTGCACCGTGCGCATCCGCATCCGCGGGGTCATCACGTCCTCGGCGGTCCGGTCGCCGAACAGCAACGAGCGCTGCACGAGCGTCGCCGTCTCCTGCGACAGGGTGCCGTGCTCGGCGGACCGTCCCACGAGGGAGAACAGTTCCTGGGCGGAGCGGGCCGAGGCCAGCTCCTCCTGCGGTTCGATGCCAAGCCGGCGCAGCACGGCGTTCGCGGTCGCGTTCAGGAAGCGGATCAGCAGCCCCGTGGCCCGGGTGAACATCCGCTGCGGCCCCTGCACCGCCTTGGCCGTACTGAGCGGATGAGCCAGCGCGAGGTTCTTCGGCACGAGCTCGCCGAAGACCATCGTCACCGCGGTGGCGAGCACCATCGCGACCACCACGGACAACGCGTCGGCCAGCCCGTCGGAGGCGCCGAGCGAGGTCAGCGGCCCGCGCAGCAGCTCGGCGATGGCGGGCTCGGTCAGGAAACCGATCGCCAGGTTCGTGACCGTGATCCCAAGCTGGGCCCCGGACAGCTGGGTGGACAGGCTGCGCAACGCGGCGAGCACACCCCGGGCGCCTCGCTCGCCCCGGTCGGCGGCTCGCTCCACCGACGGCCGGTCGGCGGTGACGAGTGCGAACTCCGCGGCCACGAAGACCCCGCAGGCGGCGACGAGCGCCAGGCCGAGCATCAGTAGAAGCGCCTCGATCATCGGTCGACCCCCGCGGGCGCTTCTCCACGCGTGGGCCGGCCGGAACTACATCCGGCGTCGTCGGAGTCCTTCATGATCCCTTCCGGTCGGTCCGGGTCGGCCCGGTGCGCTGGCCTTACCCGCATCACGCGGGTTCAACGCGCCGGGCTTCCCGTCCGTTTCACGATGACCCGTGGTCGCCGGACGGTCCAGACCTCGGGGGGCGTTCGGTAGTAGATCACTGCGTGGTCCTGGGAGCCGGGCGCCGACCGAGGGTGTACCGCCCGGCCACGCGCCGCCACGAACAGGCATCGGCTCCGCGGGACGCCGGCCGTCGTGGGGACCGGGGATGGCCCCGGGATGGCTGGTCGCGGGCCCGGATGGTTCTCAGGATGGGAGAAAGCCGCCTGGGTCCGACACGCCGGAATTCCCCGTGTGTCACTTAGGGTGACAGTGGGAAGAGGATGGGTGACATCGCCGGGTGCTGCCACCCAGCCGCCGGACGAGGAGGTTGCCATGCATCGGCTCCAGACACGGTCAGCGCCGATCCCCGCCCGGCCCGATCGGGCGCCCGCTCTCTCGCCCGCTCGCATGGTCACGCGGTTTCACCGCACGGTGACACCGGGATCGCCGTCGGCGTCGAGGCCGGCGTCGAGGCCGGCGTCGAGGCCGGCGTCGAGAGCGGCGCTTCTCCTTGCGATGCTGCCCCTGATGCTGGCCGCCGGTTGCGCTGGGAGCTCCGATGGCGGTAAGGCCCCCGCCACGGTGACCGCGCCCCTCGGTGGCCCGCCCGCCGCATGGCCGACCGGCCCGACCACGCCGACCACGGCTGACGCGGGCGGCGCGCGGGCCGCTGGTGCGGGCACGGCGACGGGAGCGTCGGGGGCGGGGGCGCCGGCCGGGGGTGTCACCGCGCCGGCCGGCGGGCTGTGCCCCACCGCCCGGCTGGCGCTGCGCTCCACCGACGCTCAGGGCACGGCCGGCAGCACCTACGAGAACCTGGTGCTGACCAACACCGGCACCAAGCCCTGCGTGGTGCGCGGCTTCCCCGGCGTCTCCTACCTCGACGCCGCGGGCCGTCAGGTCGGCGTGGCCGCGGCCCGGTCGGGTCCGGCGGGCTCGGCGGTCCGGCTGGCCCCCGGCGCCTCGGCCAAGGCGACCCTGCGCACCGTGCACCCCGGCATCCAGAAGGGCTGCGACGAGCCGGAGCAGAGCACGCCCGTCGCGGCGTTGCGGGTGTTCCCCCCGGCGAACACGACGGCCCTGCGGCTGGCGCTGTCCGATGTCTCGGCGTGCAGCAGTCCGACCGTGCAGCAGTTGTCCGTGACCACCTTCACCCGCTGACCGCCTTTCACCCGCTGACGGCCCTGACCCCGCTGGCAGCGGTCACCCGCCGGCCGGGTCGGCGGCTCCCACGGTGCTCAGGGCGATGTCGACGTAACGACTGCTGATCTCCGCCGGGGTGAGTGGCCCGTCCGGGTGGTACCAGCCGGTGATCGAGCGAAGCATGCCGAGCAGCGCCCGGGAGGTGTCCGCGGGGCTGGTCATCCGGAACACGCCGCTGCTGTTGCCGTCGATGAGGATGTCGAGCAGCAGGGTCTCGAGCTCCTTGCGCTTCGCGGCGTAACCGCGGCGGTTGGCCGGCTCCAGGTAACGCAGCTCCGAGTCGAGCACGGCCATCCGCACCCGGTGCGCCATGAACAGCGTCATCGACTCGATGAACGCGACGAAGCGGGTGCGGGCGGGCGCGTCCTCGCCCACCTCGGCGAGCGCGGCCCGGGCCCGGCCGAGCGCATCCTCGATGCCCAGGTCCAGCAGCGCCACGAGGATGCCCTGCTTGTTGGCGTAGTGGTAATAGAGCGCGGGTACGGTGACGCCGGCGCGGCGGGCGATGTCCCGCACCGTCGTGCCGTGGTACCCGTGCTCGTAGAGGGCCTCCATCGCGCCCTGCAGGATCGGGGTGAGCTGGGGCGGGGCGAACTCGCGCCAGTTCGCCGCCACCAGCACGGGTCCTGCCTTCACGATGGGCCTCCCGGGTGTGGCTGGTCCTGCCCAGTGTGGACCGGCCGTGCCGCGGGTGGACCCGGACCACGCGCCGGGGTGACCGGTTCGCCGCGATCCGGCCGTCGGCGGCTGGTGCCGCCGACGGCGCTCGGGTGATCGATCGGGAGCCGGTGCCGTCAACGGGCCAGGCCGCCGACGGCACCGTGTCACCAGGTCGGTCAGAGCCGTTCGAGGGTCAGAGCCGTTCGAAGGTCAGAGCCGCTCGATGATGGTGGCGTTGGCCATGCCGCCACCCTCGCACATCGTCTGCAGGCCGTAACGGCCGCCGGTGGCCTCCAGGTAGTTGAGCAGGGTGGTCAGCAGGCGGGTGCCCGAGCCGCCCAGGGCGTGGCCGAGCGCGATCGCCCCGCCGCGCGGGTTGAGCTTGGCCGGGTCGGCCCCGGTGTCGTGGGCCCAGGCCAGGGGCACCGGCGCGAACGCCTCGTTGACCTCGAAGGCGTCGATGTCGTCGATGGACAGCCCGGAGCGCTGGAGGGCCTTGCGGGTCGCCGGGATCGGGGCGGTCAGCATGAGCAGCGGGTCGTCGCCGGCCAGGGCGAAGGTGTGGAAGCGGGCCCGAGGCTGCAGGCCGAGCTCGTTGGCCTTCGTCTCACTCATGATCAGCACGGCGGAGGCGCCGTCGGTCAGCGGCGAGGAGTTGCCCGGCGTGATGTTCCAGGTGATCTCCGGGAAGCGGGCCGCCCACTGCTCGCTGTAGAAGGACGGCTTGAGCTGCTGCAGGCCCTCGAACGTGGTCGTGGGCCGGACGGTCTGGTCCACGAGGTGCTGGGTCTTCGTGCCGTCCGGCAGGGTGATGTCCACCGGGACGATCTCGTTCGCGAACTCGCCTGCCGCCGCCGAGGCCGCGGCGAGCTGGTGCGAACGGGCGGAGAAGGCGTCCAGGTCCTCGCGGTTGAGCTTCCAGCGCGCGGCGATCAGCTCGGCGCCGATGCCCTGGTTGGCCAGGCCCTCCGGGTAACGGGCGCGGAACCCCGGGCCGTTGGGGTCCTTGCCGATGACCGCGGAGCCCATCGGCACCCGGCTCATCGACTCCACCCCACCGGCGATGACGACGTCGTACGCCCCCGCGATGACGCCCTGCGCGGCGAAGTGGGCGGCCTGCTGGCTCGACCCGCACTGGCGGTCGATGGTCGTGGCGGGCACCGACTCGGGGAAGCCCGCCGACAGCAGGGCGGTGCGACCGATGTTCAGCGACTGCTCGCCGACCTGGCCGACACAACCCGCGATCACGTCGTCGACCAGCGCCGGGTCGAGGTCGTTGCGCGTGACCAAGGCCTTGAGCACTGTGGCCAGCAGCTCCACCGGGTGGGTCTCGGACAGCGCCCCACCGGGCTTGCCGCGACCCGACGCCGTCCGGACCGCATCGACGATGACTGCGTTTTCCATGGGATCTCCCTCGTCACCAGCGTGGCGGACCGACCCGTCACGCTGCCCGTGTCGCCCACCCGATGTCCAGCGCTCGCTCGGTTGTCTAGCGCTCGCTAAGTAGACCCTGCCATGGTCCGCCCTGACATGCGCGGTCCTGCCACGGTTGGCCAGGATCGCGCTGGGCGGGTCATGCCGTGTCTGCTTCGCGATCGTTCGAGTTGACGCTACGAGCCTGCTCTTGATGGGTCAACAAGCAGATTGGAGTGACAATTCCATATTTGGCGGCGCGGTGCGACCGACCGACCGACCGGTCCGGGGCCCGGGGCGGAGAGCGGGGCGGAGAGCGGGGAAGACGGCTCGCCCGCCGGCCCGGGGCCGCCGGCTGCGACCACGGTTGCCGATGTCATCGGACCAGCCGCGGTGGACGGTCACCGGCGGCGGTGCCGGGGGGTTCGTCCCCGCCGGCCGGGAGGTCGGCCGAGGCGACCGGCCCGGCCGTGACGCAGGGCGGCCGCGGATGCGCGCGCTCGACCGCGGCGACGCGGTCGGCGATCCACCCGCGCAGGCCGGCGACGTCCACGTCGTGGGGCGGGTGCTCGGCGTAGGGCGCCAGGTTGTCCGACGCGCGGCCCAGCACGGCGACGCCGCCTCTGACGTTGCCGCGGGCCAGATGGGTGATGCCCACGGCCAGCTGGGTCAGTCCGCGCCACAGGCCGCGTTCGTCGTCGCCGGCAGCCTTCCATGCGGTCTCGAGCGCCTCGTGCGCCTGGAAGGGATGGCCGGTGTCCAGCAGATGTTGGGCGGCGGCGAGCGCGGCGCCCGGGGGCAGCGGGTTCGGCAGGCTCAGGGGTGCCACGCCGGCCGCTCCGTGCGCCAGGGGCCGGCCGAGAGCGTCGCGGGGCCGCTCGGCGGGTCGGGTCGACGGCGGTTGCGGCCCGGTGCCGCGAGGTTCGCTTGCGGACACGTCTGGTCCGCCCGGGCGAGGCCCGTGTTGCGCGGGCCCGTCGGGCTCTGCTCCGGCGGGCGCCCGCCCGGGCTGTCGTGGTCTGGTCATCCCCGTCAGTGTGACCAGCCGGAGGGGGTCCTGTCGCCCGCGGTGGTCCGGCTGGTGCGGGCATGGCCGCGGCCGTCCCGGCGGGGGCCGGGACGGCCGCGGGAGGGGCCGGGCTGGGTGAGGCGGGGGATGGAGCGCGGGGCCCCGAGCGGAATCCTGCGGCTCAGCGGCCGGCGGCGGCGCGCAGCGCGTCGGCGCGGTCGGTGCGCTCCCAGGTGAAGTCGGGCAGCGGCCGGCCGAAGTGACCATACGCAGCGGTCTGGCGGTAGATCGGCCGCAGCAGGTCGAGGTCGCGGATGATCGCGGCGGGCCGCAGGTCGAAGACCTCGGTGACGGCCCGGGTGATCTCGGCCACCGGCACCGTCTCGGTGCCGAAGGTCTCCACGAACAGGCCGACCGGCTCGGCCTTGCCGATCGCGTAGGCGACCTGCAGCTCCGCCCGGCGGGCCAGCCCCGCCGCGACGACGTTCTTGGCGACCCAGCGCAGCGCGTAGGCGGCCGACCGGTCGACCTTGGACGGGTCCTTGCCGGAGAAGGCGCCGCCGCCGTGGCGGGCGTACCCACCGTACGTGTCGATGATGATCTTGCGGCCGGTCAGGCCGGCGTCGCCGATCGGCCCGCCGATCTCGAACCGGCCGGTCGGGTTGACCAGCAGCCGGTAGCCGTCCACCTCCAGGCCGAGGTTCTCCTCGGCCAGCCGCTTGAGCTCCGGCGCGATGACCTGGTCGCGGATGTCGGGGATGAGGCGGGTCGCGAGGTCGACGTCCGCGGCGTGGTGCGCCGAGACCACCACGGTGTCCAGCCGCACCGGCCGGTCGTCGTCGTTGTACTCGATCGTCACCTGGGTCTTGCCGTCCGGGCGCAGGTAGGGCAGCAGGCCCTCGTGGCGAACCTGGGACAGCCGCTGGGCGAGCCGGTGCGCCAGGGTGATCGGCAGCGGGAGCAGGTCGGGCGTCTCGTCGCTGGCGTAGCCGAACATGATTCCCTGGTCGCCGGCGCCCTGCTGGGCGAGCGCGTCCTCGCCGCCCTCGACCCGGGCCTCGTAGGCCTTGTCGACGCCCTGGGCGATGTCGGGGGACTGCGCGCCGATCGAGACCAGCACGCCGACGGTGGCCCCGTCGAAGCCGGTGGCGGCGTCGTAGCCGATCTCGGTGAGCGTGCGCCGCACCACCGAGGTCACGTCCACGTGGGCGGAGCTGGTGACCTCGCCGGCCACGTGGACGTGCCCCGTGGTCAGCAGGGTCTCGACCGCGACCCGGGAGCTCGGGTCGGCGGCCAGGTAGGCGTCGAGCAGGGCGTCGCTGATCTGATCGGCCAGCTTGTCGGGATGACCCTCGGTGACGGACTCCGACGTGAACAGGCGGCGGGACATGCGGGACCTCGTTTCGGTGGCGGAGGAAGAGAGCGGTGCCGCCCGAAGGCTGGGCGGCTACGGCATCCGGGGGGCCTGGCGGTAGCTGGGACCGCCTGGCGGTGCGGGGTATGGCTGGGACTGGGCCCGGTGGACTGTGACGTCTCGCCACGCAGGAATCGCCGAAGCGTGGCCCGGCCGCGCCGGGTGGATCGGCGGCCGGCCCGACCGCGTGGGTGGACCGATCAGGCGCCGGGGGATCCGGCGCGCTCCTCGTGGGCGCCGCATCCGGCTTGCCCTCGGATGGTGGGCCGCGGGGGCCGGGCGCACCTGGCCCGCGAGGAGGCCTCTACGGAGAGCTGGGATGGCTGCGGGAGTTGTCTGGCGACGGTGACCGGCTGCGGCGGAATCGGCGGGGCATCCGGGCGCCGACGGACCTCAGGAACGCGCTGAGTGCACCGCCCGGGGCGAGGACGCCCCCGCGCGGCTCAGCGCGCGGTACAGATGGCGGAGCTCACGAGGCCAAAGTCAACGTGACCACGCGTGACGAGGACGGCCGAGCACTGCACGCAATGATCTCATCACGGGCGCCGAGTCGGCGTCAACTGTGCCTGGCCATGGGCGCGTCTTGTCTCGCCGAGGCCGCCATGCCAGAGTGGGATCATGCCGACCCCGGACGACCTGGTGTCCAGGGATGTCCGCCGTGGTGCGGGCCAGGATGCGGCTGGTCGGCGGTGACGATGCGCCGCCGGATCCCGCTCGTGCGTCGGCGGGCGGTCGACCTCATGCTGATCGCCAGCCGCCTCTGTTGCTGACCTGTCGCTGGCCGTGGCCCCGCGCCGCCATCCAGCCGCGATCGGGCGCCCGGGTCTGAGCCGGCTGGCGTCCATCGCCCCCCTACTCACTGTCATGTGGCGCCCCGCCTCGTGGGTCGGTCGTCCCCGTCGGGACCGGGTCGTCGCGCGGAGGTGGCGTGCTCATGTCCCAGGCCGATCGCGTACCCCAGGCCGATCGCGTACCCCAGGCCGATCGCGTGCCGTTGTCCGTACTCGATCTGTCGCCCCGGTCGGAGGGCGCGTCGGCGGCTGACGCGTTGCGCAACACCCTCGACCTCGCCCGGCGCACCGAGGAACTCGGCTACCACCGGTACTGGCTCGCCGAGCATCATCTGGTGCCCGGCGTCGTCTCCTCGGCGCCGGCGGTCGTCATCGCGCTCGTGGCCGACTCCACGACCCGAATCCGGGTCGGATCGGGAGCGGTCCAGATGGGCCATCACACCGCGGTGACCGTCGCCGAGGAGTTCGGCACCCTTGCCCAGGTCCATCCGGACCGGATCGATCTCGGGCTGGGACGTCCCGCCGTCGACCGGCTGTTCGCCACCGCGAACGGTGGTGGCCAGCCGCCCGGGTCCGACCAGCCGGCCCCCGCCTCCGGTGGCCCCGCCTCCGGTGGCGCGGCGTCCGGTGGCGCGGCGTCCGGTGGCGCGGCGTCCGGTGGGGCCGCGCCTGGCCGCGCGGCGACCGTCGTCGACGGGCTGCTGCTGCCGGCGCCGCCCCGGATGCGGGTGAACGCCGAACGGTTGCGCCGCCAGTTCGCGCTCGTCGGCTACCGGCCGGGCGCCGGGGACGAGTACGGCCAGCAGGTCCGCGACATCCAGGCGTTCCTGCGGGGCGACTACCGGACCGCCGAGGGCGAGCACCTGACGGTGCCGGCCGCGGAGGGGGCCGACCTGCAGATCTGGGTGCTCGGCTCCAGCGCGGGCGCGAGCGCCCGGACGGCCGGCGAGCTGGGACTGCCGTTCGTCGCGAACTACCACGTCTCGCCGACCTCGGTGCTGGAGGCGGTGCAGGCCTACCGGGACGCCTTCATCCCGTCGGAGGCCTTCGCCCGGCCCTACGTCATGGTCTCGGCGGACGTGGTCGTCGGCCCGGACGACGACACGGCCGCCGAGCTCGCCTCGCCCTACGGGCTGTGGGTGCTCAGCATCCGGTCCGGGCAGGGGGCCCGCCCCTTCCCGAGCCCGGCGCAGGCGGCGGCGTACCGCTGGACCGCGGAGGAACGCGCCCTCGTCGCCGACCGGGTCGAGACCCAGTTCGTCGGCGGTCCCGCCACCGTCGCACGCAAGCTGGAGACGTTGCGGAACGTGACCGGGGCGAACGAGCTGATCATCACGACGATCGCGTACGACCACGCGGACCGGGTGCGCTCGTACGAGCTGCTGGCCCAGGAATGGCACTGATCGTCTGGGAACGGCGAGGCCCCGGGCCCAGGCCGGCGATCCCTTTGCGTCGTTCCTGACCGCTGGTTACCGTGGACCTCGGTGAGTGATGCCGGAAGCGGCGACAGCCGCGGGCGGATGTCCAACCCGCGCGGGTGACGGTGAGGAGACCTCGTGTCCGACGACTGGTCCAGGAGTGCGGCGGCGCCGCGTCCCCGGTCCGGCGGCGGGATGCACGAGCTCACGCAGCGTAGGCATATCGACACCTGTCGGGTCAGCGCGGCTGCCTGTCCCCGCTGACGTCCGCAGCTTCCCTGACCTCCCCGCGCCTCGGGCCTCGGGACGCCGCCCGCCCCTCGGGCCCGCGCCGTCGCCGAACCACGGCTCGGACCCGATCCATGAACCGGTGGCGGGAGGTCGTCGACACCGGCAGGAACGGCGTTGGTCATGACCGATCCCCTTGCATCATCCGAACAGCCGGAACCGCCCGGCCGTCCCGGGCCCGCGGGCCGGCAGGCGGCCGCCGAATCCATGCGGCTCACCCCGCTGCGGGGGCCCGCGGCGACCAGCTTCACGCTGCGCGCGGCGCACGTCCTCGACGCGACCGGCCGTTTTGGCGGGCCGCTCGATGTCGCGGTGCGCGATGGCGTCGTGCGGGCCCTCGGGCCGCGTCTCGGCCTCGACCCGGACGCCATCGACGTCGACGTCCGCGGCCTGTGGCTGATGCCGGGGGTCGTCGACTGCCACGCGCACGTGACCCAGGCGACCTACGACCAGTTCGAGCTGGTGACGACCCCACTGTCCGCACGCTACCTGCAGACCGCAGACGCGTTGCGGGCGTCCCTGCTGGGCGGCGTCACCTATCTGCGGGACGCCGGCGGCGCCGACGCGGGTATCCGCGACGCGCTCGCGGCGGGCAGTGTGCCGGGCCCGCGGCTCGCGGTCAGCGTCGTCGCGCTGAGCCGTTCCGGGCGCCACGGCGACGGCGGGATCCTCGGTCCCGGGCTGGAGTCCGCCGACGACATCCTCGGGCCCGACTATCCCGGCCGGCCGCCGCATTCGGTCGCCGAGGCCGGCGGCCTGCCGGCCGCGGTGCGCGGCGTGCTGCGGGCCGGCGCCGACTGGGTGATGATCTACGCCAACGGCGGGGTGATGTCCGCCCGCCCCGGCAGTCCCAACTTCCAGTTCGGCCAGTCGGAACTGACCGCCGCGGTCGCCGAGGCGGCCCGCTACGGCCGTCCGGTGATGATGCACGCCCTGGGCGAGCGGGCGGTCGAGGCGGCGGTCGCCGCCGGCGCACGTTCCGTCGAGCACGGCCTCGGGCTGAGCGAACGTGCGGCCGCGGCGATGGCCGCCCGGGGCGTGACGCTGGTGCCGACCCTGACGCCCTACCGTGACCTGGCGGCGCTGGCCACCACCGGCGTGCTGCCGGGCTGGGCGGTGGAGCGCGCCGAGGCGACCGCGGCCTCGCTCGCCGAGACGATCGCCGTGGCCCGCACGGCCGGGGTGCCCGTCGCGCTGGGCAGCGACGCCCGCCACCGCACCCGCCACGGCGCCAACCTTGCCGAGATCAGCCAGCTGCGACGGGCGGGGCTCACCTCGCCGGAGGCGTTGCTCGCGGCGACTGCCAACGGGGCAAGGCTGTGCGGGGTGGGGGACCGGTTGGGACGGATCGCCGTCGGCTACACGTTCGACGCGATCCTGCTCGACGAGGACCCGGCGGACCTGACGATCTTCGAGCGGCCGGACGCGGTCAGCGGCGTCTTCCTCGGCGGCCGGGCGGTGCTGGCGCATCCCCGGCTGCCCGCCTCGATGGCGGGCTCGCCGCCGCCGCCCGCGCGCCCGGTGCCGGATGGCGCGGGCCGGGCGGCCGTCGGCCAGCAGGTGCTCCCGTCGGGGCCCGGCACCGGCTGACCGGGGTGGGCCGTGTGCCGAGATCGGTCTGCATCATCTATCCGTACGTAGCCCTCCGGCCTCTTTCCCGGAGCATTCTCCTTCCTTCTTTTCCGACTATTTCCGAAGTATGCGGCGGCGGTTGCCTGCCGAGATGCGGATCCGCTTGCGAAAGCTATCGTCGGAGGAGCCCGGGGAGAGGCGGGAACAGCCGTCTGTCGCGGGCTTCCCGGTGCGGCGGACAACCCGCCGCCCGCACTTCGGAGGTGCCTGATGCAGCATATCGAAATGATCAACGAGAACATGCGGAAAGCCATCGAGGAATGTATGTCGTGTTCGGCGCTGTGCGAGGAGACCATCTCCTACTGCATGGACATGCCCGGCACGATGATGGACGCCGCGAACCTGCGGCTCATGATGGACTGCGCGGCGGTCACCCGGACCTGCGCCGACCTGATGTGCCGGATGTCGCCGTTCCACGGCGAGATGTGCGCCATGTGCGCACGGGTCTGCGGCGCCTGTGCCGAAATGTGCGAGAAGATGCCGAGCGACGCCCAGCTCGCACGCCTTGCCCGGGCCTGCCGGTCCTGCCTGGACAGCTGCAACGCGATGGCGGGTGCTGCTGCCTGAGCTGACCAGGGGCCCGCCGTCGGCCTGCGGCGTTCTCGCTCTGCGTTCTCGCTCTGCGTTGCCCCTGCCGTTTCCGCTAATGCCGAGTGACTGCGTGATCTTCCACGGCTGTGGTGGTCCTGCCGCCCCTGCGTCTTGGGTGTCGGAGTCCGTCCCGAGTACGCAACGTGGCGGACTCCGGCGACCCGGCGGTCTCGTTCGGGGTCCCCGCGGCACCTGTGCGGGTGCCGCGCCGGACCGGCCCCTCCGCCTGGGCCGCCGCGAGCACCTTCGGGTATCGCCCCGCCGTCCGGTGCCGGGGCGGATGTGCTGGGCCTCGCCGGCACCCGGCGGAAACATTCGGGTAACCAGCGTTAATTGTGTTGACATTCGTTCGGGGCGCCGACAGAATGCGACCATGCCTCATCCGGCGCGGCGACGGACCGTTCTGGTCATCCGTGGCCACATCGACTTCCTGCGTGTCGCTTCCGCGGTCTGTCCGGTCCGGGTACCTCGCTAGTCCTCCCTTGTCGGCGCGCCGCCACCGTTCCCCGGCGCCTCGCATGTGCTCCGCCGCTTTCGCCCATCGCCGTTCAGCCAGGCTGCGCCGATCGGGTTTCCCGCGGCCCCACACGCGCCTTTTTCCGTGCTGGAGCGCGCCGCCATCCGCGTCCGGACGGCTTTGATCGGAGCATGCCGTGTCAATTCCCCTCTCCTCGCCCCCCTCTCATCTGCGTCCACGCGGCTACGTCGGCGGTCCTGGTTCCCGCTACTGGCCGAGCGGCGATCCCACCCGGCGCGCGGGGGCGAACGTGGTCCTCCTTCCCGGCCGCGGGGAATCTGCCGAGATTTTTGAGAACCTGGCCTTCCGGCTGGCGCTTGACGGCTATCAGGTGATGTTTCTCGATCATGGGAGGGACACTGTCCTGGCCCTTGGCGAGGCGCGCGAACCGGGGCTGCCGTTCGTTCTGCTCGGTTCGGACAGCGGCGCCCTGCGCGCGCTGGTCGGTGCCGCGTCGCCCGCCGTCCGCCCGGACGCGCTCATCCTGGTGGACCTGCCGCTGCTGCACCGTGCGGTCGCCGGGGAGCCCCCCGGCCAGCCGATCCCGCGATCGCTTCCGGACCTGCCCATCCTGCTGCTGCACGGCGAGGACGATCGGGTGACCCCGTTTCCGCTTGTTCGCATGGCAACGCGGACCGCCCGGCGAGCGAGGCTCGCGACCCTGCCTGGCGGCCGGGGCGTGCTGTCCGGCCCGGGCCGACGCGCCGCCGGGGCGCACGTCCTACTCTTCCTGGAGAACCTACGGATGCCGCGGCTGGCCTCCTCTCGACGGTCGGCCTCGCCAGCCTGACCGGGCCGCGCGCCCACATCTGCCGCCCCAGTGCTCGCAGGGGGCACGCCGTTCCCCGCCGCCCCGCCTCCCGCCGTCGTCACCCCCCAGCCGTCGCCCCTGCCGCGCCCGACCGGACCTTGGCATCCGCCTCCCCGCCGTCGCTGCCCCGCTGCCGCCGTGGGCCCAGAAGCCGGCGCGATCGGTCCGGCATCGGCATCGGTCCCAGCTCTGGCGCCGTGATGCGCTCTCCGTAGCGGCGATGATGCTTTTCGTGGTCCTGTCTGCGCTCTCGGCCTCCACCGCCGACTGCCACCGGCTGCGTCCTGGCTCGGCTAGGGGCAACAAATCGGGGCACTCCGCCAACAACGGGTGATCGTCCTCAATGCCCGAAGGTTCGGTCGATGTCTGAGAGTTGCGGCGTCACAGCGCTATGCACGTAACGTGACGGGCATGTGCCGGAATCCGGGCAGAACTAGTACTTGTCACTACGGTACGTAGTTCGCTACGGTTGCCGGGCACTAGTCGCTCCGGGCCGACGCCGAGTTCTGCCCACGGTCCGGGGTCCCTCCAAGACAGCTTGGGCAGAAGCGGGGGAACCAGGTTCCTCCGGGCGGCCCCGTCACGGCCGCCCTCGGGGTTAAGTCGTCTCCACGGAGACGACCGGGCTTCCCGGCCCGAACCCGACAGCTAACCTCGCAGGCGTACGGGAAGGACTCGACGTTGCCTGTGTATCGGGAACGCTCGGCCGCGGTCTCGATGACCGCCCTGCCGACCTGCACTTTCTGCGATGCGCCCTCGCCACGACGGGCGCCGTTCTCGCCCTGACGCAGCCGCGAGAACGTGCCAGCGGCCGGCGTTTGCCGGCCGGCCATGTGCGTGTACGACATCACCGGCCCAGCTGACGGACCGCACGGGTCGCCGTCGGCGGTCGACCGCGCTCCCCGGCCCGCCCGCAGCGGGCGGCCCGGCGTGATGCGGTCGCCTCGCTGATCGGGCCGGAACTCTCACCAATCTCGGAGATCTTCTCGGCCGATCGTTTTCGCGGGCCGGCAGAGTGGTGTTTCGAAACCAGATAGTCCGTGCTGCCCATATCTGGTGAGAGAGAACCGCTCCCCTCCATTGAGCGGTAGTCATCACCGATTCCAAACCTGTGTTCGACGACACCGAAATGAGATGTCAAAGAATGGCTAAGGGAAAGCATCGGAAGCATTCCACCCGGCACCGCGGCGCCGTCATCGCCGCCGCCGGCGTGATCGGTGCCGGAGCCAGCATGATCGCCACCGCGAGCCCGGCGGGTGCCGCCACCGGCACCGTCTCGGACGTCACGATCGCCAGCGCGGCGGCGAACGCGGGCCTCGCCGGCTGCCGTGGCATACCGCTGTCCACCTGGGTCGCGGTCGCTCTTGCCGAGTCCGGCGGCAACACCTTCGCCCACGCCACGGTCGGTGAGGACTCGCGCGGACTCTGGCAGGTCAACATGCGTGCGCACGCCGGCTGGGTGGGTAACCGCAACCTGTACGACCCCGCCACCAACGCCTGGGCGGCGAAGCGGATCTGCGACTCCCAGGGCATCACGGCCTGGAGCGCGTACACCCGCGGCATGCACAACCGGTTCCTGGGCCGCGGCCAGGCCGCCGCGGCCGCCGTCTCCGGTGGCGTCAGCGTCCGCACCGTCTCCTACACCGCGCCCGCGGCCTCCTACACCGCGCCCGCGGCGCCCGCTGCGGCGGTCTCGACGGGGTATCCGTCGCTTGCCAGCGGTCGGGGCTACCGCCAGGACGTCCGGCAGATTCAGCAGAAGCTGGCCGACCTCGGTTACCCGATCCTCGTCGACGGCCAGTTCGGCTACCAGACGAACCACATGGTCAAGGACTACCAGCTCAAGCACGGCCTGCTGGTGGACGGCGTCGTCGGACCCCGGACGCGGGCCAGCCTCGGCATCTGACGATCTCGATCGGCACGGCGCCGCCGGGTGGTGTTCCCAGCCCACCCGGCGGCGCCGTCGTCGTCTGTCGGCGCCGGCGCATCCTCACGAAGCGCCTCCCAAGGCCGGGGGCGCCGTCGCATAGCGGCGGGAGGAGAGGACTACCGCCGGTCGAGCGGGGTATTTCCTGCACCGGCCCAGGCGGGGCCATCGGTCCCCGGGTGGAGGTGGAACGGGGTCCGATCAGCGAGGATCTCCGACCGACGAGGATCATCATGGTCGACGAGCTCGGATCCGTTTCGGGCCCGATCGCCCGTCCCGGTGCCCGGACTCCCGGCGAACCAGTTCACGGCTCCCGGCGGACCGGCGCCGCGGCGAGCGGGCCCGGGTCGGGTGTGGTGTTTGCCGTGCTGGGCCCGCTGGAGGTCTGGCGCGGGCCGGGGGAGCGCGTCCGCATCGACCAGCGCAAGAAGCGGGCGCTACTGCTCACCCTGCTCCTGCACGCGGGGCGGTGGACCTCGGTGGAGGAGATGCTTCTGGCGCTCTGGCAGGACGAACCACCCCGGTCCGCCTTCGGCAACATCAAGACCTACCTGTCCGAGCTGCGGCATACGCTGCCCACGTCGCCTGGAGATTCGGCGGTGCCGGCGTCGATCAGGGCGGTGGGCCCGCGGGCCGCGGTTCTTCGCCGTCCGGCCGGCCCAGGTCGCATCGAGAGCCGCCCGGGGGAGTACCGGCTGGTCGTCGCGCCCGACGAGATCGACGTCATCCGCTTCGAGCAGGCAGTCGAACGCGGCCGGGTCGCCGCGCGAGCCGGGGCACCGGCCCAAGCCGCCGAGCTGTTCGAGCAGGCGCTCGGCTGGTGGCGGGGAAGCGCATTCGACGAGCTGCCGGCCGAGGTCGGTGGTGCTGAGAGCCTCCGCCTCGAGGAGGCCCGGTGGGCGGCCCGGGAGGCGTTGATCGACGCCCGCCTCGCCCTGGGCGAGCACGACCAGGTGCTGCCGGCGCTGCGCGCGCTCACCGTGGAGTACCCGACCCGGGAGCGTCTCTGGGCGCAACTGCTCGTCGCCCTGGAGCGCAGCGGTCGCCGGGCCGAGGCGCTGCGCGAGTACCGCGTCCTCTACCAACGGCTGGTGACGGAGCTCGGGATCGAGCCCGGTGCCGAGCTGCGCCGCGTGCATCAGCAGGTCCTGGACCCGGAGCCTGGCTGGTCACGTTCCTCCCGGGGGCCGGCAGGCACGCCGGCGCCGCTGAACCGGCAATGAACCTTCCGCGGGAATCCCTACCGGGCGGGCTCGATCGTCCGGTCCGCAGATCTGCCGTGGCGTTCGCATAGGCGGTCGGACCGGCCTGGTCGCGCAGGGGGCGGGAGAGCTTTCGGTGGCTGGCGACCTGCGGTGGGCTTTGCCTTCTGCCCGCCAGGCGGAAGAACGCGAACAGGGAGGGCACGCATGACGGCGACCTATGAACCTCCGCGCCTGGCGGCGGCCGGTCGATGTGCGGAGGTCACCCGGGGCCGCTGGGGCCGGGGACACGGCGGTGGCGGATTCGCCGCCGGCGGGTTCTTCTTCTGAGCGCCTGAGGTCGCGGTGACAACGCCCATCACGGTCCGGCAGCCGGGCTGCGCCGTCCGGCCCGCGTCGTCCCGGCCGAGCTGCTGGTTCGTCGCCTTGGCGGACCGGGGTCCGGTGACGCTGCCCGCCGGGGTCCGGCGGGTGTTGCGACATGCCTCGGGGCGGCCGTGGATCGTCGGCGACTGGCCGGATGACGCCCTGGTCAGCGTAGCGACCAGCCGAGCCCGGATAGCGCTCGTCGGCTGCGCCGCGACGAATCCCAGCCAGCTCCTGCGCCTGCTCCTGGCGGCGCGGGACGTGCACTCCCTCGACGTCGCGCGCGCCATCGCCGGCGATTATCACGTCATCGCCGAGATCAACGGACAGCGCCGGATCCAGGGCAGTCCGACCGGCACGCGGCGGATCTTCACCGCGGTTTCGGGCGGGCAGCACATCGCCGCGGACCGTGCCGACGTCCTTGCCGAGTTGACCGGCGGCGGGCTGAACCGCACGGTGCTTGCATTGTCCCTGCTTGACCCGTCCCCGCCGTACCCGCTCGATGACCTCGTCCCCTGGGAGTCGGTCGAGGCCGTGCCACCCGATCATTATCTGTTCCTCGATCGTGACGGGCGGGTCGAGCGGATGCGCTGGTGGCGGCAGCCGGCGTCGGTGCGCTCGCGCGCCGAGGGCGCGCCGATCCTGCGTGCGGCCCTCGCCGAGGCGGTGGCCGTGCGGGTGGCCGCCGGGCGCACCGTCAGCGCGGACCTGTCCGGCGGGCTGGACTCGACCTCCGTGTGCTGCCTGGCGGCCCGTGGTGCCGCCGACATCGTCGCCGTCACCGGCATCGCCCAGGACCCCGGTGACGACGATCCGCGCTGGGCAGCCCGGGCGGCCGCCTCGCTGCCCGGCGTCGCCCGGGAGATCCTGCCCGCAAGCGAGCTTCCACTTGCCTTCGACGGCATCGCCTCCGCCGGTGAGCCGCTCGACCATCCCTTCGTCGGCGTGGTCGACCGGGCGAAGCTGCGCGCGGGGCTGGACCGCGTCGCCCTCTACGGCCCTCGCCTGCACCTGACCGGGCTCGGCGGCGACGAGATCGCCGGGGGAACGCCGAACTACCTGCCTCGGTTGGCTCGCCGACGGCCCTGGACCGCGCTGCGGCATCTGCGTGGCTACCGCGCCCAGGAGGGCTGGCCGTGGGGCGCGAGCCTGCGGATGATGCGCCGTCGGGACTACTCTGACTGCCTCGGCGACATGGCCCGCGCCCTCGAGGCCCGGCATGGGGGGATTTCCCCCTGTCGTGGCCTGCCCTACGTGACGGCCCTGGATTGGACGCTGCCGCCCGTCGTCCCGAGCTGGCTGACCCGCGCCGCCCTGGGGCTGATCGCCGAGGCCTTCATCGATGCGGCCCGCCGAGCCGGTCCCCTGGCACCGACGCGGGACGGACACGCCGACCTGTTCGCGATCCGTGCCGCCGCGTCCGTCTTCCGGCTGTCCGACCAGCTCGCCGGCCCGATCGGCCCGCCCCTGAGCGCGCCGTTCCTCGACGACCGGGTCGTCCGTGCTGCGCTCGCCGTGCGGCCGGAGGAGCGCACCTCTCCGTGGGAGTACAGGCCGCTGCTCAAGGAGGCGATGCGGCAGGTGGTGCCCGCGGACTGCCTGCGCCGGGAGAGCAGGACGGACGCCTGCGCCGAGCAGGACCGGGGGCTGCGCGCGAATCGTGGCGTCCTGGTCAGGCTGTGCGACGACTCACCGTTGGCCGAGCTCGGGCTCATCGAGCCGGGCGTGCTGCGGGAGGCGTGCCGGCGAGGGGCCGCTTCGAACCGCCGGGCCGAGGCGCTCCAACCGACTTTCGCGGCCGACGCGTGGCTGCGTACCCTCGCCGGCCGCCGCGGGTGAGCGCCGGCGGGTTGGGAGCGGCGCCCGTGGCACCGGTACGCCCGGCCGGGGAGATCTGCCGACGACCGACCAGCAGGAGTGATCATGGTGATGTTGCGATCCGACGTGGTGCGGGCGCCGACCGAGTACGGCGCCGTGCTGTTGCACACCGACGACGGGCGGTACTGGACGCTCAACCGGTCGGGTGATCTGGTGCTTCGCGTCATGCTGGACGGGGGTGACACCGCCGCCGCCGTGCGGGAGTTGTGCGCGACCGCAGAGGTCGATCCGCAGGCCGCGCGCCGCGACGTCGAGGGTCTGCTCGCCCAGCTTGCCGATGTCGGCCTGATCGAGCCGGAGTCCGAGGCCCGCTGGTCGCCCGAGGTCGAGGCCGGGTGCCCCGACAACAACGTGGGCGAGCCGGAGGCGCGGCGGTGACCGCGCCGACGGTGCTCGAACGGCCGGAGGTGGTGTTGCGGCCCAGTCGTCGGCTGGGAGCGATGGCTGCGGTCGGGGCCGCGCGGCTGCTCGCGACCCAGTCGCCGGCGCGCATCCGTCGGGTGTTGGCCCGGCTGGGCGCCGGCGCTCAGCCGGCGGACTACGCCACCGCACTCGCCGCCCGCCAGGCGGTGATGGCCGTGAGTCTCACCTGCCGGGGGGCGCGGGGCTGCGTGCCCCGCTCGATCGCCACCACCCTGCTGTGCCGGATGACGGGCAGCGTGCCGACCTGGTGCGTCGGGGTGCGAACCGTCGCGCCGTTCGCCGCGCACGCGTGGGTCGAGGCGGAGGGCGCGATTGTCGGTGAGCCCATGCCGCCCGGGTATCTGCGGGCGCTGCTCGCCGTCGGACCGGGGAGCGCGCCATGGTGAAGGGCCTGGCCGAGCTCTGGGCGTTGCTACGTGGGCATGGACGGCCCGTGATGATCGCCACGGTGCTGACCGTGATCGGTACCGGCGTCGGGGTGCTCCAACCGCTGCTCGTGATGAGGGTGATCGACACCGCGCAGGCGGGTGGCATCCCGCTGTGGCTGGTCGGGGCGCTTCTGGGCCTGTTCGTCTGCCAGGCGGTCATCGACACCACCGGCCACTACCTGCTGGAACGAGCCGGTCAGGGGATCCTGCTGAGCCTGCGCCGGCGGCTGATCGGCCATCTGCTTCAGCTGCGGGTGCAGATCTTCGACACCCGTCGGATCGGGGATCTCATCTCGCGGGCGAACACCGACACCACCGTGGTGCGGGAAGCAGTGGCCTACAGCTTCACCTCGCTGGTCACCAGCCTCATCGGGGTGGTCGGCGCCGTCGCCCTGATGGTCTGGCTCAACCCATGGCTGTTCCTGCTCGTCCTCGTGGTCGTCGCGGTGGCTGGGGTGGTTGTCCTCGGTGCGCTGTCCCGGATCCGCTCAGTGTCCGAGCGCGGGCAGGCCAGCGTCGGGGGCATGACCGCCGACCTGGAACGGGCCTTGGTCGCGATCCGTACCGTGCGGGCGAACCGGGCCGAGCTCCGAGAGGCCGAGCGCATCGGCGATCATGCCGCCGCCGCCTACCAGGCGGGTATCCGGATGGCGAAGCTGGACTCGATCATCGCGCCCGCCATGCAGCTGGCCGTGCAGGGCAGCGTCCTGGTCGTCCTGCTGGCAGGTGGCGTGCTGGTGGCACGGGGTTCGGTCTCGCTCGGCAGCCTCGTCGCCTTCCTGCTCTATGCGACCTACCTGGTCATGCCGTTGTCCCAGCTCATCGAGTCCGCGGCGACCATCCAGCGCGGTCTTGGCGCGCTCGCGCGGGTGAACGCCGTGTTCGCCCTGCCGCGGGAGAACGACGACACCGTGCTGCCCGGCCCGCTGCGCACGATGGCGGTCGCATGGCCCGTCGGGCTAACACCGCCTCCCGTCCGCCTGCTCGCGCGAGCGGCGCCGGGGCACGTGCAGATTCCGTCCGGGCCCCCACCGAAATGGGCGGTCGGAGAGGAACGGCTCGCAGTGGCCGGAGCGCCGGGGATGACAGGTGACGGCGACCGCCTCGCGGCGATCGAGCTGCGGGACGTGCGATTTGCATACACCACGACGCCAGTGCTGCGTGGAGTGTCGTTCCGCGTGCCGCGGCAGGGCCACGTCGCGCTGGTCGGAGCCTCGGGGGCCGGCAAGTCGACCGTTCTCGAACTCATCGAGCGGTTCTACGAGCCGGACGAGGGTCTGATCCTCTTCGCCGGCCGCGACGTCCGTTCCATCCCCCGCAGTAGCGCCCGGACGTGGGTGAACTTGGTTGAACAGAACACACCGGTGCTGCACGGCACCCTGCGGGACAACATCGTCTATGCGATGCCGGACGCAGGCGAGGACGAGATCGCGCAGGTGGTGGCGACGGCGGGGCTGCGGGATCTCGTCGACCGACTGCCGGACGGGCTGCACACCCCGGTCGGCGATCACGGCGTAATGCTCTCCGGTGGAGAGCGACAGCGGGTGGCGATCGCCCGCGCGCTGCTGCCGAGCCCCGCCGTGCTGCTGCTGGACGAACCGACCTCCCAGCTCGACGCAGTCAACGAGCGTGCGCTCACCCTGGCGATGCGTCGGATCGCGGCCGAGCGTGCCCTGCTCGTCATCGCCCACCGGATCTCCACGGTCCGGGCGGCCGACCGCATCATCGTGCTGGACGAGGGACGCGTGATCGCAGAGGGATCCCACGACGAGCTGATGGCGACCAGTGCGTTCTATCGGGGGCTCGCCACCGCCCCGCCGTCACGGCCCGAGGGACCGGCGGGGGAGCGGACTGGCCGGGAAGAGTGCTCCCCGGCGGGTCCGTTCGGACCACCGCCGGCGGCCGGCGACGGCTCGGTGGGACCCCTCAGCCCGCCAGGGCACCGTCGAGCAGGACGCGCAGGGCGTCGCACTGCAGTGGGGTGAGCGAACCGAGTACCCGCCTCCTCGACCCCGTCCATGCGTCGCTCCGCCTCGGTCAGGGCCCGGGTGCCGCTGTCCGTCCGGTGGACGAGGCGGCGGCGCCGGTCCGCGGGATCGCGGCGCCGTTCGATTCGCCTCGGGTGCCGTGCCTGTCGCCTCGGGTCCCGTGCCCGGTTCCGCGGGCCCGCCTGCCGGGCGCGTGTCGATCGAGCTCGCGCCGATGCTAGTCATCGCGACGACCACGATAACAGCGTCCGGATCTCAAGATCCATGACTGCCGCCGTGACCGATCATGGGTACTACTGCCTCGCCGAGGGAGCCAGGGCGGACTTGCGGACCTTGCCCATGGGATTGCGGGGTAGCTCGGCGACGAAGTGGATCTCCCGTGGTCGTTTGTGGACGGACAGCTCCCGGGCCACGAAGTCGGTGAGGTCGTCGGCGGCCGACCTGCTGCTCTTCCCGCCACCGGTCATTTCGGGGGCGACGACGAAGGCGGCGATCCGTTGGCCAAGGTCGTCGTCGGGAAGGCCGACGACGGCAGCCTCCCGTACCTCCGGATGTGCCAGCAGCGCGGCCTCCACCTCGCCCGCACCTATCCGGTATCCGCCGGACTTGATCAGATCGGTCGACCGCCGTCCGACGATCCGGTGATGCCCATCTGGGGCTATCACCGCGGCGTCACCGGTACGGAACCAGCCGTCGGCCGTGAAGGAGGCGGTGGTGACCTCCGGGCGGCCCAGGTAGCCTCCGAACAGGGTTGGCCCCTGGACCTGCAACTCGCCGATGCTCTGCCCGTCGGCCGGCAGCGGGGCGCCGGTCTCGTCGTCGACCAGCCTGGTGCGTACGCCCCTCAGCGGCGGGCCGACCCAGCCGGCGCGACGCTCGCCGTCGGCGCGGCCGCTCGTCGTGATCAGAGTTTCGGTCATCCCGTACCGCTCGATGGGCGCCGAGCCGGTAAGCGTGGCGAGCCGGTCAAGGATCGGCGCCGGCAGAGATGCGCTTCCGGAGACGAGCAGCCGGGCCGTGGCCAGGGCCCGCGCGCTGACCGTGTCGTCGCAGACCCGGGACCAGACCGTCGGCACGCCGAAGTACAGGCTGCCACCGGCCGCCGCGTACGCCGTCGGTGTCGGCCGGACGGTGTGGATCAGTCGGCTGCCGACCCGCAGCGCGCCGAGGACACCCAGGACGAGGCCATGCACGTGGAACAGCGGCAGCCCATGCACAAGGGTGTCGTCCGGGGTCCAGGCCCAGGCGTCGGCGAGGGCGTCGAGGTCGGCGGCGATTGCTGCGGCCGGCACCATGACGCCTTTGGGCGCTCCGGTCGTGCCGGAGGTGTACAGGATGAGTGCTGGTGGGGTGGCCGTGGCTCCGAATGATCCGTCCACGCCCGCTGTGCTCACGGAGGCGCTGCCCGTGACCGCCGTTCCCGCCGCCGAGGTACGGGACACCACCGGGGCCGGGCGTCGCTGCCCGCCCGCCGTCCCCACTGACGACGCCGTGCGGGTGGGATCGACAGACACCGCCGGGATCGGAAGATCATCCCAGTCCGGGCTGCCGAGCAGCAGCTCGGCGCGCGAATCCCGCAGAATGTGACCGCGTTCCCGCGGTCCGGAATCCGGTGGCACCGGGACCGCCGGCACCCCGGCGAGCAGGCATCCGACGATGGAGACGACAGTGGCCATCGAGGCCTCGGCGTGCACCGCGACCGTCCCGGCCCCCGCGACGCGACCGGCAACGGTCGCTGCGGCCCCCAGCAGCTCGGCCCGGGAGAGAACCACGTCGCCGACCTGTACGGCGGGAGCATCGTGATCGACGTCCAGAGGTGGGAACAGCAGCGTCACGTCCAGGATCCTCTCGTCGCATCGGGAATCGCCGTCTGCGTCTTACGGGAGCCGCGGACGTCGTCACGCCCGCATACCACGGCGGCGTGCCACTCCACGACGGTACGGGCTGCCATGGTTGCGGAGCCCACGGTTCGTCAGACCTGCGGGGCCGAGCCGCAGCCGGTCCTGATCCGGAGCCCGCACCTGTGTTCGTGGGCTGGCCGACACCTGGGCCTGAGGTCCGGTGCGGGACTACGCTGGCGCGCTGTGCCAGAGCCAGCGTCACCGCCAGAGCCAGCGTCACCGCCAGAGCCAGCGTCACCGCCAGAGCCAGCGTCACCGCCAGAGCCAGCGTCACCGCCAGAGCCAGCGTCACCGCCAGAGCCAGCGTCGGTGCCGGTGTCGGAGCCTTCGTCCGCCCCGGAAACGGCGGACACGCGTGCGACACCGCGGGTGACCGTCGTCGGTGTCGGTGCGGATGGCTGGGCCGGCCTGTCCCCGGCGGCGCGCGACGCCGTCCGCGCGGCCGGCGTGCTCTTCGGGGCGCAGCGACAGCTCGATCTCATCCCGGAACGGACCGGCGGGCACCGGATCAACGCGCGCCGGGTGACCTGGCCGTCGCCGCTGCTGCCAGCCCTCGCCGGCCTGCTGGCGGAGCATGGCGTACCGGTGGCCGGGTCAGGCGGTGCCGATGCCGACACGTGCGCGGCGTCCGGTGGAGATCATCGACATCTGGCTCCGCGGCGCTCGAGTCCTGTGAGTGACGTCTGTGTTCTCGCCAGTGGCGACCCGATGTTCCACGGAATCGGTACCACGCTCGTTCGCCTGCTCGGGGCGGATCGGGTACGGGTGCTGTCCCATCCCTCGTCGGCGTCCCTGGCCTGCGCCCGACTGGGGTGGGCCGTGGACGGGGTCGACGTCGTGAGCGCGGTGGGCCTCTCGTTGGCCCAGGTGCACGCCGCGCTCGCGCCGAATCGCCGGCTGCTGGTTCTGAGCGCCGACAGGGCCACGCCCATCGCGCTTGCCGATCTACTGGTCGACCGCGGCTACGGCGGGAGTCCGATGACGGTGCTGGAGCGGCTTGGTGCGGCCGACGAGGCACAGCAGCAGGCGACCGCCCGCGAGTGGGCGGCCGCGGCCGCCATCTGGCGGGCCGCCGCGTCTTCCCAATTCCCGCACGGCTCCGCCACGGAGCCTGAACCGGGCGGCAGCACGCCGGGAGGCTTCAAGGCGGGAGGCTCCAAGGCGGGAGACGGACTGGTCAGTGGGCCACCGGACGGCACCGACGCCGGCGTGCTCGGGTGGGAGAGCGGGACCGCGGACGATCTCGTCGCGCCTACAGGGTCCGGCCAGGGCAGTCCGGTGGGCAGCACCGTGGGGCCGAGCAGCGACCGGATGGTGCCGGCGCTGCGCCCACCGGCCGACCTCAACGTGGTTGCCGTCGAGCCGCGGCCCGCGCCGGGCGCCGCTCACCGGCCGCGTACACCCGGGTTGCCCGAGGACGCCTTCGAGCACGATGGCCAGATCACCAAGCGCGAGATCCGGGCGGTCACCCTGGCCAGGCTCGGCCCCGTACCCGGCGAGCTGCTGTGGGACGTGGGGGCGGGCTCCGGCAGCATCGCCATCGAGTGGATGCGCGCCCATGCCACCTGTCGGGCGATCGCCATCGAGCCCCGGGCCGATCGAGCAGAGCGGATCCGGCGCAACGCCACGGCGCTGGGGGTACCCGCGCTGCGGGTCGTCGAGGGGCGTGCCCCGCAGGCCCTCGCGGGGCTGCCAGCACCCGACGCGGTCTTCGTCGGTGGCGGTGTCACGACCGTCGGGTTGCTCGAATCCTGCTGGGCGGCGTTGAGGGGGCGCGGCCGGCTCGTCGTCAACGCAGTGACTCTCGAGTCGGAGGGAGTTCTGGCGGCCTGGTACGCGCGGTGGGGTGGGGACCTGATCCGTCTGTCGGTCAGCCGGGCGTCACCGGTCGGTGGCTTCACCGGGTGGCGCACGGCGATGCCGGTGACCCAGTGGACGGTGTGGCCGGGTGACCACGCCGCCGACGGTGACCGCTGATCAGCCAAGCAGGTCCAGGACGCAGCGGTCGGCCGGACCTCCGGGGATCGCGTGGTCGGGCGCGGCCAGGTGGTGGCGCCAGTGGCGGTCGGCGCCCGCCGTATCGCCGATCTCGACGAGGTCGACAAGCGTGGCGTGGATCTGGCGGGTGGCACCGGCGCTCAACCGATCGTCCGTCGCCCGGCCGACGGCCGCCGCCGGCGCGGGCAGTCCTTCGGGGCTCGCGCCTACGGTGGCGTGCCCGTGGTGGGCGTTGGTCAGCTCGACGAGATGTTGCAGCATTCCCGTGACCACCGACAGGGACTTGTTGCCGGTGAGCTCGACCACGGCCAGGTGGAAGGCAGCCTGCGCCGCCGCGAGTGCCGCGGGGTCGTCGGTGACCTCGTCGGCCTCGGCGAGGATGCCGCGCAGGACCGACACGTCTGCGGGGTTGCGCCGTTCGGCGAGCAGCGCCGCGCACGGTGGCTCGATGACGGCACTGGCCTGATGGACGTCGCCCAGGGTGGCACCGCGATGTTCGAGGACGAGGCCGGCGTAGCGGGCGGCGACCGCTGGACTCGGGGTGTGGACCCGTGCCCCGCCGTGGGCCCCGCGGCGCACCGAGATCAGCGCCTCCGCCTCGAGGACGCGAAAGGCCTCGCGCAGGGTGGGCCGGGAGACGCCGAACTGCGTCATCAGGGTCGGTTCCGGAGGAAGGGCGTCACCCTCGGTGAGCTCACCGCGGATGATCCTCCGCCGCAGTTGGCTGGCGACGAGCTCCGCGGTCTTGGGGACGCGGACCCGGCGGCCCACCGGTGCCGCGCTTACCGGGAGCGAACCGGTGGGAGGTGGCACCCGGGAGATCCGATCGTCGGCGGCGGGGCGGGACCCCGGTGGCTCGGCCGACACCCGGCCGCCGACCGGTGCGGATGGTGCCTGCGATGTGCCTGGGCGGGATGCCGCCGGGGCGGCTGGCCGGGCCATGAGCGGTCCTCCTGCAAAGGCGCGCGTCGATCGCCGATCGATGATCGTCGGGTATCGGTGGACTGTGCGGGCTGTTTATGTTAACAGACGCCTTTCGCCCGGATTGCCAGGAGACCGCCGCCGCCGTTGTGGTTGCCGGAAGGGGCGTCCGGCTCTGGTCGGGAGATGGTCGCTCGGAGCTCGGAGTGATATCCCTCTCGCGCGGCACCGAATACACCGAGCAGCATGGTGAGCTCGGCTGTGGTAGGTGTGGTCCATGGGCATCGTCTCGCCGGGCTTTCACGGCCGCCGGCGGTCGGCTCGTCCCCACCTTCCGCCGGGTCAGTACCTGGAAAAGGGGTTCCCGGTCCTCTCTGCGGGGCCGACTCCACGGGTGACGCGCGACCAGTGGGAGTTCGTGATCACCAATGAGGTTGGACGCCGGTATCGCTGGACCTGGCAGGAGTTCCTCGCCCTGCCGGGCGAGACACCGACCGTCGACATCCATTGTGTCACCCAGTGGTCCAAGCTGGACACGGTGTGGCAGGGCGTCTCGCTGGACGTGTTGCTCGCCGATGTCGAGACCTCGGCGGACTTCGCCGTCGCCTACTCCTACGGTGGCTACACCACCAATCTGCCGCTCGATGACCTGCTGGACGGGCGCGCCTGGGTCGTCCACCGTTTTGACGGAAACGAGCTGGACCCCGAGCACGGCGGCCCGGCCCGACTGCTCGTGCCCCACCTGTATTTCTGGAAGTCCGCCAAGTGGGTGCGTGGCATCCGTCTCCTGTCCGAGGACGAGCCGGGCTTCTGGGAGGCCGCCGGGTATCACGAGCGCGGTGATCCCTGGCTCGAGCAGCGGTACCGCGGCGACTGACGGATTTCGCGGGATCGCTCGTCCCACCGCCGGTCGGCTGGGGGCGCGCGGCAGAAAGAGGGGTGGGACGTGACGGGGCCGCCGCGGGAGCCGGCGGCTCGGCGGACGGCGGCTGCACGGATACCCTGGCGCGTCGCCCGCCTGGCCGAGGTTCGCGATGAGACGCCGAGCGCGCGGACTCTCGTGCTCGATGTGCCGCAGTGGCCGGGGCATCTCGCCGGTCAGCGGGTCGATGTGCGTCTCACCGCCGAGGACGGCTACACCGCGCGCCGTAGCTACTCGCTCGCGGCCCCCACCGACGGGGCGCGCGTCGTCCTCACGGTGCAGCGGGTCGCGGATGGCGAGGTCTCGCCATACCTGACGCAGGTCTTCGCCGTCGGCGACCCGGTGGAGATCCGCGGCCCGATCGGTGGGTGGTTCGTATGGCGCCCGCAGGACCGAGAACCGGTGCTCCTGGTCGCCGGCGGCTCGGGCATCGTGCCGCTGATGGCCATGGTGCGGGCCCGGGTCGCCGCGGCAAGCCGGGCGCCGTTCCGCCTGGCGTACTCGGTGCGCACGCCAGGCGACACCTACTACTCCGAGGAGCTGCGGCACCGCTCCCGCGCCGATGCGGGCCTTGACGTCACGCGGATCTACACCAGAGCGACGCCGCCGGACTGGCCGGTCCCGCCGCGTCGTCTCGGTCTCGCCGAGCTGTCCACGGTCGCGTGGCCCGCCGAGTTCGCGCCGACGTGCTACGTCTGCGGGCCGAACAGCTTTGTCGAGTCCGTCGCGGACATGCTTGTCGCGCTCGGCCATGATCCGGCCCGGGTCAGGACCGAACGCTTCGGCCCGAGCGGACGCTGAGGCCGAACGACCCGAAGCCTGCTGGAGCCGGGTGGGCCTGGCCACGCGACGCCGCCAGTACCTGCAACGCCGCCGGGACCGGAACCGGGTAAATGACCTGTCCCGCCAGTGCTGTCGGAACATGCCGGCGGGTTTCGTCATGGTGGCAGTCCGCGCTGCCGGGGCACCCGGTGGGATGCGCCGGCTCCCGCCCACGCATCAGTGGACATGATCGGCACCGAGAAGGTACTTGCCGAGCTCGGTCCTCTATCCGGTCGGCGGCTGCGCGGTCGATCTCCTCGTCGACCGGGGCACCGCCTGGAGCGTCGGTGCCGTGCCGGGGGAGCCGACGCAATTCGCCGCCGGTACCCTCGCCTCGCCTCGCCGTGGCGGCCGGTGGTGGCGGTGGGGTGTGCATTCCCTGCCGGCAAGGATCTTGCCGCCGTGCTCGAGCTGGTCGGCACCGGCGGGCTGCGCCCGCTGGATGGTCGGCGAGACAAAGATCAGTGTTCCTCGGTGCGCCCGGCCACAGGGCGGTGCCTACAGCTGCCGGCGTCCGCGCGCACGTGCACCGAGAGATGCATATTCATGACGCTAGGCGTTAGTTCCCGTGAATCCATTAAGAGATCTACCTGATTGTGGGGTCAGTCTTGCTTTCGGTACGTATTTCCGTCGTATGGTCTACCGGCATCCGCGCTGTCCTCATCGGGGTCGGCCGGTTGGCGGCGTTGGCCACTCCGGCTCGGGGAAGGGCCTCCGCCGGGCGGATTCGTGGCCCACCAGGTCAGAGCGGGGGAGCGGTGACATGAGCAGCGATGCCAGGTGCGGTGTGGAGACACCGGATGAGTAGTGGTGACCGGGGTCGTAGGTCGTCCGGTGGCGAGCTCGCGGCGGGTGTCCGGACCGGCGCCGACCACCCGGAGCCGCAGGTCTCCCGTCGAGGGCTGTTCGCCTGGTCGGCTTCGAGCGCGGCGGGCCTCATCCTGCTCACCGCGGTCGATCCGGCGCGTGCGAGCGGGGAGTCCCGTACCGGCCGGGGGGCTGCCGGCTCCGCAACCCGGCCGGCCGATGGCCGGTCCGGCACCGTCCACGGCTCGGCGGGACAAGCCGGAGGCGGCACGCCCCCCATCGCGGCGGTGTCGACTCCCGCGCAACCCGCCTACCGGATCCACGATCTACGGCCGGACGCGCCGGCCGACGCCGTCGCGTTGACGATCGACGATGGTCCGCATCCGGTGTGGACTCCCCGGATACTCGACATACTTCGCGTCAACCAGGTATCCGCCACGTTCTCGCTGGTGGGCGTGCAGGCGGTGGCGAACCCGGGGTTGGTGCGTCGCATCGTCGCAGAAGGCCATTCGCTGTGTAACCACACGATGACCCATCCGCAGCCGTTTGGTCGTCGCACACCGGAGCAGATCCGTGGCGAGATGACCCGCGCCCAGTCGGCGATCGTCGACGCGGGCGCTGGGCCACCTCGGTTGTTCCGTGCGCCGGGTGGTGACTGGTCCTCCGCCGTCCTTGAGACTGCGGCCGGCCTGGGCATGACGTCCCTGGGCTGGGATGTGGACCCTCGCGACTGGGCGCGTCCGGGAACCGCATCCATCCGACGGTCCCTGGGGGCCGCCCGTCCCGGCGACATCCTGCTCTGCCACGACGGCGGCGGAAACCGCGCGCAGACCGTGGCGGCCCTGCAGCGCGTACTGCCGAGGCTGCGGGCGCGGGGGCTCTCCTTCGTTCCGCTCTGACCGCGACGTCGGCCGTCGGCCGTTTGGCCCACCAACGTTCTGCGGAGCTCGGACCAGGTGGTTCGTTGACATCCTGCGGGGCACGCTCCCTCCTGTAGGCCAAGGGGAGGGAGCAACTGATGGCTGACGTCGTCAACGCCGACGCCCGCGGGCTGGGCACCTGGCACATCCCCCGCAGCCGTGGCGCTGTCAGCGGCCTGCTGCTGATGCTCCTGGGCGTATGGGGCGCACTTATCCCCTTCGTCGGCCCGTACTTCGATTTTGCATTCACTCAGGATGCCTGGGCCTGGAGCTCCGCACGGTTCTGGCTGGAGGTACTGCCGGGCATCGCGGCATTCATCGGGGGTTTGCTACTGCTGGCGAGCACCAACAGGGGAACCGCTGTACTCGGCGCCTGGCTGGCGATCGCCGCCGGGGCCTGGTTCATCATCGGTCCGACCCTTGCCGGACCATGGCAGCTCGGGTCGATCGGGGCACCCCTCGGTGGATCCGCGCGGCAGGCTCTTGAGTGGATCAGCTTCTTCTACGGCCTGGGCGCCGTGATCCTTTTCCTGGGCTCGACGGCCTTGGGCAGGTTGAGTGTCCGCGGAGTTCGTGATGTCGCCGCGGCCCGCCGGCACCGGGAGCGCAAGGCACTGCGCTTGCGTGGCGGCCGCGGGGAGACGCTGCCGCCGCCGGTGTCCGAGCCGCACGTGTACCCGAGTGACCGTCCCTCGGCGCCCGCATCCGGGACGGAAACGCCGGCCGAGGTCGACTCGGCGGGATCGGCCCTCCCCGCGGGCGAACGTACGGGTGACCTCGGACGCCATCGACGCCACACCGATCGCTGAGCGGAACGATCCCGCGGCGGCACTGAAGCGCCGCCGCGGGATCGTGACATGTCGACGCCACGTCGGCACGCATACTGGTATGCATGTCAAGGTGACGCATAACCACATAGCCGACCTGCGGGCCAGGGTGGCGTCGGCGGTAGCCGGATTCCCGCGACAGCGACTGCCTGCAGAGGGACGCCGCCTCGCCGCGGTCGCGGTGACGCTCGGCGAGGACGTGCAGGGCCGGCCCAGCTTCCTGCTCACCCGCCGGGCCGCCCGCATGCGCACCCACGCGGGGCAGTGGGCACTTCCCGGCGGTCGGGCCGAGGACGGCGAGGATGCTGCGACCACCGCACGCCGCGAGCTGGCCGAAGAGGTCGGTGTCGAGCTACCGCCCGAGGACGTTCTCGGCACCCTTGACGACTACGGAACCCGCTCCGGTTTCGTGATGACCCCGGTGGTGCTGTGGGCGGGCTCGAGACTGCAGATCACCAGCCCGGAGGCTCGAGAGGTCGCCTCCGTCCACGTGGTGCCGCTCGACGAGCTGGACGTGCAGCCGCGCTTCCTCACGATTCCCGAATCGGACCGGCCCGTCATCCAGCTTCCGCTGCTCGGCAGCCTCATTCACGCCCCGACGGGCGCGATTCTCTACCAGTTCGCCGAGCTCGTGCTGCGCGACCGGCACACCCGGGTCGCCGGATTCGAACAGCCCGTCTTCGCCTGGCGCTGACTCGCCCCGTGACAGTCCGAGTCCATCCGGATGATCGGCCGAAATGAGACCTGGATCCCCGCTCCTACCCGCGCGGCATCGCCGGCCATCCCCGCCGGCGGGGGAGCTCGCAGTCACTGTCGCCACGCGGGCGGTCGGCTCACCCAGGCAAGTCCTGGTCCGAGAAGTCAGCGGGTGGGCAAGCCGTTCACGAGCCTGCGGGCTGGGCGGAATCGAAGGAGCTGACCGGGCCGGCATTGTGCGGCTAGCGGAAGGTCCTCGGTCGCGACGACACCCAGTACGGGATAGCCGCCGGTGACCGGGTGATCGGCAAGAAAGATTACGGGCTGGCCGCTCGGTGGAATCTGGATGCCGCCGGCGACGACCGCCTCGGAGGGCAGCTCGGCGGTGGTCCGCCGACGCATCGCGGGACCGCGCAGCCGAACACCGACGCGATCGCTGTCCGTCGTGACCTCGTAGGCCTTCGCCCACAGTGTCCGCAGGGCGTCCGCGGTGAACCAGTCTGTACGTGGACCGGCCAGCACCCGCAGCTCCGGCTCGTCGACATAACGAGCATGCGGCGCGAGATCGACCGTCGGCGGATCGGACATCTCCCCACCGAGCGGAAGGCGCGTACCTGCCACCAGCGGTTCGGGCCCGATGCCGGCAAGGGTGTCTCGGGACCTGGAGCCGAGTACGGCCGGTACGTCCACCCCGCCGCGGATTCCCAGATACGTGCGTACGCCCCGGGCGGGAGCACCGACCCGAAGCAGCGCGCCCGCCTGCACGTCGACCGGCGCGTACATCCCGATCTCACGCCCCGAGAGCTCGAGCGGACAGGGCGCGCCGGTGACGGCGATCATTCCGGGGTGGGTAAAGCGGACGATCAGGCCTCCGTAGGTGACTTCGATCGCCGCCGCGCCCGTTAGGTTGCCCACCAGCCGGTTTGCCAGGAGCAGGCTGTGGCGGTCGGCGGCTCCGGACCGGGTGATCCCCAGGTGTGCGAGTCCGGGTCGGCCAAGATCCTGCACCGTGGCGAACGGCCCGGGGGCTACGATCGCGATCTCGGCGGAGCGCTGGCTCGCTCCCGTCACGTCCGCACCGACGCAGCGCCAACCGCGACAAAGCGCACCGGGGTGCCCGGGGCGAGCAGGGCGGGCGGATCTCGCGTGAGGTCGAAGACGGTCAGGTCAGTCCGGCCAATCAGATGCCACCCACCGGGCGAGGCGCGGGGATACACGCCGGTGAACTCGTCGGCGATCGCGACGGCGCCCGCCGGCACCCGCGTGCGGGGGCTGTCTCTGCGGGGAACCCGCAGGCCCGCATCCAGACCGGCAATGTAGGCGAAACCCGGGGCGAAGCCGCAGAACGCGACCCGATGTGGGCCACGCATGTGCCGTCGGATGATCTGTGCCGGTGTCAGCCCGGTGAGTCGTGCAAGGTCGACCAGGTCGGGCCCGTCGTAACGCACGGGAATGATCACGGTCGATGGTGCATCCTCCGCAGCGGTCACGATCGCGTCGGCGGCGGCACGGGAGCCGTCCCCACCCGTCACTGCCGCGGGTGGGGAAGCCGGCGTGTCCCGGCCGGGTGTCCCGGGTGCAGGGGCGCCGGTGGGGCGCGACCCCCGACCGGCCGGTCCTGGTGACACCTCGTGCAGCTGGGCCCGGAGTCGGGCGGGACCGGTGGTTGTCGGATCGAACGCGACGAGGACGGTGCGCGCTGCGGGTACCAGGTCGGTGACGCCGGGCGGAGTGTCCCGTCGTAGCCGCACATAAAGATCTTCGACTTCCTGCAGGTTCGCTACCTCGACGAGCAGTGCTTCGTCCCCGCAGGGCAGGATGCGCATCACGGTCCTTTCAGCAGAACGGCGACAGCGCGACTCCGGCGGTATGCAGCGCGTGGCGCAGCTGCCTGACCACCTCGACGGCTCCGGGAGTGTCGCCGTGGACGCACAGGGACCGGGCGAGTATCCGCACCGGCGTGCCCTGCTCGCTGAGCACGATTCCCTCGGTGGCCATCCGTACGCCTCGGGCGACCACGGCGTCCGGATCGTCCAGCACGGCACCAGGGCTGCGTCGAGGCACGAGCGTGCCCGCCTGCGTGTAGGCGCGATCCGCGAACGCCTCACCGACCGTCGTGAGGCCGGCGGCGGCGGCCTGCCGCAGCCAGACCGAGCCCGGCAGGCCGAGAACCGGCAGTGTCGCGTCGTAGTCGCGGACCGCGTCGACCACCGCCTGTGCCTGTTCCTCGTCGGCGACGATCGTGTTGTAGAGCGCCCCGTGCGGTTTGACATAGCGCACCCGATCGCCCGCGGCGCGGGCGAAGGCGTCGAGCGCGCCGAGCTGGTAGGTGACATCGTCACGCAGGTCATCCGGATCCATATCGATGCGTCGGCGACCGAATCCCACGAGGTCCCGATAGCTGACCTGAGCACCGATGCGTACCCCGAGGCGGACGGCATCATAGCAGGTCCGTCGCATGGTCGCCGGGTCCCCGGCGTGAAAGCCGCAGGCCACGTTGGCGCTCGTCACCAGGCCGAGTAGCGCCTCGTCCTCGGTGAGGCGCCAGACGCCGAAGCCTTCACCAAGGTCGGCGTTGAGGTCCAGGGGATGCCCCCCGGAGCCAGCGGCCGACTGCCTGCCGGACGGCCGCTCGGCGGCCGACACCGCGGGGTCCGGGACGTCGGCGACGACGGCCGCACGGTCCTGTGGACCTTCCCCGAGTTGATGGGCAGCTCGCGCGTCGGCCATGCCCTCGATTGTTCACCATGCCGGCCGGCTGCCCCGCCCCGATCACCGGTCCTGGATGAAGGTTCGGCCTCCGTAGGCGCGTCCTCGGCGCCGGAAGGGCCGGCGAAGGCAGGGGACGACAGCCTGCTGCCCGGCCGGGCGCGGGGTGGAAAAAGGGTCGGCGGTATTAGCTCGCCGTTGATTCTCGTGGTGGTCGGGGAATACCTCCTCCTGTTGGATGAAAAAGTTGCGGAAATCTTGCGTGGCCGCGCAAAATGCTTGCCGTGGAGTGACCATCGGGGTGTCTTTGAAATGCTGATCTCCTCTCCCTGTCGCGGATCCGGCATTGGGATGACCTTACCTCGTTCACCGCTTCGCGTGGCGGTCGGATTCGAGTTGATCGTGACGCGGTCAGGGCCATCACGCTCTGTGTGTCGGTGCTTGAAGAAATGGCTACCAAGACGCCAAATTACTGATACGAAATGGACAGGAGGGCGGCGGCGAACTACAGTCGTCCGCATGACCGTGATCACCGATTCCTTTGTTTCGCCGCCTGGATGTATCGTCGGGCTGGCTGCTGTTCGCACTTCTATCGACGGGGTTCTGAACGCGCCGATGTGGCCGTTGTCCGATGCGGAATTGGCGCTTGCCGTGGACGACAGCGCCGCCGCGCTCTCCCGGCTGGCCGCGGCGCGACTCCAGCTCGTCCGCGAGGTGCATGGACGCGGCATGGCTTTGCGGGCAGGAGCGGAGAGCACACAGGCATGGCTGCGGGAGCGATTGCGGGTCCGACCGGTCGACGCGCGCCGCCTACTCGATCTCGCGGCCGCCTTGGACGGCCCGTTGACGGCGACGGGCGCCGCGCTGGCCGAGGGCAGGATCACTGTCGATCAGGCGCTGGTGATCTGCAAGGCGATGCGCTCGATGCCGGCGATGACGTCCGCGGACGTCATCGCGGCCGCGGAGGAATGCCTGGTCGAATGCGCGGCGACCTTCGATCCGGCCGAGCTGACCAGAATCGGTCAGCGCATCCATAAGCGGATCTCTCAGCTCACCGCCGGATCGGACGACGCCGATCCTCCCGACGCCGATCCTCCCGACGCGGACCCTCCCGACGCGGACGCTCCCGACGTCGATCCTCCCGATTGCGCGGCCGGCGACGGCTCTGACGAGGCTGTCCCAGGTGCTTCGGACCCTGCTCCGACCGCCGGGAGCCACGATGACGCTGGCAACGCGTACGACCGTGCCGGTGGCGACGCTGAGAAAGGCCCGGCCCAGAACATGGGCGCGTCCCCCGGCAGCCTGCGCAACGGCAGTGACCCGCCGGCCTATGGCACCGACCAGGATCGGCGTGCCGGCGGCATCACGACACCCGACTCACGGGACCACGCGCGTACCCGACGGGGTCTGTGGCTGACCGATTTGCCTGAGGGGATGACCCGGCTCGACGGAGAGCTTGACGCCGAGGCCGCTGCCACGCTGCGTTCGGCGTTGGCGCAGCTCACCGGAGCGGACACCGGGACGGACGACCGCCTTGCTGCGCTCCGACGGGTCGATGCCCTGACCGAGATTGTCCGGCGTGCGCAGGTGGCCGCGATGTGGACGGTGACCGGTGGGGTGGCCACCGACCTGGCCGACGACGTTCCGTGGGCTGTTCTGGGGCCGGCCGGGAGCCCGCCACCGGACTCTGGAACGGGTGGACGCTCGATACCCGTTCTGTCGCCCAAGCTGGCCCTGAGGTCTCGAAGCGGGCACGTCTGGCCGCATCTGACCGCCATCCACACTGATCTTGGACGTTGGCGCCAGGATGCTCATCGGCACCTGCGCCAGGCCGCGAGCGCAGGCGACCGGCATTGTGTCTCCCCGGGATGCGACCGCTCGGCCCGCTGGTGCGACGGGCATCTTCTGCGGGCCTGATGCCGTGAGGGCGGCGCCGCGAGCGTCGCGGGTCCCGGCGATCGGCTGGCCGAGCTCGTCCTGAGCCGCTGCTCACTTTGCCTGCGCGGATGCCCCGGCCGATCGTGGACCCAGGTACGCGTCTGACGGACCGGCGAGGCCGCCCGGAAGCGTCACACCCGAGATGGGCTGACCGACCTTGGCCGAATCCCGGTAGACGGCCAGTGCCTTTAGTCCTTTACGCCATCCGGCGTATAAGAGTGCAGCGACATCGTCGACCGTTGCCGACGCCGGAAGATTGACCGTCTTCGAGATCGCGCCGGACAGGAACGGTTGTACGGCGGCCATCATTCGGACGTGGCCCATCGGATCGATGGCATGTGGTCCGATGGCGCAGTTGAAGACCGGCTGATGCTCGGGGTGTAGCCCGGGGGCGTCCACGGCGTGACCGTGCGCCGCAATGAAACTCACAATGCGTGCCACCGCAGCCCGCGGATACCCGAGGGCATGTAGTGCCGTCGGCACAGTCGTATTCACGAGACGCATCGCCGAGCCTGTCGCGCTCTTTCTGACTTTGACGAGAGCGAGATCAGGCTCGATGCCCATCGTGGCGCAGTCCATGGCAAGGCCCGTTGTCCCGGTGGGCGCGATCAAGGTCAGGTGAGCGTTGCGCCAGCCGTACCGCTCACCAAGATGCATAGCCCGTTCCCACTCCTGCTCAGCGCGGACGAGGACCTGGTCGTGGATGCTCACCTCCATCGACTGGCGGATCGCCTTCGGCTGACGGATCGCGGCGTGTGCGGCGGCATGGCGGGCCACGACCCGGCGGTGGGCGGCGGCGTTCGTGGTGAAACCGGCGTAGGGGCCGAGCACCGAGGCGATCTCCGCCGAGCGACGGTAGGCCGTTGCGGACATCAGCGAGGTGATGGCAGCCGCGGTGGCCCGGCCCTCCTCGCTGTCGTAGGCATGCCCGGTGGCCATGAGCAGCGCACCGAGGTTGGCGTAGCCCACACCGAGCTGACGAAAAGAACGGGTGACGCTGCTGATTTGCGCGGACGGCACCTCGGCGAAGCACAGCGAGATGTCCATGGCGAGGACCACCAGCTCGACCGCGGCAGCAAAACTCGTCGCGTCGAAGCGACGATCCTTGTTGAGGAACCGCAGGAGGTTCAAGGATCCTAGAGTGCACGAGGAATTGTCCAGGTGCATGTATTCGCTGCAGGAGTTGCTGGCACTGATCCGGCCACTTTCGGGGCAGGTATGCCAGCTGTTGATCGTGTCGTCGAAGTGTAGTCCCGGATCGGAGCATTCCCAGGCGGCCTGCGCAATCATGCGGAAGATCGTGCGAGCGGAGACCGTTCTTACCGTCTGCCCGTCACCTCGGGCTCGCAGTTCGATGGGTTGATCCGCCGCAACGGCGCGCATGAAGGCATCGCTGACCCGCACCGCGTTGTTGGCGTTCTGGAACTGGACCGAATCGATGTCGCGGCCGCCGACGTCCATGTCGAAGCCGGCGTCCCGAAGGGCGCGGATCTTTCGCTCTTCGCGTGCCTTGCACTCGATGAAGTCACCGATGTCGGGATGATCGACATCGAGGATCACGATCTTTGCGGCGGGCCGAGGGGCTCCGCCCGCGCGGATGCTTCCCGCCGATGCATCCGCTCCGCGCATGAAGCTCACCGGACCTGGCGCGGGCCGCCCCGAGGGTAGTAGCTCCGCCGTCGATCGAAGCTGCGAGAGGTTCACCCCCGAGCCGGCGCCGCCCCGAAAGAGCAACGCCTCGTCCCGATACCAGTCAAGGACGGAGTCAAGACTGTCGTCGGTGGCGAGGATGAAGCACGAGGCGACCTGTTGAGGCAGGTCGGTGCCTACGTTGAACCACACCGGGCTGTTGAAGCTGAACGCCTGGTGGAGCAGCAGCCAGATCAGCTCGTGCTCGAAGATCTCCGCATCGTCGTCGGACGCGAAGTACCCGTGCTCACGGCCGGCCCGAACATACGGACGCACCACCCGCTCGATGAGCTGCCGCAGGGACCACTCCCGTTCCATGCTGGCCGGTGCGCCATGGAAGTACCTGCTGGCCACGATGGTCGCCGCGGTGGACGACCAGAACGAGGGAAACTCGACTCCGCGTTGCCGGAAGTTTGCTGAACCATCCCGCCAGTTGGTCGTGACGACGTCCCGTCGGTCCCATCGGACCTCGTCGAAGGGATGGATGCCCGGCTTCGTGTGGATGCGGTGGATGCGCAACCCGCGTGCCGCCTCCGATCCTCCCTCGAGCGGCGTCCCGGGCCCGGTGCCCCGATGCATTCCCCCGTCGGCGGCCAGGCCCAGGTTCGGGCGGGACTGGGGATCGGCGTCGAGTCCCGCCTGCGTGTCGAGCATGGTGCTCCTCGCGGTCTCATGGGCACGCTGGTGCGAGTCGATTCGTCTCACCGGCGAGCCGCGATTGCGGACGGCGGCCTCGACGACGCCAGGCAACGGGGCGATGGTCACATACACCGCGGCGGGTCGAGCAGGGGCACACGGATGAATGTGACTCGCAACACATAATCTGGTATCCGGTTCCTGGCCTGGCATGGCCATCCGTCATGCGGCGGTGATAATCGCACCATGGAGGACGCACCGACGCCTGTGGGGATGTGGTCTGACTCGGGGAGACCATCGAGGTCTTCCGAGTCGACCGACCCCACTGGTGCGGCCGAGTCCTGTTCGCTGGGAGAGACCGGGAGGTGGAGCCGGTTGCGCTCTCCGGCTGGCCGGGATGGGCGCGAAGTACCAACCGGTGTGCCGATCGATCCGTTCCGGCACTCGAGAGGGCCGGCGGACGCGCCCATCGTGGTCGTGGAGTACGCCGACTTCCAGTGTCCCTACTGCGCGCGGGCGGCACCCGTCCTGCATGAGTTCGCCGAGACCTCGGAGGGACAGGTTCGGCTGGTTTTCCGGCACTTCCCCGTCTTCGACGTCCATCCCTACGCCCTCACCGCGGCGCTTGCCGCGGAGGCCGCCGGTGTGCAGGGCCGTTTCTGGGGGATGCACGATCTTCTCTTCGCCCGCCAGGACCGGCTTGCCGACAAGTTTCTTCAGGCCTACGCTGCGTCACTCGGCCTCGACGGGGATCTGGTCATCGGGGACGCGGCGCAGCCCTTCGGGGATGCCGTGGAGGCCGACTATGCGCGTGGGATCGAGCAGGGGGTGCGCGGCACGCCGACGATCTTCATCAACGGCGCGCCCTACCGGGGGCGTACGGAGATCGCGCCGCTGCGTAAGGCGGCGAGCCTGTCACTTCGCCGGCACCGGCGCGCGCCATGGTCGCGGAGGTAGTCGAGGTACGGGTTCATCGGTCATCGGCGAGCACAGCGGCATTCGCTCTCCGAGCACCCGAAGAATGACAGTTCCGGCGAGAGCGGCCGCGAGCGAACCAGCGAGAATGCCGATCTTGGCTTGTTCCCGCAGGTCATCGTCGGTGAATGCCAGTTCCGTGATGAACAGCGAGATGGTGAAGCCGATCCCCGCCAGGGTGGCCGCGCCGAGCAGGTGGCCATACCGCACGCGTCCGGGCAGTTGACCAAGACCGGTCCGGATTGCCGCCATGCTTGCCACGGTGATCCCGCAGGCATTGCCGGCGACCAAGGCGAGCGCCACACCCAGCGTCACCGATGACGTCGCCGCCGCGCGCAGGGTCGAGCCGTCCAGGTGAACGCCTGCATTCGCCAGACCAAAAACCGGGACGACAACGAACGCGCTGATGGGGTGCAGCACACGCTGCAACCGGTCGTTTGCGGGCACCGTTGCCTTCGCCGCCGCCACCGCGAGGCTGACTCGGGTGGCGTTGGAATCCTCCTGCAACGCTCGGACGTAGACCGGCACCTCCTCGACCTGGTCGGGACGAGGCGGGACGGCGGGAATGAGCAGACCGACGAGAACTCCCGCCAGCGTCGCATGGACGCCGGAGGCATGGATCGCGCCCCAGAGCACAAGCGACGCGAGGATGTACGGGGGAAGCTGCCACACCCGCAGCCAGCGCAGAGCGATGATCGTTAGCACCGTCGCGCCCGCAACTGCGAGACCGGCCAGATTCACGTGATCCGTGTAGAAGATCCCTACCACGGTGATCGCGCCGATATCGTCGACGATCGCGAGGGTGAGCAGGAACAGCCGCAGTCGGTCCGGACACCGGGGGCCGAACAGGGCGAGGATCCCGATGACGAACGCCGTGTCGGTGGACATCGGGATGCCCCACCCGCTCGATTCCGGCCCGGATCGGTTGAAGAGGAAGTAGATCACTGCCGGTAGGGTCAGCCCACCGATCGCGCCGAGAGCGGGCACGGCGATCGTGCGCCGGTCGCGCAGCTCGCCCGTGGTGAACTCGCGGCTGATCTCCAGGCCCACGACGGCAAAGAAGATCGCCATCGCGCCGTCGTTCACCCAGTGGTGCAACGTCATGTCGAACCCGGCGTCCCCGAGGCGAAGCTCCGCCGTGGTGCTCCAGAAACTGTCGTAGCTGCTCGACCACGGCGAGTTTGCCCAGATGAGGGCGGCGACCGCGGCGAGCAGGAGGAGTACGGCGCCGCCGGCCTCGGTCGCGAGGAACTCCCGCACCGATGGGGCAACCTGCGGCAACCGTACCCGAAGCTCGGGGCCTGGCCGCGGCGGTGCAGTCACCTTCCGTATCCTCTATCCGGGAGGCTGCTCCGCGAGCCGCCTCGATCTCCGATCGGAGACCGGCCGCCGCCATGTCCGCCCGAGCGATGAGCCGGGCATGAACGCCCGCTTCCGCCCGCCTGTGCGTTCACCGTCGCGCGCCCCATCCCGGTGAGCCTGCCAGGCTGACGCTGGGTAGACCAGCCGGTCGGCCAACTGGGTGAAATGCCTCTCTTCCTGCCTGGAGATCGTGGAGCTGAGTGGAACCGCCCTCTGATGATCTTGGGTCTTCTCGTGCGCGTGCCCGTACCGTACGTTCGAGAAATGGAACATCGCCGCGGCGCTGAGCGCATGATTCGGCTCCAGAGCAAGAGCCGGCGGTCCGGAGTCGTCCACGAGCGCCCCGGACCACCGGTGCCGGACGGGCCTGTGCACGCGATCCACCCCGAACGGGGCGATGTGGCGCTGTGCGGGCACCGGGATCTGACCCCGCTCCCACCCGTACCCAGCTTCGAGGCGCTACCGGGATTCCGGACCAAGCGCACCGAGTGCCGCGAACTGTCGGGACACGCCATGCTGCCTCGCTAAGACGCGGCGGTCGAGGTCGCCGCGGATCAACCGTGGTCGCAGATGTGCGTTCCATCTGCCGGGCGACCGGGGAGGGACAAGCGCGGTCGCGGCGAGGCCGGCCGCCACAACGTCAAGTCCAAGGACCGCGGTCCGTTCCAACGGGGAGCGTTGCGCTGACTCCTGTCCGCTCTCGGTTCTACTGCCGCCTGCCGCAGCAGACAGACCGGACTCGCGTGGATGCCCCGTCGTTGTACTGGACGTCGGATCCAATGTCCTCGGCAGGACCAGGCCGGCGCCCCGACCGTCGTTCCCGCCCCCATCGCCCGCCCTGGGTGCAAGCCCGACCGGTGGACCGGAGGCGGAAACGGGGGTGCCCGGCTCCGGGCGTTGCTCGGTGATCGCCGACATCCGGGCTGCGGCCCGCTCGAGAGCCCGGCGCGAGTGGCTACAGAAGTCGCGCCACCCTGCTGAGAGGCGCTCCTGGTCCGGCGGCTGCCGCCGGGCCTGTCCTGAAAACATTCGAGTCGTCATGGGATCCCGGCCCTCGCGCTGGAAAGCTCCCGTCTGTCGACCGCGGACCTTCTGCCGCTGAGGTGGCGGGCATCGACTGCTTGGTCACCGATGGCTCCGACGACGGTCCACGCGTCCAAGGCGGAATGTCGTCTGTGGGTGACCGGCCCGGCGCGGAGGTCGACGAAGGAAAGAGGTCGGGTATCCGGACACCGGCTGGTTCCGGAAACTCCACGCGAACGTCGACGCCGAGACCGTCAAAAATAGGGAAAATTAGAGCAGGTGAGCTGGTTATATTCCGCCGTGTCCCTCGACGTTCGCGAAATAGCCGTCGAGGCTGGTCCGTCGAACTGGTGCTTCGGGTGCCCGACTCGGCGCGGGGAAACGTGCCAGCGGCCGGCCCGTTCGTCGAAGTCCGGTCAGCCTGCCAGTGCCAGTGAAGTCAGGTCGGCGTGCATCTCCCGGACGAGGATTTCGGCCGGGGCGGTCGCGCTGATCCGCTGGCCGTTGGTGGCGGTCAGGCGGGCGGCGTCCCCGGCAGCCAGCCTGCCCGTTCCCTCCAGCTCCAGGTCGCCCCGGGCGACAAAAAGATGCAGGAAAGGAGCCTCGGGAAGCTCTATGCTCTGCCGCATTTTCAGTCGAGCCACGTGCAACGCCGCAAAGCGGTTCGCGATACGGATTGCGCTGCGGCCACGGTGTAGAGGTAGGCCTGAGACGACGGGTACCAAGGCACCACCGAGAAGCTCGTCGTCGACCTCGGCCTGCTCATAGTCGGGTTCGATCCCGTGCGAGTCCGGAACGACCTACATCTGAACGAAGTGGACTGGTTCGTGGTCCTGCTCGCCGTGTCTGTACCACCCGGAACCATTCTTCTCCGAATGGAGAATTCCGTGGCCGGCGGTCATCCGCTGTGCCAGACCCGGGTAGACGATGCCGTGCTGTCCGGTGGAGTCCTGGTGGACGAGGGAACCCAGCAACACCCAGATGATGATTTCGGTGTCCCGGTGTGGATGCGTCTCGAATCCGCGTTTAGGCGCGATGACATCGTCGTTGCTGGCGATGAGCAAGCCATGGTGGGTGTTTGTGGGATCGTAGTGGTCGGCGAATGAGAACGAATGCCGGGAGTCGAGCCAGTCGGTTCGTGTCAGCGCTCTGCTGCCGGCCCCCGGCGCACCTCCACGCGGGCACCCCGTGAGCCGAGCTGAGGGCCATCTGCAGGTCCGACGGGTTGGGACGGCATGGCGTGCAAGGTACAACCTCCGTCTGGTCCGGGCCGGGGGGGACTGGTGGCGGCCGCCGCTCGGGATCAGAGTCCGGCGCGCGCGCCGATACGTTCGCGTTCCCGGTACCGGCTCGCGCGGTAGACCCCGAGAATGCGGTAGTCGGCGTAGAACGACAGTTCCTCGAACGCGCGGGCGACAGCGGAGTCCTCGGGGCTGCCTTCGATATCGGCGAGAAACTGGGTGGCCACGAACTCTCCGCCTACCATGTAGCTTTCCAGCTTCGTCATGTTGACGCCATTGGTGGCGAACCCGCCAAGCGCCTTGTACAGCGCAGCCGGACGGTTGTGCACCTTGAAGACGAACGTGGTCACGATCGGCCCGACCCCGGACGCGGCACGCAGGTTCTCGCCGGAGAGGATGAGGAAGCGGGTCGTGTTGTGCTCCTCGTCCTCCAGGTCCGGACGCAGGATCTGGAGCCCGTACGCCTCGGCCGCGAGCCGGGAGGCGATCGCCGCCCGGGAGGGATCGCCCGCCTCGCTGATCTCCCGCGCGGCGCCCGCGGTGTCGGCGGCGGCGACGGCGACGAGCCCCAGCTCGCGCAGCGCCTCGCGACACTGGGCGAGCGCCTGCGGGTGGCTGTGTACCGTCTTCACGTCGTCGAGGGCCGAGCCGGGTGTCCCGAGCAGCTGGTGGCGGACGGGGAGAAAGTACTCGCCGATGATGTGCACCGCCGGCCTGGGCAGCAGATGGTGGATGTCGGCGACCCGACCTGCGGTGGAGTTCTCGACCGGAATCATCGCGAGGTCCACCGCACCATCCTCCAGCGCGGTGAAGCACTCGTCGAAGGTCTGGTAGGGGACCGCGTCGTAGTCCGGATAGACATCCCGGCAGGCGATGTGCGAGTTGGCTCCCCGCTCGCCCTGGAACGCGATCCTCTGTCGTGCGGTCATGTGTATGACCGTACCGGGCTGTCAGGTCCTGGCGGCGAGCGCTCGCAGGAGCGTGCGTGACTCGGTCTCGGGCGGTAGTAGGCGGATACCTGCGTGCAGCAGAACCACGCCGCGACGGCCGACGAGCACCGGGTCGAGCAGGATCTCGCCGATGGCCGGTAGTTCCTCCGCGAGCCGGGCGACCCGGTGCAGGAGATCGGCCAGCGCTTCGGTGTCGGCGGCCGGCGCGCCCGCCCCCCCGACCAGCAGCACGCTGCCGCGGATCTTGTGGATCAGCTCTTCGGCGTCCCGGTCCGTCAAGGGCAGGGTGCGCGCCAGCGGATCGACGAGCAGGTCCGCGACGGCGCCGCCCAGCCGCAGCGAGAGCAGCGGGCCGACGGTCGGGTCCTGACGCAACCGCACGACGGTGGACACCCCGGCCGGCGCCATCGGTTGCACGAGCATGTCGCCCGGGCCGACGGCGGCCCGCACGGCCCCCCACGCACCCGAGAGCTCATCCGGGTCACCCAGACCAAGCTGGACCGCCCCGACGTCGAGCCTGCTACGGAAGCGCTCATCGGCGATCTTGAGGGCTACCGGCCAGCCGAGCGCCTCCGCCGCCGCCCGCGCCTGCGCCTGGTCAGCGACGCGAGCACTGGGCCACGCGCGCAACCCCACTCCGGCCAGCAGCGTGGCCACGGCCGGTTCCGGCAGCCAGGTGCCGTTCTTCGGGTGGCGCTCGACCTCGGCGCGGGCGCCGTCCAGGTCGATGTGATCCAGCGCGGGCACCCGGCCGTGATCCCGGGCGCGCCAGGCAGCGTGATCGGCGGCACGGGAGAGCGCCAGCGCGGCCGATTCCGGCGACGAGTAGGACGGCACCGAGCCTCGGCCGGCAGAGCCGGTCGCGTCCGGCACCGTCAGCGCGGCGGGAATGCCGTCCTGACCGAGGTAGGAGGCGAGCACCGGCAGGCCGCTGTCGGCCGCCACCGCCCGCACGGCGGCCCCGAGCCGGTCAACTTGAGCGTGCGGGGTCACTAGCGCGATGATCGCGTCGACGTCGCCCGAGGCCGCGACCAGGCGCAGCGCGGCGTCGAAGCGCTCGGGATCGGCCAGCGGACCGAAATCGACCGGGTTCGTGGCATACCGGTGGCCGACGAGAGCGGCGAGATCGGACCAGGTCTCCTCGGACAGCGGGGGGACCTCGAGTCCGTAGGTACGGCAGGCGTCCGTGGCGAGCGCCGCGAGTGCGCTGCTTGTTCCCACGATGCCAACCCGTCGTCCGGCGGGCAGTGGTTGGTGGGCCAGCAGCTGCACGGCGTCGAAGAGCTGGTTCAGGGTGTCGGCGCGGACCACTCCGGCGCTGGTGAACAGCGCATCCACCCCGGTGTCTGCGGACTCTTGGCCGCTCTTCAACGCCACGACGGGCTTGTGCCGACCGAGTTGGCGGGCAATCCGGGCGAAGTGCCTCGGATTGCCGAAGCTCTGCAGATGCAGCATGATCACGTCGGTCCGTGGGTCGGACTGCCAGTACTCCAGGAGATCGTTCGTCGAGACGTCGGATCGGTCTCCGGTCGAGACGAAGGTGGAGAATCCCACCGCGCGCCGGGCCGCGTCCGTGAGGAATGTGCCGGCCAAAGCGCCGGACTGGGTGAACACTCCGACCCGGCCGGCCGGGGGCTCCCCGACGGCGAAGGTGGCATGCAGCCGGGTGGTCGGCGCGGTGTTGATGACACCCATCGCATTCGGGCCGATCAGGCGCATGCCGCCGTCGCGTGCGATCCGGATGACGTCCGCAAGCAGGGCGCGGCCCTCGTCTCCGCCGTCTGCGAAGCCGGCCGACACGACGATGACGCTGCGGACCCGCTTCTGCGCGCAGGCCCGCAGAACTTCGGTCACTCGCTGCGCCGGCACCGCCACGACGGCCAGATCGATCTCGGCGGGCACCTCACGCAGATCCTGGTAGGCGTAAACCGAGGCGACATGGGTGGCCGCTGCGTTGACGGGATACACCGCTCCGGTGAACCCGCTCCGGAGCAGGCGGCGGAAGACTTCGTGGCCGACCGTTCCAGGCTCGCGGCTTGCCCCGATCACGGCGACAGCCCGAGGGTGTAGTAGCCGGTCGATGCTGCGGGACCCGTCCGGATGGTCCTGACTGCCGCCGACCCGTCCCCGGCGGGCCCTGGCACCGCTCGGGAAGTCGTCTCCCGGTTCCACGGGATAGCTCACGCGGATCTGATTGTCGTCCGTGGGTGTGAGGTCGAAACCGATCGAACGCAGAACCTCCAGAACCCGTCGACTGCTCGCAGGCACGTCCGCGACAAGCCGGTGCACACCGCTTTCCCCTGCGGTGTCGATGAGGATGTCGATGAGCAGCGTGCCGAGCCCTCGCCCCTGATGAGCGTTCTCGACCAGGATCCCGAACCGCGCGTCGCCGCCGTCGCCGACCTTGCTGTACTCCACCATCCCGACGATCTCGTTGCCGACGAGCGCGCCGAGCACCGCGGACGTCTGGCTGTCGGGCGAGATGACCCGCCCGGCCAGCATCGCCGGACTCGCCGCGGCGCCGGCAAGGTCCGGGTCGTGCGGATTCGCCTCGCTCAGGCGCAGATGGAAGGCACCCAGTCGGCCGGCATCATCGGGGCCCAGCGACCGTACCGTGACCGATCCGCCGTCGGCGAGCACGACATCCTCGGCGCCCCGACCCGGTTCCGCCGCCGTGCTCGTCGGCCTGGCTGCACTGGCCGACGGAGCCAGGGGAGACGTCGCCGCCTGCCCGGGCGGCGGGGCCGCCGGCGTCGCGGCCCTGCGGGCGGGGGTGAAAGCAGGTGTCGACCGGTCTGGCTGGGAAGCTGCCACGATGCGTCCTCCCGGGGCTCAGCGCCCGCTCGTCGCCAGGCGGCTACGTCTGGCTACGAAGCGGCAAGGGCCCTCGCATCTCCAGGTCGGACCGCGAGGAGCGGCGGCGGGCCACCCGCCCCATTTCATGATCTTCTTTTCGTTCCATCGTAATACCTGGTCGTGACTGCGGGGTCTGTGCGCCGGTCAGCCGTTGCAGTAGGGGCCACTCCGCCGCGGAGATGCCCATATGGGATCGACAACCATGAGGTGTACCCGGCGGCTCCCGGGCGAGGCCGCCAACCGGGACGGGTCCGCGGCGATGGGACGGTGGGTCCGGGCAGGAGCGCTCGGCTGGGGCGACTGGCCCGGGTGCCGGCACACCGCCGGTCGGTGTCACGGCGGGGTCCGCCTCCGATCCCCAGCCGGGTGCTTCCGTGCCGGCCGCTTCCCCCGTGGGACCGGCCGTGAAGCCTTCGCCGAAGCCGGACACAGACTGCTCGGCTCACCATGGTCTCGGCGTGGATGCCCCGGCCGTCAGGCCGGAAAGGAAACGCAGCCCCACCTCGTTCACCGGTAAACAGACTTTCCATAAAATGGGTGCATCGCCCGTTTCTGGCGCTGTCCGGCCATCGAACAGTCGGTGATTCCGAAAACCAATTGCGGACATGCGGGGTGCGTGTGGAACCTCGCGGTGGAACAGAGCAGTCGTGGTACCGGCCGGGGCGTGGTCCAGCGCCGGGTTATGTCGAGCAGAACCGGCAGTTGACCGAGGCCCGCCGCGCATTCGACTGGCTCGCGGCGGGAAGCATCGTCGTCCAGCAGCAGGCATTACGCGACTTTGCCACGGCCATGACCAATTTCTGGCGGGGTTCGCATCGGCGTCCGGGATACCGCAAGCGTGGCTGCGGCGATGGTTTTCGGATCGTCGCGGTGCGATCCGGCGACGTCCGGCAGATCAACCGCCGCTGGTCCGAGGTGCGTGTTCCCAAAGTGGGCTGGGTGCGGTCTCGCCGCAGCCGTCCGGTGCCGGACGCGAGGTCGTACCGGATCACGCGGGGCCGTGCGGGCCGCTGTCATGTGGCGTTCGCCGTGGTTCCCGAGCCGATCGAAGCGCCGGGTACGGGCGAGGTCGTCGGGGTGGACCGGGGTGTGGCCGTGTCGGCGGCGCTGTCGACCGGTGAGCTGCTGTCCTGCCCCGGTCTGCGGCCCGCCGAGGCCGCCCGGCTGCACCGGCTCCAGCGTCGGCTCGCCCGCGCGAAGCGGGGCAGCACCCGGCGCGGCCGGTCGACGACGCGGATCGCCCGGGTGAAGGCCCGTGAGGCCGACCGACGGAAGGACCGGGCGGAGAAAACCTCCACGGATCTTGCTCGCCGTTACGATCTGGTCCGGGTCGAGGATCTGCGGATCGGGGCGATGACCAGGTCGGCGCGGGGGACGGTCGCGGAGCCGGGACGTGGCGTGCGGCAGAAGGCCGGGTTGAACCGGGGGATCCTCACCAGCGGGTGGGGTCTGCTCGCGCAACGGTTGGAACAGAAAGCCGCCGGCCGGGTCGAGATGACACCGGCCGCCGTCTACACGTCGCAGGGTTGTTCGGCCTGCGGGCAGGTGGCCGCCGCGTTGCGTGAGAGCCAAGCGCGGTTCTGGTGTGTCGCCTGCGGATTGCGGTGCCACGCGGACGTGAACGCAGCCAGGAAGATCGCCGCGGGACGTGGGGTGACTGCACGGGGAGGCACGGCACCGGCCGAGCCTGTGAACCGCGAACCTCAACACGACGCGCCCTGCCTTCTGGTTGGTGCAGGAATGGGAATCCACCGCCTTCAGGCGGGGGAGGACGTCAATTTGATCATGACTACAACGGTGAGGGATACGGCGTCATGAAGGGCGCATACCACCTCAAGAAGGCGCCGCACGCCGCGTGTGGCGATGCCGCGAACGCTTATGGCAATTCCTGGTAGAGGGTACGGGTCGAGAGCACATCCACCGTCGGCTGAGTGTCCGCCGACAATCTCAGAATCACCTACTCGGACGAGGACGGCGACGGTCGGGTCAGGTCCTACCAGGTGTGGCGGTGACTACACCGACCACTGAGTCGGCACCGGATCTCATCGCCACATGGTCTGTAGACCTGTGCCCGAGGTTGGGCCTGCGGCTGCGCGGTGGGATCCGTCGATCCGTCGATCCGTCGGGGCAGGCGATCACACCACCGGTGGCATCCCGGGAAATCCGCTCGGCGAAGAGGCGTTTTGGAGTGGAGTCGATCAGGCTCTGCCGTTCGGAGCGGGTCTTCTTTCTAGATGCCGGACGGCGTCGACGAGGTCTCATTGCGGGGGCGATCGGTGCGCTGGGTGACCGTGGCGCAGTCCCGGATGTCCTGGCTCCGCGTGGCGGACTGCTCGCGGGTGGACGGCGCTGGCATCTTGATGTGAGGATTGTCACGCACCGCTCGATCCCCCTCCCGGTCGCCCGCGCGGACACGGTGCACCTGATCGAGGTGGCCCGAATGGTCGGGCCGCCGCACCGATTGACCTGCGGGACTCGCCGCCCGGGAGCGTCCGCGCCCTCGTGTTGGTGCTCCGGACCCGGCCGAATGCCGATGGAGGGACGCGGGACAATTGGCACCCGGACCGCACGGATGGTCCGGACAGAATGGTCCGGACTGGATGGTGACGTGCAGAGGTTCGACGACCACTGGGTCGTCTCCGCGGGCGACCTCGTTGACGACGTGGAGTGCGGGCACCGGGTCGGGCTTACCCATGCGCTTGCCACCGGCCTGCTGTCCGTCGTCGGCGGGGATGTCGTCGGCGGGGATGCCGGCACGGACGGTGCGTCGTCCGCCGGCATCCGCGCCGCCGACGCGGTGCCCGGGGGTACGGCGGATGGCCTGCGGGGACGGCTGCGGATCAGCGCCCCGGACCCGACCGCGGTCCGGCATGGCGAGGCCCACGAACGGCGCTGGCTGGCACATCTACGGCGGTGTTTCGGTGCCGACGGGGTGGTGGAGATCCCTCGTCCGGCACCAACACCCGACGCTCTCGCCGAGGCTAGCGAGCGGACGCGTCGCGCTCTCGGCGCCGGCGCGCCGGTGGTCTATCAGGGTGTGCTGTTCGACGGCTCCTTCCAGGGCCGTCCGGACTTCCTGATCGCAGCGCATCTCGATCCGAGAACCGGCGCGCACAGCGGCCTCGCTCAGCCGGGTCACTACGAGCCCTACGACGCCAAGCTTGCCCGGCAGGCCCGGCCCGGGGCTGTGCTGCAGCTCGCTGCGTACGCGGTGGCGTTACCGTCGGTCGGCGCGGCGGTGCCGCGCATGATGCACCTCCTGCATCCCGCGCGGGGAGCAGGCACGACGGGCGCCACCGTGTCGACGGAACCGGGCGCCGCCGAGGCCGGGCGTGGCGGCGGGGGTGACCGGGCGGCCACCGTCGGCGTGGTGCGTTCGTTCCGGGTCGATGACGTTGCGCCGATGGTCCGCCATGCTCGCAGCCGCCTCGACGCCCGGCTGGCTGCGCCGGTGGTTGTTCCCGACCCGTCGTGGGCGCAGCCCCGTCCGGAGTGCGCAAGCTGTGCCTTCACCGAGCACTGCGCCGAGGGCCGGGCGACGGCCCGCGATCTGTCCCTGGTCGCGGGGCTGCGAACCGAACAGCGCCGGGTGCTTCGTGGCGCGGGCATCACGTCCGTCGAGGAGCTTGCCGCCGCGCGCGACGAGCAACGGCCGGCGGCGATGTCCGCTGCGGCGTTCGCTGGGCTGCGCCTACAGGCCGAGTTGCAGGCGACGCAGGATGCGACCCGCAGTACGGACGACCCCCTGGGGACGGTGACCGTGCGGATGGTCGATCCGGCGGGCCTCGCGTCGCTGCCGGTGGCGGACCAGGCCGACATCTACTTCGACATGGAGGGTGATCCGTATGCATTGGACGCCGCCGGTCTGGAGTACCTCTTCGGGGCCGTCACGCTGACCGACCCCCCGGGCGGGCGGGTCGCGGGCGATGCCGCGGCGGAGGACTTCCGGGCGTTCTGGGCGCATGACCGGCTCGGCGAGCGGCTGGCGTTCGAGTCCTTCGTCGACTGGGCCGTGGCGCGGTTGCGTGAGCATCCGGGCGCCCACATCTACCACTACGCGCCCTACGAGCTCAACGCGCTGCGGCGGCTGGCGGCCCGGCACGGTACGAGGGAGCGGCAGATCGACGAGCTGCTCGCCGGCAACCGGCTGATCGACCTTTACGCGGTGGTCCGGCGCAGTCTGCGGATCTCCCAGCCGTCATATTCGATCAAGTATCTCGAGCCCTTGTTCTTCCCGGACGCGCGGCAGGCGGCGGTGAAGAACGCCGCCGACAGCATCGTGGCGTACGAGTCCTTCCTGGAGCACCGGGCCGCGGGGGAGACGGCCGAGGCCGATCGGGTACTCGGCGAGATCGCCGAGTACAACCGGGTGGACTGCGTGTCGACGCACCGGCTGCACCGCTGGCTGCTCCGGCTGCGCGAAGCCGAAGGGGTTCCGGCTCGTGGGAGTGTCGCGGTGGATCCCGGCGCCGTCGGAGCCGATCTCCCGGGTGGGACCGATCCGGCCGCACCGGCGGGTGATGACGATCCTGATGCCCTCGTCGACGCGCTGGTCGCGGGGCTGCCCCCCGAGCCGACGGCCTGGTCGGCCGAGGAACGGGCTCGGGCGCTGCTCGCCGCCGCCGTCGGCTATCACCGGCGGGAGAACAAGCCGGCCTGGTGGACCTACTTCGCAGCGCTGACCGCCGACCGGGCGAGCCTGGAGGCGGCCGACGACTGCGCCGTGCCGACAGGGTGGGCCGTGGTCGAGGACTGGGAGGAGCCGTCAGGTCGGCGGCGGCGCAGCCGGCGGCTGCTGCAGGCACGCATCGACCCGAACCGTCCGCATCCGTTCGACCGGGGTGAGTCCGTGCGGTTGCTCTACCTCGGTCGGCCGGGCGCCGCCGGTGCGACCACGGATGCCGTGGTCGAACGGGCCGCGCCGCACGAACTGCTACTCCGCGAGAACGCGGCACCGGACGCCGTCAGCCGCGCGCTGCCGACGGCGGTGCTGCCCGGCGCTCCCGTACGGCCGGAACCGAAGCCCACCGCGGTCCGGGAGCTTGCCCGCCGGGCCGTCGCCGCGCTACCCGGACGCCTGCCCTCGGAGTCGGCGACGGACCTGCTGCGTCGTGACCCGCCCCGGCTGGTCGGCCCGGCGGCCGGTCTGCCGGCACCCGCCGAGCACGGCGACGACCAGGTCGCTGCCGTCCTGGCAGCGGTCAGCGCCCTCGACGGCTCGTACCTGGCCGTGCAGGGGCCGCCCGGCGCCGGCAAGACCTATCTGGCCGGACGGCTGATCCAGCACCTGATCGCGCAGGGGAAGTCGGTGGGAATCTGCTCGACCAGCCATAAGGCGATCGAGAACGCGATGCTCGCCGCTACCGGCCAGCCCCCGACGCCCACCGGCCATGCCGGGCCGGACGACACCGACACCGACACCGACGGCGCCCCGCCATGGCGCCCCATGGTCGCCGCAGCCAAGAAGCAACGCGCTGGCGCACCGGCCGACCCGGCGCACCGTCCACCCTGGGATACGCCGCGCGACCTGCGGGCGCTGGCGGCGTGGCGGGAGGCCCATCCGGACGGGCATCTCGTCGGCGACACCGCCTGGGCTTTCGCCAACCCGGCGCTCGCGGCCGTGCCGTTCGACGTCCTCATCATCGACGAGGCGGGGCAGTTCGCACTTGCCGACACCCTCGCGGTGGCCGGCGCAGCCCGCAACCTGGTCCTGCTCGGAGACCCGCAGCAGCTGCCGCAGGTCGTCGCGGGGATCCATCCCGAGGGCGCGGACGCCTCTGCGCTGTCGCACCTGCTGGGCGACGCCGAGGTGATCCCACCCGAGCTCGGCTACTTCCTCGACCGGACCCGCCGGCTGCATCCGGCCGTGTGCGAGCCTGTGTCGGCTCTCGCCTACCGTGGCCTGCTGCGGGCCCACCCGATCGCCGCAACCCGAGCCGTCGCCGACGTGCCAGCCGGGTTGTATCTGTACGACGTCGTCCACCACGACAACGCCACCCGCTCCGACGAGGAGGTGACCGCGGTGGGTGCGATCGTCCGGCACCTGGTGGGACGCGTGATCATCGACGGGGCATGGTCCCGCCCACTGACCGGGGCGGACGTACTGGTGGTCGCCCCCTACAACCGCCAGGTCCGAGCGGTCGAACATGCACTCGAGGCTGCCGGCCTGACCGGTGTGCGGGTCGGCACGGTGGACCGGTTCCAGGGACAGGAAGCGGCGGTGGTAATCACGTCGTTGACGACCTCCAGCGCCGCTGAGGCGCCGCGCGGGCTCGACTTCCTGCTCTCCCGCAACCGACTCAACGTCGCGTTGTCCCGGGCGCAGGTGGCGGCGGTCCTGGTGATGTCCCCGGCGCTGCTCGACAGCTCCCCCCGTAGCGTCGCGGAGCTCCACCTGCTGGCCGGGCTGGCACGGCTGCGGGCGATGGCACGCACCGATCTGGCCGCCGTGCCTGCGCCTCGTCCCGTCGAGCCGGCGACGGCGGCCGCGAGCGACGGCGTTACGCCGGTCCTCGTCTCCGAGCCGGTGACCGACGGCGCCCGCGCAACCGGCGGTCCGCCCACGCAGATGCATCTACCCTTCTCCTGAAGTCGGGTTCGAGTCGGAAAACGCCGTTACGCGCGAACCGGCCTCGACTCTCGGACAACATTCGGCGTCATGCCGTTTGTGCACTTATTTGTGCTTATCGTAAAACGGGTGCTACGATTCCCTTCGTCTTCTACAGGTCGGGGAAGGGGACGCTCGTGACAGTGGACGTGTCGGCCCCCAGTCGCGTGCAGATAGTCCTGCCGCGGGCGATCGCCCGGCTGCGCGCTTCATCGGGAGCCCATCTCACATTCGGCGGAATAGTCACACCTCATTCCGGTCGATTGACCGTCACCAACGTGGACGGACCCGCGCCGAGCGGACTGCTCGGTCACTCCGTCCCACCCGGGACGGGAATCGGCGGGCAGGTGGTCCGGCATTGCCGCCCGGTCGTCATCAACGACCCGGCTGCGGCGAGAAGGGTTCTTCGCTCCACTGCCCCAACGATCGAGAGCAGTGAGCTGGGAGCGATTCTCGCGGTACCGGTCTGCATGGACAGCGTGGTGGTCGCCGTGCTGTACGGAGCCATGCGGACCGAGGTGCCGTTCACTGAGGCCGCGATCCACGCGGCCATCGCCACGGCTCGACTGATGGAACGCGAGCTGGGCGCAGTCGCTACACGTGCGGAGCCGCTGTCGCCAGCGGTGCCACCAGGGCGTCATGCGCCGGCCGCCAGGGCGGTGGGTGCCGTGCCGCTGCCGCGGTCGCCCGGCCAGCCGCAGGAGAGTCTGCGGCTGGCCTACCGGGAGCTTCAGGAGGTCACCGAACATGTGGCCGACCCGTTGCTGCGTGGCCGGATCGGGGGCGTATCGGAGCTGCTGCGCGGCCTGCTTGATCAGGAGGCGAAGGTCGGCGGCCGGTTGGCGCTGACCCCGCGTGAGCTTGAGGTACTGGCGCAGGTCGCACTCGGCCTGTCCAACGTCGAGACCGCGCGGCGCCTGACCGTCTCACCGGAGACGGTGAAGGCGTATCTGCGCAGCATCATGCGCAAGCTCGGGGTCCGTAACCGGACCGCCGCAGTGCATGCCGCGCGTCAGCTGGGCATGCTTCCCTGACACGGCGGCGGCTCCCGGGCGTCATACGGGAGGGCCGCTGGTCGGGCGAAGCCGCCCTTCGGGATGCGGCGCATATCTTCCCTCACCGCTGTGAGCCGGACTGGCTCCCGCTCGGGGGACGCGCCTCATCCTGCGCCGGCGGATCCGGGTCCACCGGATCCGCCGGCGCAGGATGGGTCGACGGCCGGACGCGCCGGCTGCGGAGCTCGACGGCGCCGCGCCGTCCGCCGCACCAGGTATTCCCAGGCTCAGGGCATGGACCGGCATCCCGACATGGACGTCTCCGCTGGCCCGACATGGACGTCTCCGCTGGCCTTGTGTCGCCGTGCGGGACCTCGTGTGGTTCGCCTGAGGACTGTCGGCTCCATCTGGGCAGTCATGATGGCAGGACGGGCGCGGCGCGCCAGACGGCGCGAGCCGGCGATCGGTCAGCCGGCTCCGGGTGGGCCGGCCTCGCCGCCCCCTGAACATCCCAAGATCGCTGGCGACGCCGGGGGAATCCGCCGACCCGCCGACGATGGGCCGACCGGTACCGGCAGACCCGTCTTGTGGCCCCGGCGTCGAGGCCCGCGATACCCGCCATCAGCGCGTCGCGGGTGTCGCATGGGAGATCGACGTCAGCCGGGCCGGCGGGGGTGTGACCGATTTGTTCCACTTCCCATCCGGTGGCGGAGCCTGCCCGCGCCTCGGCTCGGTGCGGCATCAGCCTGGCGTGGGGCGCTTCCGCATGTGCGGCCCGATGGTGCCCGCGCAGTCGGAACCGGGCGTGCCGCGGCGGTGGCCGTCCCCGGTTCCCCCACCTGGCGCTGAACCGGGAGGTCCGGGGCGGATCGAGCTCGCGGGGCCGGGTCGCCGAGGGCAGGGGACCATCCGGTGGTGGCCCGACCGTCCGTCGGTCTCGTTGAAGTGGCCGAATGGAACCCGTAGCGTCGGCGTCCGTCCGCGAGATTCCGGCGGGCATGCGCGGGGCCGGTGCGGCCCGCTCCGCCGCACCGGCCCCGCTTCGTCCATCCGCCGCACCGACCAGGGAGATGCGGCGGAATGGACATCTTGTTGTCAGCCGATCACCGGATGGTCATCGGCTGACAAGTCCCAAGGAGGCCTTGAAGCGCTCGGCGTAGATATCCGCCTGGCGCTGCCCGGACAGTTCCTGGATGGACTTCATGATCTGTTCGGTTGCCGCCCGCTGTGCCAGCCCGGTGCGCTCGCCGGCCATCTGCGGGAAGCTCAGCGGCGTGCCGAACCGGATCTGGACCTGGCCGGCACGCGGCAGCCGCCGGTCCATCGGCAGGACCTGGAAGGTGCCGATCAGCCCCACCGGGATGACGGGCACGCCGGTCTCCAGTGCCAGCCGCGCCACGCCGTGCTTGCCGCGGTACAGCCGACCGTCCGGTGAGCGGGTCCCCTCCGGGAAGATCGCAAGCAGGCCGCCCCGGCTCAGCACGCCCGCACCGGCCTGCAGCGCCGCGGTCGCCTTGCGGCGGTTGTTGCGGTCTACGGCGATCTGACCGGTCGCGGCGACGAACATCTTCCCAGCCAGGCCCTTCAGGCCAGGCGTGGTGAAGTACTCGCTCTTCGCCAAGAAGGTGATCCGTCGGTCGGACGCGAGCGCGAGGAACGCGGCGTCGAGCACCGAAAGATGGTTGCCGGCGATAATGGCAGGACCATCGGTCGGAATGTTCTCGAGACCTTCGACCGTCGGGTGCCAGAAAGCCTGGCATATCGGGCTCAGTACCTTCTTCATGCAGGCGTAGGAGATTCTCGACCAGGCGTCGGCCCGGTGCGTCACCGGAGCCGCGATCGTGCTGCCGCGCTGTGCGGGCACGAGTTGCGGAACCGTGGTGTCGACCTGCCGAACCATGGTCTGAACCTGAGGCATTGCCGTACCACCTTCGAGATTGGCCCCCCGGCATTCCCTCCCGTCAGTGGTACGCCGCCGGAGCCGATCCCCCTCGCGCGATCCGCTCGACCACCGGTCGGGATTCCGGGTACTGAATGCCGCCCCGCCAGCTACCACACCTTTCCCTACCCCCGTACGGGGGTATTTCGGAATCGAGGACCTCCAGGAGGTCTAGTTTTGAGGTAGCGACCCGGGACGTCCTCGCCGTGCTGCACGTCCGGCCACGCGGCCATCTCGGCGCCGCCGTGCGATCACCGGGCTGCCGGGAGATCCACCATTGCGGGGGATCCTCGAAGGGAGCGTCATGCCGTCGTTCGCCGATTCGGCGCAGCAACGCGAATCCCGAACTGATCGGGTGGCGTATGCCGCGCTGCCACGCGGACGCGATGAGGAAGACGAATGGGTGGGTCATCTACCTGCGGAAACAGGAACTGGTGGCGCCGGCCCACCGCGAGTGTCGCGCCGGGTCATGGCCTCCGTGGCCGCCATGGCCGGCGTTCCGGCACCTCCGCGTTCCCTGTTCACGGTGGCGGCGGACGCGGCGGTGCTGCACCGTGGCCGGTTGCTCGCGGCGGCCTGCCTGCTCGTGGTGGTCCTGCTGCCATGGAACGCCGGGATCTACCATCAGCTCGCCACCGGTGGCTTCTACGCGCCGGGGGACAAGTCGACCCAGGCCGAGCAGCTGCTCGACGCGGAGTTTCCCGACGCGCCCCCGAACGTCGCCATCATGCTCACGTCGGATGCGGGGATCGACGGTCCGACGCCCCTACATCTCGGTCGTGAGCTCACCGGGCAGATGGCGGCAGAGGCCGGGGTGACCTCGGTCCTGTCGTACTGGCCGAACGGCTCCGAGGCGGGTAATCCGCTGCTGCGTGCGAAGGACGGCCGCTCAGCGCTCATCGTGTTCCGGCTCACCGGGTCCGAGGATCACATCCAGGATCGGCTCAACGCTCTGCACGAGCGGTACTCCCACGTGGGGCCGGGCGTGCAGGTCCGCTTCGGCGGCGCCCCCGCGGTCATGCGCGACGTGACCGAACGCAGCCGGGTCGACCTCGAGCGCGGAGAGATGACGGCGGCCCCGCTGGTTTTCCTCGTTCTGCTCTACGCCTTCGGGACGGTGGCGGCCGCCCTTCTCCCAGTGCTGGTCGGCGTGGTGTCGGTGGTGACGAGCCTGGCGCTGTTGCGGCTGGCCGCGACGCTTACCGATGTCTCCGTCTTCTCGGTGAACCTGACCACCGCGCTGGGCTTCGGCCTCGCGGTTGACTACAGCCTGTTCATCCTCCGGCGGTTCCGGGAGGAGCAGGACCGTGGGCTGTTCCCGGGCGCGGCGCTGCGCCGGACGCTGGAGACGGCCGGGCGCACGGTGTTCTTCTCCGGGGTGACCGTCGCGCTGTCGCTGACCGCGGCGCTCGTCTTCCCGCTCTACTACCTGCGCTCGTTCGCCTTCGCCGGCATCATCGTCGTCGTGACCTCGGAGGTCGCGGCGCTGCTCGTGCTACCCGCGGCCCTGATGGTCCTGGGGGACCGCCTCGATCGTGGGGACATCCGGGCGGCGTTGTCCCGGCGGCGAGGTGCCGGTGGTCGCCGGCCTGTCGGCACCCGCCGCGCGGGTGGACATCGCTCGCGTGAGGTCTCCGCCGCCGGGCGCGGCTGGACGGCGCTGGCCCGCCGGGTCATGCGCCGGCCGCTGCTGTACGGCGGGGCGGCCGTCGCCGTCCTGCTGATCTGCGCCGCGCCGCTGCGCCATCTCAACCTGGCGCTGGCCGACGACACGGTGCTGCCGGCCACCGCGGAATCCCACATCGTCAACGACGCGATGCGCGATGACTTCATCGTCTGCCTGCCCTGCCAGATTCCCATCGTCGTGCCGGGGGTGGACGCGCGCGACCCGGTCAACGCCGCCAGACTGACCGATTACGCGACTCGACTGTCCGCGCTTCCGGGTATTGCCCGCATCGACACCGTGACTGGCAGCTTCATGCAGGGAAAACGGGTCGGTGAGGTGCCGAAGGCGCCGACGGGATACGTCGGCATCCACGGCGGTGCCTGGCTGTCAGTGTGGCAGGGCGACACCTCTCCGGTGTCCCAGGAGGCGAAAGACCTGGTCCGGGAGCTGAAGGCGACCCCGGCACCGTTCGATGTCCTCATGGGTGGTCTCGCCCCGCATTTCCTGGACACCTCGCGCACCATCCTGCGTAGCCTTCCATACGCCTTCGCGGTTGTGATGGCCGCCACCTTCATCCTGTTGTTCCTGTTCACCGGCAGCGTGTTGCTTCCCCTCAAAGCGATGTTCCTGAACACGCTCAACCTCGCCGCGACGATCGGTCTGCTCGCCTTCGTCTTCCAGGAGGGTCACCTCCGCGGCCTGGTGGGCGACTTCCAGGTCTCGGGAACGCTCGAGATGACGAGTCCGGTGCTGATGTTCTTCATCGCGTTCGGGCTGAGCATGGACTACGAGATCTTCCTGCTCGCCCGCATCCGCGAGGAATACCAGCGCACCGGCGACAACAAGGAATCCGTGGCCATCGGTCTGGGAATGACCGGTCCGCTGATCACCAGCGTGGCGCTTGCCCTCGTGGTGGTCATGGTCGCCTTGTCCACCTCTCACATCAGCATGATCAAACTCGTTGGGGTGGGTCTGACCGTTGCGATCACGCTCGACGTCACCGTCGTGCGGGCGATCCTCGTGCCGGCGTTCATGGCCCTCGCCGGCACGTACAACTGGTGGGCCCCGGCGCCGCTGCGACGCCTGCACGACCGCTTCGGCCTGCGCGAGGACTCCGGCGAGATGGCTGTCGGGGTGGGTCCGGGCGGCGGCTCGCGTGCGGTGCCGGGGCAGCACGGGTTGGCCGAGGTGAACGGTGTGGCTGCGCCGGCCGGCCGCGGGGGCGGGTACGGGGCGTTGGCCTACGGTCTGCCCGGCCCGGGCTCACCGGGGCTGACGCATCCCGGCGCGGGGCCGGGGGTCGGGGCGCAACTGTCCGTCGGCATGACCGATCGGCCGAACGATGTCGCCGGTCCCGAGGACGACGACCGTCGGCTGCCGGCGGTGCCGTCGTATGCGGCGTACGTGACCAACGGCAACCCGGCCGCGGGCGGACAGCCCGACCCGGGGGTCCGGATGACCACGAAGATCACCTATCAGCGGGGGCGAGCCGAGGCCGCCCGGTGGGAGAGACCCGGGACCGCGCAGGCTCCGACCTGGCATTACTTCCTGCGTAACCGGTGGCGGGCCGACGGCTCCGCCCCGCCGGTCGTGACCGGGACACGTGGGTTCGTCATCGATGGCATCCAGGTGGACGACCCCACGGTCCTCGACGCCGACGCGCACCGGTGACGCGCGGGTAGACCGCCCGGGGCCTCGCGATCCCCGCCGGGCCGGGCTGCGCGGTGGGCGTGTTTCCCCGGCCGCCCCGTCCCGCCTGGCCCCGGCCCGGCCGCACCTGATCCGCACTGGCCCGGCCGGGCTGGCCTCGTGGTCCGGCGTTACCGGCTGGACCCGCGAGCCTGCGCCGTCTGGCGACGGTTGGCCTTCTGCACCGCGCCGACGAGTTCGCTCTTCGACATCTTCGACCGGCCTGGGATGTCCAGCTCGCGGGCGATCGCGCGTAGGTGCGCGATGGATGCGTTCGCGTCCACACCCTCCGCCGTCGGCCCGCCGGCCAGGGAGTCGGGCGGCCCCTTGGCGGCGTGCGCGTCCGAGGGCCCCGGCCGCGCCTTCGGCTCCCAGTGGTCGCCGACCTTCTCGTGGGTGTGCTTGAGGGCGGCGAAGGCCGCACGATGGGCGCGCTGGCCCTCGCCATACGTCCCGACCGCGGAGTCGTGGGTCTTCTTCCAGGTCCGCACGGCCTTGTCATCCGAGCGGGCGATCGTCGACGGCACCTCGGCGCGCATCCGGTCGGCCTGCGCTTTGCGGTTCTCCCGCTTCCTTACGGCCATGGCACTCCCCTCCCGAAGGGTTTTGCCGATGGGGACGGCCTTCCCGCGGCGCACCGACTCAATGACCCGAATCCGGGGGACTTTTCGGTCCCCGGCGCTGGCCCGCGCCGCCGAACAGGTCGCATCCACGCCCGGCCAGATCTGGGCCTCCCGGCATCCCGGCCGGGGTAATCCCGCAGACCACGTGGCCTGGCTCGGACCGGCCGGCGCTTCGATACGCAGGGTGATGCTCTGATTGCCGTAGCGTGCCCGCTGACCCGACCACGTGAACCGGAGGACGCCATGCCCGCCGCTGATCCGCCCCGCCGCTTCCTCTACCCGGCTCCGCTCTCCCGGCGCAGGGTCCTCGGCCTTGCCGGTGCCGGAGTCGGGGGCTGGGCGGCGATGGGATTCGCCGCCCAGCCGGTAGCGGCGAGCTCCGTCGGCGGGCTGGCCGCGGCGCCCGCCGCGGGTCCGATGGGCCCGGCGCATACCCGGGTGGTGTTCATCCCGCGGACGCTGAGCGCCACGTCGAGGGGAACGGGTCCGGCTACCGCCGCCTTTCGCATCGGCTATGTGGCCGTCCGCTGGAGCGGTCCCGGTGGCGGCTCAGGCTCGGGTCTGGCAGTCGGGCCCGACAGCGGGGGTGCCGCGATCCGCCTGCGGCGGGCGAACGGCGAATACGGCGCGTGGAGCCCACTGGCCGTCGGTTGCCCCGCCGAGCGGGACGACCGGACGTCCGGCGCCCCATCCGCGCATGCGGTCCTGATGGGAGCCCGGACTGCCACCGGTTACGAGCTCCGGGTACCACCGGGCGCCTCCGGGGTCGCCGTCACGGCGCTGAACACGACGTCCGGGCCGCGCCGGCGACTGACCGTCCCGGCCGTGACGGCACAGGCCGCCCTTGCCGCCATGGCCGGACTGTCCGCCGCGGCCGCGGCGCCGAGGAGTCCGGCACGGGCTCGAGCGGTGCCACGGTCACGACGCGCCTCCCTCGCCGCCGCGGCAGCAGAATCTGCCCCGGCGGCCGGGCCCCTGCCGGCAGCTCAGACCGTCCCGGCGCCCGCATCCACGACTCCAACCACGCCCACCGGGTCCGCGCCGTCGGCCCTCGGCCTGCTTTACCTGCCCCGGGCGGCCTGGGGCGCTGATGAGTCGCTGCGGCTCGACCCCGCCACCGGTCAGCCCTGGCGGACGACCTACCATCCAGGACAGGTGATCACCGTGCACCACACCGTGACGCCGAACGACGATCCGGACCCCGCCGCGACCGTGCGGGCGATCTACCACTTCCACACGGTGGAGCGCGGCTGGGCGGACATCGGCTACCACTTCCTCATCGACGAGGCGGGCACCCTCTATGAGGGACGTTGGTCCGGGACCGACAGCGTCCCCGGCCACCGTCCGGACGGCCAGGTGGTCACCGGCGCGCACGTCGGCGGATTCAACGCCGGCAACGTCGGTGTCGCGCTGCTCGGCGACCACCGGACCCGGGCCCCGACGGCCGCCGCGCGCCGCTCGCTCGTGCTGGTGTTGCAGGCGCTCTCCGGTGCCCACCGCCTGAACCCCGTCGGCAGCATCGACTACGTCAATCCGGTCAGCGGCGCCCAACGCCGGGTGTCGGCGATCAGCGGACATCGCGACTGGATGGCCACCGAATGCCCTGGGGCGGCCCTGTACACGGCGCTGGACACCGTTCGCCTGGAGGTGGCCCAAGCGCTCCTGTGAGCCGACCGGGTCCGGCGCCGCGAGTCGAGAGCAGGCCGCCCGGCCGGTGGGGAGGGGGCGGGCGGCCCGGTCGAAGGGTCAGGCACGCCAGCCGGCGTAGACGGCGAACCGGCCGTTCTTGACGACGCAGTCGACCGGGTCGAAGCGGGCCTCGGCCAGCCAGGTGAGCTGGTCGGCGAGCGGGGCGCAGCGGTCGAAGGCCATCCGGCCCAGGGCGCCCTGCCATTCGGCGTCGTCCGAGCCTGCCGCGCGCGCATGCCGCTCGTGCATGTCCTCGTACTGCCGGGTGAGCGCCGGGGTCGGCCCGTCGACCTGCTCCAGGTTCACGAAGAGCCCGCCCGGACGCAGCGCGGAGTGCACCCGGGCGAACAGGTCCCGCTTGCCGGGATCGTCGAGGTGATGGATGGCGAGCGCGGAGACGACGGCGTCGTAGGGCCCAGGCGGCAGCGCGGAGGAGAGGTCCGCGACGGTGACGGCCTCGACGTGTTCCGCGGACAGCCGGGCTCGCGCCTTTGCGAGCATGGGCGCGGCGCCGTCGAACAGGTGCAGCCGGACTCCGGGCACCGCGGCGGCCACGGCGGCGGCCAGCAGTCCGGTTCCCGCGCCGAGGTCGAGCACCCTGGGCCGGGTCCCGCCGAGCCGGGCCACCAGTTCGCCGACCGATCCGTACAGCAGGTCGAACGAGGGGACGAGGCGGCGGCGCTCCGCGTCGTAGGTGGCAGGATCCCAGATAGGTGTCTCAGAATATGAGATTGCTGTCTCACTCATTGGGTCAGGGTACGGCCTGGCTCGCCTCGCCCGCAGCCGATCCGCCGCAGCCGCGGTACGTGCCCCCCGCCGGCCCTGGCGCCGACGCCGGCGGGGGCGAGTGCTACCCGGTGCTCAGAACACGAGGCTGAGGCCCGTTCGCCGGCCGCTCTTGGCCAGCCGGGCGTACGCGCTGGCTCCCTCGGCGGCGGAGTAGGTCTCCACCTCACGGACCGCCAGCTCGCCTCGCGCGATCGCGTCCATGATCGTGGCGAGCGTCCGGCCGTCCCCGTGGACGTTCAGCGAATGGGTCGCCACCCCGGGCCGCGGCGACGGAGTCGAGTGCGGGGTGAGACCGACGAAGGTGCCGCCGGGCCGGACCAGGTCAATGATCGACTCGCCGAGCAGAGCGGCATCGACGACGCCGTCCACCCCGTCGGGGAGTGCCGCGCGCAGTGCAGCGGCTGGTTCGTCGTTGCGGGCGACGAAGATCTCCGCGCCCAGCCGACGGACCGTCTGCTCGTCCTCGGGCCCGGCGAGCGCCACGACTCGCACTCCGGTACCGGCGGCGAACTGGACGGCGAAGGCGCCCACGGCCCCGGCCGCCCCGGTGACGAGGACGGTGGCACCCGCCGCCTGGTGCAGCTCCGTCACCGCCTGATGCGCCGTGAGCGCGTTGAGCGGAACGGTCGCCGCGAGCGCGGGAGCCACCGCGTCCGGGCGCGCGGCGAGCAGGTCGGCGGGCAGCACGACCTGCTCGGCGTGGGTCCCGCCTGGCGCCCCGACCCAGTCGATCAGGGCCACGACCGCCGTGCCGACCGGCCATCCCGTGACTCCCGCACCGAGCGCCTCGACCACACCCGCGAGCTCCCACCCGGCCACCACCTGCGGCAGCTGCTGGGTGGACATCGCGGCGAAACCGCCGGAGCGGATGAAGGGGTCGACCGGGTTCACCCCCGCGGCCTCGACCCGGACCCGGACCTCCCCGGGACCCGGTTCCGGCGTCGGAAGCTCCGTCAGGGTCAGCGGGCTGGTCTCGCCGTAGGCGGGGATCGTGAGCGCTCGCATCGGATGTCCTCCGGTTCGGTGCCGCGGCGGGTGCCGCGGCGGTGGTCCGAACGCTACGGGCGTGAGTACCCTTGAGGTAGTAGTTACCTGAGAGTGCCCTAGTTCCCTGGAGGAGTCCTGATGGCTACCCGGACGGCCGCGCAGCGGCGGGCCGAGGCGAAAGTGGCCTACGACGCCTTCATGGCGGCCTGCCCGTCCCGCAAGGTGTTCGAGATGCTCAGCGACAAGTGGGTCGGCCTGGTCCTGGCCGCGGTCTCGGCGGGACCGCGCCGCTACGGCGAGCTGAAGACGGAGATCGCCGGAGTCAGCCCGAAGATGCTCACCCAGACCCTGCGGACGTTGGAGCGCAGCGGGCTGGTCGACCGGACGGTCACCGCGTCGGTTCCCGTCCGCGTCGACTACGAGCTGACGGCACTCGGCCGTGATCTCTATCCCCTGATCACACCCCTCAAAGCCTGGGCCGAGAGCAACGTGGACGCGATCCGCGCGGCAGAGCAGGCGTACGACATCCGCACCGCGGCGCGGGAGCCGACGGCGGTGACGGCCGGGTCGGCGGCGTAGGCGGCGGGGCTTCTCGCACGATGCCAGCCCTGGGGAGAGGGGGTCCAGGACGCGCCGGGTGGGCGGCGTGACTACCGTGAGGTGTGCCGGGTCGGTCGTGTGTCGGGCTGGCGGCGCGCCGCCCGGGCGGCGGGTTCGCCCCGCGCGGCCGGGCGGCGGCCCTGGTACCGGTGCGCTCAGCGCACCTCGGCGAGGGTGCCCTTCTCGACCGAGTAGACGAACCCGCGGACCGAGTCCTTGTGCGGGATGAAGGGGCTGGCCGTGATCCGGGCGATCGACTGCCGGATGTCGTCCTCCAGATTCGTGAACGTCTCGACGGCCCACGGCGGCCGGATCCCCGTCTCGCTGGCGATCTGTGCCTTGAACGCCTCGTCGGTGAACGTGAGCATGCCGCAGTCGGTGTGGTGAATGAGGATGATCTCCTGGGTCCCCAGCAGCCGCTGGCTGATGGCGAGCGACCGGATCTCGTCGTCGGTCACCGCCCCGCCCGCGTTGCGGATGACGTGCGCGTCGCCCTCGGTCAGGCCCAGCAGGCCGTAGACGTTCAGTCGGGCGTCCATGCAGGCCACGACCGCGACCCTCAGCTTCGGGGGCAGCGGCAGGTCTCCGGCGGTGAAGTCGTGGGCGTACCGGGTGGCGTTGCCGAGTAGGTCGTCGGTGACGGTCATCTCGTTGCTCCAGACGGATTTCGGGCGGCCTGCCGCATGGCTGGCGGTGGTGCCGCGACGGAAGTGGACGGCATTGCGTGGAGCACGTGTCCGGGCCCGAGGCGTCGGCGCGTGCCGGGGGTCGGCGCGTCGGCGGCTGGGCGGGGACGGGGCAGGGACCGGGACCGGGTTCTCGACGTGGCCTGACGGGGCGGTGCCTGGGACAGGTCTGCACAACGCTGGATTGGTGCCGGGCCGTGACGTGGACGTGGCCTGGTACTCGTCCGTCATGGTCGTGCCCATGGCCGCGGTGGGCACAACACGGCAGGGCTCCGCCGCGCACGGAGGATCATCGGACGGGGGAGAGCTCCGGGTACCGAGAGCCTGCCGGGCGGACAACCCCCCCCGCCGGATGGGAAGCGTTCCCTCGCGGGCTCTCCACGGGTCCGGCGGATCCGCCGTGCACCGCAGGTCCGCACGGGATGCCTCGCGAACGCGGGACGCCCGCCCAGACGAGCGCATCCGCACGCGGCTTCAGGCAGCAATCCGGCCGGGCTGCGCCCGACGGGCCGGTGCGCCGGTGCCCGTGGACCGGCGCGGGTCAGCCGAGGGGAGCCGAGCGGCCGGCGGGACAGATGGCGGAGGAGACGAGCAGCAGGTCGATGTGCCGCCTGTGCACCAGCAGGGGCGAAGTCGGCATGTACGAACCGAAACACGGCGGACACCGTTCCGCCAACTGCAGGGATAAGTGACCCATGTCACATCTCTATTGCGGGACTGAACAAACCCGCCGGTCATGGAGCCTGAGCGACCGGCGAGGAGTCGGCTCGCGGTCCCGTCGCGGTTTCAGGAGCCGAGATGCTCCGCGAGGAATCGTTCGATCCGGACCCAGGCGTCGGCGGCGGCGACCGGTTCGGGGCCGATCCCGGCGGCGCGCAGCACCGGGTGCAGGACCCGCGGGCCGCTCGGGGTGCCGTCGGGCCGGGCGCTGAGGAACGCGTGCCCGGCCGTCGGATACTCCTTGACGTCATGCGGGACGCCGGCCCGGTCCAACGCCGCGGCAAGCCGCCCGGCGGCGCCGCGCAGGGTGCGGTCCCGCCCGCCGTAGCTGGCCACCACCGGGCACGCCGCCCGCAACGGGGCGTCGAGCTCACGGGGGAGCGGGCCGTAGTTGACCGCCGCGACCTCGAAGCCCCGGCCCGCGCTGAGCAGGGCGAGGCCGCCGCCGAGGCAGAAGCCGACCACGCCCACCTTTCCGTTGCATGCCGGCAGGGCGGTCAGCCACCGCCGTGCCGCCTCGATGTCGTCGAACGCCCGTCCGTGCCCGGAGGACATCGCCCGCACCGTCGCCACCAGGCAGCGGCGGGCGCCGCCCGCGCTGAACAGGTCCGGGGCGAGGGCGAGGTAGCCGAGGCCGGCGAGACGGTCGGCAATCGCGCGCACCGTCTCGTCCAGGCCCCACGCCTCGTGCAGCACGATCACACCGGGACGCAGGTGTCCCTTCGTGGGCGGCGCGCCACCCGCGGCCGGGACCGGGTCCACGGCGGCCGGTCGGGCCAGGTACGCGCTGAGGTCCGGGGAGATGCTCAGAACATCGGCGAATCCAGACAAATCGACCGTGGTCACGATACCCACTCCTCGTCCACCGGCCGCGCGGGCGACACGGTACCGCGCTTCGCGGCGTTCGCAGGGTTGGTCGTCCCGGGCCGGCCGTCGCGGCGGAAGGCGGAACGCCCGGCGAACGCCATGGTTGAACGTGCTGTGCTGCAGGTCACATTATGTGCTCTTGACCGAGGAAAGCCGACTTACCCAGAGTGAAAAGTGTGCGCACCTCGCCGCTGTTGACGTGCCGGCGCTGCATCGATTTCGGCCGCGCCGAATCCAGCCGCTGTCGTTGATGCTGAGGTAACCCGGCATTCCCGCCTGAGCCGGGATCCGTCCGCGCGGGGTGTCCGGACTGCCAGCCGGGGGACCGGCGACGATGTTCGCTCACCGGACCCATCGTCCCCGAACCAACCTCCGCGGGCCGACTGCCCGCAGCCCACGCCCCACGCCCCGCGCCCGTAGCTCGAAAGCCCTGCGCCCGCCGTTCGTCAGCCGGTTCCCACCATCCGAGGAGTGCCCGTTGCGTCCCGTGCAGGATTGCGCCCGATGACCCCCCGCCCACCACTGCACCTCGCCCTCGCGCTGGACGGGGCCGGCTGGCATCCGGCAGCCTGGCGGGAGCCGCGCGCGCGCACCGCGGAACTGCTCGACGCCCGGTACTGGACCGACCTGGTCCAGGAGGCCGAGCGCGGCCTGCTCGACTTCGTCACGATCGAGGACTCCCTCGGCCTGCAGTCGGACCGGCTCGACGGCCCGGACGCACGGACCGATCGGGTTCGCGGTCGGCTCGACGCCGTGCTCATCGCCGCTCGCGTCGCCCCGCTGACCTCGCGTATCGGTCTCGTACCGTCGATCATCGCCGGCCACACCGAGCCCTTCCACATCTCCAAGGCCATCGCGACGCTGGACTACGTCAGCTCGGGGCGGGCCGGGGTCCGGGTCAGGGCCGGCAGCGGCGGGGCCGAGGCGGACCTGTTCGGCCGGCGGCAGATTCCCGGGATCACGGCCGCGGACCTGGACCGGCCCGAGGTCGTCGCGCTGATCACCGAACTGTTCGACGAGGCGGCCGACTATGTCGAGGTCGTCCGCAGGCTCTGGGACAGCTGGGAGGACGACGCCGAGATTCGCGACGTCGCCACCGGTCGGTTCGTCGACCGGGACAAGCTGCACTACATCGACTTCGAGGGACGCTGGTTCAGCGTGCGCGGACCCTCGATCGTGCCCCGCCCGCCGCAGGGCCAGCCGCTGGTCACGGTCCTCGGTCACGGCACGGTGCCCTACCGACTCGGGGCGCGCCAGGGCGACGTCGTCTACGTGACGCCCCGCGACGCCGACGACGCCCGCCGGATCGTCGAGGAGGTCCGGGCCGAGCAGGCCGCGGCCGGCCGGGGCGACGAGACCGTGCACGTGTTCGCCGATCTGGTCGTCCACCTCGCCGACTCGACGGCGCAGGCCGCCGACAACCGTGCCCGGCTCGACGAGCGGGCCGGCGCACCCCAGGGCAGCGACGCGCTCATCGTCGCCGGGACCCCCGGGGAGCTCGCCGATCTCCTGCTCGACTGGCAGGCGGCCGGGCTGTCGGGCTACCGGCTGCGTCCGGCGACCATCCCGCATGACCTGGAGGGCATCACCCGGGGGCTCGTCGGCGAACTGCAGTCCCGCGGGGCGTTCCGCACCGCCTACGAGGCCGCCACGCTGCGGGGCCTGCTCGGCCTGCCCCGACCCGCCAACCGCTACGCCGCAGCCGCCGCCGGCTCCACCGCCGCCGTCTAGCCCGCCGCCGGCAGAGCCGGCAGCCCTGCACACAACAGCGGAGGACCTCCATGAGCAGGCCGACCAAGCAGATCCACCTGGCGGCGCACTTCCCCGGGGTGAACAACACGACGGTGTGGAGCGACCCCGCGGCGGGCAGCCAGATCGAGTTCAGCTCGTTCGCCCACCTCGCCCGCGCGGCCGAGCGTGCCAAGTTCGACTTCTTCTTCCTCGCCGAGGGTCTGCGCCTGCGCGAGCAGAACGGCCGCATCCACGACCTGGACGTCGTCGGCCGGCCAGACACGTTCACCGTGCTGGCCGCGCTGGCCGCGGTCACCGAACGGCTCGGGCTCGCCGGCACCATCAACTCCACGTTCAACGAGCCCTACGAGGTCGCGCGGCAGTTCGCCAGCCTCGATCACCTCTCCGCGGGCCGGGCCGCCTGGAACGTCGTCACGTCCTGGGACGCCTTCACCGGGGAGAACTTCCGCCGCGGTGGCTACCTCGCGGAGCAGGATCGCTACGAGCGGGCCCGGCGCTTCCTGCACACGGCCTGGGAGCTGTTCGACTCCTGGCGCGGCGACGAGATCGTCGCCGACAAGGACACCGGGCAGTTCCTGGGCGAGCCGCGGCCGGGCGCGTTCGCGCATCACGACAGCTTCTTCGACATCAGCGGGCAGTTCAACGTGCCGCGCAGCCCGCAGGGCCGGCCGGTGATCTTCCAGGCCGGCGACTCCGACGCCGGCCGGGAGTTCGCCGCCTCCTCGGCGGACGCGATCTTCAGCCGGCACAGCACGTTCGAGGACGGTCAGGCGTTCTACGCCGACATCAAGGGCCGGCTCGCGAAGTTCGGCCGCCGGCCCGACCAGCTCGTGGTCCTGCCGGCGGCGACGTTCGTCCTCGGTGACACCGACGCCGAGGCGCGCGAGCGGGCCGAGGTGATCCGCCACCAGCAGGTCAGCGGGGCGACGGCGATCCTGTTCGCCGAGCAGCTGTGGAACCGCGACCTGTCGGCCTACGACCCGGACGGGCCGGTCCCCGAGGTCGACCCGCTGCCGGGGGAGAACACGATCTCCAAGGGACGGGCCAGCGTGCGGATGTTCGACGACCGGCTGGCCACGGCGCGTCGCTGGCGCGAGCTGGGCGAGGCGAAGAAGCTCTCGCTGCGCGAGGTGGTCATCGAGGTCACGGGGCGGCAGTCCTTCATCGGCTCGGCCGCCACGGTCGCCGAGACGATCAACAGGTTCGTCCAGGAGGACGCCAGCGACGGCTTCATCCTCGTCCCGCACATCGTCCCGGGCGGGCTGGACGAGTTCGCCGACCAGGTCGTACCGCTGCTGCAGGAGCGCGGCGTCTTCCGCGCCGAGTACACCGGCACGACCCTGCGCGAGCATCTCGGCCTGGAACTGCCCGGCTGAGCCGGCTGGAGACGAGGGCGCCGGCTGGAGACGAGGGCGCCGGCTGGAGACGAGGGCCGCGCCAGCCGACGCCCTCGGCCGGGGCCGGCTCCGACAGGGGCCAACCCCGGCTCGGGTCGGTTCAGTCGGCGAGTGCGCGCAGCCCGCCCGCGGCGAGCGCCGGCACGGCCTGGCCGACGAGGTCGAAACCCTCTCCGACGGTGTTGCCGGCGAGATGCCGGGCGTGGATGCCCTCGGCGATCACCACCAGCTTGAAGTAGCCGAGCGCCAGGTAGAAGTCCATGTTCACGATGTCCCGGCCGGACTCGCGGGCATAGATCTCGATCATCTCGTCCCCGCCGGGCATCCGGTCGCTCGCCGCGGCGGCCGAGCCGCCGAGCACCGGATCGAAGTCCGGGTCGCGGTAGACGATGGTGAGACCCAGATCGGCCAGCGGGTCGCCGAGGGTCGCCATCTCCCAGTCCAGCAGGGCCCGCACGGCGCCGATGTCGTCCGGGTCCAGCACGAAGTTGTCGATGCGGGCGTCGCCGTGCACGATCGACGCGTCGCTCTCCGCCGGCACCGCGGCGTCCAGCCGGGCGTGCAGCGCGTCGAGGTCCGGCAGTGGCCGGGTCCGCACCCGCTCCCACTGCCCCCGCCAGCGGTCCACCTGGCGGCGCAGGTAGCCCTCGGGCCGGCCGAACTTCTCCAGCCCGACGGCGCGGTGGTCCACGGCGTGCAGCCGGGCGAGGGTGCGCAGCAGGTTCTCGGCGCAGCGGCGCACGTCGGCGTCGGAGTAGGGGGCAAGGTCCGCCCGGCTGCGCAGGACCACCCCGTCGACCAGGGAGACCATCGCGAACGGCACCCCGAGCACGGCGGGGTCGTCGCAGTAGGCGACCGCCTCGGCCACCGGGATCGGGGTCTCGCGCAGCGCGGCCACCACCCGGTACTCGCGCCGCATGTCGTGCGCCGAGGGCGTCAGGTTACCCAGCGGGGGCCGGCGCAGCGCCCAGTGCGCGGCGTCGTCCCACACGTGGTAGGTCAGGTTCGACCGGCCGCCGCTGAGCAGCGTGGCCCGCAGCGGCCCGGACCGGCCGGGGACGGTGGCGTCGAGGTAGGCGGACAGCGCCGCCAGATCCAGGCCCGGCGGGGAGACCAGCCCCTCCTGCCCGGCGCCCGTGTCGGCACCGCTGTCGGCACCGCTGTCGGCACCCCCGGCGGCGGTTGGCGCGGGGGCCGTGGTCGGCCCGGGGACGGCGGTGGGCGGCGGGTCGAGCGGGGTCACGACGCCGACTCCAGGGCGCCGGTCGCCTTCAGCCGCTCCTTGACCGCGCGCCGGGCGAGCGCCCAGCGATGGGTCTCCGACGGCCCGTCGTAGATGCGGAAGGCACGGACCTCGTTGAGGTAGCGGCCCAGCAGCAGCTCGCCGGAGACGCCGGCGGCGCCGCAGATCTGGATCGCCCGGTCGACGACCCGCCAGACCGCCTCGGCGACGAAGGTCTTGGTCATCGCGGTGGACTGCGCCGCGCGCAGCCCCTGGTCGAGCTCCCAGCAGGCCTGCAGGACGAGGCTGCGGGAGGCGGCGATGTCGATCTCCGAATCGGCGATCATCTGTTGGACCATGCCGAGCTCGACGAGCTTCGAGCCGAACAGGCGGCGCTCGGCGACCCGGTCGATGGCGATGTCCTGGGCCCGGCGGGCGATGCCGAGCCAGCGCATGCAATGCGTCATCCGGGCGGGGCCGAGGCGCACCTGCGCGTACGCGAAGCCCTGGTCGAGCTCGCCGAGGATCGCCGAGTCCGGCACCACGCAGTTGTCGAAGATCACTTCGCAGTGGCCGCCGATCATGGCCTGGTCGAGGGTGTCGATGTGCCGGACGACCTTCAGACCGGGGTTGTCGGCGTCGACGAGGAACATGGTCGCGCCGCCCACGGTGCCGACCTTGCCGGAGGTCCGGGCGAAGCAGATCGCGTAGGCCGCGCCGTCCGCGCCGGTGGAGAACCACTTGTGGCCGTCGATGCGCCAGCCGTCGTCGACCCGGACGGCGGTCGTCGACAGCGCCGCCGGATCCGAGCCGGCCCCGGGCGCCGGCTCCGTCATCGCGAAGAAGGACCGGACCTCGCCGCTCGCGAGGGGGCGCAGGTACCGCTCCTTCTGCTCGTCGGTCGCGATGATTTCGAGCATGTGCATGTTGCCCTCGTCGGGCGCGGAGCAGTTCAGCGCCAGCGGCCCGAACAAGGAGTAGCCGGCGGCCTCGAACACGGGCGCCCGCGCTGTCATGCCGAGCCCGAGGCCGCCGTACTCCCGGGAGACGTGCGGGGCGAACAGCCCGGCGTCGCGGGCCGCCGCCTGCAGCCGCGCGCGCAGCGCCTCCCCGCCGGCCGAGACCACCCCGGCGTACCGCTCCTCCTGCGGGATCACGACGTCGCGGACGAAGGCAGCCGTGCGTTCGACGAGGTCGACGACCTCCGGCGGCTGCGAAAAATCAATGGCCATCACGAACTCCCGCCTCGGTGCGAGCGCCGGCCCTCGACTGGACGGGTCGGCTGGAAAGGCTAATGCTCAGTAGCCTTGATAGCAGGGGTGGCGGCGATCCGCCAGCCTTAGGGGAAAATCATGCCTGCTAGCATGGGTGTGGTGCGGGGAGCGGTCCGCATGCCCGTGGCTACCAGCTCGTAGTCGCGGCGGTTCTCGTGGGCGAGGATGCATGAGTGGATCGGACAGGGCGGTGCTCGCGCGGCCGCAGCTCACCCCACGCGGGCGGGCGATCCGCGACGCCGCGCTGAAGCTGTTCGCCGAACGCGGCTACGAGGCCACGACCACGACCGAGATCGGCGCGGCGGTCGGCATCCGGGGTCCGAGCCTGTACAAGCACGTGAGCTCCAAGCAGGACCTGCTCGTCGCGATCATGCTCGACGCGATGGACAACCTGCACGACGTCCACGCCCTCGCCGTCGCCGGCGTCGACGACGTCGCGGACCGGCTGCGCCGCGCCGTGGAGGCCCACGTGCGCTTCCACACCCGCCACCGGCTGGAGGCGTTCGTCGGCAACCGGGAGATCCGCAGTCTCGACGAGGTCAACCGGGCGGTGGTCGTCGCCCGGCGCAGCAGCTACGAGCGGCTCATCCGCGGACTCATCGAGGAGGGGGTCGCCGCCTCCCGGTTCCACGTGGCCTCGGTCAAGCTCGCCTCCTACGCCCTGCTCGACCTCGGGATGGGGGTGGCCGCCTGGTACCGCGAGGACGGCGACCTGAGCGAGGACGAGATCGTCTACACCTACGGCCGGTTCGCCCTCACCCTGGTCGGCGCGGCCGGCTGACCGCCGCGTCGCGGGCATGCCACCCCTCGGCCTGCCTCGCATCAGCCGTCCGCCGGTCCGCCCGTCCCGGCGAGGTGGTGGGCTCCGCCGGCGTGCAGGTCCGCGCGCAGCTCGTGCTTGCGGACCTTGCCCGCCGCGGTCCGCGGCAGGTCGGTGACGATCACGAGTCGTTCCGGGGTCTTCTGCTTCGCGGCGCCGGCGGCGGCGAAGTGCGCCCGCACCCCGTCGAGGTCGAGGACCGAGCCCGGGCGTGGCAGGACGAAGACGCAGACCCGCTCGCCGGTGCGGTCGTCCGGTTCGGCCACGGCGGCCGCCTCCGCGACGGCCGGGTGCGTCATGAGCAGGTCCTCGACCTCCTTCGAGGAGACGTTCTCCCCGTTGCGGACGATGATGTCCTTGATGCGATCGGTGATCGTGAGGTAGCCGTCGGCGTCGACCCGGCCGATGTCGCCGGTGCGCAGCCAGCCGTCGGCGGTGAACGCGGTCGCGTCGAGCGCCGGATCGCGGTAGCCGGCGAACTGCTCCGGGCCCCGGGTGACGATCTCGCCCTCCTCGCCGAGGCCGAGGTCGTGACCGGCGGGGTCGAGGATGCGGACCGCGCTGCCCGGCATCACCCGACCGTCCGTGGCGGCCCGCCTGGCGAGCGGGTCGGCCGCGCTGCCCGAGCTGATCGTCGGGTGCTCGCTGGAACCGTAGGCGCGGTAGGCGCTGACGCCGGCGTGCTCGGCCCGCTCGACGAGCGCGGGGGACACACTGGCTCCGCCGACGAGGAAGTCGCGCAGGGGGCCGAGGCCGCGGCCGTCCCGCTGCGCCGCGTCCAGCAGCGCGGTCAGGTGAAACGGCACGCCGGCGGACGCGGTCACGCCGTGGGCATGGACGAGCTCGATCGCCTCCGCCGCATCGAACCGTTCGAGGAAGACGGTCGGCAGCCCGTCGACGAGGGTCCGCAGCAGCACGCTCAGTCCGGCGATGTGGCCGGGTGGGAACAGGTCGAGATAGCCGAAGTCGGGCTGGCCCGCTCGCAGGCTGCGCAGCGAGGCGACCTCCGCGGCGACCGAGCGGTGGGTGTGGGTGACGCCCTTGGGCGCGGCGGTCGTCCCCGAGGTGTAGACGAGCACGGCGACCTCGTCGAGCGGCCGGGCGCACGGCGCCAGCGGCGGGGCCAGTTCGAGCTCGCGCCACGGCACGGTGTCGGCCAGGGCAGTGTCGGCCGGGGAGGTGTCGGCCGGGGAGGTGTCGGCCAGGGCAGTGTCGGCCGGGGAGGTGTCGGCCGGGGAGGTGTCGGCCAGGGCAGTGTCGGCCAGGGCGGGGGCGGTCGGGGTACCGGACGGCGAGCCGGTGCTGTCGGCGACGGCGACGATGTGACGCAGGGCCGCCAGCCCGTCGGGCGCCCCGCGCAGCTCGGCGATCTCCGCCGCCCGCTGTGCCGGCAGGATGATCGCGCTAGCCCCCGACTGCCGCAGGATGAAGGAGACCTCGCGGATCCCGTAGATGGGGACGATCGGCAGCAGCACCGCCCCGCGTAACAGCACCGCGGCGTGCGCGATCGCGCTCTCCACCCGGCTGGTCAGCTGCAGCGCGACGACGTCTGCCGGGCCGATCCCGCGGGCCGCCAGGCCGCCGGCCACCCGGGCTGCCCGCTCGTGCAGCGTGGCCAGGTCCGTGGTGAGCGTGTCGGCCGGACCGCGGAAGACCAGCCGGGTATCCGGATGCTCCGCCGCGCCCAGGTGTAGCAGCTCGGCGAGCGAGAGCGGTGCGATCTCGGGCAGCGGCCGGACCGGGGCGAGCGACCGTGGCGCCGCCGCGCCTGCCGTCGGCGGGTCGGTGGCCGAAGGTGCCCCGACGGTCGTGGCCGGTTCGACCAGGTGGGCAGGACCCGCGTTCTCCAGGTTCACCGGCGCTCCTCGGGTCGGCGAGAGTATGGCGGCCGCCACATCCAAGGAAGATATACCTAGTTCACTAGGAGTGTGCGTAGTCGTCGCGGGTGCACCTCCCCCCGTGTCGATGCGACGACCGGCTGCCACCGCCGAGCACCGCCTCGACGCGCATCCCCGGCGGGACGGTCATGTTGCGGAGTCGGAGCTTGGCGCGACCGGTCGGGCTGGCACTTGCACACAGTTCTTTCAGGTATCTAAACTAACTAGGTCATCCGGGTCGCCGTCGTTGTTGCCACCGAGTTCCGGTGACAGCGCGCGACTCGAGCGACGGGCACCCGTCTCGTGGCGCACCCATGCGGAGGCAGGACGACATGGCAAAGATCTGGGCGAACTCCGGCGACTCGCACTTCCTGGAGCCCGACGACCTGTGGCGGTCGAGCCTGCCGCCGCGGCTGGCCGAGCTCGTGCCGAGGGCGGTGAAGGACCCCGACGGCAGGTACGAGACCGTCTACGTCGACGGCCAGTCGTTCCGCCGCAAGCTCCCGAACGTGCAGGCCCAGGAGTTCCTCGACGAGAGCAACCGGGCGCCCGGCGCGCGCGACGCGACCCTGCGCCTGGCCGACCTCGACACCGAGGGCGTCTGGGGCGAGCTGGTGTTCCCGTCGCTGGGCCTGTGGAGCTCGTCGTTTCGCACGCCCGAGGTGCTGCGGGAGGCGCTGCGGGTCAGCAACGACTGGGCCATCGAGTCGATCATGAAGGTCTCGCCGCGCCTGGTCCCGACCGCGCAGGTCTCCACGCTGCGGGTCGACGACGCGGTGGCCGAGCTGGAGCGCACCGCCGAGCTCGGCTACCGCGCGGTGTTCCTGCCGACGACCCCGCACCCGCTGGCCGACGACTGGAACCGCGACTCCTGGGAGCCGTTCTGGGCGGCGGCGGAGGCGGCGAACATGGTGCTCGCCTTCCACGTCGGCACCGACCCGATCGACATCGGCAGCGAGCAGGTCGGCGTCGTCTACCGCGGCCCCGGCGGCGCGGTGCTGAACTACACCGAGACGACGTTCTCCGGCCAGCGGGCCGCGATGAAGCTCGTCGCCTCCGGCGCGCTCGACCGGCACCCGAACCTCAAGGTCCTCGTCGCCGAGGGCGGCGCGACCTGGGTGCCCTTCCTCGCCGACCGGATGACGGAGGGCTACCGCCAGCACCACATGGCGGTGCGGCCCAAGCTCAGGCGCAGCCCCAAGGAGATCCTGTACTCGCAGGTGTACGCCTCCTTCCAGCACGACGCCTCCGCGGTCGCCGCACTGACCGGCATGGGCTACCGCAACGTCATGTGGGGCAGCGACTACCCGCACATGGAGGGCACGTTCGGCCACACCCAGGAGACGCTGCACGGGCTGTTCGACGGCGTGTCGGACGACGTCCGCCGGCGGATCACCATCGACACGTTCCTCGAGCTGTTCCCGGGCGTCGGTGAGCCGGCCGTGGCGGCGGCCGCATGAGCGCATCGGGTCCGTTCGACACGGCGATCGTCGGGGTCGGCGCGACGCCGTACTACCGGCGCGGCGGTTCGGCGCCGCAGACCATCACCGAGCTCGCGGGCAAGGCCATCATCGCCGCGTGCGAGGACGCCGGCCTGTCGGTCAAGGACATCGACGGTTTCGCCTACTACTCGGGGGCGGGTGCCGGCTACGGCCAGTCGATGGACACCGCCACGTTCATGGAGACCCTCGGCATCCCCGAGGTGACCTTCTCCGCCGCGCTCACGTCGGGTGGCGGTGGGTCGGCGGGGTCGATCGGCCTGGCCCGCGCGGCGATCCTCGCCGGGGACGCCACCGTCGTCGTCACCGTGATGGCGCTGCAGCAGGTCAAGCAGCGTCTGGGCACGGTCTTCGGCGCGGTCGCGCCGAGCCCGGAGAACTCGTTCCTGCAGCCGTCGGGCCTCGTCGGCCCGGGGCATCTGATGTCGGTGCTGGCGCGGCGGCACATGCACGACTACGGCACCCGCCGGGAGGCGTTCGCCGAGATCGCCCTGTCCAGCCGGGAGAACGCGCTCACCCGGCCCAAGGCGATCATGCGTACCCCGCTGACGCTGGACGACTACTTCAACGCGCGGATGATCGCCGATCCGCTGTGTCTGTTCGACTTCTGCCTGGAGACCGAGGGCGCCGTCGCGGTCCTCACGACCAGCGCGGAGCGGGCGCGCGACCTGCGGCGCACCCCGGTCGGCGTGGTCGCGGCGGCGCACGGTGGCGTGCGTGAGTGGGGCCGGGCGTTCGCCTGGTACGGGATGCCCGACGAGTACTTCGCCTCCTCCGGGCACGCCCCGATCGCCAGGCGGCTCTACGACCGGGCCGGGATCACCCCCGACGACATCGACGTGGCGCTGATCTACGACCATTTCACCCCGATGGTCCTCATGCAGCTCGAGGACTATGGCTTCTGCAAGAAGGGGGAGGGCGGCCCGTTCGTCGAGTCCGGTGCGATCCGGTACAAGGGCGGCTCGATTCCGGTCAACCCGCACGGCGGCCAGCTCTCCGAGGCCTACGTCATCGGCATGACGCACATCGTTGAGGGCGTCGAGCAGATCCGCGGCACCGCCGTCAACCAGGTGCCGGACGCGAAGCTCGCGCTCGTCACCGGCGGGCCGGCCGCCCTGCCGGTCAGCGGCCTGATCCTCGGACGGATGGCATGAGCACCCTGACGACGACCCTGCCGCCTGCCGGCATCCAGATCACCACCGACTCGGCGACCGAGCCGTTCTGGCAGGCGGCGAAGGAGAACCGGCTGGTCGCGCCGAGGTGCGCCGACTGCGGGACCTTCCGGCTGCCGCCGTCGCCGTTCTGTCCGACCTGCCAGTCGCAGAACGTCGACTGGGTGACCCTGTCCGGGCGGGCGACGGTGTACAGCTTCAGCATCGTCACCGGCGTGCCCGGCCAGCCGGAGCTGACCCTGGCCGCCGTCGTCGTGGACCTGCCCGACGCGCCGGGCGCACGGCTGGTGAGCAACGTCATCGACACCGATCCGGACGCGGTCCGGATCGGGACGCCGCTCATCGTCGACTTCATCGAGATCGCCGACGGGTGGAAGCTGCCGGTGTTCCGGGTCGCGGCCGAGGCCGCGGCCCCCGCGGGCCGGTGAGCACCCGCCAGCCGCTGCCCGCGGACTGGCGGTTCACCGAGGCGATGCCGGCCGTGCCGCGGACCCATCCGCGGCACGGCACGCATGACCCGACCGCGGGGACCCCGCCGCGCCGGCCCGGGTCGGTGCGGCGGACCACGACGGTCGACATGCTGCGTCCGGAGGTCGTGGCCGGCCCCTGCTGCTGCGTGGGCTGGCCCGGGACCTCGTGACCGACCCCGACGGCTCGTCCCGGGTCGTCGGCGAGGCGTCGATGTCCGTCGACCTCGACCTCCTCGACGGGCGGCGCATCGGCGCAATCGCGACCATCCCCGACGTGCCCGCCCTGGGGGAGCTCGTCAGCACCTCGGCCGCCGCCGGCTTCCGCCGCGCGGTGATGCGGCCGACCCGACCCTCACCGCGCGGCTGCCGCTGCTGTGCGGCCTGCTCGACGGCGTCCCGGGCCGCCGAGGTCGGCCCGCACCGATCCCGCCGGCCGCCGAGATCGCGCCGATCAAAGGTACCTGAAAGTATTATGTCGCGCACGTCACGCTTGGGGAGGAGGGCGCATGGAGCGGGTGGCCGCGGTGAGCACCGCGTCGGCGGTCGCCCACGTGCTGCGCGAGGAGATTCTCAGCCGCCAGGACGGTGACCTCTACCTGGGGCAGGAGGACGAGCTGCTGGCCCGGTTCGGGGTGAGCCGGCCGTCGCTGCGCCAGGCGGTGCGGCTGCTGCAGGCCGAGGGGATCCTCACCGTCCGCCGCGGCCATCACGGCGGGCTGTACGGGCAGCGGCCGGACGCGGCCGGCGTCGCCCACGTGGCCTCGGTGTTCCTGCGGACCCGGCGGGCCTCCCTCGCCGACATCAGCGCCACCTACACCCTCATCACCACGGAATGCGCCCGGTTGGCCGCGCTCAACCCGGACGAGGCCGAGCGCCGCCGACTGGTGACCTTCGTCGAGCAGGCCGCCGGCGGCAACCAGCGCGACCACGCGCGGGCCCGGGTGCAGTGGGGGATCCTGCTCGCCGAGCTCGCCCGCAGCCCCACCCTGCAGCTGTTCGAGGACGTGCTCGGCTCGTTGTCGCGCTACCCGACCTCGCGGCCCCTTCTGCTGGACCCGGACAGCATCGCGCTGGCCTGCGAGCAGTGGCGGCAGGTCGCCGAGGCGGTCCGCGACGGTGACGCCGACACCGCGGCGGCGCTGTCCCGCAGGCACGGCGACGCGCGGGTCCGCCACATCCGCGACCTTCCCGAGGACATCCTGGGCTGGTGAGCCCTGCCCCGGGGTCCGGTGGATCTCCGGGCGGGGCCGGGGCGGTCCACCGGCGCGGCGGGTCCCGGCGCGGTCCGTGGTGGTCCGCGCCGGGTCGGCCCGACGGTCAGGCGGCGGTGACGGCGCTCATGAGACGCACCGCCGACTCGGCGTAGCGGGCGCGTCGCCGGTCGCTGACCATGAACGCCGGGCTGGACAGGAACGCGAGGTCGGGCAGGGTCCTGCGGGCGGCCAGGCGCTGGGCGGCCTCCTGAAGGTCGCCACACAGGGCGATCGCGTCGAGCATCTCGTCGCTGACGGCCGCAGCCATTCCCGGGATGTCCCCGGAGCGGAACGCGGTGCGCAGGGCGGCCACCTCGTCGCCCCAGCCGTGCAGCTCGACGAGGGTGTCGTAGGTCTTCACCGTGAGGTAGAAGGCGATCTGGAGCCGGGCGTCGCGCCGTCCCCGCTCCGGGTCCTCCTCGTCGACGGCGGTGATGAGCCAGCCCCAGCGGCGCAGCGACTCCGGGTCCCGCCCGGCCGCGGTGGCGCCCTCGTGCAGGTTCGGGCGGATCGTCTCCGTCCACCACCGGTCGGTGAAGATGCCGTGGCCCAGGATGCCGTCGGCGGTCCGGGCGGCGGCGGTCACCATCCGTCGGTTGAACGAGCCGAGCAGGATCGGCACGTCGAGCCGGCCGAGGACGGGGGCGCGGATGTCGGCGTGGATCGGGTAGAACTCGCCCTCGTGCACCACGGGCTGCCCGTTCTCCGCGGTCAGGTAGGCGCGGATCGCCCCGACGAGGTCCTCCATCCGCCGGACCGGTTCGCTGGCCGCGGACGCGAACCACTCGGTGTTCATCCGGTAGGTGCCGGACCCGAGGCCGAGGAAGATCCGCCCGGGAGCGTGCGCGGACAGGTGCCGCAGCGCCGAGGCGTGCACGAAGGGTGAGCGGGCGAACGCGTAGGCGATGCCCGGCCCGACGAGGGCCCGCCGGGTGGCGGCGACCATCTCGCCGGTGGTCAGGTAGGAGTTCGTGTCGGCGAACTCGCCGGCGCAGAAGGCGGTGGCTCCGGCCTGCTCGGCCAGCTCCGCAACCCGCGGGCCCGGCCAGGGAAGTCCCCACTGCACGTGTCGATACCTCCGCGTCGGGAGCCCGGCGGGCTCGCCCCGGCGGCGGCCCGGACGGCCGCGGCGCCGATCGGCCGGCGGGATCGCGCCGCCAAGCCAGTTCTTGCCTTCCTTGTAAACCTAGTAAACCATGTAACCTGCGTGGTGCGTGCCGGTGAGTCCCGCCGGTGCGGCCCTTCGACCGATGACCGGGACCGAGGATGACCAGGAGGCGCCGTGACAGCCGTGGAGACCGTCGACCGGCCCCGGCAGGGCGAGTTCCTCGGCCCGTTGCGGGAGTTCCTCGCCGCACATGCGGGTCCGCCGCCGCGCGGCGGTGCCAAGCGGCTGGCCTGGGCCCGCGCCTTCCACGCCGAGCTGACCGACGCCGGGCTCGCGGCGCCGGGATGGCCGCGGGAGGTCGGCGGCATGGACCTGTCGCTGCCCGACCAGATCGCCTACCACCGGGAGATGACGAGGGCCCGGGCTCCTCGGCATCCGTGTGGCCTGTCGTTCATCGTGGCCCCGACCCTGATCCGGCACGGCACCCCCGAGCAGAAGGAGCGCTTCCTGCGCCCGCTGCTGCGCGCGGACGAGTTCTGGTGCCAGGGCTTCTCCGAGCCCGGCGCGGGCAGCGAGCTGACGGCGCTGTCGACGAAGGCCGTGCGCGACGGCGACCACTACGTCGTCACCGGCCAGAAGGTGTGGACCAGCCAGGCGCACCTCGCCGACTGGATGTTCGCGCTGGTGCGCACCGGCGAACCGGGCCCGAAGGGGATCAGCTACCTGCTGCTGTCGATGACCTCGCCGGGGTTGACGGTGCGACCGCTGCGCGACATCAGCGGTGGAACGCACTTCGCCGAGGTGTTCCTCGACGAGGTGCGCGTGCCGGTCGAGAACCTCGTCGGCCAGGAGAACGAGGGCTGGTCGATCGCGCGCACGAGTCTGGGCCACGAGCGGGCCACGGCGTTCCTGTCGGACGAGTTCCGCTACCGCCGGGTGGTCACCGAGCTGATCGCGCTCGCCGCCGGGTCGCCGGCCGGGGACGACCCGGTGGTGCGCCAGGACCTCGCGCGGATGGAGGCGGGGGTGCGCATCCTCGCCTCGAACAGCCGCCGGGCCCTGGAGACGGTGCTCGCCGGACGCGATCCCGGGCCCGCCTCCTCGGTCAACCGGCTGATGCGCGCGGAGTTCGACCAGCGCCTGCACGAGGTGGCGTTGCGGGTGATCGGCCCGGACGCGGTGCTCGGCAATCGCGAGCCGACCGCGCCCGAGGGCGGCCGGTGGACCTACGGCTACCTGATGAGCCGGTCGGCGACGATCGGCGCCGGCACCGCCGAGATCCAGCGCAACACGATCGCCGAACGGGTGCTGGGGCTGCCCGCCCCGCCACCGGTGCCCGTGGCCGGGCGCGGGTGAGAGGTCACGGCGGTGCCGCGGGGCGCCGCGCCGGGGCCGTGGGACGACGAGGAGCGAAATGAACGTGGACACCGCCGAGGCGGAGGGCGAGCTGCGCGACGCGCTGGCGCGGCTGCTGCGCGAGCGCTGCGACATCGAACAGGTCAGGAGAATCGCGGCCGCGTCGGGCGGCTGGGATCGACAGCTGTGGTCGGAGCTTTCGGCCATGGGAGTGGTGGGGCTCGCCGTCCCGTCGGAGCACGGCGGTGAGGGGGCGGGGCTGACCCTGCTGGCCGTCGCCCAGGAGGAGCTGGGCCGCCGGGTGGCGCCGGTGCCGCTGCTGTCCAGCGCGACCGCCCAGGCCGCGCTGCTTGCCGTCGTGGACGGGATCGCGCCGGGTGCGGCCGCCGCGGCCGCGCTGCTGCCGGAGATCGCCTCTGGCCGGACGCCGGCGACCGTCGCGGTCGGGCGCACCGTCGACGGCTGGACGCCGCTGGCGACCGTGCGCGCCGAGGAGGCGGTCGGCGGCTGGCGGCTGACCGGGACGGCCCCCGTCGTCGCGGACGCCGCCGCCGCGCGGGCACTGCTCGTCGCCGCCACGACCGACACCGGCCCCGCATTGTTCGCCGTCGACGTCCCCGCCACGGGCGGCACGGGTGGCGGTGCTGTCGCGGGTGGCGGTGTTGTCGCGGGTGGCGGCGGTGGCGCGGATGGCGCCGCGGGGGCCGCCGTCCGGGTCGAACCGCTCGATGTCCTCGATGCGACCCGCCCGCTCGCCCGGGTCACCCTGGACGCGCCCGCGACCCTGCTCGCCGGGCCGGCCGAGTTCGCCGCGGTGCTCGCCGCCACCCGACGGGTGGCGCTGACGCTGCTGGCGGCCGAGGCCGTCGGCGTCTCGGCGGAGTGCACGGACCTCGCTGTGGGCTACGCGGGCATCCGTCACCAGTTCGGCCGGCCGATCGGCACCTACCAGGCGATCTCGCATCGCTGCGCCGACATGTTCGTCGGCACCGAGGCGGCCCGCGCCCTCGTCGCCGCCGCCGCGCAGGCCCTCGACGAGGCCGGTGCGACGGCGGATACCGATGAGCTCGACGTGGCGGTGGCCCTGGCCGCCGCCGAGGCACTCGACGCGGCGGTCAGTGCCGCCCAGGGCAGCCTTCAGGTGCACGGCGGGATCGGCTTCACCTGGGAGCACCCCGTGCATCACTACCTGCGCCGGGCGAAGTCCAGCGAGGCGCTGATCGCGGCGCCGGACCGGCTGCGCGAGCAGGCCGCGTCCCGGCTGGTCGCGGCCGTCCGGCGCTGAGACGGCGTTGATTCCTTAAACCTAATAAACTCATCTATCGGTAGCTTGGGCGAGCGGGTTCTCTGGGCGGCTCTCCGGATCCGTCCGGAGCCCGCACCGATCCGTCCGGCGGCAAGGAGCGATGATGCGGGACCCTGTGATCGAGGTCGTCGGACAACCCGGCCTCCCGCGTGCCCCTCGCGGGTCGGATGTCGTCGTGCGGGGTCACGCCCGATGACCGAGCTCCCCGACCTGCCGGGCCGCCTGCGCGCGCTGTGGCGGGCGCCCGACTCCGCCTTCGCCCTCCAGATCGACGATGCCTGGGTGTCCTGGGGGAGCGTGCGCGCGCTCGCCGACGAGATCACCCGCAGCCTCGACGGGCTCGGCCTCGGTCGCGGTGCGCGCATCGGCGTCCTGCTTGGAAACTGGACCGAGTCGATCGCGGCGATCCTCGCGATCCTCGGTACCGAGCGCTGCCTGACGGTCTTCAACCCGCTGCAGCCGGCCGAGCGCCTCGCCGGCGACCTGGAGCGGGCCACCCCGCCGGCGATCATCGTGCCGGTGCGGGCCTGGGCGTCCTCGGGGCTCGCGGAGCCGGTCGAACGGCTCGGCATCAGCCTCATCCACACCTCGCCCGAGGGGATCGCGTCGGTGCGGGCCGGCCGCGACGACGCCGCGGTCACCGCGGTCGACGCGCCGGGCGTCGCCGTCGAACTCACCACCTCGGGTACCACCGGCCCGCCCAAGCGCATCCCGCTGACCTACCGTCAGCTCGAGGCGTCGGTCGGGTCCGCCCGAGGACACATGAAGCCCGGCGGCGGCGAACGGTCCTACTTCGAGGGCGGCGTGGCCATCGTCTCCGTCCCGCTGGTGCACATCGGCGGGTTGTGGGGGGCGCTGCAGGCCCTCGGCGACGCGCGGCGCATCGTGCTGCTGGAACGCTGGACCCTGGACCGGTGGCTCGACGTCATCCGCGAGCACCGGCCCCGCCTCGGCGCGTTGCCGCCGGCGGCGCTGCGCACCCTGATGAGTGCGAACGTGCCCGCCGAGGACCTCGCGAGCCTACGCGCGCTGACCTGCGGGACCGCTCCGGTGTCGCCCGACCTGGTCGACGCGGTGCAGGAGCGCTACGGCATCCACGTGCTCGGCGTGTACGGCGCGACCGAGTTCTCCGGCGCGGTGGCCGGCTGGTCGCTGCCGGACCACCGGCAGTGGTGGGCGAAGAAGCGGGGCAGCGTCGGGCGCGCCTTCCCGGGGGTGAGCCTGCGCGTCGTCACCGAGGACGGCGAGGTGCTGCCGACGGGTGCCAGCGGACTGCTGGAGATCAGGACCGACCAGGCCGGCGCGCGGGCGGACGCGGACGGCTGGACCCGCACCAGCGACCTCGCCCACATCGACGACGACGATTTCCTCTACATCGAGGGCCGCGCCGACGATGTGATCATCCGCGGCGGATTCAAGATCCGCCCGATCACGGTCAAGGAGGTGCTGGAGGAGCACCCGGCGGTCGCCGAGGCGGCGGTGTTCGGCCTTCCTGACGAGCGCCTCGGCCAGGTGCCCGTCGCCGTCGTGGAGCTGGCGCCCGGCGCCGGGCCGGTCGGCGAGCAGGAGCTGCGCGACTGGTGCCGGCCTCGGATGCTGCCCTACGAGGTGCCGGCGCGGGCACTGACCGTGGCGGAGTTGCCCCGCGGAGTGTCCCAGAAGGTCAGCATGCCCGACCTGGTGGCGCTGTTCGCCGCCTCGACGCAGGCCGCCCCGACGTAGGCCGCCTCGACCCCGTGACGCGCCACCGCACTGGTCAGCCGTAGCAGCGGTGCGCCGTGCTGCCGATCCGCCGTGCTACCGATCGCCGTGCTACTGATCCGCCGAGGAAAGAGACGACCGTGGAACGCGAGATTTTCGAGGACGAGCACCGGCAGTTCCGGGAAGTCGTCCGGGAGTTCATCGCCCGCGAGATCACCCCGTATCACGCCCAGTGGGAGGCCGAGGGGATCGTCGACCGGACGGTGTTCGCCAAGGCGGCCAAGCACGGCGTCATCGGGTTCAACGTCGCCGAGGAGTTCGGCGGCGGCGGGGTTCGCGACTTCCGGTTCAACGCCGTCGTCGCCGAGGAGCTCGCGGCCGCGTTCGTCACCGGTCCGGGTTTCCTGCTGCACAACGACGTCGTCGGCTCCTATCTGAGCCGGCTGCCCGACGGCGAGCAGAAGGCGCGCTGGCTGCCCGGGTTCGCCTCCGGCGAGGCGGTCTGGGCGATCGCGATGACCGAGCCGGGTGCCGGCAGCGACCTGCAGGGCATCCGGACCTCGGCGGTGCGCGACGGTGACGACTGGCTCGTCTCCGGGGCCAAGACGTTCATCACGAACGGGATCCACTCCGACTACGTCATCGTCGTGGCGCGGACCGATCCGTCGGCCGGCAGCCGCGGCATCTCGCTGCTCGTCGTGGAGCGGGACATGCCCGGCTTCTCCCGCGGCCGCAACCTCGACAAGATCGGCCTGCACGCGCAGGACACCGCCGAGCTGTTCTTCGACGGTGTCCGGGTGCCGTCCCGCAACGTGCTGGGCAAACTCGGCGGCGGGTTCATTCACCTGATGGAGAACCTGCCCGAGGAGCGACTGTCGATCGCGATCTCGGCGGTCGCCGGGGCGCGGGCGGTGTTCGACTCCACGCTGGAGTACACCAAGACCCGCACCGCCTTCGGCCAGCCGATCGGCGGCTTCCAGCACAACCGCTTCCTGCTGGCCGAGCTCGCCACCGAGATCGACATCGCCCAGGTGTACATCGACCGCTGCCTGAAGGCGTCGTTCGAGGAGAAGCTGACCACCGTCGACGCCTCCAAGGCGAAGTGGTGGGCCAGCGAGCTGCAGCAGAAGGTCGTCGACCGCTGCCTGCAGCTGCACGGCGGCTACGGCTACATGACGGAGTACCCCGTCGGAAAGGCGTTCACGGATGCCCGCATCCAGACCATCTACGGCGGCACGACGGAGATCATGAAGGAGATCATCGGTCGTTCGCTGGGCGTGTGACGGCCCGGTTGGCGGAACACGGGCGGACCGCCGCGGACAACTCTCGTCGAGTGGGAGCAGAAGTCATGAGCGTGGACTGGGGTTCGGGGACCGAACTGGGGGAGTTCCGGGAGCAGGTGCGGGCGTTCATCGCCGGCCACGCGCCGGGTCGGGCCGCCAGGGCGGGGGTACGCAGCCCGGAGAACGCCGAGGAGCTCGCCGAGCTGCGGCGCTGGATCGCCGCACTGTTCGAGGCGGGCTATTTCGGCGCCGACTGGCCGGTGGAGTTCGGCGGCGAGGCCGGGCACGATCCGCGTCGCGACGTCGTCGTCGCCGAGGAGATCGCGCGGGCCCGCGCCCCGATGCACTTCGGCGGCAACGGCCTGGCGGCCAGCGCGCTGATCCGCTTCGGCCGTGACGAGCAGAAGGCCCGGCTGCTGCCCGCCATCCGTTCCTGCGACGACCTGTGGTGCCAGTTGTTCAGCGAGCCGGGCGCGGGCAGCGACCTGGGCGGGATGCGTACCCGCGCGGTGGCCGACGGCGACGGCTACGTCGTGACCGGCCAGAAGGTGTGGACCACCAACGGCCATTGGGCCAACCGCGGGTACCTGCTGGCCCGCACCGACCCGGACGTGCCCAAGCACAAGGGCATCACCGCGTTCGCGATCGACATGGACACCCCGGGCATCGACGTCCGGCCGCTGCGCGAGCTCACCGGCACCTCCGACTTCAACGAGGTGTTCTTCGACGGGGCACGCATCCCGGCCTCGGCGGTGATCGGCAGGCCCGGTCAGGGCTGGATCGTCGCGAACGCGTCGCTGGCCGAGGAGCGCAACGGCGTCAGCGCCGCCGTCGTCGACCTCCAGCTCGCCTGGGAGGACCTGTACGCGCTCGCGCAGAAGATCGAGATCGATGGTCGGCCGGCGCTGGAGCAGGCCGACGTCCGCCAGCGCTTCGGCGCGCTGCGGGCCGAGATCCGCGCCTGCGCGCTGCTCGGGCAGTCCTCGTTCGCGCGCTGGCGGGCCGGCCGGGAACGGGTGATCGACGCCCCGGCGGGCAAGCTGTGGTTCAGCGAGCTGAACCTGCGGCTGAACGAGTTCGCCGTGGACCTGCTCGGCGCGCGCGGCATCCTCACCGAGGGCGACACCGACGCCGTCGACGGCGGCCGCTGGCAGGACGCCTACCTCTACGCCCGGGCGTACACGATCGCCGGCGGCAGTTCGGAGATCATGCGCAACCTCATCGCCGAACGCGCCCTCGGCCTGCCCCGCTAGCCCGACGACCCGTGAGCTCGACGACCCGCGAGCCCGACCCCTGCGGTCGGGGAAGGACCCGGTGACATGCTTCTCAGCGAAGAACAGATCAGCCTGGCCGACGCCGCCCGCGACTGGCTCGCGCGGCGCACCGACCTGGCCGCGGCCCGGGCCGATGGCGCGGCTCTCGCGGCGCTCTACTCGGCGGACGACGTGCGCGCCGCCGCCGAACTCGGACTCACCTCGCTGCTGCGGCCCGCGGAGGGGGGGACCTTCGCCGACCTCGCGGTCGTCGTGGAGGAACTCGGCCGCGCCGGCTCACCGTTACCGCTCGGCCAGGCCGCGCTGGTCGCCCGGCTGCTCGACCAGATCGGCATCGGGGCGGCGGTGTCCGACGCGGTGGCCGAGGGTTCGGCGCTCGCGGTCCCGGCCGCGGCGGAGCCGGACGACGCCGCGATCAGCGGTGTGCCCGGAGCCGACGGCACGCTCGTCCTCGCCAGCCGGGCGGCTGTCGTCGTCGGCGGCCTCGGCGCGGCCTGGCTGCTGGTCAGCGCCGCCATCGGTGACGATCGCGCCCTCGCGCTGGTCCCCGCGGCGAGCGTCACCCGCACCGCCCGCACCACCCTCGACCTCAGCCGGGACATCGCCGCCGTCGACCTGCACGGCGTCACCGTCCCGGCGGGTGACTGGACGCGGGTCGGCGCGGACGTCGCCGAGACCCTGGACCAGGCGCTGGCGATCATCCACACCCTGGACGCGGTCGGCGCCGCCGGCCGCCTGCTGGACCTGACGGTCGGGTACGTGAAGGAACGCGAGCAGTTCGGCCGGCCGGTCGGGTCGTTCCAGGCGGTCAAGCACCACGCGGCGACCATGGCCGTCGACATCGAGGCGTCCCGGCTCTGTGGCCACGACGCCGCCCGCACGCTCGACAGCGGCGACCTGGTCGCCGCCGGGACCGCTGTCGCGGTCGCCGGCTCCGTGGCCGGCGAGGGCACCAGCCGCGCGGCCAGCACGGCGCTACAGCTCCACGGCGGCATGGGCTTCACCTGGGAGCACGACCTGCACCTGTTCCTGCGCCGGATCAAGGTCGATGAGCTGGTCCGCGGCACGCCCCGCCGGCACCGCGAGCGCCTGGTCGCCACCGCCGGCTGACGGCCGGAGACGATGCGCCGGCCCCTGGGAGGCCCGCCTCCCGGGCCCCCCGGTGTCCGGCTAGCTGAAACCCGGCTTGACCTGTTTTTCCGTGGCGGGGCCTTTCCGAGATTCGGGACATAGTTATCTGTTATAACTAGGTAATGGATGAAGGTGCTGAGCGCTTCGGTGTCCTGACGGACGCGGCCTTCGAGCGGTCGCGTAAGCGGATCGGGGTTCCGCAGCCCTTGCCGAACCCGCCGCACAACTACGAGGTGACCTGGGACGCCTCCCGGCACTTCGCCTACGGCTACGGGGACGACAACCCGCTGTACTGCGATCCGGACTACGGCAAGGGCACTCGGTGGGGGACGCTCATCGCGCCGCCGACCTTCCTGTACACGATGGGTGAGGACGCGGCGCCCAAGCCCGACCCGGAGACGAAGGCATTGCTCAAGGGCGACCCGTTCGCGGGTCTGGGTTCCTATCAGGCGGTGATGGAGTTCGAGTGGTGGCGGCCGTTCGTCCTCGGCGACCGGGCGCGCTGCCTGCGCACCCAGGTCGGGGTGGTGGCGAAGCCCAGCTCCTTCGGCGGGCGCACCGCGCACGTCACCCACGACTTCATCTTCGCCAACCAGCACGGCGAGCCCACCTGCCTGCAGCGCGGCACCTGGATCAACGCGGAGCGGCACACGTCGCGGGAACGCAGGAAGGAGCATGACCTGCCGCAGCCGTACTCGGCGGAGCGGCTGGCGGAGATCGACGCGTTGTACGCGGCGGAGTCGCGGCGGGGCGGACAGCCGCGGTACTTCGAGGACGTGCTGGTGGACGAGGAGCTGCCGACGAAGGTGAAGGGTCCGTTGACGACGACGGACGTGGTGGTGTGGCACCTGGGCTGGGGGATGCAGCTCACCCCGCCGGGGGCGTTCCGGCTGGCGTACCGGGTGCGGGCGAAGGCGCCGGGGTTGTATCCGGCGAACGCCCTGAACGTTCCGGACACGGTGCAGCGGTTGCACTGGGAGCCGGCGCGCGCACAGGAGCTGGGGTTGCCGACCTCGTACGACTACGGCGGGATGCGCGAGACGTGGCTGTGCCATCTGCTGACCGACTGGATCGGTGACGAGGGCTGGCTGTGGAAGCTCTCGGTGCAGCACCGCCGGTTCAACTTCGTGGGGGACACGACGTGGTTGAAAGGGCGGGTGACCGGCAAGCGCCAGGTGTCCGGGCACGACGGCACCCGCAACGAGGTCGAGATCGAGCTGTGGGCGGACAACCAGCGGGGGGTGACGACGTCGCCGGCGAAGGCCGTGGTGCTGCTGCCGAGCCGGACTGGTGGCCAGGTCGTCCTGCCCACCCCGCCGGCAGACTCCGCCGACGGCATCGTCCGCCACGAGATGGACCGCATCGCGGCGGAGGCGAACGCCGGGTCCTGATGCTCCCCGCACCATGGAACGTCCCCGCCGGGCGAAGGCTGGTCCTTCGCCCGGCGGGGACGTTCGCCGTTTCGGGACCGGTTCCCCCTGCCTCGCCCCGGTCTCGGTCTCTGGGGCGAGCGTGGTGCAACGGATCATTACTTGACCAGATCGACCACCTAGTTTACAAAGATAGCGGTGTGCCGCACGTCTCACCGGTCGTCGACCGGACGCGTCGAGACCCGACGTGCCGAAGGGCTGACCCGTCCCGATCGGATCGCCGCGCGCCCTGACCGAACCGGTATGCCCCCCGCACCCGGCGGTCCGTCCTGCGGCGTCAGGGCCGGCGCGTCCGGCTGGCCGGACCCACCTGCACTCGATCACTTCGCGGCTGCGCCGACGGAGGGTGAGGGGAGACATCGCCTGCGATGACCCAACACATCGTCTTCCTGCTACTCGGGCTGGGGAGCGGAGCCGTCTTCGGGGCGCTCGCGCTCGGCCTGGTGGTCACCTACCGCAGTTCGGGCGTGGTCAACTTCGCCACCGGCGCCATCGCCCTCTACACCGCGTACACGTATGCGTTCCTGCGCAAGGGTGAGCTGCTGCTGCCGATCCCCGGCTTACCGAAGACCGTCTCCGTCGGCTCCGACTGGGGCCTGTGGCCCGCGCTGGGCGTCTCGCTGGTCATCGCCGCGCTGCTCGGAGTCCTGCTCTACGTGCTGGTGTTCCGGTGGCTGCGCACCGCGCCGCCGGTCGCCAAGGCCGTCGCCTCCATCGGTCTGCTCATCGTCTTCCAGGCGCTGCTCGCCCAGCGGGTCGGCACGACGCCCGTGTCGGTGAAGCGGATCCTGCCCAGCGACAACTACTCGATCGGCGACCTGCGCATCCAGGGCGACAAGCTCTGGTTCGCCCTGACGATCGTCGTCCTCGCGCTCGCCCTCGCCGGCATCTTCCGCTTCACCCGCTTCGGCCTGGCCACCCGGGCCGCCGCGGAGACGGAGAAGGGCGCGCTGGTCACCGGTCTGTCGCCGGACCGCATCGCCCTGGCCAACTGGGCCATCGGCGCCGTGGTCGCCGGCCTGTCCGGCATCCTGATCTCGCCGATCGTCCCGCTCATCCCGGTCTCCTACACGCTGTTCATCGTCCCGGCGCTCGCCGCCGCCCTGGTGGCCGGCTTCAACTCCCTGGGCCTCGCCGTCGGCGCCGGCCTGATCATCGGGATGGTGCAGTCCGAGCTGCAGTACCTGCAGTCGCAGCATTCCTGGCTGCCGCAGCAAGGCCTGGGCCAGCTCGTCCCGCTCGTGGTCATCCTCGCGTACCTGGTCTTGCGGGGCCGGCCGCTGCCCACCCGCGGCATGCTCATCCGCGCCAACCTCGGCCAGGCACCCCGGCCGCGCCATCGGCTGCTGAACATCGTCATCCCGACCGCCGTCGCGGTCGTGCTGCTGGTGGCCACCTCCGGTTCGATGCGGGCGGCGGTCGTCACCTCGATGCTGCTCGGCATCGTCACGCTCTCGCTGGTGGTCGTCACCGGGTACGCCGGCCAGGTCTCGCTCGCCCAGCTGACCCTGGCCGGGGTGGGCGGCTTCCTCGTCAGTCGGATGACGACCGACTGGAGCATTCCGTTCCCGATCGCGCCGCTGCTCGCCGCGCTCGGCGCGATGATCATCGGTGTCGTCGTCGGTCTGCCCGCGCTGCGCATCCGGGGTCTGCCGGTGGCCGTGGTGACGCTCGCCCTGGGCATGGCGGTCGAGTCGATCTGGTTCCGCAACCCGGACGTCAACGGCGGGACGGCCGGGGCGAAGGTGGCCGATCCGAAGCTGTGGGGGCTCAACCTGCGCATCGGCGCGGGCGAGGGCTACCCGCGCATCCAGTTCGGCCTGCTCTGCCTGGTGGTCCTCATCCTCGTCGGGCTGGCGGTCGCGGAGCTGCGGCGCAGCCGCCTCGGCGCGGCGATGCTCGCGGTGCGCGCCAACGAACGCTCGGCGGCGGCAGCCGGCATCGACGTCGCCCGGGTCAAGATCGCCGCCTTCGCGATCGGGTCCTTCATCGCGGGCCTCGGCGGCGCGCTGATGGCATATCAGCAGACCCTCGTGGACGCCGAGTCCTTCTCCGTCGTCGGTGGCCTGGCCCTGTTCGCCACCGCCTACCTCGCCGGGATCACCTCGGTCTCCGGCGGCCTGCTCGCCGGTGTCCTCGGCGCGGGCGGACTGCTGTTCGTCGCGCTGGACAAGGCTGTCGATCTCGGTAGCTGGTACCAGGTCATCACGGGTCTCGCCCTGGTCCTGTCCGTGCTGCTCAACCCGGAGGGCGCCGTCGGCCCCGTCCACGCCTGGTGGGGGAGCCAGCGGGCGAAGCGGTTGCGCGCCGAGCCGCCGGTCCTGCCCACCGTCGACGCAACCCCGGTGACCATCCCCGCCGGCGAACCAGCCGACGCCGCGGCCACGGCGGCCGGGCCCGCGCCCACCGAGACGGTTCCGCCCACCGAGACGGCTCCGGTCGCGGCGGATGCCGTCGCCGCGGTGGCGACCGCCGACGCCGAGCGGATCCTGCTCACTCTGCGCGGAGTCGGGGTGCAGTACGGCGGCGTGCGGGCCGTGCAGGACGTCAGCCTCGACTTCGGCCATGGCCAGGTCATCGGTCTGATCGGCCCCAACGGCGCCGGCAAGACCACGCTGATCGACGCGATCAGCGGGTTCACCGCCGCCACCGGCGAGGTCGAGTTCGAGGGCATCCGGCTCGACGGACTCAAGCCGCACCACCGGATCCGCAAGGGCCTGGGCCGCACCTTCCAGGGCATCGAGCTGTACGAGGACCTCTCGGTCACCGAGAACGTCTCCGTCGGCGAGGCCGCGGCGCGCAGCGGCGGCGGCCGGCTACCCGCCGATCACGCCGACTACCTCGACCGGCTCTACCGCGCGCTGCAGCTGCACGAGGTCCGCGACCGCCCGGTTCGCGAGCTGTCGCAGGGCCACCGCCAGCTGGTCTCGATCGCCCGGGCGCTCGCCGGCCGGCCGCGCGTGCTCCTGCTCGACGAACCGGCCGGTGGCCTGGACAGCACCGAGAGCCTCTGGCTCGGCGAGCGGCTGCGCGAGGTGGCCCGCACCGGAGTGACGATCGTGCTCGTCGACCACGACATGAACCTCGTGCTCGGCGTCTGCGACCGGATCGTCGTGCTGGCCCTCGGCGCGGTGATCGCCAGCGGCTCACCCGAGGAGATCAAGAACCATCCGGCGGTCGCCGAGGCCTACCTCGGCAGCACCCCCGTCCCGCCGCAGCCCGCGGCGCTGGCCGGAGCCGACCCCGGCGCCGCGGACGCCGACACCCCCGACGCCGACGCCGCCGTCACCACCGCTTCCACCGCGGAGACTCCGCCCGGACCGTCCGCATCGCTGGAGAAGGAGAGCGTCGGGTGACCGTCTTGCTGCAGACCCGCGGGCTGAACGCGGGATACGACCGGGTGCCGGTGGTGCGCGGCTTCGATCTGACGCTGCGTGAGGGCGAGGTCGTCGCCCTGCTCGGGCCGAACGGCGCCGGCAAGACCACGGTCCTGCTGACGCTCGCCGGGCTGCTGCCCGCGCTCGGCGGCGAGGTCGCCGTGCACGGGCAGGGCGTGAACCGGGCCAGCCCGCGGGCGCTGTCCAGGCTCGGCGTGGTGCTCGTGCCGGACGACCGGTCCCTGTTCACCACCCTGACCTCCCGGGAGAACCTCCAGCTCGGGCGGGTCAAGGGCGGGCTGAGCCTCGACGAGGTGCTGGACTACTTCCCGGCCCTGCGCAAGCGGCTCGACGTCCGGGCCGGGATGCTGTCCGGCGGTGAGCAGCAGATGCTCGCCATCGGACGGGCCCTCGTGCAGCGTCCGCGCATCCTGCTGATCGACGAGCTCAGCATGGGTCTCGCTCCGGTCATCGTGCAGGAGCTCCTGCCGGTCGTGCGGGCGGTGGCCACGGACACGTCGGCGGCGGTGGTGCTCGTCGAGCAGCACGTGCACCTGGTCATGGGCATCGCCGACCACGCGATCGTGCTCGCGCACGGCGAGGAGGTGCTGTCAGGACCCGCGGCCGAGCTACGGGCGAAGCCCGAGCTGCTGGAACGGGCCTATCTCAGCGAGCGGCACGCCCCGCGGGAGGCAGCCGCCTGACGTGGGCGAAACCCCCTCGTGGTGAGCCGGGCCCCGGTACCGCCTTCGGTGTCCCGGCCGTTCGGCAATGCAGGCCGGCGCCTGAAGGCCGCGCCCACGCGCCGTCCGGGACCGACGCACCCGGGCTCGCCGAGTAGGCCCCACGGGTCAGCTCGCCGCCGCGGGGCGCGGCCGATCGATGCTTTCACGCCGTGCGACCACCGTTGCATCAACGGCGCACGGTCGGCCGCCCGGTGGGACGCGTGGTAGCCGCGAGTCGGCGGTCATCTGTTCCATTCTCTTGACGAAATTCGTGACACTAATAACATAGTTTACCAAGTAAGCTTTCTTGCCCTTCTGGGCGTTTGCGGTCGTCGCCACCGGCGAGGACCGGCCGGAACCGGCGATCGACCGGCCGCGCGACCGGCGGGGACACCCCGCCTCCTACCGGGCGGCTGGACGGTGAGATGGAGGAGTAGTGGGCGCGAGGAGCAGGTACTGGCACGGCGGACGCCGCGGCGTACGGGCGGGAGCGGCGTTCTTAGTCCTCGGCCTGGCCTTGCTACCGGCGGCCTGCGGCAGCGGGAGCGGCGGCGACGACTCGGGCGGTTCGCCCGGGGCCACCGCGGCGACCGAGACGCTGCCGCCGGGCACGAAGGCGGCCGGCGCGCCGGTGAAGATCGGTTTCATCACCGCGGAGGGCGGCAGCGCGGTGTCGCTGCCCGAGGTCCGCGAGGGCGCGCAGGCGGCGGTGGCGTACGCCAACGGCCATCTCGGCGGCATCGGCGGCCGGCCCATCCAGCTCGTCGTCTGCAAGTCGCAGGAGGACGCGGCCACCGCCCGCACCTGCGCCAACGAGATGGTCGAGCAGAAGGTCACGGCGGTCGGCACCGGAACCACCGGCTTCGGTGACACCCTCGTGCCGGTCATCACCTCCGCGAAGATCCCGTACGTCACGGGCACCGCGACCGCCGGCGCCGAGTTCGCCACCGACGGGGTGTTCTCCTGGACCGGGGCCTTCCCCGCGACGCTCGGCGCGATGGCGACCTACGCCAAGGAGAAGGGGTACCACAAAGTCGCGCTGTTCGTCACCGACGTGCCGGCCGCGATCACCGGGGCCAACGCGCTGGGCAAGCCGGTGTTCCAGAAGTCCGGAGTGGGCCTGGACGTGATCTCGATCCCGCGGGGCTCGGCCGATGTCACCTCCCAGGTGACCTCGGCGGTCGGCAGGAAGCCGGACGCGCTCGCGCTCGTCGGTGACGCCACCCACTGCACGTCGGTGTTCAAGGCGTTCCAGGCCGTGGGCGCCACCCAGCCGAAGTTCGTCATCCAGCCGTGCGTGTCGAAGGCCGTCGACGACGCGGCGCCGGGCCAGCTCGACGGGTCGACGGTGTTCACCCCGTCGGACACCGACTCCGACGACCCGGAGGCGAAGCTCTACCGGACGGTGATGGCCACCTACGCGCCGAAGACGCCGACCGACGGCTACGCGGTCACCGGCTACCAGACGGTCCTCGGCCTCGCTCGGGCGCTCAAGGGCATCAGCGGTGAGGTCACCCCGGCGTCGGTGACCTCCACGCTGAAGGCGGCCAAGAACATCGTGATGCCGGCCGGGCATGGGCTGACGTTCTCCTGCGACGGCAGTGCCATCCCGAGCCTGAAGGCGCTGTGCTCGGCCAGCTCCGTCGAGGCGACCCTCGACGGCACCAAGGCCACCGACGTCCGGACGGTCGACGCGGCCAGCCTGTTCGCCGCCGGGTAGATCATCGTCGTCTGCCCGCCGGGCATCCGGCGGGCAGACGACGACGGGGGCTCGGATCGGACTGGTCGTCCGATCCGAGCCCCCGTGTCATGTTCCGGAGTGGTCGCGATCCGGCATGGAGGGAGTGCCGGAGCGGGCCGACGGACCGTGGCGTGGCCCGGGCGGGGCAGTGCCGGGTGGTGCCTGGGAGGGGCCGTCGGCGATGGTGCCGGAAGGTGCCGGTGGTGCTTGTGGCACCGTAGTGCCGGTATTGCGGACGTGGGTGGTGCGGGTACTGCGGGTGCCGCCGGGGCGGGTCCCGCCGCCGCGGGTGCCGCCGGTCAGTCCAGCAGACCGATCTGCCGGGCGGTGTGGACCGCGGCCGTCCGGTTACGCACCCCCATCTTGCGCATGATGCTGCGCATGTAGGTCTTGACCGTCTCGGCCCGGATGGTGAGCTGCTCCGCCGCCTCGACGTTGGAGCACCCCGTGGCCACCAGAGTGAGCACCTCCATCTCACGCAGGGTGAGGCGGAAGGGCGGTGGCTTCGCCGGGCTCGGCGCCACCGGCTCGCTGCGTAGCAGTGAGTAGATGCGCAGGATCTGGCGTCGCAGGTGGGGCGTCGTGAGCTGCGCGCTGAGCTCCAGCAGCTCGATCTGGGCCAGGCGAACCCGTTCCCGCTGGGTCCGCGCGTCGGTCGGTTGGTTGTCGGCGGTGAACGAACCCGACGCTCGGTCGAAGCCGGCGGCGGTCATCGTCCGGTGCAGGCGCACCTGCACAGCGGACGAGTCCGAGACCACTAGGCTCATCGTGCTCCTCTCCCTGTCCACTCCGGTTTACCCGACCGCTCCGGATGAGGATCACCGGTCAATCACCGGCAGTCCGGCAGATTCATCCGAGGGTCGGGCAGGGGATCAGCCGTACACCACCTTTGTGGGTGGCCATGCATGGCCCGACCCCGGGTGAAGTGGCGCGCCGCCACACCAACTCCCTCCGGGCTCGGCATGCCTTCGCCGGGCCCCCACTGTCGGCTACATCGAAAAGGTTATCCCGCCGCCCGCCCATGCCGTCAATGCCGCCCGCTCCGATGTGCGAGAACTGACTCTCGCGGCGTGGGGGAAGACCCAATGAGGATCCTGATCCCCTCCCCCGAACGGGGGCCCGTCCGGTGCTGCTGGTCACGCCGCCGCTCGCACGTCCCATCGGTTTGCGAGGGGCACGGAAGGAGATTCATGGGGCCACCTGGACGAGCGAGTTGCCGACGCGGGGGCCGGCGACGAAAACGGCTCCGCCAGGTTATCCGATGAGCCCCTGTGTTTATTAGGCGGGCCGGGGGCCGGCCGAGGCGGGCGGATGCACGGGAATCCGCCCATCGTCACCCCTGGAATGGGTGGCACTGGCCGCAGTCCTGATCTTCGGGGAGATCCGCAAACTCCGGCGCCTGGACCGCGGCGGTTACGGCGACATCTACGTTGCCGCCGTGGTCCGCTCGGACGAGCAGTTCGTAGCACATCCAGGTGTTCGATGCTCCCGACCCGGCCAACTTCAGGGCCCCGGACGGGCCGTCACCGGCGGCCGGCGTGCGGATGGCCGGAGCCTGGCGGCCGACGGCGAGACGATCCGGCCACCCGCCCCGGGCGGTCCGTTCGCCGCCGGTGGGCCGGGGCCCGGTCGCCGGGCTCCCCTGGTGACCTCGGTTGGCCGGCGCGGGCCCCCGTCCCCTCCGGGTGCGCCCACGGTCGCGCTGGTCGTGTCGCTGGGAGCCTTCCTGGCCGTGGTCGGCCCTGCCTCGGGGAGCGCCATCCGTCGTCGCCGGTTCGATCGGCATCACGGACCGCGCCCTGGCATCCGGCGGCAACGGGCTGGGCCGGTCCCGGCGGCCTCGGTGGGTCCGGGCGGTGCCGGCGCGGGGACCGGCACCCGTCCCCGCAGCCCGGCCCGGCGAGAGGATCGTCGAGCCCACGGCCGACGTCTCCCGGCCCCGACCTCGTCGGCGATTTCTCGAGGGTCGCCGTTCCCTTGTCGGCGAACCGTTGCGCCGGCCTCACTCAATGGGCACGGACAACTTTCGCAGCTCGACGGCGCCGGATGATTTCGGCCGCCTGCCCGCCGGCGGCGGCTTTCCCGCACGGGCCGAATGCGGCGCAGCTGCGGGTCGCCGAGGTTCGTGCTTCCGGTCTGCGACGAGAAGGAGATGGGTGAACGCGACGTGTGCCGCCCGCCCGCGTATAAAACACCGTCCTGAAGGCCGGGGAAGGACGTGTTGAAATTGCGGTAGGAGGGAGTGCGGACTGAATGATTGTGAGCGACGACCCGCCGTCGATGAAACCATCCGGTATCGAGTCCGTGACCGTTCGGGGTCGACGGTCCCCCGCCCTGATCGAGGTCTTGTTCTCGCGCGGAATCAGGCGTCTCTCGCGCTGAAACCAGATAGTCCTCCCGGTAGATCCGAGCGGATTTATCCGCCGGTGGAGCCGCTGCTGTCCAGGAACCACCGGGTCGTCGTCGAATGCCGGCCGCGGTGGGGCGGCCGGTCGACCGGGACGCAGCCGGGAGAATCACCTCCTGCCGCTACGACAGCCTGCCGCGCAGGTTCTCCCCAGGACGTCGGGGCGCGGGTTCAGGGCGGTGCGGGGCGGCCTGGCCCGGCTGTTACCGTCCGAGGGCGACAAACCGTCACCGGTTCAGCGGCCCCGGCTGCCGCGGGCTGGCGGGCCGCGCCCGCCGGCGGACCGGCGAGGTGCCCGACGACTGGGTGGACGACCCGCAGCCGGGGTGGCGACGTCGTCGGCCCGACGCCGGAGTACCCGGGGATGCCGAGGGGCTCCGTTACGCATCCTCGCTGGTCAGGCGCGCGACGGGCGGCCTGCCGAGCCGGTGGCGGCACGGCGGACCACGGTGGATTGAGGGCTCGGCTCGGTCCCGCGGCGGTCCTGGGCACGCTCGCCACGCTGGCATGCGTCGTCGTCCGCGCCTCGGTCGGAGAGGTCATGTCGACCTTCCTGGCCATCGCACTGTCCCGGTGCCGCGCGCTGGTGAGAAACACCGGGGCGAGCCGGCGGTGCACGTTCCGTCCCGCCGGTCGGCGCGGAGATGTCCGTCGGTTCGGGGCGACCGCGATGGAGCGCGCCGCAGTCTGATCAACTCGACGGTGGCGACCGCATTCTCCCCCCGCCGCGGTGGGTTCCGCCGCTGCTCCCGGAGATTGTCATCGTGCTGGTCAGGGGCCTTTTGACCACCATCTTCCGGTGGGTGCTCCGGTGGGTGTGGAGGTTCGTCCGGAGTCTGTCTGAGTGTCTGTCGCGTTCCGGGTGGGCCAGTGTCGAGAATGCGGCGTCGGGTGGGGCGGAGGTCGGTTCCGCGCCGGGAATCGGTGCGCGCGGCGATAGTGGCGCCCGCAATCCGGGGGCGTTCACGGGTTGTCGGCACCACGCGTGGTGTCATCGGGTTGTCCCCTGCTTGTGATTGTGTGGTCACGTCGGTCGGGGTACGGACGATGGCGGGATCCGGTGGCACCGACGCTGTGGTCGTCGGTCTTGTGCGCATCGCGGGGATGCGAGTGCCCGGCGTGACATCGCGGCGCCGACGCGAGCATTGCCCGGGGGACCAATTGGCAGGGTGATGGCCTCGACGGCGCCTTCGATCCCGGCGGGCAACCGCCATGAGCTCCGGCCTGAGGCCGAGTTCGGTGGCCGCTGGGAGGTGCGTGCGGGCAGACGCCAGGTGAATCCCGTCGGACTCGCCGGCTGCCCGCCGGTCCTGGTGGGTGTTCGTTCTGGCAGACGTCCGTGGCCAGGGGCGGTTGGGTAGGATATCTTTGTGCACTGAGTTAGAGATGTCGAGGTGTGCCGCCCAGGGGGTCGCATCCTCGTCGCGCGGCGCCAGCTCGGGCCGCCGGTGGTCGGACGGCCACGCCGATTACGAGGAGGCACCGACATGCCAGCCGAGGTACCCGTGCTGACCAGCGTCCTCGCCACCCTGGGTGATGATCACGTTCTCACCCTCACGCTCAACCGGCCCGAGCGGCTCAACTCGTTCAACCAGGAGGTGCTGGACGACTTCCGGGCGATCTGGGACTTCGCCGCCGTCACCGACGACGTGCACGTCGTCGTCCTGCGGGCGCAGGGCGAGCGCGCCTTCAGCACCGGCGTCGACGTGGTCGAGGGCTACGACCTCGCGCCGGAGCCGCTCAGGCAGGTCGACCCGGCCAACTACCTGTCCCCGAAGTTCAACCAGTGCTGGAAGCCACTGGTGTGCGCGGTGCACGGCATGGCCGCGGGTGGGGCGCTGTACTGGCTGAACGAGGCCGACATCATCATCGCCGGTGAGGACGCGACCTTCTTCGATCCGCATGTCACCTTCGGGATGACCGCGGCGCTGGAGCCGATCGGGCTGGCGCGGCGCATCCCGATCGGCGAGGTGCTGCGCATGGCGCTGCTCGGCAACGACGAGCGGATGTCGGCCCGGCGCGCCCACGAGATCGGGTTCGTCAGCGAGGTCGTCCCTCGTGACCGGCTGTGGCCGCGGGCGCAGGACATCGCGGAGCGCATCGCCCGGCACCCGACCGTGGCGGTCCAGCAGACCGTACGGGCGATCTGGGAGTCCCTGGACTCCACGCGGACGCAGGCCCTGCGCACCGGCCTGCTCTACGTGCAGGTCGCGACCCCGCCGGGCACGTCACGCACCCAGCCGGCGACCCGTGGCGGGTATGAGGTGCGGTGATGGTCACGTCGGCGGGCGCCCCCGCCGCTCGGTCCGGCCTGGCAGGTATCGTTTTGCGACCGGGCGCGCATCCCGGGTCACGGGCGTCGCAATCGGCTCAAAGCTAACTAGGTTTACTCTGTAGTACCGTAGGATTGGTACCGTGACCCTGCGGCCCTGGCAGGGATCGCGGCAGTGGTCCGCAGCATCCGAGGTCCGCAGCATCCGACGTTCCGTGCGACGCGAGGAGTCGATCCCATGGCCGCCCCGGTCTTCTCTCTGCCGGAGGGCCGGTCCGGGGCCGACGTGCGGTCCCCGAAGACGGCCGAGCTGCTCACCCGCAGGCTGCGACGAATGATCGTCACCGGGGAACTGCGCGACGGCGACTACCTGCCCCGCGAAGCCGAGCTCATGGCCCACTTCGGGGTCTCCCGCCCGACGCTGCGCGAGGCCGTGCGGGTGCTGGAGGCCGAGTCCCTCGTCGAGGTCCGGCGCGGCTCCCGTACCGGCGCCCGCATCCGGGTACCAGGCCCCGAGATGGTCGCCCGCCCGGCCGGGCTGCTGCTCGCCGTCGCGGGCACCACCCTCGGTGAAGTGCTCACCGCGCGCCTCGGCATCGAACCGCTGGCCGCCTGGCTGGTCGCCGATCGAGGCTCCGACGACGCGATCGAGGCCCTCGTCACCGCGCTCGACGACCTGACCGCCAACCTGGCCGACGACCCGAGCGGTGCCACCGCCGGAGCGGGGTTCGCCCGGTTCCACGAGGTCGTCGTCGAGCAGTCCGGCAACCGCGCGCTCGTGGTCACGGCCGGCATGATTCAGGAGATCCTCGCGCGGCACATGGCGACCGCGACGAGGACGCACTACGAGTCCGAGCCGGACGAGGTGCAGCTGCAGTACCGCCGGGCGGTCAGGGCGTACGAGAAGCTGATCACCCTCGTGCGGGCCGGCGAGGCCGACGAGGCGGAGCGGTTCTGGCGGCGCCACCTGATCTCCGCCAACGAGTCGCTGCTGCGCGGCTTCGACGCCGCCGCCGTCATCGACATCATCGAGTAGCCCGGGGCAGGGCCGGGTCCACCCCGTCCCGCCGATCCGGGCGCCTGGGCGAGCGCCGCAGCCGGGCGGCCCGGCCCGGCGACCCCAAAGTGTGGCCAGCGGTGCGCCGGGGGAGGATTAGCGGGCAGGCCGGAGCATCGGTGTCCCGGACCGGCGAAGCGCGGCCGCGGGCCGCCGTCGATGCGCGGGGGGAGGGCGGCGCAGAGGTGGGACTGCGGGCAGGTCGCGCGGTCCGTGCGCTGCGGGCCCGCTGGCCGGGTCGGAGCCGGCCGCTCACTGCCTCGTGCGTGGCCGCGGGACCGTCCCACGGCCGCTCCAGGCCAGGCCGCCCTGAGGTCTCCGAGCTGCCGCTGGCCCTGGCCGGCGCCGGGGTCGGCGTGTGGAGCTGGGAGCTGGCCAGCGGTCGGCTCGTCTGCGACGAACAGGCGGCCGCGCTGAGCGGTCTCGCCCCGGGCGAGTTCGACGGGACCATCGACGCCGCCTTCGCCGTGGTCCACCCGGATGACGTGGCGGGCGTGCGCAGGGCGATGTCCGGCGCTGCCCGCACCGCCGGCGCCGTCCTGGAGGAGTACCGGGTCCGGCGCCCCGACGGCTCGATCCGCTGGGTCCAGGCCCGGGGGGCCGTGCTGCGCGACGAGACGGACGGCGCGGCCCGGATGGTCGGGTTGGTCGGCGACGTCAGCCCCGTGCAGACGGACCGCGACGGCGCGGGCCCGGGGTCCACGGTGCTCTGGCGCGCCGCCCGACTGCTCGACGTCACCCACGCGCTCGGGCGGGCCCTGACCGTCGACGAGCTCGGCGACGTGGTCGTGCACACCGCCACCGCCGACCTCGGGATCGTCTTCGCCGCGGTCCTGCTCCACGGCGACGACGGCGAGCCGTACCGCAGCATCGTGCACCCGGCGACCTCGCCGGTCCTCGCGATGTGGCAGGCCCTGCCGGTCCGCGGGCCGGCCGCCGCCGCCGACGTCGTGCGCGACCGGCGGCCCCGCTATCACCGCAGCCGGGCCGAGTACCTCGCCGACTACCCGGACCGGGACGAGACCGTGCGGGTCCTCGGACTGAACGCCTGCGCCCACCTGCCGCTGGTCGTCTCCGATCGGCTCATCGGCGTCCTCGTGCTCGTCTGGGGCGTGTCCCGCGACTTCGACCCGGGCGATCAGGCGTTCCTGCAGACCCTCGCCGGGATCTGCGCCCACGCCTTCGAGCGGGCCCGGCTGTACGAGCGCCAGACGACGCTGGTCGCCGTCCTGCAACGGGCGATCCTGCCGCAGCGGCTGCCCGATCCGTCCGGGGTGCGCCTCAGCGCCCGGTACCTGCCGGCGAGCCGGGACGTCGGCATCGGCGGCGACTGGTACGACGCCATCGTGCTGCCGGACGGCGAGCTCATGCTCGTGGTCGGGGACGTCGGCGGCCACGGCCTCGGCGCGATCGCGATCATGGCGGAGCTCTACCAGGCCACCCGGGCGTACGCGTTGCAGGGGCGGAGCCCGGCGGAGATCACCACCCAGCTCGCCGCGAACCTCGCCGGTCAGGGCGACGAGGCGCTGGCCACCGCCGTCGTCGCCCGCCTCACGCCCGGCGAGCGGCGGCTGACCTGGTCCTGCGCGGGACACCCGCCACCGCTGCTGATCGCCGGGCGGTCCACGCGTTACCTCGACCAGGTGCACGGCCCGATCCTCGGCGCGGCGCCGGGCCACCGGTACGGGCAGAGCGTGCTGTCGCTGCCGCCCGGCTGCCGGCTGCTGCTCTACAGCGACGGGCTGGTGGAACGGCGGGGGACGTCCCTGTCGGAGCGCCTCGACGCGTTCGCCGCCGCCGCGGGCGCCGGGCCTGCACCCGGCCCCGGCCCGGCAGGCGGGTCCGGGCCCGGCGGCGGGCTGGAGGACCTGTGCGAAGGGATCCTGGCGGAGATCGCCGCCCCGTCCGGGCGCGACGACGACGTCTGCCTGCTCGCCGTCGGCCTGGACTGACGCCGGTTCGCCCGGCCGGCCGTCGCCGGCGGCGTCAGGAGCGGGTCGGCGTCAGGAGCGGGTCGGCGTCAGGAATGGGTCGGCGTCAGGAGTGGGCGACGACCCGGCCGGTCATCGACTCGGGCAGGATGCGCACCCAGTGCGGGTGCTCGATGCGGTCCGCCCATGGGGCGAGCCCGGTCTCCTCCAGCCTGGCCAGCGTCTGCGGGTCGTTGACCGCAGCCGCCCTGCCGTTGATCAGGACGCTCCAGCCCGTGCGGGCCACCGGGTCCTGGCCGTCGACCTCGAACCCGACGGCACCCTCCTCGAGCGCCGCGGACAGCTTGGAGCCGGTGGCCGTCCGGAAGGCGATGGCGTCCCCGTCCAGCACGTAGTTCACCGGCAGGACGAGGATCTCCCCGTCCGCGCGGAACGCGACCCGGCCCACCTGCTCGCCGGCGAGCAGCCACAGGCACGTCGCCGCGGGCAGGACCCCACCTCCGGCGTGGTCGAGGGTGACGGCCGTCTTGTCGCTGGCGCTGGCGGTGAAATCTGGCGCACCCACACTCGTCGATGTCATCGTGTGTTCCCCTCGTCCGCTGGGTGGGCGTCCGGACCGACGGGGCGCCCGGACCGCTTCGGCGAAGCCCGCTTCGGCGAAGCCCGCTTCGACGGTAGGTCGGTGCGCATCGAGGGATCAGGGCCGATCGTCGTCCGCCCACCGGGCCCTCCGGCACGGGTGGGCCCGTCCGGTCGGTGCCGGCTCGGTTCGACCCGGGTGCCCGGTGCCGACACCGCAGTCCTACCCGGACATCCGGTCTATGCGCACGTTGTTGGGCGGGGACTCGGGCGCCGCCGTCAGCAGGTCCGCAGCAGCCGGTCCAGCACGCGGGTGCCGAACTCGAGGGCCGTGACGGGGACCCGTTCGTCGACCCCGTGGAACAGGGCGCTGAAGTCCAGCTCCGGCGGCAGGCGCAGCGGCGTGAACCCGAAGTGGCGGATCCCCAACCGCTGGAACGACTTCGCGTCCGTCCCGGCTGCCAGCAGGTACGGCAGGACGCGCGCGCCGGGGTCCTCGGCCTCGACCGCCGCGGCGATCGACTCGACCAGGGCACCGTCGAAGCTCGTCCGGACCGGCGGCAGGGTGTCCCACTCGGCCCGCACCCGCCGGCCGAGCACCTCGACCAGCTCCCGGCCGAACGCCTCCTCCCGCCCGGGCAGGAACCGGCCGTCGACGGTGGCGCGGGCCGTGGCGGGCACGACGTTCGACCGGTAGCCGGCGTCGAACAGGGTCACGTTCGCCGTGTCCCGCAGCGCCGCCCCGACCAGGCGCGCCAGCGGGCCGAGGCGGTCGACGGCGGCCTGTGGATCGGCCTCGTCGAACGGGACCCCGGTGATGTCCGCGATCCCGGTGAGCAACGCCCGGACCGGATCGGTGAGCACCAGCGGGAAGCGATGGGCGTCGAGGCGGGCGACGGCCGCCGCCAGCGTGGCGATCGCGTTGTCGTCGTGCAGCATCGAGCCGTGCCCGGCGCGGCCGTGGGCCGTCAGCCGCAGCCACATGCTGCCCTTCTCCGCCGTCTGGACCAGGTAGGCGCGAACGTCCTCGCCGAGGGTGACGGAGAAGCCGCCGACCTCGCCGATCGCCTCGGTCGCACCCTCGAACAGGTCGGGGCGGTTGTCCACCAGCCAGCGTGCCCCATACCACCCGCCGGCCTCCTCGTCGGCGACGAACGCGAAGATCAGGTCCCGCGGCGGGGTGACCCCCTCCCGGCGCAGGCGGCGGGCCACCGCCAGCGTCACCGCGACCGCGCCCTTCATGTCGACGGCGCCGCGCCCCCACACGTAGCCGTCGCGCACCTCGCCGGAGAACGGGTGGACCGTCCAGTCGGCCGCGTCCGCCGGGACGACGTCGAGGTGACCGTGCAGGAGCAGGGCGCCCCGCGACGGGTCGGCGCCGGCCAGCCGGGCGACGACGTTGCCGCGCCCGGGTGCCCCGGACTCCACGTAGGTGACGTCGTAGCCGATGTCGGCCAGCCGGCCGGCCACGTACTCCGCCGCGGGCCGCTCGGCGCCGGGGGCGTGCGGATCACCGTAATTGCTGGTGTCCAGCGCGATGAGGTCGCTGGCCATCGCCACCGCCTCGCGGGCCGCGACCTGCTGGCCTGTCGGCACCGCTCATACCGCCGGTTCGTCCGCGCCCGGCCGCGCGGCGAGCGGCCCGCCGGCCTGGGCGGGCACGGCACCCGGGATCCGGGCGGCGCGGAAGGTCACCGTGCGCCGCAGCCGGAAGCCGAGGGTCTCGTAGAGGCGGATCGCGTTCGTGTTCGTCGCGGTGGCGTGCAGGAACGGGGTCTCGCCGCGCGCGCGGATCCCGGCGGCCACCGCCCGCACGAGCCGGGACGCCAGCCCCGACCCCTGATGGTCCGGGTCGGTGCAGACGGCGCTGATCTCGGTCCAGCCCGGGGGGTGCAGCCGCTCCCCGGCCATGGCGACCAGCGCCCCGCCGCGGCGGATGCCGAGGTAGGTGCCGAGCGCGATGGTGCGGGGCAGGAACGGGCCGGGGCGCGTGCGGGTCACCAGGTCGAGCATCTCCGGGACGTCCGCCGGGCCGAGGGGGACGGCGTCGTCGTCGCCGGCCGCGTCGATCCCGACGTCGATCATCTGGACCCCGGTGCCGAAGCCGATCTCCTCCCAGCCGGGCGGCACGCCCGCGTCGACGCCGGTGAACGGCACCAGGGCGCCCGGACCGAGCAGCGCCGCCGCGTCGGCCCAGGTGTTCTCGTCCGGCTCGTCGGGCAGGGCGACGAACGGGCACACGTCCGCCGGGTAGCGCAACACGTCCCCGCGCCGCTCGGCGAGGTGCGCGTGCGGGCCGAGCAGGGCCGAGCGGGCGGGGTTGTCCAGCACGTGCCGCACTGTCACGCGGCGACCTCGATCACGATCTTGCCGCGGGCGTGACCGGTCTCCACCTCGCGCAGGGCCGCGCCCGCCCGATCCAGCGGGTAGACGTCGCTGATGTGGGGGTCCAGCACCCCGGCCGCGACGAGACCGGCGACGGCGTCGAGCACGTCCGCGTTGCGGGCCCGCTGCACGGCCACCCCGCCGAGGCGGGTGACCGTCTCCGTGTCCGCGGCCGTGATCAGTCGCGGTGCCGCGTCGGCGGCGACGTCCCCGCCCGCCGGGGCGAGCACCCCGGCGATCTCCTCGAGCGCCGCGCCGCCGACGAGATCGTAGACCGCGTCTACGCCCTGCGGCGCGACCGCGCGGACCCGTTCGACGACACCGGGGCCCGGCTCGACCCAGGCGACCCCCAGCGACTCGACGAGGTCCTTCTTCCCGGCGCTGGCCGTGCCGACGACGGTGAGCCCGGCATGGCGGGCGATCTGCGCGGCGGCCACGCCCACCCCGCCACCGACCCCGGTGATCAGCAGGGTCGCGCCCGCCGGCAGGGCGAGCTGGTGCACGCCGTCGTAGGCGGTCGCCGCCGCGACCGGCAGGGCGGCCGCGTCGCGGAAGCTCACCGCGGCCGGCTTGTGCGTCGCCAGCGCGACCGCGAGCAGGGCGTACTCGGCGTAGGCGCCGCCGACCGTGCCCCCGAGGACCTCGTCGCCCACCGCGAAGCCCGTCACCTCCGGGCCCACCCCGGTCACCACGCCCGCCGCCTCCACTCCCAGCACGACGGGGAACACCGGGGCGGGCAGGCCGGGCAGCGTCAGCCCGTCGCGCAGTTTCCAGTCCACGGGGTTGACGCCCGCCGCGCGCACCGCGATCGCGAGCTGACCCGGGCCGGGCTCGGGCGTCGGCAGGTCGATGAACGCCTCCACCTCGGGGCCGCCGTGCGCGGTATAGACGTATGCCTTCGGCACCGCAATCCTTCCCTTCGTCTCTTCGCTGGCGTGGCCTCGCGCCACGGACATTGTCGATCACATGCTCGCCGCGGCGGCGCCGGGCCGGTATCGCGGGGTGTCACCGGCTCCGGCAGCCCGTTTCAACAACGGCCGCCGCCGCCACCTTCCGCACCGCCGGTCGGCCCCCGGACGCGTCACCGTCCCGCCCGGTCCCGCCCGGTCCCGCCCGTTTTCGTCCGGTGTCACCCGGTCTGCCAAGGCCGGGTCAGCCGTGGCGGCGGGCCCACTCCGCGGCCAGCAGCTCGTAGGAACGCACCCGGTCGGCATGCCGGTGGGTGATCGTGGTGACGGCCAGCTCGTCCGCGCCGGTCGCCGCCGCGAGCTGTTCGAGCCGGTCGGCGACCGTCGACGGGGAGCCGACGAGCTGGGTGGCCACCCGGTCGGCGACCTGTTCCCGGTCGGCGTCGCTCCACGTGTGCGCGGCCGCCTCCTGCGGGGACGGGAACGGGATCGCCCCCGCGCCGCTGCGGATGCTGCGCACCCACAGCCCGTAGCCCGAGGCCAGCCGGGCCGCGCTCGCGTCGTCCTCGCCGACGACGACGTCGGCGGAGACCGAGACATAAGGGGCGGCGAGATCCGTCGACGGCTCGAACGCCGCCCGGTACGCCTCGACCGCGTCGAGCACCGTGCTGGGGCTGTGATGGTAGGAGGCGGCGAAGCGCAGCCCCCGCGAACCCGCCACGGAGGCGCTCGACCCCCCGGACGCCCCGAGGATCCACACCTCCACCGCCGCGCCGGCCCCGGGCCAGGCGCGGGCCGTCTGGCCGTCCGCGGCGTGGTAGGTGTCGCGCAGCAGGGCGAGGACGTCGTCGATCTGGTCGGCGTACTCCGGGGTGTAGGCGCCCGGCTGCTGCAGCAGCGACAGGGTCAGCCCCAGCCGGGGCGAGCCGAGCAGCGTGCTGAAGTCGAAGCGGCGGGGGATCAGCAGGCCGTTCGCGGCCCGCTGGTCGGTGCTGTGGTCGGCACCGCCGAGGCTGGCCTGGTAGGCGGCCGCCGCAGCCGAGACGAGCGCCGGGGCGGACGTGGCTGCCCCGGGTGCGGATCCGCCGTTCGCGGAGGCGCCGTTCGCGGAGGCGCCGTTCGGGGAGGCGCCGTTCGTCGGTGCCGGCCGGCCGGGTGAGCGACCGATGCCGAGGTCCAGGCGGCCGGGGTGCAGCGCGTCGATCAGGCCGAACTCCTCGACGACGGACAGCGGGGTGCGATGCCCGCTCTGCACGCCGGCCGATCCGAGCCGAATCGTCGACGTCGCCCCGGCCACCAACGCGATCGCCACCGCGGGGGACACGCCGAGCAGGCCGGGGTTGAGGTGATGCTCGGCGAACCAGTACCGCCGGTACCCGAACTCCTCCGCCCGCCGTGCCAGGTCGACGGTGTTGCGCAGCGCGTCGTGCGGGGTGTCACCGGCACTGACCGGCACGAGGTCGAGGACGGCCAACGGGATGTCTGTCATGTCCGGCCTTTCGGGCGAGGCGGGTGGGGCTGGGTGACGCGGTCGGGGGCGGTACGGGGTCGGTCGGCCGGGCTGGGCTGGGCGGTCGATGCCGGCGGGGGAGAGGATTGCCGATACGGCCGGACTCTGTCGATCTGTGGCTGGGTCGACCTGTGGATGGGTCGATCTGTGGATGGGCGCAGCGGCTCGTCGGACGACGCGCGGGTGTGGACCGGCGCCAACCCCCAGCGCCCCTCGGTGGTTCCGCCGACGACATCGGCCGCCGGTCCGGCCTCCGGGCCGCTCCTGCGGCTGGCCCGGACGGTCCACACCGATCCATCCGGCGGCCGCCGCCGCGCTGCTGCGGGCCCGACGCGGCGGGCGAGCGGGGCGGTGACGGGTGGCCCTGGCCGGGACGGGTCAGGGGACCGGACGGGTGGTGCTGGGGGGCTGGGACGGCGCGCAAGGGCCGCGACGCGGCGCGAGCGGAACCGCGGAAAGCGGCGCCCGACCGGTCAGGGAGCGGGACAGAGGCTGCTCGACGAACGGCGCAGATCGATCACGAGCCGCCGGGTGAGCCGCCGCCGGGTGGACCGGCTGCGCGGCAGGCCGCACCGTTCGTCCGCGAAAGGCCGATCGGGCGCCGGCGACATCGCACCACTCCCTCGACTCGGGCTTGCGCTCGATCCGGGCCGCGAGCCGGCCCGCGCGTGGGCCGCTGGGGGACGCGGCCAGGCCGTGGCGCAGGCCCGCCGGGGCGGCGAGCGGCCGGGCCGGCCGAGATCGGGAACAGCGGTCCGGCGAACCGGTCCGCCGGCCCGGTTCAGCGGGCTGACCAGGCCTAACCTAATCTCGAAAGTCGACTATGTCCATAGGTCCACTGGAGTTCGCCACCCGGTGGGACCGGTCGGAGAGCCGCCCGGCGACGGCGGTGGGCGCCGCCGTCCCGAAGGGGGGTGACGTGCCGACGGATAAAACTTAGGCTTACCTAAATCGGGTGACCTCGTCGGGTCGCCGCCGCGACGGACCGCCGCCGTCCGTCACGAGAACGTGCCGGAGGACGATGATGTCGCTGCACGAGGCGATCCGGGCCGTGGCCACCGACCGCGCGCAGCGCCCGATCCGCTGCGAGCTCCAGGTCGATGCAGTCACCGAGATCTCCCCGTCCTTCCGGCGCATCACGCTGCGCGGCGCCGGGCTCGCCGCCTACACCGACCCACTGCCCGCGGACGCGTTCCGCCTGTTCCCATCGGTCCCGGCGGCGCGGGACGGGGCGGCGCGGGACGGGGCGGCGACGGCGGGGGCGCCGGGCGCGGGCGTGGCGCCGTCACGGGCGTTCACCGTGCGGACCTTCGACCCCGCCGCCGAGCGGCTCGCGTTCGACGCCTTCGCCCACGGCGCCGGTCTGGTGGACCGCTGGCTGCGGGGGCTCGGCCCCGGCACCGGCGTCGGCATCACCGGGATGCGCGTCGAGTTCGTCCTCGCGCCGGTCGCCGCGGCGGCGGCGGCCACCGATCCGCTGCTGCTGGTCGCCGACGGCAGCGGGCTGCCGGCCGCGGCCGCGATCCTCGCCGCCCTGCCCGCGGGTCGCCCGGCGCTCGCGGTGCTCGGCGGGGTGGCCACGGCGGACCGGGTACTGGTCCCGGCCCGGCCCGGGCACCGGATCCGCTGGGTGCGCAGGCACGCGCTGCCCGAGGCCGTGCGGACGCTGCCCCGGCTCGGCGGGGCGGCCGTCGCGTGGGTCGCCGCCGAGGCGGCCCAGGTCCGCATCATCCGCCGTCACCTGGTCGAGCTGCACGGGGTGCCGCGCTCGCAGGTCCGCACCAGCGCCTACTGGAAGGCCGGATTCACGATGGACGACCTGGACGCGGCGGCGGTGCCACGACAGGCCGAGGCGGTTGCCGAGGGCTGGGACGAGCGGGATCCGGAGGGCCTGGCGGAGATCGTCATCGGGTGACGGGCGCCCCGACGTGCGTCGCACATGTGATGTTCCTCCCCGGTGGCGCGATCCGCCCGGGGGGATGGAAAGATCCGATCAGGCGGGCGGTAGAGGGGGCGGGCAGTCGTGCAGGCAGACGCCGGGACGAGCGGACGCACACGTTCGGGCGACCTGCGGGAGGACATCCCGCATTCGGCCCGGATGTACGACTACTACCTCGGCGGCAAGGACAACTACGCGGCGGACCGGGAGGCGGCCGAGCAGGCGCTGGCGGTCTTCCCCCACCTGCGCACCTACGCCCGGCAGAACCGGGCCTTCCTGCACCGGGCCGTGCGGTACCTGGCGGCCGAGGCCGGGGTGCGGCAGTTCGTCGACGTGGGCACGGGCATCCCGACCTCGCCGAACCTGCACGAGATCGCCCAGCAGGTCGCCCCCGACGCGCGGGTCGTCTACGTCGACAACGACCCGATCGTGCTCGTCCACGCGCGGGCCCTGCTGACCAGCACGCCGCAGGGCCGGACCGCCTACGTCGACGCGGACCTGCGCCGCCCCGACGAGATGATCGCCGCGCCGGAGTTCGCCGGCACCCTCGACCCGGCGCGGCCGATCGCGCTGTCGCTCATCGCAATCCTGCACTTCTTCCCCGATTCCGACCGGCCCGCGGACATCGTCGCCCAGCTGTGCGAGCGACTGCCCGCCGGCAGCTTCCTCGTCGTCAGCCACGGCACGGCCGAGCTCGCGCCGCAAGCCGCGGCCCGCGTCGTCGAGGTCTACAACAGCCGCGGCATCCCGTTCCAGACCCGCGACCGCGCCGAGCTCGCCGCCCTGCTGCCCGCCGGGATGGAGCTGGTCGAGCCCGGCATCGAGGTGTTGCACCGCTGGCGCCCCGAGCCCGGCAGCGATCCCGACCAGTTCTCCGACGCCGACATCAGCGCCTACGGCCTGATCGCCCGCAAGTCGTAGCCCCTGCGGCGCCGCGGCGGCGTCAGCGTTGGGTCTCCTCGGCGGTGCCGACCGCGGCGGCCTGCGTCGTCTGGTCGGGCAGCCGCCGGGGATCGCCGGCGAGCAGGTCGCGAATCTCGGTGAGCAGCCTCGTCTCGTCGCTGATCGCCGGCTCCGCCTCGGGCTTGGGATGGCCGCGCCGACGCAGCTCGTTCGCCTTCGCCAACGGCATGACGACCACGAAGTAGACGGTCGCGGCGACGAACAGGAACGTCACCACGCTGTTGAGGAACAGGCCGTAGCGGAACACGCTGTGGTTGATCGTGAACTTCAGGTCGGCGAAGTCCGGCTTGCCGCCCACCGCGGCGACCAGCGGCGTCAGCAGGTTGTCCACCAGCGCCTTGACGACCGCGGTGAACGCCGTACCGATGATCACAGCCACGGCCAGGTCGACGATGTTCCCGCGCATGAGGAACTGCCTGAAGCCCCCGAGACCCGGGCGGATCAGCCGCACGGACGGCTCGACCACCGCCCGACCCCCACCGATGACCTTCCTGAAGCCGAACACGCCATCTCCTCGCCAGCTGAGCACGGACCCGTCGGGCATGCCGCCCGCGGCGGGCGGGCGGGCGGCATCGGCATGAGATCGCCCGGCCCGCCCGACGTCAGTCCGTTATCGCCCGGCGAAGGCGGATTCAATCCCGCGGTCGGCCGGGGACCGCCACCGCCGGGGAACCCCGAGGAGCCGGCGGGTCAGCGTTCCTTGGCCGCGCGGAAGCCGCGGTCGAGGTCGGCGAGGATGTCCTCGACGCCCTCGATGCCCACGGACAGCCGGACGAGTTCCTCGCTCACCCCGCTGTCGGCCTGCTCGGCGGGGGTGAGCTGGGCGTGTGTCGTGGACGCCGGGTGGATCGCCAGCGAGCGGACGTCGCCGACGTTGGCGAGGTGGCTGTGCAGTTCCAGGCCCTCGATGAAGGCCCGCCCGGCCGCCGCGCCGCCGCGGATGCCGAACGCCAGCACCGCCCCGGCCCCGCGGGGCAGGTAGCGCCGCGCAGCCGGGTACCAGCGGCTGTCCGCCAGGCCCGGATAGGCGACCCAGGTGACCTCGGGTCGCTCGGCGAGCCAGGCGGCCACCCTGGCCGCGTTGGCGCTGTGGCGCTCCATCCGCAGTGACAGCGTCTCCAGGCCCTGCAGCAGCAGGAACGCGTTCACCGGGGACAGCGCCGGGCCCAGGTCGCGCAGCAGCCGGGCGCGGGCTCGCACGATGAAGGCGGTCTCGGCGAACGCCTCGTGGAAGACCAGGCCGTGGTAGGCGGGGTCGGGGGTGGTGAAGCGGGGATGGCGCCCGGCCGTCCAGTCGAACCGCCCGCCGTCGACGATGACCCCGCCGATCGACGTCCCGTGCCCGCCGATGAACTTGGTCGCCGAGTGCAGCACGATGTCGGCGCCGTGCTCCAGGGGACGGTTCAGGTACGGCGAGGCGAGCGTGTTGTCGACGATCAGCGGCACCCCGGCGGCGTGCCCGACCTCGGCGACGCCGGCGATGTCCAGGACGTTCCCCCGCGGGTTGCCGATCGTCTCGCCGTAGAGCGCGACGGTGTTCGGGCGGATCGCGGCCCGCCAGGAGTCCAGGTCGTCCGGGTCGTCGACGAACGTGGTGGAGATGCCGAGCTCCGCCAGCGTGTGCTTGAACAGCGCGTACGTCCCCCCGTACAGCGACGTCGACGACACCAGGTGGCTGCCGGCGCCGGCGAGGTTGAGCACCGCCAGGGTCTGGGCCGCCTGGCCGCTCGCGGTCGCCAGCGCCGCGACCCCGCCCTCGAGGTCCGCGACGCGCTGCTCCAGGGCGTCCTGCGTGGGATTGACCACCCGGGTGTAGGTGAAGCCGACCTCCGCGAGGGAGAACAGGTCGGCCGCGTGCCGGGTGTCGTCGAACACGAACGACGTGGTCTGGTAGATCGGCACCGCGCGGGCGCCGGTCGCCGCATCCGGCGCGGCCCCGGCATGGATCTGCCGGGTCTCGAAGCTCCAGCCGCTCGGGGAGGTCGTCACGAGGTTCCTCGTTCCTCTCGTTCGGGGCGGTCCGTCGGCGGACCGGCCCGCGACGCCGCCCGACCGGGATCAGGCCGCCGGCCGGGATCAGTAGGTGCCGCGACCGGTGGGCTGCTCGACGTCGGCGTAGTGGCGGCGGGCCACCTCCGGATGGCTGCGCAGCCAGCTCTTCAGCGTGTTCACGCCGTGCTGCGCGAAGATCGGGTTGTGCGGGTCGGGTGGGGGAGCGTCGCCGATCTCGCGGAGGAGCTCCTCGGGCAGGGGGACGGGTTCGAGGGTCGCCGACAGCCGCGGGCCGAAGAAGAACGCCACGGACAGCCGTTCGTGGCCCGGGGGTGGGCTGACGACCCGGTGCACCGTGGCACGGTAGTAGCCGCGGGTCGCCAGTTCGAACATCTCGCCGATGTTGACGACGAAGGTCCCGGGCCGCGGGACCGCGTCGATCCAGCCGCCGGCGCCGTCGGCCACCTGCAGCCCCGCGGCCGGCTCGACCGCGTCACCTGCCCGGTCGGGTGCGTCGGCGTGGCCCTCGCCGCCGCCCTCACTGCCGCCGCCCTCACTGCCGCCGCCCTCACTGCCGCCGCCTTCACTGCCGCCGCCCCTGCCGTCGACATCGCCCGCGCGCAGCGCCCGGACGTCGTCCTGCAGGACGAAGGAGAGGAAACCGCCGTCCTTGTGGGAGCCGACGCCCTGGTCGTAGCCGGCGGGGTGGGCCGGGGGCGCGGTCAGGTAGCGGATCAGCTTCAGGTGCGAGCGGGGCTCCTCGGCGAAGGTCCGGTCGAGATGGTCGGCCGGCAGCCCCAGCGACTCGGCGAAGGCCCGGACCAGCAGGCGGGACAGCTCGCCGAGCTCGCTCATGTAGGCCAGCACGCTCGCGCGCAGCTCGGGTACCTGGGCCGGCCACTGGTTGGGGCCGTCGAGGCGCAGGTACGCCGGGTCGTCGGGGCCGAGCACCCGGGCCGGGCGTTCGTCGGCGATGTCGATCTGCTCGCGGATGTCGGGGTTGCCGCGGGTGATCTCATGGCCCAGCCGGGTGTAGCCGCGGAAATGCGGCGAGTGGACGTTCTCGATCTCCAGCTTCGCCGCCTCGGAGAGGTGGAAGAAGCGGCGGCTGACGTCGAGCACGGCCGCGGTCCGCGCGGCGGGGATCCCATGCCCGGTCAGGTAGAAGAAGCCGGGGCCGTGGCAGGCCGCGCGCAGCGCGGCGAGGAACCGCGCGCGGTCGGCGGTGCCGGCCCGGAACGGGCCGATGTCGAGGGTGGGCAGAGTCCGGGCCTCGGTGTGGCCGCTGGTCTCGGTGTGCCCGCTGGTCTCGGTGTGGCCGCTGGTCTCGGTGTGGCCTGTGGTCACGGTGGTTCGCTTTCCGGCGCGTCGGTGTCACGGTGGGGGAGCGGCGCGGTCCGGTCAGGGACAGAGCCGGCTGGCCACCAGCATGTGATCGACCGGGCGACGCCGGGTGAGCCGAATGCGCGAAGCCACCTCGCCACTGTGCCAGGCGGCGGCCCCGTCCGTGAAGCGTTCGCCGGCTATCGGCAGCGGCGTTCCGGGCGTTCTGCGCGCCTCTGGACCGATGGACGCGCACCTGGTTACAGTCAGACCGTGGGAACTGGGCGGCCGCCACGGTCGGCGATTCTGGACGCGTTCTGGAATTCCCGTCGCGCGCACCATTTCGACCAGATCTGTTGTTGATCGACGCCTGACGGCGGGCCTGCTCCGGCTCGGCCGGCAGCCGTCCACCGGCTCGGTGCCCCGAAGCCGTCCACATCGCTGTTCGCGTGCCCGCTCCGTCGACGGACTCTACGTTGACGGACGAGGAGCCGCAGGCGAGCTCCCCGCGCATTCTCGGCGCGGCCGTCCCCGGCCCGCCGCCCTCATCCTTCCGGCCGCCGGGCGCCGATTCCGCGCGCCCGCCGGCGTCATTGTTGCCTCGAAAAGGGCGCGTCATGAGAATCAGATCGTTCGCCGTCGTCGCCGTCGTCGCAGGTCTGGCGCTGTCGGCCTGTGGCTCGGACGGCGGGGGCGGTGGCGGCGGGCCGGCGTCGACCGGCGGGCGCGCCAATCCCGATGCCACCGTCACCATCGGCGCCGTTCTCGAGCCGACGGGCCTCGACATCACCCGGACCAGTGGCGTCGCGGTCGGCCAGATCCTGCTCGGCAACGTCTACGAGGGGCTGGTGAAACGGGACCAGAAGGGGGTCGTGAGCCCGGCGCTCGCGACGTCCTACCGGATCTCCCCGGACGGTCGCACGTACACGTTCACCCTCGCGGACAACGCCGCCTTCCATGACGGTGCCCCGGTGCGCGCCGCGGACGTGGTGTCGTCGCTGACCCAGGTGATCGCCCCGAACTCGACGAACCCGCACGCCAGCGACCTGGCCTCCATCTCCGCGGTCAGCAGCCCCGACCCGCGCACGGTGGTGCTGACGCTGACCGAACGCGACAGCGGGCTGCTGTTCAACCTGACCGGGCCGGCCGGTGCCATCGTGCGCCAGGGCGCCACCGGCCTCGACGGCCGGCCCGACGGCACCGGCCCGTTCCGCTTCGACTCCTGGCGGCGCGGCGACAGCATCACCCTCGTGCGCAACGACGCCTACCGGGGGCCGAAGGCGAAGGTCGCCCGGGTGGTCTTCCGCTACCTCACCGACCCGAACGCGCAGAACAACGCGGTGCGCACCGGCCAGGTCGACATCGGCGCGATCTCCGACTACGACCTGGTCGACACCTACCGGGGCAACCCGAAGTTCACCGTCGCCGAGGGCACGACCACCGACAAGTTCACCCTGGCGTTCAACCAGGACCGCGGGCCGCTGGCCGATGTCCGGGTCCGGCACGCGATCCGCCAGGGCATCGACAAGGACGGCCTGATCAAGGTGCTCGGCGCCGGGACCCGGATCGGCTCGCCCGTACCGCCGCTGGACCCGTGGTACTCCGACCTCACGAGCATCGACCGGTACGACCCGGCGAGCGCCCGCCGGCTGCTCGCGCAGGCGGGGCACGGCGGCGGGCTGCGCCTCGGCCTCACCATCCCGAACATCTACCCGCCGAGCATCGGCGACTACGTCACCTCGCAGCTGCGCGAGATCGGCATCACCATCGACCTGCGCCGGGTGGAGTTCCCCGCCTGGCTCACCGATGTCTACACCAAGCACGACTACGACCTGAGCATCGTCGACCACGCCGAGGCGCGTGACCTCGCCTTCTACGTCAAGCCCGGCTACTACTTCGGCGACCGCTCCCCGCAGGCCCGCGATCTCGCGAAGGCCGGTGCCACCGCCGCCTCCGACGCCGACCGCGACACCGCCCTGCGCGCGCTCGCCCGCCGCTACTCCGAGGACGCCATCGCCGACTGGCTGCTGCTCGCCAAGGTGCGGCAGGTCGCCCGGGTCGGCGTCACCGGCTACCCGACCGACAACATCTCCGCGATCTACGACCTGTCGAAGATCGAGGTCGTGAAGTCTTGACCCGCCCGGTCGATGGCCGCGGCGGCCGCGGCGGGGCGGCGCGCCGATGGCGGTGATCGTCCTGCGTCGGCTGGGCCTGCTGGTGGTCTCCCTGTTCGTCGCCAGCCTGCTCGTGTTCGCGTTGCTGCGGCTGCTGCCCGGCGACGTAGCCAACGTGCTGGCCGGGACGTCCGCCTCGCCCGACCAGGTGCTGCGGATCCGTCACGAGATCGGCGCCGACCGGTCCGGACCCGCGCAGTACCTGGACTGGATGGGCGGCGTGCTGACCGGGGACTTCGGGGTCTCGGCGCTCAGCGGCGCCTCGGTGTCGGCGGAGCTCTCCGAGAAGCTGACGGTGACCGCCCCGCTCGTCGCCGCCGCGACCCTGCTGGCGCTCGCGGTCGCCGTGCCGCTGGGCGTGCTCGCCGCGGCCCGCCACCGGCGCGCGTCCGGGGTCGCCCTGTCGGCGCTGAGCCAGCTCGGCATCGCGGTCCCGACCTTCTGGGTCGGGCTGATGCTGGTCACGGTGTTCGCGGTCGACTGGCGGCTGTTGCCCGCAGGAGCCTTCCCGCCCGACGGCTGGGCCGATCCGGTCGCAGCCGTGCGCAGCCTCGTGCTGCCGGCGGTCACCCTGGCGGTGGTCGAGGCCGCGGTGCTGCTGCGCTTCACCCGCTCGGCGACCCTGGAGGTGCTGCACGCGGACTTCATCCGGACCGCCCGGGCGAAGGGCCTGACCCGCGGGCAGGCCCTGCGCCGCCACGGGATCCGCAACGCGGCCCTGCCGGTGGTGTCGGTTCTCGGCCTGGAGTTCGCGACGTTGCTGCTCGGCGCCGTGGTGGTCGAGAACGTGTTCGCGCTGCCCGGGCTCGGCCAGATGCTCGTCGCCGACATCGGCAACCGGGACCTGGTGAAGGTCCAGGGCACGGTGCTGCTGGTCACCGCGGCCGTACTCGTCGTCGGCTTCCTCATCGACCTCGCCCACCGGCTGCTCGACCCGCGGCTGCGGAGCGCCCGGTGAACGCCTCGGCGCGGGCACTGGCCCGCGGCGTGTGGGGCAGCCGGTCCGGGCGCCTCGGCGCGGTCCTGTCCGGGCTCGTCGTCGTCGCGGCCGTCGTGTCACTGGTCTGGACGCCGTACGACCCGACCCGGGTGGACCCGGCGGCGTCCTGGGCGCCGGTCGGGACCGCGCACTGGTTCGGCACCGACCGGCTCGGCCGGGACCTGTTCAGCCAGGTCCTCGTCGGCGCCCGCACCACCCTGCTGGTCGCCGTGGCGGCCACGGCGATCGCCGCGGTCGTCGGGGTGGGACTCGCGCTGCTGGCGACCCTGCCGCCGCGCCTGGTCTCCGAGGGGGTCGCCCACCTCGTCGACGTGCTGCTGGCGTTCCCGGTGCTGCTGCTCGCCATGGTGCTCGCGGCCGTGTACGGCGGCTCGCGCTGGACCGCGATCGTCGCCATCGGCGTCGGGGCGGGCATCGGGCTGGGCCGGGTCACCCGCGGCGAGGTCCGCCGCGTGCTGGGCGCCGACTACGTGCTCGCCGCGCGGGCCGCCGGCGCCGGCACCGGCCGGATCGTGCGCCGGCACGTGCTGGCGAACATCACGCCGACGGTGTCGGTCCAGCTCTCGCTCATCCTCGGCCTGTCGGTGCTGACCGAGGCGGCGCTGTCCTACCTGGGTTTCGGCACCGCGGCGCCCACCCCGTCCTGGGGGCGGATGCTCGCCGAGCTCCAGCCGTACCTCACCCTGCGCCCGCTGACGCTGCTGTGGCCGGGCCTCGCGGTCGTGCTGACGGTCCTCGGCTTCAACCTGCTCGGGGACGGCCTGCGCGAGGCGGGCGACCCGCGGCTGCTCGAGCGCCCGGCCGAGGGCGCGGGCGGCGCCCCGCGCACGGCGCCCGCGGCCGAGGCGCCGGCGATCGCGTCGGCCTCGCGGGCGCGGTTGCCGTGGGCGCGTGGGGCGGGTCGGACATGACGGCCGGCGAGGCCCTGCTGGAGGTAACCGACCTGCGGGTGCGTCTCGGCGGCGTCGACGTGGTGGACGGGGTCAGCTTCGCCCTGGCGGCGGGCGAACGGGTGGGGCTCATCGGTGAGTCCGGGTCGGGCAAGTCGCTGACCGCGCTGGCCGTGCTCGGCCTGCTGCCGCCGGGGGCGCGCGTCACCGGCAGCGTCCGCCTGCACGGCGCCGAGCTGATCGGCGGCTCCGACCGGGAGCTGTCCCGGCTGCGCGGCCGGGAGCTTGCGATGATCTTCCAGGAGCCGTCGACCGCGCTCAACCCGCTGATGCGGGTCGGCCGGCAGATCGCCGAGCCGTTGCGGCTGCACCGCGGGTACTCCCGCCAGGCGGCGGCGCGGGCCGCGGTGGAACTCGCCGCGGCGGTCGGGCTGCCGGACCCGCAGCGGCTCGTCCGGTCCTACCCGCACGAGCTCTCCGGCGGCCAGCGCCAGCGAGTCTGCATCGCCGCGGCGCTGGCGTGCCGGCCGGCGCTGCTCATCGCCGACGAGCCGACGACGGCGCTCGACGTCACCGTCCAGGCCGAGATCCTCGCCCTGCTCGGCCGGCTCGTCGCCGAGGCCGGCACCGCCCTGCTGTTCATCACGCACGACCTCGCGGTGGTCGCCGCGGTGACCCGCCGGCTCGCCGTGCTGCGCCACGGCCGGGTCGTGGAGACCGGCACGACCGACGACGTGCTGCGGGCCCCCGCCGACCCGTACACCCGCGAGCTGCTGGCGGCGGCGCGGCTGACCCAGTGGGATCTCCCGACCGTCGACGCCGCGGCGGCGCCGAGCGAGCGTGGGCCCGACGTCCCGAGCCCGGCGTCCAGGGCGGCGTCGAGGACGGGCCGGTGACCGCTGTGGGGGATCGGCCCGGCGGCGGCACCTCCGGCGGAGACACCCCCGGCGGAGACACCCCCGGCGCCGAGCCGTTGTTCGAGGCCACGGGGCTCGGCCGGAGCTACCGCCTGCCGCGCACGTCCCCGTTCGGCCCGCCCGGCGTCCGCCACGCCGTGCGTGACGTGACCCTGCGTCTCGCCGACGGTGCGGCGCTCGGCATCGTCGGCGAGTCCGGGTCGGGCAAGTCGACCCTCGTCCGGCTGCTGCTGGGCCTGGACCGCCCCGACGCCGGCACCGTCCGCTACCGGGGCCGGCCGGTCGTCCCCGGGCGCCCACGCGCGCTGCGCTGGTTCCGCCGCGAAGTCCAGGTCGTGTTCCAGGATCCGGCCGGATCGCTCGACCCGCGGATGACCGTCGGCGCGGCCATCGCGGAGCCGCTGGCCTGCCTGGGCGTTCCCGGCGACCACGGCGAGCGGGTCGACGAGGTGCTGCGGGCGGTCGACCTCGACCCCGCCGTCCGCGGACGCTACCCGCACGAGTTCTCCGGCGGCCAACGCCAGCGCATCGCCATCGCCCGGGCCCTCGCCCCCCGGCCGCGGGTGCTCGTCGGCGACGAACCGGTCAGCGCCCTGGACGTCTCCGTCCGCGCCCAGATCCTGGACCTGCTCGGCCAGCTGGCCGAGCGGCACCGCCTCGGCCTCGTGCTCGTCTCCCACGATCTCGGCGTGGTCGCCCGGCTCTGCGACCAGATCGCCGTCATGCGCGACGGCACGCTGGTCGAGCAGGGCGCGACCGACGCCGTGCTGTCGCGGCCGGCCCATCCGTACACCCAGGCGTTGCTCGCGGCGGTGCCACGGCTGCCGCCACCCCACGAGGTCCGTTGAGGTTCGACGAGGGAGGACGCGATGACCGCACCCGGCGGACCCGGCCCGTTCAGACTGGGCTTCCTGACCCATGTGCATGGCCGTGGGCGGCCGGTCGGCGCCGTCTACCGCGAGCTGGTGGAGCTGTTCGTCGCCGGGGAGGAGCTCGGGTTCGACGGCGGCTGGATCGCCCAGCACCACTTCTCCCCCGACTACGGTCGCCTGCCCTCGCCGCTGCTGCTGCTCGCCGCGGCCGCCCAGGCGACCCGGCGGATCGAGCTGGGCACCGCTGTCGTGGTCCTGCCGCTGGAGGACCCCATCCGCCTGGCCGAGGACGCCGCCGTCCTCGACGCGCTCAGCGACGGTCGCCTGCAGCTCGGGCTCGGCACCGGCGGCCCGAGCGCGCCCGCCTTCGGCGCCTTCGACCGCGACGTCGCCCGTCGCCGGGAGCTGTTCGCCGAGGCTCGCGTCCGGCTGCGCGACCTGCTCGCCGGCGAGCAGATCGCCGGGACCGACGGGCTGCGGCTGCATCCGCCCGCGCCGACCCTCACCAGCCGGTTCTGGGACTCGACGACGAGCGCCGACGGGGCGCGGGCGGCGGCGCGGGCCGGCGACGGGCTGCTGCTGGGCATCGGCCCGGCGGCGTCCGCGCAGCGACCCCTCGCCGACGTCTACCTGGCCGCCCACCGGGCTCCCGCGGGCGCGCGACTGGCCGTGTCGCACGGGGTGTTCCCGGGGCCGGACCGGCTGGCCGCCCGGGTGGACCTGGCTCCCGACATCGCCCGGTTCCGCCCCTACCTGGGGCACTTCGGGTTCCCGGCCGACCTCGACGACGGCGCCGCGCTGGACGCGATGAACGTCCACCACGGCCCCGTCGGCGTGGTGATCCACAGCCTCGCGACCAATCCGGTCGGCCCCGCCGCCGTGTCGTACTTCATCGCCGCGGTGCAGGGCGAGGCCGGCGCGGCGGCCGACCTCGGCGCGACCCTGCGACGCATGGAACTCATCGCCACCGAGATCGCCCCGGCGCTGGGCTGGCGGCCCGCGGCCGGACCCGTGCCCGACACGCCGACTCCCGTCGGCCCGGAGAGGAAACGATGACCACCACCCCCCACGGCCGTCCGGGGCGGACGCTGACGCTCGGAGCCGTGCTGCAGGGCGCCGGCGGCCACATCGCCGGCTGGCGCCATCCGCTGTCGCCGCCCGACGGCGAGCTCGACCTCGCCCATCACATCCGGGTCGCCCAGACGCTGGAACGCGGCACCTTCGACGTCCTGTTCATCGCCGACGTCGTCGCGATCTCCGGCACGGACCTGGACTCGCTGCACCGCACCGCCCGGTCGGTCCGGTTCGAGCCCCTCACCCTGCTGGCCGCGCTGTCCACGGTGACCGAGCGGATCGGCCTGGTCGGCACGGCCAGCACGACCTACAACGAGCCGTTCCACGTCGCCCGCAAGTTCGCCTCGCTCGACCACCTGTCCGCCGGGCGCGCCGGCTGGAACGCGGTGACCTCGGTGCTGCCGCAGGAGGCCGCGAACTTCGGGCGCGACGCCCACCTCGAACACGGGCTGCGGTACAGGCGCGCCGCGGAGTTCGTCGACGTCGTCCGTGAGCTGTGGGACAGCTTCGACGACGGCGCCGTGCTGCGGGACACCGCCGCGGGCCGCTACTACGACCCCGCCGGCCTGCGCACCCCGCACCACCGCGGCGAGCACTTCGCCGTGCGCGGGCCGCTGAGCGTCTCCCGCCCCCCGCAGGGCCACCCGGTCATCTTCCAGGCGGGTTCGTCCGAGGCGGGCAAGGACTTCGCCGCCCGCTACGGCGAGGTGGTGTTCACCGGGCAGGCCGACCTGGCCGGCGCGCAGAGGTTCTACGCCGACGTGAAGGCGCGGGCCGCGGCGCTGGGGCGCAACCCGGACCATCTGCTGGTCTGGCCGATCCTCGCGCCGATCGTCGCCGACACCGAGGCCGCCGCCCGCGCGCGGCGCGACGAGCTGCTGGAGCTCATCCACGACGACGTCGCCCGTCGCCTCGTCCAGGACACCGTCGGTGACGTGGACCTGTCGGAGTACCCGCTGGACGGGCCGCTGCCCGAGATCGGCGAGACGAACCGCAGCCGCAGCCGCTCCGAACAGATGCTCGGCCTCGCCCGCCGCGAGAACCTGACGATCCGCGAGCTCGCCCGGCGGTCCTCGGGCGGCGGCATGATCACCGGCACACCGGAGACGATCGCCGACCACATCGAGGAATGGTTCACCGGGCGCGGCGCGGACGGCTTCAACGTCGGTTTCCCCTACCTGCCCGGCGCCGCCGAGGACTTCGTCGACCACGTCGTGCCAGAACTGCGCCGCCGCGGCCTGTTCCGCGAGTCCTACACCGAGACCACGTTGCGCGGGCATCTCGGCCTGCCGCGGCCGGTCGCCGTCCCGCGGCGAAACGACCCCACGCACCCAAGCGAGCCTCTCGCGGACGAACCGAGCAAGGCGGGAACCCGATGACGTCGACGCAGCCACGCCGCAGCGGCCAGGTCCATCTCAACGCCTTCCTCAAACCACCGGGGGAGTTCCTCGCCGCCTGGCGCCACCCCCATGCCGTCGCCGACGCCGGGGTGAACATCCGGCACGTGATCGAACTGGCGCGCACCGCCGAGCGGGGGACGTTCGACGCCGTCTTCCTCGCCGACCTGGTCGGCGTCCCCCTGACCAGCCAGGAGGTGCTCTCCCGCGTCTCGGTCGTCAACGACTCCTTCGAGCCGACGACCCTGCTCGCCGCGCTCGCCACCGCGACCACCCACATCGGGCTCGTCGCGACGGCGTCGACGACCTACAACGAGCCCTACCACCTGGCCCGGATCTTCGCCTCGCTGGACCACCTGTCCGGTGGGCGGGCCGGCTGGAACCTCGTCACCTCCCTCAACGACGCGGAGGCGCGTAACTTCGGGCTGGACAGCCACGTCGAGCACGAGCTGCGCTACGCGCGGGCCGCCGAGTTCCACGACGTGGTGACCGGGCTGTGGGACAGCTTCGACGACGACGCCTTCCGGCACGACCAGGCGTCCGGGGTCTACTTCGACGAGCAGAAGATCCACTGGCTGAATCACGCCGGGGCGCACTTCCGGGTCAGCGGGCCGCTGAACATCGCGCGGCCGCCGCAGGGCCGCCCGGTCGTCGTCCAGGCCGGCGCGTCCGAGACCGGCCGGGACCTCGCGGCCCGGGTCGGCGAGGTCATCTTCGCCGCGGACCCGACCCTGCCGGCGGCGCAGGCGTACTACGCCGACATCAAGACTCGGGCCGCGACCGCCGGGCGCGACCCCGACCACGTGATCGTGCTGCCCGCGCTGTCCACGATCGTGGGGCGGACCCAGGCCGAGGCGGAGGACAAGATCGCCGCGCTGCGGTCGTTGCTCGACCCGCGGGTGGCGCTCGCCGACCTCACCTACCGGCTCGGCGGGTTCGACCTCACCCGCTTCCCCCTCGACGGCCCGCTACCCGAGCTGCCGCCGTCCAACCAGAGCCTCAGCGGCCAGCGGCAGATCGTGGACCAGGCACGGGCGGACAACCTGACCATCCGCCAGCTCGCCGAAAAGATCGCCCGGGACGACCGCACCCTCGTCGGTACGCCGACGACCGTGGCCGACCACATCCAGGAGTGGTTCGAGCAGCGCGCCGCCGACGGCTTCAACGTGATCTTCCCGTACCTGCCGGACGCGCTGGACGACTTCGTGGACCTGGTCATCCCCGAGCTGCGCCGCCGCGGCCTGTTCCGCACCGCCTACACCGGGCGCACGTTGCGCGAGCATCTCGGCCTGCCGCGTCCGCCCAGCCGGTACGCCCCGCGGCCCGGGGCGGCGACCTGACGCCGCCACCGGCGGCCGACGGTGGCGGGCCCGCGATCAGGGCTTGTAGCCGACCGCGCCGTAGATGCTCACCTGCGCGTCGGTCAGCTCCGAGGCCGGGATGGCCTTCGCGCGCGCGGCCGGGTCGGGCCCGGCCCCGCCGTCGGGGTCCTGGGCCGTCTCGGCCGGGTCTGTGAGTTCGGGCCGCCAGCGGTGGACGACCTGCAGCCCGGGCTCCACGAGGTCGAGCCCCTCGAAGAACCGCTCGACCTGGGCGCGGGTGCGCAGGTGCATGGGGACGCCGCTGGCCAGGTAGGCCCGCTCGACCTCGCGCATCGCCGGGTCGAAGTCGGCGGTCAGGTGGGTCAGCGAGACGTAGCTGCCCGACGGGAGCAGGTCGACGAGGTGACGCATGATCCCGTACGGGTCGTCGCCATCCGGGATGAAATGGAAGATCGCGATGAGTGACAGCGCGACCGGCCTGGTCAGGTCGAGGGTTTCGTGCAGCTCGGCGGCGGTGAGGATGCGCTGGGTGTCTCGCAGGTCCGCGTCGATGTAGGCGGTGCGCCCCTGCGGGGTGCTGGCGAGCAGGGCGCGGGCGTGGGCGAGCACGATCGGATCGTTGTCGGTATAGACGATGCGTGCCTCTGGGACGACGCTCTGGGCGACCTCGTGCAGGTTCGGCGAGGTCGGAATTCCCGTGCCGATATCGAGGAACTGGCGCACCCCGGCCTCGGCGGCCAGATAGCGGGTCGTGCGGGTCATGAACGTGCGGTTCTGCCGGACCACGATCCGGGAGTTCGGAAACACGCCGATGACCTGCTCCGCGGTTTTCCGGTCGGCGGGGAAGTTGTCCTTGCCGCCGAGGAAGTAGTCGTACATCCGGGCCGGGTGCGGCACGTCGACCTTCAGGTCCAGGCCGGCGCCTTCCAGTGTCTGTCCGGCCCGCGCGCCGCCGGATTCCTCAGGGCCCTCGCCGACGGTGTTCAGCACGCTCTCGGATCCCGTCACCGCGTTGGGCCCTCCGTCTTCTGGCGGAACGTCACGAATCCACCTTAGTGGGTGACTTCATGCCTGCGGTGCGGGACCGGGCGTGTCCGGTGGGTATCCGGCCCCGCGCGGGCATCTCGGCGGTGACGTCCCGATCGACGGGAACAGCCGTGCCGGCCGTGCCGGCCGCATGGTCAGGTGCGAACCGCGTCCGTCGGCCCCGGTGACGGCGCGAGCAGTCCCCGGCGGCGCAGCAGGGGCAGGACGCCCTCGGCGAACCAGTACGCCTCCTCCAGGTGCGGGTGGCCGGAGAGGATCACGTGCTCGATGCCGAGATCGTGGTACTCCGCGATGCGATCCGCGACCTCGGTGTGGCTGCCGACGAGCGCGGTGCCGGCGCCGCCGCGGACGAGGCCGAAACCCGCCCAGAGGTTCGGGGAGACCTCCAGCGCGTCGCTGCTGCCGCGGTGCAGGGCGGCCATCCGCTGTTGCCCCACCGATTCGGTCCCGGCGAAACGCCGCTGGGCCGCGGCGATCGCCGCCGGATCCAGCTGGGCGAGCAGCTCGTCCGCGACCGCCCAGGCGGCGCCGGCGGTGTCCCGGGTGATGACGTGCAGCCGGATTCCGAACTGCAGCTCGCGGTCCTGCTCCTTGGCCAGCGCCCGCATCCGATCGAGCCGTTCGGTGACGGCGACCGGCGGCTCGCCCCACAGCAGGTAGACGTCGGCCTGCCGGGCGGCGACGAGTTCGGCCGCGGGGGAGGCGCCGCCGAAGAAGATCGGCGGCGTCGGCTCGGGACGCTCCCGGACGGTGGCACCCCGCATCGCGTAGTGCTCGCCGTCGAAGTTGAAGGGTCGGCCCGTCCACGCCCCCCGGACGACCTGCAGGAACTCCTCGGTCCGCCGGTAACGGGCGTCGTGGTTCAACCAGTCGCCGAAGCGCTGCTGCTCGTCGGCGTCGCCGCCGGTCACCACGTTGAGCAGCAGCCGTCCGGCGGAGATGCGCTGGTAGGTCGCGGCCATCTGAGCGGCGAGGGTGGGGCTGAGGAAGCCGGGCCGCAACGCCACCAGGAAACGCAGCCGGGTGGTCTCGCGCAGCAGGGCGGCGGTGGTGAGCCAGGCGTCCTCGCACCAGGTCCCGGTCGGGGTGAGCACGGCCTCGTACCCCAACTGCTCGGCCGCGGCGGCGATCTGGGCGAGGTAGCCGATGCTCGGCGGCCGCTGGGCGGCGGGCTGCAGGTGGGGGGATTCCTTGGCGCTCACCGCGGCGGCGTCGAGGTTGCGGCTGTCGCCCGAGGTGGGCAGGAACCAGTGTGCGTGCACGCTCACGCGGTCTCCCGGATGGCCGGAGGGCGAAGGGGGGTGCCCGAAGGGCGGGCGAAGAACGGATCGGGGGCTGAGCCTCGCCACCGGCGGCACCCCCGGGCCGGTGGACGCGGGGCCCACGATCCTGTCGGCGGATCAGCCGCTCGACGGGCCGGCCGCGGCGCCGATCAGCGCGGCACCGGGCGGCGCGGGACGCGACACAGCGCGCTGGCCACCCGGGCGAAATCCACGTGCAGGCGGCAGACCAGAGTGGGATCTCCGCGCATGGACCAACGGTATGCCCCTGCCGGGGCCCAGTCCACCGCCGTGCCGGTGAAACGTCGCACCGGCGGCACGAACGCGAACCGGACGTTCGGACGTTCGGACCGCTGCGGCCTCAGGGACGCGGCAGTCCTCAGGGACGCGGCAGTCCTCAGGGACGCGGCAGTCCTCAGGGACGCAGCAGTACCTTCACCGCCCGGCGTTCGTCCATCGCCCGATAGCCCTCGGCGACCTCGTCCAACGGCAGTTCCAGATCGAAGATCCGCCCCGGCCGCACCCGCCCGGCCAGCACGTCGTCGAGCAGCTCGGGAAGGTAGGCGCGCACCGGCGCGACCCCGCCCGCCAGCCGCACGTTCTTCATGAACAGCTGGTTGAGGGGAAGGTTGCCCAGCGGGGCGCCGACGCAGCCCAGCCGCCCGCCGGGGTGGGCGACCGCGACGGCCTGCTCCAGCGACTCCTGCGAGCCGACGCACTCCAGCACGGCGTCGGCTCCGTCGCCGAGCAGCTCACGCACCTGCGCGATGCCTTCCGCCCCACGACCGGCGACGATGTCGGTGGCACCGAACTCGGCCGCCAGCTTCTGCCGGCTCGGCGTCCGCGACATCGCCACGACGCGCTCCGCCCCGAGGCGGCGGGCGGCGAGCACCGCGCACAGGCCCACGGCGCCGTCGCCGACGACCACGACGGTGCAACCCGGACCCACCCCCGCGCAGACCGCGGCGTGATGACCGGTGCCCATCACGTCGGACAGCGCCAGGACGTCGGGCAGCAACGCGTCGGGCAGCTCGGTGCCGACCCGCACCAGGGTGCCGTCGGCCAGCGGCGCCCGGATCCGGTCGCCCTGGCAGGCGTCGGAGAGGGCGCCGGACCCGTCGTCGGTGCCCCAGACCGAGCCGTTCTCGCAGGAGGTCTGCAGGCCGGCGCGGCAGTACCGGCAGGTGCCGTCGCTGATCAGGAAGGGGGCGACGACCACGTCGCCGGGCCGCAGGGTGTCGACCTGGTCGCCGACGTCCTCGACGACCCCGACGAACTCGTGCCCGACCCGCTTCGGGAACACGCTGGGCATCTTGCCGCGGTAGGGATGCAGGTCCGAGCCGCAGATACAGCTCGCGGTAACGCGCACCACCGCGTCGGTGGGGCGCTGGATGACCGGGTCGGGGAACTCCCGCAACGCGATCGTCCCGACGTCCTCCAGCAAGGTCGCTCGCATGTGCCCATGCCTCCCCGACGGCCGTCCCGGCGGCCGCCCGCCGCGGTTGCGCCGAGGTCGCGGCCGGGCCGGAACCGTACCTGATGCGTGGACGGTATCTGATCCGGGATGAGCGGGACGCAACGGTGGTTCCCACTGACCGCGGCCGGCGCGGGGGACCGCGACCTGCCACGGGAGCCGTTCGGCCTCGTGCCCGTCGTCGTCGAGCGCCACCCGGGGGTCTGGACGGCGGCACCGCCCGGCCGCGCTGCCCGACCCCGGCCGGGGTGCTCTCCGGCGGGATGGAATGCCGTCTTCGGGTTTCACGGATCACGCGCTGACGGAACGCCGCGAGACGCGCGGGACTGACCAGCGCTGCGGGCGCAGGCCCTGGCCGCGCAGCACCGCCTCCGCCTCGGCGGGCACCACCACGCTGTTCGACTCAATGACAGGAGTCGGATGCGTCATGCATGAACGGTAGTACCGCACGGCCTCGTCGACCACGCGGTGCACCCCGTCGGACGGTGACGGACGTCCCGTCCCCCACCGGGTCGAATCGGGCCCGGCGCTGGTCAGTTCAAGGGCAACGAGGTAGTCCGAGGCAGCGAAACGGAACGGTCCAAGATCGCGCAGATCCCAGGGTCGATGGCCGTTTCGGAAATGCTGCCACACGGCCTCGTCGGAGGTGATCAGAATGTCGGCGGTCAGCGGTCGGCAACCTGGGTCGCCGCAGGAGCAGCCCAGCAGGACGGTAGCGCCGTCGGCGAACCACGAAATCCGCGGTTCGCCGAGGAAATGGCGGCTTGGCCACCGCACATCACGGTGAGTGCTCAGACCGGCGTAGCTCCCGCCAGATGCGGCGAACCCTCTGCCTCGACGAACGGACGTTCGATCGCGCGTGCCGGATCCCGTAGGGGGACACCGTTGACCCACGGCTCGACGGCAGCGTCCATCCCGGTCGGGAACGCCGCGGATTTGATGCGGAACTCCACCGTGTCCACCGGACAAAGAGATCCGGCGCGTCGAGTCGACGTGGCCCGGAGTCGTTGACCAGGCGACGACGGGTCGAGCTGATCGGCGAGGCGATCGGCCGTCCCCTGCGTTTCGAGGCGCGGACCGCCGCCCTTGTCCTCGCCGGCCTGCGGAGCCTCGCCGGCCTGCGGAGCCTCGCCGGCCTGCGGAGCCTCGCCGGCCTGCGCGGCGAGGCCCGTCCCGCCCGGTGATACCCGGGCCGCAGTGACCTGATCCGCCGGCGCCCGTGAGGTTGTGTGGGCTCCGGTGGGAAACGACTTGTGCTGTGTTCGATCAACTCGTGGACGCCATGTCCGGTGCCTGGTGGACCTACCTGCTGGTCTGGGGAATCTGCCTGCTCGACGCGGTCCTGCCGGTCGTCCCCAGCGAGACGATGGTCATCACCGGCGGGGTGCTCGCGAGCTCCGGCGACCTCAACCTCGTACTGATCATGGTTGTCGGGGCCGTCGGGGCGTTCGCGGGCGACAACCTCGCCTACGGCCTGGGGCGCCTGTTCGGTGAGCGCGTCGCCCGCCTGGTCGTCCGCGGGCCGCGCGGGCAGCGGACGCTCGCCTGGGCCCGGCGAACCCTCGACCGTCGCGGCGTCACCCTGATCATCGCGGCCAGGTTCGTGCCGGGCGGCCGGACCGCGACCACCCTGGTCGCGGGCACCACCCACTTCGACTATCGGCGGTTCGTGCCGGCGGCCGCGGCCGGCGCCATCGGCTGGAGCGGTTACAACGCGCTGCTCGGCTTCGTGGGCGGGTCCACCTTCACCGACGCGCCGTGGAAGGGCTTCCTGCTCGCGTTCGGGCTGGCGGGGGCGGTCAGCGCGGCCATCGAGGGCGGCCGGTGGCTGTGGTCGCGGCGGCGTCCCGGTGAGGACCGCAACGCGGACGCCGGGGGCCACCCGACCTCGCGGGCCCGCGGGGACGCCGCCAGCCGCGGCACCCATGCCGAGGAACACGCGCGCGGTGACCAGGTGGCGGGAGGCGGCCGCGACACGGTCCAGGGCGCGCGGACGGTCCGCCGCTGATCATCCCTGGCGTCCAGGGGCACGGGCGCGCGCCGGCCCCGCCGGTGGGCGGCGCCGGCGGACACCGCGGGCGCCGTCGGCGTTGTTACCCTGCGGCATGGGCCATCTCTCCCATGATCAGCTGTATCGGCTCGCCCGGGCCGCGGAGGCTGCGGGCCTCGGGTTTCCCGATCGGCGGCAGTTGCTCCTTGACGGGCTGCCGGCCGGCTTCGTGGCGCTGATGCCCGTGAACGCGGTGCCCCGCCTCCAGCTCCTGGCCGATCTTCAGCGCCTGAACTCGGCCGGCGAGCTGCCCGACGGCACGGTTCCGCTACGAGTGTGGCTGGACAACGCGAGCTTGCTGACCGGCGGCGGCCCCGCCGAGCCGGCGATCGCCGAGGCCGGGACGTGGCTGTCGGCCGCGCGCGGGGGCCCGGCATCCCGGCCCGGCGACTCCCGGCCCGGCGCGTCCCCCGCCAGGGAATCGATCTTCATCAGCCACGCGGACACGACGCGGGACCGTGCCTGGGCCGCCTGGACGGTGGCCGTGCTCGAGGGCACCGGCCGGACGGTGACCGCGGCCGTCTGGGACGACGTGCCCGGCGGCAACTGGACGGCCGTCGCGGGCCGTGCTCTCGACGAGGGCGGCCTCGCCCTCGCGCTGCTGTCGGCCGCCTATCTGCGCTCACCGCGGGCCGAACAGGAATGGACGCTCGCCGCCCGCCGGGACGGCGACGGCGGCCCACGGCTGGTGCCGGTCCTCATCGAAGACGTCCGCGCGCCGGGTTTCCTGCGCGTGCGCACCGGGGTGAACCTCTGCGGGCTGACGGAGTCCGCGGCGGTGCGTGCGCTTCTCACCGTGCTGGGAGGCGCCCGGCGCCCGGCCGGGAATGCCGGCGCGCCATCCGGGGTGCCCTTTCCGGGGCCGGCGGGATGAAGGGCGGTCCCGCGCACGGACCACCGGGTGGTCTGGCCCTCTCCTGGCCCCGAATTTCCCACCCGCCGCGACCTGCGCGGAGAGCGCCGGAGAGCCGAACCGCGCCCGAGCCGGCGGCATATGACCGCGCGACATGCGAGACTGACAGACCGCAGGGGATTCACCCGGACGGTGCGTCCCCGCCATGTCCATCGGATCGCGTTGTGTTCTGCGCTGGACTGCCGGGGTTCTCCGGGCCGCGCGGTGAAACGGAGGTCGAGTGACCCGGCAGGGCATCGCGGGTGACGGCGAGGGGGGCAGCCAGATCGTCTCCCCGCTCGTCGATCTGGACGGTCTCAGTCTCGATGCGCTGCGCTCAAGCAGCGATCCGGACATCATCGGGATGGTGCGATTCTTCGTCGAGAAGTGCGAACAGTCGATAGCGTACGGTGGGCACAAGGTCGATCGGCAGGACTGAGCATAATTCTGCGGCTGCGTGGTCCGCGCGGACGGTGGAAAACAAAGCCGGTGGCATCCAGCCGGCGGACCGCCGGACCGACGGTCGGAGCCGTCGATATGCCCGACCGATGATGGGGGCGTGGTGAGAAGGCATCTTCTGCCCATCCATCTCCTGCGCACCGTCACGTCGGGAATGGCCGGCGAGGAATTGATGCCGGTCCTGGTCGACGCCGAGTACAGCCTGCGTCTGGTCGCCCTGCGAGCGGTCCTGGACACGGTGCGCCAGGCGGCGCTGGAGACCCCCCTGGCGGACGTCGACGTGGCCTGGGATCTGCTGGTCCGGGTGGACGGCGCCGCCCCGGAGGTCGTCCGCAGGGTGCTCGCCTATCCGTATGTCGGGACCTGGGCGAGGTCCCTGCTCCGCCGCCTGCGTGGGGCGGCGCCGGCCGCCACGTCGGTCCCCGTGCCGCCGGGCGGCACCGTGCCGCTGTGGGTGGAGGTCGGCTACCTGCACGCGCTCGCGGCGTCGGCCGCCGCCCGAGCCGGGCTGGCCTTCCGTATCCGGGTGCCCGCGGTGCACGGCGCCGTGAGCCTGCCGACGCTGGGCCTGGTCTCGCCGTCCGGCGACCCCGACTCCACCGAGGTCGCGAACCCGGCGGTCTCGGCTGCGACCGCGCAGGTCACCGGGCTGCACGGCCGGGTCGAGGTGGACATCGACGGGGCGGTCGTCCGACTTCCCGCCGCGCTCGTCGACGAGGGGCGGTCCTGGCGACCCGTTCGCCGCGTCCGAGTGACAGAGGGTGGCGCGGCGCTCGCGGTCACCGTCGACGACCTCGACCCGTACCGGGCGCCGGGCGGGCGGAGCGCGGCGCAGCCGCTGGGGGCGGCGGAGTCAGCGCGCTGGCGGGAGCTGCTGGCCCAGGCCTGGCGCCTGCTCGTCGCGGTCGACGGCGAGGCGGCCCGGACGATGGGGCGGGTTCTCGGGGCGATCACCCCCCTGGCCCACGCGGAGCGGTTCAGCCCACGCAGCGCCTCCTCCGCGGACGCGTTCGGCTCCCTGCTCGCCTCGACACCGGACGACGCCGCACAGCTCGCCGCGGTCCTCGTCCACGAGTTCCAGCACAGCAAGCTCGGCGCCGTCATGCATCTCGCCCGGCTGTACGAGGCCGGTCCGGACCGTCTCCTCTACGCCCCCTGGCGCAACGATCCACGGCCGCTGTCCGGGGTGCTGCAGGGCATCTACGCCTTCACTGGGGTGACCTGGTTCTGGCGCGCGCACCGGCACCGGGCGGCGACGGAGGCGGACCGCCGGCTGGCCGAGTTCGAGTTCGCGCTGTGGCGGGTCCAGACGACGCGGACCGTGGCGAGTGTGCGCGGCAACCCGGACCTCACCGCGCTCGGGGAGTGGTTCGTCGGCCGGGTCGGCCGGTGGCTGGCGCCGTGGGAGCTCGAGCCGGTGCCGTGGGCGATCGAGCGGGCCGCCGGTCTCGCGGCCGCCGAACACCGCACGGGGTGGCGACTGCACCATCTGCGCCCCGCTGCCGAGGTCGTCGAACGGCTGGCCGCGGCCTGGCAGGCCGGCACGGCTGCCCGACTGCCGGCGGCCCACCGCCCGGTCGTCGAACCGGCGCCGGATCCCGCCCGACTGGAGACCCGGGCCGTGCTCCTGCGCTACCGTCTGGCCGACCCGGCCGCCTTCGCCCGGTTCGTCGCCGAGCCCCACCGTGCCGTCGAGGCGGTCCAGGGCGCGGACGCCGCCGACGTCCTGCTCGCCGCCGGTCGCTTCGACGACGCGCGGACCATCCACGCCGCGCGGGCCCGCCGCGCGCCCGCGGGCCGGGACGCCTGGGTCGGGCTCACCCTGTGCCTGTGCGGACAGGACCCCGCTCCCGGGACGGTGGACGCCGCGGCGCGCTCGGCCCTGCTGCGCCATGCGGAGGTGGTGCGGGCGGTCGCCTGCCGGGTGGCGGACACCGGTCGCCCGGCGCCGGACCCGGTGCGCCTCGCCGCGTGGCTCGCGGGCCAGCTCGACCGGGCCGCACCGGCACCGGCGACCCCCCGGTGAGTGCCGGTGGCGATTCCCGGCCCGCCGGGCCTGCCGGGCCCGCCGGGACCGCCATCGGCGCTCACAGCGGCATCGGGTCGATGTCACAGTCCGCCCGGCGCCATTCGCCGGCGACCCGGGTCGCCGCGTGCGTCGCGCCCAGGGTGCGGGTCAGCCGGGCGACGGCCGCGGTGTTGCGCTTGGTGGCCTCGCCGGTGCGGCCGGCGGCCCGCAGGTCCAGGGCCAGGTTCGCCGCGACCATCAGGGTGGCCGGATGAGCCTCGCCGTGCACGCTGGTCGACCGCGCCAGCGTGTCGCGGTCGCGCTCCTCGGCCTCCTCGAACTCGCCGCGGGCGAACGCGTCGCTGGCCAGGTTCGTCGCGCACAGCAGGGTCGAGGGATGGTTCTCCCCGACCCGCTCCCGGAACGCGGCGAGCGTGGCGCGGTCCAGGCCGTACGCCTGGTCGATGTCCCCGAGGCGCCGCAGCGTCACCGCCATGTCCGCGGCCGCGGCGAGGGTGTGCGGATGGGACTCGCCGAGGATCTGCCGGTAGCGCTCGTGGGTGTCCCGGCCGAGCAGCAGCGCGCCGTTGAGGTCGTCGGTCAGCCGCCGGTCGACGGACAGGTTCAGCGCGGTGGCCAGCGTGTCGGGATAGTCCTGGCCGTAGCGCGAGACGTACCGGGCATGCGCGTCCTCGGACAGGGCCCGGGCCCGCTCGACGTCGCCGGCCTTGCGCACGGCGACGGCGAGGAAGCGCACGGCGAACAGCAGCAGCGGGTTGTTCTCGTCCCGCAGGATCCGCCGGTAGGTCGCGACGATCTCCTCCTGGGACGACCGGGCGTCGAAGTAGTCACCGAGTTCCCAGCGGTCGATGTTGACGCCGATCCGGGTGGTGAGGATCGAGTCGTCGTCGGCGCCGAGGTTGCGGGTGAGGTGGTGGACCGTCGACTCGTCGAGGGCGAGGGCGGCGCGGAAGTCGCCGACCAGGCGCAGGCTCACGCCCAGGTTGTGGGCCGCGGTCAGGACCGAGGGATCGTCGTCGCCGTAGGCGGTGCGCAGCCGGTCGTGGACCTGGCGGGACAGCTCCGCCGCCCGGTCGAAGTCGCCGCGCACCCGCGCGTCCGCCGCCACGTCGCCGAGCGTCTTGAGGGTGTCCTCGTCGTCCTCACCGCGGATGCGACGCAGGACGGCGTAGCGCCGGCTGTTGATGTCGGCGCATTCGCGGAACCGTCCGACGACGAACAGGATGTAGCCGAGCCACTTCGAGATGGTGAGGGTGGTCTCCGGATCCTCCTCGCCGTACTTCGCCAGCCACGCGTCGTAGGTGCGCTGGGCGAGGTCCCGGCTGGCGGCGTGCGCGCCCCACTTCCACAGGTACTTCGCCTCGTTGACGACGAGCTGGCGCACCCACGCCTCGTCGCAGTCGAAGGCCCGCGAGTCGACCACGTGCGCGTACAGCTCGCCGTAGCGCGCCCACTGGGCCGGGTCGGCCCAGTCGTTGGGGTCGTTGGAAGCCAGGACGAGGTGGGCGCCGTGGCGCAGCACGGACTGTTCATCGTCGGTGAGCCGGCTGCGCACCACGTCGCGGACCAGTCGGTGCAGGTGCAGCGTCTCGCGGTCGGCGTCGACCTTCGCCAGGCCGAAGCGGTCGATCTGGTGCATGGCGCGGCGCAGCTTGGTGCGGTCGCGCAGCGCCGTGTCCAGCTCGGGGATGATGGTGGTGGAGCGCACGTTGGCGAACAGGCCCCACGGGATCTGCTCGGGCGCGAAGTAGGAGCAGACGCCGAGCAGCTGCAGCGCGCCCTTGTTCGTCTGCTCCAGCCGATCGAGCGCGATCCGCCACGCGGCGGCGACCGGCAGCTCGTGGCGCAGGTCCGGGAAGCGGGCCTCCAGCTCGGCCCGTTCGCGTTCGAGCTGTTCGAGGTACTCGGCGGCCGGCATGCCGGTCACCGCCCGCCAGGTGGCGGCCTGCTCGACGGCCAGCGGAAGGTCGCCGAGCGCCGCGGCGAGCCGGTCGGCGTCCTCGACGTCGAGATCCGGGCTGCGCCGCTGGAGCAGGTGCCGGCTCTCCTCGCGCTCGAACACGTCGACGGCCAGCGGCGCGCCCTCCTCGGCCCAGGCCGGGTTGCGCGAGGTGACCAGGATGCGGCCGACCGACGTCGGTGGTCCACCCGGCCCGGTCGGGAAGTACCTCTTCACGTCGTCCGGTGAGTCGGCGTTGTCGAACACCAGCAGCCAGCGGTCCGTGGGCCGGCCGGCGGCGAGTTCGCGCAGCACCGCCGGCACGGCCGTGTTCGCCTCGCTGCCCGCGCCGAGGCCCAGGTGCTGGGAGAGGTCGACGAGCGCGGCGTCGATCTGCGCCGGCCGCTCCGCCGGGATCCACCAGATCAGGTCGAAGTCGGCAAGATGCCGGTAGATGTACTCGATCACCAGTTGGGACTTGCCGACGCCGCCGCGGCCGTGCAGCGCGTCCGGCAGCACGGCGGTCGGCCCGCGCATCAGCCTGGTGTGCAGCTGGTGGAGCAGGTCCTCCCGGCCGGTGAAGTAGGTGTTGCGGACCGGCAGGTGACCGTGCTCCATCGGCAGTCTGCCGCGGGACCGGTGCGCCGGCGCGGCGGGCTGGTCATGGGCGAGGGCCACGGACACGTTCGCTCCTTGGGTGGGATCCGTCGGGACGTCATTGTCGGCGTCGGAGCCGTGCGACCCGTCGCGGTCACGATGCGGCGCGCCGGGCTCCAGGGCGGTGGCGAGGGCGCGCGCCCGGTGCAGGTGCCGGCCGGACATCGCCCGCAGCGCGGCGAGCTCGGCGACCAGGTACGGCCGGCTGGTCGAGGTCACCGGCTCGAACGTCTCGTCCGCGGGCTCGTCGAGCGCCCGCGCGGAGCGGCGGACCGCGCTGACCCGGGGGCCGAGCACGTTCTGCACGACGCGCATGACTCCGGCGGTCTCGGTGCGCCGGCCGCGGGCGAGCAGCTCCTCGCGGATGCCCTGGTCGAAGTCGAAGGTGACCAGGGTGTCGTCGCCGGCGAGCTCGCGGCCGACCGTCGGCCGCAGCAGGTTGGCGAGCAGCAGCTCCGAGAGGTGCCAGGGCCGGGTACCGGGCAGCAGACGGCGCCGGATCGCCTGGATGACCGGCACGTTCAGCGGCGCCGCCGCGAGGTGGGTCGCCAGCCGCAGTGCCTGCGGGGTGGCGGCCGCACGGAACGCGTTGACCCGGTGGTAAGCGCCGGAGGCTGCGGGCGGGACGACCTCGTCGTCCGGGTCGGGGACCCGGTGCGCGACGGTCGCGGCGAGATCGGTCCAGCCGGGCAGCGTGCCCGCGACGAGGCCGGCCCAGTTGCCCAACGACGTGGGATCGAGCTGAAGGACCGGCACAGGCACAGCATTATCGGGGTAGGGGAGCGCAACGCCGTGCAGATCCGTCGCGGGCGGGGGCGCGTCCCACGGGATCCGTGGCGGCGGGTCCGCGACGAGGAGCCTGTTTCCCGGCCCGTCGCCGACCGCCCGCAGTTTCTTCCGCTCGACCGGGATCCCGGCCCGGAACCACAGCTGCTGCGGGAGCAGGTGGACCAGCGCGACGGACTGGTGGCGGCCCCACAGATGCAGCGCCGGCTCGACGGCGTGCGTGCGCCATGCCCGGCCGATCCCGTCGGTGAGCACCAGGATGAGCCGCCGCCCGCTCGGGTCGGCGATCTCCGCCGGCGGGCTGGTCGGCCCCCGGCGCCCGCCGCGCAGCACCACCGAGGCCGGCGAGCCACCCCCGGTGATCAGCCGGCGGCGGGTGACGTTACGGAACACCCCGGACTGCTCGACCGCGGCGGTGAAGGCGGCGACGACCTCCTGCCAGAAGATCATCGAGGTGTGGTCGTCGACGACGAGGACGAGATCCCACCGGTACTCGCGGGCGGGTTCGAACACGGGCAGCCACAGGCCGTCGGTGGCGGCGCGGTCGGCGGTGGCCTCCTCGTGCAGCGTGCGGCCATAGGCGGACCGGACGAACATCCTCAGCGGTCGCAGCGCACCCGACAGCGCCCGCGACGGCGCCCGCGACGGCGGCCCGGCCCGGCCCGTCGCGCCACCGCCCGCCCCCGACGGTGGGACCAGACGTGGCCCGTGCGGTGGCTGGTGGAAGCCGTCCGACGCGCCCGGCGCCGGTCGGGGCCGGTCCGCAGCGACCGGCGCGGACGGGAGCCCCGGCACCGGCTCGTCGGCGGCCGTCGGGGTCTTCGGCGCCGGCTGCGGGCCGGGATCGTCGGCGCCGACGGCCTCGTCCGCCAGGTCCGATCCACTCGCCGCCCGGATCCGGGCGGCCAGCCAGATCACGTCCGAGACCTCGGACCACAGCAGGTCGGTGGGGGCCGCCGGGCGGGCCACCGGTGCCACGGTGCGCTCGACGGTGTCCGGCCGGGGGCGGGGGAGGCGACCCGCGGGATCCGACCCCTGGGGGCGGGCCGCGCGCAGGGGACCGCCCGGCGCGTCGGCGCGGCGCGCGGCCGCGCCGGCCGCCGGGCCGGGCCCCGTCATGGCGCGGGGGTGAGCGGGTGCCACACCGCGCGCAGCAGGGACTGCCAGGCGTCCCGGTCGCCGAGCTGGAACGCCCCGGACGTCACCAGGTGCACGGCGTTGAGCAGCTGGTCGGCGGCGAGGTCACCCCGCTCCTCCCGGGCGAGCAGGAAGTCCGTGACGAGCTCGCGGGTGGTCTCGTCGGTGCCCGGTGGGAAGTGCGCCGCGATCATCCGGACCAGCTTGGCCTCGTTCGGCTCAGTGATGCGCAGCCGCAGGCAGCGGCGCAGGAACGGGGCGGGGAACTCGCGCTCCCCGTTGCTCGTCATGATCACGATGGGGAAGGCGTGGCACTGCACGATGCCGTCGCGCAGCGGCGCGGTCCGGCCCGGGTCGGCGGTGTGCACCACGACCTCGCGCTGGCGGTCCCGCACCCGGACCAGCTCGGGGATGACGAACCCGCCGTCCTCGAAGATGTTCAGCAGGTCGTTGGGCAGGTCGATGTCGCTTTTGTCGATCTCGTCGATGAGCAGCACCCGCGGCAGCCGGTGGGGTAGCAGCGCCGTGCCGAGCGGGCCGAGGTGGACGTAGTCGCCGATCTGACCCTCGCCGCCGGCATCGTCGGGGCCGCTGCGGCGACTGGCGGCCGCCTGGGCCCGGCCGATCGCGTCGTACTCGTACTCACCGTTACGCAGCGTGGTCCGACTCGTGATCGGCCAGCGTAGCGGCCGGCCTAACCGCAGCTCGCGGGCAATCCGCAGGGCGAGGCTCGACTTGCCGGTGCCCGGCGCGCCGGTGACCAGCAGCGGGCGACGCAGGTAGATCGCCGCGTTGACCATCGACACCTCGTCGGCGTCGACCCACTGCGGCACGGTGGCGCCGAGCCGGCGGTCGAGATCGGCGCTGTCCAGCGGGGGTGGGGCGAGGTCCGGGCCGCCGTCGAAGTCCCGCCACCGCGGCGGCGCGGGCCAGCGGCGGTCCCGCTCGTCGGCGTCGAGGGGAATGCCCGTGCCCTGGAAAATCCACCAGCGGGTGTCCCCGGACACCCCGGTCCCGGCGGCCGCGGAAGCGTCGCTTTCACCTTCTCCGCTCACGGGCGGGCCCCCTCCGACGGCAACCCGCTAGCCCGCGGGTACGTCCGGACGTCTCCGCGGATCATCCCACAGGAGAGCCAGCTGGAATCCGGCGGGTTCATCGTCCCAGGTTCTGTTCGTCTCGTTCGGCGTTCCCGGTGCTTCGCGCGCCGTCGTGGGCGAACCGTTTGCCGTCGCCGACGACGCGGCCATCCTCGCTTCGACAATACGGCGCCTTTCGAGAACGCGGCGGGGAAGCGAGAGGAAATCTCCATCTGCGAGCAGGCCGCTCACCTCCTCACGGAACAGCGGCGAGAAGCAGTCCGACCGATGCCACAGCATCACCGGGCAGCCGGCCCGCAGGGCGAGCTCGACCTCCCGCCCGCCGTGGGTGTCCGGGCCGCCGGGCGGGGCGCTGAGCACGAGGCAGACGATCTCGTCGGCCCGCAGCGCGGCGTCGAGCAGCCGGATGCGGTCGGCGCCGCGGCCGGCGCTGTGGTGCGCGCGGGGCCGGGCACCGTTCGGCCCCGGTCCCTCGACCAGCCGCCACCGGTTGGCCCACAGCCGGCCCCAGTGCCGGCTGCGCAGCCGGCGCAGACTGCGGATCACCACCGGGTACGCGAGCCCCAGCACGACCGGGTGGAACGAGCCGCTCTCCAGCGTCCATGCCTCCACCGGCAGCCCGAACAGGTCGTCCGGCAGGATGAACTCGACGGTGAGCTCCCGGGCCCGGGTGGCGTCGTCGCGGGTGCCCGGCGCATCCCACTGCCCTTCCATCTCGACGATGAGCTGCTCCACCGTCGCCTGCAGCTCGCTCGCCGCGACGGCGAGGTCCCCGCCGTGCACCGGGCGCCACGGCCCCAGGTCCCACTGCCGCCAGGACGAGACCAGCATCTGGTCCGGCCGGGCGGCCGCCGGCTCGATCTGGATCATGAGGTGGGCGGTGGGTTCCTCGCCCGCAGGCCGAGCGGCGGCCAGGTCCGGCGCCGGGGAGCGCGGGTCGGCGGGCGGGCCCGGGTGGGGCTGCGCCGCGGGCTCCGGCAGATCCCAACGTTCGGCGGTGGTCTGGACGAGCAGCTCCAGGCGGGCGCCGGCGGGCGGATCGAGCCGCGCCGCGGCGAAGCGCAGGAACACCAGCCACGGCGGGGCCTGTCCGGGCGCGGCGTTGCACGGCGCGAGCTGGATGAACAGATGCCACAGCGTGTCGTGCTCGGCCAGCGGCCGGGGCAGCCGGTCGGCGGTGATCTCGTAGGCGACCCGGGCGGCGTCGGCGAGCACCCGTCCCTGCAGGCACTCGCGCAGCATCAGCCAGTCGGCGACGGACAGCTCCCCCTCCAGCGCGGCGAGCGCGTCCAGCTCGGCGACGCGGAGCCGGACCGCCCGCGCCGTCGGCTCGTCCCCGACGAACTCCACCGCCGCGGCCAGCGCCGCCAGGCCGTCGGGCAGCTTCACGCACAGGCGTACCAGTTCGCGCAGCACCAGTCCGGGCAGCAGTTGCCGGCGCGGCTGCAACCGCTCGGCGACGCCGTCCTGGACGTAGTCCTGCAGCAGCCGCAGGCCGCCCTCGTCGGTGACCGCCGTGCAGGTCTCCAGCGTCCGTACCAGGTCGAGTTCGGCGCGCTGGCGGAGAGTCGTGAACCGGTGAGGCACCTGCCACCCGCCCCCCGGTCAGGTCGTCGTCACGGGCGGCTCGCGGCCGGCGATCCGCAATGTAAGCGTAAGACGCGGTCGATCAATGAACCCGACAAATGAACGCTCTGAATCGGCGCGGGCCGCCGGGCCGCGTGCGTCATTGCGGCTCGCCCACATGCGGCGGACCTGCGTGAACATACCGATGCCGGCGCATGTGCGCCGAACCGTGGACGATCGTGGGGCCGCGGGTTCAACTGGCCGTCAACGGATCGTCAACCGTCGGCCCGGCCCGTCGGCCCGGTGGGAGGTCGCGGCGCCGGTGGGAGGTCGCGGCGGATGGCCGACGGCCCGCCGGCCATCCGCCTCCGGTAGCCGTCCCGCCGGGATCGGCCCGCGGGTGGGTTCAGCCCGCCAGCACGGCGGCGATTCTCGCCCCGGTCGGCCCGCTCAGGTCCGACACCGGGATCCACCGGTGGTCGGTGACCTCGTCGAGGCGCAGGTCCACCGTGCCCGGCCCGGTCGTCCGAAGGATCTGGAAAATGAACCGGAAATCGTAGTGCGTGTGCTCTGGCTCGCCCTTCTCCGGATTCTCGGGAATCGGATGGACGTCGATGTCCACCGGGATGTTGCGCAGGGCCCGGACCGTCGAGGGGAGAACGCCGGTCTCCTCGGCGAGCTCCCGCAGGGCGGCGGCCGCGAGCGTGGCATCGGCGTCGTCGACGTGGCCGCCGGGGAAAAGCCAGCGGTCGAGCGCGCGGTGGCGGACCTGCAGGACCCGAAAGGTCGTGTCCACGGCGATCGCCCCGCAGGTCACGTGGCCTGGCAGGGTGGTACGGGCGGTGACCGGCGCCGCGGTGGCCGCCAGGTCGAGGAGCGGGATCAGCCCCTCGGCCTCCGCGGGATACGCGACCAGATAGTCTCGGACCACGGAGATCACCCGATCGTTCAATCTGTATTCCTCATTCATCGTCGGTACTCGTCGTCTGTACTCGGTCGGTGCCGTCGGACCGATGGTCCTCGAATGCCGCCGTCTCATGATGGCACGGGCCGTGACATTCCCTGGCGCGGCGCCGGGCGGGCCGCGGTGACACCCGGCGACCGGGTCGGCGATCGGGCCCGGAAAATGTGCCGGAGACCGTCTGCGCTCCCGACCCGCCCCGCCCCGCGCGGCGGGTCGGGGCCCCTCAGCGGCCGCCCGTGGCGCCGGTCGAGGCCGGCCGGGCCCGGACGTGCATCCGCTCGCCCTGCGGGCCGAACAGGCTGAGCAGCTCCAGGGGGGCGGGGTCCGGGTTGCCGAACCAGTGCGGCGTGCGGGTGTCGAACTCCGCCGCCTCGCCCGGCCCGAGGATCAGGTCGTGCTCGCCGAGCACCAGCCGCAGCCGCCCGGACAGCACGTACAGCCACTCGTAGCCCTCGTGCACCCGCTGGTCGGGGGGGCTCGCCGGGGTGCGCGCCGGATAGATCATCTTGTAGGCGCGGGGGCCGCCGGGGCGGCGGGTCATCGGCAGGAAGACGACGCCGTCGCGGACGGTCGGCCGCGCGTGGATCCGGGGATCCCCGGTCGCCGGCGCGTCGACCAGCTCGTCGAGGGTCACCTGGTGCGCCCGGGCGAGTGGGAGCAGCAGCTCCAGGGTCGCCCGCCGCCCGCCGGACTCCAGCCGCGACAGCGTGCTCACCGAGATCCCGGTTGCGGCGGACAGCTGGGCGAGGGTTGCCTGGCGCGCGCGGCGCAGGGCCCGCAGCCGCGGGCCCACCCCGTCGAGGACCTCCCGGGTCGGCGGGTGCGGGTCGGTGGCGGCCATACCGCCATTTGCCGTGCCGGCAACCTCTGTCGTCAAGGCCGGGCCGCCCGTCAGGTCCGGATCATCGCCGGGCCGGGGCTCGGGGCCGGCTCGGCGTCGGCGGCGGCGAGGGCTCGGGTGGCCAGCTCGGCGTAGAGGGCGGCGCCGTCGGGCAGGACCGTCTCGTCGAAGCGGGCGCGGGGGCTGTGGTTGAACGGCGCGGTGTGCGGGTCGGTGCCCGGGGCGGTCGCGCCGATGGCGACGAAGCTGCCGGGCACCTGCGCCAGCACCCGGGAGAAGTCCTCCGAGCAGGCCAGGGGATGGGCAAGCTCGGAGTAGCGGCGTTCGCCGAACGTCTCGGCGACGGCGCGGGCGGCGAGCGCCGTCTCGGCCGGGTGGTTGACGGTCGCCGGCCGTTCGGGCACGAACTCGACGTCCGCGGTGACGCCGTGCCCGTCGGCGATGCCCCGCAGCAGCCGGCGCGCGGACTGCTCGACCAGCTCGCCGGTGCGCGCGGAGAAGGTGCGCACGGTCGCCTCGAAGTACGCCTCGTCGGGGATGACGGTGCGCCGGGTGCCGGCCCGCAGGACGCCCACGGTCAACACCACCGGGTCGAACACGTCGAACTGGCGGGTCACCATCGTCTGCAGGGCGAGGACCATCTCGGCGGTCGCGGTGACGGGGTCGTGCGCCCGGTGCGGCATCGAGCCGTGCCCGCCCTCCCCGCGCACGGTGACGCGCAGCATGGCCGACGCCGAGGTGATCGCGCCGGTCCGGCCGCAGAACTGGCCATGGGGCAGCGTCCCGGAGAACACGTGCAGCCCGTAGGCCGCCGACACTCGCCGCCCGGAGGCGTCGAGCACCCCCTCGTCGATCATCTGCTGGGCGCCCTCCCAGCCCTCCTCCCCGGGCTGGAACATGAACACGACGTCGCCGGGCAGCCGGTCGCGGCGCGCGCTCAGCAGATGCGCCGCGCCGACCAGCATGGCGGTGTGCAGGTCGTGGCCGCAGGCGTGCATCACGCCCGCGACGGTGGAGGTGTGCTCGAGCCCGGTGCTCTCCTGCACCGGCAGCGCGTCCATGTCCCCGCGCAGCAGCACCGCCGGCGCGCGCCCCGGACCCGCCCCCTCGCCGGTGCCGCGCAGGACCGCGGTCACCGAGCTCGCGCCGCGGCCGGTGGTGAGCTCCAGGGGGAGCCCGTCGAGGGCGGCGAGGACCTTGTCCTGCGTGCGCGGCAGATCCAGGCCGATCTCCGGCTCGCGGTGCAGGCGACGTCGCAGGTGCACGAGGTCGTCCGACAGGGATCGCGCGTCGTCGAGCACGGACATGGCTGGTCCTCTCGGTGGACGGGGCGGGGACGGGCTCGGACACCGGTGAGGTGCGACGGTGCCCCTGACTGAGCCTGCACGAGAGTGTGGTGACCCGCGCCGGACAACGATCCAACTGGGCGCCGTCAGCGGACCTACGGTAGCTGCAGGATCAGGCAACTGCGGAGGCAGACCGATATGCACATCGACCGTATCGACCACCTCGTGCTGACCGTGGCCGACGTGGAACGCACCGTTGACTGGTACGCGCGGGTCCTGGGGATGACGCCGGTGACGTTCCGTGGCGGCCGGCGGGCACTGGCCTTCGGCCGGCAGAAGCTCAACCTGCACGAGGCCGGCCGGGAACTCGAACCGAAGGCCGCCCGCCCCACCTCCGGCTCGGTGGACCTCTGCCTGATCAGCGGCCGGCCGCTCGACGAGGTGCGGTTCCATCTCGCCGCGCTCGGGGTGCCCGTCGAGCAGGGCCCGGTGGACCGCACCGGCGCGACCGGTCCGATCACCAGCGTCTACGTCCGGGACCCCGACGACAACCTGATCGAGATCAGCACCTACGACGGCGCCGAGCCGTCGACCTCCACCGCCTGACGGGCCTGCTCGGGCACGGTCCCGCCGGATTCGTGCGCATCAGGTTCGTTCGCGTCGCGTTCGCCGGAGCCGGAGCCGGAGCCGGAGCCGGAGTCGGAGCCGGGGGCGGGGGCGGTCGCGTCGGGTCCGTTCGGGACGCCGGCGGCGCGCAGCACCAGGCTGCCGAGCAGGGCGACGGCCAGGTTGAGCGCGAACGCCGTCACGGCGATGTACCCGGCGTGGCCGAGCCCCGGCACGGTCGCCAGCGACCCGCCGAAGTGGCGGGCGGCCGTGCTGTGCTGCGCGTACGCCTCGACGGTGCCGTAGCCCATGCCCACCAGCCAGCCGGCGAGCAACGCCCGCCGGTGCAGCCGGGGCCGCCACAGGGCGAAGACGACGGCCGGGAACGTCTGCAGGATCCACACCCCGCCGAGCAGCTGCAGATTGATCGAGTTCTGGGTGTCCAGGCCGAGGACGAACAGCAGCGCCCCGGCCTTCACCAGCAGCGACGCGACCTTCGACACGGCGGTCTGTTCGGCCGCCGTCGCGCCCGGCCGCAGGTGCCCGACGTAGATGGTGCGGGTGAACAGGTTCGCCGCCGCGATCGACATGATCGCGGCGGGAACCAGCGCGCCGATCGCGACCGCGGCGAACGCGATGCCGGTGAACCACGCCGGAAACTCCCGCTCGAACAGCAGCGGCACCGCGAGGCGCGGGTTCGTGGTGTGCACCCCGGCGGCGATCGCCACGTAGCCGAGCAGCGCGAGGAAGGCCAGCAGCAGTGAGTACAGCGGCAGGACGGCGGTGTTGCGCCGGATGACCTCCCGGCCGCGGGTCGCCAGCACGCCGGTGATCGCGTGCGGGTACAGAAACAGCGCCATCGCCGAGCCGAGCGCGAGGGTGCCGTAGGCGAGGAACTCCTTCGGCCCGGGGATGAACACGGCCGTCGCCGGGCGACCCGCCCCCGCCGCGGCGGCGTTCGCCGCGTCGAACTTGTGCTCGGCCGCGTCGAAGATCGCGCCGAAGCCGCCGAGGCGGTGCGGGAGGACGACCACGGCGACCAGCACGACGGCGTAGATGAGCAGGTCCTTGGCGAACGCGATGAGGGCCGGCGCCCGCAGCCCGGCGGTGTAGGTGCAGGCGGCGAGGACGCCGAACGCCACGATGATCGGCAGGTCGCGGACGAGCGGGTTGTCGCTGCTTGTCCCGACGCCCATCACCTCCAGCACCGCCTGCATGCCGACGAGCTGCAGGGCGATGTAGGGCAGGGTCGCGACGATGCCGGTGACGGCGACGGCGAGGGCGAGGGCACGCGAGCCGTACCGGCCGCGGACGAGGTCGGCCGGGGTGACGTAGCCGTGCCGGTGCGCCACCGTCCACAGCCGCGGCATCAGGACGAAGACCATCGGCCAGACGATGGTGGTGTAGGCGACGGCGAACCAGCCGGACACGGCGCCCGCCGCGTACATCGCGCCGGGCACGGCGACGAACGTGTACGCGGTGAAGATGTCGCCGCCGATGAGGAACCAGGCGACGAACGAGCCGAATCCGCGCCCGCCGAGCCCCCACTCGTCGAGGCTGGTCAGCGGCCCCGGCGCGGTGCGGCGCCAACGGAGCGCGCTGAACCCGAGGACGGCCACCGCGGCGAACAGGGCGGTGAACACCGCGAACTCCACCCCGTGGAAGGGGGTGTGGAACGGCTGCGCGGCGAGCGGGGCACCGCCGGTCGGGGCCAGGTAGGCGCCGGCCCGCGTCACCGGTCCCCCCGGTCGGGGCGGGCGGCGCCCCCTGCGTCCTGACCGGGGGGAGCGCCCACCGCGGTGGGATGCCGGGTGGCCCGGCCCAGCAGCCAGGTGCAGCCGGCCATCCCGGCGGCGCCGAGCAGGAGCCACAGCAGCGTGTACCAGTAGAAGAACGGAAACCCCCACAGCCGCGGACCGCGCCGCGCGTAGGTGCCGACCAGCAGCAGGGCGACGACCTGCACCGCGAGCACGGCCGCGGCG
>NZ_CM001489.1:177503-229283 GCF_000262465.1 Frankia sp. QA3
TCGGCTCGGGCGGGCTGGCGTCCCGCCCGGCGGGCCGCGCGGGATCGGCGGGGGCGACCGCCGGGATCGGCGGTGCCACGGGCATGCGTCATCCGGTGTCACTCCTGATGGGAGATTGCACAGGGGAGTCGGATGACGACTCTAAGGTGAGATCTTCGGGGGGTTGGGACAGGGCGGGCGCGTGGCGTGTGGCCTGCGCGGGGTACTGCGGAGGGCGAGCGGGGTGACCGGTGCGCTCGGGCGAGCGGTCAGCCCGCCGCCGGTGGGATGCTCGGACCGAGTTCCAGCACCGGTCAGGTCGACGCCGTGCTGGCGATGGCCGCGGTGGTCGCGGCCGCGGCGGCCGCCTGCTGCGCCTCCTGGATGACCTTCCTGACGATCGGCGCGATCGGGGTCTGGTCCGTCGCCGCCGCGATGCGCGCCTTGGCGTGGCGGCGTTCGGCGCGCTGCGGGGCGACCACCTCCAGCAGGCGGGCCGGCCCGGACAGGGCGAGCACGGTGGCCGTGCGCGGGTCCAGCGGCCCGTCGCCGGTCGCGGCCGTCCGCATCCGCCACACCACCTCGTCGCGCGCCTCGGTGCGCAGCACGGGGTGGTGGGTGATCCGCACGACCAGCACTCGGTCGCGTCGGCGCCCCAACACGTCGGCGTCGACCAGGCCGTCGACCACGCGCGACCAGACCCCGCCGATCGCCCCGTCCAGGCGGCGGAGCTGGTCGGCCGCGCGCCGCCCGCGGACCGTGCCGAGCGCGGCGTGGACGTCGGCGAGCAGTGGGTGCTTCGGGCGGATGCCGACCGGCGCGAGCCGTCGCCCGTCCTCCTCGATCAGCCCCGCGAGCCCCAGCTCGGCGACGAGCGCGCCGCACAGCGCCACGCCCAGCGGCTGGCGGGAGGAGTTCACGGGAGTCCCGCGATCCGGGTCGAGCGCGAGCAGCAACAGGTCCTCGGCGAGCAGCACGGCCGTCGTCCCCCTCCAGGTCGAACGCGGCGGGACCGGAGTCCCGATCTGCAGGCGAGGATCATGCCCGGCCGCCGTGAGCGCAATCATCCGTCGCCCGGCCGACAGCCGAACCGAACCGACCCGGCCGAGCCCGATTCTTGACAGCCGCTGTGATCTACCTAACATATCTCACTACGTGTTCTAGGTAAACGTCCTCTCCTTGACGTGAACCATCCGGATCCGCATCTGCATCTGGAGGCCGACATGAGCACAGCGTCCATTTCCGGGCAGGGGCCGGACGGCCCGGTGCCGACGTCGAGTTCGCCGCTCGCCGGACTGCGGGTGATCGACCTGTCGACGACGATGCCGGGGGCGCTGGCGACCCGGTTCCTGGCCGACGCCGGCGCGGATGTCGTCGGGGTCGAGCCGGCGGGGGGCAGCCCGCTGCGCCGCTCGCCGGCCTGGCCGGCCATCGGCGGCGGCAGGCGCAGCGTCGTCGTGGACCTGCACGACCCGGCCGACCGGCCCGTGCTCGACGGGCTGCTCACCGGCGCCGATGTCGTGGTGACCACGCTGCGCCCGAGGACCGCCCGCCGCCTGCGCCTCGGCCCCGGCGACCTCGCCCAGCGCAACCCGCGCCTGGTCAGCGTGGCGATCACGGGCTGGGGTTCGTCCGGGCCCTGGGCGGACCTGAAGGGCTACGAGGGCCTGGTCATGGCCAAGCTCGGCATGTTCCACGCCAAGCGGCGACTGGTGTCCCGGCCCGGCCCGGCGTACTGCTCGGTCGCCTTCGCCACCTGGGGCGCCGCCCACACCGCCGTGCAGGGGATCGCGGCCGCGCTGGTCGAGCGGGAGTCCAGCGGGCTCGGCCAGCACGTGGAGGCCGACCTGGTCCGCGGGGTCAGCATGATCGATACCTGGAGCTGGTTCGAGCACCTCGTCGCGGTGCGCTTTCCCGACGCCTACCGGACCGTCGAGGCCACCACCCCGGCGGGCGACCCGGTCAGCGCGCTGATCTACCCCCTGCTCGCGGCGCCGACCAGGGACGGCCACTGGCTGCAGTTCGCGCAGGTCGAGCCCCGCCTGTTCGCGGCGATGCTGGCGGAGTTCGGCCTCACCCCGCTGCTGGACGACCCGAAGTGGGCGGGCTTACCGGTCCTGGAGACCCAGGAGTTACGCACCGAGCTCTGGGAGATCATGATCCGCAAGGTGGGGGAGCGTACCCTCGCGGACTGGCAGCACGTCTTCGCGACCAACCCGAACATCAACGCCGAGGTGTTCAACGTCGGCTCGGGCGTGCTGGACCATCCGCAGATCCGGCATGACGGCCGCGTCGTCGTCCTCGACACCGCCGAGCACGGCCCGGTCCGCCGCCCCACCACCCTCGTGCACGCCGACGGCGCCCCGCTGTCGCCGCCGCGGCCCGCCCCCCGGCCGGACGAGCACGGCGCCGAACTGCGCGCCGCGGCCGCCGGCGTCACACGCTCCGCCGCTCCGCACGCCGCCGCCCCGCACGCCGGCCCCGCCGTGTCAGCGCCGGTCGGTCCGCCGCTGGCCGGCGTCACCATTCTGGAGTTCGGGCTGATGTTCGCGGCCCCGTTCGGCACGACCATGCTGACCGATCTCGGCGCCCGGGTGATCAAGGTCGAGACGCTGGCGGGCGACACCATCCGCCGGATCCTGCCGTTCCCGGAGCTCGGCGCGGTGCGGGTCATGCAGGGAAAGGAGAGCATCGCCCTCGATCTCGGCACCGAGGAGGGCCGGCGCATCGTGCACGAGCTGGCCCGCCGCAGCGACGTGGTGCTGCAGGCGTTCCGCGCCGGCGCCGCCGAGCGGGCCGGGGTCGACGCGGCGACGCTGCGGGCGGTCAACCCGGATCTCGTCTACGTCAACGCGCCCGGCTACGGCACCGACGGTCCCTTCGGGGACAGGCCCGCCTACGCGCCGTCGATCGGTGCGGCCAGCGGCATCGCGATGACCGAGGCGCCGCACGCGGCGAACGCCACCTCGCTCGCGCAGATCAAGTCCACCGCCGCGCGGATCGCATCGGCCTCGGCGGTGACGAGCCTGCAGGCCGACGGGCTCGCCGCGCTCGGCGTGGCCTCGGCGATCTCGCTCGGCCTGCTGGCCCGCACCCGCGGCCGTCCCCTCGGCCCGATGACCGTCACCATGATCGCGACCGGCATGTACGCGCTGATGGAGCAGGTCGTCGAGTACGCGGGCCGGCCGGCACAGCCCGTCGTCGACGAGGGCGGGCACGGCCTGAACGCGCTCTACCGGATGTACCCGGCGGCGCAGGGATGGGTGTTCCTCGCCGCGCCCGCGCCGCGGGAGTGGGCGGCGCTCGTCGCCGCCCTCGCGGCTGGTCCCCCGGCCGGGGCGGGCGGATCCGGGGGCGGCGCGGTCTCCGATCCGGCCGGCGCCCGCGATGTCGATCCGGCCGTCGATCCGGCCGCCGACCCCCGGTTCGCCACGGCCGCCGCCCGCGCCGAGCACGATCACGAGCTGGCCGTCGAACTCGGCCGGATCTTCGCCACCCGGCCCGCGGCCGAGTGGGAACAGCGGCTGACCGCCGCTGACGTCGGCTGCGTCCAGGTCACCGAGATGGACGCGGAGCTGCAGCTGCAGACCGATCCGGCCCTCGCCGCCGAGTACGCCTCGCCGGCCGTGAGCCCCGTCTTCGACGACCACCTGCGCATGGGCCCGCCGGTGCGTTTCTCCCGGTCGTCCACCCGCAGCCTGGGCGGCTGCCTGGCTGGCGAGCACACCGAGGCCATCCTGCGCGAGCTCGGCCACGGCGACGACGAGATCAAGGACCTGCGTGCCCGCGCCATCGTCGGCGGCGGCTGACACGTGGCGACGGGCCGGCCCCCACCGCCAGGTCAGCGCTGCGAGCCGGTGTGTACCCGAGCCGGCCGCAGGCCCTCCTCCATGCTGGGCGCGTTCGCCATCCACCGCTCGCAGGAGCAGGAGACGGTGTACGTCCCGTCGTCGTCCGGCAGCACCGACTGGGCCACGCACAGGTCGCCGGAGTTGGCGGCCTCGTGCAGGAACTCGGTCGGCGAGTCGTACATCACGCTGTCACCCATGGTTCTCTGCCCCTTCGCGGAGGTGTGCCCCTTCGCGGAGGTGTGCCCCTTCGCGGAGGTGTGCCCCTTCGCGGAGGTGCGGGTGGAGCGGGCCGAGCAGCGCCTGGACGTCCTCCAGCACGCGCAGCGTGTCGTTGAGATGGGTGCAGGTCGACGTGCCGACGAAGGTCCGGCGCACGAACGGGCGCAGCCCGGCCAGCGGCATCCCGGCGAGCCGGGCGGCGCTGGCCGCGGCGGCCGGGCACTCGACGAACGGCAGCGCGCGGGGGGTCGCCTCGCAGCTCACGAACGTCGACGTGGCCGTGTCGACCTCGGCGGTCACGGTGTACTCGTGGATGACGGTGGCCACGCCCTCGGGCAGGACGTAGGAGTCCCGGAACAGGGCGTCGACGTGGGCCCGGGCGCCGGAGCCGTCGAGGCGGACGTCGACGCGGCGCGCCCGGCGCATGCCGCGCGGTGGCAGCGGCGGGGTGTCGTGCCAGGCCAGCGGGTCACCGGGGCGCTCGAGGGGCGGGGCGACCGGACCGGTCACCACCGGCGAGCGGCCGAACGCCTCGACCTCGCTCATGATCGTCCCGCCCGTGGCGAAACCCGCGCACAGGTCCGTGACGTGCCGGTAGTCGCCCTGGCGCATCGGCGGGATCGCCGGGACGCCGGTCTCCCGCGCCTCCTGCGCGGCGGCGCCGTAGGCGTGCCCGGAGACGAGCGCCGCGCCGGGCAGGTCGTCCAGCAGCAGGTAGAGCAGGTCCTCCTCGGCGGCCACCGCGGGGTCGACCTCGTCGAGCCGGCCGCGGAAGCCCGCGGCGACCGAGCGCCCGACCAGCCCGGCCAGCGCCGGTCGCGTCGGGTCGCTGGTGATCTGGCGCAGCTCGCGCCCGGCGGTGAAGTCCACCACCGCGTGCACCGTCGCCTCGCCCAGCACCTCGGCGCCCGCGGCCGTGCCGCCCGGCCCGTCGTCGGCCGGGTCGGCGGTGCGCAGGTCGCGGCCGCGGCCGACCAGGTGCAGCGGGCCGCCGAACCCGTCGGGGCGCAGCATGTCGATCGTGGTGGTGCGGCGGACCGATCCGGCCGAGCGGGCGGGCGTGCCGCTGGTCGGTTCGTGGATGCCATGCCGCGGATGCAGGATCCGCAGGGGAACCGTCGCCATCGGCGGATGCACCTCCCTCTCGGTGTGCGTGCACGGGCCTCGACGAGACCCACCCGCCGGATGGTCCGATGGGCCCGCCGCGTCCCGGTTGGTGGTCGTGCCCGGGGCTACCCAGCTGAAAACGCCTTTTTCACAAAATTGTTCCCGCCGGCCCGGCTGTCAACGGCGTCCCGCACCTGGACGCGGGCTGTCGCGCGGGAACTGCGGGTGGCGGCGGGGTCAGCTCACGCCGCTGGCGGACCGGCCGGTGGACGCGCCGAGGGCGCGGAAGACGAAGTCGGCGACCCGGTCCGCCGTCTCGGCGGGGCTGCCGGCCGGCGGGCACAGCAGCTGGCGGTCCAGGGCCCGGCCGAGCACCGCCTGGATCTGCTCGGCGTCGGCCCGCGGGTCCGCCCGGGGGAAGGAGCCGTCCTCGACGCCCCGGCGCAGGATCGCCGCGAGGGCCGCCTCCTGGGCGGCCTGGAACCGTTCCCGTTCCGCGGCGAAACCGCGGGCCCGGCGGGTCTCCTCGGAGCTCAGGATCAGCGCGCGGCGGCGGCGGGGCTCCGCCGACATCAGGTGCAACACGCCGTCGATCCAGCGGCGCAACGCCTCGCGGGCGGTCGTGGCCGCAGCGATCGACGCGGTCAGCTCGGCGGTGACGCGCTCGCAGTCGCGGCGGAACATCGCCAGCAGCAGGCTGTCCTTGGACGCGAAGTGGCGGTAGAAGGCGCGCGTCGACAGGCCGGCGGCGTGCAGGATGTCGGTGATCGACACGGAGACGCCCTCGCTCGCGAGCAGGCACCGGTACGCGGCATCCATGATCAGTTCTCGCTCGTCCTGGTTGTCCTGGAGCGCCACAGTGCCACCTCCTCGCCCTCGTCCCGGCCGCCGCACAGCCCGGCCGTGCAGCCCGGCCGTGCAGCCCGGCCGTGCAGCCCGCCCGCCGCCGGGCCCGGGCCACCGCCAGCCCGCATCGCCCCCCGGGAGGCCTGGACGATCACCCTACCGGCCGTCGGGCCGCCCGCCCGGGTCCGACCCCACCTCCCGGCCCGGGGGCCGCCGAGCGGGTCCGGCGGCCGTTTGCCAAGGTGGACGGATGGACCTGCGCATCTTCATCGAGCCTCAGCAGGGCGCCTCCTATGAGCGGCAGCTCGCCGTGGCGAGGGCGGCCGAGGACGCCGGCTTCGACGGATTCTTCCGTTCCGACCACTACCTGCGGATGGGGCCGGGTGATCCGTCGCCGGGGCCCTCGGACTCCTGGGTGACGCTGGCGGCCCTGGCCCGCGAGACCTCGCGGATCCGGCTGGGCACCCTCGTCACCTCCGCGACCTTCCGCCTGCCCGGGCCGCTGGCCATCGCCGTCGCGCAGGTGGACGCGATGAGCGGCGGCCGCGTGGAGCTGGGCCTCGGCGCCGGGTGGTTCGAGGCGGAACACACCGCCTACGGCCTCCCGTTTCCCCCGGTCGAGGAACGGTTCGACCGGCTGACCGAGCAGCTTGCGATCATCACCGGGCTGTGGGGCACCCCGCCCGGGGAGACCTTCTCCCACGACGGCCGGTACTACCAGCTCGCCGACAGCCCGGCGCTGCCGAAGCCGGTGCAGCAGCCCCGGCCGCCGATCATCATCGGGGGAGCCGGGCGGCGGCGCACCCCCCAGCTCGCCGTCACCTACGCGGCCGAGTTCAACGCCGCCTTCGCCGCCGCGGAGGTGGTCGGGCAGCGGTTCGCCCGGGTCCGGGAGGTGGCCGCGGCGGCCGGCCGGGACCCGGCGGACCTCGTCTACTCCACGTCGAACGTCGTCGTCTGCGCGAAGTCCGACGCGCAACTCGCCCGGCGGGCCGAGCGCATCGGCCGCGAGGTCGACGAGCTGCGCACCAACGGCTTCACCGGCACCCCCGAGGAGATCCTGGCCAAGCTCGCGACCTTCGGCCCCGACGGCGCCGGAGCGAGCCGGATCTACCTGCAGGTCCTCGACCTGGCCGACCTCGACCACCTCGACCTGATCGCCGCCGAGGTGCTTCCGCACGTCTGAGCGGGCGGGGGTGAGCGGGCGGGGGGGCGGCGGCTACCGGGCGTCGGCACGGAACGGGGGGAGCTTCAGGCTCCCCTGGCGAGCTGGAGGTTCTCGATGGCCGTCTCGGCCGCCGCCGGCTCGGCGAGCAGCCGCCCCAACGCCGCCGCGACCCGCTCCGAGATGATCGTCGCCAGGCCGTGGCGGGACCAGACGGCGAGCGGTAGCGGCGCGGGTTTCGGCAGGTCGTCGCGTGCGACGAGCCCTTCGGGTGTCTGCCCCATGGTGGCCATCAACGCGACCCCCAGGCCGGCACCCACGGCCGCCTGGACGCCGGCGAGCTGGATCGCCTCCGCGCCGATCACCGCGGGAATCGCTTGCGACGACAGGGCCTCCAACGCGCAGGTGCGCAGCGCGCAGGGATGGTCGAAGGCGACCACGGGCATCGGCTGCGTCGCCGCCGGCCGCCGCCACACCGGGGAGGAGTACCAGATCAGCTCCAGCTCGCCGACCGGCGTCGCGCGCGGGTCGTTGGCCGGGCCGAGCAGCAGCGCCAGATCGATCCGCCCGGCCTCGAGCCCCTCGCGCAGGTTGGTGCCGCGGTCGATGCGGAAGCGGATGCGATAGCGGGGCAGCGACTGCTCCAGCGCCGCCGCGAGGAAGGGCAGCAGTTGTGCCGCGGCGTGCTCCGTCGAGCCGATCACGACCGTCTCCTCGGTCTCCATGCCGAAACCGTGCAGGGTCTCGTCGTGGATGGCGAGGATCCGCCGGGCCTGGCGGAGCAGGTGCTCGCCGTCGGGGGTCAGCCGGGAACCGCGGCCCTGGCGCTCGACCAGCGCGCGTCCGGTGGCGGACTCGAGCCGGCGCACGTGCTGGCTCACCGCCGCCTGGCTGAGGTGCAGCGACGTCGCGGCCCGCTGGAAACCGCCGCAGTCCGCGACAGCGACGAAGCTGCGCAGTGGGGCGATGTCCAGCATTCGTCGCATGCCGGTCAGGGTACTGGACATTCATAACCAGATGCGATTGATCGTCATAACGAAGCGTAGTTGGACATCCGGTCGCCGGACCAGCATGCTCATCGGCATGACCCAGTCGACGACCGTGATGCTCACGTGTTGTCGTTGGCTGGATCTCGCCCGTGGTCAGGCAGCGCTCTGTCGCTGACCTGATCGGTCGCTGCGCCGCCGCAGCCAAAGCCGTCGCCCGTTCCAGCGACGCGATGTAGGTATCTCCCTTCCTTTCCCGCGTACTTCAGCGCGCCCATTGTGCCGGAACCGGAACCGGATTCGGCCCGACGGACGGCGCCGTCGTCGTGCGCTCTCCGCCCCCAGCCCGGGAAGGCTCCACCATGTCTGTTCGCACGCTCAAACTGGGCGCCGTCCTCATCGGAGTCGGCGGTCCGGGGCAACACAACACGTGGCTGAGCCCCGAGATCCCGGGTGACGCCAGCGTGGACGTCCGCTGGTACATCGCCCGCGCCCAGGAGGCGGAGGCCGCGAAGTTCGATCACGTCTTCATCGTCGACAGCCAGTTCATCACCGCGGACTCCCCGAACCACTACCTCAGCCGCCTGGAGCCGTTGACGCTGCTGTCCGCGATCGCCGTCCACACCCGCCACATCGGCCTGGTGGGGACGATCACGACGTCCTACAACGAGCCCTTCAACGTCGCCCGCCGCCTCGCCTCGCTCGACCACATCAGCGGCGGCCGCGCCGGCTGGAACGTCGTGACCAGCGGCGACGCCGGCACGGCCGGCAACTACAGCCGAGACGAGCACTACGACTATCCGACCCGCTACGGGCGAGCGATCGAACACGTGCGAATTGCGCAGGGGCTGTGGGACTCCTACGAGGCGGACGCCTTCCCCCGCGACAAGGAGCGCGGCGTTTTCTTCGAACGTAGCCGCCAGCACGCGCTCAATCACACCGGTGAATTCTTCTCCGTTGTCGGACCGCTGAACCTCGAGCGCACCCCCCAGGGCCAGCCGGTCATCTTCCAGGCGGGCGACTCGGAGGAAGGGCGTGACCTCGGCGCGAGCATCGCCGACGCGATCTTCACCCACGCGCCGACGCTCGAGCAGGCGCAGGCGTTCCGCACCGAGCTGCGGGCCCGGGCGGCCGCAAAGGGCCGCGACCCGGAGAACCTGCTCATCGTCCCGGGAATCTCCCCCATCATCGCCGACACCGACGAGCAGGCCCGTGCCAAGGAGGACGCGATCCTCGGCGAGGGCAGCTTCGAACGGGCCCTGGCCGAGCTCGGGCGCCCCTTCGGCTGGCACGACTTCTCGCAGTACGACCTGGACGCGCCGTTCCCCGAGGTCGGAGACGTCGCCGAGCGCAGCTTCCGCACTCATGCGGACGCAATCACGAAGCTGGCGCAGGAGAACAACCTCACGCTGCGCCAGGTGGTCGAACACCAGCTGCAGGCCCGCCGCTCGCCCTTCGTCGGGTCGCCCCTGACCGTCGCGAACGAGATTCAGCGCTGGTTCGAAGGCGGTGGCTTCGACGGCGTCAACATCACCGTGAACGTGCCGAGTGAGTTCGCGCGCTTCACCGATCAGGTGCTGCCGATCCTGCGCGAACGAGGCGTCGTCCGCGCCGAATACGAGTCGACCACGCTGCGCGGCAATCTCGGCCTGCCGATTCCCGAGAACCGGTACACGGCGGCGCGACGCCGCCACGAGCAGTCCGTCGGCGACGCGGTGGGCGACAGCGCGGCGGTAGGCGACAGCGCGGCGGTGGCCGACAGCGCGGCCTCGGTGCTTGTCCCCTGAATCGCAGCCCATTCCCGTCGAGATCCAAACGTCAAGATCCAGACAGAGAAAGAAGACGATGACCTCCGCGCGACATCTGCCGTCCGCCCGCCGCACGAGACGCGGCGCCGTCCTCGGGGCCCTGGTGACCCTCACGGCCCTCGTCCTCAGTGCCTGCGGCTCCGGTTCCGGCGCCGGAACCGCGGCCGCCGGCGGCGGAGGCGGCGGTAAGTCGGCCACCCTGAAATGGGCCTCCTCCTTCTTCCCGACGCACTGGGATCCGGTGGTCTCGGGCAGTGGCGCCCAGTTCCGCATCCTCGCCCTGCCCTATGCGTCGCTGACGAGGACGGACGCGAAGGGCAACGCCGTCCCGGACCTGGCCGAGAGCTGGGCCTACAACGCCACCGGCGACGAGATCACGTTCCATCTGCGCCCGAAGCTGACGTTCAGCGACGGCACTCCGGTCAACGCCGCGGCGGTCAAGGACGCCATCGACCGGGCCAAGTCGCAGAAGAACTCGGCGCTGTTCGGCGACCTCACCTCGATCAAGTCGGTCACGACCGGCGGCGACCTGGACGTGGTCGTCCACCTCACCCAGGTCGACCACCAGATCCCCCTGCTGCTCGGTGAGCGCGTGCTGCAGATCGCCAGTCCCAAGGCCGCGGCGGACCCGGCGAAGCTCGACCAGAACCCGGTCGGCGCCGGACCGTTCGTCGTCACGCAGTTGATTCCGGGCACGAAGGTCCTGCTGAAGAAGAACCCGAACTACTGGGACGCCAAGAACATCCACATCGACAACGTGGAGCTGGTTTCGGCGCCCGACAAGGCCACGGTCGTCTCCGGCCTGCAGACGGGCGTCTACAACTTCGCCGACCTCGCCCCGAGCCAGGCGAAGGCCGCCAAGGCGGCCGGCCTCGACGTCTTCGTGCAGCCTGGCTTCAACGCCTCGAACATCAGCCTGAACATCAACAAGGCGCCGTTCGACAACCCCAAGGTCGTCGACGCGGTCCGCTATGCCACCAACCGGCAGGAGTTCGTCGACAAGCTCACCTTCGGGTACGGCAAGCCGACCAACCAGCCCTTCCCGCCCGGGTACATCGCCTACGACGAGAAGTCGGCGAACCTGTACCCGTACGACCCGGCGAAGGCGAAGCAGCTGCTCGAGCAGGCCGGCATCAAGCCGGGCCAGATCAAGCTGGACCTGGTCATCTCGAAGGAGGACCCGGCGGCGGAGATCGTGCAGTCGCAGCTCGCGGCGATCGGGATCACCGTCACCATCAAGATCAACAAGAACTGGGCGACGCCCTTCTTCGCCAAGGATCTGACGTTCTCGCTGTACGGCACGACCGGGCGTGACTCGGCCGTCCAGACGCTCACGGCGCACTTCGGCCCGGACGGTCCGCTGAACCTCAGCTCGCCCTACGAGCCGGAGGGCTTCGAGGCCGCGATCGCCAAGGTCCGCCAGACGCCGCTGGACGCGCCGGACTACCCGCAGATCCTGCAGGCGGCCACCCGCGTGGGCCTGCAGAGCAGGGCGCTCGTCTTCACCTACTCCAGCCCGAACCTGTTCGCCAAGAACAAGGCGATCTCCGCGCTGCCCGCCAACCCGGCCCACATCGACTGGACCGGCGTGACCATCGGCGACTGATCCGGCCCGCGCCGACCGCACCTGCGCCGACCCGCGGCGCCCACCCACGCCCACTCCATGCCCATCCACTCCCACCCGACGTCCATCCACGCCCAACCGGCCTGAAGAGAGGAGGCAACCCATGGCGGTGAGCACGGCTGACCACGCGGTCGTTGCCGACCCGGGCGCTGCGCTCGCCGCCGCCAGGGCGCGCCGCGCCGCCGGCCGCGTCCTGGTCACCCTCGCCCGTTCGGTCGCGATCTTCGTCCCGGTCTTCCTGGTGGCGACCTTCCTGACCTTCGCCCTGCGGGCGATCAGCGGCCTGAGCCCCGCCAGCATCCAGCTCGGGGAGAGCGCCACCCCGGACGCGGTCGCCCGCATCGAGCAGCAGTGGGGCCTGGACCGCCCGTTCCTCGCCCAGTACTGGAGCTGGTTCACCGACATCCTGCACGGCCAGCTCGGCGCGAGCTGGTCCAACGGCACGAACATCGCCGAGCTGATCAGCAACGGCCTGGCCATCAGCCTGTCGGTGGTGACGCTGGCGCTGATCATCGGCGTCGTCTTCGGTTTCGGGCTCGGCACCCTGGCGGCGGTGCGCCGCACCACCTGGATCGACCGGACGATCACGGGCTTCCTGACGATCTTCTCGGTGATGCCGCCCTTCGTGGTCGGCATCGTCCTGGTGACGGTCTTCGCCGTCGGGCTCGGCTGGCTGCCGGCCGCGGGCTACGTGCCGGCGAGCGTGGGGACGTGGCCGTGGTTCACCCACATCCTGCTGCCCGCGCTGGCGCTCAGCCTCGACCCGATGGCCGACGTCGCCCGCCAGCTTCGCTCCGGCCTCATCGCCTCCTACCAGGAGAACTACGTGACCGGCGCGATCGTGCGGGGGCTCAGCCCGCGGCGGATCTTCTTCCGGCACGTGCTGCGCAACGGGGTGGGACCCGCCCTGAGCGTGCTGGGCTGGCGGTTCCCCACGCTCATCGGCGGCTCCGTGGTCACCGAGTGGATCTTCGGGCTGCAGGGCTTCGGCCGGTTCGCCAACGACTCCGCGCAGGCCGGTGACGTGCCGGCGGTCCAGGGCGTGCTGGTCGTGTCGATCGTGCTGGTCGTCACCTTCAACCTGATCGTCAACATCGTCCTGGGCCGGGTCACGCCGGCCTCGCAGCGGGGGGTGTGACATGGTCCGCCGCGTCCTGGCGCTGCCGGCCGGCCGGCTCGCCGTCGGCATCCTGTCCGTGATCGTCCTGCTGGCGATCCTCGGCCCGACCCTGGCTCCGCACGACCCGCTGGGGACGAGTGCGCTGACCCTGGCCGGCCCCTCCTGGGAGCACTGGCTCGGGACGGACTACCTCGGCCGGGACGTCTTCAGCCGGCTGCTCGCCGGGTCGCGCACCAGCGTGCTCGGCTCGGTCGAGGTCGCGCTGATCGCGCTGGTCGTCGGCGTCGTCCCGGGCATCCTGTCGGTGTACTTCGGCCAGGTGTTCGAGTGGTTCACGCTGCGGATCGCCGACACGCTCATCGCACTGCCGTTCCTCATCTACGCCGTGGCCGTCACCGCGCTGCTCGGCAACGGGATCCCGCAGGCGATGTTCACCGTCGGCGTGCTCGTCTCCCCGCTGTTCTACCGGGTCGCGCGGGCGTCGACGCTGGCGGTCGCCCGCTCGCAGTACGTCGAGGCGGCGCTGATCTCCGGCGCGTCGATCGGCTGGATCGCGCGCCGGCACGTGTGGGGGAAGGTGCTGCCGCCCGTAGCGGTGGCGCTGGCCCAGACCATCGGCATCGGCTTCGTCGTCGTCTCCAGCCTGAGCTTCCTCGGCATCGGGGTGCAGCCGCCGGCGCCGACCTGGGGTGGCCTGCTCGCCTCCGACCTCGGCTACCTGTCCTACCAGCCGTGGGCCCCGGCCGTCCCCGCCCTGCTGATCATGGCCACGGTGTGGGGCAGCAACCTGCTGGCCGACGCGATCCGTGACGTGTCCGGGGAGGCGGGGCGCGCGCTGCTCAACAGCCGCCGGGTGCGCGCCCGCCGCCTCGACCCAGCCGAACCGATCCCCGCCGGAGGTGTCGCCCCGTGACGAGAACCCGTTCCGATGGCACGGCCACCGCCACGGTGCCCGCGGCGCGCCCGGCGGACCCGCCCGCCGGGCAGCCGCCCGCCGTGCCCTCGCCCGCCGTTCCCTCGCCCGCCGTGCCCTCGCCCGCCGTGGCCCCGACCACCGCGGATCCGCAGTCCGCCGCGGCACCGCCGGCCGCGCAGGCCCCCGCGCTGACGGTCCGCGGCGTGCGGATCCGTGACGAGGTCAACGACCGCGAGATCGTGCACGGCGTCTCGTTCGAGCTCAGGCCCGGCCGGGCCGTCGGCATCGTGGGGGAGTCGGGCAGCGGCAAGACGCTGACCTGCCGGGCGATCCTCGGCATCCTGCCGGCGCACTTCGCCGTGTCCGCCGGCTCGATCGAGATCGCCGGGCGCGACATCGCCGGGCTGACGACCCCGCAGTGGACCGACCTGCGCGGGTCGACGATCAGCGCGGTGTTCCAGGACCCCGCCTCCTACCTCAACCCGTCCCTCAAGGTGGGGGTGCAGATCGCCGAGGTCATCCAGGTCAAGTCCGGGCTGCGGCGGCGGGCCGCGCGCCGCCGCGCGCTCGAGCTGCTGACCGCGGTGCACCTGCGCGACCCCGAGCTCGTCTACGACCAGTACACCTTCGAGCTCTCCGGCGGGATGCTGCAGCGCGTCCTCATCGCCACCGCGATCGCCGCCGACCCGCAGGTGCTCATCGCCGACGAGGCGACCACCGCCCTGGACGTGACCGTGCAGGCCGAGATCCTCGACCTGCTCGCCGACCTGCGGGAGCGCAACGGGCTCGCCCTCGTCGTCGTGTCCCACGACCTCGCCGTCGTCGCGCAGGTCTGCGACGAGGTGCTGGTCATGCGCGAGGGTGAGGTCGTCGAGCACGGGCCGACCGCGGACGTGCTCTACCACCCGCGCCACGAGTACACCCGCCTGCTGATCGCCGAACACGAGCAGTACGGCCTGGACCGCTACCTGGCCGACTCCGACTCCACGACCGATCCCGATCCCGATCCCGACCCGGAAGCCGACCCCCATGCCGGCATCGGCCCGGTTGCCGGCGAGCAGCGCAAGGAGCTGGACGATGTCCGCTGACGGCCGTCCGGTCCTGCAGGTCGCCGATCTCGAGGTCCACTACGGGCTGCGGCGGCGTCGGCGCCGGGTGCTGCACGGCGTCTCGCTGTCGGTGGCCCGCGGCGAGACCGTGGGCGTGATCGGCGAGACCGGCTCGGGCAAGTCGACCTTCGCCCGTGCGGTGCTCGGGCTGGTGCGGGCCTCCGGCGGCCGGATCCTCATCGACGGCGAGGACGTGTCCCGGTACTCCGCCCGGCAGTGGCGCGCGCTGCGTCGCCGCGGCGTCGTCCAGTACGTCTTCCAGGATCCGCTGCGCAGTCTCGACCCCGACCTGCCCATCGAGGAGTCGCTCATCGAGCCGCTGCTCGTGCAGGGCGTGGGTCGCAAGGAGGCGGTCGAGCGCGGTCGCGCCTACCTCGCGCGCGTCCGCCTGGACAGCGAGCTGTTCGGCCGCCTGCCCGGGGAGCTCTCCGGCGGCCAGCGCCAGCGCGTCGCGGTGGCGCGCGTCCTGGTCACCGAGCCCGCGCTGATCATCCTGGATGAGCCGGTGAGCGCGCTGGACTCCGCCAACCGCGTCGGAATCCTGGAGATCCTCAAGGAGCTGCGCGACGCCGGCGTCGCCCTGATCTTCATCTCGCACGACCTCGGCTCCGTCGCCGGCGTCGCCGACCGGATCGCGGTGCTCTACCAGGGCGAGTTCGTCGAGGTGGGGGACGCCCGCGCGGTCATCAGCAACCCCCGGCACCCCTACGCCCGGCTGCTCGTCGGTTCGGCGCCGACGCTGCGCTCCGCCGCCGCCAGCCGCGCCGAGCGCGACGCGCTGCGCGCCCTGCTGCACGCCTGAACCCGGTCCGGTCTGAACCCCCGATCAGGCCTGGACGTCACCCGTCGGAAGGGAACCGGACATGGCCCGCACGCTCCACCTTGCCCTGAGCGCCTACGGCGTCGGCGGCCCCGGCCAGCACGGCCTGTGGAAGGACCCGCGCGTCCCGAACAACGCCAGCGTCGACATCAACTACTACATCCGCCAGGCGCAGACCGCCGAGCAGGCACTGTTCGACGCGTACTTCATCGTCGACAGCCAGTTCATCAACGCCGGCTACCCGGCGCACTACCTCAGCCGGCTCGAACCGCTGACGCTGCTGTCGGCGGTCGCGACCCACACCCGCCACATCGGCCTGGTCGGCACGGCGAGCTCGACGTACAACTCGCCGTTCAACCTCGCCCGCCGGTTCGCCTCGCTGGATCACATCAGCGGCGGGCGCGCCGGCTGGAACGTCGTCACCAGCTTCGACACCGGCACCTCGCGCAACTACGGGCTCGACGAGCACCTCGACTACGCCACCCGCTACGGCCGGGCGCTCGAGGCGGTCGAGGTCGTACGCGGGCTGTGGGACTCCTACGAGGAAGGCGCCTTCCCCGCCGACGTCGAACGCAACCTCTTCCTCGACCCGACGAAGCTGCACGCCCTCGACCACGTCGGCGAGCACTTCAAGGTCGCCGGGCCGCTCAACCTCGACCGGTCGCCGCAGGGCCAGCCGGTGATCTTCCAGGCCGGCGTCTCCGAGGAGGGCCGCACCCTGGCCGCCCACGTCGCGGAGGGCATCTACGCCCCCGGGGGGACGCTGGCGGAATCGCAGGACTACTACGCCGACATCAAGCGGCGGGCCGCGGCGCTCGGGCGCGATCCGGACCACGTCGTCATCCTCGTCGGGGCCAGCCCCGTCGTCGCCGCCACCGACGCCGACGCGCACCGGCTCTCCCGCGACATCTTCGAGGCCGACAACGACTTCGACCGCAAGCTCGGCTTCCTCGGCCGCAGCTTCGGTGCCTACGACTTCAGCGGGCACGACCTCGACGCGCCGTTCCCCGACCTCGCGCACCTGGCCGAGAAGGGCGGGCGCACCCGCGGTTGGGAGATCATCCGGCAGGCCCGCGACGAGGGGCTCACCCTGCGGCAGGTCGTCGAGACGGTCACCGAGTACGCGCCGTCACCGTTCACCGGCGCGCCGGACACCGTCGTCGACGCGATCGAGCAGTGGTTCACCACCGGCGCGGCCGACGGCCTGAACCTCCGCTTCCGCACCCACGACGACCTCGAGCGCTTCGTCGCCGACGTCGTCCCGTCGCTGCAGAAGCGCGGCCTGTTCCGCACCGAGTACACCGGCGACACGCTGCGGGACAACCTGGGCCTGCCGATCCCGGTCAACCGCTACGCGCGTGAGCGCGAGACCGCGGCCGATCAGGCCTGAGGAGGACCACCATGACGGAGCATTCGGCGAACCAGGCGCACGCCCATCAGGCGCACGCGAACCTGGCTGATGCGGACCAGGCCTATGCGGCCACGGGTGGGCGCGACGTGCACACCGTGCGCTTCCCCACCGCCACGCCGCCGACCGAGGTCGACGTGCTGATCGTCGGCGCCGGCCCGGTGGGCCTGTCGGCGGCCGTGGAGCTCACCGCCCGGGGGGTGCGGGTCGCCGTCGTCGACCGCGCCCGCGCCGCGACACTGGTCCGGGCCGGCGCAATGGGCCACAGCCCGCGCACGGTGGAGCATTTCCGCCGCTGGGGGCTGCTGCAGCACATCCGCGACGAGTGGACGTTCCCGCCGGAGTGGAACCAGGGCATCCGGCTGGTCACGTCGCTGGTCGGTCACGAGCTCCTCGCCCCCCGCCGTCCGTCCTTCGCGGGCTCGTCCGGCGGTGGCCACTCCGCCGAGGAGGCGCTGCGCCGTCCGCAGAGCGCCCTGCAGCGGGTCTTCCTCGGCCACCTCGACCGGCGCGGCGTCGGGGTGGCCGGCGGCTGGCGGCTGGTGGCGCTGCGGGAGAGCGTCGACCGGATCGAGGCCGACGTGCTCCCCGAGGCCGACGTGCTCCCCGAGGCCGACGTGCTCCCCGAGGCCGCGGCCTCCGGCACGCCACGCACCATCCGGGCCCGCTACCTGCTCGGCGCGGACGGCGGCAGCAGCACCGTCCGCCGGCTCGCCGGCATCGAACGCGACGGCGCCCACGCCACCGAGAAGCGGCTGCGGCTCATCGTCCGCACGCAGGACATCTCCGACCGGGTCGGTCCGGCGCCCAGCGGCACCAACATCGTGTTCAACCAGCGGGCCGCCGGTTTCCTCGCCGCGGTGAGCACCCGCGAGTGGCGCGTGTACGCCGGCCCGTACCCGCTCGATTACACGCCCACCGAGGCGGAACTGCTCGCCACCGCCCAGGCCGCCTTCGGCTTCGAACTCGACCTGGAGCTGGTCTCGTCGACGACCTTCTACGACGCCACCCGGATCGCGCGGACGTTCCGTCGCGGGCGGGTGCTGCTGGCCGGCGACGCCGCGCACGTGCGCACCCCCGGCGGCAACCTCGGCGAGGGCTTCGGCGACGTGGTCAACCTCGGTTGGAAGCTCGCCGCCGTGCTCGCCGGTCAGGCCCCGGAGGAACTGCTGGACTCCTACGACCAGGAGCGTCGCCGGCACAACTGGCGGATCGCCGACCACGCGCTGGAGCGTTCGCGGCGCTCGCACGCACTGCTGGCGCAACTGCGCCGGCTCGGCATCCCCGACGACGCCGACGACAGCCCCCAGGCCGAGGCGCGCCGCGCCGAGATCCGTGCCCGGATCAGCCAGGGCGCTCTCGGCGCGCCCGGCGTGACCTTCGACGAGCGCTACGACGCGTCGTCGGCGATCTGGTACGAGGACGGCCAGCTCGACACCGAACCACCGTGGCGCGCGGACGTCTACCAGGACGACCCGCGGCCGGGGCACCGGGCACCGAACGGCCTCGTCGACCCCTACGGCGACACCCTCTACGACCGCATCGGCACCGGCTTCGCGCTGCTCGTGCTGTCCGCGGACCGGGAGGTGGAGCGGGCCCTCGCCGCCGAGGCGCTCGCCCGATCGCTGCCGTTCACGGTCGTCCACCTCACCGACCCGGCGGTGCGCGCGCTGTACGGCGCCGACAACGTGCTGGTCCGCCCCGACCAGCACGTGGCCTGGCGCGGCGCCGAGCTTCCTGCCGCCGGCGCCGGTGCCGTCCTCGACCTCGTTCTCGGCGCCGGCCAGGTCCTCGGCACCATCCCCGACCAGGTCCCCCCGGCGGACGGGAACCTCACGGTAGATCATGGCCGCGCGGTGGATCAGGGTCCAGCGGTGGATCAGGGTCCAGCGGTGGATCAGGGTCTTGTGGCGGATCAGGGTCTTGTGGCGGCGAAGGCCGCCGTGGCGACCGGCGTGGACCTGGCCGGCGCGAGCGCGTCCGTCCGTTCCTGAGAGGCGTGTGAACATGACCGACGTCCCAGCCCTCGGCAGCCCCGCTCCCGACGGCCCTGCCACTGACGGCCCTGCCACTGACGGCCCTGCTTCGCCGCGCTTCCGGCTCGGCTTCCTCACCCACGTCCAGGGGCCGGGCGACCTGGCGTCCACCTACGATCATGCCCAGGAGCTGTTCGTCGTCGCCGACGAGCTCGGCTTCGACGTCGGCTGGGTCGCCCAGCACCACGTGTCCCTGGGCGGCGGCGGGCTGCCCTCACCCTGGACGTTCCTCGCCTACGCCGCCGCGCGCACCCGGCGCATCCGGCTCGCCACCGCGATCACGATCCTGCCGCTGGAGGACCCGGTCCGGCTGGCCGAGGACGTGTCGGTCGTCGACACGCTCAGCGGCGGCCGGGTCGAGATCGGCGTCGGCAGCGGCGGCAGCGAGCTGGAGTACGCCGCCTTCGGCCGGGACGTGGGCCGCCGGCGTGAGCTCACCAGCGAGGGGCTGGCGGTGCTGCGCAAGGCGCTCGCGAACGAGGAGGTCGGCGCCCCCGGCTTCACCATCCAGCCGCCGGCCCGGGACTTCACCGACCGGATCTGGCAGGGCGTCTTCAGCGGCCCGGGTGCCGAGTACGCGGCGGCCGTGGGTTCGAACCTGCTGCTCAACCGCGCCGCCTACGGCTACGACGAGCCCACCGACACCGTGCAGCGGCCCTGGGCCGCTGCGTACCTCGCCGCGTGGGACCGGCCGCGCGTGCCCCGCATCGGGCTGTCCCGGTTCATCTTCCCGGCCGCCGACAGGCGCACCGCGCTCGCCCAGATCGGGCCGGACGTGCTCGCGGCCGCGCAACGGGGCGCCGAGCGCGGCGCCTTCCCGAAGGGGATCGACACCGACGAGGCGCTACGCCGGTACCACTCCTTCTACGGCCACCCGGAGGAGATCGTCGCGCAGCTGCGGCAGGAGAAGGTGCTGCCGGTCGCCACGGATCTGATCGCCCAGTTCAACCCGGCGGTCGTCGACCACGACGCGGCGATCCGGGCGCTCGAGCTCATCGCCACCGAAGTCGCGCCCGCCCTGGGTTGGAAACCCGCATCCCCCGCCGAGCCCGCACTGGCAGGAGTCTGACCATGACAGACCACCTCGACGTCACCGCCCCCGCGGGGCTGCGCACTCGCGGCACCGTCCTGGTCGTGCCGGGCCGGGGGGAGAGCCCGGCCGTCTACCGGCGCTTCGCCAGCCGCATCGCGGCCGACGCCTACCGGGTGCGGGTGATCGACGCCCCGGTCATCGACGCGGCCGACCCGGCCGGCTCGGTCGAGCGGTTCGCCGCCCGGCTGGCCGAGGCGGTCGCCTCGGCCGACGAGCCGGCCCGCCCGCTCGTCCTGGTCGGCGCGGACACCGGTGCGGTGGCGCTCGCCGCGCTCGCCGCGCGGGTGCCGGCGGACGCCACCTGGTGGCCGGACGCCGTCGTCCTCGCCGGGCTGCCCGGCTACGGCGCACGTGCCACCGGCGAGTGGGAGGACGAACTGGACCTCCGCTCGCACTGCCCGGTCCATCGTGGCGTGCTCAGCGACGATCCGGCCGTGCGGCGGGGGGCGCTGGCCGGCGCCGTCCCCTCCGCGCTGCTCGACCTCGCCTACGGCAGCACCGTCGACCTGCCGCACCTGCTGCTCGTCGGCGACGCCGACCCCTTCGCCGACCGCGAGGCGCTCGCCCGCGCGGCGAAGGCGTTGCCGAAGGCCCGGCTCACCGTCGTGCGCGGCGCGCACCACGACGTCCTCAACGACGCGCAGCACCGCTCGGTCGCCGCCGAGGTCGTCACCTTCCTCGAGGCGTTGCGCAACGACCCGCCCCTGACCCCGATCACCGTGGTGGAGTCCAGCGCCTGGTGAGGTCGGCGCCGGTCCGCGGACGTCGAGCACTCACCTCGCCGTGATCGCCACCGGGGTGTCCCCGTCTGCCGCGGCGAGCGGGGCGAGCTGCTGCGCCGCGGCGGCGAAGCGCGCCCCGCCCAGCCCGGCCGGCCCACGGGCCGGATCGAACCCGCCGCTCGGGAGGGACGGGCTCCCGGCGAAGGCTCGCAGCCGGCGGGACGCGTCGGCGCTGCCCGCCCGGCCGGCCAGCGCCGCATGCAGGGCGGTGCGCAGCCGTTCGGGCGTCAGCCGCTTCGCCGGCAGGCTGACCCCGGCGCCGGCCTGCACCACCCGGCGGGCGACCTCCGGCTGATCGCGGCCGAACGGCACCGCGACGATCGGCACCCCCGCCGCCACCGCCTTGTGCACGATGCCCATCCCGCCGTGGCAGACGACCGCCGCCGCCCGCGCGAGCACCGGGCCGTGCGGGACGAACCGCTCGGCCCGCACGTTGGCCGCCGCCGGCAGGTCGACGCGGCCGTGGGAGTCGGCGAGGGTGACGAGCACCCGCACCGGTTCGTCGCGCAGCGCCTCGACGGCCACCTCGGCGAGCCGCTCGTCGCCCTGGTAGTCGGTGGACATCGTGACGAGCACCCACGGGTCGCCCGGCTCGGCCAGCCAGTCGGGCACCGCCGCGGGCGGGTCCCAGACCTGGGCGCCGACGAAGCACACGTTCGCCGGCGCGTCCACCCGCGGGTACTCCAGCGGGTCGCCGGCGAGGACCAGCAGCCGATCGGCGCCGAGGAAGTGCTCCAGCGGGTTCGTCAGCGCGGGCAGGCCCGCCCCGGCGCGCAGCTCGTTGAGCGGCGGCAGCATCGCCTTGCCGTACTGGCGGATCACCAACGGCCACAGCACCCGGTCCCGTGCCCGCCCGAGGGGCCCGCGGGCCGGGGCGAGGCCCAGCCCGTAGGGCGGGATGCCGCGTCCCGGCAGCGCGACGAGGGACGGCAGCGTGATCGCCCACGGCCGGCCGGACGCCTGCGCGGCCACCGCGGCGCCGTAGGCGTTGGTGTCGACGAGGACGACGTCGGGGTCGACGGCGTCGATCGCGGCGCTCAGGTCGGCCCGCTCGAGCGGCCCGCGGGCCATCAGCCCGGCGAGGGCCAGCCGGAGCTGGTCGGCGCCGCTGCCGGCGGCGTCGTCGCGCACGGCGATCTCGTCGATGCGCGGGTCGAGGGGCTCGGCGGTGAGGCCGGCGCGCCGGGCGGTGTCGACGAGCGCGGCGCCGACGCGCAGCCGGACGTCGTGGCCGCGTTCCTGCAGGGCGAGCAGGCCGGGGACGAGGGGGAACAGATGCCCCGCGGCGGTGGAGCAGTGGACGAGGTAACGCGTCATGACGGTCTCCTGGTGGGGTGGGGGAGCGGATGAGGACGCGCGGCATCCCGCCGTCGGCTCACGGTGGGAATCGGGACGGCGGCGGGGTCGAGGCTGCGGGGGTATCGGGGACGGGCGTCGCCGGGGCCCGCCGTCGCCGGCTGCCGTCACCGGCCGGTCTGGCGGACGATCTCCTGCTTATCCAGAGGCTTGCGCGCCCGATTCATCCCTCTGGATAAGCAGGAAGACGGGCGCGGTGGCGGCAGGCGGCGGCGAGGTCGGCGACGGCGGCGCGCGCGGCGGCCACCGACAGGCCCTGGTCACGGCGTAGGACGAGCCAGAGCTCGACGCCGCAGACCGCGGCGAGGCGGCCGGCGAGATCGTCCCGGGCGGCGGGGGGCAGTGGATCGAGATCGGCGGCGAACACCGCCTCGATCCACTCCCGGTGGGCCCGCCGGCCGGCGTCGGCGCTCTCCTTCAGCGCCGGGGAGGCGTCCTGCTGGTGCAGGGTGCGTTCGGTGATCCGCCCCCACTGCTCGTAGTGCCGGGCCAGCCGGTCGGTCACCCCGGTCAGGTCGTCGCCGGCCGGGCCGTCGTCGCCCGGGCCGCCGCGGGTGGCGTCGATCTGCGACACGATCCAGCCGTTGACGGCCCGCACGAGGCCGTCCTTGGTCCCGACCCGGCGGATGACGGTCTGCAGGCCGACGCCGGCTCGCTCCGCGACCGCCGGCAGGGTGATGTGGTCGAACGATCGTTCGATGAACAGCGCGGTGGCCGCGCGCAGGATCCGCTCGGTGTTCGCGTCGGTGGTCTCGGCCCGGCGGCGCTGGCGGTACGTCCGCGTCGGCTCCATATTCACGGTATGGACCATACCGCCGATTTCGTCGCCCAAGCGTGTCGTGTGCACGTCAGAGGTGGTGGGGCGGAAGTGGCGGTGCGCGGAAGGTTCCCGTTTGTGTGCGCGCCCACTATGAGCTGCATCACATCTACCGCTGACGTGAGATGGAGGCACTAGCCTTCCAGCCGTGACGACTTCCGACACCACCGCCGGCACCTCGCCGCCCGGGGCCGATGACGTCCCCACCGTGTCCGGTTCGGACAACTACAAGTGGATCGCCCTGTCGAACACGACCATCGGCATCCTGATGGCGACGATCAACAGCTCGATCCTGATCATCGCGCTTCCGGACATCTTCCGGGGCATCGAGGTCGACCCGCTCGCCCCGGGGAACACCTCGTACTTCCTGTGGACCCTGATGGGCTTCATGCTGGTCACGTCGGTGCTCGTGGTGAGCCTTGGCCGGGTCGGCGACATGTTCGGCCGGGTGCGGATGTACAACCTCGGCTTCGCGGTCTTCACCGTGTTCTCGATCCTGCTGGCCGTCACCTGGATGCACGGCACGACCGCCGCATTGTGGATCATCATCATGCGGGTCGGGCAGGGCATCGGCGGCGCGTTCCTGTTCGCCAACTCCAGCGCGATCATCGCCGACGCGTTCCCGGAGAACGAGCGTGGACTGGCGCTGGGCATCAACGGTGTCGCGGCCATCGCCGGGTCGTTCCTCGGCCTGCTGGTGGGCGGCCTGCTCGCCCCGGTCGAGTGGCACCTGGTGTTCCTGGTGTCGGTGCCGTTCGGGATCTTCGGGACGGTCTGGGCCTACCTGAAGCTGCGCGACAACGGCGTGCGCACCCAGGCCCGGATCGACTGGGCCGGCAACATCACCTTCGCCATCGGGCTCATCGCGATCCTGACCGGCATCATCTACGGCCTGCAGCCCTACGGCGGCCACACGATGGGCTGGACCAAGCCGTTCGTGCTGGTCTGCATGTTCGGCGGGCTCGCCGTGCTGATCGGGTTCGTCGTGATCGAGCTGCGCTCGCCGGACCCGATGTTCAAGCTGGAACTGTTCAGCAACCGGGCCTTCACCATGGGCAGCCTGGCCGCGCTGCTCGCCGCGCTCGCCCGCGGCGGCCTACAGTTCATGATCATAATCTGGCTGCAGGGGATCTGGCTGCCACTGCACGGCTACAGCTTCGAACGGACGCCGCTGTGGGCCGGCATCTACATGATCCCGCTCACCGTCGGCTTCCTGCTCTCCGGACCGGTGGCCGGCCGGCTCGCCGACCGCTACGGCGCGCGCCCGTTCGCCACCATCGGACTGGTGACCACGGCCGTCGCGTTCCTGCTGTTCAACGTGATCCCGATCGACTTCAACTACGTGGCGTTCGCGGCCATCCTGCTGCTGATGGGCCTGTCCATGGGCCTGTTCGCCGCGCCGAACACCACCGCCGTGATGAACACGTTGCCGCCGAACCAGCGCGGCGCCGGGGCCGGGATGCTCAACACGTTCCAGAACTCGGCGAGCGTGCTGTCCATCGGCGTGTTCTTCACCGTCATCGTGCTGGGCCTCGCCTCCAGCCTGCCGGACGCGATGTTCTCCGGCCTCACCGCCCAGGGCGTCGACCCGTCGAAGGCCCACGAGCTGGCGAACCTGCCGCCGATCGGCAGCCTGTTCTCCGCGTTCCTCGGCATCAACCCGACCGAGCAGCTCCTCGGCCCGGACACGCTGAACTCCCTCGACCCGAGCAGGGCCGAGTTCCTCACCGGGCACTCGTTCTTCCCGAACCTCATCTCCGGTCCGTTCGGCGACGGCCTGCACCTCGCCTTCTACTTCGCCGCCATCGCCTGCGCGCTCGGCGCGGTGCTGTCCTGGCTGCGTGGCAAGGACACCCCGCATGCGCGCCGCACGCTGCGCGAGGACGTCGGCGAGGGCCTGGCCGGCGCCGGCGACGTCGCGGCGATGGAGGACGGCGCGGGCAGCGCCCTGCCCGCGGACGGCGGCACGCTGGCCGCCGAACGATAAGGTCCGGCCCCTGACCCGGCACATCCCAGCCCCCGAGAGGTCCTGACATCCGATGGGCGACACCGTCGACGACGAGGAGGCGCCGCCCGGCCGGCCCGCGCGGTCCGGCCGGGCGACGCCGCCCGACGGTGCCGCGCCGGCCGGCGCGAACGTGAGAAACAATCGCGGGGTGCGTGACAAGGACGGGACGAAGAAGGCGGCGCGCGAGCTGTGCGGCATCGGCCAGGCCGCGCAGGAGCTCGGGGTCTCGGTGCGGGCCCTGCGGTACTACCAGGAGGTGGGGCTGCTCACCCCGTCCGGGCGGACCTCCGGCGGGAACCGGCTCTACGCCGACTCCGACCTCGCCCGGGTCCGCCGGATCCGGGAGCTGCAGACCCTGCTCGGCTTCAACCTGGACGAGATCCGGACCATTCTCGCCTACGAGGACCGGCTCGCCCAGGTCCGGGTGGAGTTCCACGCCGCCTCCGACGACGGTGACCGGCTGCGGCTGCTGTCCGAGGGCGAGACCGCGTACCTGAAGCTCCGCACCGAGATCGACGAGAAGATCAGCCGTCTCGCGGCCTTCCGCGACGAGATCGACGAGCGGCTCGAACGGATGAACCGGTTCCGGGACGGCGCCGTCGCCCGCTCCTCCTGACCCTGCGGGTCAGGGCGGTGGGCCTCGGCGCAGCCGGCCGGCGGGGCGGGGCAGCTCGGCGGCCAGCAGGGCCACGTCGTCGTTCAGCGTCGAGCGGGTCCAGGCCCGCACCCGGTCCACCAGATCGGCGACGGACTCCTCCAGCGTGCCGTGGGACAGGGCCGCCTGCGCCGCGGGCAGCAGCGGGAAGAACTGTCCGGTCGCCGGGTCGCGGGCCTCGGTGATGCCGTCGGTGTAGAGCAGCAGGCGGTCCCCGGGCCGCAGCGTGACCTCGATGGTGTTCTCGACGGTGTCCTTGGCGTCGGTGAGCAGGCCCAGCGGCGGCAGGCGGGCCGCGACGCCGAGCAGGCTCGCCCGACCGCCGCGCACCAGCACCGGATCGGGATGGCCCGCGTTGGCCAGCCACAGCCGCCGGTCGTCGACCTGTCCGACCACCGCCGTGACGAAGTCGTCGAGCCCGCAGATCTCGGCGACCTCGGCGTTCAGACCGGCCAGCACCGCGGGCAGGTCGTCCGCCTGCCGGCCGACGAACCGGAAGCAGCCGAGCACCCGGCTGGCGATGCGCACCGCGTCGAGGCCCTTGCCGCGGACGTCACCGACGAGCAGGCGGGTGCCCCACGGGGTGTCGACGACCTCGTACAGATCCCCGCCGATCCTGGCCTCGGCGGCGGCGCTTTCGTACCGCACCGCGAAGCGCAGGCCCCCGGACGAGCACGGCACCGCGGCGAGGATCGACTGCTGGGCCACCTCCGCCACCCGGGTGACGTTCTGCAGCTTCGTCTCCCGCCGGGTGTTGTACCGGCTGACCAGCACCGCCAGCACGCCGCCGACCGCCACCCCGCCCAGGCGCACCACCTGGGCGCTCGCGCCGCCGCCGGCCTGCTCGAACAGGTCGTCGTGCAGGCCCAGCAGGATCCCCGCGACGATCGCCAGCAGCCCGTACAGCGCGGTGAGGCGGGGACCGCCGGACGTGGCGGCGAGCATCGGGCTGAGCACCGCCAGTTCCAGGACGGTCCACTCCCGGTTGGCGAGCTGCAGCCCGACGACCACGGCCAGCATGAGCAGCGGCAGCAGCGGGGTGAACCAGCGCCGCAGCACACGCCCGCCGGGGTGCGGCATCAGAGCGCGGCACCGCCCCGCCCGGGGACGGGCCCGCCCCGGCCCGGGCAGGGCGGCCGACGGGGACACCCGCCGCGGTCGTGCCTCATGCTGCCTCGCATACCCCCTCGCCGCGGGGCTGAAGCAGAAGCCCAGCTCAGCCGGGGTGCGCCGGGTGGGTGGCGGCGATCAGGGCTGGCCGGGGCGCAGCGCCACGAACAGTCCTTCGACGTCGGCGGTGACGTCGCCCTCGGGGTCGCGGATCGTCCCGACCACGAAGCGCTTGCGGCCCTCCACCCGGTCGACGTGGGCCTCGACCTGCAGCTCCGGGCCGATCGGCGTGATCTTGCGGTAGTTGACGTGCAGGTAGGCGGTGCGGGAGGTGCCCCGGCCGCCGGCGTTCGCCAGCCTGCCCAGCACGTCGTCGAAGAACAGCGGGAGGCTGCCGCCGTGCGCCGCGCCGTTGCCGCCCAGGTAGTAGCGCCCGAGCACCAGGCGGCCCCGCACATGCTCGGTGCTGCTCTCGTCGACCTGGAACGCCGGCGCCAGCGCCTGGGCGTGCCCGGGGACCGAGGTCAGGTAGCCGGCGAGCTGCTCGGACTCGCCCACCGTGAACGGGGCGAGCAGCCGGGTCACCTCTTCCAGACCCTCCCGGGCCTTGCGGGCGACGTCCTCGGGCGGGTGGGCACCGGTGATCGTGTCCTGCGCCGCGCGCAACGCCTCGATCAGCTCGACGAACTCGCGGTGCTCCGCGGCCAGCTCCTCGCCGCTGCCGGAACCTCTGCCGTCTGCCACCGTGTCCCTCCCGTTCTCAGGCCGTGCGCCCCGCGTCGCGGTCTCCCGCTCCACCTTCGCCTGCCCGGATGCCCGGATGCCCGCCCTCGGGGCGAGATGTCCGGCACAGCACGGCGGCGGTCCGGTCTGGCCGGTCACGCCGGTTCGGATCCCGCAGGGCCCTCGGACGGCTCGGTCGGATGGTCGGCGAGGTGCTCGGCGGCGAGGTGCTCGGCGGCGTGCTGCTCGGCCCAGCTCGCCCACTCGGCGAGCGCCTCGAACAGGCGGATGCCGGCCTCCGCGGCGATGCGTAGTGACCGGGTCTGCTCGCTCGTGCCGAACTCGCCGCGGTCCTTGGCCCCGGCGTACGTGCGCATCGCGGCGGCCGTGCCGCTGTAGTACCGCCGTTCCCGTTCCAGATGGGCGGCGAGGTCCGCCGGCTCCATCAGCCAGAAGAAGACCGACCGCAGCAGCGGTTCCATCCGCAGCGTGTGGTCGACCTCGTCGTCGGTGAGCCAGCGGCGCACCTCGGCCAGCCCCGCGTCGGTGATGCGGTAGGCCTTGCGCTGGCGAGGCCCGTGGCTGTCCACCTCGATCAATCCGGCCTCGGCGAGGCGGGCGAGCTCCGCGTAGATCTGCGGGTGCCGGGCCGGCCACACCTGGCCGAGCAGCTCTGCGAACCGTCGAGTCAGGTCGTATCCGCTGGCCGGGCCCTCGGCCAGCAGGCCGAGCAGGCCGTGCCGCAGTGACATCGCCGCCGCCTCATCTCGCTGCCGCCGGTCGCACTCCCGGCGGACCAGCGTCCCGGTCTGCCCGGTGGGCAGGGCCTGTTGACACGCGCCATCCCTCACCTCAAAACTAGACATGTCACTTTGTACATGTTGCTGATGACAGGTCTGGGGATACCTATGCCAGGAGGATCAGTGGAATCGGCCGGTCGTGAGCGGGCGGTCCTGGTCACCCAGGCGTTCCTACCGATGCTGCGCCAGGGCTGCGGCCGCCTGATCAACATCAGCGCACCGACGGCGCGGGTCGCGGTCGCCCACGCCGGGGCCGTGTCGGCAAGCAAGGCCGCGCTGGAGTCGCTGTCGGCGGCGGCCCGGGTCGAGCTCGCGCCCTGGGACGTCCCGGTGGTCGTCGTCGAGCCGGGCGCGATGGACACGCCGATCTTCGCGACGGCGGCCGCGGCGGCCGCCGACGCCCTGGCCGACACCGAGCCGGACCGGATCGCGCTGTACCGTCCGCAGCTCGACGCGGTGGCCGGCGCCCTCGCCCGCCAGCGCAACGCCCCCGCCGAGACCGCCGCCCGGGTCATCGTGCGGGCGACGCTGGCCCGCCGTCCCCGGCCGCACTACCCAGCCGGTCGGGACGCCCGGCTCGTCGGCGTGCTCGCCCACCTGCCGACCCGCACCCGCGACCGGCTCATCGCCCGCATGCTCGGGCTTCAGGGCCTCCGCATGCCGGCCGGTGGCCGCAGGTAGTGGACGGACCCCTCATCCACTGAAACTTCCTGGAACCGCGGTAAGCCGTCGATTGCCCAACGTATTGACGGACGGAACGAAAGCGACTCACAACGCGACGCGATGCATCCGCGCCGCGCCGGTAGCGGCGCGGATCGTGACGGCGGGTGGGCTCTCATCCGAGCGGTGGTGCCCCCGGGCCCTTCGGGCGTGTTCCGCCCGGACCGCGCCCGTTCGGTGGTGACGTGCCATTAGAGTTCCGCTTGTGTTGCGCCGCACACAACCGGTTGAGCTGCTGGTTTGCGGTCGTGACAGCGCCGAGGCCCGCGCCGGCGGGCGCCGCGCGAACCAGATCGTTCTGTCCTGGGGGTGGGGGAATGATGCCTGAATCCGGGAGGTCGCCGGGGGTTCCACGGGCCGCCGAGCCGCCGGCCGCCGAGCCGCCGGTTGGGGGAGCCTGTGAGGAGGCCGTGCCCGGCGTCGGCCGGGCTCGCGGTGGTCGCGCAGGCCGGGACGCGGCGGGGACCACGGCCGCCCGTGGCGTCGGGCAGCGCTCCGCCTCGCCGAGGTCCATGGGTTACAACCCGGCGCTCGACGGGCTGCGGGCGCTCGCCGTCCTCGCGGTGCTCGGCTTCCACCTGAACGCCCTGTCCGGCGGGTTCCTCGGCGTCGACGTGTTCCTCGTGCTCAGCGGCTTCCTCATCACCAGTCTGCTGCTGGCCGAACGGGACCGCACCGGCACCGTCTCCCTGACGCGGTTCTATGTGCGGCGAGCCTTCCGGCTGCTGCCGGCGTTCGGCGTCTTCGTCGCGGTCGGCGCGGTGCTCGTCGTCGCGCTGAAGAGCCGCGCCGACCAGTGGGACTTCCTCGACAACGCGGTCAGCTCGCTGCTCTACGTCAACAACTACTACCGGGTGTTCCGGCCCGACTCCGGCGGCGCGTGGTTCGGCCACACCTGGTCGCTGTCGTTGGAGGAGCAGTTCTACCTGATCTGGCCGGCGGTGCTGGTCCTGCTGTGCCGGCGCCCGGCGGCCCGGCGGCGGCTGCCGGCGATCCTCACGGCCGCGGCGGTCGTCGTGTTCGTCTGGCGGGAGGTCCTCATCGCCGCCGGGGTGAGCGACGCCCGGATCTACTTCGGCCTGGACACCCGGGCCGACGCGTTGCTCGTCGGCGCCGGTCTCGCCGCCTGGGGGTGGGCCGGGCCGAGGTTGCCGGGGCCGGCGGACGCGGGCAGTGCCCGGCTGCGGCGCTTCGCCGGGGCGGTGCGGCTGGCCGAACTCGGCCCGCGCCCGCGCGGCGCGTCCGGGATGATCCTGGCGGTCGCCGGGCCGGTGGCGCTGGCGGCGCTCGCGGTGCTCGCCGCCACCGCTCCCCAGCCCGGGGACGGGATCACCGTGCTCGACCTGGGCGGCTTCACCGGCGTCGCGCTGCTCGCCGGGGTGGTCGTGGTGTCCCTCGACCGGTGCCGCGACGCCCCGCTCGCGGTGGTGCTCGGCAGCGCGCCGCTGGCCTGGTTCGGCCGGATCTCCTACGGGTTCTACCTGTGGCACTTCCCGGTCGCCGGCACCGTCCGCGACCGGCTCGGCGACCGGGTCGGCGAGCCGGGGCAGGTTCTGATCGCGATCGCGCTGAGCACGGTGCTCGCCGCCGGCTCCTACTACCTGGTCGAGCGGCCGGCGCAGCGGCGGCGGCCGAGGTGGGCGGCGAGCCCGGTGGTCCCCGCCCAGCGCAGCCCCGGCCGGGCCGCCGTCGCCTCCGGGCCGGTGGCCTAGCCGGGCCGGGGGTGCGGCGTCTCGACGGTTCCCGCCGGGGACGGCGCTCCAGGCGGCCGGTCGATCCCGGCCGGATCGATCCCCCGGGGCGGTCGCATGCGCGGCCGCCCCGGGGGCCGCCCGGCGGGGTCTGGCGATCTACTTGGGCGCCATCCGGATCGCGCCGTCGAGGCGGATCGTCTCGCCGTTGAGCATCGGGTTGGCGATGATCTGGGTGGCGAGCAGGCCGTACTCGTCGGGGGAGCCCAGCCGGGAGGGGTGCGGCACCTGCTGGCCGAGGGAGACGCGGGCCGGCTCCGGCAGGGAGGCGAGCAGCGGGGTGTCGAACAGGCCGGGGGCGATGGTGACCACGCGGATCTTCAGGTTGGCCAGGTCACGGGCGATCGGCAGGGTCATGCCGACGATGCCGCCCTTGGAGGCGGAGTAGGCCGCCTGGCCGATCTGACCCTCGAACGCCGCCACCGACGCGGTGTTGATGATGACGCCGCGCTCGCCCTCGGTCTCCTCGGCCTGGCTGATCCGCTCGGCCGCGAGCCGGATGACGTTGAACGAGCCGATCAGGTTCACCCGGATGACCCGCTCGAAGATCTCCAGCGGGAACGGCCCCTCCTTGCCCAGCGTCTTGGCGGCGTTGCCGATGCCCGCGCAGTTGACGGCGATCCGCAGCGGGCCGAGCTCGGCGGCCGCATCCAGCGCGGCGGTGACGTCGGCGGGGGAGGTGACGTCGCCGGGGCTGAAGCGCACGGTGCTGCCGAACTTCTCCGCGACCGCGGCGCCGTTGGAGCTCGGGAGGTCGAGCAGGACGACGCTCGCGCCGGCGTCGACGAGCCGGGTGGCGGTGGCGAGGCCGAGGCCGGACGCCCCGCCGGTCACCACTGCGACTGAATCCGCGATCTGCACGTGAGTTCCTCTCCGAAGGACGGGGGCCCGAGGGCCGGCCAGGCCGGGTGGTGCGGCGGCCCGATCGTCGGCAGGCGTGGCTGGCGACGACTGGAGCCAATAAAGGTGTAAACAGTGAACTATATCGTTTCGGCCGTTGTCGCCCCGGAGGGCGGGCAGGTGGGCCGGAACCGATGTTCTGTTAGTTAACTTAGTGCTCTAATGGCGGGGTGTGCACCGTGTCCCTCGGAACGTTGCGGCCCGCCGCGGCGGATCGTCCCGCGGCTGCGGCGGCACCCGCCGGTACGCCGCCCCGGACGGGCCGCGCGGGCTGGCGAACGAACCGTCGACCACCTGACGTACGGTCCCACATCGCCCCGTTCGGTGCCGCTGTCGGGCGAACAGCCCCGGACCCGCCGCCATCTCGCCAACGAGAGGCTCGTGATCGAGACATGACTCATCGCACCCTCGACGACACCGCGACCGGCACGTTCGGACTGGCCGGCCACACCGTGCGCCGTCTCGGCTTCGGCGCGATGCGGATCTCCGGCGCCCGCAACGCCGAAGGGGTCCGCGACCGCGCGGAGGCCGTGGCGCTCACCCGCCGGGTGTACGAGCGCGGCGTCAACCTGATCGACACCGCGAACATCTACGGCTACGGCGAATCCGAGGAGATCATCGCGGCGGCGCTGTACCCGTATCCCGACGACCTGCTCATCACCACGAAGGCCGGCTTCAGGCCGGGCAAGATCGCCCCGGGGGCGACGAGCCTGCCGCCGCTGGGCCGGCCCGAACACATCCGGGCCGAGTGCGAGACGAGCCTGCGCCGGCTGCGGGTCGAGGCCATCGACCTCTACCAGGTGCACGTCCCGGATCCGCAGGTGCCCTACGAGGACACCGTGGGGGCGTTCGTCGAGCTCCAGCGCGAGGGCAAGGTCCGCCACATCGGGGTGTCGAACGTGACGCCCGAGCAGCTTGCCCTGGCCCGTTCGCTTGCCGACGTGGTCAGCGTGCAGAACCGCTACAACGCCGGGGACCGGGCAGCGGAGGCGGTGCTGGCCGTCTGCGAGCGCGACGGACTCGCGTTCCTGCCGTGGGCGCCGGTGCTGGTCGGCGAGCGCCTCGGCGCGGTGCTCGACACCATCGCCGCCGCGCACGACGCGAACGCCGTGCAGGTCGCGCTCGCCTGGCTGCTGCGTCGCTCGCCGGTGCTGCTGCCGATCCCCGGCACGTCGAAGATCCGCCATCTCGACGCCAACGTCGACGCCGCCTGGGTCGCGCTCACCGACGACGAGGTGGCCGCCGTCGGCGCCGCGACCTTCGCCGACTCCTCCGCCACCGCCGCCGACTCCTCCGCCACCGCCGGTGCCGGCGGTCCGGCGGGGGGCTGGGGCCGGTGAGTGCCCCGGCGGCGGACCCGCCGGTCGGACCGCTGCTGGTGGAGCGGCGTGGGCCGGTGCTGCTGCTGACGCTGCACCGCCCGGCGGCGCGCAACGCGCTGAACGTGGCGACCCGGCAGGCGTTGATGGCGGCGCTGACCGATGCCGAGCAGGACGACGCGGTGGCCGCGGTGGTACTGACCGGCACCGATCCCGCGTTCACCGGCGGCGTCGACCTGACCGAGGCGCTCAGCCCCGGTCCGAAGCCGCGTGGGGTGCGTTCGCTCAACCCGGCCGCGACCCTGCGGGCGATGACGAAGCCGGTGGTCGCCGCGGTGAACGGCCCGTGCATCACCGGTGGCCTGGAGGTGCTGCTGAGCTGCTCGTTCGCGGTGGCCTCCGAGCGGGCCCGCTTCGCCGACACGCACGCCGGAGTCGGCCTGGTGACCGAGCTGGTGGCGCACGAGGCGGTGGTGGCCCGGGCGGTGGAGCTCGCGGCGGCGGCCGCGCTGGCGAGCCGGCGCGCGCTGGGCGCCACCTGGGCGCTGCACGCCGAGGGCGAGGGGATGTCGCTGGCCGAAGCGCTGGCCCTGGAGGCGGGCACGGCCCGTGGCTGGCGGGTCGACCCGGGCGAGGCCCGGGACCGGTTCACGGCCGTGCGCGGCGCCGCTGCGCGCGGCGGCGCCGCCGCGCGCAGCGGCGCCGCCGACCGATCCACCTAGGACGACCGCGGCGCCCGCCCGGCGCCCGGCGGTGCGGTTCCTACTGGTGGGCGTGCGGGTTGGGCGCGAGCTGCCCGCGGGCGAGCTGCCCCAGGAAATCGGTGTTGTCGTAGAAGTGCTGTGTTTCGGTGAGGCGAAGGTCGTCGGTCACGTGGGCCACCGTGACGCCGTACATCTCAATACGTTCGCCGGTCGGTTCGACTCCCTTGTAGGGACCACTGAAGGTACCCCAGTGCCGCCACTTGAAGGTGATCACGGGCGGCGGCGAGTAGACCTCCAGGACCTCCCAGAAGAAACCGCCGGGGAATGCCTCGTGGAACACGTGGTGCGATGACTCGAAGGACTCGTCGTTGGCCGAGTAGTACGGGTTCTCCCCGATCAGGACGTTGTAGCTGCCCCGCTCGGCCAGCTCGGCACTGCCTACCTGGGGCCCGCCGTTGACGCTGACCTTGATCTTGTCGGCGACCATGCTGACCCATTCGGACGGGTTCTTCTTGTGCGACAGCTCCATCTCGAAGACCTGCACGACCCGCTCCACGATGTCCGCCAGCGAACCGGGCTCGTGGTGCACGGAGCGTTCCGCCGGCATGGTCTGGTGGGACAGGTGGTAGTCGGGGGGCTCTCCGTCACGCCAGGTGACGCCCTGAGATGCGGCGATCACCGCATCTCGACCCTGCACGTGCAGCGGCTGAGCTGCCGCGGCGTTGTCGGTCACGCCGTCGTCCTCCGATTGTCGGAAACGCGGGATTATGGGATCTGTGGCCGCGCGGACGTCTCGCGGCCACTCTGCGGAGAAGATTTCGGCCGGCAATCGTCCCGGCCCGAGCATCGATGACTGATCGACAAGAACATCCTACATTTATGGGCCGGCGGCCAGTAATAGGGGCGAAAGTCCGACCGGGGACAGCTACCCGCGGTAATCCAGGTGCGGGCTAGCATCCCGTGCTCCGCCGGACGGCTCGCCGAGGTCCGGTCGGAATCCCGGCATATTCCCTGCTCAGGTGGCTGCCTCGCCACCCGCGGGGGAGTGTCGGCCAGCGCCGGGCGGCGTCCGGCCGTGCCGCTGCAGCATCCGATGGACACCGGGCGTGTCGAAGGTCGCCCGCGATGGCACCTTCGTCCTACCCGCGAATCAGGTAATGCGGCATGGCGGCGGGCGCCGCGGGGGGCCGGCCGGCCCCCCGCCGGGAGGCGTTCCGGCCCGCCGCGGCCGGGCGGACCGGCCCTCGCCCGGATCTTCGCTGTCAGCCGATGACGCCGCGCGCCCGCAGGTCGGCGATGCGGGCGTCGTCGTAGCCGAGCTCGTGCAGGATCGCCTCGGTGTGCTCGCCGGCCAGGCAGCCTCCCCTGGCCTGGGTGGCCGAGCGGGAGAAGCGCACCGCCGGGTCCATCCGGAGGTACTCGTCGAACACCGGGCTGGTCGCCGTGGTCCTCCCGGTCGCGGGCCGTGGCGAACCGCGGCTCGGCCAGCGCCGAGGTCTGCGCGGCCAGCGCCGCGACCAGCGCCGGCCATTCCTTCTCCTGTGGTGCGGCGAGGAAGGCGAGGAAGACGTACCGCCCGTCGGCCGCCGCGTACATCCGGTAGAGGGGGGACAGCCCGTAGCCGTCCGGGTCGACGTCGCGCGGCGCGGGCCGGCCGGCGTAGTCGACGACCCGGTCGAGCATCGCGTGGGACGCGGTGGCGATCATGGTGGTGGTCATCGGCGTGAGCGGGCGGCCGCGGCGGCGGGCCAGCAGGCCCAGCAGCATCGCCGAGGCCACGCCGAGCGCGGCGATGCCGTCGCCCTGCAGGCTCGGCACGGCGGTGGCGGCCATCAGCCGGGCGGAGCCGCTCTTGATCGCCCGCATCGACCCGGTGGCGCTGGCCGCGTCCGGCGCGTCGGTGAGGGCGATGCCGCTGGCAGCTCCGATCGACGGCGCGTACGCCGGCTTGGCCCCGTACGGACCGTCGGTGCCGTAGCCGGGCGCGTTGAGGTACACCAGGTCGGGGTTGAGCGCGGTGAGCGTGGCCTGGTCGACCTTCGCCCGCTCGGCCGCACCGGCCCGGAACGGCTGGAGCACACGTCCACCCGCTTCGCCAGCTCGTGGACGATCGCCAGCCCCTCCGCCGAACCGAGGGGTCGAGGGAGATGCTCTCCTTGCCCTGCGTCACCTTGGCCCCGCCGGCCTCCGGGAACTCCAGCACGCCGCGGATCGTGTCGCCGCCGAGGCTCTCCACCTTGACGACCCGGGCGCCGAGGTCGGTCAGCGGCGTCGCCCCGTACGGCGCCGCGTACATGACGCCGAACTCCAGGATGGTGACCCCGGCCAGGGCAGCTGCGTCGGGGCGACGTCGCCGGTGGGCGCCGGGCCCCGCCCGGCCGCGGCCGGGGCGTCGCCGGCGAGCGCCGCGCGGATCTGCGCGCCGTGCTCGTCGAGATCCGGCGCGGGGCGCGGGGCGGACAGCGGGCGGCCCTCGACGTGCACCAGCGTGGAGGGCTGGCGCACCGGCCCGAGCCGCGGGTCGTCGAGGACGACGACCCGCCCGTCGTGGCGGAGCTGGCCGTGGTCGAGCGCGTCCGGACCGGCGTTGAACACCTCGGCCATGATGTTCGGGTTGGCCGCGAAGACCTCCTTCCACTCCGCGAGGCTGCGCTCCCCGACCTTGCAGATCATGCTCTCCCAGAGCTCGGTGCGCAGCTCCTGGGAGTCCAGCACCGGCAGCCCCTTCCACGTCGGGTCGGTGAACATGCCGGCGAGGCCCAGCTCCTGCATCATCCCGCCGAACAGCCGCGGCTCCACCTGGGTGAACTGCAGCCAGTACCCGTCGGAGGTCGGGGCGATCAGTAACGGGAAGATCAAAGGTCCGAGCGGTTCGAGGTCGGGGGAGAAGGCGAGTGTCGTCGGGTAGGCGTCCGGCCAGCGCAGTCCGATGAGCTGGGCGAACCAGTCCCAGGTGTCGATGGTCATCACGCCGCGGACGAGGTCGGCCTCGACGTGCTGGCCGACACCGCTGGACTCCCGCTCCACCAGGGCGGCGAGGATCCCGTGCAGCGCGGTCTGGGCCGCGCCCCAGGACGCGAACGGCACGCTCGGGAACGCCGGCCCGGGTCGCAGCACGGTCCGTTCCTTGATGTGGAACATCCCGAGCCGGGCCATCACGAGTCCCTCGTAGCCCTTGTCGTGCGCCCACGGGCCGGTCGTGCCGTAGCCGGTCACGGCCGCGCTGACCAGCCGCGGGTTGAGCGCGGCGAGGTCGGCGGGCGCGAGACCGAGCGCGGCCGCGGCCCGGGGCCGCAACGTGCTGACGAGCACGTCGGCGCCGCGGATCAGGTCGTGCAGGACGGCACGGTCGGCGTCGGTGCGGTCCAGGGCGATGCTGCGCCGGCCGCGGGCGAGGCTTGGCCAGGCGGCCTGACGCCGCAGCGGGCTGCCACCGGCCGGCTCGATCTGGATCACGTCGGCGCCGGCGTCGGCCAGGAACTGGGTAGCCCACGCTCCCGCCATCGACGTCGACAGATCCAGGACGGTCAGTCCGCCGAGCGGCGCGGGGTCGGGAACACCCCTGCCGGCGTCCTGCTGCTTCGGGGAGTCTGCGACCACCGTTTCCTCGGGGTTGTCGGGTGGCCGGCACGCCGACCGCGGCCGGCGGCCGGTCTCCGGTCCCCGAGTGCCAGCTGTCTTCGTCTACTTAGTAGACCATGTAAACCTGATGAGGGCGGGATGGCCGGCGGTCGCGGTCGATCCGCCGGTCGTGTCGCTTGCCGATCCCGGTCGGAGAGCACCCCCGGGAACCGTCCGGGTGCTGTCCGTATCGGAAGTCGCGGTTGCCGGTCGGTGCGCACGTCGAGTCGCATTCCGGCATCATCAAAGAACACTTTGTTAACTATGTAGGCCAGTCGTCTGCCTGGTCCGGGCGGCATGATGAAGCGGGCGCGGCGGTCGTCGACAGGCCCCGCCATCAGGAGGAGAGCGGATGAAGATCGACGCAAACCTGTCGGACGACCTCGCGGCGACGCCGGCCAGCGCCGCGCGCATCGAGAAGGAGGGGTACGCCGGCCTCTGGGTGGGCGAGACCCGCCACGACCCGTTCCTGCAGACGTTGCAGGCGACGAACGCGACGTCGACCGCGAACGTCGGCACGTCGATCGCGATCGCCTTCGCGCGGACCCCGATGACGCTGGCCTACCTCGGCTACGACCTGGCCCAGTACAGCGAGGGCCGGTTCATCCTGGGCCTGGGCTCGCAGATCAAGCCGCACATCGAGAAGCGGTTCTCGATGACCTGGTCGCACCCGGCCGCCCGGATGCGCGAGTTGGTCCTGGCCACCCGGGCGATCTGGGACGCCTGGCAGAACGGCACGAAGCTCGCCTTCCGCGGCGACTTCTACACCCACACCCTCATGACGCCGTTCTTCTCGCCGGAGCCGCACTCCTACGGCCCGCCGCCGGTGTACCTCGCCGGCGTCGGCGAGGGCATGACCGAGGTCGCCGGCGAGGTGGCCGACGGCTTCTTCGTCCACCCGTTCAGCACGAAGAAGTACCTGGAGGAGGTCACCGTCCCGGCGCTGCTGCGCGGGCGGGCCAAGGCCGGCAAGGCCGATCTGGACGGCTTCGCGATCGCCGGGCCGTCCTTCGTGACGGTCGGGCGCACCGAGGAGGAGCTGGCGGCGGCGGTCTTCGGGACCAAGAAGCAGATCGCCTTCTACGCCTCCACCCCGGCCTACAAGACCGTCCTCGACGTGCACGGCTGGGGTGACCTGCAGCCGGAGCTGACCAACCTGTCCAAGCGTGGCGAGTGGGACGGCATGGCCGACCTCGTCACCGACGAGATCCTGCACACCTTCTCGGTCGTCGGCACGCCGGAGGAGGTCGGCAAGGGCCTCATCGCGAAGATCAGCGGCATCTACACCCGGACGGCCTTCTACGACACCTGGAAGGCCGACCCGGCGGTGTGGCCGCTGCTGCTCGACGCGACGCGATGAGCCGTCCCGCCACAACCGCCCGTCCGGCCGAGGCGGGCCCGAGCCCCGATGCGGCGGCCGTCGCCTCCTTCGACCTGCGGGGCCGGGTCTCGCTCGTCACCGGGGGCAACGGCGGGATCGGCCTCGGCATCGCCGAGGCGCTGGCCGCCGCCGGGGCGGACGTGGTCATCCTCGGTACGAACGAGCGCAAGAACGCCGCCGCGGAGCAGGCCGTCGCCGCCCACGGCGGCAAGGTGCTCGCGCTGCGCTGCGACGTCGGCGACGAGGCGCAGGTCATCGACGCGTTCGAGCAGGCGGTGGGCGCGTTCGGGCGGATCGACTCCTGCTTCGCGAACGCCGGCATCGGCGGCGAGCCGATGCGCTTCACCGACCTGACCCTCGACCAGTGGCACCACGTGCTGCGGATCAACCTGGACGGGGTGTTCCTCACCTTCCGCACCGCGGCCCGGCACCTGGTCGCCGCCGGCGCGGGCGGCAGCCTCGTGGCGGTGTCGAGCATCATCGGCAACCACCGGGGCTTCGCGCGGACCCAGGCGTACGGCACGGCGAAGGCGGCGCTGTCCGGCCTGGTCCGCAGCTGCGCGGTCGAGCTGGGCCGCGACGGCATCCGGGTCAACGCGATCCTGCCCGGCTACATCCGCACCGCGTTGGCCGACGACCTGCTCGACGACGAGAGGTTCGCCGCCCGCTCGCTGCCGCGGCTGCTGGGCCGGCGCTGGGGCACCCCCGCGGACCTGGGCGGCATCGCCGTCTACCTGGCCTCGGAGGCGTCGCGCTACCAGACCGGCGAGCAGATCGTCGTCGACGGCGGCTACATCCTGTCCTGACCCCGCCCGCCCCCGTGGCACATCCCCACGGGGGTCGATCGGACAGCCCGGGGACGCGGTCAGCGGGCGTCGCCCGCCCCACGGCAGGGCGGGGTCGTCCCTGCGCCGCGCCCCCGGGGGCCGGTCGCCCACGAGGACGCCGGCGCCGGGATGCTGCCGCCGTCGATGGTGTGGGCCCGGGTGTGGGGCAGCACGTTTGCCTAGAACTTAGTATACTTAGTTTACTATATTTGGATCTGGGTTTCGAAGATTCATGGGCTGGTTGTCGTCGGCTCGCCAGGGAGCTACCCAACCTAGATAACTATGTGATAGTTCTGAGCTACGCCGGTCGGTGGCGCGCACCGCGGGGCGTCGCCGAGCCGGGTGCCGGGTGACCGCACGGGCCCGGGAAAGGAGTCCGCCGTGGGCCACCGCTGCTTCGAGGTCGACGTCTCCGGCCGGGTCGCCCAGCTCGTGCTCAACCGGCCGGCCGCGCTCAACACCCTGCTGCCGGAGTTCTGGCGGGAGTTTCCCGACGCCGTCGCGCGGCTCAGCGACGCCGGTGACGTGCGGGCCCTGATCATCTCCTCGACCGGCCGGCACTTCTGCGCCGGGATGGACCTGTCCTCGTTCGAGCACACCGACCTGCTGCCCGGCGGCGACCCGGCGCGCGCCAACGCCGGCCGCAAGCGGCTCATCGCCCGGATGCAGGACGCCTTCACCGCGCTGGAGCGGGCCCGGATGCCGGTGCTCGCGGCCGTGCAGGGCGGCTGCCTCGGCGGCGGTCTCGACCTGATCACCGCCTGCGACCTGCGGTACGCCACCGCCGACGCCTTCTTCGTCGTCCAGGAGACCAACATCGGCATCACTGCGGACCTGGGCACCCTGCAGCGCCTGCCGACGCTCATCCCGGCCGGGGTGGCCCGGGAGCTCGCCTACACCGGACGGCGCCTGCCGGCCGCGCGGGCCCGCGAGCTCGGCCTCGTCAACGAGGTGTTCGGCGACCACGACGCGCTGCTCGCCGGGGTCCGCGAGATCGCCGCCGAGATCGCCGAACGCAGCCCGCTGGCGGTGTGGGGCAGCAAGGAGAGCCTGCTCTACGCCCGCGACCACGACGTCGCCGCCGGGCTCGACCAGATCGCGACCTGGCAGACGGGGGCCTTCCAGGCCGAGGAGGTCGCCGAGGCGATGCGCGGGCGCGCGGGCGGGCGGGCGCCCGACTACCCGAACCTGCCGGCGGTCCCACCGCTCTGACCGGCGCCCCACCGCTCTGACCGGCGCCCCACCGCCCGACAGCCGAACCCTTCCGAACGAGGAGCCGTCATGGTCGACGCCGATCCCGGCACCGGTGAACTCCTGGTCGAACGGGTGGACGGGGTCGCCGTCCTCACCCTGCACCGGCCGAAGGCACGCAACGCCCTGACCGCCCGGCTGATCCGGACCCTGCGGGCGGCGCTTGCCGCGGCGGACGCCGACGACGCGGTCGACGTCGTCGTCCTCACCGGCGCCGACCCGGCGTTCTGCGCCGGCCTCGACCTCGGCGAGGTGGCCGGCAGCGGCGAGAACCTGCGGATGGCCCAGACCCGCCCGGGCGACGGCGGCCCGCCGCCCGGTCTGCCCTGGGAGCCGATCGGCAAGCCGCTGATCGGCGCGATCAACGGCCCGGCGATCACCGGCGGCTTCGAGCTGGCGCTACACTGCGACATCCTCATCGCCTCGCAGCGAGCGGCGTTCGCCGACACCCACACCCGGGTCGGCGTCCTGCCGAGCTGGGGAATGAGTGTCCTGCTTCCGCGGGCGGTCGGTGAGCGGCGGGCGCTGCGGATGAGCCTGTCCGGGGAGTTCCTCGACCCGGTGGCCGCCCAGGACGCGGGTCTGGTCAGCGAGGTCGTCCCGCACGACGACCTGCTGCCCGCCGCCCACCGCCTCGGCCAGCGCATCCGCGCGTCGGACCCGGCGACCCGGGTGGCGTTCCTCGCCTCCGCGCGGGCCATCGCCGCGCAGGGCACCGCCGCCGGCGCTGGCCGGCCAGTCGCGCGCCTCCGCCGCGTGGCTGGAACACGGCTTCAACGCCGGCGGCGTCCCCGGACGCCGCGCCAGCATCGTCGCCGGGAACCGAGGCCAGCTCGCCGCCGCTCCCGCCGCGTCCGCCGCTCCCGCCGCGTCCGCCGCGCCCGGCTCGGGGGACGCGGGGTGACCGACGTCGATCCGCGGTTTCGCCCATCGGAGACCACGGTCGCCCAGCCCTGGGACCGGGTCGCCGCCGAGCTGGCCCGCCACGGTCTGCACCTGGACACCGACATCGCCCCCCGGCAGTTCGCCGGCGGTCTGGCGAACCTCAACTACCTGGTGCTCGTGGACGGCAGCCCCGCTGTGCTGCGCCGCCCACCGCCCGGGCCGTCGGCGGAGGGCGCCAACGACATGGCGCGCGAGTGGCGGGTGCTGCGCCGGCTCGGCGCGGGCTACCCGCTCGCCCCGCGCGGGGTGCACTTCTGCACCGACACCGGCGTGCTCGGCGTCCAGTTCCAGGTGCTGGAGTACCGCGACGGCGTCACCGTCGGCGCCACCGTGCCGCCCGCACTCGCCGCGGCCGAGCCGCCCGGCGCCGGCTCGGTGCCCAAGCGGCTGACCGGGACCCTGCAGGCGGCGATGGCCGCCCTGCACGCCCTGGACCCGGCGTCGGTCGGGCTCGGGGAGCTCGGGCGGCCCGAGGGGTTCCTCGGCCGGCAGGTGGAGGGCTGGGCGCGCCGGGCCGCCGCGGTGTACCCCGACGGGCTGCCGGCCGCAGCCAGGGCGGTGATCGGCTGGCTGCGCGCCGCCGTCGTCGACGTGCCGGCGGGCGAGGCGCGGCTGATCCACTGCGACCTCAAGTTCGACAACATGCTCGTCGACCCGGTGACCCTCGCCCCGGTCGCCGTCCTCGACTGGGACATGACCACCCGCGGCGACCCCCTGTTCGACCTGGCGGTGCTGCTGTCCTACTGGATCGAGCCGGACGACCCACCGGCCCTGCACGAGCTACGCCAGGTGCCCTCGCTCGAACCCGGCTTCCCGCGGCGCGAGCAGGTTGCCGCGGGCTACTTCGCCGCGGCGGGCCGCCCGCCGGCCGACCTCGGCTTCCACCTGGCGCTGGCCCGGCTGCGGCTGGCGATCGCCTGGATGCAGCTGCACCGGCGCTTCGCCGACGATCCGGTGGCCGGCCCCCGCTACGCCGGGTTCGCGCGGATCGCCGACGCCGTGCTCGGCTGGACGGCGGACCTCACCGCCACCCGCCCCTGACCGCATCCCAACGAGACCGCAGGGAAGAATCATGATCGATTTCAGTCTGCCGCAGGAGCTGGTGGATCTTCGGGAGCGGGTGCGGTCGTTCGTCGAGAACGAGATCGTGCCGTTCGAGCGCGATCCGCGGCTGACCGCGCACGGCCCCAACGACGACCTGCGCCAGGAACTCGTGGGCCTGGCGCGCAAGGCGGGCCTGCTGACCATCCAGGCGCCGAGGCGGTTCGGCGGCCGGGAGCTCACCCACATCGAGCAGGCGGTGGTCTACGAGGCGGCGGGCTGGTCGACGCTCGGACCGGTGGCGATGAACTGCGCGGCCCCGGACGAGGCGAACATGGGGCTGCTGGCGAAGATCGCCGACCCGGAGCAGCAGGAGGAGTTCCTGCGGCCGGTCATCGAGGGCCGGGCGCGCTCGGTGTTCGCGATGACCGAGCCGGGCGGCGCCGGCTCCGACCCGAACCAGCTGCTTACCGAGGCCGTCCGCGACGGCGACGACTTCGTGGTCAACGGCCGCAAGTGGCTGATCACCGGGGCGAACGGCGCGCGGACCTGGATCATCATGGCCCGGCTGGCCCCCGGGGCCGACGGGCTGGGCGGCCCGACGCTGTTCCTCACCCGGGGCGACACCCCCGGCATCGAGGTGGAGCGGGTCATGAACACCATGGACCGCAACTACGTCGAGGGGCATGGCGTGGTGAACTTCCGCAACCTGTGCCTGCCCGCCTCGGCGGTGCTCGGCACGCCCGGCGACGCCTTCCGCTACGCCCAGCTCCGGCTCACCCCGGCCCGCCTGACCCACAGCATGCGCTGGCTGGGCGCGGCCGACCGGGCGCACAGCATCGCCGTCGAGCACGCCCGCACCCGCACGGCGTTCGGCCGGCCGATCGGGGAGCACCAGGGCGTCGGCTTCCAGCTCGCGGACAACGAGATCGCACTGGACAACTGCCGGCTGGCCATCTGGCACGCCTGCTGGCTGCTCGACCGGGGGGAGCAGGGCCGGCACGAGGCGTCGAAGGTGAAGTGCTACGTGTCCGAGGAGCTGTTCCGCGTCGCCGACCGCTGCGTGCAGGTCCTCGGCGGCATCGGGGTGACCGACGAGACCGTCGTCGAGATGATCTTTCGGGATCTCCGGGCGTTCCGCCTCTACGACGGCCCGACCGAGGTGCACAAGCACGCCATCGCCCGACGCCTCCTGCGGGCGCGGACCACCACCCCCGCCGTCCCGGCGCCGGCGGCCTCGGGCGTCCCCACCGCCGGCTGACCAGGCGCCCCGCGGCCAGGAACGGCATGATCCGAGCTAAGGGACTGTTCCACCCCGAGACCGCGATCCATCCCGAAGCCGTGATCCCAGCCGAAGCCGTGACCCACCCGAAGCCGTGACCCACCCGCACGACGTGATCCACCCCGACGTGATCCACCCCGAAGGAGCGATGATGCCCGACCCCTCGACCCCCTCTCCCGAGGCCGGCTACGGCCCCTTGCACGGCGTGCGGGTCATCGAGCTGGCCGGCATCGGCCCGGCGCCGTTCGCGGCCACGCTGCTCACCGAGCTCGGCGCGGACGTCATCCGGGTGGACAAGCCGGCCACGGTGGGCACGCAGCCGGACTGGCTGACCCGCGGTCGGCCTTCCGTCGCGCTCGACCTGAAGAACCCCGAGGACCACGCCGGCCTGCTGGAACTGCTCGACGCCGCGCACGTGTTCATCGAGGGCTACCGCCCGGGGGTCACCGAGCGGCTCGGCCTCGGCCCCGACGAGCTGCTCGCCCGCAACCCCGCGCTGGTCTACGGCCGGATGACCGGATGGGGCCAGGAGGGTCCCTGGTCGCGCACCGCCGGCCACGACATCAACTACGTGGCGATCACCGGGGCGCTGGGCGCCATCGGCCGGGCGGGCGGGCCGCCGCAGGTGCCGCTGAACCTGGTCGGCGACTTCGGCGGTGGTGCGCTGTACCTCGTCGTCGGCATCCTCGCCGCGCTGCACGAGGCCCGCGACTCCGGCCGGGGCCAGGTCGTCGACTGCGCCATCGTCGACGGGGTGGCGTCGCTGTCGGCGATGATGTGGTCGATGATCTCCCGCAAGGAGTGGGGCGAGCCGCGGGGCACGAACATGCTGGACACCGGCCGGCCCTGGTACGACGTCTACGAGACCTCCGACGGCGGCTGGTTCTCCGTCGGCCCCATCGAGGCGCAGTTCTACGCCAAACTCGTCGAGCTGCTGGGCCTGCCGGAGTGGGCGGACGCCCAGAACGACGCCAGCCGCTGGCCGCAGATGCGCGCGGCGTTCGCCACCGCGTTCGCCAGCCGCACCCGGGCGGAGTGGGAGCAGGTGTTCGACGGCACCGACGCCTGCGCGGCGCCGGTCCTGAGCTGGTCGGAGGCGCGCGCGCACCCGCACCTGGCCGCCCGGGAGGTGTTCGTCGACCTGGGCGACGAGGTGGCCCCGGCCCCGGCGCCGCGCTTCTCCCGTACCCCGGGGCGGGTCGCCGGGATGGGACCGGCCGTGGGCAGCTCCACCCTCGCCCAGGTGAGACAGGCCTGGGGCCTGACGACCGCCGGCTGACGCAGGAGACGAATGTGAGCAGCGTGCCGCCGCCGGCCGAGCCGGCGACCACCATTGTCGATCTGCTGGAGCTGGAGGAGCTGGACCAGGACCTCTACCGGGCCCTGACGGTGTTCGAGGACCGGTACTCCCTCTACGGCGGGCAGGTCGCCGCCCAGGCCCTTCTCGCCGCCGGACGCACGGTGCCCGCCGGGCGCGTCCCGCACTCGTTGCACGGCTACTACCTGCGCAGCGGGGACGCCTCCCGGCCGACGATCTTCCGGGTGGAGCGGGACCGGGACGGCCGGTCGTTCTCCGCCCGCCGGGTCGTCGCCGTCCAGGGCGGCAAGGTCATCTTCAACATGTCGGTGTCGTTCCAGGTCCCGGAGGACGGCGCCGACCACCAGGTCGACCCGATGCCCGACGTCGGCGACCCGGACACGGCCGATCAGTTCCGCTTTGGTCGGCTGTTCTCGATCGAGGGCCGGCTGCCGAAGCAGCCCTACGAGGACTCCGGCTGGCCCACCCGGGTGTGGGCGCGCAGCACCGTCGCGCTGCCCGACGACCGGCTGCTGCACGCCTGCGTCCTGACGTACCTGTCGGACACCTTCACCGGCCTGGCTGCGTTCCCCGGCGGCGCGGCCCTCTCGGGCGCGAGCCTCGACCACGCCGTCTGGTTCCACCGGCCGATCCGGATGGACGACTGGGTGCTGCTCGACCTGGTCCCGCACTCGGCGGCGGGCGGACGCGGGCTGTACTCCGGCACGATCCACACCGCCGGCGGCGTCCTCGGCGCGAGCCTGAGCCAGGAGGCGCTCTACCGCGTCCACCGCGAGTCCAGCAGGCCGAGGCCGATGCCCCCCACGACGGGCTGACCGGGCCGGCGCGTCATCCCCGCATCCCCGCGTCCCCGCGACGTCGCGGCGGTGACCCCGATCCGCGGCGGCCGATGAGGACCTGTACAGCGCCCCGGGGCGGCGGGCGGCCGAGGCCGACGCCTCCCCGCAGGCCCGCCTGCACACCCAGCAGGCCATCGCCGCCCTCGTCCCCCGGCTGCGCAACCTCGCGCAGCCGGTGATCGCCGCGGTGAACGGGCCGGCGGCCGGCGGCGGGTTCGGCCTGGCGCTGGCCGCGGACATCCGGGTCGCCGCCACCTCCGCCCGGTTCAGCGCCGCGTTCGTCCGCATCGGCCTGTCCGGCTGCGACCTCGGGGTGAGCTGGCTGCTGCCCCGGCTGATCGGTGCCGGGCGCTCGCACGAGCTGCTGCTCACCGGCCGGCTCGTCGACGCCGCCGAGGCGGAGCGGCTCGGCCTGGTCAGCCGGGTCGTCCCCGACGGCGAGACCCTCGACGCCGCGCTGGAGATCGCCGCGCAGATCACGGCGTTGCGCGACAGGCGCGCGCCGACGTACACCAACAGCTGACCCCGCCCGCGGCGGGTGCGCGCGGGCTCAGCGGGGCGGGGTCGAGACGCGCAGGTGGTCGACGACGGCGGTGATCCGGGGATCGCGTGCGGCCGTGGCGCGCGACCAGACCAGGCCGAGTTGGAAGTCGATCTCTCCGGGAGCCAGGGGGACCAGGGCGAACACCGGGTCGGCGAACACCCGTCCGGCGGGCCCGGAGTTCGCCGAGCCGTCCTTCCTTGGACGTCGTGTCGTGTCGGGACGTCGTGTCGTGTCGGGACGTCGTGTCGTGTCGGGACGTCGTGTCGTGTCGGGACGTCGTGTCGTGTCGGGACGTCGTGTCGTGTCGGTGGATCAGCCGCCGTCGCCGACGTGGTCGCGCCAGGAACGTTGCGGCTTCCAGCCGAACAGGGCGCGGGCCCTGGCGATGGAGATGCCGCCGGCGTCGGGGCGGTCCAGCTCCCGCAGCGGGGGGCGTCCGAGCCGAACACCTCGGCGGTGAGCTCGGCGAGCGGGCGGCCGGCGATGTTGTCTGGCTGGGCGGCGTAGACGACCTCGTGGCCGGCGCTGTCGGCGGTCGCGGCCAGGGCGATCAGGTCGGCGAGGTCGTCGGCGTCGGGGGTGAGCACGAGGCTGGGGCGCACGGAGACGGCGGTGGTGTCGCTGCGGCGCACCAGCGCGTCGCAGATGTTCTCCCCGAGGGCCTTGGACAGGCCGTAGGCGTCCTGGGGACGCAGCGGGTGGTCCTCGTCGACGGGCAGGTGGTCGGGCAGGAACGGCCGTTCGGCGGTGACGAAGCCGGGGGCGGTCTCGCTGGAGGTGTGGATCAGGCGGGGCACGCGGGTGCGGGCGACCGCCTCGGCGATGTTGTACGTCGACTGGGTGTTGGTCGCGAAGATGACGTGGCCTGGGTCGTGCGAGGGCTCGGGGATGCCGGCGGTGTGGATGACGACGTCGGGGCGGGTGCGCAGGACGACGGCGATGGCCTGCCCGTAGTCGGTGAGGTCGGCGGGCAGGTAGGGGTCGAACGGCGGGCCGTGGCGGGCGGCGACGATGTCGGTCCCGGTGACCTGGTGGCCGTCGGCGCCCAGGCGCGCGACGACGCGGGAACCGATCTTCCCTCGGGATCCGGTGACCAGGACTCGCACGGCCGATCCTGACGTCTGCTTGTCGTCTGCCTGCTTGTCGTGAGCCCGCCGGGGCCTTCCTGGCGTAGGCCGGCGGGCTGGCCCGGCAGGGCGAACAGTGCCCTGTTTCCAGGCCTGTGCCGCATGCCGGGCCTGTGGGCCTGGCATGCGGCTCCGAAGACGCACATCGCCAGCGGCTTGCCGCCCGCGCGGACGTGCTCGACGACCTGCTCCGGGTCGGTGCCGGTAGTGGGCCTCGCCGCCCAGCGTCAGCAGCGGCGCCGCGAGCTGGGGCTGGTCCTGCTCGACGAGGAGGCGGCGAGCGGCGAGCTGCGGATCGGCCGGCAGTTCGTGCACCCGCAGCATCTGCCCGGCGGGCACGCCGTGGTCCTGGAGCCGGCGGGCGGCCTGCGCCGGGATGAGGGCCGCGGTCCAGGCGCCCACCGCGGCGTTGATCTCCGTCCGGTGGGCGTCGCGGCCGGCGGCGGTGGCGAACCGGGGGTCGTCACGCCGCTGCGGCCGGCCCACGATGTCGGCGAGCCGGCCGAACGCACCGTCGCCGTCGCCGCCGGCGCTCACGTCGACGGCGCACCACTCGTCGTCCCCGGCGCAGGCGAACAGGCCGCGCGGGGCATCGCCGCGCCGGTCGTTGCCCTCGGCCCGGACCGACCCGGGCCGCAGGTACTCCTCGGCGAGCCCGGCCCCCCTCTGGTAGAAGATCGTCTCGATCTGGGCGGTGCTCACCGTGCCGCCGCGGCCGCTGCGCCGCCGGCGCAGCAGCCGTGCCAGCACCGCCACCGCGCTGACCCGGCCGGCAACATGATCGGGGTAGATCGTGATCGCGTCGCAGAACCCGTCCGGGAGGTCCTGGTAGCGCCACAGCCCGCTGAGGCCGGCCGTGGCGCGCACCAGCGGCCCGTAGCCGAGGCGGCGGCTCCACGGGCCGGTCGAGCCGAACGCGCTGCTGTCGGCGACGATGATCCCCGGGTTCACCTGGGCGACCTCGACGGGCACGAAGGTCCCCCGCTCGCGGACGTGCTCGCCGGCCACCGTCGCGGCGGCGTCGAGCAGGGCGGCGGGCACGCCGAACCCGATCGACTCGGCGACGATCGTCTCCCGGGTGCGCTCGGCGAACAGCTTCCCGATCAGCGGGTAGAGCTCGTCGGCGGCGGCGAAGCGGGCGCCGAGGTTGTCGTACTTCGGCTCGGCGAACTGGGCCGGCTCGCCGAGCCAGCGGAACATCCCCTGCCACTGCCGCGCCGCGAGGATGCAGATCCGCACCCAGCCGTCGGCCGCGCGGAAGATCGGGTACAGGTGGCGGGCGTCCGGCCGCCCCCGCGGGAGGTCGCGCACCGTCGCCCCCGCGGGAGGTCGCGCACCGTCGCCCCCGCGCGGGCGCTGCCCGAGATGCCGTAGCCCGGGTCGAGGACCTGGGCGACCGCGGAGAGCACCGAGAAGTCGACGACGTCGCCGCGCCCCGTGTCCAGCCGGTTGGCGTACGCGACCAGCGCGGCCCAGGCGGCCTGCGCGGCGGCGCATTCGTCGGCCAGGAACGCCGGCGGCAGCAGCGGCGGCAGGCCGGGCAGGCCCGAGCGGGACAGCAGGCCGCCGATGGCCACGTGCACGTCGCTGCTGCCCGTCCAGTCCCGGTAGGGGCCGGTCAGCCCGAAGTCGGTGATGGAGACGACGACGAGGCCCGGGTGGGCGGCGAGCAGTCCCTCCGGGTCGAGGTCGAGCGCGACCTGCTGGTCCGGACGGGCGGTGTGCAGCAGGATGTCCGCGGTCGCCGCCAGCGTGCGCAGCCGTTTCCGGCCCGCCGCCGTGGTCAGGTCCACCACCGCGCCGCGCTTGTTGATCGAGTGGACCGCGAACGACAGGCTCGTCCCGTCATCGGTGAACGGTCCTACCCGCCGTGACGCCGCGCCGCCCGGTGGTTCGATCCGCAGCACCTCGGCGCCGAGGTCGGCGAGGTAGTGGCCGGTCGACTCGCAGCGGCCGTCCGCCAGATCCAGCACCCGCACCCCCGCCAGCGGTAGTTCCACGCCGAAAGGCCCAGCTCTGCCTCTCATCGAGACTCCTTTCTCGGCGGCGGCGCCGGGAGCCGCGGCGCGGCTGCCCGGCTGGGCAGGGGTCTGAGCAAGGGCGCGTCCCCCCTCGCCGGCCGAGCCGCCGATCGATCGTTCACCGGTTCCAGCGAACACCCGGTGCCGCGGCGACGCCATTGCGTTGCGTGCCGATCGGTCGTGCCAACAGACGCACCGTCGCGCGTACGGCCCGACCCCCCCGATCGTGGTCCCCCGCCAGCCGGCGGAATCCGCGGGACCACTGACCAAAAGGTCAGATGACTATGAACGGCCTCATTGTCATAGCCGAGATGGGCTACATGGCGAGTCGCATTGCCTTTTTCTGACTAGAAAGGTGGTGGTCACAACTACCTGGCCCTCTGTTGTTGGTCGGACGTTCACCTGGTGCTGCCACCCTCTGCTCGGCGCACCGGATGCTCACGTGCGGCGCGGCGGTCACCGAAGGGAACGACATGGGGGATCACGAACACCGAGCGGATCGTCACGGTGGGCGTCGGCGTCCGGGTTCAGCCGCGCCGGCCCGCCGGCCGCTGCGATCCGACACCGTGGCGCCGGCCGCCCGCCCCGGCGCGTTGCGGTCGCCCGCGCGATGACCGGGCCGCTCATCGTCGGTGTCGACGCCGGCAGCACCTCCCTGCGCGACGCCGACCTGCTCATCCACCGCCTGGTCGAGATGCTGGCCCTGCCCGGGGACACCGTCGCCTGCACCCACCTCGTCCGCGCGGAGATTCCACACGTGGCCCTGTCGTTCGCGCTGCCGCCGACGTGGCGCGAGCAGGGCAGCTGGCGACGCGTCGCGCACCTCGCCGGTGAGCTCGCGATCGTCGAGCTGACAGCCGCCCGGCGCGCCGCCGCGGCGGCGCTGGATGGGATGGGCCCGGCCGGGGGATACCCCGCCAGGCACACCCCGCATGTGGGATCCCCGATCGGGGGGAGTCGGGAGGGAACCCCCCGGACGAGGGAAGTCCTCGTCGGCAGCGCTGGCGCGCCCGGCGCGGTGGCCGGGCTCGTGGTCGAGTTCCTCGGCGTCGGCGGGCTGGTCAAGGGGCCGGTCGGGCTGGCCTGCGGGGCGGAGCAGATCGGTCCGCCCGAGCTCGCGGACGGCGCCGCGCAGGCCGTCGCGGACCACGCCGGCCGGCAGGGCGGGCGAGCCGTCGTCTATCCAGGTGTCGGCCGGCTGCGCGGCACCGTGCTGGTGGAGACCGTGCTCGGGCAGACCGCCGTGGGCCGTGTCGTCGCGCCCGCCGGGCAGGCCGAACCCCGCCGTTCGGACCTGCTGCGCACGCGCAACCATGTGCGTCCGGAATGGCGCGACGGTGTGCTCACCCTCTTCGCCGCCGCCGAGCGCGGCCGGGTCTTCGCACCGTTCGAGGTGCCCCATCCGGCCACCGTGGGCGGTCGGTAGCGCGCGCTGACCACGAGCATCCGTCACGGGAAGGGCGCGGGCCGCCCTCCCGCGCGCCATTCCACCCCGGTCCGAAAGAAAACACCGCCGATGTGCATGGCCACCTTTTCGGAGGTTTTCCCCGCGGCCGGGCCGGCCGTTAGGCGAGATCCTGCTGACGCATTGTCCCGGCTGCCGGCGGAACGCCGCACGGGCGGCGGCGGGGTCGACTTCCGATGCGGTCGCCGACGCCGCCGAAACCTGCGGGCGCGCAGTCGCTCCGTTTCGTCAACGGCATGATTCGTGGGCGGTCTTCGTGTCGGCGGTACCGTTCGGACCGGGTGGGTCGGGCGGGCTGGTACGCGGATGTCGCGCCCGGGTCAGTAGGTGCAGGTGGGGGCCTCGGGCGGGGCGGGCGGGCCGCCCTGGGCGGGGGCGGTGGCCCC
>NZ_CM001489.1:229383-381285 GCF_000262465.1 Frankia sp. QA3
GAGGGCGCGGCGGTCGGCGTGACGACCTCGGTGAACCCGGAGCCGAGGACGAGCTGGACGCCGGTGATGCTGGGGTCGGCCAGCACGCTCGATCCCGGCACGGCCGCGGCGACCGTGCGCGCCTCGGCCTCCTGCCCCGGCCCGTAGACGACCCGGGACGTCTCGTGGGTGAGCACCGAGGCGTTGCCGGCGTTGCGCGCGTGGAAGCCCTTGCGGGTCAGCGCGCTGGTGACCTGGGAGGCGAGCCCGGAGCGGGAGGAGCCGTTGTAGACGGCGACCCGCACCTGTGACGGGGCGGCGATCGCGCCCGGGGCGAGCGAGGGGCCGGCGCCGGCGCCGGCGCCCGCGTCGGTCGACGAGGTGGCGCCCTCGACGCGGCCGCCCAGCGGCTCGACGATGCGCAGCAGGTCGTCGGGCCGGTAGAACTGCACCGACGCGCGGGTGCCGTGCAGGCGGATGTCGCCCATGTCGTCGATGGCGCCCTCGGCGCGGGTCGGGGCGTGGGTGGGCACGGTCTGCATCCGGATCCCGCCGCTGGTCAGGCCCTTGATGCGGGTCCCCAGGCTGAGCAGGTCGCGGGGCTTCGTGTGCTCGTCGAGGGTGAGCGCGCCCGCCGCGGTCGACAGCAGCCGCTCGATCTTGATCGGGTTCGACAGCGTGTCACCGTTCATGATCTTGTGGAACATGGCGCCGATGAACTGCTGCTGGCGGCTGATCCGGTCGGTGTCGCCGGCGGGCAGGCCGTGGCGCTGGCGGACGAAGGCCAGCGCCTGGTCCCCGTTGACCTGGATGGTCCCCGGGCCGCCCCGGAAGCCGCTCATCGGGTCGTTGGTGTTCGTGCTGACCCGCCACCGACCGGTGTCGTCCTGGAAGCGCTGGGGCGGTGCGTTCGACGGCTTGATGCACACCTCGACGCCCCCGATGGCGTCGGTGATCTGCTTGAATCCCTGCAGATCCATGGAGATGTAGTGGTCGACCTGCATGCCGGTGAGGCTCTGGACGGTCTTGACCAGCAGGGACGGCCCGCCCGCGGAGATCGCCGCGTTGAACTTGTCCTTCGTCGCCGCGTGGTGCTTGCCGGCGTCGTCGGTGTACTCGGGGATCGTCACGTACATGTCGCGGGGGAACGAGACCATCGTCGTGGTCCCGTCCTTGCCCAGGTGGGCGAGGATCGTCGTGTCGGAGCGCTGCCCCTCGAGGCCGGCCCGGCTGTCGGTGCCCACCAGCAGGTAGTTCGCCACCCCCACCCCGCTGGAGCCGCCGTCCGAGCCGAGACCGAGATCGATCCGGTTGACCTTGCCGTTGATGAACGAGTACGCGGCCCAGCCGCCCACCGTGACCACGAGCACGCAGCAGGAGACGAAGGAAAGGAAGGCGAGCAGCCCGCGCCGGCGCCGCGGGGGTGGGCCGCCGGGCCCCGAGCCACGTCCCGACCGGCCGGGTCCCGTCCCCCGCGGATCCAGCCGAGGCGGGAGGACCCGCATGCTGTCCAAAGCGTCGTGCTGCAGGTGCGGTGCGGTCACTTCCCGCCTTTCCTCGAGGGGCCCTGCGGGCAGGGTCCGACGTAGTGCGGAAAGTAACACGTATGGGCGGATGGCTTACATTGAGGGGTGTCGGATGCTTTCCCCGTATACGTGGCGCCATGGGGGCGGTACCGTGCCGGGATTCGTTCGCTGATCACCCCCGCTGACGACGTCCCGGCCGGGTCACCCGTTTCGGCGAACGCTGCTTTCCGCCGCAGGCGAGGTCAGGCCGGTCAGGCGTGGGCGTAGCCGTCGAGCAGGCGGCGCAACGCCCAGCGGAACCGGTCGACGGAGTTCCACCCCGCCGCGGTGTCGGTCGCCGGGCGGTCGGAGTCCCACCCCGCCGCGGGCACGCATACTCATAGTAGTGATTCGTGACCAATGGTCAGCGGGCCGCCGTGCCGTCGCGCGGCGGCCTCGGCCCCCGTCCGAGGCGAGCTGGGTGCGTTCGCTCATCCCCCTGGTCGTCCTGCTCGCCGTGGTCGTCATGGACCTCGTCGGCGACCGGCGATATGTGATCATCACCAGCCTGGTGATCAGCCCGCTGCTCGCCGCGGCCCTGACCGGGCCGCGGGTGACCGCCGCGTACGCCGTCGCGGCGCTGCTGTTCGGCGCGCTGCAGGCCATCCCGCTCGGCTACTACACCGGGGTCGGCCACGAGAGCCTCGCCGCCCAGGTGATCCGGCTGGCGGTGATCGCCGCCGGTGGCGCGATCGCGGTCGCGGCCAGCCGGGACCGGCAACGGCGCGAGACCCGGCTGCGCGACGTCACCCGGGTCGCCGACGCGGTGCAGCGGGCCATCCTCGGTGCGGTCCCCGCCCGACTGGGGGATCTGCGCCTGGCCGTGAACTACGACAGCGCCGCCGCGCAGGCCCGGGTCGGCGGGGACCTCTACGAGGTGGCGCAGACCCGTTGGGGGGTGCGGATCCTCGTCGGCGACGCCCGGGGCAAGGGACTCGACGCCGTCCGGCTCGCCAGCCGGGTGATGGCCACCTTCCGGGTCGTCGCCCGCCACCTGGCCGATCCGGAGGAGGTCGTGGCCGCCCTCGACGCCGAGGTGGTCCGCTCGGGCGGGCCGGAGGACTTCGTCACCGCCGTGTTCGCGCAGGTCGACGGCGCCCGGCTGGAGATGGTCAACGCGGGTCATCCCGACCCGGTGCTGCTGCACCGGGGCGCGCCGCGCCTGCTCGACGCGACCGGGCGGCGCACCCCGCTCGGCCTCGGCGCGGCCGGCACCACCGTCGTGCGCGGCCACCTCGTCGCGGGCGACCGGATCCTGTTCTACACCGACGGCCTGGCCGAGGCCCGCCACCCCCGGACCCGGGAGTTCTTCCCGGTGCTGCCGGCCGCCCAGGCCGCCCTCGGGCCGGCGCGGCGGCTCGACGCGGGCCTGGCCGACCTCGTCGCGGCCCTGCGGCGCTGGACCGAGGCGACGCTGGCGGACGACGTCGCCCTGCTGGCCGCCGAGTTCGCCCCGCCCGCGTGGGCCGTGGCCCCCGTCGCGGATCAGCCCACCCGGGTGGGCGACGACGGGCCGTGGCGGGCGCCGGCCGGGGCGTGGGAAGGCTCCCGGTCCGTCGCGGGTTTCTCGCCAGGGCGCCGATGACGCCCAGCGCCACCACGGCGAGGTGACGGGAGGCGATCCGATGACGACGCAGCAGGCGCGGGGCCGGGTCCGGCTGGAGCAGGGGCGCAAGCGGGTGCGCGCCTACCTCGGGGGGCGGCTGGTCGCCGACACCACCAGCCCGGCGCTGGTCTGGGAGAACCCGCACTATCCCGCCTACTACCTGCCGCGGGGCGACGTCGTCGCCGAGCTGGTCCCCACCGCCCGCACGGAGCACTCCCCAAGCCGCGGCGACGCCGTGTACTACGACGTGCTCGTCGAGGGGCGCACCGCGCCGGCGGCGGCCTGGGCGTACCCGCAGTCCCCGATGGAGGGGCTGCGCGAGCTGGTCCGCCTCGACTGGGACGCGATGGACCGCTGGCTGGAGGAGGACGAGCCCGTCTACGTCCACCCGCGCAGCCCCTACACGCGCATCGACGCGCTGCCCAGCTCCCGGCACGTCCGCGTCGAGATCGACGGGGTCGTCGTCGCCGACTCCCACCGCCCGGTCGTCCTGTTCGAGACCGGCCTGGCGCCGCGCTACTACCTGCCGCTCGTCGACGTCCGCCAGGAGCTGTTGCGCCCCTCGGACACCCGCACGCGCTGCCCCTACAAGGGCAACGCCGAGTACTTCTCGGTGGAGGTCGACGGGACGCGGCACGACGACGTCGTCTGGACCTACCGCACGCCGCTGCCGGAGAGCGCCCGCATCGCCGGCCTGGTCTGCTTCTACGACGAGCGCGTGACGGTGTCCGTCGACGGGGTGCCCACGCGTCCCTGACCGCCGGCCGCCGGCCCGTCGAGCGGGCGGCCGCGGGGCCGCGTAGGCCGGTGAGCAGCAGGCCGGTCACGGCGTCGAGCACCTCGGCGTCGGAGTAGGCCGGCGTCGGCGCGCGCAGCAGGGCGAGCGCCAGCGTGGACAGCAGGCCGCCCATCGCCGCGGCGATCAGGGTGGGGTCGCCGGGCAGCTCGTGCCCGCGCTCGCGCAGGTACTCCAGGTGGTCGCGCAGCATGTCCGTCGCGGTGACGAGGCTGCGCCAGGCCTGCTCCGGGGCGTGCCCGCCGGACCGATCGCCCGACGGAGGCGCAACGTGATCATGCCCGTGGTCTTCCCCCGGGTCTACGAGCGCGCGACGTCCTGGCTCCACGACTACGACCCCGGCGTGCTTCCCGCGCGGGGCCACCACGCGCTACCCGCGCGGACCCGCGGCGCGCTGCCCGCCTGAACCGCGTCGGCTCGGCGGGGCGCGGGGGTCAGCCGGTCAGGACGGACATCGCCTGGTCGAGCAGGGCGGCGAGATCGGCCGTCCCGTCGGAGTCGCGCCACACCGTCAGGGCGGCGTCGTAGCAGCCGAGCGCGGCCGAGGCCAGCGCGCGTGGGCGCGGGTCGGCGGTGTCCGTCGGCGGGATGGCGAGCCGCCGGGCGAGCTCGGGGGCGAGCAACCGCTGCCAGCTGTTCTGCCGCTGCAGCTGGCGGGCCTGCAACGACGGCGTGTCGACCATCATCCGGGACAGCCGCAGGGCGCGCTCGGGATTCTCGGCGTTGACCCCGATGATCGCGTTGAGCGCCTGGCGCAGTGCCTGCCACGGCGTCTCGTCCGCGGGCCGGCCGGCGAGCGCGTCGAGCAGGACCAGGCCGCGTTCCTCCACCCCGAGCAGGACGACGTCCTCCTTGGTGGCGAAGTAGCGGAAGAAGCTGCTGCGCGACAGGCCGGCCTCGGCGGCGATCTGGTTGATCGTCGTGCATTCGAAGCCCTGCCGGTCGAACAGGTCGAACGCGACGGCCGTGATCTCCGCCTGCAGCGCCCGTCTCGTCCGACTGCGCAGATCGGTGCCGCGCGCCGGGGTTGCGGCGCTGTCGGGGACTGACGCGGGGTTCTTCACCACGGGCCGAGGATACCAGATCTGGTATCGCGGCTCAGATGTTGGACTGAGTCTCATCTTTGAGCTAAAGTCTCACTGCGACCTCCGGTCGGACTCCCCAGCGAACCGAGCCCCCGGCGTTGTCCCGGGCACAGCGGCCGGCCCGCTGGTCCCTGTACCTCCCATCGGTCTTCACGCGCGGGAAAGTGATCAATGACTGCGGAGACACTGGCGCCCACCGGGGCGCCCTCGACCGGGCTCGGCCCGTGGATGCGCTTCCGGCGGCAGTACTCCCGGCTCTCGCCGCCGGTCCAGCTGATCGGCCTGCAGCTCTGGCTGCCGCTGGTCTTCGTCATCGCCTTCTGCCTGTGCTACGTCAACGCCTTCCACCAGCCGGCGCCCAAGGACATCAAGGTCGCGGTGGTCGGGACGGGCCCGGCGGCGGCGACCCTCGCCGACCGGCTGGAGGGCACCAGCAACGGCATGCTGTCGGTCTCGGTGGCGGGCTCGGTCGACGACGCCCGCGGCGACGTCCGCGACGGCGACCTGGCGGCGGCCTTCACCCCCGGCGCGGCGAACCAGCCGGCCCGGCTGCTCGTCGCCAGCGGCGCCCAGTTCCAGCTCGCCGAGGTCGTCCAGCAGACGTTCGCCCCGGTGGCGGCGGCCGAGGGCACCACCCTCGCCGTCGACGACCTCGCCCCGCTGCCCAAGCACGACTCCTACGGCACCTCGGGCTTCTACATCGCGCTGGTCTGGATCATCGCCGGCTACATGGTCGGCATGTTCATCGGGATGATGGGCCAGACGCTCAAACACCACGTCCGCCTCGGCCTGATCGTCGGCTCCGGCTTCGTGTTCTCGCTGCTCGGCACGCTGTTCGCCGGTCCGGTGGTGGGCGCGGTGCACGGCCACTTCCTGTCGCTGTGGCTGCTCGGCTGGGTGACGACGATCTCGGTCGGCCTGGTGGTCAACGGCCTGTCCTACTTCATCGGCCGCTTCGTCACCGGCGCGGCGCTCATCCTGTTCGTGTTCCTCAACATCCCGGCGTCGGGCGGGGCGTTCCCGGCCTCGTTCGTGCCCGAGCCGTTCAAGTGGCTGCACCCGTACGTGTTCGGCACCGGTGTCCTCGACGTGCTGCGCGACATCGTCTACGGCGTCGGGCCCGGGATCGGCCGCGGCGCGACGATCATCGGCGTCTACGCTGCGGTCGGCATCGTGCTGACCGCCCTCGGCCGGCCGTTTTTCAACCGCCGCAACCGGCTGCGGGCCGAGCGCGGCAAGCCGGTGTCGATGATGCTGGCCGCGCAGGGCGCGGCGATGGCGGCCCGCCAGGCCGAACAGGCCGAGGCCGCCGCCGGTACCCGTCCGCACCACGTCACCACGAGCGAGGGCCCGGGGCGGGGGGACAACGAGTCCCGCGGCAACGAGTCCCGCGGCAACGAGTCCCGCGGCAACGCGTCCCGCGGTAACGAGTTTCCCGGCAGGGCTGTGCGCGACAACGAGTTCCGCGACAACGAGTTCGCCGATGAGGAGGCCGAGTCCGACGCGGCCGCCGTCTCCGGTGCGGCGGCGGGCAGCGGCAGCGCCTGACGTCCGATCCCGCCACCGATCCCGCCCCGCCCCTTCCCCGTGGCGCCCGCGGGGGAGGGCGCGGGCGGCGGCCTCCCGGGGCGACGCCGGCCCGAGAGGCCGCGTCGGTTCAGCCGGTGGGCACCGACCAGCGCACCCGGGTGCCGCCGGCGGGGCCGGGCTCCAGGGCGAAGGTCCCGCCCAGGCTCTCGGCCCGGCCGCGCAGGTTCGCCAGCCCGCTGCGCCGCGTCGTCGGGCCCATGCCGACCCCGTCGTCCACCACGTCGACGCTCACCCGGCCGTCCAGGGCGCTCACCGTCACCTCGACGGCGCGGGCGTGGGCGTGGCGGGCGGCGTTCGACAGGGTCTCGCGCACCACGGCGATGAGATGGTCGCCGACCGCCGCGTCGATCGCGGTGTCGACCGGCCCGTCGAGGTGCAGTCGCGGGGTGAAGCCGAACGCGCCGGCCATGTCGTCGATGATGCCGAGGATCTGCGCCCGCAGCCCGCTGCCCGTCGCCGGGGTGGACCGGCCGCGCAGCTCGAAGATGGTCTGGCGGATCTCCCGCACGGTCTCGTCGAGATCCTCGACGTAGGTGCTCATCCGCTCCGCGCGCGCCGCCCGCTCCTCGCTGGCGGCCAGGCCCTGCAGGCCCATCGCCACCGCGAACAATCGCTGCATCACGTGGTCGTGCAGGTCGCGGGCGATCCGGTCGCGGTCCTCCAGCAGCGACAGCCGGCCCCGCGCCGCCCGCGAGCGGGCCAGTTCCAGGGCGAGCGCGACGTGGGCGGCGAACGCGGCGGCGAGTTCGAGGTCCTCGTCGCTGAACAGGCCGCTGCCTCGGCGCCGGCCGAGGATCAGCGCCCCGGAGGTGACCTGCGAGGCGATCAGCGGCACGATCATGATCGGACCGACGTCGAGCTTGTCGACCTCGGAGCCGCCCAGCGTGCGCACGTCGGCGACGACGAGCGGGGCCCGGTCGTGCACCGCCCGCCCGGCCAGCGACGTCTCCAGCGGCACCCGCTCGCCGCGCAGCAGGTCGGCGTCGTGGCCCTCGGCGACGTCGAAGGACAGCTCCCGCGCCGTCGGGTCGCACAGGGCCAGCGCGGTCGTGTCCGCCCGGGCGACGTCGCGGGCCCGCTGGACGATCAGCTCCAACGGGTCGTCGCCGTCGGCGAGCAGGTGCCGGGTGATGTCCGCCGACGCCTGCGACCACTGCTGGCGGTGCTGGGCCTCGCCGAACAGGCGGGCGTTGTCGATCGCCACGCCGGCGTTGGCGGCGAGCGCGAGCACGAGTTCCTCGTCCTCGGCCGTGAAGATCCGCCCGCCGCGCTTCTCGGTCAGGTAGAGGTTGCCGAAGACCTCGTTGCGGACCCTGATCGGCACGCCGAGGAACGCCCGCATCGGCGGATGCCCGGCGGGGAAGCCGACGGCGCGGGGATGGTCGGCGATGTCGTCGAGGCGCACCGGCCCCGGCTCGGCGATGAGCAGGCCGAGCACACCGTCGCCGCGGGGGGTTCGGCCGATCGCCTCGACGAGGCCCGGGTCCATCCCGACGTGGATGAACTGTTCGAGGTGACCGTCGCGGGCGATGACGCCGAGCGCGCCGTAGCGGGCGTCGACCAACTCGCAGGCGGACTCGACGATGCGGCGCAGCACCACGTCGAGGCTGAGGTCGGCGGTGACCATCCGGTTGGCCCGCAGCAGACCTCGCAGCCGGCCCTGGGTGGCCAGCACATCCTGGGCCCGCTCCACCAGCTGGGAGAGAAGCTCGTCCAGTTCGAGCCGAGCGACAGCGGGGAAGATCAGGTCTCCCGACGACCCTGGCGGGGAGGTCTCCCCGCAGGCCGCCCCGGAGGCCCCTGCGCCGGCCGGGGCGAGGTCCCGTTCGGACTCCATGCTTCCAGGACGATAACCGATCCGCCCGGGACGGCGGCCGTCGTCCTGATCGCGGCCGAACCGTTCCCGGTGAGGATGGGCCGCGGGTCCCGGCGGCGGCCATCCGTCCGTGGTGGGCCCCACGTCATCGGGATTGCGGCGTGGAGACCCCGCCGTTCACGGCGAGGAGGAAACGTCGCCTCATCTTATTCATCGGTCGATATCCTTGTCGTAGAATTGAGAAATGTCCCGGTACCGGCTTTGTCCGACCGCCGAAAAGGCGGCGGTGCTGGGAGACCATTGCGGGCATGCGCGGTACGTGTGGAACCTCGCCGCCGAACAGCAGTCGTGGTGGAATCCGCGCCGCGGCCCGGCGCCCGAACCACCACGAGCAGTCCCGCCAGTTGACCGAGGCGCGCCGCGAGAATCCGTGGCTGGCGGCTGGTTCGCAGACCGTCCAGCAGCAGGCGTTGCGGGATTTCGCCACGGCCATGGCGAACTTCTTCCGGGGTTCGCACCGCCGGCCGTCGTGGCGCAAACGCGGCCGGTCGGCCGGTCGGCCGGTTTCCGGATCGTCGCGGTGCAACCCGCCGCTGTGCGCGTCCTGAACCGCCGCTGGTCGGCGGTGCGGATTCCGAAGGTGGGGTGGGTGCGGTTCCGCCGGTCCCGGGCCGTTCCGGACGCCCGTTCCTACCGGGTGACGCGGGACCGGGCGGGCCGCTGGCAGGTGGCGTTCGCCGCCGTGCCCGCTCCGATCCCGGCGCCGGGTACCGGCGGGGTCGTCGGGGTGGACCGGGGCGTGGCCGTGTCGGCCGCACTGAGCAGCGGGGAGATGCTGCACTGCCCCGGGCTGCGGCCCGGCGAACACGCCCGGCTGGTCCGCCTGCAACACCGGCTCGCCCGAGTGCGACGCGGCCCGAACCGGCGGGCCCGGCTGCGCGCGCGGATCGCCCGGGTGAAGGCCCGGGAGGTCGACCGGCGCAAGGACTGGGTCGAGAAGACCAGCACCAGCCTGGCCCGCCGGTACGACCTGATCCGCGTCGAGGACCTGCCGGTCGGGACCATGACCCGATCGGCGCGGGGCAGCATCGTCGAACCGGGACGGAACGTGCGGCAGGAAGCCGGGCTGAACCGGAGCATTCTCGCCCACGGCTGGGGACTGCTCGTCCAACGGCTGGAACAGAAAGCCCCCGGCCGGGTCGAGAAAATCAATCCTGCGTACACGTCGCAGACCTGCAACACCTGCGGGGTTCGGGACCGCCAGGCGCGCGAGAACCAAGCCGCCTTCGGCTGCCGGGGCTGCGGGCAGCAGGCGAACGCCGACGTGAACGCGGCCCGCAACATCGCCCTGGGACCTCAGTGGGCAACCACGTGGGTGACTGCGCGGGGAGGCAACGCCGATGGGCGGCCCGTGAACCGCGAACCTCCACACTGCGCACCCCCTCCGGTGGATGGGTAGAAGTTGGAATCCCCCCGCGTTCACGCGGGGGAGGATGTCAACGGGCAGCCTCCTGTCCACCGGATCGGCCAACCGGCGCCTGGGTGCGGACCGGCGGGCCGAACACCAAGCGAGCCGCCGCGCGCCATTCGCCATCCGCCGTGCGCCGTGCGCCGCTGTGCGGTCGGCGCCGACGCCCCCGGGGCCGACCGGCGGCGGGTCATCCGTCATCCACCATGCTCGGCCCCGTCCCGCCCCGGCGCCCAGGGACCTTCGGCACCCATCGTGGAGCTTTCCTACCGTGCGATGTGGACCATGCCGGCCACGGACCGGTTCCGCTGGCGGCCCGTCAACCCTCGCTGCCAGGGCGTGCGGTGCGGATTCCGCCGCAGCCGGCCGCGTCGCCGGACCATGCCCCGGACGGGCCGCCGCCCCGCCCGACGCGGCGGGAGGGGACTGTCTGCCCCGATCGGGCCAACCAAAAGGTGGTAGCCCGCGGCTGCACGGTATCCCCCGAACGGGGAGGAGGTAGCGGCCGAACGTACCGCGGGCGGCGGGCCGTTCGGCTCCCCCACGGGGCCCGCAGCGCACTCGCCGGCCCGGGCCGGGACAGGCACCCTGGAAGGGAGACCGGGAAGCCGGCCCGAGGATCTGGAGCTGGTCGTGGCGGGCTGCATCGTGGTGGGAGTGGACGGGTCCAGGGACGCCGACGCGGCGCTGCGCTGGGCCGCCGGGCAGGCGTGGCTGCGTCGGGACCGCCTCGAGGCGATCCTCGCCTGGACCCCGGACGACTGCCCGCGCGAGGTGCTCGACCGCGCCTACGCGCCCGGTCCGCACACGATCGAGGGAACCGCCCTGGCGCTGCTGCGGGAGTGCGTCCAGCGGGCCCAGGACCCGCGCCGGCCGGTCCCTGTCACCGAGCGGGCCGTCTATGCCGACGCCGTCGAGGCGCTGCTGTCGGCGGGCGCGGGTGCGAACATGATCGTCGTCGGCTACCGGGGGGCCAGCCGGCTGCGCCGGTACCTGGTCGGGTCGGTCTCCGCGGCCTGCCTGCACCAGGCGACCCGGCCGGTCGTCGTCGTCCGGGCGGACGGCCGGACCGCCGAGGACGACGACAGCGGCCGGCCCGTGCTCGTCGGCGTGGACGGGTCGGCGGCGTCGCTGGCCGCGTTGCGCTGGGCCGCCGAGCAGGCGGCGCTGCACGCGGCGCCGCTGCGGGTCGTGCACGCCTGGCAGCCCGCGCCGCTGCTGCACCCCGGTCACCGCGGCGCGCGCGACCGGGCGGCGCTCGAGCAGGCCGCGCACGCCGTCCTCGACGACTGTGTGACCAGGGGGTTGGCGAACAGGGGGCCGACGAACAGGGGGTTGGCGAACAGCGGGTTGGCGAACAGGGGGCCGGCGGACAGGACGGACGTCTCCCTCGACACTCGGCTGGCACTCGGCGGGCCGGCGCAGAGCCTGCTCGCCGCGGCCGCCGACGCCCGGCTGCTCGTGCTCGGCGCCCGTGGGCACGGCGGCTTCACCGGCCTGCTGCTGGGTTCGGTCGCGCATCAGTGCGTGCACCACGCGCGCTGCCCGGTCGCGGTCATCCCCGACCCCATCCGCTGAGCGAGCCGTCTGGCAGCGCGGCGGCTCTGCGAGCGTCTGAGCCTTGAGGGATCGGAACGCTAGGAGACTCCGCCCGCGGTCCCCGCCTCGTCCGGGGCGATCCCCGCCGGGGCGGGCTCCCAGGAGACGACGCGGGCGTCGGGCGGGGACTTGCCGACCTCGGCGCGGGCGCGGCGGACGGCGGCGATCTCGGCGGTCAAGTCGGCCAGGCGGACCCGGCGCTGCGCCGGGCGGTTGACGGCGATGGTCGCGGCGGCGACGACGACGTTGACGAGGTCACCGCCGGCGAGGCCGTCCGACTCCCGGGCGAGGATCTCGCTGTCGACATCGTCGGCGCAGGGGAGTTCGTCGGGCAGCATGTGCCGCCACAGGCGCAGTCGTGTCTCCAGGTCCGGTAGCTCGAAGCGGACGTGCGCGAGGATGCGGCGGACAAACGCCGCGTCGTAGTTCTTCGGGTAGTTCGTTGTGAACACCACGACGCCGTCGAAGAGGTCCAGCTGGCGCAGCATCGTGGTGCGGGACATGTTGACCGCGTGGTCGGCGCTCTGCGTGACGTTGCTGAGCCGGCTACCCAGCAGCGCGTCGGCCTCGTCGAAGATGACCACCGCGCGGGCGTCCCGGGCGGCATCGAAGGCGGCCTCGATGTTCTTCGGGGTCTGCCCGACGTAACGTGACTCGATCTGCGCGTAGTTGACGTTGATGAACGGCCGGCCGGTCTGGTGCGCGATGGCCTCGGCGCACAGCGACTTGCCCGTGCCCGAGGGGCCGTAGAGGTTGATGGCGACGCCCCGGCGGTACGGGTCGATCTTCGCCAGGTTCCAGGTGACGAAGAGTGTCTCGTGGTTCTCGATGAGGCTCAGCACCGACAGCACCCGCTCGCGCACCACATCGGGCACGATCAGGTCCGCGAGCGCCCTTCTGGGTGTCTCGGGTGTGAAGGCGGGAGTGTTCCCGCCCCCGGATCCGTTCTCCGGCTGTCCGCCTCCCAAGGCGCCGTCCCCGGATCCGGGTGGCCGTTCCATGGCCCATCTGAGCGGCATCGGGCGTCCGTCCCTCTAGGCGAGATCGAGCAGGTCGAGGACCTGGGCGTGCCCACGGCGGTTCAGCTCGCTCAACAGCCCGCTGTCCTTGATCTGTTTCATCGAGTAGGTCTCGTCGAGGACGACGGTCGCCCGTGGTTGCCGCCTAGCCTTGATCCGCAGGGACGCCCGCACGCGGGAGCCGACCTTGTCGAGCCGGATCAGCACGTTCATCAACGCGCTGGCGGCGAGCCCGCGGTCCCGCAGCCAGGCGGCCACGGCGAGCTTGACGTCCCGGATCAGCGCGACGGTGACGAGCGCGGCGAGCGCCGCCAGGATGCCGACGACGATAATCATCTGTTGTCTCCCCCTGACGGGCCGCGCTCAGCGTGCCCTCACTGCGGTGGCCGCCACCGGCGGTGGATCTTCTTCTCGCCGCTGCGCAGGTATTCGGCCCTGATCTCCTGGGGAACGTTCTCCCACGGCCGCTCGAGCGTGGCAGTGATCGTGTTGCCGTCGGTGTAGGCACAGCGGGCGACGACGTGGACCGGACTCGCGCCCTCGTCGAAGGTGAAGTCGACCTCCACATCGCCGACCAGCGCGCGCAGGCGGTCGGACGCCGCGGTCGGCGCCCCGCGCAGCACCGCCTCGCGCACGTCGTCGGCGCTGGTACCGACCCGCCGCGACCAGTCGTGTTGCAGCGCGTCGAGAACGAGTGCCGACAGGGGTGAGCCGGCCGGCGCCGAACGACGTCGCCAGAAAAGGAGGGCGACGGCGAGCGCCGCCGCAGCCGCCGCCGCCGTGAGAAGTCCCGCGGTCACCGCCTTCACCTTCTTCTCCGCGCCCCGCCGGATAGCCGGCGCCTTCTCCGAGATCCGTTCGACCGGCGCTCGCCGCGCGTCCTCGCGACCCACGGCCACCAGCTCTCCTGTCGGTGTCATGACTGTGCAGGCCTCCTGCCCTGTTTTTCGGGTCCCGGCCGTCTATGTTTCCAGTCCGAGTTCACTGTCGCGAACCGCCGTCGCGTCGAAGGTATGGCTGGCCGTTCCCGTGCGTAGCAGCTGTTCGCGCACCTCCTGCGGCAGGTCCTCGTGGGAGATGACCTGCTCGGTGACCACCCGCCGGATCGCCGGCTCCGTGTCGAAGGCGTCGAGCCCTTCCCGCACCCAGGAGGTTATGCGCACGACCCAGCGCGTGCTGTTCGACAGCCGCTCGATGTCAATCACCTGCTTGAGCAGCCACTGGCGCAGTTCCCACCAGGCCTTCTTGGTCGCCGCGAGGACCGGCGAGGCGACCTTGTCGACCGCGACGAACGCGGACCGGGTGGCCGAAGCCAGTTCCGGAAGATACTCCTCCACCCAGGGCAGGAAACTCTCCGTCGCCCAATGCAGCACCTTCGTCCAGGTGGTGATGAGAACGGCGGCGGCAACACCGGCGATGCCGATCAGCACCAGCCAGGCGAGCGGGATCGGCATCACTTCGCTCCGGGGTAGAGGACGAACACCACGTTCGGCTCGCCGTGTCCGAGAATCCGCTCGCGGACCTGCTCCGGCAGCTTCTCCCAGGGCAGTTCCTCCACGACCCGCCGGGAGCGCACGCCGGCTGGGCCGGCACCGAAGAAGATCTCGACCACCCGCTCGCCGCGCTGGTCCCGGCCCCGGTTGCCCTGTCCGGAATACGTGGCCGTCACCCGGACCACCGCGGCCCGCAGCGCGGTCACGACGGCTGGGACGGGCTCCTCCAGGTTGGCGGTGATCACCGGATCCTCCTCCCCGAAGAGGCGCAGCAACGCCGGGTACACCGACCGGACGTCGTGACCGGTGATCTGCGCGCACTGGTCCGCGATCAGCTCGTAGACGGCGATCTGCTCGGCCAGGTCGTCATCGTCGATCTGGCGAACCACGGAGTCGAGCACCTGGCGAAGCCGGTCGACGCCGAACAGCGCGACCCGCAGCGCGGCCTCTTCTTTGCGCCCGCTCGTCCGCAGCTGTTTGAGCAGCAACTCTGCCCGATCGAGCTGCGGAAGAACCGCCAGCAGAATGTCGGACGACGAAACAGGACGATCGGTCATGTGCTGCCCCCGTCCACGATGCCGTCCGCATCTCTGGACGTCATCGTGTCAGCCATTACCTTTATATGATCACGTAAGTTACTACATCGCCGGTGTCGAGTAGCGGCGGTACCGGCGGAAAGAACGGCGGTATCTGTCCGGGTGGTGGCGCCGCCTTCTGTGGCTCTGGTAGTTCCAAAGCTCCGATCCCTCGGTGGGGGATTTGGGGGGATTTTGACTGGGGCGCAAGTTTCTCGTTGCGGCTCGGCAATGTCCGCACGCTTGTGTGACGTCTCAATGTGGGCGGCCTCTTGCGTACTGCAGCCGCGGCGGCTCCGCCGTGTGAGCTGCGCCGTCGGAGCATCCTGACCGGGGTGCGCCGGCTTCCCGGCAGCCGGCGATCGGTCCGGGTCACCCCGGCGGGCGGGGCCGGTCGCGCAGCATCGGGGGCTGGTCAGCCGCCTGGTCGCGGCTCGGAGCCGACGGCTGAGGGCGTCCGGGAATCCCCTGGGGTGCCGCCGGCCGGGGCGGGGCCGGCGTGGCCCTGGGCGACGAAGTCCTTGCCGCGGATGAGGGTCAGCGCGCAGACCGCGCCCACGAGCGCGACGACCCCGGTGACGATGAGCAGGTCGTTGATCGCACCCGCGAAGCCGGCCCGGATCGCGCCGGCCAGCGGGCCGCGGGCGCTCGGGGGCGCGGCGGCGAAAAGCTGGTCGGTGTCGCCGCGACGCAGCGTGTCGGCGATCTGCCCACCCTGCCCGCGCAGCGCCGGGACCCCCCGCAGGGCACTGTTGACGCCGCTCTCCAACCGGGCCGCGAAGATCGAGCCGAGGGCGGCGATGCTGATCGCCATGCCGATCTGGCGGAACGTGGTGTTCGCGCCCGACGCCATGCCGGAACGCGCCGGCGGCACCACCCCGACGGCCGTCGAGGCCAGCGGCGGGTTCACCAGCCCGCTGCCGATGCCCGCCAGGACGAAGCCCGGGATGAGGTGCGTCCAGGAGCTGCCCGCGTCCAGGCCGGACATGATCAGCAGGCCGACGCCGACCAGGGCCAGACCGGGGCCGATGAGCCACCGCGCCGGCACCACGCTGCTCAGCCGCCCGGCCACCGTCGCGGCGACGAGGCTGCCCGCGCTCACGATCAGCAGCCGCACGCCCGACTCGAGCGCGGAGTAGCCCAGGTCGTTCTGCAGGTAGAGGACCAGGTAGACGAACATCGCGAACAGCGAGCCGTTCATCGCGACCGCCGCCACCGACCCGCCGAGGAACGTCGGGGTGCGCAGCAGGGACAGGTCGAACATCGGGTGCGCGACCGTGGTCTCCACGGCGACGAACGCGACGAGGAACGCGATCCCCAGGCACAGGCTGACCACGACGCCGGTGTCCGACCAGGCCGTCTCGCCCGCCCGGATCAGGCCGTAGACCACACCGACCAGCCCGGCGGTGAGCACGGCGAAACCGGGCCAGTCGGGCCGGTGCGCCGCCGGCGGCCGGGACTCCTCGACCTTCCAGACCGTCAGGGCGACGGCGACGATCCCGATCGGCACGTTGACCAGGAAGATGCCCCGCCAGCTGATCCCGCTGGTGATCAGGCCGCCGAGGATCGGCCCGAGTGACGTGGCGATGCCGGTGACCGCGCCCCACACCCCGAAGGCGATCCCCCGGTCGCGGCCGCGGAAGCTGTGGGCGAGCAGCGCCAGCGACGTCGCGAACAGCACGGCGCCGCCCACGCCCTGCACACCCCGCGAGATGATCAGCATGATCGCCGACTGCGAGAGCCCACACAGCAGCGACCCCGCCGTGAAGATCGTGAACCCGATGGTGAACAGCAGGCGGCGCCCGTAGAGGTCGGCGAGCGAGCCGGCCGTCAGCAGCAGCGCCGCCAGGGTCAGGGCGTAGGCGTCGATGACCCACTGGACGTCGGCGAAGCCGGCGTCGAGGCCGCTCTGGATCTCCGGCAGCGCGACGATCACGATCGTGACGTCGAGCAGCAGCATGAACGTGGCGCCGCAGACGACCAGCAGCGTCCACCACTTCCGATCCATGGTTCTCCCTGGTTGCCGAGTGCGTCGGTTTGTCGAGTGCGTCGGTTTGCTGGGCGCGTCGGTTTGCTGGGCGCGGCGGTCTGCCGGGTGCGTCGGTGCCGGTGCGGCGTCCCGGGCCGCCGGGACGGCCGGCGTGCCCGCGAACGCCAGGCGGTGATTGTCTGACGTTTCGCGACGGTCTGGGGTGACGTGGCGACGCCGCGCCTTCTCCGCACAGGGCGGCGCCGAAGTCGGCGGCTGGTTGAAGCCACGGCTGGTGTTGAAGCCGCAGCTGGTGTTGAAGCCGCAGCTGGTGTTGAAGCCGCAGCCGGTGAGGTCCGCGGCTGGTGCATGTCCTTCCCGGGCCCGGGCGGAACGGGTGCGTCGCCGGGAGAAGCGTACGAACCGACTGACCGTCAGTCAATCGACTGACTGACGGTCAGTCGGCATTCGTATCATGGGCTGCGTGGAATGGAGGTGGGTCGATGCCCAGAACCAAACCGGCCGACGAGCGGCGGGCGGACCTGCTGGCCGCGGGGGCCGAGATGTTCATGGCCAAGGGCGTCGCGGCGACCACCCTCGATGACATCACCCGGCGGGCCGGGGTCTCGAAGGGCCTGTTCTACCAGTACTTCCCCTCGAAGGAGGGGCTGGTCTTCGCGCTCCAGGAGAAGTACGCGATCGAGTTCGCCGCGCACGTCACCGCCGCGGCGGCCGAGCGGCCGGACTGGCCGGGCAAGCTCGACGCGGCGGTTCTCGTCTGCTTCGAGCATTTCCGGGTGGAGGAGGGGCTGCAGGACGTGCTGTTCGCCCATCTGCCGGGCGAGTCCGCCCAGCTGCGGGAGGGCGCCGGGGTGGTGGACCCCGGCCATCATGCCGCCCACCATCGCCTCGTCGAGGCGATCGCCGCCCTGCTCGCCGCCGGCGTCGCCGCGGGCGCGTACCGGGTCGACGACGTGGAGGCGACCGCGGTGCTGTTCTTCACCGCGATGCACGCCTTCGACAAGGCGTTCCGCCACGACTACGAGCTGACCGACGACCGCCTGCTCCAGGCGACCCAGCGGCTCGTCCGCGGCGCAGCCGGCTTGACCGAGGCGTTTTCCCCGGCCGTCGGGACCGGCGCCGTCGGGACCGGCCCCGCGGCACGGGCCGATCCGCCCGTGACCACCACGTCCCTCGGCTGACCTACGCACCCGTCGTCGGCGGGTCAGGGCGGCCCCGGCGGGCGGGACTGGTCGCGCAGGCGTTCCAGCACCCGCCGGTCGCGCTTGGTCGGCCGCCCCGCGCCCCGGTCGCGCACGGCCACCGCCGGGGTCGGATCGCGCAGCACCGGGGGGCTGTGATCGACGAAGCACTCGGCCGCCACGGGCGCCCCGACCCGATTCCGCAGCACCTTCGTGATCACGACGATCCGCTCCCGCCCGCCCAGCCGGACCCGGATCTCGTCGCCCGCACGGACCAGGTGCGCGGGTTTGATCCGTTCGCCGTTGAGCCGGACGTGCCCGGCCCGGCAGGCCTCCGTCGCCTGCGAGCGCGTCTTGACCAGCCGCACGCACCAGATCCACGTGTCGGCCCGGACGGAGTCCTCCGGCGGCGTCATCGGGAACCGCCGTGGAGATCCCGTCCTCCAGGGCGGGGAGGAAACGGCGAAGCGGAACGCAACATGGGCGGACAACCCCTCACACGGCAAGGCCGTAGAACGTGAGCCTGGCGCGGGCGGAGGCGGTGAAGCGGGCGTACCGCTACCGCTTCTACCCGACCTCTGTCCAGGTCGACGAACTGAACCGGACGTTCGGATACGTCCGGCTCGTCTACAACAAGGCCCTCGAAGAACGCACCCGGGCCTGGTACGGCGAGCAGCGCCGCGTGACCTATGTCGAGACGTCGGCCATGTTGACCGACTGGAAGAAAACCAAGGGTCTGGACTTCCTGCCCGAGGTGTCGTCGGTGCCGCTCCAGCAGGCCCTGCGGCATCTCCAGGTCGCGTTCACGAACTTCTGGGCGAAGCGTGCGGGCTACCCGACCTTCAAGTCGAAGCGGAAGTCCCGGCCGTCCGCCGAATACACCTGGTCGGCGTTCCGTTGGAAGGATGGCCGGCTCATCTTGGCGACGATGTCCGAGCCGCTGGCCATCGCCTGGTTTCGTCCGCTGCCCGACGGCGCGGAGCCGTCGACGGTGATTGTGTCCCGCGATCCGGCGGGCCGCTGGCATGTGTCGATCCTCGCCGAGACTGTGGTCAGCGAGTTGCCACCGGTCGACGCCCAGGTGGGTGTGGACGCGGGCCTGGCAGCGTTGCTGACCTTCTCGGACGGCGAGAAGGTCAGCAATCCGAGGCACGAGCGCCGAGACCGGGTGATGCTGGCCCGGGCGCAGCGGGAGCCGTCCCGGAAGGAGAAAGGTTCGAAGAACAGGGCCAAGGCCCGGGTCAAGGTCGCCCGTATCCACGCGAGGATCGCGGACCGGCGGCGCGACGGTCTGCACAAGGTCACCACTCGACTCGTTCGCGAGAACCAAACGATCGTGATCGAGGATCTCGCCGTCCGTAACATGATCCGTAACCACGGTCTTGCCCGAGCTATCTCGGACGCGGCTTGGGGCGAACTGCGCCGGATGCTGGAGTACAAGGTCGGCTGGTACGGCCGGGACCTGGTTGTGATCGACCGGTTCTTCCCGTCGTCCCAGACCTGTTCGGCCTGCGGGAAAATCGACGGGCCCAAGCCGCTCGACGTCCGGGAGTGGACGTGCCGCCAGTGCGGCGTGCGCCACGACCGGGACGTCAACGCGGCGAAGATGATCCCGGCGGCCGGGCTGGCGGTTGCTGCCTGTGGAGATGGAGTAAGACCGGACCAGCGGTAGCTGGTGAGGCATCTGTCGGAACCTCCCTTCGGGAGAGGAAGCAGGAAACCCGGGGCGTGAGCCTTGGAATCCCCCGCCTTCAGGCGGGGGAGGATGTCAAGGCGCGACTCTACGAACCGCGCGGGGCGCCCGCCGGGCTTTGGTCGATCGGGCGGGACGGGTGAGCGCCCCCCACGCCGGATCCGCTTCGCCCGCCCCGGCTCCGCTTTGCCGGTGGACCGGGGCCCGGTGAACGGGCGACGTCAGGCCGGACGGGCGGGTGCGTGGCGCTGGGCCGCGCGCAGCACCGCCCGGGCGATCTCGTAGCCGGCGATGGGCAGCTTCAGCCACCAGTGGTCGAGGAACCGGTAGTCGTCGGCGGGCACGACCCGGGCGGCGAGCTCGGGCCGCAGCCGGCGCAGGTACCGGCGCCCGCGCGCCGCGTGCAGCGGGTCCGAGGCGATCGTGACCGTGTCCGCCGACTCGACGAACGGCAGCGCGAACGTGATGTTCTCCCAGGTGTTGCGGGCCGCGGTCTCCAGCCGGATCTTCTCCGCGGGCACGCCGAGCGTCTCGCGCGCGTACCCGGCCATGGCCTCCGCCTCGGTCACCGCGCCGGGCGGACCACCCCCGGTGAAGATCAGCCGGCTGCCCGCGTCCGGGGCGAGCGAACGCACCCCGATCTCGGTGCGCCAGCGTTGGAGCGGATGCAGGCCGCCCGCGTGGGTCGACGGGAAGCCGAGGACGACGACCGCCTGAGCGCCCCGTCCCGTCGGGTGGGCGCGTCCATCGCCGCGGAGCTGGCGCGACGCCAGCCAGTGCAGCGCCTCGGCGACGGCGACCGGGGCTGCGGCGACAGCGGCGACGGCGGCGACGGCGCGCAGTCGTCGTGCCCATGGTCGCTCACGGGTGGGCCGGGTCGCTGTCACGAGGCCATCCAACACCGGGCCTGGGCGCTTTCGGTCGGTTCCGTAAGCGATGCGGCGGATGTCCCTGTCGGCTGACAGCAGACGACGATCATGTCGAGGTCGCCGGCGCAGTAGGGTCGCGGTGACGCTGGGCCGGACAAGGATGCTGGGTCAGACAAGGACGCTGGGTCAGACAAGGACGCTGGGCCGGACAAGGAGGAACCGTGCGGCCGTTCCGGTTCGGGGTGAACATGCTTGCGGTCTCGGCGCCGGGGGAGTGGTCCGCGGCGGCCCGCCGGGCCGAGGAGCTGGGCTATGACGTGCTGCTCGTTCCGGATCATCTCGGCCTGCCCGCGCCGTTCCCCGCGCTTGTCGCCGCCGGTGCCGCCACCGGCCTGCGGGTCGGCACGTTCGTGCTCAACGCCGCCTTCCACAACCCGGCTCTGCTGGCCCGCGACGTCGCGACCACCGACGTGCTGACGGCGGGGCGGCTGGAGCTGGGGGTCGGCACGGGTTACGTGGCCGAGGAGTTCGCCGCCGCCGGCATCCCGTTCGGCACCGCGAAGGACCGCGTCGACACCCTCGAGCGGGTCATCGACGCGGTGTACGGCGTGCTGGCCGATCCCGCCGCCGCGCCGCAGCCGGTGCAGCGGCCGGTGCCGCTGGTCGTCGGCGGCAACGGGGACCGGATGCTCACGCTGGCGGCGCGCCGGGCGGACATCGCCGCGTTCACCGCCGCCGCCTTCGACCCGGCGAACCCGGGCAACCTGCGGCCGCTGTCCGGGGACGCGTTCGCCGAGCGGGTCGCCTTCTTCGACAAGGTCGCCGGCGAGCGGGCCGGCGAGATTGAGCGCAACCTGCTCTTCCAGGCCGTCACGGTCACCGACGACCGGCAGGCGGCGCTGGCGGCGTGGGTGCCCCGGCTACGGCACCTGAGCGCCGAGGAGATCCCCACGGTCCCGACGCTGCTGGCCGGCACCGTCGAGCAGATCGCCGACCAGGTGCGCGGCCTGCGCGAGCGGTTCGGCATCACCTATTTCACCGTCCTGCAGCCCGCCCTGGAGGCGTTCGCCCCGGTGATCGCCGCGCTGCGCCGCGACTGAGCGCGCCACCGGCCCCGCGTCCGCGCGTGCGGTCGTGGGCTGGCTGGAGCGTGATCGTGCGCCGGCCGAAACTCGGTCGCCATCGGTCCAGCGGTCTGCCACGATCGGGCGATGTCGCGCGGATTCGAGGAGTTGGTCGACGAGGCCGCGGCGCCCGTCGACGGCTGGGACTTCTCCTGGCTCGATGGCCGGGCCAGCGAGCAGCGGCCGTCGTGGGGGTACGCCCGCCTGGTGAGCGAGCGGATGGCCCGCGCCGACGCGGCCCTCGACGTGCAGACCGGTGGCGGTGAGATGCTCGCCGGGGTGCCGCACCTGCCCCGTCGCACGGTCGCCGTCGAGTCCTGGCCGCCGAACATCGTGCGGGCGGCAGCGGCGCTGCACCCCCGCGGCGTCCACCTCGTCGCCGCGGACGGTGATCACACGCTGCCGTTCGCCGACGAGACGTTCGACCTCGTCGTCAGCCGGCACCCGGTGGCGACCTGCTGGCCGCAGATCGCCCGGGTGCTGCGGCCCGGCGGCGGTTACCTGTCCCAGCAGGTCGGCCCGGCCAGCGTCGGCGAGCTGACCGAGTACTTCCTCGGCCCGCAGCCGGCCTCGGCCCGCGGCCGCCGCCATCCCGACGGCGCGCGGGCCGCCGCCCACGCCGCCGGCCTGGCGGTCGTCGACCTGCGGATGGAGACGCTGCACACCGAGTTCCGCGACGTCGGCGCCGTGATCTACTTCCTGCGCAAGGTGGTCTGGATCGTTCCCGGCTTCACCGTCGAGCGCTACCGCGAGCGCCTCGCCGAGCTGCACGAGCGGATCCGCGCGACCGGCCCGTTCACCGCCCGCACCACCCGCTTCCTCATCGAGGCCCGCCGCCCGCACGATTGACTTGACGCGCCGGGGCGGTCAGCGGCGGACGGTCCAGTGGCGTGGGTCGCTCGCCGCCGGGAGGTAGCGGCAGGTCAGGCCGGTGGTGATGGTGGCCTGCAGCTCGGCGCCGAGATCGGGGTCGGCGGCGGCGATCGCGTCCAGGGCGCGCCTGACCGCCTTGCGTACGGCCGTGCGGGCGCGTTCGGCTGAGGTGCGCAACGCCCGGCTGCGCCCGCCGAGGCCGACGACGGCGCGCAGGTGCTCGGCCAGGGCATCCCAGTCGGCCTGGAGTTTGCCGGCTCGCTCGGTGTCGCCGTCGGCCTCGGCCGCCGAAGGGGTCGAAGACCCGGCGGCCGTCTCGGCGTGGGTACCGGAGGCGTCGATGCCGGCGGACGTGATGCCGGCGGACGTGATGCCGGCGGACGTGATGCCGGCGAGTTCGGTGTCGGCCGCGCGCAGCAGGGCGGCCCACTGGGCGGCGCGGACCGGCAGGCCCATCGCCACCGCCTCGGCGTGGGCGGCGGCCAGCAGCGTCCGCGCCCGCGCCCGGAGCCGGCCCGCGTGGTCAACGCGTCGGCGAGGTCGACCTGGGACAGGGCGGTGCCCGGCCGGTTGCCGAACCGCCGGTTCGCGGCCACGGCGCGTTCGTGGTGGCGCACGGCTGCGTCGGCATCGCCGAGAGCCAGGGCGACGAGGTGGTGCAGCGCGGCGCGGGCCTCGTCGAGCCGGCCGGCGCGGGCCGCCATCATCGCGGCGCCCGCGGCGAAGGCGAAGTCGCCCGCGGTGAGCGTCGGGGAGGCGGCTGCCTCGGCCGCGAGGTCGAGCAGCTCCCCGTCGCGGCCCTGCATCCAGCGGATGCTGGCGAGCTGCGCGCCGTAGAACGCCTCGGCGTCCGCGTCCCCGACGGCCAGGCCGAACTCCAGGACGGTGCCGGCCGCGGCCGCCGCCTGCGCCAGCCGGCCCGCGCGCACCAGCCTCATCACGTCCATCGCCGCGACGATGTAGAGGACGCTCTGGCAGGCCAGGGCGTCGGCCCGCACCCGCAGCTCGGCGAGCGACCGCTCGGCCCGCGCGTCGCCGAGATGGAACAGGTCCACCGTCCGCCACAGCAGTCCCAGCAGTGCCAGCATGCCGTCCCCGGCGCTGGCGGCGACCGTGAGCAGCTCCTGCACGAGGGCCAGCTTCACCAGGTTGTGCTCGGGTCCGAGCATCGCGTGATGGGTCAGCGACAGCGCCTCCGCCAGGGCCGGGGCGTCGCCCGTCGCCCGGACCTCCGCGAGCGCCGCCAGCGCCCGCGCGGGCGTCGCGCCGTCGTAGACCGACTCGGCGGCGAGCCGGACCGCCAGCCGCCCCCGCAGCGACGCCCCCTGCCGCCGGGACGGGTCGCTCGCCGCCCCGGAGCCCTCCGCCGCGCGGGCAGGGTCGGCCAGCGCGCCGAGGGCGGCGCGTTGCAGGGCCAGCACGCGCCGGCGGTCGATGGGATCGCGGTGCTCGTTGAGCCAGACGCCGCCCAGGCCCAGCGCCGCACGGGCCAGCAGGTTCGGGTCGTCGGCCCCGTCGACGGCATCGGCCGCGCGGGCGAAGGCCTCGCGGGCGGCGGACAGCCGGCCACAGGCAAGGATCGCCTCGGCCCGTTCGACGAGCAGCGCGGCCCGGCCCGCGGCTGCCGGCCACGGATCGGACACGGCGACGGCGGCGTCGAGCAGGGCCGCGGCCTGCTGGTAGTCGAAGCCGCGGCGCATGTACCGGGCGGCGGCCCGGCAGGCCACCACCGCGCGCTGCGCATCCTCGCCGGAACGGGCGGCCGCCTGCAGGGCGTGATGGGCGCGCAGCGTCAGCCGGTCCGCCCGGTCCGACGCGCCGATCAGGGCGGCGGCGGTGGCGTGCGCGTCGAGGCGTTCCCGCGGACGCAGCGTCGCGGCGGCGGCGCTGAGGATGACGTCATGCCCGAACCGGAAGCGGTCGGCGCCCTCCGGCTCGACGAGCCCGACCCGCCGCGCCTCGGCGAGCGCGTCGAGGACGGCGTCGACGGGCCGGCCCGCCAGCGCGGCGACATCGTGGACGGCCACGGTCCGGCCGAGCACGGCGGCCAGGGCCAGCGTTCGGCGGCCGTCCGCGTCCAGGCGGTCGATGCTGTCCGCCACCGCCTGCTCCACGCCGGCAAGGCCCGCCTGCGGGGAGCCGTGCGCGACGACCCGGCTGACGAACAGCGGATTACCGCCGGTGATGGCGAGCACGGTCCGGGCCAGGTCCTGACCGGTAGGGCGCCCCTCGCAACCGCCTGCGCCGATGGCGCTGGCCGGGTCGATGGTGCTGGCCGGAGGGGCGTCGGCGGTGTGCACGTCGTCCAGCACGATCATGGTGGGCCGGTCGGTCAGCCGTCGCGTCAGCAGATCGGCGACCGCCTGGAAACGGGTGAACCGTTCCGGGGCGGCCGACTCGTCGCCGAGCCCCTCGGCGAGCGGATGGCCGCCCGGCATGCCGCTCACCGCCGCCAGCACCGCCGCCAGCACCGCCGGCCAGGGCCACAGCGGCGGCGCGCCGCCGTAGGGCCAGCAGCGTCCCCACTCGACCCGGAAGCCGGCCTGCTCGGCCTGCGCGGCGGCCCGTTCGCACAGGTACGTCTTGCCGATCCCCGCCTCGCCGGAGACGACGACGACCTGGCGCCGCTCGGCCGCCGCCTTCGCCGTGAGCCGGGCCAGCAGCGCCAGCTCCTCCCGGCGGCCGACGAACGCCCCCGCACCCGTGGGTACGGGGGCGAGCACGCCGTCGTGTGCCAACCTCGTCCACTCCCACCGTGCCCCGCGCGGCCCCGACGATGCGGCCGGACGTGGCCACTCCCGCCGAATCCTAGGAATGTCCGGGCGTCCGCGGGCCGCGCTGTCGTCAGGACGACGTGCCGATGGCCGCCACCGCGGCGGTCGCGGGGCGGCGGCACACCGGTGGCACATCCGCGGCACGCCCTGAGGGACGACTGCCGACGCCGGACCCGGGCGGCGACTCCCGCACGGTGTCGGCCTCCGGGCCCGGCAGGGGCGTGCCGGCACCGATCCGGCCGGATCCGCGAACAACCGGATCCGCGAGCAACCGGATCCGCGAGCAACCGGAGGATTGTCATGGCGGACCATCGGGTGGCGACCGTGGGCACGTTTGTCGAGCCGATGGGCATGATCCGGTCGGCGGTGGGCGGCGCGATCGGGGGTGCCGTGGGCGCGGCCGTGGCCGCCAGCGGCTCCGCGGACGGAGCGGTGCTGGCCCGAGGCCAGATCGGCTATCTCGGTGTCTTTCCCGGCGAGGTCATCCTCTTCGCCGCCAAGCGGGGCGCCTGCCGGCCGAAGCCGACCGACGCGGTGATCGCGGCGGCGCCGCGGCCCGTCGTGCGGCTCGCCCAGGTCAACAAGGGAAAGATTGCCGGCGTGCTGGAGATTCATCTTCACGACGGCACGGCGTGGCGTTTCGAGGTGCCCCGCGTGCATCTCGGCGGCGCGCAGAAGGTCGCGGCCGTGCTTTCCCGGAACGCCTACTGACGGCGCCCCACCGGTCCGGTGCGCCCGCGCCGGCGGCGGCGGTGCGCGGCGAGGCCGCGGCCCACCGCACGGCCGAGCAGGAACAGCACGAACAGCATGCCGGCCGCCGGCAGCGCCAGGACGACGGCGGCCGCGGCGTCGACGGCCGCGGTCAGCACCTGCCCATCACCGATCGCCGAACCGGCGGGCACGAGCTGCGCCCAGACGGCCCGAGCCGTCCGGGGCACGACGAACGGCACGGACACGAGCAGCATCACCAGGTTGACTCCGATCGCGGGCGCGGCCAGCAGCGCCCAGGCGGTCACCACCAGTCGAGCCCGCCGGGTCAGCCCGGTCAACCGCGCGCCGCCGGCCAGCCCGGCATGTCCCGCACCGCCGGGCGGGGCCGGCTGGTCGCCGGACAGCTCCCCGGCGGACGGCGGCCGGCGCCGGCCGGGCAGGACCGAGCGCAGCGCCGGGACCATCCGACTGAACAGGTCCGGCACCCCGGCGAGGTCCCCCATGATGTAGTAGCCGTCCAGCCGCACGAACGGCGCGAGCTGGCGGGCCGCGTCGACGTGGGCGAGCACGATCGCGGTCACCAGGACCTCGGCGTGGCTGACCGCGAGCGCGCCGCACAGCAGCAGCGCGTAGAGGCCGTTGAAGTAGATGCCGCCGAGGTCGGTGCGCAGCCGGCCGCGCCGGCTGAGCCGGTAGGAGTCCGTGACGTCGGTGAAGAACGCCGGCCACACCAGGTACATGCCGAAGCCGATCACGCCGGGTCGGGCGCCGCCGTAGCGGCAGGCGGCGGCGTGCCCGCACTCGTGGACCAGGGCACCGGCCAGGGTCAGTCCGACCACCGCCAGCATCAGCGCCGGGGTGGCCAGCACCGCGGCCGCGCTGTCGGCGACGCTGTGCCGGCGCAGCGCCCAGACGTCCGCCGCCACCAGCAGAGCGAGCAGGCCGGCGACGGCCGCCGGCCGGAACAGCACCGCGAGGACACCGCCCAACCGGGCCACCACCGGCGCGGGCAGCAGGGTTCGCCGGGCGGCGAGGGTGAACATCGCCGCCGCCCGGGGCGTCGGGGTGGCGCCGCCCGCGGCGGCGATGAGGCCCAGCGGCATCAGCCGGTCGGCGATCAGGTAGTGGACGTCGGCCCCGCTGACCGCTCGGCCGTCGCGCGCGGCCACCCGGCCGGCGATCGCCCCGACGTCGCGGGTGCCGTCCGCCGCCGCGAGGATGTGCGCGAGCAGCTCGGTGAGCGCGACGACCTGGCCGTCGCCCCGGCGGGCGAGCTGGACCGGCCGGTCCAGGCCGGAGCCGGCGAACTCACCGAGCAGGGTCAGACCGTCGGCCCGGCACGGTCGGGCGGGCACCATACCGGCCGCGCCGCCCGCCGCGCCGGGCTTGCCGCCCGCCGCGCCGGGCCCGGCGCGGTGCGGTGCCGAGGGTCGCGCATCGTTGCCCGGCTCCCCGGCGCGGAGCTGGCCCCCGGGTCCCACGGCGGTCGCCGGACCAGGGGTGGGCAGCGGGCGGATGTCGGTCATCTCGGCCGTCCGTCGCAGGTCGGATCAGTGGTCGTTGATCTGGAATATGATGTTGATACTGGGTACCAGCGAGATGAGGATCGGTAGGATCCCGCCGAGGATCTGCGGTTCGCCGTGCGCATCTATGTTGGCCATGTTCGACCAGGGCGAGTTGACCGGGAAAAACGTGGGATCGAATTCCCGGCGGCCGATCTCCACGGTTGCCAGCGTCAGCCTTTCGGGTAGTAGCTCCGCCTGCTCCAGGGCGAACTCGGGGCGTTCCCCGTCGATTCCGTCCAGAGTTTCATTGTGCATTCTTCCCCCGTCGTGATCCAGTCTCCCTGACTGCTCGGACGGGTGGCACGCTAGCCGCCGTAAAACCTGGCGGCGAGGAACTCAGCCTGGCGTGTCATGCGGTACTCCGTACACGGTCTGACTGCGCTTCGACCGGCCCACGGGTCTGGGGGCCCGCGTCACCACTGGTTGATGTGATTCCAACTGCTGACGATGGATTCGACGAAAGACCCGCTGCTGTAGGCGATCTGCGGTTCGCTGTTGCTCTCGATATAGGAGTTGTTGCTGCCCGGGGAATTGACCGGGTAGTTGCTCGGGTCGAACTCCTGGCGGTTGATCTCGACGGCGGCGAGGGTGAGGCGGTCGGGCAGCAGCTCCGCCTGCTCCCGGGCCAGCTCCGCGGCGTCCAGTCCGCTGCCGGTACTCATCATCTGGCTCCGTTCGGCTCATGGGGTCGCGGGACGTGCGAACGAATGCGGCGCTCCGGCAGGCCCCCGGCCGCGCCGGGGCACTCGGTCGCGAACGACGGCGCAGCGTCCGCGACGGCCGACCGGTACCCCTGGACTGTAGGAGCGCCCATGACTGACCGCAACATGATGGGTCCGCTCCGGTCACGGCTGGCGGGGGTGGGTCGCATCGGCTCCCGGGGAGGCGAACGGCGGGGAGCGCGGACCGCCGCGGCGGGGGTCGAGGCCGGGCGAGGTGTCCGGATGGACGGACCTCAGCATGGAAGCCATGAGTTCCCCCGCCGACGCCCACGACCAGCACCGACACCCGGGCGCTGCCGGACGTTCCCGCCCCCGCGCCCGCATCCGCAACGAACGGGTCGTCTTCACCCGGATGAGTTCCTCGCAGGACCGCGCGGCGGACCTGATCACGTCGTTCGCCGGATCGCTGCCCTTCGTGTACCTGCACGCCGTCTGGTTCGGCGGCTGGATCCTGCTCAACGAGGGTGTGTTCGGCGACGCCGCGGTGTTCGACCGCTACCCGTTCGGACTCCTCACGATGATCGTCAGCCTGGAGGCGATCTTCCTGTCGACGTTCGTCATGGTCAGCCAGAACCGGGCGGACGTCCGGCAGAACCTGCGCGCCGATCTGGACTTCGAGACCAACCTGCGCTCCGAGGTCTGGTCGGTGCACATCGGCCGCGCCCTCGGCCTGGACCCCGACGAGATCGAACGGCACGTCCAGGAGACCCTCGCCCACGCCCGCACCGAGATCAGCACCGGCCATCCCGCGCCGCTGGACCCCGACCGTCTGTGATCCCGACCGTCTGTGACCCCGACCGTCTGTGACCCCGACCGTCTGCGACCTCCAGCCGGTCCTGGCCCGACCGGTCCTGGCTCACCCGGGGATCCGGAGGCGGGTCAGCGGCGAGCGGCCCGGCCGTCCAGCGGGCCCGGCACGGGGCCGGAGACCTCGTCGAGGCGGGCGGTGTGCTCCTCGGGCAGGGTGATCTCGAACCCGGCGAGATTCTGTTCGTACTGTTCGAAGGTGCGCGGCCCGATGATGACCGACGTGACGCCGGGACGGGCGGCGGCCCAGGCGAGCGCCACCGCCGCCGGCGTCGTGTCAAGCTCGGCGGCGACCTTGGCCACCGTCTCGGCGATGTCCAGCCCGCGTTCGGTGACGATCCCGTCGGCGAAGCGCTGGGCGGTCGGGGCGCCCCAGGCGCGCAGGCGGGCGACGCGGGTGTCGGCGTCCGGGCCCCTGTCGCGGCGGTAGCGCCCGGCGAGGACCCCGCCGGCCAGTGGGCTGTAGATCAGGGTGCCCACGCCGTGGCGGGCGCAGACCGGCAGCACCTCGGCCTCGATGTCGCGCGCGACGAGGGAGTACTGCGGCTGGAGGCTCACGAACGGGGTTGCGTGGATACGCTCGGCCGCCCACTGCGCCTCGACGATCCGGCTGGCGCTGTAGTTCGAGCAGCCGAGGTAGCGCACCTTGCCGGCCCGCACGAATCCGTCCAGGGTCGCCATCGTCTCCTCGATAGGCGTCTCGTCGTCCGGCTGGTGCACCTGGTACAGGTCGACGTAGTCGGTGCCGAGCCGGCTCAGGCTCGCGTCCAGGGCGCGGGTCAGGTGCACCCGGGACGAGCCGCGGCCGTTCGGGCCGGGGCCGGCGGGCATGTGTCCCTTGGTGGCGAGGACGACCTCGTCGCGGCGGGCGGCGATGGCCCGCCCGACGATCTGCTCGGACTGCCCGCCACCTCCGCACCGGACGCCCCCCGGGCCGCAGCCTCGTGGCGGGAGGCTCGGCGGCCGTCGTCGGTCTCGGTCGGGTAGGCGGTGAGGTCGCCGGGGTCGTGCCCGCCGGCGGTCCGCGCCCCGGGCGTGGCCGGGGCCGCGCGCAGGCCGGTCAGGGCGAATCCGACCAGACAGAGGGTGCCGGCCGCGGCGAGCGCGAACCACGGTGACCAGCCGCCCGGGGGGTTCCACTGCGACCGGCCGAGGAACCAGACGGGGCCGCCCGTCCCGACCGCGTAGCGGCGGGCGTTTGCCCACAGCCCGACGAGGTGGACCGTGGCGACCAGCAGCGGCACGGCGATCTGCAGCGGCAGGCGCACAGCCGCCGGCAGCCGAGCCGCCCGCCGGGTGATGATCTCCCCGGCGGCCAGCGGCAGCAGCACCGCGAGCGGCAGCAGGTACCGCCCGTACACCGGGAAGCGGGTCTGGCGCAGCACCACGACGTCGAGGCCGACGGCCACCACCGCGGCACCGACGAGCATGGCCACGAACCCCAGCCGGGCCCGCCAGGGGCCGGCGGCGAGCGCCACCAGGGCGAGGACGGCGACGGCGAGCCACCAGATCCGGTAGGCGTACGTCGGCATCGGCAGGCTCGCCCAGCCGAACACGCCGACCCACTGCCGCACCCAGGCGTCGGCGTCGTGGGGCAGGCGCTGCAGCCCCTCGACGACCAGCGCCCGGCGGATCCCCGGATGCGGCTGCACGGCCCGCTCCCACAGCGCCGTCGCCACGACACCGCCCGCGGCCAGGCCCAGCCACGGCACCGGCCACGCCCGCCACCACCGTTCGCGCGGCGCGTGGCGCCGGGCACCGGCCCGAACCACCTCGCCCGTGGCGACCGGCGTCGATCCGTCGTCGCGGGTGCGCCGCTGGGCGAGCATCAGGCCGACGAGCGGGGCGAGCAGCACCCAGGCGGGTCCGGTGGGTCGGGACAGGGCCAGCAGCGCGCCGACGACGCCCACCGCCGGCCAGGCCCAACGGGGCGGACCCGGTGCCCGACCCATCCGCAGCACCAGCGCGAACAGCGCGATGGCGGCCGCGATCTCGATGCCGTTGGTGCCGAGCACGGAGCCCATGAACAGCACCATGGGCGACGCGGCCAGCAGCACCCCGGCGACGGAGAGCGGGCCCGCGGGGCCGCTCCACGCCGCGGCGACCGCGACAGCGAGCAGCCCGGCCACGAGGGCCGCGGTCACCGCCCGCCCGGTGTAGAGCGCGCCGAGCGCCGTGTGTGTGCGCGCCATCGCCGCGCCCGGGACGGCGTAGACGTACGGCTCGTAGGTCCCGACGTAGCTCAGGGCCCGCGTCGCCGGTGGGCGGGGGTGCGGCCGGTCGAGGCAGCTCACCGACAGCCAGTTGCGGAACAGGTTGCAGGGGAAGCCGGCCGGGCCCGGGTCGAGACCGGCCGGCAGCCGGAAGACCCGGCTGTTGCGGTTGATCCAGTCGATGCGTTCCGGGGCGCCGGGCTGCGCGCCGAACGCCGGATGCGCCAGCCGCCCCGGCGTGCCCGACCACTGGCCGGTGCCGGCGCCGACCTCCTTGACGAAGTTCGCCGGCTCGTCCGGCCCGAAGCCCGGCGCGTTGCTGCCGACCCATGCCGCGAGCAGCAGGCCGAACCCCGCCACGAGCAGGAGCCGGGCGAGCCGGCCACGACCGTGCATGCGCGACGTCCCCCGCCCGCGCCCCGGCGGGCGCGTCGACTGCCGTCCGGGTCGAGTTTCTCACCCCATGTCACGACAAGTATGGGCGACAGCGACGAACGGCCGCCTGGCGGGCACCCGGCGGTGGCCCGTCCGGTCATCGGCCCAGCTGCCCGACGATGGTGAGATCGGTGATCGCGTCGTCGTCGTCGGCGAGCAGCAGGGCCTTGCTGAGGATCGGCGAGAGCGTGCGGTCGCCCTCGAACGGCAGGGACACGCCCTGCGGATCAACGCCCGCGCCGCGACCCGGGACGATGCACAGGTACCGGCCGTCCGGCTCGACCAGCCGCCCCCGTGCCAGGCGCGCGCTGAGCCGCGCATTGTGCTCGGCGACCTCCTGGTGGACCCTTCGCCGGATCGGCTCCCGCAGCGTCAGCCTCTCCTCGAAGATCTCCAGGGCCCAGGCGTCGTCGCGCGCGCCACCGAGCGTCTCGTCCACGAACCTCACCATCGGCATGGCCTGGACGCTAGGCCCCACCTCCGACAGCAATCGGGACCCGCCCATTCCGGGCGTCGCGAACCCGCCGACGGCGGCGACTTCTATAGCCTTCTGGCATATATGTCCCCTACATCCGTCCCGACAACATATGTCCCTCATGTCATGCGGTGGCGGTCCGCCCGATCCCTGGGACACCGACGGACGTTGCTGTCCAATGGTTACGCATGACTGGGTGGACCATCACAGATTGAAACTCGTCAGCGGTCCGGATCGTTGGGTTCGGTGCAATCCCCGTCACCATCCGCGGCAGACCAGGTGGACGTCGTGCACCGCGACTGCTGGTAGTGACCAAGACGAGAACCCTCGTCTACGACGCCACCCCCGGGCCGCCCGTTCGGGTGAACCCTTCCATCGCGCCGATCTTCGAGGAGTTGGACATGACCCCACCGGTCACCCCGCCGTCGCCGTCGCGACACAGCCACTCGCCGCCCGTCTCGGCGAGCCAGCGCCACAGCCAGCCGCACGGCTCGCGCCGGTCGCGGCGGGCGGCCGCCCCCGGGGAGGGGTGGCGTCCCGACCTGCAGGCCTCCCTCGTCGTCTTCGTCGTCGCTCTGCCGCTGTCGCTGGGCATCGCCGTCGCCTCCGGGGCCCCGGTCGCGGCGGGCCTGCTCGCCGCGGTGGTCGGCGGCATCGTCGCGGGAGCCCTCGGCGGCGCCCCGCTGCAGGTCAGCGGCCCCGCCGCGGGCCTGACCGTGATCGTCGCCGATCTGGTCAACACCTACGGGTGGCGGGTCACCTGTATGATCACGGTCGGCGCCGGTCTGCTGCAGATCCTGCTCGGCCTGTGCCGCGTCGCCCGAGCCTCCCTCGCCGTCTCACCCGCCATCGTCCACGGCATGCTCGGCGGCATCGGCCTCACCATCGTCCTCGGCCAGATCCACGTTGTACTCGGCGGGAAGGCCGACAGCCACGCCTTGGACAACATCCGGGCGATACCCGAGGCGATCATCAGCCCGCACGGCCCGGCGACCGCCGTCGGTCTGGCCACGATCGCGACGATCCTGCTCTGGCCGCGGCTGCCGCAGGCCGTCCCGGGCGCCATCCGCCGCATCCCGGCCTACCTCATCGCCGTCGTCGTGGGCACCGCGTTCGCCGCCGCAGTCGGTTTCGACGTGCCGCGCGTCGACCTGCCCGCGTCCCTGTTCGATGCGGTCGCCCTGCCCGAGCTGCCCGACGGCGACTGGGCCGGCATCGCGCTGGGGATCTTCACCGTGGCGATCGTCGCCAGCGTCGAGTCGCTGCTGTCCGCCGTCGCCGTCGAGCAGCTCGCCACCTCGAAGGGCTGGCGGGGGCCGCGCGCCGACCTCGACCGTGAGCTGCTGGGCCAGGGTTCGGCGAACCTCGTCTCCGGTATCATCGGCGGCCTGCCGATCACCGGCGTCATCGTGCGCAGCTCGACCAACGTCGTCTCCGGCGCGCGCACCCGCGCCTCGGCGATCCTGCACGGCGTCTGGGTGCTGGCGTTCGCCCTGTTCCTCGGGTTCGCCGTGGAGTGGATTCCGCTGGCAGCCCTGGCCGGCCTGCTCGTCGTCGTCGGGGTGCGGCTGGTCGACGTGGCCCACCTGCGCCACGTCCGCCGGCACGGCGAGCTGCCCGTCTACGTGGTGACGCTGGTCGGTGTCGTCTCCCTGGACCTGCTGCAGGGCGTCGCGCTCGGGCTGGTCACCGCGCTCGGCCTGGTCCTGCGCCGGGTCCTGTGGTCCAGCGTCCGCCTGGTGCACAGCGACGAACTCTGGCAGGTGGAGGTCGAGGGGACGCTGAGCTTCCTGTCGCTGCCGCGCCTCGCCCGGGTCCTCGGCCGGATCCCGGTCGGTGCGCCCGTCTCGATCGAGCTCATCGTCGACTACCTCGACCACGCCGCCTACGAGCACCTGCGCGGCTGGTGCGCCAACCATGAGGCGTCCGGAGGGGTGGTCAGCGTCGACGAGATCGGCCAGGTCTGGTTCCGTCGGGTCGACGTCGCCGAACACCGCCGCTCGGTGACGCCACACCTGCCGCGCTGGTTCGCCCCCTGGTCGCAGTGGCAGGAGCTGGAACAGACCACCGACCCGCAGGCCGGGACGGCCGACGGCGCGCAGCCCGCGGCCGTCCAGGTCGACCACGTCGGCACGATGCTCGTCGGCGTCAACGAGTTCCATCGCCGGGCGGCGCCGCTGCTGCGCGGCACGTTCGACGGCCTCGCCGAAGGACAGCAGCCCTCCGCGCTGTTCCTCACCTGCGCCGACTCGCGGATCGTCCCGAACATCATCACCAGCAGCGGCCCGGGTGACCTGTTCACCGTCCGCAACGTCGGCAACATCGTCCCGAGGCACGGCACGCGCCACCCGGCCCCCGCCACCCCCGATCCCGACCGGCTCCGGGCACCGGACGGCACCGGTCCCGGTGAGACGGGCCCCGGCGGGATCGGCCTGGGCATGGCTTCGGGTGTCGGCATGGCCGCCGGGGTCGGGATCGCGCCCGGTACCGGCCCGTTGCCCGGCATCGTCGTCCCACCGAGCGACCTGTCGGTCACCGCCGCGCTCGACTACGCCGTCGAGGTGCTGCGGGTGCCCGCGATCGTCGTCTGCGGCCACTCCGGCTGCGGCGCGATGAACGCGCTGCTCACCGGCGCGTTGCCGGGCCAGTCGGACTCGGCGCTCGCCGGCTGGCTGTCCCACGCCGCCGCGTCGCTGACCCGCACGCCCCCGCCGGGGACGGAGGACCTCCCGCCGGTGGAGCGCCTCGGCCGGGCCAACGTCGCCCAGCAGCTGGACAACCTGCGGGAGCAGCCGGCCGTGCGCCGGGCCCTCGCGGAGGGCACGCTGGAGCTCGTCGGGATGTACTTCGACATCGGGCGCGCGCAGATCTCGGTCCTCGACGAGGAGACCGGTCGTTTCGTCGACCCGGCGGACGCGCTGACGAAGGCTCCCGCCGAGCAGGGCCCGGGTCGGCGCTGGGACACGCCGGCACGCGGGACGCCGGCGCTCGCGGGCGCCGGCGCCGAGGGGGGGCTCCGCCGAGCAGGCGGCGCCGCCCACGTCGGGCGGACGCCGCGGGCGGCGGCTGCCCTCGGCGGACTAGCCGGCGGTCAAGCGTCTACGTCCCCGCGGCCCGGGATGCCGTCGGGGACGTGGACGCCCGCCGTGCCGGCGGCGGGGCCGGCGGCCCCGCCGGGGACAGGCGGGCGAGCATCGCCGGCACCTCGCCGGTGTGCAGGACGCCGAGGGACCGCGTCGCCCGGGTCAGCGCGACGTAGAGGTCGTGCGCGCCGCGCGGGGACTCGGCGAGGACCCGGTCCGGGTCCACGACGAGCACCGTGTCGAACTCCAGCCCCTTGGCCTCCCGGATCCCGAGCACGACGACCGGCGCGGACAGCCGGGCGCCGCCGCCGGTCTCGGCGTCCGGCACGGCCGCCCGCACCGCGGCGGTCAGCTCGGCGAGCCGCCCCGCCGGCACCAGCACGGCGAGCTGGCCGGCGGCCAGACGGTCCAGCTCGGCCAGGACCGTGCGGGCGAGCACCGCGCCGAGCTCGCCGTCGGTCACCCGCAGCCGCCAGGGCTCGAGGCCGAGCGCGCGCACCGACCGCGGCGGTTGCTGTGGTGGGCGCAGCGTCGCGAGCACGTCGGCGGCCACCGCCATGATCTCCGCGGGCGTGCGGTAGTTCACCGTCAGCGACTCCTGCCGCGGCCGTGAGCCGGTCGCCGTGTAGGGGGCGAGGACGCGTTCCCACGACGTCGTGCCCGCCGGGTCGCCGGTCTGGGCGATATCCCCGACGATCGTCATCGACCGGGTCGGGCAGCGGCGCATCACCATCCGCCAGGCCATCTCCGACAGCTCCTGCGCCTCGTCGACGACGACGTGCCCGAACGTCCACGTCCGGTCCGCCAGCGCCCGCTCGGCGATCGTCCGAAGGTCGGCGTCCTCGTGCCGGTCGGCGAGCCGGCCGGCGTCGATCAGGTCGGTCGCCATCATGATCTCGGGGTCGTCCTCGACGTCGCGGGAGATGATGTCGAGCACGCCCTGGGCGTAGGCCACCCGGGCCAGCCGGTCGCGCAGCGCCGCGGCGCGGGCCGCCCGGTCGTCCTCACCGAGCAGCTCCGCCGCCTCGTCGAGCAGCGGGATGTCCGCGGCGGTCCAGCCGCCGGCCGGCCGCGGCCCCCCGCCGGTGCCGGGCTCATCGCCGTCGCCGATCGCGCCAGTCCCGCTGTCGGTGCCGCTGTCGGTGCCGCTGTCGGTGCCGGTAGCGCTGCTGGTCCCGGATGCGCCACCGGTCGCGCCGGCGGTGGCGTCGCGCAGGTCGCGCAGCCAGGCGTCGTCCGGGTCGGTGCCGTCCTCCGCCAGCGGCCGGTGCAGCAGGCGCCGTTCGGCGGCGGTCAGCTCCGGCGCCGCCGACGCGAGCGTGCCGGGGTCCGCGTACAGCTCGGCGACGAGCTGCTCGGGGCTCAGCACCGGCCACAGCTCGTCCAGCGCCGCCCGCACGGCCGGATCGGCGCGCAGCTCCCGGCGCAGCTGGGCCAGGTCGTCGTCGTCGAGCAGGCTGGTGCTGCCGAAGCCGGCCGGGGCCAGCAGGTCGAGCGCCTCCGGGTCGGCCTCCAGCACCTGCGCGGTGATCGTCTCGGCGGCGTAGCCGTCGGCGACCTGGCGGGCCAGCGCCTCGATCACGGCCCGTACGAAGATGGTCCGGGCCTGGTTGTGCAGCTCGCCGGACTCCCGGGCGAGCGCGCGGGCCCGGGCGCAGGTGCTGCGCTCGAGCAGCAGCAGGCGTTCCTCGGTGTGGATCTCCAGTGTCTGCCCGCGGGGCAGCCGCTGCCGGTCGCGGACCGCCGCGGCGAGGACGTCGGCCAGCACCGCCCGACCCTTGAGCTCGGCCAGCGCCGGCTCCTCCGGCCGGTCCGCCCTCGCCGCCGGGTAGAGCGCCTCGACCGTCGCGCTGACCACGCTGGTCTCGCCCAGCGACGGCAGCACGTTCTCGATGTAGCGCAGGAACGTCGGGTGCGGCCCGACGACCAGCACCCCGCTGCGGGCGAGCCGGTCGCGGTGGGTGTAGAGCAGGTAGGCGGCGCGGTGCAGGGCGACCGCCGTCTTGCCGGTGCCGGGCCCGCCCTGGACGACGAGGATCCCGCGGTGGTCCGAGCGGATGATCCGGTCCTGCTCGGCCTGGATGGTCTCGACGATGTCGCTCATCCGGCCGGTGCGCGCGGCGTTGAGGGTGGCGAACAGCGCCGGCTCGCCGACCAGCTCGGTGGCCGCGGTGAGCTCGAAGACGTCGTCGTCGAGGCCGGTCACCTCACGGCGCCGGGTCGTGATGTGACGGCGCCGGCGGACGCCGAGGCGCGCGGCCCCGGTCGCCACGTAGAACGGTCGGGCGGCGGGGGTCCGCCAGTCGATCAGCAGGGGCTCGTAGTCCGCGTCCTCGTCGAAGATGCCCATCCGGCCGACGTAGCGCAGCTCGCCGCCGTCGAAGTCCAGCCGGCCGAAGCACAGGCCGTTCTCGGCGGCGGTGATCCGGGCCAGCGTGGCCGCGCAGTCGGCGCTGGCCGCGTCCCGCTCGAACCGGGCCCGGGGCAGGCTCTCGGACTGCCGGAGAACCGTGCGCAGCCGGGTCGCGGTGCGCCGGCGAAGCTCGTCGAGCCGATCGTAGAGAGCGGAGACGTACGCCTGCTCGGATTCGATGTCATCTGTTGACAAACCGGCCCCATCCCTGCTATTGTCAAGCGCGCATAAATCTATTTCATATGCTGCCTTTGATGAAGTCTAGCCAGCCAGTATCAGGCTTCCACAATGGTGGCGGTCCGGCAGCCCCGAGCTGGCGGTCGAAAGCCGTGGCCCGTCGATTCTCGTGGGTACACGTCGGCGTTCAGGCCCGTCCGAAGCGTGCCGCCAGGAAGGCGGGCTCGCGGCAGAGCCGGGCGTAGCCGGCGGGGTCGCGTTCGGCCAGCTGTCGAGCAGCGCGCCGAGGGGCTTCGCCAGATCGGCACGGTGTCGGTGCGCTGCCGCAACGGCGCCGCGAGCCGCTCGTAGGCGTCCAGCGCCCGCTCGTCGGGTCCGTTCACCACCTCATTATCGGGCCGGCGACGAAATGCCCCGCGTGGTTGCCCGTTCGGGTATCCGTCCAGGGACGCCGGGCCGACCCGGCGTAACAGCCGCCGATCCCCTCGAAAGCGCGCCGATCCCCTCCAAAGCGGAGGCGGCCGGGCGCGGGAACGGCGACGCTCGCGGATGTGGAACGCGCTTCCGAGAACGGCCCGGTTCCCACCCAGCAGAAGGCGTCGTCGGCACCGTCCGCCGCCGAACACGATCCGGTGCTCACCTACGGCAAGGAGGACGACGACGGCGTCCGGCCGTGGGCGCGCCACGACCGGACGATGGCGCGGACCGGCGTGCGCACGATGGCCCGCCGGCTGCCGGGACTGCTGCGGCTCGCCTGGTCCCTGGCCTGGGAGGCCGACCGGGCCGGCCTCGTCGTCATGGTCGTCCTACGGGTGCTCGCCGGCGTCGTCGAGGCGGGCGGCCTGCTCGCGGTCGCCGGCGCGCTGACCGCCGTGCTGCGCGACGGCCCCACCCCGCAGCGGTTGCGTGACGCGCTGCCCGCCCTCGTCCTCGTCGTCGCCGCCGAGGTGCTGCGCAGCGGCCTGGCGGCGGCGACCAACCTGGTGCGGGTGCGCCTGGGCCCCCGGGTGGACCGGGTCTGCCTGGTTCGGCTGCTCGACCTCGCCACCCGCACGTCGATCATGGCCTTCGACGACCCGCGCTTCGTCGACGACCTCGACGCCGCGGAGCGCGGCGCCGCCAGCGGGCGCCAACTCGTCGACAACGCCATCGAGATGCTGACGTCCGTGGTCCGCATCGCCGCCGCGGGCAGCGTGCTCGGCGTCCTGCATCCGGTTCTGCTGCCCCTGCTGGTGCTGTCGATCCTGCCGGACGGCTGGGCGTCGCTGCGCTCGGCCCGGCTCGCCCACGCCTCCTGGCTGGGCCGGCTGCGCCAGGTCCGGCGCCAGTACATGCTCCGCTACCACATGACCGCCCGGGAGTGCGCTGCGGAGATCCGCTCGTTCGGCCTCGGTCGTTTCCTGCTCGACGAGTACACGATCCTCGCCCGCGAGCAGGAGGCCGAGCAGGTCCGCGTCGGCCGGGGCCAGGCGCGGTACCGGCTGACCGGGGAGGCGGTGTCCGGGCTCGCCCTCGGCGTCGTCTACGGGACGCTGATCGGCCTGCTCAACGCCGGGGTGATGCCGCTGGCCGCCGGGGGCACGGCGGTGCTCGCGATCCGCACGGGCCGCAGCGCCCTGGCCTCGGCCCTGACGACCCTCAACACCGCGTACGAGAACTTCCTCTACTTCGGCGAGTACCGCGCCTGGATCGCGCAGGCGAGCCAGCTGGTGCCCGAGCCCCGGGAGCGTGCGGCGCCGGCGCGGCCCGCGGTGGTCCGGGCCGAGAACGTCGCCTACACCTACCCGCGCACCGACACCCCGGCCCTGCGTGGCGTCACCGTCGAGCTGCGCCGGGGCGAGGTCGTCGCCTTCGTCGGGGTGAACGGCAGCGGCAAGTCGACGCTGGCGAAGATCCTCGCCGGCCTGTACGAACCGGACACCGGCACCGTGAGCTGGGACGGTGTCGACCTCGCCGGCGTCGATCCGGACAGCGTCCGGGAGAGCATCTCCGTGATCCCGCAGGACTACACGCAGTGGCCGATGTCGGCCCGGCTCAACATCGCCGTCGGCCGGATCACCCGGCTCGCCGCGGACGGCCCGGACAGCGTCATCCCCGCGGCCCGCGCCACCGAGGCCGACGAGGTGATCGAGAAGCTTCCGCACGGCTACGACACGTCGCTGGGGTGCAAGCCAAGGCTAACATACGTCCATGGATGGCGTTAAGAGGGCACTTGGGTACGGGCGACGATCCGTGCTGGATGCCCGGCAGGGCAAGAGCGTAGGGGAGCAGGAAGCGGTCTACCGGGCCGACTGTGACGAGCACGGGTGGCAGGCTGCCGCCTACTACGTCGACGACGGGGTCTCGGCGTCGCGGTATGCCCGCGGGACGCGGGAGGGGTGGCCCGACCTGCTATCCGCCCTACGGGCGGGTAAGGGGGACCTGCTGTGGCTGTGGGATGCGTCCCGCGGTGGCCGCGAGTTGGAAGCGTGGGCAAACTTCCTGACCTTGTGTCGGACGCTCGGCATCCTGGTCTACGTGTCGACCCATGGGCGCACCTACGACATGGTGCGCCCGGTCGACTGGGAGACGCTCGCCTATGACGGTGTCCGCTCAACCGCGGACTCGGATAAGAAGAGCCTCGATGTCCGTCGGGGGATGCACGGGTCCGCTAAGGCGGGCAGGCCGCACGGGCCGGTAACCTACGGCTACCGGCGGGTTTACGGCGATCGTCGCCAGCTCGTGGCGCAAGAACCCGACCCGATGGCGTCGACCGCCGTTAAGCTGATCATCAATGGGCTTGCCCATGGCAAGCCATCAAATGCGATCATTCGCGAACTCGAAGGGCTAAACATACCGTCCCCGAAGGGGGGGTCGTGGGGGCATTCGACGATTCGGAGTGTCGCCACCAATGAGGCATATCTTGGAAGGCGGCTCTACAACGGCACCCGGTATGACGCGATGTGGCCGGCTCTCGTGGACGAATCCGCATTCTATGCCGCACAGAGGACGATCAATCAGAAGCGGGACGAGAAAGGGCGATATGGTCGTCCTAATGCGGTCAGGCATCTACTGTCATATCTTGCCGAGTGTGATGTCTGCAAGAAGCATCTTCGCGCGATGAAAATGCGGGGCCACTACTACTATTCCTGCCCGACCCGGCAGGCCGCGACAGTGCTAGGCACTGTCGAAGAGTATGTGACTCGGCTTGCCGTGGCTAGGCTCGCCCGGGAGGATATCGCGGCTACGCTGCTACGCCCGGACGACACGGCCATGCTGGACGCCCGGCGGGAGGTCGAAGTGTTGAAGGCCAGGCTTACCGATGCGTCCACCGCGTACGCCAAAGGTCGGCTCACTATTGACCGGCTTGGCGAGGTCGAGGCGGAGCTACTGCCCCAGCTCGACGCCGCACAGAAGCGCGCCGAGACGGTGGCGCTTCCTCTGGCGATTCGCGGGCTGGTGATGGACGCCCGGGGGGATGAGAAATTGATCCGTCAGCGATGGGACGACGATCTGACGATCGTGGCCCGGAGGGATATCCTTCGGGTGCTCTTCGAGTACATACGCCTGCGGCCTGCGAACGGCGCTCGCGCGCCGCGGGGCGTGTTCGATCCGGACCGGCTAGACCACCGGTGGCGGGGGCAGACGTAGGGGTCGTCCTGGTACTGTTAGTTCTGCCGGGCCAGATGGCCCGACAGCTCACGCTGTCTCTTCGTACGCTCAGGCATCCCCGGAGGATGCCGGCCGTCAGGGGCACGTCGGTAGCTAACGCGATCCCCACATCGGGGGGCGCGCCTACTGGCGTGCCCCTTGTGCGTTGCCGAGGAGACAGATTGGCAAGCTCAGAAGATCGGCGGGTGGAGATGATCGCCCGTCAGGAAGCGGCGATCGCCGCATCGGTCGCCACGGCACCCGAGGTCGGCCCAGAGGCTCTAGCCCTGCTGGCCCGGTACTTCGCCCCGTCGGCGCGGCCGGTTGTACAGCCTGCGGCGGACGCCCCCGTCGAGGTCATGGCCGCGTAAGCCGCGGGCACGTCGGACCGATACCAGACACCATGATCGGCCCGTGAGACCGCGTGGCGTATGCCTGCGCCGTACGTGAACCCGCAGGCCGGGAAGGGTACGCCCCGCGCGGGCGGGGGCGGGATGATCGAAAACCGGAAAATTTTCCGGTAAACGATGTACGCCCCGCGCGGGCGGGGGCGGGAACTGGCTGATTCCGCCATTTTCGACTAGCTCTTTGTCTTCCCCGCGTAGGCGAAGGTTAGACGATCTCTAGCGCCAATTGGCGTCGGAGATCAACTACCCGCGAACGAGGCGGTAGCCCGCGAACTCGCCCCCCTGCTCCCCAACCCCGACGTCATGGCGGACGCGGAAGCCATTCCTATGCTCACGAATCGATCAATCAGGGGAAGACGAGACATGATCCTATTGGGCCGTCAAGGTGTTTGCGACCGGTGTGCAGCGCCGATCAGGTTCGTGCGCTTCCCCGGCGACGCCAAGTTCATTCCGGTCGAGGACTTCCCGATCGGGGTGAACCCGGAGTACGGGGAACCGCCCCGGCTTGATTGGGCGCATCCGCCTGCGGCGCTGGTAGCCCATGGGCGCGGTTCGTGCCGCGGTGGTCACGAGTGAACGTGCACATCGAAGGAGGCCACATGAAGAGGGCGCCGATCCGGCTAGACATCGTCCCCACGGACAATCGGGCGCGATGGCTTTACATGATTACCGATGACGCCCCGGGTGGAGAGACCTCGACCGGGGTCTATGGCGGCAGCTTCTATCAGCTCTATCTGAACGTGTGCGCCGAGTATCCGGGACGCCCCGTTGACGGGTGGGTTGAGATCCCCGTGGGGGTCGCAGCCGACAAGCCGACCGTAGTTAAGATCTGAGACGGAGTCGTATGGAAACCGAAACCCGCAAGGTCATGCCCCCGGTTGCTTGGCAGAACCATATCCTGCTCGAGACAGCCGACATCTTCACGGGCTCAGAACAACGGATCCTTGCCGCCTACGGTGGCACGACCACCACGAAGACGGGGCGGGGGTTCACATCGGCGGAGAAGTTGGCCGAGAAACTTGGCTTCGCCACCCCGAAGCCGGTCGAAAAGGCTTTTCGGAGAGGAGAGACCGTTGGCTTTCTGAGACGTACCGGGATATTTAGATCGCGGAGCTATGAGCGTGAACTCTGCGTACCCGCGACTGTCGAGAAGGTCAGCGGCGGGCGGCTACTAACCCCCTCGGTGCACCCCGGGGTACCGGTGGGGAGTGCGACGGCCAGAGCGACCACGACGACCGCCCCGCTGACCTCACAGGCCGCACCCACCCCGCCCATCCTGGCCGTGGCGGCCGAGATGCCATCCCCGGATCGGGAGTGGTTGACGGTCTCAGAGGCGGTCGAGCTAGGTGACCCCGTGGTGGCGGCCATAGCTGCTGAGATGGATCTCCCCGGCGGCACGCCCGTACTGGGGGTGGGTAGCCCGATGTATCTGTCAGGGCTGGTGAAACTCGCCCACCTGGAGGGGCGCGAACTGGCCGCAGTGGCGGCGATGAACCATGAGCGGATCCCGGTAGAGCGAGTGCTTGCCATGATCGAGTCGGGAGTCTCTGAGGTCGTCTGAGACCGGTCATCCCGGTCCGGGAGACCGGTTCTCCGGGTCCGGGAGACCGGTCATTTTGGTCTACGAGACCGGTTCTCCAGGACCGGCTATCTAACGTATACCTAACGTAGATCTAACGTAGTACCTAAGGGACGGGGGCCCTGTCGGCCCCCGTCCTTGCAGAGGCGGAAGGACAGGATCAACCCCACCCGCTTACCCCGGATGGCCGGGGACGCGACTGGGCACCAATACAATTGTATGGGTTTCAGTGGCAAGGCTCCCGTCCTGCCGGTAAGGGAGCCGTCTTGGTTGGGTTCTAGAACCCGTACCGCGCTGTCCAGTGATCTGGCCACCGCTACCCGTACCGCAGCGGCCTGAGCCACTGCTCACCCCGCCGAGGATTGGGGTACATCCTCGGGTCGTCGTAACTCCTCACGGGCTGAGAAGATCGCCCGTTCGTCGTGCCGATGCTGAACTTTCCCGCCTGTAGCGAAGAGCACCGGCCAGGCGGGCCGGCGCTCGTCTACGTTCGACCGTCTTCGTCTTGGACTGCGGCCCGCCTGTAGCGGTACCCACATCTTCCTACCAGCCTGCGCTACTCGTCCGTCTGCGGCCATCTGAGCCCCGGCACGGGGCATCCCTGCGCTAGCGTCAGCGGAGAGGTTTTGCGGGGGCGAATCCGCGAGGTCGCGTCCTGTGGGCCGCGGAACGGCCCTGTCAAGAGTTTTTAGATAACTTGCGTAAACGTTGTGATCGTTATCTGAGACGAAACCATGATCGTCTCATGTTATATATAGTAAGAGCGCAAGTTTCCGGGAACGTCTTCCCGCTTATCTCGCACCCTGCAACCCGCGGCCATGTCCGGCCGGCGGGTTCTTTGTCGTGTCCAAGTCTAGAAAGGAACTTGCCATGCCCGAACCGCCGATCGCCGCTGACTCTCTGACGCGCCCATGCCGCCATTGCGGCGAGCCCATCGATATCACAGCTCCTGTCGGCCGCCCGCGGGAGTTTTGTGACGGGGCCTGCCGGTATTCGCACACTCTGAAGATTGGTCGCGATCGTCGGCTAGCGGCCCGTCGTGCTCGGCTCGCAGTCGTTCCACTGCCGGATACCAGCGACACCAGTACCGCGTGATGACCGGTACCCCAATCCCTGGCACGGGCCCTGAGCCCGATTCTCTGGCCCTCGCCGAACCGCCCGGCACTGACGATGCCCTTGACCGTCTACGGGCGTCAGGCCGCTTTACAGCCGCTTTCCTGCGCGTCGCGGAACGGCCCTATCGGCTCCGACTCCAACTCTGATCGCTTCACGGGGGTGTTCATGCTCGACGACGACGGCCAGGATGATGACCTCGACGACGAAGACGGCGAGGGCCCGCCCGTCGAGGAGACGCCCGACGGACGGCACTGCGGCACCTGCGGTGATCCGCTCCCCGATGGGACGCGGGCCCGCTTCTGTGGCCGTGACTGTTACCCGAGTCGGCGCTCTGTCGTCGCCGCTGACGCCGCAGCGCGGGCCCGCATTCTCGAACGTTGGGGCCCTGCCCCTGAGTCGCCGTGGAGGCCACCGACGGCGGCCACGGCAAGGTCATGGCTCACCGAACGCCGGTGGCGGCCATATTCACCAACGAAAGGAAATCGAGCATGAGTATTGGTAGTCGTGCGGCCAGAGGCCCGGTAGTTCGTACCGGCGGACCCGCCGAGTATCGGTCACGTCCGAATAGGGGCACCAGGACGGCCGGAAAAGCCGATGGCAAGCCGGTGATGGTGGTTCGCTTCTCGCAGTATGGCACGTGGTACCCGATCGACGACGGCTACGGAGAATTCCTTGAGCGGACAATGCCGGGGGCGTTCCGCAACACGATCGCCAACGACGGCGCCCCGAAGGTGCTCTTCAACCACGGGAACGACGCAACGATCGGCCGTCAGATCCTCGGCGTCCCGAGTCTGATTGAGGACCGGGCCGACGGCCCATACATGGAAGTGCCGCTTTTCCCGGGGATGCCCGACCTGATCGTGTCCGGCCTGCGGGCCGGCGCCTACGGCAGCTCGTTTATGTTTGAAGTGGTGCGCGACTCGTGGGTTGAGATTCCGAAGCCGTCCGCCCACAACCCGGACGGTATTCCCGAGCGGACCATTCACGAGGTCCGCCTTTTCGAGGCCGGGCCGGTGACGTGGCCCGCAAACCCGGACGCTACGGCGGGGTTGCGTGCCGTGGCACGTCCTTCCTCGACGTCGACGGGGGGTATTGGCCGTGCCGAGCGTCAGCGGCGTATTGACGCGCTGCGGGCCCGGATCGCGGACTGGGAGAGGGAGTCGGAGGTGGAGGCGGTATGAGGAAGCCGCCGATCACTCCGCCTTTCGCCAAGGACAAAGCCGCACATTTCATTGGGCTTGCCACCCGCGCCGAGGCGGTTGGCGACCATTCCGCCGCACGGCGGTTCCGGGCCGCCGCGCAGACCCACCTCGACGCCTTGGCGATGCTGGCCCTGGCGGACGATGACGTCGACGATGTCGCGTGAACGCGCACATGTGGCCCGGGGCGGAAGGGGATGTCGCCATAGCTGATCAGGCCGAGGCGGCAGCCGATGAGCTTCGACGGGCTGCACAGACGTCCGGCATCCCGAAGTCCGATCCCGAGTCGCTGCCACCCGAGATCGTCATGCAGGCGATGGCGAGGGTTCACGCCTTCCGTGTCGACGGCGGGGCCACCTGCATTCACGTGTCTGGCCCGATGCCGGTTTGGTCTTCGCTCAGGCGTCACATCTTCGTTTGTGGCGGTTGTGCTGACACTGTTCATGCACCCCGTCTAAGGTCGCGCTGTGATCATTGCTCGACGCGGACAGAGAATTCCGAGTCGGTTCTCCTGTTCGGCCCGGTGGCAATGATCGTTGTGTGCTGCTCTGGCTGTCGCAGGCCCACCGCGGCCTGAGTCCCACCCGTACTACCCCGCGGCGCTATTCGCACGCGCCCGGAAATCAAACACACCACTCACAAAGGAATAAACCCATGTCGTTTTACGAAGATCGCAGCCTTTTCGCTCTGCCCGACAGCGAGGTTCGCACCCGGGTTTACAGGTCGCTTGAGGATCGCAGCCGCGCGGCGAGGCATCTGACAAGCCGCCAGCGTGAACATGTCGTCAAGATGATCGACACGGATACGGAGCATCTGCGCGGCGCGGACGTGGCCCGCTACATCGTCGCGACCGAAACCGACGAATATCACGAGATCGTCAAGCGGCAGCTCACCCCGGACACGTGGCGTCCGCTTACCGTACTCACCCCGCGGCAGGAAGCCGCGTTGGCGAAGGTGAACGCCGTCCGGCGGTCGTTGAATCTTGGTTCGGTTGGCACTTTGCTTCCGGCTCTCTTGGACAGCGCGGTGACCGGGTATGCCCAGGGCTCGCCGTCGCCCGTCTACGACCTCGCCCGGAAGGTGCAGACCACTCAACAGATTTGGCGCGGGGTCGCTACCGATCTTACCGTCGGGTTCGCGTCCGAAGGTTCGGCATCGGGTGATGACTCCCCGACGTTGCATGGCCCTACCGTGCCAGTCCACCGCGCTGACGCCTTCGTCGCCGCTTCGGTCGAGATGGACGATTGGGCCGGGTTCGCGTCGGAGCTGACCGGGCTGGTTGACCGCGCCTACCGGCAGATGCTCGCGGACAAGCTTGTGACCGGATCGGGTACGAACGAACCGACGGGCCTTCTGACGGCCCTGGCGGCTTCTGTCGACCCTTTGTCTATCCCGGTGGCAACCAGCGCCCAGATTTTGGCCGACGACGTCTACGGGGCATTCGACGCGCTTCCCGACTGGGCTCGCGAGTCGCAGGCGTCCGCGTTCCTGTCCTCGACGTCGACTCAGAACAAGGTCGGGAGGCTAGCCGCGACCGATCCGAACTTCAACCTTCACGTTGGTGCGGACCGTCGAGGGAGCCTTTTCGGTCGCCCCTACCTGACCGACGATCACCTTCCGGCGTTTCCGTCTGGCAGCACGACGGACGGTCTGCTCATCCTCGGCGACTTTGATCAGTACATCGTGGCGGAACATGTGGGTGTGGTCGCCGACTACATTCCGCACGTGATCGACGCTTCCACTAACCGGCCCACCGGCCAGCGTGGGTACTTCTTTATGCGCCGGTTCGGCGGAGCCCTGGCGGGCAACGCCCAGGGCCTGCGCCTCCTGCGGAACAAGTGATCGGGGATCTGACCATGGCTATTGCACGCAAGAGCAAGGGCACCGAAGAGCAGCGAATCGTGTTCGCCAAGGATGGCGCGGTTGGGCGATACGAATTCGGGACCTACAGGATTCATCGGAATGAGGCTTTTAGCGCCGATCACGTGCTGGTCCTCGCCCGACCTGAGCTTTTCAGCGACGTCTTCCCAGGCGACGTCAGCCGCCCGGATCGTGCGGCGGCTACGAGCTGGCGTGCCGTTGAATCGGCTACCCGCGCGCCGGGTGAAACTCGCTAGGGACCGCAGTGAGACCCGCTAGATAGCGGGCCCGCAAGCTTGGTGGGGCGGTATCCATGGCGAGCCTAGGGAACTCGTCCGGCGTTCGGAGTGCTCGCGGTTTCTTCCTTTCCCGTGGGCACGGCCGGCGCCGTGCCGCCCCACCATCCCTGAACCCTGATCGAAAAGGAAAGAGAACGTCTTGCATGAATGACCTAGAGTTTCGCATCGCCATCGAAGATGGTATGACTAAGGGAATCTATTACGAGGGTTACACCTCGCCATGCACCACGTGTGGGCAAATCAAATACATAGGCGAGATGGTAAAAGACTCGCGCGCCCGTCTCGGATATCGCAAGACGTGCAAGCAGTGCGCGGCGGCACGGAGTCGTGAGCGCCGAGAGAGCCAGCCAGAGATTCCGCAACAGGACAAGGGCACACAGAAGGTCCACTATCATGTGAACCACTTTTACCTCCACCGGCCCGACATTGACAGGCTCAAGGGGATTGCTCGCCGCGACCATCCGCTACTGACATTCGACGACGATTCCTTTTACCTGGACCATCGTCACGACCTTGACCCCCGGCCCACTAGGAAACGGGTGACACCGTTCGCGGTGACAGGTCCTGTCAGTTCGGCAACGAATACTCGCCTAGAGCGGCACCGCACGAACCCGGTGGGGTTCCGTGCGCGAAACGGCAACATCCTGGCGGGCGCCCTCGCCGCGTGGGATGACAACCCGCCGATGCATACGTACATCCGGGAGTTGGTTGAGGCGAGAGACCATCTCGCCCTGGCCCATCTCCTCTACGGTCACCATCTCCACACGGTCAGGGCCGGTGTGATCCTGCCGCGGGTGGATGAACTCATAGGCCGGATGATCCCCCTCTGTCTCCGCCTACGTGCGGATGTCGAGATCGAGTCGTGGCCAATGACCGACGAAGAGGAGTGGCGGTTTGAGGACGACCGCGAGTACGGGTACCTCATGGCTGCCTGACCTACCCGACAGCCTGTAGCCCCCCGGGTATCCACCCCCCGGTACCCCACCCCCGCCTACCCACCCCCCATTCCCCGGGGGTGGTTGCCCGCGCGCCGCGGGTATGAGTACGCGCGCCATTGCCGCAGCGATGGGGGTTGATCAGAAGACCGCCGTGAACGATCTGCGGTCAGGTGAGGAATTTTCCTCACCTGACGCCCCACCACCCAAGATCACGGGCACGGACGGGAAGACGTACGCGGGCACCAGGGCGAAGGCGAAGCTCAGGTCCGCGGGCACACCACCATGCCGACAGCCAGAGTGACGGGCTAGGTCACCCAACCTCGACGCCGCTTCGGGCCGGCGTTCACCACCACGGACACGGTCATCGGTCCACAGCACCTCGACGCGATGGGCCCTTGCTGCCCCTGTAGGGCACGCAGACGAGCGACATCGTCGACCGGGTATGAACGCGTCGGATCGAGTCGTCGTGTCGCCAGAATCGAAGACAGGTAGCGATATGCGGTCATCCCGGGGTGATCGTTTTTTTGGCTGGTCACTCTTAGTGACCCCATGTCCAGTCTTTTTTCCTCAAGATCCCGTGAGCCCTTCGGGGCGCCCAATAACCCCTGGGGCGTAAGGGAAATCGCCCTTTTGTCAGTCAATGCACGCAGACCGTGACGACCTGATCTACCTCGCCCCATCCGGCTCGCGCGCCGGGTGGGGCGTTTTGTCGTTCCGGGGTGGCCGCGCTCGATGGCGCAGGGCGCGATCACGCAGCAGTGGCTAGCGGACACGTTCGGGGTGTCGGTCCAGACGATCGGCGACGATCTGAGGTTTCAAGGGATTGAAACCTCCAAGGGTAAGGGCACGAAGGGTGGGCGCCCGACCGGTTCCGGCAGGGAGGCCGAGGCCAAGGATCGGCAGCGAGAACAGCTCGACCGGGGGCGCGATCTCGCTAACGGCAAGATCGAGACTGGTGTGGGTCCGCGGACCCACACCAGTGATGACCAACCCCCCACCACCCCCCACCGCGCACGCGACGACGTAGGCGAGATGAAAGGATCTTTGTCTACCATGGTTGACATTGATCCACGATCTCTAGGACCCATTGGTCCGGGAGATCAACTGTCCGCCCCCGCCTGCGCGGGGAAGACAGGTAAGGCGATCTTTGTGCGGCATGCCGCACATGCCCCCCCGCCTACGCGGGGCGCGCTCTTCCCGACCTGTGAGTTCCTGACGACGTCTACGACCCGCCCGCCGGCCTGTCCCGCCATCCGGGACGGTACTGATCCATCCACGCTTCGACGTCGCGACGGCGCCAAAGGCGGACGCGCGGTCGTCCGGATGGCGGGTGCAGGATCGCAGGCTTCGGGAACGTCTGGTCACGGCTGATCGTGTGCGCATAGCTCGGGGCGACCGGTTCGCCCCGCTTCGATCCCCTGCCGAGTAGCACCCGTAGATCGGCGATGTCGACCAGATCGCCCAGGCCGACGCCGTCTGATGCCACATGCAGGACGCTAGAAGTGAGTGACCATCATGGATGGTCACTCTGTACGTCCATCCATATACCCGCTAGCGTTTCCGGGACGTGCGAGTACGCCCCGACGGGGCGGGAGGGAGACGACATGGCCAAAGCTAGGACGACCACAACCGGGGCTACAGATGACGTGCCGCTACAGGAGCCACGGCCGGTGGAGCTCCCGGCAATGCCGGGCATCTCGGTCCACTACTCCCGGATCAGCGGCCGGCACACGGCGGTTATCGACCAGGGAGTGACCGCGTCGGCGCTGACGGCGGCCCTTGCCCGCTATCTACCGGCCGATGTCCCACTGGTCGAGACGCTGACGCACGTTGGCGCCGCAATGCTGATCTTTCAGGGTGAGTCCGACCCACATGATGGCGACGTCCCGCAGGACGAGGCATCCGAATGATCATCCTCGTAGATCATCTCAACCCTGACCGACCGCCGGTGCAGATCACCATCGACGACCGCACCTTGGATTACGATCCTGTGGCCCTGGCGAGACAGCTACGCGAGGCTGTACCTCACGCGGCGCGGGTCCGGTGGTTCCGTCCCGGGGGCTCCGAGGATTCTCTCGGCGGCCGGAGTCCGGCCGAGATCCTCGCCGACGTGGTAGACCGGCTCCCGCCGAAACGGAAGCCGGTCTCTACCAACCCCGACCGCGGCGACGATGTCCCCTAAGCGGCCAAATCCTCGACAGACGCCGAGGAGACCCCGTCACCCATCCTGACCAACCGGCCGGACGACGGCCGGGCGTACCGCTTCACGGTCGCCACCGTGACGCCGAGACGTTCGGCAGCGGCGGCAAAGGTGATCTCGACGTCCCCCGGGCGGGTTCGCGAATCCGCCGGCAGGTCCGGGGGTGGGGCGGGGGCCGGATCGGAGCCCCCGCCCTCGTCCGCCTGGCGGATGTTGATGCCGGTCGCGGGGATGTCCGGGGGCGGATCCGGGGTGGGGAACATCCTGTCGATCAGGTCCGCCCGGGATACCGGCGGACCGCCCCGTCCGGCTTCATAGGCCAACCGGATCATCACGGCTGCGCGTTGGGTGGGAGTCAACCGGATCATGATCCCCACCCCCCTAGTAGGCGATCTTCGGGAGGGTGGCGAGTCGGGCCCGCAGGCACGCCGCCGCTTCATCCCACGTACTCGACTTTCCGGGTACTGGCACACCAGAAATGGAAGATCTTGGCTCAGCGTGGCTCTCAGGGGCCTTTACGGGCACGGAAGGAAGACCCGTCCACAAGCCCAACCATGCCGACCACCAGCGGGCCGGATCGTCACGGCGCCACGCCCGGTAGGCCGCGGTGACGAGCGCCGTCACGCCATGCTGAGCTACGGCCTGGCGGACGTTGGCGACCTGCTCGACGGTCAGCCCGAAGGCGGCGCGCAGGCCGCGGGAGACCAGAGCATCGGCCAGGGGGCGAAGGTCATCGGGGATCTCGGTGATTCGGGTGCGCTTTTCGGTCTTCGATCTTGGCGCGGCCGCACGCCGCTTCTGAGCGGAGCGAAGAAGCGAGGTAGATCTACGGGGTCGTCGGTCATCCTGGCCGGGCTGCCCGGCCGCGGATGGGGCAGCGTCGGGCGCTTCATCCTCGACGGCCACCGGCCGCACGAGTCGGTATCGGTTCGACCGTCGCCCCCCGCCCAGCTCGGTGACGAGTACGCCGGCCGCTTCCAGGGCGCGCAGCGCACGGCGCGCGGTCCGCACCGAGCACTCCGCACGACCGGCCAGGGTGGGCAGGCTCGGGAAGGCCCCGGACCATGATCCGGCATCGATGTAGGCGACGAGGGCGACCAGGACGGCGCGCGTAGCGCGGACGGATACGCCGGTCGACGGTGCCAGCGGCACGGTGCGGCAGTAGGTGAATAGGGCGCGTACGGCGCCACGTGGGATACTCGGATTCACGTTTCGGACTCCTGTTGATGGCAGGTGTTCGGATCACAGGGCCCGACCCGGTGCGCTAACACCGGGCCGGGCCCGTCTTCGTGTTCGGGGGTGGGGCTAGGCCAGGCTGCGGACGTACGTGATCACGTGCTCATTGGGGAACCCGAACACCGCCGACGGGGCGGGCGTGGGCGTGTCCGGCTCGCTGCCCTGCGGCATGAGGGACAGCAGCGCGATGCGCAGCTCGTCATCAACCTCTACAGGGTCGTAGTGCAGCGACCAGTACAGCCGGCCGTCGTGCTCCTTGGACGTCAGCGCCCAGTAGGGCGGCTCGCTATCGACGATGTTCATGCCGCCCATCCCACCAGGGCGAACCCGACGACGAACCCGACCAGGAACAGACCGACCAAGGAGATCGCTCGGTTCACTCTCCGCCCCCGGTAGCGATCAGTCCGATGAGGATCGCCGCGAGCACTGCGGTGATCGCCACGACCAGGCAGTACGTCACCAGGTCGATGGCTATGAGGACCCTCCGGGCTCGTGGCGCCGCCGAGGCACCCCGACGTCGGCTGCCGGTCATGCCGCTGCCATCGCTCGAAGCGGATGCCGCGACGGGGTCGTGATCTTCTCCTCAAGGGTGATCCGGACGTGCATCCTGATCACCATGGGCACGTCGCGGACGCTCACGATCGCCGGTATCCAGCCCATACCGACGCCAGCTTTGACAAGTAGCCGTTCGGCGAGTTCGCGGCCGACGGGGCACCACACGGCCCCGTCAGGGGCTATCCATGGTGCTGCCGCCGCTGGCGGCAGGTCGTAGGCGAAGAAGATCCGGACCGACGACGGCCGGACGGGGATGCTGGTGTCCGCGCCTAGCGCACGATCACCGGCGGGCGTGATCCGGGAGACCCCGCAAACCGTGTGGATCAGACCGCGCCGGCACAGGCGATCCATCGTGGCCTGCGCAATGCCGTGTGCGGCAGGGTTCATGACGCCACCATCGGCGATGATGGCCAGGGCGGCCGTGTCGTCGCGGGTGAGCACCGCGGCGTTCCGGTCGGGGGTGTCCTGTTCCGGTCGCACCTGCACCCCGTAGGCGGCTGCGAGCGCGGCCCACCCGGCGGCCGTCAGGACGTAGTACAGCGTGGTGCCGCGGGCCACGGTCTGTGTGACCAGGTTGCGCGCCATGAGCGCCGTGACGGTGTTGGCGCGGACGGTGGTGTCCAGGTGGTGGATGCGGCCGCCCTTGCTGGCGAGGTAGGTCAGACCCCGGTGCATGGCGGGGGTGAGGGGTCGGGTAGTAGTGGGCATCTAGGGCGCTCCTTAGCTTCTAAAGGCACCCCATCTCGCTGGCCCGCCAGTACAACTCCGGCCACGACCTGTCCGGCGGCCAGTGGCAGCGGATCGCCTGCGCGCGGGCGGTCTACCGGGACGCCCCGTTCCTCATCGCCGACGAGCCGTCCGCCGCCCTCGACGCCCGCGCCGAACAGACCCTGTTCACCCTCATCCGCGAGCTGGGCCGGGACCGCACCGTCCTGCTCATCACCCACCGCCTCGCCAGCGTCCGCACCGCCGACCGCATCTACGTCCTCGACGGCGGCCTGGTCGCCGACCAGGGCAACCACACCGAGCTGATGTCCCGGCCCGGCATCTACCGCGAACTGTTCACCCTCCAGGCCAGCCAGTACGTCGACACGGATCGGTCCGACGCCGATCCGGCCGGAACCCACCGCGGTGACGCCCTCGACGCCACCCAGTGATGACCTGCCGGGAGCCCCTACACCGCCCGGTTCCGCGAGGTGGTTGGTGTGTGTCTGGTACTACGCGGCCTGGTGGTGTGGGGGCGGATTCTCGGGGGTCCGGCTGTGGAGGATGGCGTGGATGGACTCGTGGAGGCTGAACGGGCCGCCGTCGGGGGTGTGGATGGCGGTCGGGTTGATGTGGCTGGTGGTGTGGGCGAGGGCGGTGGTGGGGTCGGGGCCTGGAGCGAGGGGCGGGGTGGGGGTGAGGGTGCGGCCGTCGGGGGTGCGGGCGAGGACCGTTCCGTCGGGAGTTCTGGTCAGCTGGATGTTGTTGTCGTGGACGGCATGGTGGTGGGCGGAGCAGAGCAGCAGGAGCTGGTCGATGTCGGTGTCACCGCCGTCGCTCCAGGGATGGAGGTGGTGGATCTGGAGCCAGCGGGTGTGGTCGCAGCCGGGGTAGCGGCAGACTCCGCGGTCCCGGGTGTAGACGGCTTCCCGTAGCCGGGGGGTGGGGAGGCGGCGGCGCCGGCCCAGGTTCAGCGGGTTGCCGTGCAGGTCGGTGAGCAGGATGCGGATCAGCCCGTCGCAGCCGAGCCGGTCCACCACCGGCCGGGGCAGGCCGATCCCGGAGGCGGTCTGCGCCCACCCCCCGGCTCCAGGGTGCGGCAGCCCCGCCTGACGCACCGGGCTGGTGTCCGGCGTCTCCGGCGTCTCCTGCGCTGCCGGCCCCTGGCCGTGATCGTCCACCACCGCCTGCCCAGCCCCACCGGCATCGGTGGCGGCGGTCGCTTCAGTGCCGGCGGTCGCTTCAGTGCCGGCGGTCGCTTCAGTGCCGGCGGTCGCTTCAGTGCCGGCGGTGGTGGGGCCGGTGGGGAGTGGGAGGGCGGCGGTGTCGAGGTGCACGGTGAGGGTGTGGTTGGGGTTCATCAGCCCGGGTGCCGGCCGGTCGAGGAACCCGTCGGCCAGCGCGATCAGCGCGTCGGCGTCACCCTGACGGTCCCGCGGAACCGCCACGGCCTCCCCATCGGCAGGCATCTCCTCTGCCTCAGGGTCGGACTGGTCGGACTGGTCGGACTGGTCGGGGGGTGTCGTGGTGTCGAGGCTGGCCCGGGCGGCGTCCAACGCCGCGACCAGCCGGGCGGCGTCCTGCGCGGGCAGGACCGCGCTCAGGTGCAGCATCCCGTCGTCGTCGTAGCGCCACGACAGCCGCCGCGCCGCCCGCCGACCAGACCGGTCTCCTGTCACCTGCCGGTAGGTGCGGACAAGCCGTTCCAACTGTCCCGCGGTGCAGTACCGGGCATGGGTCAACCACACCTGCTCGGTGGAGGACTCCGCGACCCGGGTCACCGCACGGACCTTGGCATACGACAGGGTGCCCGCGGCGAACGCCGCCCGGATCGCGGGCAACTGCTCCAAGGCGTGCGCGGTCGCCAGATACTGCCGGGCCGTCCGCAGCCCGATCCCGCACCGCCACGACAGCCAGTGGGCACACGACCGCATCCCGATCCCGGACCAGCCTTCCCGCCGGTCGAAATCAGCCAGCAGCATCAGCCAGCCACACGTCGCCGCCGCGATCCGCCCCGCCCACCGGCAGATCGACGCCTCCACCTCGGTCAACGCACCGGTCTCCATCTCCCCCTCCCACAGGGACGCCTTGGAAACCGGACCAGCCGCAGACACAGCCATCGGAGTTGCCGCAGAACCAACCATCATGATCACCGGGCCAGGGGTGTCGTGGATCATCGGACCCCGGCATGCTCCCACCCACCACCGACACTTTTCCCGCTCCACGCCAACCCCACCTCATCCCAACCCGACCCCACCCCGACCCCACCCCAACGATCACGGTGTTCCGCGGAACCGGGCCCCGGCGTCCGGGCCGATCTCCGGCCTGTGTCGCCAGCGTTGAGAGCTGCGGATCGTCGGGGGTCGCTCCCACCAAGAGGAAGAGCGCGTTGGGACGGGTGAACTGAACGAGCGCGTCACGCGTGCCTTTGAATCCGCTTCCCTTGAAGGCGAATTCCTCGCGGTCGTCGTCGTCGGCCCGCCCGGCTCCGGTCGAAGCAGACGTTTCGCCTCCGTGGGTGATGTGTCTGGAGCCAATCCGTCGCCACGCGGGCGTCTTTGGCCCAGTCCGCGATGGAGTTGCGCACCGCCTCGCACATCCGTCGCCGCCCCCCGGCAGGTGCGGATGGTTCTGTTCCGAGCACGAGGGGTAGTGCTGGTAATGGCGAGGCTCGGCGGGGGGTGATCACCATGACCGATCAGCGGGCGACGCCGCTCTACATGCGGCGGGTGCGGTTCGATCCCGACCCGGAGATCGTTCGCTCCCGGGAGTCCGGCGGCGGCTGCCCGGTGGTGACCCCGTTCGGGCTGTCCGCCGAGCTGGTGAGCCGGTACGATGACGTCCGCGCGGTGCTGGCCCACGCGTCCCGGTTCAGCAACGCCGAGACGGGCATCCTCGGCTCCGCGGCCGCGGCCGCCGCCGAGCACGGCCCGCACACCGAGCACGGCCCGCACGGGGAGCGGCTGGCGGACCTGCGCGCCGGGAACCTGCTCGCCTACGACCCGCCCGACCACATCCGGCTGCGCCGGATGCTGACGCCGGAGTTCACCGGCCACCGGATGCGCCGGCTGGAACCCCGCATCGTCGACATCGTCGAGGGCGCCCTCGACGACACCGAGCGCGCCGGGCGCCCGGCGGACCTGGTGTCCACCTTCGCCCTGCCGGTGCCGTCCCTGGTGATCTGCGAGCTGCTCGGCGTGCCGTACGCCGACCGCGCGCAGTTCCAGGGGCGGACCCGCCGCCAGCTCGACGCGTCGCTGCCCGTCGCCGAACGGCTCGCCGTGATCCGCCAGAACCGGGAGTACATGGCCCACCTCGTCGCGCGGGCCCGCCACGCGCCCGGCGAGGACATGCTCGGCATGCTGGTACGTGAGCACGGCGACGAGCTGAGCACCGCCGAACTCGTCGGCATCGCCACCCTGCTGCTCATCGCCGGGCACGAGACCACGGCGAACATGCTCGCGCTCGGGACGCTGGCCCTGCTGCGCCATCCCGACCAGCTCGCCGCGGTGCGCGACGACCCGGCCCGGGTCGGCCCGGCCGTCGAGGAACTGCTGCGCTGGCTGTCGATCGTGCACGCCGGTGCGCCGCGTACGGCGCGGGACGACGTGACGATCGCGGGGCGCACGATCGCGAAGGGCGAGCACGTTCTGCTGTCGCTGCCGGCCGCCAACCGCGACCCGGCGTTCCTCGACGATCCCGACCGCCTCGACATCACCCGCGGTGCCATCGGCCACGTCGCGTTCGGCTTCGGGCTGCACCACTGCCTCGGCGCGCCGCTGGCCCGGATGGAGCTGCGCATCGGCCTGCCGGCGCTGCTGCGCCGGTTCCCGGGGCTCGCGCTGGCCGTGCCGTACGAGCAGGTCGAGTTCCGCCCGCACACCGTGGTGTACGGGCTGCGGTCGCTGCCGGTCACCTGGTGAGCCGCGCCTGGCGGGGACGGCGGCCGGGGGCAAGGGGCCGGGGGCAAGGGGGCAGGGGGCCAGGGTCAGGAGGAGGTGCAGACGCTGTCCGGGTGGCCGAAGCCCGGGGCGGCCAGGTCGAAGTCGACGACGTTGTTCGGTCCGCGCACGCCGTAGCGGTCCAGGACGCAACTGCGGTGGGTCGCGGTGTCGGTGACGGTGATCCGCTGGTTTCCGGCGTAGAGCGGGCTGGAGAGCCAGGTGGGCGCCCCGCTGCCGGTGTGGACGGCGAACGAGGAGATCGGATAGCCCGTCGACGAGCGGGCCGCCCCGCCGAAGATCACGACCTTCGCCCGGCCCGGGGCGGGCGCCCGGCCGCCGACCGTCATCCGGCCGCCGATGCGGGCGGTCCCCGGGTCGGCGAGCGTGGTCAGCGCGATCCGGCCGACGGCGGCGGAGTAGGCCCAGCCGTTGGCCCGGTGGGTGAAGCGGTCGAGGTAGAACCGGGAGTGGACGTAGTCGCCGTCGCGGCGCAGCTCCGGGTAGAACTCGAACGACAGTCCGGCCGCGCGCGACCCCCAGCCGGTCGGCAGGCCGCCGCCCCGGACCAGGTCGGGCTGGACGTTGCCCATGAAGTAGCCGTTCGGGAAGACCAGCCCGCCGCCGGCCGGGAACCGGGTGTAGGTGGCGTAGCTGCCCCGTTCCTGGCAGGCGTTGACGAACGTGTCCCCGGTCCGGGTCCGCGGGTCGTAGTGCTGGCAGGGCAGGTAGGGCCGGGCGGTCGAGCCGAGCACCAGGTCGACGCCGACCGCGCCGCCGATCGGGACGGGGCCGCCGCGCCGGTCGGTGAACCCCTCGAACGGCACGGCGACGCCGTTGCCCCGGCCGGCGTTTCCGGCGAACTCGACGGTGTCCGCGGCCCGCGCCGTGCCCGGCTGCGTGACGACGAGCGCGAGCAGCCCCGCCACCAGCAGCGAGACCCGCCGCCACCCGCCGGCCATCGCGGCGCGGACCACGTCCCGGAACCGTCTCACCGTCATGTCGCCCGCCCCCGTCCGGATGGCCCGGATGGGCCGTCGTTGTCACAGCAAACCGGGTCGGACCGTCCTGGCGGAGAGGTTTCGCCCAACCGACACGCAATCGTTGTCGAGGTGTCAGGCGAGCCGCGAGGCCGCGAAGCCGCATCAACCGGCCGCGCCGGGTGGGGATCAGTAGGTGTGCCACTTCCGGCGGGCGGGGCCGACGTTGCCGGTTGCGACGGGCCCGACCCAGCGCAGGTCGGGGAGGTTCACGACGATCGCCTCCTGGGTGGTCCGGGCGATGACGACGACGGCCTCCTCGTCGGGGTCCGGGTTCTCCTCCCGGTGCGGCACCCACGGCGGCACGTAGATGTAGTCGCCCGGGTTCGTGTCGAGGCGGATCTCCTCCTCGTGCTCCAGGAAGACGAAGCTCGGGTGGCCGGACACGACGTAGATGCCCGTCTCCGAGCGGCCGTGATGATGGTTCGCGGAGGCGGTCGCCGCGGCGACGTGGGTCTGCCCCATCCACAGATCGACGGACCCCACGGTCTTGCCGGACAGCGCCTCGACCCGGCTCATCCCGGTGGTCTGCGAGGTCCGGGTGGACAGGCCGGCGGGCGTGACCTGATGCAGCCGCTGGTGGAAGCCGTCCGCGGGCGGCGTGGACATGAGGACCTCCAGGAGAGAGTCGGTTCGGGGGCGACGGTCAGGGCGCCGACGGTCAGGGCGTCGACGGTCAGGGCTGGGAGCGCGCGGCGCGCCGGCGTCGGTAGTTCGCCGCGGCCGCCCTGCCCCCGCATCGGCGCATCGAGCACCAGCGCCGTCGCCCGGACGGGGAACGGTCGAGGAACAGCGTCGCGCAGCCGTCGCTGTCGCAGGTCCGGACACGACTGAGATCCGGCCCGGCGAGGAGGTTGATCGCGTCGCGGGCGATGACGGACAGTGCGGCGGCCGCGTCGGGCTCCGGGACCGGGGTCCGTGTCCGGCCCCCCGGGCCGAGCAGGAACACCGGGGTGGGACGCCGGCCCGCCGTGTTGATCAGTCGGATGTCCTCGGGGGTGGGCGGCCGGCTGACGATCAGGCCGCGGGTGGTCTCGTTCACCGCCCCCCGCAGGGCACGCGCGGCGAGCAGGTCCGGCTCGGTGAGGCCGCCGGCCGCGGCCGGCAGACCCTGTTCCTCGAACCAGCCGGTCAGCTCCGCCGGGGTGGCGAGCAGCTCGACGTGACGCCCCGGCCAGTCGCGCACGGTCGCGACGAAGTCGAGACAGAGACTGCCCGCCCCCCGGTCGAACTCGGTCATCGTGCCGGACTCGCGCATCGGACGACCTCCTCGGGTAACGCTGTGTGCGGGGATCGCTGCGGCGCTACCCACCGCCTCCGTCACCCCATCATGGGTTGACGAACCCCAATGCACGGGGACGTTAGCACGAGAGTCTATGGAGGCGTGGGCTGATCGTCGCGGAAGGCGTCACTGGTTGATCTCGTGTCGCCCCCTCTCGGTGACGCCCCGCGCCCCGCGGCCCCCACCGCGTCGCATCCGTGTGCGCCGCGACTGCTGAGCGGATGCGGTTCTCGGCGCCGTCGACGCATACCTGGAGTGGAAGATCGTCGGGTGATGAGCGATGGCCCTTGGGACCGAGTGCACGGACATCTGGTGCCGACCCGGGCCGGACCGGCCGTGGCGGATCCAGGTGATGCTGGAAGAAGCCCGGGGCGGTTACCGGGAATGCCGGCGTGACCCTCGTGTCCGCCGTCCGGTCGCAGCGCTGGGAAACGTCACCCCGGACGGTGTTCCCCATCTCGCTCCCGAGGTGCAGCTGCTCTACAAGGCGGCGTCACCGCGGCCGAAGGACGAGTTCGACCTGGCAGCGGCGCTGCCGGTCCTCACCGCGACGCAGCGCCGATGGCTCGCCGACGCGCTCACCCTCGCACATCCAGCACATCCAGCGCATCCAGCGCATCCAGCGCATCCAGCGCATCCAGCGCATCCAGCGCATCCATGGTGTGACCGGGTTTAGCCGTCACGGTAGAAGGTGCAGGGACGGGCCGGCGGCGCGTCTGCAGAGGGTGCAGGCGACCGCCAGGCGTCCGGATGGCTGCTTGCGGTCAAGAGGACCTGACGCTATTCCCTGTCGCAAGGTTGCTCCGGCGTGGGGGAATGTGACCTGGGCTACGAGTCGAATGGCCGGCTGGTGCGATGCCGATCGGCTCCGCCGAGAGAAAATTGTGACCCGCGCGACGCGGATACATTGTCCCTGCCTCAATGGGTGTGACCGGTGTTACGAATCACGGCGATTGTGGGCGCCCTTACTGTGGGCTGGGTCATATCGGTTGGACGGAAGTGCCGACTGCAGTCCAGATCACGTCGACGGCGCTGTCGAAAGTGGCGGGGCGGGCGCACAATGGAGGCCGGAGGGTGACAGTGGCCCACCCTCCCGTGGTGATAACTTCAAGGAGTTCTTCATGCGTACTCAGAATTCCGTTGTGTCCTCCCTGCGGACGACGCTCACCTCCCACCGCGCTGAGCGGGCCCAGCGTCGCGAACTGGCGATGCTGCTTTCCGACCCCGAGCTCTCGCCGTCCGCCCGCCAGGAGATGGTGGCGATTCTCGCCCGCGACGAGGACGTTCGGACTTCCCTCGCCGTTCCGGCGCAGCGCCGCGGGGGGTCGTCGCGCGAGCACGCCGACGCGGGGTCGTTCCGCTCCGCCTGAGAAGGCCCACCGTCAAGCCTGACCTCTCTCTCCGTCCCTCGGTTCGGTCCGGTGCTCGATCGGCTCCATCCCCGATCGGCTGGCCCTGACGAAGCCCGCACGAAGACGGAGCCCACGGCCGCGGTCGACCCGGGTGCATGCCGCTAACGCGGCCGGTTGCTATCCGGGACTCGCGGCATCACAAAGCCTCCGTGGATTTTTTCCGCCGCGGAGGCTTTTTCATTCTCGGAATCAACGTCATCGCGGGCGCGATGGCGGACGCGAGCCCTGGCGTTCATGCCGTCAGACGGCTGAGAAGCCGCCGTCGACGCTCAGTGTTGCCCCGTGGATGTTGGCGGCGTCGTCACCGGCGAGGAACACGACCGCCCGGCCGATCTCCGCGGGCTTGCTTGGCCGCCGCGATGGAATCCGTGCGATCAGGGGCGCGAGGTGGTCGGCGAACTGCTCGACGCGGCGGGTCAGCGTGGGGCCGGGCGCGATGGTGTTCACCCGGACGCCTGCCGGACCGTACTCGTCGGCCCACGACTTCGTCAGCGAGTGCACGGCCGCCTTCGTCGCGCTGTACAGGGCCGACCCGCCCATCCCGATCAGGCCATTGATGGAGCCGATGTTGATGATGGCTCCGCTGCCGCGGGCCGCCATGGCAGGTGCAATGACGCCGGTGAGCAGGAACGTCGCCGTGACGTTGATGGTGAGCGCGGCGGTGATGAACGCCTCGTCCACCTCCGCCGTGGGTTTCGGCGCGATGATCATCGCCGCATTGTTGACGAGGATGTCCGGCACGCCGCCGACGGCGTCGCGGGCGGCGTCGGCCAGCGCCCGCACGGCAGGCGCACCGGCGGCGAGGTCGGCGGGGACGAACGAGGCCCGCCCGCCGGCCGCGCTGATCGCACGGGTGACCTCGGCGCCGCGCCCGGTGTCACGACCGCTGACCACCACGTGGGCGCCGGCCGCGGCGAGCTCGGCCGCGATCGCGGCACCGATGCCGTCGGTCGAGCCGGTGACGAGGGCGCTGCGTCCATCCAGGGATGTGGTCGACATGGGGTCCTTCCGGTAGTGGTTTCTCGACCGCTGAAGGTCGCGTGCGCGGCCTAATCTGCCTGGGATAAATTGGACCCGCAAGTCCAGAAACAGGCGGCAGGAGGGGGCGGCCGTGCCGACCAGGCTGACGTCGAAGGGCAGCGCGACCCGGCAACGGATCATCGAGGGGGCGGCGGCCGAGATCCGTGCGCGCGGGGTCATGGTGACCACGCTGGACGACGTCCGGGCCCGCACCGGCACCAGCAAGAGCCAGCTTTTCCACTACTTCCCGACCGGCAAGGAGGAGCTGCTGCTGGCTGTGGCCCGCTTCGAGGCCGATCGCGTCCTCGCCGACCAGCAGCCCCAGCTCGGCGAGCTCACCTCGTGGCCGGCGTGGCTCGCGTGGCGGGACAAGGTCGTCGCCCGCTATCGCGAGCAGGGGCGGCACTGCCCGCTGAGCGTGCTGGTGTCGCAGCTCGGGCGGAGCACCCCCGGCGCTCAGGCGGTCGTCACGGAGCTGATGAACCAGTGGCAGGCGCAGATCGCCACCGGCATCCGCGCGATGGCGCGGGCGGGCGAGATCTCCCCGCTGCTGGACGCCGAGCGGCAGGCCGCGGCGCTGATCGCCGGCATCCAGGGCGGCGTGCTCATGCTGCTGTCCACCGGCCGCACCACCCATCTCGAGGCGGCCCTCGACGTCGCCATCGAGGGGCTGCGCCGTCCCTGACCCGGAGCCGTCCCCCCGCCCGCACCGAGCAGGGCCTTCAGTGGGCGTGCCCTCAGCGGGCGTGCCCTCAGCCGGCGTGGGGGCCGGCGGCGGTGACGGCCTGCGCCACCTGCGCCGGCAGCGTCGCGATCTCCGCCAGGACTCCCTCCATGGTGCGCGTCGGGTAGGAGAAACCGCAGTCGGCGCAGACATGCGTCTCGCCCACCAGCGGGGGCGGGCCGGTCGGGTGCCCCGCCGGCCGATCACCGGTCGCTAAAGCATCTAATGAATTTGGCGCATCGCTCGACACTGTGCCCGTCGACGGGAAATGCTGGCCCTCGCGCGACAGCTACAGGTGGCGCGACAGCTACAGGTGGGAGGCGGCGGTGACGACGGAATCGACGACGACCGCGGGCGAGGCGGCGGCGGACCGGCCGGTGGTGGCCGAGGGGCCGGTGCTCCTCGACGTGGGTACTGACGGCGTCGGGGTGGTGACGCTGAACCGGCCGGAGCGGCGCAACGGCTGGAACCCCGAGATGGAGAACCGGTACTTCGACGTCCTCGCGCAGGCCGACCGCGACCCGGCGATCCGCGTGCTGATCGTCACCGGCGCGGGCACCACGTTCTGCCCAGGGGTCGACACCGGCCGGCTCGGCCAGATCGCGGGCAAGCCGATGGACACCACCGGCCGCCGCTCGCCGGTGCGGGCCTGGTCGGTGCGCAAACCGATGATCGCCGCCGTCAACGGGGCCTGCGCCGGCATGGGCCTGGTCCAGGCCCTGCTGTGCGACGTGCGCTTCGCTGCCCGCGGTGCCCGGTTCACCACCGCCTTCGCCCGCCGCGGGCTGGCCGGCGAGTTCGGCATCACCTGGCTGCTGCCCCGCCTCATCGGCCAGGAGCGGGCGGCGGACCTGCTGCTGTCGTCGCGGGTGTTCGACGCCGACGAGGCCCGCGAGCTCGGCGTCGTCACCCGGGTGGTGGATCCCGCGGAGCTCCTGCCCGCCGCGCGCGCCTACGCCGCGGACATCGCGGCGAACTGCTCGCCGGTGTCGCTGGCGCTGATCCGCCACCAGCTGCGCACCGACAGCGCCGGCGAGCTCGACGCGGCGCTCGGCCGCACCTACCGGGCGATGGCCGCCGCCGCCGTCGGCCCGGACTTCCGCGAGGGCATCGACAGCTTCCTGGAGAAGCGTCCCGCGTCGTTCCCCCCGCTCGCCGACGACCTCGACCCGGCCGCGATCACCGGCGCCACCCTGCCCGAGCTGGACTTCGACCCGTCCGGCGCCGTGGGCCGGTCCTGATCATCGCGGGCCCCGACCATCGCAGAAGGAGACCGCCGATGACGGCCACGGTGCACATCGACATGACAGGCAAGGTCGCTCTGGTCACCGGCGGCGGCTACGGGATGGGGCGGGCGTCGGCCCGGCGGTTCGCCGAGTGCGGCGCGGCCGTGGTCGTCGCCGACATCAACCCGGACACCGGCGCGGAGACGGTCGAGCTGATCCGGGCCGCGGGCGGGGAGGCGACGTTCGTCCACGCCGACGTCGGTGAGCCGGACGCCGTGCGGGACATGGTCGACCTCACTGTTGCCACGTACGGGGGGCTGGACTACGCCCACAACAACGCCGGCATCGTCGAATCCCAGGACCCGGTCGTCAGCTACCCGGAACAGCTCTGGGAGCGGATCCTGCGCACCAACCTGACCAGCGTCTTCCTGTGCCTGAAGTACGAGATCCCGCGGATGCTGGAGCGCGGCGGCGGGGCCATCGTCAACGTGGCGTCGGAGTCCACCTACAAGGGCAACGTCGCCGACATCGGGTACACGGCCAGCAAGCACGGCGTGGTGGGCCTGACCACGGCCGCCGCCCTGCAGTACGCCCGGCGCAACATCCGGGTCAACGCCGTGGCGCCCGGCAACGTGGACACCGGCATCGTCGAGCGGGCCCGCCAGTACCTGACGCCGGAGCAGCTGCGGGGGATGGAACAGGCCCAGCCGATCCGCCGGCTCAGCCGCCCCGAGGAGATCGCCGAGGTCGTCGTCTGGCTGTGCTCGGACGCCGCCGTGCTCGTCAACGCCGCCAAGATCGCCGCCGACACCGGCTGGCACGTCGCCTGACCGTTCGTCCGGCGGCGCCGCCGATCTTCGCGGTGCCGCCGGACGGGAGCACTACCTCAGCGCCACGCCCAGCGAGGCTCGCGCTTCTCCAGGTAGGCGCGGCGCGCCTCCCCGGCGTCGTCGAGGCGGCTGACCCGCGCGGTGTAGTCCTGCTCCAGCCGGTACCCCTCGTCGAGGGGCAGGTCCTCGACCCGGTTCATCGACTCCTTGGACAGCCGCAGCGCCAGCGGGCTCTTCGCCGCGATCTGCGCGGCCAGGGCGCGCGCCGTGGCGGCGAGCTCCGCGCGGGGCACCAGCGCGGCGGCGGCGCCGAGCCGGTAGAACTCGGCCGCGGGCACGCGCCGGCCCGTCAGCGCCATCTCGCGGGTCTTCATCGGGCCGACGAGACGCTGCACGTGCCGGGTGCCACCGAGGACGCCCACGTCGATCTCCGGCAGGGAGAAGAACGCCTCCTCGGCGAGGACCACCAGGTCGCAGCAGCCGACCAGGGCGGCCCCGGCGCCGACGCACGCGCCGCCGACCGCCGCGACGACCGGCAGGCCGCCGTCGCGGATGCCGGCGAGGCAGCCGCGCACGACGGAGCCGGGATCGATCAGGTCGGTCAGGCTCTCCTCGGGCAGCAGCTCCCGGCGGGTGTAACGGCGTTCCGACTCGGTGATGTCGGCGCCGGCGCAGAAGATGCGCTCGAAGTCCGAGGCGAGGATCGCGACGGCGGCCTCATCCCCCCGGCCGAGCTCGGTGAACACCTGCCCGATCTCGCGCATCATCGGCGCGCTCAGCGCATTGCGCGGGGGGCGGGCGAGGGTGACCGTGGCGATGCGGTCAGCGATCTCGACCCGGACGAACTTGGGTTCTTCCACCGCCGGGGCTCCTTCGGGTGACGGGCGAATAGATAAACGATATGACTATCGGAGGGTCGCGTGCGACGTGAACGGCCCGGTGACAACGCAAGCGGGAGGACATCATGACGATGCGACGCGCGGCGACGGCCTTAACGGGAGCGGCGCGATGACGGCGCCCGTCGGCACGGGACGCCTCGCCGGCAAGGTCGCCTTCATCACCGGGATCGCCCGCGGGCAGGGCCGCTCCCACGCGGTCGCGCTCGCCCGCGAGGGCGCGGACATCATCGGCATCGACCGGGCCGCCGACGTCGCGACGATGGGCTACCCGCTGGGCACCGCCGACGAGCTCGCCGAGACCGTCGCCCTGGTCGAGAAGACCGGCCGGCGGATCATCGCCCGCGTGGGCGACGTGCGTGACCGGGCGGCGCTCGCCGACCTGCTCGCCACCGGCGTACGCGAACTCGGCGGCCTGGACATCGTCGTGGCGAGCGCCGGGATCTCCCCGCCCGCGCGCCGGCTGTGGGAGATCCCGCCGGAGCAGTGGGACGACGTGATCGGGATCAACCTCACCGGCGTCTTCCACACCCTCGCCGCGTCCGTTCCGCACCTGCTCGCCGGGCGCAAGGGCGGCTCGATCATCGTGATCAGCTCGGGCGCGGCGCTCAACCGCGTCCCGAACCTGTCCGACTACGTCACCACGAAGAACGGCGTGATCGGAATGGCGATGTCGCTGGCGAACGAGGTGGCGCACCGCCAGATCCGGGTGAACGTCATCGCGCCCGGCACCGTGAACACCCCGATGGTCACCGCCAACACCCAGCAGTTCCACCTGTTCCGCCCGGACCTGCCGAACCCGACGGTGGACGACTGCCGGGAGGGCTTCGCCGCGTCGATGCCGATGGGCCGGCCGTGGCTCGAACCCGAGGACATCTCCCAGGCCGTGGTGTTCCTGTCCAGCGACGAGGCCCGCTGGATCAGCGGCGTCGTCCTGCCCGTCGACCAGGGCAACACCAACCGCCGCTACTGACCCGCCTGCCCGCCCTCGCCCGGCCGCCCCGCCTAGCCGGCCTGGATCGCCGGGCTGGGCCGGGTTCGGGCGGGCCGCACGAGGTTGACGGTCTCGAAGACCGCCCGCAGCCCGCCGTCGGTGCCGTAGAGCTCGCCTCGGCCGAGGATCCGCCCGCGGGCCGCCTGCGGCGTCTGGACCCGGTAGAGATGCCAGTCGCGGACGTCGAGGTCGTCCAGGTAGGTGACGGTCTGCGCGAGGACCACCGCCTGCAGCTCGGCGCGGGGTGGCAGTGCAATCCCGCCGTTGAGCATGCCGTCACCGATCGCGAGCGTCTCCACCGTGTGCGCTACCAGGGCCCGCCACATGGTCGGGTCGTCCGGGGCGTCGGCGATGCGGGTCCAGAGGTCGAGCTGGCGCGGCGCCCTCCGCGGCATGATCGCCGCCTCCCAGGGCAGCAGCGCGCGGCGGACGGGTTCGGCGTCGGCCGGCCGCCCGACGTCCGCGGCGGGGGAGTCGAACCGGTGGTAGTCGGGCTCGCCCCCGGCGAGCATCACCTGCGCCCGGCTGAGCTGGTCGCCGCCCTGGCGCAGGGACAGGGCGAACGACTCCACCGACCGACCCCCGGCGAGCCGCTCCACGTCGATCTCCAGCGGCAGGTCGGCGCGGCCGCCGCGCAGGAACAGCGTGTGCAGGGTGTGCAGCCGCTTGCCGGGCGCCAGCCGCTCGGCGAGGACGACCTGCTGACCGAGCTGCTGGGCGCCGAGGACGCCCCCGTGCCCGCTCGGGACGCATCGGGCCGCCGTCGTGGGCAGCGCCGGCGTCAGGTCGAGCACCCGCAGCAGGTCGGGGAGGGTGAACAGGGTCCGCACCCAGTCCGGCTCGTAGCGCGGTGCGCCCGCGTCCGCCGCGGCCGGCTCATGCTCACCGCCACCGTGGGTGGCGACGGTGATCGTGTCCGAAAGCTCTGCCACGTCGTGCCCGCCCTCTCCCAGCCGTCAGGCCACGCAGCCAAAGGTGATGCAGATTCATCCAAACCGAGCAGGCGCCGCCGGTGCCGGGCGCGGTGACCGAGCGCACAGCGCACCGTGCGCATCCCGGACCGTTGCGAGTATCCGGCGGGCGACTCGCCGGATACGGCACCCGCTGGTGAGACGTCCTACCAGCTCGCGCTCCGTCGCATGAACCGCGGCTTGGTGAGAAGCTCGAAGAGCGTCAGTTCGAAGGTGGCGCGGATTCGTGTGATCCCTCGTGCGGTGCGCACCTCCTCGCGGAGGAGCTGGGTGAGGGTGCTCCTGTTGCCCGCCATCTCCTGGCGAAGCTGCTCGTCGGGCTCGATGAACCCCTTTGCCGTCTCACCGGGCCTCAACATCTTCTCCCTTGCCGCGTTTCATGCCCGATACCGGCCAGCTCATCAAAAGCCGTCCGGAAGATCTGGGCGAAGGCCGCGGCGGCGGCGCGGCCGAAGAGGTGCCGGTGGTACCCGAACGCGAGGTGGAGACCGGTGCCGTACCTGGTCGCGCCGATGAAGAGTCCCTGGGGCATGCCGGCGGTGCCGGTGAAGTAGACCGAGGAGATCGTTGGGCTGTCGGAGGCGATGCCGGCGAGCGGGCCGAGGTTGCTGACGGCGGCGGCGGGGGTGATGAGCGGGCGCGCCGTCCGCACCCCCAACCGCAGCAGTGAGCCTCGCCAGGGCCCGGGAATTCGTCCAGTGGCGGCCGTGCCGACCCTGCCGGCGACTCCCGCTATGACGGGCACGGCCGCCGCCTGCTTCGCGCGCTCGGTCTGGTCGACGATCCGGCCGGCCAGCCTGATCAGGTCCGCCCGGTCCGCCGGTTCACTGACGATCAGCACCTGGCCGGTGTTGTTGCCACTCGCGCCGGGCATCGTCCCCAGGCTGATCGGCATCCTGACCCGCAGTGTCCCGGCCTCCCCGCCGCGCTGCCGGTTCCACCGGTCGATGGTGAGATGGGCCGCCGCGACCAGCAGGTCGTTGACGGTCAGCCGACGTCCGCCGGGCAGTGTCACGCGCCGATCCGGCACCGGCAGGGTCATCGGGTGGTAGCCGTAGCCGGCGGTCCGGCTCGCGTCCAGGGGAGTGATGTGTCGGCCGGAGCGGTGCGTGAACGCGGTCCAGCCATGGCCGGCCGATCTCGGGGCCGACGGCACACCGGCGGGCAGCCCGACGCGACCGCCGCCGGACCGGTCCGCGGTCGCGGTCGTGGAGGCGTCGGTCACCCGGTACTCGGCGAAGATCTCGGACACGACGGCGGCGAGACTCATGCCGTCGACCGCGAGGTGATGCGCGACGACGGAGAGCTGGTCGCCGTCCGGTCGCTGCACCAACGCGATACGCAGCGGCGGGTGGGCACGCAGATCGAAGGGGGACGACATCATCGTCTCGTGGACGTGCCAGCCGTCGCTGCCGTCGCCGATCTGCCCGACCGGATCTGAGGACGGCAGCGCGGCGAACCGCCACGCATACTGACGTGCCCCGTAGAGGCTCGCCCGCATCATGGGATGCCGGCCGATCGCCCTGCGCACCGCGAGCCGCAGTCGCGTCACTTCCAACGCGCCCCCGGTCTGCACGAACAATCCGCAGGTCAGCGGTGCGCTGGTCCGATCGGAGGCGGCCAGGATCTGCTCGCTGGACGTGAGCACCCGATCGGGCGCGGGTGCCGGCGAACCACCCTGGCTCTCCACCTCCACGTGCACCGGCCCCCAGCCCCCCGAATTAGTCAGCACACGATATACGTGGTCGGGGGGCGGGACGGCCTTCCGGTGCGCGGGGCCGTGGCGGCTGGCGCGGCCGCGTGGTCAGGCCTTGCGGGCCAGACCCCCGGCGACCAGCTTTTCGGTGAGGGTCAGCGGCTCGGGGACCGGCTCCTGCGGCCGCCACAACGGGTTGTAGACGAGACCGGGCTCGACGAGGTCGAGGCCGTCGAAGTACTCGCCGATCTCCGCGAGAGTCCGGAACCGTCCGGTACCGAGGTCGGCCAGCAGCATCTTCTCCAGCTCGGTCGTCTGCTCGCCATGCGCGACGAAGTGGGTCAGGAAGAGGTAGCTGCCGGCGGCCAGGGCGTCCCGGTAGCGCCGGACGATGCCGGCGGGGTCCTCGTCGTCGTTGATGTGGTGGACGACGCCGAACAGGACCAGGCCGACCGGCTGGTCGAGATCGATCAGCGCGCGCAGGTCCGGGTGGGCGAGGATCTCCTCAGGGTGCCGGAAGTCGGCGGTGATCACGGTGGTGTTGCGGTTCTCGGCGAGCAGCGCCCGGCCGTGCGCGAGCACGATGGGATCGTTGTCGACGTACACCACGCGCGCGTCGGGCGCGACGCTCTGCGCCGCCTGGTGGGTGTTGCTGACGGTCGGCAGACCCGAACCGAGGTCGATGAACTGCCGGACGCCCTGCTCCGCCAGGTACCGCACCCCCCGGTTGAGCAGTGCCCGGTTGTACTGCGCTGCCTCCCGCCCACCGGGGACGAACTGCATGAACTGGTCGGCCACGACCCGATCAGCCGGGAAGTTGTCCTTCCCGCCGAGAATCGCGTCGTAGACCCGGGCGATGCTGGGCGTGGAGACGTCGATGTCCACGGGGGCCCAGCCGGCAGGCGGCTTGCTGCTCGCCTGCGCCAACGGATGCGGGTGGGCGTCGCCTTGCGTCATGGGTCTCCGATACTCGTCCGCGGCAGTCGGCAGTCGGCTGTCGGCTGTCGGCTGTCGGCTGTCAAGGTCGCGAATAATGCACCTTGTTGGTAATTATATTCGCATCTGTGCCGGCCGGTAGTCGATGTGCCACGCTGACGGAGCCGGGTGGGCGGCAGCACGGGACGCTCTGCCGCGATGCCGGGTGACCGAACGGCAGCGGGCTCATGATCTTCCCGGGCGCCTCGTCGAGGAGCGAATCCTCGAGGTACAGCGGCACCAGCGACTCCCGCAGTGCCGATGTGCTGCGCCGGATCCGATCGTGAATCGCCAACTGTTCGTCCAGTGCGCTCATCGCCGCGCCGATGCGCCGCTGCCGGTCGTTGTCCGGAAGGAGGAGCGGCAGGGCGCGCATGGTCGCGGCGGTCAGCGATCGGACGGTCGAGCCGCCGGCGTTGCCGACCAGCCACCGCTGTACGCGGGGATGTCCCAGATAGAAGATCAGATAGCTCGGGTCGAGGGCCGGGCCCGGCCGCAGGCGCAGGCAGGACGTGCCGAGCAACCAGCCGTCGTGCTCCTCGGTCACCAGCGCGCCCCGGCCGATCTCGCCGGTCCTGGTGCACGCGACGTCGCCCGATGCCAGCCGGTAGCGATCCAGCATCCCGGCCGCCGCCGGTTCGACGAAGTCGAGGCGATCCCGCACGATCCGGTTCTCGCTGATGTTTCTCGGCTTGATGACGGGAACGCCGGAGGAGTTCCCTCCACCGGAACTCGCCGCGCCGGCAGGGCCGGCGAGTACGTCGCACACCTCGCCCAATCGCTGATGTGCCTCGTTGAATCCGGACAGTCACTATCAAGCTGCTTTAGACTGCGGGCGGCTTTCGGGTACTCGTCGTGGAGGTCTGTTCGAGATCGAGGTCCTCGGGCCCGCCATCGAGGACGAAGGCTACGCGTCGGCGATAGGTCGCAGTGTCGACTGGTTGTCCGAACGCCTGGAGATTTGGGGTGTGCAGAATGTATCCGACGCTGCCTGAATCCGAACCGGACGTACAGCTCTCGTACGCGTCGTTACCCACCGCCACGGGTGACGTCACGGCGATATTATCCCGGCCGACGGCGCCGGGAACCTATCCCGCGGTCGTCGTCGGCGCCGAGGCATGGGGTCTGACACGCACCCGCCCTGGTCGTCTGCGGAGACCAGGACCCGATCATGCCGCCACGATTGCTGGCCGAGCTCCGCAGGCGGATCGAGGACTGGCAGGTCGACTGGCAGGTCGAAAACCTACCCTGGCGTCACCCCACGCGTTCTGGTCGCATTATGTCGACGAGGAGGGAGACCACTGGTTCGACGAGACGACCCGCGGCCAGTCCTGGGACTGCGCGCTCGACTGTCCGACCAGCCGGCTGTGACATCCGCGTCCGAGAAGAGTCCGAGAAAAAGGGAGCCCGCATGCCAGAACCACTGCTCGACGGAATCCGGGTCGTCGACCTGTCGACCGGTGTCGCCGGGCCGACGGTGACGATGCTGATGGCCGAGGCGGGCGCGGACGTCGTCCTGGTCGAGCCGCCCGGCGGCCACCCCGACCGGGCCCTGCCCGGCTTCCGTACCTGGGCCCGTTCCAAGCAGTCGCTGGTGCTGGACGTCGACTCCCCCGAGGGGCGATTACGGCTCGACGAGCTGCTGCGCGGCGCCGACGTGCTCGTCCACTCGTACGGTCCCACGACGGCGGCCCGGCTCGGCCTCGACGACGCCGCTGTCGGCAGCCGCTACCCCGCGCTGGTCGTCTCGTCGGTGCTCGCGTGGCCGGCCAACCACGTCGACGCGGACCGTCCGGTTGACGACCTGCTGGCACTGGCGCGACTGGGCCTCCTCGACGAGCAGCGGGGGCACCGGCCGGGGCCGGTCCACGTCCGGTTCCCGCTCGGCAGCTGGGGGGCCATGTGGCTGTGCGCGACCGGGATCGCGGCCCGGCTGGTGGCACGGGGGCGCACCGGCCGGGGCGGGCCGGTGCACACCAGCCTCGTCCAGGGCGCGCTCGCTCCGATGATGATGCACTGGCACCGGGCCGAGGCGCCGTCGGCCCTGCTCGCGGCGGGCATGCCCAGGGACGAGGCGGTGACACCACTGTTCGAGTGCGCCGACGGCGAATGGATCCACGTCATGCCGCCGTCCCCCGACGACCTGCCGTTGATGAAGCGGGTGTTCGACGAGATGGGCGCCGACGAGGTCGCCGAGGCCAACCGGCGCCACGCCGGGGGGATCATGGCCAGAGCGTTCCCGAACTGGGGAGCCAACGTCGAGGCGTTCCGCCGCCGGCCCGCGGCCGAGTGGCTGGCCGAGCTGTGGTCCAACGACCGGCCGGCCCAGCCCGTGCTGCCGCTCGGCGCAGTCCTCGACGACGAGCAGGCGAAGGCCAACCGGTACGTCACCCAGCTCGACGACCCCGAGGCCGGGCGCATCACCGTGCCCGGCCATCCGGTCACGCTGGACCCGCCTGCCACCGTCCGCAGTCCGGCCCCCCAGCTCGGTGAGCACCAGGACGTGGCCGCCAGACACTGGACGCCCCGCAGCACGGCCACCGAGCGCGGCCGCGGCCGCGCCGACGCGGACTCCGCCGCAGGCGGGCCGGTCGAGTCGCTGCGTTTCCCGCTCCAGGGCCTCCGGGTGCTGGACTTCGGCGCGTTCCTGGCCGGGCCGTTCGCGCCGATGCTGTTCGCCGACCTGGGCGCCGACGTCGTGAAGGTCGAACCGGCGGCCGGCGAACCCGGCCGCTGGGGCGACTGGCCGTTCGTCGGCTGCCAGCGCGGCAAGCGCGCCGTGGCCCTCGACCTCAAGTCCGAGGCCGCCCGGCCGGCCGTCGAGGCCCTGCTGCGCTGGGCCGACGTCGTGCACCACAACCTGCGCGTCCCGGCCGCCCGCCGGCTCGGCCTCGACGAGCAGGCCGTCCGTGCGGTGAATCCGGACGTGGTGTTCTGTCACACGAGCTCGTACGGTCCGGACGGCGCACGCGCCCACTGGCCCGGCTACGACCAGCTGTTCCAGTCGTCGCTGGGCTGGGAGCGGATGGGCGGCGGCGAGGGCAACCCGCCGATGTGGCACCGCTTCGGGTTCATGGACCACCAGTGCGCGATGGCGTCCGCGGCCGCGACGTTGTGGGCGGTCCTCGCCCGGAACCGGACCGGCCGGGCGAGTTCGGTCGCCGCGTCCCTGCTGGGCGCCGGGGTGCTCACCACGAGCGAGACCTACCTGCGACCGGACGGCACCCTCGTCCCGGTGCCGATGCTCGACCAGGCGCAGCTGACCACGACACCGGGACGGCGCCTGCTGGCCTGCGCGCAGGGGTGGGTCGCGATGGCCGCGACCGGTGACAGCGACGTCGCGGCGGCCTGCCAGGCGCTCGGTTGCGGGAGTACGGCGCAGCTCGCGGCGGCGGCCGCCGTCCGCCCGGCCGGTGAGGTGCTCGATCTGCTCGCCGGGGCGGGTGTGGCGGCCGAGGAGGTCCGGCTCGACCAGCGCGACGCGTTCTTCGACTCGGCCGACAACGACGCCGCCGGCCTGATCGCCCGCTACCGCCACCACGACTGGGGCGGCTTCGAGCAGCCGGGCGCACTGTGGGATCTGGGCGACCTGACGACCCAGCTGCATCTGGCCCCGCCGGTACTCGGCGAGCACACGATCGAGGTGCTCACCGAAGTCGGGATCGCCCGCGAAACGATCGACGAGCTGATCGCCGCCGGCGTCGCCACGGCCGCGCCACCGCCCGCCCCCCGCCAGCCCGCCGGCTCGACGAGCAGCTGACGCGTGCCCCGGAGTTGTACCGTATCTGGTACGACTAGGTGCTCGGGAGGTGGCAGGATGGTCGCGGCGATCAGTGCCAGTGAGGCACGTAAGACGCTGTTTCCGCTGATCGAACAGGTCAATACCGATCACACCCCGGTAGAGATCGTCTCGAAGCGGGGGAACGCGGTCCTGGTGAGCAAGGAGGACTGGGACGCCATCGTGGAGACCAACTACCTGCTGCGCACGCCCGCGAACGCGCGGCGCCTGATGGAAAGCGTGGAGCAGTGGCGTACGGGCGGCGCGGTCGAGCGTCCGGTGGGCCCTGACGAGTGAAGCTGACCTGGACCGACCACGCCGGGGACGACTACCTGTACTGGCAGGGCCAGGACCGCAGGACACTGAAACGCATCAACACCCTGATCGCGGACATCACACGCGATCCGGAAGGGCAGGGGATCGGCAAGCCCGAGCTGCTACGCAACAATCTCGCCGGCCTGCGCTCACGGCGGATCGACGACGAACACCGCCTGGTCTATGCGGTCGAGCCCGGCCAGATCACGATCATCTCCTGCCGGTACCACTACCAGTAGCCGAGCCCGTCACGCCCACACCATGGCCACCTCTCTCCGGTGGGGACCGCTACCTGGCCAACAACGAGTCTCTTGGTGAGGTGCTGTTCGTAGAACGGACAGCACCTCAGACGCCACGCGCCTGCTCGAAGTCCTGCCGCAGCTGAGCCTCAGTAGTTGGTGTCCCACGGCGACGAGAGGCCCACACCGCGGCACCGAGGCAGATGGCTCCGAACAGGACGGGGACCGTTCTTGGGTTCACGCTTGCTGCAGGGCGCGAACGGTTTCACGGTCCGGGTTGGTCGCCGACGGTGCGGTGCGGGGCCAGGTCCAGGCGTACCGCACGATGAGGGCGAGTAGGACCAGTTCCAATAGAATGCCAAGGCCGTAGAAGTACGGCCAGGACTCGCCCACCGCGTTGAATGCCGTGACGGGAACGTAGAGCGAGGCCACGATGAGGTTCGTGATGCGGGTCGCCCGGGCGGGCAGCGTCATCGACAGCACGACCATGAGGATCGGGATGGCCACTAGGGTCAGCGCCGCGGTCGAAAAGGTCTGGGAGAGGTCGAACTCGAAGACCTTGCCGTCGAGGATGTCTTCGACGACGCCGGGCGTGAAGAAGTTGAGAATGTCCACATAGGCGTACAGGAACATGAAGCTGGTCCACGCCGCGGCGAGCTTGGCTCTCACCGGGATCGGCTGGTCTTCCAGTGTGGTGGTGGGTTGACGCGTTCTCATCATGGGCTCCGTCGTTGGTGAGGATCGGTACGTCCACGATCGCTGAGCCCGCTGGCGGGCACACCGGCCCGGAGGCCGGAGTTCGCCTGGCCGATGAGATGGTCTCTCTCTCGTGCTTTCGGCTGATCCGCCGCTGCCGCGCTGTCCCTACAGTGGACAGATGGTGACGAAGGCGCTGCGCTCGTTGTGGGCCTCGGTCGCCCGGCCGGGACCAGTCGTCGTGCATGTACGTCAGGTTCGGTTCAGTGCCCCACCCGGCCGGTGTCGTAGGCCCACATCGCGATCTCGACCCTGTTCCGGGCGCCGATCTTGGCCAGCAGGCTCGCGACGTGGGTCTTGGCGGTCGTCAAGCTGATGAACAGCTCGGCGGCGATCTCCGCGTTCGTGCGGCCGACAGCGACCAGTTTCAGCACCTCCTCCTCGCGTTGGGTGAGCGGCTCGATCGGTTGGGTACGGCGTTTCGATGAGGCCCCCGCGGCAAGGGTCGCTAGCAGCCTGCGGGTGATGTTCGGCGCGATCAGGGCATCGCCGACGGCAGCGGCATGGACAGCCTGCACCAGCAACTCTGGCCCGGCATCCTTGAGGAGAAATCCTCGGGCTCCGGCCCGAAGCGCGCCGTGGACGTACTCGTCCAGGTCGAACGTCGTGATCACCACCACCGCAATGGGGTCCGCGACGCCCCGCCCTGCGAGGAGCTCGGTCACCTCGATGCCGTCCAGCCCGGGCATCCGAATGTCGACCAGGCACACATCGGGGCGGAGCCGATGCGCCAGCTCGACGGCGGCCTTGCCGTCGGCGGCTTGGCCGACGACCTCGATGTCGGGCTGGGCGTCAAGGATCATCGACAGGCCGGTGCGCACCAGATCTTGGTCGTCTGCCACCAGCACGCGCGTCGTCATAGGGGCAACTCCATCGGCAGCTCGGCGTCGACCGCCCACCCGCCCTCGGGCGTCGGCCCAGCGCGTAGCGTGCCGCCGAGCAGCTGCACGCGCTCGGTCATCCCCAGCAGCCCGAAACCGTGGGTCGCCGGCCGCGCCGGGCCGATCTGGCCGTCGTCGGTCACGCGGAGCCGCAGCCTTCCTGCGCCCTCGACGACCCTGATCTCCACACGCGAGGCGTTTCGGGCGTGCCGCAGCGCATTGGTCAGCGCCTCCCGCGCCATCCGGTACACGGCGGCGTCGACCTGGGGCCGAAGTCCGGACAGATCACCCGCCAACTCCACGTCGACGACGGGGTCCGGTTCGCGGCGGGCGAGGAGCATCAGGTCGGCGACGCCGGGCTGGGGACCGTACTCCGCCGGCGCTCCGTCACGCAGCACCCGGACCATCGCGCGCATCTCCGCCAGCGTCCGCGACGCTTCCCCCTCGATGATCGCAAGCGCCTCGAGCGCCGCTTCAGGTCGCTTCGCGGCCATCGTCATGCCAGCCTGCGCTTGCAGAGTGATCGCCGAGACGTGGTGGGCGACCGAGTCGTGCAACTCGCGCGCGAGGCCGACGCGTTCCTGGCTGCGGACCTGGTCGAGCGCCCGGCGCCGACTCTCGGCGCGGTAGCGGAACGCCGCTCCGCTCGCTGCCGCCGCCGCCAGGACCGCCAACCCGCCGAAGAGCTCGGCTGGCCCGGTGTAGTCGGTCGCAATGCTGAACCCCGCGGCGACCGCAACCACCAGCAGCCCAATCACGATCTGACGCCCTGAGCCCCAGCGGACCAGCGAGTAGACGAGCACCAGGATGTAGATCATCGTGTTTAGGCCCACGCCTGAGGTCCCGCCCAGCCAGCTCGCCAGTCCTAACGCCATCCCGGTGCCGAAGCCCACCACGACGCAGACCAACGGGTGAGTACGCCGCCATAGCAGCACCGGCGCAAGTCCGACCGTCACGATCGTCACGACCGGCCGCCAGGTGATGTCCTCTCGGAGGGTTCCTTCGAGCAACGCCGCCACCATCACCACGCCGACCAGCACCCGGTCGAACCACACCCGTTCGGGCGTGTCCGCGGCGCGGGGCTCGTCCCAGAGCGAGCGCAGGCCGGTAGTGAACACACACCCAGCCTAGAGACAGCCCGGGCGTCGGAGACCCACCGAAAGAACGAGACGCCGCTCCCCCCAATGGCAGAGGCGGGTCCGGCCTCGACGCCGACTTCTACGCCGAACGCGTCTTCGGGCGGATTCCGGTGGCAGACCTCGACAAGGTTGCCCATCTGGCGGGAGTGACGGCCGCCGTCCCCGGGCCGCACCCGGCGGCCACTGGGCATCCAGGGCGCGTGGATGCTGTACGTACCCCGGGTGAGGTTCGTTCGACATCCTCATGGTCCGGTAAGCGCAGCCTGAGCCGGGGCGGGCTGGTGTGGGGGTGACGCCCGTTGACGTCCCGGCGGAACAGCTGGACGGCGACTATGGCACTGGTGCGGCGTCGCCGGCTGTGCCTGCGCAGCGCAAGTGCGGCCGGGGCGCAGCCGCCGTGGAGGACGGTGTCCTCTTGGACCGGGCGCGCCGCGAGGATGCCTGTTACTGGGAGGAGCACCGCCGGCCGATCTCCGCAACGAGCTACGGAAGCGGCTGCGGGTCGGGTCGAAGAGGGCCCGGAACCTGGTCGTGCAACTCCGCGCCGATGCCCACCGAGTTCTGGAAGAACACGCTGCGACGGCTGGTCCGCCCGACGGCGACCCGCCTGCGGCCGATCAACCCACGGCCGGTTCGTCGGATGCCGATCCGGACGGTGTCGACCTGGTCGACCTCGGTCCGATGCAGCCGGCCGGATCGGATGTGCTCGCCGCGGCCGGATGACGGCGGGGCTGTCGGGCAGCCGCGTGTCGGTGCCGACACGCCGCGCCTTTGCGGAAATTGCTAGCGGGTACGTCGGCGCCGTGGAAGGAGGTGTAGCCGGGGGCGGTCGTCGGCCGATTGCCGATGGCAAGGCCGTCCTGAACTCCGCAGTCTCCAGGTATGCCCGCTGAATCCGCGAGCACTACTCCCCCCGAGCGCCGCGCCCACGGCGCGCGCTCGGGGGACTCGAACCTGGTGGACCATGTGCACCAGCATCCGAACCGATTGATCTTGGTTCAAGACCCTGAATCACCATCCGCCGGGTCTCCACGCGGTTGCTGGCCAGGGGCGATGCCCGGTGACCGTCGAGATGGGAATATCATCGTCTACCGGATCGAACAAGAGTCCCGTAGACCTGGTAGGTCCGGGCTTTCCGGGCCGCCTGGTCACCGTGATCGTCGGGATCGTGGTTGGGTTGACGTTTCTCTTCGGGTTCGGCAACGCGCTCGGGCTACGGCTCGGCGTCCCGATCTGGGGCGCGCCGTTGGTCGCTCTCCGGCGGCGTAGCTGTCCGTGGTCGCCCTGCTTCTCGGCAGCCGGTATCTCGCCCTATGTGACGGGCCCGTGGAGGTGGTGCGCTCGGCGCGGGAGGCTGCTCATCTTCGGCCAGCATGGTGACGCTGGCGCTGAACATCGCGGAACCCCTGATCGAAGGAGACTTCGGCCGGGCCGCGTTCGACGCGCTGGGCCCCTGCTGCTGATCGGGGGGGCCGAGGTCGGTCCCAGCCTGCTGCAGGCCATGCGGACCGGCGAAACGACCCCGTCGCGATCGGAGGGGTCGCTTGAGCCCTACGCGGCGGAGCGGTCAGCGCCCCACGGATTCCGTTGATGGTATGACCCACTCTACGTGGAAGTCGGCTAGGTTAGCGGTACGGGTTATCTTCCAATAATCGAGGATGCGCCAGGGCATGTTCGTCACGACCCGGCCCTTCGAGTTGCGATACCAAGTGTCCATGCCCTGATGCGTCCACACCATCCGGCTGTGGGCTTCATCGAGTGCTCGATTATACCGCTCATTGACCTCGGGTCGGCACTCGATCGTCTCAATGCCCTGCTCGGTCATAGTGCATAGTGCATCGACTATGTAACGGATCTGTCGCTCGGCGAGAAAGATGAAGCTTCCACCATGTCCGAGGTTCGTGTTCGGCCCATACATGAAGAAGAGGTTCGGAAAACCTGGGGTTGTTATGCCCAGGTAGGCCTCGGCCTCATCGTCACCCCAGATCTCCTTTAGCGACTTGTTCGATCGGCCGATGATCTCCACGTGAATCGGCCGGTGCGCATCGAATCCGGTTGCCATTACGACGGCGTCCGCGGGACGTACGAAACCGTCGGCATCACGCACTCCGTGGGGCGTGAGCCCCGCCGCGGGCCTGGTCACCAGCTCGACGTGCGGGCGCAGGAGGGCCTTGAACCATCCGTTGTCGAGCAGCATCCGCTTGCCGAAGGGCGGATAAGTAGGTAGCGCCTGGGCGATGAGGTCCTCCCTCCCCTCGAGCTGGTCGACGAGGTAACGAGTGAAGTAAGCGCGGTGGGAATCATTCACGGCATTCAGTGAGTACTCTGGATGTGGCCATGTCGGATCTTTTTGTAGTGATGCGTGAATCCGGTCGTTGAAAACCCAGGAAAGCCGGAACCGATACCATTCGTAGTAATAAGGAATGTGTTCCATGAGCCAGTGAACGTCGGAGGACACAGACTGAAAATAGTTCGCGTTCGAAGCAATCCATTGTGGTGAGCGCTGATAGATGGTCAACGATGCGACCTCGTCGACCACAGCCGGGACGATCTGCATGGCGCTCGCGCCGGTGCCGATGACGGCAAGCGAGCGACCGTGCAGATCAAGGCTGTCCGGCCATTCCGCCGAGTGGAACAGAGGTCCCTCGAACTCGTCCATTCCGGGAATGTCTGGGACCTTGGGAACGTTGAGCTGGCCGACCGCGGTGATCACACAGTTCGCTGCGATCTCCTGCTCGGTCCCGTCGGCTTCCCGCACCCGGACGACCCAGCGCCGAGCGGTTTCATGCCAGCTGGCCTTGATCGCTTTGACTCCGAGTCGGATCGACGGCAGCAGGTTGTAATGCCGGGCCAGGTCCTCCAGGTACCGCTCGACCTCTTCTCGCCGTCCGAAGTGGCGGGTCCAGTTGCGGCGAAACCAGTTGAAGGAGTAAAGATAGCTGGGCGTGTCGACCCCGCATCCCGGATAGCGGTTCTCCCGCCAGGTCCCGCCGATGCGTGCGCTCTGTTCGAGGACGACGTGGTCAATGCCCGCATCTTTAAGGTATTTACTCGCAGTGAGTCCGGAGACACCGGCGCCGATCACGACAACGAAAGGGGCCGATCCGGTCTCGGCGACGTGACGCCGGGGGGCAGGGCGGATGTCCATGTTCTCCGCGACCATGGGCTCGTATTCGCCTGGTACCGGCTCGCCCATGCTGAGCGTCATGAGTTCGACCAGAACATCGCTGTTCGGTGCTGGCACGGCGGGTGGCCGTCCGTCCGCCCAGGCGAGAACTGCTTTCACCGTTGCGGCGCGGATCTCGTCGCGCACATGGGACGGCAGGCCGCCATCGCTGTGCTCCTCCATTCCCCGGGTCCGAGTGGGACGGTAGCGCGCCTGAAGCCACTGTTCGTCGCCGGTGAGTTGGTACAGCACGGGGAGCAGCGTTGGGATGTTCGCCTTCGCGATCGCCGACTTCAGCCGGTCGTGATCGAAGGAGGCGGCGCGGGGCCTCGTCGCCGTCATGGTTGCTCCGTCCCACATCTGTCAGCTGGTAGTCAAGTAAGCATCAACGTCTAATTTAGATTAGAATATGAACTCGGTCCATTCCAGCCTCGTGTGACGTCCAGTACGGGAGAGTGCGTCCCGCCGGCGGACGGATGTCAGTCGGCGGCGGGACTTGCCGTCGCGTCGAGCATCAGTCCTGCCTGGTCACGTCGACCATCGCAAGGTCGGTGATGATCCGCTGCACGCAGACCCGTCCGATGAGCGGGAGGGTGCAGACTGAAAGGATCTTCGTGCTGCTGTCCCGGGAGGTGCGTTCCATCAGAACCAGCACCCGTTTGGCGCCATGGACGAGGTCCCGAGGTGCCAGAAGGCGGCATCGATCGTCAGTCGCGTTGATGACTTGAAGCGGGTCAGTCGTTCGGCTCGGTCCCAACGAGAGAGACGAATGACACGCACTCACCAGGGCCGCCGCCGAGGTTGTGGGTCAGTCCGAGCGTTCTGCCGTGCTGCGCGATGCGGCGGTCTGCTGGAACGTCGTCTCGAAGCTGGAGCCAGCATTCGAACAGCATGCGTAGGCCGGAGGCACCGACGGGGTGACCGAAGGCCTTGAGCCCGCCGTCCGGGTTGACGGGGAGTTCGCCGGTGAGGTCGAAGGTGCCGGCCAGGACCTGCTTCCACGCCGTGCCGCGTTCGGCAAAGCCAAGATCTTCCATGAGGACGAGTTCGGTGACCGTGAAGCAGTCATGGACCTCGGCCATAGCGATCTCGGCCCGAGGATCACGAACCCCGGCCTGGCGGTACGCCTCCCGTGCGGAGGCCTCGACCTCCGGGAAGGTCGTGAAGTCGTACGACGGGTCGACGTTGCCCGTCGCGTCACCGGACACACAGGACAGCGCCTTTACATAAAGCGGCCGGTCGGTGTAGCGGTGGGCGTCCTCGGCGCGGACGACAATAGCGGCGGCCGCGCCGTCCGAGACACCGGAACAGTCGAAGACACCGAGCTGGCCGGCCACCAGGGGCGAGCGGGCGATGGTACTGGCCGCTACCGGCGTGCGGAACTGGGCACGTGGGTTGCGGGCGCCGTTGGCGTGATTCTTCCAGGCGATCCGGGTGAAGACCTCCTTGAGTTCGCGGGGATGGACGCCGTACTTCGCCGCGTAGGCCGGGCCGAGCAGGCTGAAGTTGGCGGGTGCAGTGGTGGTGCCCAGCGTGCCGCCGGTCCCGTCCCCGGGGATCGAGGCCCGGGTGAGTCCGGAGTATCCGGAGTCCTTGAGTTTTTCGACGCCGACGGCCATGGCCACGTCGTAGGCTCCGCTCGCCACGGCATAGCACGCGCCGCGCAGCGATTCCGAGCCGGTCACGCACATGTTCTCGACGCGTGTCACCGGCTTGTCCCGGATCCGCAACGGCCGGCTCAGGGTCATGCCGGAAACGCCGGACAGGTACGTCCCGAGCCAGAAGGCATCGATGTCGTCCAGGTTGGTCGAGGCGCTTTCCGTCGCGCCGTGCACCGCCTCGACGAGGAGGTCGTCCGCTGAACGATCCCAGCGCTCACCGAAGGCCGTACAGCTCATGCCCACGATGGCGACACGGTCCCGGATGCCGTTCGAAGCCACTCAGGTCTCCCCCCCGGCGCGCCGGACCGGCCGCGCCTTCCAGAAGTAGTTGTGCACGCCGTCGGCGGTGAGTAGGCGCCGGAATGTCATCTCGACCGGGTCGCCGATCGCGACCTGCGACGCATCCGCGTCGGTGAGCTCGCAGCGGAAGCGTCCGCCGCCGTCGAAGTCGACGACGACGGCGATCATCGGGGGGTGCGGGGTGAACGCCAGTCGATCGACGGTGAACGTCGCCACGGTTCCGTGGGCCCGCGCCATCGGGTGACTTTCCATCGTGTCGACCGCACCGCAATGGAAGCAGACCTGCGCGGGTGGCAGGCTCACGCGGCCGCATCGCGTGCAGCGGGTCGCGGTGAACGCATGCTTGTAGGCGCGCGATCGGTACGCCGGCGGTGCGGCCGGCGGTTCCGGATCTGGTCGCCGTGGTGGCTCCCGTGCGAGCATTCCCCGCCAGTTCAGGAAGGTCGGGTAGCGCAGCGCAGCGCCGCCGCCGGCGAGCGGTGCGGCCGGGCGGCGCCGGCCGATCTGCGCGGTGGTACGCAGGATGAATGCCGTGGCCCCGTCGGCGAGCAGGAGGAGGGCGATCGTGTCGCCGGGCCCGGCCCGCCGCAGCGCGGCGGCGAGCAGGACGCCGAGCTGCGCGGTTCCGGGGTTGCCGATGACCTCGGCGAGGTCGGGCACGACGCGGTCGGCCGGTATGCCGGTCCCGGCCGCCACCCGGCGCACCGACCGCCTGGGCAGGCCGCAGACGACGAGATGATCCACACCGCCCGGAGTGAGGTCCGCCTTCTTGAGCGCGGCGGAAAGGGTGTCCATCGCCAGCGGGACGTAGACGTGCTCGGCGAAGCGATCTTCCCACACCCGTGACGCGAGATCACCGGGAGCGCGCCACCGGTCGAGGAACTCCTCCGTCTCGGCGGCGGCCGAGACCACCTCGGCGAGCACCGGAGTGTCACTGTCGCCCGGCCCGAAGAGCACGGCCGCAGCCGCGTCGCCACCCTCGCGCTCGTCCGCGCTGCCGGGCAGGCCGGTGCGAATGTCGGAGAGCAGCGCCATCGCAGGCTCGGACGCCTCGGCTGCGGCCAGGAACGCGCCTGCCCCCGATCTCACGCCGCCGCACATGTCGACGGCGAGGGCGCCGCTGTCGAGTGCCAGCGCCGAGTGGGCCACCGTCGCGTTGGTCTTGTCGAGGTACGGGGGGACCGTCGTGGCGAGGTACAGGCGCCGGGGACGAGCCGCCGTCGGCACCGTCCGCAGCACGCTTCGTGCCGCTTCGACCGCCATCGACGTTGCGTCCTCGTCGTACGACGCGACGCTGCGCGCGCCGCTCACAACGCCGCCACCGAGCGAGGTGCTGATCGCGGCCCGTTCCAGGCGGTGGTAGGGGATGTAGGCCTCACAGGCCACGATGCCGTGCATACGCCGCCTCCCGGTGTCGCGGGCTAGTCTAATCTAAATTATTTTAGATAGTCAAGCCGTCCGTCACCAGGACGCTTCCCGGCCGTGCGCGGTTGTGGCCTGGCTCGTCACCTCCAGGTGATGCCTTCGAACACCGCACTGACCGTCTGCTCGGCGAGCCGTTCCGGGGTGAGGCGGCCGTCGCGGTGATACCACTCGATGGTCCAGTTGAGGGCCCCGATGATCATGCGATGGACGATGCGGACGTCGAGGTCGGCGCGGATCTCCCCGGCCGCGACACCGTCCGCGAGAAGGTTCCGCCACAACGTGGCGTAGGCGCGCTGAAGGGGGGCGCTGCGGCTGCGGACCTCGTCGGGCACCTGGTCCGTGATCTGGATGAGCGCCGAGGTGTAGTCGCCGAGCGCGAGCGCCGCCAGCAGGTGGGCGGCGATGACGGTCGAGAGGCGGTCGATCGGGTAGGCGTCGGTGGGAAGTTCCGCGACGCTACGGCGGACGATGTCGTCGGTGCGCTGCCAGGCGACCGCGAGGAGCGCGGCGACGAGGTCCTCGCGGGAGCCGAAGTGGTAGTAAAGGCTTCCCGTCTGCATGTCCGCCTCGGTGGCGACGTCCACCAGCCGTGTCCCGGCATACCCGCGGGTACGGAAGACCGTCGCGGCGGCGTCCAGTATCCGTGCCGTCGTCGCGGCCCCACGGGCCGAGGCCGCACTGCTCGGCGCGACCGGCGGCGCCGGTGGTGTGGGCGTCGTGACGCGGCGGTGCACGCGGTGGCCGCGGCCCTCGGGGGTCGCGATGCCCTCCAGAAAGACGGAGTAGAAGTGTGCGATCAGCCGATCGAGGGGGAGGGCCCGTGACCGCGACGGGTACCAGTCAGCCGAGCTGTTCAGGGCCCCGACCAGGAGCATGCGCGTGGCGGAGAGGTCAAGATCCGCGCGCAGTTCCCCGCTGGCGAGGGCGGCTGCGAACAGGTCGCGCCAGAACTCGCCGTAGCGCCGTTGCGCCGCGATCTGCCGTTCGCGGATCTCCGCTGGCACCTGCGAGAGGATACGGATGGTGGCTGCGGTGTAGTCCCCGGTCTTGAGTACGGACGTCAGGTGCGCGGCGATCGCCTCCCGCAGGACGAGCATCCGTGGGGCGTCCGGGGGGATCGCGGCGAGGCGATCGAACACGTAGGTCTCGGTCCGCTCCTGACCCACGCGCAGGACTGCCTCGACCAGCTCCTCCCGGCTGGAGAAGTGGTAGTAGAGGCTGCCCGCCTGGGTGTTGGCGGTCGCGGCGATGTCGGACAGTCGGGTTCCGGTGTAGCCGGTGCGCCGGAACTCGTGCGCGGCGGCGTCCAGGATGCGCGAGCGGGTCGCGAGCGCCTTGCCGCCCGACCGGCTGCGGGCTGTCGTCATGGGAATCCTCTGCGCAACGTACTCCGCCTACTGGACGTGGACCTTCCTGGGCCTGGAGCGAAGTCTAAGCGACATTCGGGATGTGCCCGGGCGGCCTCCGCCGCCGCTTCGACCTCGGGCAAGGGTGTGTGGCGATCGTTGTCCGGAGTCAGGACAGGTACGTTTCTAAAATCTATGTTAGGTTAGACACTGCGGTCGGGTCGGACGTCGGACGAGACCGGCTCGTCTCGAGCCATGATCGTGCCTGGCGCTCCGCGGCGCGGTGCGCCGCACCCGTCCGCCGCCGACCGCGTGCGTGCGCGCCGGCCTGCATCACATCGGAGGTGGTCCGTGATCGAACTCTTGCAGGGTGTCCGCGTGCTCGAGTGCGCGATGCTCCCGACCGGCGACCAGACGAGCCGCCTGCTCGGCGATCTTGGCGCCGACGTCATCAAGGTGGAGCGGCCCGGCGTCGGTGACTACCTGCGTGAGCTCGGTGACCGCATCACCCCGCAGAACAGCGTTTTCCACCTGCTGTGCAACCGAAACAAACGCAGCATCGAGATCGATCTGCGGCTCGACGAGGGCCGCGAGCTCTTCTTCCGCCTGCTGCGCACGGCCGATATCTTCGTCGACGGATTCGCCGGTAACGCCTGTGAGCTTCTGGGTATCGGCTACGAGGCGCAGCGGGCTGTCAAACCGGACATCATCTACTGCCAGGCCAGTGGATTCGGTAGGCGGGGACCGTACAGTCAGATCCCGGTACACGGCTACATGATGGGCGCCGTCGGCGGCCAGGTTGCCCTGACCAAGGACCCGGACGGAGTTGTGCGCGAGAACGTCAACCCCGGCGGGCTCTATTTCTCCGGCTCGATCGACGGCCCGTTGTCGACAGCGCTCTACGGCGCACTCACCACGATCGCTGCCCTGCGCCGCAGGGATCTCACCGGAAACGGTGCCTACATCGACGCCGCGGGCTCCGACGCCGTCCTGGCCAACCAGTGCCTCGATGCGGTCATGACCTGGAATGCCGACCGCATCACAGACCGGCGCAACCCGCCGCCGACCGTCGGGCTCGACCCCCGGAAGCATCCGAAGTACACGTACTACGAGACCGCCGACGACAGGACTGTCCTGCTGGCGGCCATCGAGCACAAGTTCTGGGACAATTTCTGCCGAGCCATCGATCGCCCGGATCTGGTCGACGTCAAGAACACGACCTTCGCCGTCGACTTCGCCGACGGTGGGAAGGCGGACCTGCTGGACGAGCTGATCCCGGTCTTCCGCTCGAAGACCGCGGCGGAGTGGGTGGACATCGCGCTCAAGTGGGACATCCCGCTGTCTCCGGCCAACGGCAAGGCCGAGACTCTCACGGACGAGCACCTGCGCGCCCGGGAGATCATCCACGAGAGCGACCATCCCGTGGCGGGGCCCTACACGAGCACCGGGTGGCCGGCTCCGGTTTCCGGGCAGCCCTTCGACGTCGCGCGCCCCGCACCGGCGCTCGGGGAGCACACCGACGAGGTCCTCGGCGAGTGCGGCCTGACCCCGGACGACATCGCGGGACTGCGGGCCCGCGGGGTGACCGGGCGCCAGCCGTGACCATGTACGCGCCCGAGGTCGTCCCGGCGGACGGGCTGCCCGCGAGCGTCACCGTCTACGAGGTCGGGCCCCGAGACGGTCTGCAGAACGAGAAGGGCGTCATCCCGACCGAGGCGAAGGCGGAGTTCATCCGCCGCCTGCTCGGGGCGGGACTGCGCGTGATCGAGGCGACGAGCTTCGTCCACCCCGACTGGGTTCCGCAGCTGGCCGACGCCGAGGACCTGCTCGACCTGCTCGAGGACCTTCCCGGTGTCCGCTACCCCGTGCTCGTCCCGAATGCCCGAGGCCTGCGGCGTGCCCTCGACCGCGGAGTCCGTGACATCGCGGTCTTCGCCAGCGCGACGGAGACCTTCTCCCGCCGCAACCTGAACCGCGGCGTGACCGAGGCGCTGGAGATGTTCGCCCCGATCGTGGCGTCGGCCCGGGAGGCGGGCGCGGGGGTGCGTGGGTACGTCTCCATGGTCTGCGGTGATCCCTGGGAGGGCGTCGTCGGAGTCGATCAGGTCGTCGAGGTCGCCCGCCGGCTGTTCGAGCTCGGATGCACCGAGATCAGCCTCGGCGACACGATCGGAGTGGGAACGCCGGGACAGGTGACCCGCCTCGTGCGGGCGGTGTCCGGGGCCGGCGTGCCGCTCGAGCAGGTCGCCGTGCACTTCCACGACACCTACGGGCAGGCGCTCGCCAACGTGCTGGCGGCGCTGCAGGCCGGGGTTCGCACGGTGGACAGCTCCGCGGGCGGCCTTGGTGGTTGCCCCTACGCCGAGAGCGCCACGGGCAACCTGGCTACGGAGGACCTCGTCTGGCAGCTCCAGGGACTCGGCGTGCACACCGGGGTGGACCTGGCGGAACTCGTGGCCACCAGCGTCTGGATGGCGCGGGTGCTGGGCCGGCCGAGTCCGTCACCCGTGGTCCGGGCACTGGCCCGCGCGGCGGCCTGACTGCGGGTGTTCGCACGGTCCGTGGCGGCGTCGACGAACGGAGAAATGCGCGTGGAGCTCGGTCTCGATGACGATCCGACGCTCGCTGACCTGAGGTCCGAGCTGCGGAACTGGATCACGGACAATGCGCCGCCGGGGCTGGCCGACCTGCTCGACTGGCGGTCGGGCGTCGATCTGCCCGGGTCCGTCGCCAGCCGGGTACGTGAGGAGGAGAGGGCCTGGGCAATCAGGGATCCGCGCTACCGCCAATGGGAACAGCGCTGCCTGGATGCCCGGCTCGTCTGTCCGGCCTGGCCGACGGAACATGGTGGAAGAGGCTGGCACGCCCCTGAGATGACCGTGCTCGACGAGGAGTTCTACCGGGCCGGTGTTCCGCGCGTTGACCGGGTCCAGGGCGAGTCCATGGTGGGTCCGTCGATCATCCTGCATGGCACCGACGATCAACAGGTGCGGTTCCTGCCGCCCATCCGGTCTGGTGACCATCGCTACTGCCAGGGCTTTTCGGAGCCGGCGGCCGGCTCCGACCTCGCGTCGGCCCGGACCCGTGGCGTCGTCGACGGCGACGAGGTGATCATCACCGGCCAGAAGGTGTGGACCTCGCGGTTCGCGACCGCAAATATGATCTTCGTGCTGTGTCGGACCAACCCCCAGGAATCCAAGCACCGGGGCCTGTCCTACGTCATCGTTCCCTTCACCCCGGGGGAGAACGGCATCGAGGTGCGTCCCATCCGCCAGATGACGGGGGCCGCGGAGTTCGCGGAGGTGTTCTTCGACGCCACTCGGGCCCGCCTCGCCGACGTCATCGGTGGGCTCGGCCGGGGATGGCAGGTCGTCCAGTCGACGCTGGCCTTCGAGCGGGCCGCCGCGGGGCGTGCGAGCACGATGCTGATCCAGGCCCGGCGGCGGGAACTGCGGGACCTCATCGACCTGGCGCGGCGCAAGGGGCTCACCGGGGATCCGTTGGTGCGCCAGGATCTCGCCTGGGCCGCCACCCAGGTCCTGCTGTTGAGCACAACCTGGTCGCGGACGGTGGCCGAGATCGCCGCCGGCCGCGAGCCCGGACGCCAGCAGACCGCGTGGAAGCTCATGTGGAGCGAGTACCACCTGCGGCTGGGGGAGATCGCGCTGCGCATCGCCGGCCCCGGTGCCCTGGCGCGGCCCGCGGGCGTCGGGTACCCGACCGACGACTGGCAGGATGCCTACCTCGTCGCGCACTCCGGCACGGTGTACGCGGGAACCAGCGAGGTGCACCGCAACATCATCGGTGAGGGCGTCCTCGGCCTGCCCCGGGAGCCACGGCCGGCGGCGGCGATCAGATCGTGACGCGATCGGATGCCGACTCGGAAGGCGACTCGGAAGGCGACAAGGAGAACGCGGTGCCACGTTTCCAGTTTCCCGTCGAGGCCGGGCACGTCCTGTGCTTCGCCCGGGCGGTCGGCGACGACGACCCGGTGCGCTACGACGCGGAGCACGAGCGCACGATCCACCGGGGAGGGCTGTCCGCCTCTCCCACGTTCGTCGCCGCGGTGGCTCAGTTCGACCCCGACTGGCCCTACCGGCCGCGGCCTGGTCAGCCCTGGTATGGATCGGGGCGAGGCCCGGGTACGCCGCCCCCGGGGGCGGGCACGACGAGCCTGCACGCGGAGCAGCACTACGAATACCACCGCCAGGTGCGGCCCGGCGACGTGCTCACCGTCGAGCGGTCCGCCGGGGCGGCCTGGGAGAAGCACAGCGCCCGCAGTGGCCGGCTGCGGTTCGAGGAGGAGATCACCCGTTTCACCGACCCCGCCGGTGAACTTGTGGTGACGGCGCGCCGGGTGAGAGTGATCACCGGAGGACCGGCGGAGGGCTTGACATGACCATGGTCCGTGAGCTGGAGATCGGCGGCACCCACACCCAGCTTCTCGTCGAGGAGCTGACCAGAACTCAGATCGTCATGTACGCCGGGGCGTCGGGTGACTACAACCCGCTGCACACCGACGAGGTGTACGCCACCAGGATCGCCGGGTTCCCGTCCGTGCTCGCGCACGGGCAGCTCACCATGGGTCTCACCGCGCGGCTGGTCACCTCGTGGCTCGACGACGCGGTGCTCACCGCGTTCGGGGTGCGGTTCTCCCGGCAGGTGTGGCCGGGAGACACCCTGACGGGCACGGTGACGGTCACGGCCGTCGGCGAACAGGACGGTCGGCCCACCGCCGAACTGATGTTGATCACCACCAACCAGGAGGACCAGACGGTCGTCAGCGGCTATGCGCGGGTGCGCGGCGAGTGAACGGGACGACCTCATGACCGGTGGAACTCGCCGTCAGGCGCTCGTGGCCGGCGGCAGCGGCGGTATCGGCTCGGCCATCTGCGGCGCGCTGGCCCGGGACGGGCTGGACGTGGTCCTCACCTACCGCCGCGATGCCGATGCGGCGAAGCGGGCGGCTACCGCGGTGAGCGATGCGGGTCGGCAGGCCCGGGTGTGCCAGCTCGACCTGACGGACGCGGCCGCCAGCGCCGACCTCGTCGGTCGGCTCCCGCGTCTCGATGTCGTCGTCTATGCCGCCGGTCCGCAGATCCCGATGCGCTACACCGGCGAGATCGACCCGGATCTGTTCGCCCGGCAGATGTCCCGGGACGCGGTCGCGGCGTTCAATCTGCTGCGGCCGGCCATCCCGCCGCTGCGTGCGACCCGGGGGGCCGCGGTCTGCCTCGTCACGACCGCGCTGCGACGTTATGCGACCCGCGACCTGCTCTCCGCGGCGCCCAAAGCGGCCGTGGAGCAGGTGGCCCGCGCCATCGCCGCGGAGGAGGGCAGGCACGGCGTGCGGGCCAACTGCGTCGGTGTCGGGGTGATCCAGGCCGGCCTGTGGGAGGACCTTCTCGCGACCGGCGACTACGACGAGCGGGCACTGGCCGCGGCGATGCGCGCGACGCCGTTGCGGCGGTTCGGCCGCGCGGACGAGGTGGCCGAGGTCGTCGCGTTCCTCGCCTCCGCGCGCTCGTCCTACGTCACCGGGCAGACGCTCTGCGTCGACGGCGGATACTCCGTCTGACCGCCGACGGGACCCCCGCTCGTGGTCCCGGAACTCGTCCGGCCCGGGGCCACGAGCGGGTGGGCCCGATCAGAGGCCGAGACCGAGGGCCACGAGCTCGCGGTGCTCGCGGGGGCTGCCGAGCAGGACCTCCGACGCCTTGGCCCGCTTGAGGAACAGTTGCGTGTCGTGCTCCCAGGTGAACCCGATGCCGCCGTGGACGTGCAGGGCGTCGGTGGCGACCTGGGAGAAGACCTCGGAGCAGTGCGCGCGGGCCATGCTCGACCGCACGGCGAGCTCCGGGCCCGGTGACTCCGCCTCGGTGGCCGCGGCATAGAGGGCGGACCGGGCGGTCTCGACGGCGACGAGCATGTCCGCACAGCGGTGCTTGACCGCCTGGAAGCCGCCGATCGGGCGCCCGAACTGTTCGCGCAGCCGGGCATGGCCGACCGTCAGGTCGAGGCAGGCCTCGGCGCCGCCGAGCTGCTCGGCGGCGAGGGCGACGGCCGCCCGCCGCAGGACGAAGCGCAGCGCACCGGCGCCCCCGCCCTCCCGGCCGAGGAGCCGCGCGGGGGCTCCGTGCAACGCGATCCGGGCGAGTCTGCGGGTCTGGTCGAAGGCCGGGATCGGCTCGCGGACGACACCGTCCGCGTCGCCGTCGACGAGGAACAGGGACAGCCCGTCATCGCCGATCGTGCCCACCGCGCGGGCCGACACGATCAGGAGCTCCGCCGTCGCGCCATCGACGACCCGCGTCTTGCTTCCGGTCAGGCGAAAGCCGCCGGGACCGGCGGCCGCGATCGTGCCGACCTCGGACACGTCGAAACGGTCACCTTCGGCAAAAGCAATCGTCGCCGTCGCCTCGGCCGCCGCGATCCGGGGCAGGAACGTCGCCCGATCGTCGGGCGAGCCCGCCAGCAGGAGTGTGTCGGCGCCGAGGCAGACGGTGGAGAAGTAGGGGCCGCCGTACAACACGCGACCCATCTCCTCGAGCACGACCGTCAGCGTCTCGTACGGCAGTCCCAGCCCGCCGTACTCCTCGGGCAGGTGCAGGGCCGTCAGACCCAGCTCCTTGCCCAGCCGGTCCCACACCGCGACGTCATGGCCGCCCGCGACATCCGCCTGATGTCGGGCCGCGGACACGGGGGCGTTCTCGGCGAGGAAGCCGCCGACCAGCGTCCGAAGTTCCAGGCCCTCCGCCGTCATTGCCGCGATCATCGTGTGCCCTCTCGTGTGGCCGTCCGGACAGGCCGGGCCGCGGGCCGGCCGCGTGGCCGCTGGGCCCGCGGACCCAACCTTGACTTCTAATTCGAACTCGGTATAGAAAACGTAGACGAGCGGGGCCTCCCTGGCAAGGCTGGACGACGCCGTGGCGCCGGGTCCGGCCCGGGTGAATCCACGAGAGGAACTGCAACATGACAATCGCACCGGACGCCGTCGCTGTGGTCCGCGCCTTTACGACCGCCCTGGGGGCCGGCGACGTCGGCACCTGTCTCGGCCTTCTCGCGGAGGACATCGTCTTCGCCGAGGCCGCCAGCCTGCCCTTCGGCGGGGAGTGGGTGGGCAAGTCCGGATTCGTGGCGCTGTTGAAGGCGGTGGGCCGGGACTACGACGTGCGGCTGGAGCCCCCGACGGTGGATGCGGCGGGCGACGCGGTTCTCGTCCGGGTGTTCGGAACCTTTACCTCACGAAGAACGGGACGCAGCATGCCGATGAAGGTGCTCGATCTGTACCGCCTCCGGGATGGTCTGGTCGTCCGGGTGGACGTCTACTACCAGGACTGCCTGGCGCTGCGGGAGCTCGGTGGCCACCCGTCGGACGGTGCGGCCGAGGCGGCCACCCGATGAACGACCGACCCGCCGCGTGCCGGGCGGCCGAGGCGCTCGGTCACGACTACGACCACTACGATCCGGCCTTCGCTCTCGATCCCCACGCCGACTACGCAAAACTGCGGGCCGCCTGTCCGGTGGCCTACACCGACAACTACGGCGGCTTCTTCGTCGTCTCCAGGTTTCGCGATCTGAACGAGGTGCTGCACGACGCGAAGGCGTTCTCCTCCTGGCCCGCCGACACGCCCCCGACTCCGGGCCACTCGCGGGCCCTGATCCCGCTCGAGGTGGACCCGCCGGAGCACCGTCGCTATCGCATGATCATCGATCCGATCTTCCGCCCCCGGGCGATCGGGGGTATGGCTGACGAGATCCGTTCCCGGGCCGCGGAGCTGGCCGCGCGCATGGCGGCCGAGCGTGAGTTCGACTTCATGGAGAAGTTCGGCCGGCCGTTTCCGGGCGCCGTCTTCCTACGACTCGTCGGCCTCGATTTCAGCGTCGAGCAGCGTGACCAGCTCTGCGACTGGGCGGGCACAATCCTGCACACGACGACGGAGGGGGCCACGCACGGCGATGTGGAGGCGCAGACGGCCGCGCGGCTGAAAGCGGGCCGGGCACTGAACACTTTTCTGCGGGGCCTGCTCGACGAGCGGCTTGAAACTCCCGGGGAGGACATCCTCTCGCGGCTGATCGACGCCGAACTGCCGGGCCAGCGGAAGATGGATTACCACGAGATCCTCAATTTCGCCTATGTCCTGGTGCTCGCCGGGCTCGACACGGTCACGACGGCGCTCGGCTTCAGCTTCCTGCACCTCGCCCGACGGCCCGACCTGCAGGACCGGATCGCGGCCGACCCGTCACTCATCCCCGGGGCCGTCGAGGAACTGCTGCGCTACGAGCCGATCGTCCATGCGAGCCGGACCGTCATGGAGTCGCGGGTACTGGGCGGAACGCAGCTGCAGCCCGGCGACCGGGTGGTGCTGCCGCTCGCGTCCGCGCACCGCGACGAGGAGGCCTTCCCGGACGCGAACGAGCTGCTCATCGACCGGAAGATCGCCTCGACACTGGTCTTCGGCGCAGGCAGCCACCGCTGTGTCGGGATGCATCTGGCCCGCATGGAGCTGACCATCGCCTTCGAGGAGATCTTCCGGCGCGTACCGCGCTTCTCCCTTCCGCCCGACGCGGTCCTCGAGACGCACGGCGGGCAGACGCGGAGCCTGATGAACCTGCCGTTTCGCACCTGGCGCGACGACTGATGCCGGCGACACCCGTCGACGCTGGGCCGGACAGCGGTGAAGGAGGCCCGGACATGACCGCGCAGGAAGGCGCCGATCGCCGCGCCGGGCTACGGCCCGACGTCGTCGCCCGTTTCCTGGATCCCCACTCCGTCGCGATCGTCGGGGTCTCCACAGGGGTCACCGAGGCCTACAAAGCGGGTGGTCGGGCGGTGCTCGACCACCTCGGGACCTACGGCTACGCCGGGCGGGTAACCGTCGTCCACCCGACGGCCGTCGAGGTCGACGGCCGTCCGGCTCTGCGGTCCCTGACCCTCCTGCCGGACGTGCCGGACGTGGTCGTCGTCGCGGTGCCGGCCCATCGGGTGCGGGGGGTGCTCGAACAGTGCGCGGCGGTGGGCGCTCGCCAGGTCCTGATGCTCACCGCCGGATTCGGCGACCTGGGGGAGGAGGGCGAGCGGCTGGAGCACTCGCTGCTGGAGTACGCGCGGGAGCAGGGAATCAACGTCGTCGGCCCCAACAGCACCGGGCTGATCACGGTGCGCACCGGACTGGCGTTGAGCATGACCTCGGTCCTGACCGGTGGGGAACCGATCCCCGCCGGCGGCCTCGCGATCATCGCCCAGAGCGGGGCGATCGGGAGCACCGTGGTCGAGCGGGCGAAGGTGGCCGGGGTCGGCGTCTCGCATGTCGTGAGCACCGGCAACCAGCGCGACATGGATGTCCCCGACTTCCTCGCGTACTTCGCCGGCGCCCCGGACGTCCACACGGTCGCGGCGTACCTGGAGTCCATCCGCGACGGCGAACTGCTCGCGCGGGCGGTACGCGAGCTCACCCGGGCGGGCAAACGGTTCATCGTCTATCTCGGGGGCCGTACCTCCGCCGGGGAGCGCGCGGCCGCCAGCCACACCGGCAAGATCGTCGGACGGGGCCAGCTCGAACTGGCCCTGCTGCGAGCGCTGGGCGCGACCGTGGTCGACGATCCGGACGACCTGTGGGTACTCGGCGGTGCCGATACCGGTGAGCCCGGCGGGCGTTTCCCGCGCCGCTGGGGGATGGTCGCGTACTCCGGCGGTATGGCCGTTCTCGCCACGGAGCAGCTCGCCGCGGCCGGGGTGACCTTCCCTGCGCTGTCGGGGGCGACGTTCGCCCGGGTGAAGGAGCGGGCTCCGTCCTTCGCGGCGGCCCCCAACCCGCTCGACGTCGGTCCCGGGTCGATGCCGAACGACTTCCGGCACTACCTCGCGGCGGTGGCCGACGACCCGGCGGTCGAAGCGGTGTGTGTCCCGCTGCCGATGGGCGCGCGTGGGTGGAACCAGTCCAGCGTCGATGACGTCCTCGCGGTGCGCGAGAGCTCCCGCAAGCCGTTCGTCGTGCTCTGGTACGGCGGCCCGGCGCTCGGACCCCACATCGCCCGCCTGCGCGCCGCGGGCGTCCTGGTCGCGCAGACCCCGTCCGACCTCGGCCGGGTCGTCCGGGCCCTGCTCGGCCCGGCGCGGGAGCCGACGCAGTTGGTGCTGTCGGGGACGGCCGTGCCGTCGGTGCCGTCGGTGCCGTCGGGGACGGCCACGGCCGGGACCGCCGGCGGGGTGGTCGGCGGGGCGGATGCCCTCATGCTGCTGGCGTCCGCCGGAGTCGACGTCTGCCCGATGCGGGTGTGCGCCGACGCCACCTTCTCGGTACTGAAGGCCGCCGAGGAGATCGGTTACCCCGTCGTCCTGAAGTCGGGTGACGCGGCGGTGGCGCACCGGACGGAGCTTGGCCTGGTCGCCGTCGGGCTCGGCTCCGCGCCGGCGGTGGCGGCGGCGCTGAGCGAGATGCGGGGCCGGTGGGCGGCGGACGGCCCCCGCCCCTGGATCGTGCAGAAGATGGTCTCCGGCGGCCTGGAACTGGTTCTCACCGTCCGTGACGCCGGTCTGCTGGGAGTGTTCGGGAGCTTCGGCCTCGGCGGCGCCGCGGTCGAAGTGCTCCGCGACGTGGAGTCGGTGCCGCTGCCGTGCGACGAGCCCACGCTGCGCCGGGCGGCGTCCCGCCTGCGGACGGCGGAACTTCTCGAGGGGTTCCGGGGTGGCGAACCGGTCTCCTTCGCCTGGCTCGCCACGACCCTCAACGGGCTGGGCGAGGTGCTGCGGGCGCACGGGCTGGCGGAGATCGAGATCAACCCGGCGCTGGTATCGCGGCGCGGCGGCGTCGTCGTCGATGCGTTGCTCATCGCGAGTCCCGTCGACTTGACCGGGAAAAAATTGAGATTAGAATTAGAAAACGACGTTCACGCGTGATTCCGTGCGTAACGCGAGCCTTTCCTGAATGAGGTTCCCGATGTCAGAGGCAGTCTTACCGGTCTTCGACTGCGACCAGCACTACTACGAGCCCCTGGACGCGTTCACTCGGCACTGCCCGAAGGGCTGGGCCGAACGCACGGTGCAGGTCGCGACCATCGACAAGAGGGTACGCCTGATCGTCGGGGGAAAGACGGATAAAACCGTCACGAACCCGACCTTCGACCCCATCGTCCAACCGGGCGTCATGTCCGACTACTTTCGGGGCAACAAGGCCGGAAAGCCGCTCGCGGAGTACCTCGCCCAGCGCGAGCCGCTCCCGGCCCACTACCGCGACCGTGATGCCCGGATCACCCGGATGGACTCCCAGGAGCTCCAGGCCATCTGGTTGCTGCCCTCCCTCGGCATGGGCATCGAGGAGAGCCTCCAGTACGACGTCGCCGCCGCGGCCGTCGCGTTCAGGGCGTTCAACCGCTACCTGCTGGACGACTGGGGATACAACCACGCCGACCGCATCTTCACCGCGCCGTACCTCGCCTTCGGTGACGTAGACGCTGCCGTGGCCGAGGTCGAACACGGCCTGGCCCACGGGGCCCGCCTGTTCGTGGTCCGCCCGCAGGCGGTCTACACCGCGGATGGTTGGGTGAGTCCCGGCAGTGAGCGTTTCGATCCGATCTGGGCCCGGATCGCGGAGGCCGGCGCGACCTGTGTCCCGCACGTCGGCGAGGTGGGCGGGGCGGGTCTGGACAAGTACGTCGAGCACCACGGCAACATCATCGGCGGTGTCGCCCCGCCGCTGGAGGTCGCGGTGGGCCACGACCGGGCGATCGGCACCTACCTCGGAGCGCTGGTCTGCGACAAGCTGTTCGAGCGGTTCCCGACGCTGCGGATTGCGTCGGTGGAGAACGGTGCCGAGTTCCTTCCGCTCCTGCTGGCCGGCCTCAACCGGGCGGGTTTCCAGCGGCCCGGTTTCTTCGCCTCGGACCCCGTGGCGCAGTTCAAGGAGCACGTCTGGGTGTCCCCCTTCTGGGAGGACGATCTGATCGAGGTCGTCGGGCATCTGGGCGTGGACCACGTGATCTTCGGGTCCGACTACCCCCACCCCGAGGGACTCGCCGAGCCCCGGGACTACGAGAAGACCGTGGCCGAGCTCGACGACCCGGTCGCCGAGCGCAAGATCCTCTGGTTTAACACCGCCGCGCTGACCGGCCTCGTCTGACCGGCCAGGCGCGGCCGTCATGGAGCTGAGGGACAAGGTCGTCGTCGTCACCGGTGGTGCGAATGGCATGGGAGAGGCGATGTGCCGGCGGTTCGCCGCCGAGGGGGCCTCGATGGTGGTCTGCGACATCGATGCCGCCGGCACGCGGCGCGTGGCCACCGAGGTCGGCGGTCTCGGCCGGGTGGTAGATGTGCGCGACGAGGCCCAGATCCGTGCGCTCGTGCGGGATGTCATCGAGGTGCGGGGCCGGATCGACGTCTTCGTCGCCAACGCGGGTGTCCTGTGGGGCGAGCCGCACGACGGCGTGACGCCGCTGCAGGACCGGGGCAACGTCTGGGCCTCGAACGCCGCGTGGCAGGAGATGTGGGACGTCAACGTGATGGCCCAGGTGTACGCGGCCCGGGCGGTGCTGCCCCACATGCTCGCGCGGGGTGAGGGATACCTCGTCCAGAACGCGTCGGCGGCGGGACTGTTGACCGCGCTCGGGAATGCCCCCTACACGGCGAGTAAACACGCCGTGGTGGGGCTCACGGAGTGGCTGTCGATTCATCATGGTGCGCAGGGCATCAAGGTGTCGTGCATCGTCGCCGAAGGGGTACGCACCGACATGCTGCGCGGCGCGCAGGGTGAATGGTTCGCCGTGGCGGGAGCCATAGACCCCGACGATGCGGCGGCGGCCGTTGTGGCGGGTATCCGAACGGAGCAGTTCCTTATTCTCACGCATCCGAAAGTGGAGCAGTACTTCCGCGGGAAGGCCGCGGATTACGACGGCTGGCTCACGAGGATGCGTCGCCTGCACGCGAAGACACCGCGATGACGGTGATGACGGGAGCGGACATGATCGAACGTGACAGTCTTTTCATCGACGGCGGTTGGCGGGCGTCGGCCGGAGAACGGATGCTGGACGTTCACGGTGCCGCGACGGGCAAGGTCCTGGGACGGGTGCCAGACGGCACCGCGGCGGACGTCGACCTGGCGGTCGCCGCCGCGCGTCGGGCCTTCCCCACCTGGTCGGGTGCGCCGCTCGAGGAGCGGCTCGGTCTCCTGGCCCGGGTGGAGACGCTGATGGCCGAGAGGGCCGAGGACCTGGCCCGGCTCATCTCCAGCGAGGTGGGAACCCCGATCAAGGTCTCCCGTCTGGTTCAGGTGAGCCTGCCGATCCGGGTGCTGGCGACCTACCGTGAACTGCTGCCGACGCTGCCGATCGAGGAACGGATCGGTGACTCGCTGGTGGTGCGTGAGCCGATCGGCGTGGTCGCGGCCATCACGGCGTGGAACTACTCCCTGCAGCAGGTGGTCGGAAAGGTGGGTGCCGCCCTGGCCACGGGCTGCACCGTCGTGGTCAAGCCGTCCGAGGTCGCACCGCTGTCGGCGTTCGTGTTCGCCGATCTCATGGCGGAAGCGGGCTTCCCGCCAGGGGTGTTCAACCTGCTCTCCGGCACCGCGGCCTCGGTCGGGGAGCCGCTGGTCGCCCACCCTGGCGTCGACATGATCCACTTTACCGGCTCGACTGCGGCGGGACGCCGGATCGGGGCGGCGGCGGCGCAGACCGTCAAACGTGTCGCGCTGGAACTGGGCGGCAAGTCGGCCAACATCATCCTCGACGACGCCGACCTCGCGCAGGCCGTGAAGGTCGGCGTCGCCAACTGCTTCACCAACTCCGGCCAGACCTGCACGGCCTGGACCCGCATGCTCGTCCCGCGTGACCGCCTCGGCGAGGTCGAGGATCTGGTGATGGCCCGGCTCCAGGGATACCGCGCCGGCGATCCCCTCGAGCCCTCGACCAACTTCGGACCGCTCGGGTCCGAGGCCCAGCAGAGCCGGGTTCGCGAGCACATCGAGCGGGCCCTCGCCGAGGGTGCCCGCCTGCTGGCCGGTGGCACGCAGCCGCCGCCGGGAGCCGCCGACGGCTACTTCGTCGCGCCGACCGTCTTCACCGACGTCCGCCCGGATATGGGAGTCGCGCGCGAGGAGGTCTTCGGCCCGGTGCTGGCGATCATCCCCTACGGCGACGAGGACGAGGCGGTCGAGATCGCGAACGCGAGCATCTACGGTCTCGCCGGTGCCGTGTGGTCGGCCGATCCGGCGCGGGCGCAGCGGGTCGCGCGCCGGCTGCGGACCGGGCAGGTCGACATCAACGGCTCGTGGTTCAACCCGCTCGCTCCGTTCGGTGGTTACCGACAGTCCGGCACCGGCCGAGAGCTGGGTGTTCACGGCCTGCTCGAGTTCTACGAGCTCAAGTCGCTGCAGCTCGGCCCGTCCGACTGAGGAGGAGATCATCCGGTGGATTTCACGCCGAACGCGGACATTGAGCTCATCCGGGACGCGGTCCGGGGCATTTGCCGGAAGTTTGACGACGAGTACTGGGCCGAGCGCGATGCGAAACACGAGTTCCCGTGGGACTTCTACGCCGCGCTCGCCGAGGGTGGCTGGATCGGTATCGCCATCGGAGAGGACTACGGCGGTGGCGGGCGCGGCATCGTCGAAGCTTCGGTCATCCTGCAGGAGATAGCGGCGTCCGGCGCGGCGATGAACGGCTGCAGCGCTGTTCACCTTTCCATCTTCGGAATGCACCCGGTAGAGAAGTACGGGTCGGCCGAGCTGAAGCGGCGCTACCTCCCGCGGGTGGCGGACGGCAGCCTGCATGTCGCCTTCGGCGTCACCGAACCCGATGCGGGAACCGAGACCCTCGCCATTCGGACGTCCGCGGTGCGCGAAGGGGACCACTACCGCGTGCGGGGGGCGAAAGTATGGACCTCGAAGGCCCTGGACGCGGACCGCGTCCTGCTTCTGGTGCGCACCACGCCGGCGGAGGAATGCGTGCGGCGCACCGACGGGCTGACGTTGCTCATGGCCGATCTCACCGATCCCGCGGTCACCATCACCCCGATCGCGAAGGCGGGCCGCAACGCGGTCTCCTCGTGCGAAACGGTCTACGACGACCTGATGGTTCACGTCTCTGACCGGGTCGGGGAGGAGGGACACGGCTTCCGCTACCTCCTCGACGGTCTGAACGCGGAGCGCGTGCTCATCGCCTCGGAGGCGATCGGCATCGGCGTGGCCGCCCTGCGTCGCGCGGTCGCCTACGCCAACGATCGGGTGGTGTATGGCCGCCCGATCGGGACCAATCAGGGGGTGGCGTTCCCGCTCGCGGACGCCCATGCTCGGCTACGGGCCGCGGAACTGGTCACCCGCCAGGCCGCGTGGGCGATCGACCAGGGACTTTCCGCGGGCGCCGAGGCCAACACGGCGAAGTACCTCGCCGCGGAGGCCGGTTTCGCCGCCGCCGACGCGGCCATACAGACGCACGGTGGCTTCGGCTACGCGGAGGAGTACCACGTCGTCCGCTACTGGCGGGAGGCGAGGCTCATGAAGATCGCCCCGATCCCGCAGGAGCTCATCCTCGCCTACCTCTCCCAACACGTCCTCGGTCTTCCGAAGAGCTACTGATACGACCGGCTCGAGCGTCCCCGGCCCGGCCCCGGCCACGTGAGTCACCAGTGCACGACATCCGAGGAGGAACAGTGAGCACGGTTGCCAACCTGGCGCCGAACAACGGTGGTGAAACGCGCCTCGGCGAGGCGGGCAAGCACGTCGGGCGCGTCTTCGGAGACTGGTTACGCGAGGAGGCGGGGCTTGATCCCGACCGCCACTTCGTGCAGTGCGCGAGTCCGTGGATGACGCTCGGTGAGCTGGACCGACTCTCCGACCGGGTCGCCGCGGGGCTCCAGCAGCTTGGCGTCGGCAAGGGTGACCGGGTCGCGGTGAATCTGCCCAATCGCATCGAGTACGTCGTCCTCATCTGCGCGATCGCCAAGACCGGGGCGATTCAGGTGCCGTTGAACACCTATCTGCGGGGGGAGTTTCTGCGCCACCAGCTCGTCCAGACGACGCCCCGGGTGTACATCGGTGACGCCCAGGCGCTCCGCCTGCTGGCGCCGTTGCTGTCCGACAGCGGTATCCGGGACCTCGTCCTCGTCGGTGCCAGTGCCGGTGCCGGTGCCGACGGCGATCGGGCCGCTCTGCCCGATGCGTTGCCCTACGTCGAGCTGGAGAAGTGCGGCGCGGATCTCCGGCCCGTGGACATCGGGTCGGATGATGTCTGTGTGATCATCTTCACCTCGGGTACGACCGGCGCTTCCAAGGGCTGCACCATCACCCATGGTTACTACTGCAACCTGGTCACGGTCTTCGTCGACTATGGCTGGTACGAGCCCGGCGACGTCGTTTTCGGGGCCAACCCGCTCTTTCACTTCAGTGGGCAGACCTGGCTTGTGGCGGCCGCGCTCGCCGTGCGGGGCTCGGTCGTCGTGGAACCCGCCTTCAGCGCCAGAACCTATATGGCCCGCATCCGGGAGACCGGTGCCACGGCGGCCATGGGCATGGGCGCGATGGGACTGGCCATCCTCGCGACACCGGCCCTCGCCGACGAGCGGAACCACCGTCTCCGGCACATTACCTTCATGCCGTCGTCGCCGGATCTCATCAGGGCGTTCGCCGAACGGTTCGGTATCGAACCCTTCGCCGAGGTCTTCGGCCAGTCGGAGTGCTGGCCGGCTCTGCTCGGCGACCCGCGCGGCCCGCGGTGCCCCGGGAGCATGGGCACGGTGACGCCCGGTCTGCAGGTCAAGCTCATGGATGAGGAGGGCCGGGAGGTTCCGGTCGGTCAGGTCGGCGAGATCGTCATCCGTCCGGACGCGCCCCATCGACTCTTCTCGGGGTACTGGAACAACGATGCCGCGACGGTGGAGGCCTTTCGTGACCTGTGGCATCATACCGGAGACAGCGGCCGCATGGACGAGCGCGGTTATTTCTGGTTCGTCGACCGGAAGAAGGATTCTCTTCGTCGACGCGGAGAGAACGTGTCGTCCGTGGAGCTCGAAACCGCGATCATGAAACATACCGCCTTCGCGGCGGTCGCCGTGCACGCGGTGCCGTCGGAGCTGTCCGAGGACGACATCAAGGCCTGTATCGTGCTCAGATCCGGCGTGACGGTCGACCTGGCGGAGCTGTTCGAGTTTTTCCGCCACAACCTGCCGTATTACGCGATTCCTCGGTACGTCGAGTACTTCGACGAGCTTCCGGTCAATGTCAATGGACGGGTCCAGAAGTTCAAGCTGCGCGAGCGCGGCATCACGGACACGACCGTCGACCTCCAGGCGCTGGGGTTCGTCGTCGCCAGGTCGGATCGGCGCGCCCCCTGACGACCGCGCGCCACCTGACGACCGCGCGCCACCTGACGACCGCGCGCCACCTGACGACCGCGCGCCACCTGACGACCGCGCGCCACCTGACGAAGGCGCTCTCACCTGGCGACGCGGGTGCGCCGGGCCGGCAGAAGGCCGCCCGGCGCATTCGCGTCGTCAGGACGTGGGGGCGACGGGGGCAGAGCGGCCCGAGGCGAGCGCCCGAAGGTCGAAGCCCGGGCGTGTGAGGTCCACCGGCCGTAGCGGGATGCCGAGTTCCAGCAGCCTGCGCGCGGCGAGATGATCAGCGGGCCGATTGACGGACTCCACCCCGACCAGCCGATCGCCGGCGAAACAGAACGCGGAGAAGCGTTCCTGCTCGGCTTCGCCGTACATGACGACGGTGTCCCGGCCGGTCGGCAGGCCGGCGATCTGAATCTTGAGATCCGCCTGGTCGCTCCAGAACCAGGGCACAGCCCGGAAGTGCTCCGCGCGGCCGGCGAGTGCGGCGGCGACGGCCCGTGCCTGCGCCACCGCGTTCTGGACGGATTCCAGGCGCATCTGACGGCCGTCCGCGTAGGCGCAGGGAAAGCTCGCGCAGTCGCCGATGGCCCAGACGTGTGGATCGGACGTGCGCAGATGCGGGTCGGTGACGATGCCGTTGTCGACGAGCAGCCCGGCCTCCGCGGCGACCTCGGTGTTGGGGACCGCGCCGATTCCGACGAGGACAAGGTCCGCCGGAACCGAGCGGCCGTCCAACGTCCACACGGCGCGTACCTGCCCGTGGGTTCCGGTCATGGTGGCGGCGCTGGTGCCGAGATCGATCCGCATCCCGCGCCGCCGGTGCGCCTCGACGAGGAAGGAGGCGGTGCCGGGCGACAGAACGCGGGCCATGAGCTGCTCGGCGATCTCGAACACCGTCGTGGCGATGCCCAGCCCGACCGCCGTGGCGGCGATTTCGAGACCGATGAAGCCGCCGCCGATGACGACGACGGAGCTCGCTGCCGGCAGTCGTCGGCGCACCTCCTCGGCATCCGCGAGACTGCGCAGTGTGAGCACTCCGTCCAGATCGGCCCCGTCGATGGGCAGGCCGCGGTTGCGCGCGCCGAGGGCCAGGACGAGGTCGTGGTACTCCAGCCGATCCCCGCTCCCGAGCCCCACACTGCGGGCGTCCACATCGATGCTGGTCACCGGGGTTCCCAGCCGCAGTTCGACGTCGATGTTGTCGTAGAACGAGGGTGGTCGCAGCGCGAGCCGCTCGGGCGGAACCTTGCCGGTGAGGTAGCCCTTCGACAGGGGCGGACGTTGGTAGGGCGCGTGGCGCTCCGCACCGACGAGCACGATCCGGCCCTGGAAGCCCTCGTCCCGCAGCGATGCCGCAGCCTGGCTTCCGGCCTGCCCGGCCCCGGCGACGACGACCGTCCGATTCGACATCAGTACTGCTCCGGTGGCACGCGCACGACCAGCCCGTCGGTCTGGGGACTCAGCGGGAGCTGGCAGGACAGGCGGCTGGTCGGCTCGCGGGGGCAGGCCGTGAAGTCGAGCATCTCCTCCTCGTCGCCGGACGCCTCGGGCAGCGCGTCGATCGGGCCGTCGTGGACATACACGTGGCAGGTCGCGCAGGCGAGTGTGCCGCCGCATTCGGCCACCACCTCCGTGATGCCGGCGCTCACGGCGGTCTGCATGATCGACGTGCCGTCGGCGCCGTCGACCACGGTCGTCTCACCGTTGGGCCGGATGAACGTCACTTTGGGCATGACTCGCCTCCTCCTCGGCGTGTGCGCCGGGACCAGCCCGCCCGCGCGCCCTGGACCCAGCCGTCCGTGCTGGCACCGGTCTTGACCTAATTTGAATCTAACGCAGATTATAGATCCTGGACGCCCCTTGCGCGACGCTCATCGACCAGGGCGGCGCAGTGGGGACCGACACCTGGCGGGAGAAATGATGGACGAGGCTGCTGCGGCGGGCGAGACGACCGATGCTTCCTACGAGACGATTTCCTTCAGCCCGCTTGATCCGACCCTGGCGGACGACTTCTGGCCGAGGATGAACGCGCTGCGCGAGTCGTGCCCGGTGGCGTGGAGCGACCAGCCCTGGAGCGAGCGGAACGCCGGCTTCTGGATGGTCAACGACTATGCGGACGTGATGGCTGCCGCGACCAGCTGGAAGGCCTTCAGCAACGCACAGGGCGCCTCACCCGTCCAGTTCGACCTCGACGTGCTGCGGATGATCCCGCTGGAGACCGATCCTCCGCTGCACCGTGGGATCCGCCGCCTGCTGAATCCGTTCTTCGCGCCCGAGGCGCTCAAGAGCCAGGAGGAGGACATCCAGGGGCTGGTGGACCGGCTGCTCGACCGCTGCTCGGAGAGCGGCTCCGTCGACTTCGTCGTGAGCTTCGTCAACCTCCTGCCGCCCCTGGTCTTCTTCGAGGGCTTCCTCGAGCAGAAGGAGTCGGAGATCGGCTGGGTGCTCGAGGTCCTCGAGATCCTGCTCACCCGTCCGGAACGCGCCATGGAGGTTGCGCCCAGGCTGCTGGGCTGGGGTGCGGCGCTCCTCGAACAGCGCCGCGGTGAGGGCCGCCGGGACGATCTCGCGGGCACCATCGCCCACATGGGCCTGACCGGCGACGATGGGCTGCACCTCGACGAGAAGCAGCGCATCGAGACCATCAACCTCATGATCATGGCGGGCATGGAGACGACCATGGGCGGTCTGGGGAGCATCGGCTATTACCTCGGCACCCACCAGGCGGTGCGCGCGGAGCTCCGCGACGCGGACGACCAGTTGCTCGGCCGGGTCGTCGAGGAGTTTCTGCGCTTCGAGTCCCCGGTGCCGACCGCCGGCCGCACCGTGACCGAGGCCACCCGGATGAGCGGGTGCCCGATGAGGGCGGGCGATCGTGTCCTGCTCAACTGGGCTGCCGCCAACCGGGATCCGGAGCAGTTCCCCGAGCCGGACACCCTCGACTTCGCACGCGAGAACGTGTCCTCCCACGTGGCCTTCGGCGCCGGCATCCACCGCTGCCTCGGCAACCATCTCGCCCGCCGTGAGCTCAAGGCGAGTGTCAGGGCCATCTGCGCGCTGAGCCGTTTCGAGATCGACCCAGGCTTCACGCCGAGGTACCGGCCTGGTTTCGCCCGCGGTCCGATCAGCCTGCCCGTCACTGTCGCGCGCTGACACCACCCGCTGGTGGGGCCGTCGTGGTCGCGGCCCCACCAGCACCCGCACCTCGCGAAGCTCTTGACCAGATTCAAAATCAGTGTAGATTTTGACAAATATTCTGTGATGATGGACACATTTATCGAGGGGTTGGCGGCGTGGAGACGGGCCGGCCTCCGACTGGAGGAGACACGGTGTCCCACACGACGATCCGGTTGCCGCGGGCCTCGGCAGGGCGCCGATGCCGCGCATTGATCCCGACGGCGTTACTCGCGGCGGCCGCCGCTCTGGCTGCCTGTGCAAGCTCGGACGGCGGCCAGGGGGTACAGGCCCCGCCGTCCGGGTCAGGGGCATCCGGGTCAGGGTCCGCTCAGGTGACCGCAGCCCGGGCCGAGGTCGACAAGCTCCTCAAACCGCCGACGTCCATCGGCATCGACCAGCCGCTGCGGGAAAAGCCGCGCGGCGGCCAGACCATCGTGTTCCTGTCCTGCGAGACCGGGCTGTGCCAGGTGCTCGGCAGCGGGATGAAGGATGCGGCCCACGCCGCCGGCCTGCAGTACAAGAGCCTGCCGATCACGTTGGCCAACCCCGCGACGCTGATCGCCGGGATGCAGCAGGCCCTCCAGATGAACCCGAAGCCGGTCGGGGTGGTCTTCGCCGGCATCCCGGAGGCCGTCTGGGCCGGCCAGGTGCCCGCCTTCGAGAAGGCCGGTGTGCCGCTCATCCCGGTGGCGGTGGGGGAGGTCAAGACCGGGCCGGCGGTACCTGCCGGGCTCGACGGTCCGGTCGACGCCCGAGCGCAGGCCGCCGCCGTCGCGAACTACTTCATCGCCGACTCGAACGGCAAGGGCAAGGCCCTGGCCGTCAACGTCCCTGACGTCGGCGCACTCAAGATCGCCGTCGATGCCTTCACGACAACCGTGCGGAAGGGATGCACCGACTGCGTCACCGACACGGTCGACGTGACGCTGGCGCAGGTCGCGAGCAACGGCGTGGTTCCCGCGGTCGTCTCCGCGCTGCAGCGCAAGCCGGACATCACCTACGTGATGACCCCTCAGGGCGAATGGACCCAGGGTCTGCAGGCCGCGGTGCGGGCGGCCGGCCTGGACAAGGTCCAGCTCATCGGGATCAACCCGGCGAAGTTCAACCAGCAGGAGCTGCTGACTGGAGACTCCACCGCGTTCAGCCTTCTCCCCTTCAAGATCATGGCGTGGAAGGGCGTCGACATCGCGCTGCGCCACGCCGAGGGAACACCGGTGCGGGACAGCGACGTGCTGCTGCCGCTCCAGCTGCTGACCAAGGCGACCGTCGGCACGCCGGCGGACTCCATCGACCGTCCGACCGACTATCAGGCGCAGTTCACCAAGCTGTGGAAGCTCTCGTGACGGCGGGGTTACCTCGGCCGCCCGCCGGCGATGCCGAGGCGACCACGCACCTCCTGGAGGTCCGGGGACTGACGAAGACCTTCGTCGCGACACCGGCGTTACGGGCGCTCGACCTCACGATCGCGCCCGGTGAGGTGCACGCGTTGCTGGGCGAGAACGGCTCCGGCAAGTCGACCTTCATCAAGATCCTCTCCGGCTACCACACACCCGACCCGGGCGGAGAGGTCTTCGTCGGCGGACATCCGTTACCCTTCGGCGCTCCGGATTCCTCCTACGACCTCGGCTGTCGCTTCGTCCATCAGGACCTCGGCCTGGTGGAGAGCCTCTCCGTCGCCGACAATCTGTCGCTCACGACAGGCTTCCCCACGCGGTGGGGGACGGTGCGCGGGCGTGAGCTACGGCGGCGCGTCGCGGCGGCCCTGGAGATCGTCGGCCTGGACCTCGATCCCCACCAGCCCGTCTCCGCGTTGTCGCCGGCGATGAAGACCGGTGTCGCGGTGGCGCGGGCCCTGCGGGAGGACGACGGGAGGGCGGCCGGCCTGCTCGTCCTCGACGAGCCCACGGCCACCCTGCCGGTGGAGGAGGTCCGGCATCTGCTGGAGATCGTCCGGACCATCGCCGCCCGCGGCATCGGCGTCGTCTATGTCACCCACCATCTGGACGAGGTCTTCGAGCTCGCCGACCGGGTGAGCGTCCTGCGGGACGGTCAGAAGGTGGTCACCACCTCGGTGCGCGACATCGATCACACGACCCTCGTCCACCATCTCATCGGCCGGGGGCTCGATGAGGCCCATGCGGCCTCCACGGCGCTTCCGGTCGGCGAGGACGTCGTGCTCGCCGTGGCCGATCTCGCGGCCGGCCCGCTGCGCGACATGGACCTGCGGGTCCGGGCGGGGGAGGTGGTCGGCATCGCCGGACTGACCGGGTCGGGTCGGGACACATTGCTACCTGCGATCTTCGGAGCCGTCGCCCGGTCCCGGGGAACGGTGCGGGTCGGCGCTGGTGCCCGGCCCGTCGCCGGCCCGCGGGACTCCATCGCGGCCGGCCTGGTGTACCTGCCGGCGGACCGCAAACTCCACGGGGGAGTGATGAGCCTGACCGCGCGGGAGAATCTCACGCTTCCCCGGCTCGGCGATTTCTGGCGAGCCCCCCTGCTGCGCCGTCGGGCGGAGTCGTCTCAGGCGCGCGACTGGTTCGCGCGCCTGGACGTCCGCCCGGCCGACGCGGCGGAGCGGCCGCTGTTCTCGCTCAGCGGAGGCAACCAGCAGAAGGTGCTCGTCGCGAAATGGCTACGGTGCTCGCCGACGGCGCTGCTGCTCGACGAGCCGACCCAGGGCGTCGACATCGGTGCGAAGGCGGAGATCCATCGGCAGCTGCTCGCCGCGGTGGCGGCCGGCGCGGGTGCGGTCGTGAGCTCCGCCGACATCGACGAGGTCGTGGCGCTGTCCCACCGGGTGCTCGTCCTGCGGGCTGGGCAGGTGGTCGCCGAGCTCGTGGGTGACGAGATCTCGGTCGCCACGATCACCCGCGAGTCTCTCGGTTCGGGGGCCGCGACGCAGGCGAGCGCGGCATGAGCACGCGGCGCGGTCTCCGCCTCGGTTTCGACCGGTTCAGCGGCCTCTACCTCTGGGCGCTGTTCATCGTGGTCTTCGGTATCTGGACCCCGGACCTCTTTCTCACCACGGGCACCCTGCATTCGGTGGCCTCCCAGCAGGCCGTCGGCGCGATCGTCGCCCTCGCGGTCCTGATGCCCATGGCCGCCGGGGCCTACGACCTCTCGGTCGGGGCGACCGTGAACCTGGCCGCGATCCTGGTCACGGTGCTCCAGACGGAGCAGGGGTGGGGAATGTGGCCCGCCATCGGTGTCACGGTGGCGGCCAGCCTGGCGGTGGGCGTCGTCAACGGCTTCATCGTCACGAGGCTGAAGGTGAACTCGTTCATCGCCACCCTCGGCTCCGCGTCCATCATCCTGGCCGTGCAGTCGATCGTGTCGGGCCAGAGCCAGCCTCTCCCGCCGGCCTCCCGTGCGTGGACGCAACTCACCCAGCGTGAGGTGGCCGGGTTCCAGCTCATCGTGCTCTACCTTCTCGTCATCGCCGTGTTGGCCTGGTGGGCGCTGAACCACACGCCCGCGGGCCGCTACGTCCACGCGGTCGGTGGCAACGTGGAGGCGGCGCGATTGTCGGGAGTCCGCACGCGGCTGTGGACGTTCCTCATGCTGGTCATCTCCAGCACCTTGTGCGGCGTCGCGGGTGTCCTGTACGCCTCACTCAGCGGCCCGTCGCTCACCTTCGGTGGCGCACTTCTGCTGCCCGCGTTCGCCGCGGTGTTCCTCGGGTCCACGCAGCTCACCCCGGGACGCTTCAACGTCTGGGGGACGCTGATCGCGATGTACGCCCTGGCCACCGGGATCAAGGGACTTCAGCTCGTCACCGGTGTCCAGTGGCTCGCGGACATCTTCAACGGCACCGCCGTGATCACCGCCGTCGCCTTCGCCGTCTGGCGGCAGGGCAGGGTGGTCACCCGCGGTCGCGACGCCACGCGAACCGCCACGACGAGCGAGGAACCACCGCCCGATCCACCCGATCCCGACCCGGCCCCGCCGGAGAAGTCGCCCGAGGCGGCCGCGTCGGTCCAATAGCGGTATCGCTTGAAATCTAATCAAATGCAGAGTAGAAAAATGAGGATGCTTGCCTTGCCGCTGCATCGACGCGGTGGCAAGCCGTTCCCGAATGGTCGTTGAGGGAGAACACATGGGATCGCTGGACGGTCGCGTGGCCATCGTCACCGGCGCGGGACGTGGCATCGGGGCATCGGTCGCGAAGCTCTTCGCGCTGGAAGGCGCGTCGGTCGTCGTCAATGACGTCGGCGCGTCGCTGAGCGGACTGGAGTCCGACGGCAGCCCGGGTGAGGAGCTCGTGCGCGAGATTCAGGCCTCGGGAGGCAAGGCGCTGGCCAACGGGGCCGACGTCAGCGATCACGAAGCCGTCCGGGAGATGGTGGCGTCCGCCGTCGACACCTTCGGCAAGCTCGACATCCTCGTCAACGTCGCCGGCATCCTGCGAGACCGGATGATCTTCAACATGACCGAGGCCGAATGGGACGCGGTCATCCGGGTGCATCTCAAGGGCCACTTCAACACCATTCAGTCCGCGTCGGCGTACTGGCGGCAGCTCGGGGACCCAAACGCCCAGCACCGCGTCATCAACTACACCTCCCGCGCCGGTCTGCACGGTGCCCCCGGGCAGCCGAACTACTCCGCGGCCAAGATGGGGATCGTCGGTCTCACGTACTCCTGCGCCGTCGCGTTGAAGCGGTACGGCGTCACCACCAACGCGGTCTCACCGGCCGCAGCGACCCGGATGACGGACACCGCGCGCAAGTCGGGCGTGGACGGACTCGGCCAGGACGAGCTGTCGCCGGACAACATCGCGCCCCTCGCGGCCTGGCTCGCCTCCGAACAGTCCGGATGGTGCAACGGTCATGTTCTTCACGCCCGCGGGCTGGAGATCAACCTGTACAGCGACCCGAAGCCCATCGCCACCGTCCGAGCGCCAGGAAAGGCATGGAACCTGGGAACCCTCGGCAAGGAACTCGAGGCCACCTTCCGGCCGATCACCGACGCGGCCCCGGCGAACCCCTTCGTATGAGCATCCGAGGCAAGGCCTTCATCGCCGGGGCCTACGAGCACCCCGGGCGCGAGCTCCCCGACCATTCGATCCCGCGAATCCACGCCGAGGTTGCGCTGGGTGCACTCGCCGACGCCGGACTGACCCTCGTCGACGTCGACGCCTACTTCTGCGCCGCCGACGCCCCGGGCCTTGGCGGGCTCGCCATGGCCGACTATCTCGGCCTGCGCGTCCGGTACACGGACAGCTCCGACATGGGCGGATCGGTCTACCTCAGTCACGTCGGCCACGCGGCGGCCGCCATCGCCGCCGGCAAGTGCAGCGTCGCCCTCATCACGCTCGGCGGGCGTCCCCGCACGACGTCACTGCGAGCGCCCGGCCAGCTCATGGGCGCGCCCCCGGAAGCCGGATTCGAGCCGGTTTTCGGCCTGAACGTGAGCGCGGTGTACGCACTGGCGGCGGCCCGGCACATGTATCGGTACGGCACGACCAGTGAGCAGCTCGCGGAGATCAAGGTGGCGGCATCACTGCACGCCCAGCACAACGAAAACGCCCTGCTCCGTAAGCCCGTCACCGTCGAGCAGGTCGTCTCCTCGCCCATGGTCAGCAGCCCGCTGCACCGACTCGACTGCTGCGTCGTCACCGACGGCGGCGGGGCGCTGGTCCTGGTCAACGAGGACATCGCCCGCGGCCTCGACCGGCGGTGCGTGAAGGTCCTCGGGCACGGCGAGGCGATCGAGCACAGCCACGGCGGCTGGCAGGACATCACCGTCACCGGCGCCGTGCGGTCGGGACGGGACGCCTTCGACGAGGCCCGCGTCACTCCCGCCGACGTCGACTACGTCGGCCTGTACGACTCCTTCACCGTCACCGCGCTGCTGGCCATCGAGGATCTCGGCTTCTGCGCGAAGGGCGAGGGCGGGCGCTTCGTCCTGGACGGCGCGCTGCAGGCGCCACACGGCGTGCTGCCGTTCAACACCGACGGCGGCTCGCTGTGCAACAACCATCCCGCCAACCGTGGCGGGATGACCAAGATTATCGAGGCGGTCCGCCAGGTGCGTGGCGAGGCGCATCCCGCGGTGCAGGTACCCGGGTGCGAGATCGCCCTCGCGCACGGGACCGGCGGCTGGTTGACGACCCGCATGGGCAACGCGACGGTCATCCTCGGCAGGGAGGACGCGTGACGCTCCCCGCGCCGGTTCCGGACATCACGCCGGAGACCGAGACCTTCTGGAAGGCGACCGCGACGGGACGCCTGCTGATTCAACGCTGTGCCGAGTGCGAACGGTGCGTATGGTACCCGCGGTTTCTCTGCCCGGCCTGTCACAGCACCGACCTGCTGTGGACGGAGGCATCCGGGCGCGGCACGGTGCACAGCGCGACGGTGACCAGCCGCGGGATCCTCGACTACAAGGACGCGGGGAGCTACGTACTCGCGCTCGTCGAACTCGACGAGGGTCCCAAGATGCTCACGAACGTCGTGGAGTGCGACCCGGCCGAGGTGTTCATCGGGCAGCGCGTCGAGGTCGTCTTCCACGACACCGGCGCGGGCGTGGCGCTTCCCCGTTTCCGCCCGGTCACCGAGGCCGTCGCCATCCCCGGGGCCTGACATGGCACCGTCCCGCTTCGTCGTCGAGCAGGGTCACCTGCTCGCCTTCGGTCGCGCCATCGGGGCCCCGCCACCCGGCCGCGCCGGCCTCGCCGCGCTCGACCCTCCCGCGCCGGTGCCCCCGACCTTCGTCGCGGCGTCCGCGCTGCACGACCCGGAGCACCTGCGTGGCCTTCGGTCGACCGGGCCGCTGGCGGCACCACCGGACGGCGGTTCCCTCCTGCACGCGGAGCAGCACTTCGAATACCTCGCGCCGATCCGCGTGGGCGACGTTCTCGAGGTCGAGCGAACCGACGGCCGTCGGTGGGAGAAGAAGAGCCGCCACGGCGGCCGCCTGCGGTTCCGTGAGGTCATCACCGATTACCGGTTTCCGAACGGTGCGCTGAGCGTGCGATCCCGAATGATCCTGGTGGAGACACCACCCGCGGAGGGGATGCCATGATCCTCCCCCGAATCGGGGACCAGCGCCGGGCGGTGGTCTGTCCCGAAGTGACCCGCACGCAGATCGTGCAGTTCGCCGGCGCGACGGGCGACCTCAGCCCGCTGCACGTGGACGAGCCGGCCGCCGTGGAACTCGGGTACCCGTCGGTCATGGCCCACGGCATGCTCACGATGGCGGTGACGGGCTCGCTTCTCACCGAGTGGTGGGGCGACGACCGCCTCACCGCCTTCGGTGCCCGGTTTCTGGCCCCCGTGTGGCCCGGTGACGAGCTCACGGCCGTGGCTGTCGTGACGGCGGTGCGGGGGACCCGGCCGGGATCATGCGTCGATCTTCAGCTGACGACGACGAACCAGTCCGGCGTGGTGGTGCTGACCGGTACGGCGACCGTCCGCATGGTCGAACCGGTGGGGGGCTGACCGTGTGTGGAACCGACCGGACCGCCTTCGACGCGACGTTCGCCGCGGGCGCTGTGGAGGTGCATCGGTGACCACATATCGTAAAGCGCAGGACGCGCTGTCGCTCATTCCGGACGGTTCATGGATAGTCGCCGGGCCCGGCTGTGGCGCGCCCCGGACGTTACTCGCGGAGCTCGGCGCGGCCGCGACGGGACGGGGATGGACGCTCGGCAGCGGCCTGCTCCTCGGGGACCTTCCGTTCCTCGACGCGGTGCGTTCCGGCGAGCTGCGCTACCGGACGTGGCACGTCTCGGCAGCCGCCCGTGGCCCAGTGGCGGAGGGCACCGTCGGCTATGTTCCGATGCGCTCCTCGCGGCTGCACGCGATGCTCGCCGCCCGTCCGCTCGGCGCCGCCCTGGTCCGGGTCAGCCCGCCGGACGGATCGGGGCGGGTGTCGTTGGGCCCGTCGGTGAGCTACGGTCTCAGCGCGCTGGAACTGGCTGCGGTGCGCATCGGCGAGGTCGACCCGGATCTCCCGCGGACCTGCGGCGAGACCGAGGTGGACGAGTCCGTCTTCGACGCTCTGGTGGAGGCGGACACCCCGGCCGCGTACCACCGGTCGCAGCCGCCCGACGAGACCAGCCGGCGCATCGCCGAGGCGGTGCTGGACCTGCTGCCGCCCGGTCCGGTGCTGCAGATCGGTATCGGTGCCATCCCGGAATCGCTCGTCGGCATCCTGGCCGAGGCTGATCTCGGACCGCTGCGCTTCGCCGGCATGGGCACCGACCAGATGGTCGATCTCTTCGACCGCGCGGCACCGCGCGGCGCGGCGAGCGGGCCCGGGATCGGGACCGAGCCGGCGATCCTCTCACCCGAACTCATGGGCTCCGAGCGTCTCATGCGGTTCGCCGATCGCAATCCGAGTGTCGTCCTGCGCCCGTCGACGTACGCACACGACCCGGCGCGCCTCGGCGCCATGGACCGCTTCGTGAGCGTCAACTCGGCGCTCGAAGTCGACCTGCTCGGCAACGTCAACAGCGAGATGCTCCGGAGCCAGCAGGTGTCCGGCGTCGGCGGCAGTCTCGACTTCGTCGAAGCGGCGGGCCGGTCCAACGGCGGGCTGCGGATCATCGCGCTGCCCTCGGCCACCTCCGGCGCGCGCCACTCGAAGATCGTCGCTCGGGTCGAGGCGGTGACCCTGCCACGGATGTGCGTCGACGTCGTCGTCACCGAGCACGGTGTCGCCCGACTCGACGGCCTCAGCACCGTCGAGCGTGCCGAGGCCCTCATCGCGATAGCACACCCTGACCACCGCGACGCGCTGGCTGACAACGGCGGGAAGGAATAGCGCCATGACCGTGCACCAACGGCGGGGGCGTTGGTTCGAGGAGCTCGTGGTCGGCGACGTCTACCGCCACCGCCCGGGCAGGACCGTCACCGAGGCCGACAACGTCCTGTTCACGACCCTGACCGGCAATACCCAGAGCCTGCACCTCGACGCGGCATTTGCCTCGACGACGGAGTTCGGACAGCGCCTGGTAAACAGCCTGTTCACCATGTCGACCGTCGTCGGCCTCTCGGTCGCGGATCTCACCGAGGGCACGACGGTGGCCAATCTGGGCTTCACCTCCATCAGCTTTCCGGCTCCGGTCTTCGTCGGCGACACCCTCTACGCGGAAACCGAGGTCATCGGCACCCGGGAGTCCGCGTCTCGACCAGGACAGGGCGTCGTGACCTTCGAGCACCGTGGTTTCAATCAGCACGGTGCGCGGGTCTGCGCGGCGGTACGGGCCGCGCTCGTGCTGGGCCGGGCAGCCGGGGAGGCTGCCGCGGCCGTGCCCACCAGGTAGGGAGAACTCGTCATGACCATTGACACCAACCCCGGCGCGACGGGCATCGACGTCGTGGAGCCGAGAATGCGCGAGGTCCGCTGCCCCGCGGACGGCCGTCTGGTGGGCAGCGTGCCCGACATGGGTCCGGCGCAGGTCGCGGCGGCCGCGGCCCGGCTGCGTGCCGCGCAGCCGGCCTGGGAAGATCTCGGCCCCGACGGCAGGTCACGCCACATGCTGCGTTTTCTCGACTGGCTCCTCGACAATGAAAAGCGTCTGGTCGGGATCATGCAGGAGGAAACCGGAAAGTCCTGGGGCGATGCGGGCCTCGAGATCGGCATGGCCGTGGATCTGATCAACTACTACGGCAAGCACACGAAGGAGTTCCTCGCGGACCGGAAGGTGAGGTCGTGGGGCGCCTCGGGCCTCACCAAGCGTCTGCGCGTGTTAGCGCGGCCCTACCAGCTCGTCGGCATGCTCACCCCGTGGAACGGCCCGCTCGGCGGTCCCATGCTCGACGGAGTGCCCGCCCTCATGGCCGGCGCGGCGGTCATGTTCAAGCCGTCCGAGTTCACGCCGATGACCTGGGCCGAGGCAACTCGCGGGTGGCTTGAGGACATCGGCGCGCCACCTGTCCTGGCCACCATGACGGGCGGGCCGGAGACCGGCGCCGCGGTCGTCGAGGAAGTAGACATGATCATGTTCACCGGTTCCACCCGGACCGGTCGGAAGATCGCGGCGCGAGCGGCGCAGCGCCTCGTGCCGTGCAGTCTCGAGCTCGGCGGCAAGGACGCGATGGTTGTGCTGTCCGACGCGGATCTGGAGCGCTCGGCCCGCGCGGCGGTGTGGGGATCGATGTGGAACTCCGGCCAGATCTGTATCTCCGTCGAACGATGCTACGTCGAGGCGCCCATCTACGACGAGTTCGTCGCGAAGGTCGTCGACATAGCCGGCAGCCTGCGCCAGGGCATGGACCCCGACGGCAGTTACAGCTCCGACATCGGCGCGATGGCCAACGCCAACCAACTCCAGACGGTCGAACGTCATGTCGACGAGGCGGTCCGCCAGGGCGCCAGGGTTCTTACCGGCGGCAAGCGGCGCGAAGAGGGCCTTTTCTTCGAGCCGACCGTTCTGCTCGACGTCGACCACTCGATGACGTGCATGCGGGAGGAGACCTTCGGTCCGACGCTTCCCATCATGAAGGTGGCGGATGAGGAAGAAGCGATCCGACTGACGAACGATTCGCCCTACGGCCTCTCCTCGAGTGTGTGGACCCGGGACCGGAAGCGGGCGGACCGGGTGGCACGGCGCATCGAGGCCGGTGCCGTCAACATCAATAATGTTATGATCAGCACCTTTCAGCTCCCCCTCCCGATGAGCGGCTGGAAGACCTCGGGCCTGGGTAGCCGTTCCGGGGGCGCGAACGGAGTACTGAAGTACTGCCGGCAGCAGTCCATCGTTTCCGAACGGATCAGGCTCAGGACAGAGCTGCACTGGTACCCCTACACGCCGAAGGGCAGTCGGCTGCAGTCGCGGCTGCTCCGTCTGACCGGCGCCCGGGACTGGCGGCGGCGGCTCGGCCGTGAGCCGAAGCACTGAGCGCGTCGATCAGCGCATCGATCCTCCTGGCAGTACCGGTGGATTCCGCCGCAACGGCGGCGGCAGCGGAACAGGCGGCATGAACGCGAGAACTTCGACGCGGTCAGGACCGGCCCAGGACCAGTTCCGCGCCGCGTTCGCCGATCATCATGGAGGGCGCGTTGGTGTTTCCGGTCGTCACGTTCGGCATGATCGACGCGTCCACGACCCGTAGGTTGGCAATGCCACGCACACGCAGTGCCGGGTCGACGACCGCGGCGTCGTCCACGCCCATCTTGCAGCTTCCGACGGGGTGGTAGGACGGCACCGCGTAGTCGCGGACGTAGTTGATCCAGTCGGCCTCGGTCACGCAGTCGGCCTCCGGCTGGAACTGCCCCCTGGTGATCTCGGCCATGGCCGGCTGGGCCATGATCTCGTGCACCATCATGGCGCCACGCACCGTGTCGCGCAGGTCGTCGGGATGGCCGAGGAGCTGCATCTCGATTCGGGGCCCGAGGGTCGGGTCCGAGCCATGCAGGCTGATGCGCCCGCGGTTGCGCGTGTGCGTGAAGGTTGAGGACGCGGTGAAGCCCAGCTCCCTGGCCGGCTGGACGTCGAACATTCCGCGGTCGTCCACGTTGCGGGTGATCGCGAAGGGCGTGAACTGTAGCTGGATGTCCGGCGAGGCGAGGCTCGTGTCGGACCTTGCCATGACCTGGACCTGAACGATCGTCATGGCCAGGATGCCGCCGCCGTGCAGCGCGAAGTCCGTGACCGCCTTCGTGCCGTCGCTGAGCCTCGGCTTGTTGATGGTGTGCATCGTCGTGCGGTATCGCTGCATCAGGTAGGCGTGCTCGTGCAGGTTCTCCCCGACGCCGGGTAGGTCGAGTACCACGGGAATGTTGTGGTCCTCCAGATGCGCGCGAGGGCCGATGCCCGACTGCAGGAGCAGTTTGGGGGATGCCAGGGTTCCGGCGCTCAGGATGACCTCTTGGCGGGCCCGGGCCCGGCGCAGCTCTCCTTGGTGGCGGTACTCCACGCCGACGGCTGCCGTGCCTTCGAGCAGGACCCTGTGGGCGAAGGCGTTGGTCCGCACGGTGAGGAGCTTCTTCGAGGCGACCCGTTTGATGTACTCGCGCGACGACTGCGAGCGGGTGCCCCGGCGATGGTTGACCTGGGCGAGCGCGATGCCCTCCTGCTGCTCGCCGTTGTAGTCCGCGGTCTCGGTGTAGCCGGCCTGCCTGGCCGCCTTGATGTAGGTCTGGTTGGCCTCGCCCCGGTTCTCCTGGACGCACACGGACACGGGCCCGCTGCCCCCGCGGAACGTGTTCTCGCCGCCCTCCCAGGTCTCGATCTTCTTGAAGGCGGGGAGGACGGAATCGTAATCCCAGCCCTTGCACCCGAGCTGGGCCCAGCCGTCGTAGTCGGCGCGGTTGCCGCGAATGTAGACGCAGGAGTTGATCGATCCCCCGCCGCCCATCACCCTGCCCGCCATCCAGGCCTCGGGGCGGTTGCGGCGTGAGGGGTCGGGTTCGGCAGGGTACTTCCAGTTGGCCTTCTTGTAAGCCACCGCGACTCCGGCCGGGACGAGGATCTCGAGACGTCTGTCGCTGCGACCCGCCTCGAGGAGGAGAACCTTGGCATTGGCCTCGGTCAGCCGACTGGCGATCACGGAGCCGGACGAGCCGCCGCCCACCACCACGTAATCGAAGACCTCATCCGTCATGTCAACTCCAGGCGACGAGGCGCTCGGTGCCCCGGGGTTTGTGGCGTACAGACTGCCTAACGTGGCTCAGAATCTACGTCAAGTTTGAAATCATAGTCAAGGTCTCGCGTGTGCGGAGCCCGGAGAACCACGATGCGCTGCTGGTGCGCTGCGCCGACGATCCTGTTCTCGACCGTCATATCGAGGAACAGCGCCACCAGCGTGCGCTGGCCGCTGCCGGGTTCGGCGTGCTGACCGGGATCGACGGCGACGAGGGCAGGCTGTGGGTCTGGTCCGCCGGGGTTCGACCGACGGTGCCGCGGCCCTCGCCGCGGGAGTTGGCCGAGGACTGGCTGCACACACTGACGATCAGCGGTGAACCAGGCATCGCAGCGGAGCGGGCGATGGAGCTGATCGCGCAGGTGAACCAGCCGCGCAGACTCGGTGTGCGGATGCGCACCCCGCTGCCGCTGGATGACGCGCAGATCCTGGAGGAGACGCTGGCCTGGTACGCCGAGGTCCGCTGCCGCCAGGCCGGGCTGCATCTGCTGCTGGAGGGCTTCCGCGGCTGGCTGGCCGATGCGGCCGGGCAAGATCGTGGCGCGGTCGTGCAACGCCTGGCCCTGACGGTGGAGACGGTGCTGTCACCGGACTGACGGCGACTCACCATCAAGCGATGAATGATCCCGGCAGAGGCCGACATCGACACGTAGCCGGCCAGCGATTGCAGGCCGTACCTGTCACACCGGGATGCTGACCCGAGTTGCAGGCACGAGACGACCGCGCTGGCTGCACGGATGTAGCGGCCTCGGTTTTCCGGATCGAGGTCGGCTCGGCGGCGCTTCCCGCTTGGGCAGCGCGGGCAGGCTTGGGTGTTCGGTGGGAGGCATCAGACGCTTGGCGCATTCGGCTGCTACGTACAGGATCCGTACCGTCTCGGCATCCTCATCGGGCTTTCCGCCGGGATGGTCACCCGGACCTGCGGTCCACTGCGGCAGGAGGCGAATGGTCCGTTAGTAGCAGGATGGGGATTGCGTCGGCCTCTTGACCGTCACCTCGTGGACCGCATCGGTGCGGCAATCTGCCTTTCCGGGCGGCGCACGAAAAATCCCGTACTGCCGCCGCCGAGTCGCCCGCCGACTCGTGGGTCCGCCTCCGTAACCTGTGACCCGGTGTGTCCGTGTGGATGCATATGGTTTGGGTGGGGTCCATGGCGGTGGGCTGCGGTGATGGTGGTGCGCGTCGTGTCGGGTGGACGTTTCGCTTCCAGGTTCTGTGCGTCGAAGGCTCTGAGGCGGAGCGACTGCGGGCGCAGTTGGCTGGAGCGGTTCGTGAGTTGCTTGTGTGGGCGGCTGAGGATCAGGCCCGGTCTGCGGCTGAGGAGGACGGCGGCAAGGGGGTGGATCCGCTTGGTGGGGTCGCTGGTGAGACGGGCGTCGTATCTCCCGGGCGGGACTTGATGCGCGGGAGACCGGAAGAACCCGGATGCGAACCCACACAACCGATCGAGGGTTCTATGTTCGAGGTTGGTGGCAGAGTTGAGCCTTGAGTTCAACCAAAGGTGACAGGTCAACTCCTCGGAGTGTCCGATATGGGCGGCCACCTGCAGATCGGTACGATTTGTATTTGTATGACTACATTACGTGTACCCCGGGTGGGATTCGAACCCACACTGTCGGTGGTTTGAGCACCGTCTCTCTGCCGTTGGAGTACCGGGGCCGGCGGGTGGAGCGTGGTCGAGCGGGCGGGGCCGCTGCGGAGGCGACCGGGCGGACCTGCGCGAGGAGATCGCGATCGATCCGGTCCGGAACGTCTCGCTCAAGACTCTATCCGGGTAGGGTGCGTTTCGACCTCCCGCCCTCCTCTGCTCGGGCAGGATGTCAGCCTGACTCCCCTGCCCTGTCACACTAGGGTCACACCTCCGAGACCAGGAGTACGACTCGATGAGCCAACCCTCCTCGAACCCGCGCCGGGTTCTGATCGCCGAGGACGAAGCGCTGATCCGGCTCGACCTCAGGGAGATGCTGCAAGAGGAGGGCTACGAGGTCGTCGGAGAGGCCGGCGACGGCGAGATGGCCGTCAACCTCGCCGGCAAGCTCCGGCCCGACCTGTGCATCCTCGACGTGAAGATGCCCAGGATGGACGGGATCGAGGCCGGCGCGAAGATCGCCAAGGACCGCATCGCCCCCGTGGTCATCCTCACCGCCTTCAGCCAGCGGGAGCTGGTCGAGCGGGCCCGCGAGGCCGGCGCCATGGCCTACGTGGTCAAGCCGTTCCAGAAGAAGGACCTGCTGCCCACGATCGAGATGGCGATGAGCCGGTTCACGGAGATCGTGAGCCTGGAGGCCGAGGTTGAGGACCTGCAGGGCCGGCTCGAGGCCAGGAAGATCATCGAGCGGGCGAAGGGTGTGCTGCAGACCGAGCACGGCATGACCGAGCCGGACGCCTTCCGTTGGATCCAGCGGACGTCGATGAACCAGCGCCGGACGATGCGCGCCGTCGCCGAGGCCGTGCTGTCGGGCGAGGCACTGCCAGGCTCGTGACGGCCCTGTTCGTGCCGTCCCCGGCCACACGCCGGCCGGGGACCGGGTGAGCGACGCCTCGCCGCCGGGATCAGTGCCGATCCCCGGTCCCGAGGACGCGCAGCAGCCGTCCCCCCGAGCATCGGAACCCGTTCCGGCGGACGAACCCGTCCGGTCCCCCGCGCCGACCGGGGCCCCTGCGTCCGTAACCGGCACCGGGGACGCCGCCCCCGGTCCGGCACCGGTCTCAGCGCCGGCGTCCGCGTCCGTTCGAACGGCGTCCGTGTCCGCTCGACCATCGTCGGTGCCCGCCCGACCGTGGCTGGCCCGAGTGGGTCATGCGCGGGCGGCACTCGCCGTGGTCCCCGGCCGGATCGGAGGATGGACCCGGGCGCGGTGGCGCACCGGCCGGGGCCGGGCGATCCTCGCCGCGATCGCCGCCCTGATCCTGGCCGTGCCCTCGGCGCTGGGGCTCGTCCTGGCCACCGTCCTCGACGACGACGGCGGCGGTGCCGACGTCCCCATGACCCGGGTGGCCACCCTCGGCGTCATGGCGCCGCTGTCGGGTGATCTGTCCGCCGACGGCACGAGCGTGCGCAACGCAGTCGCGCTCGCGATCGACGAGGCCAACAAGTCGGGGGCGATCCCCGGCTGGCGCCTGGAGCTGTCCACCCGCGACGACCTGTCCCGCCCGGACGGGGGAGCCCAGGCCGCCGACGCCTTCGCCGCCAACGACCGTCTGATCGGCGTAGTCGGGCCGTTGAGCTCGCTCGTCGCCAAGGTCGCCCTGCCCACGCTGAGCGCCGAGGGCATCCCGGTCGTCTCCCCGTCCAACGCCGACCCGACCCTCACCGGCGCCGGCACCGACCCGCGCACCCGCCCCTACCCGACCTACTTCCGGCTCGCCGGAACGGACGAGCTGCAGGCACGGGTGGCGGCCGAGTACGCGGTGCGGACACTCGGCCGCCGACGCATCGCCGTCGTCGACGGGGAACCCCGCTACGGCACGACGCTCGGCGGCCGGTTCGCGGTGCGCGCCGCGGCGTTGGGGGCGACGGTCGCCTCGGTGTACCAGGTCCAGGGGGACGGTGCCGACGGGTCCGAGCTCGACTCGACCGCGGAGGCGATCGAGCAGGAGGCCCCCGATCTGGTCTACGTCGCCACCGGCGCGGCGTTCGCCGGGAAGCTGCGCACCCGGCTCGCCGAAGCGGGCGCGTCGATCCAGGTCATGGGTTCGGACGCGCTGCTGCAACCGCGGTACACCGACGACGCGAAGTCGGCCGCGGACGGTGATCTGATCACCAGCCTGTTGGTCCCGCCGACGAGGCTGTCGGCCGCCGGCGCCTTCGTCGCCGACTACTCCGAGCGGTTCGGCGGCCCGGCGGACGACGACGGCCGCACGACTCCGAGCGGCACGGACAGCACGGACGCGTCCGGCGCGAGCGAGGGGAACCGCCACGCCGCCGCCCCGCCGACCGCCACCCGTGCGCAGACCGCCACCCCCGCACCGGCGCGCATACCCGCGTCCACCCAAGACACCGCGTCCGCCGACGGCGACTCGGCCGCGGCGCAGCGCCGGCAGGCGGCCCACGACGCCTCCGTCGAGCTCGCCCAGCGTCGCGCCGAGGCCATTCCGGTGGCGGCCGCCTATGCCTATGACGCGGCACGGGCGATCATCCGGGCGGCGGCGACGGTGCTGCCTGGCCGCCCGGCCGTCGACGCGGCCGCCCGCCACGACGTCGTGGCCGCGATCGGGCGAGGCTCGTTCACCGGCGTCACAGGCTCCATCGGCTTCGACCGCTGGGGGGACACCCGCACGCCGCGTGTCGTGCTCTACACGGTGCTCGGCGGCCGCTTCGTCGCCCTGACGACCTGGACCTGACCCGCCGGTTGGTACCCCGGGGCTATCGGTAGCACCCGGGCACCGGTCGTACGCGGGTGACCGGTCGTACGCGGGTGACCGGTAGTACCAGGGTGATCGGGCGCGGCCTGCGGCCGATCACATCCACCACATCCGCATCCACTCCGGGAAACCACTTAAGGCTACGACACGCTCACTACGAGCTTTCCTTGGCCGGTATCGCGGGCTAGGTTTCCGTCACGACAGGTCGTCGATCAGTTACTGGATAGCCACGGCGACGTTTCCGGCGGACTCCGGCGCCCCAGGTGCCGACACCAGCAGCGAGGTGCTGCGGAAGGACGTGTCATGAGCGGTCCTGGACGGCGATGGGGAGTGCTCGGGGCCGCGGGGGTGCTGACGGCCGTGGCCGTGCTCGGCGGGTGCGGCGGGTCGACCGCCGAGGTCGGGAAGAAGGAGTTCGTCATCGGCTTCCAGGGGCCGCTGTCCGGCGACAACCCGCAGCTGGGCATCAACGCCTACGACGGGGTGCTGACCGCCGTCGACCTTGCCAACCGGCGCGACGACCTGCCGTTCCAGCTGCGACTGGTGGCCTCGGACGACCAGGGCATCCCCGAACAGGGCCCCACCGCCGCGCAGAAGCTCCTCGACAACCCCAGCGTCCTCGCCGTCGTCGGTCCGGTCTTCTCCGGGCCGACGAAGTCGAGCGAGCCGCTCTACACCCAGGCCGGGCTGCTGTCGGTGAGCCCCTCGGCGACCAGCCCGGCGCTCACCGATCTCGGTTTCCTCACCTTCTACCGGGTGATCGCCCCCGACACGGTCCAGGGCGCGGCCGCGGCCGAGTATCTGACCAAGGCCCTGAAGGCGACGAAGGTCTACTCGCTGGACGACCGCAGCGAGTACGGCATCGGCCTGTCCGGGGCGCTCGAGCAGGCGCTGACCGCCCACGACGTCAAGGTCGTCCACGACGGCATCAACCCGACGAAGGACTACACCTCCCAGGCCACGAAGATCATCAGGGAGCGGCCGGACGTGCTCTACTACTCCGGCTACTACTCGGAGCTCGCCCTGCTGACCAAGGCGCTGCGCAGCAAGGGCTTCACCGGGAAGATCGCCAGTGGGGACGGGGCGAACGACGACCAGCTCATTCGGGAGGCCGGTGTCGGCAACGCCGAGGGCACGCTGCTCACCTGTGCCTGCGGGGATCCGAACAGCGATCCCGCCGCGGCCGGTTTCGTCGCCGAATACCGGACGGTCAACAGCGGGGCCCGGCCGGGCACGTATTCCGGTGAGGCGTACGACGCCACCAACGCGATCATCGAGGTGCTGCGCAAGATCGGCACTGGGGCGACCCGGGAGTCGGTGGCGGCCGCATTCGGCTCGGTGAACCTCCCCGGCGTCACCAAGCAGATCCGGTTCCGCAAGAACGGCGAGGTGGAGGAGGCGACGGTCTACCTCTACGAGATCCGGAACGGGAAGCGGACCGTGCTCGGCCCGGTCCAGTCGCTCGTCAAGCCCTGACGCGCGGGCGGGGCACCGGCTCCGTCCCCGCAGGCCGTCCGCGGGACGCCGCCGCGCTTCCCGCGCGCGGCGGCCCCGGGCGCGTGTCGCCGCGGCCAGGCGAGTCGAGCGGACCGGTCCGCCTGATCCCCGCCGCGGGGATCGTCGCCGCGGGGATCGTCGCCGAGCGCCGTCCGCGCTGGAGGACCTGCCGGTGAACAGGCGGGAACGGCGGGGCCCGGGGGATGACATCCGCGGCCGCTCGACTGATCGGAGATTCGACGCAGAGGCACCCGAGAAGGGTTTTGGTGCCGTCCGGACCTTCCCCGAGTCCGTACGTTGTCTACTCACCCCTCCCGGGTGCCACCGGCGTGAGGTTAGGCCGGTCCTGACCTCAGGTCAATGCACTGGACTGGGGTCGGTGTGTCCGTTCGGATATCCCCCGGAACTGCGGAGGGGGAGGGGCCGGAGGGCCGGAAAAATCCTACGATCGGGTCTATCGGTATTGGGTTTCCCGCCGGCAGCGGCGCCAAGGCCGGGGCGGCGGGCTGCGGGCTGCGGGCGTTCCGGTCAGGTCCGGAGGGGCTCCTGCGCCCCGGTCGGCAGGCCGCTGCGGATCATGCACGTGAGCCGGCAGGTGCAGGTCACCTGTCCGGCGTCGTCGGTGATCCGGATGTCGTAGGTGACGAGGGTGCGCCCGCTGCGGATGCGGGTGGCGACGGCGGTGACGGTGCCCGAGGTGGCCGACCGATGATGCGAGGCGTTGATCTCGATGCCGACCGCCATCGAGCCGGGCGGGGCGTCCAGGTTCGCGCCGACCGAGCCCAGCGTCTCGGCGAGGACCACGGAGGCGCCGCCGTGCAGGAGACCGTAGGGCTGCCGGTTGCCCTCGACGGGCATCGTGGCGACCAGCCGCTCGGGGCTGGCCTCGGTGAGCAGGATGCCCATCCGTCGCTCGATCTCCCCGCGCGCCTCGTTGATCTGCGCGGCGAGCCGGACCGCGTCGGCATCCGCGACCCCGTCGCCGTCGCCGTCGCCGTCGCCGTGGTCCGTGCCGGCGCCGATGCCCTCGATCGAGGCGATGTCGTCGGTGGCGGGCGCGGCATCGGCAGCGGTCATGACCGCCAGCCTAGACGAGTAGATCCCATCGGCTTGCTGGTCCGAGCGCAGCCGAAAACCGACGGATGCGACAGTCGACGGCGCGGTACGGGCGCGCAGTGGCCCCTCGACGCGACGGACCGCCCACACGCGACGAAACTGTCGGACGCACGGCCTAAACTCGCCGCGTGTCCGTCACCACGTCGAACTCGTCCGTCGACCAGCCGGCCCCGTCCGCCGCCGAGGCAGGGTCCGCCGCCGAGGCAGGGTCCGCTGTCGAGGCAGGGTCCGCTGTCGAGGCAGGGTCCGCCACGGAGGCCCGGCCCGAGAAGCCCCGCCGCGCCCGCCGGTCGGCCGCCGCGCCGGCCGCGACGGCTACGGCGAGGACGGCCGCTGCGAGGAAGGCGGCGCCCGCGGCGGCCGCCGCGGGCCCGCGGTTGCTGCTGCTCGACGGGCACTCGCTGGCCTACCGCGCGTTCTACGCGCTGCCGGTGGAGAACTTCTCCACCACCACCGGCCAGCCGACCAACGCCGTGTACGGATTCACCTCGATGCTCATCAACGTCCTGCGCGACGAGAAGCCGACCCACGTGGCGGTCGCCTGGGACCTGCCGACGCCGACCTTCCGCCACACCCAGTACGCCGAGTACAAGGCGGGCCGCTCGGAGACCCCGGCCGACTTCGTCGGGCAGGTCAGCCTCATCCACCAGGTGTGCGACGCGCTCGCCGTGCCGGGGGTCAGCGCCGCCGGCTACGAGGCCGACGACGTGATCGCCACCCTCGCGACCGCGGGCTCCGCGGCGGGGATGGACGTGCTGGTCGTCACCGGTGACCGGGACGCGCTGCAGCTCGTCAACGAGAGGGTCACGGTGCTGATGACCCGCAAGGGCATCTCCGACATGACCCGGTTCACCCCGGACGAGGTGCAGGCGAAGTACGGCCTGTCCCCGGTGCAGTACCCGGACTTCGCGGCGCTGCGCGGCGACCCGTCCGACAACCTGCCCTCCGTGCCGGGGGTGGGGGAGAAGACCGCCACCAAGTGGATCCAGCAGTTCGGGTCCCTCGCCGAGCTGGTGGACCGGGCCGACGAGATCGGCGGAAAGACGGGGGCGTCGCTGCGCGCCCACCTTTCCTCGGTCATCCGCAACCGCTCGCTGACCGAGCTGTCCCGCGACGTCCCGCTCCCCGTCGGCCCGGACGAACTGCGCCTGCGCCCGTGGGATCGCGAGGCCGTCCACCAGCTGTTCGACACGCTGCAGTTCCGCGTGCTGCGCGAGCGGCTCTACGCGGCCCTCGCCACCGCCCCGCCGCCCGTCGAGGAGGGCTTCGACGTCGAGCTGACCACCCTCGGACCCGACGAGGTGGCCCAGTGGCTCGACGAGCACGCCCGCGGCGTCGGCCGCACCGGCCTGCATGCCCGCGGTACCTGGGGGCGGGGCACGGGCGTGCTGTCCGGCCTCGCCCTGGCCTCGGCCGACGGCGCCGCGGCCTGGCTCGACCCGACCCAGCTCACCCCGGCGGACCTGACGGCGCTCGGCGGCTGGCTCGCCGACGCGCACCAGCCGAAGGCCGCGCATGACGTCAAGGGCCCCATGCTGGCGCTCGCGGAGCTGGGCCTGACACTGACCGGCGTCACCAGCGACACCGCGCTGGCCGCCTACCTGGCGCTGCCCGGCCAGCGCTCGTTCGACCTGGCCGACCTGGTCGCCCGCTACCTGCACCGGGACCTGGCCGTCGAGCCGGCCGGCAACGGCCAGCTCACCCTCGACGGCTCCGGGGAGGCCGAGGAGTCCCACGCGGACGCGGTGCGGGCCCGCGCGTGCCTGGAGCTCGCCGACGAGCTCGACGCGGACCTGGAGCGCCGCTCCGCCGCGACCCTGCTGCGCGACATGGAACTTCCGCTGGTCACGGTCCTCGCCGGGATGGAGCGGGCCGGCATCGCCGCTGACCAGGATCATCTGACCGAGCTGCAGAAGCACTACGGCGGCGAGGTCACGGCCGTCGCCGCGCAGGCGCACGAGATCGTCGGCCGGGCGTTCAACCTCGGTTCGCCCAAGCAGCTCCAGCAGATCCTGTTCGACGAGCTCGGCCTGCCCAAGACCAAGAAGATCAAGACCGGCTACACCACCGACGCCGACGCCCTCGCCTGGCTCGCGGTCCAGTCCGACCATCCGCTGCTGCCGGTTCTGCTGCGCCACCGGGACGTCGCCCGGCTCAAGACCGTCGTCGACTCGCTGCTACCGATGATCGACGATGCGAGCCGTATCCACACCACGTTCAACCAGATGATCGCCGCCACCGGCCGGCTGTCGTCCACCGACCCGAACCTGCAGAACATCCCGATCCGCACGGCCGAGGGGCGCCAGATCCGGCGCGCCTTCGTCGTCGGCCCCGGCTACGAGACCCTGCTCACCGCCGACTACTCGCAGATCGAGATGCGGATCATGGCACACCTGTCCGGCGACGAGGGCCTCATCGAGGCGTTCGGGTCGGGTGAGGACCTGCACACCTTCGTCGCCGCCGAGGCGTTCGGCCTGCCCGTCAGCGAGGTCGACCCGGAGCTGCGCCGGCGGATCAAGGCCATGTCCTACGGGTTGGCGTACGGGCTGTCCGCGTTCGGCCTCTCCGGCCAGCTCGGGATCGCCCCCGACGAGGCACGCGAGCACATGGACGCCTACTTCGCCCGGTTCGGCGGGGTCCGCGACTTCCTGCGCGGCGTGGTCGAACGGGCCCGCCGGGACGGCTACACCGAGACGATGCTCGGCCGCCGGCGCTACCTGCCCGACCTGACCAGCGACAACGCCCAGCGCCGCCAGATGGCCGAGCGGATGGCGCTCAACGCCCCGATCCAGGGCTCGGCCGCCGACATCATCAAGATCGCCATGCTGGGAGTCGACCGGGCGCTGCGGGCCGGCGGGCACGCCTCGCGGCTGCTGCTCCAGGTCCACGACGAGCTCGTGCTGGAGATCGCTCCCGGCGAGTACGACGCGGTCGAGCGGCTCGTCCGCGCCGAGATGACCTCCGCCTACACCATGTCGGTGCCCCTCGACGTCAGCGTCGGCTCCGGTCGGACCTGGGACGACGCCGCCCACTGAACGCCGGAAACGCCGCCCCCGGGCGGCCTGGGGCGGCTCCACCCCGATGGTCTGCATACGTTCCGGCGGGCCCTTCGCCGGCGCCGGAAGGGTATGTCCGGATATAGCGGCGTGGCTGCGGTGAAAGCACCGGGCGCGGATGTTAGGCGCTGCGCTTCACCGGCTATGTTGAAGAAAGCCCGACCCGGATCTCGTCGGCGCCGCGGTGGTGATCTCGGCACCGGGTCGCCACGGCCTGCCGTGGCCCGCAATTCTCTGCCGGATATGTCGACACAGCCGAATAAACCGACGTGGACCGCGGTGGAATTGGCTGATCTGGCGGGAGGCCGCGTGGCCGGTATTTCCGGCGGCTGGGTGCCGGGGCCCCGACGGGGCGGGTCGCGGACCACGTGCGGCCCGCGGGCAGGGGACACGTCCTGCGGACCGGCGCAACGGCGGGGAGGGATGCGGTTCGTGCACAGCGGTCGTACGCACGCCGACCGTCGGCGGTTCCTCGTCGCCGCGCCGACAGGCGCCGCAGTGCTGTTCCTGCTCGCCGCCGCCCTGCCCGGCTCGCCGGGCCAGCTGCGCTGGGAGAGCTGGGTCGGGCTGCTGGTCGCGGTGGCCAACATCGTGCTGGGGCTGGTGGCGAAGCCACGCTGGAGCTGGGTGCCGCCGTTCGCCGCCGCCTCCCTGGCGGCGGCGCTCGCCCTGGCGCTCGCCGGGTCCACGTCCGACCGCGACGCCGACATGTACCTGGTCTGGTTCCCCCCGCTGTGTGCGTATGTCGCCCTCGTCTCGGCACCCGGGGCGGTCCTGGTCATCGCCCTGATCACCGGCGCTCTCGTGGCGGGCGTGGCGGCCGGCGGCGACCTGGGCCGGACGGCCGGTCCCATGGTGTCGGCGGCGGTCTGCACGATCGTGGCCGGCGCGGTGGTGAAGGGCCTGTTCCGGGCGGGCCTGCTGCAGAGCCACGCCGATCCCCTCACCCACCTGGCCAACCGGGCGGGCACGCTCGAACGCGGCGAGGGCGCCGTGGCGGAGATCCAGGCGGAGGGCCGGGAGGCGATCCTGGTCCTGGTCGACATCAACCGGTTCCATGAGATCAACGATGCGCTCGGGCACGTCGGCGGCGACCGGCTGCTGCAGATCATCGCGCGGATGCTGTCCGGGCTCCGGCCGATCCCGGCCTTCGTCGGCCGGGCCGGCGGGGACGAGTTCGCCCTGGTCTTCCGAGGGATGCCGGTCCCGTCCACCGTGGTGGCGGCCGCTCGCCGACCGGGAGCGTCCCTGCCCGTGCCCACCGCGGCGGAGACGAAGCGGCGCCGGGTGCTCGGACTCCGGGTCCTGCGCCAGATCCAGGGGCCCTTCCAGGTCTGCGGCGTCGACGTCGAGGTTGACGCCTCGGTCGGGATCGCCGTGGCCCCGCGCGACAGCGCCACCATGGGCGGGCTGCTGACCTGCGCCGACTCGGCGCTGCTGCGCGCCAAACGGGTGGGGGAGAGCGTCGGGTTGTGGGATCCCGGTATCACCGGCGTCCGGCCCGAGGAGATCGCTCTGTACGCGCAGCTGCGCAGCGCGATCACCCGCGGCGAGCTGCTGCTGTTCTACCAGCCGCTGCAGTCGGCGCACTCGGGCGGGATCGTCGGCGCGGAGGCGCTGCTGCGCTGGCGCCACCCGACCCGAGGCCTGCTGGCACCCGGCGTGTTCCTGCCCGTCGCCGAACGCTCGCCGCTGATCGCCGATCTGACCCGCTGGGTCCTCGACGAGGCGCTGCGCCAGTGCGCCGCCTGGGCAGCCGAGGGCCTGCACCTGCCGGTGTCGGTGAACCTCTCCGCCCGGATGCTGGTGCTCGACGACCTGCCGCAGGTCGTCGCCGGCTCGCTGGCCGCCCACGGCCTGGCCAGTGACGTCCTCACCCTGGAGATCACCGAGAGCGCGCTGGTCACCCAGCCGGCCCGGGCGGCGACGATGCTGAGCGAGCTGCGCACGCAGGGGGTCTCGCTGTCCCTGGATGACTTCGGTACCGGCTACAGCTCGATGGAGATCCTCAAGACGCTCCCGTTCGACGAGGTCAAGATCGACCGGGGTTTCGTCACGGATGCCCGCGGCAGCCTGCCCGACGCCGCGATCGTGCGGTCGGTGCTCGATCTTGGCCACCGGCTCGGGCTGCGGGTGGTCGGCGAGGGCATCGAGGACGAGCGCACGCTCGCGATGATGATCGACCTTGGCTGCGACCTACTCCAGGGTGAGGCGATCTCGGTACCGCTGCCCCCGGCGAAGGTGTCCGAGCTGCTCCGATCCCGGGCCGCCGCGGTGCGGCCGTCAGCCCCGCACGCGACCCTCCCGGCATCGGAACGCGCGCCTGCGGAGTGCACCGGCGCGGTCTCCGGGGACGGGGCGGTCGGGGACGGGGCGGTCGGGGAGGAGGCAGGCGGTGGTGAGGGGCAGACGGAGGCCGGTCGGCCGGTGCCGCCCCCGACCGGGGACGAGGCGGGGGCCGCATCGGCGGGGCGAGGGGAGGAGCGGGGGGCGTCCGCGCGGGCGGGCCGGCGCATCGGGGGTCGACCGACGTCGAGCGGCTGACCACGCGACCACCCACACCCTCGCCACCGCGCCGGAAGCGGCCTTCGACGAGCTCGCCGCGATCGTCAACCCGGCTGTCCGGCGGCCTCGGGCGTGTTCGTCGACGCCGACCGCGAGTGCCCGAGGACCGGCGGCGGCAACGATTCGTCGGACCGGGCCGTGGCAGCGATCCGTCGATCCTCGCGGCGGCGCGGTGTCAGCGCGTGGGTCAGCTCGCGGCCGCTGCACCCGGGATCGCCGCCGGGGCGGTGGGCGCCAGCGACGCGCAGGCGGTACGCGCGGTACGCCATGTGCCGGCGTCCACGCCGGGCGGTGCCGCGGTCGAGCCCGGGCCCACACCACCGCCGGGTCTGCCGTCGGCACCGGGGCCCCCGCCGCCGACGCCGCCGTTCGGAGCGCCCGACGGCGGGGCGCCGGTCGGACGGGCGCCCTGCGGCGCGCTCCCCGCCGCGCCGGCGGCCGGAGTCGGCAGCGTCACCCCGTTGTTCGCGAGGCAGGTCCGGTAGGCGGCCATCGCGTCGGTCCCGCCGGCGGAGGGAGTCGTCGCCGTGGAGGGAGTCGCCCCCGTGGAAGGGGTCGGCGACACGGCGGTCCTTGATGAGGCGGTCCCCGACGAGGCCGCGCCGGCCGCCGAGTCGCTCCCGCCGCCCCCGCATCCCGCCAGCGCGGCCGCCAGGGTGACCGTCAGCAGCGGCACGATGAGCCGGTGCCGCCGTGTCGCGGTGCCGTCCCGGCGCGCGTACCGGGACGTCCTGACGTCGTTCATGCTCCTCCTCGGGGCAGCGGGACCGCCGGTGTGTGCGCCGGCCGGTGGACACACTGCCGGGCTCCGCTGTGGGGAGCCTGTGCCGAGGCTGGGGATTTCGTACGATTCGCGGAATTTCTGCGGTCCTGGCGGTGTCAGACCGCGATGCCGACCTCGCGCCACGCCTCGGCGACGACCTTGCGTTCGTCCGCGCCGAACAGCACGCCGGCCTGCCGACTGGTCGCCGCCGCGAACGAGCGGAAGGTCGCGTTCGGCCGCACCTGCGGCGAGCGCAGGCTCTCGTACCAGATGCGGCCGGCCCGCTCCCACGCGTGGCCGCCGAGCGCGATCGCGGCGAGGTAGAACGCCTTGTTCGGGATGCCCGAGTTGATGTGCACGCCGCCGTTGTCGCCGGTCATCCGGACATAGCCGTCCATGTGCGCGGGCTGGATGTCGTCGCCGAGCACCGGATCGTCGTAGGCGGTGCCGGGGTCCTTCATCGACCGCAGCGCGACGCCCTGCACCGCGTCGGTGAGCAGCTCGTCGCCGATCAGCCAGTCGGCCTGCTCGGCCGTCTGCCCGAGCGCGTGCTGCTTCACGAGGGAGCCGAAGACGTCGCTGACCGACTCGTTGAGCGCCCCGGACTGGTTGACGTACATCAGCGCGGCCTCGTCCTCGGTGACGCCGTGGGTCAGCTCGTGCCCGATGATGTCCAGCGACACCGTGAACCGCTGGAAAAGCTCGCCGTCGCCGTCGCCGAACACCATCTGCCGGCCGTTCCAGAAGGCGTTGTCGTAGTGGTCGCCGTAGTGGACGGTGGCGAGCAGGGTCATCCCCTCGTCGTCGATCGAGTCGCGGCCGAACACGTCCGAGTAGAACGTGAACGTGGCGCCGAGGCCGTCGTAGGCCTCGTTGACCGCCACGTCGTCGACCGCGGCGTCGCCCTCGGCGCGGACCGTCCCACCCGGCAGCGTCTCGGTGCCGGCGGCGTCCTTGACGGTGCGGCGCGGACCTGCATCCGGGCGCAGCCGCGGCGGCGCGGCGCCGCGCTGCGCCGAGCGCAGCTGGGCGTTGTGGACGCGGATCGTGCGGTGCGAGCCGTCCTGGACAAGGGTGGACAGCGCCCAGGAACGCTGGTCGTCGCTGCCGTTGCGGACGATACGTTCGAGGATGTGCGGTGGGATGGCGCAGGGCGCGGTGGGGCTCAGTGCGGTGGGGCTCAGTGCGGTGGGGCGAGGGCAGGGCATGGTCGACTCCGGGAGGTGGGGGCGGCGACCGGACCGAAGTCCGGCGTGCATCCGACGGGTGGCGTGACCCGTAGCCACCGACCCTGCTACCTGCGGCGCAGGATGTCCAGAGTGTGTTGGTGTGTCTGCATGGTGTGGTTGTTGTTTTACGGCCTGTTATCGCCATTGCCGCGATGTCGTCCCGCCGGCGGCCGGCCCCGCCGGCTGCGCCACCGCCGAAGCCCGACCCGCCCGGCCGCCTGGGCGAGCGCCAGCGCCAGACCGCCGAGCACGAGGTAGGTCATGTGCGCGTCCAGCCAGTTCACGGCGCCGCGCATCCACGGGGCCACCGCCCGCGCCGCGGTCAGGTAGAGCGCGGCGGACAGCAGGGACCCGGGGATCAGGAACTGCAGGAAGCGGCGCATCGGCACGCCGCCCGCGCCAAGCGCCGCGTCGACCGCCGCATTGGTGTTGACCAGGCAGAACCACAACAGCGGGGTCTGTGTCCCCGGGCGGGTGAGCGCCGTGACCAGGCGGCTGCCGCCGAGGCGCCGTAGCAGGACCGACCGGATGTTGTTGCGGGCCAGCCCGAAGTAGCCGACGTCGACCAGGCCGCGGAAGAACGCGGCGACCAGCAGGGCCGGCACGAACGGCACCGACCCGCCGACGAGCAGCAGGATCGCCCAGGTGGGCCGCAGCGCGATGAGCAGCAGTGGCGCCCGGCCGGCGAGCGCGGGCACCAGGGCCAGCCCGAGGGCGCCGAGTCCGAGCAACGAGCCGGTGAGCAGCGCCGGCCACAGCTGGTGAGCGAGCCGCCCTGCCCGCCCGGTCGGCTCCGCCTGGGCCGAGCCGTCGCCCGGCTCGGTGAGCCGCCCGGTCGGCGCCGCCTTCTGCGAGCCGTCGCCCGGCTCCACCCCGCCCGAGCCGTCGGCCTGCCCCGCCTCGACCAACCCGCCGGGGGGCCCGCCGGCGACAGGGTCGGGACTGATGATCGGATCGGTGGCCTGCATGGGCACGGCCTGCGCCCGCCCCTTTTCGGCTACCCCCACACGGACCAGTCTGCCAACCGCCGCCCGCGCCGCGAAGGCGGTCCGCCGAGGTGGCCGACCAGTGCCTTCCCGGTCGCGTCCGAGGCGTGCCGGTGCTGGGGCGCCGCTGCCCCTGGCCTTCGTCACCCGGCCACATAGCAGCGTTGCCCGGCTACATGGCGTTACCCGGCCACATGGCGGTCAGATCGTGCCGAGGTCTAAGCACGTTTTTCCGGCCTGAAACCGTCCTTACCCCTCGGCGCGATTCTGTGCTTGGCTGATCACGGAACGGCATCACGGGTCGGCGGCGTCCGGAACCCCGACCACGCCTCGACCTGCGCGACCGCCAGGCCGGACCTCGCAGACACCCGTCCACAGCCGGGGCGACGTGGCCGCCGCGAGGGGTGGCCGTTGGCCGCGCACGGCGCGATGCCGATGGCCGCCGGCGCGGCAGCACATGTGCTGCCATGGGCTGGCAGACTCGGCACCGTGCTCACAGTGGGTCTGACGGGTGGAATCGGGTCGGGCAAGAGCGCGGTGTCGGCGCGCCTGGCGGCCCGCGGGGCGCTGCTGATCGACGCTGACCAGATCGCCCGCGAGGTGGTCGCGCCGGGCACCCCGGGCCTCGCCGCGGTGCTGGCGGAGTTCGGAGCCGAGCTGGCTGCGCCCGACGGCAGCCTCGACCGCCCGGCACTCGGCCGGATCGTCTTCGCCGATGCCGCGGCCCGCGGGCGCCTGGAGGCGATCGTCCATCCGCTCATCCGGGCCGAGACGGGCCGGCGGATCGCGCAGCTCTCCCCGGACGGGATCGTCCTGCACGACGTCCCGCTGCTCGTCGAGGTGCACTCGGAGGGCAACTACGACCTGGTGCTGGTCGTCGAGGCGCCGCGCGAGCTGCGGCTGGTGCGGCTGGAGGGCCGCGGCCTACCCCGCGACCAGGCGCTGGCCCGGATGGCGACGCAGGCCACCGACGGGCAGCGCCGCGCCGTCGCCGACATCGTCATCGACAACGGCGGCAGCCTCGACGCCCTCGACGCCCGCCTCGACGAGGTCTGGCGGGAGCTGCTGGCCCGCCGCGACGCCCGCATGGCCGCCGAGCACCCCCCGGCCGCCACCCCGTAGCCCGCCCACCCCCTAGCCCGCCGCCCCCGCGGTCCGGTCGGGCGGCGGGTCCGGCCGCGCGGGCTACTGCACCCCGGCGGCGCCCATGCCGCGCAGCTCCTTCTTCAGCTCGGCGATCTCGTCGCGCAACCGGGCGGCCAGCTCGAACTGGAGCTCCTTGGCCGCCTCGTGCATCTGGTCGTCGAGCTGGCGGATGAGCTGCGCCAGCTCGTGCGAGGGCATCCCGGCGAGCTCGGCGGCATACCGGCCGACCGTGCCCTGGCTGCCGCCTCGGGACCTCATCCCCGGCACCGGCGCCTTGCCCCGGGACTGCGACCGCCCGCCCCCGCCGATCAGCTCGCCGTCGGCCGACTCGCGGACCATGTCGTCGAGGATGTCGACGACCTTCTTGCGCAGCGGCTGCGGATCGAGGCCGCGTTCGGCGTTGTAGGCCATCTGCTTCTCGCGGCGCCGGTTCGTCTCGTCGATGGCATGGCGCATCGACGGGGTGATCGAGTCCGCGTACATGTGCACCTGGCCGGACACGTTGCGCGCGGCGCGGCCGATGGTCTGGATCAGCGACTTGTCGGAGCGCAGGAAGCCCTCCTTGTCGGCGTCGAGGATGCTCACCAGTGACACCTCGGGCAGGTCGAGGCCCTCGCGCAGCAGGTTGATCCCGACGAGCACGTCGAAATCGCCGCGGCGCAGCTCGGTGAGCAGCTCCACCCGGCGCAGGGTGTCCACCTCGCTGTGCAGGTAGCGCACCCGGATGCCGAGTTCGAGCAGGTAGTCGGTGAGGTCCTCGGACATCTTCTTGGTCAGGGTGGTGACGAGGACGCGCTCGTCGCGCTCCGCGCGCAGTCGGATCTCGTGGACGAGATCGTCGATCTGCCCCTTCGTCGGCTTGAGCACGACCTCCGGGTCGAGCAGCCCGGTCGGCCGGATGATCTGTTCGACGACGCCGTCGGCCCGGCCCAGCTCGTAGGGTCCCGGAGTCGCCGACAGGTAGACCGTCTGGTCGATGCGCTCCAGGAACTCCTCCCACCGCAGCGGGCGGTTGTCCATCGCGCTGGGCAGCCGGAAGCCGTGCTCGACGAGGTTGCGCTTGCGGGACATGTCGCCCTCGTACATCCCGCCGATCTGCGGGACCGTCACGTGCGACTCGTCGATGACCAGCAGGAAGTCATCGGGGAAGTAGTCCAGCAGGGTATGCGGCGGGGTGCCGGCGTCGCGGCCGTCGATGTGCCGGGAGTAGTTCTCGATCCCGGAGCAGAAGCCGACCTGGCGCATCATCTCGATGTCGTAGGTGGTGCGCATGCGCAGCCGCTGCGCCTCCAGCAGCTTGCCCTGGCGCTCCATCGTCGCCAGGCGCTCGTCGAGCTCCGCCTCGATCCCGGCGATCGCCCGCTCCATCCGCTCCGGGCCGGCGACGTAGTGCGTCGCCGGGAACACGAAGATCTCCTGCGCCTCGCGGACGATCTCCCCGGTCAGGGGATGCAGGTAGGTCAGCCGCTCGATCTCGTCGCCGAACATCTCGACCCGCACGGCGAGCTCCTCGTAGACCGGGAACACCTCCACCGTGTCGCCGCGGACCCGGAACGTCCCCCGGGTGAAGGCCAGGTCGTTGCGGGTGTACTGGACGTCGACGAAGCGGCGCAGCAGCAGGTCCCGCTCGATCTCGTCGCCGACGCGCAGCCGCACCATCCGGTCGATGTACTCCTGCGGCGTGCCGAGGCCGTAGATGCAGCTCACACTCGCCACGACGATGACGTCGCGCCGCGTGAGCAGGTTCATCGTCGCCGAGTGCCGCAGCCGCTCGACCTCCTCGTTGATCGAGGAGTCCTTCTCGATGTAGGTGTCGGTCTGCGCGATGTACGCCTCGGGCTGGTAGTAGTCGTAGTACGAGACGAAGTACTCGACGGCGTTGTGCGGCAACAGCTCGCGGAACTCGTTGGCGAGCTGCGCGGCGAGCGTCTTGTTCGGGGCCATCACCAGCGTCGGCCGCTGCAGGCGCTCGACGAGCCACGCCGTCGTCGCCGACTTGCCGGTGCCGGTCGCGCCGAGCAGGACCACGTTGGTCTCGCCGGCCTGCACCCGCCGGGCCAGCTCCTCGATGGCGGCGGGCTGGTCGCCAGACGGGGCGAAGTCGGACACGACCTCGAACGGGGCGCGCGTCCGCTCGATGTCGAGGCTGGGCCGTTCGAACGTTGTGCTCACGTCCTCTAGAACACCACAGCCCTCCGACAGTTTCCGCCCCGCCGCCGGCGGCTCACCCGGCGGCCGGGTCCCAGCCGATCAGCCGGGCGCCGAGCACCGCCGTCTGCAGGACGTACCGGTCGGTCGGGGAGGTCGGGTCGTGCCGGGTCAGGGCGTGGATGCGGTCGAGCCGGTAGGTCAGTGCCCGCACGGACAGGTGCAGCCGGCGCGCCGCGGCGAGCGCCACCCCACCGGTGGTGAAGTAGGCGTCGAGGGTGTCGATCAGCGGGCCGGCGCCGCCCCGGGCAGCCCGCAGCGGCGAGAGCACCGCCTCCACCAGCTCTGCCAGCGCCTCCCGGTCGCGCAGCAGGACCTTGTAGATGAGCAGGTCGTCGGTGTGCACGACGGCCCCCTCCAGCCCGAGGCGGCCGGCGAGCTCCGCGGCGCCGCGGGCCTCCTCGAAGCCGATCCGGACCCCGGCGACGCCGCTGCGCGCGCGGCTGACCCCCACCCGCCACAGCAGACCGGGCTCGGCGCGCAGCCGGCGGGTCAGCGCGGCCATCGCCGCCGTGGTCTCCTGCGTGGGCGCGAACGCGGGCAGCGGGGAGAAGCCCGCGCCCCCGGCACCCGACTCGTCCGCCCGCCGCCGGCCGGGCGGGCGGTTGCCGCCCGCCGCGGCCCCGACCCGTCGAGCCCGGCGACCGGGGCGGCGACCCCGCACGCCGCCCCCCGTCGCCTGCCCGGACCCCGTACCTGCGGCGGCGTCCGGGCCGGCGGGCGAACGGCCGGCCGGGGTGACGCCGCGAGCGGGCGGCTCCGGGCCGCGGGCCAGGTCGCCCTGCTCGGGCACCACGCAGACGAGCAGGCCGCCGCGGGTCGCAACGAGCGGATCGGTGAGGCTGTGCTCGCGCAGGATGCCCTCGGCCGCTCGGGTCAGCGCCCGCCCGTCGAGGAAGCGCCGGTTGCCGGCGACGACCAGGACGACGTGCGGCGCCTCCAGCCGCAGGCCGAACGCCCCGGCCCGCTCCAGGAGCTGGCCCACCGCCGACGTGCCGGTGAGCAGGTCGTCGACGAGCTCGCGGCGCAGCGCCTCCTCGGAGCGGGCACGGGCGGTGCGGGCGGCCTCGTAGCCCTCGCAGACGGCGGCGACGGCGTCGTCGCTGGCCCGCAGCACCGCGGAGGCGGCGGCACGGGTGCGCGAGACCGCCCCGACCGACTCGCCGGCCGAGCGCAGCGCGTCGGCGAGCTGCCCCGGCGTGCTCGACGCCCGGGTCAGCTCGCGGGCGGTGCGGTCGGCGGCCCGCACCGCGGGCAGGGACGGCCAGACCCGCCAGGTCGCCGAGAGGTAGAGGTCGACCAGGGCGCGCAGCGAGGCCCCGGACTCCGCCGCCGCCTGGCCGAGGTCGCGAAACGCCTCCAGCTCCGCCCGGGTCAGCCGGCGCCCGCTGTCCGCCGCCGAGGCGAGGACGTCGAGGTAGTCGCCGAGCAGGCCGGCATGCAGCCGGGAGTCGGCAGCCGCGAGCACGGCCGCGCGGGGTAGCCGGGTCAGGCTCGTCTCCGGCAGACCGGCCGGCGCGTCGTCGTCGACCGGGGCCGTCCCGGCCGGTCCGTCCGCTTCCTCCATCTGCCCGCCTCCCGCCCCTGATTGCCGAGCTTCGGCAACGAAATCATAAGCGAACTCGCGGAGTCCGTGCGGTGTCTGCCGGGACGTTGAAGGGCAGGCTAGACGTTGAGCATGTGTAGCACCTGGTCGCCATCGCCGGCCGGGCAACTAGGAAATGGGAAAGGAGTCTGAGCGGACATGACCACCCACGACGCCACCAGACGGGGAGGGTTTCCGCCGATCACGGTGCGTCCGGGACTCGCCGTGTCGGTGGCGGTCGTCACCGTCCTGCTCGCCGCGCTCACGCTGCCGGCCACCGTGCCGGACCGACCCGGATTCGCCTACCTGTCCGGTGGGCTGATCGGCGCCGGCCTGCTCGTCGGCATCCTGCTGGGCGCGGACCTGATGCGGGCCCGCGCCGCCCGCCGGGCCGGGCTGACCGTCGTCGGCATCACCGTCGGCGCCTTCGGCAGCCGCCTGACGGTCGCCCTCGGCGACCGCGACCGGGGGAGCGCCGGCATGGCGGGGGCGGGCATGACCCACTCGGGCCGCCCCGCGGCCGGATCCGCCGAGCGTTCCGGGCCCGCCGGTTCCCCGACCACGTTCGGCGCGGGCGGCGGAGTCGACGTCGTGCTGCCGCCGGCCGCCGGCCCGAGGGACCCGGCCGCCGGCCCGAGGGACCTCGAGTCGGGCGCCGACGTCCGCGCCGAGGCGCAGGTCGCCCGCGCCGGGCTCGCCGTCACCACCCTGGCCGGCGCCATGCTCGTCACCCTCGGCGCACTCGCGCCGGCCGGGACGCTGGCCCTGGCCGGCCAGGTGGCCATCTGGGTCGGCACGTTCGCCCTGCTGGTGACCTTCATCGACGCGCTGCCCAGCCCGCGCAGCTCCGGTGGCCGGCTGATCGCCGCCCGGGTGCTGCGTCGCACCGGCAGCCGGGAGCGCGCCGAGCAGGCCGTCGCCCGGGCCGGCGTCATCAGCGGCTGGTCGCTGATCGCCGTCGGTGCCGCCGGCGTGTTCCTCGTCGGCTTCGTGGGGCTGTGGGCGGTGCTGCTCGGCTGGTTGGCGCTGGGTGCATCCCGGCTGGCCCAGTCCCAGCAGCGCACCAACGCCGCGCTGGAGGGTCTGGTAGCGCGGGATGTCATGAGCCCGGCGCCGCCGACGCTGTCGTCCTGGTCGACCGTGGACGACGCGCTCGACGACGTGGTGCTGCCCGCCCGCCGGGCCGTCTTCGGGGTCGAGGACTTCGACGGCTCGCTCGCCGGGGTGGCGCTGCTGCGCGATCTCGCCGCAGTCCCCATGGACGACCGCGGTCTCGCCCGGGTCAACCGGGTCTGTGTCCCGCTGTCCATGGTCGCGACTGCCGCGCCGGACGACGCGGTGGCCGACCTGCCCGCGCGGCTGCTTGAACGACCGGCCGCCGGCTGCGTCGTCGTGGTGGAGCCCGGGGCGGACGGCAGCCTGCGGATGGTCGGCACCGTCGGCCCGGTCGAGCTCAGCCAGGCGATCGAGACGGCGCCGCTGCGCGGGCGGGGCGCCGGGGCGGTGCGGCCCGGCAACCTCTGGCGCTGATCGGCGCCGGCGGCCGGCTTGCTCCGGCCGTGCCCCGAGCCGGATCCCCGGGTGGGATCCGGCAGGGGCGGACAGCAGCCTCGCTGCACCCCCCTGCGACTACTAAAAGTTAGTGATCCGTCGCTTCATGTCCATCCTGCTGATGGCGTGACGCGCGTGAACGTGCTCTGACCGGCCGCTGGCAACGGCGCCCGGCCGGTCAGAGCGACACCTTCCGCCCCGGAGGAGCCGGGGTGGCGCATCCGGGCCGCGACCCGACACCTCTGGAGATCTCCGTGCACGTTCCCCTCTGGGCCTGGGCCGCCTTCGTCGGCGCACTGCTCGTGCTCCTCGCCATCGATCTGCTCGCCCACCGCAAGGCCCACGTCATCGGCTTCCGCGAGGCCGCCTGGTGGAGCCTGCTGTGGGTGTCCCTCGGCATCGGCTTCGCCGGGGTCGTCTGGGCCTGGCAGGGCCCCGGTGCCGCCGGTGAGTACACCGCGGCCTGGCTGCTCGAGAAGAGCCTGTCCGTCGACAACCTGTTCGTCTTCGCACTGATCTTCTCGTACTTCAAGGTCCCCCGGGAGTACCAGCACCGGGTGCTGTTCTACGGCGTGCTCGGCGCCCTGGTGCTGCGGTTCGTGTTCATCGCCGCCGGGGTCGCCCTGCTCGAGCAGTTCAGCTTCATCATCTATATCTTCGGCGCGTTCCTGATCTACACGGCCGTGAAGATGCTTCGCGACAACGGGGTCGAGATGGACCCGGCGCAGAGCCGGGCGGTGAAGCTGCTGCGGCGGGTCATACCGGTCACCGACGAGTACCAGGGGCAGCACTTCGTCCTGCGCCGCGCGGGCAAGCTCGTCGCCACGCCGCTGCTCGCCGTCCTCGTCGCGATCGAGACCGCCGACGTGCTGTTCGCCTTCGACTCGGTGCCCGCCGCGCTGGGCGTCACCGACAAGACGTTCCTCATCTACACCAGCAACGCGCTTGCCATCCTGGGTCTGCGTTCGCTGTTCTTCCTGCTCGCGGGCCTGATGGAACGGTTCCACCACCTGGCGACGGGGCTGGCGTTCATCCTGGCCTTCATCGGCGTGAAGATGCTGCTCACCGACGTGTGGCACATGCCGATCGCGCTGTCGCTCGGCGTGATCGCCGTCGCGCTGGCCGTCTCGGTGATCTGGTCGCTGCTGACCGAACCGCCCGCAGAGGAGTCCGCCGAGAAGGCGGCGCCGGCCGCGGGTTCCTCGCCGGCGCCGGCCTCGGGCGCTGACCCGGCCTCGGGCGCTGACCAGGCGGTTGGCGCCGACCGTGCCTCGGGCGCCGACAGGGCGCCGGAGGTGGACCGGGAGCCCCGGGCCGAGACGTCCGTGCCCGGGGGACGGCCGGGCGGATCCCGGCACCCGTGAGGGGGCGGGTGACGGGGTCGCGCCACGGGAGGTCTCCGCGCCGGGCGGCGGGCTCCGCGTGGAGGCTCGTGCCAGGAGCCCCGCCGGGCGCGGCCGGCTCGTCGATCGTGGTGATCGCGGCCTCGACGACGGGCCGCGACGGGCCGCCCCGCCGGGCGCAGTCAGCTTGGTCGCGCCGGCTCGCCGCGCGGGCCGGGCGCCGGCGTCCGGCGGATCCGCCGGACGCCGGGAGGAGGCGCGGTGAAGATTGCGAACGGGTCGCGGTCGTCCGCCGGCTGGCCGGTGTTGACGGCGCGGAAGATCCGGTCCCAGCGGAACCAGCGCGGGCCGCCCCGGTCCAGGCACCAGGCCAGCAGGTACCAGTGGCCGCCGGTGAAGGCCAGCAGCTGTGGCTCCACCCGACGGCCCACCGTCCGGCTGCCGGCGGCGTCCTGGTAGTCGATCGCGAGCACCCGGCCGGCCCGCAGCGCATCCTCGATGGTGGCGGTGAGCGCCGTGCGGGCGACCGCGGGCGGTCCTGCCCAGCCGCGGGAGGCCAGCTCGGCGACCTGCCGCTGCTCCGGCGAGGGCATGATGTCGAGCAGCTTTTCCAGCGCCGCCGCCCCGTCGCGGGTCAGCGGGCCGGTCGCGGGGGCGGCCAGCGCCACGGCGGCCGCGGTGGCCTGGCCCTGGGTGAACGCGACGGGCGGCAGCATCGCGTGCTGGGCGAGCACGTATCCTCCGCCCGGCCCGGAGATCCCGCCCACGGGAACCCCCGCGTCCTGCAGAGCCAGTAGGTCCCGGCGGATCGTCCGCACGCTGACGTCCAGCCGGGCCGCCAGGCTTGCGGCGGTTCGCCCGGCGGGTCCGGCCCGGCGCAGCTCCTCGACGATCGCGGTCAGTCGATCTGGGTGCGGCATGTGTTCCACGTTGACAGGGCCTTGTCGCGACTGGTGGCGAAACGGCGCGACTTGGGCAATCTCGCTGCCCCCTGCCCGTGATGTGCGGGGACGGAGGGCGGAGCGCGGTGGGCGGAGGACCCGGGTGCCGCGGCGCGGTGGCCGGTCCGGCGGCGTGCGGGCGGCCGGCAGCGCCGGCTGCGACGGTCGGCGCGATGGTCCGCGGCACGAAACCGGATTCCGTGGCCTTTCCGGTGGCCGCGGCGGCTGCCGTGATCGGCGGTCCGATATTCCGTTCGGGCATTGCCGTGGCCCGCACCCGCAGCGTTTCCGGTGCATCTTCCGGTTATTTCGGAAGGCCGGTGCGGGATGGTGGTGCGCGACTCGCCGGGAAGGGGAACGTGGACCCTCACGATGCGCTAGTTACCCTGGTCGCGACCGGTACCCGGGCCGGTCGGCCGGGGTGGGGCCGGTTGCGGCGATCATCGTGCGCGGGGTTCGGCCATGAGTGCGGCGGCACCGGCGAAATCCTGATCGATCACCCTGGCTCGATGTGCTCGCTGGTGCGCTGCGTGGACGTACGGCGGGGTATCTCCAATTTCCTGATTATCGTTTTACGTTCTAGCGAAGGCGGATAATGCATAGTCTGTTGGCGGTCGTCGTGTCCCACGGAGGCTCGACCCATCTCTACCAGTTGCTGTCGGCCCTGGTCGCCATGAATGGCTGCGGGGTGGTACTGGTGGAGAACGACACGCTCGCCGGGCGCCCGGTGCCGGCCGGGGTGCGCGTCGTTGAGGGCCAGGGCAACGTCGGCTACGGCACCGCCGTCAACCTCGCCGTCAACCTCGCCGTCGAGGACGGCCCGGCGCCGGACTGGCTGCTGGTGATCAACAGTGACGTGACGATCCCCGCCGACACCGCGGAGGTCCTTCCGAAGCTGCTCGGGTGGTACCCGCCGTCCGTCGACGTCGTCGGCTTCCCCTTCCTCGCCAGCGAGGGCGGCCCCGGACGGTCCCGGGGGGTGTTGCCGACCCCGCGCACGAGCGCCTTCATCACGCTGCGCGGCGAGGCGGCAGCCGTCGCCCGCTGGCCGCAGCTGCGCTACCCGGTCGGCGCCTTCTTCGCCATCCGCGTCCCGACCTTCCTGCGCCTCGGCGGCTTCGACCCCGCCTACTGGATGTACTACGAGGAGACCGACCTGTTCGCCCGGCTGTACGCGGCCGGCGGCCGGATCGCCTGGGCCGACGACGAATGGCCGGTGGTGCACGTGGGCGGCGAGACCGTCGGCCGCTCCGGCCTGCTGCACGCCGAGCTCGGCCGCGCGGCCGCCGTCTACGCCCGCCGCCATCGCGCCACCCTGGGCTGGAGCTGGCCCGCGGTGCACGCCGGCCAGCTCGCCGTCCTCACCGCCCGCAAACTCGCCACCGGCCGTCTCCAGGACGCGCGCCGCGCCGCCGGGATCCTCGCCGGGCTCGCGGCTGGCCTGACCCGGCCGACCTGGGAACCCGCCGTGCGCTCCCGTTGGCACGCCGCACCCGCCGCGACCCGCCGTCGCCTCGGCCACCTCCCCCCGGCCGAGCCCGCTCGGATCGCCGCCGGCCAGATCGCTGTCGGTCAGGCTGGAGCGGCCCAGGTTGGAGCGGCCAAGGTCCCGTCCGCGGCGCGCGCTGTCCCGGCGCCGGCACCCCGGTCCGGTGATCCAGAGCCGGGACCCGACCCCTCGGCCGTCGATCCCCTCACCACCGGGTAAGCCTCCCCGGGACCCCAGAGACCTGCTGCGACGGGCGTCTTTTCACCGAGATCGGCTTTTCACCGAGATCGGCCGGTTCTCGGGCTTCACCGCCTTCCTCGTGGTGGCGCGGTTCCGCGGAACACCATGATCGCCGGGGTTGGGGCTGGGACCGTGGTTGGGGTCGGGGCCCGGACGCGGGGCGCGGTTCCGGGCCATACCTGCCGATTGGATCACGTAGACGGCATCGCTGCGGAAGGCATCGCCCGAGTCGGTGAACCCCATCTTGACGGCTACGCGGATCGACGCCGCGGTGTCGGGTGGATCAGAGACATGAGACGACCGAGCCCCGGAAAACGAGTACGTCTGGAAAGAGTCGCAGGTCCCCACACGGACAACGGCCACCGCCGGCCGCGGCGGAGTGGACTTCCACCCGGGTGCGTTCGTGTAGACCGTCGACGCTCGCGGTGCCTCCGACCCGGACGCGGTCGAACGTGCTGTGCGGAACCCTCCGAACCCGACACCGCACCCCACCGGCCGGTGCTTGCCGCGGTTGGGGTGTTCCTACCCGGAGCGGCAGATCTCGCGGACAAGGCGTCCACGCAAGCCGGTGATCTGGACCTCGGCGCGGTCGCCGACCGGCTCGCCGACCTGGTCCGCGACCGGTGGTCCGCGGAAGCGATCCGGCGCGACATCAGAGGTTGTCTCGTGTGGGGCTGGGCTGGGTACATATCCGATCATGGATGTGATGGAGAACAGCCTGGCTGTGCGGCTGGTCCCGGATGATCTGTGGGAGCTGGTGGAACCGTTGCTGCCCCGGTTCGAGACCCGCCAGCAGGGTGGAGGGACCGCGCCGCTCGAGGATCGGGCGGTGTTCACCGCGGTGGTCTCTGTGTTGACCGTGGGCTGTGCCTGGCGGCATCTGCCGACCGAGTTCGGGTTGTCGGTGCCCACGGCGCACCGGCGGTTCCAGGCGTGGACCCGGGCGCAGGCGTGGACCCGGGCGCAGGCGTGGACCCGGGCGGGAATGTGGCCCCGGCTGCACCGGGCGATCCTCGACGCCCAGGGTGGCGCCGGGCACGTCGACTGGTCGTCGGTGATCGTGGACGCGGCGAGCCTGCGGGCGACAAGGGGGGAAGTCTGACCGGTCCGAACCCGGTCGATCGCGGCAAAGCCGGCTCGAAGATTCATGTTCTGACCGACGAGGCCGGTCTGCCGCTGGTCGTGGCGGTGTCTGGGGCGAACCTGCACGACAGCCAGGCCCTCGTCCCGCTGGTCGTCAGCATTCCGGCGATCCGGTCCCGGCGTGGGCCGCGGCGACGCCGACCCGACAAGCTACGGGCCGACAAGGGCTACGACTACCCGGACCTGCGCCGTTTCCTACGCCGGCGCCGCATCACCGTACGGATCGCTCGGCGCGGGGTGGACAGCAGCGAACGCCTCGGCCCATACCGGTGGAAGATCGAACGGACGATTGCCTGGCTTGACGGGTACCGCCGGCTGACCATCCGCTACGAACGCGACGGCCACAACTTCCTCGGGTTCCTCTGCCTCGCTGCCGCGATCACCTGCTGGAAGAAACTCCCCACCTGAGACAACCTCTAAGCCCGGGAAGCAGCGCCACGTCTGAGCGGAGACAGCTACTCGTCCGCCGGCAGCCCGCGCTCCTAGATGTCCTTCAATTCCCCTCGAAGCTTCCACACCCCTGGGCGCTCCGCGCGGTCGAAGTGGCTTCCCGGCGCATAGCTGCTTGCAGCGGCACATAGATCAACCAGGCCGTCTCGCATACGGACTCCGCGAACCGGCGGCCACTTCTCCCGCCGGCGGCGACGCGGTCCCCCAACAGCTCCCACATCGCCTGACTCTCCCCGTCGAAGAACATCAGACAGTAATCGGCCAGCTCATGCGCGTAATAGGAGTTGGCAGGCTCCTCATGGGCTCTCGCGGCCCACACCGCCAGTTTCCCGACGATATAGTCGGCCTGCAGCCCACCCTCCTGCGCCCGGCTGAACGCCTCCCAGAACTCGCCTTGGTCGTCGAGGTCTGGCGTGGGCAGCAGATCCAACAGATCCAGCAGCAGCTTCACGTCGGCCGCTTGGTGCGGGCTGGTCGTCCGTCGTCACGGCATCTCCTCGTCTCGGGTTCTGCCGTCAAGCCTGAGCAGCCCCGGCGTTCAGCGCCGAGCAAACAGGACGATCCGACCGTGTCGCGCGGGACCGTCCGCGCCGATGACCCCCGGGGATCCGGCGGCCGACCGGGCTAGCGGCTGGACGGTTCCCGGATCCGGGACCTGCCTACTCCTGCCGCTTAGGGGCGTGAACAGTCCGACAATCGGGGCAGTCTTTGGACGACGGCGGCCGGCGGAACGTCAGCTTCACCCCGGGCCCGGTCTGCGGGCGGCGGTGCTTCCGGCAGCGAAGGACGATCGCCGCCGGGTTCTGCGGCTTCGCCGCTGGGTCATCCATGCCGCTGAGGATGGCCGGCTCTGCCGGTCCGCGCCGTAGTCCCCACGTGATCCGCTATGCGACCGGGATCAGTGTGACCGACAGCTTCGCCAACGGGCCGCCGCCGTTGTCGTGCCGGCCGCGCCGGGTGGGCAGGAGAACCACGGGGACGGCGGTGCAGGTCGGGAAGCCTCCGCCCCGCAGGTACGCGGGGGATCGCTGTCTGTGGCGTATGCCTTGGATACGTCGCGCATCCGGCCTGCGGGTGCGCGGGCGAGGCCACCATCTTCGAGGCGCCTCCGGGGGTGTCAGCTTCTGTTACACCCCTCCCGCCCGTCCGCGGCTTTCGCGAAGGGTTCGATCTGAAGACCCCTGGGATATGATCGGCGTGGCTCCATTCGCGTACCGAGTGAATGGCCGCGGGCCGGTGAATCCGTCCTCGACACGCCGCTCTATTTCGACGTGTCAGGAGACGGGAATCATGCCTACGTTCGGCTGGCGGTTCTTCACGATCAACGAACCACGCTTGCGTTCCTTCCCGGCCAAAGGGCCGTACGGCTATCTCTACTCGATGCCCGGTGTTAACCGGCTTCCGCCGTACCGGTGGCAGCCGTACGAGAACCAGCCGAAATGCGATAATGGCTGTGAGAATCCGCCGACTGCCGGATGCGGCTGCGGGTTCTACTCCGTCGACGACCTCGAAGCCCTGTGCGCGGGCATGGCCCGCAGCGCCCCCGCACTACTCGCCGCAGGCCTCCCGCTCGCGCTGAACTGTGTCGGCCGCATCGAGCTGATCGGCCGGATCACCACCGGTTTCAAGCACCCACTGATCGCGGGCGAAAGGGTCGCCGAACGGGCGCGAATCGTCGGCCCGCTGTGGCTCGCGCCGGGCATCTACTACGAGGCGGCACGGACAGCGGAACGGTTCTACGAGGTAGAGGTTGTGGGAACACCGCAGGATCCGGGCAGATTCTGAGACGATGCGCAGGCACGATCTGCCGGTCACCAGCCGCGGGCGCGCCATTCGGCGAGGTGGGGGCGTTCGGCGCCGAGGGTGGAGTCGAAGCCGTGGCCCGGGTAGATCCACGTCGTGTCCGGCAGGGGGCCGAACACCTTGCGCTCCAGGTCGTCCATCAGCGTGGTGAAGGCAGCGGCGTCGCCGAACGTGTTGCCGGGGCCGCCGGGGAACAGGCAGTCGCCGGTGAACAGGTGCGGGGCGGCGGGGTCGGCGTCGTAGAGCAGCGCGATGGAACCGGGGGTGTGGCCGACGAGGTGGATCGCCCGCAGGGTCGCCCGGCCGACGGTGATCTCGTCGCCGTCGTGCACGACCCGCGCGGTGGGCACGGGGATCTGGGGGGCGTCGTCGGCGTGGGCGACGGTGGTCGCGCCGGTGGCGGCCACGACCTCGGCGAGCGCCTGGACGTGGTCGGCGTGCCGGTGGCTGGTGACCACCGTGGCGAGGCCCGCGTCGCCGATCAGCCGCAGCAGCGTGCCGGCCTCGTTCGCGGCGTCGATGAGCAGCTGCGCGCCGGTGACGGGACAGCGCAGCAGGTAGGCGTTGTTGTCCGCCGGGCCGACCGCGACCTTGGTCACCGTCAGGCCTGGCAAAGCCCGCGTGTCCGCCGGGCCGCCGACGGTGACCTTCCCGGTGTAGCCGCCGGTGGTGGTCGCGCCGGCCTCGTCGCCGTGGGCGTCGCTCATATGTGGTCCCCTCTCCGGGCGGACGGCTCGGTCTGCTCGGGCGTCGCGGCCGCCTGAGGTGATTGTCGGCGCCCGGCGGGTCGCCGACACCGCGGACCGGGGTGAGACCACGCCGGCCGCGGAACACCCACTTCAGGCAGGTCGTTACCTTCCGTCGGGTGACGGCCGTGACGCCGACCCGCGGGCGGGTGCCCGGCGGGTGAAGCCGGCGACCGGCCGCGGAAAAACTGTCGGACCCCATCCGTAGCATGGCCACACTCGCCCAGGTCCGATTTTCCGGAAGATCATGAGGGATCGACGATGGCCGACCGTCTTGTCGTGCGTGGCGCGCGTGAGCACAACCTCCGCGACGTCGATCTCGACCTGCCCCGCGACGGGCTGATCGTCTTCACCGGCATGTCCGGATCCGGCAAGTCCAGCCTCGCCTTCGACACGATCTTCGCCGAGGGGCAGCGGCGCTACGTGGAGTCGCTGTCGGCGTACGCCCGCCAGTTCCTCGGCCAGATGGACAAGCCGGACGTGGACTTCATCGAGGGCCTGTCCCCGGCGGTCTCCATCGACCAGAAGTCGACCTCACGCAACCCGCGCTCCACCGTCGGCACGATCACCGAGGTCTACGACTACCTGCGCCTGCTGTTCGCCCGCGCCGGCCGGCCGCACTGCCCGAAATGCGGGCGGCCGATCTCCCGGCAGACCCCGCAGCAGATCGTCGACCGGCTGCTGGAGCTGCCCGAGGGCACCCGCTTCCAGGTGCTCGCGCCGGTGGTGCGCGGGCGCAAGGGCGAGTACCTCGACCTGTTCGCCGAGCTGCAGAGCTCCGGGTTCGCCCGGGCCCGCGTCGACGGCACCGTCGTCGCGCTCACCGACGTGCCGAAGCTGGAGAAGCAGCGCAAGCACACGATCGAGGTCGTGGTCGACCGGCTGGCGGCCAAGGAGTCGGCCAAGCGGCGCCTGACCGACTCGGTGGAGACGGCGCTGCGCCTCGGCAGCGGCCTGGTCCTCGTCGACTTCGTCGACCGGCCCGCCGACGACCCCGAGCGTGAGCGGATGTACTCCGAGCACCTCGCCTGCCTCTATGACGACCTGTCCTTCGAGGAGCTCGAACCGCGCTCGTTCTCCTTCAACTCGCCCTACGGCGCCTGCCCCGAGTGCACCGGCATCGGCACCCGCAAGGAGGTCGACCCGGAGCTCGTCGTGCCCGACCCGACCCTCTCCCTGGCGCAGGGCGCGGTGGCGCCGTGGGCCGGCGGGCACAACAAGGAGTACTTCGAGCGGCTGCTCACCGCCCTGGCCGAGGACCTCAGCTTCCGGATGGACACCCCCTGGGAGGGGCTGCCGGAGCGGGCCCGCAAGGCGGTGCTCCACGGCAGCGGCGAGACCGAGATCCACGTCGGCTATACCAACCGCTACGGCCGCAAGCGGTCCTACTACACCTCGTTCGAAGGGGTCATCGGCTTCATCGGCCGCCGCCACCGGGAGGCCGAGTCGGACAGCAGCCGGGAGCGGTACGAGGGCTACATGCGCGACGTGCCCTGCCCGGCCTGCCGCGGCGCCCGGCTCAAGCCCGAGTCGCTGGCGGTCACGGTCGGCGGCCGGTCCATCGCCGAGGTCTCCGGGATGGCCATCGGGGAGTGCGCCGAGTTCCTGCGCGGGCTGGAGCTCGGCGAGCGGGAGCGGACGATCGCCGGGCGCGTGCTCAAGGAGGTCGACGCGCGGCTGACGTTCCTGCTCGACGTCGGGCTCGACTACCTCTCCCTCGACCGCGCCGCCGGCACCCTGGCCGGTGGGGAGGCGCAGCGCATCCGGCTGGCCACCCAGATCGGCTCCGGCCTCGTCGGGGTGCTCTACGTCCTCGACGAGCCGTCGATCGGGCTGCACCAGCGGGACAACCGCCGGCTCATCCAGACCCTGCTGCGGCTGCGCGACCTGGGCAACACCCTCATCGTCGTCGAGCATGACGAGGACACCATCCGGGCCTCCGACTGGGTGGTCGACATCGGCCCCGGCGCGGGCGAGCACGGCGGGCGGGTCGTCGTCTCCGGGCCGGTGGCGGAGCTGCTCGCCAGCGAGGAGTCGATGACCGGCGCCTACCTCTCCGGCCGGCGCCAGATCCCGGTGCCCGACATCCGCCGCGCGCCGACGAAGGGCCGCGCGCTGACGGTGCACGCCGCCCGCGAGCACAACCTTCGCGACGTCACGGTCTCGTTCCCGCTGGGCTGCTTCGTGGCCGTCACCGGGGTGTCCGGGTCGGGCAAGTCCACCCTCGTCAACGACATCCTCGCCAGCGTGCTGGCGAACAAGCTCAACGGCGCCCGCGAGGTGCCCGGCCGGCATCGGACCGTCAGCGGCCTCGACCACCTCGACAAGGCCGTCAGGGTCGACCAGTCGCCGATCGGCCGCACCCCGCGGTCCAACCCGGCGACCTACACCGGCGTCTTCGACCACATCCGCCGGCTGTTCGCCGAGACGACCGAGGCCAAGGTTCGCGGTTACCTGCCGGGCCGGTTCTCGTTCAACGTCAAGGGCGGGCGCTGCGAGGCGTGCTCCGGTGACGGCACCATCAAGATCGAGATGAACTTCCTGCCGGACGTGTACGTGCCGTGCGAGGTCTGCCACGGTGCCCGGTACAACCGGGAGACCCTCGAGGTCCACTACAAGGGCCGCAACATCGCCGAGATCCTCGACATGCCGATCGAGGAGGCGGCCGAGTTCTTCGCCGCGGTGCCGGCGATCGCCCGTCACCTGCGCACGCTCAACGACGTCGGGCTCGGCTACGTCCGCCTCGGCCAGTCGGCGCCGACGCTGTCCGGCGGTGAGGCGCAGCGGGTCAAGCTCGCCTCCGAGCTGCAGCGGCGCTCCACCGGCCGAACCGTCTACGTCCTCGACGAGCCGACGACCGGGCTGCACTTCGAGGACATCCGCAAGCTGCTCGGCGTGCTCGGTCGGCTCGTCGACGCCGGCAACACGGTCATCGTCATCGAGCACAACCTCGATGTGATCAAGACGGCGGACTGGATCATCGACATGGGGCCGGAGGGCGGCACCGGCGGCGGGCGGGTCGTCGCCCAGGGCTCGCCCGAGGTCGTCGCCGCGGTCGAGGAGAGCCACACCGCGGTCTTCCTGCGGGAGATCCTTGGCGACCGGGTGCCGGCCACCGGTGGGGCGGCCGCCGAAGCCGCCGGTGGGGGAG
>NZ_CM001489.1:381385-442445 GCF_000262465.1 Frankia sp. QA3
AGGGTGGCCGGCGGCTGGTCTGCCGGACGGCCGCGCGGGGCGGCGGGCCGGCCCGGCGGCGGGAAGGTCAGGTCTGGAGCAGGTTCGCCAGGACGGTGTCCAGTTCCTGCTCGGTGTGCTCCTGGCCGGTCGGCACGAGCCGCTCGGTGCGGTCCAGGAAGCTCCGCAGCGACGATGTCGAGAGGATCACCACGGAGCGGCGGTCCCCGTCGACCAGGTCCAGCCGGACGCCGCCCTGCCCCGGGTCGGGGCCTATCCGCACGTCGCCGTCGCCGACCGCCGTCTCCAGACCGGCGCGCAGCGCGTCGCGGGGCGCCACCCAGCTGCCCTGCGGCAGCGCGGGGTGCTCCGGCCTGGACACCAGGGTCATGGACACGGCCAACGGATCGCACGCTCGCCAGCAGATCTGGAACACCGTCACCCGCCCACGGCTGGCCGCGTCGTCCACGACGAACTCCGCCGTGACGTCTTTACCAAGCACGTGCTGGCTCCCTCGGTTCGCTTGCCCGGTGTGTCGAGGGTCGCAGCCCCCCGCGCCGGACGCCAGCGGGGGCACTGGAAACAACCGAAAGTCTCGGATTAATCACGACCAGCTTCAGATTTTGTTGCCTCCTGTCACCCTTCTGCCACGCTTCGAGAGGGCCCGCCGATGAGGTCGCACGCTATGCGTGATGAAATGGTTACGTGCAGGCGCTGCTCGTTCGGGATGATGGTCGCCGTAGGCTCGGTTCATGGCTGATCCGGCGTCCTACCGGCCCGCGCCGGGCTCGATCCCCGAGACCCCCGGCGTCTACCGCTTCCGCGACGAGCACGGCCGTGTGCTCTACGTGGGCAAGGCCAAGAACCTGCGGGCCCGGCTGGCCAACTACTTCGCCGATCTGCACACGCTCCACCCTCGCACCCAGCACATGGTCCAGGCGGCCAGCGCGGTCGACTGGACCGTGGTCTCCACGGAGGTCGAGGCCCTCCAGCTCGAGTACACGTGGATCAAGGAGTTCGATCCGCGCTTCAACGTCCGGTACCGCGACGACAAGAGCTACCCGAGTCTCGCGGTGACCCTCCACGAGGAGTTCCCGCGCCTGCAGGTCATGCGGGGACCGAAGCGCAGGGGTGTGCGGTACTTCGGCCCGTACGTCCACGCCTGGGCGATCCGGGAGACCCTCGACCTGCTGCTGCGCGTCTTCCCGGCCCGCACCTGCTCGGCGGGGGTGTTCAAGCGGGCCGGGCAGGTCGGCCGGCCGTGCCTGCTCGGCTACATCGACCGCTGCTCGGCGCCCTGCGTCGGCCGGGTGGACGCCGAGACCCACCGGGCGATCGTCGACGACTTCTGCGACTTCATGTCCGGTCAGACCGCCCGCTACCTGCGCCGCCTCGAGCAGCAGATGCAGCAGGCCGCCTCGGCGCAGGAGTACGAGCGGGCCGCGCGGCTGCGCGACGACGCCGGCGCCCTGCGGCGGGCCATCGAGAAGCAGGCCGTCGTGCTGCCCGACGGCACCGACGCCGATGTGATCGCCTTCGCCGAGGACGAGCTGGAGGCCGCGGTCGCGATCTTCTACGTTCGCGGCGGGCGGGTGCGCGGGCAGCGCGGCTGGGTCGTCGACAAGCTCGACGAGGTGACCACGGCCGACCTCGTCGAGCAGTTCCTCACCCAGGAGTACCTGGAGGGCACGTCGCTCACCGCCGCCGGCGCAGGCGATGCCGGCGGCGGGGACGCGGGCGAGTCGCCGGCCGGGCGTGGGGGATCAGGCCGCGCGGCCGGGCCCATGCCGCCGGCCCGGACGCCACGCACCGACCCTCAGGGCGCGGGCATCCCGCGCGAGATCCTCGTGCCCGCCCTGCCCCCGGACGCGGATGCCGTGGCCGAGCTGCTCGGCGCCGCCCGCGGCGGCCGGGTCGAGGTCCGGGTGCCCCGCCGCGGTGACAAGCGCACCCTGCTGGAGACCGTGGAGCGCAACGCCCGCCAGGCGCTGGCGCTGCACCGCACGAAGCGGGCCAGTGACCTGACCGCCCGCAGCCGGGCGCTCGCCGAGCTGCAGGAGGCCCTGGAGCTGCCGGACGCGCCGCTGCGCATCGAGTGCTACGACGTGTCGAACATCCAGGGCACCAACGTCGTCGCGAGCATGGTCGTCTTCGAGGACGGGCTGGCGCGCAAGTCGGAGTACCGCCGGTTCTCCATCCGCGGCGGCGCGGGCGGCGCCGCCCGCGAGCGCGGGCGGGCGGACGCCGGGCAGGACGACGTCGCCAGCATGTACGAGACCATCCACCGGCGGTTCTCCCGCTACCTCGCCGAGCGGTCCCGCACCGGGGAGCTCGTCGACATCGTCGACACCGCGGACGATCTCGCCGCCGGCCCCACGGGCGATGCCACCGCCGGCCCCACGGGCGATGTCGCGGCCGGCCCCACGGGCGATGTCGCGGCCGGCCCCGAGGCGGCCACCCGGGACGGACGGGGCCGGGTCGTCTCGCCGGGCGCGGCGCAGCCGGTCGACCCGGACACCGGTCGACCCCGCAGGTTCGCCTACCCGCCGAACCTCGTCGTCGTGGACGGCGGCCCGCCGCAGGTCGCCGCGGCCGCCCGCGCCCTCGACGAGCTCGGCATCGACACCGGGCCCGGCGGGGTGGCGCTGTGCGGGCTCGCGAAGCGGCTGGAGGAGGTCTGGCTGCCCGACACCGCGGAGCCGGTGATCCTGCCCCGTACCTCCGAGGCGCTGTATCTGTTGCAGCGGGTTCGGGACGAGGCGCACCGTTTCGCCATCACCTACCACCGGCAGAAGCGGTCCGCCGCGATGGTGACCTCCGCGCTCGACGACGTGCCGGGCCTCGGGGAGACCCGGCGCAAGGCGCTGCTGCGGCAGTTCGGTTCGGTGGCGAAGGTGCGGGCGGCCAGCGCCGAGGAGATCGCCCAGGTGCCCGGGATCGGACCGCGCACCGCCGCGGCCATCCTCACGACGCTCGGTCGGTCCGCGCCGGGTACCGCCGCCGCGCCCACCCCCGCCGTCGACCCCCGCACCGGTGAGATCCTGGACGAGCCGCCGTCGGCGGCCCCGGAGGATCCCGACCCCGACCCGGCGCGGCCCGCACCGGCGGCCGCGGCCGACGGTCCCGCCGCGGCGCCGCGAGCCCTGCACCACGCCGACTCGGGAAGGGCGTCATGACCACCCCGACCCTCGACCTCGCCATCATCACCGGCCTGTCCGGCGCGGGGCGCAGCACCGCGGCCAAGTGCCTGGAGGACCTCGGCTGGTTCGTCGTCGACAACCTGCCGCCCGCCCTGCTGTCCACCATGGCGGAGCTCGGCCACCGCTCCGGGGGCGCGGTCAGCCGGATCGCCGTGGTCGTCGACGTCCGCGGCCGGGCGTTCTTCTCCGACCTGCGGGCCGCGGTCGCGGCGCTGGACGCCCGCGGCATGCATCCGCGGATGCTCTTCCTCGAGGCCAGCGACGACGCGCTCATCCGCCGGTTCGACCACGTCCGCCGGCCGCATCCGCTGCAGGGCGACGAGCGGGTCGTCGACGGCATCGGCCGGGAACGGGCGCTGCTCGCCGAGCTGCGCGGCGAGGCCGACCTCGTCCTCGACACCACCGATCTGAACGTCCACGAGCTGCGGTCGAAGATCGATGCGGCGTTCGGGCAGCCGGGCGCGAACCGGCTCAACGCCACCGTCGTGTCGTTCGGGTACAAGTACGGGCTGCCGCTGGACGCCGACCTCGTCGCCGACTGCCGGTTCCTGCCCAACCCGCACTGGGTGGAGGAGCTGCGCCCCTACACCGGGCGGGATCCGCAGGTGCGCAGCTACGTCCTGGCCCAACCCGGGGCGCAGGAGTTCCTCGACCAGTACGCGGCACTGCTGCGCCTGGTCGGGGAGGGCTACGCGCGGGAGGGCAAGCGGTACCTGACCCTCGCGGTCGGGTGTACCGGCGGCAAGCACCGCAGCGTGGCGATGGCCGAGCAGCTCGGCGCGCGGCTGGCCGCCGACGGCGTCGGAGTCCGGGTCGTGCACCGCGATCTGGGACGGGAGTGAGCGTGCCGAAGCCCGTCGATCCCACCGGCCCCGGCCGTGATCCCCAGGCCGCCGTCGCCGGGCGGCAGCCGGCGGTCGTCGCCTTCGGGGGCGGCCACGGGCTCGCCGCCTCGCTGGCTGCGCTGCGTCAGCTCACCTCGGCGCTCACCGCGGTGGTGACCGTCGGCGACGACGGCGGATCGTCGGGGCGGTTGCGCGCCGAGCTCGGCGCGCTGCCCATGGGTGACCTGCGGATGGCGTTGGCCGCGCTCGCCGGCCCGGACGGGCCGCCGGCGACCTGGGCGGAGCTCTTCCAGCACCGCTTCGCCGGTTCCGGGCCGCTGGCCGGGCACGCGGTGGGAAACCTGGTGCTGACCGGGCTGGCCGAGCACACCGGCTCCCCGGTGGCCGCCCTCGACCTCGCTGCCAGCCTGCTCGGGGCGCGGGGTCGGGTGCTGCCGCTGTCCACGGAGGGCATCGACATCGTCGCCGACGTCGTCGGCTTGGACCCGGCCGCACCGGGGGCGGTGAGCGAGGTGCGCGGGCAGGCCGCGGTGGCCACCACGGCGGGGCGGGTGGTGGGCGTCCGGCTGGCCCCGGCGGAGCCGGCGGCCTGCGCGGAGGCGGTGGCGGCGGCCTGCGCGGCCGACTGGCTCGTCCTCGGCCCGGGGTCGCTCTACACGAGCATGCTGCCGCACCTGCTGGTGCCCGGGATGCGGCACGCGATCACCACCTCCCGGGCGCGCACGCTGATGGTCCTCAACCTGGCCGCCCAGCCGGGGGAGACCGCCGGGTACACCCCGCAGGCCCACCTCGAGGCCCTGCGCCGGCACGTGCCCGGCCTGCGCCTGGACGTCGTGGTCGCCGATCCGAGCGCGGTGCCCGAACCCGACCCGCTCGCGCGGGCCGCGGCGGATCTCGGCGCCCGGTTGCATCTGGCGCCGGTGCGGGTGCCCGGCGCGCCCGTGCACGACCCGACCCGCCTCGTCGCGGCCTTCCGCGCCGTGTTCGCACAGGCCACGGCGGTCCCGCAGGCCACGGCGGTCTCACAGGCCACGGCGGTCGGGGAGGGTGCCGGGCCGGCGACTGCCGCGGCGCCGGCGCAGGCCGCGGCACCCGGTGGCGAGGCCTCGGCGGCGTCGCCGGCCGCTCGCACCGGGCCGTCCGGCCAGCCTGCCCCGTCGGCGCCGCGGGCGCCGTCCGCGGGGAGCAGCCGGCGGCCGGTCACGAAGTACCCATCGTCCGGCGGCGTCCGCCGGACCCCATTCGGTGAAGCCAAGGAGTGATCGGTGTGGCGGCGATGACGGCCACCGTCAAGGACGAACTGAGCCGGCTACGGGTCGCGAAGCCCTGTTGCCGGCGGGCCGAGATGGCAGCCCTGCTGCGTTTCGGCGGGGGGCTGCACATCGTCGGGGGCCGCATCGTGGTGGAGGCGGAGCTCGATACGGGCGCGACCGCGCGCCGGCTACGTCGGGAGGTCGCCGAGGTCTTCGGTTTCCCGTCCACGGTGGCGGTGCTCGCCGCCGGTGGGCTGCGCCGCTCGGTGCGCTACATCGTGCGGGTCGAGCGCGACGGCGAGCAGCTCGCCCGCTCGACGGGGCTGCTCGACCAGCGTGGCCGGCCGGTACGCGGGCTGCCGCCGCAGGTCGTCACCGGCTCGGCGTGCGACGCGGCGGCGGCGTGGCGGGGCGCGTTCCTCGCCCACGGGTCGCTGACGGAACCCGGCCGGTCCTGCTCGCTGGAGGTCACCTCGCCCGGTCCGGAGGCGGCGCTCGCGCTGGTCGGGGCGGCTCGCCGGCTCGGTGTGCAGGCCAAGAGCCGCGACGTGCGCGGGGTCGACCGGGTGGTCATCCGGGACGGGGACGCCATCGGCGCGTTGCTGACCAAGATCGGTGCCCATGACAGCCTGATGGCCTGGGAGGAGCGGCGGATGCGCCGCGAGGTCCGGGCGACGGCGAACCGGCTGGCGAACTTCGACGACGCCAACCTGCGCCGATCGGCCCGCGCCGCGGTCGCGGCCGGGGCGCGGGTGCAGGCGGCGATGCGCATCCTCGGCGACGACGCGCCCGAGCACCTGCTTGCCGCGGGCCGGCTGCGCCTGGAGCATGCCCAGGCGTCCCTGGAGGAGCTGGGCGCGCTGGCCGACCCGCCGCTGACCAAGGACGCCGTCGCCGGGCGCATCCGGCGGCTGCTGGCGCTCGCGGACAAGCGGGCGAACGCCCTCGGCATCCCCAACACCGAGGCAAGCGTCTCACCGGATCTGCTGGAGAACGCCTGAGTGCTGACAATGCGTCATCTAGTTGATTTCGGGCATTTCGCTAGCTGGATCATCGCTATTCCTGATATAGGCCCGTTGGTGGTGGAGTGCGTCGGGGTCAGATCAACGATGCCCGATCGTCCGTGGAATAATCTCGGGGTAGCACCATCGGGATCGCACACAGGGGACGGTGCAGGCCCCGCGCCGCGGGGGTGCCCGAACGGTGGGGCGGCTCGGACGGTGTGGCAGGCAAGCACGGGACGTGCCTGGCCCGGGGTCCGGGCAGGGGAGCGGCGGGAACCTCCGGATGCGGAGCATCGTCGTGACCGGGTGGGAGCAGGTCCCCCGACGGGTGCGCGGCCTCGTGTGAGGAGACCAACACCGCACGGTTCGGATTACCGCCGATGATGTGCGAACTCGTTAGGCTCCTGCCTCGACAACGAGATACCGAACTCCGGTCATGACGCAAGCGGCGTCATGGCTGTCGAAACGACGAGACAAGACGGTAGGGAGTCCTGGACGTGGCTACGCGGGTGGGTGTCAACGGCTTCGGGCGGATCGGCCGTAACTTCTGGCGGGCGCTCGCGGCGAGCAAGCGGGACGACCTCGAGATCGTCGCCGTCAACGACCTGACCAACAACAAGACCCTCGCGCACCTCCTCAAGTACGACACCACCCTGGGCACGCTGGCCGCTCCGGTCAGCGTCGTCGAGGAGGGCATCCGGGTCGGCGACACCCTGATCAAGGTGCTCGCCGAGCGGGACCCCGCCGCGCTGCCGTGGGGCGAGCTGGGCGTGGACATCGTCATCGAGTCCACCGGCCGGTTCACCAAGGCCGCCGACGCGGGCAAGCACCTCACCGCGGGCGCCAAGAAGGTCATCATCTCGGCCCCGGCCAAGGACGAGGACCTCACCGTCGTCGTGGGCGTGAACGACGACGCCTACGACCCGGCGAAGCACCACATCCTGTCCAACGCCTCCTGCACCACGAACTGCGTGGCGCCGATGGCCAAGGTGCTCGACGAGGCGTTCGGCATCAGCCAGGGCCTCATGACCACCATCCACGCCTACACCAACGACCAGGTCATCCTGGACTTCCCGCACGAGGACCTGCGCCGGGCCCGGGCGGCGGCGCAGAACATCATCCCGACCACCACCGGTGCCGCCAAGGCCACCGCGCTGGTGCTGCCGCACCTCAAGGGCAAGCTCGACGGCATCGCCATGCGGGTGCCGGTGCTCGACGGCTCCGTCACCGACCTCGTCGCCACGCTGACCAAGCCGGCGACGAAGGACGAGGTCAACGCGGCGTTCAAGGCGGCGGCCGAGGGCCCGCTCAAGGGTTACCTGGTCTACACCGAGGACCCGATCGTCTCCTCCGACATCGTGAACACCCCGGCGTCGTGCACCTTCGACTCGCTGCTGACGATGTCCGCCGGCAACCAGGTCAAGATCGTCGGCTGGTACGACAACGAGTGGGGCTACTCCAACCGGCTGGTCGACCTGACCGCCCTGGTCGGCGCCCGTCTCTAGGAGCCGTTCCGGCCGGGGCCGCCGTGCGCGGTCCCGGCCGTCGTGGTTGCGTCCCGCACCCTGCAATCCGCGCAACCGCAACGCCGCGGAGCGTGTCCGGCCAGGTTCCCGGTGGGGATCGCCGGAGGCGGTTCGCCGCATCGCCCCGTCTCCCATCCCCGGTCTCGAACCCAATGGAGTAACCAAGAGTGAGGACGATCGACGACCTGCAGGTCGCCGGGCACCGCGTCCTGGTCCGCAGCGACCTGAACGTGCCGCTGGACCGTTCGGGCGACACCCCGCGCATCACCGACGACGGCAGGGTCCGCGCCAGTGTCCCGACGATCGCCGCGCTGCTGGACCGCGGCGCGCGGGTGATCGTGACCTCCCATCTGGGCCGTCCCAAGGGCGAGCCCGACCCCAAGTACTCGCTGGAGCCGGTCGCGGCCCGCCTCGGCGAGCTGCTCGGTCGACCGGTGGCCTTCGCCGGCGACGGCACCGGTGACATCGCGGGTGCCCGCGCGCGCGAGGTCGTCGCCGGCCTCGGCGACGGCGAGGTGGCGCTGCTGGAGAACCTGCGCTTCTCGCCCGGCGAGACCAGCAAGGACGCCGTGACCCGGGCGTCGTTCGCGGACGCCCTGTCGGCGCTGGCCGAGTTCTACGTCGGCGACGCCTTCGGCGCGGTCCACCGGGCCCACGCCAGCGTCGTCGACGTGCCCAAGCGGCTGCCGCACGCCGCCGGCCGGCTGGTGCTCACCGAGCTCGACGTGCTGCGCCGCCTCAGCGCCGACCCGGCCCGCCCCTACGCGGTGGTCCTCGGTGGCTCGAAGGTGTCGGACAAGCTCGGGGTCATCCGCGCCCTGCTGCCCAAGGTCGACGCGTTGCTCGTCGGCGGCGGCATGTGCTTCACCTTCCTCGCGGCCCTCGGCTACGGCGTCGGGGGCTCGCTGCTCGAGTCCGAGATGATCGACACCTGCAAGGCGCTGCTCGCCGAGGGCGGCGACCGGATCGTGCTGCCGACCGACGTCGTCGTCGCCGACCGCTTCGCCGTCGACGCCCAGACGGCGGTCGTGCCCGCCGACGGGATCGGCGAGGGCTGGCTCGGCCTGGACATCGGCCCGGCGTCCACGGCGCTGTTCGCCGAGCGGCTCGCCGGCGCCGCGACCGTGTTCTGGAACGGCCCGATGGGCGTGTTCGAGCTCGCGCCGTTCGCCGCCGGCACCCGCGGGGTCGCCCAGGCGATCGCCGCCGGGGACGGCTTCTCCGTGGTCGGCGGCGGGGACTCCGCCGCCGCCGTGCGCACGCTCGGCATCCCCGAGGACGCCTTCAGCCACATCTCCACCGGCGGCGGGGCGAGCCTGGAGTACCTGGAGGGCAAGACGCTGCCCGGCCTCGCGGCGCTCGATGTCTGAGACCGCCTCGATGTCTGGGACCACTTCGATGTCTGGGACCACTTCGATGGCTGGGACCGCCTCGATGGCTGGGACCGGGAGCTTGTGATGGCGCCACTGGGCCGGGGGCGTTCCGAACGGGGTACCGAGAAGGGTAAGAACGGCGTGAGCAAGGACAAGGGCACCGGGCGGCGGACGCTGGTGGCCGGCAACTGGAAGATGAACCTCAACCACCTCGAGGCCATCGCGCTGGTGCAGAAGATCGCCTTCGATCTCAAGCCCGCGGAGCTCGAGACCGTCGAGGTCGTCGTCATCCCGCCGTTCACCGACCTGCGCAGCGTCCAGACGCTGGTCGACGGCGACAAGCTCGCCCTGGGCTACGGCGGGCAGGACCTCTCCCCGCACGGCTCGGGCGCGCACACCGGCGACATCAGCGGGTCGATGCTGGCCAAGCTCGGCTGCTCCTACGTCGTCGTCGGGCACTCCGAGCGCCGCGCCGACCACCACGAGGACGACGCCCTGGTCGCCGCGAAGGCGAAGGCGGCCTACGCCGCCGGAATCACACCGATCCTCTGCGTCGGCGAGGTGGAACAGATCCGCGCCGCCGGCACCCACGTCGAGCACGTGCTGGGCCAGCTCACCGGGTCGCTCGCCGGGATCACCGCCGAGCAGGCCGCGACGATCGTCATCGCCTACGAGCCGGTGTGGGCGATCGGCACCGGCCGCACGGCGTCCGCCCAGGACGCCCAGGACATGTGCGCCGCCGTGCGCGGGCAGCTCGCCCTGCTGTACGGCGACGAGGTCGCCGCGGGCATCCGCGTGCTCTACGGCGGCTCGGTGAAGGCGGCGAACGCCGGCGAGCTGTTCACCATGCCCGACGTCGACGGCGGACTCGTCGGCGGGGCCAGCCTCGTCGCCGAGGAGTTCGTCGGCATCGTGCGCAGCGGCCCGCCCGCCTGAGGCGGCCGACCCGAGAGCCCGGCGGGGGTGAACCCCGCCGGGCTCTCGCCATGCCCGGCACCGCCGGCGGACATGTCCGCGCCTCGCCCGCGGCGGGACCGGGTGAGCCACCGCGGCCGGCACGTCGGGGTGCGGTACCTTGGCGGGACCGTCGAGAACGGCCGGCCGGGCCGGTGTACGCGGCTGCCCGCCGTACACCCCTGCCACGCGCCCGGCCCTCGCGGTGCCGGTTTCGGCGGGGGCCTCGCCGGTTGGAGCGGATACTGTTGCCTGGCGACGTGCCGATACCACCTGACCCCTGACGGTGGCCGGTTCCACCCACGTTGCTGGAAGGCGCAGGAGGTGTGCAGGGCCGTGGAGCCTCCACTGTCGCGGAGGCGAGCCGGGCGCGGGTGTCCTGCCGCCTCCCCGAGGAGCAGGAGCTGGTCTGAATGACGGTCGGTCTGTCGATCGCCTTGATCATCGCGAGTATTCTGATGATCCTGCTCGTCTTGTTGCACCGGGCCAAGGGTGGCGGCCTGTCCACCCTGTTCGGCGGGGGCGTGTCCTCGTCGCTCGGCGGTTCCTCCGTCGTGGAGAAGAACCTCGACCGGCTGACCGTTCTGGTCGGGGCAGTCTGGTTCGTCTGCATCATCGGTCTCGGTCTGCTGCTGAAGAATTGAACGCCCCGCGTGCGCGCCGCCGCCCCCGGGGGCCGGCGGCGTTCCGACTCGCGGCGCTCGCGGCCGTCCTCGCCGTCGCCGTCGCGGCCTGCAGCGGCGGTTCCGGCGGTTCCGGCCGCCTCGCCGCCAGCCCCACCCTCACCCCGACGGCCACCGCCACGACCCCGCCGGCCGCCAAGCCCGGCGGCACCCTGCGCATCGTCACCCAGCGGATGCCCAGCGGGGACCCGGGCTGGGCCGACCAGCCCGGTGAGCAGGCCGTCGCCCGGCTCGTCACCCGCCAGCTCTACAGCTATCCCGCCGACGCCGATCTCGAGAGGTCGACGGTTCCGCGGCCCGACCTGGCCGCCGGGGCGCCGATCGTCACCGAGGACGGGCTGGTCTACACCGTCCGGCTGCGCTCGGCGGCCCGCTGGGACACCCCCAACCAGCGGCGGATCACGGCCAACGACGTCGCCCGCGGCATCAAGCGGCTGTGCGTGCCGCCGGACCCCTCGCCGCTGCGCGGCTACTTCGCCGCGACGATCGTCGGCTTCCGCGAGTTCTGCACCGAGCTCGCGGCGACCCCGGTCGCGGACGCCGCCGCCTTCGTCGAGAGCAACACCATCGAGGGGGTGGAGATCGTCGGCGATGACACCGTCGCGTTCCATCTGCTCGCCCCGGTGAACGACTTCGTCGACGTGCTGGCCCTGCCGGCGGCGTCGCCGGTGCCGCTGGAGGCGCTCGCCTACCCGCCCGACTCGCCGGAGTACCTGCACAACCTGGTCTCCGACGGGCCCTACCGGTTCACCGTCGCCCCGGACGGCGACGCCACGCCGGGCTACCGGCTGGCCCGCAACCCGTCGTGGAGCGCCTCCTCGGACGGCATCCGGCGGGCGCTGCCCGACCACATCACGATCACCGACGGGCTGTCCCCGGAGACGATGCAGCAGCAGCTCGAACGCGGCGACGCGGACATGTCGCTCGACGGCCAGCTGCCGGCCGGGCGGGCCGCGGAACTCGCGAAGGCCCAGGACCCGCGCCTCGTCGTCGATCCGGTGGGTTCCACCCTGGCGCTCACGGTCGGCCTCGACGGGCCGTCCGCGGCCGCCCTGCGCGAGCCGGTCATCCGCCAGGCGCTGCCCTACTGCATCGACCGGGTGAGCCTGGCCGCGGCGCTCGGCGGCCCCGAGTTCGCGGCCACCACGGGTGGGCTGCTGCAGGAACCGATGACCGGTTACAACGACGCGGACCCGTTCCCGAGCCCCGCGGGCCTCGGTGACCCGGCCCGCTGCCGGGAGGCGCTCAGCCAGACCCCCGGCGGCCCCGTCACGGCGCTGTCGCTGCTCACCACGGACAGCGCCACCGACGCGGCGGTCGCCGAGGCGCTGCGGACGGCGTTCGCCCGGGCCGGCATCCGCCTCGACGTCCGGATCCGCACCGGTGCGCGTTTCGCCGCCGCGGCGATCCAGCCCGCCGGCCAGTTCTGGGACCTGGCGTTGTCCACGATCACCCCCGCCTGGTTCGGCGACGCCGGACGCACGGTCTTCCAGCCGCTGCTGGACGAGCAGTGGCTCGGCCCGCGGCCCGCGGACGGCGGCTACCGCGATCCGGTCGTCGCCCGCCAGCTCGACGCCGCCCTGCGGGCCACCACGGAGACCACCGCGGCCGCCTCCTGGGGCGCGCTGGAGCAGACCGTCGTGGGCAGCGCCGCGGTGATTCCGCTGGCGGTCGTGCACCCCCCGGTGTTCCACAGCGCGGGCGTCACGACGTTCGCGATCGTCCCGTCGATTGGCACGGCCGATCCGACCGCTGTGTCGCTCGGATCCGGATGACGCCCGACCCGTCCATGATCCTCCCGGCTGCGCATGGCCGGGTTGGGGTGGTCGGTGCATCCACGTTGGGCCATGGCGGCCTACACTCCCCCCAGGACGTACCCGGAGGGACAACCCGGGGGAGTGGCCGGGAACGTCACGCTTGCGGAACCGACTGTCGGTTCCCGCGGTGTTGCACACCGCGGGGCCGCCGGCGCGGGGTCCGGGCTACCACCCATGGGACGAGACGAAGGAGCATGCGGGCCGTGGCAGGTGGCAACGCCATCCGGGGGAGCCGGGTCGGGGCTGGACCGATGGGAGAGGCGGAGCGGGGCGAGACCGCGCCCCGCCAGCGCATCTCCTTCTGGTGCGCCAACGCGCACGAGACGAGACCGTCGTTCGCCGCGGACGCGGCCATCCCCGACACGTGGGACTGTCCGAGTTGTGGCTTTCCGGCGGGGCGGGACCGGGACAACACCCCGGCCCCACCGCGGACCGAGCCGTACAAGACCCATCTCGCCTACGTCCGGGAGCGGCGTAACGAGAAGGACGGCGAGGCGATCCTCGCGGAAGCGCTCGCGAAGCTGCGGGGCGCCCCCTAGGCTGGATCGGGGCCTGGCGCGCCCGCCCGGTCCCCGGCCCGCGCCGCGCGCGACCGCCCGGGGCTGGGCAGGCGGGCCGCGGCCGGTGCCCGTCGCGGGTGCGCGGGCCGCGCCCGGCCGGCCCGGCCGGGCCCACCGCCGAGGATGATGCGCCGTGACAGTGGATGACGTCGGCGCCGGTCGGCTCGTCGCGGGGCGCTACCGGCTGGCCGAGTGGCTGGGCGCCGGGGGGATGGGCACCGTCTGGCGGGCGCACGACGAGGTGCTGCGAGTCGACGTCGCGGTCAAGGAGATCCGGTTCCCGGCCGACCTCGACGACGCCGAGCGGGCCGGCCAGGTCGACACGGCGATGCGGGAGGCCCGCAACGCCGCCCGGCTGCGGGGCAACCCGCACGTCGTGACCGTCCACGACGCCGTCGAGCAGGACGGCCTGCCGTGGATCGTGATGGACTACGTGCCCGCCGCCACCCTCGCCGCCACCATCGAGCGGCAGGGCCCGCTGCCGGTGGAGCGCGCGGCCCGGGTGGGCCTCGCCGTCCTCGACGCTCTCGTCGCCGGCAAGCGGCTCGGCGTGCTGCACCGCGACGTCAAGCCGTCCAACATCCTGCTGGCGCACGACGGCCGGGTGCTGCTCACCGACTTCGGCATCGCCACCCATGTCTCCGACCCGACGCTGACCGGCGGTCTCGGCAGCGGCGGGACCCCCGCCTACATGGCCCCCGAGCGGCTGCTCGGCGGCGCGGCGACCCTGGCCGGCGACCTGTTCGCACTCGGCGCCACCCTGTACCTCGCCGTCGAGGGCGTCTCCCCGTTCCAACGGGAGAGCCTGCCGCTGACGGTCGGCGCGGTGGTGCACGCCGAACCGCCGCCGTTCACCCGCGCCGGCCCGCTGGCCCCGGCGATCGTCGGCCTGCTGGCCAAGAGCCCGGCCAGCCGGCTGCGCCCGGACGGCGCGCACGCGCTGCTCACCTGGGCGTTGTCGCCCCCCGCCGCCGTCGCCCCCGCGTCGGCGCACCCGTCGGCGCACCCGTCGGCGCACCCGTCGGCTGGTACACGCGGCCGGCGGGCGGGTGGTCCGTCCGGAGGGGGCGGGTCCGCGGCGCCGGTGTCGCTGATGGCCCTGCCGCCGCAGGGTTCCCCGGCGGGCCCGCCGCCGACGGTGCGGCCGTCGACCGGGGCCCCGGCGCAGCGCGGGCGATCAACCGTCGAGGCGTCCGGCCGCGGGCCGTCGGCGTCGGCCGAGGTGGCGTCGGCGCGGCGGCCCCCGGTCGGTGGGGCGCCGGCGTGGACAGGGCCGAGTCGGGTGGGGCGGGCCCGGCGGCCGGCTGGCCTCGCGCTCGCCGCGCTGGCGCTGGTCGCGGCCGTGGCGGGCGGGATCCTTCTGCTCACCAGTGGTGGCGGTGTCGGCGGCGACACCCGCCCGTCGCGGTCGGCCGCGCCCGCCGCGGCCGACGGGGACGACTCGGCGCGGCCGGGGACCGGTGACGACCTGCCCGCCGGCATGGTCGGGCGCTGGCGGGGCACGGTCGCGCAGGGCGAAGCCTCGTATCCGGCCGAGCTGAGGCTGCGCGCCGGCCGGGTGGGCGAGACCGTCGGCAGCAACTGGAACACGCGTGACGGCTGCGGGGCCGACCTGGAACTGCTCGCCGTCGACGGCACCAAAGCCCGGTTCGCCGAACGGCTCGTCGCGGGCGGCCTGGTGTGTAGCGCGAACGCCATCGACGTCCTCGTGCTGCGCAACGACGGCACCCTCGACTACGACTACCCGGCGTCCCTGTTCACCTCCGGCGGGCATGCGGTGCTGCGCCGCGTGCCCGGGTGAGGCCGCTCCCGGCGCGATCACCACGAGCACCCACGGGGGCCGTGGCGGGAATCGGGATTCCACCCCCGGCGGGTGACCGTCGGCGACGTCGGGGCGGCCGTGGGCGGGTATGACCCGGGTCTCGGCCCGCAGGCCGCGCGGACCGGTGACGGTGCCGCAGGGCCGGGGCGACGGTGCGAACTGGAGGTACCGCGGTGGATCCCGACTTCCCGCTGCTGAGCGTGTTTCTCTACATGGTCTGGTTCTTCGCCCTCGTCCTGTGGCTGTTCCTGCTGTTCGCGGTGATCACCGACGTGTTCCGCAGTCCGGACCTGTCCGGCTGGGCGAAGGCGGCCTGGACCGCGGCGATCGTCGTGCTGCCCTGGCTCGGCGTGATCGCCTACCTGATCGTCCGCGGGGGCAGCATGCACGAGCGCAGCCGTGCCGCCGCGGATCGTGACGAGCGGGCGTGGCGTGAGTACCTCCAGCGGGCCGCCGCCCCGGCGAGCAGCGCCGACGAGCTCGGCAAGCTCGCGGACCTGCGCGATCAGGGCGTCATCAGCGACGCCGAGTTCGAACGCGGCAAGACCCGGATCCTCGCCTGAGCGGCGCGCCTAGGACCACCCGGCCGCCGGCGGATCCGCGCGAAACCGCGGATCCGCCTGCCGGACCGAGGATCCGCCTGCCTGGACGACGAGGGTGACTCGGGCAGTTCGGGTCGGGGTCCGGTCCGGTTCGGTTCGGGTCGGGTCGGGGGTCCGGGTCGGGGGTCCGGGTCGGGGGTCTCAGCCGCGGGCCGGTAGCCGGGAGGCGGCCGCCCGGTCGACCAGCCAGAGGGTGCGCTCGCGGCCGACGGCACCGGTTGCCGGGACCTCGATCGGCCCGACCCCGGAGAACGACGCGGCCACCGCCTCGGCCTTCTCCTCACCCGCGACGATCACCCACACCTCGCGGGCGGACTGGATCGTCGGCAGCGTCAGGGAGATGCGCTCCGGCGGCGGCTTCGGGCAGTCGTGCACGGCCACCACCGGCTCCGTCGCCACGACCGCCGGCGAGTGCGGGAACAGCGACGCGACGTGCCCCTCCGGGCCGAGACCGAGCAGCACCACGTCGAACACGCCGACCGCCGCGCCCGGCGCGGCGCGGCTGGCGAGCAGGGCCGCGTACTCCGCCGCGGCGGACTCCGGGTCGGCGTAGCCGGACGCCGCAGCGGTGCCCTCGACGTCCCCGCCGGCCGTCTGGGCCGCGCGGTGGCCCATCGGGAACACCCGCTTCGGGTCCACCGGGACGTGGTCGAGCAGCGCCTCGCGTGCCTGCCGGTCGTTGCGGTCGGGCGAGTCCGCGGGGACGAACCGTTCGTCGCCCCACCAGACGTCGACCTTGGACCAGTCGACCGCGTCGACCGCGGGGCTCGCCCGGACCGCGCGCAGCAGCGCGATGCCGATGCCGCCGCCGGTGAGGACGACCGACGCCTCGCCGCGGGCCGCCTGCCCGTCGATCAGACGGGTGATCAGCCGGGCGGCGGCGGCGCGGGCGAGCACGCCGGCGTCACGGTGCGGGACGAGCTGCGGCTCGGCTGTCATGCGCCGCCGGCCTTCGACGTGTCCGTCGCGGCGGACCCGGGTCCGGTCGGAGCGGCTGCCGGCCGATCCGACCGGGCGGTGGAACCCGACAGGCCGACGGGCGGGGTGCTCCCGGCGGAGGACGTCGCCCCGGCCTGGGGGGCACTGCCCGACGGCGGGACCGTGCTGGCGACCGTCACGGACTTGTCCATCGGGTCGCGCCAGATGTGCTCGCGGTGCGGCGAGCGGGCGCCGAGATGCGGCAGGCCGCTCCAGGTGCCCAGCGCCTCCCCGAAGACCTCGTCGTCGTCGAGCCGGCGCAACTCCTCGGCGAGCAGTTCGCCGACGCCGCGGCTCGGCAGCGGGAGGACCCGGTCCGGGTAGCCGGAGCGGGAGATCTTCGCCGTGCGGGAGTCGGTCCGGGCGATCGCGAGCTCGGACCCGCCGAGGGAGACGGTCACCTTCGTGATGTCGGGGCGGGTCCCGATCTCCTCGACGGTGACCGGGATGTCGAGCTTGTTCTGCAGCCAGCCGGCGAACAGCTGGGCGCTCGGATTGGCGCGCCCGGTTGTGATCACTGCCGAGTCGGGCTGGTCGCTGACGGTGTCGAACGCCGCGGCGAGCAGGGTCCGCCAGGGCGTCAGTCGGGTCCACGACAGGTCCGTGTCGCCGGGGGCGAAGTCCGCCGCCCGCTGGAACAGCGCGGACAGCGGGTCGGGGGTGGCGGTGACGTCGGTGACCCGCCGGTCGGCGAAGACGCCGAGCGGATCATAGGCGATCCGGGTCGGCGGCTCATCGTGCCACCAGGTGACCACCGGGGCGTCCGGGGCGAGCAGCGGCAGCACGACCGACTCGGCGTGCAGCGCCAGGCGCCCGGACATCCGCATGACGACCGCCTCACCCGGGCCGAGCCGGCCGCCGATCGAGACCTCGGCGTCCAGCCGCGGGTGCGGCGACTCGATCTGCCGGCGCACGACGATGAGCAGCCGGCACGGGTGGGCGGAGGCGGCGAGCGTCGCCGCGCCCTCCGCCTCGCTGACGTGCTTCTCGTCGACGACGACGACGAGGGTGAGCGCCAGGCCGAAGGCCAGCGCCCCGGCCGCCCGCCGCTCGGCGGAGAGGGCCTTGACCACCTCAGAACCGGTGGTGTCCCAGAGTGTGGTCACGAGGGGCTCCTATCCGTCCGCGGGAGTGGGCCGGCTGCGGGCGTCGAGCCTCGGCCGACGGGAGGGTTCACGCCGTGGTACCCGGCTGGGTGCCGGCGGGCGGGCGCGCTCATGGCCGCCGCCACCGGCGGCCGTCCGCGGCGAGCATCTCGTCGGCCGCCGCCGGGCCCCAGCTACCGGCCCGGTAGCGGTGCGGGGTCGTGTTCGCCCAGTACTCCTCCAGCGGGTCGACGATGCGCCAGGACTCCTCGACCTCGGCGTTGTTCGGGAACAGCGTCGCGTCGCCGAGCAGCACGTCGAGGATGAGCCGCTCGTAGGCCTCGGGGAGCGCCTCGGTGAACGCCTCGCCGAACAGGAAGTCCATCGCGACGTCGCGGACCTCCATCGCCGAGCCCGGCACCTTCGAGCCGAACTTCATGGTGACGCCCTCGTCGGGCTGCACCCGGATGACGAGCTGGTTGTTGCCGAGCTCGGCGGTGTCGGTCTGGTCGAAGGGCAGGTGCGGCGCCTTCTTGAACACGATCGCGATCTCGGTGACCCGCCGTGGCAACCGCTTGCCGGTCCGCAGGTAGAACGGCACCCCGGCCCAGCGGCGGGTCTCGATGCCCAGGCGCACCGCGGCGAACGTCTCCGTCCGGGAATCCGGCGGGATGTCCTTCTCGTCGAGATAGCCGGGAACCCTTTCCCCGGCGAGCCAACCCTGCTCGTACTGGCCGCGCACGGCGTAGCGGGCGAGGTCGGTGGGCAGCGAGACCGCACGCAGCACCTTGAGCTTCTCGGTGCGGATCGTCTCCGCGCCGAAGCTGACCGGCTCCTCCATCGCGGTGAGGGCGAGCAGCTGGAGCAGGTGGTTCTGGAGCACGTCGCGGGCGGCGCCGGTCTCGTCGTAGAAGCCGGCGCGGGTGCCGATGCCGACGTCCTCGGCCATGGTGATCTGCACCGAGTCGACGAACTGCGAGTTCCAGATCGGCTCGAACAGGTTGTTCGCGAACCGCAGCGCGAACAGGTTCTGAACCGTCTCCTTACCCAGGTAATGGTCGATCCGGTAGACCCCGGACGGCGTGAACACGTCGTCGACGAGGGCGTTGAGCTCGCGGGCCGAGACGAGATCGTGCCCGAACGGCTTCTCGATGACGACGCGGCGCCAGCCGCCCGCCTCCTGCGCGGAGGCCAGGTTCGTGCGCTGCATCTGCTTGAGCACTACCGGGAACGCCGAGGGCGGGATGGACAGGTAGAACGCGGCGTTGCCCCCGATGCCGTGCGTGCGCTCCAGGTCCTCCAGCGTCGAGGCGAGCCGGTCGAAGGCGGCGTCGTCGTCGAAGGAGCCCTGCAGGAAGCGGATGGAGCCGGCCAGCCGGTCCCACACCTCCTCCCGGAACGGGGTGCGCGCTCCCTTCTCGGCGGACTCCCGGGCGAACTCGACGAATTCCGCGTCCGACCAGTCCCTGCGCGCGAAGCCGAGCAGCACGAAACCGGGCGGCAGCAACCCGCGGTCGAACAGGTCATAGACGGCGGGAATCAGCTTCTTGCGGGCCAGGTCGCCGGTCGCGCCGAACACCACGAGGGCGCTCGCGTCCGGCAGCCGGGGCAGTCTGCGGTCACGTGGATCCCGCAGCGGGTTGGATCTCACCGTGGGCGCCACCCGTTCCCCCTTCGTTCTCGCTTCGGTCTACCCGAGGTTGTTTCACCTGGGACCGCCGCCTGTCCATGACGGACGTTGAGACGATCACCACGGCTCCGGTCCGGCCCGGTCGCCCGGCCGATCGGGGTCATGCTCACGACGCGGCGCGTCCCGGCTAGCTGCTCGAACCGGACCTGCCGAGCTGCTGCGCGATGGTGCCGAGCAGTTGGTTCCACGACTCCTCGAACTTCTGCACGCCCTGGGCCTCCAGGGTCTCGATCACGTCGTCCAGGTCCACGCCGACCGAGGCCAGTGCGGCGAACACCTGGCGGGCGTCGTCGTAGTACGGGTGGATGGTGTCCCCGCGGACCTGGCCGTGGTCGGCGAACGCCTGCAGGGTCGCCTCGGGCATGGTGTTGACGGTGCCGGGCGCGACCAGCTCGGAGACGTAGATCGTGTCCGGCAGGGACGGGTCCTTCGTCGAGGTCGACGCCCACAGGGGCCGCTGCGGCTTCGCGCCCTTCGCGGCCAGCGCCTTCCACCGGGGGGTGGCGAACGCCTTCTCGTAACGCTCGTAGGCCAACCGGGCATTGGCGATGGCGGTCTTGGCGTGCAGCGCCTTCGCCTCCGGCGTGCCGATCTTGTCCAGTCGCGCGTCGACCTCGGAGTCGACCCGGCTGACGAAGAACGACGCCACCGAGGTCAGGTCGCTGACGTCCCGGCCGGCGTCGATCGCCTTCTCGACCCCCGCCATGAACGCGTCGATGACGGCGTCGTAGCGGTCCAGGCCGAAGATCAGCGTGACGTTCACGCTGATGCCCTGGGCCAGGGTCTGCGTGATAGCGGGCAGTCCACCGAGGGTGGCCGGGATCTTGATGAACAGGTTGGGCCGGTCCACCAGCCACCACAGCGCGCGAGCCTCGGCGACGGTGCGCTCGGTCTCGTGGGCCAGGCGGGGGTCGACCTCCAGGGACACCCGCCCGTCGATCCCGCCGGAGGCGTCGTAGACACCGCGCAGCACGTCGCAGGCGTCGCGGACGTCGGCGGCGGTGATCGCGCGTACCGCCTCGCCGACGTCGACGCCGCGGACCTTCAGGTCATGCAGCTGCTCGTTGTACAGATCGCTGGACGCGATCGCCTTCTGGAAGATCGTCGGGTTGCTGGTGACGCCGACGACGCTGCGGTTCGCGACCAGATCGGCGAGGTTGCCGGTGCGCAGCCGGTCCCGGCTGATGTCGTCCAGCCAGACCGCCACTCCGGCGGCTGAGAGCTCGGACAGGGAGTTGCTCATCGGGCTTTGGTTCCTCTCCGCGGGCGGTGAACGTCCACAACAAATCAAGCCGTTCTCGGTGCCGGTGATGCCCGTCCTCGGGCATCGATCCGGTGTGCCGCCGGACCGGCGCGCAGCGGGCGGCGCCCTCCGACGGAGCCGGCTCCACCATGACGCCCGCCGGGTGCACCCCTGTGGGCACTACCCCGTCGCACCGGCTCCATCCCAGTCTGATCCCCATCTGTTCGTCTCCGTGACGCGCGGGTGGCGGTTGGAAGAACAGCCGGCGCGAACTGGCGGGACGGCACCCGTGAGACACACCACGCCAGGCACCGACCGCGGGGGTGACGACCTCGTCCGGCGGCCCGGACGGCCGGGGGCGCGGGCGGCGACGTGAGCCAGGCCGCACCGGCAGTTGTCCGGTCCGGGCGCGGCCGCCGCGCGTGCGCCGCGATCCGGCGGCTAGACTCCGACACGTCGTAGAACACCGTCCGCTCCGTCCCCGGGGCTCCGTACAGTGCGGGTCGTCCGCCGATTCCGCCGATCGCGAGGTCGCTCTGTCTACCGAGGCCGCCCTTCGTCGCCGGCACGTCACCACACGCGGACCGGTGCGGTCGGGCACCTCCACGTCGGTGATCGCCGGACCCACGCTCCAGCCTGCCCTGGACCATGTCCCGGCCCAGGGTGCCCCCGACCCCGCGCCCGCCCCGCGCCCGGAGGCCGAGCCCGCACCGACCGAGGTCGCCACGCTGTCCCACGGGACCGCGACGTCCAACGGCACCGCGATCTCGCACGGGACCGCGATCTCCAACGGGGTCGCGAAGCCCAACGGGACCGGGTTCTCGAACGGGGTCGCGATCTCGAACGGGACCGCGAAGTCCAACGGCACGGCGGTCTCGCGCGCGACGGTGCCCCCGGCCGGCGCCGTCATGTCGAACGTGACGGTGATCCCCCACGGGTCCACGGCCGCAGGCGGCACGTCCGTCTCTAACGGCACGTCCGTCTCGAACGGCACGTCCGTCTCTAACGGCACGTCCGTCTCGAACGGGACCGCCCGGTCCAACGGCCCCGCTTCCCCCAGGGCGGCGCACGGCGCCGTCTCCGTTGGTGCGGCGTCGAACGGGACGGTGGTGCTCGGCGCGTCGAACGGCACGGTGGCCGCCTACGCGACGCCCGCCGCCGGTCCGGTGCCGCCCGCCGCAGGTGGGCTCGCCGCGGTGAACGCGAAGATCCGCGCCTACATCGCGCTCATGAAGCTGCGTGTGGTCGAGCTGCTGCTCATCACCACCGTGCCGGTGATGATGCTCGCGGACCGGGGGATGCCCTCGATCTGGCTGATCGTCGTGACCCTCGTCGCCGGCACCCTGGCGGCCGGCAGCGCCAACACGATCAACTGCTACGTCGACCGGGACATCGACCAGGTCATGGGCCGCACCAAGCGCCGCCCGCTGGTCCGTGCCACCGTCACCCCGACCGAGGCGCTCACCTTCGGCATCGCCATCGGCATCGTCTCGACGCTGATGTTCGGCCTGCTGGTGAACTGGCCGTCGGCGCTGCTGGCAGACGGCGCGATCGCGTTCTACGTCTTCGTCTACACCCTCGGGCTCAAGCGCCGTACCCCGTCGAACATCGTCATCGGCGGCGCGGCCGGCTGCTTCCCGGTGCTCATCGGGTGGTCCGCGGTCACCGGCACCGTCAGCTGGTCCGCGGTGCTGCTGTTCGCCGTCGTGTTCTTCTGGACCCCGCCGCACTTCTGGGCGCTGGCGATGAAGTTCCGCGACGACTACGCCGCCGCCGGCATCCCGATGCTGCCGGTCGTCGCCCCCGTCGAGGTGGTGACCCGGCGGATCCTCGGCTACTCGTACGCGATGGTGGCCGCGTCGCTCGCGCTGGTCCCGGTCGCCCACACCGGGCCGGTGTACCTCGTGTCCGCGGTGGTCGTCGGCGCCTGGTTCCTCGCCGAGGCGCACCGCATCGACCGCCGGACCCGCCGCGGCGACGATCCCCGCCCCATGCGTCTGTTCCACATGTCGATCACCTATCTGACCCTGCTGTTCGTGGCCATCGCGGTCACCGCCGTCGTCTGACCCGAGCCTGACCAGGGTGAGTCCTTCTCCCCGAGCTCAGCTCGGGGAGAAGGACTCGGAGCCGATGACCCGGATGAGGTCGAGGGCAGCCCGGCCGGGGGAGCCGGGCGCGGCCGTGTGAATGATCAGGCGTTGGTCGCGTTCGGGGATGGGCAGCGACTCGCAGTCGACGTCGAACACCCCGACCTGCGGGTGGTACAGGCGCCTGGTCGTGCTGCGCCGCACCCGGACCTCGTGCGCCCGCCACAGCCGGTCGAACTCGTCGCTGGCCGCGGACAGCCGGCGAACCAGTCGGCGCACCCCCGGATCGTGCGGGTAGCGGGCGGCGGCGCGCAGGTCCGCGAGCGCCTCCCGGCGAAAGCACTCCCTCGACCGTGGGTCGTGAGGCGCCCTCGGGCGGTTCTACGGTGAAGCTGCTCAGCGCCGTGAGGACCTGCCGGCACGGATGCGGCCCGCGGGCCTGCTCCAGCCGGATGTACCTGCTCCAGCCGGATGTACCTGCTCCAGCCGGAGTAGCCGGAGTAATAGTCCACCGAGATGCCGGCCAGCCAGGCCACCTCCTCGCGGCGCAGGCCGGGCAGGAAGTCCGCGAGTTCGGTCCGATCCACACCGACCGTCCTTGCGCCCGGACCGCGCCGGCCTGGGAGGGACCATCGAGCCCACGTTCGGTGCCGGGGAGCGCTGTCAGCTGATCTTGTCTCCGTACACGTGGTCGACCGTCATCGTCATGAGCACCCTGCGGTCGGACACCATCACCGACCGGTACTCGTCCCAGTCCGGATGCTCCCCGGCGGCGATGCGGTAGTAGTCCACCAGTGCCTGCACCTCGGGACCGTGGAGGTCCGTCCCCGGCCCGGTGAGTGTCGCCGTGCCCTCGGCGGTGGCCCACGCCCCGCCGTCGGGGCTGGTGACCTCCAGCGTGGCTCGTGGGTCCCGACGCAGATTCGCCGTCTTGGCCCGTCCCTCAGTCATCGAAACGTAGATGACACCGGCCTCACGGTCGAAGAAGGGCAGAACGGGGGAAAGCTGGGGACGGCCGTCCGACTTGATCGTGGCAAGGACACCGAGTCGACTCTCCGCGAGCAGCGCGCGTGGGTCGAAGGGCGTGATGGTCATGTCCGAGGCCAACCCGCGGCCAAACGCCGCCTATTCCTGGCCACGCAAGGCCGCCGACCGGTCCTAGACGAATACGTCTCATCGGCTGTCGGAACTGTCATCATCGTGATCACCGGGCCGGGGGTGTCGTCGATCATCGGACCCGGGCATCGTCCCACCCGCCACCGACGGAAAACCGCCACGAACCACCAGACCGGATCGCCTCCGCATCTGCCGCACCAGCCCGGAGCCCTCCGGCCGTATCGCGGGAGCGAGGGCCCTCCTGGGCCGGCCACGTCCACGGCGCGGTCCTCCGGTCAGGGACGGGGCGCGCCCAGGGCCAGGGGGACGGCCGCCGGGGCGGGCAAGGCCGGCGCCCCGGGGGTGGGCGTCGCGTCCGGCGCCGGGGCGTCGCTCGTGGGAACGCCCGCTGCCGGAGTCTCCGTCCCTGGGATAGGCGTTGCCGGGGCGGCGGTGGTCGCCGCGGTCGCGGCGTCGGCTGTGAGGGCCGGGCGGGTGACCATGGCGAGCCACAGGCGCAGCGCGACGACCCACATCACGGTGGCGCCGGTCATGTGCAGGGCGACGAGGACGGACGGGATGCCGAGGAAGTACTGAGCGAACCCGAGGCCGGCCTGCGCGACGACGACGGCGACCAGGACGAGCGATTCGCGCCGGGCCGCCGCGGGGGCGGCGGTGACGCGCACCGCGAACGCCATCGCCGCGACCAGGCCGGTCAGCAGCATCGCGCCGTCGGCGTGCAGCTGGGAGACGTTGACGATGTCGAAGCCGAACCTGGCGGGGTGCTCGCTGTCGCCGCTGTGCGGGCCGGTCCCGGTCACCACCGTGCCGAGGACGAGGACCCCCGCCGAGACGACGACGAGCAGCCGGGCCAGCCACAGCAGCGCGGGGGCGACCGCCGGGGTCACCTGGCCGGCACCCTGGCGGGCGCGGCGGTCGAGGACGACCGCGTTCCACAGCAGCACCATGGACAGCAGGAAGTGGGCGGCGACGGTGGCCGGGTGCAGCTTCGTCAGGACGGTGATCCCGCCCAGCACCGCCTGGCCGAGGTAGCCCAGCCAGAGCCCGAACGACAGCCGGGTCAGATCGCGGCGCCGCCCGCCGCGCAGCCGCAGCGCCATCAGCGGGGTGATGAGCACCACCGCGCCGACGACCAGGCCGACGAGCCGGTTGCCGAACTCGATCGCGCCGTGCAGGGCGTACTCGGAGTGCGGCGTGAACGAGCCGTCGCCGCACTGCGGCCAGGTCGGGCAGCCCAGGCCGGAGCCGCTGAGCCGGACGACTCCGCCGCTGACCACGATCAGGGACAGCAGGAAGACGTTGAGCGCGGTGACGAGCTGGAACGCGCGCCGGCTCACCAGCGGCAATCTCCGACGCGTTGTAGAAGCTGGCACGGGTGCCATAGTAACGCCCGGTGCGCCCCCGACTGGCCGGTCGGACGCCGTCCGGCCCGGTCGGGTCATTCGCGGCGGTCGGGTCATTCGCGGCGGTCGGGTCGTGCGCGGCGGTCGGGTCGTGCGCGGCGGTCGGGTCGTGCGCGGCGGCCGGTCATTCCCAGCGGAAGGTGCGGGCGGCCAGGCCCAGGCTCACCACGGCCCACACCGCGAGCACGACCAGGTTGCGGACCCCGGGGCCGGAACCGTCGGCGAGGACGTCGCGCAGCCCGTCGGACAGCGCCGCGGTGGGCAGCACCTCGGCGATCGCCCGCAGCCAGTCGGGCAGCTTCGACAGGGGGAAGACCACCCCGCCGATCAACAGCAGCGCCAGGTAGACGCCGTTGGCGGCGGCGAGCGTCGCCTCGGCGCGCAGGGTGCCGGCCATGAGCAGGCCGAGCCCAGAGAAGGCCGCGGTGCCGAGCACCAGCAGCGCCAGCACCGACGGCACGGCGGCCGCTGCGCCGCCCGGATCCCAGCCCAGCGCGAAGCCGACCGCGATCAGCAGGACGAGCTGGATGACCTCGACGGCGAGCACCGCCGCGGTCTTGCCCGCGAGCAGGATCGAGCGGGGTAGCGGCGTCGCCCCGAGCCGTTTGAGCACCCCGTAGGAGCGTTCGAAACCGGTGGCGATCGCCTGGCCGGTGAACGCGGTCGACATCACCGCGAGCGCCAGCACCCCGGGGACGAGGAAGTCGACCGACTTCTCGGTGTCGCTCGGCAGCACGTCCACGGCGGTGAAGAAGGCGAGCAGGCCGACCGGGATGATCATGGTCAGCAGTACGGACTCGCCGCGGCGCAGGGTGAGGATCAGTTCGAGCCGGGTCTGCGCGGCGAACATCCGGGCGCGGGAGGCGGCCGCCGGCGCCGGGCGCAGGTCGAGCAGGCCGGCGCCGCCGCGGCCACCGGCTGGTCCCCGGGCGCCTGGGCCGGACGCGCCGACAGCGTCGGTGGCGGTCATGCGCCCAGCTCCGAACCGGTCAGCTCCACGAAGACGTCCTCCAGCGTTCGTTGCTCGACCCGGAGATCCTCCGCGAGCACGCCGTTGCCGGCGCACCAGGCGGTCACCGCGGCGAGCAGCTGCGGGTCGACCGTGCCCTGGACCAGGTAGTGCCCGACCGGCCCCTCGTGGGCGGTGGTGCCGTCCGGCAGCGCGAGCAGCAGCTTGCCGAGCTCCAGCCCGGTGGGGGCACGGAAGCGCAGCTGCCCCTCGGCGCCGCCGCGGGTGAGCTCCGCGGGCGAGCCGACGGCCACGACCCGACCGCGGTTGATGATGATCACCTGGTCGGCGAGGCGCTCGGCCTCGTCCATCGCGTGGGTGGTGAGCACGACGGTGACGCCGGCCGTGCGCAGCTCCTCGATCAGCTCCCAGGTGGTGCGCCGGCCCGCGACGTCCAGCCCGGCCGTCGGCTCGTCGAGGAACACCAGCTCGGGGCGGCCGACCACGGCCATCGCCAGTGACAGCCGCTGCTGCTGGCCGCCGGACAGGCGGCGGAACGGGGTGCCGGCGGACTCGGTCAGGCCGAGCCGGTCCAGCAGCGCCGCGGGATCGAGCGGGTTGCGGTGGTGCGCGGCGACCAGGCGCAGCATCTCCCCGGCCCGGGCGCCCGGGTACATCCCGCCGGACTGGAGCATCACGCCGACGCGGGGGCGCAGGGCGACCGCGTCCGCGATCGGGTCACGGCCCAGGATGCGGACCTCGCCCCCGTCGGCCCGGCGGAAGCCCTCGCAGATCTCCACCGTCGTCGTCTTCCCGGCGCCGTTGGGGCCCAGCATCGCCGTCACCGAGCCGACCGGGACGCTCAGCGACAGGCCGTCGACCGCACGTATCCGGCCATCGGGGGAGGCGGCCCGCCCTGCGGGTACCGCGAGCGTGGCGGGCATCGTCGAGACCTCGGTGAACGGAGCGGGCCGGATACCCGCAGCGGCGGGGCCGCGCCGGCCACGTCGACCGGGGCCCCGGGAGCCCTCGGCGCGGGCGGGCCCGGACCGGGAGGGAACGGACCGCGCGGAGTAGGTCTTCACGAGGCCCGTGACGCTGACTGCCAGGATCTCGGCCACCTGGCGATCCTACGGATCCGACCGGGGGGGAGGGGGGGCGGATCCCCGCCGCCTCGGAGCCGCCCGCCGGTCGGGCGTCGCGTCGAGCGCCGCCCGACCCGACCACGTTCCCCCCAACGGCCCCCCCAACGCCCCCCCCAACAGCCTCAGCGCCCGACCAGAGCGCGCCGCCCGATCCGACCGTGGCACGCACCGTCAACTTCGCTGCTGGGGCGGCCGGATGGGCAGGACCCGCCGCCGCGCGCCGACCGCCACCGGCTCGCCCGGCTCCACCAGCGCTCCCCAGGCGCCGAGTCGTTCGTAGAGCATCGACGGGGTCGTGCTGTAGAGCCGGGACAGCGACTGCAGATCGGAGCGGCGCAGCCGCAGGATGTCGCGGGAGCTGTCCGAGCGTAGGACCTGCACGATCGCGATCCAGCGCCGCAGCGGGCCGGTCCGGGTCGGCGGCAGCTTGCGCAGCCGGCGCAGGTCGATGACGAGTGGGGGAAGGTGGTCGATGTCACGGCGGTCGGCTGCCGGAGGGACCAGCAGGGTCGCCGGAACGTCGTACAACTCGGCGAGCTCGACGAGCCGGTGCACCCGCAGGGTGCGGGAGCCTCGTTCGTAGGCCCCCAGAGTTCCCGCGGTCCACCGGCCGTGGGTGCGCTCCTGGACATCCAGGAGCGACATGCCACGCCGATTGCGCGCCGCGCGAAGCCGGCGCCCGAGCTCCAGGGCGTAGTCCGCCTCGGTCACGGTCTCCGTCCGGGTCAGGTCGACAGGAGACGCCAACCGCCCCCAGTGACAGCCTGTCAGGCATCGGTGCGCCTGGCAGGCGGTTCGACCAAGAAGGCGCGAGGGAATGTGTCCCTGGGGTGGTCTCGTGAATGCGGGGTGCAGCAGATTTCGGGGTGGAGTCGTTCCTGGTGGTGGCGTTCGGTGACCGACTTGCGTCACTTGTCGCGAGGTCGCGGCTGCGGAATCCACGGCGGGGGGCGGTCCTGCCCGCTCAGCGATCGCCGAAGCAGGTCAGCGGAGTGCGTTGCCGCGGCTTGTTGTGCAGGTACAGGTGCCCGACCTCGGCTCGTCCCAGCGCCGGCAGGGGATTTCGGGGCGAGCCGTGCAAGGCCTGGCCATGCGGGTGGCCCCCGTCACGGCGATGACCATGAGTAACGACGATTATCGCCGGCGTACGTCGGTCTCGAAGCCGGCGTCGATCTCGGCTCCCGTGTCGCCGGTGTCGCCCGTGTCATCGGTGTCGTCGGTGTCGTCGGCCCAGGCGCGGGCGCGGTCGACGGCGGTCAGCCACCGGCGGTAGGCACGGTCGCGCTGGGCGGCCGTCATCGTCGGGCGGTAGCGCCGCTCGCTGCGCCGGTGCGCGGCGAGCGCGGCCGGGTCGGTGAAGAAGCCGGTCGCCAGCCCCGCGAGGTACGCCGAGCCGAGCGCTGTGGTCTCGATGTTGTCCGGCACGTCGACGTCGACGCCGAGCATGTCGGCCTGGAACTGCATGAGCCACGGGTTGCGCGCGGCCCCGCCGTCCGCGCGCAGCTCCCGCACGGCGAAACCGGCGGCGCCCATCGCCTCGACGACGTCGCGGGTCCGGTAGGCGATCCCCTCCAACACCGCGCGGGCCAGGTGCGCCCGGCCGGTGCCGCGGGTGATCCCGAGCAGGGTGCCGCGGGCGCGCGGATCCCAGTACGGCGCGCCGAGGCCGGTCAGCGCCGGGACGAAGTAGACGCCCTCGTTGCCGGACAACGAGGCGGCCAGGTCGGCCGTCTCGGCGGCGTCGCGGATGACCCCGAGGGAGTCACGCAGCCAGCCGACGGCCGCGCCGGTGGACAGGATCGCGCCCTCCAGGGCGTAGCGCACGGGCTCGCCGTCGAGCTGGTAAGCGACGGTCCGCAGCAGCGACGACTGCGGCGGCGGCACCGCCGTCCCGGTGTTGACCAGGACGAACGAGCCGGTGCCGTAGGTGTTCTTGGCCTGCCCCGGCTGGAGGCAGCCCTGGGCGAACAGGGCGGCCTGCTGGTCGCCGACGGCGGCGGCGACCGGGATCCGCACACCGAGGAAGGCGTCCGGATCGGTCTCGGCGTAGACCCGGGAGCTCGGCACCACCTCGGGCAGCACCTCGGCGGGCACGCCGAACAGGTCCAGCATGTCGGGAGCCCAGGCCGCGGCGGCGAGGTCGAGCAGCAGCGTCCGGGACGCGTTGGTGACGTCGGTGACGTGGACGGCGCCGGCGGTCAGCTTCCACACCAGCCAGGAGTCGACGGTGCCGAAGGCGATCTCGCCGCGGCCGGCCCGCCGGCGCAGTTCCGGGTCCCGATCCAGGATCCAGCCGATCTTCGTGGCGGAGAAGTAGGGGTCGAGGACCAGGCCGGTGCGGACGCCGACCGCGCCCGTGTGCCCGTCGGCGGCGAGGCGCTCGCAGCGCGCGGCCGTGCGCCGGTCCTGCCAGACGATCGCCGGACCGACCGGGGCGGCGGAGGACCGCTGCCACAACACGGTGGTCTCCCGCTGGTTGGTGATGCCCAGCGCGGCGAGGTCCGCGGGGCGGCGACCGGCGTCGGCCAGCGCCGCGGCGACGGTGTCGACGGCGCTGCGCCACAGCTCGTCGGGGTCCTGCTCGACCCAGCCGGGCCGGGGGAACCGGGGATGGATCTCCGTATACCCACGCCCGACGACCGTCCCGTCCCGATCGAGCAGGCAGACCGTGGTCCCGGTGGTGCCCTGGTCGACCGCGGCCACCACGCAGCCCCGCGCCGGTGTGCCCATCGTCGCCTCCCGTGCCGGTGCCGCCGTCGAGCCGATCTTGCCGCACTCCGGGGGAACAGGCGCGGCGCCATGCCCGGTTGTGGCCCGGCCAGATCGTGCCGAGGTCTGGGCACGGTTTCAGAGCCGAAGACCGTGCCTACGCCTCGGCACGATTTTGTGCATGATTGACCACGGAAAGTTACCGAGGCTGTGGTGGCCGATGAGTGCACCAGACACCGAGGCGACCCCCCGCCCCTCGTCCGGATCCCCATGACCACGGACCCGCTGAGGATTCACTCGTCCAGGTGTCGAACAGACCGGCCCACGGCCTCGGGTCAGCCCAGGCTGGACAGGTCGACGGCGGAGTCGGGCGGGGTGACGGCGGCGGGGGGGCCGTAGCCGTCGAAGGTCACCTGGTTGGTGGAGCTGCCCGCGACGGTGATCCGCAGGGGGTAGGCGGGGCCGGTGTTCGCCACGAGGAAGGCGGTGCCGTCGGGCGCCGCGGCCCGCACCGCCCGGGCGCCGTCGACCTTCTCCCGCCGCACCTCGCCGGTGAGCCCGACGAGGTAGTTGCCGAGGGAGTCGCTGAGCCGGCCGAGGGTGAAGTAGCTGTACTTGGCGGCGTCGGCGGGCGCGAGCCGGACCCACCGGTCGGCGAGCAGGTCCGCGGCGTCGCCGTCGCCCGTCGCCGTGTAGAAGGAGCGGCCGCGGCGGACGTAGGTGTCGTCGGAGATCTTGACGAGCTGGGTCCGCTGGCCGTACTCCTCGATGGTGCCGCGGGTCGTCGTGGCGGACATCACCAGGTCGTAGCGGGCGGGGGAGTCGGAGCTCGGGTCCTCCTCGGTGCCCACCACGTGCACCCCGGGGGCGGAGCGCAGCGCCGCGAGCGTGCGGGAGCCGACCTCGGCGGCCGGCAGCTTCTCCAGACCGTTGGTCTTCTCGCCCCCGCCGCCGCAGGCCGCCGCCGCGCCGAGCGCGAGCAGCAGGCCGAGCCCGAGCAGGGCCCGCCCGATCGCGCCGCTCCGTGGTCGAGCCCGCATCCGTCCGTCGCCTCCCCGTCCGAGGTCCACCGGGGGTGGTCGTCCGCAGGGACGACCCGCCCGATGGTGTCGCAAGTCTGGCATCACGCCGCCAGCGCTGGCCGACCGCCTACCAGCCGTGGGTAGATGTTGTGCGGATGCGAAACGCGGCCGGCCCCGGCGTCACGCCTGGGGCGGGCCTCGCCTGGGGCGGGGCTCGCCTGTGACGGGCCTCACCTGGGGCGGGGCTCGCCTGTGACGGACATCGCCTCGAGGTGGACCTGATCGGGGGCCCTCGGTTCGACCGTGTCCCGTAAATAGGGCACACTAGCGTTGTGAAAAACGACCACGATGCCTCGGGCGGGACGGCCGACGGCCGCACCCGCGACCGGGTCGTGCGTCTGCTGCTGGAGGGCGGGTCGGCCACGGCGGCCGAGCTGTCCCGGCAGCTCGGCGTGTCCCCGGCGGCCATCCGCCGGCACCTCGACGCCATGGTCGGGGACGGCATCATCACCCCGACCGAGAGCCGGTCCCGCGAACCGCGGGGCCGCGGCCGTCCGGCCCGGCGCTACGCCCTCACCGAGGCCGGCCACCGGGCCGGTCCGACGGCGTACTCCGATCTGGCGGCCGGCGCGCTGCGGTTCCTGGCGGAGGTCGTCGGGCCCTCGGCGGTCAGTCAGTTCGCCGAGGGGCGGGCCTCCGACCTGGAGCGTCGGGTGCGCTCCGCGGTCGTCGCGGCGCCGCCGGCCGATCGCCCGGCGGCGCTGGCCGAGGCGATGACGGCCGCCGGCTACACGGCCAGCGTCTCGGAGCTGCCGACCGGTCTGCAGATCTGCCAGCACCACTGCCCGGTCCAGTTCGTCGCGGAGCGCTTCCCCGCACTGTGCGACGCCGAGACCGCGGCGCTCGCCCGGGTCCTGGACACCCACGTGCAGCGCCTGGCGACGATCGCGCACGGCGACGGCGTCTGCACGACCCACATCCCCGCTGGCGCGGCGCCGGGACCGGTTCCGGATGATCCGTCCGACCAGGACGTATTCCGTGCAGGCGGGTCGAAGCCGACCGCGTCCGACCGGGACCCCGCACCCGCGCCCCCGACCTGTTCACCGTCCCCGTCTTCGGAGGGTTCCGCCCTATGACAACCTCTGCCGAGACCGCCCTCGAAGGCCTTGGTTCCTACAAGTTCGGATGGGCTGACACCGACGCCTACGCCGCTGACGTGGAGCGCGGCCTGTCCGAGGCGGTCGTCCGCGGCATCTCGGCGAAGAAGTCCGAGCCGTCGTGGATGACCGACCTGCGCCTCAAGGGCCTGCGGCTGTTCGAGCGCAAGCCGATGCCGACCTGGGGCGCGGACCTCTCCGGCATCGACTTCGACAACATCAAGTACTTCGTCCGGTCGACGGAGAAGCAGGCCGCCGAGTGGGCGGACCTGCCCGAGGACATCAAGGCGACCTACGACAAGCTGGGCATCCCGGAAGCGGAGAAGCAGCGCCTCGTCTCGGGCGTCGCCGCGCAGTACGAGTCCGAGGTCGTCTACCACAAGATCCGCGAGGACCTTGAGGAGCAGGGCGTCATCTTCCTGGACACCGACTCCGGCCTGCGCGAGCACCCGGAGCTGTTCCAGGAGTACTTCGGCTCGGTCATCCCGGTCGGCGACAACAAGTTCGCCGCGCTGAACACGTCGGTGTGGTCGGGTGGGTCTTTCATCTACGTGCCCCCGGGCGTGCAGGTGGAGATCCCGTTGCAGGCCTACTTCCGGATCAACACCGAGAACATGGGCCAGTTCGAGCGGACGCTGATCATCGTCGACGAGGGTGCCTACGTGCACTACGTCGAGGGCTGCACGGCGCCGGTCTACTCCTCGGACTCGCTGCACTCGGCGGTCGTCGAGATCATCGTGAAGAAGAACGCGCGCTGCCGGTACACGACCATCCAGAACTGGTCGAACAACGTCTACAACCTGGTCACCAAGCGGGCCGCCTGCCACGAGGGCGCCACGATGGAGTGGGTCGACGGCAACATCGGCTCCAAGGTGACGATGAAGTACCCGGCCGTGTGGCTGCTCGGCGAGCACGCCAAGGGCGAGGTCCTCTCGATCGCCTTCGCCGGCCCCGGCCAGCACCAGGACGCCGGCGCCAAGATGGTGCACGCCGCGCCCCGCACGTCGTCGACGATCATCTCCAAGTCGGTGGCCCGCGGCGGCGGCCGCACCTCCTACCGCGGTCTCGTGCAGATCAACGAGGGCTCCGCGGCGTCGCGGTCGACGGTCAAGTGCGACGCGCTGCTCGTCGACACCGTGAGCCGCTCCGACACCTACCCCTATGTAGACGTGCGCGAGGACGACGCCTCCATCGGCCATGAGGCCAGCGTCTCCAAGGTCGGCGCGGACCAGCTGTTCTACCTGATGAGCCGCGGCCTGTCGGAGGAGGAGGCGATGGCGATGATCGTGCGCGGCTTCGTCGAGCCCATCGCCCGTGAGCTGCCGATGGAGTACGCCCTCGAACTGAACCGGCTCATCGAGCTGCAGATGGAAGGTGCGGTCGGCTGATGGTCGTCATCGACGCCACCGGGCGCCCCCCGCTGGCCTCCGGAGCCGTGCCCCGCCCCGTGCGATCGCGCAACCCGCTCGACCACGACGTGCCCACCGGCCGCGAGGAGGCGTGGCGGTTCACCCCGCTGCGCCGGCTGCGCGGCCTGCTCACCGGCCCGGACGCGGACGGGAAGGTCTCCGTCACCGTCTCCGCGCCGGCCGGGATCGCGGTCGAGCAGCTCGACGCCGCCGACCCGCGGATCGGCCGGTCGTTCACCCCCGCCGACCGGGTCGCCGCGTTCGCGATGGCCCGTGCGGGCGGCGCCACGGCCGTCACGATCCCGGCCGAGGCCGCCCCGGCCGAGCCGGTGATCGTGCACCTGCACGGCGAGAGCCCCCGGCCCGCGGCCGGTGCCGCCGCCGGGGTCGCCTACGGCCATCTGCTCATCGAGATCGGCCCGTTCGCCTCGGCCACCGTCGTGCTCGACCACACCGGCAGCGCCACCTACGCCGGCAACGTCGAGGTGTACGTCGGCCACGGCGCCTCGCTGACCTTCGTGTCCCTGCAGGACTGGGACGCGGGCGCCGTGCACCTCGGCGCGCACGCCTACTCGATCGGCCGCGACGCGAAGCTGCGTTCGTTCACCGTCACCCTCGGCGGCGACCTGGTCCGGCTCAACCCGACCGTCGACTACCGCGGCCCGGGTGGCGACGCCGAGCTCAACGGCGTGTTCTTCACCGACGCCGGCCAGCATCAGGAGCACCGGCTGCTCGTCACGCACACCCCGCGGTCGTGTCGCAGCCGGGTGACCTACAAGGGCGCGCTGCGCGGCGACGCGGCGCACTCGGTGTGGATCGGCGACGTCGTCATCAACGCCGACGCGGTCGACACCGACACCTACGAGCTCAACCGCAACCTGGTGCTCACCGACGGCGCCCGCGCCGACTCGGTGCCCAACCTGGAGATCCTCACCGGGGAGGTCGTCGGGGCCGGCCACGCCAGCGCCACCGGCCGCTTCGACGACGAGGCCCTGTTCTACCTGCAGTCGCGCGGCATCCCGCCGGCCGAGGCCCGCCGGCTGGTCGTGCACGGCTTCTTCGCCGAGGTCATCGACCGCATCGAGGTCGCCGACCTGCGGGACCGGATCATGGCGTCGGTCGCCGCCCGGCTCGGCGAGACGCCGGCCGAGGACGAGCCCGCGACGCCGGCCGCGGCCGGGCAGGCGGGCGCATGAGCGCCGCCACCGACTCCGTGGCCGCGCCCCGCTGGCACCGGGTGTGCGCGCTCGCCGACCTCAAGGACGACACGGCGCTCGGCACCGAGATCGAGGGCGTGCCGGTGTGCGTCGTGCGCGCGGGCGAGCGCGTCTACGCGGTGCGCGACGAGTGCTCGCACGCCGACGTGCAGCTCTCCCAGGGCGAGGTCGAGGACGGCAAGATCGAGTGCTGGCTGCACGGGTCCCAGTTCGACCTGGCCAGCGGCAAGGCGCTGACCCTGCCGGCGATCGACCCGGTGCCCACCTACGCAGTGACCATCGACGGCGACGACGTGCTCGTCGACGTCGCACATTCGAACCCGGAACGAGGGTGACGGCAGCGGTGTCGACCTTGGAGATTCGTAACCTGCACGTCTCGGTCGAGACGGAAGAAGGCCCGCGCGAGATCCTGCGCGGTGTCGACCTCACCGTCCGCAAGGGCGAGACGCACGCGATCATGGGTCCGAACGGCTCGGGCAAGTCGACGCTGTCGTACTCGATCGCGGGCCACCCCAAGTACACCGTGACCGACGGCAGCATCACGCTCGACGGCGAGGACGTTCTCGCGATGGGCGTCGACGCCCGCGCCCGCGCCGGGATCTTCCTGGCGATGCAGTACCCGGTGGAGATCCCCGGGGTGTCGGTGTCGAACTTCCTGCGCTCCTCGGCCACGGCCGTGCGCGGCGAGGCACCGAAGCTGCGCACCTGGGTCAAGGAGGTCAAGACCTCCATGGAGGCCCTGGAGATGGACCCGTCGTTCGCCGAGCGCGGCGTCAACGAGGGCTTCTCCGGCGGTGAGAAGAAGCGCCACGAGATCCTCCAGATGGCGCTGCTCAAGCCGAAGATCGCCGTGCTCGACGAGACCGACTCCGGCCTCGACGTCGACGCGCTGCGCATCGTCTCCGGTGGCATCGAGGCCGTGCGCGCCCAGGGGGAGACGGGCATCCTGCTCATCACCCACTACACCCGCATCCTGCGCTACATCAAGCCCGAGTTCGTGCACGTGATGGCGGCCGGGCGGATCGTCGACGAGGGCGGGCCGGAGCTCGCCGCCGTGCTGGAGGAGTCCGGCTACGACCGCTACGTCAAGGGCGGCGGAGCCGCGGCGCCGGCGGGGGCGGGGGCGGTGTCATGACGCTCACCGAGTCGCTGATCGCCGACGGCACCCCGGGCACCGCGGGCTTCGACGTCGAGCAGGTCCGCAAGGACTTCCCGATCCTGGCCCGCACGGTGCACGACGACCTGGCGCTGGTCTACCTCGACAGCGCCGCCACCTCGCAGAAGCCGCTGGCCGTCCTCGACGCCGAGCGCGCCTACTACGAGCTGCACAACGCCAACGTGCACCGCGGCATCCACGTGCTCGCCGAGGAGGCCACCGGCCTGTACGAGGCGACACGGGACAAGGTCGCCGCCTTCATCGGCGCGACCGACCGGCGCGAGGTCGTCTTCACGAAGAACTCCACCGAGGCGCTCAACCTCGTCGCCTACGCGATGAGCAACGCCGAGACCACCGGCGCGGAGGCGGAGCGGTTCCGGCTCGGCCCCGGCGACGAGATCGTCGTCACCGAGATGGAGCACCACTCCAACCTGGTGCCCTGGCAGATGCTCGCCCGGCGCACCGGCGCCACCCTGCGCTGGATCGGGCTGACCGACGACGGCCGGCTGAACCTCGACAACCTCGACGCGGTCATCACCGACCGGGCGAAGGTCGTCTCGATGGTCCACCAGTCGAACATCCTCGGCACGATCAACCCGGTCGAGCGGATCGTCGCCCGGGCCCGCGAGGTCGGCGCGCTCACCGTGCTCGACGGCTCCCAGTCGGTGCCGCACAACCCGGTGGACGTCGCCGCGCTCGGCGTGGACTTCCTGGCCTTCACCGGCCACAAGATGTGCGCGCCGACCGGCGTCGGGGTGCTCTGGGGGCGCTACGAGCTCCTGGAGGTCATGCCGCCGTTCCTCGGCGGCGGCGAGATGATCGAGATCGTCACGATGGAGGGGTCGACCTACGCCGCCCCGCCGCACCGCTTCGAGGCCGGCACCCCGATGATCAGTCAGGTCGTCGGGCTCGGCGCCGCCGTCGACTACCTGACGGCGCTGGGCATGCCGGCGATCGCCGCGCACGAGCACGCCGTCACCGCGTACGCCCTCGACGCGCTCGCCACCGTGCCCGGAACGCGGATCATCGGCCCGCCGACCGTGGAGGACCGCGGCGGGGCGATCTCCTTCGTCCTGCACGACGACGCCGGCCGGGCGATCCACCCGCACGACGTCGGCCAGCTCCTCGACGAGCGCGGCATCGCCGTGCGCGTCGGCCACCACTGCGCCCGGCCGGTCTGCCTGCGCTTCGGCGTGCCGGCCACGACCCGGGCGTCGTTCCACCTGTACACGACGACCGGCGAGGTCGACGCGCTGGTGGAAGGTCTGCACGGGGTTCGGAGGTTCTTCTCGAGGTGAAGCTCGATTCCATGTACCAGGAGATCATCCTGGATCACTACCGCAACCCGCTGCACCGCGGCCTGCGCGACCCGTTCGACGCCGAGGTGCACCACGTCAACCCGACCTGCGGCGACGAGGTCACCCTGCGGGTGAAGGTCTCCGACGGGGTCGTCGAGGACGTCTCCTACGAGAGCGAGGGCTGCTCGATCAGCCAGGCCTCGGCGAGCGTCATGAGCGACCTGGTCATCGGCAAGAAGGTCGACGAGGCGCTGGAGCTCGAACGCGAGTTCCTGGCGCTGATGCAGTCGCGGGGTACCGCGGAGGGCGACGAGGACGTGCTGGAGGACGCGGTGGCGTTCGCCGGCGTCTCCAAGTATCCCGCCCGGGTAAAGTGCGCCCTGCTGTCCTGGATGGCCTGGAAGGACGCGACGGCCAAGGCCGTCGACCCGGCCGCCGCCACCGGCGCCTCCGTCGCCGCGCCCGCGCCCGCCGGCGCACCCCTCGACGTACCCGAGCAGGAGAAGCCATGAGCGACGCGGTCACCGACACTCGCGCCGAGACGGCGGCGAGCGACAGCCCGGCGCCGACCGCCGACGCCACCGGCCCCGCGGCCGCCGCCGGCGGCATCGCGCCGGCCACCGTCGCGGAGCGGGCCGCGGGCCTGGAGCTCGCCGAGTTCGCCGACATCGAGGAGGCGATGCGCGACGTCGTCGACCCCGAGCTCGGCATCAACGTCGTCGACCTCGGCCTCGTCTACGGCATCCACGTCGCCGACGACAACACCGTCACCCTCGACATGACGCTGACCTCGGCGGCCTGCCCGCTGACCGACGTCATCGAGGACCAGACCCGCTCCGCGCTCGTCGACGGCCCCGACGGCCTCGTCGCCGACGTGAAGATCAACTGGGTCTGGATGCCCCCGTGGGGCCCCGACAAGATCACCGACGACGGCCGTGAGCAGCTGCGCGCCCTCGGCTTCAACGTCTGACCGACCTTTCGCCGCCACCGGCCTGGCCGGAAGCATCTCCGACCAGGCCGGGCCGCCGCCACGACCGTCCGCCGTCAACCGGACAGCGAGCTGGTGAGGGAGCCGCTGCGCTAGTCGCCGGCCATCGGACCGCAAATGCCGGGCTTTGCCAGAGTAGTAGCTCTATTGGCAGTGCGGCGGACTCATAGCGCTGCGGTGTTCTGGGCGTTGGCCAGGAACGGGCTTGGTTGGCCGTGCCAGAAGATGGCCAGGTCGTCGCGGGCGCGGGTTGCGGCCACGAAGAGCAAGGAACGATCGCGGGCGCGTTCTCGCTGGTAGCGCCGTGCATCGGTGTCCTGGTAGCGGGCGATTGCGGCCCGGGGGATGAGCCCGGCCGTCGCGCCGGCGATGATGATCCGGCGGTGGCCGGGCCGCCGTGCCCTGCAGTAGTCGGAACGGGAACGCAGCACCTGCCCCAGGATGACATCGGACCATTCGGCCACGAGGAACTCGGCGTCCCATCGGCGCTCACCGACCTCGGTGAGCATCGCCGCCCACTCCCGCAGGGCCGCGTCGTCATCGATGGTTCGTCGCTGCCGGGCCGTGCCGGTCTCGCCGACGACCCGGCTTGCCAGTCTGTCGATGTTGACGATGTCGACCCGCTCGACGAGTTCGGGAAGGGAATTCGCACATTTCACAGCGTCACAGGGCGTCGAGACCCGCGCGGATGCCGTCGACGCCGGCTTCGAGTAGCTCCGGACTGGTCGCGAGGTTGACTCGGATGTGGCCGGCGCCGCCGGCGCCGAATTTCTCGCCTGCTTCGACGGCGACGCGGCCATACCGGAGGACGGCCTCGGCGAGCCGGGTGCCGGAGATCCCGTCTGCGGCCGAGAGCCACGCGAGGTAGGTCGCCTGCGGCAACTCGAATTCCAGTTCGGGCAGTCGGTCGCGGACCAGCCCGGCGAACAGGTGCCTGCGGTCGTCGATCGTTTCGCGCAGCCGGGCGAGCCAGGCTGCGCCCTCGCGGAACGCCGCCGACGAGGCGACCGCTCCCAGCTGCCCCACCCGCCAGTGGGTCTCGGGCGGCAGGCGGGCGAGCGCCGTGCCCATCCTGGCGCCACCCGCGATGACGAGCGCGCATTTGAGGCCGGCGAGGTTCCACGCCTTGCTGGCCGAGGCCAGTGCGATCGCGAGTTCCCCCGCGCCCTGGACGGACAGGATCGGCGTCGTGGCGGCACCGGGCAGGGCGAGTGGCGCGTGGATCTCGTCGGAGATCACGACGACGCCGTGGCGCGCGGCCGCCGACACGAGCGCAGTCAACTCCGCCCGGGTATGGACGGTGCCCGTCGGGTTCTGCGGGTTGCACAGCAGGTACGCGCCGCCGCCACGAAAGGCCTCGTCGAGACGTTCCAGCTCCAGCCGGCCGCCGCGCAGCGGCACGTCGACGAGGGTGGCCTCGGCCTCGGGAACCCAGTCCTGGAACGGCGGGTACACCGGGGAACTGATCACGACGCGGCGCACTCTGAGTACGCGCAGCACCTCAACAGCGCCGACGCTCACATCGGTCACGGGCACGATGCGGTCGGGCTCCGGGCGCCAGCCCCACTCCTCGGCGGCGAAATCCGCGTATGAGTGGGCGAGCTGCACGAACTCGCTGGCGTAACCGAAGTCGCTGCGGTCGACCGCGGCGTGCAGCGCGCGCGTGATGGGCTCGGCCGCAGCGAAGTCCATCTCCGCAATCGACAGCGGCAGCACATCCGGCGCGTGCATCCGCCATTTGGCGCTGCGGCGCTGCCGCAGTTCCTCGAGCGGCGGCACCGGAAGCAGATCGGGCGGCGATGCCTTCATGCGCCGATTCTCCCTACCCCTGGGTCAGCTGGCTACCGTGCGTGCGGAGGCCGCGGCCGGTCCCGGATGCACGTCAGGCAGCCAGCTGTTTCCGATCTTGAGTGCGGGGCTCTCGAGCGTGCCGGGCTGTCGACCATCCGGGCCTACGTGGAAGCGCTCGGCGGGAAGATCCAGCTCATCGCCGACTTCGGTGATCGCCGGGTCGTCCTGAGCTGACGGTCGGGCCCCGTCGGCGTGGCCCGACCGGGCCGGTTCGGGGCTGGGGGCGACCCCGTTCGGGGCAGTCCCCAGGCGGCGGTTCCGAGCCCTGCAAGCCCAGCTTGTAAGGTCGCAACAGGCGATCGGCGGCGTCATCGGTCCTTCCCGGCAGTGGCTCTCATTCGGCGGATTTTCCTTCGTGCTCGGTGTGGCTCGGCGTGTCGGCCGGGACCTCCGGTTTGGCTGGGAAACCGCTGGGGACAGGGTGTATCGGCCCGCGGATCGCCCCGCAGACCACGCCATGAGACGGGAGCAAGTCTGTGCCGAGCCCGCGGGTCCTCGGCCTGGTACTTGCCGGGGGAGCCGGACGGCGGCTGGCGCCGCTGACGGCCGATCGGGCCAAGCCCGCCGTTCCCTTCGGTGGGATGTACCGGCTGATCGACTTCGTGTTATCCAACCTGGTCAACGCCGGCTATCTGCGGATCGCCGTGCTCACCCAGTACAAGAGCCACAGCCTCGACCGGCACATCACCACGACGTGGCGGATGAGCAACCTGCTGGGCAACTACGTCACCCCGGTGCCGGCGCAGCAGCGTCTCGGCCCGCGGTGGTTCGCCGGCAGTGCCGACGCCATCCACCAGTCGCTGAACCTCGTCCATGACGACGACCCGGACATCGTCGTCGTCTTCGGCGCCGACCACGTCTACCGGATGGATCCCCGGCAGATGGTCGCCCAGCATCTCGACTCCGGTGCCGGGGTGACCGTCGCCGGGCTGCGCGTGCCGCGTGCCGATGGCCGATCGTTCGGCGTGATCCAGACCGGCCGGGACGGCCGGACGATCGAGGCGTTCCTGGAGAAGCCCGCGGACCCGCCGGGTCTGCCGGGCCGTCCCGAGGAGACGTTCGCGTCCATGGGCAACTACGTCTTCTCCACCGACGTCCTCATCGAGGCGCTACGCAAGGACGCCGCCGACGAGGACAGCCGGCACGACATGGGTGGCGACATCATCCCGATGCTCGTCGCGCAGCGCGCCGCCGCCGTCTACGACTTCACCGACAACGTCGTGCCCGGCACGACCGCCCGCGACCGCGGCTACTGGCGCGACGTCGGCACGCTCGACTCCTACTTCGACGCGCAGATGGACCTGTGCGCGCTCGACCCGGTGTTCAACCTGTACAACCGCGAGTGGCCGATCTTCACGAGCGTGCCGTCGCTGCCGCCGGCCAAGTTCGTGCACGACGACCCGCGGCGCACCGGGACGGCGATCAACAGCATCGTCAGCAACGGCGTGATCGTCTCCGGCGGCACCGTGCGCTCCGCGGTGCTCTCGCCGGGTGTGCGGATCAACTCCTGGGCCGAGGTCGATCGCGCCGTCGTGCTGGACAACGCCATCGTCGGGCGCGGCGCCGTCGTCCGCGACGCGATCCTCGACAAGAACGTCCACGTCCCGCCGGGCTGCCAGGTCGGCGTCGACAAGGATCGCGACCGCGCCCGCGGCTACACCGTCAGCGAGCAGGGCATCACAGTGGTCGGCAAGGGCGTCACCGTCACCGACTGATCCCGAACCGCCCGCCCGCGCCAGTCCGCAACCCGCACACCCGCACCCGCACACCCGCGCCGCCGCACCACCGCACCCGCACCACCGCACCCGCACCGCCGGCCCGTGCCCCACCCACCCCGTCGAGGGAGAGACCGTCCATGCGCGTCGCGCTGCTCACCCGGGAGTTCCCCCCGGACGTCTACGGCGGGGCGGGTGTGCACGTCGAGTACCTGGCCCGCGAGCTCGCCCGGCTGGTCGACCTCACCGTCCACCGGGAGGCGACCAGCGGCGACGGGCCTGTGATCGAGGCGGCCGGCGGGCCGGGCGTCGCCGCGGTGAGCGCCCACCCGAGCTGGGCGGCGCTCGCCGGCGCCGACGACGTGCTGCGCACCGTGTCGATGGACCTGTCGATGGCCGCGGCGGCGGTCGGCGCGGACGTGATCCACTCCCACACCTGGTACACGAACCTCGGCGGCCACCTCGCCGCCCTGCTCGGCGGCGTCCCGCACGTGGTGACGTCGCACTCGCTGGAGCCGCGCCGGCCGTGGAAGGCCGAGCAGCTCGGCGGTGGCTACCGGCTGTCGTCCTGGTGCGAGCGGATCGCCATCGAGTCGGCGGCGGCGGTGGTCGCGGTGAGCGCCGGGATGCGCGCCGACATCCTCGAGGCCTACCCGGCGGTCGACCCGGCGCGGGTACACGTGATCCGCAACGGCATCGACACCGACGAGTACCGACCCGACCCGGCGACCGACGTGCTGGAACGGTACGGGGTCGACCCGGAACGCCCCGTGGTGATCTTCGTGGGGCGGATCACCCGGCAGAAGGGGCTGCCGGTGCTGCTGCGCGCCGCGGCGGCGATCGACCGTCGGGCGCAGCTCGTGCTCTGCGCCGGCGCCCCGGACACCCCGGAGCTGCTCGCGGAGACCACCGCGCTGGTCGACGGGCTGCGCGGCGAGCGCGACGGCGTCGTCTGGCTGGGCGGCATGCTGAGCAAGCCCGAGGTCATCCAACTGCTCACCCACGCCAGCGTGTTCGTCTGCCCGTCGGTGTACGAGCCGCTGGGCATCGTCAACCTGGAGGCGATGGCCTGCGGCACCGCCGTCGTCGCCTCCCACGTCGGCGGCATCCCGGAGGTCGTCGACGACGGCGTCACCGGGCTGCTCGTCCCGCCCGACGAGCCGAAGGCGCTCGCCGACGCCATCAACACCGTGCTCGCCGACCCGGCGCGGGCGGCGGCGATGGGCCGTGCCGGCCGGGAGCGGGCGGTCGGCGAGTTCGGCTGGACGGCCGTCGCGGAGCGCACCGCGGCGCTCTACGCCTCCCTCACCGGCGGCTGACCGCGCCGACCGACCCGCCGACCGACCCGCCGACGCGTCGACGCGTCGGTGAAGGGTCGGTGAAGGGTCGGCGGCCGCGCGGCCGGCCAGGCGGCGCCGGTCAGCTCCGCCAGGCGGTCTCGGACACCGGCGAGCGGCCCAGCAGCGGGCGCCACCAGGACTCGTTCTCCTTGTACCAGGCGATGGTGGAGCGCATCCCCTCGGTGAAGTCGATCAGCGGTGCCCAGCCGAGCTCCGTGCGCAACTTGGTGGAGTCCAGCAGGTAGCGGCGGTCGTGGGAGGGCCGGTCCGGCACGATCGTCTTCAGCGACGCCGGCAGGCCGAGCTCGGCGAGGACGGTGTCGGCGATCGTGGAGATGTCGGCCTCGACCCCGGATCCCACGTGGTAGGTCTCGCCGACACGGCCGCGGTCGAGCACGGCGTCGATCGCCCGGCAGTGGTCCATCACGTGCAGCCACTCGCGCCGGTTCGTCGTCGACGCGTACAGCGGGAGCTGCTCGCCCTGCAGCGCCCGGGTCACGAACAGCGGGATGACCTTCTCCGGAAACTGGTACGGCCCGTAGTTGTTCGAGCAGTTGGTGATCGTGACCGGCAGGTCGTAGGTGTAGCCGTAGGCGCGCACGGCATGGTCGCCGCCGGCCTTCGCCGCGTTGTACGGGGTGCGCGGCAGGTAGGGGGCGTTCTCGGTGAAGGCGCCCGGGTCGTTGAGGTCCATGTCGCCGTAGACCTCGCAGGTGGAGATCTGGTGGAAGCGGGCGATGCCGACCGTGCGGGCCGCCTCCAGCAGCGCCTGGGTGCCCATCACGTTCGTCGAGAAGAAGTCTCCCGGCCGGATGATCGCCAGACTGTTGTGCGACTCGGCGGCGAAGTTCACGATCACGTCGACCGTGTGCTCGCGCAGCGTGGACTCGACGAGCTCGCGGTCGCGGATGTCGCCGTGGACGAAGGTGATGCGTTCGGCGACGTCGGCGAGGTTCTCCCGGCAGCCCGCGTAGGTCAGGGCGTCGAGCGCCACGACGGCGTCCGCGGGGTGCCGCTCGCGCCAGTAGCGGACGAAGTTCGACCCGATGAACCCGGCGGCTCCGGTCACCAGCAGCGTCGACATCGTGCGGCCTTTCGGTCGGCCCGCGTGCTTCGGCGCACGCGGTGGGATGGGCGGTCGGCGGAGCCATGGTCTCGCGGCCCGGGCCAAGCGGACTCAAGTCTGCCTGGTGCGCGTCGCGGCGGTCCGCGCCGGGTCCGGCGGGTCGTGACCGTGTCGCCCCCGCCCGCCTGCGCGATCGGCCTGCGCGATCGGCCTGCGCGAGGCCAGGCTGCGGTCCACACGCCCGGTGGGAGGCGGGGGGCCCCGCCCACACCATCCGGTGAGGGTGAACATCCCCGTCCAGGCCCGTGACTTCATGTGGAGGTAACACGGGCAAATTACGCTCCGGCCTGTGGCGGACCTGTTCGAGGGTTATCCAGCGGAAGCGGCGGCCACGGCAGCCTGGGACGAGGTGTTCGAGCCGTCGAACACGCCCCGGGAGGTGTACGCCGCCCTCTATGACGCGTTGCAACCCCTCAGCAGCGCGGATCTCGCGGCCCGCAAGGTCGCCCTGGACCGGGCGTTCCGGGACGCGGGCATCACCTTCAACCTCTTCGGCGAGGAGCGGCCGTTCCCCCTGGACCTCGTGCCGCGGCTGCTCGCCGGCGACGAGTGGGACGTCATCGAACGAGGCGTCACCCAGCGTGTCCAGGCGCTGGAGGCGTTCCTGGCCGACGTCTACGGGCCGGCCGAGGTGCTCGCCGACGGCATCGTGCCGCGCCGGCTCGTGCTGACCAGCGCCCACTTCCACCGGGCGGCGCACGGCATCGACCCGCCGAACGGGGTGCGGGCGCACGTGTCCGGCATCGACCTCATCCGCGACGAGCAGGGCGGTTTCCGCGTCCTGGAGGACAACGTCCGGGTGCCGTCCGGGGTCAGCTACGTGATCGAGAACCGCCGGGCGATGACCCGGGTGTTTCCGGAGCTGTTCGCCACCCACCGGGTGCGCCCCGTCGCCGACTACGCCACCCACCTGCTGCACGCGCTGCGCGCCGCGGCCCCGCCGGAGGTCGCCGACCCGACGGTCGTCGTGCTCACCCCGGGCGTGTACAACTCGGCGTACTTCGAGCATGCGCTGCTGGCTCGGCAGATGGGCGTGGAGCTGGTCGAGGGTCGCGACCTGTCGGTGCGGGACAACAAGATCACCATGCGTACCACCGAGGGTGAGCAGCCGGTGCACGTCGTCTACCGCCGGGTGGACGACGACTGGCTCGACCCGCTGCACTTCCGACCGGAGTCGATGGTCGGCTGCGCCGGCCTGGTCAACGCCGCCCGCGCCGGCCACGTGACGATCGCCAACGCGGTCGGCAACGGGGTCGCCGACGACAAGCTGATGTACACCTACGTCCCCGACCTCATCCGGTACTACCTCGGCGAGGAGCCGATCCTGCCGAACGTCGACACCTACCGCCTGGAGGACCCCGACCAGCGGGCCCACGTCCTCGACCACCTGGACTCCCTCGTCGTCAAGCCGGTCGACGGCTCCGGCGGCAAGGGCATCGTCATCGGGCCCCAGGCCAGTGACGCCGAACTGGCCGAGCTGCGGGTGCGGGTCAGCGATGACCCCCGCGGCTGGATCGCCCAGCGGGTCGTCAAGCTGTCGACGTCGCCGACGCTGACCGGCGACCGGCTCGGCCCCCGTCACGTGGACCTGCGCCCGTTCGCCGTCAACGACGGCAACAAGGTATGGGTGCTGCCCGGCGGGCTGACCCGGGTCGCGCTGCCGCGGGGCAGCCTGGTCGTCAACTCCAGCCAGGGCGGCGGCTCCAAGGACACCTGGGTGCTCGCCGCCGAGCGCAACCCGCGCGAACCGGCGCTGCCGCTGGCCCGCCCGCCGGGTGCCGCCGCCCGCCCCGCCAGCGGGCCGGACCTCGGGCCGGTCTCCTCCGACCAGCAGCAACAGCAGCAGCAGAACCAGGCCGGGCCCGCAACGGCCGCCGCAACCGGGACCACCGGGACCACCGCCGGGAGCCGGGGATGCTGAGCCGGATCGCCGAGTCGCTGTTCTGGATCGGCCGCTACGTGGAGCGGGCCGAGTCCACCGCCCGCATCCTCGACGTCCACGTGCACCGGGTGCTGGAGGACCCGTGGCTCGACGCGAGCTCCGCCGGCCGCGAGCTGCTCGCCGTCATGGGCCAGCCCGCCGAGTTCGACCAGCAGGTCGACTCCCGCACGGTCACCGAGATCCTCGCCTACGACCCGACGCGGCCGTTCAGCATCACCGGGGCCCTGTCGGCGGCCCGGGAGAACGCCCGCGGCGCGCGCGTGGTCGTCTCCAGCGACGTCTGGGAATGCCTCAACGCCACCTGGAACGACCTGCCGCACACCGAGGAGCTGGCCCGCCGGCTCGGCCCGCACGTGTTCTTCCGCTACGTCCGCGAGCGCACCGCGATGCTCGCCGGGCTGGTCGACGCCACCCTCGCCCGCGACGACGGCTGGCGCTTCCTGGTGCTCGGCCGCAGCCTGGAACGCGTCGACATGACCTCCCGCCTGCTGTCGTCGAGCATCAGCGACGACCCGCACTCGCAGAGCTGGATCAGCCTGCTGCGCTCCTGCGGCGCGCACGAGGCGTACCTGCGGACCTACCGGCGCGCCGTCGACGCCGCCCGGGTCGCCGAGTTCCTGCTGCTCGACCGGCTGTTCCCCCGCTCGGTGTACTGGTCGCTGGCGCTGGCCGAGGACATCCTCGCCGAACTCGACGGCGGCCGCGGCCGACCCCGGTCCACCGTCGACGACGCCGCCCGGCGCATGGTCGGGCGCACCCGCACGGAACTGGAGTTCCACAGCGTCGCCGAGCTCGTCGAGAACATGCCGGACCTGCTCGCCTCCCTGCAGAGCACCTGCTCACTGGTCAGCGGCGAGGTGACGGCGCGCTACTTCGCGCGGGAGGCACCGCGGTCCTGGGCGATGGAGGTGCCGGCATGAGCCGGCCGTCGCGGCTGACCCGCCCGGCGAGTCCCACCCGGGTGGTCCGCCCGGCGCGGGGCGGCGCCGCGGCCCGGTGGAGGCGGCGGGCTCCGGCGCTGCGCCGCGGGCGCCCGGCGAGCCCGACCCGCTCGACGGGCCCGACCCGGCCCACCCGACCCACCCGAGGGGACTCCTGGTGAGCTGGCAGATCCGCATCGAGCACTCGACGGGATACCGCTACGCCACCCCCGTGATGTCCTCCTACAACGAGGTCAGGATCATCCCGCAGACCGCCGCGTCCCAGCTCACCCTGGAGGCCACGGTCCGCACCGAGCCCGCGGCGAGCACCTACCGCTACTGGGACTACTGGGGGACCCAGGTCACCGCGTTCGACCTGCACACCCCGCACACCGAACTGGTCGTCACCGGCCGGTCGATCGTGCAGACCGCCCCGGCGCCGCAGCCCCCGACGGACGTCCCGACCTGGGAGCGGCTGGGCGCCGACCCGGTCGCGGACGAGTTCGTCGAGTACCTGCGCCCCTCGGCGTCCACCCCGGAGCACGACGAGCTCACCGCGGCCGCCCGCGAGCTCGTCGCCCGCCACGGCCCGCGGGACTTCATCCCCGCCGTCGGCGACTGGGTGCGCGAACGCCTCGCCTACCGCCGCGGCACCACCGGCGTGCACACCTCCGCGGTGGAGGCGTGGCGGCGCAGGGAGGGCGTCTGCCAGGACTTCGCGCATCTCGCCCTGGTCCTGATGCGGGCGGCGGGCATGCCGGCGCGCTACGTCTCCGGCTACCAGCACCCCTCCGCCCAGGCGGAGGTCGGCGAGACCGTCGAGGGGCAGTCGCACGCCTGGGTGGAGGGCTGGCTCGGTCGGTGGTGGGGCTTCGACCCGACCAACGCGGTCCCCGCCGGCGAGCAGCACGTGGTCGTCGCCCGTGGCCGTGACTACAACGACGTCCCCCCCGTGCGCGGCGTCTTCTCCGGCGGCACCTCCACCTCCCTCGGCGTCACCGTCGCCGTGACCCGCCTCGCCTGAGGCGTCGAGGCCAGCCTCCACCGCGGGAGCCTAGTGGGGTCCGGCCGGCGCCGCCACGCCGAGCCGGTTCGCCGGCTCGCCGGTCTGCGGTGCCCGCTGACGAACTCGGCCTCCCCCGGTATCGGCGTGAAGCGGCGGACCGGCTCCTGCGGCGCGATCGCCGCCGGGAACCCCCGCAGCCGTTGCGTCCCCGCCTGCGGGGAGTGCGCGGCGCAGGCAGATCGCGCAGGTTGTGTATTGCCTGTTTCTGACTGGCCGGGTCGGGATGGTGTGCAGAAGGAAGTGCGATTCGCAGACGACGCCCAGGACCGCCACATACACGCAGGAGCGTCCAATGATTTGACGAGCCCTGAAAAGGCTGCGGTAACGTTCGCCTCGCGCCCCGGCGCATCTCAATGACCTGACAGGGAAAGTAGGGAAAATGGGTCAGCAGCAGGATCAGCAGGTCGAGCAGCAGCTGCGGCAGAACTGGCGGCAGATCCGCTACCGTATCCTCGACCAGTTCGGCCAGGTCAGCGCGGCGGATGTCGACGCCGCCAACAGCATCGACGACCTTGTCGCCCGGATTGCGGACAAGACGCACCACAGCGAGACGTACGTCCAGAACCGCCTCCAGGAGCTGGCGGGCGTGGGAGCGGGACAGAGCGGGTTTTCCGGAGGGCGTTTCTCCGGCGGCCAGCAGGGCGGCCAGCTGGGCGGCCAGCAGGGCCAGGCGTTCGGCTCGCAGCAGGGCGGCCAGCAGGGCCAGCCGTTCGGCTCGCAGCAGTAATATCCTCGCCCCGAGGTGAGCCGAACCGGGCTCGCGCCAGGTGACCTTCACCTGGCGCGTCACCCCGGTTCGGCTCTGCTACTCGGCGCGCATTCCCAATCATGTCGCGCCGAGTAGCATCCGGAACTCGAGAAGATCGTCCATCAGCTTGATCGTTGCTGCGTCACGGGGTAGCTGTCGCAGCTCGTCGAGCATCGCGTCCGTTTCTTCCATGGTAGGAATCTCGTCAATCGATGCTGCTATTTTGATGATAGCGGTCATGATATCCACCACCTGCCCGTCCGTGATGAGCCGAGCTACCCCTTAGGATGTCGCGGGGTCAGGTACCCGGCGATCCCCAGAATGGCATGATGCAGTTTACCAGATATTAAGGTTCTGGTGTCCTTTCTGTTAACTCCGGTGCAGGTCGTGTGCGCCCGGTGATGCTCCGCGCGCAGCGTCACCGTCCTGCTCGGATCGGGAGAAGGCCGCGGCCGCCCGATCTGGTCGGGGGACGCCCGGCCCGACAGACCACTTCTGCACCGTCACCAACCGGCCGACCGATACCTGGCCCGCGACCTGACGCCCGGAAATTTCGCCGACCCGCACGAGGTCCACCGCGTCCCGGTACCCGTGACGGCGGCCGGCACCGCCTGCCAGGTCCTGCACGCCGGCTCCCGTCGCCTCACCGCAGGCGCACCCGTCTCCGGCGCACTCATCCCCGGCGCACTCATCCCCGGCGCACTCATCCCCGGCGCACCGCCGCGTTCGACGGCGAATCCGAGCAGGCCGCGCGGGGCCGCTGCCATCACAGGATCGGCCCACCCCCGGCGACGCGCTCGGCGTCCGCTTCCCACCATGACCGGCGAGAAGGATCTGTCGGGGCGAGCACCTCGCCAGGAGGTGGCCTGCGGGCGGATGAGCGTGCGGATCTCCACACCGGCGGCTCCCGGAGGCCGGCTGTCCTCGCCGCAGCGCGCCGCGGTCCCTCAGGGGTTCCCGTGCCACGACGAAATCCGTCGCGCGGGGGAGGACCGTAGTCTGGACGGCATGAGCATCGCCGCGTCGTGATCCGATGGATGTCCCGCCGATGGAGGTCCCGCCCGGTGGCGTTTCCATCGTCGTCCGTAGCCGTCTGACGTCACCACGGCGTCGCCAGGAAGCCCGAAAGAGGCCCAACCTCAATGATCATCGTGTCCGAGCTCGAACTGCGAGCCGGAGCCCGCACCCTGATCGAGCCCGTCTCCTTCCGGGTGCAGCAGGGCGACCGGATCGGTCTGGTCGGGCGCAACGGCGCGGGTAAGACGACCCTGCTGAAGGTGCTGGCGCGCGAGGGCCTGCCGTTCGCCGGCAGCGTCGACGTCCGCGGCGAGGTGGGCTACCTGCCGCAGGACCCACGCGCCGGCGATCCGACGGACACCGCCCGCGACCGTGTGCTGTCGGCCCGAGGCCTCGACGTTCTGCTGCGCGAGATGGAGAAGCTGCAGCTGGAGATGGCCGAGCTGGTCGACTCGAAGGCCCGGGACGCGGCGATCCGCCGCTACGGCAGCCTCGAGGAGCGCTTCGGAACGCTCGGCGGGTACGCCGCCGAAGCGGAGGCGGCCCGGATCTGCTCGTCGCTGGGCCTGGCCGACCGGGTGCTCGCCCAGCCCATCGGCACGCTGTCCGGCGGGCAGCGCCGCCGGGTGGAGCTGGCTCGGATCCTGTTCGCCGGGTCCGGCAGCTCGGACGCGACGCTGCTGCTCGACGAGCCGACGAACCACCTCGACGCCGACTCCATCGTCTGGCTGCGCGACTTCCTGCGCGCGCACACCGGCGGCCTCGTCGTCGTCAGCCACGACGTCGACCTGCTCGACCGGTGCGTCAACAAGGTCTACCACCTCGACGCCAACCGCGCCGCCCTCGACGTCTACAACGTCAACTGGAAGACCTACCTCAACCAGCGGGAGCTCGACGAGCGGCGCCGACGCCGGGAGCGCGCCAACGCCGAGAAGAAGATCGACTCGCTGAAGGCGCAGGCCGACAAGATGCGGGCGAAGGCGACCAAGGCCCGCGCTGCCCACCAGATGGACCGCCGGGCCGAGCGGCTGGCCGCGGGCCTCGCCGACGTCCGCGTCGCCGACCGGGTGGCGAAGCTGCGCTTCCCCGACCCCGCGCCCTGCGGGCGCACCCCGTTGACCGCCACCGGGCTGTCGAAGTCCTACGGTTCGCTGGAGGTGTTCACCGACGTCGACCTGGCGATCGACCGGGGGTCCCGGGTGGTCGTCCTCGGGCTCAACGGCGCCGGCAAGACGACGTTGCTGCGCATCCTCGCCGGGCAGGAGCGGGCGGACACCGGCGAGGTGCATCCGGGGCACGGCCTGCGGCTGGGCTACTACGCGCAGGAACACGAGACGCTGGACACCGACCGTTCCGTGCTGGACAACATGCGGGCCGCGGCGCCGGGCACCTCCGACGTGGAGCTGCGGCGCATCCTCGGCGCGTTCCTGTTCAGTGGCGACACCGTGGAGCAGCGCGCGCAGACCCTCTCCGGCGGAGAGAAGACCCGCCTGGCGTTGGCCGGGCTGGTGTGCAGCTCGGCGAACGTGCTGCTGCTCGACGAGCCGACGAACAACCTCGACCCCGCGTCCCGGGACGAGGTGCTCGCCGCGCTGGCCACCTACAAGGGGTCGGTGGTGCTCGTCACGCACGACCCTGGCGCGGTCGAGGCGCTCGACCCGCAGAAGGTGCTGATGCTGCCCGACGGCGTCGAGGACAACTGGTCCCCCGATCTCATGGAGCTCATCACGCTGGCCTGACACCGCCTCCTCAGGCGCTGCCGTCGCGCTGCCGCCGCGGGGCCGCCCCACCCGCCGCACGGCCGGCCGGCCCGACTTGTAAGACTGAAGCATCGGGTCGGCGGGGACACCGGCAGCGATGTTCGGCGGCATGGTGGCAGGGACGAGGCGGCCGCCGGCGCCGGGATGGAAATGGGGAGTTCTTTGTGAGTACGCAGGGCGGCACGAAGGCGGTTCTGGCGGCGCTGGCCGCCAACCTGGGCATCGCGGTGACGAAGTTCGTGGCGTTTCTGCTCACGCAGTCGTCGTCGATGCTCGCCGAGTCCATCCACTCGGTCGCCGACTCCGGCAACCAGGGTCTGCTGCTGCTCGGCCAGCGCAAGTCGGCCAGCCCGCCCGACGAGGAGCACCCCTTCGGGTACGGCCGCGCGCGGTACATCGCCGGGTTCCTCGTCGGCATCGTGCTGTTCAGCGTCGGTGGGCTGTTCTCCGCCTACGAGGGCGTCGAGAAGCTGCGTCACCCGCACGAGCTGGAGAGCGGCCTGATCGCCATCGTCATCCTGCTGATCGCCGTCGGGCTGGAGTCGTACTCGCTGTCCACCGCGGTACGCGAGTCGAGCAAGATCAAGGGAGACCGTTCCTGGTGGCGGTTCATCCGGGAGGCGCGCGCACCGGAGCTGCCGATCGTCCTGCTCGAGGACCTGGCCGCCGAGCTGGGGCTGATCTTCGCCCTGCTCGGCGTCGGGCTGACCCTGCTGCTCGACGATCCCATCTGGGACGGCGCCGGCACCCTGGCCATCGGCATCCTGCTGCTCGTCGTGGCGGTGCTCGTCGCGACCGAGGCTTACGGCATGCTCGTCGGGGAGGCGGCGACCCCGCAGGCCGTCGCGACGATCCGCGGCACGCTCGCCGCCGCGCCGGGAGTGACGGCGGTCATCCACCTGCGAACCCTGCACCTGGGCCCGGACGAGCTCCTCGTCGCGGCCAAGATCGGGATTGCGCCGACGGCGACGATGCGGGAGGTCGCCGCGACCATCGACGGCGCCGAGAAGGCGCTGCGGGCGTCCCTGACGGTTCCGATGCGGATCTTCCTGGAGCCGGACATCCCCCGCGACGCGCTACCCCGACCGTCCGCGAGCGGCACCGAGGCGACCTCCGCGCCCGCCTGACGCGCCCGGTTCCGGACGCGCCGGGTCGCGCCGCGGCGGGTTGCGGACGCTCCCGGACCGCAGGTCAGGTCGGGGGGCCGCCGAGGCAGAGCCGCAGGGCGAGGGCTCCGATCGCGCTCAGTGACATGAGGATGACGGGCAGGCTGCCGGCCTGCAACCGGTCGCCCGGGCGGGCTGGCCGGGGCCGGGGCGCCACCGCCGCGACCAGCAGCCAGGGGAACACCGGCAGCCAGGTCCGCTCCACCCCGCCCTGGGCGAGGCCCAGGATCACGGCGAACAGCACGGTGGCGGTGGCGCCGACCAGGAACGGCCAGCCCGGAGTCAGGCGCAGCCGGCGCGCGGCCCGGACGGCGACCGGACCGGTGGCGAGGACCACGACGGTCAGGTCCAGAAAGACCCAGGCCAGCGCGGCTCCCGCGGACGGCCGCGGCGCGCCGGCCAGGGCCAGCCCGTCGGGCCACGAGAAGCCCCAGGCGTAGAGCAGCCACAGCGGCAGCAGCGCGCCGAGCCCGGTGATGACGTTGAGCAGCGGCCGGCGCCGGATGAAGTAGGCGGCCGCGATCGCCACCCCCAGCCACACCGGGGCGTAGCCGAACAGCGCCGCCAGGCCCAGCAGCAGCCCGCTCGCCAGCGCCCACCAGACCGACCGGCGCTCCGGTTCGCAGCCGACCACGCCGACGGCGACCGCCAGCGCGGCGAGCGTGGCCGTCACGGCGTCCGGGGAAGCCGCCATCCAGCCGTTCCACGGCGCCAGGACGAGGACGGGCACCAGGCGGCGGGCCGCGGTCTCATGGCACAGCGAGCGCACCGCGACGCACACGACCGGAACGGTCAGCGCGCCGAGTGCGGTGAACAGCACGCCGATCGGCACGGCGCCGTGCAGCCCCGCCCGGGTGAGCAGCCAGGTGGCGAGCACCGGTCCCGGCGGGTGCGCCGGCAGCACGGCGACCGAGCCGGCGACCGCGTGCGGCGTCGTCGTCGTGTAGGCGGCGAGCAGGCCGAGCGGGTCGTCGCCGGCCGCGCCGGCCGCCGCGAGCAGGTCCGCCGGTGCCCGCAGCCCGGCGGCGAGATCCCCGGGCGTGACCAGGGCGAGCGCGAGAGTCCACGCCAGTGAGCCGAGATAGCCCAGCAGCAGCAGGACGCTCCAGGGCAGCCGGAACGCCACCGGCCGCGTGGCCGGGGCGGTCGGTGGGGCTGTGCCGGTGGTCGGGGCTGTGCCGGGGCCGGGAGTGATGTCGGTGCCGGGAGTGGTGTCGATGCCGGGAGTGGTGTCGATGCCGGGAGTGGTGCCGGTGGTCGGGGTCGTGCTGGTGGGCGGGGCTGGCGGCCGGATCGTCGAGGCCCACCAGGCCGTGAGTGCGATCACGGTTGCGGCGACCGCGAGCGGGACCGCGACGAGCGGGTCGAGGCGCGGATCCCAGCCGTCGTGCCACGGGGGCCGCGCGAGACCCAGACTCACGTCGGTGCTGGCCAGTACGGCGGTGCCGGCGAGCCCGAAGGCGACCAGGACCAGCCAGATCCCGGCCTCGGCGAGCTCCGCCCGCAGGGCCGGTCCCAGCGCGGCGGCGGGCGTGCCGGTCCGCCGGTCCGCCGATCCCCGCGCGGCCGTCGGGACGCCCGCCCGCTCGGATGCGCTGCCGGTGACGCTCACCGGTTCGCCCAGCCGGTCGCCGCGTCCCGGGACGCACTCGGCGCCGAGCCGGCGATCACCACTTCACGGGCCACCCCTGCACGGTAACGAGTCTTCCGCCGGCCGAGGTCCAGGGCCGATCGGCGCGCGGGTTGCGGGTGCGCGAACCCAGGCCGGACAGGCGTCGCGGGGGGAGGCGCGGACCGTCCGGCGGCGGTCTCCCGGCCGGCGACGGCCCCGGGCGGGCCGTCGCCGGGTGTGAGTAATCAGTCGGTTTGATCTGCGGCGTTAGCGGTCCGTCGGCGGGCTCTGTACAGTGATCGACTGTTGGTTGTACCTGCGGTGTTGCGTTGAGGGAAGATCGCCGATCATGCTGGTGACGATGTTCGCGGCGACGCGCCGTTGCCGTTGTTAGGCCGTGCGCAGGGGATTGGGGACACTGGTCACCGTGCATGGTCGGCCGTGGACGCCCGGCGTGCGTGCGGGCGGGTGCGACCCGGGCCATGCCGGCGCTGGCGTCGGCGTGGAGATGGAAACGCGAGGGCCCGGGTACGCACCGGCGCACCGCGTGTGATGGATCACATCTGCTTCGAGTGGCGCGTTCACTCGAGCTGAGTGAAGATCGGTTCGCAGATCATCGAACACGGAGGGGGCCACGTTGGCCGAGCTTAGGAAAGGAACCCGGATCACCGGCGCCGAGCGGGACAAGCTCGCTGCCGAACTTCGGAAGAAGTACGAAGGTGGGCAGAGCATCCGTCTGCTCGCCGAGTCCTCTGGCCGTTCGTACGGTTTCGTCCACCGGATCCTGTCGGAGTCCGGTACGACCCTGCGCGGCCGTGGCGGTGCGACCCGGGGCACCAAGAAGAAGAGCGCCTGATCATGGCGGTGCCGGCCGCCGCCGAATCGGCGGCGGCCGGGCTACGGGTGGAGGTCGTCGGACCCGTCGCGACCATCAGGCTGTCCGGATCCGGAGATCCCGGGTCTCTGGGGGGCCTCGGCTCCGCCCTTGATGACGCCCAGCGGCGAATGAGCGGCGACGTCCGGGTCGCCGTCGTTCGCGTGGGCGACGCGGTCCCGCCGGCCGCGGACACCGCGCCGCGTCCGCCGGGTCCGAACGGGCACGCACCATTCCCGCCGTCGCGCGTGCGGGCCGATCCGGCCTCCCTGATCGGGGGGTACCGGGTCTGGCGGGACGCGCTCGAACGGCTGACCACGCGGGCCGACCTGGTCAGCGTCGCCGCCGTGGCCGAGACCACCGGGGACGTGGGCACGGCCCTCGCCGTCGCCTGCGACCTGCGGATCTTCGCCGCCGAGGCGGGGCTGCGCCCGGTCTGGGCGCGCGTCGGCCTGCTGCCTGCGGCGGGGGCACTGACCCGGCTGGCCGAGCTTCTCGGTTGGTCCCGTGCTCTCGACCTGTGTCTGACCGGGCAGCCGCTCGGCGCGGCGGAGGCGGCCCGCCTCGGGCTGGCCCAGCGGCTGGTGCCCCGCCCGCGGCTCGACGACGAGGTCGACACGGTCGTCGCGGGCCTGCTCGCCGCATCCCGTGCCGTCGCGGCCGAGGTCAAGGCGCTCCTGCGCGGCGCTCACCCGGCCGGCCGGTCCGCGGTCCCGGCGCGGGTTTGGGGCGTGGCCGGTCCCGATGCTCGCGACCTTCCCGACGCCGAGAGTGAGGCGTGGGAGCGCACGGTCGTCGATCTGCTGGACACCTCGCGGGGCGCCGCCGCGGGCTGATCTCGCCGCGGGCGGCCGCCCGATCGCCGCCGTCCGATCGCCGCCGTCCCAGGCCGCCGCTGTCCAGTCCGCCGCCGGCGGGAATGACCCCGCACCGACGTGGGCTTACCTGCTTACAGTGTAAGCAACAGGGCAGTGGGAGGCGTGATGCGGCCGGGTCCGGACAGTCGGGCGTTGATGCGATCCGTCGCCCGGGACCGGGCGACGGCGAAGACCTCCCTGCGGCCGGGGACGGTGCGCCGGATCGCGGCCTTCGCGCGCCCCTGGCGTGGCCAGCTGGTCTGGTTTCTCGGGCTCATCGCGGTCAGCGCCGCGCTCGGCGCGGTCGTCCCGCTGATCCTCAAGGAGATCATCGACGGTGGGATCGGGCGTCACCGGGTGGGTTACGTCGAGGTGCTCGCGGCGATCGTCGCCGCGCTGGCCTTCCTCGACGCCGGCCTGTCCCTCGCCCAGCGCTGGTTCTCGGCCCGCATCGGCGAGGGCCTGATCTACGAGATGCGCAGCCAGATCTTCCGGCACGTGCAACGCCAACCGCTCGCGTTCTTCACCCGTACCCAGACCGGAGCGCTCACCAGCCGGTTGAACAACGACGTGCTCGGCGCACAGTCGGCGTTCACCAACACGCTGTCCTCAGTGCTGTCGAATGTGCTCTCCGCCGGGTTCGTGCTCGCCGCGATGCTCGTGCTGTCATGGCAGATCACTCTCGTGTCACTGGTGCTGCTACCGGTTTTCATCATTCCCGCCCGCGCGTTCGCGCCGCGGCTCGCCCGGCTGACCCGGGAACGGTACGAACTGAACGCCGACATGAACAACACGATGACCGAGCGATTCAACGTGTCGGGGGCGATGCTGGCCCAGCTCTACGGCTCCCCGGAACGCGAGGAGGTCAACTTCCGCGGTCGGGCCGGGCGGGTACGTGACATCGGGGTCACCCAGGCCATGTACGGCCGAATATTCTTCGTCTCGCTCAGCCTCGTGGCCTCCCTGGCTACTGCGATCGTCTACGGTGTCGGCGGTCGTCTCGCGGCCCGGGGAAATCTTGAGGTCGGCACCCTGGTCGCGCTCACCGCGTATCTCGGCCGGCTCTACGGGCCGCTCACCCAGCTGTCGAACGTGCACGTCGACGTCATGACCGCGCTCGTGTCCTTCGAGCGCGTCTTCGAAGTTCTCGATCTCGAGCCGGCGATCGTCGACAAGCCCGACGCCGTCGATCTGCCGGCGGGCGCCGCGGCCGTCGAGTTCGATCACGTCGGATTCCGATATCCCGCGGCGGACGAGGTTTCCCTGGCCTCGTTGGAATCCGTCGCGGCCCTCGACACCCGGATCCCCGTGCCGGTGCTGCACGACATCACCTTCCGGGCGGAACCCGGTCAGATGATCGCGTTGGTCGGACCGTCCGGGGCCGGCAAGACGACGATCAGCCAGCTGATCCCGCGGATGTACGACGTCCGGTCCGGCGCGGTCCGGGTCGGCGGGCACGACGTGCGCGACCTGAGCCTGAGCTCGTTGCGCTCCGCGGTCGGCGTGGTCACCCAGGACGCCCACCTGTTCCACGACACGGTGCGGGCCAACCTGGCCTTCGCCCGGCCGGACGCCACCGACGAGCAGATGTGGTCCGCTCTGGACGCCGCGCGGGTCGGGGAGCTGGTGCGCGCGCTGCCGGACGGGTTGGACACGGTCGTCGGCGACCGCGGGCACCGGCTGTCCGGCGGGGAGAAGCAGCGGCTGGCGATCGCCCGGCTGCTGCTGCGCGCGCCGGGCATCGTCGTGCTGGACGAGGCGACCGCGCACCTCGACAGCGAGTCCGAGGCCGCGGTGCAGCAGGCGCTGAGCGCCGCGCTGGCCGGCCGCACCTCGCTGGTGATCGCGCACCGGCTGTCCACCGTGCGGGAGGCCGACCGCATCCTCGTCGTCGACGGCGGCCGCATCGTGCAGAGCGGCACCCACGACGAGCTGCTGGCACGCGGCGGGCTGTACGCCGAGCTGTACCGGACCCAGTTCCGCCCCGCCACGCCGCCCACGCCGCCCACGGCGGCCGCGGTCCACGCCTGAGCCCGCCACCGGGGTCCGCCGCGCCGCGGGTCACGGCCGGCCGGGGGAGGCGTCGGGGTAGCCCGTTCGGTCAGGTAGCGGGTTCCGCCGAACGTGGTGGCGACGAGGCGAGCGCGGTGGTCCGCGCGGGCGCCAGCCCGGGATGCGCGTCCGCGACGACGTGACCGGGCTCGGGCGCGGCGGTGACCTCGATCACGGCGATGTCGATGTCACCGGACGGCTGACGGTGAATAGCGGGATTTCGATTCATGCCCGACTCCGGGGGTGCTCGACCGTGTCATACAGACTTCCGCGTCCGGGTGGAGCGGCTCCCAGGAACGTCGGCGCCCTTGCCGTCTTTCCCGTATCACGCGCGCCGACGGACGGGTGTGGCGCGGGGGACGAGACGGACGGTACGCCGCCGGGCGACCACGCGCAGCATGTACCGGATCGACCTGATCTGACTACTGCTGGGTGCGCGACGCGCATCTCTCGGCGGCCCCCGTGTGCAATGACCGACGATCAGTACTTAGGCTTTGTCTGTGCCACGTAGAGCCAAGATTGTTTGTACCCTCGGCCCGGCCACCAGCTCGCCAGAGAAGGTCCGGGCCCTCGTCGACGCCGGAATGGACATTGCCCGCCTAAACTTCTCCCACGGAACACACGAACAGCACGCCGTCACCTACGCCCGGGTGCGGGAGGCGGCCGAGGCCGCCGAGCGCAACGTCGGCATCCTCGCCGACCTGCAGGGTCCGAAGATCCGCCTCGGCACCTTCGCCGACGGTGGCGTCACCCTGCTGCCGGGCCAGCGGTTCACCGTCACCATCCGGGACGTGCCCGGGGACCAGCACCAGGTCGGCACCACCTACTCCGGCCTGCCCGCCGACGTCTCGGCTGGGGACCGCATCCTGGTCGACGACGGCCGGCTCGTCCTGCAGATCGACGGCGTCACCGACACCGACGTCCACACCACCGTCGTCATCGGCGGCCCGGTCAGCGACCACAAGGGGATGAACATCCCCGGGGCCGCGCTCACCGTGCCGGCGCTGAGCGAGAAGGACGCCGACGACCTGCGCTACGCCCTCGAACTCGGGGTCGACATGATCGCGCTGTCCTTCGTGCGCAGCGCCGCCGACGTCAAGTCGGTACACGCGATCATGGACGAGGTCGGGACCCGCGTCCCGGTCCACGCCAAGATCGAGAAGCCGCAGGCGGTCGCCGCCCTGGACGGCATCATCGAGGCGTTCGACGGTCTGATGATCGCCCGTGGCGACCTCGGGGTCGAGCTGCCCCTCGAGGACGTGCCGCTGGTGCAGAAGCGTGCCGTCAGCCAGGCCCGGGAACGGGCGAAGCCCGTGATCGTCGCCACCCAGGTGCTCGAGTCCATGGTCAGCGCGCCGCGGCCGACCCGCGCCGAGGCCAGCGACTGCGCGAACGCGGTCCTCGACGGCGCCGACGCCATCATGCTCTCGGCCGAGACGAGCGTCGGGGCCTATCCGATCGAGTCGGTGTCCACCATGGCGCGGATCATCGAGACGGCCGAGGCCGACCTCGGGCGGATCCCGCCGCTGCGCACCGAGCCACGGACCCTCGGCGGGGCGATCGCCCAGGCGGCCGCCTCCGTCGGGCACGCCGTCGGCGCCCGCTACCTCGTCGCCCACACCCTCAGCGGCGACACGGCCCGGCGCCTGGCCCGGTACCGCAGCGAGGTCCCGGTGCTGGCCTTCACTCCCATCCCCGCCGTGCGCAACCAGATGGCGCTGTTCTGGGGCGTGGAGACCTTCCTCGTGCCGTTCGCGGAGAGCACCGACGAGATGGTCCGCCAGGTCGACTCCGCCCTGCTCCAGATCGGCCGCTGCCGGCCCGGTGAGCTCGTGGTCGTCGTCGCCGGCACCCCGCCCGGCGTGGCCGGCATGACCAACACGATGCGGGTCCACCGCATCGGCGAGGCGGTCTGACGGCCGCACCGTGCAGCACCGACGACGCGACGAGTCTGTCGTGTCGTGACGTGACCTGACGCCTGACCGGCGGGCGGTTGCCGCGGGGCCCCACCCGCGCCGACCGACGGTCGGGCGCCCCGCCACCTCGAGCGGACGCCGACCCCCAGACCACCCGACCTCCCGCGCCCGGATGCGGTGGCGGGCCTGGCGTCCGCGCCCGCCTGGCCCACGGCGACGGAGGTCGGGGACGCGTCCCGCGCGCGATCCGATTTCCTCCCAGGAGTCACCGGGGATCCTCCCGCGCGGACGCCTGCGGCCTCGACTGCGGGCGCCCACCCCGCCCGAGCAGCGATCCAACGTGCCCGTCCGACGGACGCCTGAGGGCTGTCATGATGAGGCCGGCCGCGCCCCAACCCGCCGACCGGGCGCGCGGCGGATCCCGCTGGCGCGGGTCCGGATTCGGATCGGCCGGCAGCCTGTGGGTCAAGGGCGCATGTCAGGGAGTGGTTGCATGGTCGAGCAGGGGAGCGGGACGGACGATCAGGCGTCCGCGGGCACACCGGCGGCCGACCCGGGCCCGGCCGCTCCCGGGTCGCGTTCTCAGGCCTCCGACCAGGCCCAGGCCTCCGACCAGGCCCAGGCCTCCGACCAGGCCCAGGCCGCCGACCCCCCAGGTGCAGGCGCCTCGGCGCACCCGGATACCCGTAACCCGCCGCGCGCCGCGCCTGCGGCTTGGGCCGCCTCCGGGGCACCCGCCCGTCCGGCCTCCGCCCCGCCCGCCAGCGCCCGCTCCCGAGCCTCCGCCGTCGGCGGCCGGCCCGATGCGTCCCGTTCCCTGGGGGCGGC
>NZ_CM001489.1:442545-509364 GCF_000262465.1 Frankia sp. QA3
CACCCGGGCCGGGCCGGAACCAGTCTGCGCGGCCCGTCGATCAGCGGCCGTGGACGCCGCAGATCCGGCCGGCAGGCGGCCAGCAAGCCGACCAACCGCGAACCGACCCGCCGCGAACCGACCCGCCGCGAACCGACCCGCCGCGAACCGACCCGCCGCGACCCACCGTGCAGCCACAGCCACAGCAGCCTCCCGCGGCCGTGGGGGGACGACCGGGCGCGACCGAACGCCTTCGTACCCCCGACGCCGGCACCCTCCGTGCCGCCTGCGGGGGCCGATCCCGCTGCGCCAGCCGCGGCCCCATCGCCACCGCCGTCCTCCTCCGCGCCGGTTGGCGCCGGGCCGCGGCCCACGTGGTTCGAACGCGACGCGCCGCGATCGGCGGCCCGGGCCGCCGACGCCGGGGCGGGTCGGGGGGCCGGAGATCGGGATGCCGCAGATCGCCAGTCGGCCGGCCGGACCGACGGGCTGCCCGGCGGCGACGGTCCCGGTCACCACCCGGCCGCTGCTCGGATCGTCGACCCGCTCACGAGGCGGCAGGATGAACGCGGCGGTGAGACGGCCAGGGCGCGGCCGCCCTCCCGGGGTGCCTCGGCCCGCGCCGGCGCCCCGGAGGCCGCCCGGCCCAGTCCCCAGGCGGCGCCCGGACCGCAACGCTCGCCCGCCGGCGGCACCGGCGGCCCGACCGCGACGGTGGACGGGAGCGCCACCGGGAGCCGTGCCCTCGCCGGCCCGGACCGGCCGCCGACCGTACGCCCGGAGCTCGACCCGCCGACCATGCGCGTCGGGCTGCGTCGAGATCACGGCAATGATGATCACGGTGAGGCCACGAGCCGGTTCGCGGTGAGCGATGACGGCTGGCGTCTCGCGGACCCGGGGCACCGCACGGACCCGGACGCGTTCGACGGGTCCGAGGCGTTCGAGGCGTTCGAGGCGTTCGAGGGTGGGAACGTCGGCGCTGCGGCCCCTGCCGTCGTTGACGATCGCGGCTCACCCGCTGGGCTGGGGGCGACGTCGCAGGTCGAGGTGCCCCGGCCCGGCGAGCAGGCCGACCCGCGCCGGTCATCCGCGGGTCCCGTCCGCGGCGCAGTGCCGGAACGTGAGCAGCGGCCTGGCCCGGTGGGCTCGGCACCGGGCGCCGGCGGATCGCTGGAACCGGTCGGCGCGGCTGGACAGGATGTGACCGCGTCCGCGACGCGGCCCGCCCGGACGCGGCCGGCGGCGGCGCTGGCGATGATCGTGGGTGCGGTGGGCTGCGTCATCGGCAGCGTCCTTCCCTGGAGCGAGATGTCCAGCGCGGACGAGACACGTTCCTTCAACGGCATCGTCGTCGGGGACGGCCGGCTGGTCGGTGTCCTGGCCGTCATCCTGGCTGTCGTGGGTGCCGCCCGGCTCGCGCGGCGGCCGATCGGCGGTGGCGCGGCGGACATCCTGGTCGCCCGCCTGGTCGCGATCCTGATCGTGGTGATCGCTGGGCTCGACCGGGCCTACGGACCGCCGACACTTGCGTCCTTTCGGGCCGTCTCGGCCGATGTGATCTCCATCCATCCGCAGAACGGGATCATGGTCACGCTCGGGTCCGGCGTCCTCGCCCTGATCGGCGCGGTACTGCTGCAGGCGCGTACGGCAGCGGCCGCAGGCGGTGCCCGGCGGTAACTCGCCCGGTTTAGGTAGTTCTGTCTCGTGGTCATGCGGGCGGCTTCCGCGCGTGATACGACCGTGCGGGGCGGTCGTCGGGCCCCTGTCGGGGTGTCGGACGGTGGTGGGCGTGGGTGACCGGTCAACAGCAGAGTCCGTGGGCCCGCCCGTGGGACGCCGGTTCACCCTCGGCTGCCGCGGGGGGCGGGGCCGGGAGGGCTACGGGGGACGGCGGGACGCCACCACCCGCGGCCGACCCGCGCCCGGGCGAGGGTGACGACCGCGCTGCCACGGTCGCCGCGGAGCTGCGGGCGTGGCGGGCACGGGCCGCGGCGACGGCCGATCCCGCATGGTCCCGGGAGGGACCCGCGACGCTTTCCCCGCCGGCGGCGAATGTCGGCACGGTGGGCGGCGCGGCCGCGCCGGACGTGCGGCCGGAGTCCACAGCGGCCCGCACACACCCGTGGGCGTTGCCCTCGACGGGGGCTGCGTCGGTGCCTGCGTCGGTGCTTGCGCCGGCCCGGGCGGCGGACCCGGCCGTCCGCTCGCGGCTGCGCCGGATCGCGTCCCGCTGCGCCTGGCTACCCGGCCCCCTGGCTGTCTGCGCCGGTGTTGCCGTGATCATTGCGTCGGGGATGCGGTGGGCGACGGTACGGGCCTACGGGTTCGTGGAGTTCACCGTGCGGGGGACCGATCCCGACCAGCACGGGCGGTTGACGGTGCTGCTCGGGATCCTCGCTGTGGTCGCGGGCCTGCTCCTCGCCGCCGGGCGCCGGGAGTGGGGGCGCATGCTCGCCACCATGACGGGGTTGATGGTCCTGCTGACCGCGGCGGTCGACCTCGTCCAGCTCTACCGCGGTGGTCCGTTCGTCGACAGCGGGCTGCGCACGGCGACCACGGTCGGCCCCGGGTTGTGGGTGATTGCCTGTTGTGGTTTTGTCGTTTTCCTGGTCGGTGTGGTTGCGCAGTTCGTGTATCAGGCCTCGGCCCGCGGTGGCCATGGCGGCGAGCCACGTCGTTGACCGCCGGCCGCAGCAGCGCCCTGAACCGACTGGGGGATGCCTCGATCGTGGGAGGTGTGACCCCCATTGGGGGGACGTCCGGTTCGGTGGATTTGGGGTCATGACGCCAACCGCGACATCAGTCACGATGAACGAGGTCAGGGGCACACGGGGGGGAACAGCGAGGCTCGGTCGGGGGACCTGTCGGAGATGTTCCGCGCTTGACCGGATCGCGCGCCCTCACGCCACGCGGGGGGTGGCGCGAGGGCGCGCACCGGATACGGGGATCCAGTGTGTGTCGGGGTGGTGGGCGCTGACATGGGGGTGTCGGCGCCCACTGCGCTTTTCCCGGCCGATCGGACGCGACGGAGCGAGTACCGCCCCGCGGCCGGGTGGCTGCGGCGGGCTGACGCCTCGGTCAGGCCATCCCCTCGGCGCGGCGATCGAGATGGCCGTCCTCGATGGCCCGTTTGAACAGGTCGACCTTGGTTGCCGCGTCGCGCCCGACCCGCCGGTACTTCTGGCGGACCCGGTCGATGTACTGCTTGGCGGTTTCCGGGGAGACGTTCATCTTCCGCGCGACGGTCTTGAGAGGCATGCCCGTCGCATAAAGGCGCAGCGCCTCAACCTCCTTCGGGGACAGGTCCGGCTTGTCCGGCGAGTCATCGGTGAGGAGCAGGAAGGCCAGCTGCGGAGAGATCCATCCGGTGCCGGCGGCGGCCGCGCGGATCGCAGTGGCCAGATCCTCGACGTCGTCGGTCTTGGGAACGAAGCCCGAGGCGCCGGCGCGCATCGCGTCCCGGACGGTGGCCGGCGCGGCGGCGGCGCTGAACACCACCACGGCCCGCTCGTCGGAGAGCAGCCGCCGGAGGTTGTCCGGGGGCTCGGTGCCGTCACCGAGGTCGAGATCCAGCAGGACCACCTGTGCGTGCTGTCCGGGCCCGGCGAGCAGCGCATCGAGGGAACAGGCGGTGCCGATCAGGTCGAAGTCCTTGACGTCGTGCAGCAGGTCTGCCAAACCACGCAGCACGATCGGATGATCGTCCACCGCCGCAACGGTGATGATGTCGGAAACTGCCGTGTTGTCCTCTGCGTTCATGGTGGTCCAGTCGTTCTCCCGGACTTGCGGCCATGACAGACCTCGACACGGCCGTACGGGCGTCGGTGCCCGCCAGTGGGGACGTGGGGGCGTCCCCCGCCGCGAGGAGCGTCGGGGACTCCGCTCGCGCGACGCCCACCATTTCAGCAGATCCCTACCAGACGTCACGACCTGGTTCCGACTCGCGCAACGGGGTCGAAACATCCTGCTGGCTCAGCAGTTACAGTCGCAACCGCCGCAGTCGCAGTCCGCGCACTCGCCGCAGCAGTCGCAGCAGTCGCAGCAGTCGCAGTCGAGGTCGCCGCACCGGTCGCACAGACCCTTCTTGCGCTGCCCGTCCAGCGGCGACGTGTAGTCGCCGCACATCTGGCAGGTCAGGAACATGCCGGTGGCGACCAGGCAGGCCGAGCCCGCCCGCCGGCGGCGGGGCGGCCGCCCGTCGGGCCGCTGGTCGGGTCGGGCGGGGCCGGGGGACGCTCCCGCGGCCGCGAAGGCCCGGTCGACGGCATGGCCGAGCCCGTCGCCGAACAGGAGGCGGGCGAGCCGGGCATCGACCGTGTCGGTGAAGCGAACCTCGGCCAGCGCGTGCCGCAGGTCCCGCCGGCTGTCCTCGCACAGGCGGTGGGCCTCGGCCGGGCTGGTTCCGGTTGCCGTCAGCGGGTTCCACGATCCCGACCGGGCGTCGTCGTCCTGGTCCGTGACGGCGTCGAGCAGATGGACGACGCGGCCAAGGTGCCGTCCGACCGCCGCGAGGGGCGCGCGGTTGTCGTCGAGTCCGGCCAGGACGGCGGTGTGCGCGAGGACGGCGGACACCGAACTCTCGGTCGGGGCCAGCGCGTCCAACAGCGCCGCCCTGCCCCGGGCGCTGCCGCCCTCACGGGCGCGTTGCTCCACCGCCGCGCGTTCCAGCAGGGCGACGTCGAACCCGACCACCGAGCCCGTGTGGTCGGCGGCTGCGACGGCCCGGTCGGCCAGCCGCCGAGCGATCGCGGCCGCGGGGCGACGGCGCAGGGGACCGTCGCCGTCCGCGATGTGGTCACGCACGGCGGTCGCGCCCGCGGCCAGCGACACTGCGGCCGCCAACCGCGGGCCCGCCTCGGCGGAGGCCGCCACCTCGATCCGGCGCATCGCGCGCAGGGGGCACGGCCCGGCCCGGCGGCGTTCGGCCGGCGCGACGGTCTGCGCGGTGACGAGCACCGACACGAGAACCGCGTCCACGTTCGTGGCGACCCGGGTCCACTGACCATGGTGATCACGGAGGGTGAGGCATAGCCCGCAGAGATGCGACATCCAAGCCGCTTGCAGGTCGCCGGACAACTGTCGCTGACAGGGGCGAACCACTCCGAACATGGTCGCACCCTCCCAGAAGGCTGAGGTGGGGAGGGGTGCATGCGGGCAGGGCCGCCCTGTCCGGTCCGCGACAGTGCGGCCGCCGCGCAACTCCCGGGCGAGGGGGTTGCCGCCGAAGGGCAGAGCGCGTCGGGTGCCGTTTGAAAGCGCGCCGTGTCCGGCTCACGTGCGTGCCGGTGAGGAACTTCCGGGACCACGGTTGAGGGCCGCGGCGAGCTGCTCGAACTCGGCCGGGTCGTTGTACACGTGGGCACTCACCCGCAGCACCGGTCCCTCGAGATCACGGCTTCGCTGGACCGGGATGGCGCTGGTGAGGATCGCGTCCTGCCGGTAGAGACGATCGCGGACGGCCATGGGGTCGACGCCGGGTGGTGGTTCCAGCGTGATGATGCCGCTCGGCGAGTCCGGCCGCTCGCGCACCCGCCATCCCCCCGCGCCGTCGAGGGCACGCCGCCCCTGGGCGGCGAGGCGCACGATGCGGCCGAACACGAGCCGGGGATCGCTGGCGAGCAGCTCGGTGAGCGCCTGGGCGAGGCCGACCCGGGAGGCCACCGAGGCCTCTCCGATCGCCAGCCGGGACAGGCCGGGCAGGGGGATCGGCCAGCCGTCCTCGCCCCGGCGCGCGGTGTACAGACTCGGAACGCCGACGTTCAGGCGTTCGGCGAGGTCCCCCCGCAGGGCGAGGAAGCCGGCGCCGCGCGGCCCGCACAGCCATTTGCGCGACGTTCCCAGGTAGGCGCTGGCGTGGATGTCGCGGACATCGATCTGGCCCAGGGACTGGGCGACGTCGAGGACCAACGGCACCCCGGCCGCGGTGCAGCGCCTGCCGATCTCGACAGCCGGCTGCACGATGCCGCGTTGGCTGGGGACCTGCGGAAAGACGACGAGATCCAGCTCGGCGAGGGCAAGCGGACGGGCTGCCTGGGCGCTGGGCATCCCCGCTCGGTCGAGTACGTCGAGGTCGATCACTCCCTGCGGGTCGACCGGCAGATCGATCAACTCGAATGGTGCCTGTCGCGCCCGGGCCTCGAGCACCAGCATGTTGGAGCCGTACTCGCTCGGGAGAACCCCGACTCTGGCTCCCGGGGGTAGGGGCCATGCGGTGAGCAGCGCGGCGAAGGCGGTGCTGGCCGAATGGTGAAAGGTGAGATCGTCAGGGCCGAGACCGGGCCCCATGAGGTCGGCGAGTGCCGCCCGCGCGGAGTGCAGGACCTCCCCGGCCTCCATCTCGGCGACGTACGCGCCGCGTTCGCCTTCGCGCCGCAGGTGAGCGATCTGAGCGTCGAGGGTCGCCTGGCTCGGCCGCGCGGCGGCGGCCGGGTCCAGGTGAGTCACAGCTGACCGCGACCGTGCGGCACGCCAGCGCCGGGCGAGGTCCGTCCCGGCACGGTCGTCCGCCGCTGCGCCGGCGAGAACCTCACGACCCTGGCGGCCTGGCAGCGCACTCACCGGACCAGGATCGCACCCATCGGACGGCCCGGGGCCTCGGTTCCGCATGCGGTGAGCGCCAGGTGTCAGCTTGCCCGTTCGGGCACGACCTTGCTGACGATGTGCTCCGCGATCGCAAGCGACGCGGTCGCCCCCGGCGACGGCGCGTTGCGCACGTGGACGACCCGACCGGTGTGCGACAGGACGAAGTCGTCGACGAGGCTGCCGTCCCGGGCCACCGCCTGGGCACGCACCCCCGCGGGACCGCGCACCACGTCGGTGGTCCGCAGCTCGGGCACGTAGCGCCGGGCCTCGGCGACGAACGCCCGCTTGCTGACGGTGCGCAGTATCTCCTTCGCGCCGGTCTTCCAGTGCGTCCTGGCCATCTTGTGGAAACCCGGCCAGGTGAGGGTCCGCCGCAGGTCGCTGCCCTCGACGGTGGCGACCGTGTAGCCCTCGCGGGCCGTGGCGAGCACCGCGTTGGGGCCGACGAGGACCTCGCCGTCGATGCGCTTGGTGAGGTGGATTCCGAGGAAGGGGTACCGCGGGTCCGGTACCGGATAGATGAGCCCGCGCACGAGGTCCCGCCGCTGCGGGCGCAGCAGCCAGTAGTCGCCTCGGAAGGGAACGATCTGGGGGGACGGGTCCTCGCCGGTGAAGGTCGCCACCAGGTCGGACTGCAGGCCCGCGCAGGCGATCAGCAGATCGAACGGGCCGACCCGTTCGGAGACGACCGAGACCCGACCGCTGTTGCGGGAGGCCACCTCGTGATTGCCGTTCGGCCGGCCGCTGGCGGAGCCGGTGACGGTCAGCCGCAGGTGCACCCCGTCCGGCCGCTCGTCGACGCCGATCACCTCGGCCCCGGTGCGCACCGTGCCGCCCGCGGCGATGATCTCCTTGCGTAGCGCCTGCGCGACCCCGGGATAGTCGACGATCGCGGTGGTGGGGGAGTGCAGGGCGGCGACGCCCCGGGCGTGCGGTTCGATCGTCCGCAGCTCGGCGGCGTCGAGCATGCGGGTCCGGGGGACGCCGTTCGCCTCCGCCCGCTTCTCGATCGTGGCCAGCCGCTCCAGTTCGCTGTCGTCGACCGCGACGACGATCTTGCCGCACTCGTCGTAGCGGATGTCGTGGGTGTCGCAGAACTCGCGCAGCAGGCCGACGCCGCGCCGGCACAGGGTGGCCTTCAGCGAGCCCGGGACGTAGTAGAGGCCGGCGTGGACGACACCGCTGTTGCGGCCGGTCTGATGCCGGGCGACGTCGGGCTCCTTCTCGAACACGGTCACCGTCGCTCCCGGTTCGACCTGGCCGAGCCGGCGGGCCACCGCCAGTCCGAGTATGCCGCCGCCGATCACCGCGATTCGACCTGCCACGCCCCGCCCCCTGCTCCTCGTCGATCGGCTGAAGTCTTCGCCACGCCGACGGTACGGAACAAGTATCGGCATGCACGCTGTGTGGCGAACTGGTAGTCCGGCTCGACTGCCGTGCGGCGGACCTGGCGCGGCGTGACCCGCAGGGCCACGCCGCGCCGCCGCCGCACGGCTCAGCCGAAGAAGTGGCCCGGCGGGTGCGCGCGGTCGGTGCGCGAGCGTGGCATGCCGCGCAGCGCGTCGGTGAGCGTGCGGGCCGTGTTGACCAGCGGGACGTGGCTGAACGCCTGCGGGAAGTTGCCGGTCATCCGCCCGAGCCGGGGGTCGTACTCCTCGGCGAGCAGGCCGACGTCGTTGCGCAGCGACAGCAGGCGTTCGAACAGTTCCTGGGCCTCGTGTACCCGCCCGGACAGCGCGTAGTTGTCGGCGAGCCAGAAGGTGCAGGCGAGGAAGGCACCCTCGCCGGCGGGCAGCCCGTCGACCGCGCCGTCCTCGGCGGTCGGGTAGCGCAGGACGAAGCCGTCCTCCATCAGTTCCCGTTCGATCGACGCGACCGTGCCGACGACCCGGGGATCGGTCGCCGGCAGGAAGCCGACCAGCGGCATGTACAGCAGCGCCGCGTCCAGCTCGCGGGAGCCGTAGAACTGGGTGAAGGTGTTGCGGTCCGGGTCGAAGCCCCGCGCGCAGACCTCGGTGTGGATCTCGTCGCGCAGCGCGGACCAGCGTTCCACCGGGCCGGGCAGGCCGGACTCGACGATGCCGCGCACGGCCCGGTCGGCCGCGACCCAGGCCATCACCTTGGAGTGGACGAAGTGCCGGCGTGGCCCGCGGACCTCCCAGATGCCCTCGTCGGTCTTGCGCCAGCCGGTCTCGAGGAAGTCCATCAGCTTGGTCTGCAGCGGCCAGGAGTCGTCGCCGTGCGTCTCGGCGATCGCCTGTCCGCCGGGCAGGACGAGCCCGGGGACGGACGGCCGCCGGTTGGCGACCGCGACCCGCGCGACGTGCAGGGCGTCGAGGACCTCGCCGTAGACGTCGAGCTGGAACTGGTCGACGGCGGCGTTGCCGACCCGGACGGGGGAGGAGTTCTCGTAGCCGGCGAGCCAGGGCACCTCGTATTCGGGCAGCCGGCGTTCCCCCCCGACGCCGTACATGATCTGCACCCGGGACGGGTCGCCCGCGACCGCGCGCAGCAGCCATTCCCGCCAGGCGGTCGCCTCGCTGGTGAACCCGGCGTCGAGCAGGGCGAGCAGGGTGATCGTCGCATCGCGCAGCCAGCAGTACCGGTAGTCCCAGTTGCGCACCCCGCCGATGTGCTCCGGCAGGGAGGTGGTGACGGCCGCGACGATGCCCCCGGTCGGGGCGTAGGTCAGGGCCTTGAGGGTGATCAGCGAGCGGCGCACGGCGGGCTGCCACTGGCCGTCGTAGGTGCAGCCGGCCATCCAGTCCGACCACCACGCCTCGGTGAGAGTGATCATGCGGCGGACGTCGTGGACCGGTGGCGGGGACTGGTGCGAGGGCGTCCAGGTCAGCGAGAAGGGCACCGACTGGCCGGCGGCGACGTGGAAGTCGGCGTAGGTGGCCATGTCGTGCCCCTCCATCGGGGCGGTCGTGCGCAGGGTGACGGCGTCGGGGCCGGCGACGGCGGACATGGTGTGCTCGTCGACGCGGCGCACCCACGGCACGATCGAGCCGTAGTCGAACCGGAACCGGGTCTCGGAGCGCATGTGGACGGCGCCTTCGAGACATTCGACGAGGCGCAGCACCGTGTGGGTGCCGGCGTGGGGAAACATCGCGTCGACGATGCGCACGGTGCCGGAGGCGGTGGTCATGTCCGTCTCCAGCACCAGGGTGTCGCCGCGGTAGCGGCGGCTGACGCCGAGGACCGGCTCGACCGGGGCGATCTGCCAGTGCCCGTCGTCGGCGTCGCCGAGCAACGCGGCGAAGCAGGACGGCGAGTCGAACCGGGGCAGGCACAGCCAGTCGATCGAGCCCGAGCGCGCCACGAGTGCCGCAGAGTGGGTGTCGCCGATCAGCGCGTAGTCCTCGATCAGGGATGGCACGACCTGTTCCTCGCTCCCATGGTTCGCTGGTCGCGATCATCGGACGGTGATGATCGCCGAATGTGGGATGAGCACCGTTGCCGGCGTCATCGGATGTGGCCCGTCGTTGGGCCCGATCGTGGGCGGGCGCCGCCGGTCGACGGTGTGCCGATGCGCGTGCCCTGGGCGGGCCCGCGCCCCGCGCCCGGTAGGTCGGTCGGGCGGGGTGCGGCGGTCACACGTTGCGGAGGTCGCTGAGCCTCACAAAGGCGTTCACCTTACGGACTGCGCCGGCCGGCTAGGTTGGGGGTCCGGACTTCGGGGTGGTCCACCCGTAATCCGGACCAGAAATCCTTCCCCGATGTGACAGGACTCACGACGTGGCCTCTTCGTCGCCCACCGCCGCCGCCCGCGCGGTGCGGTATTTGGCCGACCCGCGGCGCCGCACGGCGGTGGTGGCAATCACCCTCGCGGCCATCGGCCTGATCGTGTTCGGGATCTACGCGACGGTGAGCGGGCCGCCGCCCAGGCAGGAGGCCGTCGTCGTCTTCACCCCGGAGGCGACGGCGGCGCAGAAGGAGGCCGTGCGCGCCGCGTGTCCCTCGGTGGGCCGCGCGATCCAGCTGCCGAGGGACCGCAACAACCTCGCCACCAGCCGGGCGTATCCGCTGCGCTACGACGTCGCGAAGGCGTCGACGGCCGACCGCGCGGCGTTGTACAAGTGCGCGCACGACCAGCCGGGCGTGGCCGGCATCAGCCAGGAGACCCAGGGCCAGTGATGCCCGGGCCGGGCATCCGGCCACCGCCGACCCTGGCGCCGGCCCTGAGCGTCTGCGGGCGTGCCGGCCCCGGCCCGGGCGGCGCCTCGAGGATCAGCTCGGGCGCTGGGCCGGGTCCTGCGCCGCCTCGCCGGCGAGCTCCTGCTCCTGCCGGCCGAGCTCGGCCGCCCGCTCCTCCTGGTCGAACTCCTCGCGCTGTTCGAGGAGTTCGGCGGGGGTGGGCAGACCGGCGTCACGCGCCTGCTTCGCCTGCCACAGGCTGACGATCATCGTCGCCAGCACGACGAGCCCGCTGAAGATCAGGCTCCCGCCGGTCCAGGGCGACGAGGCCGGCAGGGTGTCGACGACGATCCAGGCGATGCCCGCGGCGATCATCCCGAGACCGAACAGGATCGTGAACGCGGAGGAGAACCGGTTGGCGGCCGCCTGGTCGGCGAGGTCGGCGGCCTTGCGCCGGGCCCGCTCGAAGCGGCTGCGCGCCCACTCGTACTCCAGGCTCAGGATGAAGAACCCGAGGGCGACCACGAGGAAGCCCGGACCAGGCAGAACGAGCATCGCGATGCCGACGCCGAGGACCACGAGCCCCAGCACGGTGAGGGCGATCCTGCGCAGCAGTCGGGCGCTTTGGGTCAGCACGGCGGGCGACTCTCCCTGGACGGGGTGGGTGGGACGGGATGCGCACAGGTCTCCACGGGTCCATGGTGGTTCCTGGTGGCGGTTCCGGCCGTGACGTCCGGGCGGGTACCGTCCGAGCGTCATCGACATCGTCGTCGTTACCTCCGTCCCAACGCGCCACGCACCACAATCGTGGCCCGAATCTCCGAGCTCGGCTCCGTGACCTGAGCCGCGCTCCCGTCCGTGGCGCTGCGTTACCTCTCGCGCCGTCGGCGCCGGCCGCCCCGGGGCCCGGCGAGGATTTTGGGTGACTCTTTTGTGTCTCTGCGTCGCCGACGCTGTTTCGTTTCGGGGTGGGCGGCGCGAACCAGGAGCGTCCCCGGATCGTTCGTTAGGGTGGCAAAGGCGGCTCACCAGGAGCTTCCTGTGGACGAGCGGGTCAACACGGCGCGGAAAGGGTTGTTGTGGAAATCGAGGAGACCGCGCTCCCCGGCATTGGGCTGCGGCACGACTTCCAAACGCGCAGTGGCCGTCGGCTGGGGGTCGTGTCCCATCATCACGGGCGGCGTGACCTCGTGATCTACGATCCCGACGATCCCGACTCCTCCCGGGACTCCATCCCGCTGACGGCGGAGGAGAGCGACGCGCTCTCGGAGCTGCTGGGCGCGCCGCACATCGTCGAGAAGCTGGCCGACATCAGCAGCGCGTTCGCCGGGCTGGTCGGCGAGCAGATCGCGATCCGGCCGGACTCGCCCTACGCGGGCCGCCCGCTCGGCGACACCCAGGCCCGCACCCGCACCGGCGCCTCCATCGTCGCCGTCGTCCGCGATCAGATCGTCCACGCCTCCCCACGGCCGGACTTCCGGTTCGAGGCCGGGGACATCGTGGTCGTCGTCGGCACCCCGGAGAACACGGCGTCCGTCGCCGCGTTGCTCCACTCCGGCTGACGAGCGGACTGGCCGGATCGAGTGCATTCCACCGCCACGACCTTCCTCGAACTCGGGGGAGTTCTGTTCTCCCTCGGCATCCTCGGACATCTGGCGCTGCGCGTCGGGATCTCCCCCATCCCGCTCTATCTCCTCGGTGGCCTGGCCTTTGGCCACGGTGGGCTGCTGCCGCTCGGCGCCAGCGAGGAGTTCATCGAGATCGGCGCCGAGATCGGCGTCGTCCTGCTGCTGCTCACCCTCGGCCTGGAGTACACCGCCGGCGAGCTGCTGTCCGGCCTGCGTAAACAGGCCCGCGCCGGGGTGCTCGACCTGGTCCTGAACGCCACCCCGGGCGTCGCCGCGGCGTTCATTCTGGGCTGGGGCCCGACGGCCGCGGTGGTCCTCGGCGGGGTGACGGCCATCTCCTCCTCCGGGATCATCGCGAAGGTCCTCGGCGACCTCGGGCGGCTCGGTAACCGGGAGACGCCGGTCGTGCTGTCGGTCCTTGTGCTGGAGGACCTGGCGATGGCCGTGTACCTGCCGGTCCTGACCGCGCTGCTGGCCCATCACAGCTTCGCCCGTGGGTCGCTGACGGTGGCGATCGCCCTCGGCCTGCTCGTCGCCGTCCTCTACGTGGCGCTGCGGCACAGCGACAAGGTGACCCGCCTGGTGTTCAACCCGTCGGCGGACCGCGACGACGAGGTCCTGCTGCTGCGGGCGCTGGGGCTGGCGCTGCTCGTGGCCGGCCTCGCCCAGCGGATGCAGGTGTCCTCCGCCGTCGGCGCGTTCCTCGTCGGCATCGCCCTGTCCGGCCCCGTGGCCGAGGGGGCGCAGGAGGTGCTCCGGCCGCTGCGGGACCTGTTCGCGGCCGTCTTCTTCGTCTTCTTCGGCATGCAGACCGCCCCCGCCGACATTCCCCCGGCGCTGCTCGCCGGATCGCTGCTGGCGCTCGCCGGCGTCGTGACAAAGGTCATGACGGGGTGGTGGGCGGCCCGCTCCGCCGGGATCGGGACGATGGGCCGGTTCCGGGCGGGCGCGGCCCTCGTCGCGCGAGGCGAGTTTTCGATCGTGATCGCCGGGCTCGCCGTGGCGGCCGGCATCGAACCGAAACTGGGCCCGCTCGCCGCCTGCTATGTGCTGCTCATGGCGATTATCGGCCCGCTGGCCGCCCGTTTCGTCGAGCCGGTGACCCGCACCGCGCGCCGCCGGCTGAGCCGTCCCTGACCACCCGTCGGCGATGCCGAACCGACGATTCCGCAACAGTTGGTCCACGGTGCATCGACGTCGGAGGGGCCTGTCGGCGGCCGGCTGACGGCCGCGGCGACGTCCGACCGGAACGGGGGCGAACTTACGGGCCCGGGTGTGCCCACTCGGGCGGCCATGTTTGGCAGGATGCGGCCCATGAGCGGACTTCTCGAAGGTAAGCGCGTTCTCGTCACCGGTGTTCTCACGGAAGCATCGATCGCGTTCAGCGTTGCCCGCATCGCGCAGGAACAGGGCGCGCAGGTGGTTCTCTCCGGATTCGGACGTGGGCTGTCGCTGACGCGGCGCATCGCCAGGAGACTGCCCACCGAGGCGCCGGTCGTCGAGCTGGACGTCACCGACGAGGAGCAGCTGGCCGGGCTCGCCGGGCGGGTGCTCGAACACGTCGACGGCCTGGACGGGGTGCTGCACGCGATCGGTTTCGCCCCCGAGTCGGTCCTCGGCGGCAAGCCGTTCGTCGAGGCCGCCTGGTCCGAGGTCGGCACCGCCCTGCAGGTGTCGACCTGGTCGCTGGCCTCCCTGACCCGGGCGGCCCTGCCCCTGTTCGGGGAGCGGGCGTCGATCGTGGGCCTCGACTTCGACGCCTCCGTCGCCTGGCCGTCCTACGACTGGATGGGCGTCGCCAAGGCGGGGCTGGCCTCCACGGCCCGTTACCTGGCCCGCGACCTGGGCCCGCGGGGCATCCGGGTGAACCTGGTGGCGGCCGGCCCGCTGCGCACGATGGCGGCCAAGAGCATCCCGGGCTTCAGCCAGTTCGAGGAGGTCTGGGACGGCCGGGCGCCGCTGGGCTGGAGCGTCCACGACACGACGCCCGCGGCCCAGGCGTGCGTGGCGCTGCTGTCGGACTGGTTCCCGGCGACGACCGGCGAGATCGTCCACGTCGACGGCGGCGTGCACGCGGTCGGCGCCTGACGCGGCGCCGGGCACTCGGCCGACCGGAGCTGGGCCGACCGGAGCTGGGCCGACCGGAGCTGGGCCGACCGGCGGGCGTCCCGCCCGAGGTCGGCCCACCGGGTCAGCCGGTGGCCGCCGCCTCGTCGAGCAGGTCCAGCGCCGTTCCGACGATCATGTCCACGGTGACGGGTGCGGCCCCCGACCGGGCCGCCGCGGCGGAGTCCGGCGGCGGGGCGGCCGAGCCGAGCGTCGAGATCGGATCGCCGTGCACGCCCGCCAGGAAACTCAGCGTCCGCGGGTCGCCGTCGACGACGGTGACCATCGGGCACCGCCGGTCCGCCGGGAAGAGTTCGGCGAGCAGTGCGTCCGACCCCTCGGCCAGCCCGCGGCGGGCCTGCAACGCCTGGAAGACGGCGCCCGGCGAGGTCAGACAGACCACGCTCACCTCGTGACCGAGCCCGGCGCGCAGCTCCGCCGCAGCGCGCAACACCTCCGGCATGACCGGGCCGACGCCGACGAGGGTGATCGCGGCGCCCGGCCCGCCCTCGTGCAGCCGGTAGCCGCCGGCGAGCACCAGCGCGCGACGGCGGCGCCAGCCGTCCGCGTCCACCGGTAGTTCGGCGAGCCGCTGGTCCACCGGCCGGGCGGAGAGCTGGATCAGGCTGGACGCACCGTCGAGTCGGGCCAGCCGGCCGAGCCCGGCCAGCAGGCACCACGCGAGGTCGTGCGCGAACGCCGGCACCCAGGTCGTCGCGATCCCGACGGGGGCGCCGTCGCCGCCGTTCCAGGCCAGGGCGCGGGTGACCGGGTCGAGCCCGGTGTCGGCCACCGCCAGCACGGAACGGGCGTCGGCGCTGCCGCCGGCGAGCCAGCCGGGCAGCACCCGACCGGCCGCCACCTCGTCGGCGACCCCGATCGGCAGCAGCGGCAGGCCCTGCCGGCTCCAGGCCACCCCCAGCGACCCGAGCACCCCACCGAAGGCCGCCGCGGACAGGCCGCCGGCCACGTGACGCCCGGCCGGGGCACCGCCGTCGCTGTCGTCGTCGTCCGAGCCGGCCGGCCGCACCAGGTTGACCGCACCACCCGCACCACCCGCACCACCGGCACCACCCGCACCACCCACGCCGCCGACAGCACCGAGGCCGCCGACAGCACCGTTCACCGCCGCCGGCATCCCGTTCGCCGCCGGCCTACCACCGCCGGCCGGGGCGGCGATCGCCCGGTCGGCCCGGTCGGCCCGGTCGGCGGTGCCGGGCGGCGCCGTGCCGCCGTCGGTCGGCTCGCCGGCGGCGGCCAGCCAGCCGGCGAGCACGGGATCGGCGGCCCGGGTGCTGATCGTGACCACCGCCGCCGCCGCCTGCGGGGCGAGCCGCGGCAGATCGCGCAGCAGTTCCCCGAACGCATCCTGGGTGGAGATCCGTTCCGGGAAGCGGCGGGCGGCGTGCGCGGGCACCGGGGCGGGGCTGCGCAGCGGCACCGGAGCGTGGTCCAGGTAACGGGTGACGTGCCGGGCGAGGCGCCGCGCTCCCGAGTCCGGCGGCAGGGCGATGAGCGACCCGCTGCCGCTGCCGTCGGCCACCGCGCCGGCCCTGTTCTGGCGGGCGAGCTCGGCGGCCGGATCGGCGTCGTCGTCCGGCGCGAGCCGGTCGCCGGTGTAGGCGAACAGCACGGTCGGCTGGTCCGATGCCACCTCGTCGAAGGCGTCGATCAGCAGTGGGATGTCGTGCCCGCCCAGGTCGCCCAGGCAGGCGAGGATCTGTTCGTCGGTGAGCGTGTCCAGCAGCCGGCTGATGCCGGCGCCGGCCGTGCCCGGCCCGGCCAGGCGGCGGCGCAGGTCCGCCCCGCGGGCGTGCAGCAGGTCCTGGAACTCGGCCGGGGTGAGCAGGTCGAGTCGGGACCGTAGCGCGTGGCCGCCGGGAGCCCGGAACAGCGCCTCCAGCCGGCGGCCGTACCGCACGGTCAGGACCTGCCAGCCGGCCGCCTCGAACAGCCGCGCCGCGCGGGCCGGTCCGCCGATCCCACCCGGGCCGCCGGTGGCGGCCGACACGCCGCTCCCGGTCACCATCACCACCCAGAGCAGCTCGCCGAGATGGGCGGCCCGCTCGTCGGCGATCGTCTCCCAGACGGCCGGGTCGCGTAGTTCGGCGTAGTCGATCAGGCAGATCTGCCGCCCTCGCGGGGTGCGGTCGAAGCGTTCGCCGGCGTACCGGCGGGCCAGCGCCGCCCATACGGTTCCGCTCGGCCCGACGTTGCCGGCGCCGAGCACGCGCAGGGGACGGGAGTCCGCCGGGGGCGGCGCGGTGTCGGGTCGCAGCCAGCCGGCCGGCGGGTCACCCGCCGCCGGCCCACCGATCGTGTCGTCGGCCGCTCGCGCGTCCTCGAGCACCTGATGGACGGCGTGAACCAGCGCGGCGGCCCGGGGCGTCACGCTGACCCGGTCCTCGGCGCGCAGCGAGTCGAACCACAGGACGGTGGCGATGCTCGAGGCGGCGACCACCCCCGCCCGTTCGCCCCGGGCGGCGGCCGGGGAACGTCGCCCGCCGCGTACGCCGTCCTCGATGGCCGCGGTGGCGGCGGCGCGCAGCCGACCCTCCACCGCGGCCAGAGCGGCGAGATCGAGCACCCCACCGGGCGGCCCCGGCGTGACCGGTTCCGGCGCGCTGTCGGTGATCGCGCCCGATCCGTGGGGTGCGGCCGGGACGACGGAGCTTGCCGCCACGGGTGTCCCGGCCGGTTCCCCGGCTTCGGCGGGCCAGGGGCGGCGGGCGGCAGGCGGCGACGTCACCATGGAGTCCTCGTCTCGATCTCGGTGGATGTCCGAGCCGGATCGCAGGAGTGGGCGGGTCGGGGGGATCGCGCCGTCCTCCCGGCCCGGCCGGGGGGCGGCGTGCGGCGCGGCGGTGCCCGGGGAGTCTGGGACGGTTGGGATGTCCGGTCCCATGGTCAGCTCCCCCCGACCCGCATGCGCCCACAGCGCGTCCGCCGGTCTGACTTCCGGCCTGCGCATGACCGGCCTTCGTCCCACGACACCGACCTCCCAATGTCCGGACGTGCGGTGCGGGCCGGAGGTTGTGCCGCCGGCCGGATCGGCGACACACGTCCACTACGCGGCAGGCCCGCGTCCGGCGTCCCGTTTCATGGTGGTCGCACCATTTCAGCATCCGTGGGCGGTTGCGGTGACGCGGGCTGGACACCGCCGACCCGGTGGCGCCGGTGCGCACCCCACCGGCGGCGCCCAGGTTCTGCCCGGCGCCCAGGCTCTGCCCGACGCCCAGGCTCTGCCCGGCGTGCGGAACCCGCCCACGGCCGTCGCGCCCCGGCGTCAGCCCCTCGGGGTGCTGGTCGTCCCGTCGGGGTCGCCGGTGGCGAGCAGGCGGTCGAGGCGGGTACGGAGGGCGGGTTCGTCCGCTGCGGGCGTCGTGACCTCGACGGTCTTGACCCGGCTCGTGGCCCCGCGGACGAGCCGTACCTGCGTGCGGCGCAGGCCGAGCGCCCCGGCCAGCGCGCGCAGGGCGGCCTCGGTCGCCCGGCCGTCGACGGCCCGTTCGGTGACCCGGACGATCAGCATCGACCCCGCGTGCGGGTCCATCCAGCGCCCGCCCACGGCGGCCCGCCCGGCGCCCGGTTGCACCCGGATCGTCACCCGCATGAGAGGTATGGTCCCGCACCGCCGCGCCGCGCGAGCTCGTATCGCGGCGTGACGATGAGGGATGAGGCGGACCCCGCGCGTTCCCGGGACGGGCGCGTGCGCGGGATGCCACCAAGGGGTGACCGCGGGGGTGATGATTTCCCGCGGTACTCCGGGATGGGTGTGTGTCGTCGGCCGGGAAGGTCCGGGGGCGGTGCATCGGCCGGCTACTATCCCGCCATGGTCGAAAACGAGGGTCGCGTGGCCCTGGTGACGGGTGGTAACCGCGGCATCGGCGCCGCCTGCGCGGTCGCGCTCGCCGCCGCGGGGGACCGGGTCGCGGTCGCCAGCCGCGGTGGTTCCGCCCCCGAGGGCATGCTGGGCGTCCGGATGGACGTCGCCAACACCGAGAGCGTCGACAAGGCGTTCGCCGAGGTCGAGGCCGAGTTCGGCCCCGTCGAGATCGTCGTGTCGAACGCGGGCATCGTGCGCGACACCCTGCTGGCCACCATGAGCGAGGACGCCTTCCAGGAGGTCGTCGACACGAACCTGCTCGGCGCCTACCGGGTGGCCAAGCGGGCGGCGCGGCCGATGATGCGGATGCGCCGCGGGCGGCTCATCTTCGTCTCCTCCGTCGTCGCCTCCACCGGCGGGCCCGGGCAGTCCAACTACGCCGCCTCCAAGGCCGGCCTGATCGGTTTTGCCCGGTCCCTCGCCCGGGAGCTGGCCCCGCGCAACATCACCGCCAACGTCGTCGCCCCCGGCCCGATCCGGACCGACATGACCGACGCGCTGACCGAGGCCCAGCGGGCGGCGCTCACCGCCCAGGTGCCCGGCGGGCGGATGGGTGAGCCGGCGGACGTGGCCGCCCTCGTCGCCTTCCTGGCCTCCCCCCAGGCCGGGTACATCAGCGGTGCGCTGATCCCGGTTGACGGCGGCCTGAGCATGGGGCACTGATCCTCAACCCGGCGGGGCGCGGCCGACCGCGATGGTTGGCGGGCGGCCGACCCGCAGGCACGGCCGGGCGCTGAGCCGCATCCTGCCGCATCCGGCCGGCGCGGGGCCGCGGGTGGGTGCGGGTCGTCGCCGGCGGATATCGTGGGCGGGGGAGCCTTGCTGCGCGCCGTCGAGCCGTGGCCGTGCGCGGCGGCCGGCGTCGCACGGCGGCGGTCCAGGTGCACCGCCCTCGTCCCGGGTGGTGGCGTCAAGGCCGTCGCAGCCACGAAGGGGTGGGTCCGATGAGCGTGATCCGGGTGGAACCGCGCGGTGGCCGCGACTTCGACGTGGAGGTCGCGGAGGAGACCTCGCCCGGCGTGCCCGGGCTCTCCTTCTCGTTCCGGGTCACCGTCGACGACGCGGTGCTCGCCGCGAGCGGGACGGCCGTCGACGACGAGCCGGAGCTGATCGCCCTGGTCCGCGCGTCGTTCGAGTATCTGCTCGCCCGGGAACCGGCGGGAGCCATCCTGCCGGAGTTCGAACTGTCGACCATTGGCCGCTACTTCCCGACCTATCCCGCCGACCTCGCCGACCGCGTGCCGCGATGACCGCGATGACCGGGACGCCGGCCGCCGGGGATGTCGATGCGCTGCTGCTGGTCTCCTTCGGCGGACCCGAGGGCCCCGACGACGTGCTGCCGTTTCTGCGTAACGTGACGGCCGGGCGGGGCGTCCCGCAGTCGCGGCTGGCGGTCGTCGCCGAGCAGTACCGGATGTTCGGCGGGCGCAGCCCGCTCAACGACCAGAACCGCGCGCTGGCCCAGGCCCTGCGGGCGGAGCTGCCCGGGCTGCCCGTCTACTGGGGTAACCGCAACTGGGCGCCCTACCTGACCGACACGGTCGCCGAGATGGCCGCCGCCGGGGTCCGCCGGGCGGCCTGCTTCGTCACCTCGGCGTTCTCGTCGTATTCGGGCTGCCGGCAGTACCGGGAGAACCTGGCCGCGGCGCTCGCCGCGCTCCCGCCGGGAGTCGCCGCCCCGGAGCTGGTCAAGCTGCGCCTGTTCTTCGACCATCCGGGCTTCGTGGAGCCGATGGTCGACCGGTGCGTCGCCGCGCTGGCCGAGCTGCCCGAGAAGGCGCGCGCCGACGCCCACCTGGTGTTCACCGCGCATTCCCTGCCGCTGTCGCAGGCGCGGGCCAGCGGTCCCCGCGGCGACGCCTACCCGCGCCAGCTGCGCGCCGTGGCGGAGGTGATCGCCGCCGGGGTCGAGCGTCTCACCGGGGTCCGCCATCCCGTCGAGCTGGCCTTCTGTAGCCGCAGCGGGCCGCCGGCCGTGCCCTGGCTGGAGCCGGACGTGGGCGATCGGCTGGCCGAGCTCGCCGCCGCCGGGGCCGTGGGCGCCGTCATCGTGCCGCTCGGCTTCGTCAGCGATCACATGGAGGTCGCCTACGACCTCGACGTGCTCGCCGCGCAGCGGGCGAGGCAGGTGGGGCTGCCGGTGGCGCGCGCCGGCACGGTGGGCACCGATCCCCGGTTCGTCGCGATGGTGCGGGAGCTCGTCGAGGAGATCCGGCACCCGGACCTGCCTCGCCGGGCGCTGACCGAGCTCGGACCGTGGCCCGAGCAGTGCGCCGCGCACTGCTGCCAGCTCCCGCAACAGCCACATCGCGCAATCCAGGACGCCGTGGAGGGTGGACGGCATGGGGATGCGGCGATACTGATGGGGAACGACGCAGCCAGAACCGGACGATGAGGCGAACGAAGGTAACGGAGCGATCGGAGCTATGCAGCGCTACGTGTTCGAATCCCCGGAGCGGTTCGTGGTGGGAACGGTGGGCCAGCCCGGTGACCGGGTCTTCTTCCTACAGGCCGCCGGCCGTGGGCAGATCGTGACCGTGGGCCTGGAGAAGACCGAGGTCTCAGCCCTCGCCGAGGGGCTGAACACGCTGCTCGGCCAGGTCGGCCAGACCCAGGGGATCGCGCTTCCGGCCGCCTCGGATGTCGAGATCGACCTCGCCCCGCTGGACGCGCCGTTCGAGGAGGACTTCCACCTGGGGCAGCTCACCGTCTCCTGGGACGGCCATCGGGTGTTCGTCGAGGCGGCCGGGATCTCCCCCGGGGAGATCCGGCTGCCCGAGAGCGAGGACGAGCTCGACTCGCTGCGGGTCGGACTGTCGATCCGGCAGGCCCGGGCCTTCATCGAGCGGGCCCGCACGATCGTCGCCGCCGGCCGCCCGCCGTGCGTCCTGTGCGGTCGCCCCGATGATCCCGCGGGCCACTTCTGCCCCCGGCTCAACTGACCGGCTCCCCGCTCACCTGAAGCCGGCCCTCCCGAGGGCGGCCCTCCTGAAGGCGGCTCAGTGCGGCGGCTGCACCGTCGCACAGGACGGGTCGAACGCGTCGTAGGCGGCCTCGTAGGCCCGTCGCACCGCCGCGGACAGGCCCCGCAGGGCCGCCGACCGCCGCGCGATCTCGCTGGCCGTCACCGCGGCACCGTCGTCGCGGGCCGCCAGGTCCAGCAGGGTCGACAGCCGCTCCGCCCGGGCGAGCAGGGCATGGGCGGCCGACGGGTGGCCGGGACCGAGCCCCGGCCCCGGCTCCTCCTCGCCGCGGTCGCGCAGCAGGGCGAGCACCTCGGGGCGGGCGCTGGCGATGTCGAGATGCACCAGGGCCGCCGTGGTCGTGCGGATGGCCTCGCTGAGGTCGTGCTCCGCGGCGCGCAGCCCGGCCCCGGGCGGTGGCACCCGGGCCGCCGGCAGCACCCGCCAGTGCACCGACTCCAGCCGGCCCTCCAGCGCCGGGCCGTGCACGACGACGCTGGGGACGAGCAGCAGCGGCGGGTTCGGCCCGACGACGATGATGGCCTCACCCGCGGTGATCGCGTCGCGGTTCACCTCCGGCGGGCCGGGCAGGCCGGCGGCGTCACCCGGGGCGGGCAGGACGAGGCGCAGCCGCTGCGCGCCGGCCGTGCGCAGGGCACCCAGACCGAGGACGAGCGGCTCGTCGCCGACCGTGTGCGGCGCCGCCTCGCCGCCGAGCGCGCGGTGCACCTTCGTGATGACGTCGTCCAGTCCGACGAGCCCGGCAAGCCACGCGTTGCCCCAGCCGGTGAGGACGCCGGACCGGGGCGAGGCTGACAGGGCGGGAAGCACATTGCCTACCGTAGGCAATCGAGGGCCTCTCAGGCGCGCCGAGGGTGACTCACGAGCCGATTTTCCGTGTGATAGACGTGCCGGTCGCCGCCGGCCAGGCACCGTCCGGCTAGCCAGGGCAGGCCGACGCTGAGCAGCCAGTAGGAGTGCCGGAGGGCGCCCGGGGCCGTGACCTCGGCGTCCGGGCCGCCCGCACCATCCGGCCCGGACGGCGGGCCGACAAGTGGTACCCCGGCCTGGGCGAGCCGATGGGCGAACGCCTGCGCGATCAGCCGGTGTCCGTGTGGCCCCGGATGGACCCGGTCGACGTCGAAGCTCGACCGGTGGCGCACGGCCGGATGGCGGCCGAGGTCGACGACGAGCACCCCGGGGTCGGCCTGGGCGGTGGCGCGCACGGCGGCGTTGAGCCGTGCCACCCGGTACGCGAGGACGCGGGCCACCGGCGCCGGCAGCGGCAGCAGCCGGCCGGGATCGGGCAGGGTCGCGGTGAGCACGACCGTCCCGCCGGCGCGCAGCCGGCTCACCGTCCAGACCAGGTCCTGGCGCAGCCGCAGCGGGTCGAACGTCGGCTTGAGCACGTCGTTCATGCCCGCGACCACGGTGGCGACCTGCGGGTCGAGGGCGAGCGCGACCGGCAGCTGGCGGGTCCGCACCTCACGGGCGGTCGCGCCGGTCGTGGCGAGGTTGGTGTAGCGCACGCTGCCGGGCGGGCCGAGGCGTTCGGCGAGCCGGGCGGCGAACCCACGGCCGTGGGTGGCGGTGCGGCGGTGCTCGCGACCCATCGTGACCCCGTCGCCCAGCCCGACGGTGATGCTGTCGCCCAGCGCGACGAAACGTGCCGCCGGTGGGGGGCACCGGGCTGACCGGGCTTCGGCCATCGGTGTTCCCGCCTTCAGGCGGCCATCGGCGGTGCGGGTGGAACCGCCGCCGGCGCGGTGACCGCCCCGGAGCCGGTGGGCTCGCCCGGGTGCGCCGAGCCGGCCGTCGGCGCCTCGGCGTGGCAGGCGAGGAAGCCGGCGACCGTGGCCGACCAGGTGAACTGCTCGGCACGGGCCCGGGCGGCCGCGCGCCGCCCGGTGTCCCCGGCCGGCGACGACGACAGCAGGTCGACGACCGCGTCGGCGAACGTGAACCCGCTACCGGCGGCGATCGCGCCCACGCCCGGCACCACCAGCTCGGCCAGCGCGCTGGCATGGTTCACCACCACCGGCGTGCCGCTGGCGAGGGCCTCCAGGGCGGCCAGTCCGAACGTCTCCACCGGCCCCGGCGCGAGCGCGAGGTCGGCGCTGGCCAGCAGGCCCGCGAGTCGCTCCCGGTCGGCGACGAAGCCGAGGAAGGTCACGGGCAGCCCGGCGGCCCGCCGTTCCAGCCGGCCGCGGTGCGCCCCGTCACCGGCGATCACCAGGCGGACCGGAACCCGCCGGCGGACGAGTTCGGCGACCGCGTCCACGGCGGTGTCCACCCGCTTCTCCGGGGCCAGCCGGCTGGCCACGACCAGCAGCGCCTCCCGGTCTCGGGCGAACGCCCGGCGCAGTGTGCGGTCGCGGTGGTCGGGGTGGAACCGGTCGAGCTCCACGCCGAGCGGGATGTGGCGCAGGTTCGTCGTGCCGAGCCGGACGAACTCGGCCGCGGCCCAGGCCGTCGTCGTGACGACCGTGTCGAACCCGGCGGCGAGCGACGCGTTCGCCCGGTCCGCCGCCGCCGTCACCGGCAGCACGCCGCGCAGCGCCTGCGGAGTCCAGGTGCCGAGCAGCCGGTCGAGCCGTTCGTGGCTGACGACCAGGGACGGCACGCCGTGGCGCCGCGCCCACCCGCCCAGCGGGCGCAGGGTCGCCCGGTCGTGGACCTCCAGCCGGTCGGGCTGCTCCCGGTCGAGCAGGGCCGCCACCCGCCACGGCTGGGTGATGACCCGGTAGCCGGTGCCGGGCAGGCGGGGCGCCCGGACCCGCAGCACCAGCGCGTCGGGGCGCTCCTCGACCTCGTCGTGCTCCCCGGGCACGATCTGGACGACCTCGTGACCGGCCGCCGCGTAGCCCGCGGCGAGGTGACGCAGCGTCGTCCGGATGCCGCCGGAGGCCGGCGCGACGAAGTTCGCCGCCTGCACGATCTTCATATCGACCGCCTGTCGTCTCGTCGGTCCGCCTCCCGGCCGGCCGCCCCCGTTGCCGGCGGCCCCGCGGCTGCCCCCGATCCCACCCGGGTGCCGCCGCCGGACCCCACCCGTGGGTGCCGGGCCGCCCACCCGCCCGGGCCGGGCCGTCCGGGCGTCCCGTCCCGGCCATCCGGCCCCCCGCGTGCACCGTGCCCCCGGTGTGCACCGTGCCTGCCGCCGTGCGCGGCGTGTTCACCGTGCGCAGCGTGTCCGCCGCGTCCGCCGTGGCCGCCGCCGGTGCCGAGGACGTCGCGGTAGTGGCCGAGCAGCTCGTCGCCGACCGCGGTCCAGCCGCATCCGGCGACGGAGTCCCGGGCGGCCAGCGCCAGGGCCGCCCGCCGCCCCGGGTCGCCGACCAGGGCGGCGACCTGGGTCCGCAGCGCCGCCGGGTCCCCGGGGGCGTAGTGCAGACCGGTGCGGCCGTGCTCGACGACGTCGAGCAGCCCGCCGGCCGCCGGGGCGACCACCGGCACCCCGCTGGCCTTGGCCTCCTGGGCGGCCTGGCAGAACGTCTCGTGCACGCCGGTGTGCACGAACACGTCCAGGCTCGCCACCGCGGCGGACAGCTCGCGGCCGCTGCGGAAACCCAGGAAGGCGGCGTCCGGCAGCGCCCGGGCGAGCGTCGGCCGCGACGGGCCGTCGCCGACGACGACGAGCCGGGTGCCCGGCAGATCGGCGACCGCGCCCAGCAGGTCCACCCGCTTCTCCCGGGCGAGCCGGCCGACGTAGCCGACGAGCAGCTCGCCGTTCGGGGCGAGCCGGCGGCGCAGGTCCTCGTCCCGGTGACCCGGATCGAAGCGTTCGAGGTCCACCCCACGGCTCCAGCGGGCGACCCGCTGCACCCCCTGGCGCAGCAGGGCGTCGACCGAGTCCCAGGACGGGGCGAGCGTGCGCGCGGCCAGCCGGTGGACGGTGGCGAGCCAGCGCCAGATCGTGCGCTCGGCGGTGGCCAGCCCGTAGCGGGCGGCGAACGCCGCGATGTCGGTCTGGTAGACGGCGATGCTCGGCACGTCCAGCCGCCGGGCCGCGAACACCGCCTGCGCGCCGAGCCCGGCCGGGGCCGCCAGATGCACGATGTCCGGGTCGAACTCCCGCAGCGCCGCGGGCAGGGCGGGCCACGGGACGGCGAAGCGGAACGCCGGGTAGCCGGGCATCGGCGCCGACGGCGCCCACAGCACCGGGGCGCCGGCGTGCGCGCGGGGGGCGGTGCGCCGGGCGGCCGGTGCCGGGGCCGGCGCGACGACCATCGCCTCGTGCCCGCGGTCGCGCAGATGCTCCAGAACTCGGCACACCGTGTTCGTCACTCCGTCGACGTGGGGGAGGAACGACTCGGTGATCACAGCTACGCGCACACCGAGCACGGTGGCAGGGCACGGAGCCGTCTCGCGGACAGCCAGCCGACCGATACGTGAACGTTCCCGCACAGCTTCGTGCTGGAAAGCGCCGTCCGGGCCGAGCGGGGCGTGGTCCGGGTGGCCCGGACGCCGCCGCGGGGTCCGGCGCCAGCTCGCGGCCGTTTTCCCCGCGCCCTGGTGAGGAGGATATTGGGAGGGGGCGGTGCGGGGCGCGGACGGGGACAAGACGGACAGGGAGAACCATCGAGGTGTACAGGTGATGTTCAGGCGGCAGGAGACGGTGCTCATCACGTCCGCCAGCCGATCGCGGCAGTCGGATATCCACCGCCGGGAGCTGCGCTACCTGGCCTCGATGCTGGTCCGCGTCATCTGCTTCATACTCGCCGTGGTCGCCTTCCACGGCTGGCTGCGGTTCGTCGCCGTCGCGATCGCCGTCATCCTGCCCTGGGTCGCGGTCGTCGTCGCCAACGGCGGCCCGGCCCCCGAGCGGGATCGACCCGCCGCCTTCGATCCGGTGCAGGCGGTGCAGGACACGCCGGCCGCGCTGACCGCCGATCCGCACCGCGTGGTCGACAGCGAGGGCTGGGTCGACGACGAGGGCTGGGTGCACGGCCGGCCCGGGACGGCGGGCGGCGAGTGGTCCGCGACGGCCGAGGCGGCCGGCTCGGACCCGACGGCGGACGCCACGCCGGCCGATCCGTCGGCCCCCGCCGACGAGCCGCCGGGACCGGCCGATCCCCGCGCGCGGGCTGATCCCGGCCGCGCGGCCGACTCCTCGGCGCGGTGATCTGCGTCAGCTTCATCACCGACTACGGGCTCGCGGACGGGTTCGTCGCGGCGTGCCACGGGGTGATCCTGCGGGCGGTGCCGGCGGCCCGCATCATCGACATCACGCATCTCGTGCCACCGGGCGACGTACGACGGGCGGCGGCGGTGCTCGCCCAGACAGTCGGGTCGTTGCCGCGCGGTGTCCACCTCGCGGTGGTGGACCCGGGGGTGGGCACGGCGCGCCGGCCGGTGGCGTTGCGTGCGCCCGGCGGGGACCTCGTCGGGCCCGACAACGGTCTGCTGATCGCGGCAGCCGAGCGGCTGGGCGGCGTCCAGGCGGCGGTGACGCTGCCGGTGCCGGCCGGGACGCCCGCGACGTTCCACGGCCGCGACGTGTTCGCGCCCGCCGCCGCCGAGCTCGCCCGGGGGACGGAGCTGGCCGCGCTCGGCGCCCCGCTCGACCCGGTGACCCTCGTCCGCCTGCCCGCCGCGCACGCCCGGCTGCGAGCGGACGGGGTGCTCGAGGCGGAGGTGCTGCTCGTCGACACCTTCGGCAACATCCAGCTCGCGGCGGGGGAGCCGTTGCTCGCCGACGCCGGGCTGCGACCGCCCGGCCGGGCGCTGCTCTGGCCCGTCACCCGCGACGCCGGCCCACCCGCCGGCGTGGCCGGTGGAGCACCCGGCGGCGGGGCTGGTGGCCCGATGGCCGCGGCGCGGGTGACCGAGCTGGCGGTGGGCGTGACGTTCGGGTCGGTGGAGCCCGGCGAGCTGGTGCTCTACGTGGACGCCGCGGGCATGGCCGCGATCGCGGTCCGCGACGGCGACGCGGCCCGCGCCCTGGCCGTCGCCCCCGCGGACCGGCTCGCGCTGCGCCGAGCGGGCGACGGCGGCCGAGCGGGCGACGGCGGCTGAGCGGGCGACGGCGGCTGAGCGGCTGCCGGTCAGCAGAAGCCGGGGACGGCCTGCCAGCTCGGGCCCGGGCCGGGCGCGTCGTCGCGCAGCACCGTCGCCTCGATCCGCCCGTAGGGACGGTCCGGCACCTGGTAGACGACGTCCGGGTTGTCCAGGCCGAAGGGTTCGAGGTCGACCAGGAAGTGATGCTTGTTCGGCATCGACATCCGGACCTCGGCGACCTGCGGGTAGGCGGTCAGGGCCGCCTCGCCCATCCGGTAGAGCGTCTGCTGTAGCGCCAGGCTGTGGACGCTGGCGAACGTGCTGACCAGGGTCTCGCGGACGCCGTCGAACAGCGGTCCGAAGTCGAGATCGGCCCCGACGTAACGCCAGCGGGCCGTCACCTCGGTCGCGAGGATGCGGTCGGTGGTCTCGGCCAGCGTCGTGTAGTGGTCGCGGGGAAATCCCCAGAACTCCGACCCGGTCGACTTGAGCACGACCAGCCCGGCGAGTCCGGAAACGACGAACGCGGTGTCGCCGTCCACCGTGACGACCGTCGTCCGTCTTTCCCCACCCGCCCGGCTGAACGCATGGTCGTGCGGCGCCCCGGCCACCGGGATTCGATTCCAGTGGTACTGCTCGATTTCTATCCGCGCGCCGTCGATCCACGGGAAGGAGCCGACGAAATGCCGGCCGAGCCGGAGCGCGAAATCCTCGATCTGGCCGATTCCGTGCTCCCGGGCGAAGGCGTAGACGGTGTTCTTCTGCGCATCGGTGGTGAGGACGTGTGAGTTGTCACCGGTCAGGTGCGCCGCGGCGAAGTCGCCGCGAAGCGCGGTGGATACGTTCAGATCGGTGAGGTGGTGCACCGGACCCGTGCGGTCCACGTGGACAAGGCGGATCTCCGCCTTGCCGAACTGGTTCGGTCCGAGCACGATCGCCATCAAGCCTCCCTGGTCGCGGGGACGTTCGTTCCCTCGCGGTGAGGGGCGCCCAGCGACGAGTCTGATCCGGCCCCGGGCCGCGTCCGGGCCGGGCGGTCTGACCCGGGGCCGCCTGGCCCGGCCCGCGGCCGCCGCAACCCGCGCAGCCGGGCGGAATCCCCGGACGGGTGCGTCCCGCGGCCCCGCCCATCCTGCGGCAGCGGTGTGACGGCCCGGTCCGCCCGCGGGTTTCGTGGCCGTTTCCGCCGGCCGGCCACGAGCCGTCCGCGTCGAGGCCGTCCGGTGATCTTCCGGCGGTCCTCCCGCGGCCCCGCGGTGGCCGGGGCGGGGTCCGGCCGGCGCCACCAGCTCCACCGACCCCGGGCCGGTGGGTCGTCGATCACGGACCGCCCAACGAATCCGGGGTGTCCCGCCGGCTTTCCACGTACTTCGCAATGGTTCGGGAGGGCCCCGACCGGATGTCCCGTCGGGTCGTCCGCGAGTTGCGGAAAAACATCCCTCGGCGTGGCCGGTTGCGCCGCCTTTGGCGGCGTCATGGGTCCCGGTCGTCGCTTTCGGCGGGTCGGCGAATTGTCAGCCCCGGTGCGCAACCTCGTCCGGTCCCCACGCGTCGAAAGGGGGGAAAGGGGAGGGGTTTATGGGGAATACCCGGAGGGCGCTACCCTCCGTATTTAACTGCTCTACATGGAGTGATGGTCTGGCGGCTGGCACCAGTCAATCCGGTGATCGACGGGACGAGGTGCCGACCTCTGGGTACCGTTCAGACCTAGGCTTCCGTCCGGCGACGATGCCGGTCGTGTTCTTCGGAAGAGGGCATTACATGTCTCGCTCGGTAATGACTCCCTCGCGTGTTTCCCGTGGGTGGGGCCCGAGCCGTCCGGGTCCGGGACCGGCCGGCACTTTCGGGCACCGGCGTCGCCGGTGGGTCGGCGGGGCGCTCGCGTTCGTCACGGCGCTGACCGTCGCCGCCTGCTCGTCCGGCGGCTCGGGGAAGCCGGCGGGCGTCGTCGCGCCGGATCCCGCGGCGAACGTGACCGTCTTCCCGGGCGACGACACCACGGGCGTCACCCTCACCAACCACGTCGTCGTCCACGCCAACGCCCCACTGGCCGACGTGAGCGTCAACCGGGAGGCGAGCGCCTCGGAGAAGACCGAACCGGGGGTGCTGCCCGGCACGTTCTCGGCCGACCGGCGCACGTGGACGTCCACGGGCGGCCTGTTCTCCGACTCGCGCTACCAGGTCGCCGCCACCACCAGCCCGGCGGCGGGGATCGTCGGGACGAAGTCGGTACGTACCAGTTTCGTCACCGGGGTTCCGGAGAAGTCGTTCAAGGTCTCCTGGGATCCGGTCGCCGGGCAGACCGTCGGGGTCGGTGCGCCGATCAGCCTGACCTTCAGCGCCCCCGCGCCGGACCGCGCCGCCGTGCAGCGCATGCTGTCCGTGCGTACCGACCCGCCGGTCCTCGGTGCCTGGAACTGGATCTCGAACCGGCTCGTCGTCTGGCGCCCGCAGCAGTACTGGGCGCCGGGAACGAAGGTGCATGTCGAGGCGAACCTCGCCGGGTACGACGCGGGCGGGGGACGCCTCGGCGTGAAGGACCGGGCGATGGACTTCGTCGTCGGCTCGGCGCAGATCTCCAAGGTCGACTCCGCCACCCACACCATGCAGGTGTTCCGCAACGGCCAGTTGCTGCGCACGATGCCGGTGAGCCTCGGTAAGCCCTCATCCCCGTCGATGGACGGCCCCCACAACATTCTCGGCAAGTCGCCCGAGGTGATTATGGACTCGGCGACGGTGGGCATCCCGAAGGGCAACCCGGATTACTACTACGAAAAGGTCCAGTGGGCGGTGAACTACACCAGCGGCGGGCAGTACGTGCACTCCGCGCCCTGGTCCGTGGCCTCCCAGGGGCGGGCGAACGTCTCCCACGGCTGCGTGAACGCCTCCCCGGCCGACGCCCAGTGGTTCTACGGCATCAGCCGGCTGGGTGACATCGTCGACATCGTCAACACCGGCCGCCCGCCGGACACCACCCAGCTCGGGAACTTCTGGTCGGTGCCGTGGGAGGTCTGGAAGGCGGGCAGCGCCCTGCCCGTGTCGGACCAGCCCGAGACGGCGGCGCCCACCCTGCCGCCGCCCACCGCCGCCACCACCGCCGTCCCGGTCGCGCCCGGGGTCGCGGCGGCCGGCGGCGCCTGACCGACCCCGCCTCCGGCGCCGACCGGTCACCGCCCACACCGGGCGGTGACCGGTCGGCGGCGTTGCGCCCAACCCGGCGGTCGCACCGGGTCGGTCCCCGGCGGCCGCGGCGCGCCGACTGGTCGTGACCGGAGCCGGGCCGTGGGGGCCGCGGCGAAGGATAGGCGAGAATCCGGTGAATTTCCCTCCGGACCGGGTCACCGATCGGCCCGTGACGGCATCAACCGGCTCATGCTGTTGAGTGGAAGCATGAAGAGCGCGCTGTCGCAGCGCCCCGGGAGGGCGCGGCCGGGTGGGACCGACGTCCGCGGCGAGGGTGGAGGCGACGGTCGCGGCTGGTCCGGCGGCTGGGGCTGGTCCGGCGGCTGGGGCTGGTCCGGCGGCTGGGGCTGGTGCGAGGGTCGGGGAAGAGTGCGACGTTCGAGGGGTGCATCGTGAGGCGCTTGCGCAACCAGACCACCGGTCTGCCGGTCTGGTGGGTCGAGCTGCTGATGTTGGCCGTGCTGTACTACTCGTACACCGGCACCCGATCCGTCGCCGACGCCTCGGCCGGCGAGGCGATGCGGATAGGTCATGACCTGCTGCGGTTCGAGACCTTCCTGCACGTCGACATCGAGCTCGGCCTCAACCGGTGGTTGCAGAGCGTCCCGGTGCTGGCGGTCGTGTGCTGTTATTACTACGCGACGCTGCACTTCGTGGTCACGCCGGGACTGCTGGTGTGGACGCACCGCCGGCACACCCGGCACTACGCGCAGATCCGCTGGACGCTCGTGGTGACCACGCTGATCTGCCTGCTCGGGTTCTTCCTCTTCCCGACGGCGCCGCCCCGCCTGCTCACCGGCACCTCGTACACCGACACCATGTCCCACTTCGAGGGCTGGGGCTGGTGGAGCGGCAGCGCCAGCGCCGCGCCGAACGGCCTGGAGAGCCTGACCAACCAGTACGCCGCGCTGCCGTCGCTGCACTGCGCCTGGGCGCTGTGGTGCGGGTTCCTGCTCGTGCGCTTCGGGCGCCGGCCGGTGACCCGCGTCCTCGGGGTGCTCTACCCGGCGGCCACGGTCTTCGTCGTCATGTCGACCGCCAACCACTACCTGCTCGACGCGGTGGCCGGCTGGCTGGTCCTCGGCGTCGCCGCCGGCTCCGTCGCGCTGGTGTTCGCCTGGCGGCGGCGGGTCCGGGCGACCCCGGCCGGCGTCGTGGCGGTGCCCGCCCTGCCTGGGGTGCCCGCCCTGCCGGCCGGCGCGCCGTCCCCGGCCGTGTCCCCGAACGTCGGCGGGCCGCTCGCGCCGCCGGTCGTGCTCGCCGCCTCGGCACCGGCCGCGGCGGCTCCCCGTGCCGACCCCGATCCCCGTGCCGACCCCGATCCCCGTGCCGCCCCCGATCCGGGCGCCGACCCAGATCCGGGCGCCGACCCCGACCCCTCCACCGACGCCGTACCGCCCGCGCCGTCGCCGGAAGCGACCGCCGCCCGGCCCGTGCCGCCGGCGGAACCCTCCTCGTCGCGGGCGACGCCGTCCACCGGGGGGCAGGGGACGCCGGCCGCGGCGCCGGTGCCCCCGGTGCCGGCTCCCGCCGCGCCCGAGCTGTCCCTGCGTTCGGAGCGGGCCGTCCGGCCGGACGGTGCCCGCGCGGGCTGATCCGGACGGGCCCCGTCCGGCCGGGGGGCCGAGGTAGCCCGTCGGCCGGCTGTTCGCGGGCAGATGCCGCCCCGCTGTGACGTAGCGTCCCGGATGGGTGGTTTTACGCCCCCCGGTGCGTTGCCTGGGTGGGCGATGTGCGAAGGTTGTGTCGCGGCCGGCGTCGGTCGCAGAGCCTCCCTCCACCGCCTGTCCGGGCCGCGTCGCGAAAGATGCACGTCCGACCCTTTCGCGCCGTCCCGGGTTGCGCGTCCGGTCCGATCCCGCTCGGAGTCCGATCGATGTCCCCGTCCCTGGCCGCGCGACTGCACCGTCCCCGCCCGGTCGCGTTCGTCGTGTCGTTGGTGCTGGCCTGGCTGCTGCTCGCCCTGATCGCCTTCGCGCTGCGCCGCGGCCCCATCCAGGACGACCTGGCCGCGCGGGCGACGGAGGCGGTCCGGGCGGCCGGCGGCCTGCACGCCCAGGTGCGCATCGAGGGGCGGGAGGCGATCGTCACCGGGCGCTTCCCCAACGCGGCGGCCGCGGAGCAGGCGCGGGCCTCGGCCGCGGTCTCCGGTACCACGTCGGCCCGCCTCGGCGACGACGTGCTGATCGCCACCCAGCCGGCCCGGCCGCTGGTGCTTGCCGTGGCCGGGCGGGGCCTGTCGGTCACCGCGACCGTCCCCGACGGTTCGAGCCGGGCCGCGCTGCTCGCGGCCGTCGCCGACGCCGCCGGTGGCACGGTGCGTGGCCAGGTGCTCGTCGACCCGGCGGTCGCCGAGCCGCCGGTGGAAGCCGTCGCCGCCCTCGCCACGGCGCTGCGCGGGGTGGCGGGGGAGCACTCCGCGACGGTTACCGGCTCGACCGTCGCCGTCGCCGGCGGCGCCCCCGACGAGGCCGCCCGCCGCCGGCTCGGCGCCGCGGTGCTGGCCGCGACCAGTGCCGCCGTCCCCGGTGCCACGTTGGCCGACCACCTCGTCGTCACCCGCGCCAGGACGGGTACCGCGGCCCGGGGCGAGCAGCCGGGGCGGGCCGCGTCGGGCCGCGCCTCCACCGGGGCGGGGGCCTCGGCGCCGGCGGCCGGCGCGGAGACCCTGGCGGCCGTGCGGGCCGCCCTCGACGGTCACGACGTCACCTTCCCGCTGTCCGCAGCGCGGCTGAGCCTGTCGGCGCGGGCCCGACTGGACAAGGTCGCCGCCGCGCTGCGCACCGGGGACCTCTCCGTCCTCGTCGGCGGCTACACCGACACCTCGGGGCCGTCCGCGTTCAACCAGGCGCTGTCGCTGGACCGGGCCCAGGCCGCCGCCGACTACCTGACGAGCCGGGGCGTCTCCGCCGATCGCGTGCGGGCCGCGGGCTTCGGGGCACGCGAACCCGTCAGCGACAACGCCACCGCGCAGGGCCGCGCCGCCAACCGCCGCGTCGAGATCATCCCGCTGCCGTCGCGGTAGGGCGGTGACGGTGCGTGTGACGACGCACCCATGCCGGCGTAATCACGGGTCATCGTGGTAGGCAGACGCCATGGGCGACTCAAGCATGGGGCTGCACGAGCAGCCCGACAAGCTCTCCGCGCAGACGGTCGACCGGCACCGGGCGATCGTCTCGCTGATGGAGGAGCTGGAGGCGGTCGACTGGTACGACCAGCGGGTCGACGCCGCGACGGACCCGGAGCTGGCACAGGTGCTGGCGCACAACCGGGACGAGGAGAAGGAACACGCGGCGATGACGCTGGAATGGCTGCGTCGCCACGACCCGGTGCTGGACACCCAGCTACGGACCTACCTGTTCACCTCCGGGCCGGTGACCGAGGTCGAGGCGGACGCCACGGAGCCGGGCGGCTCCGGCGAGGCCGGCGGCGCGAGCGCGGTGGTGGGGCGGCAGACGGCGGGGCCCGGTGACGGCTCCCTCGGAATCGGCAGTCTGAAAGGTGTAGGCGAGTGAATCATCTGCTGCGCGGCCATGCCCCGCTGACGGACGCTGCCTGGAAGGCGGTGGACGACGAGGCGAAGGCCCGCCTCACGACGAACCTGGCCGCCCGCAAGGTGGTGGACTTCGCCGGGCCGCACGGCTGGGAGTACTCCGCCACCCCCCTGGGCCGGGTGGCGGCGCTGTCCTCGCCGCCGGCGGCCGGGGTGCAGGCCCGGGTGCGCCGGGTGCAGCCGGTCATCGAGCTGCGCGTCGGCTTCACCCTGGATCGCGCCCAGCTCGCCGACGCCGACCGTGGGGCCGAGGACATAGACCTCGCGCCGCTGGAGGAGGCGGTGCGCCGCATCGCGGTCACCGAGAACTCGGTCGTCTTCCACGGCTACCAGGAGGCCGGCCTGGTCGGCATCACGCAGGCGTCGGCGCATCCCCAGCTGCCGCTGGAGGCGGGGACCGACACCTACCCGCGCACCGTGGCCAAGGCCGTCGCCCTGCTGCGCCGCGCCGGCATCGCCGGCCCGTACGCCCTGGCCCTCGAGCCGGACAGCTACACGGCCGTGATCGAGACCGCCGAGCATGGCGGCTACCTGCTGCTCACCCATCTCCAGCACATCCTCGACGGGCCCGTCGTCCAGGCCCCCGGGGTCACCGGCGCGGTCGTGCTCAGCCTGCGCGGCGGCGACTTCGTCCTCGAGTCCGGCCAGGACCTCTCGATCGGGTACGCGTCGCACACGACGGACACGGTCGACCTGTACCTGGAGGAGAGCTTCACCTTCCGGGTCACCGAGCCGGACGCGGCCGTCGCGCTCGTGCCGGCCGCCGGCGGCGCCTGACCGTCCGCGAGACCGGGGCCGGACGGGCCGTCCGGCCCCGGTCTGGCAGGCCGGGTCGCCCCGGCACCCCGGTGCCCCGGGACAGCGCACAGACGGCATCCGCCGAGCGTGCGCGCCCGGGGCCAGCCTTGAGACCTCGCCCACACCGGGCGGTGCGGAGGTCGTTCCCCGCGCCGCAGGCCCTGCCCGCACGCGGCTCGGGGGCGCTTGCGCCCCCACAGCCGGGCGATACGGACGTCTTGCGCCGCCGAGCCGTCCGTGCCACCCTGCGATAAGGGAAGCCTTAGCTAAGGTGTCGGCCCGCCGGGTCGCCGCCGCGGTCTCCCGGCAAGGTCGCCAACTGTCGGCCAGCTCCGGGTGGGCTGGCCGCCTCGGGCCTGGTGAGGTGCGGTGCTCGTCTGTTCTTGCTTCGCGGTGTCCGACCGGACGCTGCGTAACGTGATCTCCGCTGGTGCCCGGGACGTGGACGAGATCGGCGAGCGCTGCAACGCCGGTACGGGCTGCGGCGGCTGCGTCGAGGAGATCGAGGACCTGCTGGACGAGGCCGCGCCCCGCTGCGCCCGCCTGGCCAGGGCGAGCTAGCCAGCCGCTGCGCGCCGCCAGGTCGGTGGCTGGCTGATCGGCGAGGCCACCCTCGGCGGCATCAGCATCCCGTACAACCGGATGTTCATCGTCGGGCTGGCCGTGGCCTGCCTGGTGGTGGTGGTGATCCGTTCTACTGGAGCCGCACGGCGGCCGGCCGGCGTAGGCGCGCCGTCATGCGGAACCGGCAGCTCGCCGCCTGCAGCGCCGTTCGCACCGACCGGGTCGACCAGCTCACCTTCTTCACCGGCTCGGGCCTGGCGGGCGTGGCCGGGGGTGACCCTCACCCTCGTCGGTTCGATCGACCCGACGATCGGCACCAGGTACATCGTCGACGCGTTCCTGGTCGTCGTGGTCGGCGGGCTCGGCCACCTGCGCGGCGCGCTGCTGGCCGCGTTCGCGCTCGGCAAGGTCCCGGACTTCATCTCCTGGAGCGGGGTGGACCTGCGCAACGAGGATCTGGTGAAACTGCTCGCCGGGTGACATCCGGCCACCGGGGCGAGGCGCTGCCTCGGCGACATTCCGACACTCTCAGTAGTGTCATCGTCATGATGCGCAGGGTGATCTGGTATGCGGCGACGCGCCGGACCGCAGCGCCGTCGGCGGCGTGCCCGGCGGCCCTCGCCGCCGTCCTGCTGGCCCTGCTGGGCTGCGTGGTGGGCCCGGCGGATCCGGCGATCGCGGGCGGCGGACCGGCCGGCGGCGACCGCGGTCAGCTCGTCGGCGCCGCCGCGGCCGCCCCGGTGCCGGTGGCCGCCGAGGCCACCGTGCCCGATCCGGCCCTGCCCGGGCCCTGGCAGGTCGGCTACCGTACGGTGCGAATCGCCGACCCGCATCGCCCAGGCCGTGTTCTCGTGACCTCTCTGTGGTACCCGGCCCGCCCGAACGCGTCCACCGTCCCCGGCTCGCCTCTTCCCGGCCCGACCGGGACGAACGCCGGGCCGCGCCCAGGGGCCGGATCCGGCGCGGGCGGAGCCTGCCCCGAGGCGGCGGCCGGCGGACCGGGCAGCGGCGCCGGCCCCGGGCGCCGGGCGTTCTACCCGTTGATCGGGGACATTGGCTTCGACTCGGCGAGCGCCGTGACCGACGCCGTCCCGGCGCCGGGCCCGTTCGCCCTCGTCGTGTTCTCCCATGGCAGCGCCGGCAGCCGGGTCCAGGCGGCCTACCTGATGGAGGCGCTGGCCAGCCACGGCTTCCTCGTCGCCGCTCCCGATCATCCCGGCGACACGATGACCGACGCGGCGGCGGGCCGAGTGGAGCGCCAGCTCGCGCTGGCGACGGACCGGCCCCGCGACGTCTCCGCGGTCATCGACGCGCTGACCGATCCGTCCTGCCCCGCAGCGTCGCGGGTCCGCCTCGACGAGATCGCCGTCGTGGGCTTCTCCTTCGGCGGGTTCACCGCTGTCGTGTCGAGCATCGGCGTCCTGTCCGCGCCGGCGGACCCGCGCATCCGGGCGACGGTGGGGATCGCGCCGGCGACCTCCCCGCTGCCCGCGGCGGCACTCGCCCGGGTGCGCGTGCCCACGCTGCTCATCGGCGGCACCCGGGACCTGGCCCTGTCGATTCCGGCGAACGTCGACCGGGCGTTCGCCCTCCTGGTCGGCTCCCACCCGCGGATGACCGTCGCCGTCACCGGCGCCGTGCACAACTCGTTCACCGAGATCTGCCGGCAGGTCAGGCTGCTCGGCGCCGCCGGGATCCCGGTCGCGCTGGGCCTGCGGGTCGCGCTGACCTCCGCGGCCACCTGCTGGCCGCCGCAGATCGCCCCCGCGGATGCCCACCGGCTCGCGGACCGCTACACCGTGGCCTTCCTCGCGCGGCACCTGCGGGGCGAATCCGGCTACGCGCGCTATCTCACCCCCCCGGACGCGGGGGATGCGCGGCTCGTGACCGTCCGCGCGCAACCGTGAGCGTCGCCTGGAGGAGCCGGTCGGCGTCGGTGTGTGCAGGCGAGGCAGGCAACCTCCCCCGGAGGTACTACCCCGGTCGGGCTACCCGGGCGGTGCTATGGGGGCATACAGGTGACCGGCCCCGACATTGCCGGCTACCGTTGGCCAACCGGCCGGCGCGCGCCCCGACGCGCAGCGCCGGCCGGTTGATCCGGTCGGGTCACGGTGCATCACCCGGCCCCGGTGCCCTGGTCGCCCGCCGGACCGGATCACGGGCGATGCCTACGGGTACGGTGCGGTGCCCCGCAAGGAGGTCGTGGCGATGTCTGCTCGCCAGGTGCGGCGGTTCGAGCTGGAGCGTGAGGTCGACGTCTCGGGGGTGTCCGGGACGGGCGCGGTGGCGTTCGGGGCGCAGGCGCCCGACGGGACCTGCGTGCTGTGGTGGGACTCCGAGCACGACTCCATCGCGATCTACCCGACGATGGAAACCCTGCTCGCCATCCACGGGCACGGCGGGACGACCCGGGTGGTCTACATCGACGCGGCCGACCAGCCCCCCGTCCAGGGCTCGGGCGTGACGCCGCCGGACCGCCGCGACGCGGCCGTTCGGTCGGGCAGTCAGGTCAGCGGGCGAAAGCAGGCGGTCGCGCGATCCTGAGGATCGACGGTGTAAAGCGCCAGCGTGCCCGCCATCTCCTTCGGATCGATGCCGTGGTCCAGCATCTGCCGGTGCAGATCCGCGAGCATGCGTAGGGCATAGCCGAGCAGAACCGGCGCGATGCCCGGGGGTTGGCGCAGCGCCTGCCAGAAGCGCGCATCCGCGTCGCCGTCGCTGGTGAGCGCGGCGAGGACACCGAGCCGGATACGCCCGGCAAGGGCCTCCCAGACCGCTGCGCTCGCCGGCGCCTCGGGCCCCTGCCAGATCCCCGGGAAGTGCAGCTCCGCCACGAGGACGTTCGGCGGGCGGCCGGTGCGCAGATGCACGGCCACGATCCACATCGCCATCAGCCAGCACAGCCCGCGCATCGTGTTCAGCGGATCGGCGGCCATCTGCTCGTGCAGGTGCCGCTCGGACTGTGGCCGGCTCGCCGGCGCCAGCCAGCCGCCGGCCAGGCGTTCGATGTCGACGATCTGGACCATCGGCAGGTCGGCGGGGTGGGGCCGGGCCAGCGCGGCGGCTCGACCGGAATCGGCGTCGACGAGTGCGAGCGCCCCGGGGTCGGAAAGGGTCTGCCAGGCCAGACCCGCCGATGGCATGCGGCCCACGGTAACGCCAGCCAGAAGGCTGAACCAGTGTGTTGGCTGCACTGTGTGAAAAACGACGGTGCGTCCGCCACGCCGCTTTCTCCGCGTCAGCACCCGCCATCGGCGCCATCGGCGCCGTCATGTGCGCCCATTCGCGGACGCCGGCATTTCATCGATCGACGACGTAACGGTGGAACATCGGGTGGAGCGCGAACTCGGTAACGCTGTGCAGGGCGGGCCGAGGACGCCGGGGCCGGCGGACCTCGGCGGTCCGCGCCGCCTGGTGGGGCGCGGCGCCGACCGGCAGCTGCTCGCGGTCGGTGGCGGTATCGCCGGCAGGGATGAGGAAACCGACGTTCCACAGCACCTCGAGGATCACCTCCGGCTCCCGGCTGTCGACCCACGGCCGGGCCTCCGGCGCCGTGTGCACCGCCCCGGTGGCCAGGTCCAGCAGGAACAGCTCCAGGTCCGCGCGGCTCCAGACGTCCGGGCCGGCGCGGAACGTCTGGAAGACGCCGAGCAGGCCGGGATGCTGGAACCGGTACTCGGCGGCAATGTCGCGCGACCGCTCGGCCGAATACGTCGATTCGACCGCCTGAATGTCCCGTGGGGTGATCCGGACCGACTTGCGGGAGCTGTGCGCGCGGGCGTGGTCGAGGGCGTGGCTGCAGTACTGGATGATTTCCCGGGGACGACACAGCGAACGGTCGGTCATGTACCGGAACGACCACAGCGGCCTGGTGAAGACCGCACCCCAGCAGTCATCGTCATTGCGGCCCTTCAGGTCGGGGACCGTATGGCGGATGCGGCCGGCTATCATCTTCCAGAGCCCGTCCTCGTCCCAGGAGATGACCTCGATGAGATCGCGGAACTTCTGGGCGTCGTCGTATATCGCGGGAATGCTGTCGTAGAGCTCCTGCCGTAGCGACATGCAGATCGTCAGGTCCGGCGAGAGATCATTGATCGACATGCAGGCCTGGAACAGGCCCGCGACGAATGCCTGGGCGTCCTCGGAGGCGTCCCAGCCCCGGTCCAGCTCGTCGACGAGCACCGTCACCCGGCTGCGTTCGCACAGGCGGACCAGTGGGGGCAGCAGATGTTCGATTTCCTGGAGTTTGTAGAGGTACTGCAACTCCCGGGTGCGGACGCCGGCCTCATACCGGCCTATCTTCACCGACTCGATCCGGCGAAGATAGGAGACGAAGGCGTCGAAGGCGCTCGTCGCGCCGGCCGCGTGGTGATCCCGCAGGTAGGTGTGGATCTGGCTTTCCGCGCCGCGCCGCAGCCGGCCGTGTCGGCGGGTCAGCTCCTTCATGATCAGTATGAGGATCAGGTACTTCCAGGCCGTCGCGTAGGCGCCCAGCTTCGCCCACGCGCCGTCCAGCTCGCGGGTCATGGCGGAGCTGAGGAACTCGTAGGAGTAATCCTCCGGGGCCAGCTCGATCACCGATCGGCCCGCATCCCGCTGCCGGTGCGCCATGGTCTTGAAGATCGCACTCTTGCCGGCGCCCCGATTCGCGACCAGGATCGTCTTCGTCCCCGAGCTCAGCTGGTTGTATGCGGAGGACTCGATGAAATAGGAGTCGAGCCCCCGACGGATGTCCCGTTCCGCGGCTGCCGCGCCGAAGCTGAGGCGTGCAAGGTCGACCATCAGGACCCTTTCGGCCGAACGCCAGCGCGTTGCCCGAGTCTGAACGCTTGTGACGATACCGCGAACACCGCCGCATCGCGGGCGAATTATTTTCGGCTATACGCGTTCCGCGCCCTCGGGACGGCGTGGTTCCGTGCATCCGGCCGCAGTCCATGCAGGTCGGAGTACATGCGGATCGGGTCGATCCGGTAGGGGGATTGCCGCCTCCCGGCCGCGGGAGGCGGCCGGAGCCGCTGGCGACTGCTCCCGGAATCTGCGAAAAGTCCGTATTGATGTCGCGCCTGGCGCACGCACGGCTCCGGCCGCTGCCGGGACTGTCGTGCTCAGGTTCCCCGCGCCGGGAATGCCGGGCGGGTCGCGACGGCCGACCCGGCCGGCGGGCCCGGTCACGGCCTCCTCGGCGCGGCCGAGCTCCGGGGGACCGGCGGGTGATCCGCGGGTGGCCCGGGGTTCGGGTGTCAGTCGCCGAGGAGGTCGAGGGGGGTGGTGGGTTGGTGGGGGGTGTGGGGGGTGGTGGTGAGGTGGTGGCGCCAGAGGGTTTCGGCGGCGTCGGGGTCGTGGTTGGTGAGGTGGGTGAGGAGTTGGTGGTGGGTGGTGTGTTGGTGGCGCAGGGTGGTGAGGTCGGGGGTGGGGGTGGGGGTGTCGGGGGTGGTGGCGTCGAGGATGTGCCGGAGCATGCTGGTGATCATGGTGAGGGTGTGGTTGGCGGGGGTGGTGAGCAGGAGGGTGTGGAAGTTCAGGTGGTGGGTGTGGATGTCGGTGGGGTTGGGGTGGGGGGCGGCGAGGGCGTGGTCGGTGGTGGTGAGGTGGGTGGTGAGGTGGGTGAGGTGGGTGGGGGTGGCGGTGGTGGCGAGTAGGCGGATGGCGGTGGGTTCGAGGTGGGTGTGGGCGGTGTGGATGTCGGCGAGGGTGGTGTGTTGGTGTTCGAGGACGAGGGCGGTGTAGCGGGCGGCGACGTGGCCGTTGGGGGTGTGGACGCGGGCGCCGCCGTGGGCGCCGCGGCGGACGCTGATGAGGGCTTCGGATTCGAGGACGCGGAAGGCTTCGCGCAGGGTGGGGCGGGAGACGCCGAACTGTTCCATGAGGACGGCTTCGGGGGGGAGGGCGTCGCCTTCGTGGAGTTCGCCGCGGACGATCTGGCGGCGTAGGTGGGCGGCGACGAGTTCGGCGGTCTTGGGAACGCGGACGTGCTGGCCGACGCGGTTCGTCGCGAGCAGCGGGCCGGACAGCGTGCGGGTCGGCATCCCGGATGACCCGGCCGTGGCCGCCGCACTGTCCGGCCCGCCGGCGCGGGCGAGGCGCACCGGGTGCGGCGCGATGCGAGGTGTCGAGGTGTCGGTCGGCTGCGTTAACGACATGATCTCGTGTTCCCCCTGGTGGTGGCTGCCCGGCCGGGTACGCCCCGGGTTTCGAGCTGCGACTATTGATGTACGGATAGTGGTCGCTGCGATGAGTTGGCTACGAACCGTGCTTACAAAGTCGCATTGTGGCAGCGTGGCGGAACCTGGCATGGGCGGGGTTGGCGGAATACCACGCTGTGATACGAGCTCTGTTACTCAGAGTACATAAGGCTGTCGACATGTCATCCGCGTACCGAGCTGATCACTTCGGGCCGGGGCGGGTCCGACGAAACCCGGATCGCGACGACTGCGATGCCGTTGACCAGGGATGTCGTCTTGGCTGTCAGCGCAGCGTGGTACGCGAGACGAGGAAGCGCGCCAGGACGCTCGGCCGGGACCCGAGGGTCCCGATCTCGGCATCGACTACAGCCAGTCGCCGGCCGACGTGCCGCACCGCGACCGCCGCCTCGACCTCACCGTCGAGGGGCAGGGACCGGATGAACGTCACATCCATCGACATCACCTGGATGGCGGAGCCCGCGGGCAGCACCCTGCCCAGCGCCGCCGACACCGCCGCGTCGGCGACCGCGCAGCCGGCCCCGCCGTGCACCGAGCCGAACAGGTTCGCCAGCCACGCCTCGGGGCGGAACCGCACCCACGCCCGGTCCCCGTCGACGCGCACGGTGGCCGCAAGCATGGCCAGCAGGGGATGATCGTCCGCAGCGGCGGACACGGGCGCCGCCGGGTCGCCCGCCGGCGCGGCCGTCACCTCCCCGGGGGCCACTCCCGTCGCAGCTGCGACCTGCGTGCCGACCGCCGGCTGCCCGCCCTTCGCCGTGGCCACCGGCACGATCGAGCACACCGCCGTCATCACCGCCATCACCCGGCCGTCGGCGGCGGTGATGGTCCCGGCCGCCCGGCGCACCGCCGGACGCGGAGCCCTCGGCCGGCTCGGATCCGCGACCGCGGCGCCCCGGCTCGGCGGCGCCTCGCCGTCCTCGGCGGGCGCCCACGCCTGGGCGTAGAGAAGCAGGCCGTCGACGCCCTGCGCCGCGCCGGTCACCGCCGGCCCACTCGACCGGTGCGCAGCATCCCGCCGGGTCGCGACCGTCGGTGCGCTCGGCGCCGCCGGGTCGCCCGAGGTGACCATGGCGTCCGGCTGCGGCGCGCTTTCGCGCGTGGACGTGATGGCTGCCCGCGACGCCGCCGCGGCTGGCGGGACGGCGTCGCGGCCGGGTGGGATGCGCGGGGTGGTCGGGCTGATCGGCCCACCGAGCGCCACGGCGGCCACCGGGATCGGTACCGGCGGGTGGGGCCACTCGCCGCGGGTCTCCAGGTGCAGGCTCGCCGCGAGCACGTCGCCGTCCGCGCGGCCGGCGACGGCCGCGGTGAGGGCGGTCTCGGCGAGCACGGCGAGCGCCCCGGTCGTCAGGCCCGTGCCCGCGCCGCGCAGCCAGGCGGGCACGGCCATCCGAAAGAGCACGCCACCGTCAGGTGAGGCGCTCCGGTCGGCCACGCCGCTCCCGCCGGTCCCGTCGGCCATGCCGGTCCCGTCGGCCATGCCGGTCGCGCCGGCGAGGGCGTCCGAGGCGCCGGCGGGTTCGACCGCCACCACCCCGGCCCGGTGCGGGAAGGGGGACGGCCCGAGGGGTCGAGGGTCGGCCTGCGCCGGGTGGGAGCGGGCCGGGTTTCGCGGGTGGACGGGGTCGCGCAGCGCCATCGCCGGCTGTGCCTGCTCCTGCCTGGCTGTGGTGATCTCCCCGTGCACTGCTCCTGTCTAGCAGGATCAGCGGACTTTCTGTCCTCACGAACCCCTAGGTGATTTCTGTCACGTGCGTGGGGACGGAACGACTCCGAAACGAATCCGCAACCCGCTGCCCGGCGTATGTTGTCCGCCCGCGCCGGACCCGGCGCGGGCGGCAGGCGCTCGGCCTCAGACCGCGGCGGCGACCTGGCCGATGCCGCTGGAGGTCTCCAGGGCCTCGATGGTCACCGCGACCGCGTGCACCACCGAGGCGACCCGGATCGCGTCCTGGATCACCTCGCGGGCGACCCCGCGGTCGCGCAGCTCGTGCTCGTGGGCGGTCAGGCAGCGGCCGCAGCCGTTGACCGCGGAGACCGCCAGTGACCACAGCTCGAAGTCGACCTTGTCGACGCCCGGGTGGGCGATGGCGTTCATCCGCAGCCCGGCCCGCAGCCGGGAGTACTCCTCGTCCTCCAGCAGGTGCAGGCTGCGGTAGTAGATGTTGTTCATCGCCATCAGCGCCGCCGCGGTACGCGCCGCGGTGGCCGATTCGGCGCTGAGGTGGTCGAGCGCCTCGGGCTCCAGCTCGACCAGCGCGGTGCGCCCGCGGCTGGCGATCGCCGCCGCGAGCACCGTGCCCCACAGCTGCTGGGAGGACAGGTTCGACTGGCTGGTCACCGAGCCGAGGTTGAGGCGCAGGTCCCTGGCGTAGTCGGGAAGCAGCTCCCGCAGGCGGGCGACGGCCATCAGACCGCCACCTCGACGGGGGCGGGCGCCGCGGCGCCCAGTGTCGCCTGGCCCTTCTGCCAGTTGCAGGGGCACAGCTCGTCGGTCTGCAGCGCATCGAGCACGCGCAGGACCTCCGCCGGGTTCCGCCCGACGCTGCCCGCGGTGACCATGACGAACTGGATGACGTTGTCCGGGTCGACGATGAAGGTCGCCCGCTGCGCGACGCCGTCGTCGCCGAGCACGCCGGCGGCGGCGGTCAGGTCCTTGCGGATGTCGGAGAGCATCGGGAAAGGCAGGTCGGTCAGGTCCGGGTGGTTCTGCCGCCACGCCAGGTGGACGTACTCGCTGTCCGTGGACACGCCGAGGACCTGGGCGTCCCGGTCGGTGAACTCGTCGTTGAGCCGGCCGAACGCGGCGATCTCGGTCGGACACACGAACGTGAAGTCCTTCGGCCAGAAGAACACGACGCGCCACGTGCCGGGGCGGCTGATGGCGGTCTCCCGGACGAAGGCGGTGTCGGGGTCGTTGGAGACGACTCCGGTCAGGTCGTAGGCGGGGAAGGTGTCGCCGACGGTCAGCACTGTCGGGGTGCTCCTCTCTCAGGCGGTGATCGGGTCTCGGGCGGTGATCGGGTCTCGGGCGGTGATCGGGTACGACCTCACTCTCGCGACCGTCGACTCAGAAGGGAAATCGAAAGATTCGGCAAGTTTGATAGCCTCGATCTATGGCTACTCCTCAGCCGACGCTCACCCAGCTGCGTGCGCTCGTCGGTGTCGCCGACCACCGGCACTTCGGCCGGGCGGCGGCGGCGCTGCACGTGAGCCAGCCGACCCTGTCCAGCGCGATCGCGGCGCTGGAGCGCACCCTCGGCGTCCAGCTCGTCGAGCGCACCACCCGCAGCGTGCTGCTCACCGCGGTGGGCGAACAGATCGTCGCGCGGGCCCGGGGCGTGCTCGGCGCGGTCGACGACATCGCCGAGGTCGCGGTGCGGGCCCGTGCCCCCCTGACCGGCGACCTCCGGCTCGGGGTCATCCCCACCGTGGCGCCCTACCTGCTGCCGCGGCTGCTGCCCACGTTGCGCGGGCGCTGGCCGCAGGCGAGCCTGCGGCTGCGCGAGGCGCAGACCGCCACCCTGCTGGCGGAGCTGCGTGGCGGCGCGCTCGACCTGGCGCTGCTCGCGCTGCCCAACGACGAGCCGGGCATCACCGAGATCCCGCTCTACGACGAGGACTTCGTCCTCGTGACGCCCGCCGAGCATCCGCTGGCCGGCGGCAGCGCCGTTCCCGTCGCCGGCCTCGCCGGGCAGGACGTGCTCCTGCTGGAGGACGGGCACTGCTTCCGGGCGCAGGCGCTGGAGGTCTGCCGCGAGGCCGGGGCGCGGGAGCGGGCCACGCTGCGCGCGGCCAGCCTGTCCACGATCGTCCAGATGGTCGCCGGTGGGCTGGGGCTCACGCTGCTGCCCGCCGCCGCCGTCGGGGTCGAGGTGGGGGAGGGGCGCGGCCTCGCGGTCGCCACGTTCCGCCGCCCGGCGCCGCACCGGCGCATCGGCCTGGCCTACCGGGCGACCTCGGCGCGCGTCGTCGACTGGGACCTGCTGGCCGCGGAGGTCCGCGCCGCGCTGCCCGGGACGGACCTGGAACTCAGTCCGGTCCCGGTCCCGGTCCCGGTCCCGGCTCCCGGCCCTGCTTCGGCTTAGCCTTCCCGCTCGGCGACGATCGGCGGTCGGACGGCTGCGCCGCGCGGCGACAACGCCCGCCGCCGGGTCCGGCGAAAAATCCGGGGTAACCTGCGCCGGGTGAACACCGCGGCTACGCCGCGCGGCGTCCCACGCCGCTTTCGGTGAGTGGTCGGCACATGTTCATCCCCGCTCCTCCCCGACTAAATGCTGCGGGCTTCGTCACGTTTTATCGACGGCCGACGGGACAGGGACTCAAGCGTCCGCGACCGGCTGCCCGCCGGCGTCCGGCCGACGGGTCGGACCGAGGCGATCGCACAGGTGGGTCGCGGCACCACGGCTGGCTGGGGTCGGGACGCCGGCCACGACAAAGGTGGTGCACGTGTCCGTGCCGAGGCATGCGAGAATTACCGGTATGCGAGATACGTCCGTGTCATGTATGTGTAACCGGCCGGCCGTAGCGTAGCCCGCCATGAGCGACGCACGGAACGTGGCCGTCGGCGTCGAGGAGGAGTTTCACATCCTCGATCTCACCACCCGCCAACTTGTTCCCCGGGCCGAGGAAATACTGCAGAGGCTGGATAAGGATTCGTTCTCTCCGGAACTGTTGAAATCCGTCGTCGAGACGAACAGTCAGCCGACGGTGGATCTGCTGGCACTGCGGTCGAACCTGCTGGATCTGCGCCGCCGGCTGGCCGAGGCGGCGGGCGAGCTGGGGCTCGGGCCGGCGGCGTCGGGCACCGTGCCGATCCTCGACATGGATCTGCTCGACGTCTCCCGGGACGCTCGCTACGAGCAGATGACCGAGGACTACCAGATCGTCGCCCGCGAGCAGCTCATCTGCGGCGCCCAGGTGCACGTCGACGTCGCCGACCGCGATCTCGCCATGGCCGTCGTCGCCTGGACCGCCCCCTGGCTGCCGATGCTGCTGGCCCTGTCGGCCAGCTCGCCGTACTGGCTCGGCGCCGACAGCGGCTACGCGAGCATGCGCACGCTGGTCTGGCAGCGCTGGCCCACCGCCGGCGTCGCCGGGTCGTTCAAGACCGCGGCCGAGTACGACCAGCTCATCGCGGACCTGATCAAGTCCGGCGTGATCAGTGACCCGGGCATGGTGTATTTCGACGTCCGCCCGTCGGCCCACCTGCCCACCGTCGAGCTGCGCATCTGCGACGCCTGCCCGGACGTGGACAACGTCATCCTCATCGCCGGGCTGTTCCGGGCCCTGGTGGGCCGGGCGATCGAGGAGATCGAGGCCGGCGGCCAGGCCCCGCCCCCGCGCGCCGAGCTGCTGCGGGCGGCTACCTGGCGGGCCGCCCGCTCCGGGCTGGAGGGCGACCTCGTCGACATCTTCGGCGCCGGCCCCGTGCCCGCGCGCGCCATGCTGCGCCGGATGCTGGAGGAGGTGCGTCCCCAGCTTGAGCGCTACGACGACTGGGAGCTCATCGACAACCTCGCCGAGCAGGCGGCCGGGCGGGGCAGCTCGGCGCTACGCCAGCGCCGGGCGTTCGCCCGCCGCGGACTGCTCACCGACGTCGCCGACCTGATCCTCGCCGAGACCCGCGACGTCCCGCCGGCCGGCGCGTCGCTCGGGGTCGCGCCCGCGGTGTCGGCGCCCGACCAGATCGCGCCGATCCTGCTGGAGCGCTACCAGCCGACCGGCTACGACGAGGTCGTCGACGAGCACGGCGCCGTGCGCCCCCAGTACCGGGCGGTGATGCGCACCCTGGAGCGGCTCGGGCCCGACGTCCTCGACGAACGGGTCGGCGCCCGCGAGGCCGAGCAGACCGACCGCGGCATCATGTTCCGGGTCAACGGGGACTCGGCGAGCCGGCCGTTCCCCTTCGACATCGTGCCGCGGATCGTCGCCGCCGACGACTGGGCGGTGCTCGGCACGGGGCTCGGCCAGCGGGTCCGCGCGCTGGAGGCGTTCCTGCACGACGTCTACGGCGAGCGGGCCGCCGTCGCGGACGGCATCGTCCCGCCCTGGGTGGTCAACGACGCTCCCGGGCTGCGCCACGGCGGCCGCGCCCCCGGGCGGGACGCGATCCGGATCACCACCGCCGGGATCGACCTCGTCCGCGGCGGCGACGGCGGATGGCTGGTGCTGGAGGACAACCTGCGCGTGCCGTCCGGGATCGCCTACGCCGTCGAGGGCCGCCGGCTCGCCGAGTCGGTGCTGCCCGAGCTCGGGCCGCCGCCGGGCATCCTGCGCCTGGGCACCGTGCCCGCCCTGCTGCACGACGCGCTCGTCGCCGCGGCGCCGCCCGCCGTCACCGGGGAGCCCGCGGTCGCCGTCCTGACCAGCGGGCCGGCGGACTCCGCCTACTTCGAGCACGCCATGCTCGCCGAGGAGATGGGCGTCCCGCTGGTCGAACCCGGCGCGCTGCTCGTCGACGACGACGTCGCCTACCGGGTCGACGACGGCCGGCGCCGCCGCGTCGACGTCCTCTACCGGCGCATCGACGAGGACGAGCTGTTCGGCGCACCGGGTGCGGACGGCGCCCCGCTCGGCCCGGCGCTGCTGCGGGTGGTCCGGGCCGGGCGGTTGAGCGTCGCGAACGCGCCGGGCAACGGCATCGGCGACGACAAGGTCGTCTACGCCTACGTGCCCCGGATGGTCACCTACTACCTGGGGGAGCAGCCGGTCCTCGACGACGTCCCGACCTACGTCTGCGGCGATCCGGAGCAGTGCGAGCACGTGCTGGCCAACCTCGACCAGCTCGTCGTCAAGCCGGTCGACGGCTTCGGCGGCTCCGGCGTCGTGATCGGCCCGCACGCCGAGCCCTACCAGCTCACCGCCGTCCGGGAGCGGATCCTGGCCGACCCGCGGCGCTGGATCGGCCAGGAGGTGGTCTCCCTGTCCACCCATCCGACCTGGCACGACAGCCACCTCGAACCGTGCGCGGTGGACCTGCGGGTGTTCGTCTACGCCGGGGCCGAGCCGGTCGTGGTGCCCGCGGCGCTCAGCCGGGTCGCCCCGCCCGGCAGCCTCATCGTCAACTCCTCCCAGGGCGGCGGCTCCAAGGACACCTGGATCCCGCGCCGCTGAGCGGACCCGTACGACCTGCGTCGTCCCCCGCCGAAGCTCTCGGCGGGGGACGACGGCGTACCGGCGCCGCGAAGCGGTCCTCGGTCGCAACCATGGGGACACGAGTGTGAAATCTCCGGCATCGAAGGTGGACGGGCGACCGTGCACCCTCATGCCGGGCAGGAATGCCCGGGGAATGGATCTCACCTGAACTGACTGATCGACGGGAGCGCACATGTGCGGGCTGAGTGGTGAGCTGAGGTTCGACGGCCGGGGAGCCGACGTCGATGCGGTGGTGCGGATGACGGCCACCATGGTGCCGCGGGGCCCGGACGGCGTGGGCGTGTGGTCGTCGGGACCGGTCGCGTTCGGCCACCGCCGCCTGAAGATCATCGATCTGTCCGAGTGTGGCGCCCAGCCGATGGTCGACAGCGAGCTCGGCCTGACCCTCGTGTTCAACGGGTGCATCTACAACTACCAGGAGCTGCGCGACGAGCTGGCCGCCGCCGGCTACCGCTTCTTCTCCACCTCGGACACCGAGGTGATCGCCAAGGCCTACCACCACTGGGGCACCCGGTGCGTGGACCACTTCGCCGGGATGTTCGCCTTCGCGATCGCCGAGCGCGACACCGGCCGCCTCGTCCTCGCCCGCGACCGGCTCGGGATCAAGCCGCTGTACCTCGCCGCCGACGCCGAACGGCTGCGGTTCGCCTCCACCCTGCCCGCGCTGCTCGCCGGGGGCGGCGTCTCCTCGGACATCGACCTGGTCGCCTTCCACCACTACCTGTCGTTCCACTCGGTGGTGCCGGCGCCGCACACCATCCTCGCCGGGGTGCGCAAGCTGCCCGCCGCCACCGTGCGGGTCGTCGAACCGGACGGGAGCTGGACCGACGAGGTGTACTGGAGTCCGGACTTCACCCGGGACCCCGCGCGCGCCGACTGGACCGCCCGCGACTGGCAGGACGCCATCGCCGAGAAGCTGCGCGTGGCGGTGCGCCGGCGGATGGTCGCCGACGTGCCCGTCGGGGTGCTGCTGTCCGGCGGGCTGGACTCCAGCCTGATCGTCGCGCTGCTGGCCGAGGCCGGCCAGCACGGCCTGGCCACGTTCAGCGTCGGTTTCGAGGCGGCCGGCGGAGAGTCCGGCGACGAGTTCGCCTACTCGGACATCATCGCCAAGCACTTCTCCACCGACCACCACCAGATCCGGGTGCCGGGCAGCCGGCTGCTGCCCGCCGTCGACGCCGCCGTTGCCGCGATGAGCGAACCGATGGTCAGCCACGACTGCGTCGCCTTCTACCTGCTCTCCCAGGAGGTCTCCCGGCACGTCAAGGTCGTGCAGTCCGGGCAGGGCGCCGACGAGGTCTTCGCCGGCTACTCCTGGTACCCGCCGCTGGCCGGCGTCCCGCGTGACCAGGCGGTCGACGCCTACCTGCGGGTCTTCGCCGACCGGCCGCACCGCGACATGCCGGCGATGGTCGAGCCGCACCATCTCATCGAAGCCGACGCCAGCCGGCACTTCGTCGCCTCCCACTTCGCCCGGCCGGGCGCCGGGACGTCCGTCGACGCCGCGCTGCGCCTCGACTCGACGATCATGCTCGTCGACGACCCGGTGAAGCGGGTCGACAACATGACGATGGCCGCGGGCCTGGAGGCGCGTACCCCGTTCCTCGACCACGAGCTGGTCGAGCTCGCCGCGGCCTGCCCGCCCGAGCTCAAGCTCGCCTCCGGCGGCAAGGGCGTGCTCAAGGACATCGGCCGCCCGCTCATGCCGGTCGACGTCATCGACCGGCCCAAGGGGTACTTCCCGGTGCCGGCGATCCGCCACCTGCACGGCCCGTTCCTCGACCGGGTCCGCGACGCGCTCACCGACCCGGCGGCGAAGTCCCGCGGCCTGTTCCGCCCGGCGTGGATCCAGGCGATGCTGGCCGCCCCGAACGACAATCGCACGACCCTCGGCGCGAACGCCCTCTGGCAGGCCGCGCTGCTCGAGATGTGGCTCCAGACCCAAGGGGTGACGTGACCCTAAGGAGTGACATGACCCATGGCTCCCCCCGCGCGTTCGGCAGCCCCACGAGGGCGAACGCCGTGGTCCCGCTGACCCCCGTGCCCCCCCGGACCCCCGGGAGCACGGTGGCCCCCGTGGCCCGCACCCCCAGACCGGGGCATGCCGGCGACCTGCCGGGACCGGGCGACATGGCCCGGCCGCCGGAGTCCGACCGAGCCGCCGAGCGGGCCCGGGCCGGGGAGCGGATGCGGGCGGCCGGCGCGGCCCGCGCCGCGGCCGGCGCAGGCAAGGCCGGGGAGGCTGATCGGGCCGGGAAGGCTGATCGGGCCGGGAAGGCTGATCGGGCGGGAGGGTCGGATCTGGCGCAGGAGTGGGTGGCGGCCGAGGGGGTGCGGGCGCCCGCCCTCGCCCCCGACGGCCGGCTCGCCTACGTCGCGGACGGGCCGGACGGGCCCGCGCTGTGGATCCGGGACGCCGGCGGCCGGCGGCGGCCCGTGGACACCGGCCCCGGGCATGTCCGCGCCGCGTTGTGGTCGCCCGCCGGCGACCTGATCGCCGTGCACGTGGCGCCCGGCGGCGGGGAGCTCACCGAGGTGCGCGTCGTCGCCCCCGACGGCGGCGGCCCGGGCTGGGCTGGCCGGCGGGGACGGCCGCGCCGCCGTGCCGGCCCGCTGGACCGCCGACGGGCTCGCCGTCGTGGTCACCGAGTCCGACCGTGGCGACCGGGCCGGGCGCACCGCCGCCGTGCTGGTCGGTCTCGACGGCCGGCGGGCCCGGCTCGCCGAGGGCATCGCCCTGCAGGTGTGCGACCTCGTCGACCTCGACCCCGCGGTTCGTGATCCACTGGCCGGCTCGTACCGGCTGCTGCTGCGGGAGGGGCCGCGGGGAGTCCGCCGCGCGCTCGTCGTCGACGTCCGGCTCACCCCGCCGCCGCCCGGCTATGCGGCCCACTCGTCGTGGGAGCTGCCCGGCGGCACCGCGACCGTCCTCGCCGGGCGGTTCGCCGCGGGCGGGCGTCGGGTGCTGCTGGTGAGCGACCTCGGCCGCGAGCGGGCCGCCCTGCTCGACGTCCCCGTGGACACCCCCGGCGCCACCGTGGTGATCGCCGAGCGTCCCGACGCCGACGTGGAGCGGTTCGCCCTGCTCGGCCGGCCCGACGCCGACGCCGCCCCCACCCTGGCGCCCCCCACCCTGGCGCCCCTCGCCCTGGCGACCCCCACCCCGACGACCCCCACCCCGACGCGGACGCCGGGACCGGCGCCGGGGGCGGCGGCGGGGGCGGGGGCGGGGGCGAGCGGGCGGTCGTCGTCTGGAACGTGGCGGGACGCAGCGAGCTCACGCTCGTCGACCTGCCGGGCGGCCGGTGCCGGCCGCTGCCGGCGCCGCCCCGCGACGTCGTCACCGCCCTGCTGGCTCGTCCCGGCGGCCGGGAGCTGGTCCTCGCCCTCGACGGCGCCGCGGCGCCCGGGGAGATCTGGACCTGCGACCTGACCGCCCCGGCCGCCGGCCACCCCGTCGGCCACCCCGCCCGCTACCGATGTCTGGTCTCGCACGCCCCCACCCGGGCGGCGGCGCTGGTCCGGCCCGTGCCGCACACCCTGACCGCGCACGACGGCCGGGAGCTGGCCGGCTGGTGGTACCGCCCGCCGACGCCGCCAGGCCCACTGCCGACCCTGATCTACCTGCACGGCGGCCCCGAGGCCCAGGAACGCCCGACGTTCAACCCGCTGTTCCACGCGCTGCTCGCCCGCGGGATCGCCGTGTTCGCGCCGAACGTGCGCGGCTCCACCGGGTTCGGCCGGGCCTTCGAGGAGGCCGATCACATCCATCGCCGTTTCGACGGCATCGAGGACGTGGCGAGCTGCGTGCGGGACCTCGTCGACACCGGCATGGCCGACCCGGAGCGGATCGGGATCGCCGGGCGCTCCTACGGCGGCTACCTGACGCTGGCCGCCCTGGTGCACTTCCCGCAGCTGTTCCGCGTCGGCGTGGACGTCTGCGGCATGGTCGACCTGGAGACGTTCTACCAGCACACCGAGCCGTGGATCGCGGCCTCCGCGGTGACCAAGTACGGCGATCCGGTCACGCAGCCCGCGCTGCTGCGCGCGCTGTCCCCGCTGCACCGGATGAGCGCGCTGGCCGTGCCGCTGCTCGTCGTCCACGGCGAGAACGACACCAACGTTCCGGTGATCGAGGCCGAGCAGACCGTGGCCGCGGCCACCGCCCGTGGCGTCGACTGCCGCTACCTGCTGTTCCCCGGCGAGGGGCACGAGGTCGCCGCGCTGGCCAACCGGGTCCGGTTCGTCCGGGCCGCCGTCGACTGGCTGGCCCCGCACCTGCTCGGCCCGCGGCTGCCGCAGCCGCGCCGCGCCGGGGCCGCCTCAGGCGGTCCGGCAGGTCCGTTCGAGCAGGACGAGCTCGCCGACCTCGTCGTCCTCGGCGCGGCCGATGGTGGTGAAACCCAGACGGGCGGCGACCGCGAGGGCCACCCCGGCGTGGGGCGGCAGGGTCATCAGCGCCCGGCGCACCCGAGGCTCGCGGAAGGCCCAGTCCAGCAGCAGGCAGCCGCTCTCGACGGCGTAGCCGCGCCCGGTGTGCCCGGCGAACGTCGTCTGGCCGAAGGTGACGCAGCCGTCGGCGTCGGGTGGACCGCCGAGGCCGGGTGAGGCGACTGCCGTGCCGGTGGCCCGTTCGACGGCCAGCCACGTCCACCAGCCGGCGGCCGCCGACTCGGTCAGCGACCGGTTGCGAACCGGGCCGAGGGCGGCGTCGAGCAGCGGGGGCGGGTGGATGGCGGCGGTGATCCGGGTGCCGGTGAGCGACTCCAGCTCGCCGCACCGCCCGGCCCGCAGCGCGCCGATGCCGGCCACCGTCAGCGGCCGCAGGACCAGCCGCGGGCCACGCAGCGCCGGTTCGGCGACGATTCCGGCCGACGACCGCCCGCCGTGGTCCATCCGGCTGCCCTCCACGCCCTTCACCCCGCCCCGGATCTCACCCCGTGTCGGCTTCACCACGGCGCCGCCATCGCGCCGCGTCCCGGGACAGCCCGCCGCAGGCCGGCGGCGGACGGCCCGAAGGCCGCAGCAGGGTAGCCCGCGGTCGCACCCGGGGGCGAATCATTTTCCGGACGGGCCGCGGGAGCCGGACGGGCCGCGGGAGGGAGGGACGCGCAGGCCATGGCCGGCGGGCTGGACCCGTCCGCCGGAGCCGGCGGCACGGCCGCGGTGACCGATTCCACCGGTGCCGGCCGGACCTCAGCACACACATCACCTGATGGCACTGACACAATACGGCCCGTGAAAATCGAGGAGTTGGAGGCGGAGCGGACCTGGTTGGCATTTGACCCGATGCGCCAGCTACGCCCGCATCTGACGTCGACGGGGTTCGTCAGGCTCGTCAACGAGGTGCAGCGGCCCGAAGGCTACCGTCTCGTCGCGTCCTGGGACGGGGAGCTCGGCCGGGTCGTCGCCGCGCTCGGCTTCCGGCAGGTGAACTCGTTGGCCGCCGGGCGGCACCTGGCCATCGACGACCTCACGACCCTGCTCGCCGCGCGCGGGCGGGGTCACGCCACCCGGCTGCTCGCCTGGACGGAGCGGGAGGCTCGCCGGCTCGGCTGCGAGCACATCCACCTCGACACCGACACCCACCGTCACGAGGCACACCGCCTCGCCCTGCGCGCCGGCTACTCCATCTCCGCGTTCCACCTCACCCGCCGCGTCTAGAGGAACGGGCTAAGGCTCGGCGGTCGTAGGCGATCTGGTCGGGATAAGGTCGCTGGTCGACTCGATGAGTGGGCGGATCTTCTTCGGTGTCGCTTCGCGGCGGCCTGCCCGCTCATCCTCACGCGACCGCCGCACCGAGGCCGGGCCGTCCGCGGTTGGCCGCGCCCCAGGACTGCTGTCACCATTCGCACACGGAATCGTGCCGAGGCCGGGGGCGTCACTGTGGTGGCCGGCGGGGAGCGCGGTACGGGTAACCCCCTGGCGGACTGGCCGGTCAGCTCCGTCGCCTGCGGGCGACCGGACGATCTACCGTCGGCTCAGTCGGACGGCGGCCGCGCACGGCGCCGCTTTGGGTCCGCTGCGGGGACGGTGGAGAAGGATGACGGTGAATCCGGTTCAGGCGGCAGACAGCGCGGGTGGCGTCGGCGGCTCGGCCCGGTGGGGGGTGCTGCCCGCGCTGCGGCGGACGTACGCCGCGCCGGCCTGGGCGGGCACGGCCTTCGTCGCCCTCACCGGCGCCGTCGCGCTGCCGGTGTTCCTCGCGGTGCTCATCCCGATCCTGCTGGGCGTGCCGCTGCTGCTGCTGGCCCTGTTCGGGGTGCCGCTGATCTGGTTCGGGCTCGTCGTGGCCAGACTGTCGACCCGGTTCGACGCCTGGCGGTTCGAGGCGATGCTCGGCCGCCGGCTGCCGCTGCGGCGCTCACCCGCACGTGACCCCGCCCGCCGGCCGGGGGTCGTCGGCCGCGCCGGCGCCGAGCTGCGGCGGCTGCGAGCCGGCGGGAGCTGGCTGAACGTGCTGTACGTGCTGGTCGTGGCGCCGCTGTTCGGCTGGTTCGGCGGCTGGCTGCTGTTCGCCGCCTGGGGCGGCGGGCTGGCCTTCCTGTTCTTCCCGGCCTACGGGTACGCCCTCGCCGGGGGAGAGCGGATCTTCGGGCAGTACCTCGGCTACGGCGGGGCGGTCGCCCTGCACGTGGGCCTCGGGGCAGCCGCGCTGCTCGCCGCCCCCTGGCTCGCCCGCGGGCTGACGGTGGCGCACTATCAGGCGGCCCGGTGGCTGCTGTCCCCGCGCGGCGAGGAGCTGCTCGCCGCGCGGGTGGAGGACCTGGAGTCCAGCCGCGCCGGGATGGTCGCCGCCGCGGCGGCCGAGCGGCGGCGGATCGAACGCGACCTGCACGACGGCGCCCAGCAGCGGCTCGTCGCCGTCGCGATGACCCTCGGACGGGCGCAGGCCCGTTTCGCCGAGAATCCGGATGTCGCCACCGGCCTGGTCGCCGAGGCCCACGCGGAGACGAAGCGGGCCCTGGTCGAGCTGCGTGATCTTGCCCGCGGCATCCACCCGTCGGTGCTGACCGACCGTGGGCTGGACGCGGCGCTGTCCGGGCTCGCCGCCCGCTGCCCGGTCCCGGTCACCGTCGACGTCGACCCGGCGCCGCGGCGCGATCCGGACGCCGAGGCGGTCGCCTACTTCTTCGTCGCCGAGGCGCTGACCAACATCGCCCGGCACGCCCGGGCGTCCCGCGCCCGGATCGTCGTGCGCCGCGGCGGGGGACGGCTGACCGTCGAGGTCGCCGACGACGGCCGCGGCGGTGCCCGGGAGAGCGGCGGCAGCGGGCTCGCCGGCCTGCGTGACCGGGCCCGCGCCGTCGACGGGGCGTTCAGCCTGACCAGCCCGCCCGGGGCGGGCACGACCGTGCGTCTGGAGCTGCCGTGCACATCATGATCGCCGAGGATTCGGTGCTGCTGCGCGAGGGGCTGACCCGGCTGCTCGAGGACGTCGGCATGACGGTGACGGCGGCGCTCGGTGACGCCGAGGCGCTGCTGCGGGCGGTCGCGGCCGATCCACCGGACGTCTGCGTCGTCGACGTGCGCCTGCCCCCGACGTTCACCGACGAGGGCGTGCGGGCGGCCCTGGTGCTGCGCCGGCAGTGGCCGGCCGTCGGGGTTCTCGTGCTGTCCCAGTACGTCGAGGAGCGCTACGCCGTCGACCTCATCGCCGGGCAGGCCAGCCGGGGTGTCGGTTACCTGCTCAAGGACCGGGTCTCCGACGTGGCGGACTTCCACGCCGCGCTCGCCCGGGTCGCCGCCGGCGGCACCGTGCTCGACCCCGACGTCGTCGCGCAGCTGCTCGTGCGCTCGCGGCGCCGCGACCCGCTCGACAGCCTCACCCGGCGGGAGACCGAGGTGCTGGGCCTGATGGCGGAGGGCCGCTCGAACGCCGCCGTCGCCGCCGCGCTCGTCATCACCGAACGGGCCGTCGAGAAGCACGTCACCAACATCTTCGCCAAGTTCGATCTTCCGGTGGCCGAGGACGACCACCGCCGCGTGCTCGCGGTGCTGCGCTTCCTGGACGCGGCCGACGGCGGCGCCCGCCGCCCGTCCGCAGCGTCGGAGCGCGCCCGCAGGGGGCACCGCAATGTCTGACCACGCACCCGAGTCCGACCCGACACTCGAGTCCGACCCGACACTCGAGTCCGACCCGACACTCGAGTCCGACCCGACACCCGCCGCCACCGCCGCGCACGCCACCCTCGACGACGCGACCGATCCGGTCGACGGGCCGGCCCCGTTCGGCGGGTTCGACCCGCTGCCGGGCGGCCCCGCGCCGAGGCGGCGGCCGCGGGGCGGCAGGGCGCTCGCCTTCGCGCTCGGCGGTGTCCTCGCCGTCGTCTTCACGGTGTTCGGGGGGCTCGCCGTCGTCGACGCGACCTCCGGGCGCGGCCACCACGTCGAGCGTCGCGCCTTCCCGGCCGCGGTCACCCACGTCGTCGTGCACACCCCGAGCGGCGACGTCCACCTGCGCGGACCGGACGCCGAGCCCACCGGGACCCGCGAGCCCACCGGGACCCGCGAGCCCACCGGGACCGGCGGGAACGGCGGGGTCAGGCTGATCGCCAGGCTGTCCGGCGTCGTCAAGGTGCCCGAGCTCGTCGTGCGGGTCGACGGCGACACGGCGTACATCACCACCCGCTGCGGGACGACCTGGGACTGCTCGTCCGACTACGACCTCGAGCTCCCGCCAGGGGTGACCGTCGCCGCGGACACCTCCGCCGGGGACGTCGCCGCGGAGGGCCTCGGCGGCGAGGTGCGGCTGCGGACCTCCTCCGGCGACGTGACGGTCGTGCGGCCCAGCGGCGAGCTCGACGCCGCCAGCGGCTCGGGCGACATCAGGATCCGCGAGGCGCGCACCGGCCGGCTGCACGCCTCGACGTCGTCCGGGGACGTGCGGGTCGATCAGCTCGCCGCCCCGGACGACCTCGACGCCCACAGTGGATCCGGGGACGTGCGGGTGCTGCTGCCCGTCGACGGCGAGGGCTACGCCACCGAGGTGACGACCGGCTCCGGCGACCGCACGGTCAACGTCCAGAAGGACCCGGCGGCGCCGCGCCGCCTGCGCGCCACGACCTCCTCCGGTGACGTCTCGGTCATCTACCGCGATTCCGACTGATCGACAGCAACCGCGGCGGCGGCCCGGACGCCGGCCCGGTCCCCGACCGGGCCCCGCAGGGTCTCGACGGCGGTGCGGGTGGCGGCGGGCAGGGCCGGGTCGACCCGCCAGCGGATCTGGACGTCATCGTCGAGGTCGAGGGCGAGCTCCGCCCGGTCGGCGAGGGGCTGTCGGCACTGGTGCACGGCGCGCTGCTCGTGGCAAAGGTGGCCGGCTACGAAGGGCGCCAGGACCGGCTCGCCGACCCGGCCAGGAACGGGACGGGCCAGCGGGCCGAGTGGTCAGAGCGTGACGCGGCGGACGATGGGCAGCCGTGAGCGGGTGAACAACCAGCCGCACGCCACGGCCACGAGCGGCACGAGCACGACGATGCTGGTCAGGCTCAGCCAGGGCGGGACGAACTCCCAGCTCGGGTCGAACGTCCCGGAACCGTGGCGTTGCATCCAGATCAACGCGAGGCCGGGCACCGCGCCGGCCACGACCCCCATCACCGCCCCGGTGCCGGCGATCACCGCGGCCTGGCTGGCGGCCAGCCGGCGGCGTACCCCCGGGCTTGCCCCCACGGCGGCGAGCGTCGCCAGGTCGGCGCGGCCGTCTGTCGCGGCGAGTCCGACGGCGATGCCGGTGGCGCCGAGGGTGATCACGGCGGCCGCGACCGCCAGTGCCAACAACCCGATGCCGTAGGCGCTCTGATAGCCGCGTTCGACGACGAGGCCGTTGTCGATTCCGGCGTCCGCCAGTGCCGAGTCCGCCCGCTGCGCCTCGGACGCCGTGGGCACACGAGTCGTGCTGGCGACCACCGCGCCGGGAATGACCGAGTACCCCCGCGCCAGTACCAGCGCCGGTGGCACGACGACCATGTCGATCGGGGTACCGCCGGTGCGCTCGACGAGCCTGGCGGGCAGGACGAGAGTCCGTTCGCTCGACTCGGCACCGGACTGCCCGGGATCGTACGGCGGACTGACCTTCACGACGACCTTCCCGTTCGCCTGCAGGTACCGGGGGTTCGTCACGGCGGCGACGCCGGCTGCCACGACGGCCCGGACATCGGGGTAGCCGCCGTTGCTGGCGACGTCCAGCGCACTGCCGTCGCCCACCACGACGCCGTTATGGACCAGGACGAGCCCCCGTTCGCCACATCGTTCGTCGACCGGCGCCTTCGACGAGGCCAGGCCGGGGACGTTGCCGTAGGGGGCGTCGTCGTAGGGGGCGTCGCAGGCGATGTCGCTTCGAGGGTCGGGGTAGGCGGAGGACGAACTGCCACCGGGATCGCCTATGACGTTGATCCGCGCGACCCTGTCGATGGGCAGGTTCTCGCGCAGCAACGCCTCCGCCGGCGCGGCCGGATGCGGCTGTTCCGGCCCGTTCGGCCCCCACCGCGTCAGGTCGAGCACCACGCCCCCGGGAGCGGCCGACGGCCGGTAGGTGAGCTGGTCGTGGTTGTCGAGCGCGGCGACGTAGAGCGAGATCGCCACCGACCCCGTGACCGCGGCCACCACCGCCCCGACGGCGGGGGCGGTGCGACCACGCTGGCGAGCCGCGTCACGCAGAGCCATCCGGGCAGCGACCGGCAGCCGCCTGGCGGCCCTGGCGACGAGTCCGACGACCGATCCCGCGGTCGCGATCAGGCCGAGTGTCACGACCGCGGTACCAGCGAGCACCGGCAGCGGCTCGACGGTGGCCGCGCCGAGCGCCGCCAGACCGGCCCCCACCGCGACCGCGACCACGCCGAGCACCGGAACTCGCCGCGGGGTGGCGAGCGGGCCTCGTCGACCGGCCAACGCCGCGACGACGTCGACCTTGCTGGCCTGCCAGGCCGGCACGACGGCGGCCGCGACGGCGGTGAGTGTCCCGACGAGGACAATGAGCGCCAGGTCGAGCAGTCGGACGTCGGTGTGCGCGAAGTCGGCTTGTTCGTAGTGCTCGAGGACCGGCAGCGCCGCCACGCCGACGCCGGCGCCGAGCCCGGCGCCGACCACGGAGGCCCCGAAACCGACGACGAGGCCGCCTGCGAGCACGATGTTGCCGATCTGCCTGCGGTTGCCTCCGCTGGCGGACACCAGGGCGAGGTGCCGGATGTTGCGCCGGGCACCGACCGCGAACGCCGGCCCGGCCAGCAGCGCGACCTCGAGCAACACCAGGCCGACGACCGTGGCGGCGACCGCCACGTCGAGAGCGGCGGAGGCGCCGGAACTGCCCGGCACCTCGGGCACGTCGCTCGCGGGAGGCGGATCGGCGAACACCGCCCGGCTCACCACGACCGCACCCAGCCGGTTCAGGCGCAGCACGTCGTTCCAGGTGACGGGGTTCGGACCCGCTGCGTACAGCGTGTCGCCGCCGAAACTCAGGGTGCCGTCGGCTGGCAGCAGGCTCGGCATGCCAAGCACCGTCCTGATGTTGCGGTCCTCGTTGAGGCGGGCGACTCCCACCACGTCCATGACGCGTACGCGCCCCTCACCGCCGGTGGGAGGGTCGGCACTGGTGGCGGCGGGAGGTGCGGCGCCGGCGGGAGGTGCGGCGGCGGGAGGTGCGGCGCCGGCGGGGGCGGTGGTGTCGGTAGGAGCGGTGGAGTTGGCGGCCGCACGGTCCGGAAGCTCGAACCGCATGGTGTCGCCGACCCGGACGCCGAAGTGCCTGGCGAACGAGGCCGTCACCGTGACCTCGCCCTCCTTCGCCGGCAGTCGGCCCGAGGTGATATCGACCAGGCCCGCGAGGCTGGGGTCGGTCCAGTCGGCCTGGCGCAGGTTCGCCCGAACGAATCGGCTGCCGCCGCGGGCGCCGGAGTCGTCGATCCGGAACCGCGCGTCGTAGGCGTCGTGCACGGTGACGAGCCGGTCCCCGGGCGGCAACGCCGCGGCGAGGTCGGCCCGCGCCTGCTCGACGTCCGGCAGATGGGCCGGCCAGCCCGCGTCGGGGTCGACCGGACCGGTGGTCTCGGCGTCGGGGCTCTGCGCCATGGGGAGTCCGAAATGCCAGCCGTCGAACCGTGCCTGCAGCTCGGGGTGAGCGCCGAGCTTGCGCCAGAGGTGCTCCGAAGGGCCGTCGTCTGCCGATCGGGTGATGACGTCGACGCCGGAGACCAGGAGGACCGGTAGCCCGATCATCACGGCGACCAGCAGCGTGCGGCCTTTGGCGCGCAGCGCGTCGCGCCGGGCGACCCGCAGGGCCGCCCGGCCGGCGGGGAATCCAAGCTTCGTCACCGCTCGGCTCCGCCCGGCGTGCTCCCGCTGTCGCCGCTGCTCTCCCCGTCGGCCCGTCCGGGGTCGGCCCGTCCGGGGTCGGCCCGTCCGGGGTCGGCCCGCCCAGGGGCGAACGGCGGGCCGTCGGAGGGTCGGCTTCCGGGCGGGCGGGTCAACGTGCCGTCGAGCAGGGACTCGGGGGTCGACGGTTCGCCGGTGGAGTCGACCGCCATGCCGTCGCGCAGGAACACCACCCGGTCGGCCCAACCGGCGTGCCGTGCCTCGTGGGTGACGAGGAGGCCGGCGGCGCCGGCGTCGCAGCGGGCACGGAGCACCCGCATCACCTCGCCGCTGGTCGCCGAGTCGAGCGCGCCGGTCGGCTCGTCCGCCAGCACGAGCCGCCGGGGGCCCACCAGCGCGCGGGCGATCGCGACGCGCTGCTGCTGGCCGCCGGACATCTGGTCGGGAAACCTGTCGGCGAGCTCGGCCACGCCCACTTCGGCCAGGGCGGCCACGGCCTCCTTGTGCGCCTTGCGCGTGGCCACGCCGTCGAGTTCCCGGGGGAGCGCGACGTTCTCGGCCGCGGTCAGCGCCGGAACGAGATTGAGATCCTGGAAGACGTAGCCGAGGCTGCGTCGACGCAGCGCCGCGAGCGCCCTGGCGGACAGCCGTCCCAGCGCCGTCCCGTCGACGAACACGTCGCCCGACGTCGCGGTGTCGAGCCCGCCCGCCAACGTCAGCAGGGTGGACTTGCCCGAGCCGGACGGGCCCATCACGGCCACCAGCTCCCCGGGGTAGACGGCGAGGTCCAGCCCACGCAGCGCGACGACCTGGGTCGCGCCACCGCCGTGGACGCGGGTCACGCCGCGCAGGTGGAGCACCGGGGCCGACGCGGGAGGGGCCGCGCCGTGGGGCACGGGCTCCGGCATTCGAGGGGGCGCGATCGAGGTCAACGTCCGCTCTTTTCGGTCGTGGCCGCGTCTGGGCGGCCTGGCGAGGACAGGGCCGTGGTCGGTGCGGCCGGCGAGGGGGCACCGCTCGGGCTGGTGCCCGTGCGGGCAGCCCGGCGGGCCGCCCGATCGAGCCGGGCCTCGACGTGGTCGAGCCAGCGGATCTCGGCCTCGGCGGCGAACACGAGGCTGTCGAGCACGAGCAGCCAGGCGGTGTCGTTCGACTCGTCGGCCTGGCGGCTCAGCCTGGTGTACTGCTGCACCGCGCGCATCGTCTCGGTGCGCTGGCGCTGGACGACCATCGCCACGTCGATGCCGGGCAGCGTGACCGCGAGCGCGAGTTTGATCGCCAGCTCGTCTCGGGCCGGAGCGTGGCGGGTGACCGGCGCCGACCACCATTTTTCGGTCTCGGCGCGGCCGGACTCGGTGAGCTGGTAGACGGCCGTCTGGTCATCGGCGTGCCCGGTGGTGTCCGCCGGCTCGACGAGCCCGTCACGTTCGAGCCGCTGCAGCGTGGTGTAGACCTGTCCGACGTTGAGCGGCCAGGTCGAGCCCGTCCGCGTCTCGAATTCCGCCCTGAGCTGGTAGCCGTACATCGGGCGCTCGGCGAGCAACGCCAACAGCCCGTGCCGGATCGACATCACGCCTCCCTGTGCCTGTACCTGCATCGGTACCTGCCTAGCGGCAGGTACCTGTCGGGTACGGCGTACCTGGTATTCGCATACTCGGTATGGTCTAACCCTTTCGGGGCACTATACGCGGTATGGCATACCCGGTATCTATCCTCGGGTCACCGGAGTGAGGTCGCGAGTGTCGCGTGGGCGACAGGACGGTCGAGGTCGTTCCCGTCGAGCGCCGTCGGCGCGAGGTCCTTCGCCGACGGGGGTCAAGGCTGCTTTGAGGGGTTGCCCCGGGCGCTGTCCGCGCGTGCCGGCCAGTCGTCAGTCCGGGACTGTTGCGACTCCTGGAAGTCGACGACAGCCTCGCCGTGCAGCGTGGCCCATCGACCACGAGGACGTGCGCGAAGCCGCTCGCCAATACACCAAATGTGACCGGTGATTCTGCTGATGAACCTGGCCCGCCGTCTGGCCGACGTCTTCGACCGTCTTGTTTGGGGTTTGTCCTTGTTCGGGGTTCGTCGGCTCGTCGGCTCGTCGGCTCGTCGGCGGGGTCGCTTCGCACACAGCCGGACGCGCAGAACGGTTACCGGCTGGATGCGCGGCCGGACGCCCCGGCTCCCGGCTCCCGGGTCCCGGGTCCCGGCTGCCCCGCCGGGCGGTGGTTCGCCCGGCGCGGCAGCCGGCGGGAATCAGAACCAGCCGCGGCGGCGGCCGAGGTGCTCGAGCTGCTGGTGCAGCAGGCCGCCGAGCGCGTGGCGGTCGGTGTCGTGGTGGGCGAGGCGGAAGCGGCTGAGCTCGTCGTGGCCGGAGGACAGCAGCCCGCCGCGGCGGTCGGCCTCCAACACGACGTCCATCCCGGCGCCGTCGACGAGGAAGGTCACCTCCAGCTCGGAGATCCGCCGGGCGTACTCGCCGGCCGGCTTGAGCTCGATCTCCTGGTAGAAGGGCAGGTCGGAGCCGCTGAGGTGGCCCTTCTCGACGTCCGCGGACCGGAAGTGGAAGCCGAGGTCGCCCAGGGCCGCCAGCACCGCCTCCTGCACCGGCAGCGGATGCACGCCCACCGGGTCCAGATCGCCCGGGTCGACCGCTCCGGGGATCGCCAGCTTCGTCCGCACCCCGATCTTCATGCCGTGCAGGTGCCAGCCGCCGACGTCGGTGATCGGTGTCTGCCACGGCACGGGCAGCTCGAACCGGCCGCTGATCTGCTGTCCGGGGTTGATCGTGAAGCCGCCGCCGACCTGCTGGGTGCCGAAGGTGACCTGCTCGTACCAGGTCGAGTCGTCCCGCTCGACCTCGACGGTCGCCTCCAACGCGACGAGGACCTTCTCGATCTCCTGGTCGACCTTGCCGCCGGTGATCGTCGTCGTGCCGGTCACCACGTGACCCGGCAGCGTCTCCGGACGATCCAGCACGGTCTCGACCTCGGCGCCCCCCACGCCCAGTCGCGACATGAACCGCTTCATCCCCATCGTCCGTCCGTCCCCTTCTCCGATGATCCCGGCGCCGTCGTCGGCCGCGCGCGGCTGTCGCCGTGTGATGTCGCCACCGCCGAACACGCTCTCACATCCCTACTGCAGCCCGATCGAGGGAAAGATGCGCAGGTCGGCAAGGTGACATCGGTCGGGCGCTCGGGACAGTCCGTGACGAAGGCGGAGGACGCAGACGGGGTGGGACATCCGCCTGCGGGGCGAACCGGTACCATTCCGCTTCGTGACCTGCATCGTCGGGGTTCAGCAGGACGGCCGGGTCGTGATCGGTGGGGACAGCGCCGGTGTAGCCGGCTGGTCCATCACCGTGCGTGCGGACACCAAGGTGTTCCGCAACGGTGAGTTCATCATGGGCTTCACCGACTCGTTCCGGATGGGCCAGCTGCTCCGCTACAGCCTCGTGCCGCCCGTTCCCCAGGACTGGGACCTTGACCGGTTCATGGCGACCGACTTCATCGCGGTCGTCCGTGACTGCCTGCGCGAGGGCGGCTTCGCGCGCAACGACTCCGGCAACGAGAGCGGCGGGCTGTTCCTCGTCGGCATCCGCGGGCACCTCTACCGCATCGACTCGGACTACCAGATCGGCCGCAGCGTCGACGACTACTACGCCGTCGGCAGCGGCGACGAGTACGCCTGCGGCTCCCTGCACAGCACCCGCGGCCTCGACGCGGAACAGCGCGTGCAGATGGCCCTGGAAGCCGCCGCCCATCATTCGACGGGCGTCTGCCCGCCGTTCCACATCGTCTCCTCCGACGACGTCTACGCCCCCGACGGCACCGTCAACGCCGGCTAGGCGAGTGAGGGCGGCTAGGCGAGTACGGGCGGCTAGGCGAGTACGGGCGGCAGGTCGTCGCCCGCCGGGCTCGGCGGTGCGGCCGTGGCCGGTGGCAGTGCCGGCCGCGTCCGCCGAACGCCGGTCGCGGCGCTCAGGGGCGCAGGCGCGCGGCGGCCAGCGCGGCGAACGCCGCCGGTCCGGTGACCGGCGTGAAGCGGTCGGCGGCGGCGCTGAGCGCGGCGTACTCGTCGTCGGCGAGATCGAGGTCGGCCGCCGCCGCGTTGCTCTCCACCTGGGCGACGCCGGACGCCCCCGGGATCGCCACGACCCGCGGATGGTGGATCGCCCAGGCCAGCGCGATCTGGGCGGGGCTGGCCCCGTGCGCCGCGGCGACGTCGCGCAGCACGTCGAGCAGCGGCGTCGCCCGGGCCAGGTTCTCGGTTCCGAACAGCGGGTTCACCGCCCGGACCCGTCCGCTCGGGCGGTGGGTCACGTCGTAGTGGCCCGACAGCAGCCCCTGGGCGAGCGGGCTCCAGGCGATCACGATCCGGGACTCGCGGGCGGCGAAGTCGAGCAGCGCGGCGCCGTGGCGCGGCCGGGCCAGGCTGTACTCCACCTGGTTGGACAGCACCGGCGCGCCGAGGGCGGCGTCGGCCTCCTGCCAACGAGCCAGTGAGTAGTTGCTGACCCCGACGTCCCCGACGAGCCCGACGGCCCGCAGCGCGGCCATGCCCCGCATCGTCCAGCGGTCCCGGATCGCCGGGTTGGGCTGGTGCACCTGGTAGAGATCGAGGTGGCGCACGCCGAGACGGTGCGCACTGGCGACCGCGCGCTGCTCGACGACCGGGCCCACCGGCACGATCGGCAGGATCTTGGTTGCCACGTACGCCCGGTCGAGTGCGCCGGGGACCGCGGCCAGCGCCGCGCCGAGGATGCGCTCGCTGCGTCCCAGGCCGTAGGCCTCCGCCGAGTCGAACAGGGTGACGCCCAGTTCGAGGGCCCGGCGGACGATGCGCGCGGCGTCGGAGTCGGCGTAGCCGCTGCCGTAACCCCACTGCCCGGACCCGAACTGCCAGGTGCCCAGGCCGATCTTCGAGATCCTCTTCGGGCTGGTGGTGACGGAGTCCTCGACGTAGCGCATCCGCCCAGTGAACGCCATCCTGCCCGCGGGACGCGAGGTGAGATGTCACGCTGGTGACCTGCCACGGTGACGTGCGCCGGGTGTCCCGTGGGCGACAGCGCCCACCTGCCCGGCGTGTTCGGCTGGGCAGGTGGGTAGCTGCTACCTTGCCCGCAGTCCGGTTCGTGCGGATGCGGGCGCAGGCGGCGGGCCGGTCCGCCGGTCGTCCCGGCAGGTGCCGGGGCGGCGGCAGGCGAGTGGAGGGAGCGCGTTGGTCACCCAGTTCAGCCGCGGGCAGAAGGCGCAGCTGTCGGCGGTCACCCAGGGCACCGACCTGTATGTCGGGATCCAAATCAACGCGCCGGGGGAGTGGGATGTCTCCTGCTTCGGCCTGGACGGCGACGACCGCCTCTCCGACGACCGGTACTTCGTCTTCTTCAACCAGCCCGCCTCGCCGGAGAAGTCCATCCAGCTCCTCGGCCCGCAGTCCGGGGACACCCAGGCGTTCCGGGTCAGCCTCGACCAGGTGCCCGCCGCCATCGGCCGGCTGTCGTTCTGCGCGGCCCTGGACGGCGCGGGCAGCGCCGCGGCGATCACGTCGGGTTACCTGCGGATCGTCGCCGGCGGGACCGAGGTGCTGCGCTACTCCTTCACCGGCGCCGACTTCACCAGCGAACGCGCGGTGATGATCGGCGACATCTACCGCAAGGGCGTGTGGCGCGTCGCCGCGATCGGCCAGGGTTTCCAGGGCGGCCTCGCCGAGCTCATCCGCTCCTACGGCGGCGAGGTCGCCGACGAACCCGCCCCCGCGCCGCCGCCCGTGGCCGCCGCGTCGG
>NZ_CM001489.1:509464-514032 GCF_000262465.1 Frankia sp. QA3
TCCCGCTCCGGGTTACGGCGGCCATCCCGTGCCGGGCCAGCCGTCCCCTGCCGGCGGCCCGCCCCCCGGCGGGCCCGGGTACGGCGGCGCGCCGGTGCCGGGCGGCATGCCCGGAGCCCAGCCGCCGGTGGGCGCGTTCGGCGGCCCCGAACCGCTGCCCTCGCAGGCCCAGCCGACCCCGCCGGGGGCGATGAACAGCCTCGCCCCCTACCGCGAGGTGCCGACGGCGGGCCGCTGGACGCAGCAGAACGGCAAGCTGGTCAAGGTCACCCTCGGCCCGGACGCCCTGGCGCTGCGCGGGTCGATGGTCGCCTACCAGGGCAACGTCGAGTTCGACTACAAAAGCGGCGGGCTGCGCGGCCTCATCGAGGGCAAGCTGACCGGCCAGAGCCTCAAGCTCATGACCTGCAAGGGCTCCGGCGAGGTGTTCCTCGCCCAGGACGCCGCCGACCTGCACGTCGTCGAGCTCGGCTCCTCGTCGCTGTGCATCAACGCGAAGAACCTGCTGGCGATGGACGCCACCGTGCGCACCGAGGTGCGCCGGATCGAAAGCCCCGGCATCCCCGGCGGTGGCTTCTTCCACTTCGAGGTCTCCGGGCCGGGTTCGGTGGTCGTCATGACCAAGGGATCGCCGATGACCCTGCCCGTGCAGGGCCCGACGTTCGCGGACATGAACGCGCTGGTCGCGTGGACCACCGGCATGCGGGTCAGCGTCTCGACGCAGGTGCGGATCTCCCGGCAGATCTACGCGGGCAGCAGCGGCGAGGCCCTGGCCCTGCAGTTCATGGGATTCGCCGGTCATTTCGTCGTCGTCCAGCCGTACGAGGTGTGAGAGTGGCGACGATCGCGGCAGCGGGCCCGGCGGTGCGACCGCCGGTGGGAGGGAGCGGGCCGTGCAGGGCAGCCTGATCGAGCACTACGGGCCGACGCCCGTCTTCGAGCGGATGAGCAAGCACGGCTCCAAGATTGCCAAGGTGGTCATGAACCCCGGGCAGGACCTGTTCGCCCGGGTCGGCTCCATGATCGCCTACGAGGGGCTGATCGACTTCAACCCGCAGCCGCCGCAGCTCGGCCGGATCGCGGCGTCCTGGGCGACCGGCGAGGGCGTGCCGCTGATGACGGCGACCGGCCAGGGCCTGCTCTACCTCGCCGACTACGGCAAGGAGGTCATCGTCGCGCAGCTCGCCGGCGAGGGCCTGTCGGTCAACGGCAAGAACATCCTGGCCTTCGACGCGGCGCTGGAATGGAAGATCGAACGCGTCCGCGGCGTCACGATGCTGTCCGGGATGGGGATGTTCAACGTGGTGCTGCGCGGCCACGGCTGGGTCGCGCTGACCGCGAAGGGCAACCCGATCGTGCTCGACACCCGGGAGGCGCCGACGTTCGTCGACACCGACGCCCTCGTCGCCTACACCGACGGCCTGCGCGTCGAACCCCGGCGCACCGCGCGCCTCGGCGGCCTGATCGGGCGCGGCTCCGGCGAGGCGTTCCAGCTCGGTTTCTCCGGACAGGGCTTCGTCGTCGTCCAGCCGAGCGAGGACGAGCGGCCGACCATGTCGCTGCGGGGCTGAGGCGGCATGGGATCCGGTGACGGCGGGCGGTTCGTGGACGGCAGGCGGTTCGTGGACGGCGGGCGGTTCGTTGACGGCATGAGCGGCGGCGGTGCGCGCCGGGCGCGGCGGACGGCGGAGAGGACTGCGACATGACGCAGGGCGGGGCGTACGGCGGTCATCCGGGCGGTCCCGGCGGCTACCCCGGCGGTCCGGGCGGACCCGGCTACCCGCCTCCCGGTCCGGGTTACCCGGGTCCGGGCGGCGGCTACCCGCCGGGTCCCGGCGGTCCCGGCCAGGGCGGCTATCCCGGCGGTCCGGGTGGGGGCTACCCCGGCGGTCCGGGGCTGCCGCCCGGTGGTCCTGGGGGTCCCGGTGGTCCTGGCGGTCCCGGGGGGCCGGCCGGTGGGATCCGCAGCAGCCTGCTCGACAATCCCGAGCGGCCCTCCGACGAGCCGTTCTCCCTGCAGAACGGCAAGATGCTGCGGGCGACGCTCGGCGCCCGCGGGATGCGTGAGTTCTACGCCCGCAAGGGCGCGATGGTCGCCTACCAGGGCGCCGCGAACTTCGACGCCCACTGGGAGGGCTGGGGCGGGCGCTTTCGCAGCTTCTTCAGCGGCGGCGAGGGCCTGAACCTCATGCAGGTCTCCGGCTCCGGCTCGGTCTTCCTCGCCAACCAGGCGCAGGACATCCACATCCTCGACCTGGCCGGCGACGGGCTGACCGTCGACGGCAAGAACGTGCTGGCCTTCAACTCCGACCTGAGCTGGGACCTGGTCCGGGTCGACAGTCAGGTCGGCATCGCCGGCGTCGGCGCCTACCAGGTGGAGCTGCGCGGCAACGGCAAGGTCGCGGTCTGCACGTCGGGCGCGCCGCTGGTCATGCATGTCACCCACCAGAACTACTACTTCGCCGACGCGGACGCGGTCGTCGGCTGGTCGTCGGGCCTACAGGTGTCGATGCAGGCGGCGGTGACGTCCTCGGCGGTGTGGCGGCCGCGCGGCAACACCGGGGAGAGCTGGCAGATGCAGTTCACCGGCGAGGGTTTCGTCATCGTGCAGCCCTGCGAGCTGCTGCCCCCGTACAACGCGCTGGCCGGCGCCGACGCGGCCGGCCACTTCGGTCTCGGCCAGGGCGGCTTCCAGGGCAACCAGCTCGGCGGCCAGCACCGACAGGGCGGCCCCCACGGGCAGGGCGGCGGTTTCGGTGGCGGCGGCATGGGCGGCCTGTTCGGCAACCGCTGACGTCCCGGTCTGGCCGGCAGCCGCCGCCGTCGGCGACCTGCCTGGCCGCCGCCGCCGTCGGCGACCTGCCCAGCCGCCGCTGGAGGGATCGGACGGCTGGCCGAGCGCGCTGGAGCGGGTGCGGCGCTATGGCGCCGGGGGCCGCCGCGGGCGGGGCAGGGCGCTCGCGCGCGAAAGCAGGAACACTCCGCCCACGACCAGCACGGCGGAGACCGCGACGCCCGTGATGACCCCGGACCCCCTCGGAGCGGGGACCCCGAACACAAGGACGCCGAGCGCGTACGCGACGGTCGGGTTGGTGATGTTCATGGCGGTGACGGCTGCGGTCAGCGGGCCGACCGCGTAGGCCATCTGGCCTAGACACAGGCTCGTCAGTGTCACCCCGCACAGGGCATAGGCGAACCAGTGCGTCACTGTCGCGTCGAACCCGTTGTCGAGGGTTTCGTCGGTCGCCTGCTTGAGCAGCAGCGCGCTCAGCGCGAAGAACAATCCGGCGGCGACGCCGAACAGCGTCGCCCTCGCCGCCGGCCGCCGCCCGCGCGACGCGGCGACCAACACCGCGGCCAGCGCGACGATGGCAATGATCGCCAGCACCAGGCGTTCCTGGTCGAGCGGCGGGTGGGCGGGTAGCCGATCCTGCACGCCGAGCAGCAGCGCGAGCCCGGCGCAGATCGCCGCGATGGCCCACCAGGCCGTGCGGGCCATCCGCAGCCGCGTGCCGACCAGCCCGAGCGGGAGCGCGAACAGCAGCTGGGTGACCATGAGCGGCTGCACCTCGGCGAGCGATCCCAGATGCAGCGCCAGTGCCTGGGTGAGGAAGCCGGCCAGGTTCGTCAGCCAGCCGACCAGCCATAACGGCTCGCGGACGAGGTCGAGCAGGTGCCCGAACCCGGGCACGGCCATGTCCTGGTCGTCGCGCGCCGCGAACCGGCTGCGGGCCGCGGCGCGCTGCTGGAGGGCGGCCGACGACGCCAGCAGGAACGCGGCGAGCAGCGCGAGCGGAATGAAGAGCGGCACGGGCGGTGCGGGCGATCAGCAGGTGCGGCCCCGGCCGGCGGCGACCGGCGCGGGGCGGTGCGGCGGTCGCGTCGCGGCCGCTCTGCCGTCGCCGGCGCCTGCGCCCAGACCGTGGCTGCGCGCGGGACCGACCGGCTGAGGATGATCGTCCGGACCGGGCAAGTTGGACACGATGGCCCGTAATGTACCGGTCCTGGCTGTTCCGGACCCGTGGCCGTGGCGCCGGCGAACCCGCCTTACCACCCGAACCGGCTACCTCGCTGCGTGTCATCGATTCGGGCCCCGTCCGGGCTGGTCACCCGTACGTTGTCACTTGCCCGCGCATGACAGGAATGCGGGACCGATCGGGCCCTCCCGCCCTTGAGTTCCAGGCAGGGGGGCGGGTCCACGGTGACCTGTTCGGGGGGGAAGGACGGCGATGCTGACGCCGGTGCTGATTCTGGGGGGACTAGTACTCGTGCTCGTGGCCGCGGTGGCTCTGACCCGCCACACGCCCGAGGCCGAGACGTTCCCACCCGACCGAGATCCATACGAGCAGTGGGCCGCGTCGACCGTCGACGCCGACGCCTGGGGAGCGTTGGCCGACCGGACCCGCAAGGACGCCGGAGCCGTTCGGCCCGACGCCGACGAGCCCGCCCCCGCACCCACTCCCACGTTCACGCCCATTCCGCAAACCCGCTCGGCCGAGCCACTCACCGCCGCCGTTCCCCCCACCGCCGTCGCGGCGGGGCCGGCGTCGGCTGCCGCGTCCGCGGGG
>NZ_CM001489.1:514132-638987 GCF_000262465.1 Frankia sp. QA3
CCCGGACGAGGGCGCGCCCGCCCCGGCGGGCGACGACGTCCCCGGGGACGCCGGGCGGGAGAACCCGACCGCCCAACCCGAACGGACCCCCGCGCCGAGGACCGTGCCCCCGTCCTCTCGGCCGGTGGCGCCGCCGCAGCTCCCGCTGCCGCGCACCCCGCCGGCCGCGCCGGCGCCGCGCCATCCGTCGGCACCGGCGAGATGGCCGCGGCATCCGTCGCCGTCCGCGCCGCCGCCGCGGCTTCCGGCGGAGTCCACGCCGCCGGGCGCCGCCCCAAGGCGGGTGCCCGCCCAGCGGTCACCCCTCGCGCGTCGGCCGCCTTGCCCCCGCCCGACGCTCGTCCCGCGCGGGCGCTCGTCGCCCGCCGGCCCGCCGCCCGCGCCGGTGACCGGCAACGACGGCTGACCGGTGCGCGCCCCGGCGCGGGCCGGCGGATCGGGTCGCTCCTGCGACCCCGCCGCCGCCCGCGCCGGGCAGGGACGTGGTTCGCCGGCCGCGGCGGAGGGACGGCGGTAGCGTGGCGGCACCGCAACCGTGCCGTGCACGCAAGGAGCGCGCCATGCCCGTCGGGGACCGCCGCATCGTCGACCTGTCCCATCCCATCGTCGACGGCATGGTGACCTACCCGGGCCTGCCCGGTCCGCGGATCACCACGTGGACCAGCCGGGCCGCGTCCGGGGAGCGGCTCGCACCCGGGGTGTCGTTCCACATCGCCGCCGTCGACCTCGTCGCGAACACCGGGACCTACCTCGACGCCCCGTTCCACTTCCACGCCGACGGCCCGGACGTCGCGGCGCTGGAGCTGGCCCGCCTGGTCGACGTGCCGGCCGTGGTGGTGTGGGCGTCCGGCGTCAGGGCCGTGGGCGCCGAGCTGCTGCCGGCCGCCGCCGACCTCGCCGGGCGGGCCGTGCTCGTCCACACCGGCCATGCCCGGCACTGGGGGAGCGAGGCGTACTTCGGCCCGGCGCCGCACCTGACCCGGGCGGCCGTCGAGGCCCTCGTCGCCGCCGGGGCGCTGCTGGTCGGCATCGACTCGCTCAACATCGACGACGTCGACGACCTGGCCCGTCCCGCCCATCAGGGGCTGCTCGGCGCCGGCATCCCGATCGTCGAGCACCTCACCGCCCTGGACGAGCTGCCCGCCGGCGAGCCAATCCGCCTCACCGTGCTGCCCGCGCCCGTGCGCGGCATGGGCACCTTCCCCGTGCGCGCCGTCGCCGTCGTCGGCTGACCGCGAACGTTCGTCGCCGCGCCGCCGGTCCGGGATGACGACTGCGCCGTCCGTGGCGTCGCACCGGTTTACGAGAACGCTGGTCCCGTATATAAAGAGGGCGTGCCGCGAGTGCGGGGTCGACCGAGGGAGAGCGCGGTCGACGCGCGGCTACTCGAAGCGGTACGGGCGCTGCTCACTCACAGTGACTACAGCCAGGTGTCGATCGCGCAGATCAGCGCCGCGGCCGCCGCCGGCCGCGCCGCGATCTACCGACGCTGGTCCTCCAAGCCGGAACTCGTGTTCGCCGCTGTCGTGCACGGGACGGAACTCGACGCCGAGCGCTTCGATCGCGGCGGCCTCTCCGCCGATCTGTCCGCCCTCGTCGAGCATGTCGTCGCTCTGCTGAGCACGCCGGTCGCGCGGCACGCACTGCCGGGCCTCGTCGCCGATCTGCAGGCCGATCCGGAGGCTCGACACGGCTTCCGCGCCCGGTTCGTCGCCGCCGAGGTCGAGCTGGTGGCGGGCATGCTCGCCCGCGCTCGATCTCGCGCCGAGCTCCGGCTCGACCATCCGATCAGTGCCCACAGTGTTCATGCGCATCTGCTTGGAATGGCCTGGGCCGAGGTCTTCCTCGTCGGCGGGGAACCGGACGCGCGAGCCATTGTCGACCGAATTTCGCGGTCGGTCCTGTCCACGCTGACTACTGTCGGAGCAGACGATGCCCACACTTCTTGAGACCACGATGCCGGTGTACCACTTCAGCGAACGGCACTCGCGCGTCCTCTCCGCCGAGCCGTCCCTCGTGTGGGACGCCCTCACCGGGCTGACCCTGGATCAACTGACCATCGCGAAGCCCCTGGTCATCCTTCGACACCTCGGGCGGCGGGATACCGTCACATCCAGGCCGTTGTTCACCGATGGACCGATCACCATCATCGAAGTCCAGGCGCCGCGCTACGCTCTCGGCGCGTCGATCGCGCGGCCGTGGCAGCGTACACCGAGCCGGGTCGAAGTATCCTCCCTCGAGGAGTTCGCAGCCTTCGACGAGCCGGGCTGGGTGAAATACCTCACCGACTTTCATCTACGCGGCCGCGCGACGGGCGCCGTCCTCAGCACCGAGACCCGCGGATACTCGACCGACCGCCTTACCCGCCGCAAGTTCGCTCTTTACTGGACGGCCATCCACGCTGGCAGCGCCATAATCCGCCGGGACATGCTGGCGACCGTCGACCGCATCAGCCGGCGGGAACAGGGCTGGAGACCTACCCCGGCCCGCGCCGACAGCCTGATGTAGTCGCGTGTGGCGCTTCGGCCGGCAGTCGCGTCTGCGTCAGGCGCCGGCGAGGCCGAGTTGGTGTCGTAGCGCCGCCTCGTCGGCGAGGGCCCAGTACTCGACGACCTTCCCGTCTCGCACCTTGACCATGTCCAGGCCGGTCACCTCGTAGCGACGGCCGGAGCCCGTGTGGGTGCTACGGAGCGTGTAACGGTTGACCGACGTGTCCTCCGTCGAGACGTTCTGCTCGATCGTCGCGGAGACGTCCTGGAACTCCTCATTCAGGTGCTCCCACTTCCTTCGCCAGGCGTCGATGCCATGATGGTCGCCCTCCTGGCCCCCTCGATGGTCGATCACGCCCGGGTCGATCAGTGTCAGTGCGTCGTCGAGCCGGCCGGCGAGAACCTCGCTGTACTTCTCGACGACACGACGGTGGACGTCAGCCGCGTTCGATCTAGAAGACGACCAAGGCAACCGGACGCTCAGCCTCCTGTCCTGACGCCTGCCTGGCGCCGCGGCCCGCGCCGCCGGCCGAAGGCGGGTGAAACCGGTGTGTAGGGGCGGTGATACCGCCGTTGTCTAGCGTCCTGTCAGCGCGCCCGCCCCCTTCGGGCTGCGACGCTTTTTCATCCCCACCGCCTTGCCCGCATCTTGTGGAAGGAAGACGTGTGACAACGATGCCCGCGGTCCAGGCCGGCGGCCTGGTCAAGAGATTCGGCGACGTTCGCGCCGTCGACCAGATCGATCTCGAGGTGCGTCACGGCGAGATCTTCGGTGTGCTCGGGCCCAACGGCGCCGGCAAGACGACGATGCTGAAGATGCTGGCCACGCTGTTGTCGATCGACGGCGGCCGGGCCGAGATCTTCGGCGTCGACGTCGCCGCCGAGCCCCACCGGGTCCGCCAGCTCATCGGCGTGACCGGCCAGTACGCCTCCGTGGACGAGGACCTCACCGCCGCTGAGAACCTGTGGCTGTTCGGCCGGCTTCAGGGCCTGCGCTCGGCGGACGCGCGGGCCACCGCGCGCCGGCTGCTGGAGCAGTTCGGTCTGGGGGAGGCTGCCGAGCGGCGGATCTCGGCGTTCTCCGGCGGGATGCGCCGCCGCCTCGACCTTGCCGCCTCCCTCATCACCCGGCCGCCGCTGATCTTCCTGGACGAGCCGACGACCGGCCTCGACCCGCGCACCCGCGGGCAGATGTGGGACACCATCCGCGAGCTCGTCGACGACGGCTGCACCGTCCTGCTCACCACGCAGTACCTGGACGAGGCCGACCAGCTCGCCGACCGGGTCTGCGTGATCGACCACGGCCGCAAGGTCGCCGAGGGCACGCCGGACGAGCTCAAGACCCAGGTCGGCGACTCGACCCTGCAACTTCAGCTCGCCCCCGGGGCCGATCAGGCGCTCGCCCGCGCGGTGGTGCGCCGCGTGCTCGGCGAGGAGCCGGTCACCACCCCCGAGTCCGGCCGGCTGAACGTTCCGCTCGACGTCGCCGACCGGGCCGCCGACGTGCTGATCGCGCTGCGCGAGGCCGCCGTCGCGATCGCCTCGGTCAGCGTCGCCAAGCCGACCCTCGACGAGGTCTTCTTCGCCCTCACCGGCCACGGCACCGCGGCCGGTCCCGATGCCGGCGGTCCGGCCGGAACCGTCCCCGGCCAGGACACGCCCAGCCTCGACGACACCACCACGGAGAGGGCCCGATGAACACCGTTCTCGCCGAGCCGACCGCCGCGCGCCGTCCGCGCTCGGCCCCGGCCACCGACCCGGCCGCCGCCGTCGCCCGCACACGGGCCCGCCCCGGGGTGGGGGGCACCCTCACCCAGACCTTCGCGATGGCGTGGCGGGCGTTGAAGAAGATGCGCCGCAACCCGGAACAGTTCTTCGACGTCGCGCTGCAGCCGCTGCTGTTCACCGCGATGTTCGCCTACGTGTTCGGCGGCGCGATCTCCGGCGACGTCCACAGCTACCTGCCGCTGCTGATCCCCGGCATCGTCGCCCAGACGGTGCTCACCACCTGCATGGCCACCGGGACGCAGCTGCGGGAGGACATGGACAAGGGGGTCTTCGACCGGTTCCGGTCGCTGCCGATGTCCCGGATCGCACCCCTGGCCGGCCCGATGATCGCCGACCTGGTCCGGTACCTGATCGGGGCGAGCCTGACCTACCTGATGGGCCTCATCCTCGGCTACCGACCCGGTGGCGGGGTGCTCGGCGTGCTCGGCGCGATCCTGCTGGCGGTCCTCACCGGCTGGGCGATCGCCTGGGCGTTCACCTGGATCGGCACGGTCGCCCGCAGCGCCCGCGGCGTGCAGGGGATCTCGATGATGATCCTCTTCCCGCTGACCTTCCTGTCCAACGCGTTCGTGCCGTCGAGGACGATGCCGGGCTGGCTGGAGACCTTCACCAAGGTCAACCCGGTGTCACATCTCGTCTCCGCCAGCCGGGACCTGGCCAACAACGGCGTGCTCACCGGGCAGGTGGGCTGGACGCTGCTCACCGGGCTCGCCGTGGTCGTGATCTTCATGCCGTTGTCGGTCGCCAGCTACAAGCGGCACCTGTGACCCGTGGCCCGGCGCTACGTCGTCGAGCCGCCCGGCCAGCCGTTCGACGAGGACACGCGCCTCGTCGAGCAGCTGCGCCGGGCGCCGAGCGTCGTCGGCCGTCCGGGCCGCCGGGAGAGCCCCGGGCGCCCGGCGCTCGGCGAGCGCCTCCACCCGCGTCCAGCCCAACGACGGGATCGTCGCGAGGTAGGAGAAACGCTGCGCCAGCGCGAGCAGCTCCACCGCCTCCCGCACCGTCGTCCCTGCCGGGCGGCCGTCGCGAAGGCCCCAGGCACCGAGGGCGAACAGCACCGTTCCGCACGCCGGATAGTCGATCGCGCTATCGCCGCGCCGCATCACGTCGACGCACCGGCGGAGACTGGAGCGGAACAGGTCGTGGCCGGCGGCGAGCTCGTCGGCGGTGGTGGCGTGCCAGGTGAACGCGGCCAGCGCCACCGCGTCCCCGACGAGCGCCCAGGGCTCGACGCCGGTCGGTTCGACGCCGGGCCACCGCATCGCCCGCAGCCCCTGCGCCGCCTCCAGGTAGCGGCGCAGGCCGCCGGCCGCGTCGCCGCGGGCGAGGGCGAGCTCCGCCCGGCCGATCGCCGCCATCATCGGACCGCTGTGCGGCGTGTCGCTGGGCGGGCCGATCCGGGCGAGGTGCTGCTCGGCCGCGTCGAGCCGGCCGTCGTTGATGGCGTCGAGCGCCAGCAGTACCCGCAGCTGCGCGACATCGTCGCGGGCGCCGAGCCGCTCCAGGACCGGCAGGGCCGCCCGGGCATGGGAACGGGCGGCCGGCAGATCCCCGAGCTGCATCGTCAGTTCGGTGAGACGCGTGTGCATCAAGGCCGCCAGCCACGGCCCGTCCCGCGGCGCGGCCAGTGCCAGCGCCCGGCTTGCGGCCGTGGCCGCGGCCTGCGCGTCGCCGGCGTTCTCCCGCTGATGGGTCAGCCACACCAGAGCGTAGAGGCGGGTGTGCCGGTCGGGATCGTCCGCCAGCCGCGCGAGCCGCGTCTCGACGTTCGCGACCGGCGCCACCGGGGCGAGGGCGAGCAGCACCCGCGTCGCACCGACCAGCGACGGATCGTCCGCCGTCTCGGGGGTCAGCCGTGCCAACAGGTCGCGGACCTGCGACGGGAGAACCCCGTCACCCATGAGGATCGCGGTTCTCGCCACGGCGGTCCCGGCGGCCAGCGCCGCCGGGACCAACCTGGGCGGCGGTGTCCAGTCGGACAGCACCGCGGTGACCGCGTCGATCAGCGTCATCATCCGGACGTGCTCGCCGCGGATCGTCCAGAACAGTTCGAGCACCGTCACCAGCCGCGCGACCGTCTCGGCGTCGTCGCCGGCCAGCGCGGTCCGCAGCTCGTCGGCGATGTTCGTCTCCTCGGCGGCGATCGCGTCGATCGCCGCGAACTGCCGCTCGGTGGACAGCTCCCCGCCGTGTCGGGCCGCGTGGCCGACCGCCCAGTCCCGCTGGGCGCGGCGCGCCGACGCCTGCTCGCCGGCCTCGGCCAGCCGTAGCCGGCCGAACTCCCGAACCGTCTCCAACATCCGGTAGCGCACCCCGCCGGCCGACTCGCGCACGCTCAGCAACGACTGGTCGACGAGGTTCTGCACCGTGTCGACGGGATCGCAGCCGTCAGCGGGAGCGGGGACGGCGAGGACCTCCTCCGCCGCCTCGAGGGTGAAACCGTCCGGGAAGAGCGCCAGCCGGCGCAGCGACCGCCGCTCCGGCTCCGCCAGCAGGTTCCATGACCAGTCGATCACCGCGAGCAGCGTGCGGTGGCGGTCCGGGGCGGCCCGGTCCCCGCCGCGCAGCAGGGTGAACCGGTCCGCCAGCCGCCGGTCGACGTCCTCCACCGACATCGCCCGGACCCGCGCCGCCGCCAGCTCGATCGCCAGCGGAAGCCCGTCGAGCCGGTCGACGATCCGGCCGATCACCTCGCGGTCGAGCCGGACGGTGGGGCGGGCGGCGGCGGCGCGCTGGCAGAACAGCTCGATCGCGTCGGCGCGGGCCAGTTCCCCGAGCTGGTAGACCCGCTCGGCGCCGATCGCCAGCGGGGCCCGGCTGGTCGTGAGCACCCGCAGGTCGGCGGTGGTCGCGACGAGGAAGGCGACCAGCTTGGCGACCTCGGCGACGAGGTGCTCGCAGTTGTCCAGCAGCAACAGGCCCGGCCCCCGGGCGAGCCGCGCGGCGATGCGGGCGCGCAGGTCGGCGCGCTGCGCCGGGGTCAGCGCCCGGCGGTCGCCGATCGAGTCGCGCACGCCGAGCGCGGCACCGATCTCGCCGAGCAGATCCTCGGGCGCGGTCACCCCGACGAGCTGGACGACATGCACCACCGGCAGCGCGCTGTCCCGGGCGAGCAGGTAGGCCAGGCGGGTCTTGCCGAGACCGCCCGGCCCGACGATCGACACCACCCGGGACCGGTCCAGCAGTGCCCGCAGCTCGTCGACGTCGCGCTGGCGGCCCAGCAGGGGGGTGGCGTCGTACCGGATCCCGGCGCGGACGGGCGGCTGGTCGAGGGCGAGCAGCTCGCGCTGGATCCGGGTCAGTGTCTCCCCGGGGCCGGTGCCCAGCCGCTCCCGCAGGTCCCGGCGGTAGCCCTCGAAGCGGTGCAGGGCCGCCCCGGGCCCGCGCACCGCGGCCTCGCTGCGCAGCAGTTCGGCCAGCAGGCCCTCGTCGTCGGGCCGCTGCGCGTGGGCCGCCGCCAGCAGCGGGAGCGCCTCGGGGTGCCGGCCCGTCCGGCTCGTGGCCCGGGCCAGCAGCAGCCGGGCCGCCGCCAGGTCGCGGCCGGCCGCCCGGCGGACGTCGGCGAGCGTCCCCCGATCGTCCGCCGGCACCGGCGGCAGCGGCGCGCCGAGCTCGAGCGCCTCGCGGGCCCGCTCGGCGGCGGCCCACGGATCAGCCGCGACGAGCCCGGCGGCCTCGGCCACCAGCTGGCCCAGCAGGCAGCTGTCGACCTGCGTGGGCGGGAGGCCGAGCCGGTAGCCGTCGCCGTCGCGCACCACCGCGCCGGCGCCGCAGGCCGCCCTGGTCCGGGAGACGACCACCTGCAGCCCCTTGGCCGGGTTGGCCAACGGCTCCCCGCACCAGATCAGCTCGACCAGCTGCCGCGACCGCACCGGCCGCCCGTGCTCGGACGCCAGCGCTGCCAGCAGCGCCTGCGGCCGGTCGCCCGCCACCGGGGCGCCCTCCCAGCGCACCCCGTCCAGGAGGGTGAGGCTCACGACCACGCTGATCAGTCTAGGTCGGCCGACCGCCGACGGCCCGGCCCGCGGCGGACCGCCACCGCCACTGCCGCCGCCACCGCTACTGCCGTCACCGCCGCCGAGTCACGGCTGCTACTACTGCATGACCAACCAGCCCGGACGCTGCCGGGGCGTGACCGGCTCCGGCCGCCCGATCGACGCGCTCATCACGAACTGGTACTGGCCCGGCTCGCCGATCGAACCACTGAGGTCCGGGAGGAAGTCTGGGAGGGCCAGGCGGCGCTCGACGCCGCCGAACGCAAGATCGCCGAGCTGATGACCGCCTACGACCGGGATGAACTCGGCGGGGCCTGCGTCTTCCCCCGCGTGCGGGAGAAGGAAGCTGAAATCGCGACGTTGCGTGAGGACCAGATGGCCTGGCTGCGGTCGCGGACCGGCCCGAGTACGACCAACGTCGCCGAGTCCTGGCCGACCCTGGAGGTAGAGCAGCGGCGGGCCATCGTCGAGACCGTGATCGAGGCCGTGGTGCTCAGGCGGCCGATACCGGGCGGCAAAAAGAGCATCTTCAACCCGGACCGGCTCGAAGTGGTCTGGAAGTGACACTCGCTGCGGCGAGCTGATGATCCACATAGGGTACGAGGCCATCGGCTTCGCGCCCTGGGGCGTGTTCCCTCGCGGAGCACACCCTTTCCCTTGGGTGGCGCCGATCTGGCGGCGTAAGGCCGTGCACCGGGTAGTCGGGCCAATAGCATGGCGTCGATGCCGACGCTCTTGATCGTCCGCCACACTCCGTCGCCGTCCATGCAGGCGATGCTGGAGGCGGTGCTCGCTGGCGCCAGGGACGAGGCGATCGAGGGCGTAGAAGTGGTGGTCCGGCCAGCCCTGGCCGCCACGGCGGTTGATGTGCTGGCCGCCGACGGCTACCTGCTCGGGACGCCGGCCAACATCGGCTACATGTCAGGGGCTTTGAAACACTTTTTTGATCAATCCTATTACCCCTGCTTGGAAGCAACCATCGGTCGGCCGTACGCCCTCTACGTCCACGGTGGCTCTGACACCACTGGTGCGGTCCGGAGCGTAGAGACGATCGCCACCGGCCTGAAGTGGAAGCGCCTGCATGAGCCCGTGACAGTGATCGGCACGCCGGACGCGAGGGACCGCGAGGCCTGTTGGGAGCTGGGTGCCGCTACCGCCGCGAGCCTGATGCCGTAGCGGACGGGGGCGGAGTGGTGGCCGTCCGCACCGATCCGGTCGGTCGCGGAAAGTGACATCTCCGTGACCAGGGCTCGGCACATTTCTGCGACCAGATCTACTATCCGCGCCTTGATGTAACCGTCGGTCGTCCGTACGCCTTGTACGTCCACGGGAATAACGACACGACAGGAGCCGTGCACGCTGTGGAGTCGATCGCGACCGGCCTGCGCTGGAAGCGGCTGCGTGATCCGGTCATCGTCATCGGCGCCCCCGACCCGGCCGCCCGGGAAGCCCGCTGGGAGCTCGGCGCGACGGTCGCGGCCAGCCTGATGCCCGCGTGACCTTGAACAGGCTGTTACGGGGCGGGTTCGTCGATTGTCAGACCGACGTCGAACAGCCCGCGCAGGCTCTGCGGCGTCGACACGGAGTAGTCGATGAGCGTGTCATCGATGTCAAAACTGACTGCCCGCACGGTCATATGTCGTCACCGGACCACTCAAGACCTGATCGTCGATTCCTACCGAGTGTCGTCGGGTGGGGGAGGGGTGTGCTGCCGCGCCGCCTTCGTCGACGTTGGGGTGGGATGTGGGTTCGTGGTCGTTTCGGCGGGCGCGACAGGCCGGTAGCAGCGCTGACCTAACGGACCGGCGGCCGTGACGCGGTGCCGGTGCCGGTGATTCCGGCGGGCTCGTTTCCGGTCCCTTCTGGGACATCTCCGCGGTTACCTCGGCCGCCTATGTCAGCGGTCGGGTGTCGGCCGGCATTGCGCAGCGCCGCATTGCCGTGAACCATGTGAAGCGTCGGCCGGGCCGACACGAAGGTCGCCGAAGAATGTTTCCAAATACTCGTCGATGGCGCCTTCGGGCACGCCAGAAATCTGTCGGAAAGAAGATTCCATCATGCCCGCAAACACGTCATCAAGAACGCCGAACTCTGGTCGCGTGGCGGTTCTCAGTGACATTCATATCGGCGACAACACGCCGACGGTCTGGTATCAGCGCAGCGTCCACGAGCCGTATCTCGTTGCCGCACTCGACTGGATCGTCGCCCACGCCGAACAGTTCCAGGAGGTCGTCCTGTTGGGCGACATCATCGACACCTGGACCTACCCGCCGTCCGTGCGACCGCCGTCGATGGCGGCGATCATCGAGGCGAACCCGGAGGTACTCGGGCCGGCGGGGGCGCTTTCCCGGGTCGTCGACGCGGTCGGCACGGTGACCTACGTGCTCGGCAACCACGACGGCACGGTGACCGCCGCTGACCTCGACGTGCTGCGCGCCGCGGTCGGCCCCCTCCAGCTCGGTGAACCCGTGCACGTGCGCACCGGCCGTACCGGAAAGCGGACGGTCTTCAGTCACGGACACCACTGGGGCATGTTCAACGCACCCGACCCGGCCTCGCGCTGGGACACCCTGCCCGTCGGGCATTTCGTGACCCGGGCCTTCTCCCATCTGATGGCCGGTTACCTGGCGCCCGGTCAGACCGTCGCCGACTTCAAGAACCAGGGATACCCGGTCGGTTTCGACATCGGACGTTTCCTGGCTTCGCTGGGCACAACGCGGCGGCGCAATCTCGCTGATCTGCTGCTGACCTACGTGGTGAAGGCCAGCGGCCTGTCGGAGGTCGAACCGATCATTCTGCCGGACGGCAGCGAAACGACAATCGGTGAGGCCAGGGTGGTCTACGCCGACCTGTTCACCCGCTGGGCGGCGCGGGAGGGCAGCAGGGCCACGGCAGCCCGCGCCGCGCTGGCCGACGACAAGGGCGACCACATGGCCTGGTTCGCGCAGCGACTGGCTCTGGAGCACAGCGCGGACCTTGTCGTCTTCGGCCACACGCACGTCCCCATCGGGGGGCTGAGGGTCTCGCCGATCCGCTATGTCAACAACGGCTTCGCATGCGGCTCGGTGCCCGACAACGCGACGAAGGAGTTCACCTTCACCGTCGTCGACCTGGCGGGATCATCCACCGACGGGCCCACGGCGGACACCCGCGCGGCCGAGGACCGGCCGTCGGCCCAGGTGATGAAGGTTGATCACGCGACCGGTGCGGTGTCGGTTGCCGCGCCCCGGACGCTGCCCTCGGTGGTCCTCGCCCCCGCGATGGACTTCTCCTGCTACGTCCGGATCCACAACGACAGCCCCGCGCCGCTGCGGCTGCAGCGATCCAGCGCCACCGACGGCCACTGGGTCGTGCCGCCACCGGCGGAGATTCCCGTCGGCGGTCGCGGTGACGCCTGGCTGCAGGACCACGGCGGGCCAGCCGGCAGCGCCGGCGCGTTCAGCTATCGCGGCGCCGGAGCGGAGCTGCCGTTCACGGTGGGCTGCCCGACGTTCGGCGCCAACCACGCCGCCGGTGCGGGCGGCGCGTTCGTCGCCCGGACCGGCGCGGGCAAGCTCGGTGCGGCCGGGAAGGTGCCGGCCAGCGGTCATCCCCTCGAGGTCATCTTCACCGTCGGCGGTCAGCCGTGAGCCCGGCGGGGACCTGGCAGCCGACGTCGGCGCTGGCGCACGCCGTTGACGCGGCCGGCTTCCGCTACGACCCCGACCAGGACATCATCTACTCGCGGATGGACGCCGCGCAGCGCGACCTCGGCTACGCCGCCGGTTACGACGCCGCCGCGCTGGGGATCAGCGCCAACCTGCACTGCGAGCCGATCTTCTTCGACCACGCCGGTAAACACTGGATGATCGAACTGTGGAAGGGCCAGTACGGCCTGGAGACCGGCTGCGAGATTGGGGTCTACACTCGGCCGATCGGCTCCGGCGGTCCGGTCTACGCGCTGCTCGACGCGACGGTCGGCCGGCGGGTCGGCGACGACGTCGCCACGCACAACCTGTTCTACGACGGTGCGGCCGACGCCGACATGCTGACGATGTCCGCGACGCTGGTGCGCCACGGCGAGCCGGTGTTCACCCGCGGCCCGGAACGACACTGGTGGCTGACCGGTTTCCGGTGGGGCCTGCTGTCCGACCCCGCGGACCTGTCCGTCCGGATCTCGATCACCCTGCTGAACGAGGCGATGCTCGCCGCGTTCACCGCCGCGATCGCTGACCGGCCGTATCCGGACCTGCGGGTCGACGGCACTACGGTGTCCTTCACCTTCGCGACGCCGTTCGCCGGCCAGCCACCCCGACCGCAGGCCGTCGTCGAGCGGGTCAACCGGGCCAACGAGGCGATCGTCCGCGCCTACGCCGACCTGCCGCACACCGGCAACGACCCCAATGACATCCAGGCCGACATCCTGCGCGTCGTGGGTCTGAGCCGGCTGCATCGCCGCGACCAGCTGGGGCGGACGGTAGGCCAGCTCGCCGTCGAGGCAGGCCAGTCGATGGGCACCGTGGTGGACGTGTTCACCCGGCGGTTCGGCGTCGCGGCGAGCACCGTGGTGGACTGGCTCAGCGGCGCGACATCCGACTTCGCGACCTGGGTGGCGGCGACCCAGGACTATCTCGGGCTACCGCTGAATTTCACCTGCTACGTCGAGATCGACAACACCCACGGCGCCTCCGATCTGCTGCTCACCGGCCACCGCGCGACCCACGGCTCGTTCGTCGTCGGCCCGCCGGCGTGGATCGGGAAGGGGACGACCGCCCGGCTGGTGCTGCGGGACCCGAAACCCAGCATCCACGGCTCCGCTGGAAGCGTCACCTACGCGTACGCCACTGCCGACCTGGCGATGACATCCGTGGACCTGTCCTTCGAGTGCCCGACCTTGAACCACCACAACGCGGCCACCGCCAGCCGGTCGGACTGGGTGACCTGGGCGAAGTCCGGCGACGCGGGGCGGCCGTGGCGGACCTCGGCGCCCGCCCGGGGACATCCGCTCTTCGTCAGCTCCGTGATCGGCGGCGGCCGCCCGGCCTGAGGCCTGCTGGTGGTCCGCACCGCACTGATTCCCCACCCCCCCCCGCATTCTTTCCGGCCCATACCGCACGTCCACCCACCTGAAAGGGAAGGTCATGAGTTACCGCCAGTCCGCCCTCTCCTCGAACGTGCCGACCAACGACTTCGACTACGTCGTCGCCGTCACCGAGGCGAGTGTCAACGCCGCACTCGCCGAATACCTGTCCAGCGACGGCTTTCAGCACGAAAACCCGCTGGTGGATCTCTACTTCGTGTATCCGAAGGTCACGAAAGGCGGGCAGAACGTCCAGGTCGACCGGAATCCCGTCGCCATCGACCGGGACTCCCTGCTGGCGAAGGCGAACGGCACCGACCCGTTCACGGTCCCCGACGGCACCGACAGTGACGACCCGGGGGTGCAGAGTCTTCAGCAGGCGGGTTTCGCGTTCGCGGTCCGCGCCCGCCTCGGCATCCCGTCGGTATACCAGGGAGCCGCGGCGCCGCCGCTGCCACCGCTCGTGGTGCTGAAGCCCGGCAGCTCGTCGGTGACCTATCGCATGACCTTCGCCGAATTCACCATGACCACGCTGGCCTACGGCCCATGGGGCGCCCAGTGGGTGAGCCTGTCCCAGCCGGACAGCCAGCCGTGGACCCTTGTCGGCGATGTCAACCTCGATCTCCAGGCCGCGGCGGCGCGCGAGGTCCCGCAGGATGTGCTGAACACGCTGAAAGCACTGTCCGACGACCCTTTCAGCATCCAGGAGCTGTACCTCAACCTGAACAGTTTCGCACTGGAGGGCGTGTTTGCCTTCGATGACTCAAGGGTCCCGAAGGGTGCTCCCATCAGCACCTTCATGAACAGCAACTTCGTCGCCTCCTACCTGGCGGGCGGAGCGCAGAGCAACGTGCTCCTCGGCTACGCCGTCAAACATGAACCGGATGCGGAGCGGCCCTCGATCGCGGTCACCGACGTCAATCATTTCGCGCCGAACAGTACGGGTGCTGCGCCCAGGATGCTGAACTACCTGTGCGCCACCAACGGGCATCAGCTGCCGGGTATCAGCTACGCCAACTTCGGCTGGAACTGGCTCGAGGCCGGCGAGGCGCAGGATCGCGACGGCGTTCTGGCGCTGAACCGGCGGACGTTCGCCGAGTATCTGGACCGGTCTGCCAACGGAGGCTCCTCGCTGGCTGACTATGTGGCCGCGAACTGCTACCAGCCGCATGTGAAGCTCGGTACACACCTGGCCGAGGCGACCTTCGCGAAGCCGAAGATGACCCCCGGGCAGCAGCCGACCCGCACCATTCCGGCGTCGGGCGACACCCTGCTCGCCTACTCGTTCGCGGCGCAGGACTCCGACCGGGCCGGCAGCAACGGCGCGCTGGGCGAGATGAAACTGTCGACTACCTACGACCTGCAGGTAACCGTCCAGCGTGATCCGGGGCTGAGCGCGGCGTCGCCGGCCACCCGGATCGTCGTCACCCAGCATCTGCTGGCCGCGCTCTACACGAGGAAGCTGCGGACCGAGGCCCGCGCCAACGTCGTGGACAAGACCATCACCGACACCTACACCATCGGTGTCAATGCTGCCGGCCACATCGAACTGAGTGGTCCCGTCTCGCAGATCGTCGACAACTCGAAGAACCCGAAGGCGAACGGGTTCCTCAACTTCTGGTCGGACGTGCAGAGCGTGTCCGATATGGCTGCCGCCTGCGTCAGTGCCTGCGTCGCCACCAGCTTCCATGACGTGCGGCTCGCCGCGTTGCAGACCTTCGTCTTCCCCGGCGGAAAGACGTTCATGTTCTCCGATGTCGGCTACTCGGACACGCGGGACCTCGTCGCCCATATCACCTACCGGGATCCGTCCTGACCGTCATCACCCCGGTCTGAACCTGACGCACCTGCCGTATCTGTCGGAACGGGCGGCGGCGGACCGTCGCCGCCCGTTCCCCTCCGAAAGCATCGATGCTGCCATGAGAATCTCCGCCGAGTCCGAGCTGATGCCGAACCACCGCCAGGCCATGGTCCTGGCACCGGACCGTTCCTTCCAGGCCGTGCCCACCGTCGACGGCGACGCGTTGTTCTTCTCCATCGGCACCGACAACGTCCTCTACCTCACCCGCGAGGTGATCGGGACAGCCACCGGCTGGGATCGTCTCGACCTCAGCAGCGGACTGTCAGCGAACCACGGCGGCGCGCCGATCCGGGTGCGGACGTTCGCCGTCGCCCAGAACCCGCGGACCCGGGCCGTCGACCTCGCGCTCGTCGTCACCGTCGACGGTGCGGACCAGCTGTACCTCTCCCTGGATAACGCCAACACCGCCGACGCCTGGGCGCAGGCCGTCACCTGGAAGCCGGCACACTGCGATGCCCCGACCGTGGCACAGCCGCTGACCATCGCCGGCGTCACACTGCAGAGCCTGCCGGCGCGGACCGGCGGCGGTACCGACCAGAACATCATCGTCGACGTGGTCCGCAGTCCGGGCGATTCGCTGCGGCTGCTGGATCGCTACTACATCCGCCCCGGTTCCACCCCGGGGTGGAACCGCCAGCGCCTGCCCGCGGACCTCGCGGCGGGCACCATCACCAGCGCGCCGGGACGACTCGGACGTAACACGGTGCCCGGCCGGTACACCCTTGGGATGATCGCCGGTACTCCGGAACTGCTGTTCACCCCGCAGTACAACGCCTTCCAGCCGTCTGCCGCCCCGCACGGGATCCAGCTTGGCCTGCCCGCCGACGCGACGGCGATCGCCTCGGTGGTGACCGGCGACGGCATCAGCATGCTGTTCGTCGCGGGCGGCGACGGACTGTACCTGTACCCGGCCGGCGGGCAGAGCGACGGGTCCACCCCTGTCCGCGTCGCGGGCAGTCCGCTGCTCACCGGGGCGGCCACCCTCGTCGCCGCCGGCGACTCCACCCGGACCTCGGTGTGGTTCCTTGGGCCGCAGGGCGTCCTGGCCTACCTGAGCTGTCCGGCCGGACGGGAGAGCGATCCCGCTGCGTGGACGACACCGACGCCGCTGCTGCCCGCTGTCAGCGCCTTCGCCTGCTATCTGGACGGCGCCGGAAACCACCGGCTGTTCGCCCACGTCGGCGGCCAGCGGCTGGTGTGCCTCAGCCAGGATCCGGTCACCAGCGAATGGTGGGAGCGCAACATCGCGCTGCCTGCGGCCGACCCGAACGCCGTGATCGTCGAGTCCAGCTACACCACCCAGGTCACGGTCACCGAGGACGACGGGCGGGTCGCCCCGAACCGGACGGTCACCGTCACCGCGTCGAGTCCGGTGGGCGTGTACCTCGACGACGGGTATCGCCTGCTGTCCCCGACGACGCCGATCACCGTGAGCACCGACGAGACCGGCACGCTCACCATCGTCCAGGAGGTCCGTTCGCTGGCGGCGGCGAACCTGCGGGTGGCGATCGCCGATGCCCCGGCCGTCGTCGCCGAGATCAACCCGACCGATCGGATCCGGACCGGGCTGGATACGGTCCGCGACGGGTCGGACCTACGCGCAGTCATGATCACCGACGCCGACGGAACAACCCGGCCGCTGGTGTCACCCGAGGTGGCCACGGCGAACTCCGATGCGGTGGCGGCCTGCCTCACCCAGTTCGTCGGGCTCCTGCCCGACCCGGTCAGCCCCGCTGCCCGCAGCCTGTCCGCGACCGCGCACCCGGCGGCCCGGCAGATCCAGGCCGCCGCGGCGGGACTGGCCGGCGGGCCGGTCGGTCGGCTGGGACCGCCCACCACCTGGGGCATGTCCTTCGACGGGGGGCACTTCGCGCTACATGGAGCCGACCACGCGATCCACGCGCTGGGTGGACACGCCGCCCGCGCGACTCCCCTCGCCCGGCCGGACGTCGGTTCGTCGCTCGTCACAGCGGCCGGGGACCTGTTCGCCTGGCTGGGGAACGCCTACGACCAGGTCGAAAGCTTCGTCGTGACCGAGGCGGGCGGCGTGCACCGGTTCCTCGCCACCATCGCGGGTCAGGTGTACAGCGCGCTGCTCGACTCGGTCGACGCCGTCCTGCACGCGGTCGAGTTCGTGTTCGCTCGGATCGGGATCCAGTTCGAGGACCTGACCCTGTGGCTGGGCACGGTGTTCGTCTGGCCGGACATCGTGCGCACCCACCGGGTGGTGAAGAACATCGTTCGCCGGTACCTCACCGTCTGCGTCGACACCCTCGACGACGCCGGCGTCCCGCTGCACACCGCGCTCGCCGACGTGCGGCGCTTCGTTGCCGGCTGGGCCGGGTCCGGTTCGGCGCTGCCGCCGAACCTGGCCGGTGCAACGATGGGCGCCGCGCTTGCCAGCGTGGCGCCGGCGACCGGACCGGGCGGGCTGGGCGGGCTGGGCGGGCCGCAGGCCAGTTGGGGCCTGCGTCAGCTGCGTGCCGGGCTGGCCGGCGGCGGCAGTACCGGCCTGTCCGACCCGCCGATCGGCGGCGACGTCCCGGCGATGATCCAGCCGTTGGTCGACGCGCTGATGATGGAACAGGACATCCTGCGGCACACCGGTGACCGATTCCGAACCCAGGTCATCGACCGGATCGACACGATCCCGCTCGATCAGCTGATCGAGTCAGCCGTCGCGGTGATCACCGATGCCCTGCTGGCCAGCGTCGACACGGTGCTGGCGGCTGCGCTGAAGGTGCTGGCGTCGCTGCTGCGAGGGGTGCAGGTCGACCTCGACGCTCGACTCGACATCCCGGTCCTGTCCGGGGTCTACCGGCAGGTGACCGGCGAGCGGCTGAGCCGGCTGGACGCGGTGTGTCTGGCGGCGGCGATCCCGATCATCGTCGGATCCGGGGCCGCCGCGGGCACCGCGCCCTTCCCGGCCGATGCGACCACTACGGCGCTGATCGACGCGCCGGACTTCGCGACGATCCGGCAGATCTGCGCGTCGAACGGCGCCGCGACCGCCGTGACCGCACTGGCCCTGACCGGCGGCATCGCCGCCACCGTGGGTGCGGCGATGCTGAGCGTGTCCACGCCGCTGGCGGCGAAGAACCCGACGAGCACGCTGCCACCGCTGATCGACGCCCTGGCCCGTCCGCTCGCCCTGTTGCCCGAGATCGTCGGCCAGCTCACCGCCGCCCCCGACGACGCCTGGTGGTCGACGGCGCACCGGACAATCCTGAACCTGACCCTGGTGAAGTCACTGGCTGATCTGCGCATCGCCAAGGCGCCGGACATCATGAAGGCACGCAGCATCTGGGCGTCGGTCTCGCCCTGGCTGGAGTTCGCCCTCGGTGTGCTCGGCCAGGTACCGACCACGGCGGCGATCCTCGACCCGCCGCAGCCGACACCGGCGGACCACCTGCGGTTCTGGGATCGGACCTGCGTGCACAGCAGCGCGATGCTGGCACCGGCGCTGACCTTCGACGACGAACCGGTCACCTTCGCCGTCGTGGTAGGGCTGGCCAGCGTCCTCACCATGGCGCACGGCGTCCTGGCGTGTGCGGCGGCAACCCGATGACCGCGGTTCACTACCCGCCGGCCTGGCTCCGACCGGTGGGTAACGTCGGCGGCGCGATGGCGACACCGATCCTCGGACTCATCCCGCACGTCCAGGTCGGGACCGGCTCGCTGTTCTCCTGGTTCAACAACCCGGCCAGTAAGGTCAGTGCCCATCTGTGGCTGTCCCGAACCGGTGCGATCGAGCAGTACGTTCCGTTCGACCGGCGGGCGTGGGCCGAGGCGGCGGGCAACCCCTACTGGATCTCGTGCGAATGCGAGGGGTACGACACCGAGGATTACACGCCGATCCAGATCGTCCGGTTGGCGGAGCTTTTTCGGTGGGGAATGCACGAGTTCGGCTGGGAGCCGCGGATCACCGATTCGCCGGCTCGGGGTGGCCTCGGTACCCATCGGATGGGCGGCGCACTCTGGGGTGGCCATTCCTGCCCGGGTGACATCCGGGCGAACCGTCGCCGCGACATCCTGGCCCGGGCGGTGAGCGCGCCGCCGCCCACCGACCGGTGCGAGCGGTTCGTGGGGCGGCCCACCCTGCGATCGAACGCGGTCGGCTCGAATGTCACCGATCTCCAGCAGGCGCTGAACATCGTCTTCGCCGGTGCCGGTGCCGGTGTCGGCCACCTTGACCCGGATGGCAGATACGGCCCGCGTACCACCGCCCAGGTGGCCGCGCTGCAGCGCTACGTCTCGCCCTGGTTCGGTCGCATCGACGACGACGGTGTCTGCGGACCGGCGACCTGGCAGAAGCTCGGTCATGTTCTCACCGGTCTGGAGACCGCCGCCTGAACGCGAAGGCCGGCAAGGTGCACGGCGCCGACGAGGGCGGCGCGGCGCGGTGGGTGTATCCGCCCGCGCCGTCCCATCGGCTGGGCCGAGGCCGGTCGGCGGCTAACGCAGTCCTCGCTGTCCGAGTACTGACGGTTTCGGCGGTCCGGACAGCGCCGGCCCGCAGGCGAACTCACCGGCGGCCAGCTGGGCCGCAAGCTGGGTGCGGGAACGCACCCCGACCTTGCGGTAGGTGCGGCTGAGATGGGCTTCCACCGTCTTCTCGCTGAGAAAGAGCTGCTCGGCGATCTCGCGGTTGGTGTGCCCGTCCGCGGCGAGACACGACACCGAACGTTCGGCCGGGGTGAGCGTATGCAGGCCCTGGGTAAGCCCGCGCGGGACCTTCCGGCCGTTGTCGGCCAGCAGTGCGTGCAACCGTCCGGTCATCCGATCGGCGTGGCAGCGGGCGGCCAGTTCGGCGCCGCGGGTGAGTGCTTCGAGGCCCGTGCGGGCCGGCCCGATGTCCAGCAGGATCCGGCCGAGTGCCTCCAGCGAGCGGGCCAGTTCCAGCCGGGCCGGACTGAGCTCCAGCAACTCCACCGACTCGTGCAGCAGCTTTGCTGCCGTGTCCGGAGCTTCGAACAGCGCGGACACCCGCAGGCCGACCCCGATATGCCGGGCCATGCCAAGATCATGGGCCAGCCGGAGATGCTCGGCCACCAGCGACCGGCCCTGGTCCCGGCGGCCCAGCCGGGCGCAGGCGGTGGCCGCGAGCAGCCGCCAGGGAACCTCGTCGCAGGTCCGATCACCGCCCCAGGGCTGATGCAACTCGCCCCAGCGCAACGCCTCAGCCAAGACGACATCATGGCGTCCCTGCGCGGCCCGCAGCCCGATCCGCGCGCCCAGCAGCCACATCTGCAGCAGGCTGCGGGTACCGGGTGACGCGCCGAGGTCCTCGGCGTCGAGGGCCGCCTGCGCGCCGGCGAGGTCGCCCTGCTCGACGAGCAGGTTCACCTGGGCGGCGTGCAGGATGGGCAGGGCGAAGTTCGGCGGATGCAGGTCCGTTAGGCCGATGCGGACATGTTCGTCGGCGGCGCGCAGGTCACCGCGCAGCAGTGCCACCCGGGCCCGGAAGCCGTGGGCCAGGGCATGGGAGATCAGCAGGCCGCGGCGCAGGCAGACCTGCGTGGTCCGGTCGAGGTGACGTTCGGCCGCGGTCAGCCGGTCGGTGGCGATCAGCGCCATGACCGCCGACCACAGGGCCGACCGTTCCGGCGGCAGATCGCCGGCCAGGGCGCGCTCGGCGAGGTCCCCGGCATGCTCCACCGACCCGTCGAAGGCCGCGTCGAGCGCGAGGTTCGCCGCGACGACCGCGGTGCTGGCGTCCCGCCGCCGCTGGTAGGAGGCCAGCCAGGTGGCCACCTGCCCGCGCCGGCGGGCGTCCAGCGGGGCGATGCCGATCAACTCGGCCTCCACGGCGGTGGCCAGACCTCTCCCGTCTGGCTCGGACCCGAGCAGGTCCAGTGCCTCGACGAACAGATCGGTGGCTTCGCCGGGCAGGCCCATGGCCAGTCGGACGCGGGCCAGATCGCCGGCACACACCGCGCGCTGCGCCGCATCGGCGGCGAGGGCCATCGCCTCGCGCAGATGCTCGTCGGCGGCGGTCAGCGCCAAGTCGTAGGTCTCGCTGACGCCGAGCAGCCGGCTGACCTCCGCGCGGATGCCCGGCGGCGGTGGTTCCAGCCGGGCACGGCGCAGGTAGATCGCGGCGGTGGCCGGCGATCCCTGCCGGTGCGCGTCGTGGGCCGCGGCCAGCAGCAGATCCACCCGGTCGGTCCGCGCAGCCGGATCGGTGCGCATCAGATGTGACGCGATCCGGGCCGGCTCGGCGCCGTGGTCCGCCAGCATCCGGGCGGCACGATCGTGCGCGGCGCTCTGCGCCGCCCGCGGCAGCAGCGAACCCACCACCTCGGCGATCACATCATGGACGAACGCCGGCGGATCGGCGCAGGCGAGGATCCCCGCCGACGTGAGCTGGTGTGCCATCCGGGAGGCCAGGTCGACGCGCAGACCGGCCTGGCCGGCGATCATCGTCAGCGGGGAGTCGTCGCCGAGGATCGCCACGGCGCCGGCGACCGCGGTGGCGGCGGGTGGCAGCCTGGCCAGCCGCCCGACCACCTCGCGGCGCATCGCCACCGGGCCGGCGGTGCGCACCGCCGGGACCGACGCCGCGGACGGCGTCGTCCCGGCCACGGCCAGGATCCGCAGCAGCTCCCGGAGGAAGAAAGGATTTCCGGCGGTGACCTCATGGCAGGAAGTGCAGAACACCGGGTCGGCCGGCGCCCCGAGGCTGCGCCGGACCAGCTCGGTGACCCCGGCAGCGCTGAGGCTGCGCGGCTCGAGCAGGGTCGTGTCCGCGCTGAAGAGCAGGGACTCTACCGGGCTACCGACCGCCACCGGCCGTGTCCTGCTGGCCAGGATCGAGGCGACCGGAGTCGCCTCGATGCGATGCGCGAGGAACTCGAGAAACCCCTTGGAGGACCTGTCGATCCACTGCACGTCGTCGATCAGCAGCACCACCGGCTGTCGTGCACTGAGATTCACCAGGAACCAGTACAGGCTGTTGAGCAGCAGAAAACCGGACGGTGCGGCCCCGGCGCCGTCGGCGGCGCCGGTGAGGATGGTCCGGGCGGGTGCCGCGGCACCGAGATACAGCTCGTTCTCGGTTTCCCACGGGTCGGCTGACACCCGTTCGAACAACTGCCGGACGACCCCGAAGGTGAACTCGCGCTCCAGTTCTGAGCCGCGCGCCGAACACACCTGAAAGCCGCGCTCACGGGCGCGATCTCCGGCATGCCGCAGCAGCGCCGACTTACCCATTCCGGAGGCCGCCTCGATCATTGCGAAACGACCCATCCCGCACTCCAGATCGCGCAGCAGGCCATCAAGAATCGCGATTTCACCGTCCCGTTCCAGTAGGCCATTCATCGTGTCACCCTGCCCGCTCCTCGTCGATATCGGCCCGCCCTCGGATGCCGTCCCGCAACTCCTACCACAGGATTTGTCGGCTGGCCTCAATGACGCGATGTCCCCATCCTGACAGGCATACCGATGATGGTGCGGGCCATCTTCGACGACGGTTGCCACCGTTGTGTCCTTTTCGTCGCACGTCCGGTCGACGGGATGCTGGAAATTCCCCGGCCCGCCTGATTCCAGTCGGCCGGCTGCCGCCATCGGGGGCAAACAAGGGGTTCCCCTGACGTCGCCCCGGGCACCGCGAACCTATTGTCCTCGGCGGCTTCGCAGAATGCTGAATTCTCTCATCCCTTTTTGTGTGGCGCGTTGGAGGTACTGCCATGACCCGACCTGGACCGGGTGGCGACATGTTGGGTCGGCGGATATCCGATGTCATGGCCGTCTGGCTGCTGCTGCGCATGTTTCCAGCCAGGGTGGTCGACCGGGCAGTCGAACAGTGCGGTCGTGGTGGGCAGCGCAACCGTCTGCTGCCGCCCCGGGTCGTCGTCCACTTCGTGCTGGCGATGTGCCTGTTCCCGGGCTGGAGTTACCCGGAGATCGTGAAACTGCTGGCCGAGGCCGAGGCCGAGGCCGGGGTCCGCGGCGGACTGCCGGTGACGCCGTCGGAACTGCCGACGACCGCCGCCGTCAGCCGGGCCCGCGCCCGACTCGGCCCCGACCCGCTCAAGGTGCTTTACCACGACGCCGCCCGAATGCCTGCCGGCGGTCCGGGCTCGTTGCTGGCCGGAGCCGGGCAGTTCGAATCGGCCGGCCGCCTGGATGAACCCCGAGAACACCGGCGCCGAACCGTCACTCTCGACGTCACCGCGCTGACCCTGCCGGACAGCCCGCAGAACCTGCGGCAGTTCGACGGGTCGCGACCTCCACATGACACCGGATCCCGGCCGCAGGCCCGACTGGTCGGTCTGACTGTCTCCGACAGCCGCCGGGTGCTGGATGCCACCGTCGGGTCGACAGCCGGCCTTGCCCCGGCGACCGCACAGGTGCTGGCCGGGATGCTGCGGCCCGCGGATGTGCTGATGGCCGACGGCGCCCTGGTGAGCCCGGCGGTCCTCGCGCACCTTCGCCGTGCCGGCGTCGATGTGCTGTGGCGGGTCGACGGCACCGCACCGGCCGGGCCGGATCACCTTCCGGACGGGTCCTACCTGTCCACTGTCGCCGTCGGGCCCGGATCCGCCGGGCACACGGTGGTGCGGGTGCTCGGACCCGCACCGGACGCGGTACCCGACATCGTCGTCGACCCACCGGGATATCTGGTCACCACGTTGCTGGACCCGCATGTCGGGCCGCGCGACGCCCTGCTCTCCCAGTACCTCGGCCGCTGGACGATCAGGGATGCGCTGGGTGCGCCATGGCCCGGCTCCCACCGCGGTGCACACAGTCTTCGCTCGCGCTGGCCCGAGGGCGTCGAGCAGGAACTGTGGGGCGTGCTGCTGGTCCAGCATGCCCTCCGGATGCTGACACCGTCGGCGACCGAGGCCATCCGGTTCGGCGGTGCGCAAGCGCGCCCCGGTAACGCCGTTTCCTCCGGACCGTCGCTCACCCGTCGGTGAGGGGCTTCGGGCGAATCCCGGCTCGCTACGTTCACGGCGGCTCCGACAGCACGGACGCGGTCCGCAGCGTCGAGACGATCGCCGCGGGCCTGAAGGGGAAGCGGCTACGCGAGCCGGTGACGGTGCTCGGCGCGCCGGATGCCAACGATCGAGAGGCATGCTGGGAGCTTGGGGCCACCGTCGCCGCAAGCCTGATGCCGTAGCCGACCGGTAGCTCCGCCTCGTGGTCGCGCGTCCCGTCCGGTCCGAGGGGTAGTTACGGGGCGCGATGTCTTCGTGACCAGGGTTCGGCACATTTCTGCGACACTGTCTACTATCCGTGTCTTGACGCTACGGTTGGTCGTCCGTGCGCCTTGTACGTCCACGGGAATAACGATACGACAGGAGCCGTGCACGCTGTGGAGTCGATCGCGACCGGCTTGCGCTGGAAGCGGCTGCGTGATCCGGTCACCGTCGTCGGAGCCCTGGACCCGGCCGCCCGGGAAGCCTGCTGGGAGCTCGGTGCGACAGCGGCGGCGAGTCTTGTGATGTAGGTGCCCGCAGCGGCGACTCGGGGCGGCGGCGGGCAGATGTTTCTGGCAGGCGGACCAGCGCTGACGCCGCAGCGTTCGGCGGTGTGCGTCTCACGGGCTCATAACTGAGCTTGGCATTATGATTAGACATGGCTGCGCGGCGGGTGAAGGTGATGGCCGATTACTACGCTTTTCCGTTGTGGGTCAGCGAGGAAGGCGGGATGCCGTCGGCCGAGGAGCTGCCGCTGACCGATGTGCTGCGTGACGAGCTCGACCTGTGGTCGGCCGACTACACCCGCGTACTGATCGCCAACGGCTACAGCTGGCCGAGCGAACAGGTCCAGGCCGACTGGAACGAGCGAGGCTACGCTCTGGCGATCCGCGTAGCGCGGGAGCTGGGGCCTTCTTACGAGGTCGTGTTCGCCGACGAGCTACGACAGCGCATCACCACACTGAACGGTTCGAGTCGAACCAGTCGTCGCCGAAAGTGACTTCTTCCTGACCAGGGTTCGCGCATTTCTGCGACCAGATCTATTATCCCGTGCCTGAGGCGACCGTCGGCCGGCCGTACGCGCTCTACGTCCACGGCGACAGCGACACGACTGGAGCCGTCCGTGGGGCTGAAACCATCGCGACCGGGCTGAAGTGGAAGCGTCTGCGCGAGCCTCTGTCGATCGTCGGCGAGGTGGACGCCGCTGCGCGCGAAGCCTGCTGGGAGCCGGGCGCCACCGCTGCCACATCGCTGATGGCCGGCTGGCGACTGCACCGGCGCGACCGGACGAAGCTTGGGGGTCGCCGTCGGACCGCTGGGAGCTGGGCGCCAGCACGGCGGCGGGCCTGAGGCCGTGGCGCTCGGGTCTGGTTGGGCACCGAGGATACATTCATGCGCCATGCATGAAGCGTGGTAGCGTGGATGTATGAGCGAGTCCGCCGACGGGGGCATCGTCCAGGTGCGTGATGTCGATCCGGCGACGCTCGCGGTCCTGCGCGAGCGCGCCAGATCACTCGGTCAGTCGCTGTCCGGGTACTTGCGGGACCTGATGGATGCCGATGCGGCCACGGAGACCAACGCCGAGGTCATCGCCCGCCTCGCTCGCGACCGGGAACCGGTGGGGCTCACCATGGACGACATCCTCGCGGCGCGTGACGAGGGGCGGCGTTGACCCTCACGTACGTGGTTGACTGCTCGCTCGTCATTGACGTGCTGTCCGTCCGCGATGGCGACGAAATGCTCCGGCAACGCCTGTCCGCCCCGCGGACACTGCACGCCCCGCACCATCTCGACGTCGAGGTCGCGTCAACAGTCCGCGGGCTTGCCGCCGGAAAGAAGATCACAGAGCATCGCGGCGAGCAGATGCTGGCTGACTACGCGCGCCTGCGGATCACTCGTCATCCGGTCTGGCCCTACCACCCCCGGATGTGGGAGTTGCGGCACAACCTCGGTGCCTACGACGCCGCCTACATCGCGCTCGCCGAAGCACTCGGCTGCGACCTGCTCACAGGCGACACCAAGCTCAAGAACGCTGCCGGACACCGCGCGACGGTCATCGTCACCCGGTAGCAGAAACGAGCGGGTTTCTCAACCGATCGCTCGCCGCGATCCGCGCCGCTCGCCTGGAACTCGACGTTACCGAATGGTTTCGCAAAGTGTGGCCTGGGGTCGGGAACGATGATCAGATGTGTGCCGGTTCGCCCGGGGACGACGATGCGCACCGAACGGTGCGCGAGCTACACCTGCGGGACGTCGTTGAGCACGCAGAGGGTCTCGGTGGTCTGCCCGTGGCGACGACTGGTCCTGCTGGTCGAGGTCTCGTCGCTCCTGGTCGGCGCAGGAACGGGTGGCAGACGGGCATGCTCGGCGTGGCCGGGCGGAATCGTCACGCTAGAGTCCGCCGAATGCCGATCACTGAGGTTCGTCAGCGATGATGGGGCGGACGCACGCGCTGAGCGGTGCGGCGCTCTGGCTGGCCGTCGCGCCCTTCCTGGGCCGGGAGGACTGGCTGGGGACCCACGCGCTGTCGTTGTCCTCCCATCAGGTGATCGCCGGCGGGGTGGTGGCCGCTGGTGCGGGTCTGCTGCCCGACATCGACCATCCCAACGGCCGGATCGCGAACACCCTCGGCCCAATCTCTCGAACGATGTGCCGATGGGTGAGCCGGGCCAGCGGCGGCCATCGGCACGCCACCCACTCCCTGCTTTTCGCGCTCGCCATGGGTGTCGCGATGAGTCTGTTGGCGGACCATTTCCGGTACGGCTGGTGGGCGGCACTGTTCGTCCTCGTCGGCTTCGGGCTGCGCGGCCTCGGCCTGGACTTCGAGGGGCACGAGTTCTGGTCGGGCCTGAAGGACTGCGTGACGGCCGGGGTCGCGGTCTATCTGATGCACGGCCTGGACATGGGCTTTGTCGCCTATCCGGTTTTCCTGGGGTGCCTTGCGCACCTGATCGGTGACTGCCTGACCCCCCGAGGTTGCCTCCTGCTCTGGCCGGTGCACTGGCGGATGGGGGTCGTCCTGGTTCCCCGTACCGACGGGAGGGCCGAACGCCTGGTGGTGGTGCCTGTGTTGGCCGGCGTCATCGTCGTCCTGACCGTCCACGTGCTGGGCGGCCCCCTGTTCTCCCAGGGGTTGCGCTGACGCCTGTCCGACCGCGCTCACCTGGCCAGCCGCCAGCGATCGGTCTGGCCTGGTGCTCGGCCGGCTGCGGCACGGGTGGTGCTCGACCGGCTTGACCTGGAGCGCGCTCGAAGGTGCAGACTCGACGATGTCGGTCTACCGCTTGCCTGAGCGAGATGCCGGCTGATCCTTCATCGAGAGGACCTCACGCAGGATGCAGTTCACGCAGCTCGGTCGTTCCGGTCTGTCCGTCTCGCGCCTGTGCCTGGGCACGATGAACTTCGGTCCGCTGACCAACGAGACCGATTCCCATAAGATCATGGATTCGGCGCACGAGTACGGCATCAACTTCTTCGACACGGCCAACGTCTACGGCCTGCGCTCGGCCGGTGTGTCGGGCCTTGGTGAGGGCAGGGGTCACACCGAGTCGATCATCGGCCGCTGGTTCGCGCAGGGCGGCGGGCGCCGGGAGCGCACCGTGCTGGCCACCAAGGTCTACGGCGCCATGGGGGAGTGGCCCAACGAGGGCAAGCTGTCGGCGCTCAACATCCGCCGTGCGCTGGACGCGAGCCTGACCCGACTGCAGACCGACTACATCGATCTTTACCAGTTCCACCACGTCGACCGCGCTACCCCGTGGGAGGAGATCTGGCAGGCTGTCGACGTCGCCGTCACGGCTGGCAAGATCCTCTACGTCGGCAGCAGCAACTTCGCGGGCTGGCACATCGCCCAGGCGCAGGCCGCCGCGGCCCAGCGCGGGACGTTCGGCCTGGTCAGCGAGCAGCCGATCTACAACCTCCTCACCCGCGAGATCGAGCTGGAGGTGCTGCCCGCCGCGCAGCACTACGGCGTGGGCCTTCTCCCGTGGTCGCCGCTGCAGAGCGGGCTGCTCGGTGGCGTGCTTCGCAAGGAGCGCGAGAGCAGGCGGCGCCTCGAAGGCCGCGCCGCGCAGACCCTGGAGGCCAAGCGCCCCCAGATCGAGGCCTACGAGGACTTCGCCGCCGAGCTCGGCCACGAGCCCGGTGACGTCGCGCTCGCCTGGCTGCTGCACCAGCCGGCCGTCACCGCTCCGATCGTCGGCCCGCGCATCCAGCAGCACCTTGACGACGCCGTCCGGGCACTCGACGTCCACCTGGACGACAAGGCGCTCGCCCGGCTGGACGAGATCTTCCCGGGCTACCGGACGGCCCCCGAGCACTTCGCCTGGTAGCGAAGACCGCCCTTTGCCTCAGCCACCGCGCCACGGTCCAGCTCGCCAGGTTCGCACGGCGCTGGGGCCGGGTGTGGCGACCGTCGGCAGGCCGGTCGCCCCGGCTCCAGGTCGGCCGCCTTCTCGACGCTGAGCTGCAGAAGTTCGACCTTCAGATCTACCAGCTCGACGAGCTGACCGGTCTGCTACGCGAAGTCGGATTCACCGTGACCGCCGTGCATGCCGACTACGAGGCTGGACGCCCGCCGACCGCCGACGCCCTGCAGTGGACCATCGAGGCCACTGCCCGCTGACGCCGATCTGCCTCGCGGCCGCCAACCGGCCCGGCGACCAGGGCCGGCAGAGCAACGGCCGTACTCGTAACTCGGTGCCACAACGGATCCACCCGGGTCGGCTCGCGGCATAAAGTTCACTTTTTCGATTGACTTGGTTAAGTATGAGATGTCGCGCGGCGAACGCCCCGCCCGCGCGCCTCGCCGCCCCTTCATCCGAGCGCTTCCCACAGAGGTCCCTGCCCGGGAAAGAGGTACCACCATGCCGGTCGAGTTCGTCGGTCTGATAGCCACCCGCCCCGGTTCGGAGGCGAGCACGTTCACAGCCGGTCCCGTCGTGGACCGCGACTTCACCCGGCGGTTCGCCGTCGCCCACGAGGACGCCGGCTTCGACCGCGTGCTCATCGGGTACAGCAGCGGATCGGTCGACAACATCCAGGTAGCCGCCTACGCGGCGGCACACACCGAGCGCCTGGCCTACCTGGTCGCGCACCGGCCCGGGGTGGTGTTCCCCACCGTCGCGGCACGCTACTTCGCCTCCCTCGACCATTTCTCCGCCGGCCGGGTGGCGATCCACATCATCACCGGGGGAAGCGACGCCGAGCAGCGGCGGGACGGCGACTACCTCGACAAGGACGAGCGCTACGACCGGACGGACGAGTACCTGGAGGTGGTCCGCCGGACGTGGACCACCACCGAGCCGTTCTCCCACCACGGCCGGTACTACCAGCTCGACGATCACCTGTCCGGGGTGCTGCCGGTGCAGCAGCCGCACCTGCCCATCTACTTCGGCGGTTCGTCGGAGGCGGCCTACCGGGTCGGCGGCAAGCACGCCGACGTCTTCGCGCTCTGGGGCGAGCCGCTCGCCGAGACCGCCCAGCAGATCGCGGCCGTCAACGCCGCCGCAGCCGCCGCCGGCCGGACCACGCCGCCGCGCATCAGCGTGTCGTTCCGTCCGATCCTCGGCCCCACCGAGGAACTGGCCTGGGAGCGGGCGCACCGGATCCTGGCGTCGACCAGGCAGAACGTGGGTAAGGCCGCCGAGTACTTCAAGGAGTTCCGCGGCTTGACCAGGACTGCCCACACGCCGCAGAACGTCGGCTCGCAGCGGCTGCTGGCCGCCGCGGCCAAGGGTGAGCTGCACGACCGTGCGCTGTGGACGCCGCTGGCCGCCGCGATCGGCGGCGGCGGGAACTCCACGGCGCTGGTCGGCACGCCGGAGACGGTCGCCGCGGCATTGCTCGACTACGTCGACATCGGTGTCACGACGTTGCTGATCCGGGGTTACGACCCCTATGACGACGCGATCGACTACGGCCGGCACCTGATCCCGTTGGTGCGCGAGGAGGTGGCCCGGCGCGACCGTGGCGAGGCGGCCCGGCGCACCGAGATCGCACCCGTGCCGGCGGCGCTGGCCGCGGCGTCCCGCCCCGGCGACCGGTCGCCGCGGGCCGCCGACGCGGCGGTCGGCGGTCCCGCGCGATGACCACCGAGATCATCGGCGTGGTCGGTACCAGAGCGTGACCCGACTGCCACTCGCCCCGCAGTGGGTCCCGCAGTGGGGGGCGGACCGGGACTCGCACTGGTAACGGCGGCGGTGGGCCGCCACCCGCGGTTGCTGGCCGCCGGCATCGGCGCCGGCCTGCTCTGGACGGCGACGAAACTCGCCGCGCCGCTGCTCGTCGCGCGGACGGTCGACGCCGGGGTGCTCGGTGGCGACTCCCGCCAGCTGTGGCTCGGGGTCACGCTTTTCGCCGGGCTGGCGGTGGTCGGCGCCGGGTTCGCCGGGCTGCGGCGCTACTGCGGGCAGTGCCTCGCCTTCGTGGTGGAGGCGGACCTGCGGGAGCGGCTGCTGGCGCGGGTGGTGCGGCTGCCGGCAACGTTCCACGACCGCAACCCCAGTGGTGTCCTGATCACCCGGGCTACGACCGACCTGCAGCAGATCCAGCAGCCCGTGATCAATATTCCGATCATGGTCTCCAATGCGGCGATGCTGGTCGGGGCGGCGATCCTGCTGGCCTGGATCGACGCGGTGCTGGCGGTCGTCGCCCTGGCGCCGGCCGTGGCGGTGTTCGCGGTCGCGGTGCGGTTCACCCAACAGTTGGGGCCGCGGGCCCTGGAGCTGCAGTCCGAGCTCGGCGGGCTGGCCGGCACCGTGGAGGAGTCGCTTGCCGGGGTGCGCACCACGAAGGGCCTCGGCACCGAGGACGACGAGCGGCGCCGCGTCCGTGACCAGGCTGGTCAGGTGCAGCGGGCGGCACTGCGGCTGAATTCGGTCCGCGCGACCTACCTGCCACTCGTCGAACTGCTGCCGGCGTTCGGCCTGGTCGGCGTGCTGTGGATCGGCGGGCTACGCGTCGCCGACGGAGCTTTGACGATCGGCGAGCTGGTCCAGTTCAACTACTTCGGGCTGATCATCGTCGGTCCGCTGCGGATCGCCGGCATGACCGCGTCCCAGCTGAAGCGAGCGGCGGTGTCGGCCGGGCTGGTCGCCGCGATCCTCGACGAGCAGCCGGAACCGACGGCGGCGCAGTCCACGCCGGCGCAGTCCACGCCGGCGCAGTCCACGCCGGCGCAGTCCACGCCGGCGCAGTCCACGCCGGCGCAGTCCACGCCGGCGCAGTCCACGCCAGCGCAGTCCACGCCGGCCCAGCCCACGGCCAGCAGGGCGCCCGCCAGGCTCGGCGGCGGGCTTGAGGTGCGGTTCGAGGGGGTGACGTTCGGCTACGCGACGGGTCGTGACGTCCTTCGGGAGCTTGACCTGGTGGTGCCGGCCGGCGAGTGCGTCGCCGTGGTCGGCGCGACCGGCAGCGGCAAGACCACGCTCGCAGCGCTGGTCCCCCGCTTCTACGATGTCGGCGCCGGCCGGGCGGCTACGACGCGTCGGTCGGCGCCCAGGGCCTGGAGCTGTCCGGCGGCCAGCGACAGCGACTGTCGCTGGCCCGCGCGCTGGTCGCGGACCCGCCGGTGCTGCTGCTGGACTCGCCGACCAGCGCGGTGGACCCGGCCAAGGAGGCCGAGATCGTCGCGTCGCTGGCGACCGTGATCCGGGGACGGACGACGATCCTCATCGCGCATCGGCCCGCCGTCATCGCCCTCGCCGACCGGGTTGTCCTGCTCGAAGGCGGCCGGGTCGCGGCCACCGGCACCCATCGGAACCTCCTGGCGAGTTCGTCCTGCTACCGGCAGGTGCTGGCCGCCCAGCCCGGCGGCCCGGACGGGCCCGGCCCCGAAGCGCCGGCCCGCCGCGACGCCCTGGCCACGTCGTGACGTCCCGGCTGGGCCGCGGCGGTCTGCTGGCCCGGACGCTGACGCTGGTGCGGCCGCGCTGGCCGATGGTCGCGCTGGCGGCGCTGCTGCTCGTCATGACCACGGCGACGGCGCTGGCCGGGCCGTGGATCCTGCGTTACGCCGTCGACGAAGGACTGGTGGAAGGCCGGCCCGACACCGGTGTGGTCACCCGCGCCGGCCTGCTCTACCTGGGCCTGGCACTGGCTGGTCTGGTGCTCTCCCGGCTGCAGGTCGAGCTGGTGGGACGGATCGGTGAGTGGTTCGTGCGCGAGCTGCGAAGCCGCACCGTCGACCACGTGATGTCGATGTCGGTTCGCTACTTCGACCGCACCCCGGCGGGGGTACTGGTGTCCAGGATGACCGCCGACGTCGACGCGCTGCAGGACGCCGTCCAACTCGGAGTCGTGCCGTTCACGCAGGCGGTGCTCACCCTCGTGTTCCTGGTCGCGGTGCTCGTCGCGCTGTCGTGGCAGCTCGCGCTGGTCTGCGTGCTACCGGCGGCGGCACTGGTCGCGGCGACGGTGTGGTTTCGCCGCGCCTCCCGCTCGGCGTTCGCCCAGGTGCGTGACCGCGTCGCGGACACGGTGACCGAGCTGACCGAGCGGCTCGCCGGGCTGCGGGTGGTCCGGGCGTTCCGCCAGGAGGCCAGGACGACCGCGTCGTTGCGGGGGCGCAGCCGTCGACAACTTGGCGCCAACGTCACCGCGGTGCGGATCCAGTCCGTCTACCTCACCGCCATGGAGCTCGCGACCGTCGGCAGCATCGCGGCGGTGCTGGCCGCCGGCGGCGCCCTCGCCGCGCGGGACGCGGTGAGCGTGGGCACCCTCAGCGCCTTCGTGCTCTACCTGCTTCTCGCCTTCGAGCCGGTGCAGTCGCTGAGCTTCCTGGTCACGTTGCTCGAATCGGCGGCCGCGGCGCTGCGCAAGATCTACGGCCTGCTCGACGAGCCGGTGGACCTGCGGGACGCCACCCAGGACGAGCTGGCTGGGGCGCTGGCGTCGGTCGGCGCCGGGAGCTGGCTCGACAGCCTGCCCGACGGCCTCGCCACCCAGGTGGGCGAAGGCGGGTCGCTGCTGTCGGCGGGCGAGCGGCAGCTCGTCGCGCTCGCCCGCGTGTGCCTGCTCGGTGCGGACGTCGTCGTGCTCGACGAGGCCACGTCCGGGCTCGACCCCGGAACGGAGAAGCTCGTGGAGGCCGCGGTGATCGCGGCGACGGCCGACCGGGCCGTGCTCGTCGTCGCCCACCGGATGTCCACGGCACGCGGCGCGGACCGGGTCGTCGTCGTCGACACCGGCGTGACCGAAATCGGCACTCATGACGAGCTGCTGGCGCGGGGTGGACGCTACGCCGCTCTCTTCACAGCCTTCGAAAATCCTGCCCGGTCGGAGGCCTCACCTGCGCGGTGAAGAACGCCCTGGACGCGGCCCGGAGGCTGCTCCGCGGTGATGGGATCGAAATGGTATCCTCCTCCCATGGAGGCTGTCATCGATCAGGCTGGCCGGATCGTGCTGCCCAAGTCCATCCGCGACACGCTGGGTCTGCTCCCGGGTACGAAGGTGGACATCTCGCCCTACGGTGCCGGTGTGCAGGTGGTGCCGGCCGGCAGGACTGCACGTCTGGTCGAGGAGAACGGCGTGCTCGTGTCGGCCGGCGACACGCCCGTCGATGACGACGTCCTGTTCGGCCTCATCGACGCAGGCCGCCGGTGACCATCGCGGTCGACACGAGCGTCGCGGTGCCACTGCTGGTGCGCTCGCATACGCGTCATGTGGATGTAGTGCGATGGTGGGCCGGGCAGGAGCTCACGCTGAGCGGTCACGCTCTGGCGGAGACCTACTCGGTACTCACCAGAATGCCGGGTAGCGCGAGACTGTCCGGGCGGGACGCCGCTCGCCTGCTCGACGCACGGTTCACGGCACCGCTTACGCTGGGCGGCCCGCAGGCGCAGAAGGTTCACGCAACGTTGAGCCACCTCGGCATCGCCGGGGGCGCCGTGTACGACGGGCTGGTGGCTCTGGCCGCCAGGGAACATGGCCTGGCCCTCGCGACCAGGGACGCACGCGCGCGCGGAACATATGACGCGCTCGGGGTCAAGGTCATTGTTGTCGGGTGACGCGACGAGTGGGATGCGCTGACCTGGCGCGATCCCCGCGTACACGTCGTATCGGCGCTTGGCGCACCCGATTTTCTGAACCTGCTGGCGAGAACGCGCCCCGATTGTTGTTCATGTGTTACGGATGCATGGCGGGATGTTGCGTACGGCTGGCCGCGTGGTGTGGCATGAGGGCACCACTGTTCCTGGAGGGAAGCGTCATGCCGACGACCGATTCCGCTACGCGCCCTGGCCTGCGGGAGTTTCTCGTCCACAAGCGCGCGGCCGTGCTGGCCCGCGAGGGCGCGATCGCCGCGGGCGCCTTCTCGGGTCCGGTGGTGCTGCGGGCGCAGTCCGTCGCCGACGGACGCAGCGGTGTCCGGCGGATCCGGATCCGTGACCATCAGATCCTCAGCGACTCGCCCCCCGACTTCGCCGGTGACGACCTCGGACCCAGCTCACCCGAGCTCGTCCTCGGCGTGTTCGCCAGCTGCCTGACCCACGTCTTCGAGATCGTCGCCGCCCGCCTGGACCTACCGCTCGACGAGATCAGGGTGGAGGTCGAGGGGCAGATGGAACCCCGGGCCGGCCAGCCCGGCTTCGAGGGTGTGCCCCGGGAACCGCACAACATCACCTACCAGGCCTCCGTCACCTCCCCGGCCACGGCCGAGGAGATCGAGACTCTGTACCAGACCGTCGAGGCGGAGTGCCCGCTGCTCGCCCTGTTCACGAACCCCCAGACGATCACTGGTTCGCTGGTGCACACCCCGAGCGGCGGACCGGCGCCCGAGCCGCCGGTCGAGGTGAAGGCCGCAGACCGCGGATGACCGCGGCGGAGTTCCTCTGGTACATCCCCAACGAGGTCCGGCCCGGTCACCGCGGCGACGACACGGTGGCGGGCCACAACAGTCTCGACACGCTGACCCGGCAGGCCGTCGCGATCGAGCGGCACGGCTGGCGGGGAGCGCTGCTCGGCGCCGGGTGGAGCCGGCCGGACACCTTCACCCTCGCCACGGCCCTGGTGGCGCGTACGACCGACTTCGAGCCGCTGATCGCGGTGCGTCCCGGCTACTGGGGCCCGGCGCACTTCGCCGCCGCCGCGGCCACCCTCGACCACCTGTCGGGCGGGCGGGTGCGGGTCAACATCGTCTCGGGCCGGGACGAGCTCGCGGCGTACGGCGACAGCGAGGCGGGCCAGGCGCAGCGCTACGCCCGCACCGGCGAGTTCCTGCGACTGGTCCGCCGGCTGTGGACCGAACAGGACGTCACCCACCGCGGCGAGTACTTCCAGGTGACCGGCTCGACCCTCGCTCCCCGGGTCCAGGCGCGCCCGGGCCGGCCCCACCCGACGCTCTACTTCGGCGGGGCCTCCGCCGCGGCGGAGCGGGTCGCGGCCGCGGAGGCCGACGTCCAGCTCTTCTGGGGCGAGCCGCTCGACGGCATCGCCGAACGCATCGCGCGCCTGCGGGAGCTGAGCGAGAAGCTGGGCCGCGAACACCCGCCGCTGGAGTTCGGGCTGCGCGTCACCACCTTCGTCCGCGACACCACCGCGCAGGCCTGGGCCGACGCCGAGGCCAAGGTCGCCGACCTGGCGGCTCGCCAGGAAAAGCTCCCCGAGCGCTGGGACCGCTTCCACGCTGTGGGCCAGCGGCGGCTGCTCGACCTTCAGGCGCGTGGTGAGGTCCTGGACGACAACCTCTACACCACGCCGGGCAGGGTCGGCGGAGGGGGCGCCGGCACCACCTGGCTGGTCGGCTCGGCGGCGGATGTCGCGAAATCCCTGCACCGGTACGCCGACCTGGGGATCACCCACTTCGTCCTGTCGGACACGCCCTACCTGCAGGAGATCGAGCGTCAGGGCAACCAGCTGTTGCCGCTGCTCACGACGCCCGGGTAACCAGCTCGCCGAAGCTGACGGCCGCGTGGACCGGTGCGCGAGGTCGTCCGGCTCTGCGACCAGTACGGCGTCGGCTGCTTCCCTGGCCTGGATCAGGTCTGGTCGCGCCAGGGATTCACGAGCGGAACACCCATGGGATCGAAGTCGGACTCGTTGCGGGTGGCCAGGACGAGGCTGGCGAAGTTCGAGGTGTTCGGCTACCAGCCGATGTTGCTGTCGGCTCTGCATGTCATGATGCTGCGCGGCGATCTCGACCGATCGTCTGACCGGTACCGGCTCGGCCCGGTCTGGGCGGCCGCCGCGCCCGACAACCCGCCCGTCTGCACCGGGCCGGACGCGGCACAGGTCCCGGCGTCGGTGGACGAGTTCTGCGCCTGGCTCGAGGAAGGCGACCGCGACACCCCGGCCGTCGTCCGCGCGGCGATGGCGCACCTGAACCTGGTCAGCATTCATCCGTGGCGCGCCGGCAACGGCCGGATGGTGCGCTGTCTGCAGACGCTGGTGCTCGCGCGGGAGCTGATTCTGGCGCCCGAGTTCGCCAGCATTGAGGAATGGCTCGGCTCGTCGCCGCACAACACGGCGATGTACTACGCGGCGTTGACCGAGACGCAGGGCGGCAGCTTCCAGCCGGAGCGGGACACCCATGGCTGGGTCCGGTTCTGCCTGCGGGCGCACCACCTGCGGGTACAGCTCGTCCAGCGGCGGCTCGACCTGGCGGCCGAGGTCTGGGGAGTCCTGGCCGACCAGGTCGCCGCGGCAGGGCTGGGAGAGCGGTCGGTCGCCGCGCTCCAGGCCACGACCCGCCCGGAAGGCGCCCGCCGGGCGACCTACGCCCGCGCCGAGGGCCTGACCCGTGACCAGGCGATCCGCGACCTGCAGAGCCTCAGGGCCGCCGGACTGATCGAGGAGATCGGACACGGCCGTACCCAGCGTTACATCGCCGCGGGCCCTGCCGCCGCGGCCGACCGGATGATCCGCGCAGCCCACACCGCCCAGCCGCTGCGCGACCCCTGCACCTCGATCTCACCCTGACGGTCGCCGAGCCGGCGTGGCCGGCGCCGGCGCCGGTCAGGACGCGGGCGCTGGCGGCAGCCAGGTGGTGGCGGTGAGGGTCCGGGTCGAGGGGCCGTCGGGGTCGTCGTCGGGCCGGTTGCCGCGGGTGACCGACCGTTCGGCGATCCGCCAGCCCTGCGGCGTGCGGACCACGGTGTCCTGGTAGTCGCCGGATCCGGCGGTGCCGTCGCCGCGGATGACGAAGTACTTCGCCCAGACCCGCAGGGTGTCGTCGTCGACGCGGTGGACGGCGACGTCGGTGGTGTGGTGCGGGAACATCACCCGCCCGTACGGCAGGCCGCTCACGGCCTGGGCCAGCGGCACCCCGCCCATCACCGCGTCGTCGGTGTACGCCGCCGGCGCGGCGCCCAGCGCGATGTTGTCGAACAGGTGCGGATGCCTGGCGAGCAGGCTGCACACGTCGGCGTAGGTGGCCGCGTCGACCGGCACGATCCTCACGCCCACGGTGCCTGCCCGTCGGCGACGACGGCCGGGCCGCCGTGGCGCGGGTGGACGGTCCGGCTGGTCACCCGCCAGCCGGCGGGCGTCTCGGTGAGCACGTCGACGGCGTCGGCGCTCGCGACGCTGCCGTCGCCGGCGATCGTCACCAGCCGGCTCCACGCGGCCAGGCCGCCGGGGACCTGCTTCACCTCCGTGTTGACGGTGTGGTGCGAGGGCGACGTCGCACCGTCGGGGGCCGGCGGGTCGACGAACACCTGCGCCAGCAGCTCCGTGTCACCGTTGTCGACCGCATGGCCGTAGAGCGCGAGAACCTGCACCACCGCCGCGGTCTGCTCGCCGGTCGCGTCACGCAGCGCGGCGAACGCGGCGTACGTCTGCGGCAGGCGGTGCTGCTCCACCTTCACGTCGGCGCTGTCGCGCACGCCGCCGGGCGGGTGGCCGCCGGGCCGCAGATGCCCCGCGATGTGATCTGTCGTCATGGCCTGGACGTTAGCCCTTCGGGGCTGGTTGCGACGCTGGTGTCTGGGACGCCGGTGTTCGGGACGCCCGCGTCGCGCACGGCGGCGAACGGGTTCTGGCCCGGCACGCCGTCCGCCGGCTCGCCCGGCACCCGTACGGCGGAGAACTCCACCCGTCGGCGAAGGCGAAAACCGAGCTGCTCGTAGAGTCTGATCGCGCCGGTGTTGTCCGCCGAGGCGTGCAGGAACGGTGTCTCCCCCCGGGCCCGGATGATCGCGGCGACGGCGTGCACGAGCCGGGTGGCCAGTCCCTGCCCGCGGTGGGCCACGTCGGTGCACACCGCGCTGATCTCCGTCCAGCCCGGCGGGTGCAGCCGCTCCCCGGCCATCGCGACGAGCACGCCGCCGCGCCGGATGCCGAGGTAGGTGCCGAGCTCGATGGTCCGGGACCGGAACGGCCCGGGCCGGGTGCGGTCGATCAGCGCGAGGATGTCCCCGACGTCGTCCGGCCCGAGCCGGACGGCCTCGTCATCGGGGGCCGCGGCGACGCCCTCGTCCACGAGCTGCACGCCGGCACCGTGTCCGACCACCTCCCAGCCGGCCGGCAGCACGCCGTCGAAGCCGGCGAGCGGCAGGACCGCCCCGGGGCCGAGCAGCGCCGCGGCGTCCCGCCAGGTGTCGGCACCGGGATCGTCCGGCAGGGCGATGAACGGCGCGACGTCCTCGGGATAGCGCAGCACGCTTCCCTGCCGCACGGCGAGGTGCGCGTGCGGTCCCAGCAGCGAGGCGAGCGCCGGGTTGTCCAGCGGATGGCGCTCGGTCACGCCGGGGTGCCCTGGGGTGTGCGGTCCGCGGCGACCGGAACCGGCGGGAGGCCGAGGTTGTCCCGCAGCGTCGTCCCGCTGTACTCGGCGCGCAGCGAGCCGCGCTCCTGCAGCAGTGGGACGACCTTGTCGACGAACTCGTCGATCCCCCCGGGGGTCACGTGCGAGCCCAGGATGAAGCCGTCCGAGCCGTCGTTCTGGACGAAGTGGTCGAGCCGGTCGGCGATCTGGGTCGGCGTGCCCACGAACTCGGTGTGGCTGAACACGCGGATGGCGAGGTCGCGCAGCGAGTACCGGTTGGCCTCGGCCAGCGCCCGCCACGTCCGCACGGTCTCGAACGGGTCCTCGGCGAGCCGGGCGCGGCCCTGGATCACCGGCGGGCCGGTCGGGTCCGGGTCGATGTCGGGCAGCGGGCCGTCCGGATCGTAGCCGGACAGGTCCCGGTTCCAGACGGTCTCCAGCAGGATCTGCGCGGTCCGCCCGCTGACCTGGGCGCGGGCGACCTCCCGCTGCCGCTCGACGGCGTCGGCCTCGGTGTCGCCGAGGATGAACGTCCCGCCGGGCAGCAGCTTCACCGAGCCCGGTGGCCGGCCCGCCCGCACGAGGCGGGCCTGGATGTCGCGGTAGTACTCCTGGGCCGGCCCGAGCTCGTGGTAGGGCGAGAAGATCGCGTCGGCGGTGGCGGCGGCGAAGTCGCGGCCCTGCGGGGAGACCCCGGCCTGCAGGACCACCGGCCGTCCCTGCGGGCTGCGCGGCACGTTGAACTGGCCGGCCACGTCGAACTGGCGACCGGAGTGGCGGAACGTCCCGGCCGCCGCGTCGCGCAGGAACCGGCCGTTCTCGGCGTCGGCGACGATCGCGTCGGCGGCCCAGGAGTCCCACAGCTGGCGGGCGAGGGCGACGAACTCCTCGGCCCGCACGTACCGGTCGTCACGGTGCAGGAAACCGCCCCGGCGGAAGTTCTGCCCGGTGAAGGCGTCGAACGAGGTCACCACGTTCCAGCCGGCCCGGCCGCCGGAGAGATGGTCCAGCGAGGCGAGCTGGCGGGCCAGCTCGTACGGCTCGTTGAAGGTGGCGTTGAGGGTGCCGACGAGCCCGAGATGCTCGGTGACGGCGGCCAGCGAGGCGAGCACCGGCAGGGTGTCCGGGCGCCCGACGATGTCCTGGTCGAAGATCTGCCCGAGCCGCTCGCGCAGGATCAGCCCCTCGGCGAGGAAGAAGAAGTCGAACTTCCCGCGCTCCGCCGCCTGGGCCGCGTGCCGGAACGACGAGAACGCGATCTGGCTGCCGGCGGCCGGGTCCGACCACACCGTGTGGTGATTGACCCCACCGAGGTAGTGACCCAGGATGATCTGCTTGCGTGGGCTGCTCATGAGGAGGCGACCTCGATTCGCTGCTCGGCGGCGGCGGCGTAACGGCTGGCCGGTCGCGGCAGGCCGAGGTGTCCGCGCAGGGTGGTGGTCCGGTATTCGGTGCGGAACCGACCGCGGCGGGCCAGTTCGGGGGCGAGCCGGCGGGTGATGGCGGTCAGGTCGTCGGGCAGGACGGCGGGCCGCAGCCGGTAGCCGGTGAGACCCGCGGCCTGCCAGTCGAGGAGAAGGTCGGCGAGACCGGCGGGGGTGCCGGCGAAGGTCTTCGCGTCGGAGCCGGCCGGCGCGTCGAGATGCCCGTCGAGGCGACCGAGCCGGTCCGCGGCCGCCTCGGCGGTGTCGTCGAGGACGACCACCAGGTCGGCGAAGACGTGCAGGGTCTCGCCGGCGCGCCCCGCGCGGTCCTGCTCGTCGCGGACCTCGGCGACGATGGCGCGCACCTGGTCGAGGTCGTGGGGGGTGACGTAGACGACGTCGGCGGCGCGGGCCGCGAGCCGGTACGGGATGGTGGCGTGCGCCAGCGCGGTGACCGGCGGCTGGCCCTGCGGGGGGCGAGGGGTGATGGAGGGTCCGCGGACGCTGAACCAGCGGCCCTCGAAGTCGATGTAGTGCAGCTTGTCGCGGTCGACGAAACGGCCGGTGGCGGCGTCGCGGATCTCGGCGTCGTCCTCCCAGCTGTCCCACAGCCGGCGGACGACCTCGACGTGGTCGGCGGCCTCGTCGAACGATGCGGCGACGAAAGCCTGGATCTCGGGTGTGTCGAGGTTGTCGAAGGTGATCTCGGGGGAGTCGCGCCGGCCGAAGTGCGGGCTCTCGGCGGGCCGGCCGGCCTGGACCCGCCAGCCGGCCCGGCCGCCGCTGGTGTAGTCCAGGGTCGCGATGGCCTTGGAGAGGTGGAACGGCTCGGTGTGGAGGACCGAGGTGGCCGGCACCAGGCCGATGCGCGAGGTCAGTGGGGCGACCCGGGCGGCGACCAGCACCGCGTCCAGCCGGCCCCGTACCTGGTCGGTGCGGCCGTCCGGGCCCCCCAGCAGGGAGGACTGCAACGCCAGGGAGTCCTCGAAGGTCACGAAGTCGAGCAGTCCGCGTTCGGCCTCGGTGACCAGATCCACCCAGTAGCCCGGGGAGAACAGCTCGCGCGGCCGAGCGGATGGCTCCCGCCAGGCCGCCGGATGCCACCCCGCACCGTCCAGGGCGACGGCGAGATGCAGCGGATCGGGCTCGGGCATGATGATCTCGCTTTCTGGCGGGTCAGCGGGTGGAGGCGAAGCGGGGATCGGGACGGGTGCCGGCGACGGCCAGGTCCGCGAGGATGCGGCCGATGGCGGGCACGAACTTGAAACCGTGGCCGGAGAATCCCGCCGCCACGACCACCGGGCCGTGTCGGTCCAGGACGAAGTGTGAGTCCGGGGTTGTCGTGTAGGTGCAGCTGATCGGGGCGAAGTGGTCCGGGTCCACACCGGGGATCCAGCGCCGTACGTACTCCCGCAGCGCCGCGAGCTGGGCCGGCACCGCCGCGAAGTCCCGCCGGTCCGGGTCGACCACCGGCCCGACCCCGTGGAAGCCGACCTTGACGCCCTCGCCGGGGGTCTCCAGCCCGTAGACACCGCCGTGGAAGGCGATGGCCTCCTCGGTCCCGGCCGTCAGCAGGTGCCCGAAGCTGGGCCAGCGGTCCTGATCGGCCGCCGTGGGCAGGACGACCGGGGCGAAGTGCGCCGGCTGCTCCTGGGTGACCCGCAGGGCCGGCAGCGGCACGAGGCCGCCGAGCAGCTTCTCCGTCCAGGCCCCCGCGGCGACCACGACGCGGCGGGCGAGGTAGCGGTCGTCGTCGGTGTGGACCTCGACGGCGTCGTCCCCCCGCACCGCAAGCGATCGCACCGGCACCTCGTGCCGGACCACGGCGCCGTGCTTGACGGCGCTGTCCTGCAACGCGGTGACGGCGTTGTCGGCGTGCAGCCGCCCGGAGTCCGGGTGGACCAGCACCCGGGTGTCGAAGCGCAGGCCGGGCCAGCGCCGCGCGGCCTGGCGCGGCGTCAACCACTGCGACGCCACGCCGGCCGCGGCGGTGGCATCGGCCACCAGGTCCAACGCGGGGTCGCCGCCGTGCTCCACCCCGCCGGTGACGGTGAGCAGCTCGGTGCCGGTGAGATCCTCCAGCTCCCGCCACAGCACCCTGGCCTGCTGGGCGAGGCGGATGTAGCCGAGGTCCGGGTAGGCGAGCCGGAAGATCCGGGAAGCGCCGTGGGAGGCCCCCCGGACGTGCCCGGCCGCGAACCGTTCCAGCAGCACGACGTCGACGCCGCGGCGGGCCAGCTGCCAGGCCGCCGCCGACCCCATCGCCCCGCCGCCGAGCACGACGACGTCGACCTTGAGGGCGGTCATGCCACCGCTCCTTCACTTTCTGTCACTGTTGCCGGCCGTGGCTCGACGCGGGGGCGCAGCGCGGCGCCGTCCAGGGTCGGCACCGCGGCGAGCAGGCCGCGGGTGTAGTCGTGCCGCGGTTCGGAGAAGATCCGCTCGACGTCGCCGGCCTCGACGATCCGGCCGTCCTTCATGACCAGCACCCGGTCGCTGACGTGGTAGATCACGCCGAGGTGGTGGGAGATGAACACGTAGGCGATGCCGAGCCGGGCCTGGAGATCGGCGAGCAGGTCGAGGATCTGGGCCTGGATGGAGACGTCGAGGGCCGAGACCGGCTCGTCGCAGACGATGACGCGAGGCCGGGGGGCCAGTGCCCGGGCGATCGCCACCCGCTGGCGCTGCCCGCCGGAGAGCTGGCGCGGTCGCCGGTCCAGCACGTCGCGCCCCAGCCCGACCTGGTCGAGCAGCTCCAGCACCCGGCTGCGACGCTCGGCGCGGGAGACCCGGGCCACGGCCAGCGGCTCAGCGATGATCTTCCGGACCGGGTAGCGCGGATCGAACGAGCTGAGCGGATCCTGGTAGATCACCTGGATGTGCTGGCGCAGCCGCGCACCGGTCCGCGCATCGATCTCACCCCAGGCGGTGCCGTCGACCTCGACCGAGCCGGAGTCCGCCCGTTCCAGGTCCAGCAGCAGCCGGGCGGTCGTGCTCTTGCCGGAACCGGACTCGCCGACGATGCCGAGCGTCTCCCCGGCCCGCAGCTCCAACGACACGTCGTCCACGGCGGTCAGGGTGCGGCGCCCGTCCAGGGCGAACGTCTTGACCAGGTTGCGCGCCGCCAGCACGACCTCGTCGCCGACCACCGCCCGGGGCTGCGCGACCGGGCCACCGGGCTGCGGCGACAGTCGGGTGCCGCGGGCGTGCGCGACCGGCACGGCGGCGAGGAGCTGGCGGGTGTAGGGGTGCTGCGGGTCGTCGAGCACCTGCCGGGTCGGGCCGTGCTCGACGAAGACTCCGTCCTTCATGACGAAGACGTGGTCGGCGACCTGGGACACCACGGCCAGGTCGTGGCTGATGAGCAGCAGCGCCGTCCCGGCCCGCCGGCGCGCGGCGAGCATCTCGAGGATCTGGGCCTGCACCGTGACGTCCAGCGCGGTCGTCGGCTCGTCGGCGATGAGCAGCGCCGGGTCGGCCGCGATCGCCGAGGCGATCAGGGCCCGCTGCCGCAGCCCGCCCGAGAGCTGATGCGGGTACTGGCCCGCGCGGGCCTCCGGCTCCGGCACGCCGACCTCCCGCAACAGCTCGACCACCCGCGCGTCGACCTCGGCACGAGGGACCACCCGATGGGCCCGCAGCGTCTCGGCGATCTCGGCGCCGACCCGGCGGGCCGGGTCGAGTGAGACGAGCGCGTCCTGCAGGACGAAGCCGATGCGCCGGCCGCGCAGGGAACGCCACCGGCGTTCGGGCAGCGCCCGGGCGTCCGTGCCGTCGATGACCAGACGGTCGGCCCGCACCTCGGCTCCGCGTCCCGCCAGTCCGACGAGGCTGCGGGCGGTGACGCTCTTCCCCGAGCCCGACTCCCCGACGACGGCGATGCTCTGTCCGGTGTCGATCCGCAACGACACGCCGCGCACGGCGTCCACCGCGCGCCGGCCCAGCCGAAACCGCACGTGCAGGTTCGCCACGTCGACGAGGGTTCGGGGCTCGCCGGGCCGAACCGCCGGGTCCAGCGACGCCGTGCCGCTGTCGGTCGCCGTGCCGCTGTCGGTCGCCGTGCCGCTGTCGGTCGTCGCGCGGCTGTCGGTCGTCGTGCCGCTGTCGGACGTCATCGCGTGTTCCGGCCTTCGAGTCGTGCCTGCAGGAACTGTCCGGCGACCGTGATGGCCAGGACGGCGAGCGTGATCGCGATCCCGGGGAAGATCGCGGGCCACCAGGCGACCGAGAAGTAGGTGCGGCTGCTGGACAGCATCGCGCCCCACTCGGCGGTGGGCGGCTGCGGGCCGAGTCCGAGGAAGCTCAGGGTGGAGCCGAGGCTGATCGCCCCGCCCACGTTGATCGTGGCCAGGATCAGGACCGGACCCAACGCGTTCGGGACCAGGTGTCGGATGATCACCTGCCGCTTCGGCCAGCCGAGCGCCCGCGCCGCCTCCAGATAGACCGAGGCGCGGATGCGCATCACCTCGCCGCGGACCACCCGGGCGAAGCCCGGGGTGAAGATGAGGCTCAGACCGATGATCGAGTTGCGGGTGCCGGGGCCGAGCATGGCGATGACCAGGAGCGCGAGCAGCAACCCCGGTATGCTCAGGAACACGCTCAGCAGCCAGTCCGTCACCGCGCCGAGCACGCGGCCGCCCTGCGCCGCTGTGACACCGACCGCCGCTCCCACCACGAGCGCGAGCGCCGATGCGCTCAGCCCGATCCAGAGGGACAGCCGGGTGCCGTGGACGATCCGGGCGAAGATGTCCCGGCCGTTCTGATCCGTGCCCAGCAGGTGACCGGAGCCCGGGCCCCGCAACGTCTGCGAGATGTCGGCGGCGTTCGGATCGGTGCCGGTGAACAGCTGCGGCCAGAACGAGGCCAGGAGCAACACCAGGAGGAAGGCGAAGCTCAGGACCACCCCCGGCCGCGACACGCGCAGCCCGGACCAGCGTCCACGGGTCGGGGCCGGGGCCGGGGTCGGGGCCGGGGCCGGGGACCCGGCCGGCGGCCCCGGTGATGCGCCGCCGGGCGGGAGCCCGGTCGGATCGACCGGCGTGACGGTCATCGGTCGCCCTTCTGGTCAGCCCCGGTCGCGGAGACGGACGGGCTCGTTGTCGAGGTGATGCTGGCGGCGGCCGCGTTCGCCGGCCCGGAGGTGGTCGGGGCGGCGGGACGCAGCCGGGGGTCCAGCAGCGGGTAGACGGCGTCGATGATCAGGTTGATGACGACGTAGAACGCCGCCGCGATGAGCGCGACCCCGGAGACGAGCGGAAAGTCCCGGCGGCCGAGTCCGCCGACCGTCAGCGTCCCGAGCCCCTGCCGGGAGAACACGTTCTCGATCACGATCGCGCCGCCCAGGAACGCGCCCGCGAGCCACCCGGCGATGGTGATGGCCGGCATCAGGGCGTGTCGCAGGGCGTGGCGGACCAGCACGGCTGTCTCCCGGATGCCGCGGCTGCGGGCGGTCGTCACGAACGGCTCGTCGAGCGCGCGCTCCAGACCGTCTCGCAGCACCTGAGCGAGGGTCCCGCCCGGGGCCACGGCCAGGGCGATCGCCGGTAGCACCAGTCCCCGCAAGCTGTTCGAGCCGATGGCCGGGAACCAGTGGAGCTGGAAGGAGAAGACGGTGAGCAGCAGGATGGCGAACCAGAACGCCGGCACGGAGACGCCGACGATCTCCAGGAAGGCGAACGGGCCGCGGATCCAGCGGGGCCGGTTGGCGGTCAGCAGCGCCACCACGATCGCCCCGACCAGCGCGAGCACGACGCCGGCGGCCATCAGCTCGAACGACGGCGCAAGCTGGTCGCCGATGGCGGTCGTGACGTCCATCCCCTGGTTGTAGGAATGGCCGAGATCGCCGCGCAGCAGGTGCCCGAGGTAGTCGAAGTACTGGACCAGCCAGGGCTTGTCCAGGGCGTAGTCGGAGATGATCTGCGCCCTGATCTCGGGGGAGACGGCCGCCTGCCCGATGATCGCGTCGATGATGCCGCCGGACTTCAGGTGCAGGGCCGCGAAGGTGACGGTGACCGCACCCCAGAGCACACCCACCGCGTACCCGACCCGCCGCAGGACGGCGAGCCCGATCGAGCGGGCGGAGGAGGCCGCACGGCCCCCTCCGCGCCGCTCGTCCGCCGCGAGGGCGATGGTCACTTGCTCGTCCAGGCGTCGTAGAACAGCGGGAACGCCTGCGGCTCGAACCGCAGCCCCTGCACCTTCGTGCTCGACCCGAGGACGTAGTTGAACACGTAGATCGGGAACACCGCGGCGGCCGAGGTGATCCGCTGCTGTGCGTCGCCGTAGAGCGCGGCCTGCTTCGTCAGGTCGGTGGTGCCCAGCGCGTCGGTGAAGTCCTTGTCGAGAGCCGGGTCGGACAGCCGCGAGCCGTTGGTGCCGAAGCCGTCCTTCGGGATGTTCGCGCTGCCGAACAGGGTGCGCAGCGCGTCGGGCGAGGCACGCTGCCAGCTGAAGTCGATGAGGTCGTAGTTACCGGCCGCGACGTCCTTGATGTACGAGGTGTACTCGGGGTTCGTGGTCTTGACCTCGATGCCGATCTGCTTCGCCGCGGCCTGGACCTGGTCGGCGACGACGTCGCGCTGTTCCCGGGCGAACTGCTTGAGGAAGGGATGGACGACGGTGAGCCGCTTGCCGTCCTTGGTGCGGTAGCCCTGCGCGTCCCGACCCGTCCAGCCGGCCTGGTCGAGCAGCTGGTTCGCCTTGGCGGCGTCGTAGCGGTAGGCGGATTCGATCGACGTGTCGTAGCCGACCGTCGCCGGGGACAGCGGGCCCTTGCCGGGCGGGAAGACGCCGAAGTACAGCTTGTCGACGATCGTCGCCCAGTCGATGCCCGCCCGGAACGCCTCCCGGACCTTGACGTCCGCGAAGGGCCCCTTGGCGGTGTTCGGGTAGTAGTTGTAGTTGCCGCCCGGCGCGGCCGCGGTCTGGATCCGGAATCCCGGCGTCGACTTGAGCTGCGCCACGTTCACCGGCGGGACGCTCGCGATCGCGTCGATCTGCCCGCTGGTCAGCGCGCCGTACCGGGAGGAGTCCTCGGGGAGGCTGCGGATCGACAACGTGTCGAGGTAGGCCGGGCCGGTGTGCTTGGCGTTCTTCGGCGCCCAGTTGTACTTCGCGTTCCGGACGTAGTCGATGCCCTTGCCCTTGACGTAGCCGCCCGAGCTGATGAAGGGACCGCTGCCGACGATCTTGGAGCAGAGTTCGGACGGCGGCTTGGTCAACGTGCTCGGCGCCTCGATGCCCAGGTACGCCGTGGCCAGCGAGGGCAGGAACGCCGAGTTCGGCGCGCTGAAGTGAACCTCGACGTGGGTCGGGTCCTTCACCGTGGTGCCGGTGTAGGTCGCGATGGTGCCGGCCGCCAGCTGCGACTTGGTCGCCGGGGCGACGATGTGGTCGAGGTTGGCCTTGACGGCCGCGCCGTCGAACTTCTCGCCGTTGCTGAAGGTGACGTCGTCGCGCAGGACGAACGAGTACGTCTTCTGGTCCGGCGAGACGGTCCAGCTCGTGGCGAGCCAGGGGGAGATCGTGCCGTCGTCGCTCAGGGCCACGAGCGAGTCGACGATCGACCGGGCGAAGAACCCGTCGACGTCGGCCGGGCTCTGGTGCGGGTCGAGGCAGGTGCCGTCGGAGTTGATCGCGAACGTCAACGTCCCGCCACGAACCGGGGTGCCGGCCGCGCCGGCAGAGCTGCCCGTGGAGCCGCCACTGGAGCCGCAGGCCGCGAGCGCGAGCGCTGCGGACGCGGCGGCGAGCGTCAGCGAGACTCGCTTGCTGACGCCGAAGACGTTGCTGGACATCGGGTTTCCGTTCTCCTGATCGAGTGGTCGACGGGGTTGGGGTTGGTCGTGGCGGCGCGTCGCAGGACGGAGCCGCGTTGGGTGGACGCAGCCGCGTGAGGTGGACGGAGCCGCGTTGGGTGGACGGAGCCGCGTTGGGTGGACGGAGCCGCGTTGGGGGGACGGAGCCGCGTGGTCGACGCGATCGGAACCGGCCCGACGGCCCGACGGCGCTTTGCTGCCGCGATCGGAATCGGGATTGCGGCCGGCCCGCCGGATGAGCCAACCGGCCGCGTGCGGCGGACCCGCCGCACGCGGCCGGAGCGGCCGGTCCGGGCAGGACCTGAGCGAAGCCGCCGCACGCCCGAACCCGGGCAGCCTCGTCCGGGCACTCAGCCGACGGACGGCGACAGTCGGGTCAACTCGGGTGGGTGGGGCAGCGCGACCGCCGGGGGTCGACCGGCAGTGGTGTCAGGCCGGCGAACAGAGACAGCTGGATGAACGACGCAGGTCGATCGACAGGCGGCGGGTAAGCCGTACCTGTGGTGACCGGTGGGCCGGCGGCGCGGGCACGGTGGTCGTGCCCGGGCCAGGACCCGCGGTCGCGGAGCGGCCACCTGCGTGGCGAGTCGCTCCCAGCATGTCGTTGCTCCCTCGGCCGAGGCCCAGGAGTCCGGGCCCGCGCGTTGCCGCATCCGCTGGATGCGGCCGTGTCCTCACCCGGGGCACCCCTTCGCGGTGGAGGGTTGCCGGCCAACAAGCCGGGGCTGGACGTTGGCACTCGTGACAGTTGTGATCTTCGGTCAGCCGGCTGACCTGGACGAACGTAGCCCGTCATGTCGACTTTGTCTAGACGAAAAGTTGGGAATTCGGTGGTGGCGGCGGTCCGTCAGAGCCTGGTCGCCGCCGAGGGGTCGTAGCATGGCCGCGATGCCGACCCTCTTGATCGTCCACCACACGCCCTCGCCTTCCCTGCAAGCGATGCTGGAGTCAGTGCTGGCCGGCGCCAGGGACGAGATGATCGAGGGAGTGGATGTTCGGGTGCGGCCGGCGCTGGCCGCAACGCCGGTCGATGTACTCGCCGCCGACGGCTACCTGCTGGGGACGCCCGCCAACATCGGCTACATGTCAGGGGCTTTGAAACACTTCTTCGACCAGATCTACTATCCCGTGCTTGAGGCGACCGTCGGCCGGCCGTATGCGCTGTACGTCCATGGCAACAGCGACACGACCGGCGCGATCCGCGGCGTCGAGACCATCGCCACCGGGCTGAAGTGGAAGCGCCTGCGCGACCCGCTGTCGATCGTCGGCGAGGTGGACGTTGCTGCGCGCGAGGCCTGCTGGGAGCTCGGGGCAGCGGTCGCGGCCAGCCTGATGCCCGCGTGATCTAGTACTACAGCCCCAGTGATCGCCGTGTGGTCTCTTATCCCGGATGCGGCGTGGTGTGAGGTGTGGGGCGGCCACCGTGGGTTTCTACGTAGTTTGTGAGAAAAGACGAAGATGCCGCGTAGTTTGTGAGAACAGACGAAGATGCCGCGGTGGCCGCGGCTCGCAGCATATCCGGGGTGGACGTGTCGGTGTGGGAGGCGGGTTTGGAGGAGCTGTTCGGCCGGGTGGCGGGCTGTTTCCGGTCTGAGCAGCCGCGGGCGCAGGTGCGGGCCTAGGTGGCCGGGTTGTTGTCTCGGACGGAACGGAAGAACGGGTGGACACTGGCGGAGTTCACCCGCGAGTCCGGGCCGCAGAAGATGCAGCGTTTGTTGAACGAGTACGCCTGGAACGCCGACGCGGTGCGTGACGTCGTTGCCCGGTAGGTGGTGGAGAACCTGGCCGAGGCGGACGGGGTCCTCGTGGTGGACGCGACCGGCTTCGTCAAGAAGGGAACCTCGTCGGCCGGGGTGCAGCGGCAGTACAGCGGCACCGCGGGCCGTGTCGAGAACCGTCAGCTCGGAGTGTTCGCCGCCTACGTCTCCGGGAAAGGACGGGCGTTCGTCGACCGGGAACTGTATCTTCCCGCGAGCTGGACCGAGGACCGGGCGCGGTGCGCGGCAGCGGGCGTGCCGGCCAGGGTCGGGTTCGCGACCAAGCCGCTGCTGGCCCTGGACATGATCCGCCGGTTCTGGGTGACGCACCGGGAGCTCGGCCGGGTCGCCGGCGACGAGGCGTAAGGCGTGGACCCCGAGCTCCGTGACTGGCTGGAAGAACACCGGATCGGCTATGTTCTGGCCGTCAAGAAGGACACCCCTGTGTCCACGGCCGTCGGCCGTTGCAGCGTCGACGTCCTCGCCGCGAAGGTTCCCGCCCGGGCCTGGGAGACATATTCCTGCGCCGATGGTTCGAAAGGACCACGGCTGTATGACTGGGCGCTGGTGGACACGATCGACCTCGCCGGGCCGGACAACCGTCCCCAGCAGGTCCTGATCCGGCGCGCACACAGCGGTAAAAGAGAACTCGCGTTCTTCATCACCCATAGCCCGCGGCCGGTCCCGCTCGTCACTCTCGTCACCGTCGCAGGACGCCGCTGGGGAATCGAGGCATGTTTCCAGGCAGGGAAGAACGAGGTCGGCCTCGACCACTATCAGGTTCGGCTCTACCACGCCTGGTACCGGCATATCACGTTGGCGATGCTCGCCCACGCCTGGCTGGCCGTCACTGCGCGGAGAAACCGCGAGGAAAACCCGCCTGCCGTCCCACCGACGATGACCGCGGTGGGATACCAGCGCTTTCCTGGCGGCCTCCCGATCGCCGAGCAGGCCGAAATGGGCAGAACCATGATGGCCCCGCTCACCCTCAACGAGATCTGTCACGTCATTACCCTGTTCGGGCAGGTCGCCGTCCCGCCGGCCGTGATCACCTGGTGGTCGGACTGGCGTCGCGGCCACCAGGCACGCGCCCGCTTCTACCACTTCCAGACCCGGATCCGGGCCGCTCAGTGGACCGCAAGGCCGGCAGCGGCCGCATAAAGATCACTGTGACTGTAGTACTAGGCGGCATCTGTGAGCGCCACTGACTATTTGGGCGTCTCTGCTTCGAATTTCAGTGCTCGTTCTGCAGCGTCCAGGAGATCCAAATAGGTGACGACCTGGATTCGACTGAGGTGCGAGTTATATGTTCGAAGAGTCTGGTCAACCTTCTCCTTCTTTGCAATTTCACTGGCGAGCCGTGGATGCCCGATGACGACAGTAGCCCGTACGCGTCTGAGATCATAGTCGAGCTCTTTCTCGTCGCGGTAGTGTGTTCTCAGTGAAGTCGCCCATTCGTCCAGGGACCGCAGATAGTTTTCACACTGGCTGACCGCCTCGTGTACTTCGCTAGTGGCGATATAGTGATTGCGATACTTTTTAATGATTTTCGCGCTAGGTTGTTTAAGTTCGACTATGTGAAGACTGCCGTCCGCGCAGATAAGTGGAATGTCGTACTGATCGAGAGGTACCATACTGCGTAGCTCGGCAATACCAATGTACTGACCTCCGAAAAGCCAGTGGTGACGCCCAATCTCTCTCTGCAGGGCCGACTCGGTGGTTTTATAACTCATGACCATTGTGTGTAATCTGGCAACAATTTCGCGCCGCCTCTGGATGACGGCCGCTTCAACCGCAGACAAGCCTGCCGGGGTCGAAGATATTCCGGACATTACCGCGCTAAAGTCGTCTCGCCCGGCCAGTTTCTGGCCAAGCTCGGTCGCGCTCAGCGACTCCACGGGGTCTTTAGCTGCCGAGCGGCGAACCCGTTGAATAAACTTCTTCCGCAGCGCTTTGTCTGTCGCCTCGTTCCATTCCTCGGTTGGTTCGTCTTCGGGGATGGAGTCGTAATCAATAGTATACTCGCGAAAAAGCAACCAACATCCGTAGATACCGGAGATGAGGTCTTCGAGAAGGTCGAGGGCCGGACGCTTTGGATCGAGCGGGGTCAAGTATCGAGTGACAGGTCCATGGTCCTCATTCGAACCGTTCTCAGTGGGTTCAAAACCGTAGAGACGGGCGAAATCATTGGCATGGTCCTGAGCTGCGTTCGCAATCGTCGTCGGGTCCGGAACGATGCCGCTGGCAAGCTCGAGAGCGCCGGCGATCAAGTCGAGGACAACTTCCTCTGGTTTCTCTCCGTGTGCAATCCTCCTCAGGACGAGCGTTGGCGTCACGTCGGCGATAGCCTCAATGTTGTCGGCCTCCATGACGACCAGGTAGGGTTCGCCACCCCAGACCTTGGCAGTGACGGTGGCTGCTGCGTGGAGCCACCGCGCCGCGGCCACGGCAGCGGCAGTAGGATCTACCTCAGTGAACAGTCTGTCGTCGCCGTATGGATTATCGCGAAGTATTGCCTCGGCCGCCGCAATCTGCTCTGGCGACGCATGTGATCTGGTCAGAGCGACAGCCTGCTTTGCTCGTCCGCTGAGGTCACCGTGCTCTGCCTGGGTAATTGATTCGAACTCTGCACGTACATCCGCGACAATGTACTGCGTGAACTTCGCACTCCCTATCTTGTACAAAGCTCTTCCTACTCGATGCGCTGCCTCCTCGAGGAAAACGTAGGATTGAACAATCATGCCACCGGATGGAAGATTAGGTCTCTCCATCGCTCCCAGGACGATTGTGGCTGTCTCGTCTTCGTCGCGCCGGCCTTCAGCGCCGGAGCGAGAGTCCACATCTTCTTCTGTGGGCTGTGTGTATCTTCGCCAGAGTGTCGCGGAGAGGAAAGTCAAGGTCTCCGCGAGGTGAAGAAGGTCTCGTCCCTGAGCGCCGCCTGGCGCAGAGGCAATGGTTCTTGTCGTTTCACCGAAACCGGTCGGCCATGAGATAAGCAAGGTGCCCTTTTTAAGATCCACAGAATACCGGCTCACGATAGCCTCCGTTCCACGGAGGGGAGCTTAGCAAGAGTGCATGGCGAGGCTGGGCTCGATACGCTCTCGTCTGTCTTTGGTCCCCCAGTTGGTGGACGCGTTCCGTGATCAGTGTGACCCTTGCGCCTCGAGTCTCCGCTGATGGCTGTCTGAACCGGCGGGCCCGGCCGCCCTATCTGTCGGCACGACCAGACCATCCGTTTTGCCTACAGCGAGATCATCCAGCGCAACCCGGACGGCATCCCGTACCTGGCGCCCGAACTGGTCCTGCTGTTCAAGGCCAAGCACGCCTGCCCCAACCCTATCCGTCAAGATGAGATGAGTCAGGTGATGCCTATCATCTTGCTACCAGGGCGGGTGGGGAGAGGAAGATCGTGACGATGGCGGTGACGGCTGGGCGGGGCCTGGTCGATGATGTCCGGGTGGACGGGCGTGAGGGTGGTGGCCGGCGGCCGGATCCGGAGGTCGAGCCGAAGGCCCGGCGGCGGTCGTTCTCCGCGGCGTACAAGTTGCGGATCCTGACCGAGTACGAGGCGGCCCCGGACGGGCAGAAGGGTGCGATCCTGCGCCGGGAGAGTCTGTATTCGGCGCATATCGTGGAGTGGCGTAAGGCCCGTGAGGCGGGGGCGTTGGCGGGCCTGTCGAAACCGAAGGGCCGCCCGCCGGTCGATGACCGGGACAAGGAGTTGGAGAAGCTCCGTGCGGAAAAGGCGAAACTGGAGAAGGAACTGGCGAAGGCCCAGTTCGTGATCGATGTGCAGGGAAAACTTGCCGCGCTCTTGGAGAAGCTCTCCGAGGGCGCTCCCGACGAGAAACCGCCGTCGCCGAACGCGCCGAACAGCTGACCGAGGAAGCACTCGAACAGCTGATACCTGAGGTCGGGGCCGTCGCGGCGTGCCGGGCGGTAGGCCGGGCGCGGGCGACGCATTACCGGCGGCACCGGAAAAGCCCGGCGCCGTCCAGACCGGTGCCGATCCCGCACAAGCAGCGCCGCCAGCCCGCGGCCCTGTCGGCCGCCGAGCGGGCCCGGGTGCTGGAGTTCCTGCACTCGGAGCGGTTCGTGGACGCCTCCCCGGACCAGGTCTGGGCTGCGCTGCTGGACGAGGGGATCTACCTGGCGTCGCCTCGGACGATGTACCGGATCCTGGCCGAGCACGGCGAGACCGGGGAACGCCGCCGCCAGGCCACCCATCCCGCCCACGTCAAACCCGAACTCGTCGCCGACAGGCCGAACGCAGTCTGGTCGTGGGATATCACGAAGCTCCGGGGACCGAAGAAATGGACCTACTACTATCTGTACGTCGTCATCGACGTGTGCAGCCGCTATATTGTCGGGTGGATGGTCGCCGACGCCGAATCCGCGGCGCTCGCCGACGATCTCCTCCGGAGCAGCTGCGAGAAACAGGCTGTCAACCCGGAGCAGCTCACGATTCACGCGGACCGGGGCACGTCGATGACCTCGAAGACCGTGGCGCTCCTCCTCGCGGATCTCGGGGTCACCCGCTCACATTCCCGCCCGCGGGTCTCCAACGATAATCCGTATTCGGAGGCTCACTTTAAGACGTTGAAGTACCGGCCCGACTTCCCGGCGTCGTTCGAGACCTTGCAGGCGGCCCGGGCCTGGTGCCGGGAGTTCTTCGAGCACTACAACAACCATCACCGCCACAGCGGGATCGGCCTGCTCACCCCGTCGGTCGTGCACCACGGCCAGGCCGACACCGTCCGCCAAGCCCGTGCGGGCGTGCTCGACGCCGCCTACGCGGCGCACCCCGAGCGGTTCGTCCGCCGGCCCCCGACCCCACCCGAGCTCCCGAAGCCCGCGTGGATCAACCGACCCGACGACCAGGACACCGACCAACAGACCAGCTAATTTCCCGAAGAACCTGCCTCAAACAGCTTGACGGATTCCGCGTCACCGGCACACACAGGACGCCCTGGTGACCAGCCACTATCTCGGCGACGATCCTGCGGCGGCGGAGCTGTGGGACTTCGCCGTGCTCGGCAGCGGGTACGCCGCCCTCACCGGGTTCCTCCACAGCCTCGCTCTGCTCGACACCAATGGCGTCCCGCCGTCCCGCTTCGTGCCCCTGGTCGCCCAGTGGCTGCACGGGATGACCGAGTACATGCCCGAGCTGGCGCGCGAAATCGAGTCCGGAGACTATTCGGCCGGCGTTTCGCCGGTCGGCATGAACCAGGTCGCGGTCGAGAGCCTGGCCCGCGTCAGCGAGCATCTCGGCATCGACGCCGACGTGCTCGGTCCGCTCCGAGCCTTGCTCGAACGTGGCGTCGCGCAGGGCCACGCCGACGGAGTTTCGCAAGCCTGTTCGAGCTCTTGCGGCGGCGTCCGCCGCAGCTCTCGGGCCACGATGTCGGCCTGGCCAGCACCAGGACGCGGTGACAGTGGCTGGCCAGGGGCAGCGACTCACGGTGATATGGATGAGTGCTGTGACGTGCCTGCCTAAGGTTCGGCGCGTGTCGTCGACGTCACAGTCGGGCTCCTGGGAGCTGGGAGCCACGGCGGCGGCCAGCCTCATGATCGCGTGACTACCCTTGTTGATGTTATTTTTGCGACCAGATCTACTATCCGTGTCTTGACGCTACGGTTGGTCGTCCGTACGCCTTGTACGTTTACGGGAATAACGATACGACGGGAGCCGTGCACGCTGTGGAGTCGATCGCGACCGGCTTGCGCTGGAAGCGGCTGCGTGATCCGGTCACCGCCATCGGAGCCTTGGACCCGGCCGCCCGGGAAGCCTGCTGGTCACACCGGCAAGCGACGACGAGCTTACGAAAGGCGGATCGGCCGCTACACGGCGTCACCTCCAGTCTCGCTGGGCGCACAACAAAGTCCTACTAGAGGCCTTCCGGTGTCTGCTTGATCATCCGGCGTGCGCCTTCGTCGATGAGGTGTGCGGCGGCGGAGGTCAGGCCAGGAGCGGGACCAGGGGATCAAGGGCGCCGACACGTTACGTAGCCGCACGACGTAGCCGACTTTCCGCAAGTTCTGCGATTAGATCTACTACCCGTGTCTGGAGGCGACGATCGGCCGGCCGTATGCCCGGTACGTTCACGGGAACTCCGACACGACAGGCGCGGTACGGGGCGTCGAGACCATCACGACCGGCGCGGATCGGCGACGCGGGCGAGGGTCGACGGCCGCAGGGCCGTTCTGTCTGCGAAGATCGGAGGATGGACGAGATGGTCGCCGCCACGGCGATGCGCGACGCTGTGATCGCGCTACGTCAGGTCGGCGCCCGGTTCGCCTATCTGCACGGCAGCCGTGCAGCCGGGCACCAGCGGGCGGAATCGGACATCGACATTGCCGCCTACTTCGGCGGCACACGGCCTCCGAACTCCTTCGACGTGCTCCTCCCACCTGGCGTCGATCTTCTGGTTCTCGACAACGCCCCGCTTGAGCTCGCCGGCAGGGTCGCGGCCGGTGGCCGGCTGCTCTTCGAGGACGACCGGGCCGCTCGGGTGCGTTGGGAGGCGATGACCAGAAAGATCTACTTCGACGAGCTCCCGCGGATCACCCGCGCCCACCGCGAGTTCGCCCAGGCTCTGCTGGACAGGAGCGCATAGCCGGTGGTCGACGAAGCCCGAGTGCTACGGCTGCTCCGCGCGATCACCGACGACCTTTCCGTATTCCGTCGCGAGTCGGAGGCGAACGACGAGCGCCGCGCGGACCCGATCTGGTTGCGCGGCGTCAAGTACACCTTTGTGACCGTGATCGAAGCCTGCGTGGACGTCGCGCAGCACATCTGTGCGACGGAGGGCTGGGGGCCACCGTCTGACAACGGCGACGCCGTCCGTCTTCTCGGTGATCATGGCGCGCTGGCTCCGGCGCTCGCGCAGTCGCTGCGCAAGGCAGTCGGCTTCAGGAACATTCTTGTCGACGACTACGTCGATGTTGACGACGGCATTGTCATCGCCCGCCTGAGAGCTCTCGACGACCTTGAGGACTTCGTCCGCGGAATCGCGCGTCACGTGTCCGACCTGGGGACATAGCCAATCCTCGACATCCGAAGGCCGAACCGGCACGGCGCAACCCGCTGCCGGTCAGGTCCGTCCGGCCATGGCGGCCCACCCCATGGACATGCAGTGTGGTTGCACGGCGGCGTACCCGACCTCTCGCTACTTCTGCGACCAGATCAACGCGTTGACCCGATCTACTGTTCGGTGCGGGAGGCGACCTCGGCCGGCCCCGTGCCTGCATACGGACGGCTTCGGGATCATGTGACCTGTCCGCCGCCGACCGCGAAGCCTGCTGGGAACTCGGCGCCACCGTGGCCGCGAGCCTTGACCTTGGTGCCGACGCTACTCAGTCGCCTCAGTCGCCGTACTGGGGGGCGGGGCGGCCGGCGGACGGTCTCGCATCATCGCTGCTGTGGACACCCGTCGACGGATCGTCGAGGCGTGGGGGTGAGGACACACCGTGATCGTTGGAGTTGGGGTCGTGCCGCGCGGCGTGGCGCGGTTCCGCGGAACCCCATGATCGTCGGGTCGGGCTAGACCAGAGAAGCCTCACCACGGTCGGCTGTGTCAGCGGCGAGCGACGCTCCCGTGGCCGTGGAGAAGCATGGCGTCGTGCCGCCGGCGGGCCGACAGGAGGTCGTCGAGATTGTCCCGAGCCCAGCTCCGGGCCGCTTCGACCAACTGCAGTAACGTCCGGCCGAGGGCAGTCAGCCGGTACTCCACCCGGGGCGGGTTCTCGTCGAAGACGCTTCTGCTCAGCAGGCCGTCACGTTCCATCGCGCGAAGGGTGTCGGTCAGGACCTTCGCGCTCACCGAGCCGAGGATCTGCCTGAGCTCGGTGAATCGCCGTGGCCGGCCCTCGAGACACAGGACGACCATCGCGGTCCACTTGTCGCCGATCTGGATCGGGAAGGCGCTCATCGGGCAGGCCGGGTCGAAGGTCGGGGCGTCGGCCGTCTTCTCCACGCCGCCAACGGTAGCCGGTCACGTTGCGGTAACCGGCCTACCGCCCCTTAGCTTGGCCACCATGACAGGAACACAGCCCGTCGAGGCGGTACTCCAGCCCAGTGCGCCGGCGCGGGTCGTCGTGCTCGGTGCCGGTGGTCGCGCGGGACGAGCCGTCAGCCAGGAGTTCGTCAGCCGGGGACATCGAGTGACCGGCGTGGTACGAGACGCCCGTCGACACCGGTCGCTGGGAGATCTTGGCGTCGAAGTGGCCGAGGCGGATGCCACCCGCGGCGCCGACCTCGTCGACGTTCTGCGTGACGCCGACATCATCGTGGTTGCGGTGACGCCCTTCTCGGCGCCGCCGCCCTCGTTCGAGGGTTTTGACGAAGCATTCTACGAACATATCGTCGCCGGTGTCGTCGGCGCGGCGCGGACGTCGCCGGCCACCCGGCTGATCACGATCGGGTTGTTCGCCACGCTGGCCATGGCCGACGGGCGAATGGTGATGGACGACTCCGACGTCTTTCCACCGTGGCTGTTGCCGTTCGCGCGGGCGCACGCCCGTGAACTGCCCGCGTTGCGCCGCCGCGCGTCCGAACTCGACTGGTTGGTCGTCACCCCACCGGCCGGGTTGCAGGCCGACGGCCCGGCCGACGCGGCGGGCTATGTTCTCGTCGAACCGCCGCTCGACCACCGCCTTTTCGAGGGCGTGCTCGGCTACGGCCAGCTCGCGCAGGCCGTCGCGGACCAGGTGGAAACCCCGACCCTGCACCAGACCCAGGTAGCCGTTCTGCCCACGCCGAAGGTACCCGCGGAGGAACGAGCGCCGGAATCGAGTGACCGACCGCCGGCGTGACGGCGCGCAGAGCCGCGGGCACGCGTCACGACCACCGCTGAGCCGGCCGCGCCTTCGCAGTGGTTTTCGCGCGAGCTGGCGGCTGCCCGGCCATGCGCGTCGGCGGCTGATATCAGCCGGTTACCTGGTCTCTGAGGTCGTCGATCGGAAGCGCTTTCGGAAGGCCTGGTGATTCCGGGTCCAGGTGGCAGGCCTGGCCGGATTCCTCGACGTAGAGACCGGTCAACGTGCGCACGATTCCGTATTGGTTGGTGGTGTCCTCCCCGGGGATCTCGACCGCGGAGATGAAAAGGAAGTAGGAGGAGTCAGGGCGCAGGAGGTCGATACCTCCACGGAGGGCAGAATTCCCACCAGAGATCTTCCCGGCGTGCGCGGCTGAGGCGCCGAGCTGCCTGATCCGGATGGTCTTCGGGGCGTCTCCGCGAATGGTTTCGGTGACATCAACGTCGGTGATCGTGAACGGGAGGCCGCCTACCTCGACGACCTGGGCCCGGTCCGTGGCACGTACCCGGACGACCGCGGCGGAACTTGCGGTCAGCTCGCCAATGGTCCGGTACTGCCGCGTCCAGTCGAAGATACCGTTCATGACCGGGTCGGGGCACCTCACGGATGCGGCGCGGGCAGTCTCCGGCGGCGGAGCGGCGGTGGGCTGCCCGCCCCCGCAGCCAACCACGCCGAGCAAGACAAGGAGGAGCGGGGCGACCAGCAGACGGGGGCCAGCGGGCCAGGACATTGCGGCTCTCCGTCCGGTGCGGATCGATGTCGACGTCCTAGCCACATCCCGCCGTTTCGGTTCGGCGGGGCGAGGGGCCGGATGGTGGCCCAACGTCACACGTAGATCCTGCCGCGTAGTGCCTCCTTCTTGGCCGGATTGCCGCAGGTACCCATCGAACACCACCGCCGGGTGCCCGGTCGAGAGGTGCCCGTGGCGCTGCTCGCAGACGCGGACCCGCACCGTCAGCCGGACCCGCACCACCCCGTCCTGGGCCGCCGGCTGGTCGTGGTCCTCGCCCTTGCCTGCGGCGTCAGCGTGGCCAACGTCTACTTCCCGCAGGCGCTCCCCCCGCTCATGACCGCGGGCCTGCACGTTCCGGCTGGTTCCGCCGTCGGCGTGAGCGCGATCGTCGGCGAGTGGTGGGGGTGGCGCGCCCCCTACGTCGTCGCGGCGGCGATGGCGCTCGTCCTCACCGTGATCCTGGCTCGCACGGTTCCGACGACGATCCCGCCGGTACGGCGGGGACACCTGTCCTTGCCCGCCGCGTCTGCACGGCTGTTACTGACCGAGCCGGATCCGCGACGGTATTGCGGTGCAAGGCGGGCAGGCCGCCGTGCTCGTGCTCGCCCGGCACCTGTCGCATTCGTCGTCGCGGCGGCACGCCATCCGCATCGACCGAGAAGAAGCCGACCGAGAAGAAGCCGACAGAGAAGAAAGAGGACACCGACGGTTTTCTGAGTGATGCCGAGACCGTCGAGCAGTCTGCTGGGAACGTACAGCGTCAGCGATCCTTCTTCGACCATCGGCTCCGGGCACCTCCTGCTCGGGCTGCTGGTCGAGAACGAGGGCGTCGCCGCCGACATCCTCACTCGCCTCGGTATCGACGGCGAGTGCGGGGCCGGATGCGGAGGACGTGCCCGGGCTGGTGGTCGAGTCGTGTGATCGGCTCCAGGACGGGGATTCTGGCACGCCCACCGTCGTGCGGGTGGAAGCTCTCGGCCGGGCCGGGGTGCCCACGGCTGGGTGCGGTTCTGCCTGCGGGCACATCACCTGCAGGCGCAGCTGGTCGAGCGGCGGCTCGCGATCGCGGCGGAGGCCGGGCACGGGCGGACCCGGCGGCATGTCGCGGTGGGCGTTGCCGCGCAGGCTGAGCCGTCGGTCCGGTCCATGCACGCTGCGCAACCGTTGCGTGACCCATACGGCGACGGGTAGGGCGCGAAACACCTGTCTGGCGCTGTCGCACGGGAATGCCCGAATGCTGCGGTGCCCGTCTGAGTGTGAGCCTGACAACGGCACCTACCTCGACCTGGCCCAAAGCCGGGGAACCCGCAAACTATCGGCCTGACGACAGGCTTTCCGGAGCTGCTGTCGGCCGGCCCGTGGGTAGCGTCCTTCTCGACGCACTCGTCCTGTCCCACTGGGAGACGGAAAATCTCGTGGGTACGCGATGGGAATTCCCGGAACTACGCACGGGGTCGACCAGGGGTAAGTGGGCGGGTTGTCGAATGAATGTGAATAGGACTGGGCGGGCCGGCTGTCGGCCCGCCCCGCGCGAAGGGGAGCCATGAGAATGCCTGCTAAGAAGATCGGCCTCGCCTTCACGACCATCGCCGCCGCCACGGGTCTTGTTTTCGGCGGTGCGACGATGGCGAGCGCAAGCACGGGACTGTCCGCCGGCGTCCAGGCGGGGACGGGAGGAAACGGTGCGAGTGGGCTGGCCACGTCGGTGAACACGTCGCTGTCGGCGGGTGAGCTGGCGAAGGTGACCGCGGCCCTCAAGGCCAAGGATGCGTCGGTCGTGGTCACCAGCGTGGTGAAGAACTCCGATGGGTCCTACCTTGTGGTCGGTACCAGGGCCGGCGTCACGGTGAGGTACATCATCAGCGCGGACCTGAAGACCGTCACGCAGATCGCGGCCGGCTAGCCCCGGGCCGTACCGGGGCCCGCGGCCGGGGCCCCGGTACGGCAACTGACGTTTGGAGAGGGGACGGGGTCTCACCCCGGGGTCGGGTGTTTGCGGGTGAGGCGGTAATGGAGGACGAGGAAAGGGATGCCGAAGAGAAAGAACGAGTGTTCGGCGCGTAGCTCGTCCTCCTCCCGATGGACGTCGAGCTCCTCGGCGAAACCGTGGACCGCCAGGGCGGTGAGGCTGCCGTCCGTCGGGTCGCGATAGGCAAGGTAGTGGCCGGGCGCTCCTGATCACTACGGCTGGTCAGGGTCAGCCCGCCGTCGGGCCGAACACGTGGACGTCGAAGAACTGCACTTCACGGGGGCCGCGAAGCGGCTGTTCATCTCACAGCCAGCGCGGAATCCGGGCGACGGTCGGCGCGATCGATGGTGACCGGCGCGGTCCGGGCGCCGACACCGTCATCACCGGGCTGATCTGGAAGTGCCTGCGCTACACCGGCAGGCGATCATGGTGTCCCGCGGAACCGGCTTCGACCCGAGCCGCCCCGTGACGGTGACGTGGCCCGTCGACCGGGAGCCGGCGCGATTCTGCTTATGGCTACCGTCAGTAGGCGTGATCTCAGCCATGCCGTGGGTACCTGGGTTGATCGTGCCCACGCGGGGGAGTCGATCATCATCACTCGCAACGGGCGGCCATGGGCGAGGCTCGTGCCGGAGCTGACCCGGACCGGCAGCGACTACCTGGACCAACTGGTCGCGCAGGGGCGCGTCACCGTCGCCGCGGAGAGCTTGGCCGATCTCCCCGAGCCGGCTCCCACCGGCGCCTGGGACGGGCGCGATTCCACGGACGTCGTCGCGGACCTGCGTGCGGAGTCTGCGTGATCTATCTGGATTCCAGCGCATTGGTGAAGCTGATCCATCCAGAGTTGGAGACGCGCGCGCTGCGATCCTGGCTGGCCGCCCGGCCGGGCCTCTCGGTGTCATCTGCACTTGGCATGCTGGAGGTGACCCGCGCACTGCGCCGCAGCGACCCCGCCGCGCTTCCCCGGGTTCCCGGCGTCCTGGCTCGCGTCACTCTCGTGCCCATCGACGAGCCCGTCATCGCCGCCGCTGCGGCCCTGTCAGATCCTTTGCTGCGGTCGCTGGGCGCTCTTCATCTCGCGACGGCCCTCCGGCTCGGTGCGCCGTCGCTGGTCTTCGTCAGCTACGACAAACGCCTTTCTGTCGCGGCCGCCCAGGAACGCCTGAATGTCGCGGTGCCCGTCTGAGAGCGGGCTGGGCGCCTGACTCCGTGGACGGTGGAGGTCGGCGGTGGAGGGCTGCGGGGGAGGGCGGCGTGCCGTTCCAGGAAGACGGCGACGTCATTTTCCGACTCGACCGGCAGGGGATACACAAGATGATTTCCAACCGGCCGAGCCGAGCCGAGCCGGGTCGGGCCGGGCCGGGCCGGGCCGATCGATCTCGGCCGCCGCCGCGCCCGGGGCGAGCGCGGCGGGTAGCGGCGAACACCGGCCGGCGGCCGGGTCAGGTGGGGGAGGCGACTGCGGTGGACGACGGAACCGAACCGGCGGGCAGGCGGCGGTCGGCGGCCAACGCGGCGAGCCAGGCGTCCGTGGTGGCGACGGCGGCGAACCCGGTGTGGAGGACCGTGAGGACGGTGGTGTGCAGGCTGCGCGCGTCCACCGTGCCCACCTCGTTGCGGTAGTCCAGCGTGCCGGTCGCGTCGGCGAGGACCTCGACGGCGAACCCGGCGTGCGAGGCCTGCCGTGCGGTGGTGTCCACGCAGTGCTGCGTCATGTAGCCGACCAGCGTGACGGTGTCGATCGCGCGCTCGCGCAGCCACGCCTCCAGCCCGGTGTCGGTGAACGCCCCGGGCAGCCGCTTGTGGAACAGCGCATCGCGGGGGCGGTCCGCGACCGTGGGATGAAGCTGCCAACCGGTGGTCCCGACGGCGAAGATCGGGGACGTGGCGGGGGCGTCCTGCTGGATCACGGCGATCGGCACGCCGTCGCGGTGGGCGGCCGCCATCGCCCGGCCGATCGAGGCCAGTGATCCCGCGAGCGGCGGGTAGCTGATCGGTAGCGCTCCGGTCTCGTACTCCCGCTGGACGTCGATGACGACCAGTGCGCGGTTGACCATCGGTGGCTCCCTCCTGTTCCCTGCCTGGGCGCCCGGCCGCTTCCGGCAGGCCGGCTCGGCCGACGGAGAACAGCGTCCCCGACGTGCGGTCGGGACGAGAGTGACGTGAAAGCCACCCTTCGATAGATTCAAGCCACCGGACGGCGGCCTGCGACGATCACCGCGGCCGGCGCCCGAGGGGAGCGAGGATGGTGCGGGACCGCGACACCGTCGCCGTCGTGTTCGGGCAGGACCTGCCGATGTTCGAGGCATCGGTCCCGGCCCGGGTGTTCGGCCCCGTCCACCCCGAGGTACCGGCGCACACGGTGCTGGCGGTCGCCGCCGAGCCGGGCCCGCTCACCACCTCGGCCGGGATACTCGTCGACCCGCCGCACCGCCTCGACGCACTCGACGCGGCCGGGACGGTGATCGTGCCGGGCTGGCGGCCGCCCGGCGCGCGCCGCCACCGCAGGCGCTGCTCGCGGCGCTCGCGGCGGCGTACGACGACGGTGCCACCGTCGTCGGTCTGTGCCTCGGCGCGTTCGTCCTGGCCGGGGCCGGTCTGCTCGACGGACGGCGGGTCACCACCCACTGGCGGTTCGCTTCCCAGCTCGCCGCCGACCACCCGCTCGCCACGGTCGATCCGGACGTGCTCTACGTCGACGAGGGCGACATCGTCACCAGCGCGGGCAGCGCCGCGGGAATCGACGCGTGCCTGCACCTGCTGCGTCGGGCCCGCGGATCCGACGCCGCGAACGCGGTCGCGCGCTGCCTCGTCGTCGCGCCGCACCGCACGGGCGGTCAGTCCCAGTACATCGAACGACCGGTGCCGCCCGTCGCCGAGGGGAGTCCGGTCGCGGCCGCGATCGTGTTCGCGCTGGACCGGCTGGGCGACGCCGAGCTTGACGTCCACGAGATGGCCGATCACGTGTACCTGAGCCGGCGGACCTTCGACCGTCGCTTCCGGGCGCACACCGGCAGCTCGCCGCTGCAGTGGCTGCTGAGGACCGGGTCACCGCGGTCGCCGCGGAGCTGGCCGCGACGCCGACCCGCGTCCTGCGGGTCGGGATGAGTCCGGGCCTCGGTGCCCGACTCGCACGCGGATTGGAAATACTGCGGCAGACCAACAGCGAACTCGACGTCGAGCTGGAGCTGGAGCTGGTTGCGATGCCCGTCCTTGAGCAGCTTGCCGCCATCGCCCGAGGGGAGATGGACATGGCACTGCTGCGTGCGGCCCCCGCGGGCGAGGGCCTGCGGATCCTTGGGCTGTGGCCAGAGCCGGTGGTGGCGGCCCTGCCGGCGTCGCACCCGCTGGCCCGGCGACCAGCGGTACGACTGCGCGACCTGGCGGATCTACCGCTGCGCATTCCCGCGCGGGCCTGGGATCCGCTGTTCCATGACTTCGCCCTCGGGGCGTGTCGGGCCGAGGGCTTCGAACCACGCCTGGGCCGCCCGGCCCGCGACCCGGCGGACACCCTCGTCGAGATCGGGAACGGACCGCCCACCTGGGCGCTGATCTACGCTGACGCCGGCTCCGCCGCCGGCCTCGACGCCGGGACCGCGAAGGCGTCGGTCCTCCGGCTCGACCCGCCACTGAGTGCCTGCGGCTGCCTCGTGGTCTCCACGGCGAAGGCGCCCGACTGTGTGCAGAGCCTCGGTGCCGCGTTCGGTTCGAACATGCCGTAGGGGGCGCCCGAGGTGCGCGACCGGCTCGCCGAGATAGCGGCGGCCGAGGGCATGTCCCCGGCGTCCGCGGGTCTGACCGCTTGAGGTCGTAGCCGAATCCGGAAACGTGGGGTGCGCGGTATCAAACGCCCCCGGGACGGCGTCACACGTTAGCGCCGCCACAGTGGTCGGGTACGTGTTCTGTGAGCCTGGCAACGTCACCCTCCTCGACCTGGGCATAAACCCGATGCTGCTTCAAACTATCGTTCTTGCAACAGCCTGGCCGGACCTTCTTACGGCCAGCCCGCGATAGCGTGTGTCGGGACAAGCCCGCCATGCCCGACTGGGAAACAAGAAAGCTCGTGAGTGCGCGACTGGATTTCCCGGGACTGCGCACGGGATCGTCCAGCGGTAAACATGAGGGTTGTCGATTCTTGAAAGAGGACAGGTCGGGCCGGCTATCGGCCCGTCCCGCGCGAAGGGAGCCATGAACGTGCCTACCAAGAAGATCGGCCTCGTCTTCACGACCATCGCCGCCGCCACGGGACTTGTCTTCGGCGGCGCGACGATGGCAAACGCGAGCACCGGGTTGTCCGCCTCGGCCCAGGCCGGGACGAGCGGCACGAGTGGACTGTCCACCGCGGTGAACACCTCGCTGTCGGCGGGCGAGCTGGCGAAGGTGAACGCGGCGGTCAAGGTCAAGGATTCGTCGGTCGTGGTCACCAGCGTGCAGAAGAACTCCGACGGGTCCTATCTGGTGGTCGGTACCAAGGCCAACGCGACGGTGAAGTACCTCGTCAGCGCGGACCTGAAGACCACCACGCAGATCGCGGCGGGGTAGCCAGAGCTCGACCCGGGCTCAGGTCCACCACCCGGACCCCGGCCGGCGGCCGTCCGCGACGTCCCAGCGCTCACGGGCGTCACGGACGGACCGTCGGGCGAAACTCGAGGGGTCAGGAACAGCCGGCAGAAATCTGCCGTGCCGTGCCGTCGCGGCGAGGCTGTGTCTCACCTCCGTGGGCGTGACCACCTCCCCGCCCGCCCGCCCGCCCGCCCGGTGCCGGTGCTGGAGCCGGTGCTGGAGCCGGTGCCGGTGCTGCGGGCCGCGGCGGCGCCGGTGCGTCCGCGCTCCGGGCGGACGTCGGGGTGTGGGGGCTATGGCTGGCGAGTGAGGTAGCCGCCCATGGAGGTGAAGTAGTCGAGGGCCGGGAGCTCGGTGTCGTCGTCGAGGCGGACCCGGGTGATGGCCAGCCCGTGGTTGCGCCCGCGCCGGGCGTCGGCGCCGGCGACGATCACGACCCCGTCGCCCTCGCGGTAGAAGATCCGGCCCGGGGTCCCGCCGTAGCGGCCGTCGGAGACCCGGGCCGACAGGACCCGCACCCGTTCGCCCCGGCAGTAGGTGTAGGCGTTGGGGTAGGGATCGGACTGGGCCCGCACGAGCCGGTCGAGCTCCTCGGCCGACCAGTTCCAGTCGATCAGGCTGTCCTCGGCCGAGCGCTTGTGGAAGAAACTGGCCCCGGACCGGTCCTGGGGCGTCCAGTCGGTGCGGCCCGAGGCGATGAGTGCGAGGCCCTCGACGGTGATCGGCCCGAACAGCTCCAGCGTCCGATGGAACAGGTCGGTGGCCGTGTCCCGGGGGCCGACCGGCACCCGGCGTTGCAGGACGATGTCGCCCGCGTCCAGCGTGGCGTCCATCATGTGCGCGGTGACGCCGACCTCCGGCTCACCGTTGATCAGCGCCCAGATGAGCGGCGAGAAGCCGGCATAGGCCGGCAGCAGTGAGTCGTGGATGTTGAGCGTGCCATGGCGGGGGAGTTCGAAGATCCGAGGCGGGATCCAGGTGCGCCAGTTCGTGGCCACGATGACGTCCGGATCGGCTGCCTTGAGCAACGTCATCAGGTCCTCGTCGTCGGGCCGGTTGCGCAACGCGACGGGGACGCCGTACTCGGCCGCGAGGTCGGCCACCGAGTCGGCCCAGATCCGCTCGTACGCGTGCTCGCTCGCGGGGTGGGTCACGACCAGCGTGACCTCGTGTTCCGAGTGGAGGAGTGCCCGCAGGGTGCGGTGACCCCAGGTCTGGTAACCGAACATGACGACACGCATGTCGCTGCTCCTTGCTCGCTCGATCCCGCGGGGATTCCCGCGGGGATTCCCGCGGGGCGGGGACCGGTCCGGCCGGGTGGTCAGCGCGACGCCAGCTCGCCGAGCTCGCCGTCGCGTCCGGACCCGGCTCCGTCCGTGCGCGCGGCGCCGCCGCGGCCGGCCACCGAGCGCAGCAGTTCGCCGGCCCGGACCGCGACGTTGGACAGCAGCGTCGAGGAGATCCCGTGCGAGTGCTCGGTGGCGCCGAGCACGTACAGGTCGGCGCTGGAGTTCGGGCCGGTCATCAGCCGGTAGTCGCGGCCGAGCAGCGGGCGGCCGGCCGGGTCGTCCAGGCAGTGCTCGGCCATGGCCCCGAGAATCTGCCGGGTGTCCCGGGACCGATATCCGGTGGCGAAGACGATGACGTCGGCCTCGATGGTCTCGCGCTGCCCGGTCGGCATGAACTCGACGTCGGCGGCGACGCCGTCGTCGAGCCGGCGCAGGTCCACCAGCCGGGAGGCACGCATGATGCGCAGCCGTTCCCGGCCGTGCACCTTCTCCTGGTACACGCGGCGGTACAGCTCGTCGATGAGGTCGATGTCGACCACCGAGTAGTTCGTGCTCCGGTGATAGGCGTTGAGCATCTCCTTCACCGGGGGCGGCGCGGCGTAGAAGTCGTCGACGGCGGCCGGGTCGAATATCTGGTTCGCGAACGCGCTGTTGTCCGCCGGGCTGTATCCGTACCGGGCGAAGACGGCCATCACCTCTGCCCGCGGATACCGGGTGTGCAGGAACTCGGTGACCTCGGCCGCGCTCTGACCGGCGCCCACGACGACGAACCGATGGCGCACCGCGGTGGGCATGTCGGCCACCCGGCTCAGCAGGTCGTGGTTGTGCCAGACCCGTTCGCCCAGTTCGATGCCGGGCGGCAGGCTCGGCTCGAGCCCGACGGCGATGACGACGTTGCGGGCTCGGCGGACGACCGTCTCGCCGGTGTCGCCGCGGACGCCGACGACGTCGATCAGCGCGATCTCACCGTCGACCAGGACCGGCCGCAGCTCGACCACCCGCGTGTCGTACTCGACCACGTCGCCGACCCGGTGGGCGGCCCATTCCAGGTAGTCGTGGAATTCCTGGCGCAGCGGGAACATGGTCTTGTGGTTGATGAAGTCGACCAGCCGGTCCTGTTCGTGCAGGAAGGAAACATAGCTGAAGTCGCTGGCCGGATTGCGCAGCGTCACCAGGTCCTTGAGATAGCAGACCTGCATGGTGGCACCCTCGAGAAGCATGCCGCGGTGCCAGCCGAAGTGGGGTTGCCGCTCCAGAAACGACACGCGCAGCGCTGCCGCGGGGGAGACGCTCGCGTTGTATTCCCTGGCGGCGATCGCCAGAGCCAGGTTCGAAGGACCGAAACCGACTCCGACGATGTCCAGAATGCCGATGTCCGCGGACGCCGGACGTCTTGCCACAGCCGATCCTCCGGTTCCCGAGTGCGCCGATTTAACCGTTAGTAACAAAAATTGCACGCTCGGTCTATTTAAGGTTAACTTAACCTATCTTCTGGGTGTCGTCGCGGCGTGTCAAGCGCGTGCCGCCGGATGCGCGGCGGCGCCCTGGCTGCCGGTCACCGCGGATCGCCGCCGGGTGGAGTGGATGATCTACGGCCGCCGGCTGACGCGGTTGGTTGCCGGGCGGGCTCTGGACGCAATGGCCGTATCCCGGCTAGCGTCCCGGCTCATTAAAGTTAACCTATCCTCATCTAGTAGCGGATTGTGAGGTGTTCGGTGCGAACTGTGGCGGAGGACGGGCCGCCCGAGCTGGCCCTGGCCGCCGCTGGGACGGCGCACGCCGTGGCGCCGGTCCGGATCGGCCCACGCGGCCGGCACTCGGGGCGCGTCCGCCTGTCGGGCCTGATGGCGGCGCTGCTCGCGCTGGCCGGGATGTGCCTGCTCAGCTTCTGGGTGGGGGCCAACCACCTGCCGTTCACCGTGGTCTGGCGGGTTCTGTGGCACGACGACGGATCGTCGGCCGCCCTGATCGTGCACGACCTGCGGATTCCCCGGACCCTGCTCGGCCTGACCGTCGGCGCCGCGCTGGGGGTGGCCGGCGCGCTCACCCAGGCGCTGACCCGCAACGACCTGGCCGAGCCCGGACTGCTCGGCGTCAACATCGGTGCCTCCGCCGCCGTGGTCGTGGGAATCTCGGCCTTCGGGGTGACGAGCCCGGCCGGCTACGTGTGGTTCGCCTTCGTGGGCGCCGGGGTCACCTCGGTCGCCGTTTTCGTGATCGGTTCGGCCGGACGCGGTGCCGCGACACCGGCCAGCCTGGTGGTGGCGGGTGCGGCGGCAACCGCGCTGCTCGGCGCGTTCGTCAACGCCGCCCTGCTGCTCGACACCAGGACGTTCGACCGGGTCCGGTTCTGGGACGTCGGCTCCCTGGCCGCGCCGGGCGCCGACGCCCTCACGGCCACCGCGCCGTTCATCGTGGTCGGCATCCTGCTGGCGGTCAGCCTCGCCCGCTCGTTGAACGCGCTCGCCCTCGGCGAGGAGGCCGCGCGGGGGCTGGGGGTCCACCTGAACCGGGCACGGGCGTCCGGCGCGCTCGCCGTGATCCTGCTGTGCGGGGCGGCGACCGCCGCCGCCGGGCCGATCACCTTCGTCGGCCTGGCCGTCCCGCACGTGGCGCGGGTGATCGCCGGGCCGGACCACCGCTGGGTCCTGCCGTACTCCGCCCTGCTCGCCGCGATCCTGCTGATCGGGGCGGACCTGGTCGGGCGGGTGATCATCGCGCCGGGCGAGCTGCGGGTCGGGATCGTCACGGCCTTCGTCGGAGCTCCGGTCTTCATCGCGCTGTGCCGCCGTGCCCGCCTGGCCCGGCCGTGACGGGGCCCGTGCTCGACGGCCTCGTGCCCGACGGTGTCGTGCCCGACGGCGTCGCGCCGGCCGGCGACCCGCGCCGGCCATCCGGTCGCTACCGGGTCCGGCGGTTCGGCGACGACGCCGTGTCGTTGCGGATCTCGCCGCGCGCCGTCATGGTCAGCGCCGGGCTCGGCGTGGTGATCGTGGCCGCCGGCATAGCGGCGTTGACCACGGGCGACTACCCGATCCCGGTCGGGGACGTGGTCCGCGCCCTTCTCGGGCACGCCGACGGCGGGACGGACTTCGTCGTCAACTCCCTGCGGCTGCCCCGCCTGGTGACCGGCCTGCTGGTCGGCGCCGGGCTGGCGCTCAGCGGATCGATCTTCCAGAGCGTGTCGAACAACCTGCTCGGCAGCCCGGACATCCTCGGATTCACCACCGGCTCGGCCACCGGAGCGCTCGTCGTCCTGCTGGTACTGCGTGGAAACGCGGCGCAGGCGTCGCTGGGCGCGGTGGTCGGCGGCCTGCTCACCGGCGCGCTGGTCTACGGGCTGTCCCACCGACGCGGGCTGGCCGGGCCGCGCCTGATCCTCATCGGGATCGCGGTCGGCGCGCTGCTCACCTCGGTCAACTCCTATCTGATCACCCGGGCGACCCTCGCCGACGCGGTGGCCGCGCAGGTGTGGCTGATCGGCAGCCTGAACAGCCGGGGCTGGGAACATGTCTGGCCGCTGGCCGTCGCCCTGGTGATCCTGGTGCCGGTCGCCCTGTACCAGGGCCGGCGGCTGGCCTACCTGGAGATGGGCCGGGACACCGCGCAGACGCTCGGCGTCGACGTCGAGCGCAGCCGGGTCACGCTGATCGCGGTGGGAGCGGCGCTGGCCGCCACGGCGACGGCCGCCGCCGGACCGGTCGGGTTCGTCGCGCTCACCGCGCCGCCGCTGGCCCGCTGGCTCACCGCCGCGGCGGCGCCGCCGCTGGTGTCGACCGCGCTCGCGGGAGCCGCGCTGGTCGCCGTCAGCGACCTGGCGGCCCAGCGCCTGTTCGCCCCCGTCCAGTTGCCGGTCGGGGTGGCCACCGGCGCCGTCGGCGGGGTGTACCTCGCCGTGCTGCTGCTTCGGCAGCGGCGGCGGGCATGACGGCGCGGGCGGCGCGCGCCGGCCGGCGGGGGGCCGACCCAGGTCGGCGAACGGAGGGCGAGGCATGGCGCGGCTGAGCGCGAACAACCTTACTTTGGCCTACGACCAGCGGGTGGTGGCCCGCGAGCTCGGGATCGAGATTCCGGACGGGGCGTTCACCGTCATCGTCGGCCCCAACGCCTGCGGCAAGTCGACGCTGCTGCGCGCGCTGGTCCGCCTGCTGCGGCCGAAGTCCGGCGAGGTCCACCTCGACGGCGCGCTGATCTCGTCCTATCCGACGAAGGAGGTCGCGCGCCGGCTCGGCCTGCTCGCCCAGTCGGCGACCGCGCCGGCCGGCATCACCGTGGCCGACCTGGTCGCCCGCGGCCGGTACCCGCACCAGCGGCTGCTGCGCCAGTGGTCCCGCGCGGACGAGCTGGTGGTCGCCGAGGTGATGGAGCGCACCGGTGTCGCCGACCTGGCCGACCGGCTGGTCGACGAGCTGTCCGGCGGCCAGCGACAACGGGTCTGGCTCGCGATGGTGCTGGCCCAGCGGACGCCGATCCTGCTGCTCGACGAGCCGACGACCTTCCTCGACATCGCCCATCAGGTCGAGGTGCTGGACCTGTGCGCCGAGCTGCTCGCCGAGGGCGGGCACACGCTGGTCGCGGTGCTGCACGACCTCAACCAGGCCAGCCGGTACGCCGGGCACCTGGTGGCGATGCGGGACGGGCGGATCGTCGCCCAGGGGCCGCCGGCCGAGATCGTCACCGCCGCCCTGGTCGAGGAGGTCTTCGGGCTGGCCTGCCGGGTCATCACCGATCCGGAGTCCGGTACGCCGCTGGTCATCCCGCTGCGGCGGCGGCCCCGCCGGGTGCACGGCGGGGATGCGCCGGCGGGGCCGGACCAGGTCGCGGGGGCCGGACCAGCCCGCGGGACCGGACACGACGCCGGGGCCGGAGCGCGCGACGGGTCGGTTCGCGCAGCGGAGCCGCGCCTGCACATGGGTTGACGGTGTTCGTCAAATTAGGTTAGCTATACCTAAATTTTGGGTGGAAGGCCGCCGCCCGCTGTCGCCGACCGCACGGACCGCGGGCTTCTGCTCCGCCGCCCCGACCCCGAGGCTCGCCAGCCCGGGCGATCTGTTCGGACGACGCGGGCCCGATTCGGTCAGGACGGTGCTTGACGTCCTCCCCCACCGACGGCGGGGGATTCCAACTCCTACACACCCACCAGAAGGCTCCTACACATCCACCAGAAGGGAGGGCGGGCAGTGCTGAGATTCGCGGTTCGCAGGCTCGGTGGGCGCCGCGCCTCCCCGCGCTGTCACCGCGCGTCCCGCGGCGATGTTTCGGGCTGCGTTGACGTCCGCGCTGCACCGCAATCTGCGGGCGACACGCCGGAATCGCACTTGGCTCGCACGCGACGCGGATGCCACACGCCCGCAGGCCGAAAAACACGGCCTGGGGTAGGCCGCCGGTATTCTCTCGACCCGGCCGGAAGCCTGCTGCTCCAACCGCTGCACGAGCAGACCCCGGCCGGCCGCGAGGATCACCCGATTCACCCCGGCCTTCTGCCGCGCGTTGCGTCCCGGCTTGGCGACCATTCCCCGCGCCGACCTGGTCATGGTCGGAATCCGCAGCTCCGCGCTGCTCAGCGCCGAGCAGACGGCCACCCCCCGGTCCACCCCGACCACCTCGCCCGTACCCGGCGCCGCCATCGGCGCGGGCACGATGGTGAACGCCACATACCAGCGACCCGCCCGATCCCGAGTGACCCGATACGATTTTGCGTCCGGCGCGGCACGGCTGCGACGGAACCGCATCCAGCCCACCTTGGGAACCCGCACCTGCGACCACTGGTGATTGACCCGCCGAACATCACCGGATCGCGCCGCCGCCACCCGGAAACCCTCATGCTCGCCCCCCTCCGAAAAGTGGGTCTCCGATGCGAACCGCGAAAGAAAACGGAAAGGGATGTCCACCGGTGAACGATCTGGGGTGGCGTTTCCTCCCCGGCCTGAAGGCCCGGGCATCCACGCCGAGACCATGGTGAACGGCTCGACGGGCAGCCGGCTGCTGTGGACGCGGTTGCGCGGGCAGCGGGGGGAGCTGACCCTCGGCGCGCTGGCCACGGTCGTCCAACAGGGAGCGATGCTCGCCCTGCCGTGGTGCGTCCAGCGCGCCCTCGACCGTGGCATCACCGAACGCTCGGTGCACGGCACGCTCACGTGGGTCGTCCCCACGGTGCTGGTCGCCGTGGGGTTCATGCTGGGGGGCATCGGCGGCCTGTGGTGGTCGGGCCGGGCCGCGGGCCGCGTCGCCCACGGGCTGCGCGCGTCGATCGTCGAGCGGGTGGCGGCCTTCGACCGGCCCGCCCTCGCCCGTTACGGGCACGGCGACCTGGCGATGCGGGCCACCCGTGACGTCGACCTGGTCCGGCTGTGGGTGCAGAGCCTGGCCATCTGGGTCCGGATCGTGGTGACCGTCGTCGTCGTGCTGCCCGCGTTCGCCCTGCTCGACCCGCTGCTGTTGGTCATCGGGGTCGTGACGATCCCGCTGGTGGCGCTGGCCAACGCGTACTTCCCCGGCCGGTTCGACGCGGCCAACACGAGCCTGTCGGAGGCGTTCGGCGCCCGGGCCGACGCGGTGGACGACCTGCTCTCGGCCAGCGCGGCGGTGCGCGGCCTCGGCGGTGAGTCGGCGCTGGTGCGCCGCCATCACGACCGCAGCGCGGTGCTGACCGACCACACGATGGCCACCGCGCGCATCTCGGCGTCCTGGTCGGCCGTCCCGCCGGCCGTCCCCCGGCTCGCGATCGCGGCGGGCCTCGCCATCGGGGGGACGGCCGCCCTGCGCGGCGACATCACGGTCGGCGGCCTGGTCGCCTTCACCTCGTGGATGACCACCCTGACGTTGGCCGTCACGATCGCGGTGGATCTGCTGTCCTCGCGCGGCCAGGCCCTCGTCGCGGCCGGCCGGATCGCCGAGATCCTCGACACGCCGGTCAGCGACGACGACCCGGTGGACGCCGAGACCCCACCGCCGGGCGGCGCGTTGGTGGCCCGGGGGGTGACGGCCGTCCGCGACGGCCGCCGGGTGCTCGGCCCGGTCGACCTGCGCGTCGCCCCCGGCGAGTTCGTCGCGGTGACCGGCCCGACCGGCAGCGGCAAGACGACGCTCGCTCGCCTGCTGTGCCGGCTGGAGGACCCGGCCACGGGCGCGGTCAGCCTCGGCGGGGTGGACCTGCGGCGGGTCGCCCGGGTCGAGCTGGCCGGCCGGATCGGCCTGGTGCCGCAGCGGCCACTGATCCTGGCCGGGACGGTCGCGGACAACCTCCGCGTCGGTCGGGCGGTCGAGCTCTCCGCGCTGCGCGCGGCGTGCGAGGTCGCCGCGGTCGACGAGTTCGTGGCGAGCCTGCCCGACGGTTACGACACGGCGTTGGGGGAGCGCGGCGCGACGGTGTCCGGCGGCCAGGGTCAACGCCTGGCCCTGGCCCGCGGCCTGATCGGCCGGCCGGACGTCCTCATCCTCGACGACGTCACCGCGGCGGTGGACGCCGCGACCGAGGCCACCATCCTCGCCCGGCTGCGTGCGTGGGCGCCCGAGGTCGCGCTCCTCGTGATCTCGCACCGCCCGTCCGTGCTGGCCGCCGCCGACCGGGTGATCCGGCTGGCGGCGGACGGCGCGCCGGCCGACCGGGACGCGCCCGGCGGGCCGGCCGCCGCCGACGGCGGCACGGCCGAGAACACCGGCGATGACCGGACCGTCGGAGTGGGAGGCGTCGGTGGCTGAGATCCGTGTGCTGGCCGAGGAACCGTCGACGGCGGGCGTGTTCCGGCGCTTCTGGCCCTACCTGCGCCCGCACCGGGCGATCATGTCCGCCGCGCTGCTGGCCAGCGTCGCCAGCACGGCCGCGGTGGTGGCGGTCGCCTCGGCCATCGGCTGGGGCGTCGACGCGGTGACCACCGGCGACCGGGCCCAGCTGTGGTGGGCCGTCGCCCTGCTGGTCGGGGTGGTCCTGGCCCGGCTGGTCCTGCTGCGCTGGTCCGAGGTCCTGCTGTCCGAGGCCGGCGAGCGGACGATCCGCGGCCTGCGCGACCTCGTCGTCGAACGTCTCGCCCGCGCCCCGCTGCGCTTCATCGAGGCCCACCGCACCGGCGACCTGCTGCGCCGTTCGACCGGTGAGATCGCCGACCTGACGCTGTTCCTGCGCGACCAGCTCCCCAACCTGCTCGGCGTCGCGCTCACCGTCGGGCTGACGACGGTGATGTTGCTGGTGTACTCGTGGCTGCTGTCGCTGCTGCTCATCGCCCTGTTCCTGCCGATGGCGATCGCCGTGTTGGCCTGGTTCAACCGGGCCTCACCGGAGACGTTCGGCCGGCAGGCGGCGGCGGACGCGGCGATGACCGCGACCTTCACCGAGTCGCTCACCGCACAGGAGGCGCTGGTCGCGCCGGGACGCCCCGACGAGTGGGTCCGGCGGTTCCGGCGCGACAACGACGAGCTGCTGGCGGCGAACGACCGGGCCGTGGCCGTCCAGGGCCGGCTGGAACTGTTCGGGCTGATCGAGGGCCTGGCCACGGCGGTGCTGCTGGGCCTGAGCGTCTGGCTGGTGCGGGCGGGGCAGCTCAGCGTCGGCACCGTCGTCGTGTTCGTGATCGCGACGCGCAACCTGTTCGAAAGCATGCTCGCCCTGTCCGGGCTCGCCGGCGAGGCCCAGCTCGCCCGGGTCGGCCTCGCCCGGCTGGTCGACCTGCTCGACGCGTTGCCACCGGCCGACCCGCGGCCGGCATCGACGCCCGATCTGCCGCCGCGGGGCGACCTGGTCGCCGAACGCCTGCGCTACGCCTACGCGCAGGGGGCGGATGTGGTGCGCGACGTCTCGGTCGCCTTCCCGGCCGGCGACCGGGCGAGCCTGGTCGGCGTCACCGGGTCCGGCAAGACCACGCTGGCCAAACTCCTGGCCGGGCTCTACGCGCCGGACGCGGGCACGGTGAGCTACGGCGGGATCGATCTGCGGACCGCGTCGCCGGAGCAGGTCCGGTCGCGCATCGTCCTCATCCCGCAGCAGGTCCACATCATCACCGGCACGCTGGCCGAGAACCTGGCACTCGCTCCGGGAACGCCGGATCGGGCGGCGATGGCGCGGGCGGTCGATCTGCTGGGCCTGACCGAGTGGGTCGCCCGGCTGCCCGGGGGGCTGGACGCGGACCTGGGGGCGCGCGGTGCGCGGCTGTCCGCCGGCGAACGGCAGATCGTCGGGCTGCTGCGGGCCGCGCTGGTCGACCCGCCGGTGCTGCTGCTCGACGAGGCCACCGCCGACCTCGACCCGGAGGTGGCCGGGCGCCTGGAGACCGCCGTGGATCGCCTCCGGTCGGGGCGGACGCTGGTCGTGATCGCGCACCGCCCGGCCACCATCGCCCGCCTGCCCCGGACCGTCCGTGTCGAGGCCGGCCGCCTGAGTTAGCCCACCGCGCTGATCGTACGCATGACGTGGCTTTTTTCGCCTTATAAGGCTGGACGCACCCTCTTGTTTTAGGTAAACCTAACCTGAGTATCGCCATCTCAGGCCGCAGACCCGAGGAGACGGGAACCGCATGTCGACGAACCCGTTCGATGACGAAAACGGCAGCTTCTACGTCCTGGTCAACGCCGAGGGCCAGCACTCGCTCTGGCCGACCTTCGCGCCGGTCCCGGCGGGCTGGCGGACGGCGCACGAGGCCGCCAGCCGGTCGGCCTGCCTGGAGTACGTCGAGGCCAACTGGACCGACCTGCGCCCGGCCAGCCTGACCGCCCGGATGGCGGGCGGCCATGCGGCCGCGCGGGACGGCGAGGCCGCGCGGGACGGCGAGGCCGCGCGGGAACACCGCGACGGCGCTGATTCCGGCGCGTCCCGGTGACCGCCTCGTTGGTCTACCGCGAGCGGGCGGTGCCCTTCACCGGAGATCCGCTTGCGGCGGCGGCCCGCCTCGCGCGCGGCGCCGAGGCGCCGTTCACCGTCTACGAGCGGGACGGCGAGTGGTGCTACGGCTCGGGCGCCCTGGCCGAGATCGTTCTGTACTGGGACGAGATCCGCTACCGGTCCGGCGGCGGCTGGCGCGTCGAGCCGGTCGCCAGCGCCCCGCTGCGCGCCCTGGCCGACGTGCTGGCGACCATCCCGGTGGCGGACTGGCGGGCGTACGGCTGGGCCGGTTTCGAGCTCGGCCCCCGGACCGCGGGCCTGCCCGGCCCGCGCTCGTCCGAGCCGCTGGTCCACCTGATCATTCCCGCCCGGGAGGTGCGGCTGACGGCGACGGGGGCGGCGCTGCGCGCCGCCGACCCGGCCGACCTGGACCTCCTGGCCGAGGCGCTGGCCGCCACCCCCGCCACCCCCGCCACCGGCGAGGCGGCGCGGCCGCGCCCGCTGGCCGACCTCGAGCACGGCGCCGACGACTACCGGCAGACCGTCGCCCGCGCCGTCGAGGACATCCGGGCCGGTCGGCTGCGCAAGGTGATCCTCTCCCGGGTCGTCCCGGTCGACGGCGAGATCGACCTGGTCGCGACGTACGAGCGGGGGCGGCGGGGCAACACGCCCGCCCGGTCCTTCCTGCTCGACCTCGGCGGCCTGCGCGCGACCGGGTTCAGCCCGGAGACCGTCGTCGAGGTCGCCTCGGACGGCCGGGTCTCCACCCAGCCGCTGGCCGGCACCGCCGCCTTCGACGGCGGGCAGGCCGACGGCGGCGAGGCCGACCGGGCCCGGCGGGAGGCGCTGCGCACCGACCCGAAGGAGATCTATGAGCACGCGGTGTCGGTGCAGGTAGCCCAGGAGGAGCTGCGGCTGGTGTGCCAACCGGGGACGCTGGTCGTCGACGAGTTCATGGCTGTGCTCGAGCGGGGCAGCGTCCAGCATCTGGCCTCGCGTGTCAGCGGCCGGCTGGCGCCCGGCCACGACGGCTGGGACGCGCTGGCCGCCGTCTTCCCGTCGATCACGGCCACCGGCGTCCCGAAGGCCGCCGCCTTCGCCGCGATCAGGCGATACGAGCCGGAGCCGCGCGGCCTCTACAGCGGTGCCGTGATCAGCGCCGCCGCGGACGGGTCGCTCGACGCCGCCCTCGTCCTGCGCACGGCCTTCCAGCGCGACGGGCGGACCTGGCTGCGCGCGGGGGCGGGCGTCGTCGGCGCGTCGCGCCCGGAGCGGGAGCTGGAGGAGACCCGCGAGAAGCTGCGCAGCGTCAGCCGTTTTCTGGTGGCGGCGCCCCCGGCGGGGCCGGACCGGGAAGCTCTGCGGCGCACGGTCGCCGACATGCTGGAGGAGGACCCGGCCGACGTCGGCGACGAGGACAACCTGTTCGAACGGGGCCTGGAGTCGATCGCGCTGATCCAGACGGTCGGCGCCTGGCGGCGGGCCGGCATGGAGGTCAACTTCGCCGAGCTGGCCGAGAACCCGACCATCGACGCGTGGTTCAAGCTGCTGGCCGGCCGGCCCACGGCAGCCGGGACGGCCGCCGAGGTGGCCGCCGCCAGCGACCGGCCGCCGGAGCCGGCGGGGCCGGCGGGCCGGGGCGGGGCCGGACCACGAGGACGCCGCGGCGGGCGGGGAGTTCCCGCTGGCGCTCATGCAGCACGCCTACTGGGTCGGCCGCGATCCGGGGCAGCCGCTCGGCGGCGTCGCCGCCCACCTCTACACCGAGTTCGACGGGCGGGGCTTCGACGGGCGGGGCGTCGAGCCGGACCGACTGGCCGCCGCGATCGAGAGGCTCATCGAGCGGCATGAGGCGCTGCGGACCCGGATCACCGACAACGGCGGCCAGGTCGTCGAGGCGCGGTCGGGCTGGCGTGGGCTGACCGTGCACGACCTGCGCGACCTCGACGAGGCCGCCGCCGCGACCCGGCTTGCGGCCGTGCGCGAACGGTTGTCCCACCAGATGCTCGACATCGAGCGCGGCGAGGTCTTCTCGACCGCGCTGAGCCTGCGGCCGGGCGGCACCACCCGATTCCACCTCGACGTCGACATGGTCGCCGCGGACGCCGTCAGCTACCGCGTCCTGCTGGCCGATCTGGCGAACCTCTACGGCCGCCCGGACGAGGTGGCGCCAGCGCCGGCCTACACCTACCGTCGTTACCGGGCCGAGCACGCCGCGAGCCGGCGCACGGCGGCCGAACGGTCCCGGCGCGCCTGGCTGGACCGCCTGCCCAGCCTGCCCGGGCCGCCCGAGCTCGCGGGCGCGTCGCCCCTGTCAGGCGTGGGCGGCGCGGCCGACCCCCGCGTGTCCCGGCGCCACTTCCGGCTGCCGGAGCAGGCCCGCGCGGCGCTGGGGCAGGCGGCCCACCGCCGCGGCATCACCCCGGCGATGGCCGTGGCGACCGCGTTCGCCGAGGTGCTCGGCGGCTGGAGCACCCAGCCGCGGTTCCTGCTGAACGTCCCGCTGTTCGACCGCGAGCAGGTGCACCCCGACGTCGACCGGGTGGTGGGCGACTTCACCAGCTCGGTGCTCCTGGAGATCGACCTCACCGACCGGGTGCCGTTCGTCGAGCGTGCCCGCCGGGTCCAGACCCGGTTGCACGCCGACGCCGCCCACGTCGGCTACTCCGGCGTCGAGATCCTGCGCGAGGCGGGCCGTCACCGCGGCGAGCAGGTGCTGGCCCCGGTCGTGTTCACCAGCGCCCTGGGCCTCGGCGAGCTGTTCGATCCCGCGGTCCGCCGGGAGTTCGGCGACCCGGAGTGGATCATCTCGCAGGGCCCGCAGGTCCTGCTCGACGCCCAGGTCACCGAGCTCGACGGGGGCCTGCTGGTCAACTGGGACGTCCGCGAGGACACCTTCGCCCCCGGCGTGGTCGACGCGATGTTCGCCGCCTTCGAACGGCTGGTGCGTGACCTGGCCGCCCCCGAGCCGGCCGGGGACGGCGCGGTCTGGGACCGGCCCGTCGACGGGCTGCTCGACGAGTCGGTGCGCGCGGTGCGCCGCCGCGTCGGCGCCGTCGCGGGGCCGGCGTCCACCCGCCTGCTCCACGAGGGGTTCTTCGCGCGTGCCGGGCGCCGTCCCGACGCGCCGGCGTTGCTGTGGGGGGCGGCGGCCGAGCCGGTCGGCTCGCTGTCCTACGGCGAGCTCGCCGCGCGAGCCCTGGCGGTGGCCGGCCGGCTCGCCGCCCGCGGCGTTCGGCCCGGTGACCTGGTCGCCGTCAGCCTGCCCAAGGGGCCGGAGCAGGTCGTCGCCGTCCTCGGTGTGCTGGCGGCGGGCGCCGCCTACGTGCCGGTCGGGGTGGAACAGCCGCCCGCGCGGGTCGCGCGCATCGCGGCGACCGCCGGATTCAGCATCGTGATCACCACGCCGTCCCGGACGCGGTGGCCCGACGGAGTGACCCCGCTCGCCCTGGACGACCGCCCCGGCGGGCCCGCGCCCGACCGGCTCGTCCTCGCCGCGGCGGACGACCCGGCCCGGCTGGACGAACCGGCATACGTGCTGTTCACCTCCGGCTCCACCGGTCAACCCAAGGGTGTCGAGGTCGGGCACCGGGCCGCGATGAACACCATCGACGACCTGACCGAGCGGCTCGGCCTCGGCCCGGACGACCGGACGCTGGCCGTCTCCGCCCTCGACTTCGACCTGTCGGTCTTCGACCTGTTCGCGCCGCTGTCCGCCGGCGGCGCCGTGGTGCTGGTCGACGAGGACTCCCGGCGCGAGGCCGCCCGCTGGGGCGAGCTCGTCGCCGGGCACCGCGTCACGATCCTCAACTGCGTCCCGGCCGTGTTGGACCTGATCCTCACCGTGGCGGGAGGCGGGCCGGCCGGCCCGCCCGAACTCGGCGACAGCCTGCGCGCGGTGCTGCTCGGCGGGGACCGGGTCGGGGTCGACCTGCCGGCCCGGCTCGCCGCGGCCGTCCCCGGCTGCCGGTTCCTGGGCCTGGGCGGCACGACCGAGACCGCGATCCATTCCACCGTGTGCGAGGTCGTCGGGGGCGGGCCGGTGCCGCCGCAGTGGCGTTCGGTGCCCTACGGCACCCCGCTGCGCAACGTCCGGCTGCGGGTGGTCGACGCCCTGGGCCGCGACTGCCCCGACCACGTCGCCGGCGAGCTGTGGATCGGCGGTGCCGGGGTCGCCCGCGGCTACCTGGGCGATCCCGAGCGCACGGCCGACCGGTTCGTCACCCACGCGGGCGCCCGGTGGTACCGCACCGGCGATCTCGCCCGCTACCTGCCCGACGGCACCGTCGAGTTCCTGGGCCGCCGCGACCAGCAGGTCAAGATCCGTGGCTTCCGGGTCGAACCGGGCGAGGTCGAGGCGGCGCTGCGGGCCCTGCCGGGTGTGCGGGCCGGCATCGTCGAGCTGACCGGCGGCGGGGCCGGCCGCCCGGCCGCGCTCGGGGCGCTCGTCGTCCTCGACCCGGGAGCCCAGCCGGGAGTCGACCCGGGGGTCGATCCGGGAGCCGAGCCGGCGGGCGGTCCGGCGGCGATCCGCGCGAGCCTGCGCGGCCTGCTGCCGCCGCACATGGTGCCCGACCGCGTCGTCGCGGTGCCAGAACTCCCGCTCAGCGCCAACGGGAAGCTCGACCGTAGGGCGGCCGCCGCACTGCTCGAGCGGGAGCCGGGTGGCCCCCGGCCGCAGCCGTCACCACCGCGTTCCGATCTGGAGCGGATGATCCTGCTGGTCTGGCGGGAGGTGCTGGGCGGCGGCGAGTTCGGGGTGACCGACGAGTTCTTCGCTCTCGGCGGCGACTCGGTGCTGGCCACCCGGCTCGTCGCCCGCCTGCGCGACGAGCTCGACACCGCCGAGGTGTCGGTCCGCATGCTGTTCGGTGCGCCGACGGTGGCCGCGCTGGCGCAGCGCATGCGCGCGGTCGAGACCACACCCGGACGGCTCGATCGCGTCGCGTCGATCGCCTGGGAGATCGCCGGCATGTCCGACGACGAGATCTCCGCGCGGCTGGTCGACGGGGTCGACGAGGTCGACGGCGCCGGCACCGTCGGGGCCGAGCGATGAGCCACCCGTCGGTCACCGACCCGGTCACGCCGGGCGCGGCGGACGGCTGGGTCCCCTGGCCGGCCGAGTTCGCGCGCCGATACCGCGCCGAGGGCTACTGGCAGGGCGGACCGCTCGGCGATCGGCTCCGGGACTGGGCCCGGCGGTACGGCCCGGCCACGGCCCTCGTCGCCGGGCCGCCCGCCCAGCCGGTCCGGCTCTCCTACGCCGAGCTCGACCGGGCCGCCGACGACCTGGCGGCCGGGCTCGCCGGGCTCGGCCTCGCCGCCGGCGACCGCGTCCTGACCCACCTGCCCAACCGGGTCGAGTTCGTGACGTTGCTGTTCGCGCTGCTGCGGCTGGGAGCGATCCCGGTGCTGGCACTGCCCGCCCACCGCCGGGTCGAGATCGAGCATCTGGCCCGCCTGTCCGGCGCGGTGGCCTATGCGATCCCGGACACGCACGAGGGTTTCGACCATCGCGCGCTCGCCGGACAGATCGTGGCGGCGGTCCCGGCGGTGCGCCACGTGCTGGTGGCCGGCGAAGCCGGTCCGTTCACCGGGATCGACGCGCTCGCGGCGGCCGGCGCCACCGCCCGCGCCGCCGGCCGAGCGGTCGAGCCGGCGGCCCCCGACCCGGCCGGCGTCGCGGTGCTGCTCATCTCGGGCGGCACGACCGGCAAGCCCAAGCTGATCCCGCGCACCCACTGGGACTACGCGTACAACGCGTCGGCCAGCGCCCAGCTGTGCGGGCTGACCGGCGAGGACACCTATCTGGTCGCGCTGCCGGCCGCGCACAACTTCCCGCTGGCGTGTCCGGGCATCCTCGGGGCGCTCGGCGTCGGCGCGACGGTGGTCCTGGCGCCCTCGCCCAGCCCGGAGACCGCCTTCGAGCTCATCGCCCGCGAACGGGTGACGGTCACGGCTCTGGTGCCGGCGCTCGCCCGCCTCTGGGTGAGCGCCGCCGAATGGGAGCGACCCGACACCGCGAGCCTGCGCCTGCTCCAGGTCGGGGGCGCCCGGCTGGACGCCGAGCTGGCCCGGCGCATCCGACCGACCCTCGGCGCCGCCGTCCAGCAGGTGTTCGGCATGGCCGAGGGCCTGCTGAACTACACCCGCCCAGCCGACGACGACGAGGTCGCGTGCACCACCCAGGGCCGGCCGCTCGCGGCGGCGGACGAGATCCGCATCGTCGACCGGGAGGGGGCGGACGCGGCCCCGGGCGCCGTCGGCGAGCTGTGGACCCGCGGTCCCTACACGGTGCGGGGCTACTACCGGGCCGCCGAACACAACGCGACCGCGTTCGGCCCGGACGGCTTCTACCGCACCGGCGACCTGGTCCGGCTCACGGCGAGCGGCAACCTCGTCGTCGAGGGGCGGATCAAGGACGTGATCAACCGGGGCGGGGAGAACGTCTCCGCCACCGAGCTCGAGGAGCACCTGCTCACCCACCCCGCGATCGCCCAGGCGGCCGTCGTCGCGGCGGCGGACGAGCAGGTCGGTGAGAGCGTCCGCGCGGTGATCGTCACGGCGCCGGGGGCGGCGGTGACCCTCAAGGCCCTCAAGGCGTACCTGCGCCAGCGGGGGCTGGCCCGGTTCATGCTCCCCGATCTCCTCACGGTCACCGACGAGCTCCCCCTCACCCCCGTCGGCAAGATCGACAAACGCGAGCTGCGCCGCCGCCTCGGCTAGCGACACCCCGCGCACCCCGCGCACCCCGCGCACCCTGCGCACCCAGCCGCCACCCGAAGCCGCAACACCGGAAGGACGTGCACCGTGGCCAGTCCCGACTCCGCGCAGCGCAAGCGTGAGCTGCTCCGCCGCCGGTTGGCGGCGGAGCGACTGACGCACGAGCCGGCGGCCGGCGATGGCCGGCGGCCGGCGCGGACACCCGGGCTGGGCTACCCGGTCACCCCGGGCCAACGCCGGATGTGGTTCCTGCAGCGGCTGCGCCCCGGCAGTTCCGCCTACACGATCTCGGCCGCGTTCGAGCTGGCCGGGCCGCTGGACGTCGGCGCGCTGCGGGGCGCGCTGCTCGCCGTCGCCCGCCGCCACGAGATCCTGCGCACCACCTACCGGGTCACGCCGGCCGGCCGGCTCGAACAGATCCCCCGCGACGACGTCGGCCCGGCCTGGCTCAGCGTGGACCTGTCCGCCGAGCCCGACGGGGAGCGCGAGGCCCGCGCCCGGCAGATCGAGTTGCGGGCGGCGCGCCGGCCGTTCGACCTGACCGCCGAATCGCCGCTGCGGGTGACGGTGCTCCGCCACGGCCCGGACCGGCACACGCTCGCGCTGGCCGCCCACCACATCGCCTGGGACGACGCCTGCTGGGACGTCTTCTTCGGCGACCTGCTGGCCGCCTACGACCGTCGGGACACCCCCGACGGCGACCGGGCCGGCGAGCAGAGCACCGCAGTCCAGTTCATCGACGCCGCGGCGCCGGACGTGGCCGGTCCCGCCCCGGGCGGCCTGGCCTACTGGCGGGACGGGCTGAGCCGTCTGCCCGAGCCGGTGCGCCTGCCCGGCCCTCCAGCCGGCGGCGACCCGCACGGCGCCCCGGACGCCGGCGAGTCCGGCGACGGCGGCCCGCACGACGCCGGCCGGCAGACCGTCCACCGGGCGTCCGCCGAGCTGGCCGGCCAGGTCCGGGCGTTCGCCGCGCAGCACGGCGCGACCCCGTTCATGGTGCTGCTCACCGCCTACGCCGCCCTGCTCCACCGGGTCACCGGCGCCACCGACATCACCGTCGGCTCGCCCGTCGTCAACCGGGACCGCGCCGAGACCGACGGCGTGCTCGGTTACTTCGGCAACACCGTCTGCCTGCGGCTGGCGGTCGGACCGGCCGACACGTTCACCGACCTGCTCGAACGGACCCGCGAGGTGTGCCGGGGGGCCTTCGCCCACGCCGATGTCGACCTGGCCGACGTCGTGCGCGAACTCAACCCGGAGCGCGCCGACGGCGTCTCCAGCCTGTTCACGACGATGTTCGCCGTCCGGACGCCGGCCGCCGCCGCACTGCGCGGGCGCGACCTGCGCGGCGAACGCCGCCCGGCGCACAACGGCACGGCCCAGTTCCCGCTGACGGTCGTGGCCGAGCTCGGTGGGAACGGCGGCGGGAGCGACGCGCTCGAACTGGAGACGACCTACCAGGACGGCGCGGTGTCGCCGTCGTTCGCGCAGGCGGTCGGCCCGCGCCTCGAGCGGCTGCTGGCGGCGGGGCTGGCCCGGCCCGGCGCGACGATCGGCGCGATCGACCTGCTCACCCCCGACGAACGCGAGCGCGTCCTGACCGCCTGGAACGACACCGCCGGGCCCAGCCCGGCCGAGCCGTGGACGGCGCTGTTCGCCGCCCAGGCCGAGCGTGCCCCGGACCGCACGGCGCTGGTCACCGCGGCGGGGAGGGTGACCTACGGCGAGCTCGCGGCGCGGGCCGACGCCTTCGGGCGGATGCTGGCCGGTCACGGCGTCGGGCCGGGCGCCGTCGTCGGCGTCGCGCTGCCCCGCTCGGCCGACCTGGTCGTGGCGCTGGCCGGCACCGGCCGCGCCGGCGCCGCCTATCTCCCCATCGACCCCGACTACCCGGCCGACCGGATCGCCTTCATGATCGCCGACGCGGCCCCGGCGGTTGTGGTGACCACGCGCGCGCTCGCCGCGCGGCTCCCGCTCGCGCCCGGTACGGGCCTGTTGCTGATCGACGAGCCCGAGCCGGGCCCGGCGCCGGCGCCCTCCACCGGGCCCTGGCCGCCCGCCGTCGATCCGGACAGCCCGGTGTACCTGATCTACACGTCGGGTTCGACCGGACGGCCCAAGGGCGTCCTGGTCGGCCACCGGGCGCTGACGAACTTCCTGTCGTCGATCGTCGAGGCCGTGGGCATCGGCCCGGCGGACCGGCTGCTGGCCGCCACGACGCTGGCCTTCGACCCGAGCACGGTCGAACTGCTCGCGCCGCTGACCGCCGGTGCGTCGATCCACCTCGTCGAGGGCGACACGGGCCGGGATCCGTCGGTGCTGGCCCGGCTGCTGAGCGGGGGCGCGGTCACGCTGGCCCAGGCGACCCCGTCGCGCTGGCGGTCCATTCTCGACGCGGGCCCGGAGTCCTACCCGGCGGTGCGCGCCCTGTGCGGCGGCGAGCCGCTGCCGCCCGACCTCGCCCGGGAGCTCCTCGCCCGCGCGCAGAGCCTGACCAACCTGTACGGGCCGACCGAGACGACGGTCTGGGTGACGACGAGCCCGGTGCGCGCCACCGCGGCGGCCGGGGAGCGCCTGACGGTCGGCCGGCCGCTGCGCAACACCCGGGCCTACGTGCTGGACGGCGCGCTCATGCCGGTGCCGCCCGGGGTCGCCGGCGAGCTCTACCTCGCCGGCGACTGCGTCGCCCACGGCTACCTCCACCGCCCGGCGCTGACCGCGTCCCGGTACGTCGCCAGCCCGTTCGGGACCGGCGAGCGGATGTACCGCACCGGCGACCTCGCGCGCTGGACCGCCACCGGCGAGCTGGTCGTGGCCGGCCGCTCGGACGACCAGGTCAAGGTCCGCGGCGTCCGGATCGAGCCCGGCGAGATCGAGGCGGCGCTCGAACGCCACCCGGGCGTCGGGCGCTGCGCCGTCGTCGTCCGCGCGGACGGGCCGGCCGGGCCGGCGCTGGTCGCCTACCTCGTCCCGGCAGCCGGGGGCCCCGCCGCAGACCCGGCCGGGAGCCGGGCGCTCGCGGGCGAGCTGCGCGCGCACGCGGCGAGCGTCCTGCCCGGTTCCATGGTGCCGGCGGCCTTCGTCCTGCTGCCCGCCCTGCCCACCACCCCCGCCGGGAAGCTCGACCGCCGGGCGTTGCCCGCCCCGGACTTCGGGGCCGCAGGCCGGCCCGGCCGGGCGCCGGCCACCCGGGCCGAGGTGGTCCTGCGGGACGTCTTCGCCGAGGTGCTCGGCCAGCCGGGCGTCGGCGTCGACGACTCGTTCTTCCACCTGGGCGGCGACAGCATCCTGGCCTTCGCCGTGGTCACCCGGGCGGCCGCCGCCGGGGTCACCGTCTCGCTCGCCGACGTGTTCACCAGCCCGACCGTCGCCGGCCTGGCCGCGGCGGCGGACGTGGACGTGGACGTGGACGTGGACGCGAACGTGGACGTGGACGTGGACGACGCGGACGTGCCCGCGGTGGCCACCGGCGATCTCCCCGTGCCCGCGGCCGGCCCCCGGCCCGCCGTCGCGGACGATCCGGTGCCCGCCGACCTGCCTGCCGACCTGCCCGTCGACCCGGAGGACCTGGCGCGCTGGCGGGCCCGGCTGCCGGAGCTGAGCGAGGCGTGGCCGCTGTCGCCGGCGCAGGCGGGGCTGCTGTTCCACCGGCTCCTCGACGGCGACGAGACTCCCGACGTCTACGTCATCCAGTTCGTCCTGGACCTCGCCGGCGAGCTCGACCCCGAGCGCCTGCGGGCGGCGTCACGGGCCCTGATCGCCCGGCACGCCGTCCTGCGCGCCGCCGTGATGTCCGACGGCCGCGAGCCGGCCCAGGTCATCCTGCCCGAGGCCGAGCCGCGGTGGACGATCGTCGACCTGTCCGCCTGGCCGGCCGCCGAGCGGACGGCCGAGGCGCAGCGGCTGGTCGCGGCGGACCGGGCCGCGCGTTTCGACCTGGCGGCGCCACCGCTCATCCGTTTCCTGTGGGTCCGCACCGGACCGGACAGCGCCCGGCTGGCCGTCTGCGCCCACCACATCATCCTGGACGGCTGGTCGCTGCCGCTGCTGCTGCGTGAGCTGTTCACGCTGGCCGCCCCCGGGAACGACGCCGACCCGGCCGCGGCGGCGTCGCGCCTGCCCGCCGTCCGCCCCTACGCGGACCACCTGCGCTGGCTGCGGTCCCGGGACCGGGAGGCGGCGCGGGCGGCCTGGCGGGCGGAGCTCGCCGGTGTCGAGGGGCCGACCCTGCTGGCCGGCGGCGGATGGCACCGGGCCGCGCAGGCGCCGCGGCCGGGCCGGCCGGCCGGCCCGGCTGCGATCGACCGGGAGGTCGGCCCGCAGCTGGCGGCCCGGCTGGCCGCGCTCGGGCGCGAGCGGGGCCTGACGCTGAGCACCGTCCTGCGGGCCGCCCATGCGGTGCTGCTCGCCCGGGTGGTCGGCCGCGACGACGTCGTCTTCGGCACCGTGGCCTCCGGCCGGTCGCCGGAGCTGCCCGGGGTCGACTCCATGATCGGCATGTTCGTCACCACCGTCCCGGTCCGGGTCGCGCTGCGCGCCGAGAGCACGTTCGCCGGCCTGGCGGCGGACATCCAGGCCGCCCAGGGCACGCTGTTCGCCCACCACCACCTCGGCCTCACCGAGATCCAGGCCCTGGCCGGCGGTGGGGACCTGTTCGACACGCTGCTCGTGGTCGAGTCCTACCCGTTCGACGCATCGGCCCTGCTCCCTGCGGGCGGCCCCCGCCTGGCCGGCGTCGACGGTCACGACGCCACCCACTACGCGCTGACCATCCGGGTGATCCCCGGCGAACGGCTGCGGCTGACCTTCGGCTACCAGCAGGGCATCCTCGACGACGCGACCGTCGCGGGCCTGGCCGAGCGCATGCTCGCGCTGCTCGCGCAGATCGCGGCCGACCCCGATCGGCCCGTCGGCGCCCTCGACGCCCTGCCCGCGGCCGAGCGCGACCGGGCCGACCTCACGCCCGCCCCCCGGGCCGGCGAGGACGCCGCCGAGGATGCCGGCGCGCCGGCCACCCTGCCCGAGCTGTTCGAGGCCCAGGCCCGCCGCGCGCCGCACGCGGTGGCGCTGCGCTGGCGCGACGTCGAGCTCACCTACGCCGAGCTCGACGCGCGGGCCAACCGGCTCGCGCACCTGCTCGCCCGGCGCGGCGTGGGACCGGAGTCGATCGTGGCGGTCGCGCTGCCCCGCTCGGCCGAGCTCGTCGTCGCCCTGCTCGCCGTGCAGAAGGCCGGCGGCGCCTACCTCCCCGTCGACCCGACCTACCCGGCCGAGCGGATCGCGTTCATGCTGCGCGACGCGGCGCCGGTGTGCGCGGTGACGACGGCGGCCGCCCGCGCGACGCTGCCCGCCGGGGCAGGGGTGCCGATGATCGCGCTGGACGACCCGCTGGTCGTCGCGGCGCTGGCCGAGCAGCCGACCACGGCACCGGGGCCGGCTGGGCGGGCCCGACCGGACAACCTCGCCTACGTCATCTACACCTCCGGCTCGACCGGCCGGCCGAAGGGCACGCTGGTTGCGCACCGCAACGTGGTGCGCCTGTTCGCCGACACCCGGGCCTGGTTCCGGTTCGACGCCACCGACGTCTGGACCCTGTTCCACTCGGCGTCGTTCGACTTCTCGGTCTGGGAGCTGTGGGGGCCGCTGCTGCACGGCGGCCGGCTCGTCGTGGTCGACCACGACGTCTCCCGTTCGCCCGAGCAGTTCCGCGAGCTGCTGGCCCGGGAGTCCGTCACCGTCCTCAACCAGACCCCGTCCGCCTTCGCCGCGCTGGTGGAGGCCGACCGCGACGGCGGGCGGTCCGACCTCGCCCTGCGGCTGGTGATCTTCGGCGGTGAGGCGTTGGACACCGGCCGGCTTGCCCCGTGGTACGAACGGCACCCGGACGACGCGCCGCGGCTGGTCAACATGTACGGGATCACCGAGACCACGGTGCACGTCACGTACCTGCCGCTGGACCGGGCCACCGCCGCCGCGCGGCACGGGATGATCGGCGAGCCGATCCCCGGCCTGCGCACGCGGCTGCTCGACCGCCACCTCACGCCGGTGCCGCCGGGCGTGCCGGGGGAGATCTACGTCAGCGGTGCCCAGCTCGCCCGGGGCTACCTGGGACGTCCCGGCCTGACCGCGACCCGCTTCGTGGCCGACCCGTACGGCGACGCCGGCGACCGGATGTACCGCACGGGCGACCTGGCCCGGCTGGGCGCGGACGGGACGCTCGAGTACCTCGGCCGGGCCGACGACCAGGTCAAGATCCGAGGCTTCCGGATCGAGCCGGGGGAGATCGAGGCGGTCCTGGCGGCCGATCCGACGGTCCAGCGGGCCGTCGTCGTCGCCCGCGCGGACGACGCCGGCCGGCGCCGGCTCGTCGCCTACGTCGTCCCGAGTGCCTACGTCGTCCCGAGCGCGTCCGTCGTCCCGAGCGCGTCCGGCGTCCCGAGCGCGTCCGTCGTCCCGAGCGCGTCCGGCGTCCCGAGCGCGTCCGTCGTCCCGAGCGCGTCCGGCGTCGACGGGCCGGCACTGCGCGCCCGGGCCGCGGCGGCGCTGCCCGACTTCATGGTCCCGGCGGCGATCGTCGCGCTGGACGCGCTGCCGCTGACCGCAAACGGCAAGCTCGACCGGGCCGCGCTGCCGGCCCCCGACCTGCGCGCGGCGACCTCGGCCCGGACGGGCCGCACGGAGCTCGAACGCGCGATGTGCGCGGTGTTCGCCGCCGTGCTGGGGGTCGACCGGGTCGGCGTCGACGACGACTTCCTCGCGCTCGGCGGCGACAGCATCATCGCGATCCAGCTCGTCAACCGGGCCCGCCGCGAGGGCGTCCGGGTCACACCGCGCGAGGTCTTCGTCCAGCGCACGCCGGCCGCGCTCGCGGCGCTCGTCGCCGGCCGCGCCGACACCCCGCCGGCTCTGTCCCCACCTTCGGTCTCGTCCCCACCTTCGGTCTCGTCCCCACCTTCGGTCTCGTCCGCGTCGTCGGTCTCGTCCGCGTCGTCGGTCGAGGCCAGCCCGCCCGGCGCGTCGGTCCCCTCCGCCGGCGCCGGCTCGACGGACGCCCCGGACACGGCGGCCACCGGGGTGCTGACCCCGCTGCCGATCGTCTCCCGGCTCGCGGAGTGGGGCGGCCAGATCCAACGCTTCAACCAGGCGTTTCTCGCCCAGACGCCGGCCGGCGCCGACGAGGCGAGCCTGCGGGCGGCGCTGGGGGCGGTCCTCGCGCACCACGACGGGCTGCGCGCCCGCCTGCTGCGGCCCGCCCCGCAGGTGTGGCTGCTCCAGATCGACCCGGCCGACCCGACGAGGTCACCCCAGACGGCCGACGCCGAGCTGCTCACCCGCATCGACGTCGCCGGGCTCGATCCGGCGGCGCTGCGCTCGGTGATCGCGGCCGCCTCGGGTTCGGCCGCCGGCAGCCTCGACCCCGACGTCGGGGCCATGGTCCGCGCGGTCTGGCTCGACGCCGGACCGACCGCGCCCGGCCGGCTGGTGATCGTGGCCCACCACCTCGTCGTGGACGGCGTGTCGTGGCGGATCCTGCTGGCCGACCTCGCCGACGCCTACGCGGCGGTGCGAGCCGGCCGCCGGCCCGAGCTCGACCCGGTCGGCACCTCGCTGCGCGCCTTCAGCCAGGTCTTCGGTGAGCGCGCGACCGCCCCCGGCCGGCTCGGCGAGCTGAGCCACTGGCTGGAGACGCTCGCGCCGGGCGCGCGCCCGTTCGCCGAGCCGTCCCGCCCGGCCGCGGGGCCCGGAGCACCCCCGTTCGGGCCGGCCGCCGTCGGCTCGGTGGCCGACACCGAGCGCCTGCGCGTCGAGCTGCCGGCCACGACCACGGTCGCCCTGCTCACGGGCGTGCCGGCCGCGACCGGCGCCGAGATCACCGACGTGCTGCTCGCGGGCCTGCGCCACGCGATCCCGCCGCGGCCGGCGGACGGCGCCGCCGACGCCGACGACGCCGGTGACCTCCTCGTCGATCTCGAGCGGCACGGGCGCGAGGAGATCGCACCCGGGGTGGACCTCGCCCGGACGGTCGGCTGGTTCACCAGCATCGCCCCGGTCCGGCTCGGCCCGCCCCGGGCGCGGCCGCGGGCCACGCTGTCCGACGTCACGGCCGCGCTGCGGGCGGTACCCGACGGCGGCATCGGCTTCGGCATGCTGCGTCACGCCAACCCGCTGACCGGTCCCGCCCTCGCCCGCGCGGGGCAGCCCCAGGTGCTGTTCAACTACCTGGGCCGCTTCGGCGCCGACCGGCGCGCCGACTGGGGACCGGCCGAGGAGTTCGACGCGCTCGCCGCCGAGCCCGACCCCGGCCTGGGCGTCGGCTACCCGCTGACCGTCGACGTGGTCTGCGTCGAGACCACCGGGGGACCGCGGCTGCGCGCCACCTTCACCTACCTGACGGGGTCGGTAGCGGTCGGCGAGGCGGCCCGCATCGCCGAGGCCTTCCTCGACGCCCTGCGGGAGCTGGCCGCGCTCGTGCCCGCGCCCGCACTCGTGCCCGCGCCCGCACTCGTGCCCGCGCCGGAGATCTCCCGGCCGCCGGCCGAGCTGATCACGCTCTCGGCCGCCGAGTCGGAGCGGATCGCCCGCACCCTCCCGGCGCCGGTGGAGGAGGTCTGGCCGCTGTCGCCGTTGCAGGAGGGCCTGTACTTCCATTCGGTGCTCGACCAGACGAGCGACGCCTACACCGCCCAGTTCTCCCTCGACTTCGACCACCGGCTCGACGCCGACCGGCTGCGGCGGGCCACCGCGACCCTCATGGCCCGCAACCCGACGCTGCGCGCGGGCTTCCTCAGCGAGGGCCTGCACCGACCGGTGCAGGTCATCGCGCGCGAGCTGCCCACGCCGGTCGAGGAGATCGACCTGTCCGGGCTGGCCGAGCCGCAGCGTTCGGCCCGCGCCGAGCAGATCGCGGCGGACGACCGGGCCCGCCCCTTCGACGTCGCCCGCCCCCCGCTGTTCCGCCTGATCCTCATCCACCTGGCGGACGGGCACGACCGGCTCGTCATCAACCGCCAGGTGCTGCTGTGGGACGGCTGGTCGGGCGCGCTCGTCGTCGAGGGGCTGCTCGAGCTGTACGCCGCCGGCGGCGAGGGCGCGGCGCCGGCGCCGGCCGGGTCCTTCCGGGACTACCTGCTCTGGCTGCGTGAGCGGGACACCGCCGCGGCGCGGCAGGCCTGGCGGTCGACGCTGGCCGGTCTGGAGGGCCCGACGCTGGTGGTGCCGGCCGCGCGGGGACTGCCGCCGGTCGCGCCGGCCCGGATCACCGCCGAGCTGCCCGAGGCCACGGCGAACGCGGTCCGGGCGGCCTCCCGCGCCCACGGCGTCACCCTGAACACGATCTTCAACGCCGCGCTGGCACTGGTCCTGGCCAGCGCGACCGGCGGGGACGACGTCGTGTTCGGGACGACCGTCGCCGGCCGCCCGACCGAGCTCGACGGCATGGACGAGGTCATCGGCCTGTTCCTGAACACCGTCCCCGTCCGGGTCCGCCTCGACCCGCGGGAGACGGTCGGTGAGCTGCTGCGGCGGGTCGCCGCCGGCCGCCTCGACCTGCTCGACCACGAGTACCTCGGGCTCGGTGAGATCCAGCGGGCCAGCGGGCACCCGGTGCTGTTCGACACGCTCTACGTCCTGCAGAACTTCATCGACGAGGTGGCGAACGACCAGACCAGCGCCCGCCACGGGATCACCGGCGGCAGCAGCCTCGACCACACCCACTACCCGCTGACGTTCGTGCTGTTCCCGGGCGCGCGGATCACCGTGCGCCTGGAACACCGCCCGGACGTCGTCGCGCCGAGCCTGGCCGAGGGCCTGTTCGCCCGCTTCCTGGCGATGGTCGACACGCTGGCCGGCCATCTCGACGCGCCGGTGGGCTCGCTCGACCCGCTGCTGCCGGCCGAGCGGGCCCGCCTCGCCCTGGCCGCCGGCCCGGCACCGCGGCCGGTCGGCGGCGAGACCGTCGCCGACCTGCTGGCCACCCGGGCCGCCGCGCAGGGCGACCTCGTCGCGCTCGTCCTCGGCGACGACCGGCTCACCCTCCGGGAGCTCGACGGCCGGGTGAACCGGCTGGCGCGGCTGCTGATCGCCCGCGGCGCCGGCCCGGAGACGGTGGTCGCTCTCGGCCTCGGCCGGACGGTGGACATGGTCGTCGCGCTGTTCGCCGTCCTGCGCACCGGCGCCGCGTACCTGCCGCTCGAGCTGGACCATCCGCCGGCGCGGCTGATGGAGACGGTGGCCGACGCCCGCGCCACGCTGCTGGTCACCACCCGGGCGACCCGCCGTTACCTCGCCGGCGCGCCGGCCGCGGCGGCGCAGCCGGAGGCGACCTGGCTGGAGCTGGACGACGCCGTACTCGCCGCCGAGCTCGCCGCGACCACGCCGGACGCGCTCACCGACGCCGAGCTCGGGACGTTCGCCCGCGACCGCGCGGACCGGCTCGACCACCCGGCCTACGTGATCTACACGTCGGGCTCGACCGGCCGCCCCAAGGGGGTCGTCACGCCCTACCGAGGGCTGACGAACATGCAGCTCAACCACCGGGAGGAGATCTTCGACCCGACGGTGGCGGCGGCCGGGGGCCGGCGGCTGCGGATCGCGCACACCGTGTCGTTCGCGTTCGACATGTCGTGGGAGGAGCTGCTCTGGCTCGTCGAGGGCCACGAGGTGCACATCTGCGACGAGAACCTGCGCCGGGACGCCGAGGGGCTCGTCGCCTACTGCGACCGCCACCGCATCGACGTCGTCAACGTCACGCCGACCTACGCCGCCCACCTGTTCGAGGCCGGGCTGCTCGACCGGACCGACCCGGCCGGTGACCCCGGACCCGATCCGGACGGTGCCCGGCCGGAGGGTGCCCGGCCGGAGGGTGCCCGGCCGGACGGGCACCGGCACCGACCGGCCCTGGTCATGCTGGGCGGCGAGGCCGTGCCCGACTCCGTCTGGACCCGGCTGCGGGACACCGACGGCACGGCCGGCTACAACCTCTACGGGCCGACCGAGTACACGATCAACACCCTGGGCGCCGCGACGGCCGACAGCGCGACGCCGACCGTCGGGCGGCCGATCCGCAACACGTCGGTCTACGTGCTGGACCGCTGGCTGCGCCCGGTTCCCGACGGTGTCGCCGGCGAGCTGTACATCGCCGGCGACGGCCTGGCCCGCGGCTACCTCGACCGGTTCGGCCTGACCGCGACCCGCTTCGTGGCCGATCCGATGCGCCCGGGCGGGCGGATGTACCGCACCGGCGACCTGGTGACCCGCCGTGGCGACGACGGCAACCTCGACTTCCTCGGCCGCACCGACGACCAGGTCAAGATCCGCGGCCACCGGATCGAGCTCGGTGAGGTCACCGCCGCGCTCGACAACCACCCGGCGGTCAGCCAGTCCGCCGTCGTCGCGGCCCCGGACCCGGCCATGCCGGGCGCGAAACGCCTCGTCGCCTACGTCGTGCCGGCCGAACGGTCGGCCACCGACCGGACCGCGACCGAGACCGAGCAGGTCGGCGAGTGGCGCCAGATCTACAGCGACGAGTACGAGCGGATACCGACCGCCGTGACCGTCGAGGACTTCGCCGGCTGGGACTCCAGCTACGACGGGCAGCCGATCCCGCTGGAGCACATGCGCCAGTGGCGGGCGGCCACCGTCGACCGGGTCCGGGCGCTGGCGCCCCGGCGGGTGCTGGAGATCGGCGTCGGCACCGGCCTGCTGCTCGGCTCGCTCGCCCCCGAGTGCGAGATGTACTGGGGGACGGACTTCGCCGCGCCCGTCCTGGCGAAGCTGCGCGCGGAGCTGGCCGGCGATCCCGCCCGCTTCGGCCGGGTCGAACTGCGCCACCAGCCGGCCCACGTCACCGACGGGCTGCCCGCCGGCTTCTTCGACACGGTCATCATCAACTCGGTGATCCAGTACTTCCCGAGCGCGGACTACCTGCGCTCGGTGCTGCTGGGCGCGCTCGACCTGCTGGCCCCAGGCGGTTCGCTGTTCGTCGGTGACGTCCGCGACCTGGGCCGGCTGCGGGCGTTCCACAGCGCGATCGAGCTCGCCCGGTCCGGTTCCGGGCCCGACCCGGCCCGGCTCGCGGCAGCCGTCGACCGGCGCCTGCTGCTGGAGAAGGAGCTGGTCGTCGCGCCCGGGTTCTTCCTCGCCCTGGCCGCCGACGCCGGAGCCGAGGTGTGCGTGCGGGTCAAGCGGGGCCGCCACCGCAACGAGCTCACCCGGCACCGCTACGACGTCGTGCTGCGCCGCGCGGCGGCGGACCGCCCGACCCCGGCCGGCGCCGGCGCCGAACTCCGCCTGAGCTGGGGGGCCGATGTACGCGGCCTCGACGAGCTCGGCGCGATCGTCGACGCCCGCCGGCCGGCCCGGGTGCGCCTGACCGCCGTCCCCGACGCGCGGATCGCCGCCGAGCTCGCCGCGAGCGTCGCCGGCGCCGCCCGCGGCGGCTCTGCCGCCGATGCCGAGGCCGCCGATGCCGAGGCCGCCGATGCCGAGGCCGGCGCCGTCGATCCCGAGGACGTCTACGCGCTGGCCGACACCCTCGGCTATGCGGCGGCCCTGGCGCCGCGGCCCGACGACCCAGGGCTGCTCGACGCCGTGCTCGTGCGCGGCTCGGGGGCCGCGGCCCTTCCGGTCGTCGACCCCGGCGACCTCGGCGACCCCGGCGACCCCGGCGACCTCGATGACCTCGGCGACCCCGACGCCCGGCCGGGGCCCCAGGCGGCGCTCACGAACGACCCGACGGCCGCCCGGGCCGCGGCGGCGCTGGTCGGGCGCCTGCGCACCGACCTGGCGGCGGTGCTCCCGGACTACCTGGTGCCCGCGGCGTTCGTCCCGCTGCCGATGATCCCCCGCAACGCCAACGGCAAGCTCGACGTCGCCGCCCTGCCGCCGGCCGAGCCCGCGGCGGCACCCTCCGGCCGGGCGCCCGACACGCCGCTGGAGCGGACCCTCGCCGAGCTGTTCGCGGACGTTCTCGGCCTGCCCGCGGTCGGGGCCGACGACGACTTCTTCGCCCTCGGCGGGCACTCCCTGCTCGCGACGCGGGTGGTGAGCCGGGCGCGGGCCGCCCTCGGCGTCGACCTGGCGATCCGCGACCTGTTCGACGCGCCGACGGCCGAGGCGCTGGCGGCGACGCTGTCCAGCCGCGCCGGGACCGAGCGTCCCGCGCTGCTCCCGGCGCGCCGGGGAGAGCGGATCCCGCTCTCGCCGGGGCAGCGCCGCCTGTGGCTCGTCGACCGGCTGGCCGGCGGCACCGACGCCTACAACTACCCGCTCGCGCTGCGGGTCGCCGGCCGCCTCGACGCCGGGGCGCTGCGGGCCGCCGTCACCGACCTCCTCGGCCGGCACGAGGTGCTGCGCACAGTGGTCGCCGAGGTCGACGGCGAGCCGCACCAGCGGATCCTGGACCCGGCCGCCGCGGCCGGCCCCCTCGACGTCGTCGAGTGCCCCCCCGACGAGGTCACCGGTTGGATCACCCGCGCGGTGGCGAGGCCGTTCGACCTCGCCACCGAGGCGCCGCTGCGGCTGACCGTGCTGCGCGGTCCGGACGCCGACGTGCTGGTCGTCGTCCTGCACCACATCGCCACCGACGAGTGGTCCGACCGGCCGTTCCTGCTCGACCTGGACGCCGCCTACACCGCCCGGCGGGCCGGTCGGGCCCCCGGCTGGGCACCGCTGCCGGTCCAGTACGCCGACTACACGCTCTGGCAGCGCGCCCTGCTCGGCGATCCGGCGGACCCCGCCAGCGTCGCGGCCCGCCAGCTTGCCTTCTGGCTGGACGCCCTGCGGGGCATGCCGGAGCAGATCGAACTGCCGCTGGACCGGCCGCGCCCGGCGGTCCGCGACGGCGCGTCCGGCCGCGCGGTCCGGGTCCTGCCCGCCGCGGTCGCGACCGGTCTGCGCGCGCTGTGCGCGCAGACGGGTACGAGCATGTCGATGCTGGCCCACGCGGCCATCGCGACCCTGCTGCACCGCCTCGGTGCGGGCGACGACATCCCGATCGGCGTGCCCGTCGCCGGCCGGACCGATCCGGCCCTCGACACGCTTGTCGGCTTCTTCGTCAACACCCTGGTGATCCGCTCCGACCTGGCCGGCGACCCGACGTTCCGGGACCTGCTGGGCCGGACCCGCCGCACCGACCTGGCCGCCTTCGACCACCAGGACCTCCCGTTCGAGGACGTGGTCGCGGCGCGGCAGGGGCGCCGCGTGCCCGGGGTCAACCCGCTGTTCCAGGTGATGGCCGGCTACCACCACCTGGCCGACGACGACCGGGAGCTGTTCGGCGCGCCGGTGACCTTCATCAACCCCGAGGTCGGGACGGCCAAGTTCGACCTCGACGTGACGTTCGTCGACCGGGCCGCGCGCGACGAGATCACGATGCTGGTCGAGTTCGCCACCGACGTCCTCGAACCGGACAGCGGCGCCCGGCTGGCCGACCGGCTCGTCCGCCTGCTGGCCGAGATCGTCCGCGACCCCGACCGGCCGGTCAGCCGGCTGGAGATCGTCGACGCCGGCGAGCGCGCGGCCGCCCTGCGCACGGCCGCCGGCCCGGTGCGGGCGCTGCCCGGCAGTGTCCCGATCGGCAGTGTCCCGATCGGCAGTGTCCCGAGCGGCAGTGTCCCGAGCGGTGGGGAGCCGGGCGGGGCGGAGCCGACGGTCGTGGACCTGCTCGCCCGGGCGGTGGCCGCCCATCCGGACCGGGTCGCGTTGGTCACCGCCGCGGGCCGCTCGACGTTCGCCGAGCTGGCCGCGCAGGTCGAGCGCATCGCCGGCCGGCTGTCCCGGCTGCCCTCGCTGTCCCGGCCGGGCGGTCCGGAGTCCGTGGTCGCGCTCGCGCTGCCGCGCGCGCTCATGGTCCCGGGAATCTTCGGTGTGCTGGCCGCGGGGGCGAGCTCCCTGCCGATCGACACCGAGCAGCCGGTGGACCGGCTGGCGTTCCTGCTGGCCGACGCGGCCGCGGTCGCCGTCGTCACCACCCGGGCGTTCGCCGCCCGGCTGCCGGCGGCGGGGTCCGCCGCCGTCGTCGTGCTCGACGACCCGGCCGCGGCGGCCGAGCCCGCCGCCGGGCCCGGGGCACCGCCCACCCGGCCGGACCCCGCCGGCGCGGCCAGCGTGATCTACACGTCGGGGTCGACCGGCCGGCCGAAGGCGGTCGTCGGCACGCATCGGGGCCTGGTCAACCTGTTCGCCTCGCACGCGGTCGACCTCATCGCCCCGGCCGAGCGCGCCGCCGGTCCGGACCGGCGGCCCCTGCGCGTCCTGCACGCGGCCTCGTTCAGTTTCGACGGGTCGTGGGAGCCGCTGCTGTGGCTGCTGGCCGGGCATGAGACGCACGTCGTCGACGAGCGGGCGGCACGCGACGCCGCCGCGCTCGTGGACTACATCGAGCGGGCCCGCATCGACGTGCTCGACCTGACCCCGACCTACCTCCAGGAGCTGATGAAGGACGGGTTCCTGCGGCCGGAGGGTCACCGGCCCGGCGTGCTCCTGGTCGGCGGCGAGGCCACCCCGGCGGCGCTGTGGGAGCGGCTGCGGTCCGTGGCCGGGATGGTCGTCCACGACCTGTACGGGCCGACCGAGTACTCGGTGGACGCCTACGGCTGGCACAGCGCCGGCGCCGACCCGCGGCCGTCGCCCGCCGGCGCGGCGCCGCCCGGTCCGGGTTGGGCCGCGCCCGTCGCCAACACCCGGGCCTACCTGCTCGACGGCGCCCTGACGCCGGTCCCCGACGGGGTGGCCGGCGAGCTGTACCTGGCCGGTCCGGGCCTGGCCCGGGGTTACCTGGGCCGACCCGACCTGACGGCGAGCCGTTTCGTGGCCGACCCGTTCGGGGCGCCGGGCGAGCGGATGTACCGCACCGGAGATCTCGCGCGCCGCCGCCGCGACGGCTCACTCGCCTTCCTCGGCCGGGCGGACGACCAGATCAAGCTGCGCGGGTTCCGGATCGAGCTCGGCGAGATCTCCCGCGCGCTGGAGGCGGCCCCGGGCGTCGGGGCGGCGGCCGTGGTGTTCCGCCCGCAGGCGCCGCCCGCGCTCCAGCTCGTCGCCTACCTGGTCGCCGAGCCCGCGGCCGCGGCCTCGGGGGCGCGGCCGGGGAAGGCGGTGGAGGCGGCCCGGGCCCACGCGGCCCGGGTGCTGCCGGGATACATGGTGCCCCAGGCGTTCGTCGAGCTGGACCGCCTGCCGCGCACGGTCAACGGCAAGCTGGACCGGGCGGGGCTGCCCGAGCCGGCTGCTCCCGCGCCGGGCGCCGGGCGCCGGCCCCGCGACGCGCGTGAGGAGCTGCTCGCGGAGCGGTTCGCGGCGGTGCTCGGCCTGGCGCGGGTCGGCCTGGACGACGACTTCTTCGCCCTCGGCGGCCACTCGCTGCTGGTGATGCGGCTGTGCGCGGCGCTCCGGTCGGCCTTCGGCGTGGAGCTCACGCCACGGGCGGTCTTCGAGGACCCGACCGTCGCCGGGCTGGCCCGGCGGCTCGACGGCGCCGGGGCGGCCCGGCCGGCGATCGCCCGCCGGCCCCGCCCCGGGCAGGTGCCGCTGTCGTTCGCGCAGCGCCGGCTGTGGGTGCTGGGCGGCCTCGAGGGTCCCAGCCCGACGTACAACATCCCGATCACCTGGCGGCTGATCGGGCCGCTGGACACCGCCGCCCTGCGCGCCGCGGTGCACGACGTGGTGGCCCGGCACGAGGCGTTGCGGACCGTCGTGCGCGCGCCCGGCGGCGAGCCGGTCGCAGTGGTCCTGGCGCCGACAGAGGCGGAGATCCCCTTCGAGGTCGTGGAGCCGGCCGGCGGCGAGCCGGCGGACGCCCTCGCCGCCGCGGCGGCCAGGCCCTTCGACCTCGAGCGCGAGACGCCGCTGCGGGTCACCGTCGTCCGGCTCGCCCCGCAGCTGCACATCGTGCAGTTCCTCATCCACCACATCGCGGCGGACGAGGGCTCGGACCGACCGCTCGCCCGCGACCTGTCCGTCGCCTACCGGGCGCGCCGCGCCGGCGCGGCCCCGGGCTGGGAGCCGCTGGGGATCCAGTACGCCGACTACACCCTCTGGCAGCGCGAGCAGCTCGGCGACGAGGCTGATCCGGCCAGCCCGGCCGGGCGGTCCCGCGAGTTCTGGCGGCGCACGCTGGCCGGCCTGCCCGCCGAGCTGGCCCTGCCGGCCGACCGGCCGCGGCCGGTCGAGCCGAGCCACACCGGCGGCATCGTCGAGCGGACGATCGACGCGGACCTGGTGGCGGCGCTGCGCGCCGTGGCGCGGGCGCACGGCGTCAGCCTGTTCATGGTGCTGCGCGCCGCCGTCGCGACCCTGCTGCACCGGTTGGGGGCGGGCGACGACATCCCGATCGGCAGCCCGGTCTCGGGCCGGGTCGACGACGCCCTAGACGACCTGGTCGGCTTCTTCCTGAACACCCTGGTCCTGCGCACGGACCTGGCGGGCGACCCCACCTTCGGCGAGCTGCTGGCCCGGGTGCGCGAGGGCGACCTGGCCGCCTTCGACCACCAGGACCTGCCGTTCGACCGGGTGGTGGACGCGGTGAACCCGCCGCGCTCGCTCGCCCGCCATCCGCTGTTCCAGGTCATGGTCGTCTACCTGGCCGCCTCGGACGCCGCCGAGGAGCTGGCGCTGGACGGGGTGCGGGCCCGGCCGGAGCCGGTGCGCACGGCGAGCGCGAAGTTCGACCTGTCCTTCGACTTCCTGGATCGGTCCGGTCCCGACGGCGGCATGACCCTCGCCGTCTCCTTCAGCGACGACCTGTTCGAACGCCCCGGCGCCGAACGGGTCACCCAGCGGTTGCTCCACCTCCTGGCGGCGGTGGCCGCCGACCCGTCGACGCCGGTCGGGGCGCTGGAGATCGTCGACGCCGCCGAGCGGGCGACGGTGCTGGAGACGTTCAACCGGACCGCGCGTGAGGTCGCCGAGCTGACCTGGCCGGCGGCCGTCAGTGACCAGGCGCGCCTGCGCCCGGACGCCGTCGCCGTGGTCTGCGAACAGTCGGCACTGACCTACGCCGAGCTCGACGACCGGTCCGACCGGCTCGCCCGGCTGCTGGGCGAGCGCGGGGTCCGGCGCGAGGACGTCGTCGCGGTGGCCGTTCCCCGCTCGATCGACATGGTCGTGGCGCTGCTCGGCGTGATGAAGGCCGGCGCCGCCTACCTGCCGGTCGACCTCGACCATCCGGCCGACCGGGTGTCGTTCATGCTGGCCGACGCCGGCGCCCGGCTGCTCGTCTCGACGTCGGGCCACGCCGGCGAGCTGGCCGCCCTCGGCGCGCTCGACCCGGTCGGCGGACCCGGCGGGACGGCGGCCGGGGTGGGCGTCGTCCTGCTCGACGATCCGGGCACGGTCCGGGCGATGGCCGCCGGACAGGTGGATCCGGCCGAGCTGGCCGCCGCCGCGCCGCAGCTGCGCGGCGCCGCCTATGTGATCTACACGTCCGGTTCGACCGGGCGGCCGAAGGGCGTGCTTGTCACGCACGAGGGCATCGGCAGCCTGGTGGCGACGGCGACCGATCGGATCGGCGTCGACGAGACCTCGCGGGTGGCGCAGTTCGCCTCGGTCGGCTTCGACGTGGCGGTGTGGGATTTGACCATGTCGCTGTGCGTGGGCGGCACCGCGGTCGTCGTCCCGGCCGACCGGCGCGTGGCCGGCCCCGAACTGACCGACTACCTCGTCCGGCACGGGGTGACGCACATGATCCTGCCGCCGTCGCTGGTCGCCGCGCTGCCGCCGGAGTGCGCGCTGCCGGCCGGGGCGGTGCTGGTGGTGGGCACCGAGACGGTGCCGGTGGAGACCGTCCGCCGGTGGTCGCGCGACCTGCGGGTGGTGGCCGCGTACGGCCTCACCGAGGCCACGGTCAACTCGACGCTGTGGCCGGCCGAGGCGGACTGGACCGGGCCGATCCCCATCGGCCGGCCCGACCCGAACACCCGCACCTACGTCCTGGACGCGGCGTTGCGGCCGGTCGGGGTCGGCGTCGTCGGTGAGCTGTACGTCGGCGGGCGCGGGCTGGCCCGGGGCTACCTGGGCCGCCCCGACCTGACCGCGAGCCGGTTCGTCGCCGACCCGTTCGCCGCGCCGGGCGAGCGGATGTACCGGACCGGTGACCAGGCCCGCTGGCGGCCGGGCGGCGTGCTGGACTTCCTCGGCCGCTCGGACGACCAGATCAAGATCCGCGGCCACCGGATCGAACCCGGTGAGGTGCAGGCCGTGCTGATGCGCCACCCGGAGGTCCGGCAGGCGGCGGTGCTCGCCCACGGCGGCGGGCCGGACGGCTCGCCCCGCCGGCTGGTGGCCTACGTCGTGCCGGCGGGCTCCGCCGTCGACGCCGCCCGCCTGCGCGCCCACGCGACGGACCACCTACCCGAGTACATGGTGCCCTCGGCGATCGTCGCCGTGCCCGGACGCCTGCCGCTGACCCCCAACGGCAAGCTGGACCGGGCGGCACTGCCGGCGGTCGAGGCCGCCGCCGCGACGTCGCGGCGGGCCCCCGAGACCGAGATCGAGGCCCGGTTGGCCGCGGTGTTCGCCGACGTGCTCGGCGTGGAGCGGGTCGGGGTCGACGACGACTTCTTCGCCCTGGGCGGCGACAGCATCATCGCGATGCGGCTGGTCAGCCGGATCCGTGCCGAGGGGCTCACGGTGACCCCGCGCCTGCTGTTCCGCCACCGCACCCCCGAGACGCTGGCCGCCGTCGTCACCCCCCGGCCGGCGCCGGCCGACGCGGCCGACGCGGCCGACGCGGGGAGACGGGCGGACGATGCGGGGCGGCCCGACGCGGCCGACGCGGGGGAGCGGTCCGGTGCGGGGGAGCGAGACGGCGGTGCGGACGCTGCGGCCGAGGCCGGCGGGCCGATCCTGGTTCCGCCGACCCCGGCCCTGCTCGCGGCCCGGTCCCGGGGCGCGACCGCCTTCACCTCGTTCTCCTCACCGGTGTTGCTGCGGACCCCGGTCGGGCTGACCGTGACCACGCTGGTCGGTGCGCTGGCCGCGGTCGTGGACCACCACGACGTGTTGCGGGCCCGGCTGGTCCGCTCGGACGGGCCGGGGCCGCGGCCGGCCGGCGCCCCGGCGTCGGCCGCCGACGGCGGTCCCGCGTGGTCGCTGGAGATCGCGCCGCGGGGGGCGGTCGACGTCGCCCGCTGGGTCCGCCGCGTGGACGCGGCCGCTGTCGCGGCGGGCGACGGCTTCGACGGCCCGCAGGGCCGGGTGCTCGTCGCCGGCCTGGCGGCGGCGGCAGACGCCGAGCTCGATCCGGACGCCGGGGAGACGATCCGCTGTGTCTGGCTGGACGCGGGCCCCGAGCGCGCCGGCCGACTGCTGCTGATCATCCATCACGCGCTGGTCGACGGCGTCTCCTGGCCGATCCTGCTGGCGGACCTCGCGGCAGCGGGCACCGCACTGGCGGCGGGCGGCCGGCCCCGGCTCGACCCGGTGCCGATCTCCTACGCCGGCTGGGCCCACCGGCTCCAGGCGCGGGCCCGCGCGGCGGACCCGGGACGGGCGGCGCTGTGGCTGGACATCGTCGACCGGGCCCGGCCCGTCCTGGCCTGGTCGGAAGAGCACGACGGCCCGGCGGAGCACGACCGTCCGGAGGCCGTCACCGTGAGCCTGCCGCCGGCGCGGGCGGCGGGCCTGCTGTCCCACATTCCCGCCGCGTTCGGGATCGGGGTCGACGAGCTGCTGCTCGCCGCGTTGTCCCTGACCCTGGCCGACCAGGTGGGCGCGGGCGGCAGATCGCCGAACGCGCGGCCGGGCACGGAGTCCGCCGATGCGCGGCCGGGCACGGAGTCCGCCGGGCCGGGGGTGGGGCCTGGGCAGGGGACGCTCGTGGCGGTGCAGGCGCACGGCCGCCAGGAGCACCTCGTCGGCGACGCCGACCTGTCCCGGACGGTCGGCTGGCTGGCCGAGATCTACCCGTTCCTGCTCGAGCCGGTCGCGGCCGGCGAGGACGGGTTCGGCCAGCGGGCGGTGGCGGACGCGGTGGCCCGGGTGCACGCGCTGATGGCCCGCCTCCCCGACGGCGGTACCGACTACAGCCTGCTGCGCTTCCTCGACCCGCGGACCGCGCCACGCCTGGCGGCGGCGCCGACGCCCGCGATCTACCTGAACTACGAGGGCCGGCTGGCCCGGGGCGAGACGGGGGACTGGTCGGTCGCGGGCGAGGACGAGGAGCTCTTCGCCGACTGGAACGCCGAGGCGCCCGACCCGTTCCCGCTGAGTCTGATCGTCCGGGCGGTCGACCGAGCGGAGGGCCCGGAGCTGATCGCGCGGTGGGTCGCCGGTCCGGACGGCCCGTCGTCGCCCGCGCTGCGGGCGATCGCGGACTCCTGGACCCGTGCCCTCGAGGCTCTCGCTGCCCACGCCCCGCGCGGGGACCGTCCCTTGACGGCCGGTTCCCACCACCCACGGTGAATCACCCGCTACCGCGTGCCGTCCCGGCGCGCGGCTGATCACGACAAACGAGAAAGTTGTGCTGGTGCGAAACAGACTGAAACTGCTGATCGCGGCGCTCATGGCCGTCACGGCGCTGGTCGTCGCGGCCGGCTGCGGCAGCAGCGGTGGCGACGGTGGCGGCGGGACGACGGCGGCGAGCTCGTCGAGTGCGGCCTTCCCGGTCACGCTGAAGAACAAGTTCGGAACTGCGGTCGTCCCGGCCCAGCCCAAGCGCATCATCGCACTGAGCTACGAGGAGGACACCCTGGCGACGCTCGGCATCACGCCGATCGCGTACGCGAAGAACGAGTACAAGGCCGACGGCGTCTTCCCCTGGCTCCAGGGGAAGATCGACCTGTCGAAGAGCACGGCCCTCGACACCAGCGGGGACCTGAACCTCGAGCAGGTCGCCGCGCTGCGCCCCGATCTGATCCTGGCCACGAACTTCTACAGCCTGGCCGACTACTACGACCGGCTCTCCAAGATCGCTCCGACCGTCGGCTACACCGACGACGCCGGCATCGCGACGTGGCAGGAGAACAGCACCATCATCGGCAAGGCCGTCGGCCGGGACGCCGACGTCCAGAAGGCGGTCGCCGCCACCCGGAAGATCATCCAGGACGCCAAGGGCGGCCTGCCCGGCCTGGCCGGCAGGACGTTCAGCTACTCCTTCTACTACGAGCCGGGCGGCCTGGCGGTCATCGACGACCCGAAGACGGTGTCGGTCCAGCTCTACAGCGAGCTCGGTATGAAGCTCTCGCCGGCGGTGCCGGCCAACGTGGTGGACCGGTCGCTGAGCATGGAGAAGATCGACGCCCTGGACGCCGACTTCGTGCTGATCGGTTTCGCCACCCCGGCGCTGAAGACCGAGATGAACGCCAACAAGCTGTTCACCGCCATCCCGGCGGTCAAGGCGGGCCGGGTCCTGCAGGTGGACGCCTTCACGGCGGGCGCGGTCAACAACCCGACGATCCTCAACATCCCGTGGCAGCTCGACCAGCTCAAGCCGACCCTGGCGAAGGTCGCCGCGAGCAGCTGACCCGGCCGGGCCCGCAGCTCCTGCGGTGCGCGGCCGACGCCGCGCGCCGCACGAGCCCGGCGTCCTCCCACGCCGCCCGCCGCCGGAGGAGCCGATCCAGCGGAAGAGCCGATCCAGGAGGACGACATGGCCGTCATCTCCGACCCCGACGACCGGCGTTGCGCTCCGCCGACCGAGCCGCCCGCGGCCGGTGGCGAGGCCATCCGCGTGGCCCGGGTCGATCCCGGCCACGCGGCCCGGGTCCTGCGCGGACTGGACGAGCTCGGGCCGCCGTTCGCCGTCCAGATCGTGACCGGCGCCGGCGATCCCGCCACCGCCACCGGGGGGCTTCTGCCGGCGGCCGATCTCTACCGGCCGGGTGACCGGCTCGCCGCCGCGATCGAGGGGCAGGCGGCGGCGCTCGGCGGCGCCGAGCGCCGGGTCGCCGCGTCCAACCTGTTCATCGGCCACGCCATCCGGCTGTGGTGCGTGACCCTGGGCTGCTGGGAGCGCGGCGGGCTCATCCCCGACCTGCCCGTCGACGCCGTGCTCGCCGTCGGCCCTGGCTCGCGGGCGCCGTTGGCGCTGGCCGACACCGGCGGTTGGCGCCCGGCCGACCCCGGCGACGTCGACACGGTCGCCGCGCTGGTGACCCGGGTCGTCATCGACGGCCACCTGCGCCCGTTCGCCGCGGCCATGCACGCCACGATCCGGACCGCCACCGGCCTGCTGTGGGGAAACGCGGCCTCCGCACTCGTCGGGGCCGTCGGCGCGATCGCCCGGCACGCCACCCTCGGCCCCGCCGCGCCGAGTGACGCGCCGTCCGGCGGACCGGTCCGCCACCAGGCCCGCCTGGCCGCCACGCTGCTCGAGCAGCCACCGCTCGCCGGCACCGGCGTCCACCGCCGGCACGACGACGGCAACCTGGACCTGCCGTCGTTCGTCCGGCGCAGCTGCTGCCTGTACTACCGGCTCCCCGACGGTGCCATGTGTGAGGACTGCTCGTTGCGCGACTCCCCGGCCGCCACCCGGCGCCACTCGCCCTCGTCGGCGCCGAACGCGCCTGCACCCTGTAGACCAGACGGGGGCGGACGACATTCGTGACCGCCAGGACGGCGACAACGCGGGCGCTGCCAGGGAATGGGTCGACCCGGGCACCGTCGGGGCCGGTGCGATGTGCTGGCAGCTGCCACAATGCCGCAGCCAGCACTGGTCGGTACCCCCGGAGGTCTGCCGACCACTCGCGTGCCGCCTGACTCAATGCTGTAAGGATGCTGTAGGGAGGCTGTAGGGAGGCTGTGCCATTCGACTGCAAAAACTACGACACGCAGGTCGGCTCGACCAACTCCCTTTTCTTGCCGAAAGAGCTCCACATATCTATTCGGCTCGTGCAGTGCTACTTGCGCGGCCGACTCGGTTCGCTTCGGTTCAATCGCTACATGACTGCCAGCGATCTCTTTGGCGAGAATATTGGATCCGCCCACCAGCTCCCGTCCGGCTTGGAATTCGAGACTCGGTCGCTAGGTGCCGCACACCCGGTTCGATTAGGCTGAGGCGCTGAGCTAGCGTCCTGAGTCTTTAGTCTATTCATGGATCGTAGAACGGGGTATGCCTGGACCGACCGCCGTGCAGATCGTGCTGACCGGCGAGGAGCGGTGACCGATCCGCAGTTCGTGATCCTGGACAACGACGCCACGCACAAGACCCCCGCGGTGAAGAAGTGGCTGCTGGGCCACCCGCGGTTCCACCTGCACTTCACCCCGACCTCGTCGTCGTGGAACAAGGACCCGAGGCCGTTCGTCCGGACGAAGACCGCCGGCCAGATCCTCGAAACCCTCGCCGCCCACTGCGAACGAATCAACGACTCAGGACATTGGGCGGCGATTTGGATCATCGCTCGCCGAAGACCGTCCGGTATGTGGACATCCTTAACCCTTGGCGCATACGATTCCGAAGGTGAGCGATGCCACCGGAATCGAGACGGATGCCGATGTGCAACAAGAGGTTCCTCTTCGGCGCAACGAGGGCTTCCGTATGCTGTGGATCGGCCAGCTGCTCTCCGATACCGGCTCAGGGATCGGCCTGCTCGCCTACCCGCTGCTTATCCTGGCACTGACCCACTCGGCGGTGCTCGCCGGGGTGGTGGGGACGGCGCGGGCAATGACCCTGCTGTGCCTGCAGCTGCCAGCCGGGGCGCTCTCTGACCGGTTCGACCGGCGGCTGACGATGATCATTTGCGACACCCTGCGCGCGGTCCTGCTGGCCCTGCTCGCCATCCTGATCGTGACCGATCTCGCGTCCTGGCCGGTCGTCCTGGTCGTGTGCCTGATCGAGGGAGGCGCAGGCGCCATCTTCAACCCGGCGGCTGCCGCGGCACTGCCGGAGATCGTACCGGACCGGCAACTGGAGCAGGCGTCGGCCGCCACCGAGGCCAGGACCTACACTGCCGCCCTGGCCGGCCCGGCGCTCGGCGGGGCTCTTTTCGGGCTGGGCCAGGCCGTCCCGTTCCTCGCCAATGCCGTCTCCTACGTTGTCTCGTTCGGCACGGTGAACAGGATCCGGGGGCAGTTCCGCCCGGAGAACGCGGCCGAGCGCAAGGCGTTGTGGCGCGAGGTGGCCGACGGCCTGCAGTTCGTCTGGCAGGTGCCGATCCTGCGCGCGGTGGCGATCACGGCACCCTTGATGAACTTCGCCTTCACCGGCGTGATCTTCACCGTCACGCTCGCGCTGCGTCATCACGGCACCTCCACCGCGGTGATCGGCCTGGTGCAGGCGACCATCGCGGCCGGCGGGCTGCTCGGTGCCATCGTGGCACCCCGGCTGCAGGGGCGCATGCGCCTGGGAGCCCTGGCCACCACGATTACCCTGGCTGGGGCCCTGTTGTTCGGCGCCGCGGCACCGCTCCTCCCGTCGCCGCTGGTGGCGGCGCCGATCGCCTTGGCGCTGCTGCTCGCGCCGGCCGTGAACGCCGCGCTGTTTGCCGTGACGCTCCGCAGCGCACCGGCAGAAATGCGCGGCCGGGTCATCAACACCGTGGTCATGGCGACCACCGCACTGGCTGCGCTGGCGCCACTGACCGCCGGGCTGCTTGTCCAGCACGTGTCCGGCGCCTGGGCGGTGGGCGCCTTCGCCGCCACGGCCGCCGCCGCGGCAGCGCTGTGCCTGATCCTGCCAGGTTTGCGGCATGCTGCATGAGCCGCACGGATGAAGATTTCGGCAAGGGCAACGTAAAATCTATCCCAATCACGCCTTGGAACAGCCGCAGCAGTGAGAGATGCCCACAGCGATGATCAAGTCGGCGCGAGACATTTCTAGGTGTCCTGAGTCGTTGATTCGTTCGCAGTGGGCGGCGAGGGTTTCGAGGATCTGGCCGGCGGTCTTCGTCCGGACGAACGGCCTCGGGTCCTTGTTCCACGAGGACGAGGTCGGGGTGAAGTGCAGGTGGAACCGCGGGTGGCCCAGCAGCCACTTCTTCACCGCGGGGGTCTTGTGCGTGGCGTCGTTGTCCAGGATCACGAACTGCGGATCGGTCACCGCTCCTCGCCGGTCAGCACGATCTGCACGGCGGTCGGTCCAGGCATACCCCGTTCTACGATCCATGAATAGACTAACGACTCAGGACGCTAGTAGGTCTCGTAGAGCACTCGCGTGAGCCGGCATGCGCACATCGCCTCCGCATGGTCGCGTGCGAACTCTTTGAACCAGGATGCCGAACATGCAGGGTTAGCCATCTCGATGGCGGCCGGCCGGGTGGCCGACGATTGCCCCGGTGCCATGGTGAGAACGCTGCTGGGTCGCCTCGGACCAGCCCGTGTCTCGCTGTCCCGTGCCCTGCCGTCCCCGCGCCTTCTCGGAGGGACGAATCGGGCACGATAGCCTCTGGAGATGCAGGGAGGAGAGCCGCCGGCCGGCTGACCGTCGACGTACCGCACCCGGATTAGTGGGACGATCGTCGATCGAAGCGGCTGGACGGGGGGAAGTCGATCATTAGCGTGCATCGGGGTGCGGTCCGGCGGATCGGGGGATATCGTTGATCGTCGACCGTGGGGCGATCGCCGAGGCGCTTCCCGGGTACGAGCTCGGCGAGCTGCTGGGCCAGGGCGGATTCGGGCTGGTCGTCGCGGCGCGGCACCGGCGGCTCGACCGGCCGGTCGCGGTCAAGGTCCTTGCCGCGGACCCGGGCGAGCGGACCGGCTTCGACGCCGAGGCCCAGGTGCTGGCTCGGATGGATCACCCGCACATCGTCCGCGTGTTCGACTACGTCGAGACGGGCGGCCTGTGCCTGATCATCATGGAGCTGCTTGGCGGCGGCTCGCTGGCCCGGCGCAGGTCGGGCATGCGGCCGGAGACGGCCTGCGCGGTCGCCCTCGCGATGGCCGAGGCGCTGTCGTACGCCCACGGTCTCGGGGTCCTGCACCGTGACGTCAAGGCCGACAACATCGTCTTCGACGCCGCCGGCGTCGCGAAGCTCACCGACTTCGGGATCGCCAAGATCCTGCAGAGCACGGCGGTGACGGCGACCGCGTTCGCCGGCACGCCGATGTACATGGCGCCGGAACAGATCCAGGGCGGTCGGCTGGGCCCGGCGACCGACATCTACGCCCTCGCGATCGTGGCCTACCACCTGCTGGACGGGGCCCCGCCGTTCGATCCGAAGCTGCCGCTGCCCGCGCTCTGGCAGCATCACCTGAACACGGTGCCGGCGCCGCCGCGCAACGTCCCCCGGGAGGTCGCCGACGTCCTGCTGCGGGCGCTGGCGAAGGAACCGGCCGACCGGCAGGCGTCCGCGCGCGCCTTCGCGCTGGAACTCGCGGCCGCGGCCCGCGTGTTCGGATCCGACTGGCTGGCCCGGTCCGGACTGCGGCTGTCGATCGACGACGAGCTGCGGGTCGTCGCGGCCGCACCGGCGCGCCCGCAGGCCTGGCCGGGGGAGACCCGCGCCGCCGCGCCGATTCCGCCGACGCCGCAGGAGCCGCCCGTGCCGGATCCGGCGGAACCACCGACTCTTCTCCCCGCGCCACCGGATCTCCCCGCGCCGCCGGATCTTCCCGCGCCGCCGTCGGAAACGCCGCCGGACATCCGGGGAGCAGCCTCGCCGGATGCCGCGACCGTCCTGGTGACCGAGGGCGGGTCGGACGGCCAGGCGGCCCCCGCGCCGGGCGGCGGCCCGCGCACGGGTCCGGTCGGTGCGCGGCGCCGCCGGCGACGTGTTCTCGCGGCCGTTCTGGTCTGCCTCGCCCTCGCCGTGACAGGCGTCGGCCTCGCCGTGTCGGGCGGCGGCGGGGGCACGCCGTCGCGGGACGGCCGATTGGCGGCAGGCGCCGCGGCCGTAGCGGCGGCCATCGCCCCGGCCGCCCGGCTCGTCGGCGAACTCGACGGCCTCGACCCGACGTACATGGCGTTCTCGCCGGACGGTTCGTCCCTGATCACCGTCGGCTCGGCTGTCCGGGTGTGGGACGTCCGCCGTCCGGCGAAGCCGACGCTGTCCGGCTCCCTGGCCGTGGCGAACGTGTGGACGGCGGCGCTCTCGCCGGACGGTGGCCGGCTCGCGGTCGCGACCAGGCAGAGCGCGAATCCGGATGATCTTCATGTCGGGTTCGCCGTCTTCGACGTCACGGACCGGTCGCAGCCCGTCCAGCAGGGGCCCTGGACCGACGTGGACACCGGCGTCGTGGAGGCGATCTCCTTCTCTCCGGACGGGCGCCGCCTCGCCACCGGGGACGGATGGCAGGTCTGGGGGCCGGGGGCGCTGCGGCTGTGGGACGCCACGAAGCCGACCGGGCCGGTCCAGCCGGGGCCGCCCACGCGGGGTGACGGTCCGCAGACCAGCGACGACAACAACTTCGTCGCGGTCGCCTTCTCGCCGGACGGGCGGAGCCTCGCCACGGCCGGCGGCTTCACCCAGCAGGGTCCGCGCCTGTGGGACGTCACCGATCCCGCCCACCCGCGCCAGCTCGCCCGCATCGACACCACGGCCGACGACGAGGTGACGTTCCTTCCGGACGGCACGCTGGTCTCCAGCGGGACTCGGGACGACTACAGCGAGGTGCTGGAGTGGTGGAACGTCGAGGACCCCACCGCCCCGCGCCGGACCGGGCTGCTCCTGCCCGACCAGTCGGCGGGCTGGATCGCGGCCGGCTTCACCTCCGACGGCCGGCGCCTCGCCCTCGGCCGAGGGAACGGGACCGTCGAGTTCTGGGACGTGACCGATCCGGCGTCCCCGGGGAGCCTCGGCGCCGCGGTGCGGGAGAAGACGTCGTCGGTCACCCCGCCCGCCTGGTCGCCCGACGGGCGGCTGCTCGCCACCGCCAGCGAGGTGGACGGCAGGATCCGCCTGTGGTCGGTCACCGCCTGACCGTGGTCAGGGCGGCCGGCAACCCGGTGCGTGCACGACGCGGCCATGCCGATGCCGAAGCCGATGCCGATGGCTGACCGGGCCGAGGGAAGTCGGGTCGTCGCGCCGGCGGCACCACGGCCGGGCGAGGGCGCTAGCGCGGGAGACGGTTGACCGCGGCGAGGACGGCGTGGACCGAGGCGGCGAGCACCGAGGTGTCCTGCCCGACGCCCCAGTAGTCCGCGCCCCGATGACGGAGCAGGACGTAGGCCGTGGCGGGGCTGGTGCCGCCGCGGTCCACCGCGTGCTCGCCGTAGCTGCGGATCTCGACCTCGACGCCGACGTCCGCGAGCAGTGCCGTCAGCGCGGCCAGCGGGCCGTTGCCCCGGCCCCGGCCGTGGTGCTCGCGGCCGGCGATCGCCAGCTCGGCGGTGAACTCGTGCTTGCCGGGAGCGGTCTCGACGGTCCGCCAGGCCGACAGGGTGATCGGCCCGTCGTGCAGCGGCGCCAGGTAGCGGGCGCGGAACATCTCCCACAGATCCTTGGGGGTCAGTTCCCGGCCGTCACGATCCGCGGCGACCTGGATGGCCCGGGAGAAGTCGGCCTGGAGACCCTTCGGCAGCTCCAGCCCGTGGTGCAGGTTCAGCAGGTGCGCGATGCCGCCCTTGCCGGACTGGCTGTTGACCCGGATCAGCGCCTCGTAGCCGCGGCCGACGTCCGCCGGGTCGATCGGCAGGTACGGCACCGCCCACGGTGCCAGGGCCGCCGGCATCCCCCGCTGCGCCGCGCGGGCCGCGTGGTGCGCCAGGCCCTTGCTGATCGCGTCCTGGTGGGTGCCGGAGAAGGCGGTGTAGGCCAGCGCGCCGCCGTAGGGGTGCCGCGGGTGGACCGGCATCCGGTTGCAGTGTTCGACCGTGTCGCGCACGACGTCGATGTCCGAAAAATCGATCATCGGGTTGACGCCCTGGGAGTAGAGGTTGAGCGCGAGGGTGACCAGGTCGACGTTGCCGGTGCGCTCCCCGTTGCCGAACAGGCAGCCCTCGACCCGCTGAGCCCCGGCGAGCAGCGCCAGCTCCGCGCACGCCACCCCGGTGCCCCGGTCGTTGTGCGGATGGACGGACAGGATCACCGAGTCCCGCCGGTCCAGGTTGCGGTGCATGTACTCGATCTGGTCGGCGTACACGTTCGGCGTGGCGATCTCGACGGTGGCCGGCAGGTTGTGGATGACCGGCCGCTCGGGGCAGGCGTCCCACCGCGCGGTGAGGCTGTTGCAGACCTCCAGGGCGAAGTCCGGTTCGGTCGCGTTGAAGACCTCCGGGGAGAACTGGAAGCGGACGTCGGGGCAGCGCGGGGAGTCGGCGAGCCGGGCCATGTGCCCGGCGACGTCGTGCAGCAGGGCCAGCAGGTCCGCGCGGTCGCGGCCGAGGACGACCTGTCGCCACACCGGGGCCGTCGCGACGTAGAGGTGCACGACGGTGCGGGGCATCCCGTCGCCGCGCGCCATCCCCTCGATCGAGGCGAAGGTCCGCTCGACGAGGTCGCGCCGCGCCGGGGTGAACACCACCGCCGTCACGTCCGGCGGGATGGCGCCGTCGTCGACCAGGTGCCGGACGAAGTCGAAGTCGGTCTGGCTGGCCGACGGGTAACCGATCTCGATCTCCTTGAACCCCATCGCGACGAGCAGGTCGAACATCGCCCGCTTGCGGGGGGTGTCCATCGGTTCGCGCAGTGCCTGATTGCCGTCGCGCAGGTCCACGGGCACCCACAGCGGCGCCGACTCGATGCGTCGGGTCGGCCAGACCCGGCCGGCGGGGGCGATCCTCGGCGGCTCGACCCGCTCGTGGGCGGCCCGGTACCGCTGGTGCGGCATCGAGCTGGGGCGCTGCGGGTTCCAGCCGGGAGCGTCGGCGGGCAGCGGGCCGCGGGGCCTGATCACGGTGGGGAAGCCGGGCGACCCGGCGCCGATGCCCGGTTCAGGGCTCCGCACCGCTGCGGCGGTACGCGTTGTCAGGTTGTCAGACATGTTGTGGCAGTGCCTTCCCAGGCTCGGTCGAAAGGGGCCGACCGGTGGCAGGAGCTCAGCTCACCGTGGCGGGGTGCCGGCCGTGGTCAGGCCCCGCCGCGGCCGGGAAGAAGCAGCCGGCCGCCCGGCGTCACGCGACGTACCATACTCCGCGGATCCATCCGCTTCCCTGACAACCGGAGGAGTGACCGTGCCGCTCGGCGCGCTGCGTCCGACGCCCCTGGTCGAGCAGGCGACGCGTCGCCTTCGCGAGCAGATCACCAGCGGCGAGTGGCCGGTCGGAACCCGGCTGCCGGGGGAGACGACGCTGGCGGCGACGCTCGGGGTGGGCCGATCGACTGTGCGTGAGGCGCTGCGTGCGCTGGCGGGCGCGGGGCTGGTGCAGTCACGCCAGGGGGCCGGCGTGTTCGTCATCGCCGCCGAGTCGCCGCGGGACTGGCCGGACACGCTGCGCCGCGCCGCCGTCGGCGACGTGTACGAGGTCCGGATGCTCATGGAGGTGCAGGCGGTGCGGCTGGCCGCGCATCGGCGCACCGACGCCGACGTGGCCGCCCTGCGCGCCGCGCTCGCGGGCCGCCGCAGCGCCGCCGCTGGCGGGGACGACGTGGCCTTCGTCGACGCCGACGTCGCCCTGCACGTGGCCGTCGTCGCGGCGGCGCACAACCCGGTGCTCGACGGCCTGTTCGCCGAGTTCGTGCCCGTGCTGCGCCGGGGTCTCATCGAGCTGGTGGACCTGCTCGGGCTGCGGGCCGCGCAGGTGAACCACGGTGACGCCGCGCACGCCGCCCTCGTCGACGCGGTGGCCGCCGCGGACGGCGAGCGGGCCGGCGCCATCCTGCGAGCCGAGCTGGACGAGACCCTGACCCTGCTCCGGCAGGCGACAACCTGACGGCTGCCCGGCAAGCCATCCCGGCCCCCAGGCGGGTCGGGTCGCTCGGCGCCGCCCGCCCGCCGCGTGCGCCTTGCCTTTCCTCGCCTATCCAGAGGGACAAATCGGGCGTGCAGCCCTCCGGAAGGGCAAGGAAGTCGAGTGCAGGAGGCCGGGTAGCCGCACCGACGGCGTTGCGGCCGGTCGAGGCGGCTACCGTGCAGCGGCGCCGCCGGTCGTCTCGACTGCCCGGACCGCCACGCGGGTGAGCAGGTCTCGCAGGGTGTCCAGCTCGGTCGGGCTGAGCGCGGCGGACAGGTCGGCGTCGAGCTTGGCGACGAGGGCGTCGGCGCGGGCGAACAGAGCGCGACCATGTTCGGTGAGGCGCAGCTCGATGAGCGTGCCGTGCAGCGGGTGGGGGGAGCGTTCGACGAGGCCGCGGCCCTGCAGTCGGCCGACGAGGCTGTTGGTGGTCTGCGGGGTTACGGCGCAGCGGCGCGCGAGCTCGGCGGCGGTGATGCCGGGCGCGTCATTGATCGCGGCGAGTGCCGTCTGCTGCGCCGGGGTCAACCCGACCTCGCGCAGCACGGTCTCCTTGGCGGCCTGGGTGGCCTGTTCCGCCCGCTTGACGTAGGCCAGCAGCCGTTCCAGGTAGTGCATCCGCCCAGTGTAGGTACGCGCCGACGTTCGTTTGTTAAAAGCATGCTGTCTGATGACAGCATGCTGATAGGTTCCCGATGTGAACGGGATCCGGGAGATACCCCCTGCGGGTAGGAGTGGCCCCGCGGCGGCGGATCGCCGCCGGTGGGTGGTGCTCGCCGCCGGCCTGCTGGCGATGACCGCGGGCTGCGCGTTCCAGTACGGGCTGCCGTATCTGATTCCCGCCCTGCGGGCAGAGGGCCTGTCGCTGCGCGCGGCCGGGCTGCTGGCCGCGTGCCCGACGGCGGGGCTGCTGGTGAGCCTCGTCGCCTGGGGTGCCGCCGCCGACCGCTTCGGCGAGCGTCTGGTCCTGGCGTCCGGCCTCGGCCTCGCCGGGCTGGTGCTCGGCGCCGCGTCGGCCGTCCGAAATCCGCTGGCGCTCGGCGCGTGTCTGGTCCTCGCCGGTGCCGCCGGGGCGTCCGTGCACGCCTCCAGCGGCCGGCTGATCCTCGGCTGGTTCGCCGCGCACGAGCGCGGGCTGGCGATGGGAGCCCGCCAGACCGCACAGCCGCTCGGCGTGGCGGTGGCGGCCATCGCCCTGCCGCCGCTGGCCGACACCGGGCGCGGGGTGGCGCTGGCGTTCCTCGCCGGGCTGTGCGTGCTCGCCGCGGCGGTGGCGGCGGCGGTGACGCGGGATCCGGCGCGCCCGCCGCGGCCGCCGGACACGCCGGTGGCCTCCCCGTACCGCACCCCGCTGCTGTGGCGGATCCACGCGGCCAGCGCCCTGCTCGTCGTCCCGCAGTTCGCCGTCGCGACCTTCGCCGTCGTCTTCCTCGTCGACGCGCACGGCTGGTCCGCCCAGGGCGCCGGACGGCTGCTGGCCATCGCCCAGTTGGGGGGCGCGGCCGCCCGGCTGGGCGCCGGCGTCTGGTCCGATCGGGTGGGCAGCCGCCTGCTTCCCATGCGCATCCTGGCCACCGCCACCGCGGCCATCCTCGCCGTGCTGGCGCTGGCCGCGGCCACGCGCGCAGCCGTGGCCACCGGTTCGCTGCTGCTGGCGGCGGTGCTCGCGGTGAGCACGAACGGCCTGGCCTTCACGGCCGTCGCCGAGAACGCCGGGCCGCACTGGGCCGGGCGGGCGCTCGGCATCCACAACACCGGGCAGAATGCCGTCGCCGCGGCGACCCCGCCCGTGCTCGCCGCCCTCATCGACGGCCACGGCTACCCGACGGCCTTCGCCGCCACCATCGTCTTCCCGCTACTCGCCGCCGCGGCCGTGCCTGCCCGCCGGCGGGCAGGCACCGCGACACCGGCCCGGCGGGCGATCCGGCGGCAACCGCCACGCGCGGGCGCACCGCATCCCGACGGATGACCCCGGCTCACCGCGTCCCGGCCCGTCCCCGTCGGCCCACCGCTCGTCGGCCTTCCGCCCGCAGGCCGGTCCCATCACGGCGTGCCGGGTCCGTCCGGATCTGCCGGCCTCCGTCGACGTACGTGGGGATGCCCGGCCGGGCCGGCTGGTACGGTCCGCGGTGGCAACGTTAGCGGGGTGCCCCGGGCTACCGGGGAGAATCGGGAAGCCGGTGCGAGTCCGGCACGGGCCCGCCGCGGTAACCGGGAAGTCGCCGTCCACGCGTGCCACGCAGCCACTGGGCCACCGGCCTGGGAAGGCGGACGGTCTGGCGTCGATCCGGGAGTCCGAAGACCGGCCCCGCCGCCACGCCGCCCGCACGGGCGGCCGGACAGCGGGAGCCTGCCTTGCCCAACCAGCGCGACGGCGCAACCACCCTGTACGACGCGATCCACCGTCGGCGCGACGTACGCGGCCAGTTCACCGGGGCTCCGATCCCCGCCGACGCCCTCGGCCGCATCCTCGCCGCCGCCCACGCCGCGCCGAGCGTCGGGCTCAGCCAGCCCTGGGACTTCATCCGCGTCACCGACGACCGGACACGCCGGGCCTTCCACGCGCACGTCCAGCACGAACGGGCGGTGTTCGCCGCAACCCTGACCGGTGAGCGCGCCGAGCGTTTCGCCGGGATCCGGATCGACGGCATCCTGGCAGCGTCGATGTCGCTGGTCGTCACCTACGATCCGGCGCGCGGGGAGCCGGCGGTCCTCGGGCGGCACGCCATCGTCGACGCGGGCCTGTACTCGGTGTGCCTGGCCATCGAGAACCTGTGGCTTGCCGCAACCACCGAGGGCCTGGGGGTCGGCTGGGTGTCGTTCTACCGGGAGCCGTTCGTCCGGGAGCTGCTCGCCATCCCCGCCGGGATCCGCCCGGTCGCCTGGCTGTGCGTCGGCCCCGTGACCCATCTCGAGACGACACCCGACCTGGAACGGCACGGCTGGGCACGGCGACGCCCGCTCGCGGACGCCGTCCACGCCGAACGCTGGCGCGGCCGCGACGATCAGCTGCCCGCCGGATCTCGGCACGGGTGAGGCCGCGGCACGGGTGAGGCCGGGTGCCGGGGCGGGAGTCGGGGAGGTGTCGGTAGAGGGCGCCGACGGCCAGCCCGGCGCCGACGGCCAGCCCGGCGGCGAGGGCGATGTCCGCCATCGAGACGGCCTCGCCGCGCCGGGCCAGCAGGTCCAGCGCGGCGGTCGCGATGAGGTTCCGGCTGCGCCGCGCGTCGGCTCGCACGGACCCGTGCCCCCCCGTTCGAGCCAGGCCGGCGGAGCGCCTCCCCGCCGGCAGCGCCCGTCCGGCCTAGTCTGGCGCGGGGCGCGGAAGATGAAGATCCGGTTCAGGTTGGAGATCATGAAGATCGGAATGTACGTCAGCGGCGGTCCGAGCCCAGACGCCGTCGTCGACCAGGTCCGCACGGCGGCGCGGGCCGGCCTGGACAGCGCGTTTCTCAGCCAGCTGGTGTCCTGGGACGCACTCACCCTGGCGGCGCTCTGCGCCACGGCGGCGCCCGGGATCGAGCTGGGTACCGCGGTGGTGCCGACCTATCCCCGCCATCCACTGGCGCTGGCCGGGCAGGCGCTCACCGTCCAGGCGGTGGCCCCCGCGGGCCTCACCCTGGGGATCGGGCCGAGCCATCGGAAGATCATCGAGGGGCAGTTCGGTTACCGGTACGACCGTCCGGCCCGCCACATCCGCGAGTATCTGACCGTGTTGCGGCCCTTGTTGCGCGGGGAGCCGGTCGACGTCCACGGGGAGACGGTGACGGCGGTCGGCCGGGTCGACGCGCCGGTCGCCGTCGCGCCGTCGGTGCTCGTCTCCGCGCTGGGACCGGTCATGCTCCGCGTCGCCGGCGAACTGGCCGACGGAACCGTGACGGTGTGGACCGGCCCGCGGACCGTCGACGATCACATCGCGCCGACGATCGCCAAGGCGGCGGCGGACGCGGGCCGGCCCGCGCCGCGGGTCGTGTGCTCGGTCATGGCCTGCGTCACCGCGGATCCGGACCGGGTCCGCGCCGCGGTGGCGTCGCAGGTCGGCTTCGCCTCGGACTTCCCCTCCTACCGGGCGATCCTGGACCGTGAGGGCCTGCGCGGAGTCCACGAGACCGTCGCCGCCGGTGACGAGGCCGCGGTGGAGCGGGCGCTGCGCCGTTATGCCGAGGCCGGGGCGACGGAGCTGCTGGTGAGCCTGGTGGGCGACGCGCGGGAACAGGCGCGCACCCTCGGCGTCGTCGCGGCCCTGCGCGCCGGCGACTGAGCCCGGACCAGACCCGTCCACCTGGGCCGGGCGCCGGCCCGATCCCGTCGGGGTAGTCCGCGCTCACCATGCGGCCCGGCCGGCACGGGGGTCGGTTGCCCCCGGTTTGCCCGGGTCATCATGCCGCGGTGGGAGCATGACCGGGCCGTTGCGCCTCGGCGTGGCCCGGTCGCCGGAACGCCGGCGGCCGCGACGATCAGTGGCCCGCCGGATCCCGACGGGGGTGAGACCGCGACGCGGGTGAGACCGCGGGCGGGGTATCGGCTGGGGGCTGGCGCCGGGCCCGCAGGCCGTCGAGCAGCACCGTCGTGAGCGGGTCGTCGGGGCGGGCGCCGGGGCGGCAGACCGCGACGTTGAGCAGGCCGACGACCTGCGGGCCGGTGAGATCGGCCCGCAGCGATCCTTCTCGCTGGGCGGCCTCGGCCAGGCCCTGGAACAGCGCGTTGAGCTCCTCGACCAGGTCGGCGATGGTCGGGTCGACCCGCGTCGCGTCGGTCAGCGACGTGATCAGGGCGAGGGGCAGGCCGGCGCACCGCTCCAGGATCCGGACCAGGACCTGCCAGCGCGGCGCGGGGGAGGACACCTCGGCCCGGCCCGCGGCGAGCAGCGTGCGCAGCGTGGTGGCGGCGACGGAGTCCAGCAGCGACTGACGGTCGGGGAAGTGGCGGTAGAGGGTGCCGACGCCGAGGCCCGCGGCGCGGGCGATCTCCTCCATGGAGACGGCCGGCCCGCGGCGGGCCAGTAGATCGAGCGCGGTGGTCGCGATGAGCTCGCGGTTGCGCTGCGCGTCGGCTCGCATGGCCCGCTCCCTCCGCCGCGCCGGCCTCCGCCGCGCCGGCCTTCGGCCCCCGCGCGCCTACCCCGCGGCCCTGGGCCGCGCCGGGCGGAGCCGACTCCCGGTCAACTGGAGTGAGGCGTTCAGCTTAATGTAGCGTCCTGACCCGAACCGGAAGTTCCGGTTCAGGTTGGAGTGATCATGAAGATTGGGCTGTACCTCGGCGGCGGTCCGGGCCCGCAAGCCCTGGTCGATCAGGTCCGGACCGCGGCCCGGGCGGGCTTCGACAGCGCGTTCATCAGCCAGCTGCTGTCGTGGGACGCACTCACCGTGGCCGCACTCGCCGCGGCGGCGGTGCCCGGGATCGAGCTGGGGACCGCGGTCGTACAGACCTACCCCCGCCACCCGCTGGCCCTGGCCGGGCAGGCGCTCACGGTCCAGGCCGTCGCCACCTCGGGCTTCACGCTGGGCATCGGGCCGAGCCATCCGCAGTTCATCGAGGGGCAGCTCGGCTACCGCTACGACCGCCCGGCCCGCCACATCCGCGAGTACCTGACCGCACTGCGCCCGCTGCTGCACGGCGAGGCGGTCGACGTCCACGGGGAGACCGTCACCGCGGTCGGCCGGCTCGACGCCCCGGTGGCCACCCCACCGTCCGTGCTCCTGTCCGCGCTGGGACCGGTGATGCTGCGGATCGCCGGGGAGCTGACCGATGGCACGGTGACGGTGTGGACGGGGCCGCGAACCGTCGGCGACCACATCGTGCCGACGATCACCCGGGCCGCGGCGGCCGCCGGCCGGCCGGCGCCGCGGGTCGTGGCCACCGTGATGGCCTGCGTCACCGCCCATCCAGACCGGGTCCGCGCCGAGGTGGCGTCACAGGTCGGCTTCGCCTCCGAGCTCCCCGCCTACCGGGCCATCCTGGATCGGCAGGGCCTCTCCGGCGTGCACGAGACGGTCATCGCCGGCACGGGGGAGGCCGTCGAGCGGGCCCTGCGCCGCTACGCCGACGCCGGCGCCACCGAACTGGTCGTCGGCCCGATCGGCGACCCGCGGGAGCATGCGCGCACTCTCGACGTCGTCGCAGCCCTGCGCTCGGCTGGTTGAGCGCCCGACTCGCCGGCGGGGCCACCCCGCGGATGGCCCCGCCGGCAGGCTGCTACCGACCGTGATCATCCGCCGTGCGGGTCTCGGTCCCGCAGCCGAGGACCGCCCCGCCCGTCCGGGCCACCTGCGGGCGCCCCACGGCCCGATCGTGGGCCCCCCGATCAGGCCAGTAAGCGTCCGCGGAGCCGGACGCGGCAGCCGTCACCGTCGGCGTGCCCGGGGCCGCCCTGGTAGTCGCATGCTCGGGGCCACCGCCGAGGTCTGGCGGGTGGTCGGCGTCGGCGTGCCCGGCGCCTTCCTGGCCGACCTGGACACCGCGCTCGTCAATGTAGGCATGGACACGGTCGCGCTGGCCGGGCTGCTCATGGTCCTCGTCGCGGTCCAGCGCCGCCGGGTGGCGGCACGGTCTCACCAGGGCACGGTCTCACCAGGGCACGGTGCCGTTGCGGTCGAAGTAGCCGCCGGTGGGGCCGTCGGCGCCGGTGGCGGCGAGCCGAACGATGACCTCGGCGCCCTCCTCGACCGTCTGGTGGCCCGAGTGCCCGTTGAGGTCGGTGGCCGTGCAGCCGGGGTCGACAGTGTTGATCCGGATCTCCGCCAGCGCCTTCGCGTACTGCGTCGTGATCATGTCGAGGGCGGCCTTCGAGGACGGGTAGACCAGGCTGACCAGGCTTGATTCCAGCCGTCGCGGATCGGTGGTGACCGCCAGCGAGCCCATCCCGCTGGAGACCATCACGATCCGGGGCTGCGCCGAGAGCCGTAGCAGCGCCAGGAACGCCCGGGTCGTGCGCACCGGGTCGAAGACGTTGGTCTCGTAGCACAGGCGGAAGTCGTCCGGGCCGGCGTCGACCGGCGAGACGTGCCCACCGGTGATCCCGGCGTTGTTCACGAGGACGTCGAGGTGCCCGAACTGCGCGGCGACCCACGCCGCCGCCTTCTCGGTGGACTCGTCCGAGATGACGTCGATCTCCACCGCGTGGACGGCGCCGGCGGCAGGGGCGACCGGGTCGGGGGTGCCGGCGCCGGTCAGTTCGGCGGTCAGCCGCCGGGCGGCCTCGGCGCCCCGCCGGGCGTCGCGCGAGCCGAGCAGGATCGTCGCGCCCCGGCGGGCGAGCTGCCGCGTCGTCTCAAACCCGAGTCCCTTGTTTCCCCCGGTGATGAAAACCATATCTGCCATGTTCCTCGTGCTCCCCCGCGTCCTGCATCCTGACCAGGGACATCGCACCCTGGGACCGCGGGTACCAGCTTCGGCCCGCGGGCATGCCTTTACCGGGAATGAGGCGGCCCGCCGACGCCGGCGCGGAGAGGACGACGTGTGCGCGGAACACGGGGTACACCGTCGGGCAGCGGATCGCGGCATGAACACCGTGCCGGAATGACGGGCGCACCGTGACCCGCCGTCCGCCGGCCGTGGCAACCCCGAGATCCGCGGAATGTGCGGGTCCGCGGGTGGTCGCCTCTGCGTGGCATGCCTACGACTGCGCCGTCCCCGCTGCGGTCGGGGCTACGGGACCAGACCGGACGGTGTTCGGCGGGGGACGCCCGCGGATCCACCTGGAACCCACAGCGAAGTGGTGATGGCGCGGAGTGGTTAGAAAGCTGGGAAGTTCCTACACCCTGGAAGACCGCATCGGTCGCGGTGGTATGGGCGAGGTGTGGCGCGGCCATGACGAGGCGGGCAATGTTCTCGCCTTCAAAATCCTGTTGCCCCACTTCACCTCGGATCCGGGGGTGGTCGCCCGGTTCATGCGAGAGCGCGCCATCCTCCTCCGGGTCCAGTCGCCTTTTGTGGTGGCCATTCACGACCTGGTGGCCGAACGCGGCGACCTGGCCATCGTGATGGAATTCATCGAGGGGTCGGATCTGCGTCGGGAGCTGCATCGGCGCCGCACCATGCCGCCCGCGGAAGCGGTCGCCATAGTGATCGACATCCTCGCTGGGCTCGGGACGGCCCATCGGCTCGGCATCGTCCACCGCGACCTCAAGCCGGAGAACGTGCTGCTCGACCGCAGCGCGGAACCGTTCCGACCGAAGATCTCGGACTTCGGCGTCGCCGGCCTGATGGCGTCCGCGGCGACAAGGCTGACCATTCCCGGCGGCATGCTCGGCACCCCGCTCTACATGGCCCCCGAAAGTGTCGACGGCGGCACTGTCGGGCCGGCCGCGGACATCTACGCCGCCGGCACGATGCTGTACGAGATGCTCTGCGGCGTCGCGCCGTTCGCCGGCCGGGAGATGCTGCCCATCCTGCGGGCCCACGCCGATCTCGCACCGGGCCGGCCCCTGGGCATCCCTGACGAGCTGTGGGCCGTGGTGGCCGCGATGCTCGCCAAGGACCCGGCCGAGCGGCCCGGCGTGGACCGGCTGCGGGCGCTGCTGCCGAGCCTGGCGGGTCTGCCGGCACTGCCGCCGCTGCGCACCCCGCCCTCGGCGGCCCCGGCAGCGGCGCGGGCAGTGACGCAGGCAGTGACGCGGGTAGTGGCCGCCGGCCGTTCGAGTGGCCCGGCCGGGGCATCCGGGGCGGGATCCGCCGCCTCGGCGGGGTCCGCCGCCTCGGCGGGGTCCCCCGTTGCGGTGGGATGGTTCACCCCGTCCGGGCCACCCGCCCCGGGCGAGCCCGCCGGCTCGGTGGCCCCGGCCGGCTCGGTGTCGGTGGACGAGGAGTTCGACGATCCGGTCACCACGCCGGTCCCGGTGTACGTGCCCGGTCAGGCGACGGGGACGGGGACGTCCGAACTGGCGGACGAGGAGTTCGACGATCCGGTGACGACACCGGCTCCCGTGTACCTGCCCGCCGGGGCGGCGTCGCAGGGTGCCGGTGGGGCGGCCCCGTCCGGTCCGCCGGGTCAACGCTCCTCCGACCCGGCGAAGACGCTCGACCCGGCGAAGACGGCCGACCTGGGAGGGACCCCGGTCCTGGCGCGCATGGCCGGTGCCGGATCCGGGGCGTCGGCGCACGCACCGGACCCTGCGTCGTCCCAGCCGGGACAGGACGCGTCCGGCCCGGGGGGCGTGGGGTCGTCCAGCCGGGCGGCACAGGATGCGTCCGGCCTGTCCAAGCCGTCCGCAGCCGGTGGCGCGGGTGGCGCGGGTGGCGCGGTGCCGTCCGGTCGGGTGGGTCGGGGCCCGGCCGGTTCGGGGGAGTCACAGCCGTCCAGCCCGGCGGGTGCGGGTCTGCCGGGTGAGAGCGGCGGGGCGTCGTCGGGGCGGATACCGCTCGATCCGGCGGGGGCCGCGTCGGCCGGAGCCCGCAACGGCAAGTCGGGTGACGGGGCCGAGGAGGCGGC
>NZ_CM001489.1:639087-658453 GCF_000262465.1 Frankia sp. QA3
CCCCTCGCCGGCCGCCCGGGTGAGCGCCAGCACCGCCGGCGCCTCCCCGGGCGCCGGCCCCGTGGTGCCGGGGCTGACCGGCACCAGCGGTGGTGGTGCAGGCGGCAGCTGGTTCGGGTCCGGGGCGGCGCCGCGCGCGGGCGTCGCGGGCAATCCCCCCGCAGCCCCCGGTGCCCCCGTTCCCGGCAGCGCCGCGGGGCCGAACCCGACCTCGGCGCCCGCCGGTCCACCGCCGCCATCCCCGGGCGGGGCGTCACCCAGTCCGGGTAGCGCCGTCACGACACCGCCGCCTCCTCCCGCGACGCGCTCACCCACCGCCACGCCCCCGGCACCGTCGGCGGAGCCCCCGTCCAGCCCGCCGACGCCCAAGCCGACGAGTAAGCCGACGCCCAGACCGACCAGGACCTGCCAGAGCTCCGGCGGACGCACAAGCGGCAAGCGGTCCTGCGCCGGCAGCTCCCCGACCGGGCAGCCCTCGCCGAGCGGCTACCAGCTGTACACCACCGCCGCGCCGTGACCCGCCACGTCGTGCGCCCCCGCAGCGGGCTCGGCGCGGGATCCGGACTCGCAGCCTCGAGCACCGGGCGGTCCGCGTGGGCGGCTGCGGCTACGGGCGCGAACGCCGGCGGCCGGCGACGCCGGGGGCCCGCGGCGGCGGTGAGTCCAGTTCGCCGGTCGGCCGCAGGCAGGTCAGCACGGCTAGCCGAGTGAGTCCCATCGGTCTGGTGGCCCGGATGCGATCCGGGCCATGCGCGGGTCGGAAGGTGCTGGAGGCTGGTGACGGTTCCCTAGTCCTGGAACCGTCACCGACCTGCAGCACCTCTCTGTACTCGACCGAGCGCGGCAAGACGCGGCAGTCGGGGGTGCGGCGAGCCCGGCCGTGACCTTCGGCCGCCGCCGGCCCCACGTGGGCCGGCCCCGCTCGACAGCCGTGGGCGATCGGGTGGAGCAGTCCGCCGGCGCCGGGGGTCGGCTCCGCTCGCCGGCGCCGCTCGGCTAGCAGGCGGGCGGCGGGGGAGTGGGTGTCCCGACCGGCCCGGTTGTCGGGCAGCTCGTCGGCGACGCCGGAGCCGAGGCGCTCGCCGACGGCGACGGCTCACCGCTCGGGGAGGCACCCGACGTCGGCGTCGGCCGCTCGGTCGGCCCCTGACTCGATTCGGCGCTCGGCGGGACGGTCGCCGTGGCGGGGGTCCGCGGACCGGCCGTCGGGCCGGGCTGCGACCCGCCGGGAGGCGGCACGGGGGTCCGCGGCGAAGGTAGCGGGTCGCGGGCCCCGCCGTCAGGCGTCCACCGCGGCCCGCCGCCGGGCACAGCCGGATCGGAGCGCGCGCCCGGGGCCGTGCGATCCACCGGCACCGGCGGCGGCTCCACCTGCGGATCCGAGCCGCCGGCCGCGACGAGGACCGCGACGATGCCGACCAGCAGGACGACCAGCAGCGCCCCGCCCGCCAGCGGGGCTGACCGCCGCCACGGCGGGGGCAACCAGCCGAACGCGGTGTCCAGCGGGCTGCCGCCGCGGGCCACCCCACCCGAACCTCCCGCGCCGGCGCGCAGGGCGCCCGAACCCCCTGCGACGGTGCGCAGAGGGCCCGAACCTCCCGCGCCGGCGCGCAGGGCGCCCGAACCACCCGCGGCGGCAAGCACGGGGCGCCCGGTGGCGAACGGGCGGAGGTCGGTCGGATGCGACACGTCGACGAGCTTGCGTCCGGCCGGATCCGTGCCGCCGGCGGGCGGCTCGTCGCCGCCCGCGGTGGGATCGGACCAGCGCGCCACGGGGAGCGTGCCGAGGGAGCGGTCGCCACCCGGCGGCGGGGTGGGGCGTAGGGCCAGCGGGTGGGTCGGCTGGTCGGGCTGGTCGGGATCGAGCGCCGCGGCGGCCCCTGCGGCCCCCGCGGCCCCGGCGGCCCCGGCGGGGCGGGCGACTCCGGCGTCGCCGGGGGCGGCGAGCGGCGGACGGGCCTGCCAGGGGGTGAGGGCGAGCGCCGCCGCCCGGTCGGCGTCCGCGGGCGTGGCGACCCGTGGGTCGGCGACGAGCCGGCGGACGAGCTCGGCCGCGCTCGGTCGATCCTCCGGGCGGCGGGCGAGCGCGGCGCGCACCAGCGGGGCGAGCCCGTCGGGCACCCCGGCGATGTCCGGCGGGCGGTCCTGGCGCATCCGGGTGAGCACGTCGGCCTGCTCCGAGGCGAACGGCGGATGGCCGGTGGCCGCGTAGGTCACGCAGGCGCCCCAGGCGAAGACGTCCGCGGGCGGTCCGGCCCGCTCGCCGCGCAGCTGCTCGGGGGCCATCCAGGCCAGCGTGCCGATGAGGATCCCGGTGCGGGTGTGGCTGGGCACCCCGGAGGCCCGGGCGATGCCGAAGTCGATGACCTTCGGGCCGTCCCAGGCCAGCAGGATGTTCGACGGCTTGAGGTCGCGGTGGACGACCCCGGCGGCGTGGATGGCGATCAGGGCGTCGGCCAGTCCGACGCCGAAGCCGTGCAGCAGCCGCTCCTCCATCCGCCCGTGGCGCAGCACCGCGTCCGCGAGGCTGGTCCCCTCCACGTACTCGGTCGCAAGCCAGGGGGCGACGGCCTCCGGGTCGGCGTCGACCACCGCGGCCACCGCGCGGCCGTGCACCCGCCGGGCGGCGGCGACCTCGCGGCGGAAGCGCTCGCGGAACTCGGGGTCGTCGGCGAACCTGGCGTCGGGCACCTTCACCGCCGCGGCCCGCCCGTCGGCGTTGAAACCCAGGTAGACGGTGCCCATGCCACCCGCGCCGATCCGGTTGTGGATGGCGAACGGGCCGACCTGTCGCGGGTCGTCCTCGACGAGCGGTGTCAACATCGCGACGCCGTCCCGACCGGCCGTCCCGACCGGCACCGTGTCCGCCGCCGGGTCCGGTGACGCCACCCGGACCGCCCGACCTGCGCCGAAATGGTTACTCCCCTGATCATTGTGGGCCCGGCTGGCCCCGTCGTCCCCGGGGGCCGCGGGCCGCCCACCGGGCCGCCGCATCCGCCGTGGGATCGCGCTCCCCTGAACCGTAATGCTTCCAGCCGCCCGTATGCGGCCGCTCGCGGGGGTGGGCGCGTCGTCTCCGGCGGGACGGCCACGGACGGCTACCGGCGGCTACCGGTGGCGTTCGGATCGTTCGACGGGATCGGGTCGAGGGCGGCGAAGTTCGTCCCGTTCCAGCGGAAGCGTACGTCGTCGTGGCCGGATGGGGAACCGATCGGGTCCTGCGGGTCGTAGGTGTCGTAGCGCAGCACGACCTCGTGGTCGTTGCGCTGGCGCTGGAGGGCGACGTGCGCGCTCGGCGCTTTGGTGTCGGTGCCGCGGTACTGGCCCTCGGCGAAGACGAAGGCGAGCTGGCGGGGGGTGTCACCGGCCGGCGGCGCGGTACCGATCACCACGCTGAGCCGGCGGTCCTCCTGGTAGGTGCTCATGTCCGGCTCGTAGCCCTTCTCGCGCACGAGGGCGGCCGCGTCGTCGGTGGACAGCGTCGCGGGACTCGGGGACGCCGACGGCGTCTGGCTGGGCGAGGGCGAGGAGCTCTGCGGCGGCGGGGCGGTGACGGTGCCCGGTGCCGGGCCGCTCGTCGCCGTCGCGCCCGACGTGCCGTCCGTGCCCTGGGTGGACCCGGCGGGCGGGGCGGCGGTGTCGTCTGCGCTGCCGCCGCCGAGCGCGACGGCCGCCGCGATCCCGCCGCCGAGCAGCAGCGCGATCAGGACGGCGACCGCGATCACCGTGCCACGCCGCCCGCCCCCCGGGCCGCGCCCGCCCGCCGGGGCACCGTCCCAGCCGTCGGCCCGCCGCCCGGCGCCGCCGTAGCCCGCAGCGTGCTGGTCCGAATAGGGCGCGGTGGCGCGGCGTCCCCCTGGACCGGACGCGCGTTCGTCGTAGCCCGGACCGCCGCCGCGCGCGGTCGGGCCGCCGTAGCCGTACCCGGCGCGGCTGTCGTACCCGGCCTGGTTGTCATACCCGGCCTGGTTGTCGTATCCGGCGCGGCTGTCGTACCCGGCCTGGTCGTACCCGGCGCTGGCACGGCCGCCGTAGCCCGGCGGGGCGTCGTAGCCCGACCGGGGGTCGCGCACCGTCGGATCCGGGTAGCCCGCGGCGGCGCGTTCGGGACGCCCCCCGGCCGCGCCATACCCGGCGTTGCGGGATCCCCCGAGCGGGCCGGCGCCCTGCGGCGGGGTGGGCGGCAGCGACCACACCTGGGCCAGGGCGGTCACGCTGGCCTCGTCCGAGTCGGCGGGGGAACGCACGTCGCGCCCGACGAGCCGGGCGAGCAGCTCGGTGGCCGTGGGCCGGCGGGCGGGCTCCTTGTCCAGCGCGGCGCGCACGACGCCGAACAGGTCGGGCGGCAGGTCGTCGAGGTCCGGCTCGGCGGTGAGGATCTGCATGCCGACGGCCTCGGCGCGCTCGCCCCGGAACGGGGGCCGCCCGGCGGCGGCGAACGCCACGCAGGCACCCCAGGCGAAGATGTCCGCGGGCGGTCCGGCCCGCTCGCCGCGCAGCTGCTCGGGGGCCATCCAGACCAGCGTGCCGATGAGCATCCCGGTGCGGGTGTGGCTGGTGCTGTCCCCCGCGCGGGCGATGCCGAAGTCGATGACCTTCGGACCGTCCCAGGCCAGCAGGATGTTCGCCGGCTTGAGGTCGCGGTGCACCACGCCCGCGGCGTGGATGGCGACGAGGGCGTCGGCGAGCCCGATCGCCAGCCCGTGGACCAGCCGGTCGTCGAGCTCTCCGCGGGTGGCGACGGCGTCGGCGAGGCTGCGGCCCTCGACGTACTCGGTGGCCATCCAGGGGCGTTCGCCGGTCAGGTCGGCGTCGAGCACCGCCGCCACGGAGTTGCCTCGCACGCGCCGCGCGGCGTCGACCTCGTGGCGGAACCGGGAGCGGAACTCGGGGTTGTCGGCGAGGCCGGTGGAGGGGACCTTGACGGCGACCGGCTTGCCGTCGTCGCCGAAGCCGAGGTAGACGACGCCCATGCCACCGGCGCCGATGCGGTTCGCCAGCCGGAAGGGTCCGATGCGGCGTGGGTCGTCCGAGGTCAGGGGTGTCAGCACACCGCTTCCTATTCTCCGAGCTCCGCCGGCGGGCGGGTGGTGCGGGGATCAACGGGGTCGGGGGAGGGTATCCGGTCACGCTTTGGTGGGGCGCGCCCCGGCACAGTGCGGGGAATGAGGCGATTGTCTCCCGGCGCGGTGGTCGCCCTCACCTGCTGGCCGAGTCGTCGCTGTTTGTCGATAAAGAGATCACTCTCGGTCCGTCGCCGGTCCGTCGCCGGTCCGGGGCGGTTGATCCGACGAATCGATGGCCGGCTCCATCATCGACGGGATGATCATGCGAAGATCCGGGGCAATGCGAGAATATTGAAGATTCAATCGGACTTTTGAGGGAAGATATTCGCCTGGGGTGGAGGTCGTGCGGGTGCCCGGCGCTTGCCGCGATCGGTGACGGGAGGGAGCCTGGATGGTCGTCCGCGTTCCACGGGCCACAGGGCGGCCGGCCCGCTCGCCCGGTGCCGGCGCTGCGGCCGGATCCGCCGTTCAACCCGCCGGGCCCGCGGTGGCGGGGGCGGACGCGGTGCAAGCGGTGCCGGTCGGGCCGCCCGTGGCGGCGCGCGACGTGCTGGCCGTGCTGCGCGACCACGTGCTTGTCGACGGCCTGGATCTGGTCTGCGACCTGGCCGAAAGCGTCGGCAGCGTACTCGTCGACGCCCGGGACGGCCGGCGCTACCTCGACCTCTACAGCTTCTTCGCCTCGGCGCCGCTCGGAGTGAATCCGCCCGAGCTGGCCGGCGACCCACAGTTCCTCGACCGGCTGGGCCGCGTGGCGGTCAACAAGCCGGCGAACCCCGACGTCGCCACCGCCGCCTACGCCGAGTTCGTGCGCACCTTCGCCCGCGTCCTCGGCGACCCAGAGCTCCCGCACCTGTTCTTCGTCGAGGGCGGCGCGCTGGCGGTGGAGAACGCGCTCAAGTGCGCCTTCGACTGGAAGAGTCGGCACAACGCCGCCCACGGCCGGCCCGCCCGGCTCGGCCGCCGCGTGCTGCACCTGCGGCACGCCTTCCACGGGCGCAGCGGCTACACCCTGTCGGTCACCAACACCGACCCGGTCAAGACCGACCGGTTCCCCGTGTTCGACTGGCCGCGCATCGACTGCCCGGCGATGACCTTCCCCTGCACCGGCGCCGCCCTCGACGCCGTCGCCGCCGCGGAGCGCGCCGCGCTGGGGCAGGCCGAGGCGGCCTTCGCCGCCCACCCGCACGACATCGCCTGCTTCCTCGCCGAGCCGATCCAGGGGGAGGGCGGCGACAACCATCTGCGCGCCGAGTTCCTCGCCGCCATGGCCGCGCTGTGCACCCGCCACGACGCGCTGTTCGTCCTCGACGAGGTCCAGACCGGGGTCGGCGTGACCGGGTCGGCCTGGGCCTACCAGCAGCTCGGCCTGCGCCCCGACATCGTCGCCTTCGGTAAGAAGGTCCAGCTCGGCGGGATCATGGCCGGGCGGCGGGTGGACGAGGTCGCCGCCAACGTCCTGTCCGTCCCCGGCCGGATCAGCTCCACCTGGGGCGGCGGCCTCGTCGACATGGTCCGCGCGACCCGGATCCTGGAGGTCATCGAGGCGCGGGGGCTCATCGCGCGGGCCGGTGAGCTCGGTGCCGGTCTGCTGACCGAGCTGACCGCGCTCGCGGCGGCCCATCCCGGGCTGCTGGCCAACCCGCGCGGGCGTGGCCTGCTCTGCGCCGTGGACCTGCCCGACCGGGCCACCCGCGACGAGGTGCTGCGCCGGCTGCGGGTGCGCGAACATGTCCTCGTGCTGTCCGCGGGGGCCCGCACCCTGCGCTTGCGTCCGGCGCTGACGGTCAGCGCCGACCAGCTCAGCACCGGCGTCACCGCGCTCGCCCGGGTCGTCGCCGATCTGGCGGAAGGGAGCTCATCATGACGCTGGTGCGGCCGCGCCGCGTCGGCGCCCGCATCGCCGGACGCGCCCATGACCTGTGCGCGACCGTCGGGGGTCCCGCCGGCGGCGCCGAGGTGGAGCCGGAGCCGGTCCGGGTCGTCCCCTCGACCGATCCGGCCCGGCTCGACGACGTCGTCGCCGAGGTCGAGCTCGTCGGCCCGGAGACCATCCTCGCCGCCGCCGTCGCCGCCCGGGCGGCCGCGCGGTCGTGGGCCGCGGTGCCGGCCCCCGTGCGCGGGTCGGTGATCGGCAGCTTGGGCCGGCTCGTCGCGGACAACGCCGACGCCCTCGCCCGGCTGGTGACCCGCGAGGTCGGCAAGCCCGCCGCCGAGGCCCGCGGCGAGGTCCAGGAGATCATCGACACCTGCGAGTTCTTCCGCGGGGAGGGCCGGCGGCTCTACGGGCAGACCGTGCCGTCGGAGATGCCGGACCGCCAGCTGTTCACCTTCCGGGAACCCCTCGGGGTGATGATGGTGATCACCGCCGGGAACTTCCCGGTGGCGGTCCCGTCCTGGTACCTCGTGCCGGCGCTGCTCGCCGGGAACACGGTGGTGTGGAAGCCGGCCGAGTACGCCGCCGCCTGCGCGCAGGCGATGGTGGAGCTGCTGACCGCCGCCGGGGTGCCCGCGGGCGCGGTGAACCTCGTCCCCGCCGACGGCCGGGCGACGTCGCTGGGCCTGGAGCGGGCGCTGGCCGCCGGGGCGGTGGACAAGGTCGGCTTCACCGGGTCCACCGAGGTCGGCCGGTACATCGGCGCGCTGTGCGGGCGGCACCTGCAGTCGCCGTGCCTGGAGCTCGGCGGCAAGAACCCGATGGTGGTCACGCCCGACGCCGACATCGACGCCGCCGTCGAGGCGGCCGTGTTCGCCGGGTTCGGCACCGCCGGGCAGCGCTGCACCTCGCTCGGCACCGCGATCGTGCACGAGTCGGTGCACGCCGCGTTCGTCCGCCGCCTCGACGCCGCCGTGTCCGCCGCGGTCATCGGCGACCCCACCGGCGACGTGCTCTACGGGCCGCTGCTCGACGCCCGGTTCGCCGCCGGGTTCGAGCGTCACCTCACCCTTCTGCGCGACCACCACCGCCTGTCCGGGTCCACCGCGCTTGGCCGCATCACCGGGGCCGCCGCCGGCGCGGGGACGGCCGGTGCGGCCGGAGGCGGCGGCCTGCCGCGCAACGGCCCGCGGCGGGGCTTCGTCGGCGACCCGGACCGTGGGCTCTACTACCATCCGCTGATCGTGGACGGGGTCCGCCCTGACGACGAGCTGTTCCGCGAGGAGACGTTCGGCCCGATCGTCGGCGTCACCACCTACCGCGACCTCGACGAGGCGATCGAGCTGGCGAACCTGCCCGGCTACGGTCTGTCGTCGTCGATCTACACCGCGGACGCGGCGAGCGCGTTCCGGTTCCGCCGCGGGGTGCGTGCCGGCATGGTCAGCGTCAACGGGTCGACGACCGGCGCCGAGGCGCACCTGCCCTTCGGCGGCAACGGCCGTTCCGGCAACGGCAGCCGCCAGTCCGGGCTCTGGATGCTCGACCAGGTCACCCGCTGGCAGTCGCTGAGCTGGGACTACTCCGGCCGGCTGCAGCGCGCCCAGCTCGACACGACGGTCCCCGCCGCCGACCTGACCTTCCGCCTGCCGGGCTGACCGCGGGACGACCACGGGCCTGCCGTGGTCGTCTGATGTGACTGTTATGTCGGATGTGGATGCTTCCGTCACCTCGTGTTCGGCCGGGCGTCGACCGGGGGCCCGCCGGCCTCCGTACCGTTGGCCGGCCGGCTGCCCCCGGCCCTGCGGATTCGCCCCGTGGACGGCGCCGTCGGGCGGGAACAGCCGCCCGGTGCCGCCTCGTTGTCCGTATGGGAGGGAAGTCAGCGTGACCCACGTCGAACGGGTGATCCCCAAGGGTGCCGACGGCCGGGCCGAGCCGCTCGTGCGCGGCATCGCCGACGGCATCGGCGGGTGGCTCGGCGCGGTCGGCCTCGCCGAGCGGGTCGGCATCCAGGCGGAGAGCCTCGCTGGCCTGCGGGTCCTCGACGAGGACGACGACGAGGCGACGCTGCTGCGGCCCGACGGCACCCCGGTCAACACCTGGCGGGAGAACTATCCCTACGACACCCGCCTGGACCGCACCGACTACGAGCGGGACAAGCGGCTGCTGCAGATCGAGCTGCTGAAGATGCAGTACTGGGTCAAGGAGACCGGGCAGCGCATCGTGCTCGCCTTCGAGGGCCGAGACGCCGCCGGCAAGGGCGGCACGATCAAGCGGTTCACCGAGCACCTGAACCCGCGCGGGGCGCGCGTCGTCGCCCTGGAGAAGCCGTCGCCGCGCGAGCAGCAGTCCTGGTACTTCCAGCGCTACGTCGAGCACCTGCCCGCGGCCGGCGAGATCGTCATGTTCGACCGGTCCTGGTACAACCGGGCCGGCGTCGAGCGGGTCATGGGCTTCTGCTCCCCGGAGGAGTACCGCGAGTTCCTGCGCCAGGCCCCGGAGCTGGAGCGGATGTGGACGCGCAGCGGCATCACGGTGTTCAAGCTGTGGTTCTCGGTGTCCCGGCGCGAGCAGCAGACCCGATTCATCGTCCGCCAGATCGACCCGGTCCGGCAGTGGAAGCTCAGCCCGATCGACCTCGCCGCGCTGGATCGCTGGGACGACTACACCGACGCCAAGGAGGCGATGTTCTTCTACACCGACACGGTCGAGGCGCCGTGGACGGTGGTGAAGAGCAACGACAAGAAGCGGGGCCGCCTCGAGGCCATGCGCCACGTCCTGCACGAGCTGCCTTACACCGGCAAGGATCCCGAGGTCGTCGGCATCCCGGACCCCCTGATCGTCGGCCCCGCGGTGAACCTCCTCGAGGCCGGCGAGAAGGCCGACCGCACCTTCCCCCCGCTGCACTGACCGCGCCCTGCGGCCCCCCTTCTGTATCCCCGCGTCTCTGCGTACCCTCGCGTCTCTGCGTACCCTCGCGTCTCTGCGTACCCCCGCGTCTCTGCACCCTCACGTGCCTGCGGGCAGGCGTCCGTGCATGCGGCAGCCGTCCGTGCATGCCGGCGGCGGCGGCCGTTCGTGCATACCTGCGGGGGAGTTCGCGCCTTCCCGGGGGTGTCCGTGTCCGCCGGCGGCATGGTGGTCGGACCAGGCGCGATACCGCGAGGAATCGTCAGATGCCTGGTCGGCGGCCTTCGAGGTGGGGGCGGCGCGGCGCTTCCGCCGCTCTGCCCAGGGGGAATGCATGATCGAGAAAGGGTCCCGGGTGGGGCCGATGCACGGGTTCGGGCCGCCGGGCAGGGGGTGGCTCCGACGCCGCGGGTGCCCGGCCGCCGCCCCGCATCGCGCTGAGGTGCGCGTCATGCGGTCACCTCACAGTCCGTTCCGGCTGACAGCCCTCGTCGCCGTGGTCCTGGCGCTGGGGCTTGCAAGTGCCGGCTGCGCATCCGGCGGGGGAAGCATCAACTGGGGCGGCGGCGGCGGCGGCGGAGATGGCGGTGGTGGCGGCGGTGGAGATGGCGGTGGCGGTGGTGGCGGCGGGACCGAGACCAGTCTGGCGAACTGCCCGACCCTGCAGGTCGGCCAGCGTGACCCGGTCGGCGGGCGCAACTGCGTCGCGGCGCTGCAGCGGGCGCTGCGCACTCACGGATACCCGGCGCAGCCGGTCACCGGGGCGTTCCTCGACCAGACCAGGACGAACGTCGCGAACTTCCAGAGCCAGCGCGGCATCACGCCCGCCAGCGGCATCGTCGGCCCGCAGACCCGCAAGGCCCTGCTCGACGGGTCGACGCCGGTGAAGCCGCCGATAATCGATCCAAACAAACCCGAGCAGTTCCCGAACAACGTGTCCCTCGTCGGGATCCGACCGGCGGGTGAACCGATCATCTGCGGGAGTCTCTCGACGCGGATCATCATCAGGGCCGAGTTCGGACCGGCCCGCTTCACGGCAGTGACGACCACCACCGAGCCGCACGCCGGTCAGGCATTCAGCGGTGGTCCACCTGCACCCGGTGTGACGCTCGCGCCGGCGGCTGGAACTCTGCCGAATGGCGCGTCCGCCGAGATCCGGGTCTCCGGCACGTACACCGAGGACTCCCAGCGCTTCTGGGTCATCGTCCGGTCCCCGTCCGTACGGTATGACGTCAAATTCGCCTGCGGCAAGCCGCCGGGGTGAGCCCGCCGGGCTGCTGATCATCAGCGTGGATGGCGCGGCCCCGGCTATGCTGACGTCGGATGGCGGGAGCCCGGGAAACGGACCCCAGCGGGGCGGTGAGACTGGCCGACCTGCCGCCGAGGCTGCCCTCCCCGCTCGACGAGCTGGCCGACGGCCGGCTGGCCGCGCACGGCATCCGCCTGCTGCTGAAGCGGGATGATCTGATCCACCCGGACATCCCCGGCAACAAGTGGCGCAAGCTGCGGGGCAACCTCGACGAGGCGCGCCGGCTCGGCCACGACACGCTGCTCACCTTCGGCGGCGCCTACTCGAACCACATCCGGGCCGTGGCGGCGGCCGGCCGGCTGCTCGGCCTGCGGACGGTCGGGGTGATCCGCGGCGAGGAGCACCTGCCGCTCAACCCGACGCTGCGGTTCGCCGCAGACGCCGGCATGCGGCTCACCTACCTCGACCGCACCTCCTACCGGGAGAAGACGTCGCCTGCGCTCGTCGAGCGGCTGCGCGCCGAGTTCGGCGCGTTCTACCTGCTGCCCGAGGGCGGCAGCAACGCGCTTGGGGCGCGTGGCTGCGCGGAGCTGCCCGCCGAGATCGACCGGCCCTTCGACGTGATCTGCTGCTCGTGCGGCACCGGTGGCACCCTCGCCGGCATCGCGGCCGGTCTCGCGCCGGGCCAGCGCGCCCTCGGTGTCCCGGTGCTGCGGGGCGCCGGCTTCCTCGCCGACGACGTCGACGCCCTCCAGCGCGCGGCGTTCGGCGCGAACTCCGGCAACTGGACCATGGCCTACGACTTCCACTTCGGCGGCTACGCGAAGTCGACCCCGGAGCTGGCCCGGTTCATTGCCGACTTCCGCGACCGCCACGGGCTGGCCCTGGAACCGGTCTACGAGGCGAAGCTGCTCTACGGCCTGTTCGCCCTCGCCGAGGCCGAGGCCTTCGGGCCCGGTACGATGATCGTCGCCGTCATCAACGCCGTCGCCGACGAGCAGAGCCGGCGTGGTCCGGACGCAAGGGTCCGACGTCTCCACTGACCCGGCAATGCGCGGCTCGCAGGCCGAGGTCCTGGTGCCGCTGGCTGTCGCCCCCTACCGTGATCGGTCGGGTTTCGTGATCGGTCGGGGACGGAATCGTGCCGAGGGCTGGGCACGGTTTGCGCCCGAAATGCCGTGGCTATCCCTCGGCGCGATCTGACCGCGATCTGGCCGGGACGGTGTGCCGCACCCTTGTGCGCTCGGTGTGCTCGGCTGAGTACAGGGAGGCGCTTGGCTGGCGGGTCAGCCGGCCGCGGTCAGCCGGTGGTGGGCTGGGGAGGCAGGAGGGCGGGGGAGTCGTAGCGGGGGCGCAGGGGCTGGCCGGCGCGGCCGGCGTCGGGGCGCACGGCGAGGGTCTGGTGGATCTGGGACTGGCCGGCCTCGAAGCTGAGCGCGGAGCCGGCCATGTACAGCCGCCACACCCGGGCCCGCCCGGCGCCGACCTGGGCGACGGCGGCGTCCCAGTTCTCCTCCAGCCGGCTCACCCAGGCCCGCAGGGTCAGGGCGTAGTGCTCACGCAGGTTCTCCACGTGGCGGACCTCGAAGCCGGCGGCCTGCGTCAGCGACGTCATCAGGCCGATCTCGTGCAGCTCCCCGTCCGGGAAGACGTAGCGGCGCAGGAAGTCGCGGCCCCTGGGCAGCGGGATCGGGCCGAGGTGGGGCCGGTGGCGGTGTGCCCCGGCCGGGTCGCCGGGGAAGGAGATGCCGTGGTTGAGCAGCCGGCCGCCGGGGCGTAGCAGCCGGTAGAGGCTGGCGAAGTAGGTCGGCAGCATCGCGCGGCCGACGTGTTCGACCATGCCGATCGAGCTGATCGCGTCGAACGGGCCGTCGGGGATCTCCCGGTAGTCCTGCAGGCGGATCTCGATGGCGTCGGTGAGCCCGGCCTCGGCGACCCGGCGGCGGGCCTGCGCCGCCTGCTCCACCGAGATCGTCACTCCCACGCCGCGCACGCCGTGATGGCGGGCGGCGTGGATGAGCATGCTGCCCCACCCGCAGCCGACGTCGAGCAGCCGCTCGCCGGGGCGCAGCCCGAGCTTGCGGCAGATCAGCTCGTGCTTGGCGGTCTGGGCGGCGTCGAGCCCGGCGGCCGGCGACTCCCACACCCCGCACGAGTAGGTCATCGTCGGGCCGAGGATCAGCCGGTAGAACGCGTTGGACACGTCGTAGTGATGGGAGATCGCCGCGGCGTCGCGGTCCCGGCTGTGGCGGCGCCCGTGCAGCCGGGCCTCCTGCGGCGGCGGGGCGGGCGGGCGGGCTCCGAGCGTGCGCAGCAGGGTGAGCAGGGCGGGCGCCGTCGCGGCGGTGGGGCGGCGGGGGAGGGCGGACAGGTGGTTGCGCAGCTCAAGCGCGGCGAAGATGTCGCCCTCGACGTCGAGATCACCGGCGACGAAGGCGCGCGCGAAGCCCAGCTCGCCGGGGCGGAACAGGGCGCGGCGTATCGCCTCCGGCGAGCGCACCACGACCTGGGTGGGGGTGTCCGGTCCGAGCGCGGAGCCGTCCCACAGGACGATCCGCACCGGTGGCGTGGTCCCGATGAAGGTCTCGAGCAGGGTGCGGGTCGCCCGTACCAGCTCCGGCGACCACTGTGGGTCCGGAACGTGGGTTGTCTGGGCGGCGGGCTCGTGCTCCTCCAGTTCTCGACTGATCGTCAAGGCGCATCCTCCGGGTCGTGTGCGCGGTCCCTTCGGCTGGGACGTCGCCGGAGTCTGCCCGGTCGGCACCCGCCCGACCCGGAGCCACGCCCACGCCGGTCTGCCCGGTCGGTCGGCTGCGGCCCGTGGTCGGCCCAGCCCCGCGGGGCGCGGTCGCACCTGGTTACCTGGATCTCATCGTCCCCCGGAAACACCGTGCCCGAACGGTGTCCGGTGTCGCATGCCGGTATCCCCGTCCGGGGGAATAAAACAACCTTTTGACGAGGGGAAAACCGCAGGTGACGGTGGGTGCGCGGCGGTTCTGTCAGGCCACCGCGGCGGCGCCGAGCAGGGCCTTGAGATCGCCCATCAGCGCCGGGGTGCGCTGGACCTTGTAGGCGTCGTCGAGGCGGAGCAGGGTGGTCTGGCCGGGGGTCTGCAGCCGCAGATGCACCTCGGTCGTCCCCGGGTGGGTGCCCAGCACCTCGCGCAGCCGTTCCACGGTCGGCGGGTTCACCCGGGCCGCGGACATGGTGATCACCACCGGGGGGCTCAGTGCCGCCTCGCTGAGGTCCGGCACGGTGAGCTCGGCGGCGATCAGGCGCGGGGTGTCCTCCCGCTTGTCGAGGCGGCCCCGGACGATGACGACGGCGTCCTCGGCGAGCTGGGTGGAGCACACCTCGTAGGTCTGCGGGAAGAACATCACCTCCAGCCCGCCCGCGAGGTCCTCGACGGTGGTCAGCGCCCACAGCTTTCCCTGCTTGGTCACCTTGCGCTGCAGACTGGAGATGATCCCGGCGATGGTCACGGTGGACCCGTCCGCGTACTCCCCGCCGGTCAGCGCGGCGATGCTGCAGTCCGCCCTCGCGGTGAGGATGTGCTCCACCTCGCGCAGGGGATGATCGGAGACGTAGAGTCCGAGCATCTCGCGCTCGTGGGACAGCTTGACCGCCTTGTCCCACTCCTGGTCGGAGAACTCCTGCACGCCGAAGACGGGCGCGGCGCCCGGGTCGTCGTCGGCGTCGAGGGCGAACAGGTCGAACTGCCCCTCGGCGTTCTTCTTCTTGACGCCCATGACCGCGTCGACGGCCTGCTCGTGCCGTTCCACCAGGCCGCGGCGGGTGTGCCCGAGCGCGTCGAACGCGCCGGCCTTGATCAGTGACTCGATGGTGCGCTTGTTGCAGACCACCGCGTCGACCTTGTCGAGGAAGTCCGGGAAGGAGACGAAGCGGCTCTTCGACTTCCGGGTACGGACGATCGACTCGACGACGTTGGTCCCGACGTTGCGGATGGCGGCCAGGCCCACCCGGATCTCGGCCTCGCCGTGGGCGGTGTAGTCGGCGTTGGAGCTGTTGACGTCCGGCGGGAGCACCCGGATGCCCATCCGGCGGCACTCGTTGAGGTAGATCGCGCTCTTGTCCTTGTCGTCGCGCACCGACGTCAGCAGCGCGGCCATGTACTCGGCCGGGTAGTTCGCCTTGAGATACGCCGTCCAGTAGGAGACCAGCCCGTAGCCGGCGGTGTGCGCCTTGTTGAACGCGTAGTCGGAGAACGGGACGAGGATGTCCCACAGCGTCTTGATCGCCGCCTCGGAGTACCCGTTGGTCTTCATCCCCTCGGAGAAGGGGACGAACTCCTTGTCGAGGATCTCCTTCTTCTTCTTGCCCATCGCCCGGCGCAGCAGGTCCGCGCCGCCGAGGGAGTAGCCGGCGACCTTCTGCGCGATCGCCATGACCTGCTCCTGGTAGACGATCAGACCGTAGGTCGTGTCCAGGATGTCGGCGAGCGCGTCGGACAGCTCCGGGTGGATCGGGGTGATCTCCTGCTGGCCGTTCTTGCGCAGCGCGTAGTTGATGTGCGAGTTCGCGCCCATCGGCCCCGGCCGGTACAGGGCCAGCACGGCGGAGATGTCCTCGAAGTTGTCCGGGCGCATCATCCGCAGCAGCGAGCGCATCGGCCCGCCGTCGAGCTGGAACACCCCCAGGGTGTCGCCGCGGCCGAGCAGCTCGTAGGCCGCGGAGTCGTCGAGGGTGAGCCCCAGCAGGTCAATCGTGATGCCCCGGTTGGCCTCGACGTTGCGCACCGCGTCGTCCATGACGGTCAGGTTGCGCAGGCCCAGGAAGTCCATCTTGAGCAGGCCGAGGGTCTCACACGTCGGGTAGTCGAACTGCGTGATGATCGCGCCGTCGGCGTCGCGGCGCCACACCGGGATGTGGTCGATGATCGGCTCGGCGGACATGATGACGCCGGCCGCGTGCACCCCGGCCTGGCGGATCAGCCCCTCGAGGCCCTTCGCGGTATCGATGACCTTCTTGACGTCCGCGTCGGACTCGTACAGCCCGCGGATCTCGCCGGCCTCGCTGAAGCGGGGGTGCTTCGGGTCGAAGATCCCGCCCAGCGGGATGTCCTTGCCCATGACCGCCGGCGGCATCGCCTTGGTGATCCGGTCGCCGACGGCGTACGGGTAGCCGAGCACCCGCGAGGAGTCCTTGATCGCGGCCTTGGCCTTGATGGTGCCGAAGGTGACGATCTGGGCGATGCGGTCGTCGCCCCAGCGCTCGGTGACGTAACGGATCACGTCACCGCGGCGACGTTCGTCGAAGTCGATGTCGATGTCGGGCATGGACACGCGCTCGGGGTTGAGGAAGCGCTCGAACAGCAGCGAGTGGGGGATCGGGTCGAGGTCGGTGATGCCGAGCGCGAAGGCGACCATCGACCCGGCGGCGCTGCCGCGGCCCGGCCCGACCGGGATGCCCTGGCTCTTCGCCCACATGATGAAGTCCGCGACGACCAGGAAGTACGACGGGAACCCCATCTGCAGGATGATCCCGATCTCGTACTCGACCCGCTCGCGGTGTTCGTCGTCGTAGCCGTCGGGGAAGCGCCGGGCCATCCCCGCCCAGGTCTCCGCGCGAAACCAGCTCTCCTCGGTCTCGCCGTCCGGCACCGGGAAGCGCGGCATCAGGTTGCGCTTGGCGAACATGCCGGCCGGGTCGACCCGCTCGGCGATCAGCAGCGTGGTCTCGCAGCCCTCCTGCCAGATGTCCGAGGAGTCGATCCCGTACATCTCCTCGGCGCTTTTGAGGAAGTAGCCCGAGCCCTCGAACTGGAACGACGGGTTGGCCACCGTCGAGGCCGTCTGCACGCACAGCAGGGCGGCGTGGGCGTCGCGCTCGCGCTCGTAGGTGTAGTGCGAGTCGTTGGTGACGACGAACCGCATGTCCAGCGCGCGGGCGATGTCGACCAGCCCGTCACGGACCCGGCGCTCGATGTCGAGGCCGTGGTCCATGATCTCGCAGAAGAAGTTCTCCTTGCCGAAGATCTCCTGGTAGGTGGCGGCGGCCTGCAGCGCGGCGTCGTACTGGCCCAGGCGCAGCCGGGTCTGCACGATGCCGGACGGGCAGCCGGTCGTCGCCATCAGCCCGTCGGCGTGCTCGGCGATGATCTCCTGGTCCATCCGCGGCCACTTGATGTAGTGGCCCTCGATCGAGGCCCGCGAGTTCAGCCTGAACAGGTTCTTCAGGCCGTCGGCGTTGCGCGCCCACATCGTCATGTGGGTGTAGGAGCCGCCGCCGGAGACGTCGTCGCCCTTCTGGTGCGGCTCGCCCCAGCGCACCCGCTGCTTGAGCAGGCGCGACTCCGGGGCGACGTACGCCTCGCAGCCGATGATCGGCTTCACCCCCGCGGCGGTGGCCTGCCGGTGGAAGTCGTACGCCCCGTACATGTAGCCGTGGTCGGTGATCGCGACCGCCGGCATCTGCTGGCGCGACACCTCGCTGAACATGTCCTTCAGCCGAGCCGCCCCGTCCAACATCGAGTACTCGGTGTGAACGTGCAGGTGGACGAAGGAGTTTGACACGTCGGACCCTCCCGCGCGCTGGGCACGCCGGTCGAAGCGAGGGCCGATCACCCCGTCATGGGCGGACGGCACACCGGCGCGCCGGGTGCGCTCGCCATGGGGATCGGCCGGATGGACGGGGCTTCCCCCGCCAGCAGCCTAGCGGCCCGCGGCAGCCCGCCGGGCACCTCCACCGCTGTGTCGGCCCGGCACTACGAAGGGATACCGCGGCTGTGCGGATCGGCGTCGCCGGCCGCCGCGGCGCGGCGCGCGGGACACCGCCGTGGGGCGCCGTCGCGACCGCGGTGGCGGGGGAGGGGCGTCGGGCCTCGGCGACGGCGGCCGCGATCGCGGCGACCGCGCGGTCGACCTCCCGCCGCGAGGTCGCCCAGTTGCTCACCGACAGCCGCATCGCCGCGCGGCCCCGCCACACCGTGCCGGTCACGTACGCCTCGCCGCCGGCCGTCACCGCCGCCGTGACCCGCCGGGTCAGCCGGTCGCCCCGCGCCGCCGATCCCGCCTGCCCGGGATCGTGCGCGCGGTCGGCCGGGCGTGGGTCGTCCACCCGGATCAGGACCTGGTTGAGCGCGACGAGGGGGCCCGGGCCGCCGCGGTCGCCGGTCGCGTTGAGCACGGTCACCCCCGGCAGCGCGGCGAGCCGGGTGGCGGCGTGGTCGGCGAGGTCGCAGCACCGGTCGACGAGGTCGCGCAGGCCCGCGTGGCCCAGCGAGCGCAGCGCCGCGTAGACGGCGAGGGCGCGGGCCCGCCGGCTGAACTCCGGCGTCCAGTCGACCGGGTCGAGCTGCCCCGCGGAGTCGAGGACGAAGTAGTCCGCCGACGCCGACATCGCCCGCCGGTGGGCCGCCCGGTCGGCGACCAGCGCGATCCCGCAGTCGTAGGGGACGTTGAGCCACTTGTGGCCGTCGGTCGCCCACGAGTCGGCGAGCTCGGCCCCTGCGACGAGGGCGCGTCGCGCCGCCGACGCCGACACCGCCGCCCACAGGCCGAAGGCGCCGTCGACGTGCACCCAGGCGCCGTGGGCGTGGGCGAGCGCGCAGATCTCGGCGAGCGGGTCGAAGACGCCGGTGTTGATCTCCCCCGCCTGGGCGATGACGATCGTCGGTCGCCGCGCGGGGGCGGTTGCGTCGAGGGCGGCGCGCAGGGCGTCGGGGCGCATCCGGCCGAGGGCGTCGGTGGCCACCTCGACGATGGCGCGGGTGCCGAAGCCGAGCAGGCGCAGCGCGGCGTCGACGGTGGCGTGACGGTCCGCGCCGGCGAGCACGCGCACCGGCGGCGCCCCGGTCAGGCCGTCGGCGGCGACGTCCCAGCCGGCGTCGGCGAGCACCCGCTGGCGGGCGGCGGCGAGCGCGGTCACGTGCGCCATCTGGGTGCCGGTGGTGAACCCGACCGACACGTCCACCGGCAGGCCCAGCAGCTCGGCGACCCAGCGGCCGGCGACGGTCTCGGCGGCGCTGGCCGCGGGCGACAGCGACGCCAGCGCCGCGTTCTGGTCCCAGACGACGGCAAGCAGGTCCGCGGCCAGCGCCGCGGGCAGGGTCCCGCCGACGACGTAGCCGAAGAACCGGGGCGAGCCGGTGGCGGTCAGCCCGCCCCCCACCGCCTCGACGAGCGCGTCGACGACGGCCACCGGGTCGCTGGGACCCGCCGGCAGCCGGCCGTCGAGCCGGGCCAGGACCTCGGCGGCGCTGTGCGCCGGGCGCACCGGGCGCTCGGCGAGGCCGGCGAGCCAGGC
>NZ_CM001489.1:658553-669739 GCF_000262465.1 Frankia sp. QA3
CTCGGCCGCCGCGCGGCCCTCGCGGCCCAGCCAGTCCGCCATGAGGTCCGCGGTCAGCTCCGCGGCCTCGAGCATCGGCACGTGGCCCAGGCCGTCGAGGATCTCCACCCGCCAGTCGGGCCGCTGCGCGGCGACGTTGCGGGCCACGCCCACCGGGATCAGCCGGTCGGCGGAGCCGTGCAGCAGCAGCGTCGGCTGCGGCACGGTGCGGACCATGTGCGCCAGCGGCGCCGGGCGCAGCAGCGACCACACCACCGAGCGGGCCGCGCCCACGAAGGCCTGGTCGGCGTCGGGCAGCCCGCCGCGCTCCCGCTGGGCGCGTTCCATCGCCGCCAGCGCCGGCTCGGGGATCGCGCTCGGGTCGGCGGTGAGCCGCAGCAGGCTCTGGTCGACGAGTTCCCGGGGGGTGAACCGGGTCCGGCGGCGGGCGAGGACCGCGGCGCCGAGGCGGGGGACGAACAGGCCGGCGAAGATGCGGGCGATCTCCGGATCCGGGCGCACGCCGCGCGGGCGGGGCAGCGCCGGGTCGACGAGGATCAGGCCCGCGACCGAGTCGGGCCGGCGGCCGGCCTGCATCACGCTGATCATGCCGCCCATCGAGTTGCCGACCAGGATGGGCGGGGTGTCGAGGACCTCGGTCAGGAAGCGGTCGAGCAGACCCTGGTTGGCCAGCACGTCGGTGCGCCGGCCCGCGGCGGGGGTGCGGCCGTGACCGGCCAGGTCGACGGCCATCACCCGGTGGGTGGTGGTGAGCAGCGGGGCGAGCGGCAGCCAGTTGAGGTAGGAGCCGCCGAGGCCGTGCACGCACAGCAGCAGCGGACCGTCGGCCGGCCCGCCGAAGTCGACGACGTGCACCGGGCCGTCGAGCTGTGCCCAGGACGAGCGGAAGCCGTCACCGCTGGCCGGCGCCGTGACGCGTTCGTGCCCCGTGCCGGCCGGTCTCGGAGCGGTGGATCCGGTGGAGCCGGCGGCGCGCGGGGTCGTCTCGGGGCTGCTCATCCCTCGACGGTAGGACCACCCCGACGCCGACCGGAAGCCGGCGTCGGTGAGAAGAAACGCAAGGTCGGCCGCCCGACGGCGGCCGACCTGGAGAAATCCTGACCCGGTAGGGGTCACAACGAGCGGGAGACCCCGAGCCGCAGCCGCTTGGGGTTCGCGACGGAACCGAACGCGATCTTCTCGGTCGTGATCTCCGCGACCTCCGCTGCGTCGACGGCGCCGGGGACACTGTCCCGCGGACCCGGTCCGGAAAGACCCGAGGTCAGATGGGTCGACTGGTCCTGCTCCATGTGCGCGCTCCTTCCATCGATGTCGACACCTGTTCCTAAAACGGTATCGAGCGGACGGGGCACACAAAGACCTCGGGTGGCCCTGCTCACACCACAGATCCGAACCGTCGCGTCACGTGTCGGTGCTCCGTGGCTGGTGACGGGCCTGTCGAGGGTAGTCGACGGGGCGGGCACGGCAGCCCGTGCGGGTTGCGCCGCCGCTGCCCGGCCGGCACCCCATCCCGGCCGGCACCCCATCCCGGCCGGCACCCCATCCCGGCCGGCACCGCCGCCCTGACGGATCAGGGCGGCGGCGCCGGCGTCGGGAGCGGGTGGACGGCGGCGGGTCAGGCCGTCGGTGGGTCAGTCCGTCGGTGGGTCAGGCCGGCGGTGAGTCAGGCCGGCGGCGGGTCAGGCCGTCGGGGCCGGGGCTGCGGAGGTCGGGGCAGCCGGGGCGCCGGCGCGCCGCTGCGGCCGGCAGTGCGCGGCCCCGGACCGGCCGAAGCGGTGGCCGCCGTCGCGGCGGGCGTGCCGGTGCTCGCCGTCGCGGCCGCCGCCGGTCCGGGGTGAGCCGACGCGCGGCCCGTGCCCACCTGTCGCGCCGGCCGTGCGGGCCTGCGGGATCTCGTCCTTGCTGATCCGGGGGGCCGGCGGGCCGGCGAGCTCCAGGACGATGGGGTCGTCCGGCGTGGTCGGGACCGGGCGGGCCTCGATGCCGACCGCGCGCAGCAGCCCACGCACCTTGCCCCGCTCGGCGGGCAGGGTGACCAACACGTCGGCGCCGTCCGCGCCGGCGCGCGCGGTCCGCCCGCCGCGGTGCTGGTAGGTCTTGGCGTCCTCCGGCGGGCCGAGGTGCACGACCAGCCGGATGCCGTCGACGTGGATGCCGCGGGCGGCGACGTCGGTGGCGACGAGCACCCGGTAGAAGCCGTCGGTGAAACCGGCCAGCGCACGGGTCCTGGCCCCCTGCGGCATCCCACCGTGCAGCGGCTCGGCCGGCACGCCCGCGCGGCTGAGCGACTCGGCGACCCGGTCGGCGTCCCGCTGGGTCCGGACGAAGACCAGGGTGCTGCCCGAGCCGCCGGCGAGCGCCGTCACCAGCGCGACCTGCGCGGCGCGGTCGGGCGCCTCGAGGGCGTGCCGGACCAGCGTGCTGACCTGGGAGGTCTCCGAGTCGATCGCGACGAGGACCGGGTCGGGCAGGTAGTCCCGGACCAGGACCTCGACCTCGCGGTCGAGCGTCGCGCTGAACAGCAGCCGCTGCCCGGTGGACGGGGTGGCGTCGAGCAGCGCCCGCACGGCGGGCAGGAAGCCGAGGTCGCACATGAAGTCGGCCTCGTCCAGCACCGTCATCTCGATCTCGCCGAGCTCACAGGCGCTGCGCTCGACGAGGTCGGTCAGCCGGCCCGGGGTGGCCACGACGAGGTGCACGCCGCGGCGCAGCGCCGAGATCTGCCGGCTGATCGACGTCCCGCCGTACACCGGCGCCAGGCGCAGGTTCAACGCCCGGGTCAGCGGCTCGAGCGCGTCGCTGACCTGCTGGGCCAGCTCACGGGTCGGGACGAGGACCAGGGCGCGGGGACGGCGCGGCTGCGCCGGACCGCCGCTGGCCAGCCGGGCGAGTAGAGGCAGCCCGAAGGCGAGCGTCTTGCCCGAGCCGGTGCGCGCCCGGCCGAGGACGTTCTCCCCGGCGAGCACGTCGGGCAGGGTCGAGGCCTGCACCGGGAACGGTGCGGCGATGTTGCGGTCGGCGAGCGCCTTGATCAGGCGCTTGGGCAGGCCGGCGGCCTCGAACGACTCGGCCGGGGGCCGGGGGTCGCGCGTCGTGATGAGGGGAGCGGCCGGGCGTGCCGGGCCGCCGACACGGGAGCCGCCGGGCCGGGGACCGCGGCCCGCGGCGCGGCCGCCGCCGCGTCCGGCACCAACCGGAACGCCGCGGCCACGGGCCGGGCGAGGCTGGCGATGGGCAGCATGGGACTGGGAGTTTCCGTGCTGAGACAGAGGGATCCGCCGATCAGGTCAGGGCCACCATGAGATCAATTGGACGGGTGAGGAGGTCCACACCAGCCCGTTGCATCGTCCGGCGGCCGGGGTACGGCCGGCTCCGCGACCAGACCCAACGGCGGGTGATTCCCGCTATGGCGCTCGCACCGACCTCGCACACCCGACCATTCAGCCGGGCGCGGACAGCCGCTCGGGCCGTCGTCTCCTTCACGGTACATCGACGACCCGTGGATCGGGATAGGGCCGCGGCACGCAACGAGCCGTTGCATACCCCTCTGTGCCGGTTCGGGCGGTCACCGTGCGGCGGCGTGCTGGTGCGCGTCCGCACGGTCGTCCGCCCCATCCCGGCCATGTCCGCCGAGCGGCCGCGGCGCCGCGGCAGCGGTGGTTGCGCAGCGTGTCGTGGTGGTCCGTACTGCCCGCGTGGCCAGGGCGAACACCCCGGCGAGGGTGACATCGGGCTGATGGCGTGTGCACCCACCGCTTGCATCGCAGCAACAATCGTGGCGCCATCACCCATCGCGAGGGCCAGGGCGAGCAGGGACGCGATGAGGGTCACTATCGGGAACGTCGGCCTGTGCCGACCGGCGAAAGGCCCGCCCGCCTGCCCGCTGAGCAGGCAGAACAGCACCAGCGGCGCCGGGATGACCGCGGTCACGGCCAGATCGACGCCGGTGCGGTGGTGCGGCGGCACGAGGGACCAGGAGACCGTCGCGAACGTGGCGACCGGCACGGGTGCGACGGGACCTTCGGGTGGGTCGGCCGCCTCCCCGGAGGACCACCGGCGGTATCGCCCTTCCGGGTGGCCCGGTGGGCACAGTCCGACCGGGTCGGCGCCGGGGCAGGGTGGCCGGGCGGTCGGAGTGGCCGGGGCGGTGTGACGGGCCTGACGGCACGGCCGGGGAGGGCCGGGCGGCCGACACCCCCGATCCGGTAGCCCCGCGGGCCGGGGCCGACCGGGCCCGTCCCTGTGCACGTGCAGGCTCCGATGCTGCTGCGGGTGCTGTTGCCCACCCGGCCGCACGCCTGCTTTCCCGTGCGTCGGGCCGTGCGGATTGCGGTGCCGATGCGGGGTCGGATGTGCCGGCGGGATGGCCGCGGCGTCACCGCCGCCGGTGGCGGAAGGCGCCGGCGGGTGGCGGGTGACGGGCAGGGTCAGAAGGCCAGCTCGGTGAGGGCGTGGATGATCAGCCCGACGAGGGCGCCGACGACCGTGCCGTTGATCCGGATGAACTGCAGATCCCGGCCGACGTGCAGCTCGATGCGCCGCGAGGTCTCCTCGGGCTCCCAGCTCGCGACCGTGTCCCCGATGATCGCGGCGATGTCACCCTGGTAGCGGTGGACCGCCCGGGTGGCCAGGTCGGACGCGGCCCGGTCGACGGTGCGGCCGAGCTCCGGGTCGGTGGCCAGCCGCGCCCCGAACGCGGCCAGCTCGTCGGTGGCCCGCACCCGGGCGGTGCTGGTCGGATCGGTGGTGAGGTCGAGCAGGATCGTCCGCGTCGTCGCCCAGATCGCGGCGACGGCCCGGCCGACCTCCGCGTGCCCCAGCAGCCGCTGCTTGATCTGCTCGACCTGCTCGCCGAGGCTCGGGTCCGTGCGCAGGCGCTCGGCGAAGTCGCCCAGGAACCGGTCCAGCGTCTGGCGCACCCGGTGCTCCGGGTTGACACGCAGCTCCGCGACCGCCTCCAGCGCCTTGTCATACGCCTTGATCGCGACCGCCTCGTCCAGCCACTGCGGCGTCCAGCTCGGCGCCTGGTCGACCACGAGCCGGGTGAAGACCTCCGGATTGCGGGTGAGCCACTCCTGGACCTCGGCGACGAGGACGTCGACGAGCCGGACGTGCAGCCGGTCGTCGAGCACCCGCTGCAACGCCGCGCCGAGCACCCCGGCCCAGGGCCGCTCGACCACGCGGGGCAGCACCGCCTTCTCCACGACCTCGCGGACCAGGTCATCGCTCATCCCGGAGATGACGGAGGTGAGTCGCTGGGCGATCTCGGCCGTCACCCGCTCGGCATGGCGCGGCTGGCGCAGCCAGGACCCGACCCGCACCGAGACGCCGATGCCGTCGACCTTCTCCCGGATCACGTCCTCGGCGAGGAAGTGCGTGCTGACGAAGTTCTCCAGGCCCCGGCCGAGGGCGTCCTTGCGCTGCGGGATGATCGCCGTGTGCGGGATCGGCAGGCCGAGCGGGTGACGGAACAGGGCCGTCACCGCGAACCAGTCGGCCAACGCGCCGACGACGCCGGCCTCGGCGGCGGCGGCCACGTACCCCACCCAGCCGGGCCCGCCATGGCTGTGCCAACCCTGCGCGAGCAGGTAGAGGGTCACGACGGCGGCGAGCAGCCCGGTGGCGACCAGGCGCATCCGGCGCAGCGCGTGACGCAACCCGGGCTCGTCCGCCGTGCCCCGGGCCAACCCGGCCGGTACCGGCCGCCCGCCGCCCGCCGGCTCGCTCATCGGCCGCCGTCCCTCTCCCGTACCACCTCGATGCCCGCCCGGGCCCGACGGATCTGATCAGCTGATCCTCGGACACCTTATGCGGCCGGAGCCGGACATCGTCGGGCGCGGGCGGCAGGCGGTCACGGCCGCCGGGGTGGGGACCGGCGGGAATGGGAACGCTGGTGCAGCCGGCGCTGGATGACGGCGAGGTCGACGAGGGCCACCAGAGCGAGCAGCGCAAGCACCCCCGCGGCGGCGGGCTGGTCGCGCGCCGCGAACAGACCCGCCGTGACGGCGCAGAAGACCAGGCCGAACACGGCGAGCACCCGGCGTAGCCCGAGGGCGCTGCGCGCCGGCGGCGCGCCCGGCGGACCGGAGGAGAGGCGGTGCCACCAGCGCCGGCGCCGCAGGACGTCCCCCTGATCGCGCTGGCGCGGCAGGGAACTGGTCACGGTCCCCGGTATGCCCGGTCACGCCCGGGTGAACCGGCCGCCCTGGCCGGACCGGGCCGAGCGGGGGCTGTGCCCCCACTCGGCCGGGGGAGCGGTCGGGTCACGGACGGTGGCTTCAGCGCGTCCGCGGCGGCGCCGCTCGGCCCGGCAGCCGCGCGGTCATCGCTGCCTGCGCCTCCGCCGAGGCGAGCCGCTCGGCGAAGATCGCGCCCTCGACGTCGATCCGTTCGAGCACCCGTGGGGTTCCGCCGTCGTGGAGCAGGGCGCGGGTGGCGGCCAGGGCCTGTGGCGGCTGCGCCAGCAGCGCCGCGACCCGGTCGTCGACCCGGGCGCGCAGCGCGTCGGCGTCGGGCAGCACCTCGGTGACGATCCCCAGCCCGGCGGCCTGCGCGGCGCCGAACGGTTCGCCGAAGTACGCAAGCCTTGCCGCCGCTGCGGGCCCGACCCGGCGCGGCAGCAGCAGGGACGAGCCGAACTCGGGCACGACGCCGAGGTTGACGAACGGGATGCCCAGGGTGCTGCGTTCGGTGGCGTACACCAGGTCGCAGTGCAGCAGCAGCGTCGTGCCGATGCCCACCGCCGGCCCGTCGACCTCGGCGACGAGCAGCTTCGTGCCGCGGGCGACCGTCCGGATGAACGTCATCGTCGGGCCGTCCGGGGCGAGGTCGGCCGTGGCCAGGAAGTCGGCGAGGTCGTTGCCGGCGGTGAACGAGCCGCCGCTGCCGCAGATCCGGATGATCCGCACCCCGGCGTCGGCCTCGGCCTTCGCGAACGCGTCGGCGAGTGCGGTGTACATCGCCTGGGTGAGGGCGTTGCGCTTGTCCGGGCGCGCGATCCGTACCGTGAGCACGCCGTCGGCGACCTCGGTCTCGATCTGGCTGCTCAGTGCGGCCTCCTCGTGCCGACGGGCAGTGGGCTGACACGTACTGTGTCACCGCCACGTACTGTGTCACCGCGTCGGCCCCGCGCGAAAGCATTCCCCGGGTGGGTCCGGTCGGGACGACCCGGCCGCAGGGCCCGACCGGGCCTGCCAGGATGAGAACGTGACAGACCCGTGTGAACCCGGCATCCCGCCCAGACCTGCGGCCGATCTGCCGACCCAGCTCCGTCCGGGAGCCGGTCCGCAGCGGGCCGACCGGTCTCGCGGTGACCTCCGCGGCGACGCCACCTCCCTCGCCGAGCTGCTCGGGCTGACGGTCGACCCGGGGGAGTACCGCGGCCGCTTCGTGGCCGACGCCCATCTGCTCAACACGCGGGGCACCCTGTGGGGCGGCTGCGGTCTCGCCGCCGCGATCGCCTTCGTCCAGGCGTGTGGCGGCCGGGACTGCCTGTGGGCGCACACCCAGTTCCTCGCCCCCGTGCATGCCGGTGAAGAGGTCGAGCTGAGCGTCGACCCGGGCAGCGGCGGACTGTCGCAGGTCGTCGTGCGTGCCACCGCGGCCGGCCGGCTGGTGTTCCTCGCGGGCGGTACGTTCAGCCGGGTGACCGGCGCCGTCAGCCGGTTCGGCCCGGACGGGGACTGGGCGCCGGATCCCGACGGCTGCCCACCACGGGAGTACCCGACCTGGCTGGACTTTCCCCGCGACGGCGTGATCTCCCTGGTCGAGCAGCGATGGGCCCGCCCGGCCCGGACCGACCTCGACGGGCGGCCGGGCGGCGGGCGCAGCGCGCTGTGGCTGCGGCTGCGGCCCCGGCTGCCGCTGCACGCCGGGGTGCTCGCCCTGCTCGGCGACTTCGCCCCGGTCGGACTCATCGAGGCCACCGGGGACATGGCCGCCGGCACGAGCCTTGACAACAGCCTGCGCATCGTCACCGTCCCGACCGGCGAGTGGGTGCTGCTCGACGTGCGGGTCGAGGCGATCGTCCGCAACGTCGCGCAGGTGCGCGGGTGGATGTACGACCGCACCGGTGCGCTGGTCGCCACCGTGAGCCAGACGGCGCTGGTCCACCGGGTGCGCCCGCCGGCCTCGGCGAGCCGGGACGACCGACCGTCACCCGCGCCGACCGCCGGTTGAACCGACCGCCGGTTGAACCGACCGCCGGCTGAACCGAGGGCCGGCTGAACCGACCGCCGGCTGAACCGAGGGCCGGCTGAACCGACCGCCGGCCCCTTCCCATGGCCGGCCCGTGCCCGCGCTGCCCGGTGTGCCGGGATCCGGCACACCGGGTGGATTGAAACGCCGGCCGCCGGGGTATGTCCCGCCCACGTCGGCTGCCGCGCGGGTGGGCATTGCCGGGTCATGTCGGGTGCTGGGGAGTCCCGAGACGGGCTCTTCACAAGCCGATAAGAGCGCGTATTGCAACGCTGAGGGACGGACGCCCGCGGCGACGTGACCGCCGCTGTGCGTCCCGCGATGTGCGGATGTGTTCCGGGCAACATTCGTGTGTTTGTGTTGTCGCCGGCCGAGAGTTCGGCCATCGAACCCGCGCCGCCGACCGGGGTGCCTGTGCCGGCTCCTGCCATCTGCTGCCAATCAGTGCTCGTTCCGGTGCGTGGACGTTGCTTGGTCCGGGCTACGCTGATTCCAATTCGGAGTGGCTGCCCTATCGGTCTTCGCGGTTCGGAACGAATGTCCGTCACGCGGTGCGACGCCGCCATGCTCTTCCGTTAAAGGGCCCCGCCCCTAACGCGGCCGCTTCATTCACCCGCTAGAGTTATCGGCGCCCCAGGAACATTCACCCGATGTTCGGGCCTCGCTCCCAATACCCCGGTCCGGGTGTTGTCGCGTGTGGTCCTTCGGGGACTAGTCCCGTTGAACTCGAACACTCACCCCGCACATGAGGCGCCCAACTCCCGGGTGCCGGACGAGAGGACCGGATGCTCCAGAATTGGCCCATCCGCTCGAAGCTCGTGGTGATTCTCGTCGTCCCCCTGGCCGCGTTGGCGGTACTGAGCGCGATACAGGTGCGGGGGAACGTCGACAACGTACGGGCCGCGAACCGCATCAAGGCGCTGGCCGCCTTCTCGATCAAAGGCAACGACCTGGTCGCCGCGCTCCAGGCCGAGCGGTACGCGACGAACGCCTATGTCGGTTCCAACTACATGGCCGCCGGCCCGGGACAGGCCACCGTCGCCACCCGCGGCCCGGTGGATCAGGCGTTGGGGACCTATCGTGCCGGCGAGGCCGGGCTGCCCTCGGCCGCCCGGGACGCCCTCGCGACCACGCTGGCGTCGATCTCGACGCGCCTGGACCGGCTGCCCGCGCAGCGCAAGGCGATCGACGCCCGGCAGGCCCAGGTCGACCAGAACATCATTTTCTACGACGACCTGGTGCACGATCTCCTTTCGCTCAACGCCAGCCTCGCCACCGGCAGTGACGACGTGTCGCTGGTCAACGGAGCCACCACGCTCGTCGGTATCTCGCGGGCGAAGGAGGAAGCCGCCCAGCAGCGCGGCGCGATCGGCCGAGTGATCATTTTCGGTCGGACGGATTCCGAGACCCTGCGCCAGATCGAGACCGCGGCCGGCGCCGAGGACGCCTGGCTGCAGCAGTTCCGAACCACCGCCACCGCGGATGAGCAGGCGTTTTACAACGTCACCGTCGGCCGCACCATCTCGGCTGCCACCGCAATGCGCGACGACACGGTCAACGCCGTTCAGAATGGCCAGCAGCTGACGATTACCCAGCAGATCTGGTTCACCACCGTGGACCAGAAGATCGCGGCGATGCGCCAGGTCGAGCGGCGGATCGCGACCGACCTGGGCTCCACCAGCGAGGACATCGCCAGTTCAGCCACCCGTAACGCGGTGTTCGGCAGTATCGGCGTCGCGTTGGTCCTGGTCGTGTCGGTGGTGATTTCGCTGCTGGTCGCGAGCCCGATGATCCGGCATCTGCGCAAGCTGCGGCGCGGCGCGCTCGAAGTTGCCAACGAGCGGCTACCCGGGGTTGTCGAGAGGCTGCACCGAGGTGAACAGGTCGACCTGTCGGCGGAGGAATTCCCGGTCGAAGTACAGAGTACGGACGAGATCGGCCAGCTCGCCGAGGCGTTCTCCATCGTGCATGCCGTCGCGGTGCGCACCGCGGTGGAACAGGCCGCGATGCGCAAGAGTATCGGCGACACCTTCCTCAACCTGGCCCGCCGCAGCCAGGCCCTCATTCACCGCCAGCTCAAGGTCATCGACGCGCTGGAGCGCAAGGAGACCGACCCGGACGAGCTCGAGGAGCTGTTCCGCCTCGACCACCTGGCCACCCGCATGCGTCGCCACGCCGAGGACCTCATCGTCCTGTCGGGCTCCAAGCCCGCGCGTGGTTGGCGCCGACCGGTGGCCGTCAAGGACGTCGTGCGCGGCGCCGTCGCCGAGGTCGAGGACTACACCCGGGTGAAGGTGATGCCCATCGACGGCGGGGCCATCAGCGGGCACGCCGTCGGTGACGTCATCCACATGCTCGCCGAGCTCATCGAGAACGCCACCTCCTTCTCCCCGCCGCACACCCCGGTCCAGGTCAACGGGCACGAGGTGTCCAACGGTTTCGTCATCGAGGTCGAGGACCGCGGTCTCGGGATGAGCCCGGAGGAGTTCCACTCCCTCAACGAGCGGCTGGCCAACCCGCCCCCCTTCGACCTGTCGACCAGCGAGCGGCTCGGCCTGTTCGTCGTCGGCCGCCTTGCCGAGCGGCACGCCATCTCGGTGGAGCTGCGTCCCTCGCCCTACGGCGGCACGATGGCCATCGTCCTGGTGCCGGCCACCCTGCTGCGCCAGCCCGAGGGCGACGGCGACACCCGCCCGGAGAGCACCGCGACCGTGCGGGCGCTGCCCGTCGCGGCGGTGCCCGCGCTCGACGGCCCGGCGGTCGACGAGGACGGGTTCGGCGGATCGTTCGTCGACGCCGACGGCAATCTGGCGGTCGCCCCGGTGCCGGAGCAGCCGGCGGAGGAACCACGTCGCCAGGACGAGACGCTCATCGACGACCTGCCGGTCTTCGCCACCGTCCGGTCGAGCTGGTTCGTCGCGGACCGTCCCCGCCACCGTTCCAACGGCCGGCGCCCCGACGGCCCGCAGCAACCGTCGGCGCCGCGCCCC
>NZ_CM001489.1:669839-685959 GCF_000262465.1 Frankia sp. QA3
GCCGGAGCCGCCGGACGACGCCGGCGGCCGGACCCCCTCCCTGTTCGGCCAGCCCCCCGTGGCGCGGGACCTCCCCGGCGGCCCACCGGCCCACACCGACCCGTTCACCTCGCCGCTGAGCCGCCCGACCGGGCCCCGCCGCGGTGACACCCCCGCCGCGGGCCAGTCGATCGTCCCGCTGCACCGCCCCGGGCCGCCCGCCCGAACCGGTGGTGCCGGTGGTGCCGGTGGTGCGGCCGGGGCGGGCCTGCCCGAGCGTGGCGGCCAGGCGCCCGAGGACCGCACCGAGGTGGGCCTGCCGCGGCGCACCCGACGGGCCAGCCTCGCGCCCCAGCTGCGCCGGGACAGCCCCGACGAGCAGCCGGGCAAGCTCGCCGCGCAGCGCAGCCCGGAAGAGATCCGCAGCATGATGTCGTCCTTCCAGAGCAACTTCGGTCGCGGGCTGGCGGACGGCCAGGTTTCCAACGACGGCGACGATGTGGGAAAGGTGACCTGAGATGCGTCCGCTGGGGCCGTCCGAGAACATGAGCTGGTTGCTCAACAACCTCGTCAAGAAGGTTCCGGAAGTCACCTACGTGATCGCACTGTCCTCGGACGGTCTGCTGCTCGCGACCTCCTACGGGATGGACCGGGCGACCGCAGACCAGCTCGCGGCGGTCGCCTCCGGGTTCAACAGCCTCGCCCGCGGCGCGGGCCGGTTCTTCGGCGGCGGCAACGTCCGCCAGACCATCGTCGAAATGGACCAGGGCTTCCTGTTCGTCACGGCGGTCGGCGACGGCTCGTGCCTGGCGATCCTGTCCAGCACCGGGGCGGACATCGGCCTCATCGCCTACGAGATGGCCCTGCTGGTGACCAGGGTCGGGGAGTTCCTCACTCCGGAGTTGCGCGCCCAGATGCAGTCCGCGCTGCCGCTGTAGGCGCCCGCCGCGGCGGTCGACGGGGGTGCGACCGCGAATCCTGGCCCACCGGTCGACCCCTGCCCGTACCGACCGGACGGCAACGCAAACCGTCATGGCAGCGGAGCTCTCAGGCAGGAGGACCGGTATGTCGCACGACGAGGAATGGTTCGACGAAGATGCGGGTCCGGTCGTCCGCCCCTACGCCGTCACCGGTGGTCGGACCCGGCCCACCAACCGGGCCCTGGAACTGGTGGCGCTGGTGACCACCACGCCCAACGGTCGGCTGATGGGCGCGACGCTGGAACCGGAACAGCGCTCGATCGCGCTGCTCTGCCAGCGGGTGCAGTCGATCGTCGAGATCTCGGCGCGGCTGGATCTGCCGATCGGCGTCGTGCGGGTCCTCGTCGGCGACATGCTCGATGCCGGACTGATCACGGTGAACCGGCCGGCCCGCCCGTCCGACCGTCCTTCCGCCGCCCTCATCGAAAAGGTGCTCGATGGACTACAGGCCCTCTAGGGACTACCGGCCCGATAGGGACTACCGGCCCGATAGGGAGTACAGGCCCGACAGGACGGGGTCGCCGGAGACGACGGCGCCGCATCCGGTCAAAATCATCATCGCCGGCGGGTTCGGAGTCGGGAAGACGACGTTCGTCGGGGCGGTCAGCGAGATCCCGCCGCTGACCACGGAGGCCGCCATGACGGCCGCCAGCATCGGCATCGACGACACCAGCTCGGTCAGCTCGAAGACGACCACCACGGTCGCGATGGACTTCGGGCGGATCACGCTGGTCGACAGCGTCATCCTCTACCTGTTCGGCACCCCCGGGCAGGACCGGTTCTGGTTCATGTGGGACGAGCTGGTCCTCGGCGCGATCGGCGCGGTGGTGCTCGTCGACACCCGGCGGCTGGCGGACTCCTTCCCCGCCATCGACTACTTCGAGGAGCGTGACATCCCGTTCCTCGTCGCACTGAACCGGTTCGACGGCGCCCGGGAGTACCGCGTCGAGGACGTCCGCGCGGCGCTGGACCTCGACCCGCGCCGGCCGGTGGTGTTCTGCGACGCCCGCCAGCGCGAGTCGGTCCGCCAGGCGCTGGTGTCGCTGGTCCGCCACGCGCTCGATGTGGTCTCCGCCGAGTCGGCCGGCCGGCCGAGCCTGCCGCAGCGGTCCGGGTGAACGCCACGGACGACCGTTCGGACCTGACCAGCACGAGCGCCGCACCGCCCGTGGCGGGGCCGGTCGCCGCGATCCCTGCCCGCCGGGGAGGTCCAGCTCCCGATCCGGGGAAGGGCGCTCCAGCTCCGGGGAAGGGCAAGGCGCTCGATATTCTCGGTCTCGATGACGTCGCACTGTCCGCCTATCGGCTCTGGCTGCGCCACGAGTCGCTGAGCGTGACCGAGGCGGCGGAGATGCTCGGGGAGTCGACGAGCGTCGTCGGCCGGGTCCGTGACCGGCTGGTCGAACTCGGCCTGCTGCTGGCCTCCCGGGAACGGCCCGGGCGCTTCGTCGCCGTCCATCCCGAGGCCGGTCTGGACCATCTGCTCCAGGCCCAGCACGAGCAGCTCATCCGGCGCCACGAGCGGCTCGTGCGGGCCCGGGCGCAGGTGAGCGTCTTCGTCTCGGACTACCTGGAGGGCCATCCCGGTCCGGACACGGTCGAGGTGCAGCGCATCGACGGCGTCGACCAGGCCCGTGCCGAGCTGCTCGCCCTCGTCGGCCGGGCCGAGCGGGAGGTGCTCACCCTGCGCACCCGCCGGGGCTGGTCGGCGGCGCTGTCCGCCGACGTCATGCCGGTCGAGCTGCGGGCACTGCGGCGCGGGGTCGTGATGCGCAGCGTGCTGCCGCGCTCGATGCGCCTCGACGAACGCGGCGCCGGCTACGTGCGCACCGTCGCCGCGCACGGCCTCGACGCCCGCGTCACCGACGACCCGCGGCTGGACGCCACCACCGTCGACGGCCGCGTCGGGCTCGTCCGGCTGGCCCGCGGCGGCGTCGGCGCCGGCGGCCACACGCTGCTCGTGCGCACGCCCGAGCTCACCGCCGTCCTGCTCACCCTGTTCGAGCAGGTCTGGGAGATCGCCGAGCCGCTCGGCGGCTGGCCGGCGCAGACCGGCACCGAGGAGTCGGCCGACGACCCCTCCGACACCGAGCGGCTGCTGCTGCGCCTGCTCAGCCTCGGTGTCAAGGACGAGGCGGCCGCCCGCCACCTCGGTGTCTCCGTGCGCACGGTGCGCCGCATGATCGCGGATCTGATGTCCCGCCTCAACGCCCGCAGCCGCTTCCAGGCCGGCACCCTCGCCTCCCGCCGCGGCTGGCTCTGATCGCCCCCCGCATAGCGCCTTCGGCGCGATGCGGGGGGCTTTCCCCACATAGCGCCTTCGGCGCGATGCGGGGACCCCTGCCCTCGGGGGGGCAGCCGGCTTTCCGTCGGATCGCCTTCGGCGATCCTCCTGGGTTGATCTTTGGGGTCTCCGGCGCTTCGCGGCCAGATCGCGGTCAGGTCGTGCCGAGGAACAAGTACGGCATTTCGCCCGTAGTGGTCCGGGGGCCGTGGCTATCTCTCGGCACGACTCGTACTCGGCCGATCGGGGACCGGGCGAGCCTTTGCGGTTACGGAAAGTAGTGGAGTGCTACGGCTCGGGCGGGGAAGAACCAGAGTCTGCGTCAGGTGACGGCCTGAATGGTGATGTCGGTCGGACATGGCGGCGCTCACGTGCGTGACCTCGCTCACCGCTGGGGTTCGGCGAGCTGGACCCGGTTGATGTCGTGGGGGGTGTGGCCGGCGGTCGGGAAGGCGCCGATTGTCGGCGAGGCGGGCTCCGGTGGCGATCCAGGTGGCCGCCGCCGGCTTGGCGTCGGGGAACATCCCCCCTGGTCGGGGGCCTGCCGTCCGGCTTGTTGTAGCGGTGTTGGGTGTGAAGTGAGCATTAGTTGGCAGATGATTGCCAGGGCAGCTTGATGCCAGGCCAATTCCAGGACACCGGCCGCGCCTGGCCGCATGCTCTCGATGAGCCGAACACTGACCAAGTCAGGGGGTCGGCGGGCACGGCCGGCGGTCGCGAGTCGGTCGGCGCTCGCCTGCCCGCCCGTCGTCGACGGGCCCCGCATGCCACGCGCGGCGCACGCGCGGCACGCGGCGGGCCCGTCCGTCCGCCATCCGCCGTGCCGTCGACCTGCCGGCCCGCAGGCCGCCATGCACGCCGCTCGCCTCTCCTGGAAACCGCCCGAGGAGTCCTTCCGTGCCCGCAGTTGCCGGATCGCAGCCCGCCGCCACGCAGTCGGGAAAGCCGACGCACCGCACCCTGATCGTGGCGAGAATGAACCCCGCCGACGCCGACGCCGTCGCCGGGACCTTCGCCGAGTCCGACGCGGGGGAGCTCCCCGGCATCGTCGGCGTCACCCGCCGCGAGCTGTTCGAGTTCCACGGGCTCTATTTCCACCTCATCGACGCGCCGGCGGACATCGCGCCGACGGTCTCGGACGTGCGCGGGCACCCGTTGTTCGTCGACGTGAACACGAAGCTGGAGAAGTTCATCACCGCCTACGACCCGGCGACCTGGCGGGGTCCGCGGGACGCGATGGCGCGCAGCTTCTACCACTGGTCGGCCGGCTGACCGGTCCAGGTCCGCGCCGCCGCGGGCTCCGGTCACCCGCGGCCCGCGCCCGTCCACCGCGACGGGCGTGCGCCGTGGCCTGATTCGCGTCACCGCCCGCCTGACCTGCGTCCCGACCCGTCCTGGCTGACTTCCCCGACCTTTCCTGGCCGACGTCCCCGGCCTTTCCTGGCCGGTGTCGCCGGTTCGCCCTGACCCGCGCCACCGCAACGCCCCGTCCGGGCTGCGGTCGCCGCGGTGCCCAGGGCTGCCTCGACATGCCCTGGTCACGCCGTCGGCGCGGGCGCCGCGCCGGCGCCCGAATCCGAAGAACCGCGTGCTCCGTCGGGGCCCTGCCTGGGTGCCTTGCCTTCCGCCGTGAGGGCAGCTCCAGGCCCGCCCGCGGTGCATTCAGGCGAAAAGACCTTCAGTCGATCCCATCTGCAGCCGACCCGAGGAGATCCTGAAATGCCCCATCAGTGGACGGCCGACGCCCTGCTCGGTTTCCTTGTCGAGCAGGCCGGGCTGCCCCCGGAGGACCGCCCCACCGACCTGGCCGTGACGTTCCTGGACATCGGCCTGGACTCGTTGGCCTATCTCCAGCTCTCCGCGGAGGTGGTCGGCGCCTTCGGGGTGGACCTGCCGGCCGAGATGCCGGAGGGATACACCCTCGCGGAGATTCTCGACACCGTGAACGCCGCGCTCGGCGAGCGTGAGCCGGTCTGATTCCCAATCGACGCCCGGAATCGCCGCCGCCGATTCCCGATCCGCATCCGGAGTTTCCTTCACAAACCGGGGAGTAGCTGTGAGTGGGCATACCGAAAACTCGATTTTCATCGACGCCGACATCGACACGGTCTGGACCATCACCAACGACCTGACCTCGTGGCCCGACCTGTTCACGGAATACGCGTCGGTGGACATCATCGAGAGCAACGGGAACACCTTCAAGTTCCGGCTCACCATGCATCCGGACGAGAACGGAACGGAGTGGAGCTGGGTGTCGGAACGGACGCTCGACCCGGCGAACCGGCAGGTCCGCGCCTACCGCATCGAGACCGGGCCGTTCGAGTACATGCACATCCACTGGACCTACACCCCGGAGGGCTCCGGCACCCGGATGCGCTGGGTGCAGGACTTCCACATGCGCCCGGCGGCGCCGCTCAACGACGAGCAGATGACCGACCGGATCAACACCAACACCGTCCGGGAGATGGCCGTGATCCGGGCGAAGGTCGAGCGGGCCGCCGCGGCCGCGCGTCCCGCCCTGCTCGCCATGGCCGTGCCGGAACAGGTCTGAGGAGGACGCGACCGATGGCAGCTCCAGCGACGACGACCCCGAAGGTTCTCTGCATCCACGACATCGCGCCCAACCGGCGTCGCGGGGGGGACATCCGCGCCCTGCTCTCCCCGGCGACGGTCGGCTCGACCACCGGCTTCCTCGGCACGCTCACCCTCGAGCCGGGCGAGGTCGTCACCGAGCACTGGCACCCCTACTCGGAGGAGTTCCTCTACTGCGTGCGCGGGAGCGTGACCGCCCGGCTGGACGGTGAGCACCAGGTCGTGGCGGCCGAGCACGGGGTGTGCATCCCGATCGGCATGCGTCACCGCATCGTCAACACGGGCGACGAGACCGCGTTCCTCGTGTTCCACCTCAGCCCGCTGGCGCCCCGCCCCGACCTCGGCCACGTCGACACCGAGGCGGTGCTGAACCCGGACGCGCCGCACGCCCCCATCATCCGTTCGGGCCCCCACGCCGACACTGTGCCCGCCGACACTGTGCCCGCCGGGGCCCTGCCCGCCGGGGCCAGACGGTGAGCGGAGCGAGGAGGACGGTGGTCACCGGCATCGGGGTGGTAGCCCCGGGCGGGGTGAACCGCAAGGAGTTCTGGACGCTGCTGACCGACGGGCGCACGGCGACCCGGCGGCTGTCGTTCTTCGACCCGTCGCAGTTCCGCTCCCAGGTCGCCGCCGAATGCGACTTCGATCCGGCGGCGGCCGGGCTGACCGCCCGCCAGATCGCCCGCAACGACCGCTTCGTGCAGTTCGCGCTGGCCGCGGCGCTGGAGGCGGTCGAGGACAGCGGCCTGGACCTGCGCCCCGCCGGCGCGGGCGGCCTCGGCGACGAGGCCGGGGACGGCCCGGTCGTCGGCGTCAGCATGGGCAGCGCGGTCGGCGCGACGACCCGGCTGGAGAACGAGTACGTCGTCGTCTCCGACTCGGGCCGGCACTGGGAGGTCGACCCGCACTACGCCAGCTCCTTCCTGTACCACGCGCTGGTCCCGAGCTGCCTGGCCACGGAGCTCGCCTGCCGCTTCGGCACGCACGGCCCGGCGTCGGTGGTGTCCACCGGCTGCACCTCGGGCATCGACGCGGTCGGCTACGGCGCGCAGCTCATCGCCGACGGCGAGGCGGACATCGTCATCGCCGGCGCCTCCGACGCGCCGCTGTCACCGATCTCGGTGGCCTGCTTCGACGCGATCCGGGCGACCTCGGCGCGCAACGACGACCCCGAGCACGCCTCCCGCCCCTTCGACGCCAGCCGCGACGGCTTCGTGATGGGGGAGGGCTCGGCCGTGCTCATCCTCGAGGAGCTGTCGTCCGCACGGGCCCGTGGGGCGCACATCTACTGCGAGGTCGGCGGCTACGCGTCACGGTCCAACGCCTTCCACATGACCGGCCTGCGCCCCGACGGCGTCGAGATGGCCGAGGCGATCCGGGTCGCGATGGACGCGGCGCGGGTCGGCGCGGACGACATCGACTACATCAACGCGCACGGCTCGGGCACCAAACAGAACGACCGGCACGAGACGGCCGCCTTCAAGCGCTCGCTGGGTCCGCGCGCATACGAGGTCCCGGTCAGCTCGATCAAGTCGATGGTCGGCCACTCCCTCGGCGCGATCGGTTCCCTGGAGATCGCCGCCTGCGCCCTGGCCATCGAGAACGACGTCGTTCCGCCCACCGCCAACTGGGCCACCCGCGATCCGGCGTGCGACCTCGACTACGTGCCGAACATCGCCCGTGATCACACCGTCGACGTGGCGCTGTCGGTGGGCAGCGGGTTCGGCGGGTTCCAGTCCGCGATCGTCCTGTCGGCGCCGAACCGGTGAGCGCCGCCGTGGGCACCTCCGCCTCTGCCGTGACCGACACGGACCGTTCGGCGACGGCCGGCGAGCGCTCGCCGGCCGTGGTCCGGCCGGTCGTCACCGGCCTGGGGGTCATCGCCCCCAGCGGCCTGGGGGTCGAGCAGTACTGGGCGTCGACCCTGCGCGGGGAGCTGCGCATCGCCCCGATCAGCCGGTTCGACCCGGCCCGTTACTCCGCCAGGCTCGCCGGCGAGGTCGGCGGGTTCGAGCCGGAGGAACACGTCGACAAGCGGTACATCGTCCAGACCGACCGGTGGACCTGGTTCGGGATGGCCGCCTCCCGGCTGGCCCTGGCCGACGCCGCCTACGACCCGGCCGACCACGACCCGTACGCCACCGCGGTCGTGTTCGGCAGCGGCTCCGGCGGCAACGACTTCGGCCAGCGGGAGCTGCAGCGGCTGTGGACCCGCGGGCGCACCGCGGTGAGCGTCTACCAGTCGATCGCCTGGTTCTACGCGGCGACGACCGGCCAGACGTCGATCCGTCATGGCCTGAAGGGGCCATCCGGGGTCGTGGTCAGCGACGGCGCCGGCGGGCTGGACAGCCTCGCCCAGGCCAGACGGGTCATCCGTCGCGGCACGTCGACGGTGCTCGCGGGGGGCGCCGAATCGGGCCTGACGCCGTACGGGCTCACCTGCCATCTGAGCAGCGGTCGGGTCAGCACCGCCGCCGCGGCGGCGGACGGCTACAAGCCGTTCGACGTGCGGGCGAACGGCTACCTGCCGGGAGAGGGCGGGGCGACCCTGGTCGTCGAGGATCCGGCGGCGGCGGCCGCCCGCGGCGCATCTCACGTCTACGGGGAGATCGCGGGATACGCCGCGACGCACGACGCCGCCCACCATGCCCGCCCGGCACCGGACGGCCGCTGGCTGGCCACCGCGATGCGCCGGGCCCTGGCCGACGCGGGCCTCGTCCCGGACGACGTGGACGTGGTGTTCGCCGACGGCGCCGGTTCCCCGGACCTCGACGCCCAGGAGGCGGCGGCGATCCGGGCCGTGTTCGGCGAGCGGGCGGTGCCGGTGACGGCGCCGCAGGGCTTCGTCGGCCGGCTGTGCGCGGGCGGCTCGGCGCTGTCGGTGGCCACCGCGCTGCTGTCGATTCGGGACGGCGTCATCCCCGCGGTGGGCAACCTCGACACCCCCGATCCGGGCTACGGCCTGGACCTGGTGCAGACCCCCCGGCGGACCCCCGTCCGGGTGGCGCTGGTCAACGCCCGCGGCTACGGCGGCTTCAACAGCAGCCTCGTCGTCCGCGCCGTCGACCCCGCCTGACCGGACCCCACCTGACCGGACCCGCCCGACCGGGCCCGGCCCGGCCTGCGCGACCCACGTGAGCTGCTCGACCCACGTGAGCTGCTCGATCCGTTCGACCTGCTCGATTCCTCGACCTAGGAGACAGTCAGCGATGTTCCCAGACCTGGCCGGGCGACGCGCCCTGGTCACCGGTGGCACCCGCGGCATCGGCCGGGCCGTCGTGCTCGGCCTGGCCCGCGCCGGCGCGACGGTCGTCGTCGGCCACCAGCGCCAGACCGAGGAGGCCGAGAGCCTGCGCCTCGAGCTGAAGGACACCGGCGGCGACCACCTGCTCGTGCAGGCGGACGTGGCCGACCCGGCCCAGATCACCGAGCTCATCGAGGCCACCGGCACGCATCTCGGCGGCCTCGACATCGTGGTCAACAGCGTCGGGACGATCAGCCACATCCCCTACGCGGACCTGCCGCTGGACGCCTGGACGCAGGTGCTCGCCACCAACCTCACCGCCACCCACCTGGTCACCCAGGGTGCGCTGGCGCTGCTCGGCGAGTCCGGTTCGGTGGTCAACATCGGGTCGGGCGCCGGGGTCGTCGGCGTGCCGCTGCGGGCGCACTACACCGCGGCGAAGACCGGCCTGATCGGGCTGACCCGTTCGCTGTCCAAGGAGCTCGGCTCCCGCGGCATCCGGGTCAACCTCGTCTCCCCGGGTGTCATCGAGACCGACCAGGCCGCCGGCATGCCCGAGGCCGCCCGGACGGCCTACACCAACCGCATTCCGCTGGGCCGCCTCGGCGAGGCCGACGAGGTCGCCGCGGTCGTCCTGTTCCTGGCCAGCGACGTGTCGTCCTACGTCAACGGCGCCACCTTCACGGTCGACGGAGGAATCTGATGGCATCGACCCCGCCCTTCCGGATCATGCTGACGATGCGGATCCACCCGGGCCGCGAGGCCGAGTTCGAGCAGACCTGGCTGCGCATCGGCGACGCGGTCACCTCCCACCCCGCCAACCTGGGCCAGTGGCTGATCCGTTCGGAGGACGAGCCGGGCACGTACTTCATCACCAGCGACTGGGTCGACGAGGCGCAGTTCCGCGAGTTCGAGACCAGCGAGCGGCACCTGGAGCACCGCAGGGCGCTGCACCCGCTGCGTGCCAGCGGCTCGATGGCCACCGGCAGCGTCCTGACGCACCTGGCCGGCGCGGCGTCCCTGCCGGTGCCGGCGGCCGGCTAGTCGTGGGCGCCGGCGTAGAGGCGGCGGTCCGGGTGATGCTCTGGGCGGTCGATCCGCCCGACGATCCCGGGGCGGTGGAACGCGCCTACCACGCGATCAGCTCCAAGCTGGTCGGCACCCCGGGCCTGCTCGGCAACACGCTGCAGCGTTCGGCGGCGGACTCGTCGCGCTACGTCGTGGTGAGCGTCTGGTCGGGCATGACCGAGTTCAGCGCCTGGGAGCAGGGGGCGGACCACCGCGGGACGACCTCCCCGCTGCGGCCGTTGCAGGATCCCGAGCGCCGCCCGGTGATCTACACGGAGGTCGCCGCGTACGGCCCGCAGGGGTCGTTCGGCGAGGCACCCGCGGCCTGACCCCACAGTCGCATGGCGTCGGCCGCACCGTCCGGGGCAGGCGGTGAGGCCGACGCCATGCCATCTCCGGCCCCCGCGCCGCGGAGCGGGTCTGGTCCGAACGGGCAGGCGATGTCCGGCTGTCCCGGGCTGTCGGGCCGGCCCCGCCCGTTCGGCGGGCCGGTCCAGCGTCGCCTCGCCGGAGCCGGTGCCGATCTACCCGGCGTAGCTGTGACGGTACGTGTCGGCTGCGGGATTGGGCGGCGCCGCTCGGTGGCAGTTCTGCCTCGCGGTGTAGAAATGCGCGGTCCGGCCTGGATGCGCCCGCGGTGTCCGGATACGTCCTTCGGCCGGCCGGGATCCGGGCAGCTCCGAGGCGGTGTCGGCGGTGGCGGGCGGTGGACCGGCCGTCGTCGGCACGGCAGGGATCGGGGGATTCGGATGCCTGACTCGTCCGCGCTGGACGTTCTGATCGGCCTCGCGCTGCTGTTCGCCGCGTTCAGCCTCGCGGTCTCCCGGATCAACGAGGCCGTGCTCGGTCTCGTGCACTACCGGGGCCGCCGCCTCGAGGCGGAGCTGCGCCGGCTGCTCGGCGGCCGCCCGCCGGGCAGCGCAGCGCCCGATTCGCCGGGCGCGCCCGCGGACGTCGCCGCGCAGTTGCTCGACGGGCCCCTGCGGGCCATGCGCACCGCCGGCCGGGACGAGGCCTCCGCCGACATGGCCGATCATCCGCCCGTGCAGCGGACCTGGACCGCGGTGAGCCGGGCCCGCCGGCTGCGGCTGCCCTCCTACGTGCCGTCCACCGCGTTCGCCCGGGCTCTGCTCGACCGGGTCGACCCACCCGCCCGGGCCATGCTGGCCCAGCTGCGCCCCGACGGACTGCCCGCGCACATCCCCGACGAGACCCGCGAGAACTACCAGACCGCGTACGAGGCCGCCCGGCGCTCGCTGGACGAGGGGTCCGCCCGGGCCCTGCATGCCGCGATGCCGGCGGACCACCCGACCGGGCGGGTCGTGGCCGCCGCGCTGGTGTCCGCCGTCGGCAGCGGGACGGTCGGCACGCTGGAGGACGGGCTGGCCGCGTTGCCACCCTCGCTGGCGAAGAACGCGCTGACCGCGGCGGTGGTCCAGACGGGCGGCGACCGGGAGAAGATCATCACCGAGGTGGCGCGGTGGTACGACGAGGCGATGGACCGCCTGTCCGGGTGGTACAAGCGGCGGGTCGCGGTATTCCTGCTCGGCTACGCGATCGTCCTGTCCGCTGTGTTCAACCTCGACGCGGTCGGCATCTCCCGGGCGCTGTGGCAGGACGGGACCGTGCGCGACGCGGCCGTGACCGCGAGCCAGAGCCAGGTCGCCGCCGACGCCGGCACCACCACCGCGGGCTCGGGTGACGCGGGCTCGGACGACGTGGGCTCGGGCGACGCGGGTGTGGGCGACGCCGTCGAGAGCGCGATCAAGTCGGTGCGGGACGCCTCGGGCCTCGCCCTGCCGATCGGGTGGGTTCAGGCGAGCGACGACCGCGACGACCCGCGTGAGGTCCCGCACACCGTCGACGGATGGTTGCTGAAGATCGCCGGTCTGGCCATCGCCTGCTTCGCCCTCACCGCCGGCGCCCCCTTCTGGTTCGAACTGCTGGGTCGGTTGGTCAACATGCGTGCTGCCGGGCCGAAGCCGCGGTCGGCCACCAGCGCCTGACCGGCGCGGGGCGGTGGTCCGGCGCCGCTGGTGGTCCGGCGCCGCTGGTGGTCCGGCGCCGCTGGTGGTCCGGCGGGGCGGGTTGGGTGGTCCGCGGGCGTTGACCCGTCCGCCCGATCGGAGGAGCGTGGCCGGCGATGACCGAACCCACCGTTTTCCACGAAGCCGTGAGTGCGATCAGTTACCCGATGGTGATCGTGACGGCGAGGGTGCCCGACGGGGAACGCAGCGGCTGCCTCGTCGGCTTCCACACCCAGTGCAGCATCGAGCCGGCGCGTTACCTGCTGTGCATCTCGCGGGCCAACCACACCCACGGGGTCGCCCTGGCAGCCAGCCACCTCGCGGTCCATCTCCTCGACGAGGCCGACGAGGAGCTCGCGACGCTGTTCGGCGAGCAGACCGGCGACGAGATCGACAAGTTCGCGCGCTGCGCCTGGGAGGAGGGTCCGTTCGGACTGCCCGTCCTCGAGCAGCCGCGCGCCTGGTTCGCCGGTCCCGTGCACACCCGGGTCGACGTGGGGGACCACACGGCGTTCGTCATCGAACCGGTCGACGGCGCGGTCGGCGGGCCGTTCACCCAACTCGGCTTCCAACAGGTCCGGGACATGCAGCCAGGCCATCCGGCCTGACGGTCCTGACGGGCCGGCCGGGGACGGATCCGCGCCGCACAGGCCGCCGCGGTGCCCGCCATGGGCGGTCCGGGGGAGGAGGACCGCGCGAATCCGCGGCGCCGGGGCACTAGCTTCATCTGTCGTGAACACTCCTGTGCCCGGACCGGCCGCGCAACCGGTCGGCTCCGACCCGTTCGACGTCACCCCCGGCCCGGCCGTCACCCCCAGCCCGATCGGGGGGGACCTGCTTGCCGGGCTGGACGGCGCGGGTGGGCGGCGGGTCACCGACCCCGAGGCGGTGCTCGCGGACCTGCACGCCGATCCGGAGGCCTTCAGCCCACTCGGGGGACGGCCTATCCTGGTCGTCGACGCCGCCTCTCCGGCAGCGATCAGGGTCGGCGAACTCGGCCGTCGGCTGCCCTGCGTCTGCGTCGCCGTGGCCGAGGATCTGCGGTGGGTCCCCGCGGGCGTCGCCACCTGTGGCTTCGACATCCTGCTCACCGACGAGCCGGAGGCGCCGCGGCCGTGGGTGACCGCCCCGGACGGGATCGACGCCGCGGTGGACGCGCTGGCCGCCGCGACCGCGGCGAATCCCTACGCCGCGGTCGCGCTCGTGCAGTTGCTGCGGGTGAGCACCGGCATCGACGTGCGCGACGCCGTCGTCGCCGAGTCGTTCGCCTACTCGGCGTTGCAGGCCGGCCCGGAGTTCGCCGGCTGGCTGTCGCGCCGCCGGGCCAGGCAGAGTGCGCGGGCGGCGGCCCGGCCCGGGTTGGACCCGGCCTCCGCGGCCTCCGCGGCCGCCGTCGTGCCCGCCGACAGCGCGCTCGCGGCCGACGCGGCGACGGAGCCCACCGTGACGGCGACGGCGACGGCGACGGCCGGGGCCGCGTCCGCGCCCGCCGTCCTGGTCGAGCGGGACGGCGCGGTGCTCACGGTCATCCTCAACCGGCCGCGGGTGCACAACGCGGTGAGCATCAGCCTGCGCGACGGGCTGGTCGCCGCCTTCGGGCTCGCCGCCGCCGACAGCGAGCTCGCCGAGATCCGGCTGGCCGGCACCGGACCGTCGTTCTCCAGCGGCGGCGACCTGACCGAGTTCGGCACGATGCTCGACCCGGTCGGCGCCCACGCCGTGCGGACCACCCGCAGCATTCCGCTGGGCCTGCTGGCCACCGGGCTGCCGGTGACCGCCTACGTCCACGGCCTGTGCATCGGCGCGGGGGCGGAGCTGCCCGCGTTCTGCGGCCGGGTCGTCGCCGCCCCCGACACCACGTTCCGGCTCCCGGAGGTGGCGATGGGGCTGGTCCCCGGCGCCGGGGGGACGGCGAGCATCCCGCGGCGGATCGGCCCGCAGCGGGCCGCCTACCTGATCCTCAGCGGGCTTCCCATCGACGCCGAGCGGGCGTTGGCCTGGGGCCTCGTCGACGAGATCGTCCCGCGGGCCGGCATGCCCGGCGCGAGCGGCTGACCGCCCCGGGCATGCGCCGCCGTGCCCGGCCGCCGGTCAGCCGCCTACGTCCGGGCGGATGCCGAGCTCGTCGAGCCGGCGCCACAGGCCGTCGAGTGTGCGGGTGGGATGGCGGTAGAACTCCGAGCCGCGGATGCGGAGGAACGTCCAGCCGAGCCGCTCCAGGATCCGCTGGCGGCGCAGGTCCGCCTCCCACTGGTCCGGGCCGTGGAACCGGTCGCCGTCGCATTCGACGGCGAGCCGGGGGCCGCGGGCGCGCCCGCCGGCCGGGTCGGTCCCGGCGGCGCCGGGCGCTGGGTGGCCGGGCGCTGGGTGGCCGGGCGCTGGGTGGCCGGGTGAGCCTTCGACGACGAGGTCGATGCGGTAGCGGCCGACGGGATGCTGGGGGCGGACCCGGTAGCCGCGGGCGAGGATCTCACGCAGGACGGCCCGCTCGAACTCGCTTTCGCAGCGGTCGGCGAGCCGGCCCTCGGCCTGCGGGATCGCGCCGGCGTAGGCGTATTCGACGAGCTGGCGGCGGACGTCGTCGTCGCGCAGCGTCGCCGGGTCGACGGTGTGGAACACCCACATCTGGTTGCGGGCGCGACTGGCGGCGACGTTCACGCGTTGCAGGTCGCGGCGGCGGGTGGCCGCGGAACGGTTGTCGTCGGCGACGACGGAGACGAACACGACGTCGCGCTCGTCGCCCTGGAACTGGTACGGGTCACCAACCCGCAGCGCCCGCCGGGAGAACTCGCGCTCGCCGAGCCGCTCGACCAGGGCGTGCTCGATGAGCCGGGGCTGCCCGGCGCCGAGCAGGGTGACCACGCCCATCGTCATCCCCTCGTACGCGCCGTCGGCGCAGCAGGCGACGACCTGGTCGACGATCGCCTGCGCCTCCGCCGGGTTGGCGTCGCCGAACCGGGTCTGCGTGCGGGCGCCGTCGGCGACGCGCACCGGGCGCAGCGCGGCGCCGATCGCGAGCTCCGGGTCCTCCCTCAGCGGCAGGATCTGATGGTCGTAGAAGCGGTTGGAGAACCCGATGATGTCGGGCAGGCAGCGGAAGTGCTCCTTGAGCACCACGGTCCGCGGGAACACCCTGGCGGCGGTGTCGTAGAGGCTCGCCTCCACGTCGAGCAGCGAACGCTGGGCGACGTCGGGCAGGTGGGCGTCGATCAGCGCCCCGACCCGGGCCCGGTCGATGCCGACGGCCTCCGGGCTCGTCTGCGCGTCGTCGCCGACGACCACGGCGCGCCGGCCCAGGCTGAGCACGCCGAGAGAGAGGATGTCGCACTGGCTGGACTCGTCGACGATGACGACGTCGAACAGGTCGTCGGATCCCGGGTCGAAGCTCTCCATCACCCGGTACGTCGGCATGATCCACACCGGGACGGCGCCCATCGCGGCGCGCATGTGCGCGCGGGCCTGCGCGCGCCAGTGCGGGGCGTACTTCCCGGTGCCCTTCCCCAGCCGGTCGAGGGCCTGCACCCAGCCGGTGAGCGCGCGGCGTTCCTGGTCCCCGAGCCGGGTCGCGAGCCCGAGACGGGCGGCGCGGCGCGCGGTGTCGAGCACGAGCCGGCGGGCCTGCTCGGAGGCGTCGCCGAGCTGGCGGCCGAGCAGCGCGAGATCGCCGTCGGCGTGCAGGTCGTCGAGCCAGGTCTGCGCCTGCCGCCAGCGCCACGCCGCCGCGGCCCGCGCCGGGTCGCCGCAGGCGGCGGCGTCACCGGGCCGGTCGAGGATGGCATCGGCCCACAGCGGCGCGACGGCACGCAGCCGATCCGACAGGCGGGTACGCGCGGCGGCGTCGGGGCGCAGTGCCGCCAGCCGGGCACCCTCGTCGAGCAACGCCTCCCAGGCGGCGAGGTCGCGCCGCGTCAGTGCCTCGTGCAGCTCGCCCCACAGTCGGCCGGCC
>NZ_CM001489.1:686059-712860 GCF_000262465.1 Frankia sp. QA3
TTCCCAGTCGGCGGCGTCGGCGAGGTCCCGGGCGGCCGCGTCGAGCCGGGTGAGGACGTCGGAGGCACCGGCATCGACGGGCTCGCCGCCGAGTGCGGCGGCGATCGCCCCCTGGCGGGACACCGCGGCGGCCAGCGCCTGGCGGCGGCGCACCTCGGCCTCGGCGACGGCCACGTCGTCCGCGGTGTGCGGGACGAGTCCGTCGACGCGGACCGCGTCGCGCAGCTCCCGCAGCTCCCGCCCGCCGAGCCGTGGCACCCCGCGCCCGGCGGCGTAACGCTCGCGCAGCTCCCCGAGCAGGCGCAGGTGCACCCGCGGGTCGCCGGCGGGCACCTCGACCGGGCGGCCGAAGGTCCGCGCGGTGAGCCCGCGCAGCTGCGTGACCTCGGCTGTCAGCTCCGCGGCCTGCGTGGCCCAGAACTCGGCCTGCGCGTCGGAGTCGGCGCACTGCGCCCGGGCGGCGGCGAGCCAGCCGACCGAAAGCCGCAGTGCCCGCTCGGCGCCGTCGCGGGCGTCGTCCACCAGCGCCTGCGCCGCGGCGTCGCCGAGGGCGTCGAGCGCGGTGACCGACAGGCCCGCCAGCTCCAGGTCGGCCAGCCCGTCGCGGACCTCGTCGAGCTCGGCGTGCAGCCGGGCCAGGGCGACCGCGTCCGGCAGTGTGGCGACGTCGGGCTGCTCCTGGGCGAGCGCGCGGGCGTCGGCGGGGCCGATCTCGCGCGCCGTGCGGTAGAGCAGCGCCAGCTCCGCCGGGTTCAGCGGCAGCGCCTGGGCCGGGTCGAGCCGGTCGGGGATGAACGACAGCTCGCCGTCCCGCTCGGCGAGCCACGCCGCCACCGCCGGGGCCCGTTCCCGCCCGTGCGGCAGCTCGAACTCGCGGCCCTGGGCCGCCAGCAGGTCGATCATGCGCAGTTCAAGGGTGCGGGCACGGGCGCGGGCCGCGTCGAGCTCCTCGGCGAGCGCCTTGACGGCCGCCGTCTCGTGGGCGGGGTCGACGTCGCTGAGCGCCCCGGAGATCTCCACGACGGCGGCGCGCAGCTCGTCGAGGTCCGCGCGGCTTGACCCCAGCACGGCGACGCTCAGGTCGCGCAGCTCCGGCGGAATCTTGTCGCGCAGCACGCCGAGGGCCTGGGCGTCCTGAGCGGTGACGAGCACGCGTTGCCCGTGCGCGACGAGATGGCAGATCAGGTTCGCGATGGTGTGGCTCTTGCCGGTGCCCGGCGGGCCCTGCACGGTCACGCCGCGGGAGGTGGCGAGCTGGCGGGCGATCCGCTCCTGGTCGGCGTTGGTCGCCAGCGGCATGAGCAGCCGCTCGCCCAGGCTGTCTCGCGCATCGAAGCCGGACCCCGGCCGCGTGCCCGGATCGCCGTGGTCCCAGCGCCCAGGACCGGGCGGCAGCCCGGCGCCGTCGCCGGCGAGCGCGTCGGCGACGAGCGCCTCCTCGGCGACCACGGACGCGATCGCCTCGGGGATGACGTCGCGCTCGGTCAGGGCGGTGCGCAGATCGGCGTAGAACTGCGCCTGCCGGGCGGGCCGTGGCCGCGCGTACAGCGCCCAGGTGTCGACGAGGACGGGCGCCGCGCCGGGCGAGGGCAGGCCCGGCCCCTCGACGAGGCGGGCGTCCAGTCCGAGCGGCGCGACGATCTGGCGGAACACCTCCGCGCGGCCGGGGGCGTCCCACGGGTCCACCGGCGCGCCGCGCAGCCGGTCACGCAGGGCGGACAGCTCGTCGAGGCCGGGCAGCCCGAGGCCGTGCAGGGGCTCGGTCTCCAGGCTCGTCGGCCCGTCGGGATGCAGGCGCAGGACGCCGGAGTCGGGATCGAGCGTGGTCACCATCCGGGTGACGAGCAGCGGATGGCTGATCACGGCGTCGCCGACCCGCCAGCACAGCACGCCATGACCCCACACGAGCTCGGTGGTGGCGTCGTCGCGCTGCAGGGCCAGGCGCAGGTCGAACAGGCGCTGGTAGAGCGCGCGGGCGTCGCGCGCCGCACGCGCCGCCGGCGCCCAGGGCCGCCAGACGTCGCGCACCCAGGCGTCCAGCAACGCGGCCCGCGGATCGGGCTCCGGCTCGGCCGTCGAGACCGGCGCCGCGTCCCGGCCGGTGCCGGTGGTGCCGGCAGCGCCCGGTTCGCCGAGCTGAGCCGACACCGATGCCGGTTCCGGCTCCGGCTCCGTTCCCGGGGACGCGAGGTCGTCGGCACGCGCCGCCGCGGGCGCGGGGATCGTGGGGGGCGTGTCCGGGTTCACCCCGGTGGAAGCAAGGATCGCGTCGAGAGCCCGCGGCCAGGTGGGTGGCCGCGGCGGCGCCGTCCGATCGATCTCCAGCCACGAGTCGCGCCGGGCCGACGGGCCGAGGCGGACGTCCGCGTGCGCGGGCACGGCGGCCGGGACGATCGGGGCGGGGGAGTAGTCGGCGAGCTGGCGACGGGGGGCGCCGCGCCGCTCGGCGGCGAGCGCGGCGAGGTAGTCCAACAGCCGAAGCGACCGGCTGCGCACCTGGTCACGGGCGGACAACGGACATCGGCTCCTCGGACGGACGGCGGGGTCAGGGCGCGGCGGGCACGGCCAGCTGTGGTCCGCGCCTCCGCCTGAGGCGACACTACGGCCTGGGTCCGACACCATCGTCGGTTTCCCGACCGTCGAGCGGCGTCACACCTCACCGCAGCAGTTGCGATCCCTGGCCAACCCCGTGGCTCACCGAGCGGACTGACGTCCGGGAGACCGCCGTCTGGTCGGGTCAGTTCTCTCTGCTCGTCGGGTGTCAGCGCGGCCAGCGTGGAACCGCGCCACGCACCCGACCGCCGGCTTCGGTGTTGGTGATCGTGGTGTTCCGCGGAACCCGGCACGTGCCCCGGCTCCGCCCCCGACCTCAACCACGGTGATCGTGGTGTTCCGCGGAACCGCGCCACGCGTCCGGACGGATCCCCGACTTTGGGTGAGTAGGACCGCCGCAGCGCCGTGGTTCCTGGTGCTAATTTGCTGCACTGTGAGTGCAGGGGGACGAAGCGTCACGTTAGGCGGTTTTGTTGCCGTGCGTCCAGGCGTCGAACGCGCCAGGGCCGCCGCCTTCCGGACCGGCCGGACGTGCGACGGGGGGCCGTTCGAGTGCGCGTCTTCCTGAGCCACACCGGCGAACTGGGCCGCCTTCCCACCGAGCGGTCCTGGGTACAGGCGGCGAGTGACGCCGTGCTGGGGATGAGACTCGAGCCGCGGCACATGGCGTACTTCGCCGCGGCCGACGCGCCGCCCGCCGAGGTGTGCGAGCGGGAAGTCGCCGACTGCGACGTCTACGTGGGGATCATTGGCTTCCGGTACGGCTCCCCGGTCCGCGACCATCCGGAGATCTCCTACACCGAGCTGGAGTTCGACACCGCGACCCGGCTGGGTCGGCCGCGCCTGGTGTTCCTGCTGGACCGCGACCGCGTCCAGGGCGGCTACGAGCTGTTCATCGACCCGTCCCACGGCGATCGGCAGGAGGCGTTTCGCCGCCGGATCCTTGACAGCGGCGTCACCGTCGGTAAGGTCGCCAGCCCCGCGGATCTGGAGTCGCAGCTCCAGCGTGCGCTCGCCGCCCTCGCGCCGCGGCCGGGCGCCTCGTCCGGCACCGCGCAACCGTCCGCCGAGGCGGAGATCCGCTGGTTGCCGGAACTCACCGGCCGGGAGATCGACCGCGCGGAGCTGGCACAGGACGTCGCCCGCCGACTCGTCGAGCCGGCTGTGGACGCGCCCGCGGCGCCGATCGTCGCCCTGCACGGTGCCGGCGGCTTCGGCAAGACCACCCTCGCCCGGATGATTGGTCATCGCGACGACATCCGGGCCCGGTACCCGGACGGGCGGCTCGTCACCGGTCGCGACCGGTCCGTGTTCCCGCCGGAGGCGGCCGTCGTCGCGGTCAACGAGATGGCCCGGGAGCAGGCGATCGGCATCCTGACCGCCGCCGTCCCCCACCTCGATGCCGCTCCCGCCGACCTGCTCGCCGCCCGCTGCGGCGACTGGCCGCTGCTGCTGGGCCTGGCCGCCGGGGCGATCCGGACCCGCGTCGGCCGCGGCGTGCACGTCGGCGACGCCGTCACCGCGACCCTCGAGGGATTCGCCGCCGCCGGGCCCGGCGCCTTCGACGACGAACGCAACCGCGCCCGCTCGGTCGCCGCCGCCATCACGGCCAGTGTCGACATCCTGGCCGCCGGCAGCGACCCGGCCCGGGTCACCCGCTACCACGAGTTGGCGATCTTCGCCGAGGAGGCGGTCATCCCGCTGCCGGTGCTGGAGCGGTTCTGGGCCGCCGGCGCCGGCTGGACCGCCTGGCAGACGGGCCGCTTCTGCGAGCTGCTCGACGACCTCGCCCTGGCCCATCTCGGCCAGGACCCACCCGGCCTCGTCCTGCATCAGGTCATCCGCGAACATCTGCGCCTCACGCTCGGTGACACGCTGCCCACCGCCCACGGCCGCCTCGTCGACGCCTACCGCCGCGACCTGCCCGCCGTCGACGGCCGCACCGCCTGGTGGCTGCTGGCGAAGTCCGAGACCTACCTGTGGCGCCATCTGATGACGCACCTGCGCCAGGCCACCGGCCCCGATCGCATGGCCGGGCCTCAGACCGATGGCAAGCCCCGGGCCGATAGCGAGGTCGAGGCGCTGGTGCACGATCTGCGCTGGATCGTCGCCCAGTTCGAACGTTCGGGCCCGATGACCGTGGAGACGGAGCTGGCCCGCTCCGCCGACCCGGACCTCGGCCTGCTGGCCGAGGTGGTTGCACGTTCACTCCACGTGCTCACCCCGGCGCCCGCCGCGGACATCCTCGCGGCGACCCTGCTCGCCCGGATGGCCTCGGACGAGCGCCTGAACGACCTCGCGGCGACGTTCGCCGCGACCGTCGGCGGCGCCCGCCTCACCCCGGTATGGCCGCACCTGGACCGCCCCCACGACGGGCTGAGACGGGTCCTCTCCGACGGCGACGGCGACGCCTGCGCCCTGGCCGTCTCCAGCGACGGTCAGCGGCTGTTCGTTGGTGAGCGGTCGGACTTCTGGGGGGCGCGGCCGGGGGAGGTCCGGTTCTGGGCGGCGCAGACCGGTCGTCTCGAGGGTGGAATCAGCGGAGTATGGCGTGGGGCGGTCGCGATCGCGGTTCGGGATTCCGCCCGGGGGTTGCTGGCGATCGCCAACGGGGCGGGCGGCGTCACCGTGTGGGACCTGTCGGCCGGTAAACGTCTGTACTCGCTCGACGAGTCCAGGGGCAGGGTCGGTCACCTCGACTTCATCGAGGACGGTCGTTGGCTGCTGGTGGGCCGTTCCGGCGACGCCGACTTCGCCGAGGGCGATGCCGGGAACGGCACACCGGCACCCACCGCCGAGGTCTTCGCCAGCCGTACGGGGGACCTGCACCGCAGCCTGCCGGGACCGGGTCGGGACGAGTTGGCCGTCGCCCCCGACGGTTCCTGGCTGGCGGCGTACTCGGCCGACGGTCTGGTCCGGTTGTGGAACATCGTCGAGGACACGGTCTTCGGCGTTCTGCCGGGCGCGAGGTACCAGGGGCCCGGCACCTCGCTGGCGGTCTCCCCCGACGGGCTGCTTCTCGCGGTCGCGTCCGGCCGGGCGGTGTTCGTCTGGGAGGTCGCGACGCGCTCGTTGCGGGTAAGCCTCACCGGACACGAGGGTGCAGTGTCGGCCGTCGTCTTTCTCCCGGACGGCACCAGACTGGTCACCGGCGAAGCGGAAACGTCCGACGCAGCGGAGGAGACGGGCGGGCGGCTGTACGTCTGGAGCCTCCTCGACGGGTCGCTCGTCGCCCGGTTGGCCGGACACGCCGGTGGGGTCGGGCCGGTCGCGGTCGCTCCCGGCGGGCAGTGGGTCGCCTCCGCCGAGGCCGTTGATCCGCGCCGAGTGGGACGCCGGGGGAGGATTCGCCTGTGGGACGCGGCTGACTGGAGTCCGAGCAGCATCCTGACGGGGCATCAGACCAAAATCGAGGGTCTGCTGCCGGCACCGGACGGCTCCTGGCTGGCCAGCAGGGAACGGCACAGCCCGGCGGTGCGTATCTGGGATGCCCGGTCCCGGACGGCGGCGGCCGCCCCAGGGCGCGACATCGACGACGCGATCGACGTGGCGGGCGACCCGCTCGGCCGGAGGCTGGTGTCGGGGCATGGAGACGGATCGGTGCGCGTCTGGTCCCCGGCCGGCGAGGTGGTGGCGCAGGCCGCCACCGACGACGCGGTGCGGGTCGTTCTGAGCTCCCCGGACGGCCGATGGTGCGCGTCCGCGCCGGCTCGCGAACGCGCAAGGGGTCGCGACCTCAGTGTGTGGGCTACCGAGAGCGGGGAGCTGTTGTCACGGTTCCCGGTAGAGGTCGCCAGCCGGTCGTACTGGGCCGCGGCGCCCGACGGGAGCTGGCTCGCCGTCCGGGGATTCGACCGGGTCCAGGTCTGGAACCCGGTCTCCGGCGGGCTGATCGACGAGGTGGCGACCGAGGGACACGCGGTGAAGATCGCCGCATCGCCGGTATCGGCCGAGCCGACGGGCACCGCGATGCTCGCCGTGGCCAGTGCTCCCGGTGTGCTGAGCGATCGTTGGCGGATATCGTTGTGGACGGCGGCCGACGGGAGGGCCTTCGGGGTCGTCCGCACGTTCGACGGCGGAGTCAGTCACCTTGCGCTCAACGCCGCCGGGCGGGAGATTCTCGTTCTGGACGACAATGCCATGCCGACCCGTCTCGACCTGGACTCGCTCGAGGCCAAGGCGAATCCGCCCGGACTCGGCCCGATCCAGCACATCCAGTACCTCCCCGACGGTGTGGGGTTGATCGCCGTGGACGGTGCCGGGAAAGCGAACGCCACGCCCGTGTCCATCACGGCCTGGGATCTTCGTGACGGGACACGGACGGGATCGTTCGACGGGCATGCGGGCGGGGTAACGACGTTCGCGGTCAGTGGTGATCAGTCGATGCTCGCGTCGGTGGATGAGGCGAACGTGCTGCGGGTGTTCGATCTGCACTCGACCGAGCGGGTGGCCGCCCTGCGGGTCCAGGGGCGGGTCGACGCCTGCGGCTGGCTGGGTGAGCCGGCGTCGCGCAGCGTGTGGACGTTCGGGCGGGGTGGCCTGCGCCTGTGGCGCCTCGACGTCCCGGGCTGAGCGTGCGTGCGGCCGCGGACGGTCTGGACAGTGCCGGCGGACGGTGGAGGTCCGGGCGTGAAGGTCCGGGCACGGCGCGGCGGTCGGTCCCCACCGACACGCTCGCCATCGCGTCGGTGGCCGCCGCGCCGTGCCTGGTTGGCTCCGACCCGATCCCTCCGCGGGTCGCAGCCGTCTGCGTCGGGTGACGCCGCATCCTCGACCGCGGGTCCGAGCCGGACCCCGGTGGTGCGACGATCCCGAGCCCGGTGTCAGCCTGGCGCGCTCCCGTCCCGGTTCCGACCGGTGGGCCGCGTGGCGACGGCGGGGGTCGTGCCGGTGTACCGCTGCGGCGGGTGCTTCCCGCCGTCCCGGCCGTGGCCGATGACGTGCACCGTGACCTCCCCGTCCGCCCCCGTGGTCGGCGTTGGCGTGGTTTCGAGCTTCCTGGATCGGACGGCAGCGGGGCAGGGGCGACCGGATCGCATCCGGTGCGCCGAAGGGCCGCCGCGGCACCGGTCCGACCGGCCCCCCGGGAGGGGTCCGAACTGCCCGTCCGGGCGGTGTGCGGACGGCACTGTGGGGGTGTGATTCCGGTGGCGTGGTCGGGTTGGGCCGCCGTCCGGCCGGGGGATCGTCCATGTCCGGCAGATGCCAGCCGGATCGTCGCATGGCGTCGCCGTCATGTTCCTGACATGCCTCGGTGACGTCCGGCGGATCGCGAATCGGACCACGAATCAGGCAGCTTTTATGTCGAATGATCTCCGGGCAAGGCATTCCGGATACGGCCCGCTCCGCGGACAGGGCGGCGGCGGACAGGACGGTCCGCCGGCGGGGCGGTCCGAGAACAGGACGACCCGGCGGACAAGACGGTCCGCGGACGGGGTGGTAGGCGGGCCTGGGCCGCCCTCGGCGCAGGTCGGTGGCGTTGGCAGCCAGTTGCGTGGTGGGCGCCGTGGGCAGGGCGATCGTGCTTTCACCCGCCTGCGATGCCGGGCCGGGTTCGCGCAGGTCCGGCCGGCCGGACGGTCCTCGGCCGCATGGGGACGGCCGCCGGGGCCGGGTCGGGTGGCCGGTTCTCAAGCGGGCACCGAGGTGTCCGCCGGGGACAAGTACGGGGCGGGCCTGGCGGGCGTTACGCCGGTTTCCGGACGATGAAGCGATTGTTTCGGTCCGCTGGTGACCGGGTTGACCCGGCGATGCCCCCGTGACAGCTGGTTTGGCCCGGTAGTCTCGGTCTGGAAGAACTGGGGTGATCGGCGGCGTCCGTCGCCGGCTCGCCCGGGGTATGTATGGAGCGAAGTCGCGAAGAGACGAAGTGCCGAGCGAGACGTGAGGGCCGGACAACGGTGGGTGCGCCACTGCTGGTGGATAATGCCGATCTTTCGGTGAAGACCCTGGGGGCCTGCCGGATAGATTCTCCTCTTCTGCCCCTGTTGGGAGAACGGCCGACGACGCAGCATTACATCGACGAGGCGGACAAGGTCCTCTACGACGACACCACGTCGATGATCGCCGCGCGGGGAGTCGATCTCGCCGAGCTGCCGGGCTTCGAGCCGGCCGGCCCGCGCCGGAAGATCTACTTCGACCCCTCCAAGACCCGGGTCGGCATCGTCACCTGCGGGGGCCTGTGCCCCGGGCTGAACAACGTCATCCGCGGCCTGGTGCTGGAGCTGACCTCGCACTACCGGGTCCGGCGGATCTTCGGCTTCCGCAACGGGTACCAGGGCTTCATCGCCCGCTACGGTCACGACGTCGTCGACCTGACCCCCGAGAGCGTCGCGAACATCGACGACGACGGCGGGACGATCCTCGGCAGCTCCCGCGGCCAGCAGGACCCAGGCGAGATCGTCGACTGCCTCTCCCGGATGAACATCAACATACTGTTCGTCATCGGCGGGGACGGCACCCTGCGGGGCGCCAAGGAGATTTCCCGGGTGGCCACGGAACGTGGCGAGAAGATCGCCGTCGTCGGCATCCCGAAGACGATCGACAACGATATTCCCTACATCGATCAGAGCTTTGGCTTCCAGACCGCCTTCGGCAAGGCGGCCGAGTCGATCCGTGTTGCGCACGCCGAGGCGACGTCCGCGCCGGGTGGCATGGGTGTGGTCCGACTGATGGGCCGGCATTCCGGCTTCATCGCCTGCTACGCGACCCTGGCGAAGAGCAACGCCGACGTCGTGCTCATCCCGGAGCTGCCGTTCAAGCTGGAGGGCGAGGGCGGCCTGCTGAACTACCTGCGCCGCCGCGTGGTCGAGCGCGGGCATGCGGTCGTCGTCGTCGCGGAGGGCGCCGGCCAGGAGCTCATCACCGACCAGCCGGAGGGCTCCGACGCGTCGGGCAACCGCAAGCTGCACGACGTCGGTCCGGAACTGTCCCGCCGGATCAAGGCGCACTTCGACACCGAGGGCGTCGAGCTGAACCTGAAGTACATCGACCCCAGCTACGTGATCCGCAGCGTCCCGGCGAACCCCTACGACAACGTCTACACGATCCGGCTCGCCCACGCCGCCGTGCACGCCGCGATGTCGGGGCGCACCGAGATGGTCGTCGGCCGCTGGCGCCGCCGCTTCATCCACATCCCGATCGCCCTCGCCGTCAGCCAGCGCAACCAGGTCGACCCCGCCGGCGACCTGTGGATGTCCGTCCTCGAAGCCACCGGCCAGCCCCCCCACTTCGAGTAGCCCCCGACCTCCCTGCTTATCCAGAGGGATGAAGCGGGCACGAAAGCCTCCGGAAGGGCAAGGATGCGCCGCGGTCGAGCGGCCCGAATGGTTCGACGCCGAACCGTCCGGGCCTCGGCGTCCGCCGGTGGGGGGACACCATCGGCTGCAAGGCCTCGCCGACGGACGTGGTGACCGGCGCGCGGGCTGTGCTCCGGGGCTCTGTCCCTATTCGTCGATGTACCGGTCGACCCAGACTGTCGGCTTCTTGTCGCCGAAGATCCTCTTTGCTTCCTCCTCATCCTTCCTGCGCATTCTCTCCTTTGTCTCCTCCCACTCCTCGGGTGTGAAGGTGCGCGCCTCGTCGAGGGCTTCGTCGAACTCCCGTGAACGGCGAGCCTCGAATTCTTCGTCGGTTTCCTTGTCACACATCACTCCTCCTCGGTCGGAGGTTCGGGCCTCCGGCTGTCTCAGGCTGCCGATCTCGCCTTTCGGTGCAGTTCATTCGTATTGCTCGCGTGTGGGATCGTAGAGTGTTGCCGGTCCTGAGGCTTCCGGGTTGAGCAGGGACTTTCGCTGAAACTTCCGATAGGCACTCTCATTCAGGACTCGCAGGACCCCATCCGACTTCTTCTGGACGATCTGAAAGGGAGGATCTGAAGTCGAGTTCGTGTCGTACAAGGCGACCGTATCGGCTTTCTCCACATATTGTTCGAATCCGGCGGAGAAGCCTCGATGTGCGGCGAGCTGGGCCTGGACGGGAACGTAGCGTTTGGACTCCTTGCCTCGCTCCACGGCCCGCCGGACCGCTACCTCGGGATCGGCGGTGACACCGAACAACCGGACCTCGTATCCGCGGGCGTGCGCGTCGTCGATCAAATTAACCGTCTTGTCGGGATTGCCGAGCGTGCTGTCGTAGATTATGTTGAGACGGCCTTCCATCGACTTGGCGAGAACCGCCTTGGCAATCCAGCTGCTTTCCTCATGAACCACTTCGGCGGCCCGGGAGTCGCCGGCAGCGACAATCTGTGAAAACTGTGGGATCCGGGTCTTGATGATGTCCGGATCGAGATGTACGGCATTACTGCCATCGATGACCTTGTTTTTCATGAGGCGATCCAGCACGTCTCCCTTGCCGGATGCGCCGCCGCCGCCCATGAGGTAGAGGATCGGACGTCCGCGCTCGGGAGGCTGGGCGTCGCCGATCACCGTCCGGATCAGCTCCTCCCGAAGTGACGCACGTTCTGGTGTGTTGATCTGGTCCGTATGGGTCAACAGCGGATCGCCGTCCGGCAGGGTGCGGGGTGCGTCCTGGTCCGCCCACCGCTCGCGGCGCGCCTGCGGAAGCGAGTCCGCTGACTCCCCGCCTGCCCGGCCCGCGACCGGTCTTGGTCCCTCCGGGAGATCCGGGTCGGTCTCCGCGCGGAGTGCGGCATCTCCGGATCCGGTGACCACGTCAGCCGGAGCGAGGTCCGGATCGCCACCGGGTGAGGTCGATAATGTTTCGGGTGCCTCTGCCTCCGGTCTCGGCGCCCCGGGCAGGCGGTGATCCGGAGCTGCTCGCGCCTCGCCGCGATGTACTGTCCCGGCCTCGGCGTGCGCTGCCGTCCCGACCGGTGGTGGAGCGTTGGCGGGTGATACATCGCGGTGCGCTGATTTGGCTGTCGTCGGCGGCGAGTCGGTTCGTGAATCGCGTGAGCGAGAGTCCGGAACCGCCGGCCTCTCGGGCGACGCCCGGGTTGTGGTGTCGGCACGGTCCTCGGCGGTGGTCGGTGAGGCGATCTCTGCGGACTCTTCGTGGTCGGACGATTCTCTCCGGGTGGGCGGCGCTCCGCCTCGCGATTCGATGTCCGCATTCCCGTCGCCCGAAGATTTGCCGGGCGGGCGCCTTCCACCGTCAGGCGTTCGGTCGCCATGGTCCTCCGCCTCTTTCGGCGGGGTGGCTCGGCCTGGCTGCCCGTCGGCGGCAGGGCGGGAGGCCGCGGCAGCCCGATCGAGAAGGTTGAGCTTTCTTTCGAGCTGCTGGCGCCGGTCCTGGTCGCGGGTGCGCGGCGCCTCACCTGTCTCGACCTGCTCGGACGCGGTTTCGGTGCGGTGGATCTCGGCGGGAGTCATTGCGGCGCTCTGGCCGAGGACGGAAACGTGGTCATGCATTCCCCCGGGGCGGACATCAGCCCATTGATGCAACCGGGAGACCGTAACTCTTTTCCCGGTGCGGAGGAACCGTTTCCGTCACCTCCGTAATCGCGGGATTGGCGGGAATCCTGCGGCGACTCCGTTGCGTGACCGCGGTCGGAGCTGGACGCGAAGCATTCACGGCCGTCGGGTCGGACGCCGTCCAGTTACCTGGATTTGCGGGACGGAAACCGATGCCCGATGGACCGTCTCGATGTCCGCGGGCCGATGAAACTCCTGCTGGGCGCCATTCTCGATCTCCGCGGCGGCCGACTGCCGGCGGGTCGGCGAGCACGCGGGCACGGCCGGTGCCGGCATGCTGACGGCTCGCTCGACCGGCGTCCGTCCCGACGTGGGAAGCAGGCCTGGCGTGGCGTTTCGGCTACTTTAAGTGATTAATGGAAAGGGTTGGTGGCTGTCCGGGCGGCCGGTCAGGGGCGGGTGAGGCGGGCGATCAGCCCGGCCCGCACGCCGGGCCACTCGGCGCGGACGATCGAGTAGTAGGCGGAGTCGCGGGCCGTGCCGTCGAAGGCGAGCACGTGGGCGCGGCGGACGCCCTCGAAGCGGGCGCCGAGCCGTTCGATCGCCGCGCGGGAGCGTGCGTTGCGCGCGTCGGTCTTCAGGCACACCCGCAGGGTCGCCCAGGCGTCGAAGGCGTGGCCGAGCAGCAGCAGCTTCGCCTCCGTGTTGACGGCCGTGCGTTGGGCCGACGCCGCCAGCCAGGTCCCGCCGATCTCGGCCACGGACGGCAGGATGCCCGCAGGGTCGGACGCCGCGGGGGCTTCGGCGTTCGACGTGTCGGCGTTCGACGTGTCGGCGTTCGACGTGTCGGCGTTCGACGTGTCCGTCGTCGGCGTCCTGGCGCTCGACGTGGCCACCGTCGTCTTGCCTGTGCCCGTGGTCGTCACCACCGCGGTCGTGGCGGTCGTGGCGGTCGTGGTCGTCGTGCTGTGGAAGGTCGTCGCGGCGTCCGACGCCGTCGACCAGTGGAACGTGGTGGAGTGGCTCGCCGCGTCGCAGTGGCCGGCCGGGTCCGCCGTCGGCCGCCAGAAGTCGAGGCCGAGGAAGCGGGTAGCGCCCACGATCCGGTCAGGGTCGCCGGGATCGGCGCCTCGCTCCCGCAGGACGAACGGGATCGCCAGGCCACGGTCCCGCTCCGCGACGAGCGCCGCCACGTATCGAGCCATGGTGTCCGGAGTCGATGGGACGTCCGTGAACCCGTAGGTGCGCCGATCCTCGGCGGCGGCGCGGACCAGACCGTCGACGTGGTCGGCGCGCATCGGTTCCAGCTGCACTCGGCGACCGACGAGCACCGGCATGGTCCAGTCGGGGGGCATCCCTGTCATGGTGACCATCATGGTGGCAGTCCATCCGGGCCTCCCACCCATTTACGTCGTCCGGACCGCGCCGGCCGGGGCCGCGGGCGGCCATCCCGCCTCCCCGGCCGCCCGCCGGCGACCTCGCGCCGGAGTGTTCAGAGTCCGGAACGAGATCCTTCACCACGCCTCGGAGCGTGGACCAGCTCAGCCTTCGTCGACAGCAGAAACGCCGAGGTGTTGCTGAGAACCAGGTTTGGCTAGAGACGCGTCGCAGTCTGGACGAGGCCGGCGGCGGCTCTGGACCGGCTGTGCGGTGGCCACGCGATGACCGTCGTGACCGTCGGCGCGTCCAGCACCGGCACGGCGGCGAGGTCGCCGCGCAGTTGGGCTCGGCACGAGTCCGGCAGGATCGCGCAAGCGCGGCCGAGCGTGATCAGCTGCAACAACTGCGCATGGTCCCGAACCTGCGTACCGGGGCCGTCCGGGTACGTACCGTCGGGGCCGGGCCAGCGCGGCATCGGCAGGCCGGGCAGCGCGGTGACCTCGGCCATCTGCACGCCGGTCCGGCCGGTGAGGGGATGCCCGGCCGGCAGAACCACGACCTGTCCCTCCGTGCAGAGCTCCTCGGTGTCGAACCCGACCGTCGTGTCGAACGGCCGGTGCAGCCCAGCCACGTCGGCCTGCCCGTCGCGCAGCAGTCGTTCCTGCTCGCCGATCCCGCACAGGAGCACATCGACGGTGACCGCATCGGGTTCGGCGGCGTAGGCGTCGAGCAGTTTCGCCAGCAGTTCGCTGGACGCGCCGGCCTTCGTGGCGAGGACCACGCCGGCGTGGCCGGTCGCGGGGAGGGCAGCGCGGCGGGCGCGACGCTCGGCGGCCTCGACCGCATCCAGCGCCGCCCGGCCCTCCCGCAGGAGCACCAAGCCGGCCTCGGTCAGGGTGACCGCGCGGCCGGTGCGTTCCAGCAGCGCCGCCCCGATATCCGGCCCCAACCGGGATCGATACCCGCACGGTATCGCTGCCCACCCGATCGGTGTGGGAGTCCGCGCAGGCCCGGGACAGGATCGACCGTATGAGTGAACAGACGATCGCGCTGGTGACCGGCGCGAACAAGGGCATCGGGTACGAGATCGCGGCCGGCCTGGGCGCCCTCGGCTGGAGGGTCGGTGTCGGCGCCCGGGATGAACAGCGCCGCGAGGCGGCCGTGGCGAAGCTGCGTGCCGCCGGAACCGACGCGTTCGGCGTACCGCTCGACGTGACCGACGACGCGAGCGTGGCCGCCGCCGCCGGCCTGATCTCCGAGCGCGCCGGACACCTCGACGTGCTCGTCAACAACGCCGGGATAACCGGCGGCGCGCCACAGCTGCCCACCACGGTCGACCCCGCGACGGTACGGGCGGCCGTGGAGACCAACGTGATCGGCGTCATCCGTGTCACCAACGCGATGCTGCCGTTGCTGCGCCGCTCGGCGTCGCCGCGGATCGTGAACATGTCCAGCAGCGTCGGCTCACTCACCCTGCAGACGACTCCCGGAGCCGAAACGGGTCCGATTGCCGCCGCCTACGCGCCGTCGAAGACGTTCCTCAACGGTGTCACCGTCCAGTACGCCAAGGAACTGCACGACACGAACATCCTGATCAACGCGGCGTGCCCCGGATTCACCGCGACCGACCTCAACGGCTTCCGCGGCGTCCGCACCCCGCAACAGGGCGCGGCGATCGCGATCCGACTCGCGACCCTGCCCGACGACGGCCCGACCGGCGGGTTCTTCGACGACGCAGGGGTGGTGCCCTGGTGACATACGCGGCGGCCATGACCCGCCGCGTGAGGTGGGTTCGCCCGTGACCACGACAGGCTGGACGTCACCTTGCGCGGGAAGGTCTGTGGCTGGGCCTACCGGATGAACCAGTTCCGATTACCTGGGCAGCGTCGAATACCGAGATGAACGGTCCTCGACGGACGGGAAACGGAAGGCAGTCACTCATAGCAACGGTTCTCCCCCGGGGCGCTCTCCCGGCGCAGCCCGACGGCGAGTTGCAGCGCGTTGAGCAGCAGCAGCGACGCCAGCCGGCTGGCGATCGTGTCGGTGCCGACCGGCCAGTCGGGCGTGCCGACGACGAGGGTGATGTCGGCGATCTCGGCCAGCGGGCCAGGCACACCTCGGCCACCCGCTGCTCGCCCGGCACGAGGCTCGGCAACGTGGCGCGGATGGCGGCGAACAGCCCGCCCGGGTGGACGGCACCGGCCGGTCCGGTGAAGGGAGTCACCAGGTAGCGGTTCTTACACGTTCAACATGACGAGCCGGGTGACCGGCTCGGGGAGTCGCCGCTGCGCAACGCCCCGAACGCCTCCCGGACGAGCGCGGCGACCTGGTCGGTCTCGAGGAGGAAGCCGTCATGGCCCGAGCGGGAGTGGACGACGCGCAGCGGCGCGTCGGTGAGCGCTGCGATGTCCTCCTGCAGCCGCAGCGGGTAGAGCCGGTCGGAGTCGACGCCCGCGACCGTGAACGGCACCGGGCAGGCGCGCAGCGCCGCGGCGAACCCGCCGCGGCCCCGGCCGACATCCTGCGTCATCATCGCCCGGGTCAGGGTGACGTAGGTGCCGGCGTCGAACCGGCGGGCCAGCTTGCCGGCGTGGTGGTCGAGGTAGGAGGCCACCTCGAAATGCCCGTCGGCGCGGGTCCGCGTGGCGAAGCGGTCCTGCAGCTCCTCCTCGCTGCGGTAGCTGATCTGGGCCATCCGGCGGGCCAGGCCCATCCCCGCGGCCGGGCCCCGCCCTGCCGGCAGGTGGTAGTAGTCGCCGCCGTGCCAGCCCGGGTCGTCGGTGATCGCCCGTACCTGCACCGCGTACAGCCCGATCTGCTCGGCCGTCGCGGTGGCGCCGCAGGCCAGCACCACCACCCGCCCGACCCGGTCGGGTTGGCCGACGGCCCACTCCAGCGCCCGCATCCCGCCCATCGACCCGCCGACCACCGCCGCCCAGCGCCGCACGCCCAGGGCCTCGGCGACCGCCACCTCGGCGGCGACCTGATCGGCGATGGTGATCTCGGGCCAGCGGCTGCCCCAGGGACGGCCGTCCGGCGCGGCCGCGGCCGGTCCCGTCGTGCCCTGGCAGCCACCGAGGACGTTGGGGCACACCACGAACAGGCGGTCGGTGTCGAGCGCCCGGCCCGGCCCGATCAGCCCGTCCCACCAGCCCTCGCTCGGGTGCCCGGGCCCGGCGGGGCCGGCGGCGTGGCTGTCGCCGGTGAGCGCGTGCAGCACCAGCACCGCGTTGCCGGCCGCGGCGTCGAGGCGCCCCCAGGTCTCGTACGCCACCCGCACACCCGGCAGCACCCCGCCGCGCTCCAGGCGCAGCGGGCCGGGCAGCTCGGCGAAACGCCGCCGCCCGACCGGATCGACGCCCGCCCGCCACGCCCCGGACACGGCGGGGGCGGGGTCGGGGGATGCCGTCGACGGCGCCGGTCCGGTCGGCGGGGCCGGACCGGCGCCACCCGGCTCAGCTCTTGGCGGCACGGAACCCGGCGTCGAGGTCGGCGAGGATGTCGTCGATCCCCTCGATGCCCACCGACAGCCGGATCAGGTCGGGGGTGACCCCGGTCGCGGCCTGCTCGGCCTCGGTGAGCTGGGAGTGCGTCGTCGTCGCCGGGTGGATGATCAGCGAGCGCACGTCGCCGACGTTCGCCAGGTGGCTGAACAGCTCCACCCCGTCGACGAACTTCCGCCCGGCCGCGGCCCCGCCGGCGATGCCGAACGACAGGATCGCCCCCGCGCCGCGGGGCAGCACCTGCTGCGCCCGGGAGTACCACTTCGACGACGGCAGCCCGGGATAGGCCACCCAGCTGACCTCGTCGCGCGCCTCGAGCCACTCGGCCACCCGCTGGGCGTTCGCGGTGTGCCGCTCGATCCGCAGCGACAGCGTCTCCAGCCCCTGCAGCAGCAGGAACGAGTTGAACGGGGAGATCGAGGCGCCGATGTCGCGCAGCAGCTGCACGCGGGCCTTGGCGATGTAGGAGCCGTGGCCGAGCGCCTCCCAGTAGACCAGCCCGTGGTAGCTCGGGTCGGGCGTGGTGAAGTTGGCGAACCGGCCGGAGGCGCCGTAGTCGAACCGGCCGCCGTCGACGATGACGCCGCCGATGGCCGTGCCGTGGCCGCCGATGAACTTCGTCGCCGAGTGCACGACGATGTCCGCGCCGTGCTCCAGCGGGCGGTACAGGTACGGGGTCGCCAGCGTGTTGTCGACGATGAGCGGGATGCCGTGGGCGTGGGCGACCTCGGACACGCCGGCGGTGTCGAGGATGTCGCCGCGCGGGTTGCCGATCGTCTCGCCGTAGAACGCCTTCGTGTTCGGGCGGACGGCGTCGCGCCACTCCTCCAGGTCGTCCGGGTCCGCGACGAAGGTGACCTCGATGCCGAGCTTCGGCAGCGTGTAGTGGAACAGGTTGTACGTCCCGCCGTACAGGCTGGACGAGGACACCACGTGGTCGCCGGCCTCGGCGAGGTTGAGGATCGCCAGCGTCTCGGCGGCCTGCCCGGACGCGAGCGCCAGCGCCCCGACGCCGCCCTCCAGGGCGGAGATGCGCTGCTCGAACACGTCCTGCGTCGGGTTCCCGATCCGGGTGTAGATGTTGCCGGGCTCGCCGAGCGCGAACAGGGCGGCCGCGTGCTCGGTGTCGCGGAAGACGTAGCTCGTCGTCTGGTAGATCGGCACGGCCCGGGCGCCGGTCGCCGGGTCGGGCTGCGCGCCCGCGTGGATCTGCTGGGTCTCGAACGACCAGCTCTCGGCACTCATTGGGTGACTCTCCCCGTATCTGTGGTGTGGCTGTGGTGTCGGCTGCGGTGCGGGCGAGGGCGGCATGATGCCGGGCCCGGCGGGCCGCCGTCCACCATCAGGGACGTGATCTCGCTGTGACGTGGGCGTGACCTGGGCGTGCCGCGGCCCGTGGTCGGACGCGGGCCGCGCCGGCCACCGGGGCCCCGCGTCCCGGGCCGGTGAGCGGGATGCCGACGAACGGTCGCGACGGACCGCCCCCGGTCAGCGACCGGAGAACGCCACGACGTGGGCGGCGCCGCGAGGCCGCGGGACGGCCGGGACGCCGGAGTCCGGGCATCCCACGGAACATCGCGCGGCGGCGCGAAACCGCCCCGGATGTCCGACGTGTGACCTCACCGTTCCGACGCTAGCAGCGCGACGCGCCGTTGTCTGCGGCAGGCCGACCTCCCGATCGGACTAGTGAACATTCCTGCCTGCCGCCGCCTGGAACAGCGCCACCGCGGGCCCGCTCATCCGCTCGTCCATGCTCGGCGATGCGTGTGCCCCCCCCGCCAGCAACTGGCACGGCCGGGAGGGGTGGACAGTAAGGGAATGCCTCGCCTCGTCCTCGGTCCCATCCAACGCCATCCGGACGTCTCCCGTGTCACCGTCTGGGTGGAGACCGACGCCGCCTGCGAGGTCCTGGTCGCCATCGCGCCGCAGGCGGGCGCCGCGGGCGCGGGCGGGCCTGGTCCACTCGGGCGGGTCGCGGGCCGCGGGGAGACCTTCGAGGTGGCCGGGCACCACTACGCCCTGGTCGTCGTCGACGGACTCGAGCCCGGGGAGCCGGTCCCGTACGAGGTGTGGCTGGCCGGGGCCGCGGGGCCGCCGGTGCGGGTCTGGCCCGAGCCCGACGCGCCCCCGAGCCTGCTGCGGCCGGTGGGTGGCGTCGAACCGGTACGCATCGTCTTCGGCTCCTGCCGGGTCACCGCGCCCCAGGAGCCGCCGTACACCCTGAACGCCGACGACGACAAACAGGGGCTGGGGACGGACGCGTTGCACGCGCTCGCCCTGGACCTGCCCACCCGGGACCCGGCCACCTGGCCCGGCGCCCTGCTGCTGCTGGGCGACCAGGTCTACGCCGACCACGTCTCCCCGAGCACCGCCGCGCGGATCCGGCGGCGACGCGACGTCACCGCACCCCCGGGGGAGGAGATCGCCGACTTCGAGGAGTACACCTGGCTCTACCAGGAGGCCTGGTCGCAGCCGGAGATCCGCTGGCTGCTGTCCACGGTCCCGACCGCCATGATCTTCGATGACCACGACGTGCGCGACGACTGGAACATCTCCGCAGCGTGGCGTGCCCAGATCAGGACCGAGCCCTGGTGGGACGCGCGGATCACCGGCGGGATCATGGCCTACTGGCTGTATCAGCACCTGGGCAACCTGACGCCGGACGAGCGTGACCGGGACCCGGTCCACCGCGCCGTCGTCGCGGCCGGCACGACGGGTACCGGTAGCACCGGCGGCCCGTCCGCGGAGGAACTGCTGCGCGCTTTCGCCAGGCGGGCCGACGCCAGGGCCGACCGCGCGGTCGCCGACCCGGACGGCCGGGCGGTGCGGTGGAGCTTCCGCTGGGACCTGGGCCGGACCCGGCTGGTCGTCATCGATGCGCGCAGCGCGCGGGTCGTCGCGGCGGACGGGACGCGGGCCATGGTCGACGCCGCCGAGTGGGCCTGGGTGCGCCAGCAGACCGACCACACCGGCGAGGTCGATCATCTGCTGCTCGGCACGTCGGTGCCGTACCTGCTCAGCCCGCTGATCCACAACGTCGAGGCGGCGAACGAGCAGATCGCGGCGGGCCGGTGGGGTCGGCGGGCCGCCGCCGCGGCGGAGCGGCTCCGGCAGGCCCTGGACCTCGAGCACTGGGCGGCCTTCGGGGCGTCCTTCGACGCGATGACGGAGCTGCTGCGCGCCGTCAGCGCCGGGGAGCACGGCCCCGCCCCGGCCAGCGTCGTCGTGCTGTCGGGCGACGTCCACCACGCCTACCTCGCCCGCGCCGACCTGTCGAAAGTCGGTCCCGCCGGTGTCCACGCGCCGGTCTGGCAGGCCGTGTGCTCGCCGTTTCGCAATCCGCTGAGTCCGGCGATCCGCCGCGTCGACGCCCTGTCCCGCCGGGCGCCGTTCGCCGCGGTCTCGGGGGCGTTCGCGCGTCTCGCCGGCGCGCCGCGCCGGGCGATCCGCTGGACGGTCACCGACGGCCCCTGGTTCGACAGCCAGCTCGCCGTGCTGGAGCTCGACGGCCGCGCCGCCCGGCTGACCCTTTCGAAGACCGAGCCGGACGGCACCCCGGGCGGGCTGGACCCCGTCCTCGTCGCCGATCTCACCCCGCGTACCTGACCCTCCCTCCCGGTCGGTGCGGCTGCTGGTCCAGAGGCCTTCGCGTCCGATTCATCCCTCTGGACAAGCAGGTGGACGGGTCGGGGAGGCGGCCAGCTCCGAGGCGAGGCCGGCCCGGGTGGCGAGCTCGACGGCGAGCTCGCGCGCCCGCGGCAGGATCGCCGGGATGTCGGCGGTGAGGATCCGGGCGTCGGCGACGATCCGTTCGCCGTCGACCCATACCCCGGCGATGTCCCGGGTCCCGGCGCAGTACACGACGGCCTGGTAGGGGTCGTGCACGAACGCCATCGACGGGCTCGCCTCGGCGAACAGCACCAGGTCGGCGGCCTTGCCCACGTCCAGGCTGCCGACGGTGTCGTCGAGGCCGAGCGCGCGGGCGCCGCCGAGGGTCGCCATCCGCAGCACCGCCGGCGCGGTCAGGACGTCGGCCTGCTGGTGGTGCACCTTCTGCAGCAGCGCCGCCGCCTTGACGGTCTCGAGCATGTCCTGGCTGTCGTTGCTGGCCGCGCCGTCCACTCCTAGGCCGACGGGCACCGCCTCCCGCAGCAGCCGCGGCACCTGGCACACCCCGCTGGCCAGGATCATGTTCGACACCGGGCAGTGCGCCACGGCGACCGCGTGCCGGCGCAGCAGCGCCACGTCGTCGTCGGAGAGCCAGACGCAGTGCGCGGCGACCGTCTGCGCGTCGAGCAGGCCGGCCCGGGCGGCGACCTCGATGGAGCTGGCCCCCCGGCTCGTGCGCGATGCCGTCACCTCCTCCCGGACCTCGTGCAGGTGGACGTGCAGCCGGTCCGTCTCGGCCAGCAGCGACCGCGTGGCCGCGAGCAGCGCGTCACTGCTCGACGGGACGGTGGCCAGGCCCACCCGGAAGCGGGTGCGCCGGGAGGCTGCCGCGGCGTGGGCGAGCGCGTGATGCTCGGCGACGATCCGGTCGACCGGGTAGCCGTGCGGAAAGTCCGCCGGGCCGAACGAGACGTCCCCGCGCACCCCGACGACGTCGAGCGCGTCGACGATCCCGGGGGTGATCGGCGGGGTGCCGGGCGCGGAGCAGAACATGTCCCCGACGGTCGTCACCCCGGACAGGGCCATCTCGGTCGCCTTCAGCAGCGTGCCCACGTAGGCCATGTCCCGGGTCAGGTGCGCCTCGATCGGCTCGACCACGTGGACGAACCACTCCCACAGCGTGTGGGTCTCCCCGATGCCGGTGACCAGGCCCTCCGAGAAGTGCCCGTGGCAGCTCACGAAGCCGGGGGTGATGATCCCGCCGCCGTCGCCGACGACCGGCAGGTCAGCGAACCGCGCGGCGATCGCGGCGTACCCGTCCACCGCGGCGATGCGCCCGTCGACCACCGCGACCGCGCCGTCACGGACGTGCCCGGCCGCGCCCATGGTCAGCACGTGCCGGGCCCGGAGCACGAAGCTCGCCGGACCGCTGGAGCTCGCCGGACCGCTGGAGCTCGCCGGACCGCTGGAGCTCGCCGGACCGCTGGAGCTCGCCGGACCGGCCGTGGTGGCGGTGGTGGCGGTGACGCCGGCAGCGGGTGCGGCGACGGCGGCGGAATCAGTCACTTCAGTCCGATGCTCGTGTCGATGTACTGGTTGGTGAACAGGTTGGCGGGGGTGAGTCCGCTCTTCACCGGCTTCTTCTGGCCCGCGTAGATCGGGGTCAGGATCTGGATCATCCGGTTGATGCGGCTCTGCTCCATGTCGCCGATCGTCGCGTTCGACCCGTTGGAGACCAGTGCCCGGTTCTTCATCGTCTGCACGGCGTACGCGGCGAGCCCCGGCGAGTAGTTCCACACCGACGCGGCGTCCGCCTTGACCGCCTTGATGATGAGCGCGTTCGCCGTCTGCGGGTGCGCCAGGAAGTCGACCTGCGAGCGCTGGACGATCGGCACCAGCTTCTTCAGGCACCCGGCGAGCTTCGCCTCGTCGCCGGCGCGGACCGACAGGGCCTGCCCGTACAGCGGGTAGCCGGTGTCGTTGATGAGCTGGAGGCCGACGTCGTAGCTGTGCCCGTCACCCAGCTCGTTTTTGTAGATGTAGGGCTCCGAGGTGGCGAAGCCGGCCTGGGCGATCTTGCCGTCCTCGGCGACCCAGCGTGCTGGGGCGCCGTCGTAGCTGCCGTCGACCTGGCCCTGGCGCAGGATGCCGGCGCCGAGCAGGTACTGCATGTAGGCGTCGGTCTCGTAGTAGAGGACCTTGGTGTCGGTCTGCCCGATGTCGACCAGCGTCGTGAAGTTCGGGTGCTTGCTCTTGTCCCACATGATCATGCCGGGGCTCACCTCGAACGGTGCGAACACCGCCTTGGTGGGCTGGGACACCGAGTTCTGGATGGACTCGTCCGTGGAGACGATCCCCAGGTTGATCGACTTGTCGACGTACATCTGGGCGCTGACCTGCTCGTACCCGATGGCCGGGCCGCCGAAGCGGACCTCGATGTTCACCCCGGTGTCCTTGCCGCCCGAGACGAGGGAGCCGGTGATCCGCTTCTTGCCGGTGTCGATCTTCGCGTCGGGTCCGATGAGGTTGTACAGGAATCCGTACTCGGACTCGGCGAACCAGTCGGTCTGGACCACGACGGTGGCGGGGCAGGCGCCGGTCAGGTCGAGTGCGCCGCCGGACGCGACGGCCGGCGCCGCGTCGGTGGCCCTCTCTCTGGTGGATTGAGCGGCGGACCCGCCATCGGAGTCCCCGCTGCACGCCGCCAGGGTCAGGGCGAGCGCCGTGCCGAAGGCGACGGCGGCTCCTCGTCGGAAACGTCCCATGTTGCTCCCTCTCATGAAGACCCCGCGGGCTCGTGGAGCCCCCCGCGGGGCCGGGGTGTGACACAGCTCCGCGGGCCGCCGGCGCCCGTCGGGGTCCGACGGGCGCGGCCGCCCGCGGCGTCAGGGCGTCTCGGCGCCGTACCAGCGACCGGTGACCAGTCGGCTCAGCCAGCCGAAGAACGTGAACACGACGACCCCGAGCAGCGAGGCGAGGATGACCGCGCCGAACAGCTGCTGGGAGAGCAGTCGCGCCCGGTAGAGATCGATCAGGACGCCGATGCCCGGCTTGCCCTGTTTGAAGAAGAAGTCGCCGACGACCGCGCCCACGACCGACAGCCCCGCGCAGACCTGGAACCCGGCGAACGTCGCCGGCATCGCCGCCGGCAGCTGCAACGACACCAGGCGGCGCCAGCGGGGGATCCGGTGCAGCCGGAACAGGTCGAGCATGTCCTGGTTGACCGACTGCAGGCCGAACAGCGTGCTGCTGATCACCGGGAACAGGGCGATGAGGACGCAGACGATGACCCGGCTGAGGAAGCCGTAGCCGAACCAGAAACCGATCAGCGGCACCATCGCCAGCGTGGGGATGGTCTGCAGGATCACCGCGTACGGGTACACCGACTTCTCGATCCACCGGGCCTGGCTCATCGCGATCGCCACGGCCATGCCCAGCACGATCGACACCCCGAGGCCGATCAGCGCCACCGAGGTCGACAGCCACAGCGCCCGCAGCAGCTGCGAGAGGTTGTGGCCGTCGAGGAAGGCGACGCGGACGACCGAGTCGGGACTCGGCAGCAGGAAACGGCGGTCCCGATCGAGGACCACGAGGCTGACGAAGTACCAGACGCCGATGATGACCGCGAACAGCACGAGCGGGGCGGTGCGGTCGCGCCAGGTCGCGCGCGGCCGGCCGGTCCGCAACGCCCGGCTGCCGCGGGCCAGAGCCATCAGCCGGCGCGCCCCCCGCACGCTCACCCGGCCTCCCCGTCGCGCAGGCGGCGCGAGACCGCGGCGGTCAACCGGGTGAAGTCCTCCCGGAAACGCATCTCCGCCGGTCGCGGGAAGCCGAACGGGACGGTGAACTCGGCCACCACCCGGCCCGGGCGTGGCGACATCACCAGGACCCGGGTCGACAGGAACACCGCCTCCGCGACCGAGTGGGTGACGAACATGGCGGCGCCGAAGCGGCGCAGCTCGAACAACCGCAGCAGCTCGCCGCCGAGGCGCTCCCGGGAGATCTCGTCGAGGGCGCCGAACGGCTCGTCGAGCAGGAACAGGTCGGGGGAGAGCACCAGCGAGCGGGCGAGGGAGACCCGCATCCGCATCCCGCCGGACAGCGAGCGCGGCCGGTGCCGCTCGAACCCGCCGAGCCCCACCAGCTCGATGACCTCGGCGGCCCGCGGCCGGTACTCGGCGCGGGGCACGCCGGTCAGCTCGGCCAGCGTCTCCACGTTGCGCCGCACGCTGCGCCAGGGCAGCAGGGTCGGATCCTGGAAGACGTAGCTGATCCGTCCGGTCAGCGCCGACACGGTGCCGGCGGTGGCCTCGGTCAGGCCGGACGCCAGCCGCAGCAGGGTGCTCTTGCCGCAGCCGGACGCGCCGACGATGCTCACGAACTCGCCGTCGCGGACATTCAGATCGATCGGGGCGAGGGCCTGGGTGCCGTCCGGGAAGCGCTTCTCGACGCCGGTGAACGTCACCAACTCCGGCGCGACCAACTCCGGCGCGACCAACTCCGGCGCGGGGCCGTCCGCCGGCCCGCTCGCGTCGCCGCCCGCCCGCGGAGAGCCGGCTTCGGAGGATTCGTCGCTATATGTCGCAATACGATGGCGCATGACCCGTCGGCCTAACCGTTCCGTGCTCCGGTGGATGCCGCCCGTGTCCCCGATCCGGCCGAGGCGCCGGTGGCTGGCGCGGGGCTTCCCGGTGGCGGCCAATTGACCGTTGTTGTGGCCAGGTCGCGTGGATAGACGGTGGCGAACGTCCCGTCGGTGTCCTGTTCGACGGCCGTTGCGGAAAGGGTATTCTGGTGGGTTCCGTCGAAACGGACGCCGTTCCACGGCATGATGGTCGCGTCCCCTGGGAGATCGATCGCGACAAGCGCGGAGCGTATCTGTTCCCGCTCGGAACTGCCGGCATCCTCGATTGCCCGGGCGAAGATTGTCACCGCGGTGAAGGCGCTCGCCGCCTCCGCCGTCATCGGCGCGCCGAAGTCGTGCTGATAACGTTCGGTGACCGCCGCGGCGAGCGGGTTCGCGCGGGTGATGGGCAGCGACCACGAGACCTGCCGGCTCACCCGGCCCGCGAAGCCCGGGATTGCGGCGAGCCGGGCGGCCTCCGCGGGGGCGCCGTAAACGACGACGGCGGGCGGCGTATACCCGCTGGCCTGGAACGCCTTTCCGATCCTTTCCCCCGCGCCGAGGTTCGCCGTCATGAGGACGACGTCGGGCGCGGCGGCGCGGACCGCCGCCACCGCGGCGGAGGGATCGGCGTCGCCGGGCTCGTACGGCGCGTTCGCCACGATCTGGTAGCCGGCCTCCTCGCCGTACTCGGTGACGATCGAGCTCAGGTCGGTGCCGGTCGCGTCGTTGCTGTACAGCACGGCCACCCGTCGATGCTCCTGGCCAGGCTGTTCGGCGTTGCGCAGCAGGGACAGGAAGGCGCCGCCGTAGTCCGCGGCGTCGGGTCCGGCCCGGAAGAACCAGCTCAGCCCGCGCTCGGTGAGCGCCGTGAACGCGGCGTCGCCACTGACGAACGGGGTCTGCAGCCGCTCGGCCCGCTGGCTGGCGTCCAGGGTGGCGTCGGCGCCGAATGCACCGACGAGGCCGACCACGCCGTCGCCGCTCACCAGGGTCGCCGCCCCGTCCGCCGCGCGTTGCCGGTCGCTTTTCGTGTCCAACGTCACAATCGACAGGCGGGCGCGACCTGAGGGCCCCCAGATTCGCCCATCGGAGTATCCGGACCAGGCTTCTCCGGCGTTGATGAGCCGGCCGGCGAGTTCCGCCCCCCGTTGGGCATCATGGCCGGCTTCCACGTTCCCACCCGTCAACGGGGCGAGAAGGCCGATCTTGACCTCGCCGGAAACCGCGGGCGGCCCGGGATTGTCACCACCGCCACAGCCCGCCAGTGCGATGCAGAGCAGCGCAACACCCGCCGCGCCCGCCCTTCGAAAAACGTGGATCATCAAGCTCCCCGTGCGCCCGGCTGGAGTGAGGGGTGAAAGCTACAGCGACCGGCTGACGACACTAGTGGTTTGGCGACGGTCAAGCGCAGCGGGGTTGGGCTCATCCCGGAGGATTGCGTGGCCGTTCGTCAAGAGACCCCGTTGGCAGTCGCGCCCGGTACGCAAATAGCCTTTTGGTTCGGAGTCATGGCGCCGCCAACCGCCTCGCGGTTGCCGGTGCGCATGGCCCCGCTGGGCGGCGGCGCTCACCCGGCGCCGCCCGGGGTTCCGGGAGTCGGGATCCGGGCGTTCGAGAGGCGGAGAGGTACGGGGCGCGTGATCGAGCCAGGAAGGGGCGGGATGTGACGGGCGAGCCGCCGGACACCTCCCGCGGGGCCCTCGACCGGGGCCTGGACGACACCGGTGACCGCGTGCGGCCCGGCGCCGCCCCGCC
>NZ_CM001489.1:712960-744308 GCF_000262465.1 Frankia sp. QA3
CCGACGCACCCGGTCGCGGCCACGCCGGCGGGTGAGCCTGCGCGACCTGCCCGTGCGCGGGAAGCTCTTCGCCGCGCTGGCCGTGCCCACGGCGGCGTTCCTGGCGCTCGGAATCCTCCTGGGCGTGACCTGGCTGTCCAACGCCGCCAGCTATGGCCGTGACGTGACCGCGGCGAAGCTCGGCCGCGACGTCACGGCGACGGTGCACGAGCTCCAGCTGGAGCGTGACCTCGCGGCCGGGTTCATCGGCAGTGGCCGCGAGGCGGGCCCGCGGACGTCGCTCATCGGCCGGCTCGACGGTCAGCAGCGGGCCGTCGACGCGGCCCTGGGCCGCTTGCGCGGCACGTTGCGCTCCTCCGCCGGCGACCTCGGCGCGGGCACCGGACGGGTGACCGACCGGGTCGAGCGCGGCATCGCCGGGCTGCCCGCGCTGCGCCGGTCCGTGCGGACCGGCGGCCTGTCCCTGGACGCGATCTTCAATCAGTACTCGACCACGATCACCGACCTGCTCGACCTCGACGGCCGCATCGGGCAGGACCGCGACGACGAGGACCTGCGCTACGCCGCGACCGTCCTCAACGACGTGTCGACGCTGAAGGAGATCGACTCCGAGATCCGCGGCCAGCTGTTCGCCACGAGCTTCGCGCAGCGGTTCGCCTTCGGCGCCTCCGACCGGCTGTCCGGGCTGATCGCCCAGGAGCAGACGGCGCAGGACGCCTTCCGCGCCGCCGCCCGCCCCGACGACCGCGCCCGCTTCGACCAGATCGTCAACGGGCAGGCGGTGCTGACGGTCAAGCGCATCTCCGAGCGGGCCGTCCAGCGCCAGCGGTTGACCGACCTCGGCATCGATCCCGACCAGTGGTTCGCGGCCAGCACGACCCACATCGAGCTGCTGCGCACCGTCGAGTCCGACCTGCTCGACAACGTCACCCACTCCGCCGAGCACCTGCGCTCCGCCGCCTGGCAGCGCACCGCCCTCATCGGCGCGCTCATCCTCGTGATCACCGTCGGCGCGATCATGTGGACGTTGGCGATCGCGCGGACGATGACCGCCCCGCTGCGCCGCCTGCGCAGCGGCGCCCTCGACGTCGCCCAGACGCGCCTGCCGCGCCTGATCTCCGAGCTGCAGACGGCGAACCCGGAGCAGGTCGACACGACGATCCGGCCGATCGGGATCGACTCCCGCGACGAGATCGGCGAGGTCGCGCGGACCTTCGACGAACTGCAGCGGGAGGCGGTGCGCCTCGCCGCGGAGCAGGCAAGCCTGCGGCGCAACGTCAACACCCTGTTCCTCAGCCTGTCCCGGCGCAGCCAGAGCCTCATCGAGCGGCAGATCGCCCTCATCGACCGGCTGGAGGCCGCCGAGGAGAACCCGCTGCAGCTGGAGAACCTGTTCAGGCTCGACCATCTGGCGACCCGGATGCGCCGCAACAGCGAGAACCTGCTGGTCCTCGCCGGTACTGGGCCCGGGCGGCGCCGCGCCGGGCCGGTGCCGCTCGGCGACGTGCTGCAGGCCGCCCTCGGCGAGATCGAGCAGTACGAGCGGGTCCAGATCGTCGACGTGCCGGACGCGCGCATCGCCGCCGACTCCGTCAACCACGTCGTCCACCTGGTGGCCGAGCTGCTGGAGAACGCCGCGCAGTTCTCGCCGCCGTACCTGGCCGTCGACCTCGCCGCCACCCTCGACGCCGGCGGAGTGCTCATCACCATCGACGACGGCGGGCTCGGGATGTCCGAGCGCGAGCTCGCCGCGGTCAACCAGCGCCTCGCCGACCCGCCGCTGTTCGACTTCTCCATCGCCCAGCGTCTCGGCCTGTTCGTCGTCGCCCGCCTCGCCGACCGCCACGACATCGAGGTGCGGCTGAGCCGCTCGGACGCCGGCGGGGTGCGGGCGGCCGTGCGGCTGCCGGCGGCGCTGCTCATGGCGGGCGGCACCGTCCCCGTCGACGCCCGCCCGCCCGCGCCGGCCCAGCGCGCCGCCCCCTCGACGCGCCGGCTCCCCACCCGCTCGGCCCTCTGGTCGACGACACGATCGGTGGCGGGTCCGCCGATCCGCTGCCGCGCCGCGCCGTCCCCAACGTCCCCAACGGCCACAACGGCCCCAACCCCGCCTTCGGTGACAGCTCCGCCGCCTTCGGCGACACCTCCTCGGTCGGCGACGGCCCCGGCTTCGGCCAGAGCTCCCAGGCCGGCCAGAGCTCCCAGGCCGGCCAGAGCTCCCAGGCCGGCCAGAGCTCCGCGTCCGGCCCTGATCCCGTGGCCGGCCACGGTCCGGCGGGGGCATCCGAGCCCGCCGAGGCCGAGAACGGCGCGGCCTGGCCCGACGGGTCCGCTCCAGCGGGGTTCGACGCCGGCCCGGACCCCGCGGCACGCGGCTTCGCCCCGTACACGCCGACCGGCGAATGGTTCCGGCCGCGGGGCCTCGACCGCATCGACGACGATCTTGCCGATCTTGCCGATCTTGCCGGCCTTGCTGGCCTCGCCGGCCTCGACCAGCCCACCGGGAGTGGACCGGCCGGCCCCGTCGCGACGGGGCCGGCCGGGAGCGGTGCAGACCTGCCGTCGATCGCGCAGGCCGTCGCCGCGCTCGACCGACGACGCGAACGGGCGGCCATCCGGCGCGAGCGTGTCGGCGCGACGCAGCCCGAGCCGAGCACCACCGGGGACGCGGCGACGCCCGCGGTCGAGCCGGCCCAGGCCACCACCGTGCCCGCCGCCCTGCCGACCGCGGCCTCGCCCGGCGACCCGCCTGCCGCGGACACCGCCGACGCCGACGTGGACGTGGACCTCGCGCTGACCGCCCACCCGCCCGCGTTCCCGGCGGTGACGGCCCCGGCGCAGCAGCCGGCGTGGGCCGCCGCGGCCGCCACGTCGCCGCCCGCGGGGCTGTGGGCGTACCTCGAGGATGCCGCCGCCGGGGCGCAGTCACCGGCCCTCGACGAGCCGGCCGAGCCGTTCAACTGGTTCGTCCGGGATGAGGTGCCCGCGCCTGCCGGCCGGGCGGTCCCGCCCGCGGGCCGGTCAAACGGTTTCGACCGGTGGGCTCCCGAGCCGCTCGCGGCGCCCCGCGTGCTCGACGCCGCCGGACTGCTCGCCGGCTCCCGGGCGCTCGGCGCCTCGGCCGGGCCTGCCGAGCCGTTCGCTGTCTCTGAGCCGTTCGCTGTCTCTGAGCCGTTCGCTGTCTCTGGGCCGGTCGCTGTCTCTGGGCCGGTCACGGTGTCCGAGTCGATCCCCGAGCCGGGACCATTCGTCGTGCCGGAGCCGGAGCGGTTCGCTGTGCCAGAGCCGATCACGGCGCCGGCTCCGGACGCGGGGCGGCTCGCCGTGCCGGAGTCCGAGCAGGCTGCTGGACCGGAGCCGTTCGCCACCGCGAAGCGCGGGCCGTCTCCCCGACCGGTTACGGGGCCGGTTGCGGGGCCGCGGCGGGCCACCACCGCCTCCGGACTGCCGATCCGGACCCCGAAGACCGTGCCCATCCCCGGGCAGATCCCACCCGGGCCGCCGGCGGGGCAGGCCGGCGGCGCGGCCACCCCGAGCCTGTTCCTCGGATCCGCCGCGTCGTCGTCGCCGACGACCGACCCGGGCATCGCGCCCGAGCGGATCCGCGGGCGGCTGAGCCGGCTCTACGAAGGGATCCACCACGCCCGGGGGAGCAGACCCGCCGCCGCGCAGGACGAGGATGGGGGCGGCTGAGCCCAGCCGAGCCCCGTCCGCACGAACCCTGACCCCGATTCCCCGTCCACCCCGAACCCGCAGCCTGGAGGACAGCCGTGACCGACGCGGATCCGGACAACCCCTCACTCGACTGGCTCATCAACAACTTCGTCGACTTCGTCCCCGGTGTGGCGAACGCGATCGTCGCGTCCTCGGACGGTCACCTGCTCGCGGTGTGCAGCGGCTTCCCCCGGGAGCGGGCGGTGCAGCTCGGCTCCATCGCCTCGGGGCTGTTCAGTCTGACCCTCGCGGCCGCGGACTTCGTCGACGGCGGCTCGGTGACCCAGACGGTCGTCGAGATGGCGCAGGGGTCGCTGCTGCTCATGGCCGTCGGTGAGGGGTCCTGCCTGGCGGTGCTCGCCACGAGCACCTGCGACATCGGCCTGGTCGGGTACGAGATGACGGTGCTCGTCGCCCGCACCCGGGAGGCACTGACCCCGGCCCGGCGGGCCGACGCGCGAGAGAGCGTGTGACGCTGACCGGCCGCTGGTGACCGACAAGCCATGGCCTCGGGAAGGGGGTGAACGGATGAACGGGGATGCGGTGGAGCCGTCGGGGGAACTCGTCCGGCCGTACACGGCGACCCGCGGCCGCGCGCGGCCGTCCCGCCTGCTCGCGCTCGAGGCCATGGTCACCACGACGCCGTTCGGTCTGGCCCGACTGCCCGCGTTGCTGCTCGAACAGAAGTCGATTGTCGCGATGTGTGTGCAGCCCCAGTCGGTCATCGAGATCGCCGCGTCGCTGCGCCTGCCGGTGGGTGTCGTCCGGGTCCTCGTCGCCGACGCGGCGGCCGACCGCCTCGTCGACATCTCCCAGCTCACCATGCCCACCGGCGCGCCCCAGATGGCGCTGCTCGACCGTGTCCTGACGAACCTGCGCCGGCTCTGAGGCGCTACATCGCGCGGCCACCGCGGCCAGCCAGGGACGGATCTGTGCCGCTCCACGGAGTGGCGCGGAGTCCCCGCCAAGCGTGTCCGCCTGCGCGGCTCTCGCCATAGCACCAGCTTTCGGCCTGGTCGCGTCGCTGTTGCTGCCGAATTTCCGCCGTCAGACTAGTCTGGCTGGTGTGAGCCGACGTGGCTGGCTGCTCTTTGTCGCGATGGCCCTTTTCTGGGGCGTTCCCTATCTCTTCATCAAGGTCGCCGTCCGCGAGGTCGATCCCGTCGTCGTCACCTTCTGCCGGCTCGCCGTCGCGGTCGTGGTGTTGCTTCCCATGGCGCTGGGGAAAAAGTCCTTAGTCGGTTTCCGGGGATGTTGGCTGCGGGTGGCGGTGCTCGGCCTGGTGCAGATTGGTGTTCCGTTCGTGTGCATCAGCATCGGTGAACGCTATGTCGCGTCCGCACTGACCAGCTTGCTGATCGCGGCCGAACCGGTGTTTGTGGCCCTGCTCGCGCCGCATCTCGCCGGGGAGCGTATCTCGCGGACCCGCGCGGCGGGTCTGGGGCTCGGTCTGGGCGGTGTTGCCGCCTTGGTGGGCGTGGACGTGGTGGGTGACATGGCGTCCCTGGTGGGTGCCGCGCTCATCCTTTTCGCTGCCGGCTGTTACGCGCTGGGCGCGTTGCTGGTACGGCGCAGGCCTTTCGCGGATCTTCCGCGGCTGGGAGTGGTCACCGTGGAGTGCGTCGCGGCGGCCGCGGTCCTGCTTCCCGTGGTGGCCTTCCGCGTTCCGGGCACGCTACCGGGCTGGAAGGCGCAGACCAGTATTGTGGTGCTGGGAGTGGTGTGCACCGCGCTCGCCTGGTTCACCTGCCTGGCGCTGATCGACGAGGTCGGCGCGAGCCGGGGTACTGTTTTCACCTACGTGAATCCCGCAGTGGCGGTCGTCCTGGGAGTTGTCTTCCTGAACGAGAGTCTGACGGGAATGACCGCCGTCGGTTTCCTGCTCATCCTCGCGGGTTCGTGGATCGCGACTGGCGGTCGCCTCCCCGGGCTACCTGGTGGGCGCGGGGCGCGCCGGGACGGCCCGGGCTCCGCGGTGGCTGGGCGTCCTCCCAGGACGCGTCCACGATTCAGCCCGAGCGTGCGGCGATGACGCGGGACCGCGCCGTGTGATTGGCCAGCCCGTCCACGGCGGCTGTGACCACGACCATCCCGGGGGAAGCCCGGAAGACGTCAGTGGAGATGCGGGGGTTTGGCGTGAGATAACCCGAACGTCGATTCCTTCGTTCCTGGGCGAGCGAGTTGGTGTCCGCCCCTGTGGGGACCGGCGTGCGACCGGGTGCGTCGTGGTCTGGAACCACCCGGCGCGGTCGTGATGGCGTGGGCGCCGGGGACACGCCGAGGACACGCCGGGGACACATCGCCTGCTGAGTCCTACGGGGCGAACGGTCGGGCTGATGCCATGCCCGCATCGGAGGCAGTGGGCCCGGCTCGGAGGCCGCCGCCCGCCGGTTGGACAGGATGCGCCGCTTGGGAAAGGCTACTGGGTGTGCTCGTGTCGTCGCATGATGTCGAGATCGGAGAGTCGAGGTGATCCGCCATCTCGTTCCCCGGCTGGTGGCCAGCCCGCCGGCGCGTGCCCTGCTCACCCGCGGGCCGGTCGCCGCCGGCATCGTCGATCGGTTCGTCGCCGGTCCCACGGATGCCGACGCGGTCGCCGCGACCGCGCGGCTGGCAGATCGCGGCCTGCTGGCGTCGGTCGACCTGCTCGGCGAGGGGGTCACCCGGCCGGACGACGCGCTCGCCACGGTCCTGGCCTACCGGCGGCTGCTCGACCTGGCCGACCGGGCGGGCATCGCCGCGGGGCTCGACGTGTCGGTCAAGCTGTCCGCCCTCGGTCAGGCCGTGCCGCGCGACGGCCGCAAGCTGTCCTACGAGAACGCCGCGGAGATCTGCGCCCGGGCGGCGGCGGTGAACGCCACCGTCACCGTGGACATGGAGGACCACACCACCACCGACGCGACGCTGGACACGGTGGTCGAGCTGCGCCGGGACTTCCCGTCGGTCGGCGCGGTGCTGCAGGCCCAGCTGCTGCGCACCGAGGGCGACTGCCGCGACCTGGCCCGAGCCGGCTCGCGGGTGCGGCTGTGCAAGGGGGCCTACCGGGAGCCGGCCGGCACCGTGCACCGCGGGCGTCCGGCCGTCCGCGCCGCCTATGCGCGCTGCCTGGGCATCCTGCTCGCCGGCCCGGGGTATCCGATGATCGCCACCCATGACCCGGCGCTGATCGGCGTCGCCGGCCGGCTGGTCGCCGAGCTGCGGCGCACACCGGCGACCTACGAGTACCAGCTTCTGCACGGGGTGCGCCCCGGTGAGCAGCGGCGACTGGCCACGACCGGGGCGACGGTGCGGGTGTACCTGCCCTACGGGCCGGACAGTGTGCCCTACCTGACGCGGCGGCTCGTGGAGAAGCCCGCCAACCTGCTGCTGGCCGTGCGGGCGCTGGGCAGCCGGCAGCACGGTTCGTGAGGCCGCGCCCGGCGGGCGCGGGGAGGGGAGGCAGCCGTGCCGGCAGGCGTGGCCGCGGGGTGGGTGCCCGGGGCCGACAACGAACCGGTCCGCACCTACGCCCCGGGTTCGGCGCAGCGTGCCGGTCTGCGCCGGGCCCTGCTCCGCCTGGGCGGTGAGCATCTCGAACTGACCAACACGATCGGGGGGCACAGCCGCCCGGGTGGCGGGCCACCGCGCGACGTCGTCCAGCCGCACGCGCACCGCCGTGTACTCGGCACGCTGCGGGAGAGCACCCACGCCGACGCGGCCGCCGCCGTCGCCGCGGCGAAACAGGCCGCCGGTCCCTGGCGCGAGCTCGGCTTCACCGGGCGGGCCGCGGTGCTTCTGCGGGCGGCCGACGCGCTCGCCGGACCCTGGCGCGACACCCTCAACGCCGCCACCATGCTCGGCCAGTCGAAGACCTGCCAGCAGGCCGAGGTCGACGCCGCCTGCGAACTGATCGACTTCTGGCGGTTCAACGTGATGTTCGCCGCCGAGTTGCAGCAGGCCCAGCCGCGCAGCGCCGCCGGCGAGTGGAACCGCCTCGACCTGCGCCCGCTGGAGGGGTTCGTCTACGCGGTCACGCCGTTCAACTTCACCGCCATCGCCGGGAACCTGCCGACCGCGCCCGCGCTCATGGGCAACACGGTCGTCTGGAAGCCCGCGCCCACCCAGGCGTTCGCCGCGCACTTCCTCATGCGGCTGCTGGAGTCGGCCGGCCTGCCGCCCGGGGTCATCAACCTCGTCGGCGGTTCGGGGGAGCCGGTCAGCGACGTCGTCTTCTCCGACCCCGATCTGGCCGGCGTGCACTTCACCGGCTCCGCCGCCGTGTTCACCCGGCTGTGGCGGGCCGTCGCGGACAACCTCGACGGCTACCGTTCCTACCCGCGGATCGTCGGGGAGACCGGGGGCAAGGACTTCGTCGTCGCGCATCCCTCGGCCGACATCGACGTGCTGCGCACGGTGCTGGTCCGCGGCGCGTTCGAGTACAGCGGGCAGAAGTGCTCGGCGGCGTCGCGGGCGTACGTCCCGGCGAGCCTGTGGCGGCGGATGGACGCCGAGCTCGCCGCGGCCACCGAGGCCCTGTCCGTCGGCGACGTCAACGACTTCGACCACTTCACCGGCGCCGTCATCGACGCGCGGGCCTACGACCGCCTCGCCGCCGCCTGCACCCGCGCCGCCAGCGACTCCACCGTCACCGTGCTCGCGGGCGCCCAGTGCGACGACGCGGTCGGCTGGTTCGTGCGCCCGACGATCCTCCTCGGCACCGACCCGGGCCGGCAGTGGTTCACCCGCGAGCTGTTCGGCCCGATCCTGGCGGTCCACGTCTACGACGACGCCCGGCCGGACGCCTGGGACGACGTCCTGCGTCTGGTCGACCGGACGTCCCCCTACGCGCTGACCGGCGCGGTCGTCGCCACCGACCGCGCCGCGATCGCGCGGGCCGAGGACCTGCTGCGCTTCGCCGCCGGCAACTTCTACATCAATGACAAACCGACCGGTGCTGTCGTCGGGCGCCAGCCGTTCGGCGGGGCGCGCCGGTCGGGCACCGACGACAAGGCCGGCTCCGCCCAGAACCTCCTGCGCTGGGTCAGCCCTCGGGTGGTCAAGGAGAACCTGTGCCCGCCGGTCGTACACGACTACCCGCACATGGGCGGCGGGGCCTTCGCCTCCGCGCTAGCGGCCGCGGCCGGCGGGTCGGGCGGTTCCGGCGGCGCCGCCGACCGCGCGCCCGGTCCGGACGGCGCCGATCCGCCCGCCGGCACGCGCGGCGGTCGTCCATGAGCAAACGTTAGTGAACAAAACGACAACTTCCGGAAACTTGGTGAACGTACGGACAACTGGATCTGTGGATCCTAAACTGGCGCCATCGCTCCCTCCTCCGATCCAGGAGTCGACATGCCCGCAGCCGAGAGCTCCCGTCACGTCCTGACCTTCTGCGGAAAGTGCAGCTGTGGCTGTCCGGAGCTGTTCGTCGACCATGAGGCGCCCGCCGAGCGCCGCATCGTGCTGACCGATGACTTCGGGCAGCGGATCCAGATGAGCGTCGAGCAGCTGCAGGTCATCGTCGACGAGGCGCGCGCCGGCCGCATCACCGAGCTCGTCGACGCGGAACTCGCCCTGGGCGTGGGCTGAGATGCCCGGCGGCCTGCCCCGCAGGGGGAGCGGGTGGGTCGCGGGCCGGGGCACCGTGCGGACATGCGGCCGGGTGCCCGGCACCTGCCGCCCGCCGCGGTGACGCACCACCACCCCGCGGCGCTGTCCTCGCAGCAGCTTCCCGCGGCCGTGGCGCTGGCCGCCGCCGTCGCCACCGGCATCGTCGCGTTGTTCCACGCCAGCCGGATCGTCACCGACGACGGCCAGGCGCACCACGTCCCGGCGTTCGTCCGCCGGGTGCTGCGGGGCCGGGCGGCCGCGTTCGTGCCGGTGGAGATCGGCCACACGATCATCGCCGTGGGCATGGTCGTCATGTTCGCCGATCCGTCCGGGGCGGCGTCCTCGGCGGCCTTCGCCCTGATCTATCTCGCCCTCGCCGGGGTGTTCCTCGTCCTCGTCCTGACCAACCCGGCGTGCTGCGAGCCGGCTCGCTGGTCATGCTGCTCGATGCTCGTCGTCGAGGCGTTGGCGATGGCGTGCATGGCCCGCGCGGGCCGGTGGCCGGTGGGTGACCTCGGCGACCTGTCCGGCTGGTTCGCCGTCGTCTTCACCGTCGCGGCGGTCGCCGCCGTCGGGGGCCCGCTGCTGCGCCGGGTCCGGCCGGCCTGGGACGCCGCCCCCGCGCCGATCACCCCCGTCGCGTCCCGGCTGGTCATGGCCGGCGGGATGCTGCTCATGCTGGTCTGAGGCACCGCTGTCGCGCTGGTGCCGCCGTCGCGCTGGTGCCGCCGTCGCCGCGCGGGTCCACCGGGCGGTTCACCGGCGGTCGGGGCCCCGCCCAGACATCCGGCCGGGCGCGGCAGTGTCGCCACGTCCGGCCGGACCATCTCCCGCCTGGGGCCCATCGCGTTCAACGGGTCGACGATGTGCTCATCGCCGGTTCCGCCGGCGCGGCGGACGGGTCGTCGGCTGCCTCCGGCACCGGCCAGCGGGCCGCACCCGCCCGGCCACGCCGCACGGAGCCCCGCCCGTGGCAGGCACGGCAGCGGCGCCGGTAGGTCTCGCGGCCCGTGCCGTAGAAGGCCTGCCCCTCGCCGCGGCAGCGCGGACAGTCCAGCTCCACGGCGCCGTGGTGGCGGCCGGGGATCAGACGCGCGGCGAGGCCGGCCGCCACCGCGGCGAGGACGACCACCGCCACGTAGGCCCACCGGCCGTCCGCGGAAGCCTGCCGGCCGACGACCCCGGCCCCGACGAGCAGGACGGTACAGAACGCGGCCACCGCGCCCAGAGCTCGCATAGCACACCGTTTCACCGAAGGAATCTGAATAGCCGATGTGTCCCCTCTTTCCGCGCTGCGCACACCATCGACGCGCCTGATTTCTGTCGTGCGCAGAGCGGCTGCGCCGTGCGCGGGCATCGCGCCGTTGACGGGACCGGGCGATCCTGGCGCTGGCGGTCGGCAACGGTACCCGGGCCAGCGAGCTGCCGGGCATGCGCGGGGTCGATTCATGCTGGTCTGAGGCACCGCTGTCGCGCTGGTGCCGCCGTCGCCGCGCGGGTCCACCGGGCGGTTCACCGGCGGTCGGGGCCCCGCCCAGACATCCGGCCGGACGCGGCAGTATGGTCATGACCAGCTCGGCGGAAGTACGCGGACGTCAGCGGCGGTACTCGTAGTCTGTGAGTGAGAGGCGGCATGAGTGACGGTTGGGACGTAGCGACAGCGATTGCCGCGCTGATTGGAAACTTTATTGCTGTAGCGGCTACGCTTGTCGGAGTTTATTTCTCGCGCCGCACTATCCGGATGACAGAGAAAGCTCTCGAGCAGTCCTGTAACATAGTGGGTGCCCGGTCCGCTGCAGCGTGGAGGGAGTAGCTCATATTTCTTCACGATCGAGGACTTGGTGCAGACGAGATCCGAAGAATGATGCTACTTGAGGAACATGGATCCGGGTATGAAGGGGGAATGGCAGGATCGACGACATCCTACGCGACACCCCTCGGCGATCCAACTAATTCTAAACTCCTCCTGAGGGCATGCCGAACAGGTCGACGCTGATATACGTAAATCCATACAGGTACTATCTGGTCGGCGGGCCGGACTATGACATGTCGATCGACAAGAGCAACGGCTTCGTCGCTGCGATCGGCAAAAACGGTATCAAGGTCATGTGTGGGACGGACATGGGCCCGGTGCGCATACTCCTTCGAGCCCTCGCCGGGCGTGCGCAGATGGAACCAGGTTGGGATATCGTCGCCGAGGTGGACATCGTCGCAGCTGCGGGCTGGATCGGGGTGATGAGTTCCGAGCTCGAGATAAGATCGGACCTCGGAAACCTGGCCGGCAGCGGTCCGGGAAGATACCGAGTTCGGGTGCACGCGCGCGGACGCGACGATGCCAGTCGACGTGGTTTTGTGGAAGAACCGGTCGAGGAACATAGCCTGGAGGCCTGGCCGGTAGACAGTGCGGCCCCTGCTGTTCTCCTGACGGAACTCGATGATGTCGGCGTCAGGTTCGCCGCATCCTGATCCGCTGACTGGCGGGGCGGGCGTGGTCGGGCTAGCTGGAAAGGGCTTGCGCGATCTCCCAGGCGATGGCTTCGAACTGGACGTTGTGGTGTGCGTGGCCCCACAGTGCGTCGTCGACGCTACGGACGAAGGACCAGCGCCGGGCCTTTGCTCGGTCCAGTCCGGCGGCTTCCGAGAGTGCGTCCAGCCGGTAGCGGACTCCGCGGCTGGCTCCCTGTCCGGCGACGATCTCGGGCCAGCGGTTCCGTAGAAGGGGCAGGAGGTCGTACTCGCGGTCTCCGGAGAGAGGTTGGGGGTCGATGGCGTTCCAGCGTTGTCGGCTGCCGGCCAGGACGTTGGCGAAGTGGAAGTCGCCGTGAAGTAGGGCCGCCTGCTCGGTTTCGTGCGCGAGGTCGTTGCAGGTCAGCGTCGCGGCGTCGATGAGGTGCGCGGGACCCGGTTTGCCGAGCCGGCGCCACTCGCGGGCCAGCGCCGTATGCCACCGCTCGGCGGTCTCCGTGGTTGTCGGGAGGCCGGCTGGGGCCTGGATGTGCAGCTGCCGCAGGACCGATGCCGCGGCGTCGATAGCCTCGATGATGGGTTGGTGCTGCAAGGTGGTGGTGGCGTCCAGCCGCTCGAGGAGCATGGCGTTGCGGGTGTTATCGACGGCCAGAAGCAGGACCGCGCCGCGGCCGGCCCAGGCACGCAAGCCGGTCGGCTCGTGACGGGTTTCCTCATCCGGCCAGGAGATCTTCAGGACGCGTTCTTCCCCGGTGTCTTCGCGCACGGGCAGCACGAGGCCGACCAAGCCGTGCATCGGTTCACCGACATGCTGAAGGCCCCAGTCGGTGAGGAGATCGTCGATGAGGCTGGGTAGTCGGTCGATCCAGCGCTGGCCCGCGGGACCCTCGCGGGCCGACGTCATAGCCGCGAACGTCGAGGGTATGTGGTGCACGTTCTCACGTTCTCACGTCCTCCGTCGACATGGTGGAGGGCACCGCTGCTCGCACCGCGGCGAGCAGCTTGAATCCGGCACTCATCGACCAACCGGCTTTGTTCGGCGGGTTCAACCGCCGAACGAGGAGTAATCGCCACCGTCTCGGACTCGGTCGCCCGCTGCCACGCCGTATCGACCTGCCACAGCACCCGGAACCAGGTCGGCATCTCACCAGACCCGGCTTCGGCCCAGTCCCGAGCCGGCGCCAGCAGGTCATCCCCGACACCTCGAACAGCGTCGTCGGCAGCTCCCGCCGCGGCACGTCGTGGCGCAGCACCCACAAGATCCCCTCCAGAGCCTCCCGGTCGTCCACCGGCAGCCGACCCGGATGGCGCAACCGCCGTTCCCGCGCCGGGATCAACGGCGACAGCCGCTTCCACAGCTCCTCGCTCACCGTCGCCTCGTCACGCATGACACCGAGATCTACCGGCCGGACCAGCTCGCTCCCCGGCCGACACAGCGCAGTTGATCAGTCTTGGTGAAACGAGTTGCCCGTTGCGGTGCGGATTGCTCGTTGCGGTGCGTTGCACACGATCCGGGCTCGGTGAACCGTACGGCCCGGCACCGCAACCGGTCGAGGACGGGTGAGTGCGGTCCCGTCGGCCGAGCCCGTCCCGGTTCAGCCGGGGAAGGCGACGGCATCGGGACGTATCGCCCGGACGGGTGGGTGGCGGGGCGTTCAATGGAGGCATGACACACCCGCTGGGACAGTTCGCGAACGGTCACCCCGTGGGCCCCCCGTTCGCCCTGGAGGAGGGCGACCGGATGTTGCGGGTCCACCTCGACGGTGGGGAGACGTACGCCAAGCAGGGGTCGATGGTGGCCTACCGGGGGCGGCTCGACTTCGCCTACAAGGGGCAGGGCGTGGGTGGTTTCCTGCGGCGGGCGGTGACCGGTGAGGGCCAGGACCTGATGAGGGTCACCGGCCGCGGGACCGTCTGGTTCGCCGAGTCGGGCAGCCATATCTCGATCTTCACCCTCGACCACGACAGCCTGACGGTCAACGGCCGCAGCCTGCTCGCGCTGGAGGCCGGGGTGCGCTACAAGGTGACCACGACCTCGGGCGGCATCGGCGCGATGATCGCCGGCGGGGTGTTCAACACCGAGGTCTCCGGCACCGGCGGGGTGGCCGTGCTCTGCCTGGGTTCCCCGCTGGTGCTTCCGACGGACGAGCCGGTGTGTGTCGACCGGGACGCGGCCGTGGCCTGGACCGCGGGCGTGCGCACCCGTGTCGTGTCCACCTTCAAGATGGGCAATCTCGTGGGGCGCAGTTCCGGGGAGCTCGCGCAGATCGAGTACTCCGGCCGGGGGGGCTTCGTCGTCGTCCAGTGCGGCGAGACTCCAGCGGCCGGCACGACGACCCCCGACAGGCACTGACCCGCCTGCCGGCACCGCCGCGTCGGGGCAACGCGGGTAGGTACCCCGCCGCGTGGGGACCCCGCCAGCGTGGGACCCCGCCGGCGTAGAGGCACCGCCGGTAGGAACACCCCCCGCGTGGGGACCCCGCCGCGCAAGGAATCGTGATCGCGCAGGGAGCCGTGATGTCGTCGCCAGCAACGCCTCCGGCCGACGCCGCCCGGGCCGGACGAGCCGGATGGGCGGGTCGGCCGGCGGGCCCGGTCGAGCCCGCACCCGGCACGCTGCTCGACGAGCTGCGTTCGATGCTCGCCGGCCAGGGGTTGCCGGTCGCCGTCGGCCCACCGGCGCCGGACGCCGCCCGAGCCGCGGGGACACCTGGGTTGCCCGCCGCGCTGGGCTGGGCGGCCAGCGGGCTGATGTGGCTCACGGGTCCGCCCGGACGGGCCCCGCTGGTTCCCGACGGGCCGGTGCTTGGCCGCGCCGAGGCGGCGGCCCGGCTGTTCACGGCGTTGTCCCGGCAGCTCGGGCGGGCCGTCCGGCCTGATGTGGCCACGCTGTTGGGCGGCCGGGCCGCGCTGCTGGGGTTGCACCGCCGGGGCACCTGGTCGGCGAACGGGAGCTGCCGTCTGCTGCCGGCCGCGGACGGCTGGATCGCCGTGAACCTCGCGCGCCCCCACGACGTGGACGCCGTGGACGCCCTCGTCGGTGCGCTCGGGGATCAGGTCGGACTCGTCTCGGCCGACCCATGCCTGCATCCCGTCGAGCAGGCGTGGGCTGCCCTGAGCGCGGCGGCGGCCGCCCGACCGGCCGTCGACGTGGTCGACCTCGCGCGGCTGCTCGCCATCCCGGCCGCCGAGCTGGACGGGCCCCGCCGGCCCACGCCGGTCCGAACCCTGCCGACACCGGGTTCCCGTCCGGCCCGGCCTGCGTCGTCCCCGTCGACGTGGCCCCGCAGCGGGGCCGCGGGGGGAGCGGCGGGCGTCCGGACCGAACCGCCACTGGTCATCGACCTGTCCGCCATGTGGGCGGGTCCACTGTGCGCGCACCTGCTCGGTGAGATCGGGATGCGCGTGGTGAAGGTCGAAAGCGTGCACAGGCCGGACGGGGCACGCCGCGGCGACCCGGACTTCTACGACTGGCTGCATGCCGGCCACGAAAGCGTGGCCCTCGACTTCACGACCCCGGGCGGCCGGGCCATGCTGCGTCGCCTGGTGGAGCGCGCCGACGTCGTCATCGAATCGTCGCGGCCGCGTGCCCTGGCCCAGCTCGGACTCGACGCCGCGGAGCTCGTCGCCGCCCGGTCGGGGCGCACATGGGTGAGCATCACCGGCTATGGGCGGGCCTACACCGGTGTCCACTCGGGCCCCGACCCCGTCGCGTTCGGCGACGACGCCGCGGTAGCGGGTGGTCTCGTCGCCTGGGACCGCTCGGGCCGCGGCGACACCGCGAATCCGGTGTTCTGCGGCGACGCCATCGCCGACCCGCTCACCGGCCTGTTCGCCGCGCTGGCCGCGGCCGCCTCCGTGCTCGGCGGCGGTGGCCATCTGCTCGACGTCGCCATGCGGGAGGTGGCCGCCTGGGTGGCCGCACCGCCCGCCAGGGGGATGGGCCTGCCCGCAGGAAGGGTGGACCCGGCCGGCCCGGCGCCGTGGACCGTCACCGGTTGCGATCGGGACGGCTGGACGGTCCACCAGGCGGGGCGGATGCAGAGGGTCCTGCCGCCGCGGCCGCCGCGGCCGCCGCGGATGGGGACCGGCGCGGAGGAGGCCGGCGCGGAGGAGGCCGGTGCTGGGGAGGCCGGTGCTGGGGAGGCCGGGCGGGCGCGGGCCGCCGCCCTGGGAGCGGACACCCGCGCCGTCGTCGACGCGCTGCGCCTGACGTGACGGTTGCGGGGCCCGCCGCGGCCGTCATCCCGACCGCCCAACCCGCTCGCGGCCTTGCAGGGCTGCCAGCCAACCGTGGGCACGATCTCCGCCTGGGGCGGGACCACCAACCGACCAAAACGCCTCACCCGGTGGCCTCCGGGTCCGTCCCGCCCGTCCCGCCCGTCCCGCCCGTCCCGTCCGTTCCGCCTGTTCCGGTCCGACCATCCAGCGGCGCTGATCGGGTGGCCCGGTCGGAGTGCTCGCTGGCGGGCACCCCGACCGCCGGGTCGGTGGGCGCGTCGTCGCCGAGCAGCCGCCCCGCCGGCTGGGTGGCCGCGCGCAGCGGTCGGCGCTCGGGGTCGGCGCTGTCGCCGGCGGGCGGGTCCTCCCAGGAGATCTCGGTGGCCGCGTCGAAGAAGGCGTCGTCGGCCGACCTCGGCTCGCGGGGTCGAGCGCCGCGCCCGGCGACGGCCTCGGCGGGTGAGATGTCGCCGGGTGGGGCGGTTCTGGCAACCGGTGCGGTTTCGGCAACCGGTGCGATCTCGGCGGCTGGGCCGTTTCTGGCGGCTGGGGTGTGGCTGGCGGCTGGGGTGTGCCTGGTGACGGGGGTGTGTCTGGTGACGGGGGTGGTGTCCGAGGGGGGGAGGGCAATCGGAGGGGAGGGGGTGCCCTCGGAGGAGCGGGCGGCCCAGGAGGGGAGGCTGTCGAAGGGCGGGCCGGGGATGCCCCCGCCGGGATGGGCCGGGCCGTTGACCACCCGTGCGGCGGGCAACGCGGGCCCGCCGGGCTCCGCCGTTGCGGTCGGGTCCGCCACCAGCGAGCCGGGATCGAGATGCCAGACGGCGACCGCCAGCCCGACCAGCCACAGGTACCACAGCAGCTCCCCGACGACGCGGCCGGTGACTGCGGCGTCCACCCCGAACGGCAGCAGGACCCCCCCGAGCACACCCCCCGCGGCGAGGCCGCCCCAGCCCGCGAGAGCCACGGCGGCCGGTCTCGGCAGCGCCGACCGGACCGGTGGCCGCCGGGTCGTTCCAGCCCGCGCCGCGTGGGTCAGCAGGACGACCGTCCAGCTCGCCGTCAGCAGGCAGGCGAGGACCTCACCGACCATCACCCCGAACAGGGTGCGTGCGGTGTCGAAGACGGCGGACGCATGATCCGCCTGGGCGGGGATCGCCGCGCGCCGGGCCAGCGCCGGCACCGTTATCAACCAGAACAGCAGGCCGGTGAGGTGCGCGCCGGCGGTCGCCGCACCCAGCACGGTCAGCAGCGGGCGGTGGGGACCGCGCGGCAGCAGGCGGACGATCCCGACGGTGATCGGTAGCAGCAGACCCGCGGCGACGCCGGCGAGCACGACACCGACGCCGATCGCCAGCCAGTGCTCCCGCACCACCGCGAGGGTGCCGGTCGCCGACGCGCTGAGCACCTCGGGGTAGTCCAGCGCATGGCGCAACTCGGTGAGGCCGACCGCGCCGCACACCGCGCAGACCAGCAGCAGGACGGCGGTGGCGCGCTGGCCCGTGGACATCGAACGCGGCTCCTCCTGACCGACCCGGGCTGGCTGGGTGGCGGCCGGGCAGGTACCCACCGCGCGAACCAGCCACCTCCGCGCGGCGGAGGTCGCGGCGGGATTGTTACACCACGTGACCAGCGGTGGCGGATGGCCCGCCGCCCGACCGGGCCAGGCCGACCACGGCCCGCGGACAGACCCGGTCGGGTCGGGCGCCGGCTCGATATCGTGGGCACGTGCCCGCGGGCCGGCGACCCCTGCGCCGGTTCACCCGAGACGCCGACGAACGCCAGGAGAGGCGAATCGTGTCCGCCACCGCCGTTCGTTCGTTGCGGATCCTGCTCGTCGAGGACGACCCCGGTGACACGCTGATGGTCACCGAGGCGCTGACGGACCGGGGGTTCGACCACGAGCTGCACGTGGCCGCCGACGGCGTCGAGGCGATGCGCTTCCTGCGCGATCCGGCGGCGGCCCGGCCGGACCTGATCCTGCTCGACCTCAACATGCCCCGGATGGACGGCCGGGAGGTCCTCGCGTCGATCAAGGAGGATCCGACCCTGCGGACCATCCCGGTGGTCGTCCTGACGACCTCGCAGGCTCCGGCCGACGTGCTGCGCAGCTACAGCCTGCATGCGAACGCGTACGTCACCAAGCCCGTCGACTTCGACGCCTTCATCCAGGCCATCCACCGGATCGACGACTTCTATCTCGGCCTGGTCCGCCTGCCCGGAAGCTGAGCTCGCCCCAGCCCCGGTATTGCGGGGCGCGACGGGGCGCCGTCGGGCCGATTTCCGGGCGCCCCGGCGGTGGGCGAACCCGGCCGTGATTGCGGTGGATCGTCCCCGACGCGCACACCACCTCCAGGTAGGTTCTCCTAACTTTGGGCAGCCTTACCTGTATTGATGTTCCGAAGGCTGTGACGGGTCGGGAGTGGCGGCTCCCTGCGAATTACGCATCCTTGTGATTTGCTGGTGCCTGGAGGTTCGTAAGCCTGCCCGGTCCGGTCGATCTGTGTCCCCGTCGTCGCAGATGGTCGGTGTCCGGTCGCGGGCCGCCGGGGCGACCGGAACAGCCAGCCACCCCGGCGTGGTGTGGGACGTCTGGCTGGAAACAGTAGACGGAAAGGTGTGGAACCGATGGCGACGCGTGGTGACACGGAAATCATAGAACTGCTCAACAGTGTGCTGACGAATGAACTCACTACCATCAACCAGTATTTCCTGCACAGCCGGATGCAGCGCAACTGGGGCTATCGGCGGATCGCGGAGCACTACTACCACGAGTCTATCGACGAGATGAAGCACGCCGACCAGCTCATCGAGCGGGTCCTCTACCTCGGCGGCCTGCCGAACCTGCAGCGGCTGCACACGCTGCGTATCGGCGAGACGGTCCCGGAGCAGCTCGAGATCGACCGGTCCGGCGAATTCGAGGCCGTCGACGTGTTGCGCGGCGGCATCGCGCTGAGCCGCGAGCGCGGCGACATAGGCTCGGCGGTGCTCCTGGAGCAGATTCTCGTCTCCGAGGAGGAGCACATCGACTGGCTCGACGCCCAGCTGGAGCTGATCTCCCAGCTCGGTGCGGCCAACTACCTCAGTCAGCAGATCCACGAGGACGACTGACGGGGGCTGCGGCGCCGAACACGGCGCCGAGCCACCCCCCGCGCGGGGGTACCGCGGCGCCGGGGCACCCTTCGCGCGCGGCCGCGGGAAGTGTGGGGGAGGCAGGTGTGGGGGAGGCGGGGCGCCGCGGGCGGAATAGTCGCTCCGCCCGGGGGAAGGGGTCGCATCATGTCCCTGCCCGCCCCTGCGCGCTCCCACCGGTGCGGGCGTGGGCGTCTCGCGGCAGACCGATCCGATGGCCGAGGTGGCCCTCGGGCGGGTCCGGTCGCGCCGATTGCGGCCCCGCCGGCCGGGCCGCGGGCTTCCGTGCGGGCGGGACGGGCGGCGCCGAGGATTCCCCGGACGTTCGTGGGGTGGTACCCCGGCCGGCGTGGTCGGCTGTTCCCTGGGTCACCGAATCCCGCCTTCCGCCTCGTCGCCGTCACGGGCTGTTATTGGTCGGGGCTAGGGGCGATCCTTCCTACGTGGCGGTGTCCGGTCTCGCTATGCAGGACCGATCCTCCTGGCGATAGTGTCCAGGCGGGCGATCGCAGCACCTGACGTCGACGTCCACAGGGTGCCGTCTCGGCGGCTCGCCGGAGAGGAGAGGGTCGATGGGCATCGCCAGGCCCCGCCCGACCCCGGCTGCCCGACCGGTGGCCGCCGGCGTCGTCGGAACCGCCCACTCGAACCGTCGGGAGCCCCCGCGTGGGTGCCCCCGAAAAAATCCCTTGCGAATGGAAAGGATCGTGCTCTAGTGGCGACGTACACGCTGCCGGACCTGAAGTACGACTATGGCGCACTGGAACCGTCCATCATCGGACAGATAGTCGAACTGCACCACGACAAGCACCACGCGACCTATGTCAAGGGTGCGAACGACACCCTCGAGAAGATCGCGGAGGCGCGGGACAAGGGCGACTTCGGCGCCATCGTCGGCCTGGAGAAGACGCTCGCGTTCAACCTCTCCGGGCACATTCTCCACTCGATCTACTGGGAGAACCTCTCCCCGGACGGCGGCGACAAGCCGGACGGCGTGCTCGGCGAGGCCATCACGGCCGACTTCGGGTCCTTCGACGCCTTCAAGGCGCAGCTGAACGCCGCGACCACGACGGTGCAGGGCTCCGGCTGGGGTGTGCTGGCCTACGACGCCACCGGCCAGCGGCTCCTCATCGAGCAGGTGTACGACCACCAGAGCAACGTCGGTGTCGGCAACACCCCGCTGCTCGTGTTCGACGCGTGGGAGCACGCCTGGTACCTGCAGTACAAGAACGTCAAGGCCGACTACGCGGCGGCCCTGTGGAACATCGTCAACTGGGCCGACGTCGCCGAGCGCTTCGCGAAGGCGAAGGCCGCGGCGGCCGTCTGATCGCAGCACCACCGCCGCCCGGGTCCATCCCCGCCCGAGTCCGGTCCACCGGACCTGGGCTGATGGACCGCGGGCCGAGGCGCTCGGCGCGGGTCACCCCCCGCCGCCGCGGCGCCCGCGCGGGTCACGGCAAGGGCATCCCCTCCGGGTGATGCCCTTGCCCGTGTTCCGGTTCCGTCTCCCCATGATCCATGAAAGTGATATATCGCACAGCAGGAACGAGTTGACGGGCGGCGGCTCGACTACCGAGGGTAGTAGGCATGTCTGTGGACGCACGTCAGTCCGTTCGACTCCGGCGCGAGGTCTCCTTCTTGCCGTCCCCCTCCCCATGGCGCTGTCGCTGAGCTGACCCGCCGGGGGAGCCCCTACCGATCTTCGGCCCGTCGCCGGACCCCTCGACCGTTGACGAGGAGCGGCCGCTGCCGAGGGGCGTCCTCGCCCTCCCCGGCGGGCCTCGCGCCCGCCCCGCATGCCGGCGGCGCGTCGACCTCCGGCCGGTGGGCCGGTCGTGCCACGCGGATCCCCGCCCCCGCCCCCGCGCCCGGCGTTCGGGCGGGCGGCCCGGATCCCCGCCCGAACGCACGCCTAGGGGCCTGCCGCGCCTGCCCCCGGATCGCACGCCGCCGCCCGCACCGCACGCCGCCGGGACGCCCGCACCCCTTGGCCGTGGGCGGCCCGTCGGGCCGACGCCGCCGCGGGATCCCCCCGATCCGGCCAGCGGGGCGGCCCATGCCCGCCCTGACCACCCCACCCTGACCACCCACCGTGTGCCCACCCCACCGTGTGCCCACTCGCGTGGCCCGCCCGACCGGCCACCCGACGCACGACCATGCTCCTGCCGCGTCCGCGGCACGCCCGGTCACCAGGCCGCGGCGATCCGTTTCCTTCGAAGGAGACCAGGCGCCGATGATGTCGCCGTTCCAGCCCCTGTCCCTCGACGATCGACAGGCGGGCACGTATGCCGCCGTCGCGGCACCGCGCTCCGGGCGCCCACTCGGCGCGGCTCCCACCACAGCCCCCGCCCCGCGGGGCCCCGCAGCGACGCCCGTGCGGCCGGCCGCTCGCGCCACCGTGCCCCGTCGCGACATCCGAGCCACGATCGCGGCCCTGCCCGGCCGGGGCGAGGACCCCGCGATTTTCGACGCGCTCGCCGACCGGCTGGCGCTCGACGGCTACCTGCTCACCGTCGTTCCCGACGGCGGCAACCGGGTGCCCGCCCTGGTCGAGGGCCGGGTCCCGGGCGCGCCGTTCGTGCTGCTCGGCTCCGACACCGGCGCACTGGCGGCGCTGGCGATGGTCGGCTCGCCCGCCGTGCGCCCCGACGGCCTGGTCCTGCTCGGCCTGCCGCTGCTGCACCTGCTCGTGGCCGGCCTGCCCGTCGAGGAGCCCTCGCCGCGCGCCCTGCCCGACCTGCCGATCCTGCTGCTGCACGGCGCCGATGACGAGGTCAGCCCGCTGCCCCTGGTGCGCATGACGACCCGGACCGCGCCGCGCGCCGAGCTCGACGTGGTCCTCGGCGGCCACGATGTGCTGACCGGGCCGGGCCGGCGTTGCGTCGCGGCGCGCACCGTGTTGTTCCTGGAGTCCCTGCTGGACGCCTGATAGCGTCCCCACCTCTCCCACCCCGGCCTTTCCCACCCCACCTCTCCCACCCTCGCCTTCCGCGCCCCCGCCCGGCGCATCTGCGCCGGGCGCGTTCCGGTGTCCCGCGCCGGTCGCTCCGACGGCGTGGCGCCGGGCGGTCTCCCTGCGTGAAAGTGCCAGTACATGTCCGGCATACTGAGCGCACATCGCGCCCGCCTGCGCCGCGGCGGTCGCTGCTTCGAAGCCGGGGGATCGGGAGAGGCGGGGGTACCGGGGTGTCGTCATCGTCGCCGGCGCGGCCACGACAGCGGCCGCGGATCGCCGCCGTCCTGGCGGCCGGCCTGCTCGTCGCGTCCCTGCTCGTCGTCCTGCTCGTGCCGGCGCGCGGGGGCTCCCACGACCCGGGGACGGGCTGCCGCGAGGCGAAGATCTACACCGGGCAGGCGAACTCGCCCTACTGGGACGTCGCCCAGGAGCTGGGACGCGAGCTCGTCCGGCGCCATCCCGGCTGGGGGCTGACGGTCGACCTGAAACCGACCGACGGCAGCGCGGACAACCTCTACCGGCTCCAGGCCGACGGCCCCGCCGAGTGCTCCCTCGCGTTGGTCCAGCTCAACGTCGCCGTGGACGCCACCTTCGGCATCTACCAGTTCAACTACGAAAGCGCGGCCCGGTTCCGCCGCGGGACCCTGAACCAGGTCAACCGCCTGCGCACGCTGGGGCCCGCCTACTTCGACCTCGTGCACGTCATCGTCCGCCGCGGCAAGGTGACCAGCCTGCGCGACCTGTGCGGCAAGACCGTGTCCGGCGGCCTGGAACTGTCCGGCTCCCTGCAGATGAACGACGTGCTGTTCGACAACGTGTGCGCGCTCACGTCGCCGGCGCTGCCCCTGCCCAGGGTCGTCTACCAGTCGCTGGGCGATGCGATGGGATCGCTGACCGATCCGGCCCCGTCCGCGGACCCGGTGGAGGCGGTGGTGTGGGTGGCGGCGCCGTCGGAGATCCTGGCCGACCGGATCCGCCAGCTCGGCGGCGCCGCGAGCGATCTCCAGCTCCTGCCCATCGACCGGTACCGCGAGGGGTTCGGCATGCACTGGGACCGGTACTACGAGCGGGTGGCGGGCGCCGGGTTCGTCCGCCGCGACGGCGCGCCGGGGATCTTCGCGGACAAGACGATCAGTGCGGGGACGTACAGCGGGGTGAACCAGCCGACGGCGACGATCGGCGCGCCGAACGGCCTCGTCGCCCGGGACACCGTGGACCCGGGACTCGCCGTGGCCGCCGCGAGGATCATGGCCGACCGGCCGTGGCTCGCGCGAGCGCTGGCCCAGGCGGCACCCGAGACCGTCGCCCACTCCCACAGCGACGCCCTCGAGTCGGACACCGACGCGGGCGGCAGCGAGTACCGCCAGCTCTGGCGCAACCCGGTCTTCTGCCTCGTGCCGGTTCTGCCCGCCGTCGCGACCGCGCTGCACGAGTACACCGCGCAGCAGCGCTGCGGGCTGTCCTGACCGATCCGTCCGACCGGGCGGCCCCCGTGACGGGACGTGACGTCAGGCCCGCAGGTACCCGCGGCGCACCGCCTCGTCGATCATCACCCGGACGTACTCCCACAGCGCCGGTGAGCCATCCTCGATGATCTCCCGGCGGGCCAGCACGTCCGCCCTGGTCACCCCGTGCGGGCGCCAGCTGCTGCCGCCGGTGTAGAAGTTCAGCAGCAGCGGCTGCACCCGGTCGAGCGCGCGGGCGAACCGGGCCTCGGGGGTGCGCCGCGCCTCGAACTCGTCCCACAGCGCCCGAAGCTCGCCCGCCTGGTCGCCGGGAAGCTGCGGGAACAGCCGATCGGCGGCGGCACGTTCGCGTTGCTCCTGGCCGGCCGCGGCCTGGGTGTCGTAGAGGAACGTGTCGCCCGCGTAGACCTCCACCAGATCGTGGATCAGCAGCATGCGGATGACGCGGGCCTGGTCGACGTCCGCCGCCGCGTACTCGCCGAGCACGACGGCGAGCATCGCCAGATGCCAGGAGTGCTCGGCGTCGTTCTCCCGCCGGGACAGGTCGATCAGATGGCTCTGCCGCAGCACCGACTTGAGCTGGTCGATCTCCAGCAGGAAGGCGATCTGCCGGGCGAGGCGCGCGTCAGTGATCCCCGCGGGCGGTTCCACCGGACGCCCGGCCGGATCAGCGGGCCCCGCGGTGGGGGCCGATGGGATCGTCGACACGTTGCTCCTCGCTGCTCGCCCGGCACTGCGGCTACCGACGATACGGTGTGAATCAGGGCAGCTCTTCCGTGCTTCGCCGGCCCGAGCGCACGGCCGAGGGGGCCGCCGGCCGCGGGCGGTGAGGCCAGAGCTGGTCGAGCACGCCGCGGGTATGGGCAAGCTGGTCGGTGAGCGCCAGGATCCGCCGCACCGTCCCGGCCGGACCGGCGATGAAGTCCCGCGGCTGCCGACGGCCGGCCAGGGTGTGGTCGAACGGCCTGCCGTCGAAATCGACGATCACCAGTCCCGCCTCGGCGGCGATGAGCGCGCCGGCGTGCAGGTCGAGGGCGCCTGCCCGGTAGCCGACGAACCCGTCGATGTCGCCGCGCGCGAGCATCGCCCAGCTCAGCAGCGGTGTCCAGAGCTGGAGCAGGCGCCGCGAATCCTGTTCCAGGACCAGCTTGAGAGCCGTCGCCGTCGTGTCCCGGCCGCCGACCTCGTACCCCTGCGTCCAGGCGAGGACGCGCCCGCCGCGGCCCGGGCCGTCCGGGCGCCGGGGCCCCACCATGCCCCGGCCGCGCACGGCCGACCAGGTCTGGTCGGCGACGGGGTCGTGGATGACGCCGACGACGGGCACGCCGGTGTGACAGAGGGTGATGCCGACGACGTACATGGACAGGCCGACTGCGAGGTTGTTGGTGCCGTCGAGGGGATCGGTCAGCCACAGCCACGCGTCGTCGCCGGCGATCTCCCCGGCCTCCTCGGAGTGGATCGCATGGCCGGGGAACGCCGCCCGGATCCGTTCGACGATGCAGGTCTCCGCGGCGAGGTCCAGGTCGGTGACGACATCGCCGCGGGAGCCCTTGGGAAGCACGGTCATCTCCGCGGGGTCCGCCGAGCGCAGGATGTCGCCGGCCGCCTGCGCGGTGGCGACGGCGAAGTCCCGGGCGGCCTCCAGGTCGACGCCCCGGTCGGGGCGCACCCGTGGTCGCCGGACGGGATCCGCCTGCGGCGCCGGCTCGTCGATGTGCCGCGGCATCAGCGGCCGTCCTGGGTGCGGCATCGCGAGCTCCTCACTCGGGGATCCGATGATCGCGGGGTGCGCCGGGTCGGGGATGCCGGCTTCGGGCGCGGTGACGGCCCTCGTGGCAGGATGCCGTCCCGCCGTGCCGATTCCCGGCCTCGCCGCGCCCGCCGCCGCGGCGCTGGTCCGGCGGCGTGTCATGACCGGCCCCGCAGGACGTGGCCGGCGGCCGCGCGCAGCTCGTCGTCGCCGCAGGGCTGGCGGGTGACGACGCGGACGCGCTCGTGCAGCCCGCCCAGAACCAGATCGCGGGAGCCGGGTTCGTGGTCGCCGAGCACGAGGGTGGCGGACGCGGCGGTGAGACGGGTGCGGTGGAACACGCCGGCGGCAAGCTTGTAGCGGGCCCCGCGGCGCAGCCGTTGCCGGTGGGCGACGTACGGCCGGACCGTGCGGCCGGTCGGGTGCAGCACGTCGACGTCCCCCCGGCTGGCCACCCGTAGGACCTGGTGCGTACCGGGCCTGTCGTCGGCAACCCCGATCGTCTCGTTCCCGACCTCGCCGAGCAGGACGATGCTCGTCATCGACCAGGAGTGCGCGTGGATCCCGCCGCCGGGGGCCGGACGTTGCGCCGGGGGCGGCGGCCACAGGTGTAGGCACAGGCCCTGCGGGGGACGTCGGTGCAGCGGCTGGCAGAGGAAGCCCAGCGGGTGGCGCACCGGGGGCAGCGGCGTCTCGGCCGCCCCGCGGGCGGCCGCGTACAGCAGGGCACAGCCCCAGGCGTGGATCGCGTCGAGGTCGCGGCCGGCGCGCAGGGCGTCGCCGACGTGCTCACACCGGTCAGGCGTACGGGTTCTGGGCATGGATCGCCTTCTGGATGATGCTTTCCACCGCCGTGTCGGTGACATCTGCCGGTAGTTCCAGCCCGAGCGCGGTGAACAGCGCCCGCACCTCGGGAACACTGGGCTGCTCGCCCAGCGGCAGGGACCGTGCGGAGTCGAGCGGGACCGGGCGCGCCTGTTCGAAACTCAGTCGGATGTCGGTCGCGTAGCAGTTGTAGAAGAACCGGCCGTGGCGGATGAGGAGCGCGGGGTTGCGAGGATCCTCCTGGGTGATGACGAGACAGCTCGGCGAGAGGTCGTAACGAATCGTCGTGACGCGGTCGGACAGGGCGACGTGAATGTCGAGGAAGGTGTACCGCTGCCGATACCAGCAGGCGGCGAGGATCGTGGCGAAGGATTCCAGCCTGGTCCGTTCCGCCGTCCAGGCGTCCCCGAACCGGTCCCGGTCGAGCTCCAGCGAACGGCGGAACCGGGCGTACTGCTCGCAGGGCCCGACCAGGGTCGGGTCGAGGATTTCGAGCTGGATGAACAGCCGCCGCCGCTCGGCCCGCGCCCGTTGCACGCACTCCGGCAGGGTGACCGCACGGATGAACGTTCCCGTGCCGCCGCGGAAGGTCCAGCTGTCGGCGGTGCGGCGCGCCTCCGCCAGGGCGGCGGGCACCTCCGCGCCGACCAGGATCCCCATCGCCGCGGACTCCTCGAGCGCCCGCCGCGAGGAGGCCAGCAGGTCCTCGACGGCGTCCAGCCGGTCGAGCTGGGGTGGGATGCGGTGCAGGTCGTCCGCGGCCCGGGTCAGCTCGCGATGTACCGACCGAGCCTGCGCGCGGTCCCGCAGCATGGCAGCGGCCAGCACGGCCAGCGTCGCCAGAATGGCGCTGAAGACGATGTGGTCGGAGGCGACGTCGAACGTTGCGAGAACCGCCACGAGCAGCGCCAGCGCAAGGGCCGCGCCCGCGTCCCCATGGTCGGCGAACCAGGCGAGAAAACGCCGCGTCAATGCTGCTCCCCAACCCGGGCCGGGCCGCCGGGAGCCGCAGCCGCCGGCGGGCCGGGCCCCGACCGTGTGCCGGCCGGGGGCGCGGACGATTCCGCGCCGGCCGTGTTCGCAATCCGGACGGCCGCCCCCGAAACCGCCCGACCGGTCGAGGATATCGTGCCGCCCCGATGGCGTCCCGCGCTCGGGCCGGTCGGTGCCCGGACGCAGGGGTCGCGCCGCCCGTTGCGCGCGGACCGGACGGCGCAATCCCCGCGTGCGATACTGCGGCCGTGCCGCGGGTCTTCGTGAGCTATTCCCGGCGCGACTTTCACTTCGCCGAGGCGATTGCCTGGGAGCTGTATTCCTCGCGGCGGGTCGATCCCTGGTTCGACGCCGCGGATCTCGACGCCGGCCTGGACTGGGCAGCGACGATCGGGCAGGCGGTGCGGGACAGCGACGCGCTCGTTCTGGTCGCCTCGCCAGCGGCGTTGCGCTCCCCGTACGTGACCGGCGAATGGGAGAGCGCGTTGCGAGCCGGCACGCCGGTCGTCGTCGCGGTCGTCGGCACCTGGCCGGTCAGACTGCCGGTGCCACTGCGTGCCAGCCCGGTCCACGACCTTCGCACCGGGCTGCGGGCCGGGGCGCGCCGCATCGCCGAGGAGATCGCCACGTGGTCCGGCCCGACGCCCGGCGCAGGTGGCGCTCTGGCGCGCAGGCCTGCCGCGGCCGGGAGGGACCGCCGCCGCTGGGCTCGGGTGCGTCACGCACCCCGGCTGCCCGTGCGCGTCACCGCCGTGTTGGCCGTGCTGCTCTCGGTGGCGGCGGTCCTGCTCGCCGGCGGCCTGTGTGTCCTGCTGGGCGGCGGGGGGAGCAGGGCGAGCGCGGGCGCCGCCGGGGCGGTCCGGCCGGTGCAGCGGGTCGCCGCGGGCGCGGTCCTGCTCGCCGCGGCGGGCATGGCCGGCTGGTCGGCCGGCGCGCTCGTCCGCCGGGTGGCCGGGCCGGCCGGGCTGGTCGCGGCCGTGCTCGGCCCCGCGCTGACCCTTCCGCTCCTGCCGGTGCTGCTGCCCGCCGCCCCCGGCGGGCCGTCGGCCGGACCAGGATTGCTCCGGTACCTCCCCGGTTGCCCGCAGGGGGCCGGCCCGGCGCGGACGGTGGCGGTGGCGGCCGCGCTCGTGGCCGCCGTGGCGCTCGCGATCGGCCTGATCCTGCGATCGGCCGACGTGCGGCTGTGGCTGGCCGCGGGCAGTGGCCGCGGGTCGCCGGCGTCGGGCGTCCCGCCGCTGGCGGTGGCCACCGGCATAACCGGCCACCCGCCGCCGGCGTGGCCCGTCGGCGGCTACCGGATCATCGCCGCGCCGGCCGACGAGGGCATCGCGCTGCTGATCCGGGCGGCCTGCCGGACGGCGGGGCTGGTCGAGATCGAGCGCGGCCGCCCCGGTGGCCGCGGCGACCCGCTGACGTTCGTGCTCATCACCGCCGGGGTGGACTGGGAGCAGGTCTCGCGGCAGGTGCCGGCCGCGGTGTACGTGTTGGGCGGCAGCGTGCGCTTCGCGCTGGATGGCGCCGCGGCGGGCCACGTGCACACGCTGAGCCGCGCCCAGTGGATCGATCTGCGCGAGCAGCGCCCGGCGGCGATGCGGTGTTTCCTGGCCCGGCTGGGCGGAGGGCGGGCGCTCGGGGTGGGCAGCGCCGTCCCGCCCAGCGAGTACGACGCGTTCCGCGCCCCCGCCGCCGTGCGCCGCCTGGTCACCGCCAGCGGGACGTGCCTCACCGCGATGGCCGCAGCCGGCGTGGCCGCGCCGCTCGCCCGTCCGGCCGCGGCCACGGTGGCGGTCATGGTGTCAGGTCTCGCGGTGGGCGTCCCGCTGCTCGGCCTGCTCGGTTGGGCGGTCGCCGGGCGGCGGGTGCGCCGCAGCCGGTTCACGCTGCTGCTGGTCGTGACCTGTCTGGTCACCGCCTCGTGGTCGGCCGGGCTGGCGTTGGTGCTCCAGCACGCCGGCGGACGGGTGACCGGCGCGGCGGTCCCGCTGACCGCGCTGGCGGCGGCCCTGCCGGTGCTGGGGGCACGCGACCTCCGGTCGCTGCGCCGCCACTGGCTGCCGCGGTGCCAGCCGCATCGGTCGAGGCTGCTCACCCCGGTGTTGCCGCGGCCGGTCGATCGGCACCTGCCGTGGACGTTCGTGACGATCGCCTGCGTCATCTATGCTGCCTTTCCGGCCGGACTCGGGTGAGATCCCTGCTTGAAGTAACCGGATCGGCGGGGTACGCGTACGCTCGGTGACCGTGACGGTTGTAGCGTCGCCGCCGCCTGCTCCCAGCGGGGGGCCGGATTCCCGGCGCCGTGGGGGCGTCCGGCGACGGCGCGAGGGCGGGGAACCCCGGGGGCGGGTCCCGCCCCGCCCTGGCGGGTTCGGCCGGGCCGCGCGGATGGTGCGGACCGTCGCCGCGCGCTGCGATGCCGGAGTCCGGCTGGTCGGGCTGCTCGGCGTGCTCGTCGTCGCGCTGGCGCTGTTCGGGCTGACGCTGCGCGGCGTCGTCACCCACCGGCTCGACGCCACCGACGACCTGGTCACCCGGCAGGGGCGGGCACTGGCGACAGCCCAGGAGCTGCGCGCCGCGCTGTCCCAGGCGGACGCCGCCGCGGCCGCCGAGGTGTTCGCCCCCATCGAACTTCTGGTCGACAAGGGTGAGCCGGCGGCCGAGCTGCGGCAGCGCTACGACGGGATCAAGGCCGGCCAGCCGTTCGAGGCGAGTGTCGCCGAGGCGGCCCGGGACGTTCTCGACCTGCGCCGCCTCGACCCGAGGCTGTGCGCCACCGCTCCGGATCCCCGATTCGGGCCCCCCGCTCAGGGCTCGGCCGCCGTAGCGGGAGGCGGCGTCGACGGCGGCGAGGGGGTCGATCTCGCGAATGCCGGCGGCGGGCCGGTCGACGGGCCGGACCAGGCCGGCGGGATGGCACCGCCCTGGTCCGACCGGGCCAGCGGGAACCAGGCCGCCGCGTCGCCCCCGGACCGCGGGCGATCCGTTCCCGGTCCCGCCACCGGCGGTGACGGGACCGGCGGCGGACCCGGCCTGCCTGACGGACCTGGCGGTCCGCGTGAGCCCGGCGGTCCGCATGGGCTCGGCGGTGCGGGTGGGCCTGGCGGTGCGGGTGGGCCTGGCGGTGCGGGTGGGGGCACCCCGTCCGTGGCGTGCCCCCTGGACCTGCTGGCGCAGGGCATCCCCGTCTACAACGGGATGGTGGAGCGGGCCCGGGCGAACAACCGCGCGGGCCTGTCCGTCGGTGAGGCCAACCTGCGGGCCGCCTCGACGATGATGCGCACCGAGATCCTCCCCTCGACCGAGATCCTCGTCGCCCGCTATGCCGAGGCCGTCGACCTTGCCTACCAGCGGGCCACCGGCTCGCAGGGGGAATGGGCCGTCGTGATCACCGCCGGCTTCGCGCTCGGCTCGCTGGTCGGCGTGCAGCTGCTGCTGGTGCGCCGGACGAACCGTCTGATCAACCCGGGCCTGGTGGTCGCCACCGGCGCGGTGCTGGCGGCCGTCACCTGGACGGCGGTGGCGTTCGGCACCCAGCAGACCCGCCTGGACACCGTCCGTGACGCCGGCTACCGGCAGATGACGCTGCTCGCGCGGTCGAAGACGCTGGCCTTGGAGGCCCGGGTCGACGAGAACCTGTCACTGACCGCGTTGGGCAACGGCGTCCGCTTCGACGAGCACTTCGCCTGGGTGACCAGGGGGTTGGGTTTCGACTCGGCCGGGGAGCGGTTGCCGCCCGAACCGGTCACCCGCCGCGGGTCCCTCGTCGTGGCTCTCGACAGTCGCCAGGGTGCGGGCCTGCCGCCCGGACTCGAGACGGACCTGCGTTCCTGGCTGCGGGTGCGCGACTCCGTGGTGCGGCTGCTGGCCTCCTCGCCCGACTCGGTCGTGGCTGCCGCCCACGGCCCCGGGGATGCCGGCTCCGCAGGTGGGGATCCCCGCTCGTCCGACACGTTCGGCGAGGCCGTGACCCGCACGCTCGGGCCGGGCACGGCCGCGTTCACCCGTTTCCTCGGCAAGCTGGACGTGGCGATCGACACCGCCCGCGGCCGGTTCGAGGGCGACGTGCGCCGGGCGGCCGACGCGCTGCGGGGCCTGCGGCTGGCCGGCCCGGCCCTCGTGCTCGCCGCCATCGTCGCCGCGGCGGCCGGCATGTGGCCGCGGCTGCGGGAGTTCCTTTGAGTCGCCGTGACGGCGCCCCCGGCCTGGGCCGCCCCGCCCGCCTGGGCCGCCCCGCCCGCCTGC
>NZ_CM001489.1:744408-837509 GCF_000262465.1 Frankia sp. QA3
CCCCGCCCGCCTGCGCCGCCCCGGCCGGCTGGTCGCCGCGGGGCTCGCCTGCTGCCTGGCCCTGCTGGGCGGTGCGGGCTGCAGCACGGCGCGCAGCCCACTACCGCTCGAGGCCGGCCCGCTGCCGCGTTCCCCGGCGCCGCAGGCCGAGCCGACGCCGGCGCCGGCCGGGGCGGTCAATCCGGACGGCACCTGCCGCCAGGACGGCCGGCCGGTGCGCTCGACGCAGCCGCCGCTGGACCCGATGCCGGCGCCGGGCCGCATGCCGGCCGGCAGCCGGATGCGCATGATCGCCCACGACCGGGGCTACCTGCGGGTCGGCATCGTCACCGACGCGCCGCCGGCGGGGCTGATGAACTGGCGCACCCTGCGGCTGGAGGGGTTCGACGTCGGCATCGCCCGCGCCGTCGCCGCGGCGATCTTCGGACCGGGCGACGTCGACGACCACATCCAGTTCCGGGCGGTCACCACGTCGGAACGGGAGGACCTGCTGCGCTCCAACATGGTCGACATGCTCGTCGCCACGATGACCATCACCTGCGAACGCAAGCGGCAGGTGCGCTTCTCCAGCGTCTACTACGAATCCACCCTGCGGTTGCTGGTCCGCCAGGAGGCGGGGTTCACCGCCATCGCGGACCTCGCCGGCCGGCCGGTGTGCACCTCGGCGGGCAGCACGGCCAGCGAGAAGCTCGCGCAGCTGCCGGCGCCCACGCCGCGACCGGTGACCCGCTCCCGCATCGCCGACTGCCTGGTCGCCCTCCAACACGGCGACGTCGACGGGATCGTCGGCGACGACGTCCTGCTCGCCGGGCTCGCCGCCCAGGACCCGTACACGACGGTGCTCGGCCCGCAGGCGTTCGGGGCGGCGTTCGCGGCCGGCGGGCGACTCGACGAGCCCTACGGCATCGCGATGCCGATCACCGGGGACACCGCGGGTGACGACGGGTTCGTGGCGTTCGTCAACGGCGTGCTGCGGCAGATCATGCTCGACGGCACCTGGTCGCGGCTGTACGACGAGTGGCTGCGGCCCGGACTGCGCGTTCTCGGCCGGCCGCCGCTGGCCGACGCCTTCACCTCCTGAGCCCGGCGCGCCCCGGGCCGGGTGGCCGGACCGGTCGGCGTGCTGGACCGGTCGGCGTGCTGGACCGGTCGGCGTGCTGGACCGGTCGGCGTGCTGGACCGGTCGGCGTGCTGGACCGTTTAGGCGTGCATGGCCGGTCAGATCAGCGTGCGGGGCCGGGCGCGGTTCGCCCGGTCGATCAGCCGGACCCGGCCGGCCCGGTCGGGGGCCAGCCGGGCCATCTCCCGGTAGGTCTCGGCCAGCCCGAACCGCAGCTCCCGTTCGGTCATGGCCCGGCCGAGCAGGGTCGGCGGCCGCGGCCCGTCGGGCGGCGGGTGGCCCGCGGCGACCAGCTCCAGGGCCGCGGTGAAGATGTCGCGGCGCAGCTCGGCGCGGCGTCGTTCACCCAGGTCGAGCAGGGGATCGGCCAGCAACGCCGCAGCCCGTAGCAGCGCCGCGGACCCGGCCGCCGGGGAGTCCGTCCGAAGGACGCGGGCGACCAGGACGCCGATCATCCGTACGCGTGACGCCGTGTAGGCGGAGGAGGAGCGTGGCACCCGCTGGTAGGCAGCGATCTTGTCGGTCGGGTCGGTGCGGCACCGCGCCAGCCCGAACGCGGCGCTGGTGACGCCGGGGTCGATGGCGCCGACGACGTCGAACAGCTCGGCCGCGCGCTCCCGCGCCGCCTCGCGCTCCCGCGCCGAGCCCGCTGTGGTCGCCACGTCCGCGAGGGCAGTCGCGAGGGCGAGGCGGGGGGCGAGTTCCCCCGGCACCTGCGAGTACACCCGGTCGAAGGCCGCCGCGGCCAGACCCGGCCGCCGCGCGACCAGGGCGGCCAGCCCCCGGTACCAGTCGATGCGCCACTCCCGAGGGGCCGCCGCGGCCGCGGTGTCCAGGGTGCGGGCCGCCTCGCCGAGCTGCCCGGCGCGGATCCTCGCCCGGGCCAGCGACAGGTGCACCTCCGTGGTCACCGGGACGATCGCGGCCAGCCGGGCGGCGAGCGCCGTCGGGTCCTCGTCCGGCCCGGCGGTCAGCGCCGGCGCGCACGGGTCGTCCTGGTCGACCCGCAGGTCCGGCAGCACCTCCCAGGCGGCCGGGGGCCCGGCCGGGCCAGCCTCCCCGGTCGGATGCCCGGCGGCATCGAACCACCGGCTCGCCAGCGGCGGGACCGGCCCCTCCGTCCGGGCGACGATCTCGTAGAGCACGCCGACCAGCTCGTCGGCCAGTTCGGTGACGCTCTGGAAGCGCCGCTGCGGGTCGGTCGCGGTGGCCCGGCGCAGCAGCCGGTCCAGCGACTCGAACTCCCGCAGCGGGAGGTGGGCGCGTCGCGGGGGCAGCACGTGCCGGTAGGCGTCGACGAACCCCGGGAAGCGGCCCAGGACGAGCCGGGCCAGGGTACGGGCGACGGCGAAGATGTCCGTCGTCACCGACGGCGCGGCGCGTTCGATGCCGCCGGGGCGTTCCCCGTCGTCGTCGAGCTCCGGTGCGCGGTAGCCCGGTGTCGACAGATAGCCGGAGACCAGGTCGTCGAGGCGGCGGGCCCCGCCGAGGTCGATGAGCTTCACCCCGGACGCGGTGACCATCACGTTGTCCGGTTTGAAGTCGCAGTAGACCAGGCCCATGCGGTGCAGGTGGCCCAGCGCGGGCAGCACCCGCAGCAGGTAGCGCAGCACGTCCGCGGGGGCTGGTGGGTCGGGTCGCCCGTCCGGACCGGGCGGCCCGGTGTCGGTCAGCCCGGTCAGGGAGATCCCGGGCACGTACTCCATCACGATGTAGTCCTCGCCCGCGTGGGCGACGTAGTCGAGGATCTTCACGATCGCCGGGTGGGACACCGTGGTGAGGATGCGCCGCTCGCCCTCCGCGATCCGCCGGGCCTCGGGGTTGGCCGCGTCGAGCAGGCCCTTGAGCACCACCCAGGCCTGCACGTCGTCGCCGCCGAGATTGTCGTCGGTGGCCGCATACACCCAGCCGAGGCCGCCGTGGGCGATCACGCCATGCACGGTGTACCGGCCGACCCGTTCGCCGGGGCGCAGCTTCACGGTGAACGAGTAACGGTGCCCGCACATCCCGCAGGTGCCATCGAGCGCGACCGTTCCCGACTGGCCCGGTCGGGCCACCGGCGCGCCGCACCCGGCACACTCCCGCAACCCCACGGGCACGCTCGGCGCCTCCAGCAGCGGTGGGGTGGCACCGGGCGGTGGCCCGATCCGGCGGGGCAGCCGCAGCGGGTCGCGAGGTACGCCGGGCGCCGGGCCACGTCGGGGGGAGGAGATCGTCCGGGGGACCGGCACCGCGCCGGCGCCCGCCACGCCCTCGCGGCTGTCGTCGCCGCCGTCGCCGGGCCGGGGTGAACCGGTGAAGCGAGCCCGGGTGGGTTCGGTGGGTTCGAGCCATCGGCCGGGCTCGGCCGGGCCGCGGCTAGGGCGGTCCGCCGGCGAATCCGATCGGTCCTCGCGGTGTCCTCCGTCGGGCAGCGTCGCGCCGTCCTCCGCCATAGGTCCCTCTCCGCCACCGTCCGCGGCCCGGCTGGGGCGCTGCCGGCCCGTGCCGTCAGCCTGCCACGGTCCCGCACGTTCGTCGTGGCGCAGCGCCCTTTGCTCCCGACACGGACAGTTCCGTGGTGGCGGCGGAGCTGTGACCCAGAGGTCGATCGTATGCTGACGGCTTTCTGGACTGCGGCCCGGGCGTGTCCCGGTTCGTCGGCTGGGCGACGCCTGGGTGCGGCCCGCGCGTGGGGTTCCAGCGGTGCCGAAAAACCGGGATCGGTCGGAAACGCGTCGCCGCCGCCCGGATTCCGGGCGGCGGGCGCACGGCGAGCCCTTCGCCAGTGCGAAGAAACCCGATTTCGTGGCGGCGCGGCCTTTCGAGCGGTGGTCTGTCCGGGCGGGATCGACGGCACCCACGCAATGTCGGCGACGGCCGCGCCGCCACGAGGTCGCCGACCGCGCCCGTCCCGCACACGACCGCGGGCCGACCGGGGGTTGCCCGGTCGGCCCGCGGGAGCAGATCCCGTACCCGGGGCGACGCCGCTGGTGGGCGGGGACGCCGGGGCTCAGGCTCGGCGGAGGTCAGTGGTGCACCGGCCGACGGCCGTGCACGGCCCGGTAGATCAGCAGCGCGATGATCGCGCCGATGATGGAACCAATCAGCCCGGAGGGCTGGAACGCGCCCTCGTCGAAGTCGTGGCCGAACAGGAGGTAGCCGAGGAAACCACCGATGAAGGAGCCGACAAGGCCCAGGACAATCGTCGCCGGAATGCTCATCGCGTCGCGACCGGGAACCAGCAGTCGGGCGACGGCGCCCGCGACGAGCCCAAGCAGAATCATGGTGAGGATGAACCAGATCACGGGAACCTCCGCTATGTTGCCGTGGCCGGCGGCGGTGCCGGGGTGCGCCGCTTTCCTGTTCGCCGGGATGATCGCGGGTTGTATCCCCGGTGGGGCTCCGGTCAAACTGTCGGATTCCGCGAAAGGTTCCCGAGTGGCCGCGGGTAAGTGAGGTCGAACCTTGTGGTCACCCCGTGCGGCGCGGCGCGCGGGCCGACCACCGGCCGTCCTCGCGGCGGACCGAGATCGGATGGTCGAAGCAGGCGCTGACCAGCTCGGTGGTCAGCACGTCATCCGCCCGTCCGGTCGCCAGCGCTCGCCCGCCGCGCAGCAGCATGGCATGGGTCGTCGTGACCGGCAGATCCTCCAGGTGCCCGAGCCAGCCCCGCAGCACCCGGACGTCGACCCGGCCCAGCCGGTGCCCGAGGACGTCCACGCTGCCGCGGGTGGGGTGGTGCACCGCGCCGCACAGGCCGAGCAGCGAGCTCTTGCCCGCCCCGTTCGCGCCGAGCAGGGCCCAGTGCTCGCCGGGACGGACCGTCAGATCGACGTCGGCGAGCAGCTCCCGGTCCTCGCGCACCAGGGCGACGCCCGCGCAGCGCAGCACCGGCGGCTCCGTCTCGGTGCCGCACGCGGCGTCGCCAGCCGGCGCCGGCGCCGGGACTCGGGCCGCACCGCTCGGGGCCTCGCTGGTGGGGCGCCGCCGCTCGGGGCGTCGGCTGTGGTCATCGCGTCCGCTCGTCGCCGCGGTCGCGCACCGTGGCCCGCACCTCCCGGGCGGCGTCCTGCGCGCGTCGCTTGAGGGGCCCGAGCGTGCGGCGCAGCCGGTCCCGGCGACCCTCGCCGTCCCGGGCGACCTCGGCGGCCTCCCCCTCCCCGAAGTCGTGGTCGGGATGGTCCGCCGCTCCCAGCCGCCAGTAGCCGCGGGTCGAGACATGGGCGCGGTCCAGCCCTGCGCCGAGCAGCTGCCGGCGGATCCGGCGCACCGCCGTCGCCTCGCAGGCGACCCAGGCGGCCGTGCCCGCCGGCAGGGCGGCCGCGGCGACGGACTCGGCGAGCAGCGCCCCGGCGACCCGGGTACCGCGGTGCAGCCAGGTGACCGGGGTCCCCGCGCCGACTGGCAGATCGCGGCGACGCCCGGCGTCGCGGACCTCCGCCAGCACCGTGACGGGAACCGCCGCGGGTAGCCGTTCGAGGATCGTCGCCAGCGCCGGCAGGCCGGTCTCGTCGGCGGCGAGCAGGTGATGGGTCGCCCCGGCGGGGACCTCGTACCCACCCCCCGGCCCGGCGATGGCGAGATGGTCCCCGGGCCGGGTGCCGGCCGCCCACCGCCCGGCCGGGCCCCCCGCGTGCAGCAGCATCTCGATGTCCAGCTCACCGGCGTCGGGGTCGAACCGGCGCGGAGTGTAGGTCCGTACCACCGGGCGGGGCTCCCCCGCGGGGAAGACCGGCCGCCCGTCTGGTCCCCAGGCCGGGACGGCCGGCTCCAGCTGCCCGCCGACCGGAAGGAAGATCTTGATGTGATGCGCGGGCCGGGGCAGGACGAAGCCGGCCAGTGCGGGGCCACCCAGGGTCACGGTGACCATGTCATCGGCCAGCGGGGTGACCCGGACGACCCGCAGTCGCCGCGGGGCGGGGCGGGTGCGTCGCGGAACCGGCCCGCCCCGCCCGGCGCCGGCCGCGCGGCGGGATCGAGCGGCCCGGATGGGCTGGGTGCGCTGGGGGCGCTGGGGGCGGACGGTTCGGGTCGGGAGGTCGACATCGCTGTCGTGTCCTGCCTTTCATGACCGAGGGGGGACCGGACGGGGGTCCGCGTGCCCCGGCGCCACGCGTGGCGCGGCGTCCGTGCGGCCGCGCGCGTCGGCGACCACTGCGGACGAACCTACTTCTCCCGCCCGGTACCTCCTTCTCCCGCCCGGTCGCGGTGCGCCGTCCCGCCCGCGGCGCCTGCTCCCGACCCATCCGACACCGTGAGCTTCCTTGTGCACGTTGCCCGCTTATACCCGGATGTGGGTCAGGTGGGGAGGCTGGACGGGCAGGGGCCTGCGGCGTGCGGGCTGGTGAGCGAGGCCGACGCGGTGGCGGGATCAAGTGCGCCACCCTGGAGATCCGTGCCTGAGCCCGGCCGTCGGCGCGCGCCCGCTCGGCTGCCCGCCCTCCTCACCCCGCCGCGGCCGGGCCGCCGAGGGCGCGGGCGAGGCGGGCCATCCCCTCGGCGATGCGCGCCGGCGCGTGCGTGGTGAACGACAGGCGCAGCGATGCCGGGTCCGGCGTGCCGGCGAAGAACGGGGCGCCGGGGACGTAGGCCACGTCGTGGGCGACCGCGGCGGGCAGCAGGGCGGTGGCGTCGTGGCCGGCGGGCAGCCGGGCCCAGACGAACATGCCACCCTCGGGCCGGTTCCAGGAGCTGCCGGCCGGCAACGCCCCGGCGAGCCCGGCGAGCATCGCGTCGCGCCGTTCCCGGTACACCGCGCACATCCCGGCGATGTGGACGTCGGGGTCGGCCTCGGCCAGGTAACGGGCGGCCGCGGCCTGGTCGACGGTCGACGTGTGCAGGTCCGCGGCCTGCTTGGCGATGACGCAGGCGCGGCGCAGCGCCGCCGGCGCGCGCAGCCAGCCCAGCCGCATGCCCGGGGCCATGGTCTTGGAGAAGCTGCCGAGCAGCACCGTGCGATCGGCCGCGTCCGGGTACGAGGCGATCCACGGCTGCGCCGTCCCCTCGTAGCGCAGCTCGCCGTAGGGGTCGTCCTCGACGATCCACAGGCCCTGGCGGGCGGCGACCTCGGCGACGGCGCGGCGGCGGTCCGCGGACATGGTGCGGCCGGTGGGGTTCTGGAAGGTGGGCACCAGGTAGAGCAGCCGGGGGCGTTCCCGGGCGACGAGGTCGGCCAGCCGGTCGGGGAGGATCCCCTGGTCGTCGGTGGGGGCGGCGATCACCCGCGCCCCGGCGAAGCCGAAGCACTGCAGCACGGCGAGGTAGGTCGGATCCTCCACGACGACGGCGTCCCCCGGCTCGAGCAGCGCGGCGGCGAGCAACGTCAGGGCCTGCTGGGAGCCGGTGGTGACCAGCAGGTCATCGGGTCGGGTCGGCAGACCACGCCGGCCCAGGCGCGCGGCGACCGCCGCCCGCAGCTGCGGGTCCCCCTCGGTGGTGGAGTACTGCAGCACACGCCGGGGCTCGTCGGTGAGCACCCGGTCGTAGGCGCGCCGGATGCCGGCGGCGTCGATCAGCTCGGGGGCCGGCAGGCCGCCGGCGAAGGAGATCACCTCCGGGCGGGCGGTCAGGGCGAGGATCTCGCGCACCGGGGAGGTGCGCACCGACCGGGCGCGGGCGGCGAGCGCGGGTGGGGCGGAGGCGGTCGTCATGGCGGCTTGTCGACTCCGATCTGCGGACGGGGGTGCTGCGGATGGGTGGGGCGCTGCGGATGGGTGGGGCGCTGCGGACGGGGGTGCTGCGGATGGGTGGGGCGCTGCGGACTGGTGGTGCGTGGGGCTGCGTGGGGCTGCGGATGGGTCGCAGGCGCGGCCGCTTCCGCGCCGCGGGCATCCGGCCGGGTGCGGCCCGCGGCCGGGTGCGGTGGGACCGGGCCGTGGCGGGCCGATGCCCCGTCCGCCGGCCGGGTCGCGGCGGCGGGCGGGGCATCGAGGTCCCCGACGCCGGGCCGACCGTCTCGGCGCGTCGGGGGACACCGACGGAACATCCCCTCACGGGGACGTCCCCTCGGCGGGGCGTCCCAACATCTGGACAGGATCTCTCAGATGGTGAGCTTCTCGATGATAACGCGCCCGGACGCCCTGACGTCCGGGCGGGGCTCGGCCGGACCCAGCTGGAACTCGGCCGGCCGATCACGTTCGGCGACGTTGCGACCGGGTGCAACGAACCGTCGATGAACCGTGGATGGACCTCGTGGAAGCAGAATGGAGTTGCTCGGTCGCAGGCCGCCTAGCCGGCCGGAGCATGGACACGAAGGCCGGGCTGCCGAGACAGGTAATCGAGCGCAGACGGGGGAAGTCGGCATGAAGGCTACATATGAGGCGCCGGCGCTTCAGTCCCAGGGAACGTTCCAGCAGGCTACCGGCTTCGTCGGCTTCTTCGCGGGCTTCAGCGGTTGGGGCTGGGGCGGTTGGGGCGGCCGGGGTTGGAGCCGCTGGGGCGGCTGGGGTGGCGGTGGTTGGAGCCGCTGGGGCGGCTGGGGTGGCAGTGGTTGGAGCAGCTGGGGCGGCGGCTGGGGCTGGTAGTCCGCAGCCGGTGCTCCACGCGCCTGACAGTCCGACGGCCGACCAGCCCCGCGGCCGACAGTCCAGCGGTGCGACAACCGACCATCACGACGCCCACCATCGGTGATCTTCCATAGGAGCGGGGTGGCGACGAGCCGGCGATCCGTTCGGCCGTCGCCACTTCTTCGTTCCAGCCGTGCCACCGCCGGCCACGGCCGAGCCGCGGAGGACCAGCGGGATGGGATCAGGGGGACCGACATGCGGATCGTCTGCGTCGGCGGCGGACCGGCCGGGTTCTACTTCGCGATCTCGACGAAGCTGCGCGATCCCGCCCACGAGGTCACGGTGATCGAACGTGACCCGCCGGGAGCCACCTACGGCTGGGGGGTCGTCTACTGGGACAACCTGTTGGACGTCTTCTTCCGCAACGATCCCGCCAGCGCGCGCGACATCCGGGCGCAGTCCACCCTCTGGCAGGAGCAGCGCATCAGCGTCGAGGGGGCGGGGGCGGCCTATCTCGCCGGATACGGCTTCAGCATGCAGCGGGCGGCGCTGCTCGACATCCTCGCGCGGCGCGCCATCGCGCTCGGGGTCAGGGTCGAGTACCGCCACGAGATCGACGATCTGGGTCCGTTCGCCGACGCCGACCTGATCGTGGCGTCCGACGGTGCGAACAGCCGAGTGCGCCAGGCGGGCGGGGACCTGTTCGGGACCAGCGTCACGACCGGGAGCAACCCCTACATCTGGCTGGGTACGGACAGGTTCTTCGACAGCTTCGCCTTCGCCTTCGAACGGACGCCGGCGGGTTGGATCTGGTGCCACGCCTACCCGTCCAGCGCGGGCCTGAGCACGTGCATCGTGGAGTGCACCCGGCGGACCTGGGAGGGGCTCGGCTTCGACGAGCGCGGCGACGAGGACACGCTGCGGGAGCTGGAGAAGATCTTCGCTGAGCCGTTGGACGGCCATGCGCTCATCAGCCAGTGCCGCGGCCGGACCGCGCGCTGGCAGCGCTTCACCGAGATCACCAATCAGCGCTGGTACCACGACAACGTCGTGCTGCTCGGCGACGCCGCCCACACGACCCATTTCACCCTGGGGTCCGGGACGGCGTTGGCGATCGTCGACGCGGTCATGCTCGCGCAGATCCTCTACGACAACAACGACGATCTGACCGCCGCACTACGGTCGTTCGACGCCCGGGGCCGGATGGCCCTGCACCCGGTGCAGGCGGCGGCGCGGACCAGCATGGCCTGGTTCGAGCAGGCGGACCGGTACCTCGACCGGGACGCGGTGTCGTTCGCCTACGCGATGGCGGGTCGCCACGGCCGCCAGCCGCCGTGGCGCTACCAGGTGCACCGTGCCACCCAGGTCCCGGCGATCCGCCGGGCGCTGCGCGGCCTGCACTCGGGCAGCCGATGGTGTCTGGCCCGCCGCCGGGGTGAACCGGCACCGTCGCGGGCCAAGCCGCCCGTGCGGGCCGAGCCGCCCGCGCGGGCGGACCGGTAGCGTCGCGCCTCGCCGCCGCGGGGCGCGTCAGAGCAGGACACCCACCCGGTCGCCCTCGAGGATCGCGGCGTGCGCGCGGCGCGGAGCCAGACAGTCACCGACCCGGTGTAGCTCGAACGAGGCATCCTCGCGCAGCGCGGACCACAGGGTGTCCTCCGCCCGGGGGGGTTCGGTGTGGACCACCCAGTCCACGGTGTGGCGTCGCACCGCCCCGGTGGGATGGTGCGTCACGCTCACTGTCAGCCCGTCGGCGCGCACGGAGTCCCCGTGGGGACCAGATGGTCCGGATGGTCCGGGAACCGGGTGGGCGGCGGCGATGCCCGTCACGACGAGGTCACCGGCCTGCCGGATGCCCAGGGCGGCCGCCCGCCGGTTCCACCGCTCCAGGTCCAGGGTGAGGCCGAGGTCCTGGCCGACGACCATCGCGTCGCTGATCACCGTCACGTCGGCGCCGCGGGCGGCGAGCAGCTCCGCCACCGAGGGGGCCTGGTGGAAGCCGGTGCCGTCCACCACGAGCACCCGCCCGTGCGGGCGGGCCGCGCCGGTCAGAACCTCCCGCACGTCGACGATCCGTGGCTCGTCACCCGCCCAGTCGGGCCGGGCCGGCCGGGCACCGGTGGCGAGGACGACGGCGTCGGGGGCGGCGGTGCGCAGCAGGTCGCTGTCGGCGACGGTGCCCAGCAGCACCTCGACGCCGAGCCCGCCCAGCCGGGTGGCGAGGTCGTCGACCAGCGCACGCAGCCCGCCCCGGCCCGGCAGCGCCGCGGCGAGCCGCACCTGCCCGCCGAGCCGGTCGGAACGCTCGACCACGGTGACGCGGTGGCCGCGCCCGGCCGCGGTGACGGCGGCCCGCAGACCACCCGGGCCGCCCCCGACGACGTACACCCGCCGCCCGCGCCGGCGCGGCGGTGCCACCGCCACCGCCTCCCGGCCCGCCCGCGGGTTGACCAGGCAGCCCAGCCAGCGGTTGCGGCCCGTCCGGCCCACGCACTCCTGGTTGCATGCCACGCAGGTGCCGCCTTCGCCGCGGCCGCCCGCACGGGCCCCCGTGGCGAAGGCGGGGTCGGCGATCTGGCCGCGGACCACCCCGACGAGATCGGCCTGACCGGCGGCCAGGACCCGCTCGGCCTGCGCCGGGTCGGTGAACCTGCCGACGGCGACGACCGGCAGGCCGACCGCCGCCCGGATCGCCGCCGCGATGTGCGCCGCGTAGCCCGGGCGGACCTGCATGCTCGGCACGATCAGGGGCAGCGTCGAGGTGGCGACGCCGATCGCCGTGTTGAGGTAGTCGACCGCGCCGGTGGCGTCGACCATCGTCGCGACGGCGACCGCCTCGTCGAGGGTGACGCCCCCCTCGACCCCGTCGTCGCCGCACAGCCGCACCCCCAGGACCCGGCCGGGCCCGATCGCCCTGCGCACCGCGTCGATGATCTCCAGCAGCAGCCGGGCCCGGTTCGCGAGCGGGCCGCCGTAGCGGTCGGTGCGCCGGTTCGTCACCGGCGCCAGGAACCCGCGGATGAGGGAGCTGTGCGAACACTGCACCTCGACGCCGTCGAAGCCGCCCGCCGCGGCGTGCGCGGCCGCGCGGGCGAAGCCGGCTACCACCTCGGAGATCTCGGATTCCTCCAGCGCCTTGGGCACCTCGCGGAACATCGGGTCCGGGATCGCGCTCGGCGCCCACACGGGCAGCCTGGTGTACGTCGAGGCAGACTGCCCGCCGTTGTGGTTGAGCTGGGCGAGGACCGGTACCCCGTGCGCGTGGACCGCGTCGGCGATACGCCGCAGGCCGGGGATGACCGCCGGATCGAAACCGCGGATCATCTTCTCGTAGGGGCGGTCACCGGGATGGGTGGCGAGCTCCTCCGTGATGACCATCCCCGTTCCGCCGGCCGCCCGAGCGGCGTAGTAGGCGGCGTGGCGCGCGTTCGGCAGGCCCTCGTCGGCGTAGTTCGTCAGGTGCGCGCAGAACACGATCCGGTTGCGGACCGTCAGCGGCCCGATCTGCCGCGGTGTGAACAGCCCCGGATGTTCGCTCGTCGCCGCGTCGCCCGGACCGGCGGGCCCGGCCTCCCGCGGCCCGCCCGGGGCATCCGCCGTCGCGGCGGGTCGGCCCTGGCCCGGTCCGGGGACGCGATGGCCCGCCCGGGGGGCGTCGCACTGGCCGGCGCCGATCTCCAGCGCTCGGCGACGGCCTTCCAGGACGGCCTCGAGGACGGTCCGCGGCGCGATCGCGTCCCCCGCCCGGGGCAGGCCCGGGCGGCGCGTGTGCAGCGTGTCCCGCGGCAGCCGGGGACCGCAGTCGATGACGGCGGCGCAGGCGAGGATCTGCCGCTCGGCGGTCCACACGTCCTCCAGGACGAGCCCGTCCCGACCGATCTCGCGCACCCGGGAGCGCACCCGCCGGCGGACCCCGGCGCGGGCCAGTCGCACGCTCGCGGGCGCGAGGTCGCCGGCGGCCAGGCGGGCGCCCACCACCGGGTCGGGCGTGACGATCGTGACCGGGCGGCCGAGCGCGGCCAGCCACTGCGCGGTCGCCACCCCCACGGGTCCCCCGATCGGGTCATGAACCACCACCGGCCCCGGGGGGAGGATCGCCGGCCCCGCCGCCAGGACGTCGACCACGTCGAGGACGTCGAGGACGTCGATCGTCGCTGTGGCGTTGGGGGTGGGCAGGTCCGTCCGTTCGGGGAGCGGCGCCGGGACCGAGCCGGTGGCGAGCAGCACGGCGCGGCCGGTCGCCCGGTGCCGGTCGATCTCCTCGGTGCCGATGTCGGTGTTCAGGCAGATCCGAACGCCGAGCCGGTGGCACTCGGCCACCCACCAGTCGGCCAGCCGGGCCAGCCGGTCGCGCCCGGCCCCCCGGGCCGCGATCCGCAGCGTCCCGCCGAGGCGGGCCGTGCGCTCGGCCAGCCGGACCCGGTGTCCGCGGGTGGCCAGCACGCGCGCGGCCTCCAGCCCGGCCGGGCCACCACCGACGACGAGGACATCCACCGGGGTCGGGGCGCGCCCGCCTGGTTGGGGTTCGACGGTCTCGTGGCCGCTGCCGGGTTCGCCGATGCAGCTCACCACCGGGTTGCGGACATCCCGGACCTGGCATGCCTGGTTGCACAGCACGCAGGGACGCACGCGGTGGCCCTGACCCGCGCGGGCCAGGGCCACCAGGTCCGGCTCCGCGATGAGGGCGCGGGTCATCTCCACGACGTCGGCGGCCGCGGCGTCGAGGGCATGCTCGGCGTCGGCAACGTCCACCACACTGCCCTGCAGGACGACGGGCACCCGGCCGGCGGCGGCGTGCCGCATCTGGCGGGCGAGGTCGGTGTTGAAGGCGGGCGGGGTGGCCGCGTCCGGCCGGTAGGCGCCCGTCGCGAACGGGCCGCCGCGAACGACGACGAGCAGGTCGGCGAGCCCGGCGAGCGCGGCGACCTGCCCGGCCGCCAGCTGCGGGGTGATGCCCGCCCAGGGCGCCAGCTCGTCGCAGCACAGCCGAAGGCCGAGAATCCGCGCGCCGCCGATGGCCGCGCGGACCGCCGCGAGGACCTCGCGGGTCAGGCGGAGCCGGTCCCGGCCATAGCCGTCGGCGCGCCGGTTCGTCAGCCCCGAGTGGAACTGCCGCAGCAGGGAGAACACCCCGGCGTCGATCTCGACTCCGTCGAGCCCGGCCGCCACCGCCCGTTCGGCCCCGGCCGCGAAACCCGCGATGATGCCTGCGATTCCGCTCTGGTCCAGTTCGGCAGGGACCTCCCGGCTCACCACATCGGCCACCGCGGAGGGTGCCCACAGCGGCTGTTGGGACCATGCGCTCGACCCCTGCCCGCCCGCATGGCCCAGGCCGGCCAGCAGCACGGTCCCGTGCGGGCGGACCGCCCGGGCCAGAGCCGCCCAGCCGGGCCCGCAGTCGGCGGCCAGCGGGGCCCGTTCGTAGGGCCAGTCGTCGGGGGTGACCGAGGCGGTCTCGGTGACGATGACACCGGCGCCGCCCGCCGCCCGCCGCCCGTAGTAGGCGACGTGCCGTTCGGACAGCGCCCGCCCGCGGCTCAGGTTGGTCTCGTGCGGCCCGAACAGGACCCGGGAGGGCGCGCGCCGCCCGGCGCGCAGGACGATCGGCTGACTCAGTCGGGTGGCTGTGACCACCGCTCGGACGGGCGGTGCGCCCGCCGGTTCCCCGGGCCGCATCGATCTCCTCTACGGTGATGGTGGGTCGCCGTGGGGGACGGCCCGGGGGCAGCAGGACCGGCGTGTCGACGACGCGGGCCGTCCGGGCGTCGCCCGCCGCCTCGGACATTAGTGGCACTCGGTGCCGAAAGTGAAGTGAGGTGAGGGGCGAGTGGTCCCCCCCGTTGTGACCATGGGTGCCGACAGTCGGCGCACCGGCCGCCGGCCCGCCACCAGCGCGGCGGAGCTCGAGCACCTCGCCCTGCAGATCTTCGCCGAGCGGGGGTTCGAGGAGACCACCGTCGACGACATCGCCCGGGCGGCCGGGATCGGGCGGCGCACCTTCTTCCGCTACTTCGCCTCCAAGAACGATGTCCCCTGGGGGGACTTCGACGGCCAGCTCGAGGTCATGCGCGCGTCGCTGGCGGCCGCGGGAGCGGGCGAACCGATGCTTGCCGTGCTGCGCCGGGCGATTCTCGACTTCAACACCTATCCGCCCGCGGAGGGCGCCTGGCTGCGCCGCCGGATGACGCTCATCCTGCGTACCCCTGCCCTGCAGGCGCACTCGACGCTGCGCTACGCAAGTTGGCGCGAGGTCATCGCCGAGTTCGTCGCCCGCCGGGTCGGTCAACCGGCGGACGCCCTGACACCGCAGGCGGTCGCGGCGGCACATCTCGGGGTCGCGGTCACCGCGTACGAGCAGTGGCTGCGGGAGGAGGGCGCGGACCTGGTCGCGATCCTCGACGAGGCGCTCGGGCTGCTTGCGACCGGTTTCGAGGCGTTCTGACGGCCGGATGGCCGTAACTCGCGGTGACGATCGACCCGCTCGCGCCGCAACGAAAAGTAGTCACATCATTGCGGCGAGCGGTAGCGCTCTGGCGCCGAAGCTGCGAGGCTGTGCACCCATCGAAGCGGTCCGATGACTCTGGGGAGTCATCGGCTGGCCGGTTGACGGGGAGGAAGCGCTCCATGGCAAGCACGAGCTCCAGGAACGGCGCCGAGCCGAGCAGTGCTGGTACGCGCGAGAGCACCATCGCCGGGGCCTCGGCCAGCCCGACCGCCGTGCCGCCCTCAGGATCACCTGCCGGGGGCGGCACCCCGCCGGGTGATGGGAGCTCGCAGCCGGGCACGGCATCCGCGCCTGTGCCCGAGGAGACGCCCGCGCCGCAGGCCAGCTCCGCCAGCACGTCCCCCGGCACCACCGGCTCCGGGTCCACCGGCTCCGGGTCCAGCGGCTCCGGGTCCAGCGGCTCCGGGTCCAGCGGCTCCGGGTCCAGCGGCTCCGGGTCCACCGGCTCCGGGTCCAGCGAGTCCGGGTCCAGCGAGTCCGGGTCCAGCGAGTCCGGGACGACCACCGAGAGGGCTGGCACCGCCAGGGCCAGCACCGGCAAGGCCGGCAGCGAAAGGTCCACCGCGGCGAAGGCCAGCACCGCGAGGACCAGCACCGCGAAGGCCGCCACCGGGAAGGAGGGAGAGGCCGGGAAGGCGGGAGAGGCTGGGAAGGCGGGAGAGGCGAGGTCGGCGAGCGCGAAGACCGCCGCCGCGTCCGGCGCCGCGGGCTCGGCCACCACGGCGAGGCCGGCGTCGAGCAGGTCCACCGCCACGGGGGCGGCCGGGTCGCGGTCCACCTCCGCGCGCGTCAGCTCCACCCGGGCGAGCACAACCCGGGCTGCCTCCGCCCGCCCGTCGTCCGCGCGTTCGTCCGCCGCGGCGACGCCGGCGGAAGCGGCCTCGGCCAGGACAACCACCGGGACCACGGGGCGGGCCGCCGGCACCCGCTCGACCACCGTGCGGGCAGGAGCCGCCCCAACGAGCCCCGCCGGCAGGTCGGCGGCGGGCAGCCGGAGCACCTCGACCCGATCCACGAGCAGCCGGGCCGCCGCTGCGGCCCGTACCGGGACGTCGCGGGCCACCACGACCCGGCCAGCGCCGGGCCGGGCGGCGGCCACGACGTCGGGCCGTGCGGTAAGCGGACGCACCACCGCCCGGAAGGGGGGCGGCAGTCGGGTGACGGCCTCCACCGCCGTTCGGGTGACCTCCGTCCCCGCGGGGGGCGCAGCTGAGACGCACCGTCGCGCGGGCACTCCGACGGAGGTGCGAACGGCCACGCTGCGCCTGCCCTTCGTCACCGCCCACTTCGAGGTCTCCCCGCCGCCCGCGCCCGGCGGCCAGATCCGGTTGGGGCCGCTGAGCCTGCCCACCCCGGGTCGCACCGCCTACTACCTGGGGCTGGGTACGCTCGCGGTGGTCGAGCTGATCGAATGGCCGGTTGCGCTGGCCATCGCGGCCGGCACCTACGTGGCCGGGCATGCCGTGGGACCGCGGGCCGCTGCTCCCCGGGAGCGGGAGGCCGAGGTCGAGATCAGCGCGGAGCTGCCCACCAGCCTCGGCCCGCGCGGGCTGTGGCGGCGGTTCCGGCATTCCGAGCACGGCCTCGGCGGGCTGCCCGGCGGCAACGGTCACACCGGGAATGGTCACCACGGGCGTGATCACGAGGGCCGTGGTCACAACGGATATGGCGGTGGTGGCGCCGCTCGGCCTCGGTCCCGGGGATAGCCCCCGCACGTGAGACTGCCCGGCCCGGCCGCGGCCAGGTCCGCGGCGGCGATGCTCGTCCGGACGCTGAGCGCCGAGCTGACCCGGCCGCAGCGGCGACCGCGGCGCGTGTGGAGCCGGGACGGCGACGCGCACATCGAGATTCATCCGCCGTGGCCCGACGACACCGAACCGGATCCGGCCGTCGCGGACGCCCGCCGGCGGCGCCTGCACCACGCGGTCGTTGCCGCGCTGCACCGACTGGGCGGCGTCGACTGGGCGCAGGTCGATGAGGGCATCGGACGGGTCCTCGTCAGCTTCGACTCCGATCGCGTCGGGGTGGCGGAGCTGGTCGACGCCGTCGCCGCGGTGGAGACAGCCCTGCGCCAAGGCACGAGCGAGCCGGGCCCGGACGCAGGGCGCGCCCGAGCCGGCGCCGAGGTAGGTGCTGCGGCTGACGTCGCCGGTGCCGGTGCCGGTGCCGGTGCTCGGGACGGTGGCGGGCGGGCGGCGGTGCCTGCGCAAGCCGCGCACCCGGGGGATCCGGGGCCGGTGGTCGCCACGATGATCGGTCTCGGTGTGGACACCGCGGCGCTCGGCGTCGCCGTGGCGGCCCGCGTCTGCCGGGTGCCGGCCCTGCCCCGCGCCGCGGGAGCGGTGGTGGCACTCGTGGATCACCAGCCGTGGGTCCGGCGGGCGGTGGAACGCCGCCTCGGCCAGCATGGCGCCGATCTGATGATCGGCCTGGCCGGCGCCGGTGCGGGTGCCCTGACCCAGAGCCCGGACGTCCTCATCGTCGACGTGGCCCACCGGGCGGCGGCCGCCGGCGAGCTGCTCGCCGAACGGGCGGTGTTCCTCCGCCGCCAGCCCGACCTCCTGCGCCGCACCGCCCGGGCGGACCAGGCTCCCGCCTCGCCTCCGGTCCCATCCGAGCCGGTCACCCCGGACTCTGCACGGCCGGCCTCGCCGGACACCGCACCGTTGGTCGCCCCGGACAGTGCCGCGCAGCTGCCGAGTGCCGCGGATTCGTCGGCGCCAGGGCAGCCGCCCGACGGCTTGCCTGGCCCGTCCCGACTACCCGGCGAGATCGGCGCACGCGCGCGTGAGCACAGGCCCCGCCCTCTTCCCGCCGGCCCGATCGAGCGGTGCGCCGATCGGATGGCCACCGTCGGGCTCGCCGTCGGCGCGGCCGGCCTGCTCGCGACCGGCTCCCCGCGGGTCGGCGGCGAGCTGGTGCTGGCGACCGTGCCGCGAGCTGCCCGGCTGGGCCGGGAGGTCTTCGCGGCCACGGCGGCCCGCCGGCTGTCCGCTCGGGACGTGGTGACCCTCGACGCCCGCTGCCTGCGCCGGCTCGATCGGATAGACGCCGTCGTCGTCTGCGCCTCGGTCCTGCTCGGGGAGCGGACGCGGGTGTTGGCCGCCGCGGACGCGGCCACCTGGTCACGGGCGGACCGACTGCTCGACGAGGTGGATCCCCGACGGGTGTTCCATCCGGGCGACGTCGTCGCGCGCGAGGGGTCCGCACGGGTGGTGGCGGTGCACGCTGACGGGCCGCGATCGGCGCTGCACCCGGCCGGGCTACCCGTGGAGCTTCGCGCCGGCCGCCGCCGGGCGCGTGCCGTCGTCGGCGCCGAACTCGACGGGCTCGCCGAGGCACTCCTGCGTGCCGCCCGGGCGTGCGGCACCGTCGTGCTCACCGCCCACGCCAGCACGGCCGAGCTCGCCACGCTCGTCGACACCGTGCTGCCCGCGGGCACGGACCCGGACGCCGAGGTCTGGCGCCTGCAGGCGGCCGGGCGGGTGGTCGCCGTCGTGGGCGGGGGCGCGCGACCGGGGGCGCCGGCGGTCGCCGCCGGGGACGCCGACGCGCTGTTTCGGGCGGACGTGGGAATCGGCGTGGACACCCCCGGTGCCCGCCCGCCCTGGTCCGCCGATCTGATCTGCGCGGACGGGCTGGCCGATGCCTGGCGGATCCTGCAGCTCCCGCCGGTCGCCGCGTCGGTCAGCAGCCGGTCGGTGACGCTCGCCCACTGCGCGTCGGCCCTGGCCGTCCTGACCACCATCGCCGGGCTGGGACGCCCGGACGCCGATTCGGGCCAGGGCTGGCCGGCGCTGATCCGGCCCGCGGCGCTCGCGCGCGGCGGTCCGGTCAACGCCGCCTCGCTCGGCGCGATGGCCCTCGGCGCGCTCACCGCGAGCCACGCCGACCGGCGAAGCCCCCCCGCGCCCGCGTGGCACACCGACTGGCATGCCCTGCCGGCGGACACCGTGCGACGCAGACTGGCCGCCGTCCCGCGGGACCCGGCGGGCCTGGCCGGCGCCACCGCCGAACCTGACTCCACGCGGCTGGCCCCACCCGAGCGGACCACGCGTGCGACCCCACGGGAAACCCCGCCGTCGGAACGCCCGCCGCCGGCAGGCCCGCCGTCGGAACGCCCGCCGCCGGGCGGGGAGAACGACTCCCCGACGCGCGGACGGGCCCTCGGCTCGATGGTCTCCGCCGGACGGGGGCTCACCGTCGCCGTGCTCTCGGACCTGCGCGATCCGCTGATCCCGGTCCTGTTCGTCGGGGCCGCCGCGAGCGCGGTGCTCGGGTCGACGGTCGACGCCGCGCTCGTGGCCGGCGTGTCGGTGGCCAACGCCGTGGTCAGCGGGGCGCAGCGGGCCAGGGCCGAGGCGGTGATGCGCCGGCTGGTGGCCCGGCACACCCCGCTCGCCCGGGTGGTGACGACCGACGGCACCCGGCTGGTCGACGCCGGCGATCTGCGCGTGGGCGACCTCGTCGACGTACGTGCCGCCGACGTGGTGCCCGCGGACGCCCGGCTGGTCCACGCCGAGTCCCTGGAGGTCGACGAGTCCTCCCTGACCGGGGAGTCGGTGCCGGTCATCAAGGACATCGCCCCGACGCCGGGCGCCGCGCTCGCCGAGCGGCGCAACATGCTCTACGAGGGGACGACCGTGCTCGCCGGGTCCGGTCGGGCGGTGGTGGTCGCCGTCGGCGCGGCGACCGAGGCCGGGCGGGCAGGGCAGGCCGCGGTCGGCCACGGCCCGCCGCAGGGTGTGCAGGCCCGGCTCGTCGACCTCACCCGGCTGGCGCTGCCGCTCACCGCGGTCAGCGGGATCGCCGTGGCCGGCCTGTCCTGGCTGCGCGGCACGTCGCTGCGGGCCGCCGTCAACGCCGGGGTGGCCGTGGCGGTGGCCGCGGTCCCCGAGGGGCTTCCGCTGGTCGCGACGGTCGCACAGATGGCGTCGGCGCGCCGCCTGGCCCGGCTCGGCGTGCTCGTCCGCTCCTCCCGCACCGTCGAGGCCCTCGGCCGGGTCGACACCGTGTGCTTCGACAAGACCGGCACCCTGACCGAGGGGCGGCTGGTGCTGCGCGACGTCGTGGTCCGCGCGGCCGTCGCACCCCGGGGGGCGAGCAGCGCCGCGGGCGGGCGCGCCGCCCGGTGGCGGCGGGTCGCCGGAACGGACCCGGCCGCGGCGGCGGTCCACCGGACCGCGGCCGCGGCCAGTCCGGGGGCCGGGTGGGCCGGTGCCGCATGCCACCGACCGGGCGGTGCTCGATGCCGCCCGCGGCCTCATCCCGCCCGGTGAACGCCTGGCGGAGACGCCGTTCGAGACCGCGCGAGGATATGCGGCCACGCTGCTGCGTGGCCCGGACGGGACGGTGACGCTCGCCGTCAAGGGCGCCCCGGAGGTGCTGCTCGACCGCTGCCGGCTGGGGTCCGCCCGGCGGCGGGAGGCGGCGATGGTCGCCGAGGACCTGGCCCGGCGCGGGCTACGAGTTCTCGCCGTCGCCCGCGCGGACCGCACGCCAGACCGGCCACGGCCCGCGGGTGCGCACCCGCGACCGGGCCCGGGCAGCCCGCTCGGGGAGGACCAGCTCCGCAGGCTGGAGCTCGTCGGCTTCCTCGGCCTGGCCGACACGCCCCGGCCGTCGGCGGCCCCGGCCGTGCGCCGGCTGGTCGAGGCCGGGATCCGAGTGCTCGTCGTGACCGGGGACCATCCGGTGACCGCCGGGGCGATCGCCGCCGAGGTCGGCGTCCCGCGGGCCGATCACATCGTCACCGGCGCGGAGCTCGCGGCGCTCGGTGACGAGGAGTACGCGCGCCGGGTCGAAAAGGCGACGGTGTTCGCGCGCATCTCCCCGGAGCAGAAGGTGCGCCTCGTCCTCGCGTTGCGCCGGCGCGGCCACGTCGTGGCCATGACCGGGGACGGCACGAACGACGCCGCCGCCATCCGTGCCGCCGACGTCGGCGTCGCCGTCCGGGGCCACGGGTCGGCCGCGGCCACCGGCGCCGCCGACCTCCTGCTCACCGACGCCGACGTCACCCGCCTGGTCGACGCCCTCGAGGAGGGCGCGAGCATGTGGCAGGCGGTGACCGACGCGGTGTCGGTACTGGTCGGCGGCAACGCCGGGGAGGTCGCGTTCACCGTCCTCGGCACGGCGCTCGGGGGGACGGCGCCGTTGAATCCGCGCCAGCTGCTGCTTGTCAACCTGTTGACCGACATGGCCCCGGCGATGGCGCTGGCCGTCCGGGGGCGTGCACCGGACGGCGGGCATCCCGCAGCCCGCGCCGGCGCCGAGACCGCCCGGTCGGGCGGGGCGGCCGAGCGGGAGCACACCGGGACGGGCCGTGCCGGGCCGGGGAGCGTCCGCCGCGGCGGGGTGACGGCGACCGACTGGCTCACCGGCCCGCTGCGACGCATCCTGCTGATCCGCGGCGGGGCGACGGCGGGCGGAGCGAGCGCCGCGTGGCTGCTCGCCCGGCTGACCGGCACCCGGCGGCGCGCCTCGACCGTCGCGTTGCTCGCGCTCGTCGGCGCCCAGCTGGGCCAGACCCTGACCCTTGCGGGCCGGGATCCGCTGGTCATCACGACGGCGATCGCCAGCGTGGTCGTGCTAGCCATGCTGGTGCAGACGCCGGTACTCAGCGCGCTGTTCGGGTCCCGCCCGGTCGGGCCGGTCGGCTGGAGCATCGCGCTGGGCGCCGCCGCCGCGGCCACCCTCGCGGCCTGGCGGGCGGCGAGGTACCAGAGTCCCGCCACGCCGCCGGGGCGGGGTTGACCTGCCGGATCCGGGATGGCCGGCGGGGGCGAGGCGGCGTGCCGCCCGCTGCCCGGCCGGGTCAGGCCCGCTGGCCGGCCGGCACGCCGAGCCAGCGGCGCACCAGGGTGGTCAGGACGAGGATGACCGCCGTCCCGACCACCTCGATGATCACTCCTGCGAGCAGATGGTTCATCATCGGACCTCCCGTGCCTGACGTGGACGTGCTGCACATCCGGATCTGACGCCGTCGAAGCTGCTCGGCCGCCCGCGCCGGCGCCCGGAGCGGGGCATGCGTCGGCGGGCCCCCGCTTTCCGGTGACACCATGCGGTCCAAAGGTGAACGGAAGGTGAGAGCTCTCGTTCGCGGATGTGACGTGATGGTGAAGCCGTCCGCGGGCAACGCCCGCGGACGGCGGCGGATGGCCGGTTCGGCCGGTCCCGTCCGGGATGTCGGGGCGCGTCGCGTCGCGTCGCGAGCAGCGTCCCGACGGCGGCCAGCCCGGCCGAGATCGGGATCACGACCTGACGGCCCCGGCCTGGCCGTAGGAGCCGGTGACGTCCGCCACGAGCAGCAGGCTGCCCAGGCCCAGCATCGAGACGGGCAGCCGCCCCACGAGACCGGCCGCGAGGCGCACCCACCCGCCGGGCTGGTCCAGCAGAGCGCCGTAACCGCGCGCTGCGCTGTGGGGAGCGCCTGGCGGCACGGGCGGCGCCGACGGTGCAGGTGTGGTCCGAACAGGCGGTGTGGGCCGAACAGGCTGTGGTCCGAACAGGCGGTGGGCCTGCCGGGGCGGACGGTTGGGCCGGCGCGGGGGAGGCGGGACCGGAGGAGGCGGGACCGGGGGAGGCGGGACCGGGGGTAGTCGGGGCGGCGGAGGCAGGATCGGGGGAGGCCGGGGTGGGGGAGGCATGTCGGTGCGGCGCACCGGTGCGGCCGCGGCGGACGGGACGGACCGGGCGGGGCAGGCTCGGCGCGCGCCGGCCACCGGTGCCCGCGGCCAGGCGCGGTGAGCGGTGGGGTGGCGCGGTGAGGGAGTTGGGCGCCTCCGGAGGGACGGCGGCGTCGTCGTGGGAAAGGCTCATGGATGCGTCCGCGGGCCACAGCGCCCGGCGGGCGCGAATCCGGCGGGGTGACGAGGCCCGGCAACGTCCTGCCCGGGGGCGTGGACGCCGACGCGGCGACCGCCCGAGCCGCCGACGCACGGCGAACGCGACGACGACCGCCGCCCACACCAGCCACGACGGCGGGAAACCGGACGACAGGTTGCATCGCACCCTACCAGCCACGATGCCGGCGATCCGGGCGCGTCGCCGCAGCCACCGGCCGGGCGGTGGCCGTCATCCCCGCCCTCCGGACGTGCCTCACGCTCCGCTAGCGTGAGGCGAGTGGAGGGGTGCAGACGGATGACGCGACCAGATCGGACCCGACGGGCGGGTGACCCGCCGACCGACATGGGGGCCGGTCCCATCGACCGCACCGAGCCCACCGGGCGACTCGAGCAGTCCGGGTACGCCGAGCAGTCCGGGTACGCCGAGCAGTCCGGGCGCAGCGGGCTCTCGGGCTCCAGTCGTCGCCGATGAACTTCTTCGAGGGCACGGTCCTCGGGCTGGTCCAGGGGCTGACCGAGTTCCTTCCCGTCTCCTCCAGTGCCCACCTGCGGATCACCGCCGCGCTGGCCGGCTGGGACGATCCCGGCGCCGCGTTCACCGCGGTCACCCAGATCGGCACCGAGACCGCGGTGCTGATCTACTTCCGCCGGGACATCGCGCGGATCGTGCGGGCCTGGGCGCTGTCGTGGACCCGCCGGGAGATGCGCAAGGACACCGACGCCCGCATCGGCTGGCTGGTCATCCTCGGCACGATCCCGATCGGTCTGCTCGGCGTCATCTTCCAGGACGCCATCGAGGGCCCGTTCCGCGACCTGCGCCTGATCGCGACGACGCTGATCGTGCTCGGTCTCATCCTCGGCGGCGCGGACTGGTATGCCTCGAAGGGCCGCCCGCGCGGGCGGCACTCACTGCCGCGGCCGCGCAAGACCCTCCCCGACCTGTCGGTGCGCGACGGCCTGCTCTACGGGTTGGCGCAGTCGGCCGCGCTGATCCCGGGCGTGTCCCGCTCCGGGGCGACGATCAGCGGCGGGCTGCTGCTCGGCTACACCCGCGAGGCGGCCGCGCGCTACTCGTTCCTGCTCGCCATGCCCGCGGTGCTCGCCTCCGGCGTGTTCGAGCTGAAGTCCATCGGCGGTGATGGCGCGCAGGTGTCCTGGGGGCCGACGATCGCCGCCACGATCGTGGCGTTCGCCACCGGCTACGCGGCCATCGCCTGGTTCCTGCGCTACATCTCGACCCGCAGCTTCGCGCCGTTCGTGCTGTACCGGGTCGCCCTGGGGCTGCTGTTGCTGGCATTGCTCGCCGGCGGCGCGATCAGCGCGGACGCGGGTGCCCCGGGCGACTGACGACCCGCGGGCGGACCCGTCGCGGGCGCGTCAACTACGGTGGGCGGGCGGCCCATGCGGCGTACGGAACGCGACGCGCGGTGGGCGGGGGTGCGGGGTGCCCGGTCGGCGCGGTGGCGAGGGACACGGTGCGGTGGGGGACGCGGCATGCCGGGACGTGGCCGTCCCCGGGCGCGCGCACGGTTTCGCGGTGTGCGCGCCGGCCGCCTGCCGGATCCCGGGCCCAGCAGGCGATGCCCGACGCCGCCGCCGAGCTCCTGGTGGCGGCCGCGACGGAGCGTGGAGGACGCCATGTATCGGCCAGGGGTCGCGGGAGCGCGGCCGTCCCCGGGACGGCACGACGGCCCGGACACGGCGACCATCGGGGATGGCGCGTCGGGTGAAGAGCCGGCGAACGCCGCCGAGCCCGGTGATCCGGCCGGATCCACCACCCCGGGCGGCGGATCCGTCGTCGGGCTGACGGCCGCCGAGGTCGCCGAGCGGATCGCCGACGGCCGCGTCAACGACGTGCCGCTGCGCTCCAGCCGGACCCTCGGCGAGATCGTCCGCGCCAACGTCTTCACCCGGATCAACGCGATCATCGGCGTCCTGCTGGCGTTCATGGTCGTCGTCGGCCCGTTGCAGGACGCCCTGTTCGGCGGGGTGATCGTTGCGAACACCCTGGTGGGGTTGTTCCAGGAGCTGCGCGCCAAGCGCACCCTGGACCGCCTGGCGGTGGTCGGGGAGTCCCGGCCGCTGGTGCGCCGCGACGGGGTCGCGGCGCAGCTCGCCGCGTCCGAGATCGTCCTCGACGACGTCATCGAGCTCGGGCCGGGCGACCGGATCGGCGTCGACGGCGTCGTCGCCGAGGCCGAGCACCTGGAGGTCGACGAGTCGCTGCTGACCGGCGAGGCCGACCCGGTGCACAAGCAGCCCGGCGACCAGGTCATGTCCGGCAGTTTCGTGGTCGCGGGCGCGGGCGCCTTCCGGGCGACCCGGGTGGGCCGCGAGGCCTACGCCGCGCAGCTCGCCGAGGAGGCCAGCCGGTTCACCCTGGTGCACTCCGAGCTGCGCGCCGGCATCAGCACGATCCTCCGGGTCGTGACCTGGATGATCATCCCGACCGGCATTGCGCTGATCATCAGTCAGCTCTTCGTCAACGACGACGACCTGCCCGAGGCGATCCGCCGGATGGTCGCGGGCCTGGTGCCGATGGTGCCCGAGGGGCTCGTGCTGCTCACCTCGGTCGCCTTCGCGGTCGGGGTGGTGCGCCTGGGGCGCCGCCAGTGCCTCGTCCAGGAGCTGCCGGCGATCGAGGGGCTGGCCCGCGTCGACGTCGTCTGCCTCGACAAGACCGGCACCCTCACCGAGGCGGCGATGGACGTCGCCGAGCTGCGCATCGTCGACGCGGACGCCGCAACCGATGCCGCAACCGATGCCGCAACCGATGCCGCAACCGACGCCGCGCGGCAGGTGCTGGGTGTGCTCGGCGCCGCCGACGCCCGACCGAACCCCAGCATGCAGGCGATCATCGACGCGTACCCGGCGCCGGCGGGCTGGGCGGTGCGCGCGGACGCCCCGTTCTCCTCGGCCCGCAAGTGGAGCGGCGCGACGCTGGCCGACCCGGCCGGCACCGTCGCCACCTGGCTGCTCGGCGCGCCCGACGTGCTGCTGCCCGCCGGCGACCCGGTGCTCACCGAGGTCGACGGCTACGGTGCGCGCGGCCTGCGGGTGCTGCTGCTCGGCCGGTTCACCGCGCCGCTCGACGGCGCGCTGGCCGACCCGGCGACCGTCCCGGCGTCCGTCGTGCCGGTCGCCCTCGTCGTGATCGCCCAGCGGCTGCGGGCCGACGCGCCGGACACCCTGCGCTACTTCGCCGAGCAGAACGTCGCGGCCAAGGTGATCTCCGGGGACAACGCGCTGTCCGTCGGCGCGGTCGCCCGCTCCCTGGGCCTGCCCGGCGCCGACTCCCCGGTGGACGCGAGAACGCTGCCGACCGATCCCGACGGCCTCGCGCACGCCCTGGAGACCCATTCGATCTTCGGACGGGTGACGCCGCAGCAGAAGCGGGAGATGGTCGCCGCGCTGCAGTCCCGCGGGCACACCGTCGCGATGACCGGCGACGGCGTCAACGACGTCCTCGCCCTCAAGGACGCCGACATCGGCGTGGCGATGGGCTCGGGCAGCCAGGCGGCCCGCGGCGTCGCCCAGATCGTCCTGCTCGACAACAGCTTCGCGACGCTGCCGTCCGTCGTCGGCGAGGGGCGCCGCGTCATCGGCAACATCGAACGCGTCGCGAACCTGTTCCTGACGAAGACCGTCTACTCGGTGCTGCTCGCCGTCCTCGTCGTCGTCACCCGGGTGCCCTACCCGTTCCTGCCGCGGCACCTGACGCTGCTCGGCTCGCTGACGATCGGCATCCCGGCGTTCTTCCTCGCGCTCGCCCCGAACGCCGAGCGGGCCCGGCCGGACTTCGTCGGCCGGGTGCTGCGCTTCGCCCTGCCCGCGGGGATCCTCGCCGCCGCCGCGACGATGGCGTCCTACCTGGTGGCGCGGTCGATCTACGACGATCTCGACGCCGAGACGTCGATGGCGACCCTGACGCTGTTCCTCATCGCGCTGTGGGCGCTGGCGATCGTCGCCCGCCCCTACACGTGGTGGCGCATCGCCCTCGTGCTGACCATGGCGGTCGCGTTCGTGCTGGTCCTGGTCATCCCGTTCGGCCAGGAGTTCTTCCAGCTGTCGCTGGTGGGGACGACCGGCCCGTGGACCGGGGTGGCCATCGCCGCGGGCGCGGGGGTCCTGCTCGAACTCGTCTGGCTGCTGACCCGCCGGCACCTGTCCGCCGCGGCCTCCCGGGACGAGCTGGCCGCGGCGCGGCGCCCCTCGGCGTCGCAGAGCAACGTGCGGACCTTGCCGCGGCCGTCGGCGTCCGGGACCGAGCCCGCCGCCCTCCGCGGGGGGCCGGATGCCGGCGACGAACCGACCTCCGGCGGGCCGGCTTCGGGCCAGGTGGCGGTGGGTGACGTGGCGGTGGGTGACGTGGCGGTGGGTGACGCGACCCGGGGCGCGGTGGCCCGGGGTGAGGTCACCGCGGGTGGGGGGACGGCCGGGGCCCGCGCCTGACCCGGGTCCGCGTTGCGGGGGCAGGGCCGCCCGGGGCGCCGCCACGCTCGTCAGGAGCGGTGGTGGGCGACGGGCGCGACGGCCTTCCCCGCCTCGGACGGCGTCCGGCTCGCCGGGGCGGCTCCTCCCCGCCGGCCGGGCCACCGTCCGACTCCCGTCTGGTGCGTGGGATCGGTCCCGCCCGCCCGCCGGCCTGCTCGGCGAGCGTGCCCGGCCCGCGGGCGCCCGGGTCGCCGGCGGCGGCCAGCGGGGTGCGCAGGGCGACGAGGGCGAGGGCGCTGGCCACGACGGAGGCGGTGAGGATCGCGGTGGAGGCGCCTTCGACCCGGGTGTCGGGCAGGGCGAGGCCGGCGAGGAGCAGGCTGACGGTGTAGCCGATGCCGGCGAGCAGGCCGAGGGGGACGAAGTGGGCCCAGCGGACGCCGTCGGGCAGGCGGGCGGCGCCGAGAAGCACGGCCAGCCAGGCCCCGGCGGGGACGCCGAGGAGTTTGCCGGCGACCAGTCCGATGGCGACTCCCCGGCTGATCGGGTCGCCGGCGGCGTGGAGCAGGGCGGACGGGGCGAGGGATACCCCCGTCGCGGACAGCGCGAACACGGGGATGACCACGGCCGCGGAGATCGGGCCCAGGTGCCGTTCGAGCCGGGTGGCGGGCGCCTCGGTCTCGTCGGGGTCGGGGCGGGCCCGGACGAGCAGGCCGAGGGCGACGCCGGCGACGGTGGCGTGGACGCCGGCGGCGTGCACGCAGACCCAGGTGGCCACGGCGAGGGGGACGTGCAGCAGCGGTGAGGTGTACCGCCGTCGGTGGGCGAGGGCGGCGGTGGCGAGCAGGGTGGCGGCGGCGGCCAGCCAGCCGGGGGAGATGCCGTTGTTGAAGCCGACGGCGATGAGCAGGATGCCGCCGAGGTCGTCGGCGACGGCGAGGCCGAGCAGGACGGTGCGTAGCCCGGCCGGGGCCCGGGGGCCGGCCAGCGACAGCACGCCGAGGGCGAAGGCGATGTCGGTGGCGACGGGGATGGCCCAGGCCCGCCCGGCGCCCGGGGTGCCGTGGGTGAGGGCCAGGCAGATCAGCGCGGGTGCGATCATGCCGCCGGCCGCGGCGGCGACGGGCAGTGCCGCGCTGGCGCGGTCGGCCAGGGCGCCGACGGTCAGTTCCCGTTTGAGTTCCACGCCGACGACGAAGAAGAACACGGCCAGCAGGGCGTCGGCGACCCAGTCGGCGGCGCGCAGGTCGGTCAGGTGCAGCCAGGGCGGGCCGAGGCCGGCGTGCGCGGACCACACCGTGTGGTAGAAGCCGGGTGCGACGTTCGCCCAGATCAGGGCGGCCACCGTCGCGCCGACGAGGAGCAGCCCACCGGTGGTCTCCGCCCGCAGGAAGACGACGAACCCGTTGCGATCGGCCCCTTGAGCGCGGGCCCGGAGTTGGCGCGGCCGCCAGGCCGGACGTTTTCCCTGACGTGGGACAAACGCCTGCTTCCGTGCGGTTTCGCGGCCAGCGGGGCCCGGTTCACAGGGGGGTTGCGACACCTGGCTGCTCCTCCGTCGCGGCCGCCGCCGGGCGACGAAGCCTGCGCGGCGAGGGGATTTCCGACCGCCTCGGAGATCGTAACCGTGAATGCCTCGCGGTGCGCCGGAAATGATACGACCCCACATTCGGACTACGCCGACGTCCGAAATTTTTTCGAGGGTTGCGGGGCCACGGGGCAGGCCGATTCGCCGGGCAGTCGCCCACGCGCCGGTATTGTGCCCGAGGGGCTGCCGCCTGCCGCTGAATGCCCAACACCGAGGGAAAACGCGTGCGGCTCGTGGGCGGCTCGTGCGGGGCCGGTGGGACGGGCCCGGTGGCCGCCCGGCCCGACGCCCCGGCGGGCGCAGCGGGCCGCCCGGCCCATCGGTGACCTCCTGCGCGTGCCGGCGTGCCCCCCGCCCGACCGGGCTGGGGATGTCCGGGCCCGCGGGCCCCCGTCGCGCCGGACGGACCCTCCGGACCGGCCGCGTGGCGCTGCGCGGTGGGGCGGGCGCCGCGGTCGCGCAGTCGGCCTGGCGACGGCGCCCGTGGGGGAGCCCCGCGCACCAGGCCGGCAGGCGCCGTCGGCGTCGCGGTCCACGGGGCGTGCCCCGCCGCCGCCAACCCGCTCCAGGAATTGGCGACGTCGCAGGTCAGCGGCCGGATGAATCATTCGGGACAAGGGTTCGCGGACCACGGCTCACCGGGTCGGCAGGTATGTCATGACTGCCGCGGATCAAAAAGTCGGCGCGAAAGGGGTTGTCGACGTCGCCCGAGCCGGGCACTATGCGGGCCGATCACGCCGCGCACCCGGTGCGCGGTCATGCGCTACTCGGGGGGGTGGCGTATGGGTGACGGGGGCACCGGGTGAAGACCTACTTTCTGCTCAGCTCGGCGCGCGGCGAGGATCTGCCGGCGGTCAAACGCTTTCACGCGGACGTGGAGGCGGAGCCGAGGATTTTGGCCGGTGCCGGGGTCGGCGGGCTTCTGAACAAGGGGCGGGTCCGGCCCGCCGGTGATATTCCGGTCGAGGAGAACCAGGACGTCGCCCCCGCACTGGTCGCATTGTGTTCCGACCGGTATTTCGCCGATGGGAGATGCCGGCGCGACTGGGCGCAGTTCACGGCGGCGCCGGAAAACGGGGCCGGCCCGCGCCGACGGCTGGAAAAGAGATGCATCCCGGTGCCGTGGCGGCCGCCGGAGCAGGGATTCCCGGATGATGCCGACCGGTCCATCGCCCGCGCCGGCAGCGCCCGGCGCCGGGCCGCTCCTGACGGACGACCGGACGGCTCCGCTGCCGCGCCCACCCGTAACCCCACCGTCCGGCGGGTCCGCGGCTCGCGCCCGGCGGATCGTGGTGACCTTCGTCGGCTCCGATCAGGACTGGGCCGACTGGATCGGCGGCCGAAGCGGCTGATTCCCGCCCGCCCGGTCGGGTGGCACCACGGCGGTCGCCGTCAGCCGCCGTTCCCGGCGGGGGCGTGCCCGCCGCCGTCGTCGTCCGCGGCGCCCCGGGGCGCGGGAGCCGCGGTCGTGGTCGGTCCGGCCGTGGTCGGTCCCGCCGGCCCGCTGCCGTTCGCCATGCCCTCCGTGACCGCCGTGCCCTCCGTGACCGCCGTGCCCTCCGTGCCCTCCGTGACCGCCGTGCCCTCCGTGACCGCCGGGCTCCCCGTGACCGCCGGGCTGGTCGTCGCCGCGGTGCGACGACGGGTCGGGCCACCGGCGAGCCGGGCGAGGTAGGCATTGTACGCGTCGAGTTCGGCGTCGACGTCGCCGGCGGCGGCGATGCGGCGCTCGCGGGTCCGGGTGCGCCGCTCGTCCATCCGCGACCACTGGATGACCAGCACGATGAGCACGACGAACGTCGGCAGCTCCCCGAACGACCAGGCGATGCCGCCGGCGGTGTGCTGGTCGCTGAGCGCGCTGACGCCCCACGGCCGGACCAGCCGGCCGTACCAGCCGGCCCCGAGCAGCGTCGACTCACTCATGATCGTGATGCCGAGGAAGGTGTGGAACGGCACGACGGACAGCAGCATCAGGATCCGCCCCGGGTGCGGCAGCCGCCGCGGCAGCGGGTCGATCCCGATGAGCAGCTCGAAGAACAGCACGCCGACCGCGAGGAAGTGCACGTTCATGTACAGGTGGCCGAGGTGGTTGCGCATCAGCGTGGTCAGCAGCGACGTCAGGTACAGCACGTACAGGCTGCCGGCGAAGTTCACCGTCACCCACGCCGGATGGGTCAGCACCCGCACCGGCCAGGAGTGCAGCAGCGCCACCAGCCACTCCCGCGGCCCGCCGCGATGCGGGGCCCGCGCGGGGCGCATCGCCCGCAGCGCCAGGGTCACCGGCGCGCCGAGGACGAGGGGGACGGGGGCGAGCATGCTCAGCAGCATGTGCTGGGTCATGTGCACGCTGAGCAGGACCGGCCCGTAGCGCCCGAGGCCGCTGGAGGTGGCGACGACGACGACGAGCAGACCGGACAGCCACGCGATGGTGCGTCCGACCGGCCAGCCGTCGCCCCGGGCGCGCAGCCGGCGCACACCGGCGAGGTACAGCCCGGCGGCGATCAGCGACGCGGTGAGGAACACCCAGTCGATCCGCCAGTCGGCGGCGAGCCGCGCGGCGGTCACCGGCGGCGGCATCGGGTAGCCGAGCAGCGCCCGGGTCGGGTCGGTGGGGACGAGGGCGTCGTCCACCGGCGGGGCCGTGCGGGACAGTCCCACGGCCAGGCCCAGCGTCGCCGTCAGCACCGTCAGTTCCACGCCCGCCAGGCGGACGAACCGCCCGACCGCGCCCGCCGTCGTCCCAGCGCCCGCCGTCGTCCCAGCGCCCGCCGTCGTCCCAGCGCCCGCCGTCGTCTCCGTCGTGGCCGCGGCGAGCCGGGTGACGACCCGGCGGCGCAGCAGGCCGCCGAGCACGACCGCGGCGATCAGGCCCACCGCCTTGAGCGTGACGAGCAGGCCGTAGCGGGTCTCCCACAGCGGCGTGAGGCCGCCGAGCCGCAGTGCGGCCCCGCCGATCCCGCTGACCGCGGTGACGGCCGCCGCGCCGGCCGCGAACCGGCTGTGGCGCCGCAGCGCCGGGCCGAAGGAGCCGGCGGGCAGCCGCACGGCGGACAGCAGGCCGAGCAGCCCGCCCACCCAGGCCGACGCGGCGAGGATGTGCACCGCGAGCGCCACCACCGCGATCGCATGGTCACCGGAGGTGGCGGCGTGCCCGGCGAGGACCGGCGGCAGCAGCCCGGCGGCGGCGACGGCGAGCAGCGCGCCGGCCGCGGTCGTCGTCGTCACCGTACGGCCGACGATCGCCACGACGGCGGCGAGCGCCGCGACGATGACCAGGGCGCGGCCCTGGGCGGTCGACGAGACGAACGAGCGCAGCGCGTGCAGGTCGAGCACGTCCCCGGCCGGCTGCGCGGAGACGTCCGACAGGGTGAACACCAGCTCCGCGAGCGTGGCGAGCACCCACACCACCGCGGCATCGGCCGCGTACCGGCCGCAGCGGCGCGCGGTCAACGTCAACGGCCGCTGGCGGGACCCGGCCGCGCGGTCCGGCATGGTGGCTGCCCGCACGTCGCCCGCGCCCGCCGCCCCCGCGTCCGCACCGGCAGGCTCGCGGTCTCGGTGAGCGGGGGCGCGCCGAGCCGGCAGCAGGACCGCGGCGGCGAGCAGCCAGCCGAGGGTGGCGACCGAGGCGATTCGGCCCGCCAACCGGGCGAACGGCAACGCCCAGTGGGTGCCCTCGCCGGATGAGGGCAGCCCGGGTAGCCGTAGCGGACCCGGGCCGAAGCCGACGACCAGCGCCAGCACGGCGCAGCCGGCCAGCACCGCGACGGGCAGCGCACGCCCGGCCGCGCCCGGCGACCGGGCGGCCTTCGGCGCGGGGGAGACGTCCCCCGGCGCGAGGACCTCCGGGGCGGCGGGGGCGTCGGTCGAGGTGGGCGTGCCCGTCGAGGCGGAAGTGTCCATGGTCAGCGCGCTCCGGGTTGACGTCGGCGCAGGATGACGAGCAGGCCGCCGCCGGCGAGGACGACGACGGCGACGATCACGACGACGACGGCCCAGCCGACACCGCCGTCCCCATCGTCCGCGCCGGCGGCCGGACCGGTCGTGGCGGACCCCGTGCCCGTCGAGGTCGGGGCGCCCGTCGAGGTCGGGGTGCCCGGCGTGGCCGCGGTGGGCGCCGCCGTGGCCGCGCCGGCGCCGGCGGTGGGCACGGTGCCCCCGGCGGGTGGCGCGGTGCCGGCGTCCCCGGCCGGGGGGCTCGCCCGTCCCGCGACGGTGAACGTGAACGTCCCCCCGATCGGATGGCCGTCCTCGGACACGGCCTGGTAGGAGACCGTGTAGCGCCCGTCGCCCAGCGCGGTGAGCGGTTGGCGGACGGTGGCGCCCTCGACCAGCGTGGCACCGCTGGCCACGCTGGTGCCGTCGGCGCGGGTCGCGGCGACGTGGGTGTAGCGGGCCGAGACGGACTCGTTGAAGGTCAGGGTGATCTCACCCGGCGCGGCGGGGAGCACGCTGTTCGCGGCCGGTGTGGTGGCCACGAGCCGGGAGTGCGCCGCCGCGGGTGCCGCCAGGGCCAGCAGCAGCGCGGGGAGGATCGCGGCGACGGCGCCGATCGCGGCGGTGACCCTGCTCCGCCGGCCGCGGGCCTGCCGGTTGTGGGCCTGCCGGTCGCGAGCCTGCCGGTCGTCGCCGCGACGCGCGGGAGCCGTCTGCACCTGTCGTCGCACCCGCCGGATTCTACGCGCCGTAGAACGTTCATCGTGGTCACTGCCGGGCGGAACCCGCGCAGCAGCGGCAACGTGTCCCCGTTTTAGGGCGTGTGTCGAGTTGTGATCTGTCTGTGGGGTTCGCCGTCGTGGCGGGGCCTGATCCGGTAGATCGTTCTGGCGGGTGCGGGTGCGGGTGACGGATGAGGAGGGGAAGTTCCTCGAGCCCTACCTGCTGATCGGCGGGTTCGGGCCATGTCCCGCGTGGTTGCGGTGGTGGGTCGAGGGTGCGGTCCGGCGGTGGTGGGGCGCAGGCGTCTTCGGTGCCCTGCCGGGGGGCTTGATTCCTGAAGCCGCGAAGCGGGGTGAGGCGGAGACGTCCCTGGTCGGTGGACTCGACCACCGTCCGGGTCCACCAGGACGCTGCCGGCCTCAGCATGGCGAGCACGGAACCGCCCCGCGCGTCTTGCTGGGTTTTCCAGCGGTGGTGGATCACGGTGACCAGCAGGCGGTCGGACAGCGAGAGCGGTCCGCGTCGCAGGACGTGGTAGCGGGCGGGCTTGTGGTGCAGGCTGATCGGTGGGTGGTCGAGGATGTACTGCTCGACGGAGACGAGCAGGTCCGCGACGTGGTGGGCCCGCATGCCGGCGGTGGTCGGATGATGCGGCCAGTCCGGGGCGCGGTTGTCGGGCTGGGCGCGGTCGTCCCGCGGTGGCGGGGGGACTGGTGGCTGTGACCACAGGATGTAGTTCCACTGTCCGCGCCAGTTCGTGCTGATCCGGGAGGACAACCGGTGCCCGATCTGGTTCCATTTCGAGGTTCCCGGCGGGAAGTGACACACGGTCACCGCTAGACCGGCGGTGTGAGCGAAGTCCGCCAGTTCCTTCTTCGGTCCGCGAGGTGCCCTGCAGGCTGAACCCCTCGGCCTGCAGCAGCGCCGCGACCGTGTCCGCACCCACCGGATGGCCGTCCGCGGTCAGCTGCGCGGCCAGCCTCCGGGTGGACTTGGTGGTCCACAGCAGCGGGGACTCCGGATCCCCACGCTGGTCCGGCTCGACGAGTGCCAGCAGCGCGGGCACCAGCCCCGGGTCCTTGACTCCCTGGTTCCTGGCCGGCGGCGCCGCCCGCCTGAACGGCCGGGACGCCGGTAGCGGACCGCCCCGGCGTGTGGCGTGCTGACGGGAGTGAGGTCAGCGGACGGCGAGCCCGAGCGGGGATCGCAGTGCGTCGATCAGCGTGTCGAGGTCCGCGTCGCACTCGACGGCTTGGGAGATCGTGGCGGCCACCGAGGGCCGCCCGGCGACCGCGACGACCTCGGGGGTCTCCTCGCGCCAGGGAACGCTCACAGCCCCTCGTCCTGGGCGCCGGTAGAAGTAGTGGCAGGTCATGAGGAGCCCGGTTACCAGCTCCACCACGTCGTCGGCGGGCCCGAGGACCTCGAAGCTGCGTCGGCTGAGCTGGGGATTGTGGACGACCGTTGCCGCCCCGCCGTAGTGGTCCCTCCAACCGTAATGGAGCACGCCGACGCCGGTCTGGAGGGCGGCGCCCATGCACAGGCAGCAGGGTTCCACGTTGGTGTAGAGGACGTGCTGCTGGAACGACCCCCGGCACGGTAGCTGGGCGAGCGCGTTGACCTCGGCGTGCGCGATCCGCGTGTTCGCGAGCTGGCCGGGAACCTGGATGTCCTCGTGGCGGGTACTGCGTGCCTGCCCAACCGGTTCACCGGAGCCGTTCACAACGACCGCGCCGACCGGCAGGCTCCCGGCCTGGTATGCCTCCCACGCCAGGGTCATCACCAGCCGCCAGGGAAACTCCACCCGAGCAGGATGGCATGGCCGCCGGCTCGTTCGGATCGCTTCGCTCACACGGCCTGATGATGGTCACGTTCCAGCCCGTTCGCGAAGGCATGGAGGGCGGGGAGATCGACTTCGGCGGTCATGGGCATGCCGGTCATCGTGCTGATGCTTGCGGCTCGCCGCACCATTTCGGCGTGCAGGTCATCATCGCGATGCCACCCCCAGCACCCAGGATCTGCGCTCATGGCTGTCCCCTGTCGTTCCTTCGGATTTGTGCTGACTGCTGGGCGCCGCCGGGGCGACGGTGCCATTTCCGGCGGGGGTGCGACTGGCGGGTCGACAGCCGCAGGCTCGTACATGGCGTCCGTCTGCGCTGAAGCCGGCTTCGGCGGCGGTGCCGGCAGCGGGTGCACGCTCGTGGTGGAAGTATCGGGGTCAGCCACGGAAGGCGCTCCTGTCGGCGTGTTCCCAGCACCCCATGGCGCGCGTCTCTGGTGGAAAGCAGGCGTTTTCCATGATCAAAAATAGTGCGGAACGGGCATTTGACGACAGTCGGTCGGTTCACTTGAGGTAAAGGGCCAGCTAGTTAAGGGATTGCTTCCATGGGTACAGATAGAAGTGTGGCGGGACGCCGGTCGTATGCCATTGACACGGACCGGTTCGCCGTGAGTCCGACGAGCTTTCGGAACTCCTTCGTCGACCGAATGATACCGAAATTCGGCGGCCGGTCCGACGTGGCGAGATGGGCGATCAACATCGCCCGGGAAGTCGTGGCGCGGGCTGGTGACGTGATGGACCGCCGGCCGGAGCCGGGAGTCGCGATCATGGTGGTGGGGACGCTGTGAGGCTCTCCCGCGGCCCGAGAGCCGATGAATTCACGCCCTCGCAGGGGCCAAGCCGTGGCCGTCACCGTGAACGTAGACAGTGGGGCTCGCGCCCTAGCAGGGCGGACGACTACACGTTTCTGGACGCTCTGATGGAAGACGAGCCCGACATCAGCGACGTATGGCTATGCCTACCCGCTGGGGTCCTGGAATGGGCGACCTCCAGAGCGGAGAGGCTCGGGATCCCCGTCTCGGCCGTCGTGGTCGATGCCCTGGAGGTCCGGGCCGCCCTGGAGGTTGCGCCCCAGATCCGCCAGCTGGTCCCCGGCGGGCGCCGGGAGCAGCACGAGTACCAGGAGCAGGGATAGCGGCGGGATCCTCGGCGTGAAGGTGTGGAACTCCGCCCGCCGTACCGGCGTCGCCGACGTCGTGTTCCCGATAGGTCTCACGGCGTCGGCGGTCGTCCCGCTCCCGATGCTCCTGTTCGCCGATCGGGTCGCGCTCCCCGAGTAGTCCCTCGTCCGACGATGTCAGGAACTCGGCGACGCACAACCGATGGTGGTCGCCTCACTGCTCTTACTGATCGTTTCTTGCTGATCGTTGGTCCGCCGGGTCGGGCTGGAGTGGATCCTGCCCGGTTCCGGCTCCGCGGGAACACCATGATCGTCGTCGCCGGGCCGAGCGTGGAGCGATCATCATGATCCATCGACCGGCAGCGCACGGTCAAGATCAGTAGCCCCTCGCGGGGGCGCCTGATCCGCTCGTCCACGGACTGTGAGATCAGCGTGGGCCGGTGTTCCCGGTACCGGAGTGGTTGTCAGGCCCTCCTCCTCGAGGGGCCGTGGCTCTCCACGGGCGAGGATCCGGTCAACGTCGTCGGCCGAGAGCTCGGGCGGGTGGGCCACGAGCTCGACGAGATCCTCGATCTCGTTGTAGAAGATCGCGGCCGGCTTCTCCATCGTCCGAGGCTGGCCCCGTCGGGTCTTCCCGTGCCGGGTGGTCGACGACGCTCGCTGACGGGGCACTTGACATCGGCGGTAGAAACATCGGCGGTAGAAAACGGCTCTCCGCCCCGTAGTCGGGCGATGACAAGATAATCAACATTGTTGACGGCTCCCCGCCGCCGCGCTCATCAGAAGCGGTCAGGCGTGGGGGCGGGGCCACTGCGCCGGGCGGTTGCCCGACCGCATACCCGGGCACGCAGGGGAAGGTGGCCGGCGCGGCCCGCATCCCCGTGCGGCTGCGCGCCCGCGCCCGCCGCCGCCCGACTCGCGCTACCGCCGTGTGCGGCCCTCCGGAGGTGGAACGTGCCCGCAGCAACGTCGTTGCCGGCGCCCCTGCGTCGATTCCTGCGCGCCGGCAGGGCGGCCGATCGCCCGGCCCCGGCGTCCGGCGCCGCCGGGTCCGCCGGGTCCGCCGGGTCCGCCGCGGCTGCGGGCGCGCCCCGCGTGGTCGTGGTGGGCAGCGGGTTCGCCGGCCTGCGGCTGCTGCGGCGGCTGGAGGGCCTGCTGCCGGCGTCGGCGGCGGAGCTCACCGTGGTCTCCCCGGTGGACCACCTGCTCTACACCTCCCTGATGCCGCAGGTCTGCGCGAGCTCGGTGGAGCCGCGGCACCTGGCGGTGGCCACCCGGGGGGCGCTGCGCCGCACCGTGCTGCGCCTCGGCCATGCCGTGGCGGTCGACACCCGGGCCCGCACGGTGACCGTGCACGGCAACGACGGCACGGTCGACGAGCTGGGCTGGGATCGGCTCGTACTGGCCCCCGGCTCCGTCACGCGGACCTTCGACCTCCCGGGCGTGCGCGAGCACGCGATCGGCCTGAAGAACCTCGCCGAGGCCGTCCACCTGCGCGACCACGTGCTGCGGCAGTTCGAGCGGGCGGACGCCACCGCGGACGACGCCCGCCGGCACGCCCTGTGCACCTTCGTGATCGTCGGCGCCGGGTACACGGGCACCGAGCTCGCCGCGCAGATGACCCGCTTCAGCCGGCGCGCGGTGGCGAACTACCCGCGGGTGCGGGCCGAGGAGGTCCGCTGGGTGCTCGTCGACCATGCGCCGCGCCTGCTGCACGAGCTTGCGCCGGCGCTCGGCCGCCGGGCCGCCGACGTGCTCACCGCCCGCGGCGTCGAGCTGCGGCTGCGGACGTCGGTGAACGAGGTCACCGAGCGCACCGTCCGGTTGGGTCAGGCGGAGGCCGCCAACCAGCACGAGACGATCGACACCCACACGGTGGTCTGGTGCGCGGGGGTGTCCCCCAGTCCGCTCATGACGAACCTGGGCCTGCCCACCACGCACGGGCGCCTCGTCGTCGACGACTGCTTCCGGGTCCCCGAGGTGGATGGCCTGTTCGCGCTGGGAGACGCCGCCGCCGTGCCCGACGTGACCCGCTCGGGCGCCCCCGCCGGTCAGACCGCCCAGCACGCCGTGCGCCAGGCCGCGGCCGCCGCCCGCAACGTGGCGGCGTCCCTCGGCCACGGCACTGCCCGGCCATACCGGCACCGGGATCTCGGGTTCGTGGTCGACCTGGGCGGGCGGGACGCGGTGGCCAACCCGTTGGGGCTGACCCTGCATGGCCTGCCGGCGGCCGTGGTCACCCGGGCGTACCACGCCTACGCGTTGAACAACGGGTCCAACCGGGCCAGGGTGCTCACGGACTGGGCGCTGGACCTGGTCATCCCGCACCAGATCGTGCAGCTCGGCTTCGCCGACGGGTGGCGACCCACGATCGCCGCCACCGAGCAGACCGGTATCTACCCCGGCGCAGCGCCGCAGCGGGCGGGCGGCGGTGCCGGCCCGGTCGCCTCGCCGGCGCCACCGGACCGTGCGGCGGGCGGCGTCGGGGGGCGGTGAGCCGGGCCGCCGGCCGCCCCGGTCAGACGGTTCCGCCGCCGCCGGCCGCCACCCCGCCGACCGGGACCGGGACCGGGCTCGTGGCGAGCCGGCCGCAGGCGGCCGTGTTGGAGACCTCCTCGGGCAGCTCGGGTTTGACGTCGCTGCGGGCCGCCCCGTCGTAGCGGCCGTTGTGGTTCGCGTCGACGCCGTGCTGCTCGATCACGCCCTCGCCGGCGCGCAGCTCGGCGGCGACCTTCGGGGAGACGGTAATGGTGCGCTCGTAGCCGGCGTCGCCGACGGGGAAGCGGTCCAGCGCGTAGGAGCTGTCCGGGCTGGTGTCGCCGGTCGTGGTGAGCGACACCGCGATGGCGCCGACCGACTTCTTCGCGTCGCCCGAACGGACCTGGCCCCCCGCGCCGCTGCCCGTCGCGTCCGGAGCGGGGCAGGAATGGCTGCCGCCGATGTGGATGTGCTGGGGGTGCGGCAGCCCCGGGGCGAGACCGTGGGTCGCGATCCGGATGCTCAGCAGGTTCCCCCGCAGGGTCGCGGTGGCCGTGCCGCTCGCGCCGGATCGGTTCACCGGTCCGAGGTCGGCGACGAGATAGGTCGGTTCGCCGCCGGGTGTGGCCCCCCGTCCGGTCGGCGTCGAGTCCGTGGAGGCCGGTGGCGCCGGCGGGTTGCCGCCCTGCGGTAGTGGGGCCCCGACCGTGTCCGCCCCGACCGTGTCCGCCCCGTCTGGGCCCCATACGGCCAGGAGCGGCACGATGGCGAGGGGAAGCAGGCCCACGCCGATCCCCGGGACGATCCCCCTGAGACCTCGTCGCATCCGCGGGCTCCTTTCGGGCGGTGGACCGTGGCTACTCCGTGATCGATCAGATGCATAGGGTGGCGGCATCAGCCAAGGCCATGGGCGCCCATCCGTCAACGCGATGATGGGTCGGCGGAGGGATCCGCCCGTGGTGCCGCCCGGACCGGGGGTGCGGGCGGCGACCGGCCGCGCGGCCCGGTACGTCACCCGATCGGGCCAGCCGTGGCAACAATTCGGGCGCGATGCGCTGGGAGGTGCGTTGCCAGCAGGTCGAGGCGCATTACCGGCAGGTCAGCGGGTATGCGGCCCATCCGGACGGGGGAGAGCCTCATGACGACGGACGGGCTTGGGAGGCGCGGGATGGCGCTTGGTGGCCGCATCGACCGGGCCCAACAGCGCAACCGTGGGGTCGGCTTCGTCATCGCCGTCATCTACAAGTTCGCCGACGACCAGGGCGGCTATCTCGCCGCCCTGGTCACCTTCTACGCCTTCCTGTCGCTGTTCCCGCTGTTGCTGCTGCTCACGACCGGGCTGGGCTTCGTCCTGCACGGTCATCCCGATCTGCAGGAGCAGGTCGTGACCTCCACGCTGAGCCAGTTTCCGATCATCGGTGACCAGCTCCGCGACGACGTGCAGGCCCTCAATGGCAGCGGGATCGCCGTCGCCGTCGGCATCCTCGGCGCCGTCTACGGCAGCCTCGGCGTCGCCCGGGCGATCGGCAACGCCCTGGACACCGTCTGGGCGGTGCCGCGCCGGTCCCGACCGAACCCGTTCTTCGCCCGGCTGCGCAGCCTGAGCCTCATCGGCCTGCTCGGCCTCGGTGTGCTGATGACGACGGTGCTCTCCAGCGTCACGACTGGGGCCTCGGCGTTCGGCCGGCTGGCCGCCGGGTTCCAGGTGCTCGCGGTCGCGATCTCCACGGCGGGCAACGCCGGCCTGGTCCTGGTCGCCTTCAAGGTCCTGACCGCCCGGTCCGTCCGGGTGCGGGAGATCCTGCCCGGGGCGGTGTTCGCGGCGCTCGGCTGGCAGCTCGTGCAGACGCTGGGCAGCTACTACATCGCCCACCAGCTCAAGGGTTCCACCCAGGTCTACGGGCTGTTCGGGCTCGTTCTCGGCCTGATGACCTGGCTGTACTTCCTCGCCGTCGTCGTGGTCCTCGCCATGGAGATCAACGCGGTGCGGGCGGGCCGGCTCTACCCGCGGGCGCTGCTGACCCCGTTCACCGACGACGTCGAGCTCACCGATTCCGACCGGCGGGCCTACACCTCGTACGCCAAGGCGGAGCAGTTCAAAAGCTTCCAGCAGGTGGACGTCACCTTCACCGATCTGCCCGACCAGCAGCGACCGGCAAGCGACCCGTCGTCAGCGGCCCCCGCCGTGGGTCGTGACCCGGCCACCGACGCGGCTCCCGGTCCGCCGGCCGACGTGGATCCCGGTCCGCCGGCCGTCGCGGCTCCCGGTCCGCCGGCCGTCGCGGATCCCGGCGGCCCCCGGCCGTAGCGGATCCCGGCCAGGGTCCGGACGCCGCTACGAGCCAGGCCCCGGACGCCGCTACGACGCCGCCCGGACGGTCCCGTCACGCCCGGGAATGGGCGGGCCGCGGTCCGGATCGTCCGGGATCCGGACCGGCGCGATCAGCACGGCGGTGTGGTCGCCGCCGGAACCGCCGACCACTGCCGGCCACAGGCCGTCGTTGACGCAGTCCCGCGCGACTTCGCGAGCCCAGTCGGGGGGCGCGCTCAGGGAGACGAAGCGACCCTGGTCGGTGCCGAGGATCACGTGCGCCCCGATCAGCGCATGGCGCAGCGCCTGCCCGCGCGGGGTCCGGGCGGCCCACCCCGCCGGGATCCGCTCCCCGGCCTCGTCGGCGAGGGGAGGCCAGCCGGAGGTGTTGACCAACTCCGCGCGCAGCCGCAGCAGCGGGCGCGGACCGGGATACAGCCCAGCGCTCAGCCGCAGCTCCGCCCGGGCGAACCAGGTGTCCCAGGTGATCCTGGTCGGCGCCGCTCCGCCGCCGTGATCCACCGTCCGCACGCGACGGCCCGACGGCGCACTGAGCTGGACCGTGTGGGCCCCCGATCGGGTCGCACCCGGCCCGCCCGTCGCCTCGCGGGCCGGCTCCCAGGGATCCGGTCGGGGGGCACTCAGGTGAGGCAGCCAGCCGCGCGGCCATCCTCCGCCCGGGGGGTGAGCCATCGGCCCGGGGCGCGCCGCCAGCAGGTCCGCGACCGTCACGGCCTCGTCGACCTCGTGCGGCAGAAACTCGGCCTGGTCGTCGGCGTCGGCGTCGCTCGCCGCCCTCGCCCCGCCGCTGGCGTCGCCCGACCGGAGGACCTGCTGTTCCCTCGTCGTGATCTGCAACCAGCGCACCCGCGCGGTCAGCACGGCGTCGGGGCCGGCCTCCAACAGGCATTCCGCGTGGACGTACGCCCGGTCATCCGGGTGGCGTGCGGCGTACGCCGCCGGGGTCAGCACCCCGACGAGCCTGCCCGACCCGCCCCCGCCGGACCGCACGCGATGATCCGGATCGTGCCGGTAGATCGTCGCGTCGGCGATCGCCGCCGCCCGGTCGAGCGGCGCCTGAACCGTCCTCATCGGTAGCCCCCTTCACTCCCGGGCGCACCGGGCGTCGCGGCCGGTCACCATGGTTTCGGCGTGGATGCCCCGGCCTGGAGGCCGGGAGGAAACGCTGCCCCAGATTGTTCACGGGTGGTCATCCCTTTCCGTGGAATGGGCGCATGACCCGTTTCGGCAGTGTGGGTCTGTAGGAGTCGGAATCCCCCGATCTCAGACGGGGGAGGACGTCAAAGGACGCTGATCGCCTCCCCGGCGTGGACCAGCACCGCATCGCCCATCTGTGCTCGGACGAGGCCGAGACCGATCTCCTCCGTGCCGGCGGGTGTCCGGACGAGTGCGACCGAGCCCGGCAGACACCGGACGATCTCGGCCTCGATCGTCTCCTCCGGCCCGGCGACCTGACCGGCCGCACCACATACGGGCGCCTCGGGGCCCGGATGGGCGGCGGCCTGCGCGGCCTCCCACGCCGACAGCCGTTCGGGTCCCGTACGTGCGGCATCGTCCCCCGCATCGGGTATGCGCGGTTTGCGCCGTCCAGAGGGCACCGCGGCGGAGCCGTGGGTGTCCCGCTGTCGTCGTGACGGTGTGCTGGTGCTTCTGACCTGCTCGTTCATCGGTCATCACCTCGATAGAGGTCTACCCGGCGCAACGGTACGACCCGTGTTCGGAGGTCACCAGTCGACTCGGATGATGGTCATCGGGTCGGAGCCGACGCCCGGGTCGCATCGGCCGAACAGGCGACGCCCGGTCTGGCCGGATCGGGCGGACCGTCCCGGCTGGTCGAGGGATCCGGTGGTCGGCGGCGGGTGGGAGGGCCCGTTCGGAGGAGAGCGAAGGGGAGACGGGACGTCGTGCCGGACGGGCGAGCCCGGTGGTTGCGTCCGGCCCGTCCGGCCGTCGAGGGGTCCGCGGCCGCGCGATCGGGCAGCATGGGAGCGGTGGGAGTAAAGACGACCAACGACGGCGAGGCGTTCGACCGGCTGTGCGCCCTCGTCGCGGCCGGCGGCGTCGCCGTGGTGAGCGGGGCGGGGATCTCGACCGACTCCGGCATCCCGGACTATCGGGGCCCGAACGGGGCACTGCGCCGCCACACCCCGATGACCTACCAGCAGTTCACCAAGGAACCGGGGGCCCGCCACCGCTACTGGGCCCGCAGTCACGCCGGCTGGCGGCAGGTCGCCCGGGCCGAGCCGAACGCGGGCCACCGCGCGGTGGCCCGGCTGGAGCAGGCGGGGCTGGTCACCGGCATCGTCACCCAGAACGTCGACGAGCTGCACCAGCGCGCCGGTTCCCGCCATGTCATCGACCTGCATGGAAGCCTGTCCCGCGTGGTGTGCAGCGACTGCGGGGAGGTGAGCCCGCGCCGCGACCTCGACGAGCGGCTGAGCGCGGCGAACCCGGGCTTCCACATCTCCGGGGCCCCCACCAACCCGGACGGTGACGTCACCCTTTCGGAGGAGGCGGTCGCCCGTTTCGTCATGGTCGACTGTCGTGGCTGCGGAGGCGAGCAGCTCGAACCGGACGTGGTGTTCTTCGGCGCCACCGTGCCGCGTCCCCGCGTGGCGCAGGCGTTCGACCTGGTCGAGAGCGCCCGGGCGGTGATGATCCTCGGTTCGTCGCTGACCGTGATGTCCGGGTACCGTTTCGTGCTGCGGGCGGCCGAACTCGGCATTCCGGTCGCGATCGTCAACCAGGGGCCCACTCGCGGGGACAGCCGGGCGACCGTCCGTGTCGATGCTCCCCTCGGATCACTGCTGCCCCGGCTCGCTGCTGCCGTCACCGGCGGCGAACGAACGCTCGGGCTGTCACGGACCGTGCCGTCCCTCGCCCTGTCAGGGGATTCGCCTGCCGAGCTGTGAGGATGGGGGGATGCGATCGGTCTTTCGTCCCCAGCCCGCGAACGTGGCGTTCCGCCATGCCACCGACAGCGACGCCGAGGCAGCGGCGATCGTCGCGCTCGTCGAATCCGCGTACCGGGGGGAGTCCAGCCGGGCGGGGTGGACCACCGAGGCGGACCTGCTCGGGGGCCAGCGCACGGATGCCGACGAGGTGCGTGCCGCCCTGGCGGCCCCCCACGGTGGTGTCCTGCTCGCGGAGGAGCCCTCCGGCCTCCTCGTGGGCTGCTGCCACGTGGAGCGCCTGATCGAGCCGGCGGCGCATGGTGGACCCGGCGTGGTCCGGACGGGTGAGCTGGTGACCCAGCCGGGAGAGGACGAGGGGACGATCGGGGCGGGGATCACCGCGGCGGTGGGGGCCTACTTCGGCATGTTCGCCGTCAGCCCCACCCGGCAGGGGGCCGGAGTGGGCGGGGCACTACTGCGGCTCGCCGAACGGCACGCCGTCACGGCCTGGTCGGCGGCGTGGATGGAGATGCAGGTCATCGCCCAGCGGACCGAACTCATCGACTGGTACCGCCGCAAAGGATACGTCCCGACCACGGAGACCCGACCGTTTCCCTACGCCGACGAGCGGTTCGGCCGGCCGCTGCGGCCCGACCTCTACTTCGTCGTCCTGCGCAGGCCGCTCGCCTGACGTCGCCCTGATCCGCCGGCGGCCGCCCCGGCGGCCTCGGGTGCGATTCGCCGGTCCCCGGCGGCTTTCTCGGCCTTGGGCATCGACTCGGCCGTGGTGCCGGCAGCGAGTGCCGGCGAGCTGGCACGACGTCCGATTCCCGCCAGCATCCGGGGTCGATCGCGTCGAGAGTGGGGGCATGAGGACGGACGAGGGCCGTTACGAGGCGGTGGCCAGCCGGGACGCCCGGTTCGACGGCGCCTTCTACTTCGCCGTGACCACCACGGGCATCTACTGTCGTCCGAGCTGCCCGGCGGTGACACCGAAGCGGGCGAACGTCCGGTTCTTCCTGACGGCCGCGGCGGCGCACGGCGCCGGCTTCCGGGCCTGCCGGCGGTGCCGACCGGACGCGGTGCCCGGCTCTGCCGAGTGGAACATCCGCGCCGACGTGGTCGGCCGGGCGATGCGCCTGATCGGCGACGGTGTCGTCGACCGGGAAGGTGTGGCCGGCCTCGCCGCCCGTCTGGGCTACAGCCCCCGCCAGCTGCGGCGGCACCTGACCGCCGAGGTGGGAGCCGGACCGCTTGCCCTCGCCCGGGCGCAGCGCGCGCACACCGCGCGGCTGCTGCTGCAGATGACCGAGCTGCCCGCCACCGAGGTGGCCTTCGCCGCCGGCTTCGCGAGCGTCCGCCAGTTCAACGACACCATCCGCACGGTCTACGCGGCGACGCCAAGTGACCTTCGCGGACCACGGGCGCCGCGATCCGCATCCCCCAGTCGGGGGGAGGACGAGCCCGCCGGCCCGGGTGGGCTGGTGCTCCGGCTGGGCTACCGCCGGCCATACGCGGCGGGCGAGGTGTTCGACTATCTGGCCCGCCGGGCGCTGCGCGGAGTGGAGGAGGTCGTCGGTGACCGCGGGCGGCGGACCTACCGGCGGACGCTGCGGCTGACCCGCGGGCACGGCATCGCGGAGGTGGCCGAACGGCCAGGCGCCGACGACGTCGGCTGGCTGGAGTGCCGCCTGTCCCTGAGCGACCTGCGCGACCTGACCGTCGCGGTCAGCCGGCTACGGCGGCTGTTCGACCTGGATGCCGACCCGTGGGCCGTCGCCGACCATCTCGCGACCGATCCGGTCCTGGCGCCCCTCGTGGCCCGCCACCCGGGTCTGCGTGCCCCGGGGGCCACCGACGCGCACGAGCTGGCCGTACGGGCGGTGCTCGGGCAGCAGGTCTCAGTGCCTGCCGGACGGCGCCTCGGCGAGGCACTGCTCGCCGAGTACGGCGATCCGCTGCCCACCCCGAGCGGCGGGCTCGCCCTGCTGTTCCCCCGGGCCGACGCGCTCGCCGCCGCATCCCTGCACGAGGTGGGCATGCCCGAGACCCGGCGGGAGACGGTGCGCGCGCTCGCCGCCGCGCTCGCCGACGGTGACGTCCCGCTCGACGGGGGCGTCGACCGCGCCGAGGCCGAGCGGGCGCTGCTGGCCGTGCGGGGCATCGGTCGCTGGACCGCCGGCTACGTCCGGATGCGGGGGCTCGGCGATCCGGACGTGCTCCCCGCGGGGGACGCGGCGCTGCGGGCCGCACTGCGCCGCCACCGCCTTGCCCCGCCCGCCGCCGTGGCCTGGGCGCCGTGGCGCTCCTACGCGGCGCACCACCTGTGGGTCACAGCGGCGCCACGCGTCGAGGCAGCCGCCCCCGCCGAAGCGGCCGCCCCCGCCGGGGCCGCCGGACCTGACGTCGCGCCGCCTCACGCGGCGCGCCGTCCGGCATGACCATGCATCTGGAACCAGCCCCGATGGGCGTAACAAGCAAGAAGGGACGTGGACCGATGATGGTCTACACGACGCTGACCAGCCCGGTGGGGGACCTGCTGCTGGTGGGCGCCGAGTCGGACCAGGCGTCCGGCGGGCTCGCCCTCGCTTCGCTGTCCATGCCGCAGCAGCGGGGCGCCGCGGTGATCGCGCCGCACTGGCGGCGGGCAGACGAGCCGTTCGCCGAGGCCGCCCGGCAGATCGCCGAGTACTTCGTCGGCGAGCGACGCACCTTCACGCTGACTCTGCGCACCCGGGGGACCGACTTCCAGGAGCGGGTGTGGCAGGCGCTGGAGTCCATCCCCTACGGCACGACCGTCAGCTACGGCCAGCTAGCCGGCCGGATCGGGGCCGAGCGCGGTGAGGTCCGGGCGGTCGGCACGGCCGTCGGCGCCAATCCCCTGCTGCTCCTGCGCCCGTGCCACCGGGTGATCGGTGCCGACGGTGCGCTGCGCGGGTTCGCCGCGGGCCTCGCCCGCAAGGAGTTCCTGCTGCGCCACGAGGGTGCGCTGGCGCCGACGCTGGACCTCGCGCCCGCGCCGAGCGGCGCGGGCGGGGGCCTCTGGTGACGGCGCGCCCGGTCGGATCGGGGGCGGCGCGATCCCCGGCCCACCCGCATGGGGCAGTGGCGCCGGCCCGGCTGGGCGGTGCGGCGACCCCGGCCGGCTCGGATGACGCGGCGGCCCTGGTGGGGACGGACGTCGGGGCGCGCGTGCGGGCGATGGACTGGGCCGCGATCGCCGCGGAGCTGGACGCGGCCGGCTGCGCGCTGACCGGCCCGGTGCTCACCGCGGCGCAGTGCCGGGAGCTCGCAGACCTCTACGGCGACGACGGGCGCTTCCGGTCCACCGTCGACCTGGCCCGTCACCGGTTCGGGTCAGGGGAATACCGCTACTTCGACCATCCTCTTCCCCCGCCGGTCCAGGCCCTGCGCGCGGTGTTCTACCCGTTCCTGCTGCCCGTCGCCCGGCAGTGGGCCGCCCGCCTGGGCCGGCCGGCCCCGTGGCCGGACACCCTCGACGCCTGGCTGGCCGACTGCCACCGCGCCGGGCAGCACCTCCCCACGCCGCTGCTGCTGCGCTACCGGGCGGGCGACTGGAACGCGCTGCACCGCGACCTGTACGGCGAACTGGTCTTCCCACTACAGGTCGTGATCGGCCTCGACACCCCCGGCACGGACTACACCGGCGGCGAGTTCCTGCTTGTCGAGCAGCGCATGCGGGCCCAGTCCCGGGGCACCGCCCGCACCCTCCTGCGCGGGCATGCCCTGATCTTCACCACCCGGGATCGGCCGGTCCCCTCGGCACGCGGCTGGTCCGCCTCGCCCGTGCGGCATGGGGTCAGCACCGTCCGATCGGGCCAGCGCCACACCCTCGGACTGATCTTCCACGACGCCGCCTGAGCGGACCCCGCATGCGCGGCCGCCGGGCGCATCCCGCCTCGCCCGGTCGCCGAGCCGCCCGGTCGCCGAGCCGCCCGGTCGCCGAGCCGCCCGGTCGCCGAGTTGCCCGGTCGCCGAGCCGCCAGGCGCCGGGCCGCAGCCGAACCGTGACGGATGGTGCCGTTCATGGCAGGCTGTCCTGGTATGGATCCGGGGGCTCCAGCGATCGGTGTCACCCGTCCCGGCGCGCCCGTCGACTTCTTCGTCTCCTACGCGGACGCCGACCAGGGCTGGGCGGAGTGGATCGCCTGGGTGCTGGAGGACGCCGGCTACTCCGCCCGGATCCAGGCGTGGGATTTCGCGCCCGGTGCCCATCTGGCCACCGAGCTGCACGCGGCGACGTGGGCGGCGGCGAGGACGGTCGCGGTGCTGTCGGCCGCCTACGCCGTCGGCGCCGCGTCGCAGGCCGGCTGGCGGGTCGCCTGGACCGGCGATCCCGACGGCCGGGAGCGCCGGCTGCTGGTGTTCCGGGTCGAGGACTGCCCGTGGCCGGGCCTGCTCGGTCAGATCGTCGGCGTCGACCTGTTCGACGTCGACCGGGAGACGGCGGCGCGGCGCCTGCTCGCCGCCGCCCGCGGCGAGCGGGGCAAACCCGAGACCGAACCGGCCTTCCCCGGCAGGGACGCCCCCGGCCCGACGGCGCCGCGTGGGCCGCGGCCTGCGCCGGTCGGTGAACCTACGTTCCCGCACCGGCTGCCCGTGGGGTGGAACGTCCCGGGCCGCAACCGGCACTTCACCGGCCGGAAGGAGATCCTCGACCGGATCCACGCCGAGCTCGGCGCCGGGCCGGTCGCCGTCACCGCCCTGCACGGCATGGGCGGCGTCGGCAAGACACAGGTGGCGATCGAGTACGCCCACCGGCACGCCGGTGACTACACGCTGGTCTGGTGGATCGACGCCGAGCAGACCGCCCTGCTCGCCGAGAAGATCGCCGCGCTGGCGGTCCCGCTGTGCCTGCCCGCGGGGCGGCCCGTCCCGCAGATCGCGCAGGCGGTGCTGCAGGAGCTCGCGCGCCGCGACCGGTGGCTGATCGTCTTCGACAACGCCGAGGATCCGGTCGCCCTGCGGCAGTGGTTACCGTCCGGCCCGGGGCACGTGCTCATCACCTCCCGCAACCCCGGCTGGGAGGCGGTCTCCGCCGCCGTCGACGTCGACCTGCTGCCCCGGGACGAGTCGATCACGCTGCTGACCCGCCGGATCACCAGCCTCGACCCGGCGGTCGCCGACGCGCTCGCCAAGGAGCTCGGCGACCTGCCGCTCGCCCTGGCCCAGGCGGCGGGCTACCTCAACCAGACCGGGCTGGCACCCGATGACTACCTGCGCCGCTTCCGCGGCCGCCGGCAGCGTTTCCTCGGCAAGGGCAACGACCCGCTGTACGCGGGTCGGCTCGACACCTGCTGGTCGATCTCCCTGGACCGGCTGCACGCGGACAATCCGGCGACCGTGCAGCTGCTGGACCTGTGCTCGCACCTCGCCCCCGAACCGATCCCGCTGAGCCTGTTCGCCGCCCGTGCCGACCTGCTCGACGACCCGCTGGCGGACATCGCCGCCGACACCCACCCCGACCTGACCCTCGACGACGCGCTGGCCGCCGCCGCCGACTTCTCCCTGGCCCGCCGGACCGGGGACAGCATCGTCGTGCACCGCCTCGTCCAGGCCGTCATCGCCGGGCAGCACTCCCCGGGCCGGCGGCGCCGTCTCGCCGACACCATCGCCCGCCTGCTCGCCGCGGCCACGCCGGGCGACCCGGTCAACCCCGTCACCTGGCCGGCCTGGGCCGCCCTCGGTCCTCACCTGCTGCACGCGGTCACCCGGCTCGAAGGACGCGACGACGATCCGCACCGGTTGCGACGCCTCGCCGCCGAGTTCGGTTCTCATCTGTACGCCCGCGGGGACTACGCCGCCGCCCACAGCTTCGCCGCCCGGCTGCACCGGCGGACCGCCGACCAGCTCGGTCCGGACCATGACGACACGCTGCACGCGGCGTTCCACCACGCCGACACCCTCGCCGCCCTCGGTCGCCACGGCGACGCCCGCCGGCTCGCGCAGGACACCCTCGACCGCCGGCGGCGCATCTTCGGCGAGGATCATCCGGACACGCTGCACTCGGCGCACAACCTGGCCAGCCGGCTCGCCGAGAGCGGTGAGCACCGCGCCGCCCGCGCCCTCGCCGAGGACACCCTCGCTCGCCGCCGCCGGCTGCTCGGCGAGGATCATCCGGACACGCTGCGCTCCGCGCACAGCCTGGCCAACCGGCTCGCCGCCCTCGGCGACCACCGCGCTGCCCGGCGGGTCGACGAGGACACCCTCGCCCGCCGCCGGCGAGTCCTGGGTGAGGAGCATCCCAACACCCTGCGCTCGGCGCTGAACCTCGCCAGCCGCCTCGCCGCTCTCGGTGACCTTCACCGCGCCCGCCGGCTCGCCCGGGACACGGTCACCCACCAGCGCCGCACCCTCGGCGACGATCATCCCTACACCCAGCGCACCCAGGGCCTGCTCGACGACCTCGACGGCGCGGATCATCCCGGCGGCGACGAGCCGCCGTGACGGCGCCGACGAGAACGGAACGAAAAGTCCCGCCATCGCCTGCCGTCGGCGGACTCGCGTCGGTCCTTCGTCGGGCAAGGTCACCGCGCCGCGGTTCATTTCACGATTTGCAGGACGGCCATCATGCCCATGTCCTCGTGGTTGAGGATATGGCAGTGCAGGACCGTCTTCCCGGTGAAGTCGGTGAAGTGGATCCGCACGACGGCCTCTCCCCTGGCGGGGAGGTTCACGGTGTCCTGCAGGCTCAGCGCGTTGTACGGCTTGCCGTTGATACTCATCACTCGGAAGCGATTGGTGTGAACGTGGAAGGAGTGCTGCTCGTCGGAGTCGTTGCGGACGGTCCACTCTTCCACTGTGTTGAGCCTGGAGCGGACGTCGACCCGATTTTCGTCGAAGGTCCGGCCGTTTATGTAGAACTGGGTTCCGGCGCTGTTCTCCGAGAAGACGAGGGTGTGCCGCGCGGCGATCGGAGCGCGACTCAGGTCCACTGCCGGTCTTGGGGCGAAGGTGGTGGGCAACGCCGCCGGTCGTATCGCCGGGCCGCTGGAGACGACGGTGGCGAGGGTCTGCCGGGGGAAACTGTTGCCCGCCGGTCCGGTGTCGTAGGCGAGGGTTTCCAATGCGGTGCGGCCGGCCGGGCCGCCCTGCACGAGCACGTCATAGCGGGCGCCAGCGGGGATGACGAGGGAATCCGCGGACCAGACCCGGGTGACGGGGCTCGCGTCCTGCGTGATCACGTGGAACCGCTGTCCTGGCAGCCGCAGCCGGTAGTAGATGTTGGCGCTGATGTTGGCCAGCCGCCACAGCTGGGTCTCGCCCGGCCGGATCTGGATGGTCGGGTTCAGCTGGCCGTTGACCGTACGGTTCGTGGCCCCTCCGATGTGCAGGTCCTCGGTCCGGATCGAGTCGCCCTGGACCTGGAAGTCCTTCAGCGCGACGACGTGCTCGGTGATGTGACGGAGATCCGGTGGCAGATACCGTTGCAGCCCGTCGACGATGATGATTCCCGACATGCCTGCGGCGACCTGCGACGCGGCATGCGGATGACCGTGGGAATGGTACCAGTAGGTCCCTGGAGTCAAGGTCCGGGGAAACTGGTAAACGTAATGATACGTCTCGCCCGGATGGATGTGGATGAAGACGTTGTCGGAGTTTCCGGCCGGCGACACGTGCAGCCCGTGGACGTGCAGGTTCGTGTAGGGATGGACGCGGTTCACCATCGTCACATCCAGCCGGTCACCCGGACGGAACCGCAGCGTCGGCGGCATGTACAGGCCGTTGTAGGTCAGCGCCCACAGCCGGCGGCCGGCCAGCTCGACCTGGCGCCGCTCCACGACGATACGGACCCGCAGGACCCCGTCCCTGCTCACGTATTGCGGCGGGTCGCGAAGCGGCTGACCCTGCGTCGGCGGCGTGGGCGATGCCGTCGGCAAGGACAGGCCCGGCTGATTGGCGCCGACCATCACAAAGGCGCCGATCAATCCTGCAACTGTGAGCCGGACGGCTCGGTGGCGAGAAATCATCACGACCCCCAGCAACGCATGCGGACGCCATCGAGCCGGTCAGCTGTCGTTGGGATCAGCCGGCATTCTCCTACCCGACGGCGGCCACCGATAATCCGGGATGGACGCCGGTCGGTATCGTCCGGCGCGGTGGGGGCGGGAAACCGACATCGTCACCGATGACGTCACCGATGACGAGCCGTCCTCATCGCCGCGGGCGAGACCGCCGACGCACGTCCATCGTTCGCCGGACACCCCAGGCACGGGGTCGGCGGTTGATGTCGGCACGGCTGTGACGGATGGAGACGGCTGCGCGGGAGAGATGGCCGGACGGGGACGAGCTGGTCGGGGTCGCCCACACGGGGAGCGTCCGTTGAGGTCGCGGGGGCCGCCGTCCGAATCCGACGGCCCCCGCGCAGGGGGCGTGGAGTTCAGCCCTTCACGCAGAGCACCGCGCGCAGCGTAGCGACGATCTCGACGAGGTCGCTCTGGCGGGCGAGGACGGTGTCGATGTCCTTGTACGCCGCGGGGATCTCGTCGAGGACGCCGGCGTCCTTGCGGCATTCCACGCCGCGGGTCTGGGCGGCGAGGTCGTCGACGGTGAACGTCCGCCGGGCCCGGTTGCGGCTCATCGTGCGGCCGGCACCGTGGCTGGCGGAATGGAACGAGTCGGGGTTTCCCCGTCCGCGCACCAGGTAGGACCGGGTTCCCATCGAACCGGGGATGATGCCGTATTCCCCTTCCCGGGCGGAGATGGCGCCCTTGCGGGTGACGAGCACATCGGCGCCGAAGTGGTGCTCCTCGGCGACGTAGTTGTGGTGGCAGTTCACGAAGGCGAAGTCGCGGTCGCCGGCGTGCGGGCCGTCGGCCGGCGGGGTGGGCACGCGCAGCCCGGGCAGCGGGCCGCGCAGCGCCTCGACGGCCGCGGCGAGCATCAGGTCCCGGTTGCGCCGAGCGTACGTCTGCGCCCAGTCCAGGTCATGGCGGTAGGCGGCCATCTCGGGGGTGCCGGCGAGGAACACGGCGAGATCGCGGTCGGCCAGGCCGGCGTTGTGCTCGAGCTGCTTGGCGACGCGGATGTGGGCCTCGGCGAGTTCCTTGCCGACGTTGCGCGAACCGGAGTGCAGCATGATCCAGACGGCGTCGTCGGTGTCCAGGCACACCTCGAGGAAGTGGTTGCCCGAGCCGAGGGTGCCCAGCTGGTTCATCGCCCTCGCCAGCCGCCCGGCGACGCGGGGATGCAGCGCGCCGAACGTGTTCCACAGATCGTCCTGGCGCCGGGCCCGCGCGGTCGGCTCCGGGTGGCCGGTCATCCCGACCGGGACGGCCGCCTCCAGCGCGGCCCGCAGCGGACCCAGGTCATCGGGCAGATCGGCCGCGGTGAGGTTGGTCCGCGCCGCGGCCATCCCGCAGCCGATGTCGACCCCGACGGCGGCGGGGGAGACTGCGTCGCGCAGGGCGATCACGGAGCCGACCGTGGCGCCGTAGCCGAGGTGCACGTCGGGCATCACCGCGACATGGTGATGGATGTAGGGCAGGGACGCGACATTGCGAAGCTGGTCCAGCGCGGCGCTCTCGACCTCCTCGGGCCGGGTCCACAGCCAGATCGGATGCGCCGCTGCGCCGAGCGTCGCGACGGGGCTCATCGGTTGGTTCCTACTCTCGACGGAGGGTGTGGTCCGTGCTGTTCACTTCTTGCCGACCGAAGACATTCTGCCCGTCGGCCGGAAATTTCGCGGGCGCTCCGGAATCAGGACCTCGCACCGGGAGCTCCCGCGCCGGTCCGTCGCCGGACGGTTGGGAACAAGCTGGCCGGGGGCGGATCCCACCAGCCGCGGAAATCTGGCTGCAAGAATCCAGGCCCCGGTTCACGTGCCCGCCGCCGACTTCGGCGGACGTGCCGGCCCGGTCCGGAAATCCGAATCGAGACCGTTCCGCTCCGCCTGTTCAGGATGCCTGCTTCACCGCCGTCCGGCGAATGATTTTCCGGCGCCGGGCCCTGGCGGGCGAGGCCCGGCGCACCAGGGTGGCCGCCGGGCGCGGCCGGTGATGCGGACGAGCAGGCCCGAGCAGGCCCGAGCAGGCCCGGCGGGGGGCGGACCGGCGCCCCCGCGGCCGGCCGGCGGGTCAGCGCAGCGTGTCGCGGCCACGGGCCGGCAGCAGGGGGGCGACCCGCAGCAGGGCCAGCAGCGGCCGCAGTTCCTCGGGGGCCGGCTCGGAGAAGGTCCGCACGGTGCGCTCGCCCTGCTGGTCGCCCTCCGGGGCGTAGTCGACCTCCAGGGTGTAGATGAAGCGGTCCGCGCCCCCGACCGGCCCACGTTCGGCCGGCGCACCCCGCGGCATGGCACCCCCGGCCCGCCGGCCCGACCCGTCGTCCGGGGGGACCGCCCCGCGCACCAGCTCGCGCAGCCGGACCGCCTCCGCCGCGGGCAGGTCGGCGCTGTCCAGCCCCCGCCGGATCGGCCGTCCCAGCAGCCCGCCGGACCGTTCCAACGCCACGCGGACGCGTCCTGCCTCGCCTGCCATGCCGCCATTGTGCGCCGGGACCGGCCGGGGGTCCGCCCCGCACCGGGCGTCCGTCGGACCGGTCGGACGCGCCGATCAGAAGCGCGCTGCCCCCTTTTCGGCCGGCCGACTCCGGGTGGATCTCCCCGGGTGGGGCGGGTGGGGCGCAGGCTCAGGTCTCGCCGGGCTCCGGCCGAAATATTCTCCTTACCTGCGGGCGCCGTAAGGCCGCTCGAGTTTCGTGTGAGTTCACAACCGGGCTGTTTCTCTCTCGATGGTTTCCGATCGTAGGACGTCCTTGGAATCCCGGCCGGCCGGCGGGGTAGGAGTACGGCGTGAATGAATCGAGGCGATCCGATGTTCTCGGCGATCCCGGACCGCGTACTGTCTTACCGGTATACCACTCTTTTTTCGATGGTTTCCGATCGTAGGACGTCCTTCGATCCTCCGGTGGGGGAGAGGTACTCATATGAATGTCGTACGCGGGCCGGAGCTGATTGCGGAGCGACCGGCGCGGCCACCGGAACCGGTACCGGTGGCGGCCGCACCCCCGGCGGCGCCGTTCCCGGCGCAGGAGCCGGGCGACTCCGGCGTCCGGCTGCTGGCGCCGGATGGCACGCGGGTCACCGACCCGCGCTTCGACGCCCTCGCCGACCACGATCTGTGCCGGGAGTTCTACACGTCCATGGTGCTGGCGCGCCGCCTGGACGAGGAGGCCACGGCCCTGCAGCGGCAGGGTGAGCTGGTGCTGTGGATCCCGCTGCGCGGGCAGGAGGCGGCGCAGGTCGGTTCCGCGGCGGCGGTCCGGCCGCACGACTTCGTCTTCCCCAGCTACCGCGAGCACGCCGTCGCCTGGCACCGGGGGGTGCCGGCCGGCGAGGTCATCCGCCTGCTGCGCGGGGTGAGCCACGACGGCTGGGACGTGGCGAAGCACAGCATGGCCAACTACACGATCGTCCTCGCGTCGCAGACCCTGCATGCCGTCGGCTACGGCCTGGGCATGGTGCTCGACGGCACGGTCGGCACCGGCGATCCGGACCGCGACGGCGCCGTGCTGGTCTACCTCGGCGACGGCGCGATGAGCCAGGGCGACGCCAACGAGGCGTTCGTGTGGGCGGCGAGCTTCGGCGCGCCGGTGGTGTTCCTCTGCCAGAACAACCAGTGGGCGATCTCCACCCCGGCCCGACGGCAGTCGCCGGTGCAGCTGGCGCGGCGCGCCGACGGGTTCGGCTTCCCCGGCGTGCGTGTCGACGGCAACGACGTGCTCGCCATGCACGCGGTCACCACCTGGGCGCTCGAGCATGCCCGCGGCGGGGGCGGCCCGGTCCTCATCGAGGCCAACACCTACCGGATGGCGCCGCACACCACCTCCGACGACGCGACCCGCTACCAGCCGGCCGAGGAGCTCGTGCTCTGGCGGGCGCGGGACCCCATCGAGCGACTGCGGCTGCTGCTGGCCGCCGACGTGGCCGCCGGCTGGTTCGACGAGGTCCGCGAGCGCGCCGACGACGCCGCGGCCGACCTGCGCCGCGAATGCCTCGCCATGGACCCGCCGGCCGCGGTGACCACATTCGGCAACGTCTACGCCGACGAAACCGCCGACCTGCGAGCCCAGCGGGAATGGTTCACCACTTACCGGGACTCCTTCCTGTAGCCCACCCGTTCCGGCAGCTCCCACCGTTCCGGCAGCCTCCACCCGTTCCGGCAGTCCTACGAATTCCGGTAGTCCTACCCGGTCAGCACGGGACGCCGGCCGGTCGACCTTGGCCCGTGCGCGACCTATCCTTTCCCGGGGAGGTTTTTCAGGAGGGAAGGTCCGCGACGACCACTGAGGGGCATGCGGTGCGACAGTCTGTGACGACCTCGCCGGGCGAGGCGGCTGGTCCCGGGGCGGAGGTGGCGGCCGTGCCCGACCAGCCGGCCGCGAGCGGCGCCCCGACCCCTCTCGTCGGCGCCGGCACCGGCGCGCCCCCGGGCGGTGCGGCTGATCCGGCCGCCGCGACGGTCAGCGCGCCCGAGGCGACGTTCGCCTCCACGAACCCGGTCACCGGCGCGGTCGTGGGCCACTTCCCGGTGGCCTCCCCGCAGCGGGTCTCGGCCGCGGTGGCGGCGGCCCGCGCAGCCGCTCCCTGGTGGGCCGGGCTCGGCGCCGCCGGGCGGCGCGAGCACCTGCTGCGCTGGGCCGCCCACCTCGCCCGCCACGACGGCGAGCTCGTCGAGCTGCTGCACGCGGAGAACGGCAAGACCGCCGCCGACGCCCGCATCGAACTCCTGCTCACCCTGGAGCACATCCGCTGGGCGGCCCGCAACGCCGGGCGGGTACTGCGCACGCGTCGAGTTTTGCCCGGCCCGTTCCTGGCCAACCACACCGCCCGGGTGGAGTACCGCCCCCTCGGGGTCGTCGGGGTGATCGGGCCGTGGAACTACCCGCTGCTGACCCCGGTCGGCTCGATCGCCTACGCCCTCGCCGCCGGCAACCCGGTGGTGTTCAAGCCCAGTGAGTACACATCGGCGCTGGGCAGCCGGCTGGCGGAGGCCTTCGCCGCCGCGAACCCGGCCGCCCCCACCGGGGTGCTGGGCGTGGTCACCGGGTTCGGCGCCACCGGCGCCGCGCTCTGCGCCGCCGGCGTCGACAAGATCGCCTTCACCGGTTCCGTGGCCAGCGGCCGCAAGGTGATGGCGGCGTGCGCGCAGTCGCTGACCCCGGTCGTCATCGAGTGCGGCGGCAAGGATCCGTGCATCGTCGCCGACGACGCCGACGTGGTCGCCGCCGCCCACGCGGCCGCCTGGGGGGCGATGTCGAACGCCGGGCAGACCTGCGCCGGCGTCGAACGGATCTACGTCACCGCGGCCGTCGCCGAGCCGTTCCTCGCCGAGCTCCGCCGGGCCCTGGCCGGCGTGCGGCCGGGCGGCGAACCGGACGCCTCCTACGGCCCGATGACGATGCCCGGCCAGGCCGCCGTCGTGCGCCGCCACGTCGCCGACGCGCTGGCCCGCGGCGCGACGGCCCTGCTCGGCGGCGTCGAGGCGGTGGGCGGGACCTTCATCTCCCCGATCGTCCTCGTCGACGTCCCCGAGGACAGCCCCGCCGTGCAGGAGGAAACCTTCGGCCCGGTGGTCACGGTGCGCACCGTCGCCGACGTCGACGAGGCCGTCGCCCTGGCCAACGGCACCCCGTACGCGCTGGGCGCGACGGTGTTCTCCCGCCGTCGCGGCGACGAGATCGCCCGCCGACTCGACGCCGGCATGGTGTCCGTCAACGCCGTGCTCTCCTTCGCCGGGATCCCCGCCCTGCCCTTCGGCGGCAGCGGCGAGAGCGGTTTCGGCCGGGTGCACGGGGCCGAGGGGCTGCGCGAGTTCGTCCGCCCCCGCTCCGTGGCCACGCTGCGCCTGCGGCTGCCCGGCACGACGCTGACCGCCTTCCAGCGCCCGCCCGGGCTGCTGGCCGCGGTCAGCTGGGCCGCCCGCCGCCGCCACGGCCGCGCCCCGGCCGCCCCTCCCGGCCGCTGACCCGCGCCCCGCGACAGCCTCACACCCCGCGGCAGCCCGCCACCCGGCGACGACGGCGCCGACTCCCGACTCGCGTGGGACACACCCGACATGGGGCACGCCGACCGTCGGGCGATTGCGGTCGAACCGGGCGACATACCGCCCATAGGCCCTGCCGGGGCGGCGGCCGTCGAACAGGGCATCTAGCGTGGTCGGGTCAACACGGAACCTGGGGGTTCTCATGACTCTACGTCGCGGACTTGCCGTTTCAGTGCTGATCGGTGCACTCGTGCTGGTAGGCGGGCTCACCGGTAGCGCCTCGGCTGCGCCGAACGCGGTGGGGACGCCCGCGCTCAGCGTCGCTAAGGCGTCGTCGGTCGTGCGCGCCGCCGGCTATACGCCGATCTCTCTCGGCGGCTACGACCAGAACAACGACCTCAGCGTGATCGTCGGGCTGCGTTCGACCTCCGCGGACGGGCACCCGCAGCGGGCGTTCCTCTTCCACCGCGGGGCGTTCGTCGGCTACGACTCGCCTCAGCCGAGCGCGACGATCCGCTGGATCTGGTCCACCGACCGGGTGGTGGCCCTGCAGTACGACCTGTACAAGCCGGGCGATCCGATGTGCTGCCCGACGGCTGGGGGGGCCACGGTCCGCTACCAGTGGAACGGCCGCTCGGTGACGCCGCTCGACCCGATCCCGAGCGCAGCCTTCTCCGCCCCGGCGAGCCGCCGCTGACCGTTCTCCGGCACCCGCGGGGCGGCAGCCCGCGGGTGCCGTCCGGCGGCGGCCCGGCCTTTCCAGAGGGACGAATCGGACACGAAAGCCTCTGGAAAGACACGGGAGAGGGCAAGCCGGACGCGCCGGTGCCGGCGACTGTCCCGAGGCGCGGCGCGCGGGTCAGGCGGAGGTGAGCTCCGTGACGGCCCGCGCCACCGGCGTCTCGCCGCTGACCAGCCCGGCCGTGATCCCGGCTGTGCCGGGTGCGGTGAGCAGCGCGGCGAGCACCGCGGCCACGTCCTCGCGGGCAATCGCGCCGCGGTCCACCCCCGGGGCGAGTCGCACCCGGCCGGTCGGGTCGTCGTCGGTCAGCCGGCCCGGGCGCACGATGGTCCAGTCCAGATCGCGGCCGCGGATCGTCTCCTCGGCCGCGGCCTTGGCCCGCAGGTAGGCCGCGAAGACCGTGTCCGTGCCCGGCGGCGGCGGCCCATCGACCCCGACCGAGGAGACCAGCAGGTAGCGACGTACCCCGGCGAGCTGCGCCGCGTCGGCGAGCAGCACCGCGCCGGCACGGTCGACGGTGTCCTTGCGGGCCGCGCCGCTGCCCGGTCCCGCGCCCGCCGCAAAGACGACGGCGTCCGCGCCACGCACGTGCTGCGCCAGCGTCGCGGCGTCGATCGACTCCAGGTCGGCGACGACCGGCTCGGCGCCCGCCGCGCGCACGTCGTCGCGCTGGTCCGGGTTGCGGATCAGCCCGATCACCGTCGCGTCCTGCCCGCGCAGCCGGTGGCTCAGCCCTCGGGCTATCCGGCCGTGCGCACCCGCAATCACGATCCGCACCCGCTGCTCCTCCCTGTCGTCTCGCGCTCCTGTCCCACCGGGCTCCCGCCGCGCGGCATGTGGGACGGTGCCTTGCGCGGGTGCGTCGACTCAGTGGCCCTCGGCGGCCTCGACCAGCTCGGTCAGCACCCCGCCGAGCCCCTTGGGGTGGATGAACGCGATCCGGCTGCCGGCGGTGCCGTGCACGGGCGTCTTGTTGACCAGGTCGAAGCCGGTGGTGGTCAGCGCGGCCAGGGCGCTGTCGATGTCAGCCACGCCGTAGGCGATGTGGTGGATGCCGGGTCCTCGCTTGGCCAGGAACTTCCCTACCGGGCTGTCCTCGCGCAGCGGCTCGAGCAGCTGGACGTAGGAGTTGCCGACCTCGCCGCTGTGCACCAGCAGCATCGCCTCGCGCACGCCCTGGCGGTCGTTGTCCTCCTGGTGCACGACCTTGAGGCCGAACGCCTCCTCGTAGCGCGGAATCGCCTCGGCCAGCGAAGCCACCGCGATCCCGACGTGGTCGATCCTGGTCAGCACAACGCTCTCCTCGCTCCACCGGCCCGGCGGCCGGATCCTGCCGATGATGATGCCCGCGACGGGCGGCGTCCGGGCTCGGCCTCGCCGCAGAGCTCGGCCCCGAGGAAGAGATTGCCCGTTCGCGATCCCCGCGTCGACCGATGCGGGCCGGTGGCGCGGGTGACGGCGGTCGCGGCGGTGTTCGAGGCGGGCCCGCACGGCCGGCGGCACGGCCGGCCTGGACGTCGCCTCCGCAGACCGGGTCGGCCGGTCGTCCGTCCGGGGGCGCACGGTGAGCCGAAGCGACCCGTATCGGCTCGCTGTCCGGAACGTCGTAGAGTCGTGTGTTATCAGCCTTGCTCCCGGCGTCGAGCCACTAACGTTAGGGTCACCTTGTCCACGACGCGTCGCGATCCATCCGCGTTCCGCGCGGCCCGCGGAACCACGTATCAGATAGGTGAGGTGGCCGAGCGGGTCGGGCTCTCGTTGCGCACGGTGCGGTACTACGAGGAGGCCGGGCTGCTCACCATCGCCGGCCGCACGCCCGGCGGTTTCCGTCTTTACGGCGACGCGGCTGTCGACCGGCTGTTGGTCATCAAGAAGATGAAATCCCTCGGGTTCACCCTCGAGGAGATGCGCTCGCTGCTGTCCGTCCGCGATGAGCTGTCCGACCCGAAGATCTCCGATGCCCGCCGGGCCGAGCTGCGCGAGCTGCTGCGCACCTGGGTCGTGCTGGCCGAGGAGAAGCTCGCCACTCTGCGCCAACAGGCCGGTGTCGCCGAGGACTTCGTCATCGGCCTGCACGGCGACGCGGACCGATCGGCGTGACAGACTGCTAGGTGGTTGTCCGCCCGGTGGGCGAGTGCGGGCGTGTCATGCCAGGTCACCGGCTACGGTAGCCGCGTGGGGCACGTTGACCCGCCGAGCCCGCCAGCTACGGTAAGTGATGGAGCAGGCTCTGGTGTATCCCGCGTCGCCCCGCTGCCGGGGGGGTTCGGAGGCTGTGCCGACCCGGTCCTCCGTCCCGCCCTGGTTCCGGGGTGCCCGGCCGCGGCCGCGGCGAGCCGGAATCGCCGTGGACCCGCGGTCCGGCAGCGATTACCAGATCTTTACCGCTTGTCTGTAGCCGCGGATAGCCGACGCGTAGACGCTAGATATCTGAACACCAGCCGCCATGCTCACCTGATAAGGGTTGAATTGTCCACAACCAGCAGCGCCAGGTCTTCCGCCGACGCCCGCGACGGGCGCTACGAGATCGGCGACGTCGCCACTCTGGTGACCTTGTCCCTGCGTACCGCCAGGTTCTACGAGGAGGCAGGCCTTCTTGTCGCCGTGGGCCGCTCGGCGGGCGGTTTTCCGCTCTATGACGATGACGCTCTCGATCGATTCTTTCTGATCAAGAAGATGAAGCCGCTTGGTTTCACGGTGGAGGAGATGCGCTCGCTGCTCACGCTGCGTGAGCGGATCGCGCAGCCGGGACTGTCTCCCCAGCTCCGCGCGGAGCTGCACGACCGGCTGCAGACCTGGGTCAGCCTGGCCGAGGAGAAGCTCGCCTCGCTGCAGGAGCAGGTGCGCCTTGCCGAGGACTTCATGATCGGTCTGCGGGACGACACGGCCCGGTCGTTGCGGACCGACGGCGACGCGGACGGGCCGGCGCGCGACGCCGGCGGTCCGGCCTCGGGATTCGGCGGCGGTCGGCCCGACCTGGACGACTCCTTCCTCGACTTCCTCGACGACCCGCTCGGCGGCGACGACCGCTGACGCCCGGGGCGCGTGCCACGCCGGCCACGCATGCCACGCCGGCCGGCGTGGGGGCCGGGCGCCGCGGCCTGTCTGCCATGAGCAGATCTGCCGCGGGCAGACCGCCGGTCCGCCGAGCGGCTTTCCCGGTGACCCTGGAAGGGCCGGCCCCTCGTCGTGCGCGACGAGTCCCGACCCGGCCGGCGGGAGGACACGTCCCATGATCGACATATCGGCGGCGTACGCGGGGCCCGGTATCGGCCGGCCGCGTCGCCCGGTCGCCCAGGCCGCCACCGGCGCCGCCACCGGCGACGACCAGGTGTTCGGCCGGCTGCTGGAGAACCGCATCGTCTTCCTCGGCGCCGTGGTGGAGGACGCCGTCGCCAACGCGATCAGCGCGAAGCTGCTGCTGCTCGCCGCCGAGGACCCGACCTCCGACATCCACCTCTACATCAACTCGCCGGGCGGTTCGGTGAGCGCCGGCATGGCGATCTACGACACGATGCAGTACATCGGCAACGACGTGGCCACCGTCGCGCTCGGCTTCGCCGGTTCGATGGGCCAGTTCCTGCTCTGCGCCGGTGCCGCCGGCAAGCGGTACGCCCTCCCGCACGCGCGGATCATGATGCACCAGCCGCACGGCGGCATCGGCGGCACGGCCGCGGACATCTCCATCCAGGCCGAGCAGATGCTGTACACGAAGCGGACGCTGCAGCAGCGCATCGCCTTCCACAGCGGGCAGACCGTCGAGCAGATCGAGGCCGACTCCGACCGCGACCGGTGGTTCACCGCCGAGGAGGCCCGCGACTACGGGCTGGTCGACCACGTCGTCGAACGGGCCGACCAGGTGCCCAGCGGCGTCGGCGGCGCCGGGATCGGCCCGCGCCGCGCGGCCGGCCGCACCGGCTTCGGCCCGGCGGGGAGCGCCCGGTGAGCGCCGCCCGCCATGTGCTGCCCAACATCGTGGAGCGGACGTCGCGCGGCGAGTACTCGATGGATCCGTACTCGAAGCTGCTCAAGGAGCGGATCGTCTTCCTCGGCGTGCAGATCGACGATGTGTCGGCGAACGACGTGATGGCGCAGCTGCTGTTCCTGGAGTCGGAGGATCCGGACCGGGACATCTCGATCTACATCAACTCGCCGGGTGGGTCGTTCACGTCGTTGACGGCGATCTACGACACGATGCAGTTCGTGCGGCCGGACATCTCGACGATCTGCATGGGGCAGGCGGCGTCGGCGGCGGCGGTGCTGCTGGCGGCCGGAGCGCCGGGCAAGCGGTTCGCGCTGGCCAACAGCCGGATCCTGATCCACCAGCCGTCGGCGCAGGGGGAGGGCCAGTCCAGCGACCTGGAGATCCAGGCCCGCGAGATCCTGCGGGTGCGCGCCCTGCAGGAGACCCTGCTCGCCCGGCACACCGGCCGCAGCGAGACCGAGATCCGCCGCGACACCGAACGCGACAAGATCTTCGGCGCCGCCGAGGCTCGGGACTACGGCCTGATCGACGACGTCATCACCAGCCGCAAGTCCTCCTCCCGCCGCATCTCCGGCGCCGCCTGACCCTCACCCCGGTGATCCGGCCGCTGATAATTCCACCAGGCCGGATCACCGGGCCACCGGTTTCTGATTACGTAGCGCGTTCACCTGAAACGCTTCTGGTGCCAGCAGCGTGGACCTCCACCGCAGCTCGACGGCAGGCAGCCGGAGCTGTGGCTGTATCTGCCGCGGGAGGCTGGTCAGCCTGCGGACGCGGGCTCGGCGGCCTCGGGCCGGGCCGGTGCCCACGGCCACGGCGGGTCGGGGATGCTGCGGCGCAGCGCCGGGGCCACCTCGGACTGGAACAGTTCCAGGCTCGCCCGGTGCTCGGCGGCGGGCAGGCCGCCGGCCTCGGCGTGCAGGTGCAGCACGCTGTGGCCGAACTGCTCGTGGTAGCGGTGCACCTTGTCGATGATCTGCTGGGGGCTGCCGATCAGCGCGGAGCTGCGTTCGATGAAGTCCTCGAGCGTCGGGAACACCGGCTCCATCCCCATCGAACGCTGGAAGGCGAGCTGCCCGGCGAACACGGGCGCGTAGGCGGCGACGGCGTCCTGGGAGCGAGGCGCCACGTGGAAACCGGCCGTGCCGGCGCCGACCGCGGCCAGCGCCGGGTCGTGGCCGTACTCCGCCCAGCGCTGCCGGTAGTAGTGGACCAGCTCGGCGTAGGGCTCGATCGGGTTGGTGACGTTGGCGGAGAACAGCGGGTCGCCGTAGCGGGCGGCGAGGTCGACCGACTCGCGGCTGGTGGCGCTGCCGTGCCAGACCCGGATCGGCTGCTGGAACGGGCGGGGCCAGACCTCGGCCTCGTGCAGCGCGGGCCGGTACCGCGGCTGCGCGGTGATCGTGTCCTGCCGCCAGATCCGCCGGAACAGCTCATAGGACTCGGCGTTGCGCTCCCACTGGTCCTCGGGAGTGACGTTGAACAGCTCCCGCTGCGCCGTGCCGTTGCCCTTGCCGATGATCAGCTCGAGGCGGCCGTCGGAGAGGTTGTCGAGGGTGGCGTAGTCCTCGTAGGCGCGCACCGGGTCGAGCAGGCTCAGGGTCGTCACCGCGGTGAACAGCCGGATGCGCGAGGTGCGGGCCGCGAGGTGGCTGAGCACGACCGGCGGCGAGGAGGAGATGAACGGCCGTTCGTGGCGCTCACCGACGCCGAACCCGTCGAAACCCAGCTCCTCGGCCAGCACCGCGCTGTCGACCACCTCGCGTAACCGGTCCCGGGTGGACGGCGTGACGCCGGTGATCGGGTCCGGCCGATGGACGATCAGGGTGATGACCAGGAATCGCATGATGCCCCCTCACAGCGTTCGACGGTCAGCCTGCCGAGCAGACCCGGGCTGACCGCCGGGTGGTCCGCCCGACCCGCCCAGCGGGGCGCCGCGGAACCACCGGTGGGCAGGACCGGCCGGCCGGCGCGGGGCAACCGCGGCGGGCGGCGCGGATCGCTCCGGCGGCGAGGCGGTGGGAGGAGCGGCGAGCGGCCCGCGTGCCGGCCGGGACGACGACGCGGCCGGCGCCGAGCACCGCCTCGAACCCGGCCGAGAGCCCCAGGTTCGGGGACACGCCGTGCTGGTACGCCGGGGAGCCGAGCGCCGCACCGGCGGTGGGGCCGTCGCCGTCCCAGGCCGCCGCCGCGTCCACCGCGAGCGGGCCGCCCACCCCGGCGGGGCCGCCGGCGGTGGCACGGGGTTCGAACGGCCGCGACCTCCGCCTCGGGGGCGCGACGCCGAGGCGGGCCGTGACCGGCCGGCCGACCTCGGCCGGCGGTGTGGCCGGCGCGGTGGGGGCGATCTCGGGCTCGACCCGGGCGAGTTCGAGGCGTACCTCGTCGAGCAGGTCCGTCAGGCGCACGCCGAGCGCGCGACAGATCGCCGCGAGGATCTCCGAGGAGGCCTCCTTGCGGCCCCGTTCGATCTCGGACAGGTAGGGCATCGACACCAGCGCCGCCGCCGCGACGTCGCGCAGGGTGCGCTGCTGGGCCAGCCGGCGCCGCCGCAGCGCCCGCCCGATCAGCCCGCGCAGCAACGGGACCTCGACCTGCTCGGCCATCGCCACCCGGACCACCCTCCGACGTCCGCGGAACCGTTCCAGGAGCCGAGGGTATCCGCTGCGGCGTCGTCTCATTCGCCGATGTCGCCGTCCGGTCCGCCCAGCCCGCCCAGCCCGCCCGGTCCGCCCGGCCCGTCCGGTCTGCCCAGCCCGCGCAGGTCGGCGCGGCGGATGCAGCAGTGCACGCCGACGACCTGGTCGACCACCTGGCTCACCGCGAAGTCGCCGGCGGCGCTGAGGTAGGCCAGGGCGACGTGCGGCGGCAGCGCGAACCGCTCGCGCAGGAACGCCACGGCGTTGCGGGTGGCCGCGCGCATCGCCTCGCCGAGGTCCGGGTCGAGCCCGGCCACGATGTGCAGCGCGTCGGTCTGCGCCCACGGCGCGCTCAGCGCCCGGGCCGTGCGGCGCACCGTGGCGTCGGAGTGCACGGTCAGGCGCAGCAGGGCGCGCAGCGGCGCCTCGAACGCGGTGAGCGCCACCTCCCCGTCGCCTTGGGCGAAATGCGGATCCCCGGCGTAGAACCACGCGTCCGGGACCTGGACGGGCAGGTACAGGCGGGCGCCGACGCCCAGGTGGCGGATGTCGAGGTTGCCGCCGTGCGGCCCGGGCGGCACCGAATGGACCGGGCCGGTCGTCGCCGCCGCCACCCCCATGATCCCGAGGAAGGGACGCAGCGGGAAGCGGATCTGTCGGCCGTCGCCCACGGGCAGCACCCCGGACTCGCCCCGGGTGTGCGCGACCAGGCACACCGGCGGCACCGCGGCCCCGGGCGGCAGGCCCGGCGGCGCGATCGGCATCTCCCCGGGCAGCGCGCCGCGCCCGTGCCTGTTGCTGATCACCCCGTAGGGGGCCCGGCGGACCAGGTCGAGCACCTCGACCTCCAGGACGTCCCCGGGCCGGGCGCCGGCCACGGCCACCGGGCCGGTGACGACGTGCGGGCCGGCGACGTCCGGCTGGTGGCGCCGGCCGCTGCCCGCCAGCGCCAGCACGTCGTCGAGCAGCCGATCGGCCGGGATGCCGGCGGCGCCGAAGAAGGCCCGCGGGTCGCCGCCCTGGTCGGCCAGCAGGCCCTCGTGGCTGATCGTGTCGATCCGGACGGCCTGCCCGGACGGCACGGTCAGCACCGGCCGGCTCGCCGCGTTCGGCAGCAGCCCCCACCAGACCTCGTCCGGCCGCGCCGGCAGGTACGGCTCGCCCGCGGCAATCCCGACCCCGCTGTGCAGCACAATCACGGCCCGGGACCCTGCCACACCCCGATGTCGGCTTCGTTACCGCGCCACCCGCGCGGTCGCCACCACGACGCAACGGCTCGGTAATGCCGCGGCAAACGACCGCCCACAGGATGTTCGCGTGGTCAACATCCGGCTGGGCGGCCCCCGCAACTCGTGGGCGGTGTCGTCCGATCACGTCGATCTGCGCCGCGCCCCGGTCGAACCGGTGCCGGTCACCGTCGACGCCCGCCCGCAGCGGCTCACCCTCGATCTGGCCCGCACCGCCGTGGTCGTCGTCGACATGCAGAACGACTTCTGCCATCCCGACGGCTGGCTCGCCTCGATCGGCGTCGACATCACCCCGGCGCGGCGGCCCATCGAACCGCTGCGCCGCGCCCTGCCGGTGCTGCGCGCCGCCGGCGTCGCCGTCGTCTGGCTGAACTGGGGCAACCGGCCGGACGCGGCGAACCTGCCGCCCGGCGTGCTGCACGTCTACAACCCGGACGGGGCCGGCGGCGGCATCGGCGCGCCGGCCCGCCCCGGCGGCAGCCCGACGCTGCAGGCCGGCAGCTGGTCGGCGGCGATCGTCGACGAGCTGCGGGCGCCGCCCGGCGACGTGTGCGTCGACAAGTACCGGATGAGCGGCTTCTTCGACACCCCGCTGGACGCCGTGCTGCGCAACCTCATGGTGACGACGCTGCTGTTCGCCGGGGTGAACTCCGACCAGTGCGTGCTGGCCACCCTCACCGACGCGGCCTGCCTCGGCTACGACGTCGTGCTGCTCGAGGACTGCGCGGCGACGACGTCACCGCCGTTCTGCCACGACGCCACCGTCTACAACGTCGCCCAGTGCTTCGGGTTCGTCGCCTCCTCGGCGGCGCTCACCGCCAGCCTCACCGCCACCCTTGCCGACACCCCCGCCGCGCGGCACCCGGCGGCCGCGGCCGGCGTCGCCGACCCCGCCGGGCAGGGGTGAGACCGTGCCCGTGCTACCGATCCTGATCGCGCCGGACGCCCTGGAGATGCACCACATCAGCGCCGGGGACACCGTGCGCCTCGGCGTGCTCGCCGGCCCCGAGGCGTCGCCGGTGACCGTCATCCTGGAGTCGTGGGACGTCGGCGGCGCCCAGCCGCCCAACAGCCATCCGGCGTCCACCGAGCTGTTCGTGTTCCTGCGCGGGCGCGGGGTGGCCGTCTGCGACGGCACCGAGGTCGCCGTCGCCGCCGGAGGCACGCTGGTGCTCCCGCCCACGTCGCTGCACCACATCACCAACACCGGACCGGGCCGGATGTACGCGCTGACCCTGATGAGCCCGGACGACGGGTTCGCGGCGATGGTGCGCCGCGGGCCCCTCGCGGTGACCGACGACGAGGACCGCGCCGTCCTGGCCGCCGCACCGGCCGCCGCGCCGTGACCGGCGGCGACGCGGTGGGCGACGACACAGCGGTGACCGGTGGGTCGGCGGTGGGCGGCGGGCTGGAGCGGGCGAGGACGGCGCCGGCCGGGGCGGCGCCAGTACCGGCGGCGGACTGGTTCGCGCTGCGGCCCGTCGCGGCCCGGACCTGGCTGGTCGCCGAGCCCGGCCACGTCAACTGCTTCCTCGTCGAGGGCGACGAACGCGCGGTGCTCGTCGACACCGGGCTGGGCCTCGCCGACGTGCACGCGGCAGCCCGGTCGCTGACCCGCCGGCCGATCCTGGCCGTCAACTCCCACGGGCACGACGACCACCGCGGCGGCAACTGGCTGTTCCGCGACATCGCGGCGCACCCGCTGGCGACGCCGGCGCTGACGGCACCGGTGCCCGCCGGGCGGCTGGCCGCCTACCTCGCCGTCGCCCGCGAGCAGTACGCCGCCTACGAACGGCTGCGCGCCGACGACGCACGGTTCTTCCACCTGCTCACCGAGGCCACGACGCCCCGGCCGCTGCCGCCGTCCGCCGACGCCTGGACCGTGCCCGCGGGGCCCGCGCCGGCCGCGCTGGCCGACGGCGAGCGCATCGACCTGGGCGGCCGGGAGCTGACCGTGCTGCACACCCCCGGCCACTCACCGGACTCGTTGTGCCTGCTCGACGGGCGCGACGGGCTGCTGTTCGCCGGCGACACGCTGATCACCGGCGACTTCTGGGTGCACATGCCCGACGCCGAGGTCGACGTGTTCGCCGCGACCCTGCGCGGCCTCGCGTCGCGGCTGGCCGGCTCGGTGCGGGAGATCTATCCCGCGCACACCCTGCGGTACCGGGTGGGCCCGGACTTCCTGCGCCGCGCCGCGGACGCGTTCGAGGCGGTCGCCGCCGGCGAGGCGCCCGGCCGGCCCGGCACCGACCTGCTGCGCCGCCCGGCGCTGCGGCACGACTTCGCCGACTTCAGCGTCCTGCGCCCGCTCGACGCCGGCACCGTCTCGCCCGATGTGCCGTCGCCGTCGGATGAGCCCGCGCCGTCGGATGAGCCCGCGCCGCCGGGTGAGCCCGCGCCGCCGGGTGAGTCGTCGCGGTCGGATGCGCCGTCGCCGTCGGATGAGCTCGTGCGGTCGGATGTGCCGGTGCCGGTGCCGGTGCCGGTGCCGGTGGCGGTGCCGGTGCCGGTGGAGGTGGAGGTCGGGTCGGTCGGCGACGGAGTGCCGGCGGCGTTGGCCGACATCGACCCCGCGCTCGGCGCCGCCTTCGCGGGGTACGAACGGGCGCTCATGGCCGGGGACGTGGCGGCCCAGCAGGAGTGGTTCTCCGCCGGTGCGGACGTGGTGCGCGTCGACGGGGACGGGCCGCTCGTCGGGCCGTCGGCGCTCGCGGCCTACCGGGCCGCCCGGCCCACCCCCGGCCCGCGGCGGTTGCGCGCGCTGCACATGGTGCGCAGCCCCGGGCAGACCGTCGTGACGGTGTCGACGAACGAGCGGCTGGGACCCGACGGCCGGATCCTCGGCCTGAGCACCCAGACCCAGGTGTGGGCCCGCACCGGCGACGGCTGGCGGGTGATCGCCGCCTGCGTCTCACCGATGACCGACCCGAGCCCCGCGGACGCGCCCTCCGTCGACCCTGGGGCGGTCGACCCGCTGGGCGTGGACCCGCCGGTGGGTGGCCGGTGAGCTCGGCCGACGGGTGGCCGCGGGCCGTTTGGCGGGACCACGGCGACCCGCTGCTCGCGCCGACCGGCAGCGGCCCCCTCGACGGGTTGCGGGTCGCCGTGAAGGACCTGTTCGCCGTCGGCGGGTACCGGATCGGCGCGGGCAACCCCCGCTGGCTCGCCGAGGCGCCGGTGGAGCCGGCCGACGCCGAGGCCGTCCGGGCGTTGCGGGCCGCCGGCGCCGCGATCGCCGGGATCGCGCAGACCGACGAGCTCGCCTTCTCCCTGTCCGGCGCGAACGTGCACTACGGCACCCCGCCCAATCCGGCGGCCCCGGACCGGGTGACCGGCGGGTCGAGCAGCGGGCCCGCGTCGGCGGTCGCCGCCGGGTGGGCCGACGTCGGGCTCGGCACCGACACGGCCGGGTCGATTCGGGTGCCCGCCTCGGTCTGCGGGCTGTACGGGCTGCGGCCGACGCGCGGCGCGGTGGCGGCGGGCGGCGTGCTGGGGCTCGCCCCGTCCTTCGACACGGTCGGCTGGCTCACCGCCGATCCGGGTCTGCTGCGCGCCGTCGGGGAGGTCCTGCTGCCGCCGTCGGCGCCGCCGGGGCCGCCGGGGCCGCCGGGGCCGCCGGCGCGCCTGCTCGTCGCCGTACCCGCGGCGGGCACGGCCCTCCGCCGGCTCGCCGACGCGCTGGGCGCGGACCTCGACGCCGGCCCGGTCCGCGAACTCGACGACGTCCCGCGGCTGCTGGCGGCGTTCCGCGCGGTGCAGGCCGCCGAGGCGTGGCGGCTGCACGGGGCCTGGATCGGCGCCCACCCAGGTGCGCTGGGCGCCGACGTCGAGGCGCGCTTTCGGTTCGGCGCCGGAGTCGACGCCGACGCCGAACGCGACGCCCGGCGGGAGATCGCCGCCGGGCGGGAGCGGCTGCTGGACCGGCTCGGTGCGGACACCTGGCTCGCGCTGCCCGCCGCCGCGGGCCCGGGGCACCTTCGCGGCAGCGGCGAGCGTGATCGGGACACCTGGCGTCAGGCGACGCTAGGCTGCACCGTTGTGGCTAGTGCGTACGGCCTACCGAGCTGTGTCGTGCCGGACCCGATAACCCAGGGCGGCGCACCGCTCGCCGCGGTCGGGCCGCGGCGCCCCCTGGTCGGACCAGCCCCGGTCGGACCAGCCCCGGTCGGACCAGCCCCGGTCGGACCAGCCCCGGTCGGACTAGCTCTGGTCGGCCCGCCCGGTGCGGACCGGGCGCTGCTCGACGCGGCGGCCGCCGCCGGCACGGCCGTGTCATGACCGCTTTCGCCGAGGACGTCGGCGTCCGGCTCGGCGGGGCGGTCCGCGCACAGCGGCACGCGCTCGGCCTCACCCTCGTGGACGTGGCGGGCCGGGCGGGACTGAGCCATCCCTTCCTCAGCCAGCTCGAGCGGGGCCTGGCCCGGCCGAGTATGCGGTCGCTGACGGCGATCGCCTCCGCGCTCGGGACCAGCGCCCAGGCCCTGATGGCCGCGGCGGAGGCGAGCGTCCCCCTCGTCGAACCGGTCAGCGTGGTGCGCCACGACACCGTCGCCGTCGATTCGCCCGGCGGGTCGGTCCGCAGCCTCGTGCGCGGCACCCGGGCCATGCTGCCCTCGGAGTACATAGGTGCCCCGACGTCCTTCCACGACTACTTCCAGCACGACGGCGAGGAGTTCGTCTACGTCGTCGCGGGTCGCATCGAGGTCGACGTCGACGGCGTGCTGCATACCGTGGCCGCGGGCGAGAGCGTCTACTACGCCGGGGGAGTGCGCCACCGCTGGCGCGGTCTCGACGGCGAGCAGGTGCGGCTCGTCGTCGTGCAGCAGAACGCCTGAGTCCCGCCGGGCGAACGCGCGTCCCGGCCGGGCCCGTCCCGCTTCGTGCCGTCAGGGCCTGGCGAGTGAGTCCCTGGTCAGTGGCCGTGGAGATCTGACCGGGTCACGGGGGGTCGACTCGGGGTTCGGCGTGCCCCTGGCCGCCACATCCTTCGTATCCTTCTGTGACCATTCATGCACAGAATCATGTCGAGGGGTAGTTACGGTCTTCGGCTCGAAAACCGTGCTTAGACCTCGGCACGATCTGGCCGCAATCTGGCCGGAAACCGGGCAGGCGGGCAGGCGGACGGGCGGGCAGGCGGGTGGCAGTGGTCGTGCGGCGCTGGGGGGTGGCGGAGGACTACCTAGGGTCACGAGAGTGATTCGGAGTCGCTTGGCCAGTCCAAGTGCAGCGAGGCTGGAATGGCCCATCGTCGGCCGTCCATCCGCGTAGTCAGGTTTAGCGACGCCGAAATTCGGCTCTGACGGCCCCGTCATGCATGCGCACGACGATGTTGATTCCGTCAACATTCGGAGGCAGCGTGCGGATCGGCGTGTTCCTCTTCGGCGGCGTCGAGATGGCCGACGCCGGGCCCGGCGGCCCCGAGCCCACCGACCGCCGCTACGACCAGGCGGCGATCGAGCACGCCCACCGGGAGCTGCTCTCCTGCGGTGAACTGGCCGAACGGCTCGGCTACGACAGCTTCTGGCTGACCGAGCACCACTTCCAGCACGAGGGCTACGAGGTCGTGCCGAACGGGCTGATGTTCTCCGCCTTCCTCGCCGCCCGCACCAGCCGGATCCGGATCGGGACGATGTTCAACGTGGTCGGCCAGTGGCATCCGTTGCGCCTCGCCGAGGACTTCGCGCTGCTGCACAACCTCAGCGGCGGGCGCGGCATCCTCGGCGTCGGCCGCGGGACCGTGCCCCGCGAGATGCTGCCGCTGACGGCGGGAACGGTGTCCGTCGGCTCCTACGACAACCCGTCGGCGGCGCGGGCCGACCGGCTCAACCGGGAGATCACCGAGGAGAGCCTCGACATCCTGGACGCCGCGTTCACGAACGAGCGGTTCAGCTACTCGGGCAAGCACTTCTGCGTGCCGCCGCCGGGGATCCCGGACCGCGGCGGGGAGGTCCGCGAGCTCACCCTGGTGCCCCGTCCGCGCTACCCGTTCCAGACGTGGCAGGCGGTGACCAGCCCGCCGACGCTGCGCGCAGTGCCGACCCGCGGCTTCGGCGGCGTCTTCTGGCTGCGTGAACGCCACCGGCTCGCCGCCGACTGGCGGGCCTTCGCCGAGACCTTCGAGCAGGTCCACGGCCGGCCGCTGGAGCGCGGACAGCGGCGGATGCTCGTGCTCAACGTCGCCGTCGGCGACACCCGCGCGCAGGCGATGGCCACCGTCCGGGCGGGCCACGACGAGTTCTGGCGCTTCCTGGCCCCCTACGGCTGGGGCCGGGGCTACGTGGGCCCGGACGGGCGGCCCGCCGACGGCTCGTTCGTCCCCACCCTGGAGGACTCGATGGCGCAGGGGCCGTGGGCGGTCGGCACCGCCGACGAGGTCGCCGCGCACATCGCCGCCCTCGACGACCTGCTCGGCCTCACCGACCTGGTGATCTTCCCGGCCATGCCCGGCGACCCCTACGACCGGGCCCGCGAGCAGATGGAACGCTTCGTCCACGAGGTGGTCCCCCTGCTGCCGGCCGGCTCCGTGGCCGCGATCTGACCAGACGTCCGCGCCGCGTGCACCCACCCGCCATCGACGTCACCCCCCGTGCTCGACGTCGGTCCTTCGCCGCCGAGGCGCCGTTGCCGTCCGAGGAGCCGTTGCCGTCCGAGGAGCCCGCATGACCCGTTACTTCGCCGACCTGCGGGCCCCCGAGGCCGCCGGGCTGTCCCCGGACGCGGTCGCCGTGCTGCCCATCGGGTCGATCGAGCAGCACGGCCCCCACCTGCCGCTGTCGACCGACCTCGTCGTCGCCGAGACGCTCGCCCGGGACGCCGTCGACACCTTCGGTGACGCCTGCGACCTGTGGCTGCTGCCGGCGCTGGCGTACACGAAGTCCAACGAGCACGCCTGGTCGCCGGGCACGATGTGGCTGTCGGCGACGACGCTGCTCGCGGTCCTCGACGACCTGGCCCGCTGCCTCGCGACCACCCCGGTACGCCGGCTGGTGTTCCTCAACGGCCACGGCGGCAACAGCGCGCTGCTGCAGGTGGCCAGCCGCGACATCCGCCTCGCGCACGGGCTGCGCACGTTCGTCATGCACCCGTCCCTGCCGGCGGACCACGGCGGCACCTCGCCGGCCGCCGAGCTCGGCATGGGCATCCACGCCGGCATCGACGAGACCTCGCTGCTGCTGCACCTGCGTCCCGACCTGGTCCGCCTCGATCTCGGGGTGCGCAGCGTCCCCGAGCGGCTCGCGTCGTTCGACCGGGTCCGTTTCGGCGGTGCGGTCTCGTTCGGGTGGCTCAGCGACGATTTCGGCACCGACGGAACCATCGGCGACCCCACCGGGGCCACCGCGGAGCGCGGCAGGCGACTCTACGAGGCGATGGTGGCCGCGGCGGGCCAGTCGTTCGCCGAGATCGCCCGGTTCGACCCGCGACCGACGCGTTGACCCGCACCGCCCGCCACCCCCCGTTGGGGCTGACCTCCGCCGACGAGCTGCCCGTGCAGGCCGACGTGGTCATCGTCGGGGGTGGGCACAACGGGCTGACCTGCGCCGCCTACCTGGCCCGGGCGCGCCGGCGCGGGCTGGTCAGCGACCCGGGGCTGGTGGCGTCCGTGCGGGACTGGCACGTCATGACCCCGCCGGACTACGAGCGCGAGTTCTCCATGCCCCGCGGGTACGGCCCCGTCGTTCCCGGGCGGCGTCGTCGCCGCGCTGCTCGGCCGTCAGCGCGAGCTCAGCCGCTACCGCACGCCGGTGGCCGGCCTGTACCTCACCGGCGCCGGCACCTTCCCCGGCGCCGGGGTCCGGGGTGCCAGCGGCCGCAACACCGCCGAGGTCATCCTCGCCGCTCGCCGCGGCCGGGCCCGGTAGCCGATCGGCGACCGATCGCAGGAGTGCGCCGCGCCGTCCTCCGCGGATGCTCGGTGTGCGTAGGATTTTCGGGTGACCCTCATCCCGCAGACCCACCGCGACCTCGCCCAGAACGCCGAGGTCGCGATCCTCACCACGCTCGGTCCCGACGGCGCTCCCCAGACCACGGCCGTGGGCTACCTGCTCGACGACGGCGTCTTCCGCATCTCCGCCAGCTCGGACAAGCAGAAGCTGAAGAACCTGCAGCGCACGCCGCAGTGCTCGCTGTTCCTGCTGGACGTCACCAACGTCTACCGCACGGTGGAGGTCCGGGGCAGCGCCGAGGTCATCCTCGACGACGACTACACCTGGGCCGCGAAGATCGCGGAGAGCCGTGGGCGCACTGCCGACGACATCCGCAAGCTCACCCCGCCCGGCGCGCACCGCTACTGCATCGCCGTACACCCGACCAAGGTCAACACCTTCGGCTGACCGTCCCGGCCGCCGGCGTGGTCGGCGCCATCCCACCGCCGCAGCCGTGGGATGGCCGCCGCCGCCGACGGCCCGAACCGGGTCAGGTCCGGAACGGACCGGTGACCTCGAAGGTGATGCCGCCGGAGGACGAGCCGGACGTGCCGCGCTGAGACGAGAAGTACAGCCGCTGGCCGTTCGGGGAGAAGGCTGGTCCGGTTATTTCGGATGAGTTGTGTCCGACCAGCCGCAGGATCGGGGCTACGATGTCGTCCGGCGTGATGATGCAGATCTCCAGGTTTCCGCCGTCCTCGGCGACGTAGAGGTCCCCGTAGGTCGATCCGGTGATGTTGTCGACACCGGTCAGTGGGGCAGGTCCAGGAGATACCAGTGAGTCGTCATAGGCGAGTTCGAAAGTATTGGTGTCGACGTGGAGCTCCCATACCCGGTTGTCGCCCTTGGTGGTGAACCAGACGGTGTTGTTTGCATAGTGGCAGCCCTCGCCGCCGTTGAAGTGCTTCGCGCCGGAAACCTGGTTGCGGGTGGCGGTCGGTGAACCGTCCGGGTCCGGAACGACCTGCCAGGTTGCCGTACCGGAGGTGCCGGATCCCGCAACCAGCACCTCGAGCGTGCCGGCGGAGAGGTTGCCCCAGGTCGTCGGACGGAACCGGTAGAAGCAGCCGTCGGTCTGGTCCTCGGTCAGGTAGATGACCTGGCGGACCGGGTCGCACGCGGCCGCCTCATGTTTGAAGCGGCCCATGGCCGGCCGGCTGGCCGCCGCCGCGCCGGTGGCCGGATAGGTCTCCCACACCCGCCCGCTGGAGGTCTCCTCGCAGGACAGCCAGGTGCCCCACGGGGTGGCCCCACCCGCACAGTTGCTGCTCGTGTTCGACAGAATGCGCTGGGCGGAGGTGACGGTTCCACTGGCGTTGAAGCGCAGCACCGAGGCCCCGCCCGCGCTGCTGCCGACCTCCGAATTGGAGACGTACGTCCAGCCCGTGCCGTTCGGGAAGACCGCGCCGCCGTCCGGGGCGTCGTGCCAGGTGTAGCTGGTTCCGGAAACCACCTGACCAGAACGGGCGACAATGCGGCTGGTGAAACCGGCGGGAAGCATGACGCCGTTGGCGTCGGCCGCCGAGAGCGCGCCATAGGGGCCCGGGCCGTTCTGGGCGGGCGCGGCCAGGGCGGTGTCCCACATCGCTCCCGAGAAAGCGACCACGCCGGCTCCGGCGAGAGTGGAACGCAAGAACGTGCGCCGTTCCATTGCTGACCTCCAAAGTACGACAAGGGCGCCGGACCGCGGGTGGCGGGCTTACGGTTTTTCGCCGCACGACCAGAGGTCCTTGAGACGGAATTGTCCGCGCAGCCGACAATGCTAGGGCAGCGGAAAGCGGGGCACGAGAAAACTGACGATGAACATCGGGAGGCCTGGCGGGAGCCGGCTCGGAAAATGATGACCAGTTCGGGTTTTGAACTGGAAGGGAGGGTGAAATCCGGGCGAAGGGGCGCTGGAAGACGGGCTGGGAACGGTATGTCGCACTGCGCGAGGGGAAGGGCCCAGCCGATCCGTGGTCAAGTCGATCCGTGGTCAAACAGTCTGGGTGGAGCGCAGCCGTTCCAGACGCGCGCCGGGTCAGGAACACCCCGGCGGGGGTGGGAGCTTGCCGGGGTTGAGCAGGCCGTCGGGGTCGAAGCGGGCGGCGGCCTCGCGGACCAGGTCCAGGCGGCCGTGGTGCAGCTCCCAGGTGTGCGGGTCGTCGACGAACACCTCGACGTCGGCCAGGCGGGCCATCCGCTCGTACAGGTCGTCGGGGCCGTCGTAGCGCAGGAACAGCATCGACACCCAGTCGCGCCCGTTCGCGGTGAGGAAGCCCTCCAGGTGGACGAGTGACTCGGGGGCGAGCGCCGCGACCTCGGCGCGGCGGCGGGTGAGACCGGGGCCCATGCACTGCAGGTGGGTGAGCTCCGGGCGGACCTTGCGGACGCGGTAGGTGGTGTGGTTGTACGACAGCGAGGCGATGTGCGCCGGGCCCTTGGGGCGCACGGCGTCGACCCGCCCGCCGTGTCGCTCGACGACGGCGGTTGCCGCGGCGATGCTGTCCTCGGTGACGATCCCGCGCACGCTGACCCGGTCGGCGGGCATCGCCGGGTCGACCGGCCGGTAGGTCGCGATGATCCCGGCCTCGTCGAGGGAGAGCAGCCGCGGGGTGGGCTCCAGGTCGAACAGTTCCTCGCCCGCGGCGACCGCGCCGGCCAGCGCCGGGAAGGACGCGAACAGCCCGGTCCAGCGGCGTGCGGGGCGCAGCGCCACGGTCGCCTGCGCGATGACGCCGTTGACGCCGAACGCGTGCGCCATCGCGGTGTTGTCGGGGAAGGGCACGTCCACCGGGGTGGCGTCGTCGGTGCACGGCACGACGAGCAGCGAGCGCAGGTAGCCGTCCCAGATCGCGCCGTTGGCGATGGAGCCGGTGCCCCCGGAGCCGCCGGCGATGAAACCGGCGACCGTGCTGCCCACGGTCGACGGCAGGATCGCCAGCTCCTGCCCGGTGGCCAGGGCCGCCTTCTCCATCAGCACGAACGACGCGCCGGCCTCCGCGGTCAGCCAGCCGTCCTCCACCGCGAGGATGCGCGAGGCCGCCGTGGTGTCGATGACCAGGCCGCCGAACAGGGGGATGCCCTGCCCGTAGTTGCCGGTGCCCTGGCCGCGTACGGTCACCGGCACCAGGTGGCGGTGCGCGGCCCCGACCGCCGCCGCGATCCCGGCGGCGTCGGGCGGGCGGATCACCACGTCGGCGATGCCGCCGGGCAGCAGCGGCGCCAGCACCGGGCTCATGTGCGCCCAGTCCGTCGAGGCCGACAGGCGGGCCGAGGCGTCGCGCAGCACGGCGTCGGCGCCGAGCAGGGCGGCGAGCTCGGCGGCCAGCGCGTCGAGCACACCGGGGTCGAGGGGGGTCACGGCGGGCAGCGCCGCCCGGCCGAAGCCGGGCAGCGTGCGCTCCCCGGCCCGGCCGCGCGACGCCGCGAGGGTCGAGTCCGACATCGCTCAGGTACCGAGCCCGATCCTGGTGTCGAGGAAGCTGTTGTCGACCAGGTCCGCGGGCTTGAGCCCGGACAGGATCGGCTTGCCCTGCGCCTGGTAGATCGGGTCGAGGATCTCGATGAGCTTCTGCAGCCGCGCGTCGGTGAAGTCGCCGAGGGTGCCGTTCGCGCCGTTGCCGACGATGCCCAGCGACTTCATCGTCTGCACCGCGTAGTCCGCGACGCCCGGGGAGTAGACCCAGCCGTTGTTGTACTTGTCGACCAGGTCGAGGACCAGCTTGTTCGTCGCGGCCGGGTTCGCCAGGAAGTCGACGACGCCCTGCTGCATGATCGGGACGAGCCTGCTCAGGCAGGGCTTGAGCGCGTCGAGCTTGTCCTTACGGACGCCGATCGCCTGCTGGTAGAAGTCGAAGCCCGCGTCCGCGATGAGCTGGTACTTCAGCGGCTTGTTCCAGGACCGCACCTCGTGGGACCAGGTGTAGGGCTCCGACGTCGCGAAGCCCTGCACCGCGTCGTCGCCGCCGGAGGCCACGAAGTTGGTCGGCGTGCCGTCGTAGCTGCCGTCGACCTGGCTCTTGTTCAGGATCCCGGAGCCGGTGAAGTAGTCCATGTAGGAGGCGCCCTGGAAGTACAGGACCTTCGTGTCGGTCCTGCCGATGTCGGCGATCGTCTTCCAGCCCGGGTGCTTGTCCGGCGACCACTGGATGACCTGCGGGCTCTTCTCCAGACCCGCCAGCACCGCCACGGTGGGCTGCGTCTTGGACAGCGCGATCTGCTCGTCGGTGCCCAGGTAGCCCAGCGTGATCCCGGAGTCCTTGTAGAGCTGCGAGGTCACCGTCTGGAAGCCGATCGCCGGGCCCCCGGCGCGGATCTCCAGCTTCACCCCGGTGTCGACGCCGCCGTGGGCCACCAGCTCACCGGAGACCGACTTCGTGCCCGCGTCGATCTTCGGGTTCGGCCCGAGCAGCTGGTACTGGCCGCCGTGCTCGGACTCCGGGTTCCAGTCGGTCTGCAGCACGATCGTCGACGGGCAGCCGGCGGCCTTGAGGTCGAGCGCCGCCGGCGCCGCGCCGCCCGCGGACGGGGCCGCGGCGCCAGTGGACTCCCCGTCGCTGCCGCTGCTGCCGCACGCCGCGGCGGCGAGGACGAGCGCGGTCGCGGTCGCCGTCAGCGCGACGAGCCGCGCGGGCTGTCGCCGAGATCTGGTCAACTATGTCTCCCCGAGTTCATAGGGTCTCCCCGAGTTCCTAGGCCGTTCGGGCCGTTCGGGCCGTTCGGGCCGGTGGGCCGGTGGGCCGGTGGGGCCGGTGGGTGTGGTGCGGTGGGGCGCGGCGGCAGGGGGCTGCGGTGCGCAGGGTGCGCCGCCGCCGGGTGGGTCGCGCCGGGTGGGTCAGCCGCGCTTCGGCTGGTACCAGCGGCCGACGACGCGGCGCGACAGCCAGCCGAAGAAGACGAAGACCGCGACGCCGAGCAGGCTCGCGGTGAGCGTGGTCGCCCACAGGCGCTCGCCCTCCAACCGGGAGGTGAACACCGACAGGTTCGTGCCGAGCCCCGGCTCGCCCTGCTTGAAGAAGAACTCGCCGACGATCGCGCCGATGACCGACAGGCCGGCCGCGTTGCGGAACCCGGTGAACATCGACGGCAGCGCCGCCGGCAGCTGCAGCTTCCACAGCCGGGTCAGCCGGCCGGTGTGGTGCAGGCTGAACAGCTCGTGCATGCCCCGGTCGACCGACTGCAGCCCGAACAGCGTGTTGGACACGATCGGGAAGAACGAGATGATGACGCAGACGATGATCCGGCTGGTCAGCGCGAACCCGAAGAAGAAGCTCAGCACCGGGGTGAGCGCCAGGACCGGCACCGTCTGGATCACGACGGCCCACGGGTACAGCGAGTTCTCGATCCACGTGGCCTGACTCATCGCCACCGCCACACCGACCCCGATGACGATCGAGATGGCCAGGCCGGCGAAGGTGACCTCGCAGGTCAGCCGCAGCGCGCTCATCATCGTCGTGAAGTTCGACCAGTCGAGGAAGCCGATCCGGACGACCTCGTGCGGCGGCGGCAGCATGAACCGCTGCTGATCGTTGAGCACCCCGTCGGACACGGCGTACCAGAGGCCGACGAACACCGCGAACACCACGCCGGGCAGCAGCACGAGGCTGACCAGACTGCCGCCGCGGCGGCGAGGCCGCGGCCCGGTCGGAGCCGCGCCGGTCGGCGGCGCCGCCGGGGCCGCACCTGCCGCCGCGTCCGTCTCGACCACGGAAGACACCGTCACGCTCATGACTCGCTCCTGAGATGTTGCGAGACCTCGCCGCACAGGGCGGCGAACTCGGCGCTGTAGCGCAGTTGCGGCGAGCGGGGGTAGTCGAACGGGACGGCGAGATCCGCCTTCACCCGGCCCGGCCGACCGCTCATCACCACCACCCGGGTGGACAGGAACACCGCCTCCGCCACCGAGTGGGTGATGAACAGCGCCGCGAACCGGCGCAGCATGAACATCCGCAGCAACTCGTCGTTGAGCCGTTCGCGGGTGATCTCGTCCAGCGCGCCGAACGGCTCGTCGAACAGGAAGATCGAGGGGTCGAGGACGAGTGAGCGGGCCAGCGACGTGCGCATCCGCATGCCGCCGGACAGCTCGTGCGGCAGATGTTTCTCGAAGCCGCCGAGCCCGACGAGGCTGATCGCGTCGGCGACGCGGCGCCCCCGCTCGGCGGAGCCGAGATGCTCCAGCTCCGCGAACAGCCGCACGTTGTCGTGGACGTTGCGCCAGGGCAGCAGGGTGGCGTCCTGGAAGACGTAGCCGACGTTCTTCGAGGCCACGTCGACGGTCCCGGTGGTGGCCTCGTCCAGCCCGCTGGCGATGCGCAGCAGGGTGCTCTTGCCGCACCCCGACGGCCCGACGATGGAGACGAACTCGCCGGGCCGGATCGTCAGGTCGGTGTCGGTGAGCGCCACGGTGCCGTCCCGGAACCGCTTGCGCACCCCGGCGAAATGCAGGGCCGGCGCGCCGGCGGCGGTGTCGCCGGCGGCGGTGGTGTCGGCGGTGGTGTCGGCGGTGGTGGTGTCGGCGATCGTCACGAGGCGGCCTCCCACTGGTCCGGTGCGTACGGCTCGGTCCCGGGGCGCCGGACGGGTTCGGCGCGCGGGGCCGGTCGGTGCGGTTCGGCGAGCTCCGAGTGCACCGTGGTGCGGGCCACGACGCTGCCCGCCCGCCACACGGTCCGCTGCTCGCCGGCCGCGGCGAGCGCCTCGAGGGCGTTCGCCGCGGGCAGCGCGACGAGGTCGGCCGGGCTGCCCGGCGTGATCGCCACGGCCGGCAGCCCGAGGGCGCGCCGCGGCGCGTCGCTCACCGACGCCAGCGCCTCGTCCGGGGCGAGATGCCCGCAGGTGACCATCAGCGACGCCGTTTCCAGCGCGTCGCCGCGGCCGACGAGGTTGAACGGGTCGCGCAGGTTGTCGCCGCCCGCGGCCACGGTCACCCCGGCGCGGCGCAGCGGCGCCACCGCCGTCAGCCCACGCGGGGTGCCGACCGTGTGGTTGCGGCCCTGGAGGAACAGGTTGGTCTGGGGCAGCGCGACGACGGCGATGCCGGCGGCGGCGACCTGCTCGCTGACCCGGGCCTGCACGTCCGGGGGCTGCATCGCGAGGCTGACGCAGTGGCTGGCCGTCACCCCGTGCGGGAAACCGGTGCGGCCGACCAGGTCGGCGAGGGTGGCGAGGGTCAGCAGCCGCGGGTCGAGGGTCTCGTCGGTGTGCAGGTCCAGCGGGCGGCCGGCCTCCCCGGCGGCGTCCAGGCAGATCGCGACCGCGCGGTGCGGCTCGGGATCCAGGTGCGGGCAGCCGCCGGCCACATCGGCGCCCTCGGCCAGCGCGCGGCGCAGGTCCCGGCCGGGTTGGCCGTCCAGCGGGTTCGACACGAGGGCGACGAGCTGCAGATCGACGAGGCCGCGCCAGCGTTCCCGCACGTCGACGAGCGCCTCCAGCGCCCGCATGCCCGACTGCACCCCGACGTTGACGTGCGTGCGGATGTGGGTGGTGCCCATCGCGAGCTGGATGCGCAGCGCCGCCTCGGCCCGGGTCGTGAAGTCCTCGACCGTCGAGTCGGGCAGCAGGGTCTGGATCGCCATGATCGCGCCGGCGAGGTCGCCGGTGACGTTGCGGGCCAGCGACGCGGTGAGCGCCTTGTCCAGATGCGCGTGCGGTTCCACGAACGACGCCAGCAGCACCTGGCCGGTCAGGTCGACGTCACCCGGCCCCGGCCGGGAGGAGCCGTCGCCCGCACCCCTCGGGACGACCCGCCGGATGACGCCGTCCGACAGCTGCACGTCCACGATGTCCCCGTGTGCGGTCGTCGCGCCCCGCAGCCAGCTCATGACGTCCGTGCCCGTGCGCCGAGGATGCAGCGGGCGATCTCGACGGTCGCGCGGGCCGCCGCCGCCTCCTGGCCCGGCTGCGCGCCGCCGGAGAGGTTGACCCCGTCGACGCCGGGCAGGTCGAGCAGCCGGCCGGCGAGCTCCGTGACCTCGCAGCGACCGTCGGACTGGACTTCCCCGCAGGGCCCGTGAGCCATCTTCTTGGGGCACCGGGCGACCGCGTCACGCCAGGTGGTCTCCGCGACCGCCCCGATGTTCATCACGCGAACACTGTCCAGCTCAGCGGTCGACGGGCGGTTTCCGGTCGATAAAAGATGAGTTTCGGCTATGGTAACCCTGAGTGTGTCTATCTGTCACGCTTGGTCGTGATCGGCCGCGCGTCGACGGAGCTCCCTACGTCCGGGTCGTCGGCGGATCACCCTCGTGCTGCAGGCCGCCCCGCACCCCGGGTGGCCCGCTCTCCGTCGGCTGGTCTCCTGCTCGTCACGGGAAGGGCTCGCCCGGCTTCCTAGAATGCTAGCATTCTATCCAACGGCAGTCCGAGTCGATCGACGTGCGCCCGCGCGCCGATCCCCAGCCGCACGGTGAAGCGATGCGCCGGGCGCCGGCACCGTAAGCGGAGTCGTCGAGAGGAGCGGGAAGATGATCCACGGGCAGCGAACCGCGGGGCCGGACAGCACGGCGGTGCGGGTCGCGCTGTGGCGGGCCGCGCACGTCCAGCTCGACCCGCCGCCCCACGTGTTCGCCGACGAGGTCGGGCTGCGGCTGGCGGCCCCGGACGGCGGGTGGCTGCGCCGCCCGGACATGGACCCGCACGCCACGAGCCGCACCCGGGCGTCCATCGTGGCGCGTGCTCGCCTCATCGAGGATCTGGTCGTCGAGCAGGCCGGCCGCGGCGTCGACCAGTACGTCATCCTCGGCGCCGGCCTGGACACCTTCGCCCAGCGCCGGCCGCGGATCGCCGCCGGTATGCGGGTGTTCGAGGTCGACCAGCCCGGTCCGCAGGAGTGGAAGCGGCGGCGCCTGACCGAGCTCGACTTCGGCGTCCCGCCGTGGCTGCGGCTCGTGCCCGTGGACTTCGAGGCAGGCGGGTCCTGGTGGGAGGGGCTGGCGAGCGCCGGCTTCGACGCGGGCCGCCCGGCGCTCGTCGCCTCCGCCGGTGTCTCCATGTACCTCAGCAGGGACGCGACCGTCGCCACCCTGCGCCAGGTCGCGGCCCTCGCCCCAGGCTCCACCCTGGCCATGACGTTCATGCTGCCGCTGGAGCTCGTCGAACCGGCGGAGCGCCCCCTGCGGCAGGTGACCGAGCGCACCGCGCGGGCCGCCGGCACGCCCTTCGTCAGCTTCTTCGCCCCGGCGGAGATGCTGGCGCTGGCCCGCGACGCCGGTCTCGCCCAGGCACGACACGTGTCGGCCGTCAGCCTCGCCCGCCGCTACTTCGCCGGCAGGTCGGACGGACTTACCCCGTCCAGCGCCGAAGAACTGCTGGTGGCGGTCACCCCCGAGCGAGACCCGGGGGTCCGGCCTCCGCGTGACCCGGCAGGTGAGGGCGGCCGGTAGGTGACCACCGGCCGCCCGGGTCCGCCCGCCCGCGCCTGGGCGGGCGGCCGGCGGGGGTCGTGCGGCCGGGTACCTCAGGTCCCGCAGGGGCTGGCCGGCAGGTCATGGGCGGCGGCGCCGGCGTACTCCTCGGCCCAGGCCGGGAGGCGCCGGTCGTCAGGGGTCGGCTGCCACTGCCCGTCGCGCAGGGCGTAGTCCCAGCCGGCCCCGCCCCGCAGGTACCGCGCCACCGCGGCGATCAGGCGGTCGACGTGGTCGGCCGTCGTGCCCACGCCGATGCTGGCCCGCAGCGCGCCGCCCGGCGCCCCCAGCCGGTCCAGCAGTGGATGCGCGCAGAACCGGCCGGCGCGCACCCCGATACCGTGCTCGGCCGACAGGTACGCCGACACCCGGGCCGGGTCGTGTCCCGGCAGCGAGAACGTGACGACGCCGACCGCGTCCCGCCAGGCCCCGGCGCCGTCGTCGGTGTCCCGGCCGCCACCGGTCTCCCGGGCGCTGTCGGTGTCCGGGCCGTCGTCGGTGTTCGGGCCGTCGTCGGTGTCGGACCAGATGCGGTGGATCACGACGCCGTCCAGGCCGGCGAGCCCGCCCAGCAGCCGCGCGCGCAGGCCCGACTCGTGGCGTTCCCAGGCGTGCGGGGGGAGCGCGGCGAGCGTGCGGCAGGCGGCGGCGATCGCGGTCGCGCCGGCGAGGTTCGGGGTGCCGGCCTCATGGCGGGCCGGGCCGGTGGCCCAGCTGACGGCGTCGGTGCTCACCTCGCGCACGGCCCCGCCGCCGGCCAGGTAGGGGGGTGCGGCGTCGAGCCAGTCGGCCCGGCCGACCAGCACCCCCGCGCCGAACGGCGCGTACAGCTTGTGCCCGGAGAACGCCAGGTAGTCGAGGCCGTCGGCGGCCATGTCGAGGCGCCGGTGCGGGGCGAGCTGGGCGGCGTCGACGAAGATCCGCGCGCCGGCGCGGTGCGCCATCCGGGCCAGCCGGGCCAGCGGGGGCGTCTCCCCGGTGACGTTGGAGGCACCGGTCACCGCGAGCAGGGCCGTGGGTGCGGCGCTCAGCTCGGCCTCGAGCGCGACGAGGCTCTCGGCCAGGGTCGCCCGGGCTGCGACGGATCGGTAGCCCGCACGGGCGCGCCAGGGCAGCAGGTTCGCGTGATGCTCCACGTCGAACACCACGACCCCGCCGACCCCGCCGACCCCGCCGGCCGCGGGCAGGCATCGGGCCAGCAGATTGACGGCATCGGTGGTGTTGCGGGTGAACAGGGTCAGGTCGCCGTCGCGGGCACCGACGAAACGGGCGACGTCGCGCCGGGCGCCCTCGTAGAGGGTCGTGCACACCTGGGAGGCGAACCCGGCGCCGCGGTGCACGCTCGCCGAGTAGGGCAGCACCCGGGCGACGTGCTCGGCCACCGCGGTCAGGCACGGCGCGCTGGCCGCGTGGTCGAGGTTGGCGTATTCGGCCCACCCGCCGCCGACCAGCGGCACGCCCAGTCCCGCTCCCTGCACCGCCAGCAGCGCGCCGGGCGCGGTGCGCTGCGCGCGGCGTGTGCTCGGGAAGCCGGGCGCGGCGTCGCCGCTTGCCTGGTGGCCGCCTGGCCGTCCGGTCGGCTGGTCGGGGCAGGCCTGCCGGCCGGGAGACGGGGGCGCGGCAGAGATGATCGATGTCATCATTGCTCCTGGTAGGACCCGAGAAGGGTCGGCACTTGCCGTCGGCGGGGTTGCCGCGGCCTCGTCACCACCCGGGGCACCCCGCTGCATAAGGAGGGTTGCCGGCCAGCAAGCCGGGGCTGAACGCTGGCACTCAAGACGTGGGAAGGACTTTAGCAAAGCCCTCAATTCCCCGCGGGCGTCTTGCGGCGCGGTCGTCGCGGTCGTCGCGGCGGCGCGGTTCCTGCCGGGCAGCGGCGGACATGGCTGCGGCGCAATGGCACCATGGCGCATGTGTCTACCTGCGCCGCGTCTGCCCGCGTCGGTCCCGACGCGGCGGACTGAGCTGTCAGGCCGCGCCACGGCGACGGGCGCCCGAACCGACTGGATCCGATGAGCGACGACGCCCGCCAGCGCGAGCTGGGAAGCTTTCTGCGCGCCCACCGTGAGCGACTGCGCCCCGAGGACGTCGGGCTGCCCTCGACGCCGCGGCGGCGGACCCCGGGTCTACGCCGCGAGGAGGTCGCGGCGCTGTCCGGGCTGGGGCTCGCCTGGTACGCGTGGCTGGAGCAGGGTCGGGTCGCCGCGTCCCGCCAGGTCCTCGAGGCGGTCGCCCGCACGTTGCGCCTCGACGACGACGCCCGCCGTCACGCGCTCGCCCTGGCCGGGCTGCACACCCCGCCCGCCGAGCGCCACCACACCCAGGTCAAGGCGCTCCGCCGGGTGCTGGACAACTGGCCGTTCTGCCCGGCGTTGCTGCTCGACCGCCGCTTCGACGTCACCGCCTGGAACGACGCCTACACCGCCCTGTGGGGCGACCCCGCCGACGTGCCCGAGCCGCGGCGCAACCTGCTGTGGATGCTCGTCGCCCAGCCGCGGGTACGCGACGGGATGACCGAGTCCGAGGAGGTCGCGAAGGATCTGCTCGCCCAGTTCCGGGCGCAGATCGGCCACCACCCGGACGACCGGCGCGCCCGCGCCGTGCTGGAGCTGCTCGAGCAGGCCCGGCCCGAGCTGCACGACTGGTGGCAGTGCCGGTCGGTCCGGGTCTTCACCGGGCGCACGGTGGACGTGACGACGCCGCTGGGCACGATCGCTCTGATGCTGTCGGTGCTGCGCCCCGGCGACGATCCCGAGTCGACCATCTGGCTGCAGACCCCGGCCACCCCCGCCGACCGCGACCTCGTCAACCGCCTCACGGCCGACGTCGCGCGAGTGTCGAGCCGGGACGACCAACCGCACGCGGACGGCCCGGCCCGGCTGGGGTCCGCGGGCGCGCGCGAGGACGGCCCCGGCACGCCGGAGCGGATCTCCGTCTGACGGCGGGCCGGCTGTCCGCCTGGTGCGCGGACGCCTCACCGGCCCGGCGGGCCGTCGGTGGCCTGCGGCGTCGTCCCGGGCCACACGGTCAGCGCCCGGAACCGGTAGCCGTCCTGGTTGCCGACCGGCTCCCAGCTGAACGTCACCTGCCTGCCCGCGATGAGCTCCCGGTAGCCATCCATCGCGATCATGGAGTAGTGGACCCAGCAGCCGCCCGGAACTTCCGGCGCGTCGAGCACACCCCAGCCCCGCTCCGCATCGTAGGTGCGCACCATGCCTCGGATCACCGCGGGCTCATCACCGGTCACGGCCCTCACGATGCCCGGTCCACCCGCCGGCGTCGACAGAATTTCGCGCCAAGCGCTAGCCCGCCGCCTGCGGCCGCGCAGGCCCGGACGCGCGGGTCCGCCGCCGGTCGAGCCGGTCGCAACCAGTCCTCCGGTCCGCTGGTGGCAGTGCCTGATCGGCCCGGGTCTTCACCGGCCGGACCGTGGACGTGACGACGCCGCTGATGCTGTCGGTCCGCCCCGACCTGGCCGCCACCATCCGCGCGGACGGCGACCGCGGCCCGCCGCGAGCGTGCGTCCACCGGACTCATCGGCACGGGTTGCGGTAGCCGAAGCCGGGCACGGCCTCCCTCCACTCCGTCCTGGTGAACCCGCCGCCCGCCGCATCGCAGGCCCGCGCCACCGGATCCCCACCCGGCCGGCGGTCCCAGCGGACGTCGCGGAGGCTGATCCGGGCGCCGGCGGGCTTGGATCCCGCGGTGGCCAGGGTGCGTCCGTCGGGGCTGAATGCGACGGCGAGGGCACTCGCGCCACTGCCGACCGGACTGGGGCTGTTGATGTCCGTGGTGTTCCACAGGGTGTAGCTGCCGGAGTCCTTCGTGGTGGGCGCGTTCGTCACGGCGAGGGTGCGCCCGCCCACGCCGAACGCCACTGACGACCTGGCCGATGACGTCCTGAAGCCCGTGATGTAGCTGGGGAACCTGGGCTTGCTCACCTCCCAGAGTCCGACCGACCCGCCGTCCTGGTCGGCGTCGCCGGTGCTGGCCGTGGCGAGAGTGCGTCCGTCTGGGCTGAAGGCGACCGCGGCGAGGCCCTTCCGAAGGAAGATCGTGCCGAGCGGAGTCGGGTCACGGAGGTCGGTGACGTTCAGCAGCGCCGCCCGCCCGTCGCCGCCGGCGCTGCTGATGGCGAGGGTGCGCCCGTCGGGGCTGAAGGCGGCCGAGGTGAGGCTCTGGGCGTCGTCCCGGCTGGCGAGCGGGTGGCCTTGCGGCTTGGCGAGGTCCCACAGCCGAAGCCGCCCGCCGTGACCGTCTGGCCGACTGCTGGTGGTGGCGAGGGTGTGTCCATCCGGGCTGATGGCGATAGAGGTGATGTTCTGGTCGTCGTAGATGTCGGTGAGCCGGCGCGGTGCCTGAGGGCTGGCGACGTCCCACACCGTGGCGCTCCCGCCCCGCGCGCCCCCGAAGCTCGCGGTGACGAGGGTGTGTCCGTCCGGGGCGAAGCGTGCGGCAGTCAGGCCCTGGCCGCCAGCCATCGTGACGATCGGCCCGGCCACACGTAGGGCGGTGAACTCCCACAGCCGGATCCGGCCGTTGAGACAGGTGGTCGCGAGCAGGCGGCCGTCGGGGCTGAACGCCACCGCGGTGAGGTTGCGGTCGTCGAGGACGTCGGCGATGTGGGCCGGGGAGGTCAGATCGAAGATGTCCCACTGCCGGACCCGTCCCCGGCCCCGACCATCCGGATCGCCCTGCCGGGTGGTCGAGGTCACGAGCGTCCGGCCGTCGAAGCTGAAGCGCACGGCGGTCAGGGTCTGGTCCTCGTCGACGCTGGCGACGCGGACCGGCTGGTCGATGTCGTCGGCGTTCCACAGCCGCAGTCGCCCAACGTCGCTGTGGGCGCGGAAGCTGGCGGTCGCGACGGTCCGGCCGTCGGGGCTGAACGCGACCGAGCCCAGGTTCTGATCATCGACGTCGGCGAAGGCCCGGGTCGGGACATGCCGGTCGGTGAGACGCCAGAACTGCAGCCGGCCGCCGTCGTCGTTGTCCCCGCCGAGCCGGCTTGTGGTGGCGAGGGAGTGACCGTCGGGGCTGAAGGCGAGCGCGGTCAGTTCTTGATCGTCGGGGATTCTGCTGGTCAGGGTGGGGGCGCCCCGCCCGGTGATGTTCCAGAGTGTGAGCGCGCCGCCGTTGGCGTGGCGGCTAGTGACGGCGATGACGCCCCCGAGTGGGCTGACGGCGACGCCGGTCGGTTCCTCGCCGATCCGGGTGGTCCCGCGCTTGCCGCCCTTCCCGGTGGCGTCCCACAGGGTCAGCGTGCCGTCGTAGCCGGAGACGGGGCGGCTGGTGACGGCGAGGGTCTGGCCGTCGGGGCCGAAGACCACCGCCGTCGGTTCCTGCTCGGGGTCGGGCTGGGTCACCGTCCGCCTTGGGCGCTGCGGATCGCTGATGTCCCAGATCGCGAGCCAGCCGTCCTCGCGACGGCCGACGGCGGCGAGGCGGCGCCCGTCGGCGCTGAACGCCAGTGCGCTCGCCTCCCGGTCGTCCAGGCAGGCGAATCGCAGGGGGGAGCCCGGGCCGGGCGTGCGCCACAGGCAGACACCCTTCCCGTCGTGTCCGCCCCGCCCGCCGGTGGCGACCAGGTCGAGGCCTGGGCTGACGGCCATTGCGACGACGCTGTCGAGGTCCAGGCTGCGGGACCATGGGGTGGCCGCCAGGGTCGACTCCAGGCTCTTGCGCGTCTCGGGGGTGCTGTGCAGGGCGACGCCCGCGATGGCGAGGCGCAGCGCGCGGTACACGTCCTGTTCGCGCTCTTGCTCGCCCGCCAGGACGAGGCCGTGGGCCGTGGCGTGCCGTTCCCGGGCGAGCGCGTCAGCCCGCTGCACCGTGGCGGTGAGACCGCTGGCCGTGACGAGCAACAGCAGCGTGCCGAGCACCGCGAGGGTCCGCCATCGTCGGCCCAGGCTGCTGCGGCGGCTGGCGGTGAGAAACGTCCGACTGAGCTCGGGCAGATCGTCTGCGTCCAGGACCTGCCTGGCCCGCCTGGCCCGCTCCGGCTCCCACAGGTGACTCGCCGGGCGCCCGTCCTCGGCCCACTGCCGGGCAGCCTCCAGGACTCGTGAACCCAGCCGCAGTCGATCGATCGCTGCGCCGATGGCGTCGGCCAGCGGCGGCCACGCGGAGAGGATCTGCTCGTGCGCGATGTCGACGACCTGACGACTCGCCCCGGCGTCGGCGGCCGTCCCGGCGCGGCCGTTGGCGGACCCCGTTGCCGGGGGGTCCGCGTCGGACTCGTGGATCGTCAGCAGCCGGCGATCGACGAAGAAGCGCAGATCGGCGCGGACCCGGTCAGGGAGGTCCGCGACGGGGACCCGGCGGCGGGTGGCCTGACCGTACTCGTCAACGGCGACGAGTCGCAGGAGGCTGGCGAGCACGGCGTCGCCGCTGCGCGCGCCACGGCGGGCGGCGGCCTCGAGCGCCTGGTCAGCTTGGTGCGCGAGCGCGCCGCGCACCCCGCCGAGCCGGTCATAGCGTGCGCCGGAGAGCGCACCGCCGCGGGACACGTTTTCGCCGAGCTCGGCCAGGACGAACGCGAGCAGCGGCAGGGCGTCCCCGGTGCCGGTGTCGGCGACCATCCGGGCCACGAGCTCGTCGTCGACGCCGATGCCGGCATGACGGGCCGGGCCGGTGATGACCAGCGGCAGTGCCTGCGGGCTCAGCGGCTTGACGGCGAAGGTGTCGATGGGCAGGCGGGTACGGGCGGCCAGCGTCACCAGTGGGTCGAGGAATTCTGACCGCACGGTCGCGACCACCCGAGCCGGCCCCCGTGCCGCCTCCCGCAGCACCGAGGCGAAGTGGATCTGATGTTCCTCGCTGGTCTGGACGAGCAGCTCCTCCGCCTGGTCCACGATGAGTAGCAGCCTGTTTGCCTCGGCCGCATCGAGGAGGCTGGTCAGCAGGCGGATGATCTCGCTCGGATCGTCGAGCGCGTCGACGACGGTGGCGGTCCGCCAGCCCAGGCCGCGGCGACGGCCCTCGGCGGCGAGCAGCTGGCCGAGAGCGGACAGTGGACTCGCCGTCTGTCGGGCGGCCGGGACGAGTGGCGGCAGGACGAGCCACTGCGGATCGGCGGCCAGCATCGGCGTGAGCCCCGCCCGCACGAGCGACGACTTACCGCAGCCCGACGGTCCGATGACCATGAGCATCCCATCGGCCTCGGGCCCGGATCTTGCGCGCACCCGCTCGGCGAGCTGACGACTCTCCGTCGCCCGGCCGAAGAAGACCCGCGACTGACCAGTGGTGAAGGCCGCCAGGCCCGGATACACCGTCGCGTCGGCGGACCAGGTCCGACCGTCAACGCCATCCAGCCGCCGGAGGGATTCCAGTAGCGCCGCGCGGGCTGTCTCGCCGTCGCGGTCGAGGTCGGTCCACTGGATCTCGCTGGAGATCAGCCGGTGGGCGGCGTCCGGGCCGGCTCGGACGGGCAGCAGCCGCAGTCCGTTGGCCAGGGCGATACCCACCTCCGCCGCGCACCAGGGCGATTCCCCGAATGCGGCGGTGACGACCGCGACGAGTGCGTCCGCCTCGTAGAGTTCTTCGAACAGCCGTTTCGTCCACACGTCGCCGACGCCCAGTCCGTTTTCCAGATCATGGTCGAGAAACGTCCGGTGTCCGGCCGCCCGAAGCCAGCCCGCCACCCGTTCCGCAACCACGAAATCGGCGCTCGCATGACTGATGAAGACCTGTGCCATGTGGACCGCCCCGAACCAGCACATGGCGGCGGGAGCCGCCGACGAGCCCGAATGGTATCGCCGCCGGGGACCGCATCGTCTGAATCGGCGGTAATCCGACAACCACCCTGACTTCCCGCAACGCCGGTGATAGTGGTAAAAGGCGGGCTTGGCGGCGGTCGGTTCCGCCCGCGGTCCGCCCGGCGAAGGGCGCCGTTCCCGAGGCGGTTGTGGCGGTGGGCGGAAGGCCATGAATCGCTGAATTCCCGGCCCAGGGAGTCCGATCCGACGACGGCCGATCCTTCTCCGTCGGTCGGGCGTGGATGCCGATCTGGACGGGTTCGGCGCGCGCACCAGCGGCGACTACCTCACCACGCACGCCCGCCGGCACCCTCCGGCACCTGCGGCGTGGCGGTTCGGCTTCCTGCTGCTGATCAGTCACTACCTGGCCGTGGTGGCCCGCGCCGACCGGGTGGTCGTGCTGCGCGGCGGGCGCATCGTCGAGTCGGGGGACGCCGAGACGGCGTTCACCGCCAGCGGCGCACCGGCATCCGGGTGGCGTACCCGTCGGTGTCGAGGCGGCGCCGGGTGACCTCGCCGACGGCGTGGACGTACTCCCTCCTGGCACGCCTCGCCGACGAGCCGGCTGTAGCAGGTGCCGAAGGCCACGGCGTGGAAGCGCTAGTGCTCCTCCCCGCTGGTAGCCCGCACCGGCGCGTCGGGTGGCGGAGAGCGGCCGCGACCGGATCGGCGAGAAAGGGTTCCAGCCGTCCGGGAATCGACCCGGGAATGTGGTGAGGATGAATTCAGGCTGAGATGAGGTGTCAGTTCGACGGTGGCCAGGACGACGTTTTCTGTCGGGCATCATCATCCTGTTGGTGCTGGTAACAGCATCGGTAGACCTCTGGACGGGCCGCGGCGAACCGCCTGGAATGTCCTCAGGCACGAGCGCGGGGGAGATCATGCGGGGGAGATGATGACGAGCACAGCGGGGTCCGGGACGGCCGTCGCGTCGGCACCGGAGCTGAGCGCGAATCCGACGAACCGCCCGGATACGGCCAGAGCAGCCTGTGTCACGACATCTTCGAGATCGTCCGATGTGGCGCGCCACCTTTCGGCCTCGGGCCCAGCATCATCGCGGCCTGGGGCCGCCGGCCTGACCCCCAGCGGACCGTGCCCGCCGCGACCCCTCCGCCCGCCCCG
>NZ_CM001489.1:837609-847671 GCF_000262465.1 Frankia sp. QA3
CCCGGCGACGCCGCCGGGTCCCGACCAGCAGCCACGAGGTGTTCCCATGACCGAGGTCCGTTTCGGCGTCACCCTGCCGCTGCCCGGCATCCCGCTGCGGGAGCACCGCCGCATCGTCAGCGGACTCGCCGACGCCGGCTACGGCGACGTGTGGACGGCCGAGGGCGGGGGAGTGGACGCCTTCACCCCGCTCGCGGCCACCGCTGCGTGGGACCCCCGACTGCGCCTGGCCAGCGCCATCGTGCCCGTGCACACCCGCGGGCCGGCGGTGCTCGCCCAGACCGCGGCGACGCTGGCGGATCTCACCGCGGGCGGGCTGGTCCTCGGGATCGGCTCGTCCGTGCCCGCTCACGTGACCGACCTCAACGGCATACCCTTCGACGATCCGTTCCGCCGGACCCGGGACACGCTGCGATTCCTCACCCGGGCCCTGCGCGGCGAGGTGGTGTCGGGCGCGTTCGACACGTTCACCGTCCGCGGCTTCGCGCTGCCCGAACCGCCGGCCGAAACGCCCAAGGTCATCCTCGGCGCGCTGCGGCCGGGCATGCTGCGCCTCGGTTTCACCGAGGGGGACGGCGCGGTCACCAACATCCTCTCCGCCGAGGATCTGGCGACGGTGCGCGCTACTGTCGGCCCGCAGCCGGCCGGCAAGGAACTGGTCGTCAAGGTGTTCGTCAGCCCGACCGCGGACGCCGAGGCCGCCCGCCACGCCAGCCGCCCGTTCCTCACCTGGATCCTCAACCAGACGCCCTACCATTCGTTCCACGAGTGGCTCGGCAACGGCGACCGGCTCGCCGCCTCTCACGAGCGCTGGCTCGCCGGCGACCAGCGCGGCGCCGCCGAGGCCCTGCCCGACGACGTGATCGACCGGCTGTTCATCCACGGCACGCCGCAGCAGTGCCGCGACCAGATCGCCGAGTACGTCCAGCCGGGGGTCACCGCGGTCCAGCTCTACGTCCGGCTGGAGCCGTCGTTCGTCCTGGCCTCGGCCCAGACCGGGACGGGTGGCGTGCGGACGTGGCGCTCCGAGGAGTTCGCCGAGCGCGCCCTAGACCTGCTGCGCACCCTGCGCCCCCGCATCGCCACCCCCGCCGGCATCGGTTGAGCCCTCCCCGCCGGCGTCGTGCTCCCGCCGGCGTCGTGCTCCCGCCGGCGTCGTGCTACTCGGCGGCGCCGAGGCTGCCGGCGAGGACGAGCAGCAGCAGCACGACGACGGCCACCCCCGCCAGCCACGCCCGGCGCGCCCGCAGCCAGGCGACTCCGGCCGTGACCACGCCCGCGGCCGGCGTCGCCGCCAGGATGATCGTGCCGAGCAGGATGATGGCGCCCGCCCGCCCGTGGCGTAGCCCGCCGCCCAGGTCGGACAGCCGCATCGCCGCGTCGCCGCCGAGCGGGTCGTCGCCCGAGCCGTGCAGCCAGCCCGCGCCGCCCTGGGCGAAGGCGACCGCGAGCCCGGCGACCACCAGGGCGGCGCCGAGCGCCCCGCCGATCCGCAGCACCAGCGCGACCTGACGGGCGCCCGACTCGGGCGCACCGTGCGCGGGTGTCGGCGCAGGGGGCATGGTGTGACCTGCCTTCCCGGGAGCCGCCGGCGGGTGGCCGCCGGCGTCCGGAGGGTGGGGTCCGGCGGCGGCGGACCGTCGGCCGGGTGTCCGGGCCGCCCTCACGCGAGGCCCCGCAGCAGCATCTGGACGCTGACGACGAGCAGGACGACGAGGAAGATCGCCCGCAGCGCCCCCTCGGGCACCACGGCCAGCAGCCGCGACCCGAGGTGCGCGCCCGCGACGGTCCCGAGTGCCACCGCGCCGGCCAGGGCCGGCACGACGTCGCCCCGCTGCAGGTAGACCACGGCGCTCGCGGCGCCGGTCACCCCGATCATGAGGTTGCTCGTCGCCGTCGACACCTTGATCGGTAGTCGCATCGCGAGGTCCATGGCCGGGACCTTCATCGCCCCCGAGCCGATGCCGAGCAGGCCGCTGACCGCCCCGGCGGCGGTCATCATCGTCAGGCCGGTCGCGGTGCGGGTCACCCGGTAGGGACGGACGTCGCGGACCGCCGTGCCGGCGGCCGTGCCGGTGCCGGTGCCGTGCAGGCTCAGGGCGTCGGCGATGCGATCGTCCGGCACCACCGTGCTGGCGCGCTCTCGCCGGTTGCGCAGCATCTGCACCGCGCTGAACGCCAGCATGATCCCGAATATCGTGTACAGCGCGCGGGCGCTGAGGTACCCGGCGAGTAGCGCCCCGGCGACGGCGCCGCTCACCGTCGCCACCTCCAGGGTGACCGCGATGCGCAGGTTCGCGAAGCCCTCGTCGAGGTAGCGCGGCGACGCCGCGGCGCTGCCGGCGACCACGGAGATCACCGAGGCGCCGATCGCGAGCCGCATGTCGAGGCCGAAGGCCAGCGTCAGGATCGGGACGACGAAGGTGCCGCCGCCGAGCCCCAGCAGGCTGCCCAGGCAGCCGGACACGACGCAGACGGCAGTAATGGCGACGATCTCGGCCAACGGGCTCACGGCGCCTCACCAGGTTCGAAAAATTAGTTCTGCTACAGACTATATCTGTAGCAGAACTATCCTGCGGGCGCGAGTGATGTACTCGGCTAGCGGATGACGGCCACCGGGCAGGGGGCGTGCGCCACGCACTGGTGACTGACCGAGCCCAGCAGCAGCTCGGCGAACCCGCCGTGGCCGCGGCTGCCGACGACGAGCAGCTGCGCGTCCGCGGCGCCGCGCAGCAGGGCCCGGGCGGCGCCGTCGGCGACGGTCTCCTTGACCACCGGGACCGGCAGCCCGCCGCCGTACTCGGCGCTGATCGTGCTCACGGCGTGGTCGAGGGTGCGCTGCGCCTGCTCGGCGAGCGCCGAGCCGAAGTCCGCGTAGATCCCCGGGTAGACCGGAACGTCGAGATGCCAGGCATGCACGGCGTGCAGGGCGGTCTTACGCGCGGCCGCGGTCTGCACCGCCCACCGCAGCGCCCGCAACGAGGCGGCCGACCCGTCGACGCCGACGACGACCGGGCGCTCGTCCACCGTCGTGGCCGTTGCGCCCGCCGCATCCCCGGACCCGGCCGCCCCCGCGGCCTCGTCGGATCGGTCGGTGCCGCCACGCACGACGACGACGGGCAGCGGCGCGTGGTGGACGATCCCCTGGCACACCGACCCGGCCACCAGTCGGTGCAGTGCGCCGTGCCCGCGTTCGCCGACGACGACGAGCTGCGCGCCGATCGCGATCCGCAGCAGCTCGGGCACGGGGCTGCCCTCCTCGACGCGCCCGGTGACCGTGACGGCCGGGTCACCGACGCGCACCGCCGCCACCGTGTCCGCCAGTACCCGCCGTGCCGCCTGCTCCAACCCCGCGCGGTCAGCGTTGCCCGCCGCGTCGAAGACCGCGCGCGGTTCCCCGACGGCGTCCCAGACCAGCGCCGCCGTCACCGGGAGCCGGCGCCGAGCGGCCTCGTCGACGGCCCAGCGCAGGGCGGCGGCCGACCCCGGCGAGCCGTCGATCCCCACCACGATGCCGCCCGTGCCCGCCGTGTCCGGCTGCCCTGCTGTGTCCGCTTGGCCCGCCGCGTCCGTTCGGTCTGTGGTCTGCGCCATCCTCGTCACCCTTCTCGCCACCGTGATCCCCGACACCGTCAACCATGCCCGCGCGGTGACCTGCGCCGACGCGCCGAACGCCACCCCTGGGACGGCCGGGTGGCCGGGCCGGAGCGGGCCGGACGGCCCTTGATCCGCGCCCGGTCCCTGGCCCGCCCGGTCCCTGGCCCGCCCGGGCAGGCGGCGGCGACGGGGAGGAGGAAGGGCCGGGAGCCGAGGGTGAGCAGTCAGTTGCTGACTGAACGTGCCGGTTGCTGACCGAGCGTGCTAGTGGATAACCCAGGGTGCTGGTTGATGGCAGAGGGTGCTCGTCAGTGACCGAGGGTGCGGTCGAGGAAGGCGAGGACGGCAGGCATCCGCTCGGCGGTCGGGAACGCACCGCCGTGGCCGGCGCCGGGCACGATCGTGACGTCGACGGCCGGCGCGCCGGCGGCCCGCAGCGCGTCGGCGAGCTCGAGGGACTGGCGGTGCGGCACGGTGCAGTCGATGTCGCCGTGCTCGATGAGGAACGGCGGCAGGGGGGCGCGGCCGAGGTAGTTCAGGGGGCTCGCGACCCGGACGAGCTGGGGCACGGCGGCCACCGTGCGGCCGAGGAAGCGGGACTCCGGCGAGTCGGGGCGGCCGTGCCCGGCGTCGGACGCGGCGCAGCGCTCGTTCGCGCGAACCTGGTCGTCCATCGAGCCGAAGTTGACCGGACCGTAGAAGTCGACGACGGCCTGCACGGCGCTGGAGACCCCCGGATTGCCCAGCGCCGGGTCGTCGTACATCGCCACCCCCGGCGTCGTCCCCAGCATGACCGCGAGGTACGCCCCCGCCGACGCCCCGCTCGCCGCGATCCGGTCCGGGTCCAGGCCGTGGTCGGCGGCGTGGGCGCGCACCCAGCGCACGGCGGCCTTGACGTCCTGGACGGCGGCGGGGAAGCGGGCCTCGCCGGACAGCCGGTAGTTCAGGCTGGCGACGGCGTACCCGGCGCGGACCAGGGCACGGACCACCGGCAGGTCGTCGTGCTTGTCGCCGAGCGCGAACGCGCCGCCGTGGATGGTGATGACCACCGGCAGCCCCGACCCATCGTGGGCGGCGCCGGCGGTCGGCGGTGGCGCGGGCCGGTAGAGGTCCAAGCGCTGGGCCGGCGATACCGGCGCGTAGGGCACATCCCGCAGGACCCACATCCCGTCGACCTCGTCGGGCGCATCGGCCGGGCCGCCCGCCCGGCCGGGGCCGCTGGCCGGCGCCGACGTCCCGAGTTGGGCGGAGTCCTGCCGGGAGCAGGCGGCGAGGGCGAGGCCCAGGGCGAGCAGGCCGCCCGTGGCCGCTGCCAGGAGGCGGTGCGGGACGTGGTGGATGGCGGCGGTCCTCTCGGGGGGCCGGGCGGCGGCTGCCGGACCGGCGACTGGCTGGTCGCGTGCCATCATGCCTGCCCCCATTTGCATGATTGCGGCCAGTCCGACCCGGGGCACGCCGCGGCACCCGGCGGAATGTGAGCGGTGCCACGCGGTTCACGGAGGCAATGTTTGCGGTACAGGACGGTACTGTTTCGGTGGTGGCGCCGAGGCTCCCGGCATGGGGGATACGGTCCGCCGCCGGCGGTCTGCTGGGCCGTCGATCCGAGGGAAAGGGGTAGCAAGCCATTTCGCCGCCGGTCGCCGCCGGTCGGGGTCGGCCCCGGGACGAGTCCCGCGAGCAGGCGATCCTGGACGCGGCGCTGGAGCTGCTCATCGAGGTCGGCTATGAGCGGATGAGCATGGTCGCCGTCGCGGCCCGGGCCCGGGCCAGCAAGGCGACGATCTACCGCCGGTGGTCCTGCAAGGACGAGATGGTCGTGGAGGCGCTGCGTCGGCACGTTTGCGCCGATCACGTTCCCGCGGATACCGGCTGCCTGCGGGGCGACGTGGCCGCCGAGGTCCGTCTCATGATTGAAAACGTTTCCGGTCCGGACGGGGCACTGCTCGTCGGCGTCCTGCGGGCGGCCAGCGAGTCCCCACGGCTGGCCGCAGTGATCCAGGCCAACGTCCTGCAGCGAAAGGTGGAGCTCGGCCGCTGCCTGCTCGAGCGGGCGGCGCAGCGGGGAGAACTGCTCGCGAAGACCGAACCCGCGGTGCTCGTCGAGGTCATTCTTGCGATGATCTTCGCGCGCCTGCTCGTCACCGGGGAGCCGTTGGACGATGCGTTCGTTGGCCACGTCGTCGATGAGGTGGTGCTTCCGCTGCTCGCCGGCCGGGCGACCCCGCCTGCGGTGAGATCGAACACCTGAGCTAATGTTGTTTCGAACACCCGCTCGAAGTCGGAGTGGTGTGGGCTCGCCGCCCACCGGACTGTAAAACGAGTTGAGAGGTCGGCCGAGGGGCGGCGATGCTGGCGCTGGCCCGTCCACGCGTCACACCCGTCCCACCCCGCCGCATCCCGCCCTGTGAGGGTTCCACCCCCTGCCAGCCCGCCGTGGGCTGTACCGCCCGGGCGCCCGAGGCGACCGGGCACCGACCCCAGCCGCCCGATGGGCCGCACCGTCTGTGCCCAGCGCCCGTGCCCCAGGCCCGCGCGCCGGTCGCCCAGGCCCGCGCGGGAGGCCGTCCCGCGCGATGTCCCCGGCAGCTCGACTTCTCCGGCAACTCGACTTCTCCGGCAACTCGACTTCTCCGGCAAGGAGCCTTCTGTGACCGAAACTGTCGACCGCCAGGCCGAGGATCACCCGGTGGGCGTGGCCGACGGCGCGCCCGATCCCCGGCGGTGGCAGGCGCTGTGGATCATCGCCGTCGCGCAGCTCATGGTCGTCCTCGACGCCTCCATCGTGAACATCGCGATGCCGCACGCCCAGGCCGACCTGGATATCTCCACCGCCAACCGGCAGTGGATGGTCACCGCCTACACCCTCGCCTTCGGCGGACTGCTGCTGCTCGGCGGGCGTATCGCCGACTACCTGGGGCGCAAGCGGGCCTTCGTCTGGGGGCTGATCGGATTCGCGCTCGCCTCGGCGCTCGGCGGGCTGGCACCGAACGCCGCCCTGCTGTTCGCCGCCCGGGCCCTGCAGGGCGCGTTCGCGGCGCTGCTCGCCCCGGCTGCGTTGTCCCTGATCACCGTCGCGTTCACGGAGAGCCGCGAGCGGGCCAAGGCGTTCGGGGTGTATGGCGCGATCTCCGGCGGTGGCGCCGCGATCGGGCTCATCGTCGGCGGCGTGCTCACCGAGTACACCTCCTGGCGGTGGTGCCTGCTGGTGAACGTGCCGATCGCGCTCGTCGCCGCGTTCTTTGCGCTGCCGGTGGTGCGGGAGAGCCGCGCGCAGGGCGAGGCCCGCTACGACCTGCCCGGCGCGGTGACGGTCACCGCCGGTCTCGTCGCCCTCGTCTACGGCTTCACGGTGGCCGCGGAGGACGGCTGGAGCGACGCCCGCACCCTCGGGCTGCTCATCGGCTCGGTGGTGCTGCTCGCCGCGTTCGTCGCCATCGAGGCGCGCTCCGCCGCTCCGCTGCTGCCGCTGCGGGTCGCCTGGGAACGTAACCGCGGCGGGTCGTTCCTCGCCTCGTTGCTGATCGGCGCCGGCCTGTTCGCGATGTTCCTGTTCCTGACGTACTACTTCCAGTCGACCCTGGGCTACAGCGCGCTGAAGACCGGGTTCGCCTTCCTGCCGTTCAGCGTCGGGATCATCATCTCCGCCGGAGCGGCCAGCCAGCTGCTGCCGCGGGTCGGCCCGGGGGTGCTCGCCGGCGTCGGGACGGCGATGGCCGCGGTCGGCATGGGGTTGCTCATGGCGATCGGGGTCGACTCCAGCTATGTCTCGCACGTGCTCCCGTCCGAGCTGCTCATCAGCTTCGGCATGGGTTTCTCGTTCGTCCCGCTGTCGAACCTGGCCCTCGTCGGCGTCGCCGCGCACGACGCCGGGGTCGCGAGCGCCCTGGTCAACACCACCCAGCAGATCGGCGGCTCGCTGGGCACCGCCCTGCTCAACACCGTCTACGCGACCGCCGTCGGCAGCTACCTCGACTCCCACGGTCGCGGTCCGCAGGCCCTCGCGCAGTCGCAGATCGAGGGTTACACCACGGCGTTCCTGTGGGGCGCGATCCTCATCGCGATCGCCGCGGTGGTGATCTTCGTGTTCATCCGCGCCGGGCGGGAGGCCGCGGTGAACGTGGAGGGCGCCCCGGCACACGTCGGCTGACCCCGCCGGTGCGGGCCCCCAGGGCGGGGCCCGCACCGGTCCGGCGTGACCTCAGAGGTCGGCCTCCTCGCTCAGCATCGCCTGCGAGCTGAGCCGGAAGCCGACGGTCCCATCGACGATCTTGCGGATGACGGTCGCCTTCGGGTCCTTCCCGCCGACCCCGTCGACTCCGAGAGCGCCGGCCAGCGCCCGAAGCTGCGGCACCGACACCCGGCCGAGGGTGGCCAGGCGGTCGGCGGCCTCCTCCCGGCTCGCCGCGCCGAGCAGCGCCGCCCGCAGCGCCTCGACGTCCACCGATGCCGGCAGCGCCGCCTGCGTCTTCGTGCCCGACCCCGTGCGGGTCGCCTGCCGCCGCGCAACCGGCGGCGTTCCCTTCGCCGAGGGTGCTGCCCGCTTCGCGGGCGACGATGAAACCGCCGGCGACGTCGCCCGCGCTGGCGTCGCTGTCGTTGGCGCTGTCGCTGGTGCCGCTGTCGCTGGTGCCGCGCGGCTGGGTGCCGGTGCGGCGGGGCGCGGATCGGTGTCGCGGAGCACCGCGGGCGAGGCGTCGGCGGGGTCGGCGGCGGGATCCGCCGCCCGTCGACCGGGCGCGGCCGTGACGGTCAGCCGCGCCCGACCGGCCAGCAGCTCGCCGACCTGATGCTCGTCCAGGCTGGCTACCAGGTCGGCGAGCTGATGTAGGAGCAGCGTGCTCAGCCGGGCGGCTTCGGGGGCTTCGGCGGCGATGCTCATCGGATTCTCGGCGTGGAGACCCCGCCATTCCCGGCGGGGAGGAAACGCCGCTCCGTCATGGTGGGCGTCATGGTGGGCATCAGTTGCCGTCCAATCCATAAAATCTGGGTACGAACCTAAACATTCCGCACCTCCCCTGGTGGGCGTGTAGGAGTTGAATTCCCCCGCCTTCAGACGGGGGAGAACGTCAAGCGCTTGAGGAATTCCTCGACGAGGCGGTGCAGCTCCCAGGCGAGTGCGGGGGTGACCTGCTCGGAGAGGATGACGGGAAGTTGGGTGCGAGCCGCGCCGGCGAAGTGATGGTTGCTCTCGCGGACCATCGCCTCGAAGACCGGCAGCCCGAGCTGCCGGGTCTGCGCGATGTAGGGGCGCAGGGCCGCGATCGGCTTGCCCGAGTAGTACTGCACCATCGTGAAGACGACCCCGAGAATGATCGGTTCCAGCTTCTTCACCGCCGGATGCAGGTCAGACTGCAGGTCGACGATCCGGTTGAACTCCCAGATGAACCGGCGCAGCCGGGACTGCAGGTGCTCGATGCCGAGGGTGGACAGCTCATCCGGGCGGGCGGGGATCAGCAGCTGATCGCTGGCCGCGACCGCGGCGCGGGTGATGACGCCGAAGTTCGGCGGGCAGTCCAGCAGGACCAGGTCGTAGGCGGTCGGGGGCAGGGTCGCCAGCCCCGCGGCCAGCCGCAGGTAGACGTCGAAGTAGTGGCGGGTCGAGCGGTGCACCTCCGCGCCGCCGAGGCGCGCGGCGAGGTTCATCTCGACGTCGCCGAGGGAGAGGTGGGAGGCGATCAGGTCGAGCGCGCCGCTGCCCTGCGCGATGCGGGAGTTCACCACCGCCGGTGAGGTGATCAGCGGGGCGAGCGGCGGCACTGGGCCGTCCATCCGCCACGCCTCGAACCACTGCTTGATCGTCCGATTGTCGGCGAGCCCCGCCCGCCACTGCTCGGGCCGGTAGAACGAGAAGGTAAGGCTGGCCTGCGGATCCAGGTCGAGGAGCAGGACCCGCTTCCCCCAGGCGGCGATCTGCGCGCCGATGTTCGCGGTCAGCGTGGTTTTCCCGACGCCGCCTTTGTAGTTCACCACCGAGATCACCCGCACGGCGATCCGCCCCCGTGCTCCGTCGTTGACCGGGCCATCCGGTTCCCCCCGTCGCTGCGGTGCCAACCGTTCCCGCGCCACGCGTGACCCGTGCCGGCGGGCGTGCCGGACAGCACATCACGAGATGCCCGCCCGGCATCTGCGCGGATCCGTGCCGGGTGGCGGTGATGAGTACACCTTGACCGGCAGTGGTGCGTTCTACCCCGTATTGGGGACACGGTGGGTGATCTCGGCGCTACCGCCGTCACGGGAGCCGCGGGTCTGCGCGCCGGCCCGTCGGCTCCCCGGACCGGACGGTCGCGTTCGGGTGGTTCGCCGGGGAAGCGACCGAGTGGCGGTTTATCGTCTCGGCGGACCGGTGTGCCGTCGCTGTCACTACCTCGGGGGACGATGCGATACATGAGTAGCTCCAGCGGGGCCGGAGCCGGGCCCGGCACGGATCTCGGCCGGCGCGGCGCGCGCGGACGCGCCCCGCTCGCC
>NZ_CM001489.1:847771-1064299 GCF_000262465.1 Frankia sp. QA3
GCGCTGCTCACCCTGACCGTCGGGCTGGGCGACGTGGTGTCCGCGCTGACCCCCGAATGGCGGACCCGGCTGGCGGACCTGCGGGTCCTGCTGCCCGCGGCGGCCTCCCGGCAGGCCGCGGCCTTCACCGTCGTCGTGGGCATGCTGCTCGTCCTGCTCGCCACGGGGCTGCGTCGGCGCAAGCGCCGGGCGTGGCGGGCCGTCATCGTCCTGCTCGGGCTGAGCGTCGCCCTGCACGTCGCCAAGGGGCTCGACTACGACGAGGCGGCGGTGTCGGCCGCCCTGTTCGGCGCGCTGGTGCTGGTCCGCGGGGAGTTCCGGGCCAAGGGCGACCCGACGACCCGCTGGCGGGCGCTCGGCGCCGGCCTGCTGCTCACCGCCGTCTCGATCGGGATCGGCTTCCTGCTGCTGCATCTGCGCGAGCACCGCATCGCCGGCCCGCACGCCTGGTCGGCCCAGCTCGAACAGATCGTGCTGGGGCTCGTCGGCGTCCCCGGTCCGCTGCACTTCACCTCCGACCGGTTCGCCGATCTCGCGGATCGGGTGCTGCTCACGCTGGGCATGGTGACCATCGGCACCACCGGCTACCTGGCGCTGCGCCCACCGCAGCCGCAGCCGCGGCTGACCGAGGAGGACCAGGCCCGGGTGCGGGCGCTGCTCGACCGGCACGGCGACGCCGACTCGCTCGGCTACTTCGTGCTGCGTTCCGACAAGTCGGTGATCTGGTCACCGTCCGGTAAGGCGTGCGTGGCCTACCGGGTGGTCTCCGGGGTGATGCTCGCCAGCGGTGATCCGCTCGGGGACCGGGAGGCGTGGCCGGGAGCGATCCGCGAGTTCCTGCGCGAGGCCGCCGACCATGCCTGGACCCCGGCAGTGATCGGCTGCTCGGAGGCCGGCGGCACGGCGTGGACCCGCGCCGGGCTGAGCGCACTGGAGTTCGGCGACGAGGCCGTGGTCGACGCCGCCACCTTCACCCTGGACGGCCGGGCGATGCGTAACGTCCGCCAGGCCGTCGCGCGGGTGGAACGCGCCGGGTACACCGCGGTCGCCCGCCGGGTCCGCGATCTCGCGCCGCACGACGTCGCGCGGCTGAAGGCGCAGGCGGCGGCGTGGCGCGGCAGCGAGACCGAACGCGGCTTCTCGATGGCGCTCGGCCGGCTGGGCGATCCCGAGGACGGCGACTGCGTCGTCGTCCTCGCCTACGAGACCGCCGCCTGTGACACCGAGGCGGACCCCGCCGAGCCGACCGACCCGTCGGACTCGGCGGGCGGGGAACCGCGGCTGCGGGCGCTGCTGCACTTCGTGCCGTGGGGGCGCCATGGGCTGTCCCTCGACGCGATGCGGCGCGACCGGTCGGCCGACAACGGGCTCAACGAGTTCCTCATCGTCAGCACCCTGCGCCAGGCGCCGCAGCTCGGCGTCGCGCGGGTGTCGCTGAACTTCGCGTTCTTCCGCTCCGCCCTCGAACGCGGCGAGCGCCTGGGCGCGGGGCCGGTGATCCGCTGCTGGCGCGGCACGCTGCTGTTCCTGTCGCGCTGGTTCCAGATCGACAGCCTCTACCGGTTCAACGCCAAGTTCCAGCCCACCTGGCAGCCTCGCTTCGTCTGCTATCCGGCGACCGCCGAACTGCCGCGGATCGCGCTGGCGATGCTCGAGGCCGAGGCGTTCCTCGTCCGGCCTCGCTGGCGTGACCACGTGCCCCGCCCCGGCGCGCTGCTCGCCGCCGCCCGCCGACCCCGCCGCGAGCGCCAAGCCCCCGAGGACGACCGGGCACGGGCGCCGGGTGCGCCCTGACCGCGGCCAACGGGCGGACTCGGCCAACGGGCGGACTGGCCGGCGGGCGGACTCGGACGGCGCGGCGCTGCGGGGGTGGGGTGTGGGCTCCTTGGTCATCATCGGGAAGTGGTTCCTGCTGACGCTCGCGGGCGTGACGCTGGCGGCGTGGGTGGGCTGGCTGCGGCTGGCACGGCGCGGCCGCCGGGCCGCAGCGGCCGGGACGGCGGGCGTCGCCGTCCTGCTCAGCCTCGCCACCGCCGCCGACCTCGTCAACGCCCACTACGGCTACCTGCCGCGGGTCGACGACGTCATCGGGGTCAGGTCCTGGCCGACCGCGTCGACCCGGGACGCGGTCGCCGCCGCGCCGGCGCGGACCCACCCGCACGGCTCGGTCATCGACCTGCCGGTGCCCGGCGCCCGCAGCGGCTTCGGCGTCCAGCAGGCGCTGGTCTACCTGCCGCCGCAGTACTTCACCGAGCCGCACGCCCGTTTCCCGGTGGTCTACCTGATGCACGGCTCCCCGGGGGTGCCGGTCGACTGGTACCGGGCGGACCGGGCCGCGCAGACCGGCGCCTGGCTCGCCGGCGACCACCGGCCGGCGATCCTCGTCGCCCCGCGGCTGAGCCACGGCTGGCTCGACGACAGCGAATGCGTCGACCGGCCCGGTGAGCACATCGAGACCTACGTCGTCGACGACGTGATCCCGACGATCGACGCCCGGCTGCGCGCCCGGCCAGATCGTGCCGACCGGGTCTTCGCCGGCATGTCGGCCGGCGGCTTCTGCGCGTTGAACCTCGGTCTGCGCCACCGCGACCTGGTCGGGTCGATCGTCGACATGTCCGGGATGGACCGGCCCACCCACGACGGGGGCATGGTCGGCCTGTTCGGCCACCGCCCCGACCTCGCCCGGGTCGCCGCCGCGAACACTCCCGCTCGCTACGCCGCCACGCTGGCGCCGGACCCGCCGGTGCGCATCTGGTTCGACTGCGGACTCGGCGACCACGAGTCGCTGGGCGACACCCGGGCGATGGCGTCGATCCTGGGCCGGCGGTCGGGGTTCACCGTCCGGCTGCGGCTGCGTCCCGGCGGCCACGACTTCGGCGTGTGGCGCCCGGCGCTGCGCGACGGCCTGGCCTGGGCTCTCCCGCAGACCACCGCCGTCCCCGTCCGGCCACCGGCCGCGCATCCCCCGCTCGGCCAGGCCGCGCGTCCCGCCGCGCCGGTCTGACCTCGGGTGCGGCCACCGGGCTGAGCTGGGCTGGGCTGGACTGGCCGTCGCGGGCGGGACGGTGGCTGTCGGCGTGTGGCGGTAGGCGTGTGGCGGTCGGCACATCGACGCTGCCTCGATGGGTGGCGGGGAATGCCGCGGCGGGTCACGATGTCATGACGGTGACGCTGATCCTCCTCGGGCGGGGGTGTTCCGTGATGCTGCCGGGTCGACCCCGCGACGGTCGGCGCCTGAGTTCCGCCCTCGTGGGCGGCGCTGCCCTGTCACCGCACCGGGCGTCGTCACCGCACCGGGCCTTGGCACCGCACCGGGCCTTGGCACCGCACCGGACGACGTCGCGGGGGGCTCCGTGGCTGCGGTTGGCGCCGCGGCGTTTCCCGGTGACGGGCGTTCTGCTCGGCGTGCTCGTCGCGGCGCGGGTGCTGCGCGGGGTGGACCCGGATCTCGCCACCCGCTGGCAGTGGGCGAGCAGCACGACACTGCACCAGATGCTGCACCACCCCATCGGCGTCCTCGTCGGCAGCATCCCCTGGGTGGCCGAAGGGCCGGTGGCGCCGTGGCTGGCGTTCGCCGCCCTGGCCGTCGGCGGGTTGGAGGCCACGGTCGGGAGCGTGGCGGCGCTCGCGGTCGCGTTCGGCGGCCACACCGCGGCGACGCTGATCTCGGAGGGGATCCTGGGGCTTCGGGTCGCGACCGGCGGCCTGCCGTCCAGCGCGCTGCACGTGCTCGACGTGGGCCCGAGCTACGCCGTCGGTGGCGCCCTCGCCGCCCTGGTCGCGCTGCCCGCCCGCCGCCGGCTGCGCACCGTCGCCGGCGTCACCCTCGTCGTCGTCGGCCCCGCGATGATGTACGGCGTCACCGACGGCGAGCTCGACGGGATCGGCCACACCGCCGCCCTCGCCCTCGGCGGCCTCGCCGGAACCATCCCCGCCCTGCGCCGCCGCGCCGCCCACCCGGCCCCGTCCCTCTCCGCCCGTCCCGTCGCCACCGCCCGTCCCATCCAGGCCACCCATCCGGCCAGTTCCGCTCGTGCCTTAACCAGGCTGTGGCGAGCCTCCCGTCCGCGGCTGGCCTGCGCGCCCGCCGAGAGGACCGCCATGCCCGCGCGCTGGGTGATGCGCGTCTGCCGCGGGATGCCGCGGGCCTCGGCCGGCACCGCCGACGTCGCAGCCCAGCAGCCGCGCCAGGTCTGGTTCCTCCCACGCGGCCTGCGTCACTAACTCGCCTTGAACCGCGTCCGTACTCCAGGCCGCCGCGCCCGCAGCACCGGTCCGGGGCGGGGCCCCGCCCCGGACCGCTGGCCTCTGCTTTGCTACGCGGCGAATTGCTGGAGGTTGATAACAACCGTGGACCGGTGAACCACCGCTAAGCTCCAGCAACTGACAAGCTACTGGGCGACGACTACATGGCCTCTCCGTCGCCGGCGCGAAGCAGGGACGACCATCCGACGGGTCGGGCGTCGGCCTGGCGCGGGGCGCGGATGGCAAACGGGATTGTCCGGATATTCTGGGTCGACTGGTCACAGGTCCCACATGAAGCCGTCCTCGCCCCGGCTCCCGTTAAGCGGTTGCGATACCCCTGCGGAATGTCCGATGTCATCCGACCTGTGCGGCGGGGAATGCGGGCCCTGCTCGGCGACGAACTATGGCAGTTTCTCGTCCACGCCGGCACTCGTTGTCACTTCCGGCCTCGAGAACCGCTCCTGCGCCAGGGCGACCCAGGCGACTTCCTGCTTCTGCTCGCTCGCGGCCGGGTGAGGGTCGTCCGTTCAGACGCCGAGGGGGCGGAGCTGCTGCTGGCACTGCGCGCCCCCGGAGACGTCATCGGTGAGATGGCCCGGATCGGCGGTGGTCGCACCGCCACCGTGCAGGCGATCGACCGGTGCATGGCGTATCGGGTCACCGCGGCGTCGTTCGATGCGCTGCTCGACCGGCACGGCGCCCGCGGCGCCCTCGCCGACTATCTGGTGGGCAAGCTGTCTGAGACCGTGCCCTACCAGCACCGGCTCGTCCATCTTCCGACCCGACAGAAGATCACCCGGCTGATGCTGGACGTGGTCGCCCATGCCGGCCCGGAGCTCGCAGACCCGATGCGGGTGCCGTTCTCACTGGAGATGGTCGCCGGATCGCTGGGGCTCGGCCGCAGCACGGTGGCCGCTCACGTGGCGGCACTTCGGGCGGCCGGCGTTCTGCGCCCGGGTCCCCGGCTTGCCGTCGCCGATCTGCGCCTGTTGCGGCTGGAGGCGGGACTGCTGGCGAGCTGATCGCCCGCCCGGCCGCGGCGGGTGTGATGTGGGTAACCGTCGGACCGTCCATCGCTGGACGGTTTCCGCCCGCGCCGGCCACGACGCTGTTGCCGCGGACCTTCGGTCCGTGTTCTTCCGCCTCAGCGGAAGGACCGACCCCCACCTGGAGGACCGACGATGACCTCCCCGCCCGACACCAGTGCTGTTCCCGCCCCGGCCGCGAAGCTCCCGCCCTACCGAGCCCTGCTGGTCGTCGACATCAAGGACTTCAGCGGCGTGCCCGGCCGCTGGCACGAGAGTCTGACCCGCGAGGTGCCGAACCTGCTGGACCAGACGTTTCGCCGCTGCGGCTGGCCGGACTGGACGGCGGCGAAGCGCTATGACATCAGCACCGGGGACGGGCACGTCCTCGTCCTGGAGTCGTGGACCCTGCCCCTCCTCGTGCACCCGTTCCTGGAGAACCTGCAACGGGAGCTCGAGGACCGAAACCGGGTCGCGTCGACGGGCGCCGGCGGCGGCCGGCCGCTGCGGATGCGCGTCAGCCTGAACATCGGCCCGGTGACCGACTCCGGGACGAATCGGCTCGGCGACGGCAGTGGCGACGCCCGGATCGCCCTGCACCGGCTGCTGGACGCCGACGCGGTGCGTCACCTGCTCGACGACTCGGACCCGCAGGCGACCCTCGTCGCCGCGATCCTGTCGTCGCGGGCCTTCGAGGACGCCGTGACCGGCGGCTTCTGCCGGTTGGGCCCCGGCGACTTCGTGGCCGTGGACGTCGCGGAGAAGACGTACCGCGGCACGGCGTACCTCCGGGTGCCACGGCCGACCGGCGGCCTGCTGAACCGGGGCTTCCGGCCGCCGCAGGCCCCGCCCGACCCGGCCGGGCGCGACGGCGCCCGACGACACGCCCCCTCGCACACGAGCGAGCCCAGCGGGGGACCCGCCGGCTCCGGATCGTCTCTCAGCGTCGGCAACGTGGGTGGCGGTGTATCGGTGGGCAGCAATGGCCCGACTCACAACGGCTTCGGGGACCTCAACTCGGGCGACTTCCGCTCGACCCGGCGCGACAGTTACTCCGCCGGCCGGGACCAGTACCTCGGGCCGCGCACGGAGCACCGCAGCGAGCATCACGGCGCCGGCCCTCAGATCAACGGTCCGGTGGACCGCTCCTCCTTCAGCGGCTACACCTTCACCCAGGCGGCGTCACCCCCATCCGGCCGGCAGGACCGGCCCGGCCACCACGACGGCGACGACCACGGGTCCGACGGGGCCGACGATGACTGATCACGACCACGACCACGACCATCCGCCGCTCCTGCCGGACGGCGAACTCCCGCAGCGCGCCGCCGCGACGGGTTCTCCCGCGGGGGGTTCTCCCTCCGGAGACGACCCGGCGGCGGACCACCCGGGCATGGCGGGCCCCGCCGCGGCGGACCCGCGCCTCGCCGTCGGCAGCTGGGACGGGGACGATCCGGCCGCGGGCATGTTCGCCGCCGAGCCGGCGGGAGACTCGGCCGCCGACGAGACCTGGCGAATCGGCTCCGTCGGCGGCGGCCTCGCCGTCAACCCCGGCGGCCCCACCCACACGGGCGAAGGTGATCTGCTCTCCGCCCAGTCCGGGGCGCACGGGGCCGCCATCGCCGTCGCCGGCGATGTCGTCACGTTCCTTGGTGATCACGTCCGGCAGGCCGGCCGCCGCCACGGGCGGCCCGCGCCGCTGGCGGCCTCGACGCTGCGCGACCTCGCCGACGTCTTCGTGCGCCCCGACGGCTGGGCCCGGGCGCGGGCGGTCCTGGAACGTGAGCGGATGGTCCTGCTGCTCGCGGCGGCGGGGCAGGGGCGCCGCACCGCTGGGGGACTGCTGGCCGCGCAGGCCGGTGGGGCCGCCGCCGGCCTGTCCCAGGTGTGGCGTCTTCCCGTCGAGGTCGACGAGGCCGATCCCGGCGCGCTGCCCCGCGACGTGCCGCGACGGGCCGGGCTGCTGCTCGACCTCTGCGGCTCCGACCTGCCGCCCGCCGCCGAGCAGACCCGCCGGCTGGAGGCGTTGCGTGCCCGGGTCGGCGATGCCGGAGCCGAGAGGCATCTCGTGGTGCTGCTTCCGCCCGATGCCGAGGCGTGGCTGCCCGTCGAGCTGCGCACCCTGGCGGAGCCACTCGGCCGACCCGACTGGCGGGAGGTGCTGACCCGACACTGGGAGGCCCTGCTGCCGCGGCCATCGGCCGGACTCGCGTCGCTGCTCAACGCCGCCGCTCCGCCCGCCGCCGCTCCGCCCGCCGCGGCACCCTCCGACGCGACGCTCGTCGACCCGGTACTCGCCGGGCTCGCCGGCGCCACCATCGACCAGGTCAGCCGCGTCGCCCGCGAGGCGGCCCGATGGCAGGGCGACCATCCCGGCGACGAGCCGGCGACCTGTCTGAGACAGGCATGGGAGACCGTCGGCCGGGACGACGCCAGGGGCGGCGAGGAGATCGACAAGCTGCTCGCGGAGGACGCGACGGGACGGCGGGCCTCGCTGCTCGTCGCCGCCGCGATGCTGGCGGGCGCCGACCGCGACGCAGTCCTCGCTGCCGAACGCCGCCTCGCCGCGATCTGTGGGCTCCCGCCGGTCGACACCCACCCACTCGCCAGCCCCGGGTACCGCCTGCGGCTGCGGGACCTCGGCATCGGGTGGAACGACCGCCGCCGGATCGAGTTCGACCCGCCGCAGCGCGCCGCCATCGTCCGGGGCTACGCCTGGGACAACTACCCGTTGCTGCGCGCGGACTTCCTCGGCTGGGCGGTGGCGGTGGTCGTCGACGCCGACCGGCATCTCACGGCACGCGACCTCGGCGAGTTCGGCGTGCGGTTCGCCGCCCAGTCGCTGCGGGTCGACCGGCCCGAGGACGCCCTGACCCTCGCCCGGCGGTGGGTGGAGCGCCGCGGCGCCGCGGCGATGGGGAGCTGCTCCCGCCTGCTGGAGGAGGGCCTTGCCGTGCGCGAGGAGGGCACGGGAGGCGTGGCGTTCCGGCGGGCGATCCTCACCTGGTCGCGCAACCGCCACCTCAACACGTACCTCGCCCTGCTCTGCGTCCAGCTCTGTGAGGACTTCGTCGCCCTCACCTATCCGCGGCAGGCGCTGACCCGTCTGCACAACTTCACCGCGCACGAGGACCCACAGGTGGCCGCCAGGGCACTCGTCGCCGCCGAACGGCTCGCCACCGCCGACCCCGAGGGCTACCGCCACCTGCTGGACCGGGTGCTGCGCGCGCCCCAGCCGGTGGCCGGCAGTGCCGGCAACCGCGAGGTGTTCCTGCGGCTGGCCGCCGTTCCCCGGCTGTGCGAACGTCACGGCGGGTGGCGCGCGGTCGACGACGCCGACGTCCGCGACCTGCTGCGTGCCGGCTGGGTCGACGTGATCGACCAGGATCTCGGCGCCGCCGGTTCTGATCGGCGCTCGCAGTCCCGCCTGTCGCCCGCGGTCGAGCAGCGCATCGTCGAGTGGCTGGACGGCCCGGACACCGACATCGAACCGCCTCGTACAGGGCTGGCCGACCTGCTCGTCGACGGGCTGCGGGACCGCTTCGACCTGCTCGCCACCCTCCGTCTGGTCTGCTGCCACGCCGACCGCGAGGGCCTCGACACCGGTGCCTTGACGGGGCCAGGAAACCTGACGCAGTCACCGTCCTCCGCGTCACCGTCCCCCGGCGTGCGGGCCGCGTATTCGGCTGGGTCCCGTCACGGCCGAGGTCTGGACGCGGCGCGCGCCGGCGTGGTCGCCCGTATCGACTATCTCCTCGGAGGCGGGGAACCGCTGGATGCCACGAGGGACGTCGATGCGCTGGGCCGCACGGCGGACCTCGCCGGTGACGAGGAGGAGTGGTGACCGGGCGGGACAGCCGGATCCCGGCCGCGGTGAGCCTGTTGTGCGCGGTCGCCGCTCCGCTGCTGCTCGGACATCTGGCCGGCGGACCCACGGTGGTCTGGGTGCTGCTTGCCGCCGCGCTCGCGCTGGTCACGGCCGTCCCGTGGCTGCGCCGCACCGCGGCACCGTCCGACCGGTTCGCGGCGCCGCCGGCCTCCGGGACACCCCTCCCACACCTGCCTTCCGCGGCGGATCGGCTGCCGGCCTCGGACTGGCTCCTCGCGTCGGAGCCGCCTGCGGATCTGCCCGGCGATCTTGTGCCGGAATGGCAGAAGCTGCGGTGGGTCGGGCGGGTGTTCGGCTCCACCAGGTCGGCGGTCCTCTGGCACCTCCTGAACCCCAGCGCGGACGTCGATCGGACTGGACTGACCCTCGAGAAACTCGAATATCTGGTGTCGGTCGTCGCCGGCAAACCACGGGAGGAGCGCGCCTCACCGTGGCAGCCCCAGCCCGCCGCGCCGTCCGGTCCCGTGCTGGCATTCGAGGACCATGCCCGGGCGCTCGTCACCTGCGTGTTGCCGACGTCGGGCGATGCTCGCCGGAGCCTGCTGGCCCGGGAGCTGGGGCATTTTCTCCAGCGCTGGAACCCCTCCGAGGAGTTCGACCGGCGGACGCGTGAGGCATACCTGCCTGGTTCGTTCGACGACTGGGTCCAGGAATCGGGCGGCCGACGGGTGTCGGACGCCGACCCGGGGGCGTCCGGGAGCGGGCCGCCTCGGAGCGGTTCGGTCCCACCCGGCCCCTCACCGGCCTCGGCTCCCGGGCGATGGGACGGTTCCGGTCCGCCCGGGGAGGCGTCGCAGCCCGACGGTTCCGGGTCGCCCCGCGAGTTCGGGTCGCCCCGCGAGTCCGGGTCGCCCCGCGAGTTCGGGTCGCCACCAAGGCCCCGGCCGCCAGGGAGCGAGGGGTGGAGGCCCGATCCGGGACGGCCTGTCGATGGCCAGCCGGCTGGCCATCGGACCCGCAACGGGTGGCCTCGGGGCGGCGGACGTGGCCTGTCGCGTCGCGGCGATCGGTGGTCCGCGGGCGGAGAGCCGCGTGGCGGTTGGTCCGCCGGTGGGGCCTACCCGGTGTCCGAGGAGGACGGCGGGGTGGGCGAGTAGGGCGGTCTGTGGTTGCAGCCGGTGGTGGCCTCACTGTTTGGACGTTTTCGTCCCTTGTTCGGCTTACCTGACATCTTCTGACGCTGTCGGGCGCGAAGTGTGGAGCTTTTTCGGTGCGGGTTTTCCCTGATATCTATGAGAGATCTCCGTGTATCGTCACGGGTTCGGTCTGAAATCCCCATTCCGGTTGACGGCGCCATCCGGCCCACGAACAATCACATCTGGCATCAATGCTGATTTTCGCGCGGAACCCGGTTGCTCCAGGGCTGGGCCGGTCGCGCGTCAGGAAACGGGGTGGAGCATGGCAAGTGTGAACGACGGAATTTATCGGATCACGCTCGACGGTCGGCAGATCCTGACCGCCGCCGGTGGGGACAACCTCGTCCTCCTGCCGGAGCGCACCAGCCGGCAGGAATGGCAGGTCCAGCGGACGGACAACGAGACCTGGGTGATCCGTCGGGGGGACTCGTCGCAGTTTCTCGGCTTCGACGGAGATCCGGACACCTTCGAGCGCGTCCGGCTGTTCGGTCAGCCGCGGGAATGGCGGATCATCGACGGCCCGCGGCCCGGTACCTTCACCATCGGCGTGCCGAACAACGAGCTGACCCTGGGCCTGCACCCGGCGCTCATCTTCCCGCCGCTGGTCGCGCTCTCGCCGGTCTTCAACGAGGACAACGGCTGGAGCTTCGAGAGCGTCGACTAGCTGCGGCCGCCCACGGGGGGGCGCCCCGGGAATCTGGCCGGGCGGCCACCTGCCGCGGATCGGCCGCCCTGTGCCGTGGACGACCCGCCCTGGTCGTCCACGGCACGGCCGCGCGGGGAGCATCGCGCGCGGCGGGCACTCCATCGGGATTGTCGGTGCCGAGCGGCCGTGGGTCCGCCCGGGAAGACCGGCACGCCCCGCCGACGAGTGCGGGTAGCATTCCCCACCGAATTCCCTGCCTTCGTCTGGTGGTTTTCCCCCGGTAGGGATGGGCGGAATACCTCATCGCCCGCAATGCGATCTCGCGGCGCGTGTAAACGGACCGCTATCCCGTTACCGGTCGTCCCCACAAGAAAGGGGAACCGGGCAGGTCCGCGGACGTGACAGTACGAGAGTGACGAGGAAGCCCGGTGGCGGTCGTTTCGCCGCCCCGCGGAATCGAGGTGTGGCGCTCGCGGCCTGCCGGACCATGCGCGGGCATGATGGTGCCCGGCGCCACGGGCGGCGCACCTCACCTCCGAACCACACGTTCACCGCGCAGCCGCGTGCCCGTGCGCCATCGCAGCATCCGCCGCGCCGGCGACCTGCCGGCATCGGCTGCGGGAGGGGACATCCCGCCGCGGCGCGGCATCCTCCCGCCCGAAGCCGGCCGTGTCACGGCCGGCTGCTTCACGACCAGAAACGGGGTTGACCGTGGGAAAAATTGCTGACGGCGTCTACCGGATCCGCATCGACGGCCGGGACAACCTGACTCTGAGCTCCCCCGACCGCAACAACATCTTCCTCCTGCCGGGTGAGGGCCCCGGGCAGGAGTGGGAGATCCAGCAGTCCGGAAGCGGGCAAAACGGTAACGGCACGTACACCATCCGGCAGGCCTCCGCGCCGCTCTTCGTCGGTTTCGAGGGCTCCCCGGACGTCTTCGAGCGGGTCCGGCCCCTCCCGGAGGCCCGCGAATGGCGGATCGTCGAGGGCCCGCGGCCGGGCACGGTCACCATCGGCGTGGTGGAGAACGACCTCACCCTCGGGCTGCACCCCGCGCTGATCTTCCCGCCGTTGGTCGCCCTGTCGCCCATCTTCGCCGAGGACCGCGGCTGGTCCCTGCAGCCCGCCGGCTGACCAGCGGACGCCCCTGCCTCACGGGGAGGCCGTAGCGCCGCCGGCCGAAAGCCGCCCGGAGGGGGATGGCAGGGGACACCGAGAACGGCCATACCGTGCCGCGGCGACCACTCATCGCGCCAGTCTGCCGCGGCACGGCTCCCGGGCGACTACTGATCTTCAATGTGCGATACCGGTCGATGGATCATGATGATCGCTTCACGTTCGGCCCGGCGACGGCGAGGTACCCGCCGAGCAGGCCAGGGCGGCGTCGGACCGGCCCATGGACGGCCGCCGGCCGGCACACAACCCCACCCCCGACCCGACCCGACCCGACCCCGATGGTGATCATGGTGTTCCGCGGAACCGGAACCGGGCAGGATCCGCTCCAGCTCGACCTGGCGGATTAAAGATCAGTAGTTCCTGCGCCGGCCATGCAACGTCCGATTTGCATGGTAGTGGGGGCTTTGCGCGGTGATACTGGTGCGCTGAGCGCCGATGGTTCGTGACGACCCGTGGTTCGACGTTGACGCACCGTCCGCTGGATGGAGTTCCGCCGGATCGCATTCGTCGGCGGCCGCGGTCGAGACGAAGGTGCGCCTGCTGGACGATCCCACTGCGCGGGCCTACGGTGCGGACGAACGCGGCTCGCTGGCGGCCCCGGACGCGGACCGAGCACGGATCGAGTCGAAACTGGATGCACTCGAACGCCGGGCCCGCCAAGCAGACCTACAACCTGGCGTACCGGAGCCGTCCTCCCCGATATCGGGAGACGCCGCCTCCTCGATCGGACAAAAGCTTGCGAAGTTCGATCATCCAGTCGATCGGGCCCCGTCGGTCGGGCCGATTGCCGGTCGGGCCGATTGCCGGTCGGGAAGGCCTTACGGCAGCGCTCGGCCCCGAACATCCGTCGGGGCGCGCCCTGCCGGATAGCGCGAAGATCCGGGACGCACGAGATCCGGTCGAGACTCCCAGACTCGACGGCAGACTTGAGAAGATCTACAACGAGAGCCTGCCCACTCCCGCCGGCCGCGCTTTCTTCGAGACGGACGACGCACGGCTGCGCCAGTCCGCCCTTACCCCGAGACCGAAGACGGGTTTCTACACGGCGGATCTGCACGGCAGCCCGTCCGCGTTCCGAGTAGGCGGCGAGACACTGGGTGCCGAGGATCTCGCAGATCTCATCCGGGTCGATGAAACCGGGCAGAACCGCTCCGTGCGGCTGCTGTCCTGCTCCACGGGAGCGGGAAGAAAGCCGGTTGCGCAGGGCCTCGCCAACGAGCTGGGCGTGCGGGTTGAGGCGCCGACAGGCCCGCTCTGGGTCAACCACCGCGGAGTGCCCATGATCGACAGTGCGGAGACGCGGAGCTGGTATGGTGCGAAGGCCACCGAAGAGGGCAGCTGGCGCAGCTTCGATCCGGACCGGACAAGGACGTGACTATGTCTGAAGTCGGTGGACGGAGTCCCCGTGTGGCCAGGCTGTATGACTCTTATACGGATGAAATTGTCGATCTCTCGCAGTGGGCGCGTGTATCCAGCCAGGCGGAGAAGGAAAGTATGCTGCGTTTCCGGCGGGGCGCGCGATTCCTGCTGCGAACCACCGCTCTCGCCACGGATCCGCTCGACCTCTCGAAAGGGGAGGTAATGCCGATGAGCTATCGCTCCGACGGCGCGTGGATCTGGTCCGACGGGGTCGCTTACTATCTCGACGTCTACGAGATCGCCCCGGAGCCGGAATTCGTCGAGCACATCCGCAGCCGGGGCTACGAACCGCACGACGCGACGGACGAGGAACTGGACGTCGCCTATGAGGTCCTGGAGGCGCTTCGCCACTCATGACGGTGCAGGCTGCCCGCGGACAGTCCGAACCATGTGCGCTTTCGAGGCCCTGTTCCGGATAGGGCGGGAGTCCAGGCGGCTGGCCCGATCATCCATGTGGGCGCAACGATGAAGGCATGACCATCCCTAGGCTGACGACGCAGCGGTTGATCCTGCGGCCGATCGAGAACGGTGACGTCGACGGGTTCACCCGGATCTGGTCCGACCCGGAGTTCGCCCGTCATGTCGGTGGTCCGGTCACGTCACCGGACGCCGTGTGGCACCAGATGGCCGGGTGCATCGGGTGTTGGCTGCTCACCGGGGTCGGGCCGTGGTCGGTGGTGGAAAGGGAGAGCGGAACGCTCGTCGGGCGGGCCGGGCTCTGGGACGAGCCGGGCTGGCCGGGCGTCGAGGCGCTGTGGTACATCGGCCGGCCCTGGTGGGGACGGGGGTACGCCGCGGAGGCGGCGGCCGCGGCGATCACCTGGGTGCTGGGGCGGCGGCCCGAGCTCGACCGGGTGTGTGCGGCCATCGTCCCGGCCAACACCCGTTCCGTCCGGGTCGCGCAGCGCCTCGGCATGCGCCGGACAGGCACCGAGTACCTGCACGAGGAGACGCACACGATCTACGCCGTCAGCCGCGAGGACTGGACCCGCCGGCCCGGCGCCGGCGCGCATTCCGATCAGCCGGCACGGTCCCAGCGCTGGTAGGAGCCACCGCGGCAGCCCAGCGTGGAGAGCCGACCGTCGGCGTTGCTGTCGGCGGGCCGGCGGGGGAAGCGAGAGTGAGGGGATCTGCGACGTGGTGGACGGCGGCGCGGGTACGGGCGTCGGGGCGAGCCCGCCGGTGGGGATCGCGCTCTGGCTGGCCGGCCGGCGGGCGCGGGCGGGGGACACACGGGTGCTCGCCGTCGACGGGCGCTCCGGCGCGGGTAAGACGACGCTCGCCCAGGCCGTCGCCGAGCGCCTCGATGCGCCCGTGGTGCGGATGGACGACCTGTACGACGGGTGGGACGGGCTTGCCGCCGGCATCGACCAGCTCGTCGCGCGGATCCTGCGGCCGCTGGCCCGGGGGGAGCGGGCGCGCTGGCGCCGCTACGACTGGCACCAGCGGCGCTACAGCTCCGACCAGACCCTGGACCCGGCGACCGCGATCCTGGTCGTCGAGGGTGTCGGCGCCGGTGCCCGGGCCGCGGCACCCCTGCTCAGCGGGCTGGTCTGCGTCGCGGCGCCGGTGGCGGTGCGACGGCGGCGCGCGCTCGCCCGGGACGGCGACACCTTCGCCCCGCACTGGGAACGCTGGGCTCGCCACGAGGATCGGTACTTCGCCGCCGAGGACGTCGCCGGCCGGGCTGACATCCTCGTCAACGGCGCGCCCGCGAGGGACGGGTCGACTACAGGTGGGTCGGCTACCAGGTAGGTCGTCCAGGCAGACCCGGACCAGACCATACCGTTGCTGTGCGGCGAGCATCGTCAGCCCGCTCCTCGTCGGGAACGGCGCGTCCGGGAACTGCGGGATGCGCCGGGTCTGCCCGGCGGCGTCCCCTTCCCACCCGTGGTAGGGGCAGACCAGGTGGCAGTCCGCGATCCAGCCGCGCGACAGCGGCGCGTCACGGTGCGCGCACCGGTCGAGCGCGACGCTCGCCGCTGCCTCGGGTGACGCCCGTCGTAGCACCAGCGGGCTACCGAGGACCGTGCGGGCCAGCGGCGCCGTCGTCAGGTCGCCGGCGAAGCAGACGGCATACCAGAATCGGCGCAGGACCGGATGCTCGGAGATCACCAGATGGTCCGGGCCGTCGTGGTGAGTCGTGCGCGCGCCGGCGCCGGCCGGCCGCGGGACGGGGATTGCGGCAGCGATGATGATGCGGCGGGGGTCACGTGGCGTACCGTTCCTCCGTTGGCCGTGTGGAGGTGGAACTCGACCGCGGGCTGCCCACGAGGCCGCCCGTCCAGCAAAACGAGGCCGCGTGGCGGCACGGTTGCGGGCCCGTTCCGGTCGGGCTTCCCGGGCCGTCCGGCCTGGTTGGTCCACGCGTCTGGTCCGGGCGGGTGGGCCGGAAGTCGCGGCCCGCGGGGGCCTTCGCCGTACAGTCAGGCGGTGACGATGCCGGAGAGTCCAGCGGTCAACGGTCCCGGTCCCGCCTCGCCGCCGCCCCGGCTGGCGGGGGTCTCGTCCGCGGGCACGTCCCCGACCGACCCGGTCTCCCGGCTGGCAGCCGGGGCGGCGTCGGACGGAGCGGCCAGGAGCCTCGCGACGGCCGCGCCGTACACGCCCGGCGAGGTGGTCGTGCACCGGTCGTTCACCACGAAGCGGCTGGTCTTCGTCCGTGTCGGCCACGTCGTCGGCCACGACGAGCGCGGCCTGCGGCTGTGGATCCCGCACGGCTGCCCGATGGCCGTCGAGCTCAGCGCGGACGGCCGCGGACTGCGGGACATGCCCTTCGCCGAGTGGATCCGCCAACCGACGGTGATGACGACGACCGTGTGGCGCGGGCCGAACATCTTCATGCTGGTCCCGCCGCGGGGCGCCAACTCGGTGTGGTGGTTCTGGGACTGGCAGGGCCGGTTCGTCCGCTGGTACATCAACCTGGAGGAGCCCGCCGTCGCCTGGCGGCACGACGGCCTCGTCGGAGTCGACACCACCGATCACGACCTCGATCTGTGGGTCACGCCGGAGCGGACCTGGGAGTGGAAGGACGAGCACGAGCTGGAGGAACGGCTCGCCTTCCCCGATCACTACTGGGTGCCCGACCCGGACGCGGTGCGGGCCGAGGGGGAACGGCTGCTGCGGCTGGTGGAGGCCGGCGCGTTCCCCTTCGACGGCACCTGGACCGACTTCCGGCCGGACCCGTCCTGGCGGACCCCCGACGCGCTGCCCGCCGGCTGGGACCGCCCCCGCGCCTGATCCCCGGGGCCGGGCGGGCCGCGGCGTGGTTCACGCGGCCCCGGGGGAGTCGGCGTAGGCCCAGCCGGACCAGCGGGTCACGGTCACGACGATGGCGGGTCCGGTCGGTGGGACCTGCCGGTACTGGGGGTAGCGCGCGGTCAGGGCGGCGACGGCGGCGGCGTGCCGCGGATCCCCGGCCTCGACGATGCGGGCCAGCCCGTCGGCCCGGGCCCACCACAGCCGCGTCCAGTCGTCGTCGTACTGGTCGACCAGAAGGCTGACCAGCGGGTTGGCGCGGATGTCGCGCAGCCGCCGCAGCCCGCGCCGGGTGCTCTTCGGCTTGTGGTCGACGACGGTCACGATCGTCGCGGCCGACTCCACGGCGCCACGGGCGCCGTCGCCGTCGCCACCGTCGCCCTCGCCACCCCCCGCCCCGCTGGGCACACCGGCCGCCTCGACGGCGAAGGTCACGGGCACCACGAGCGGCTGACCATCCGCGCCGGCGGTGGCCAGCCGGGCCACCCGGGCCGCCGCGAACCGGTCTCGGGCCTCGACGCCGCTCAGCCGCACGCGTCCACTATCCCGCCGCCTCCCCGGTTCCGCCGTCTCCAGGCCCGTACCCGCAGCCCGCTTCCGTGCGGGACATCGTCCGGGGTGGACAGTGGATCGAACATGTGTTCTCATTGGGTGTGCGTTGGGACAACCTCCGGCTCGCCGCCACCGAGCAGGCCGTCGCGGCCGGCGCGAGCGCGCCGTCGCTGCTCGCCCGGGGCGCCGTCACCCGCGCGTTCGACACCCCCGGCTTCACCGGTCTGACCTTCTACGAGATCCACGCCCGGTCCGTGCTCAACCGGGTGCCACCGGCGTCGCGGATGGCGTTCCGCTGGACGGTGAACCCCTACCGCGGCTGCTCCCACGCCTGCCGGTACTGCTTCGCCCGGAGCACCCACGCCTACCTCGACCTCGACACCGGGCGCGACTTCGACACCCGGATCGTCGTCAAGGTCAACGTCGCGGAGCGGCTGCGCGCGGAGCTCGCCGCGCCCCGCTGGCGCGGCGAGCACGTCGCGATGGGCACCAACGTCGATCCCTACCAGCGGGCCGAAGGTCGTTACCGGCTCATGCCCGGCGTCCTCGCCGCGCTGCGCGACGCCCGCAATCCCTTCTCGGTGCTCACGAAGGGTTCGCTGATCCTGCGTGATCTCGACCTGCTCGCCGCCGCCGCGGAGGTGACGCAGGTCGGCGTCGTGCTGTCCGTCGGCTTCGTCGACGACGAGCTGTGGCGGCTCGTCGAGCCCGGGACGCCGCATCCCCGGCGGCGGCTGGAGGCGTGCGCGGCGCTCGGCGAGCGGGGGATTCCCGCCGGCGTGCTCATGGCGCCGATCCTGCCGTACCTCACCGACTCCCCGGCGGCGCTCGCCCGGGCCGTCGAGCAGATCGCGCAGGCCGGGGCGTCGTCGGTCACCCCGCTGGTGCTGCACCTGCGGCCCGGCGCGCGGGAGTGGTACCTGGACTGGCTCGCCGAGCACCATCCCGCGCTGGTCGCTGCGTACCGCCGGCTCTACGGGTCCGGGGCCTACGCGCCGCGCGCCTACCGGGACCGGATCGCGGCGCAGGTGCGGGAGCTCGCCGAGCGGGCCGGCATCGGGGCCGCCGCGCATCGCGTCCGGCGCTTCGCGGCGCCTGCGCCGCGGCCCGACGGGGCGGGGAGGCCAGCCGCGCCGGCCGAGTCTGCCGGGCCGGTCGGCCGGGACGAGCAGCTCGCCCTGCCCGGGTTCGGAGGATGACCGTGCACGCCCTGGCTGCCCTTGTGGCCGCGGTGCGTGGGCGGGCCGCCGCCGCGCGCCGGCTATGCGCGAGACTGGCCGGGTGTCCGCAACTCTCGTCGCCTCCGGCCTCACCGTCACCCGCGGTGGGGCGACCGTTCTCGATGGTGTCTCGCTCACCGTCGCACCCGGTGACCGGCTCGGGGTGGTGGGGCCGAACGGCGTCGGCAAGTCGACGTTGCTGCGGGCCCTCGCCGGCCTGGTCACCCTCGACGAGGGACGGGTCGATCTCGCGCCGCCGACCGCGGGCGTCGGCCTGCTGCCCCAGGAACCCGACCGGCTGCCCGGCGAGACCCTGCGGGCGTTCCTCGCCCGCCGCACCGGGGTCGGCGCCGCCCAGCGGGAGCTCGACGACGCCGCCGAGGCGCTGGCGGCGGGCGTCGCCGGTGCCGATGACCGGTACAGCCTCGCGCTGGAGCGCTGGCTCGCCCTCGGCGCCGCCGATCTCGACGCCCGCGCCGAGGAGGTCTGCGCCGAGCTGGGCCTGCCCGCCGACGCCCTCGACAGCCCGACGACCGCCCTGTCCGGCGGCCAGGCCGCCCGGGGTTCGCTCGCGAGCGTCCTGCTGTCCCGGTTCGACATCACCCTGCTCGACGAGCCCACCAACGATCTCGACTTCGACGGGCTGGACCGGCTCGAACGCTTCGTCCGCGGTGTGTCCGGCGCGCTCGTCGTGGTCAGCCACGACCGCGAGTTCCTCGACCGCACCATCGACACCGTCGCCGAGATCGACCCGCACACGCACGGCCTCAGCCTGTTCGCCGGCGGGTGGGTGGCCTACCTGCAGGCCCGCGAGGTCGCCCGGCGGCAGGCCCGCGAGCGCTACGAGGACTACGCCGACCAGCGTGACGGTCTCGTCGCGCAGGCGCAGCGTCAGCGGGAGCAGTCCGTGCGCGGCTCGGTGCGGGCCAAGCGGCGGATGTCCGACAACGACCGGGCCGCCCGAGGTGCGCGAATCGAGGCGGCGACGAAGAGCGCCGCGCGGGTCCGGTCGATCGAGTCCCGGCTCGACCGGTTGGAGGAGGTCGCCGAACCGCGCAAGGAGTGGCAGCTGCGCATGTCGATCGCGGCCGCCCCCCGCTCCGGCGACGTCGTCGCGACCCTCACCGGTGCGGTCGTGCGCCGGCCCGCCTTCACCTTCGGCCCGATCGACCTCACCGTCGCCTGGGCCGACCGGATCGTCATCACCGGGCCGAACGGCGGCGGCAAGACGACCCTGCTCGCCGCCCTGCTCGGCCGGCTCCCGCTCGACGCGGGTGGCCAGTCCCTCGGCACCGGGGTGCGTCTCGGTGAGATCGACCAGGTCCGGGGCCTGTTCCGCGGCGAGGCCACCGCCCTCGCCGTCGCCGAGCGGGCGACGACCTGGCCTGCGGCCGAGGTCCGCACCCTGTTCGCCAAGTTCGGCCTCGGCGCGGACCAGGTGACCCGGCCGGCCGCCTCGCTGTCGCCGGGGGAGCGGACCCGGGCCGGCCTCGCGCTGCTGCAGGCCGTCGGCGTCAACTGCCTGGTGCTCGACGAGCCCACCAACCACCTCGACCTGCCCGCCATCGAGCAGCTCGAACAGGCGCTCGCCGGGTACACCGGCACGCTGCTGCTCGTCACCCACGACCGCCGCATGCTCGACACCGTCGCGGTGACCCGCCGCCTGCATGTCGACGGCGGCCTCGTCACCGAGAAGGCGCTTTGACGCGGTGCGTGCGGGGCTCCGGACCGCCACCGCGACCCTGACGGTCCGACCGCTGCCGGGCGGTGCCGACCGCTGCCGGGCGGTGCCGGGCCGTGGACGGCCGTCCACGGGACCTGGGCCGCCGGGGGAGGGCTGCTCCGGCGGGGAGACCTGGGCCGCAGGGGGAGACCTGGGCCGCCGGCGGGACCTGCGCTGTCGACGAGACCAGCACCGTGGTGTGACCGTACGCCACGGTGTTCACCTCCGTCGGCTACGATCTCCCGCGAACTGATCAACACCTCGTCACGGGTGCTCGGGGGAGCTGCGAGATGGTGGTGCTCACACGGCGACAGCGCCGGGTAGCCAGGGTTGCTGCCGGCCTGCTCGGAGTCCTCCTGCTGGTGCTCGTCCTGGCCGACCTCGACGTCGCGCTGAAGGTCGCCGGGCTCATCGGCGGCTTCGGCGCGATCATCACGGTTCTCGTCGAACGTCCGAAGGAGCCGGCGAAGACCGTCGACGAGCTCAGGGAGAGCCTGCGGGCGCAGATCCGGGAGGAGTGGCGCCTGGAGGCCGACCAGCGGGGGCTGCTGCACCTCCCCCTGCTCCCGATCACCCTGGAGGCCCGCGACGCCCTCGGGTCGGCCGGTGGCTCGGGGTCGGCCGGTAGCTCCGGATCTACCGGTGATGGCGGCGCGCGGTCGATCCTGCTGCCCCGCGGTGACGTCGCATGGGAGCCCGCGCACTACCGCGCGTTCGCGGCGGGACTTGTGCGCGACGGTCTGCTCCGGCGGGCGATCGTCACCGGCACCGCGGGCGGCGGGAAGTCGACGTTCGGTCTCCTGCTGACCCTCGGGCTGCTCGACGTCGACGGCGACCCCTCGGCTGCGGCAGCCGGCGGGGCCGGTGCGCAGGGCTGGATCCCGCTGCTGCTCACTATCGCCTCGTGGGACACCCACGAGGACTTCGCCGCCTGGTTCGACCGGCAGTTACGCACGACCTATCCGAGCACCGCGGCCCTGCGCCCGGCCCGGGACGGCACCCTGCTCACCGCCCTGCTCGCCGCCGACCGGGTCCTGCTCGTCCTCGACGGCGTCGACGAGGTGCGGACCTCGTCCCCCGACGTCTCCGCCGTGCGACTGATCGGCGCGAAGGTTCAGGACCGGCCCGTGCTCCTGCTGGCCCGCGATGGGACGCCGGGCCTGGCGGACCTGCACTCCAGCGCGGTGCTGGCGCTGGTGCGGCCGACCGCGGATCAGGTGCGTGCCTATCTCAGCCTCCTCGCTCAGCGGCGACCGGGGCCGGCGACCTGGCAGCCGGTGCTGCGCGAGCTGCGCGACCACCCCCAGAGCGTCCTCGCGGCCGCGCTCGGAACCCCGTTCATGGTCTCGCTGGCCTACCGGTGCTGCGCCGACGGTCTGGAACCCGCGCGGCTCGTCGAGCTGGCGGCCGAGCGCGGGCGGGACGGACTCGAGCGGTTCCTCATCGACCGGTTCCTCGAGGACGCGATGGCACGCTTCACCTCGCCCACTCCGGCCCGGGCGCGGCGCACCGTCGAGTACATGGCCGGGCGCATGGTGGAGCTGAAGCAGGAGATGCTGGCCTGGTGGCGCCTGCAGGAGGGTGTCCCCATGGCCGCGTTCACCGCCGCGGTGGGGCTGCTCGCCGCGCCGGCCTACCGGATCGCGCTCATCCTGCCGCCGGGGCTCACTCGCGGGTTCGCCATCGGCATCCTGTTGTCCCTCGTGTTCGGGATGACCCGCGGCCGCGACATGGACCGGTCCGCGGCCATCGTCGGCGCCGTGACCAGCGCGGCGGTGGTGCTCGCGTTCGGGTTGGCCGCGACGACCCCCGGGGAGGCTCTGGCGCACGCGACGCAGTTCGGCACGGCGCTGTTGCTGACCCTGCTGCAGTGGAACCGCATGTTCGAGTCCGTCAGGACGGTTCTGCGCACCGCGGCGGGGGTGGCGCTCGCCACCGCCGCCGCGACCGAGCTGGTCGCGTTCGCCTGCCGTGGCGACGCCGGGCCCACGCGGGGTGCGCACGTAGGGCTGTCGGTGTTCCTCGGTGTCGCCGTCGCCGTGGCCGTCGCCCGGTCGATGACCGAGCCCGCCGCGCCGATGACGCCGGCCCGCGTCGACCTGCGGCGCTGGGAGGGCCGGCCCCCGATCTGGCGGTTCCTCCTCACCGGCGTCGCGGCCTGCATGCTGGTGGGTACGGCCGGCGGGTTCGTCGGCGGGGTGCGCGACGGCGGCGCCCACGGGATCGGCGTGGCCGTGCTGTTCAGCATCGTCGTCGGCTTTCCGGTCGGCCTCGTCGCCGGGATCGTCACCTGGCTCAACCAGCCGCCGCCCGGTGGTGGGTCCACCGCCGCCGCCACCCCCCGCTCGACGTTCCGAGCCGACATGGTCATCGCCCTCGGGTGCGTCGTACTGGTCGGCCTCATCACGGCCGGAGCCATCGCGCTCGTCCTCGGCCCGCTCTCGCCGCTGATCCACGGCGTCGACGCGAGAACGATGCACCTTCATCCCTGGGACGGCGTGTGGTTTGCGCTGACCGTCGGACTGATCCTCGCCAGTTACACCACGGCCTGGCCGACCTTCCTGGTCTGCGCCGTCTGGTTCACACTGACCGCCGGCTCGCCGCCGCGGCTGATCCGCTACCTCGACCTGCTGCACCGGTACGAGATCCTGCGCCGCGAGGGAGCGCTGTGGAAGTTCCGCAACGACTACTTCCGGCACCGGCTGGCGGAGCGCGGCGGCCGAACGGAGCGCGGCGGCCCGTCCCACCCGAGCGGCCTGGTGCCGGGGGCCGATGACACGCCGCCGAGCACCCCGACGACGGACCGGGCGGCGCCGCAGGCATGACGGGCGGCGCGCGACGCATCTGTCGGGGGCCGGAGGGGACGACAAGGCTGGCGGGACGCAGACGTCGGGCAGGTGTGGCCCGGCGCGGGCCGAAGGTGCCACAGTGGCGCCATGACGCAGACGGTCCCGCCAGGCTGGTACGCCGATCCGAGCGGGCAGCACGGTGCCCGGTGGTGGGACGGAAACCAGTGGACCGAGCACATCCAGCCGGCGGCACCGCCCGCCCAGTACGGCGGGGCCGCCCAGTACGGCGGGGCCGCCCAGTACGGCGAGGGCGGGCAGTACGGCGGGGCCGGGCAGTACGGCGGGGCCGGGCAGGGCCAGGCTGCGGCCGTGCCGGCTCAGACCTGGGGTACGCCGCTGGGCGTGCAGCCGGCCGCGGTGCAGACCAACCACAGCGCCGAGCAGGTGCAGCGGCAGGTCCGGGAGCGGGCCGGTGTGCAGCCGACAGGACCGGGCGGCGGGACGCTGTTCAGCGAGCCCGTGCTCGTGGTCAACCAGAAGTCCAAGATCATTGAAGTGACGAACGAGTACGCCGTGTTCGACCAGGGCGGCAACCAGATCGGCTCGGTCGTCGAGGTCGGCCAGAGCGCGCTGAAGAAGGCCGCGCGCGTGCTGACCTCGTGGGACCAGTTCCTCTCCCACCGCCTGGAGGTCCGTGACGCCGCCGGCACCGTCCAGCTGCTCCTGCACCGCCCGGCGAAGGTGTTCAAGTCCAAGGTGATCGTCTCGCTGCCGGACGGCGCGGAACTCGGCGTCATCGCCCAGCAGAACGTCTTCGGCCGGATCCGGTTCGATCTGCAGGCGGGCGGCACGACGATCGGGGCGATCAAGGCCGAGAACTGGCGGGCGTGGAACTTCTCCATCGTCGACCACGCCGACGTCGAGGTCGCCCGGGTCACCAAGACCTGGGAGGGCCTCATGCGGACGATGTTCACCACGGCCGACAACTACGTCGTCCAGCTGCACCGGCCGCTGCCGCAGCCGCTGCACAGCCTGGTCGTCGCCGCAGCCCTCACCATCGACACGGCGCTCAAGCAGGACTCCCGCGGCCTCGGCTGAGCCGGCCGGGCCACCTCTCACGATTCTCACATCCGGCGGACCTACCTTCGGATCCGTGAGGTCGAGGATGCGGCGGAACGCCGTTGGCGAAGCCCGATGCAGGCGGGTGGACCCGTCCTGGACGGCCCGTGGGGTGACCCGCGGGATCGTGCGAGGCCGGCCGTGGCACCGGGGAGCGTCGCGCCTCGGTGCGGCCGCGGGCGCCCTCGCCGTCGCTGCCGCGCTGCTCGGCGCTTGCGACGCCAGCGCGTCGGCCGACGTCGGGGCGGCGGGGGGGCGGTGTGGGGCCGGTCGCCTCCGGCTCCGCGCCAGGGCCGACCGCCACGGCCACACCCGGGGGCGCCGGCGACGCGGCCCTGCGCGCCGGCACCACGCCGTACACGCTGACGACCGCCGACGGCCGGCGCCGCACCTACCTCGTGCACGTGCCGCCCTCGGCCGCCACCGCCACCGTGACCGCGACCAGGGGCAGACTGCCGGTCGTGCTCGTGCTGCACGGCGGCGGCGGGTCCGCCCGCCTGGCTGAGCGGCAGACCGGGATGAGCCTGGTCGCCGACCGGGAGGGTTTCCTCGCCGTCTACCCCGACGGCACCGGCCGGCCCCAGTCGGCGTTGCTGACGTGGAACGCGGGCACCTGCTGCGGCTACGCCCACGGCAACGGCGTCGACGACGTCGGCTTCATCGCCGCCCTGCTCGACCAGCTGCCGCGGGACCACCCGGTGGATCCGGCGCGGATCTACGTCACGGGGATGTCCAACGGCGCCATGCTGTCCTACCGGCTGGGCTGCGAACTCGCCGGGCGCATCGCCGCGATCGCCCCCGTCTCCGGCGCCCTGAACACCACCTCCTGCACACCGAGCCGGCCCGTGCCGGTCATCGCCTTCCACGGCACCGCCGACGACAAGGTCCGCTACGACGGCGGCGAGTCCTCCATCGGGCTGCGCCGGGGCGAGGAGCGTGCCGACCGGTCGGTGGCCGAGGCGATGGCCCTCTGGACCCGCCACGACGGCTGCCCGGCCACACCGGCCCGTACCCGGCAGGGCGCCGTCGTCCACGATGTCTACGGGCCGTGCGCGCCCGGCGGCGCCGTCGAGCTGTACAGCATCACCGGCGCCGGGCACGCCTGGCCGGGAGGCACCCGACCGCGGGAGCAGGCCGATCCGCCGCCGCCGGCACCGGACGCCTCCGCCGTCATGTGGGAGTTCTTCACCCACCACGCCCTCGCCGGCTGATCACCGTCGCCGGGCGCACCCGATCCGGGTGGGCACGGGTGGGTCGAAGCGGCACGTTCCGCACGCGGAACGATCGCCCCGGTGGGAGACTGGCGTCGTGAATGCGCTCGGGACGGGCCCGCAGGGCCCGCCGTCGATGACCCCCGACGTCCAGCGGGTACTCGTCGTCGGCAGCGGCGGCGCCGGCAAGAGCACCCTCGCCCGCGAACTCGCGCGGCAGACCGGCCTGCCGGCGGTGCACCTCGACCGGTACTTCTGGCGGCCCGGCTGGGTCGCGACGCCGGTGGAGGAGTGGCGCGCGGTCGTCGCCGGCCTCGTCGCGAACCCGGCGTGGGTGATGGACGGCAACTACGCCGGCACGCTGGACCTGCGCATCCCCGCCGCCGAGCTCATCGTCTTCCTCGACCTGCCGCGGCGGATCACGATCGCCCGGGTGCTGCGCCGTTGGGCTCGCTGGCGTGGCCGCAACCGTCCCGACGCCGCCCCCGGCTGCCCGGAGAAGCTGGACCTGGCGTTCCTGCGCTGGCTGTGGAACTACCCGCGGGACAGCCGGGCCCGCCTGCTGCGGGCCCTCGACGCGCACGGCGCGGCCGCCCGGGTCGTGCGGCTGTGCACCGCCCGGGAGGTGCGGCTGTGGCTCGGGGCGGTGGCGGCCCCGAGCCTGCCGATGGTGCGGTCGCTGTCCGCGGGCCGGCTCGGCACCTGACCCGCCAGCCGCAGGATCATCGCATGGCAGGCCTCTGCTCAGGCGGAGAGGTGCCGGACCCTCTCGCGCAGTTCCCGGAACACGAACGCAGAGCTTGCGGGCCAGAGCCGGAGCATGCCGTCCTCGGCTCCGGAGAGCACATACGTCCCGGCGGGATGCCAGGCGACCGTCAGGACGGCAGCCGGATGTTCGTAGGAAACGAGCATCTCCGGCTCGTCAACGATGCTCCACAGCCGGACGTTGCCGTCCCGGCTGCCGGTCGCCAGGTGCTGGCGCGCGGGGCTGAAGGCCGCGTCGTGCGCCTCGCCCGAGCCTAGGGCGTGCAGCTGCCTGCCGGTCATCGCGTCCCAGACGCGGGTGGTGCCGTCGCCGCTGGAGGTGAGGACGTGCCGGCCGCTGCGGCTCCAGTCGGTCGAGTGCAGCGGCGCGGAATGGCCGCGCAGCGGCAGGAGGACGCCGTCGTCGGCTTCGGTGTCGACCTGCCAGATGTGGGCCTCGTCCTGCCATGCGGCGATCGCGAGCCGGGTGCCGTCGGGGTTCCAGGCGATGTCGCAGACCCACTGCTCATAACGGACCGCGGCGAGCGGCGCGTCCCCGCCGCCGTCCCCGGGGTCCCACAGCCGCACCGAGCCGTCGTAGCCGGCGCTGGCCAGCCGCCGTTCGTCCGGCGTCCACGCCAGCGCGCTGATCCTGTCCTCGTGCCCCTGGATGGCGGCGAGCACTGCCCAGGACCGGGCGTCCCAGACTGTGATCCTGCCGGTCAGGTCGCCGCAGGCCAGCAGCGTGCCGCTCGGGCTCCAGGCCAAGGCCATCGGGTCGGGCACCGCCAGCTGGACGATCTGTACCGGGGCGTCGGTGCCGGTGCCGGTGTCGGCGCTGGCGCCCGGGTCCGTGCCGACGCCCGCCGCCGTGCCGGCGGGTGGCCGGACGTCCCAGACCCGCACCGCTCCGTCCTGGCCCGCGCTGGCCACGCGGCGGCCATCCGGATGCCAGGATGCATCGGATACCCAGCCGGCGTGTCTGCCGAGTACGCGGGGCTCGAACCCTGGCCGGATGCTTGCGATCCGTGCGGTCCGGTCCTCGCTGCCGGAGACGACGTGGCGCCGGTCGGGGCTCCAGGCCACGCCGGAAATCCAGCCGGTGTGCCCCGGCAGGGCGCCGAGCAGCTCGCCGGACTCGACGTCGAAGATCCTGACCCGGCCGTCCTCGCTGCCGGTGACAGCCCGGCCCTCCCCATCGGCCCAGGCCACCGAGTAGACCGGGCTGGTGTGGACGCGGATGGTCCGCAGGGGGCGCCGTTCCTGCATGTCCCAGCGGCACAGCGTCCCGTCCTCGCTGCCGGTCAGCGCCTGGCGCCCGTCCGCGCTCCAGGCGACGGTCGGCACCGGGCCCTCGTGGCCGCGCAGGACGGCGAGCTGCCGTCCTGACGGGATCTCCCACAGCGCCGCCGTGTGGTCGTAGCTGCCGGTGAGGACCGTCGTCTCCGACGGGTGCCACTCGACCGAGCGGACCCACTCCTGGTGGCCCCGCAGCACGCAGACGGTCTCGCCGGTGGACACGTCCCAGATGCGGCCGGTGTTGTCCCTGCTGCCGGTGGCGAGGAACCGGCCGGTCGGGCTCCAGGTGACCGACGAGACCCAGCTGTCATGCCCGGCCAGCGACCGGACCTCCGCACAGGTGCCGACATCCCAGATCTTCGCTGTGTTGTCCCAGCTGCCGCTGGCCAGCCGCGCGCCGGTGGCGTCGAAGGCGACGCAGGTGACGCTGTCCTGGTGGCCGGCGAGGACGGCGACGGTGCGGCCGGTGGCGACGTCCCAGATCCGCACCGTCCCGTCGTAGCTGCCGGAGGCGATGGTGGAGCCGTCGGGGTGCCAGGCGACGGAGGAGATGCGGTCGGTGTGGCCGCGCAGGATGCGCTGCACCCGGGCCCGGTCGAGCACGTGGAACATCGCGCGCTGGACCAGTGGGTTCTCGTCGGCGTCCGCGGAATCCGCGGCGTCCAGGGCGGCCGAGAACACCAGCGCGAGAGCCTTCTCCGGCGAGGTCTCCAGCTCGAACAGCGACTGGCCGGCCCGCGCGAGCGTCCGGTCGGACTGTTCCCGCGCGTGCGCGGCGGCCTCGGTCTCGCCGCTGGCCGTGAGGAACGCGGCCTCGAGGCGGCTCATGTCGGCGCCGTTGCGGGTCGACCATTCGACCGCGGTCGTCAGGCGCAGGCCCCGGTAGAGGTAGCTGTCGTCGCGGCCCTGCTCGTCCCAGTGCGCGGCTGCTTCCGTGAGCAGCCGGTGGGTCCGCAGGTCGGCGGCGTTCTCCCGCAGCCAGGACCGGAGCGCGGCCCAGCTGTCGATCAGGGCCTCGTGGACGATCTCGATGGTGTCGCGCTCGGCGGTGACGAGCCGGACGTCGCGGTGCGAGAATTTCAGCACCAGCTCCTCGATTTCCCGGGGATCCGCGTCGACGATGTCGAGCTCGCGCCGGTCCACCCGGCGGCGCGTGTGAGCGGCTCCTCCCTCGCCCAGCGCGACCAGTCGCAGGAACAGCAGCCGCGCCAGCTTCCGCTGCCGCTCGGAGAGCCCGGCGTAGAGCTCGTCGGCGAGCTGGTTCAGCGCGCCACCGATGCCGTGGATCTGGTCGTAGTCCGGGTGCGCAAGCCAGACGCCCCGGCGGCGGTGCCACAGCTCGGCGAGCGCGGTCTGCAGCAGGGGGAGCGCTCCGCTGCGGCCGCGCATGTCGGCCAGGATCCGGTCCACGAGCCCGCCCTCGAACATCGCCCCCACCGCCAGCGCGGGCATCATGATCGACTCTCGCAGGGAGCGGTCGTCCAGCGCGCCGAGCAGCAACTGGTTCGGTTCCAGTAGGAGGCGCAGCTCGCCGAAGTCGAGGCAGTGCTGCAGGAAGTCCGCGCGCAGTGTGATGACCACGCGGATCCGTTCGCTGTGCCGGGCTGCGGCGCAGACGTTGGCGATAAAGGCGTGGACGTCGGAGGGCACGCCGTCCGTGCGCGGTGGATGGGTGAACACCTCCTCGAACTGGTCGATGACCAGCAGCAGGCGCCGCTCGCCCAGGTGGGCGCCGGCCAGGGTGCCCACGATCTTCGCGAGCTCGTCGGCGGAACCGGCGAGATCCCGTTCGATCTGCCGGCTCAGGGTGAGGATGTCGGCTCCCGGTGCGGTGGCGGCGAGGGCGTCGGCGAGTGACCGCAGCGGCCATGCCCCGGGCACCAGCGTCCGGACCGCCCATGCGTCCTTCGGCAGCGACGGCAGCAGTCCGGCCAGGACCAGCGACGACTTCCCCGAGCCGGAGGCTCCCACCACCGCGGTGAACGACGACCGTCGGACGCGATCGAGTAGCTGGGCTGTCTCGGCGGACCGGCCGAAGTACCGGTCGGCGTCGTGCTCTGTGAACGCGCGCAGGCTGGGATAGGGCGCAGGCGTGTCAGGGAGCCGCACGCGGGCGCTGTCGGCGGCATGGTCGGCGGCGTGGCCGCGGATGCCGGCCACCAGCGACTCGATCGCCGCCGGATCGCCGGTGTCGCGGCGCAGGTCGACCTCCAGGCGCCGGGCGAGAAACGGCGGCAGGGCACCGGCGTCGGAGCCCGGCAGCAGCACTGGGATGACGCGGACGTCGCCGCGCCTGCGGACCGCCTCGTTGAGCGCGGCGCGCATCTCCTCGTGGTGCCAGCTGCCCAGCCCGCCCGGACCGACCAGGACCGCGACCGCCTCGGTGGCCAACAGCACCCCCTCGATCGCCTCCTGTACGGGGGCGCCGGGCACCAGATGGCGCCGGTCCAGGAACGGCCGCACCCCGCGCGCCTCGAGCAGGTCCGCCAGCCGGGTGGCGGCCGGCAGGTCTGCCGTGCCGTAGGAGAGGAACACGTCGTAGCGAGGCCGGGGCGGCGTGGGGGACCGGGCTCCGCGCAGCCCCGCGACCAGCTCGGCGACCCGCTTCCGGTAGGGCCTCTCCCCGCCTTCGCCGCCTGCCTCGGTCCCGCTGGGCCGGTCGAGGCCGCGGAAGTCCACGTAGGCGCGGGAGCCCAGGAACGGCGGCAGCTCGGCGTCCTTGAGCAGCACCGGGACCAGCGGCCGCGCGCCCTCCACGGCTTGGTGCAGCATGGCGGCGTACTCGGCCGCCACCCAGGGCTGGGCGAGGGCGTCCGGGCTTACCACCACGACGCCGGCCGCGGACCCGCGGATGCCTTCGTCCAGCCGGTGCACGACATGGTCGCCCGCGAGGATCTCCCACTCGTCGTAGAACACGCGCAGGCCGGCGAGTTTCAACTCCTCCGCGAGCCCCCGCACCCACGCCCGATCGGCACGGCCGTAGCAGACAAAAACGTCAAAACTCTCAGCCACCGTCAGCCCCCGCAACGCGACGCGGAACATCATTCTATAACCGTCGGCGGGGCGGACAGCCGCTGGTCCAGGCCGCTGACGCGCACCGTTTCGGCGAGCAGAACCCCGAATCGGCGATCAGCGGTGAAAGCCCGAGACCAGCCAACCCGCACCCGTGAGGGTGTCTCACCCGAGCCTGAGAGCCTCACCCGAGCCTGAGAGAGGGAAGCGGGTCACTGCTATCGCCGAGTCGCCGACCCCGGCGCGGGCCGGCGGACGGTGACCTCCGTGGCCCGCCGCCGGGGTCGCGGGGAATTCCATCCCGTCCCCCGGTCGCCGACCGGCGGCGCCCGCGGGCACCGGTGGGGCGTATTGGCGTAGCGTGCTCGGTCGGGCCGTCGCCGACGCCGGCCGCGTGACCCGGTGCGGGCGGCGCGCCGGGTCGCGGACGGCGGATCCGACCGGACATCGTGAGGGCGAAAGGCCGACATGAGCGCAGTGATCATCGATGGTAAGGCCGTGGCCGCCCGGGTGCGTGCGGACGTGGCCCGGGACGTCGCCGAGTTCCGCGCGGCCACGGGCCGCCAGCCGGGGCTCGCGACCGTGCTGGTGGGCGACGACCCGGCGTCCGCGGTCTACATCGGCGGCAAGCGTCGGGCCTGCGTGGAGGCGGGCATGGCCGACCTGCACCAGCACCTGCCCGCCGACACTCCCCAGGACAAGATCGCCGCTCTGCTGGACTCCCTCGCCGCGGACCCCGCCGTCTCGGGGATCCTGCTGCAGCTCCCCGTGCCCGAGGGGCTCGACGGCGCCGCCCTGGTCGGGCGGATCCCGCCGGAGAAGGACGTCGACGGGCTCACGACGCCCAGCGTCGGCCTGCTCGCCCGCGGCCTGCCCGGCCTGCGGCCCTGCACCCCGTCGGGGATCATCGAGCTGCTCGACGCCTACGACGTGGAGCTCAGCGGCACCCCCACCGTCGTCGTCGGCCGCTCCGAACTGGTCGGCCGCCCGGTCGCCCAGCTGCTCGTCGGGCGCAACGCCACCGTCACGATCTGCCACTCCCGCACGCGGGACCTGGCCGCCGTCTGCCGCGGCGCGGACGTGCTCGTCGTCGCCGCCGGCAAGCAGGCGATCATCGGCCCGGACGCGGTGAAGCCCGGTGCGACCGTCATCGACGTCGGCATGCATCGCACCGAGCAGGGCCTTCGTGGCGACGTCGACTTCGACGCCGTGCGCGAGGTCGCCGGCCGGCTCACCCCGGTTCCCGGCGGCGTCGGACCGATGACCATCGCCATGCTGCTGCGCAACACCCTGCTCGCCGCCCGGGCCGCCGCCGAGGCGGGCAGCCCCGTCTGAGCCGTCCGACCGTTCGGGCCGGCAACGCGGCGGGCTGGGCCGGTTTTGTCGGAGGTGTGCGCCAGAATCGCCCTCGGCGGATCGGCACGGCATGACTGGGATGGGACACAGGCATGAGCAGCGGCAAGCGACTCGACGGTAGGGGCGGCGGGGAGCCCGTGGCCTCGTCGGGTGTGCCCGGCTCGGCGGCCGGGTCGCCCCGGTCGTCCGCAGCGGAGGCCGGCGCAGTCCTGCCCGCGGCGCGGCCGCCATCCCTGGCCGCCGCGGCCGGGCAGCCCAGCGGTCGCCCGCCCGCCGAGCCGGCGGGCGGACCCGGCTCGGCCCGCCGCCGGCCGCGCGTCGTCTACGTGTTCGCGGTCCTCGCCGTCGGCTGGCTGCTGCTCGGCGCGGTCGGAGGTTCCTACCAGGGCAGGCTCGGGGAGGTCCAGAAGAACGACAACGCGGCCTACCTGCCGGGCTCGGCCGAGTCGACCAAGGTCGACAACGCCGCCCAGGAGTTCCGCGCGCTGCAGACGATCCCGGGTTTCGTCGTCTACCAGCGCGGCGGCGGGCTGACGGCCGCGGACAAGGCGAAGATCACCGCGGATGTCCGCGCGTTCGCCGCGATCCCCGGCGTCGACGCCGGCCAGCTCGGGCCGCCGCAGTTCGCCCGGGGCGGCGAGGTGGCGAACGTCGCCGTGCCGATCATCGGCAAGGACGGCGACCGGGAGGTCCAGGGCGACGAGCTGGTCGACGTCGAGAAGGCCGTCCTCGCCGCCGCGCGGGCCGGGGCGCCGGCGGGGCTGGTGGTGCACTCGGCCGGACCCGGTGGGCTGCTGGTCGCCTTCATCGAGGCGTTCTCCGGGCTCGATGGTCTGCTGCTGCTCGCCGCGGGCCTGGTCGTCGTCGGCATCCTCCTGCTCGTCTACCGCAGCCCGGTGCTGTGGTTCTTCCCGCTGTTCAGCTCCGTGCTCGCCCTCGGCGTCTCGGCGCTGATCATCTATCCGCTGGCCAAGCACGACGTGCTCACCCTCAACGGGCAGAGCCAGGGGATCCTGTCGGTCCTCGTGATCGGCGCGGGCACCGACTACGCCCTGCTGCTCGTCAGCCGCTACCGCGAGGAGCTGCACACCCACGCCAGTCGGGTCGAGGCGATGATCAGGGCCTGGCGGGGCGCCGCACCGGCGATCATCGCCTCGGCGGTCACGGTCATCCTCGGCCTGCTGTGCCTGAGCCTGGGCGAGCTGAACTCCACCCGCAGCCTCGGCCCGGTGGCGGCGATCGGCATCGCCTGCACCGTCCTGGTCATGCTGATCTTCCTGCCGGTCCTCCTCGTTCTCGGCGGCCGGTGGATCTTCTGGCCGCGCATCCCCCGGCTGGACCACCAGGCCGACCTCGTCGGCCACGGACTGTGGGCCCGCTTCGCCGCCGGGCTCGTCCGCCGGGCCCGCCTCGCCTGGATCGTCACCGCCGTCGTGCTGCTGGCCTGCGCCGGGCTCATCACCACGCTGAAGGTCGACGGGCTGTCGTCCACCGACAGCATCACCGGCCACCCCGATGCCATCGTCGGCCAGAAAATATTCGACGCCAACTTCAGTCAGGGTGAGGGCGCGCCCGCGGTCATCATCACCAACACCGAGGCCGTCCCCGCGGTCATCGCCGCCGTCTCGAAGGTCGACGGGGTGTCCAGGGATCCGGGTGCGGTGTGCGTCGAGGTCGACTACGCCAAGCTCGCCGGCATCCTCTCCGGCGGCGGACGGCTCCCCGCACCGGCGGCGGACGGGTGCCCGGCGGCGGCGGTGCGGATCGCGCCGGTCGACGGGCGGATCGCTGTCGACGCCGCCATCGTCCACCGCTACGACACACCCGCGGCCTACGACACCATCACCGCGATCCGCGCCGCCGTGCACCCGATCCCCGGCGCGGACGCCATCGTCGGCGGTCAGTCCGCGATCAATCTCGACACCCAGGCGGCGTCCCGCCACGATCGGAACCTGATCATCCCGATCGTGCTGGCGGTCATCCTCGTCGTGCTCGGCGTCCTGCTGCGGGCGCTGCTCGCGCCGATCCTGCTCATCGCGACCGTGGTGCTGTCGTTCGCCGCGACGCTGGGGGTGAGCGCGGTGGTGTTCAACCACATCTTCGGGTTCGCCAACGCCGATCCGGGATTCCCGCTGTTCGCGTTCATCTTCCTCGTCGCCCTGGGCATCGACTACAACATCTTCCTCATGACGAGGGTGCGGGAGGAGACGCTCATCCACGGCACCCGTCCCGGCATCGTGCGCGGCCTCGCGGTGACCGGCGGCGTCATCACCTCGGCCGGCGTCGTCCTCGCCGGGACGTTCGCGGTACTGGGCGTGCTACCGCTGGTCTTCCTTGCTCAGGTGGGCTTCTCGGTCGCCTTCGGCGTGCTGCTGGACACGATCCTGGTCCGCTCCGTGCTCGTTCCGGCGCTCAGCCACGACATCGGAGCGACGATCTGGTGGCCCTCGAAGCTGTCCCGCGCCGCCCCCTGACGTCGCACGGCCCGTCAGAGCTGGCTGATCTGCTCGGTGAGCTGGGCGATGGCGGACTCGGCGTCGGTGAGGCGCTGGCGGGTCTTCGCCACGACCGCCGCCGGTGCCCGTTCGGCGAACATGGGGTTGGCCAGCTTCGCCGCGATCCGGGCCTGCTCGACGCGCTCGGTGGCGAGCATCCGCTGCAGGCGGGTCCGCTCCGAGGCGATGTCGACGACACCGGTCAGGTCGAGCGCCACGGTCGACGCCCCGACGACCACGGACGGCCACTGCGTCGGCGGCGCGTCGGCGACCGTGACCTCGAGCGCGGTGAGCGCCCCGATCTGCTCCGCCCACGCCGCCATCCGCGCCGGGGCGACGAGCACGGCGGGCACCCGCTGGTTGCTGCGCAGTCGCTGCGCCGAACGGAACCGGCGCACCTCCGTCACCAGGAGCTGGAGTTCGCCGATCCAGGCCTCGGCGTCGGAGTCGTGATCCCCGATCTCGCCGGCGCGGGGCCAGGCGGCCGCCGCGAGGCACGACGCCGCCTGCTCGCCCGCCGTGTCCCGGGTCGCCGTGTCCCGGGTCGCCGTGTTCTGGGCCGCGGTGTTCTGGGCCGCCGTGTTCTGGGCCGCGGTGTTCTGGGTCGCCGTGTTCTGGGCCGCGGTGTTCTGGGTCGCCGTGTTCTGGGCCGCGGTGTTCTGGGGCGCCGTGTTCTGGGGCGCCGTGTTGTCGTGGCTGGCCGGGTTCTGGCCGGGTGCGCCCTGGTGGCCGGCCGTCAGCGCCGACCACAGGGTCTCGGTCACGAACGGCATGACGGGGTGCAGCAGGCGCAGGATGGTGTCGAAGCAGCGGCCCAGCACCGCGCGCACCGTGTCCGCGCGCTCCCCGCCGGTGCGCAGGGGCGACTTCGCGAGTTCCAGGTACCAGTCGAACAGCTCGTCCCGGGCGAAATGGAACACCGCGTCGCAGGACCTGGCGAACTCGAACTCCTCATAACACTGATCCACCTGGCCGACGACCGCGGTGAGCCGCGAGAGGATCCAGCGGTCCGCCGTGGACAGCTCGCGTCCGGCGAGCGCACCGGGAGCGGGTATCGCACCGTTCATCAGCGCGAAGCGGGTCGCGTTCCACAGCTTGTTGACGAAGTTCCGGCTGCCCTCGACCGATTCTTCGGACAGCGGGACGTCCACCCCGGGATGGGCGCCCCGGGCGAGGGCGAAGCGCAGCGCGTCGGCACCGTGGCGGTCGATGAGATCCAGCGGGTCGATGACGTTGCCCCAGCTCTTGCTCATCTTCTTCCCGCGGGCGTCCCGGACGAGACCGGTGAGCACGACGGTGCGGAAGGGGACGTCGTCCAGGGTGTAAGAGGCGAACATCATCATGCGGGCGACCCAGAAGAAGATGATGTCGTAGCCGGTGAGCAGGACGTCGGTGGGATAGAAGCGAGCCAGGTCGGCCGTGGTGTCCGGCCAGCCGAGCGTGCTGAACGGCCACAGGCCGGAGGAGAACCAGGTGTCGAGGACGTCGGCGTCCTGGCGCAGCTCGCCGTTGCCGCAGACGTGGCAGGCGACCGGGTCGGTCATCTCGTCGCCCACCGCCGGCACCGTCGTGTGCCCGTCCGGGCAGTACCAGACCGGGATCCGGTGGCCCCACCACAGCTGGCGGCTGACGCACCAGTCGTGCATGTCGTCGACCCACCCGAAGAAGCGGCCGGACAGCTCCGGCGGGCTGATCGCGACCCGGCCGTCGCGGACCATGTCCCCCGCGGCCCGGGCGAGGGTCTCGACGGCGACGAACCACTGCAGCGACAGGCGCGGCTCGACCGCCGTCTTACACCGGTCGCAGTGCGGGACGGCGTGCAGGTAGGGCCGCTTCTCCGCGACGATCCGGCCCTCCGCCCGCAGCGCGGCGAGGATCGCCGACCGGGCCTCGAAACGGTCGAGCCCCTGGAAGGGGCCGTGGGTCGTGATGATGCCCCGCTCGTCCATCATCGTGATGCTCGGAAGATCGTGGCGCTGCCCGATGGCGAAGTCGTTCGGGTCGTGCGCGGGGGTCACCTTGACCGCGCCCGTCCCGAAGGCCGGATCGACGTGCTCGTCGCCGATCACCGGGATCCACCGGTCGGTGAGGGGCAGCCGCACCTGGGTGCCGATGAGGTCACGGTAGCGCGGGTCGTCGGGATGCACGGCCACGGCCGTGTCGCCGAGCAGCGTCTCGATCCGGGTGGTGGCCACGGTGACGGGACCGTAGGAGATCGAGACCAGCTCGCCGTCGTCCTCGGTCGACTCCACCTCGATGTCCGACAGGGCGGTCAGGCAGCGGGGACACCAGTTGATGATGCGCTGGGCCCGGTAGATGAGCCCGTCGTGGAACATCCGGGCGAAGATCGTGCGGACGGCCCGGGACAGCCCGGCGTCCATCGTGAACCTGGTCCGGCTCCAGTCGACGCCGTCACCCAGGCGGCGCATCTGGGCGAAGATGCGGTCGCCGTAGTCGGCGCGCCACTGCCAGACGCGCTCGACGAACTTCTCCCGGCCCAGGTCGTGGCGGCTGGCTCCCTCCTGCGCCAGCGCCCGCTCCACCACGTTCTGGGTGGCGATGCCGGCGTGGTCGGTCCCCGGCAGCCACAGCGCGTCATACCCCTGCATGCGACGACGGCGGGTGAGCGCATCCATGAGGGTGTGCTGGAAGGCGTGGCCCATGTGCAGCTGACCGGTGACGTTCGGCGGCGGGATCACGATGGCGTACGCCGGCCGGTCGGAACCTCCCGACGGTGTGAAGACGCCCAGCTCGACCCAGCGCCGGTACACGGCCTCCTCCGCCGAGGACGGTGAGTACGTCGTCGGCAGATCGGGGCGGGAGCCGGGCGGGGTCATGCCACGAATCATAGGGGCCGCGCCCACCGCCTCTTGATCATCGTCCGGCGTGGTCGGCATGGAGCTGTCTCGGGTACCGGATTGCGGTGACTACCGGATTGCGGTGGCTACTGTTTCACCTTCGGGTAGTCCGTCTCGTACGAGATCTTCACCAGGCCCGCGCCGGTCGCCCACTTCCACAGGTCGTCCGCCCAGTCGAGGACGAGGACACCGCTGGCGGCCGAGGTGAGGCCGATCGCGCTGATCTGCCAGGCGCCGACCGAGCCACCGAGGACGGATCCGCCGCCGAGCAGCGGCGAGAGCCAGTAGCCGCCGGTGTTCTGGCTGCCGGTCAGCGCTCCTTTCACCAGCCCCGCTGCGGTCCCGAGCCCGACGCCATGGGCCTCGCCGGCCTGCTTCGCCGCTCCCTGTGCCGACTCCTGGATCCCCTGCCCCGCCTCGCGCCAGGACGCCGGCATCCGCGGACCGAACGGACTGTGCTGGAAGCCGTACGACAGCCCGCCGAGGGCGAGGCCGGTGACCGCTCCCACCAGGGCGCCCTTCCACATCCGGTCCCAGATCGCCGCGGCGTTGCCCGCGCCGCCGGCGTACCCGGTCGCGAACCCCATCGCCGCGCCGGTGACCGCGCCGGACAGGGTGCCGGTCAGCAGAGCGGCCGCCAGGGTGCCCTTGCCGACCAGGGCGGCCATGCCCGCGCCGATGCCCAGGCCGGCGAACGCGGCCGCGCCGCCGACCGCCATGCCGACGAGGATGCCGAGCAGGACGTCGCCGCCCGCCGCGGCGGCGCTGATCCCCCCGATCGCCCCGCCGATCGCCATCCCGATCCCGACCGCGAGCAGGCCGCCAGCGCCGAAGGTGACGACCGTCAGCACCACCACCGCGATGATCGCGACCACCGCGACCACCGCCTGCCAGTTGTCCGCGAACCAGCCGCCGATCTCCTCCCAGAAGTGGCCGGTCGGGTCGACGTAGCGCAGCGGGTTGTTCTGGACGTAGCTGTAGCGGTTCCAGGCACCGGGGTCGTGCGGGTCCGGGACCAGGGTGTCGGGGCTCAGGAACCGGCCGTACTCCGGCTGGTAGTAGCGCGCCCGGAGGTAGACGAGGCCGGTGGCGGCGTCGAGCTCGGCCCCGGTGTACAGGCGTCGGGTCTCGTCGGCGCCCGCGGTGACGAGGGAGTCGAGCACGGCTCCGAACGGGTCGTAGTAGGTCCGCTGGAGGACGTCGCCGGTGGGGCCGGTGACCAGCGTGGTGCTCCCGAGCCGATCCCCGTGCACGAACCCGACGGCGCCGGTGTCGAGCCGGACCGTGGCGACCTGCGCCAGCGAGTCCATGATGACGGCCAGGAACACGCCGTTCTCGATCGTCAGCAGCTCGTCGGGTGCGAGGACGTCGAGCGGGGCCGCGCCGCCGTCGACGCGCATGCTCACCCGCCGCCCGTCGTGGTCGTAGCCGCACGCGGTCCGCTCGGCTCCGTTCGTCACCGACAGCAGCCGGCCGTGCGGATCCCACTCGTGCAGTCCGGACGGGCCGGTCCTGGTCTGGCCGGCGGGCGTGTAGGTGAACGTGCTCGCGCCCGCCGCCGCGAGCCGCCCGTCGGCGTCATAGGTGAAGGCGCCGACATCCGACTTGGCGGTGAGGTTGCCGACGTCGTCGTAGGCGTAAGCCCAGGACTCACCGGCCCCGCGGGTGGCGGCGGTGAGCCGGTAGAGCGGATCGTAGGCGTAGGTCGCCGCCGCCCGCGGATCGGGGGCGTCCACGGCGAGCAGGTTGCCGGCGAGGTCGTAGGCGTGGCGCAGGCTCTGGAGCGAGGTGCCCGCCGGGTCGGTCGTGTCGATGTCGGTCACCCGCATGGTGAGCGGGTCGTAGGCGTACGTCGTGACGACGCCGTTCGCGTGTTCGACCCGGGTGCGCTGGCCGGCGGCGTTGTAGGTGATGAGGCGCACGAAGCCGGGGATGCGCAGCGGCCGGCCCCGGTCGTCGTAGTCGTAGCGGACCTGGAGCCGGCCCGCGCCGGGGGCGTGCGCCGGATAGGTGACGGCGTCACGCTGCCCGTCCGCCCGGTAGGAGTAGTCGAAGCGCACCTCGCCGCCGGGCAGGTCGGGGCTGGTGACCGTCTTGCTGGTGACCCGGCCGAGCGCGTCGTAGCCGAACACTTCCCGGCCGCCCTGGTGGGTGACCGCGACGGGGCGGCCCCGCGTGAAGGGACCGGCGCCGGGCGGCGCGGGTGTGCCGGTGTCGTGGTAGGTGTACTCGGCGCTCACCTCGCCGGTCGCCGGGAACGAGACCCGGGACAGCCGGTCGAGCGCGTCGTGGGTGTACTCGACCGCCTCTCCCGCGGCGTCGGTCCGCCGGACCAGGTTGCCGCCCGCGTCGAAGAGGAAGGTCGTCGTCGCCGAACTCGGGCTCTGGGTGCGCAGCCGGCGGCCGAGCAGGTCGTAGGCGAACGCCGAGCGCCGGCCGTCGGCCTCGGTGACCGCGATGAGGTTGCCCTTGATGTCGTGCTCGTACTGGGTGGCCACCAGCCCGCCACCGTGGTCCAGGACGACGGCCGCGACCCGGCCGGTGGGGTCGTAGAACGTCCGGGTGGGGGTGTCGGCGTGCGGGCCCCCGGCGCGGGTGTCCTCCTCGTCGAAGGCGGCCACGGCGCCCGCGGTGTAGTGGTACCGGCGGGCGGAGCCGTCGGGGTTGACGATCTCGATCAGCCGCCCGATGGCGTCGTACCGCAACGCCTGGTGCGGCAGATCGTCGGTCGGGGCGGTGTAGTCGGGGCCGGCCGCGGCCCGCGGCAGGAACTGCGCGCGCACCAGGCCGCGGCTGGAGTACAGCTGCGCGCGCTCGATCACCTCGGCGCCCGGGCCGCCGCTGCGCTCCTCGAGCAGCTGCCCGAGCCCGTCGTAGCGGGTGCGACCGGCGAGTACCCCCGGCCTGCCGTCGACGGCGCGGTGGGCGACCGACACCTCGGCCGGCAGCACCGCGCTCTGGTAGTCGTACCGGGTCGTCGGCAGCGCCTCGTCGGCCCCCGGCTCGATCGTCAGCAGGAGGCGGCCGAGCGGGTCGTACCGGTTGGTGATCGTTGCGCCGTTGGCGTCGGTCAGGGTGCGGATCTTGTTGGCTCGCAGGTCGAACTCGGCGGCGGAGACGTTGCCGAGCGGGTCGACCAGCCGCACGGGATGGATCCGGTGCGGGTCGAAGGCGATCTGCGTGGTCCGGCCGAGCGCGTTGGTGGTGGTGCCGCGGGGCCCGGCGGCGTCGTCGGTGCGTGAGTACGCCACCTGGTCGATCCACCAACCGTCCTCGCCGGCGCGCCGGTGGTAGCCGAGCGCGGCGAGGTCGGGCGGGCTGGCGCCGTACACGGCGGTGACCGTGGCGTCGCGTAGGACCAGGCACTCGATCCTGGTCAGCAGGCCCGCCGCGCCGATCTGTCCCGCCGGCAGGCCGTCATAGTAGTTGATCGTGGTGGAGACCACGGTCCCGTCGCCGTCGAGTTGGCTGGTGCGCGCCGGCCTGCCGCGGATCCGGCCGGCCGGGTCCGCGGCGTAGCTGGTGGTCGTGCGCAGCACGCGGCGCCGCGTGGCGTCGCGAGGGTCGTCGGCGATCTGCTCGCGCTCGGTGACCCGCCCGTCGGCGTCGAAAGCCAGGGAACGGTCGGTCGTGACGCGGAAGGGCGCCGGCTGCCGCTCGAAGGCGCTGACCGTGGTCGACAGCAGCCGCGGCGCGAAGATCTCGGAGTCCCCGGCGCTCGCCACGACCTCCGGGTGCCACGCACTCTCGGTCCGCGTGTAGGGCCGCTGCTCGTCGGGGCTGCCGTCCAGGCCGAAGACCTCGGCGGCCAGCAGCTTCCCCCGCAGCGTGCGCAGGCGCCGGCGCTGCTGCCCGGTCAGCGGCCGGCCCAGGTCGGCGGGGTCGAGGCCCAGGTGGTAGGTGTTGCGGGTGAGCATGGTCGGCGCGGTGGCGTCGCCGACCTCGGAGATCTCGACGGTCCGGAAGCCGGCGAACTCCCGGCCCGTCCCGTCGTAGTGGCCGTCGTGGTAGCGGAACCGGGACTGCGCGCGCCGGCCGGTCGGCTGGTCGGTCGCGGTGATGGCGGTGACCACCGGGACGGCGAAGGGCAGGAACGTCGGCCAGGGCCGGCCCGCCCGGCGGTCGCGGACCGCCTCCTGGGTCGACGTGCCATAGCTGATCTCGGTGACCAGGCCCATCCCGTTGTCGATCCGGCTGAGCAGGTAGGGCTTGGCACCGCCGGTGAAGTCGAGGTAGAAGAACGCACTCGGGCGGCCGGGTACGGGGCACGACCAGAACACTCCGGCGGTGCCGCTGCCCCGCATGTCCGCCAGCCGCGCGGCGCCCCGGGGCGCGGGCGGGGTGCGGGCCACCTCGACCTGGTCGCCCAGCCGGGCGCCGCCGCCGTTCAGCCAGTACAGGATGCGGTCGGCGTCGACGTAGACGAGGTCGGCGCAGCCGTCGCCGTCGATGTCGCTCAGGAAGAGCCGTTGCGGATCATGGTGCGGAGGCAGCGCCGGCGGGTTGGCCATCGTCACCGGCGCGGCCCAGGTGCCGTTGCCGAGATACGGCCAGTAGACGACACCGGCGCCGTCGACCCGCACCAGGTCCTGAAGCCCGTCGCCGGTCATGTCCGCCAGGTGCACGCGCGGATCGCGCAGCCGGACCGGTGGCGCCTGCGGGCGAGGGATCGTCACCGGCCGCTGCCGCCAGCCGTCCGCGCCCGACCGCAGGTGCAACTGGACGGAGTGTTCGCCGGTGACCAGCAGGTCGGCGATCCCGTCGGCGTCGAGGTCGACCAGCCGGGCGTCCGGGTCCGTCAGGGTGGCCGCGGGGGCCTGCCGCCACCGGACCGGGCGGTCGAACCCGCCCTTCGGCCGGTGCGGGTAGTAGCCGGTCAGGGCACGGTCGAGCATCAGCAGGTCGGCGGTGCCGTCGCCGGCCATGTCCGCGAAGGCGGTGCCCGGCTCGTCCAGCCCCACCGGGACCGGCAGGGCCGCCAGCGAGCGCGGCGGTCCCCAGGTGCAGTCACCGAGGTTCGGCCACACGCGGCGCTGCCCCGCGCCCAGTTCCAGCAGGTCCGGGAGCCCGTCACCGTCCCAGTCGACCAGCTCGCGCCGGCTGTCGAGGCGCGCGCCGGGCTCTGCGGTGGGGGTGGAGGGCCGGAACCGCTGTAGCCGTCGCGGCGCGAACCCGGAGTACCCCAGGCGCAGCACCGGCAGGCTCGCCTGCGCCCCCGTCTCGTCGAAGCCGGTCAAGGTCACCTCACGCAGCAGCGAGTGCCCCGCGGCACTCAGGCCGTAGGCCAGGTCCCAGCGGCGCAGCAGCGGCTGCGGCGAGCCGTCCAGCGTCAGCTCCACCGCGGTGCAGCGCAGCCTGGTCCGGATCAGGAACCCGGCGCGGCCGTCGAGGATCGGATCGGGCCGCGTCTCGTAGCGCAACGTCACGGTGTACGGGCCGTACCTGACCTGTTCGAGGTAGAGCTGGGCGTCGTCGCGCAGGTAGCTGTGGTCGACGCGGTTGCCGAGCGGGTCCTCGATCCGCTCCAGCAGCCAGTCGAGCACCTTCGGCGGGCCGACCCCCGAGCTTCGCCGCCTGGCCTGCTCGGTCGACCCCAGGTGGTGGATCCTCCCGTCGGCGTCGGTGAGCCGGAATCCGTCCCCGTCGCGCGCGATGCGCCAGTCGGCGCTCTCGTGGCGCAGCCGCAGCCGGCCGCCGCCGACGTCGACGAGCTCGCCGCCGCCGTGCAGGACCAGCGGGTCGCCGTCGGTGTAGGTCGGGACCCGCCGGTTCGTCGAGCGCCCGATGGTGAGCAGGTTCAGGCCGAAACCCATGCCGAAGGGCCCGCCACCGGCCGCGGTGCTGTAGAGCAGGGTGAGCTTCGGCGCGATGTCGTTCGGCCCGTTCGGCAGGTCGAGGGGGATGGCGTAGGAACCGGTCCCGGTGTGGAAGTCGGGCTGGAACGTCTCGCCGAGCCCCCGTACCGCGCCGCCGCCCCTCGGCAGCGACAGGATCTGCTCGGCGGTCCCGCTGGAGTTGGTCATCACCTGTCCCTGGAGCCGCGCGGCGTGAACGAGTACTCGAAGACCAGGACGACGTCCTGGACCGGGGCGAGGTCCAGCCGGCCGTCGACCACCAGGCCGGGGTTCTCCTCCGCCCGGATCTCGACGAGGTAGTCGCCGGTCGCCGGGCCGGCGGCGAGCGGCTCCCAGGGGTGCCCGGCGTCCGCGGTGACCGCGCCCTCGGTGGTCGGCTGGCCCACGACCGTGTCGGGGTGGGCGGGCGTGCCGAGGCGGACCTTCCAGCCCGAGGGGTCGACGCCGGGGTCGGGCACCAGCAGCACAGCCAGGTGTGTCAGCTGGGGATCGAGCTCGTTGTGGCGGAAGTCGAGCGGCGTCACCGCGAAGCCGAGCCGGCCGGTGTCCTGGAACTGGAAGAACGCGTCCGGGTCCGTCCACCGCAGCGGCAGCGAGCGGGCATGCTGGTTGCGCCCCGCGAGCGTGGCCAGCCGCGCGCTGAGCTCTGTCGCCAGGTCGGCGTCGTAGCCGGCCTGGTAGTAGAGGACGAGCCGGACGTCGGTGATCGCCCGGTAGTCCAGGTCGTTGGCGGCGCGCGGCAGCTCCAGGGTCCAGGTGCCGGCCACCCCGGCGCCCTCGAAGACCCCGCGCCGCCCGGGGTCGGCCGGGAAGACGAAGGCGTCGTCGCGGATGCGGTGCTCGGACAGGACCAGGCTCTCCCGTGGCTGGATGCGGACCGTCACGACGTCCGGGTCCGGGGTGCGGTCCCGGCTGATGCCGCCGTTGGTCAGGACCCCGCGCACCCCGCCGGGGGGCAGCACACCGTCGATCTCGACCTCGACCTTTTCCAGGCGCCGCTGGAAGGTCCCCGGGAACGCGAGGTCGAAGTCCTCGATCCTGGTCTCGAAGGCCATCGTGCCGGTGTCGCGCAGGGCCGTCTCGAACAGGAACGGATGGCGCTCGGCGAGCGAGATCGTCTGCTTGACGGGCATCCGCTTGCGGCCGACCGTCGTGATCATGTCGAAGGTGAACGCGTCGATGTCGAGCAGCAGCGCGTCGGCGGCGAGCAGGCCCCGGACCGAGTTGGTCGAGTAGTCCACCTTGATGAGGGCGCGTTCGGTGTCGTTCTCGAAGTTGTAGGCGCGCTGCATCAGCCGGGCGGTCCTGATCGCCATCGTCAGATAGTGGGTCGAGATGGAGCGCATGAACTGGCCCAGCTGGTACCACACGTCCGGGGTGAAGACCTGGCTGTCGAAGGCGGCGAGATTGTTGACGGCGGCGGAACGGCGCAGGTCGGCGACGACCTCCATCTGGCGCGCGGCGTCCACGCGGGCCGTGGCCGCCGCCAGCTGCGCGACCGCGACGCCCTGGGCGGCCTGCAGCTCCTTGACCTGCCGTCCCATCGACGCGAGTTCGTAGTTCCGGGTGATGGTCTGCGATCGCTGGGTCTTCTCGGCTATGACCTGGTGGATCTGCTTGCCGGCGTCGGGGCCGGAGGGAATCGGGTGGCTGCGTTCCCACGGGTTCTGGGACGAGTACCAGGCCATGTCCCGCTGGAGCCAGAGCCGCTCCCAGCTCATGGTGTCGTAGGCGGCCTGGTTCGCGGCGGCGTTGTCCACGCGTTTCTGGGCGAGGGCCGCCGCGGCGGCGTAGGCCGTCTCCTCCGCCTGGGCGGCCTCGGTCTGCTCGCGGGCCACCGCCCGCTCCGCGCTCGCCTGGGCCACGGTCTGGAGCAGCTGGTCGCGGGTCAGTCCCTCGTTCTCGGCGCGGTCCGTCCAACCGACGTACTCGCGCTCCGCCTGGATCGCCTGCTGGGTGAAGTACCGGGCCACGTTCTGCAGGAACTCGAACGTCCAGATCGGCACGATGGACGCGGGCACGCCGAGGAAGTCGAGGCCCGCGTTCAGCTGGATCAGCCGGGCCCGGATCTCCAGCACGACGGCGGCGAGCGTCGGGTTGAGCCCGCCCGGCCCGTCCGCGTCGAGGGTCGCCAGCATCCCGGCGACGGTCCCGCCGACGGTCTTCAGGTTCGGATGGGCGTAGAGCGGGGAGTTCGCGGGGACCGCCGGGCCGCCCGGCGGCTCCAGCACGATCCGGTACGCGGTGAGCGCGGCCGTGGCGTCGTCCGCCCGGTAGTGCCGGTCGCCCCAGTCGAGGGCGTTGCGGGCCAGCCGCTGCCACAGCGCCGGGGCCTCCAGGCTGGTGTTGATGAACTCGTAGTCGGCCGCCGCCAGGTAGCTGTCGTGCGCCGCGGCGTGGTCACCCAGGGCGTGGTAGCAGTCGCCGAGGCTCGACGGGATCACGTAGAAGTAGAGATGCGGCAGATGGACGGCCAGGTCACTGGGCAGATCCCACCGGCCGGCGACGTCCTGGAGCCGGTTGAAGCCGATCCGTTTCCGATAGAAGGCGTCGAGGACCTGCCCGCTGGCGATCGCCTCCCCGGGCTTCCACGAGATCTTGGTGACGTCGTCGCCGACCAGCAACCCCAGCTCCTTGACGACCCCGCGCTGAGCCGCCTCGACCTTGGTCTCGACCGGCTGGGTCGTCCAACCGCCGCCCGTCTCGGGCTGGCGGAAGGTGACCGCGAGTCCCTGGTCCTTCACCGCATCGCTCAGCGACTCCGGCCGGACCGACTCCGGGCGGATCAGGGTCGCCGCCCCCGCCAGGGAGACGGCCCGGTTCGCCCGTGCCAGCGCGGTGGTGGCCAGCCCGACCCGGTGGGAGAGCACCTCGCCGACGGGAGTCCGGCCCAGCGGGGTGGCCGCGGCGGGTGGGCTGCCGGTGTCGGTCGGCGAGGCCGGCAGCCCCCGCGCCGTGTTGATCAGCTTCTCCGCGCTCGCCAGCAGCGGGGCGGCCTGGCCGTGGTTGCCCTCCTTGGCCAGCGCCGCCGCCAGATTGAGGTTCACCTGCGCGAGCCCGACCGTGTCACCGGCCGACCGGAAGCCCTCCTGGGCGCGCGCCAGCGCGCTCTTCGCGTCGTCGATGCGGCCGAGCTGGACCAGGACGCCGCCCTCGCTGAGGTCGGTCGCGGCCCTGGCCACCGTCGCCTCCGGTGACGCGGCGCCGTCCAGCCGGCGCTGGGCGCGCCCGAGGAAGAACAGCGCGCGGTCCCACTGCCCCCGCTGCGCGTAGGCCGCGGCGAGCCGGCTGTCGGCGCGCGCGGTACGCGGTACGCCGCTGACCACGTCGACACCGATCTCGGTTATGTCGACCAGCGGCCGAAGTACCTCGTCGGACACCTCGACGGTCGCCGAGAAGTCGACCTCGACCGTCTTCGGGTCCATCGCCTCGACCAGGCTGAGACCGGCCGACAGCAGCGGTTCGAGCATCGCTGCCCGGATCGGGAGCGACAGGCCGGGCCGCGTCGAGACGGCGACCGGGAAGGACGGGCTCAGGAGCCGGTAGGCGAGCCCCTGGGCGATCTGGTACTCCTGGATGGCCTGCCGGAACGTGCCCGCGGCGAAGAGTTCGTGACCGGCGGTCACGTGCTGCTCGATCTCCAGCAGGGCGCGATGGGACCGCAGATTGCTGTCCCTCGCATCGCCTGCGGCCGCCACCGACTCCAGGTCCGCGAGTTCCGCGGTGATCACCGCGGAACTCGCGCGTCGGTAGCGGACCGACACATAGTTCTCGGCAAACGGAATCGCCACAGTCTCCCCCTGGCTGGCGCGGTGGTTGACGCGGAATCCAGCCTCCGGAAAGGCGACGGCCAGGCTCCGCGTTTGCTGGCGGCCTTCGTCCGAATGGCCGGCAGATGCTCTCAGAGCGCACAGTACATCTGGCCGACTGGCCTCGGCTTCGGGTTCTCCGACTCTGTGCTGTCGCGTTCCGGATAGCCGCCTGGCGCCGACTGTGCCGCCCCTGGCCGACGGCCCGAGAACCGATGGGAAACGGCGGGGGAACCAGGGAAAGACGTGTCCGCCGTCCGGTGCCGCAAATTCGAAGATTTGTGCCGGTTGATCCGTATCCGGGCGGATGGGACTCGGGCCGGCTCGCCGGTCGCGCGGTGGATGCGTTCCACGGCGACCAGGTATGGCGCACAGGGACCGCGTGGACAGGCTCACCCGTAGTTCCTCGACCATCCAGCGGATGCGGATTGCACACCTTGGCGAGTCACCCAGACTGCTGGGATAGTCTCTGGGAGTGACGGAGGGGCTGGTGCGGACCTGGCGGCTCTGCGACGCGTTCGGCGGGATCTCCTGAGTACCTTGCCCATGTCCGAGCAGCCCACGACGTCATCCGAGCACCCGTGCTACATCCCAGGACGTCAGCGATGGAAGTCCCATGGAAACGGAAGTCCATGGAAACAGTCACCAGCAACCCGATGAGATTCCGGCCGACTTCTCCGCCCTGGCCCGGACCATCCACCTCGACGATGCGGTCGCGGGCTTCGGCCACGCCGCCGCCGAACGAGACAGCCTGGGCGTACCCCAGGTCAGCTCGGAGCTGCCGCGGGTTCCCGGCGTCCCGTGCGAGCGGCACCAGACGTTGTGGACCCATCCGCAGGAAACTGGAGGATCCCCGGCGAGTTGTTGTCGCCAGGGGTCTTGGTGGCTGTACTCGCCAGGTCGATGTTCGTTGAAACACCGTTTTTCCATCAGGGTGTGACCGCGTTGGCTGCTGGCGGTAGAGGAGGAGTGGCCGGTGATGAGGAAGTTCTGCGCGAGATGGGAGTGCGCGCTTGACAAAAGCCCGTGACGTCGCAGGAGCACTTCTTGTCGAACACCTGGGGGGGACGCTTCCACGAGGGTTCGAGATAACTCACTATCCCAATCTATCGCTCGAGACGCCTGTGTTACCCATCCCTCAGCTTGAAGTTGTACTCTGCCAGCTACCTTTTGATGTCTGGCAAGAAGTTGACAGGTGGTTCGCCTCCAGGGGGAGGTCCCGGTATGAAGCAAGGAAGCCGGTGTTCACCTTGAGAGCTTCGGATTCGCAGATCTCGGCGGACGTCCTGGAGAATTTCCTTTTCACTTCCGTTGTTGCCTGGTCGGGTCGGAGGGTTGCGCATCCCTCGCAGTCGATTCGGTACGTCTCGGGCCTGGATGGTGGAGTGTCGCGTCGCGTTGGAATCATGGGTCGATCGGCGATAGCCAACACTTCCGGTGACGACGTTCTGTTGAAGCAGGACAGTTTGCAGGGAAATGCCGATTCGTTTCGCAGTCTTCATCCTTCGGCGAGGCCGTTTGAGAAACCGGAGGTCAGATTCGGCCTGTCGGCACTGACAACGGGTGCGATGGACGGCGTGAGTATGGTGAGCGACACGACCCTGTGTGCGATTGCTCTGGAGGAGCTGGTGATGCCCGGCGAGTTCGGAGCCGTCACGAAAACCTTTACCCGGCGAGTCGGGATCTTGCTGAGAATCGCTGGTGAAGATCCAGCTGAGGCCAGCCGTGCGGCCAAGCTGATCTACGATACACGCTCACGCCGCTTACACGGAAGACGCCTTCGTCCCAATGAAGGGCTACACTTGATCAATTACTATTCTCGGCGTGCGTTGGCGACCTGCATCCAGCTTTATGGCGAGCACATCCCAGAGCACGACTCTGCCGATGATCCGCGATTCTTCGGAGGATGGCTTGACAATCGATGACGATGGGGGGACGGCTGTGGAGGACGAACCGCCGCCCTGGCCATTGAAGCTCTCCGAGGAAAGCGCGTGGGTTCTTGCCCCGCTCGGGGGGATATCGATTACCAGCCCTTTTCGGCTCGGTCGCGCGGTGATAACGCTGATCGACCAGGTCAGTTGGTTGATGATCGAGCGCGGGGATCTGGTAGAAGAATACGATCACCTGGTCGACAACGGCACTGTCGCAGTGCCTTTCATGGTGTGGGAAGCAGGCCCGGACCGGTCGGCGAGTGCCATCTTTGTGGACTATGGTCCGGAGATCTACGCCTCGTTTGCGGCACTGAAGCTTTCCGGTCAGGACACGCTGATTGATCCGAGAATTATCGCACTCTACTTCCGGAGCGGTGGGCGCCGGCGCCGTGATGCAGGACTGAATCGACGGGAGTTCGGGCCTTACCGGGAGAGAATGTATGACGGCGACTTTGACGTGTCACCCCTTACCGCCGAGTGCGTGCGGAGAGGAGGCGAACTGCTCGAGGTGCTCCTCTCTTGGCTGGGGCGGGCCGATGAGTTTGAAAGAGCCCCGCTGGATCTGTTTCTTGAGAGCCACCTTCCCCATCTCTCGGCAGGGGAAAAAATCCTCTTCCTGTTCGCGTCGTTGGAAGCCATGTCTCCCGTGCGGACGATGTTCCAGGCCGAGAGTGGCGATCTTGACGTGAGGTTGAGAAGTTGTTTCAGGGAAAACGACCTGCTGACCGGTCTTGACCCGACGACGCTGCGGAGCGTCAGGAACCGGCTTGCGCATGGAGAACCTGATCGAGAACTCTTTACTGAATTGGTGCCAAAGCTCCAGGAGCTGACGCGTTGCGCTATTTTGGAGTGGTTGTCGGGAACGTAACCGATGTTTGTGCGCTTCTGGGAAGACGTCAACCACTGGTTCATCGTCGAGGGGTGGCCACGTGAGCGACTTGGTTGGAGTCGTCGGGACTCTGGTTGGGACGGTACTAGGGGCCGGAGCGGCCTTCGGCGCCCAGATCCACAAGGATAGGCGGGATCGGCGGGTCGGAATGGATAATCTTGCGCGTGAAAGCTGCGCCAGATTCATGTCGGAGACCGCCGATCTGTTCGAACAGATACGCGGCATCGTCGAAGGTGCCCCCGGTGTCGGCGACCGTAGCGCATTAATCGCTGCGCTGCGCGGCATTAACGGCGCACGAGGGCAGGTGGCGCTGGAGAACGTCAGGATTTCGAGCTCCATGGCCGTAGTGGAGTGCTCCCAAGATTTATGGAAGCATCTGCGCTCCAAGTCCGTTCCGCAGGGTTCTGTCTCGCCTGAACGGTTCCGGGAATGGAAGGGAGAATACTGGGATCTCCGGAAGTCGCTCATCAACCAGGTGCGACTTGACCTCGGAGTCAGAGGTCGGCTCGGTCAAGAGGAGTCCGACTAGTATGCCGGCGGGGACCACCCCCACTGCCCACGCTTTCATCGAGCCCCGTCACAGGCAGACCGGCCGCGGCGAACACCACGACCCGCCGACGCCAGGTCTTCGAGATTCGGGCCGGCCACCGCCAGACGGCATCCCGCAGCCGGCCGAGGGCATACCCGCACCCGACTTGGAACTCTGACCAGCGAAAACGCCTTCTAACGTCCTGATGCGCACGATGCACTTGCGTGAGCACCTGCTGCCGCATCTGCTCGAACTGCATCGACTGACCGATGAGGCGGTCCATCTCGGTGTCCTGCGTGACCAGGGGGTGCTGTGCGTCGAGCGGCTGCACGGGCACCGTAGCGCGCCGCTGCCCGTGCAGGTCGGCGGTATCCTGCCGGTCCATGCCACGGCGCTCGGCAAGGTACTGCTGGCCTTCGCCGACGAAGCGCTCGGTGACCGCGCGGACCAGCTCGTCCGTTCCACCAATCGGACGATCCTGGCCTCCCGGGCGCTGGACGGCGAACTCGAGGACGTGCGTAGCCTCGGGTTCGCCGTCGACCGAGGAGAGTTTCGCCCGAACATCGGGTGCCTCGCCGCCCCGGTGTGCGGTCCCGTCCACCACCGCGCTGGCCGCCGTCCTCTGACGTCGTTCCTCTCGGTAGTTTGTTAGATCAAGGTGGCAGGGGCTCTGTTGCGTTCGGCCGGGCCGGCCCCGGTGCAGTATCGAAGCCGACCATGGTCGCCTCGAAGCACGGCTGCGACCGATGCGCGGCCTGAAGCGGCTGCGCTCCGTCCAGACGATCAGCGCCGGGCACGCCCTGATCCAGAACATGCGCCGCGGCCACTACGAACTCGGAACCGACACCGCTGGTGCAGAAGACCGCCCGTCGGATCCAGACGGGCGGTCTCTGCGACGGCGATCGCTGCTAAGCCGCGATCGGAGTGTAGTGCGAGGCGTCATCCCCTTCTATGGCGTAGCTGCCCCGACCGTCCAGACCCGCGGGTATGCCGCCGGCGACGGTGACCCGGTGCAGCAACCGCGGGAGGTCGTCGTAGTCGTCCACGGCGTAGTGCTGGGTGATCCGGTTGTCGAAGAAGGCGAGGTCGCCGGGTGCCCACGTCCAACGGACGATGTTCTCCGGCCGGGTCACGTAGGCCTGAAGCAGACCGAGAACATCGCGTGACTCGCTGTTCGACAGGCCGATGATCCGCTGCGCGAAACCGCCTATGAACAAGGCGCGTTCGCCCGTCTCGGGATGGACCCGGACTACCGGATGTGCAGTCCGGTACTTCCGGGACACGAAGATTTCGCGGTAAGCCTTCGTCTGCGCTGTCGCGGACGGTGGGACCACGTAGTCATAGTCGTTCGTGTGCTCGGCCCAGATCCCGTCGGCCAGTTCCCGCAAGGGGGCCGGGAGGTCGCGGTAGGCGGCCGCGGTGTTGGCGATGAGGGTGTCGCCCCCGAACGGGGGGACGACGATGCTGCGCAGCGTACTGGCGGCCGGCGGGCTCACCACGAAGGTGACGTCGGTGTGCCAGTGGTTGGCGCGGCCCTCGGACGAGTCCACCCGCAGCACGTTCGGGCTGTTCTTCAGCGAAGGGACGGTGGGATGAGCCTTGGTGAGTTCACCGAAGCGGGCAGCGAACCGCTGCTGCCCCTCGTCGTCGAGCTCCTGGCCCCGGAAGAACAGCGCCTTGTGTTCCAGGAGGGCCTTCCGGACGGCGGCGATGGTCTCGCCGTCGAGGTCGCCGCGTAGGTCGACGCCGGTCACCTCGGCGCCGATCCGTCCGGCTACCTTGCGGACGCCGAGATCCGTGCTGATGACAGCCATGGAGGGCTCCTTGGGTCGTAGGGCGAGTTCAGTGGGCGGGAGAGGAGCCGGCCGGCTCCGGCGTCTTGCCGTCGGTGCCGACCGGGACCTCGCCGGTGCGGGGACCCGGACGAGCGCCCGGCTGCCATCGAGACGGCCGCGACCCGACGCCCGCGGGAGCTGGTGCTCGGATCACGGGCGGACCCGCCGCCGTTCTCCGGGTCTCGCCAGCGGTACCAGAAGTGAGGGGGCGGGCAGCGGTAATTGACCGGTCGGCCGAACGGGACCCGAGCCCAGGACATCGGGCCGCCGGCCGGAGATCGTATCCCGCTCGCGGGTATCAGGGTCGCCACGCCGCCATCCCGCTCGTGACATCAGGGTTACGTTCCCTGGGGGCGGACGTCAATAATTAACAGTCGAGAGAAAATAATTCCGTTCACCGAGTGGTGATCTCGATACTCTGGGTAAGTGGCAGGGGTCGCTTGCTTCAAACTGGCGACAACCCTTGACAGGACGGTTCTTCATCAAGATAGTGAGCAACGTGATCGGGAAGCGACTGTGCACTCGGCGGCCCGTGGACTATGTCCACGTGGCCAGCGCCTTGTGTTGCCGCTGACGTTGTGATCACGTCTGCGGTCCGTCGCGAGTAGACAACGGGATCGGAGTGCGGCCGCCACGGTCGCGGGATCCGAGAATACTCGTTCTTCGTCCCGCTACGGCCTGCCCCTGAGATCGAGGAAGCCGGCTTCTCCTGGCGTGGTTCCCGGAGTGATCCGACGACGCCAGAGAACTGTTTCACGCAGCCGGTGAACCTGTGGTCATTTATAGCGCCTCGCGCCTTCACAAACTGCTGCCCCCAGTTCCCCCCCGCCTTGCGGCGGGCGGTTTTCCGTTGCTTTTCCTGATCCCCGTGCTGTCCACAGACGCACGGGCATCTCCCGACCCCTCGGCGGGGGTTCCTCCCACCGAGGGGTCCGACGTGCACTTTCGGAACTTTGGCCATGTCAGAAGGACACACCTCATGCATCGCAGGATTCGTCGGAAATCGAAGCTGCTCACGACCGCGGCCACCCTGGCCGTGACGGCCCTGCTGGCCTCCGCATGCGGTGGCGGCGGTGGCGGCGGTGGCGGTTCCGACCAGGAGAAGACGACCCTGCGCTACCAGGGCGCCGTCGGTCAGGTGACGCTGCCCGAGCTGGCCGCTGATCTCGGTTACCTCGGCCCGGTCAAACTCGAGTGGATCGGGAACACCATCAGCGGACCGCAGGACATCCAGGCCGCCACCACCGGCGACACCGACTTCGGCGGCGCGTTCAACGGGGCGATCATCAAGCTCGTCGCCGCGGGGGCGCCGATCAAGTCGGTCATCAGCTACTACGGCGTCGACAAGGACTCGTACAGCGGCTATTACGTGCTCGCGGACAGTCCTATCAGGTCGGCCCGGGACCTGATAGGCAAGAAGGTCGGCATGAACACGCTCGGCGCGCACGTCGAGGCCGTCCTGGACTCGTACCTGAAGAAGGAGGGTCTCAGCTCGGCCGAGATCGACAAGGTCGTTCCGACCGTGGTGCCACCGGTCAACACCGAGCAGGCGTTGCGCGCCGGGCAAATCGAGGTGGGCGTCCTCGGCGGTCTCCTCCGGGACAAGGCACTCGACCGCGGTGGTATCCGTCCGATCTTCTCCGACTACGAGCTCTACGGCACGTTCGCGGCCGGCAGCTATGTTTTCCGGAAGGACTTCATCGCGAAGAACCCGACGACGGTCAGGTCTTTCATCGAAGGCGTAGCACGAGCACTCGAATGGGCGAAGTCCCATCCGCGCAACGAGGTGATCGCCCGGTTCACGCAGATCATCGAAAAACGGGACCGCAAGGAGGACAAGCGCGCGATCGGATTCTGGAAGAGCTACGGGGTCCCGGACAAGGGCGGGCTGATCGCGGACAAGAACTTCACCCGTTGGATCGACTTCCTGCGCGAGGACGGTCAGCTCAAGAAGGATGTCAAGCCGGCCGACCTGTACACGAACGAGTTCAATCCGTTCCGACCCGGCGGGCCTGATTCCGGTCGCTGAGCGGGCACCGCATCCGGCGGCAACAGCGAGGATATTTGATCATGAGTACCATCGAGTTCCGCCGCGCGACCAAGCGGTTCGCGGTACGCGACTCCGGACGGCGCGGCACGACGACCGAGTTCACCGCGCTGTCCGAGGTGGACCTAACCATCCGCAGCGGGGAGTTCCTCGTCCTGGTCGGCCCGAGCGGATGCGGCAAGTCGACTCTGCTCGACCTGCTTGGCGGCCTGAGCAGGCCGAACAGCGGCGAGGTCCTGGTGGACGGCGTTCCGGTCACCGGACCGGGCCTGGACCGGGGAATCGTATTCCAGCAGTATGCCCTGCTGCCGTGGCGCACCGCGCTCGCGAACGTCGAGTTCGGTCTGGAGGCAAAGCGGGTTCCGCGCTCCGAGCGATCGGCGCGGGCCCGTGATTACCTGGCTCTCGTCGGGCTCACGGGGTTCGAGCGCCGCTACCCGCATGAGCTGTCCGGCGGGATGAAACAGCGGGTCGCGATCGCTCGTAGCCTGGCTTACGACCCCGCCGTCCTGCTGATGGACGAGCCGTTCGCAGCGTTGGACGCCCAGACACGGGAGACGCTGCAGGACGAGCTGCTGCGGATCTGGGCGAAGACGCGCAAGACCATCCTGTTCATCACACACTCCATCGACGAGGCTGTCTACCTGGGCCAGCGGGTGGCGGTCATGACGTCGCGACCGGGTCGGATCAAGGAGATCCTGGACATTCCGCCTGTTGACGACAACGGCGGCGACCCTCGGTCGGCCCCGGAGTTCGTGCGTTATCGACACCTGGTGTGGGAGTTGCTGCGCGACGAGGTCGCCAAGGCACAGGCGGCGGAACGCCGGGGAACGGTGTCGCGCGAGCGGGAGAGGACGCCGCACGCCCCGGTCCCAGGACCGGCCTCGGCCAGGGCCGTCAGTAGCGGCGGAGCGACCGCTGCCGGGAGGGACTCCTCGGTGGCCGGCGCAGGCGAGCCGTTCGAGAAGAACGTGTCGTTCGAGAAGAACGCTTCCTTGGAAAAGAACGCGTCGTCGGAGAAGAAGGTGAGCGGCGTTGGTCATTACCGATGACCCGAGTGACCTGGCCGTCGTTGTGAGCGACGACCGGGTCCCGTCGCGTGGCGCCCGGCCCTGGGCCGTGCCGCTGCGTATTGCCGCCGCTGTCTTCCGGCGTACCGTCGCAATCGCGGCGCTGTTGGTCGCCTGGGAGGTTCTTCCGCGCGCCGGCGTCGTCGACCGGGTGTTCCTGCCGCCCTTCTCGGAGGTGATCGACAAGTGGTGGGAGCTGTTCCTGGACGGCGACATCCTGGCCCATACGAAAGCCAGTATGAAGCGCACCGGCGCCGGCTTTGCCCTTGCCGTCGCGATAGGTCTCCCGCTCGGCCTTGTCATCGGCTGGTTCCCACGCCTGGCCGAGATCCTCAACCCGCTTCTGGAGCTCTTCCGCAACACCGCCGCGCTGGCCCTGCTGCCAGTCTTCGTCTTGATTCTCGGCCTGGGTGAGTCCTCGAAGATCGGCATCGTCACCTATGCCTGCGTCTGGCCGATACTCCTGAACACGGTAAGTGGCGTCCGGACCGTCGACCCGCTTCTGATCAAGTCGGCCAAGTCGATGGGACTGTCGTCGCCGCGACTTTTTCAGAAGGTGATTCTGCCGGCCTCGGTGCCCACCATTTTCACCGGGATCCGGCTGGCCGGGGCCTTCGCGATCGTCGTGCTCATAGCCGCCGAGCTGGTGGGCGCGAAGGCCGGGCTGGGCTATCTGATCAATTATGCACAGTCCAACTTCGCCATCCAGGAGATGTACGCCGGGATCATCACGATCTCGGTGATCGGTGTCGGGATCAACCAGCTGCTGCTGGCCGTGGAGCGGCGCTTCTCGCGCTGGCGCGCCACGCCCGGCTCGTAATCGCCCACGCCGACGCCCGCCCGCCCGCCCGGCGGTCCGGCGGTCCGAGCCACTGAGAGTCGAGAACAGAATGAGCGCCCAGTCTCGCCAGCTACATCTCAACGCATTCCTGATGAACGTCGGCCACCACGAGGCAGCCTGGCGGCACCCGGCGACCAACCCGGAGCGGGACGGCGTCGACCACTATGTCGGCCTCGCGCAGCTCGCTGAGCGGGGGAAGTTCGACTCGGTCTTCCTGGCCGACGGACTCGCTCTGTGGAACAATGTGCGGCACAATTTCGCCGGCCGTTTCGAGCCGCTGACGCTGCTGTCCGCCCTCGCCATGGCGACCAGCCGCGTCGGACTGATTGCCACCGTGTCCACGACGTACAACGAGCCGTTCCACGTGGCCCGGAAGTTCGCCTCCGTGGACCACCTCAGCCGTGGCCGGGCCGGTTGGAACATCGTGACCTCCGCCCAGGAGGACGAAGCGCGTAACTTCAACCAGGAAAGACATCTCGACCACCACAGCCGCTACCAGCGGGCCGCCGAGTTCCTGGACGTGACGCGCGCGCTGTGGGACAGCTGGCAGGACGACGCCCTGGTCTACGACAAGAAGGCGGGTGTCTACGCCGACACGGATCGGATCCGACCGGTCAACCACACCGGACGGTATTTCTCCGTCGCCGGGCCGCTCAACGTTCCCCGTAGTCCACAGGGCCATCCGCTGCTCGTGCAGGCCGGCTCGTCCGAGGACGGCCGCGAGTTCGCCGCGCGGTACGCGGAGGCGGTCTTCACAGCGCAGCAGACCCTGGCCGACGGCCAGCGGTTCTACGCCGACCTGAAAAGGCGGGCCGGTCACCACGGCCGCCCACCCGAGCAGATCAAGATCCTGCCCGGGATCGCCCCGATCCTGGGCGGTACCGAGGCGGAGGCGAAGCGGCGAGAAGCCGAGCTGAACGATCTGATCGTGCCCGAGTACGGGCTCACCCAGCTGTCGAAGATGGTCGGTCTCGACCTTTTCGACCACCCGCTGGACGGCCCGCTGCCGGCGGATCTACCGACGGTGGACGACATCAACGGCAACAAGAGCCGCTTCTCCCTGGTCATCGAGCTGGCACGCCGGGAGCGCCTCACCATCCGCCAGCTGCTGGTCCGGTTGGCCGCCGGCCGCGGCCACCGGGTCTTCGCCGGCACCCCGGAACAGGTCGCCGACCAACTCGAACAGTGGTTCACCGGCGGAGCCGCGGACGGCTTCAACGTGATGCCGCCCTATCTGCCGGGGGCGCTGGCCGATTTCGTCGAGCAGGTGGTTCCGATCCTGCAGCGGCGGGGGCTGTTCCGGACCGAGTACGAGGGCAGAACGCTACGCGACCACTACCGGCTGGCCCGCCCCGCCGCCGGGGCCGGCGTCCCACGGTGACCGGCGGGCCGCGGCGCCGGTCGCCGTCGGTGGCCATCCCCGCCGAGTCCGACGTCCTCGTGCTAGGCGGCGGTCCGGCGGGGACCTGGGCGGCACTGGGAGCAGCGAGTCGCGGCGCGCGCGTCACGCTCGTGGACAAGGGTTACTGCGGGACGAGCGGTTCGACGGCGGCCGCCGGGAACAACCTCTGGTACCTGCCCCCGGGCGGGCCGGCCCGGGAGAAGGCCGTCGCCGCCCGGGAGATCTCCGGCGGCTACCTCACGGACCGGCGGTGGATGTTTCGCCTCCTCGACCAGACGTGGGACGCCGTCGGGCAGCTGGCAGACTGGGGCTATCCGTTTCCGACGTCCGACGACGGCACGCAGCGTCGTGCCAGCCTGCAGGGCCCGGAGTACATGCGGTTGATGCGCCGCCGAGTCCGCCGCGCCGGCGTCGCCGTCATCGACCAGTCGCCGGCGCTCGAGCTCCTCGTCGACCCGGACGGTGTCGTCACCGGCGCCGCCGGCCTCCGGCGCCAGCACGCCGGTGAGCGCTGGGAGGTTCGCGCCGGTGCCGTGATCCTGGCCACCGGCGGCTGTGCCTTCCGGTCCGGGGCGCTCGGGCTCAACGTCGACACCGGTGATGGTGCCCTGATGGCTGCCGAGCTCGGAGCGGACCTGTCCGGCATGGAGTTCTCCTGCCAGTACGGCATCGCGCCCGCGTTCGGTGCGCAGACCAAGGGCCTGATGTACCAGTTCGCCACCTTCACCGCCGCCGACGGCACCGAACTGGCCTGTGGCCTGCGGCCCGGCGGTGTGCTGGAGGTACAGCGGGCAGCGCTGTACTCCCAGGTCTACGCCCAGCTCGACCTGGCCGAGCCGGGTATCCGCTCGGCAATGCGCTGGTCGCAGCCGAACTTCTTCCTGCCGTTCGACAAGATCGGTGTCGACCCGTTCGCCCGGCGGTTCCCCATCCGGTTCGTCCTGGAAGGCACCGTCCGCGGCACCGGTGGGCTGCGCCTCGTCGACGACGGGTGCGCGACCGCCGTTCCCGGGCTGTTCGCGGCCGGCGACGCCGCCTCCCGGGAGCCGGTCACCGGTGCCGTCAGCGGCGGTGGCAGCCACAACGGCTCGTGGGCGATCGCCTCTGGCAGCTGGGCCGGAGCCGCGGCCGCGCGGTTCGCCAGCACCCGTGCCGGCCAGTGGCGGACCGCGCCACTGGCGCACGGGGGCGGCCCGGGGCTGCGCCCCCGAGCGGCTCGCGGCGATCTGCGAGCCGACGACGTCGTGGAGGCTGTGCAGGACCGGGTGTTGCCCCTGCGGCACAACCGGTTTCGCACCGCGGCGGACCTGCGCGAGTCTCTCACCGTGCTGGACGCGCTGTGGCCCGTTGTGGCGGGCGGGCTTACCGCGGCCGACGGCGACCCGCGTTCGGTCCTCCGTACCCGTGAGGCCACGGCCATGCTCGCACACGCCCGGTGGATGTACCGCAGTGCGCTGGCCCGGCCGGAGACCCGCGGCATGCACCTCCGCGACGACTCACCGCAGACCACGCCAGCCTTCGCCCGCCGGATCCGCGTCGGTGGCCTGGACGAGGTGTGGACGGCCCTGGACGTCGCCCCACCTGCCCTTCTGCGCACCGAGGAGACCGAGGAGACAGCCGTCCCGTGATCGAGGTGATCAGCGACAGTCGCTGCGTCGACTGCGGCATCTGCGTGGACGTGTGCCCGACGAACGTCTTCGACCTGTCAGCCGACGGCCCTCCGGTCATCGCCCGGCAGTCGGACTGCCAGACCTGCTTCATGTGCGAGGCGTACTGCCCGACCGACGCCCTGTTCGTCGCACCGCTGGCCGGGCCGGCCCCGACCGGTTCACCGCTTGCGGACGAAGCCGCGCTCGAGGCGCAGAACCGGTTCGGGGAGTACCGGCGGTGGCTGGGCTGGGGGCACGGCCGCACGCCCGGCAGCCGCCGGGACCAGAACCACGTCTTCACCGCCCGGGCACTCAGCCCGCCGAAACGGGCTGGCAGGTGATGGCGGCGGGTCACCCCGCCCGCCCCGGAGGAGCCGGCGCCCACCGCTCGATGACGGCGCCCACCGCTCAATGAGCGCGGCCATCGTGACCTACCCGTCCCACCGACGACGAAGCGAGGGATAGCCGAATGTCCCGCCAGTCCGCCGGGCACCCTTCCGAGCCGGCCTCCCAGGTCGTTCCCCCGGCCGTCCAGAACGGCACACCCGACCGTCGCGACCCGTATGCGAACTTCCCGGGGCGGATCGGCCGTACCTTCGCCGAGTCGGAACCGGCCTGGGTGCCCCGTGAGCGTCCGGCCGCCGGGGCGCCCAACATCGTCGTGGTGCTGGTCGACGACATGGGCTACAGCGACATCGGTCCGTTCGGCGCGGAGATCCCTACGCCCGCCCTGGACCGGCTCGCCGAACGCGGAGTGCGCCTGACGAACTACCACACCATGCCGTTGTGCTCGCCGGCCCGGGCCGCCCTCCTGACCGGACTCAATCCGCATCGCGTCGGCTATGCCATGGTGGCGAACGCCGACCCCGGGTTCCCGGGCTACGGGATGGAGATCGCCGACGACGTCCCCACGCTGGCGCAGTTGCTCCACGACGCGGGTTATGCCACCTACGCGGTCGGTAAATGGCACCTGACCCGAGACTCCGCGTCGAACGCCGCGGACGACCGGCGCAACTGGCCGCTGCAGAAGGGCTTCGACCAGTACTACGGCGTCCTCGAGGGACTGACCAGTCTTTTTCACCCACACCAGCTGGTCCGTGACAACAGCCCGCTCCAGGTCGACGAGCTGCCGGCCGGTTACTACTACACCGACGACATCACCGACCAGGCAATCTCCATGGTGACGTCCCTGCGCGCGCACGACCCGGAGAAGCCGTTCTTCCTCTATCTCGCGCACAACGCGGTGCACGGGCCGTTGCAGGCCAGGCCCGAGGACATCGCCCGGCATCGCGGCCGCTACGACAGCGGGTGGGACGCGCTGCGCGAGGCCCGGTTCCGCCGGCAGCTCGAGGCCGGCCTCTTCCCACCGGGCACCCGGCTGCCACGCCGGAACTTCGAGGCGGGGTTCGAGGTCGGTGCATGGAGCGACCTCGAACCGCGGGAGCAGCGGCTGTACCCCCGGTACATGGAGGTCTACGCCGCGATGGTCGACAACATCGACCAGAACCTGGGCCGGCTGGTGGACACCCTCGACGCCCTCGGCGAACTCGACAACACCATCATCGTCTTCACCTCTGACAACGGTGGCACCGGTGAAGGAGGAGCCGAGGGAACCCGCAGCTACTTCAGCCGGTTCGCCCACCATCCCGCACTGCCCGCCGACTGGAATCCGGACGTCGAGCGGGAGGCCGAACTCATCGGAGGTCCACGCAGCCTGGTGCACTACCCGCGCGGGTGGGGAATGGCGTCGAACACGCCGTTCCGGCTTTACAAGGGCCAGACGTACGCCGGCGGAGTACGGGTCCCGTTCCTGCTGTCCTGGCCGGGCGGACTGCACCGGCCCCACGCGGACACCGGCATCCGCACGCAGTACCAGTACGTCACCGACCTCACACCCACACTGCTCGAACTGGCCGGGGTGAAGCGTCCGGCACGCCGCCTGGAGCACGTGGTCCAGGCGCTCGACGGGGTCAGCTTCGCCACCGTGCTCGCGCACCCCGACGCGGTCAGCACCCACCATGAGCAGTACTGCGAGATGATCGGCAACCGCAGTTACTACCGGGACGGCTGGAAACTGGTGACCCTGCACCGCCCGGGCGCCCCCTACGACGATCGCGAATGGGCGCTCTACGACCTGGTCCGCGACCCGACCGAAATCGACGACCTGTCCGCCGATCATCCCGCAGTGGTCGAGGAGCTGGCGGCCGCCTGGGAGAAGGCGGCCTGGCATAACGGGGTCTTCCCGCTCCCCGACGCCGGCGGCGCGCTGGCCCTGCGCAACCCGGACGAGGAACGGCTGCGGCGGCCTGTGACCTTGTTGCCCGGCACGCCCGAGCTGGAGCGTTACCGGTCCGCCAGTCTCATCGCCTTCCGGTCCTTCGACATCGACATCGACCTGGCCGACCACGGGCCCGGCGATGAGGGCGTGCTCGTCTCCCACGGCGACCAGGGCGGGGGGTACAGCATTTACGTGGAACAGGGACGGCTGCGCCTCGCCTACAACGAATACGGTGCGCTCCGCGAGGTGGACGCCGGTCCGCTCGCCGCCGGTGAGCACACCATCCGCGCCGCCGCCACGGCGCTGTCGGGGCTTCGCTGGGACTGGCGGATCTCCGTCGACGGAGCCGAGACCGGGCGGCTGGCCAGCGTGCATCAACTGATCGGCATGGCGCCCCTGCAGGGAATCAGCGTCGGGGTGGATCGCAAGTCCCCGGTTTCCTGGCCCGTCCACGAACGGCACGGAAGCTTCCGGTACACAGGTCGCCTGCGAACGGTGACCTACACGCCGGGGCAGTCCGGGCCGGACGATCCGGAAACTCTGATCCGGGTACTGCGGGAGGCCGCGGCCGCATTCGAATAGCCCTTGCCGTCGCGGACGGGACAACCGACGTCATCCCGGCCGCGCGGCCGCGCGGCCGGCGCGGTCTGGTCCACGAATAGGCCACGGCGAGCCGGAAACGACCGGGCCAGGCCGGACGCCGCCGGACAGCGGCCCGCACCCGGCCGAGGACCTACCCGCACCCGAATTGGAACTCTGACCAGCGAAAACGCCCTCTGATCAGCCTCGGGCGAGGTGGCGGCTGATCACCAGGCGCTGGATCTGGTTGGTTCCCTCGAAGATCTGCATGAGCTTCGTCCCCGAAGATCAATGTTGGTCGTGAGCTGGGACGATGCCTCGCGACCCGCCGGAGTCATGCCGCTTAGCCACATCCTGTCCACGGCAACACGTCGGCGGGTGGCTCGGGAACGGGCACCTCTTCTGCTGGCGCTGCCGGGCCACCGGGGAACCTGCCGGAGAGCCGGGCGGGCCAGGCCAGGCCGACCGCTTCCCGTAGCCGGCGCCGTGCGGTGGCCTCGTCGACGCCGTGCAGGTCCCGGTAGCCGATCGTGGACAGCACCTTCAGCGGCGTGCAGTCGGCGACACGTAGCGGGACGATTTTCCTGTCGGTCGGGGCGCCGGCCCACTCATGGGGCACCAGCGCGAGGTGAAGTACACCGGTGATCTCCAGATCCTTGGCCCGGTTGTCCCAGTAGGAGGCCCAAGCAAGTCAGAGCCTTGGTGGGCACAGGACGCCACCAAGCCACTCCGAGCCAGGCGAGCGCCGTGTCGGGCTTGAGCTTCCAGGCCAGCGCCGCCGTCACGCTGACGAACAGGACGAGCAGCAGAATCGCGGCATTATCGGTGCGGGCCGTACGAGATCCCCCATGTTGGCATCATCGTGACCACCTTGCCGCGGCTTGCATCGGCGCGGCGGAGACGAGCCGCGAAGGTTCGGGGCGGTGCACGGCGGCTCCGCCACTCGCTGGGTGACCGTGCTCGTATCCCACGAGCGCCGCCAGGAACCCGAGCCCAGCCAGGGTCGTCGTGGCCCGTGATACCACCCAACGTGAACGGCCCTCGGGCAATGGGCCGACGCCCGATGGCGGCCGGGTCGGCGGCCGTACGGTGCGCGGCGAGGTGGAGCTGTTCGACCTCGCAGTGGAACGCGGCCTGGCCGATTCGTGCCCGCTCGACGTCACGGTCGACATAGCCGGGGGCGAGGTCGAGGACCTCGCCGTCGAGGACGAGCTGCACCCGGCTGGAGTCGAACGCACGCTCGACACGGGCATCGTCAGGAACGCGATATCTCGGCCGTGGGGCCTGGTAGCGCGGGCGGGTCCGCCAGTACCACCTCGACGGACGGACCCATCCGCTGCAAACGCTTGGCCCCCACCTCGACTTCGAGGATCGGACGGCCGACGAGCAGCGCCTGCGGCGCCTGTTTCGTCGCCGCGCAGAACTCCTTCGCCTGATCGCGTGTCAGGTCGGGACGGATCTCGCAGATCACATCCAACGTCACGCGGTGCGCCATTGCCCGCTTGACGATCATTGTCGCCAGGGGCGGTGGAGTGACAGTGGGCGGGCGGTCGACGACCTCGCATCGCAGCGTGGTACCTCTTAGACCTCGTTTCACAATGAGTGATCAGGCCTGCTCGGGGTAGGTCCTGTCTGTGTGACTGATGACGTGCTGACCGATGAACTGTGGGACCGGCTGGCCCCGCTGGTCCCGGTCCGACCGCGGCGGTTCCGCTATCCGGGCCGTCGGCCGGTCGACGACCGGGCGGCGCTGGCGGGCATCCTGTGGGTCCTGCGCAACGACGTCCCCTGGAGGGAACTGCCTCCGGGCCTGTTCGGGGTGTCGGGGGTGACCTGCTGGCGCCGGCTGCGGGACTGGCACACGGCCGGGGTGTGGACAGCTCTGCACGAACACCTGCTCGCCGAGCTCAACGCCGCGGGACGGCTCGACCTGCACCGGGCTCTGGTGGACTCCTCCCACGTCCACGCGCTCAAAGGGGGGGCGCGACGGGTCCGAGCCCGGTCAACCGAGCCCATCCCGGCAGCAAACACCATGTGATCACCGACGCGTCCGGGGTGCCGCTGGCCGCGACCGTGACCGGCGGGAACCGCCACGACGTCACTCAGCTCATCCCGCTTGTCGAGGCGATCCCCCCGATCCGTGGACGCCGGGGACGGCCATGCCGCCGGCCCCGCTACCTGCTCGCGGACCGCGCCTATGATCACGATGCCTACCGTCGCAGGCTCACCGCCAGACAGATCACTCCGATCATCGCCCGTCGCGGAGCACCGCATGGCTCCGGCCTGGGCCGGCAACGCTGGCCTGTCGAGCGCACCCTCGGCTGGCTTCACCAGTTCCGCCGGCTGCGCACCCGCTGGGAACGCCGCGTCGACATCCACCAGGCATTCCTGAGCCTGGCCTGCTCGATCATCTGCCTACGGAAACTCCAAGGATCATTCTGAAACGAGGTCTTACTGGGGCGTTGTCGATCTTCCAGCAGGGTGAAAGCGTGATTGCGTAGCTCGATGACGTCGGCGAACGACGGCGCGACGGGACAGTTGGGGTAGCGCTCGGCCAGCCGCGTCAGATCGGCGTGGAACTGCTCGACGGTCAGGGGACCCACGTTGCTCCTCTCGGCCCCTCGGCCGAAATCAGCGGACGCACGAGCGGCCACGATGACCATCCTCTCCACCGTCCACCCCGTCCGCGGCTCACGCGGACGACGCTCGCGGCGTTCGGCCGCAGCACACGGCCAGTTCGCGTCTTCCGTCGGCCCGGACGCAACCCGGCGCATCCTGTCCAGGAGAAGCATGTCGGCGGGGGCCATCTGCTCGCGGTCGGCCAGGTCCAGCAGGCTCTGAAGGTCGCACCCGTAGACGTCGGCGAGCAGCGCGAGGAGCTGCGGGGTCGGACGTCGGCGTGGCGGAACCGGCCAGTTCTCCACCTCGCTCAGCCGAGGGGCGGTCATCGTCGCCGTACCGTTCGGGTCGAGGCCGACGCGGGCGGCGTGAGCGTTGATGCGGATGGCGGCCTGCGTCTGGGTCCAGCCGTGCGCGATTCGGTGAGCGACGCGAGGTCGCAGGCGGAAGCGGCGGCCGAACTCGACGGCGATCTCCTCGTGCGTCATTCCCGCGGTGCGCATCCGTGCCCGCAGCTCGTTCTGTTCGGCTCGCAGGCCAGGCTTGCCCATGACGACGTCGCGCACCCCTTCCGGACTGGACACCGGACGGCGCTCCGGGGGAGGCCGCCCGGCGACCATCCCCAATCGGAACAGCGCAACAGTAACCGTCTCCTCACCCTCGGGGCAGGGGAGTACGAGCTCACCGGCACAGCTGCAGTCACCGCTGCCAGGTCGGTGCCAGTGCGGGCGGGCAGCTGTCGAACTCCGGCTACTCCGCGGGCGCGGTGGCGCTGGTCCGCCCGCCCGCAGCCAGGTCAAGATCAGACCCGCGACGTCCGCGCTCGGCCTCGAAACGCGAAAAAGTCGGCCCTGATTCCTGGCCCGCGAGCCGAAACGACAACGGGTGGCGGTCGCTGTTTCCGCAGCTCAGCGGCCCATGCGGGCCCGAAGTCGAATGTTCTCCTCGGGGGGAATGATTCGCACCTCCGGGTGCGGCATCGTGGGACCCGCTCACTCCAGAAAGATCATCAACACGGTGAGGCTGGTCGACAGACCGTTGTTCAAAGCCACCATCCGCGTTCGAGGAGAAGCCAGGTGCCCACCCCGGCGACCAGCGTCGCCCACGATCAGGAGCCGTGCAGCGACCAGAGCCCGTGGCTGGCCACCAGGCTGCAGGAATACCAGGGGCCACCCGACCCGCGGCGGGCCCGTACGTATCGGGAGAGGACACCGTCATGAGCGTCGGCACCATGGGCAGCGAGGGACTTCGCAACGCGATGGTCGACCGGCTGGCTGCCGATCATGCGGCGAAGGGCCTCACTTTGCGGCCGGAGGTGGAGGCGGCGATGCGGGCCGTTCCCCGTGAGCTGTTCACGCCGGGCCTTCCGCTGGAGCAGGCGTATGAGAACGAAGCGGTCCTGAAGAAGCTGCGCGGCGAGGAGGCCGTCAGTTCGGTGTCGGCGCCGTTCCTGATCGCGGAGATGCTCGGTCAGGCAGCGGACGCGCTCGGCTCTCTGGCGGGCCGTCACGCATTGGAGATCGGCAGCGGTGGCTATAACGCGTCACTGTTGCGGGAGCTCGTCGGCCCGTCGGGATCGGTCACGACCGTCGATATCGACCCCGAGGTGACCGACCGGGCAGCCGCCTGCCTGGCGGCGGCGGGCTACAACGACGTCACCGTGGTGTGCGCGGACGCCGAGCATCCGATCGCGCCGGCCCGCCGCTACGACCTGATCATCGTTACGGCGGGGGCGTGGGACATCCCGCCCGCGTGGCGTGATCAGCTCACCGACGGCGGTGTGCTCGTCGTGCCGCTGCGCACGTTCGGGATTACCAAGTCGTGGGCGCTGCGCCGTCGCGGGGATCGGCTGGTCAGCGAAAGCAGTCGCCAGTGCGGGTTCGTCTCCGTGCAGGGCGACGGAGCCCAGCAGGTGCGGTACGTCGACATCGCCGACGGTGTCCACCTGCGGCTGGATGAGGGCCAGCAGATCGACCCCACCGTTCTCGATGGCCTTCTGGCGCATCCCCGCGAGGAGGCGTGGGCCGGGGCGAGCCTGCCGCCCCGCACCGTCCTGATCGACCTGAACCTGTGGCTGGCGACCCGCCTCACCCGCGAGGCGGGGGAGTTCGTGGTGCTGACGGCGCAGAAGACGGCCATCGAGTCCGGCATCGTCGCGCCCTCCTGGCAGTTCGGCACCCCCGCCACCCTGCACGACGGCACGTTCGCCTACCGGTCGGCCCTGCGCTGGACCGACCGGCGGTTCGATCTCGGCGCCTACGCCCACGGAGCCGAGGCTGCCGCGGCGGCCGGGCGGATGGTCGAGCACATGCGTGCGTGGGTGGACGCGGGCGGCCCGCCGCCGGTGCTGCACGTCCTTCCCACGCATGCCCCCGACGGCGACCTGCCGGACGGGGCGGTCCTGGACAAGCGGCACAGTCGCCTCGTCCTGGCCTTCACCTCCAAGGAGAAGGGAACCCCCTGATGGACAACGAGAACGAGTACGAGCTGAACCTGCGCCTGGTCGACGCCGGGCCCGTGAGTGGCCACGCCACCAGCACCGACGACAACTGCGGCTCGGGCGACACGGCCTCGGACGCCTGCTCGGGCGGCAGCGGTCGCTGACCCCCGCGCACCCGACGGGCCCGGCCTCAAGGGGCCGGGCCCGCCATCCTTTCCGCCTATCCCCGGAACGCGGAGTGAGAGATGTTCCAAGCGGCGGACGCGGCGTTGATCAGAGCCGCCTCCTACCCTCAGGATCTGCGGCTGCCCGCGTGGCCCGACCTGATCGAGGACCGGCCCGACGCGTGGCTGGGGTGGCTGCGGGAGGCGTGGGCGCTGCCGGATTTTGCCGCCGCCGTCGGGCAGGCCGCGCCGGACCTGGCCGCCCAGATCACCCGCGCTGTTGCCGGTGAGCCGATCCAGGCGCGCAGGCTACGGCGCCTGGTGGAGGCGACGGTTCGGTATCTGCTGCGGTGGACGACCCGCGCGACCCCCTTCGGCAGGTTCGCCGGTGTGGCTCCGGTCGCATTCGGCCCCCGCGTGGCGGTCCGCTGGGGGGAGCGGCATCACGAGGTGACCCGCCCTGACGATTGCTCCATCGCCGAGTGGACGGCGGTGGCCGAGCAGGACGTGGCGACACTGCGCACGGTCGCGGTCGTGACGAACTCCCTGGGATATCGGCGCGCCGGGATATGGGTGCTGCCCTGCATCCGCGTCGAGGGCGACCGGGTGTGGGATGTGGAGATCGATCTGACTGGCCCAGTGCGGGTGGCGGTCGAGGCGGCCCGTGCCCCGATCGCGTTCGGGGAGCTGGCCGCGACGATGGCCGACGAACTGGCCACCGAGATGGCGGCGGCTGAGAGGCTGCTGGTCGCGCTGGTGTGCGCGGGGGTGCTGCTGTCGGCGGTCCGGCCGGCGATGACCGTGACCGACCCGGCGGCGCACCTGGCCCGCCACCTCGCCCTGCCCGCCCCAGGCGGCAGGGTTGCGGTCGATCTGCGGGTCGACTGCGCGGTGACGCTGCCCCCCGCCGTGGTCCGCGAGGCGCAGGAAGTTGCCGGCGCGCTCGTCGCCGTCGCGCCGCAGCTGCCCGGCTGGACCGCCTACCATCGCGCGTTTCTCGAACGGTGGGGTCCGGGCGCGGCCGTGCCCCTGCGCGATGTCCTGCGCGTCCTCGGGTTCCCTGCCGGGTACCGGGGCTCGCCCCGCCACGACCCGGCAACATTCACCACCCGCGACAGGCTGCTCGCGGCGCTCGCCCAGCAGTCGGCGCTGGACGGCGGCGCCGAGGTGGTCCTCGATGACGATCTGATCGGATCGCTGCACGGCGACGACGACCGGCCGCCGATCCCGCACACCGAGCTGCGGTTCACCCTCGCCGCCGCAACACCACGCGACCTTGAACGCGGCGCGTTCACGTTGACGGTGGTCAGCGGGGCCCGGCATGCGGGTGTTGCGGCGGCCCGCTTCCTGCACCTGCTCACCCCGGCCGAGCTGGAACGTTTCCGCGGCGTCTACGCCGACCTGCCGACCGCCCTGCCCGGTGCGGACAGCGTGCATCTGTCCGGGCCGCCGCTGGACGCCCGACTGGCCACCGTCGCCCGCACACCCGAGCTTCTGCCGGTGCTGCCCGTCGGCGACTTCCACCCCGACCCGCCGTGGACGGTGGAGGACCTGGCGGTGGCCGGCGACGGCCAGCGGTTGTGGCTGGTGTCGCGCACTACCGGGCGGCCGGTCGAGCCGCTGCTGGTCAACTGTGTGCTCCTGCCAACCAGTCAGCAGCCGCTCATCCGGTTCCTCACCGAGATCTGGACGGCCTGGACGGCGCCGTGCGCCCGGTTCGACTGGGGGCACGCCCGCGTTCTGCCGTTCCTGCCCCGGGTCCGGCGGGGCCGCGCCATCCTGCACCCGGCCCGTTGGACCATCCCCGCGACCGCGCTCCCCGCCCGCACCGCGACGTGGCCGCAGTGGCAGGCCGCTTGGCACCGGCATCGCGAACGCCACCGGCTGCCGCGGCAGGTGCTGATCGGCGACGATGATGTGCGACTGCGTCTCGACCTGGACGAGAACGCCCATCTCGCGGTGCTGCGCAGCCACCTCGACCGGCACGCGACTGCTGTCCTCACCGAGGCCGGCGGGCCGGCGGCGTGGATCGATGGCAGACCCGCCGAATTCCTGCTCACCCTGACCCACACTCGCGCGGCACCGGCCCACCGCCGGGTCGCCCGGCCGGTCCGTCCCGCCAGCACCCTCGCCCACCGGCCTGGGCGGTCGCGCTGGCTGGACGCCCGCCTGTTCGGACACTCCGATCACATCCTCGCCCGCCTGGCCGAGTTTCCCGATCTTCCCGCGGGCTGGTGGTTCCTGCATTACCCGAACCCTGAACCTCACCTGCGGCTACGCATCCCGCTGCGGGACGCTGCCCGGTTCGCCGACGCCGCCCACGACCTCGCGGCGTGGGCGCAGCGGCTGCACGACGACGGACTGCTGGCCGACTACACGTTGGCCACCTACCGGCCCGAAACCCGCTGGGGAGACGGCCCGGCCCTCGCCGCGGCCGAGGCGGTGTTCGCCGCCGACTCCCACGCCGCCCTCGGGCAGCTGTCCGGCGACCGGCAGGCCACCACTGCCGCAGGGATGATCACTATCGCCCACGGGTTCACCAGCGACGGCGCGCGCTGGCTCGTCGACCACGCGCCCCACCGCAGCGGCCCCCGCTTGGACGCTGCCCAGGTTGCCCGCGCCCACCTGCCCTACGGAGACGGCGCCCTGGCCGCGGCGCTGGCCGCCTATAGGACCCTCGCCGACCGGGACGGCCTGGACACCGACCAGGTGCTGGCCGACCTGCTGCACCTGCACCACGCCCGCATGATCGGAGTCGACACCGCCTCGGAGTGGCACTGCCTGCGTCTGGCCCGCGCCGTCGCCCGCACCGACCTCGCCGGGCGGGCATCGTGACGGCGGGACAGTCGCTCGCCGAGGGCGCGGCGGGCATCGCCCTGCTCCACCTGGAAACCGGTGACTGGCAGGCGGCCTACGCGGCGCTGGAACAGGCCGTCGCCGACGGCGTCAGCGCCGCCGAGCCCGCCAGCCTCTACTGGGGCGCTCCCGCCCTCGCGTTCGTCCTCGCCGCCTCCGACCAGCCCGGCCTCGCCCGCGCGAAAGCGACCGCCGCCGCCGGAACCGCGACGGTCACCCGCCACCGCCTGGACGCAGCCCACCGCCGCATCGACAGACGCCAGCGACCCCCGTACGCCGAATACGACCTGATCCGCGGGCTGACCGGACTCGGCGTGACTCTGCGCCGCACCGGCGACCTCGACCTGCTCCGCGACGTGCTCACCTACCTGGTCCGCCTCACCGACCCGATCAACGGCCTGCCCGGCTGGTGGTGCCTGCACGGCCCCCACCGCAACCAGCCCCTTCCGGGCGGGCACGGAAACCACGGCGTCGCCCACGGCATCGCCGGCCCGCTCGCGCTCCTGGCCCTCACGCACCTCGACGGCGTTCACGTCGACGGCCAGACGGAGGCGATCACGCGGATCGTCCGATGGTTGGACAGCTGGCAGCGGCATGCCCGTGAGGGCGCCGCATGGTGGCCACAGACCGTCACCCTCAGTGACCTCGAATGCGCCGAGCCCGCCCAGACCGGCCCGCTGCGCCCGTCCTGGTGTTACGGCACCCCCGGCATCGCCCGCGCCCAACAGCTCGCCGCCCGCGCCCTCGGTGACACCACCCGCCAGCACAACGCCGAAACCGCCTTCGTCGCCTGCATTACCGATCCAATGCAACTCGGCCGCCTCGTCGACCGCGGCCTCTGCCACGGAACCGCCGGGCTCCTCACGGCCGCACGCCGGATCACCGCCGACGCGCTCATTCCGATCTCAATCGGACCGCTGGCACACCTGCACCAGCACACCATGCCCGCAACCACCGAACCCGCCGGGTTCCTCGACGGCGCGGCCGGCGTCGACCTGGTCGCCGCCGGGACTGCGACCAGCTGGGACGCCTGCCTCCTGCTCTGCTGACCGAGCTGCTCTGCTGGCCGAAAGGCCCGACCATGGACGCGACACCCTGGAAGCAGGTGAACATCACCTACCCCAGTTCCGATCCTCACCAGCGTGAACGGCAAGCCGTCGACCATCTCGCCCGCGTCCTGCCCGCAGCCGAGGCCGACGGCCTCATCACCTCCTGGTTCTTCATCCGCAAGGGCCCCTGGCGTGTCCGCTACCTGATCGCGCAGGACACGAACGGCCACGACGGCAGGGACATCGACCCCCTACGCCCCCTGCTCACCGACGGGGTCGTCTGGACCGGCGACATCTACGAACCGGAAGTCCACGCCTTCGGCGGCCCCAGCAGCATGAACACCGCGCACACGCTGTTCCACCGCGACAGCCACCACCTGCTCGCCTTCCTCCACCACGGCCCCGCCGACCGGCGAGAACACTCACTCGTGCTGTGCACCGCCCTCATGCGAACCGCAGGACTGGACTTCAACGAACAAGGCGACGTCTGGGCACGAGTCACCGACCAGCGCCCCGGCCAGACCGACGCACCACCACCCGACCCACAGGTCTGGGCATCCTTCACCAGCAACGTCCGCCACCTCCTCCTCGGCGACGCCCGAGCAGACCTCATCGGCCGCGACTGGCTCACCGCCTTCGAGGAAACCGGCAGAACACTGCGAACCCTGCGCGAAAGCGGCACGCTCACCCGGGGAATACGCGAGGTCATCGCGCTACACGTGATCTTCCACTGGAACCGACTCGGCCTCACAGCAACCACCCAGGCCATACTCGCGCGGGCAGCCAAGGAGGCCGTATTCGGCAACGCGCCCGTATGACCGATCAACCAGAGTTCGCCCCTTGCCTCCACGACCTCGGCGAGCAGCGCGGCGTTCAGCCCGCCGGCGCCGATCTCCAGCCCGCTCACAGTCTGTCGTCGCCGGTCGGCGTAAGCCGGGCCGTCTCGGCCGGATCGCATCGGATACATCGGGCGTCGCGCAGCCCCCGGCGGCAACGGGGTGTAACCCTGCCCATCGCTGTGGCATGGCCATCCCCTCCGCAGGGAACCTCTGGTCCGCGCCCGATCAGACCCGTGACCTGCGAACATGGGCGACAGTGGGCCGTTTCGTTCGGCTCGACACGCGGATAGGGACGAGAAGACGTTCGCGTGCCACAACCCGCTCTCCGGCCTGCTGGTTTTCCGGCCGCGACGGCGAAGTGCGGGACGGAGCCCCTCCGGCCCGGGGGGAGATCGTCGACCGAGCGAGCGCAGGCTGGCGTGGCACTAGGCTGTTCTGACGTGACTGATTTTGTTCAGGTGTCGACGGCGACGGAGACCCGTGAGGCGGCCGTGGTGCTGGCTCAGTCCGCTGTGCGGGCACGCCTGGCCGCGGGTGCGCAGATCGTCGGCCCGGTGGTCTCGGTGTTCTGGCATCAGGGTGAGTTCGGGTCCGGCGAGGAGTGGCAGCTCCTCCTCAAGACGCGCGCCGACCGGTATCCTGATCTTCAGGCACACCTGCTGGCTCACCATCCGTGGAGCAATCCGGAAATCATCGCCTTACCGATTCTGGAGGGGTCGAAGTCGTATCTGGACTGGGTACGCCAGACGACAGAGCCTGACCAGTCCTAGCTGAATCCGAGTGCTTTCGCCTGATCCAGCGTCTCCCGAACTCGGGGCAGCGAGCGGTGCAGGTCGAGGCGACGAAGAGCCGGCATGATCCGCTGGCGAGGTCGGGCCGATGCCACGCCGGCGGAGAGATCCAACACGCGGCCAGCGACGCTCGCGGCCTGCTCGATTTCGTCGGCAGTAAGGTAGGCGTCGGCGAGCCAGGAGAGGTACAGCGACTTGTCGCGGGCGTGGGCCTCATCGAAGCTGCCCAGAACCCGTTCTAGGACGGGCACAGCGCGCAGGGGTCGTCGCAGCTCGGCCCAGCAGCGTCCCGTCATGATCGAGACTTCGTTGTGGTCGACCCACGCGGCCCAGTCCGGTTGCGGCCTTTCGTCATCTTCGGCAAGGGCCGCCTCCGCGGCCGTGAGGGCTCGTTCGACCTCCCGGGCGTTCCCGACGTTCGCATGGGCCCACGCGAGACGCGTGCGGAGCAACGCCCTCACCGTGCTGGGCGCGTCGGGACCCGCGACCTGGCAGGACTTGATAGCGAGCTTGACCGCCGCCCGCCTGTCGGTTTCGCCGGTCTGATAGGCAAGATACGCCAACGCATTTCCCGCCAGCGGCGAGTCGCCCGCCGCGACGGCACGCTCATGTGATTCCTTGTACAGTCGGCTGGCCTCGGCCTGATTACCCGCGTCAAAGGCTGCCCAACCCGCCTGCTGGGCCTGCTCGGCGAGTATGGACAGCAGGGCCCGGCCGGTGGCTTCGTCGTAGCCGGAGCTTTGAACGATGGCGCTCGTGGCTTCGTACTCGGCGCGATAAAGATCGTAGGTTTCGCCGCCGCCGAGAATGTCGTCAAGTCGGCGCAGGCGGGCGGTGCGGCGACGAAGATGATCCGGGAGATCCGCGCCAAGGTGGCTGCCTGACGGAGGCTTGATGAAGTCCAGTGGCCTGGTGATCCGCCGCGTACCCAGCGAGGACACCCCGCGATCCACCTCTGGGGTTGGTGTGGGAAGGGCCGTCTCGTGTCTCCATCGTTGTTCGTCGGGTCCGCCGGTTCCAACCACGGACCTCGAAGCGATCAACGCCGCAGCGGCAAGCCGCGCCGGCAGCTCAGATCCCGGTCCGGCGCTGCCGACCGGCGGTCCCACCTCCCCATGAGTCCTCGGGGAAATGCCAGTCCCGGTCGCGTCCGCTTCCCCCCGGCTGAGGTCGCGGCCGACATCGTTGATGAGGAGCGTGTCGGCAGGGGCGAGGTGTTCGCGGTCGTCGAGGTCGAGCAGGTCGTGGATGCTGGTGCCGTAGACATGGGCGAGCAGGGCGAGGGTCTGCGGGGTGGGCCGTCGTCGGAGGGGGACGGGCCAGTTCTCCAGCTCGCTGAGCCGGGGGGCGGACATCGCCGCGATGCCGTCGGGGTCGAGGCCCGCGCGGGCGGCGTGGGCGTTGATCCGGTCGGCGGCCTGCTGCTGGGTCCAGCCGTGCGCGACGCGGTAGGCGGCGCGGGGTCGGAGCCGGTAGCGGCGGGCGAACTCGACGGCGATCTCCTCGTGCGTCATCCCCGCGGCACGCATCCGGATCCGCAGTTCCTCCTGCTCGGCCCGCTGGCCTTGCTTGCCCACGAAGACGCACCTCTTCCCGTCAGGGCGGACGCAGGACAGATTCACCGTAACGGATCGGTCACGCAGCCGGAAACAGGGGTTGGCGGTCCGAAATTACTCGCCCGGTGCGCCGGCTCGGCCCAGGTCAGGGCGGGTGGGATGGGGGGAACGAAGTCTTCACGGCGGTGGGAATGTCCTCGGTCTGTTTCACGGCGATCGTTGTACCGGTTCCCCTACCTCTGTCGGTGAGCGACCGCTCTGCTGGTCAACCACGCCTGTGCCGAGATCGGCTGGCACCCTCGCCTGGCCGCTAACCCCACCAGGACACCACGACGAGATCACCGAGCATTCGCCTGCAGCGGCAGCTTGGCAACTGGCCGCCACACGTAGGCCCGCTCCTGTCGTTCCAGCCGCACGATCACCGCGGCCCTGACCATGGCCGTCGCGGACGGAAGCGCGCGAAGCTTCTCCACCGCGGCGGCGGCCTGTGCGGCCGGGATGCCGTCGGTGTTGCAGTAGGCGATCGACACGTGCGGCTCGAACTGCGGGCTCGTCGGGCTCACGCTGGGAACGGCCGTGCAGGTGGCCTCACGGAGCATGTCGCGTAGCTGGCGCAGCTGCTCGGCGGGGTCCACGGCGAACCCGAGAGCACCTGCTGTCCCACCCAAGACGCCGATCGTGATGACGAACGGCTCCAAGGCCGCGCAGGCCCGGCTCGCGGCTGTCGCGATTGCATTCACCTGCCCGGACGTGATCTCGTCCAAGGGCGCGATGCGGCCGAGGGTGAGGTGCAGCCCATCGAGGGGAACGAGATCGTAGTAGGGAAACGTGACCGCTGCCTGGCAGCGTCCGGCCAGCGCGTGCAGTTCCGGGCAGTCCTCGAAGGTCAGGTACCACTGCCAGGAGTGGCGTTCGCCCGGCCGTGCCCAGTGGTTGTGCAGCCGGTCAAGCTGCCGGAACCGGTCGGCCGCGCCGACGACGGCTGCGCCGCCGGCACCGGGAACGTCAGCGGGGTCAGGCACTCGCCATCCAGTCGCCCAGTTGGAGACGGAGGGGAAGGCGACGCTCAGGTGCGCGGCGGAGGCCCGCACGCTCATCTGCCGCGCCTCGCGTAGAGCCTGGGTCTCCCGGCCCGATCACCTCACCACCGCCACCACCGAGGCACCTCCCTCAGCCGGCCGTCACCACCACCACCATCACTATCATCACGTCTGCCGGGGCAGGGCAGCGGCTTCGGGCGGTCACGGGCCCTCGGACAGCCCCGGAAAGTCGGTGAGTTCAGGTCCATCAGGCGATGGAGTGAGAGTCGGGATCCCGAGCGCCTTGGGGAGATCTCGGAAGGCGGCGCGAACGGTGTCGGGGTCGTGCTGCGACCAGGCGTTGAGGTCCTTGATCCCGGCCGGGGGTTGGATGTTGAGGACGAGCTGTCCGTGCTGGGCGAGTTCGTCGGCGAGGCGGAGCGCGGCGTTCTGGCCGGAGGGAGCCTTGCCCGGGTTCGCCGCGGTGTCGTCATCGAAGCAGATCACGAACGCGGAGTGGGGGCGTTCGTCGGTGAGGCGGCGAGCGAGAGCAGGGGTACCCGTGGGGCTTGCGTGGCCGGTGCCGAGGAGCGCGACGGCGGCGAGCCCGCTGTGGGCGGCGGTCAGGGCGTCGGGGAATCCTTCGCAGATGACGGTGATGCCGGGGTGGGCGGGCCCGTCGGTGATCAGGTGGGCGAGTTTGGGGTTGGGGGCGAGGTCCTGGGCGGGTTGGTCGTAGCGGCGGCGGTGCGCAGGGTTGAGGTAGCGGAGCTGGTAGTAGACGGGCCGGCGCTCCTCAGTGTGCAGGACGGGGAAGACGATGCCGGGGCCTTGGTGGGGGAGTCCGTCCGGGCGGGGGAGCTGGCGGGGTCCTGGGTCGAAGCCGATGCGGTTCGCGGCGAGGAGCCGGTCGGTGAAGCCGCGGCTGTGCAGGTAGCGGAGCGCTCCGCTACCGACGGGTTGCCAGAGGAGATCAGCGGCGGCGGTGACGAGCTCGCCGATCGCCGGGTTGATCGAGGCGGGCCGTTCGGCCGCTGGTTTTGGTGCGGGCTGGGCGGTTCTGCGGGGACGAACCCCGGCGAGGTGCTGGGCTGCCGGGATACCGGCCCGGTCAGCAAGGTGCAGGAGCGCGTCCCGCACGCTCATGCCGGCGCCCGTCATGAGCAGGTCGACGGCGGTCCCACCTTCGCCGCAAGCGTGGCATTTCCAGCGCCACCGGCCGTGGACTCCCTGGAAGATGCCCATCGAGGGGTGTTCGTCCGGGTGGTCGGCGTTCGGGCAGTGCCAGCGGGCACCTCGTCCACGGCCGTGGGGTTCGCCGCAGATCTCCGTGGCGAGGGCGGCAAGGTCGGTGGCGTCGAGGACGGCGTCGCGATCAATCGTCGGCATCCCGCGGCTGCGTCCTCTCCGAAGCGGACGGGCTCACCTGCGCTGTGTGAACAAGCCTGCCAAATCCGGAACGCGGAAGCGGGACGTTTCTCGAGCCGGCGGGCTCCAAGGCGAGGGCCGGTCGGTGCGGTCGTCGTTGGTGTCGATGAAGACGCGATCAATCAGGTTGAGGTGGGGTGGCTGGAGTTCACCTCCACGACAGCGACCCGATCGACCTGACTGCTTTGCCGGCCGACCTCGGCGATCGCAGGAAGGCGCGGATGGTGGACGAGGACACCCTGGCGCCACCAGGCCCCCGGTGACGACCATTCGGGCGGCCTGGCCAGCGAGCGGTTGCTGGCGCTGGAGCGGCCAGGAAATGTCCCGCGTGATCACGGAGACGTGGTTGGTGCCCGGCTGCCTACCACCGCCGCCACGACCTGATCTTGCCAATGGGCCGTCCCCTCGGACGAGGCGGCGCGGTCCAGACGAGCTTCGATCAGCCGCCACCAAGTCGATCTTAGTGGAGGTCGTGTCAGTCGTCGGGCGTCGTTCCGTCTGGCGAGATGGCGCCGATGAGGAGTGCGGGCGTGAGGGTGTCGCGCATCTCCGTGGCGATCTGGGCGATCCTTCTGTGGGCTGTGATCTTTTTGTCGAGTGCTTCGAGGGTGTCAGCGACCGCGAGCTGTGTCTCGAAGGGGGGCAGGACGAGGGGGAGGTCGCGGAGGGTTTCGGCGGTGATGGTCGGGACGGCGGCTCCGGTGATGCGCTGGGTTATCCAGGTCTGGATGAGGGGGTGCCGTAGGTAGTGGTCGAGGTATCTGGGGAGTACCGCCTGCTGTGGGCGGATGAAGATGCAGGCGGCGCTGAGCAGGCAGCCGGTGTGGTCCTCGCCGGCGAGGGCGTGGCGTCGGGTCTCGCCGATGCGGGTGCAGATGATGTCACCGGCCCGCAGGGTGTAGCGGCTGAGTCTGCAGACGGTCTCGGGGCTGACAGTGTGACAGCTGTCGAAGATGATCTGGTTGTCCCGGATGTCCTTCGGTGTGAGCACCGGGATTCCGGTGGGGGTTCGATCGGCGCGGCGGTAGGTGGTGCCGGAGGGGCCGGCCTGGACGAGACAGGTGTCGCCGATGGTGGTGGTGGTCCAGGTGTCGGGCACCGGGCCGAGGAGTGTGTTCACAGATTGATCCACCTGAGGTGTCGGGCGACCGCGCTGTCGGCGCAGGCGGCTTGTTCGTGCTGGTAGTCGAGTTCCTGTTGCAGGGCGCGCAGGGTGGCTGCGGTGTCGTGGAGGTCGATGACGGGCGGGTCGGTGGTGAGGTAGGTCGCTGGGTTGAGCTGGTAGCGGCGGTCGCGGATCTGGCTGGGGGTGGCGGTGGCGGCGAAGTCGGCCACTCCGGTGTAGGTGCCGGGGGGGCTGTGGAGCCAGTCCTGGTAGGCGCGGGTGATCTGGGCGTGGTCGGCGTCGGTGAGTACTCGGTGGGTGCGGTCGACGACGACGCCGGTTCGGTGGGCGTCAATGAACAGCACGTCGTGCTGGCTGCTGGTCGGTCTGCCGAGGATCCACAGGGCGACCGGTATGGAGGTCTCGCGGAACAGACGGTCGGGGAGCGCGATGATGCAGCGCACGACCCCGCGGGTGATCATTGCTGCGCGGATCGCGCCTTCGCCGGCCTTGTCGATGGTCGCGGCGATGGTGGGCATCACGACCGCTGCGCGGCCGCCGTCGTCGAGGATCGAGACGGCGTACTGCAGCCAAGCGAAGTTGGCGTTGTGTCCGGGTGGCGGGCCGTACTCCCAGTAGGGCTGTTCGGCGGGGTCGCCGTCGCTCCAGCCGGACGTGTTGAACGGCGGATTCATCACGACGACGTCGTGGACGGCTGGTGAGTGCCGCAGCCAGAGCGGCTTGACGGGATGACCGCCGAGATCGACGGACAGGCCGTGGATGGCCGCGTTGAGCGTGGCCAGCCGCCAGGACTGGTGATCGAGAGCATAGCCGCGCAGCTGGGGGTCGGGCGTGGCACGGTCTGCCTGCCGGGCGTGGATGCCCGCGGCCACGAGGAGTTCACCCGTGCCACAGCAGGGGTCGCAAATTCGTTCACCGGGCTGTGGATTGATCAGTTCCATGATCATGCGTGTCGCGGGCGGTGGAGTGAAGTACTCCTTTCCTCGTCGGCCGTGGGTGGCGGCGACCTTTTCGAGGAGGAACCGGCAGGCGGCGGCCTCGAACGTGTCGCCGGTGATGGTGTCCGGGGATTCGCGCGGGGCAGCACGTTCGATGATGGTGATGAGCTGTGTCAGGTCCTCGTCAGGCCATCGCTCCTGCCGGATCCCGGCGTAAACGCCGGAGAGGCCGGGTGAGCGTTCCACCTGCCTAGGCAGCGCCTTCCCGAGGAAATCCCCAATTCTTCCTTTTGTGCTGATTAGCTGCTTCCAGTGGATGGTGTCCGAGCCGCGTAGGTCGAGCAGGGACAGCACCAGTTCGAGGTTCGTTCCGAAGTCGACGGTGCCCCAGATCTTTTCGAGCGGGTCCCAGAGGTTTTTCGCCAGTGCATCCTCGGTCTGCATCGCGCTGTGCCGTGGGACCCTTTCGGCCGGGGTGAGTGAGGGGAGGTTGAGGTTCTGCCGAAACCGCTGGCCGTAGGTCGTGCCGAGCGGCTCTTTGCTGTGCAGGGCGTTACGGGGAATGCGCCGTGAGTCGAGCCAAGTGGCGAGCGCGGAAACGGAGTAGAGGTCCTGTCCTGTCGTGTGCGACGGTGCCGGGAAATCCGCGTGTCGGCGGGCCCAGTTGTTCACCGCCGGCGGTTCCACCTCGGCCGCCCGGGCCGCCTCGATCCGGGATATCCGGTCGTCCGCTGTTGTCATCGCCGCGCGCCTGCACGTCGTGACCGGATCAGGCTGGACAGCCGCCGGGTACGCGCATCACTGCTGACCACCCAGGCCAGAAAGAGGGTCACCACCGTAACCACCACCATGATCATGATTGCGCCGTCGGACAGACCGAGCGCGGCGAGCATCGTCTGTCCCGCATCCTTCGTGCGCGTGAGCGCCCTGGACACCACCGGATCCGCCTTCCTGCTTCCTGTTGTGGACGGGCACAGCCCGCTCGACCTCTCGCTGCCAGGCACTCTCCGTTCCTGGCGACAGAACCAAGGCTGGCAGTCGACCCCGCGCGCTCGCGACGCGCACCATCCGTGCGCGAAAAACTGTTACTGCTCGCCAGTCTAGGCGACGGGCGCCTGGCGGCCGGCGGTCGATCCGACGCCTCGTTTGGTGATCGCCATCTCGCGAAGGTGTCGATCATGGTGGTGGGTGGGGCGAGTTGTCGGTGTGGGCGCGCAGGAGGCGCAGGAGCGCCATGGCGCGGCGGCTGCGTACGGGATTGCGGCTGAACAGGGCGATCAGGCCGGCGAGCAGGGTCAGAACCGCGTCGGGGAGGTAGCGCAGCAGCAGTCCGACGAGGACCGGGACCGTGGCCGTGGCCAGGATCGCGGCGACGGCGTTCACTCCCGTTCTCCGTGCACGGCTACTGCTCCAGCCGGGCGGGCAGCGAATCCGCCGGGCCGACGACAAATGTGGTTGTCGTGCACAGAACGACAAGTATGGTTGTCGTATGCAGGACGACAGGTGTGGTTGTCGCATGCGGGACGATGTTTCGACAATGATTGTTGCCGGAAACGCAGGTTGTCGCGTCTATAAGGAAGGAGCGGACACTGCCATCGATGGGGGTGTCCGGTCCCGGGGGGCTCAAAAACTGATGCAACGGATGTTGTCGGGGTGGTCGGCAACATCTGTTGCCGAAAGTGGCTAATCTGTTGGGGTGTGAGAACCTTTGACCCGGAATGGCTCCCATCGCGACACGCCAGCCCCCGCACCGTCGCGTTGGCCTATCTCGCCGTCCTGACACAACGTGAAGAGCGCCTGGACGCCGAACGCGACCAGGCGGTCGCCGACGCCGTCGCGGCCGGCGCCGACTGGGGCCAGATCGGTCGGGCCACCGGCCGTACCCGCCAGGGCGCTCGGCAACGCTGGAGCCGTCGGCTGCCTCCACCTCGCGTCGTCGCCCACGACGATCTCATCCCTGATGAGCCCGTCGACGTTCCCGCTGACCGCATTCCTCCCGGCCCCCACCTGATGCCGGAAGCGCCCGAGGACCCCCTTTTGATCGCCTGGATGTTCACCCAGCAGGCCCTGTATGACGGACCACCCGAGGACCCCTGGGCCACCCGTCGGGCGTAAGACGGGCTGAGGGCGATCCGAGCCAGCCGTTTGCGCTGGTAACACCATTAGATCCCTGGGATGGCGTGTGCATGGATGCAGCGTGGACCGCTAGACTGAGTGGCTTGTTGGGAGCTGCGCTTGGGAAGCAGCCGCCTATCTCGGCTCGCTCCTGCAAGGAGAGCGACGTGAGGATCGGCACGAGTAAACCGTCAAGCGGGAGGACCGGGCGACAGTTGATCTCGAGTGGTGCATCCGCGTCCGTACCGTTGCCGATGTATGGCTCGATCTTCTTCGGTGCACCTATGAGGATATTTTCCGTCGGCGGATAAACCGCGAAGCTTTAGAAGTCGACAGTGCCGACACGCGGAAGAGCTGCGCCTGCGGATGGGATGGAGATCGGCGGCGTGCTCGCCGGGGCCGCCATCGGTCCAGGGGACAGCTCAAGCAGGCGCTCCGGATCTCGTCATCTCTGGCCTGGTTCAGCTTGCTGAATGACGTCGCCGTTGGTGTCCGTCGCGACGCCTGCAACACCGCCAGATTCGCATCTCCGAGCTGGTACGGCAGCCGGTGGCGTGCGCGGGCAGCCGTCTTGCCGCCCGGGGACGGTGGATGGGGTGGACCCCGCCCGGCGCTGGAATGACGGCAACGATGACGTTTCGGATGCGGGCGAATTCGGCGATGACCTCGGCGATGACGGTGACGATGACGGTGTGGATGCTGCTGGTTCGGACCGTCGGGTGTCATGTCGAACCACACAGATTCCGACGTCGATCGCCGGCGGTTCGAGCCGCGCACGGCGACTCTTCAACGCTGGCAACGGGACTGGGAGCGCTGGTCCGCAGGGGCTGAGGCGGCGGATGGACTGCGTCGATGGGCGACCCATCCCCTGCTTGCCAAGCACTGCGAGTCGGTTGCCGAGCTGCTTGCCGCGTGCGGACGGGACCGGACGGTCGCAGTACCGGTTGCCGACGGGCGTCTGGCGGCACTGATCGCCTTTGCGCGGGCGGAGGATCGGGCGGCGGCGCGGGTCGTGCTGGAGCGGGTGATGCCCGCGTTGACGGTGCGCGCCGCGGAGAGGGCGCGGCGTGCGGGCGGCGCCGCGGTGACCGGCGCAGCGGTGGAAGGTTCGGCGTTCGGTGAGGTGCTGGCCGAGCTGGTCGGTGCGGCGTGGCTGGTGATCGGCACGTTTCCGTTGGACCGGCGTCCTCGGAAGATCGCGGTGAACGTGGTGTGGGACACGGTCTCTCGGGTGTTCGGGTATCGGCCGTTGACGGAGCGGTCCACCGTCTATCGGGATCTCCTGCCGGACGTGGCGGTGGGGTTGGACGGGCGGCCGGCGGACGGATGGCCGCGGGGCGGGTCGTGCGCGGAGCTGCTCGCCGTACTGGCCGACGGCCGCGACGGCGGGGTCCGGCCGGCGCATCTGCGCCTGCTCGCGGAGCTGGCGATCGTCGGGCGTAGCCAGGCGCAGGTCGCCGCGCGGGCGGGGATCAGCGATCGCGGGGTGCGGCTGCGCCGGGACGCCGCCGTCCGTGCGCTCCAGGCTGCGGTCCTCCCCGTGCCTCGCCAGGCTCTTCCGGGGAGCACCGCCGGGCCCGCAGCGCCCGCCGCAGGCGTGTCCGAGGGAAGGTCGGCATGATCGCGCCGAGTGAGCCGACCGGCGGGCTCCTGACGAATCCCAAGGTGCTGCTGCTCCTCGCCGCGATGCTGCCGCTGGCAGGCGGGGTGTGGGCGGGTGCGCAGGTCGCGGCGGTGCTGTTCGGCGCGCATGAGCCGATGTCGGTCGGGCTGGGTTCGGCGCTGGTGGCGGTGCCGCTTCTTGCCCTGCATCCGGGGGATCCGGCGCTGGCCTGGCCCGACGACCAGGCGTTTCTGCTACCGGGACCGACGGCGTACTGGATCGCCACCGCGATTCCGATCACCGGGGCGCTACTGCTCGGCGCGGCGCTGTACTGGCTGTTGCAGGGCGAGGTCGGGGTCGCCCGTCGACGTCGGATGGGCCTGAACCCCGAGGCGCGGTTCGCCCGGCTGTGGGAGATCGCCCCGATGTGGGTGCGCCAGCCGGTGGCCGGCCGGGTGATCCTCGGCCGGGCCCGCCGCGGTCGCATGAGCCGGCTGGTGGCGACCGAGGACGCCTCCCTGCCGGTGGACGAGGCGGTGCCGCGGCTGCTGCGCCGCTATGTCGACCGTCGGCGTGGTGATCGGGGCGCGGTGCTGGTCATCGGTCCGACCCGGTGCGGGAAGACCGCAGCGTTGGCGGTGCCGGCGATCCTGGAGTGGGACGGGCCGCTGATCGCGCTGTCGGTGAAGACCGACCTGCTGGGCGCGACGGTGCGCCGGCGGCGGGCGCTCGGGCAGGTGCGGGTCTTCGACCCGACGGGGATCACCGGCGAGCTGTCGGCGACATGGTCGCCGCTGGCGCAGGCGACCGATCTGGCGGGGGCGCGGCTGGCGGCCCGGTCGATCGCGAACAGCACCGACTGGACGTCGGCCGGATCGGACATGGGTTTCTGGACCGCCGCTGGTGAGGATCTCCTCGGGTTGCTGTTCTGGGTCGCGGCCACCGCCGGGCTCGGGATGCACGCGGTGGTCGGGTGGACGACGAGCATGGACCGCGACGGCGTGCTGCGTTTCGCGCAGGCGTTCGCCCGCCACGACGATCCGGTGATCCGCGCCGACGGCGAGCAGGTGCTCGCCGGGCTGAGCGCGGTGTGGAAGACGGATCCCAAGCAGGTCTCGTCGGTGTTTCTCGTGGCCCGGCAGATGATCCGGCCGTGGCAGGAACCGTCGGTGCGCCATTCCGCCGACAGTTCTGAGATCGACCTGGACTGGCTCCTCGACGCCAATCCCAACACCGCCGTCGACCCCTTCTCCGACAATGACGACCCCTTCGCCGATGACGACGACGCCTTCGCTGACCTCGACACCGATCCGTTCGCGGATGGTGCGCCATCCCTTGACGACGGTTCGCTCGCCGAGGGCATCGGTGACGCCGCGCCGCCCGGCGAAAGGGCGCGGCAGCGTGCGAACACGGTCTACCTGTGCGCGGATCTCGACGGCGCGGAACGTCTGGCGCCGGTGCTCGGGGGACTGGTCGACGATCTGATCCGCTCGGTGTATGCCCGGGTCGGGGCGACGGGTAAGCCGCTGGACCCGCCGCTGCTCGTCGTCATCGACGAGGCCGGGAACTGGCCGATGCAGAACCTGCCCGGCCGGATCTCGACGTGTGCGGGCATGGGCATTCAGCTGATGCTCGTCTATCAGAGCAAGGCGCAGATCGACGCGGCCTACGGCAACAAGTCCGACGTGATCGTCTCCAACGCGCTCACGAAGGTGTTCTTCTCCGGGCTGTCGGACAAGTCGACCCTGGACTACGCGGCGTCGCTGCTGGGACAGGAGCATGTCGCCGCGCGCAGCGTGTCCAGTGACACCGCGCCGGGCGGGGGACGCCAGGGTGTCAGCGACGCCCCGACCAGGTTGGAACTGCTGCCGGCGCATCTGCTGCGCCAGGTTGCCCCGGGACAGGCTCTGCTGGTGCACAACACGCTGCCGCCGGTCCATCTGTATGGCCGCTACTGGTTCCGGGACCCGGCGCTGCGCGCTCTGGCCGCCGGCGACCCGAGGCCCGTCGTGCCCGCGGTTGACGCCGTACGCCCGGATGAGCGCCGCCGGTTCGGCCCGGTGGTTCGCCGGCTCTGGGGCCGGTGGCGTGATCCCGACGGAGCGGGCGAGTGATTGCCATCGAGGACCCGCCCCAGAGGACCCCGCGAACCGTGACCGCCTCTCGGAGCAGGGCGTCCGTCGTCCGCCGCGGCGAACTCACCCGCCCCGAGCAGATCTCCGCCGCCCCGCGGATCCGAATCGGCGCCTCTGGGGTGTCGCAGACCGCCGGCGGCGGTGGCGCCGTCGATCAGCGGGTTGCTGTCCTCGAGACGCCGTCGGGGGAGTGGCTGATCGGAGTCGACCCGGCGACCCGGCTGTGCGTCGCCGTGCATCGCCCGACCGGGCCGAACGCGGATGCACTGTTCTCCGTCCCGGCGTACACCGTGACCGCCTCGACAAGCTGGGAGTTGGAGCCGCTGGTCGGGGCGGCTCTCGGGGACGAGGTTCATGAGGCCCTGCGCCTGGCGGTCGTCACCGTGCCGTTGGGCGCGACGGTGGGAGGCGTTCTCGTCGCGGCGTGCGGAACCGACCGGCCGGATCTGGACGAGGGCCGGGTTCCCCGCGGCGCGGATCTGCTGCGGCTACCTGGCCGGCAGCCGGTCACCTACGCCGAGTCCCTGGCCCGGTCGCGGCCGCTGCTGCGCTGGGAGGAGGCAGGTCTCGAGGATCCTTCCGACGTCTACCGGCTGGATGCCCTCGCGCTCGGCCGGGACGTTCACGAGGGCCGCCGCGACCTCACCTACCGGTTGTCGCTGAACAGCCGGGTGCTGGTGGCCGGGAACGACATCGAGGTGCCCGCGGACCTCGTGGTGCGCAGCAGCGACACGATCCGCGGCCTGATCACGATGCTGACCAGCCCCGGCATCGACGCGCCGCCGACCGCCGGTCAGCAGGTTCTCCTCCGGCGCCGTGACGAGCTGCTGAGCCTGGTCGCGGAGAATCCCGGGCCGTTCCGGGTCGACGAGCGCGTCGAGGTGCGCCTGCCCGACGGACGGACTCTCACCGGCACGGTCACCGCGGCCATTCGGGGCGCGGATCAGGATGTGCGGTCCTACCAGTGGAACCCTGACCGGACATCAATGCCCGGCAGCCTGTTCGGCCCGCGCGGTGTCCTGCGCGGCGGCATAGTCAGCCCCGCCGCGGCTGTGCGGGCCAGCCTTCTGCCCGATTCCACCGCCGACGTCAACCTGCCGGCACCGGCACCGGCGTTGCCGAGCGGGCCGTCCGAGGCGCCGCCGATCCAACTGGACCTCGGTGCCGGTCCGGCGGGGGCCGGCGGATGACCGCTCCCATCCCCGGGGACGGGGACCCGCGCGGCTCCTACCCGTACTTCATCGATCCGGCACCAATGCGCATCACCGTGTCGGCCGGCTGGTGGCGGTTCCTGGCGACGACCGGAGCCGACGACGCCCGGGCCGTCACGGCCCAGCTGCTGGGCTGGCCCGCTGAGGACGGCGAGCCTCCTCTCATCGTCAGCGTCGCCCGACCGAGTCTTGCCGACCTCGAGCAGACCCTGGGCTTCCCGCTCCCGCAGGCCGTCGGTGCGACGCTCGCCTCGTCACCACCTCGCAACGATCTGGTTCTCCCCGGGCCGTTCGGGGGCTGGCAGGTCGCGCAGGCACAGCTGCTCCTCGACATCGGCCTGGACTGGGACGAACGGCCGTGGCGGGCCAGCCGCGTCGACCTGGCCGGCCGCGAGCCGGCCACCTACGGTCGGCTGCTGCACGTCGACCCGCCGCTGCGGACCTGGCAGCACGATCCCTACCGGGTCGACATCGTCAGCGCCACCCCCGGCGGCGACGGCCTCGCTGGCGGCGGGCATGCCCTGACCTACCGGGTCTGCCTCAACGGGGACGTCATCTTCGCCGGCCAGGACGCCCTGATCCCGGCGGAGTCGGACCCCAGGTCGGACGACGCGGTCCGCAGGGTCATCGACCGGGTCATCGACCAGCCGTGGGACCGCGGGGAGGCCTCCTTCGCGCAGCAGAGCTTCCTCGACGTCAACCGGGAACGTCTCGCGCTGCGCGCTCTGCGCCTGACCCCGCCCTATTCGGGGGGCACCCGGATCCTGGTCAACCTCCCAGGCGGGCTGACCGCGACCGGAGTCGTCCGCGGGCCGGTCGTGCGGGGCGGTCGGACGGCCGGCTATCTGTGGCGCCCGGACGTCGCCGACCTGCCCGGCCATCCCGGCCACCGACGCCCCGACTACGTGCTGCACGCCGACGCCGACCAGGTCCGCGACACGCTGGCCGCGAAGGACACCGCCGTCGACGGACCGGACGGCCCGGTGGTCCTCACCTTCGGCGCGACCATAGCCACCGTCGATGACCCCCGCTTCGATCGCGGAACAGTCCTGCGCGCCGTCGACGACGCCGGCCGACTCGCCTACGACGTCCAGCCGATCGACGATCCGCGGGTCTGCTACCGGCTGGACGTCCACGACGTGATCCCGTTGACCGGCACCGCCTGGCCGACCATCGACCGGCTACTCCTCGCGCGTGACATCGACCGGGTGCCATTGATCCCCGGCGAGATCCTGGTCGCGGTCCGCGAAGTCGCGGTGATGCCCGACGTCGACCCGCCGGTAGCGGGCGCGCTCGTCCGGGAGGCATTGCTCTCCGCGGACCGGGTCCTGGATCCCGACGCCCCGTTCTGGCCCGCCCACCCGGCCTTCTCCGACGTTCCGCAGGCCGCGGACGTCTCCGGCCTGCCTCCCGTCGCGGGCGCCACGGGCCCGCCGGGCATCCCGTCTCCCCGCCTTCCGGAGCCGCCTGAGGGCCCGGGGTTCGGTGCGATGGGCCCGGACCTGTGACCGGGCCTCCGCCGGGGCGTCCCTCGGACCCGGCGTCGCCGCCACCGCCCGACCCGGACCCCGGCCCCACTCCGGGTCCTGCATCGTCCGGCAAGGGACCCTCGGACGCCCCGGTCGATCCGCCGCCACCTACCTACCGGTCTCCCACCCCGGCCAGGCCCCGGACGACCGATCTCGCCGGGCCGCGGCTCAAGGTTGCCCGGCTGCACCCCAGCGGGCTGCTGCTGGACCTTCCGTTCACCCCGCCGCCGGGAGCCGCGGTCTACGTCGCCACCTTCTGGCCCGAGTCGACCGCACCCAACGGCTGGTCGTACCTGCAATGGGAACGCGGCCCGCACGGCCGCGGCCTGCAGCTACCGCAGATCATCGACCTCGGCGACGTCCTCGGCTTCCGCGCCGTCACCCGCCCCCAGCTCGCCGGCGTCCCGCGGTCGACCGCCCGCCCGGGCTCGCCACCGCCGTCGCCCGCGGTCCATGTCATCGAGTGGTGGGGCTACCTGCATGCCGTCGAACGCGGCGCGCTGGTCCTGCACGGCCCGCACCCCACCCTGCCCGCCGCCTACGCCGCCGCCCAGCACGCCCTGGCCGCCCAGGTCTGGGCCCCCGACGCCGCCGACCGGTCCGGCCGCGGCCCGACGGCCGGCGGCCCAGGTGCCCATCCATCCCGGGAACCGGCCTGGCGCGAGCCCGCGCAGCCCCCGGCCTCGGTGTCGCTGACCTGGCACGGCGACACCGCCACCGTCAGCGACCCTCGCTTCGGTTGGCTGCACGTCGACGCCGACGACCTCGCCGCGGCACTCACGCTGCGCTCCGACGATCTCGTCCGCGCCCTGCGACCGCTGGTCCGCGGGATCGACGGCACCGAACCCCCCGTCACCCTCGCGGCCCTCGCCGCCCTGCACCTGCCCGACCTCCCGAACATCCACACCACCCCACCACCCCCCACCCCACCACCGCCCGAGCCACCGCCGCCAGTGCCGGACGCCGCGCAGCCGGAGGCACCGACCGGCCCTGACCTGGACGGACCCTCATGACCACACCCGAACCCGGCTGGGACATCCGCGTGCTCGGCCGGCCTGTCGTCCTCACGGTCCCCGACCGGCTCGGCGATGATCCCGACGCGTTGCTCGCGTTGGCCGCCGTCGCGTTGGAACGCCACCTCGCCGGTGCCCCCACCGCGTCGCGGATCATCGGTCAGCTCGCGCACAGCGGGGTCGTGGCACTGCGGACGATCAGCACCGTCTTCGAACTCCGCGAGAGCCGCGACGGCTGGCTGCTCGTGCGCAGCTGGGGTGAACCCGAACCCGCCGAACTCGCCGCCGCCGCGTGGATCCGCGCCCACCGCCTCGCCCGCGAACGCTCCGACGCCGCCGCCCCCACCCGACCGGGCGAGCTGCCATGAGCCGTGTCGACGACGACCTGCCCGGCCGCGGTGCGCCTGCGGACGCCGACAGCGTTGCGCTCGGCCGACGGGACCACGGCTTCTTCGACCGGGAGAGCAGCCCCCGCGGGCAGCGGGACCTCGCCGGCGCCCGCGTTCCGTGGACAGGTACCAGGCCCCGGCGGGTCGGCGCCGCCGCAGCCCACGACCGCACCCTCGGCCTGTCCCGCACCGCGAGCATGTGGCCCGCCCACACCCCACTCGCCGCCACCAACGAACGCGACCTCCGCCGCCGCGCCACCGACATCATCAATGAGCTACGCGCCATCCCTCGACCGGCCTCCGGGCTGCCGACCGTGCCCCCCTCCCGGCTGCTCGCCGCATTACACGAGACCGCCAGTCAGACCGGCGGCCGGGCGGCCCGCGCGCAGCTCGCGGCCGTCCGGCGCATCGCCGCCGCTCATCGGCTCGACCCGGAGCTGCTCCTCGGCGTCGCCCTCGGCTTTGGCACCCTCATCGCCCGCACTGACGCCACGGCCGGCGGCCACCGCGGCGCACGGCCCGGTCGTGCCGACGGAAAGCCCGCCCTCAACGCGCTGCACGGCGCGAACCTCCCGTTGGCACTGCACACCTTTCTCGCCCGCCTCCACCTACGGGAGAACGCGGCGTTCTCGGATCCCGACCTGCCCCGCCTGTGGATGGTCGCGAACGCGCTCACCCACGGCATCCCCGCCCAGGTGATCCTGACCGAACCCGCGACCGTGCCCGGACCCGACGCCGTCATCCGACCCCAGCGGACCGATCTCATCGGCTGGCTCGGCATCCAGCACGCCCTCGGCGACCTCGACGCCGCGGTACGCACCGCCGCCGAAGGCCGCCGCTGGCTCGCCGGCGCCGGTAACGCCCGCGGCCACAGCGACACCGTGCTCCTCGCCCTCGGCGTCCTGCACGCCTCCCACCCGACGGTGGCCGCGGAACTCGCCCTGCGCGGACCCGGCGCGCTCCGCCTCGCCGACCTGCGCAGCCTCGCCCGCCGATTCCCGCCCCCGGCCCATCCGGTGGATCTCACCGATACCGCGCTGAAAGCGGTCTGCGACCGCAACGGCTGGCTGCTGGGCACCCCCGACGAACGCCACCACCGCGAACTCGTCGAACGCGCCCTGCCCACCGCGGTCACCGACGACATCCGCGCCCGCCTCGCCCACGGCGACACCACCGCCCTCGCCGACGCGCTGCACCGTGCCGCGCCCACCGACACCGACCTCGACGCCCGGACCTGGCGGTGGGATCCCGCCGCCACCGACGCCGTCCAGGTCCGCCAACTCCTCGACGAGGCCTCCCGCGAGGCGCACGCCCGGTTCGCCGACTGGCACATCACCCCGCACCCCAGCCGCGCCGTCGCCTTCCTCGCCCGCTTCCCCGAACGCGCCCTGCGACGCGCCCTCACCGTCGACCCGCAGCAGCTACACCCACCCGCCCCACCACCCGCAGCCCAACCATTCGCAGCCCCGCCCCACCAACCGCCGCAGGCAGCAACCGAGCCGGCGGCACTGCCGCCACCCCGGACCGAAACCACCCCCTCCGCCAGGCGGCCGGAGCCAGAACAGCGTCCAAGAGCCGGACCGGCAACCACGACGACACCACCGGCAGCTCCGGCTGTCCCGCCCCTTGGTCTCCCCGGCTGGCCGGGACCGCCAACTCCCGGCCTGTGACCAGGACCAGCGGCTCACCGCGGCCTGCGGCCCCACCACGCCGAACCTCGACCCCGAGAGAAGCCCACCCAGATGCCTGCGCCGCCATCACCGGAGAACCTCCGACGCCTACCCCTCGTCCTCGACCTGCCGACCGCGGCACCCCTGTTCGGGATCGGCCGCACCTTCGCCTACGAGCTGGCGCGCGCCGGCGAGTTTCCTTGCCCGGTCCGCCGCTACGGCCGGCTCTACCGGGTGCGCACCGCCGACCTCCTCCACGCCCTCGGCCTCGAGAGCAACGGATGGACCGACCGGCAGCTCACCCGACTGCGCCGCCTCCCACCCGTCATCGACCTCCCCACCGCTGCAAAGCTGTTCGGGCTCGGCCGGACCCTCGCCTACAACCTCGCCCGCGACGACGAGTTCCCCTGCCCGGTCCGCCGCTACGGCCGCCTCTACCGCGTCCGCACCACCGACCTCCTCCACGCCCTCGGCCTGACCGGCCAGGAGGACCCGGCCGACCCGAACTCCCACCCGACCGCGTTAGCCGGTGCTCCTCATGCCCTGCCGGCAGCAACCGTCCAATCGGCCTCGGGTGTGCCTACGAGATCCGAACCGCGGCCGCCGGTGCCCCCACGCATACCGACGGCGAACCGGGGCCAGAGCGGCAGGCAGGACCGGCGGCAGCCTGAACTACCACTGAAAGACCGAACGCCAGGACGTCCCCCCAGCCGGGCGGCACACCCATGAACCAGCCGAACGGCGCAGCCCCGGCAGGGCCGATCGCGCGGAACCGGGCCCGTCCCCGCCGCCGCGACGCTTACCCGCCGCGCGCCCGGCAGCCTCTCCCTCCACCGGCAGCGACACCACTGCCCGCACCCACCGCGCCGAGCGATGCGTGACCCCCTCACCTACGGCAGCCTCGCCGACGCCGCCGCCCGCATCGCCACCACTGCCGCCGCGAACCCGCCACGGCCCAGCGCCCGCGTCGGCGAAATCCTCGACCACGCCGCCGGCATCGGCCGGCTCCTCGCCACCGCCGGACGCCACGCCAAGTTCCTCGACGCCCCCTTCGGCGGCTCCGGCCGGTCCACGACCTTCGTCAACCGCCTCGTCACCACAGCACTGATCGCCGACCAGCTCTACGCCCAACCCACCCCCGGCCACACCCCCTGGCATCGCGCCGCCGACAACCTCGGCGCCGCCCACGACCTCCTCGCCACCCACGTCGACCGCGCCGGACACCACCGCAGCCTCGACGCCGTCATCCTCGGCGACCCCCTCGCCGTCCGCGGCGCGATGACCCGCCTCACCGACATCACCCTCGCCGCCGCACTCGCCGCCCGAGCCCTCCCGCCGCTGCTCGCACCGTTCCAGACCAATGTCCCCTCGGCCATCCCCGCCGCCCAGGTCCTCACCCGACTCGGCGCCCTGGCCGGCCCGATCCGCATGTCCCGAGAACGCCTTCATCCGACCGGCGACCACGCCCTCGACCCCATCGCCCCACTCCTCGGCGACCCCGCCGCACCGCCACTCGATCGCCACATCCACCAGGTCCGACGGATGCTGCACCAGCTCAGCCAACCCGACGCCCTCATCAGCCAGCAGGCCCTCCTGGGCTTCGCCAACCTCGCCATCGCCATCAGCGACCGAACATCAGTCCTCACCCGCCGAGCCGCCACCCTGACCCGCGGCCCCAACCGCGCCCACCTCGACATCGCCAGCGAACAGGCCGCGGACACCGCCCGCTCCTGGCGCGACATCCGCCCCTTCCTCCTCGACACCACCTCCCGCGGAACCGACGGCCACCAGATACCCCACCTGGCCCACACCACCAGCCGCCTGCTCGGCGCGAACACCCGCACCGGCAAGAACCCCGACCGCCGCGACCTCGCCCGCGCCCTCGACGTGACACGCAACGCGGCCCTGCTCCTCCCGGAGATCGCCGAACGCAGCGGCCTCGCCGTCCAAACCCTCCTCGCCCACCAAGCCCTCCTCCGCCCCGCCGCCACACCCACCGGCTCCACGACACTCGGCGACAACGACCAGACCTGGATCGTCGACGCCTACCGCGCAGCCACCCGCCAGAGCGGATCCACCATCACCTACCTGCTCCGCCTCCCCGGCACCCACCCGCAGCTCGCCCGCGCCCTCTACCTCGTCCAACGCCACGCACCCGAAGGCGACCACGACCTCCTCGGCCTCCACGAGGCAGACCCCGCCGTCGACGAAACCTCGAGACCCAGCTGGCGCACCCCCGTCCTCAGCGAAGAAACCGACGGAACCCTCCGCCTCCACGACCCCCGCCACGGCACCCTGCAAGTCGACAACACCACCCTGTCCACCGCCGTCACCCGATCCCCGAACGCACTCCGCGGCATCCTCGCCGGCCACCCCTGGATCAACCTCGACGGCACCGAAACCCTCATCACCCTCGCCGCCCTCGTCACCGCCTACGCCCCCGAGGCCCTCGAAACCCCTGCCACCGACTCGGAAACCGGCCCCCGCCGCGCGCCGTCCGCACCGGCGCTTGCCGGCCAGTCACCGATGCCCGCCGCCATCCCGCAGCACCCCCGCGCCGTCGAGCCGCCGAATCTCACCCTTTGATGCCACCGATCGCACGCGCCACGACCTCGCGTCCTCCGTCCCGGAAGCATGGCAGGGAACTGCGGTGAGGCATGATCGTTACCATGGTCGATCTGATCTTGGTTCGTCACGCTGTCTCGGTTGCCCCGGTCCCTGGTGGTCACGACGAGTTCCGGCGGCCGCTGACCGAGAGGGGCCGTGAACAGGCAGGCGCGCTCGTCGCGTTTCTCGGTGATTGCGGTGCGTCGATCGTCCTGTCGAGTCCGTATCTTCGCGCGATTCAGACGATTGAACCGACTGCCCGGGCCCTGGGACTGCCTGTCCAGCGCCGTGATGAGCTTCGCGAATGGCGGTCAGGTCTGGCCCCGCGGTCTGATTGGCAGGCCCACTACGAGCGGAGCTGGGCGGACCCCGAGACGGGCATAGGAACAGGTGAGACACTCGCCGAGCTCGCCACCCGCGCCAGGAACACGGTTCGTGATCTCGTGGCGTCGGGGGCGCCCGCATCGACGATCCTGGCCGCTACACACGGGACGTGGATCGCCCGAGCCCTCCTCGCAGTGGGCCTTCCGATCGACTGCGCCTTCTGGCTGTCGATGCCGACACCGGCGATCTACCGCCTCAACTTCGCCGGCGTTCACCTGCAGCGCGCGGCCGGCCCAGCTCTGCAGTACGAGCGTGACGCAAGTCCTTGCATGACCGAGGTCTTACTGGCTGTCAAGCGCTCCTGGGCGGTGTTGCCGTAGCCAGGTCTCGACCTCGGAACGGCGCCAGGCGCGGAAGTTCGGCCGCTCGACGATCGGTGCCGGGAAGCCGGACGCCTTTGAGATCATCTTGTTGACGGCGGTCTGGGAGATCCCGAGCAACGACGCGATGTCACTGCTGGTCATGGTCTCGTCCGTCACGGCGCAACACTAGCTAGTTGCAGCGCTGCAACCGTCGGGCGCATACTGCCGGTTGCAGCGCTGCAACCCGATGCGTCGACAGGCCGCATCGCTCCCGGTGCCGACGGCACGAGACCGAGCCGCCGCGACCGATCCGCAAGGAGGATCGCCTCATGATCGAAGCCCAGTCCGCTGAGCCGCCAAGCGGTGCACGGCGCTCCTCGGGGGCCGTCACGGTGACCCGCGTCGTGCACCCGCCGGTGGTCGACTTTGGCCTGGCGGTCTCGCCCGAGGCGACGTCGGTGAGGTGGCCGCCGTCCTCGCCTCGATGCCGTCCGGTGCCGTCTTCGTCGAACACTTCGGCGACGTCGACGTGACTCTGGTGTTCCGAGAGTCGGCCCTGGGCGACGCCTGACTTCATCTCGTGAGAGGTCCATCGGAGACCGGGGTAGCGCTTGAAGAATCACGGTTTTGATCGACCGCGGAGGGTGGTCGATCGAGACCGAGCTGTGGCAGCCGCGGCCGGCGCGGTACGTCGTCGTCGCGCCGATCTGCTCGGACTGGCCTTGCAGGCCATCGCGTTGCTCTGACGAGCCTTTCGTTCATCGAGGCGAAGACGATGTGGTCGGGACGGAAGGCGCCGCGTGTCCGGAAAGAGGCCGCGGCGGATGCGGCACTGTGGCCGTCTGATTCCGGATCTGTTTGATAGTTCGAACGTGACGCTGCTACCGACCGGGTAGGGCAAGACGACGGCCGCGTTCGTGCTGCGGCATGCGCTGCGCCGGGGCACAGGGGCGGCGGCTGACGCGCTGTCGTTGGCGGGCCGTTGCGGACGGCGGTGGGGCTGTCGCGGTCGGCGGCGGCGATCGCCGTAGGGTGAAGATTTGGGGATGGTTGGGCCCGGACCGGCGGGTGCGCGACAGTAGGCGGGGGCATGCGGGTCTTCGACATACATGCGGGGCTGATCAAGGACTATTCGGACTTCACGGACTCGCTGGTGCAGGTGCGGGACGGTCGGATTGCCGCGCACCTGGCCGACGAGCGGGAGCGGAAGGTCCGGTGGCCTGACCCGTGGATCTCGCTGAACCCCACCTTCGCGTCGGGTGGCTCGATTGACGATCTTGTGCGCGACGAGGTCCTGCATCCCAACTGCGGGCGATACTTCCGGGCGAAGCGTGCCGAGGACGATCCGGGCCGCCGGTCGCTGGCGCTCTACCAGCATCAGCGTGAGGCGGTTGAGGCGGCGCAGAACCGTGGCAGCTATGTGCTGACGACGGGTACCGGATCGGGCAAGAGCCTGGCGTACATCGTCCCGATCGTCGACGCGATCCTCCGCGCGCCGCGGGAGGACCGGATTTCGGCGATCGTCGTCTACCCGATGAACGCGCTGGCGAATAGCCAGCTTCACGAGCTGACCAAGTACCTGTCGTGGGGCGTCCCTCAGGCGGATCGTAAGGTGACGTTCGCTCGGTACACCGGGCAGGAGTCGGCGGCGGACCGGGATCGGGTGTTCCAGCGGCGGCCGGACATCCTGCTGACGAACTACGTGATGCTGGAGTACCTGCTGACCCGGCCGCACGAGCGGCAGGTGCTGATCGGCGCGGCTCGCGGCCTGCGTTTCCTGGTGCTCGATGAGCTGCACACCTACCGGGGGCGGCAGGGCGCGGATGTGGCGTTGCTGGTGCGCCGGCTGCGGGAGGCGTGCGCGGCGCCGGAGATGAAGTGCGTTGGAACGTCGGCGACGATGGCGACCGCGACGACGTTCACCGAGACGCAGGCGCAGGTGTCACAGGTCGCGAGCCGGCTGTTCGGGGTCGATGTCGAACCGTCCGCGGTCATTGGTGAGACGTTGCGGCGGGCGACCGAAGCGCGCACGCCGTCCGACTCCGAGCTGGACAAGGCCATCGCGACGGCCGTCGCCCTGGCCGCGGAACGCGGACAGGTCGGCGGGCTCGAGGCCGTCGGGGGACGGCCGTACGGCGAGCTGGCGAGCGATCCGTTGGCGATCTGGGTCGAGGACATTTTCGGGCTCGAGACCGACGAGAACGACGGCCGGTTGAAGCGGCGCGCGCCGACGACGCTGCCGAAGGCCGCGGCCGAACTCGCCCAGCGGACGGGGCGGGCCGAGCAGGAGTGCGCCGCCGCGATCAGCGCGATGCTCGCCGAGGGCGCCGCGGCGCGCGAGCCGGAGACGGAGCGGCCGCTGTTCGCCTTCCGGTTGCACCAGTTCCTGACGAAGGGCGACACGGCCTACGTCAGCCTTCAGCCGCCGCAGACACGGCGGATCACAAGCCAGTACCAGGTGTCGGTGCCCGGCCAGCGGGACTGGCCGCTGCTGCCGCTCGCGTTCTGCCGGGAGTGCGGACACGAGTACCTGGAGGTCACCCGCGTCACCGACGCGGACGGCGTCCGCTACCTGGCCCGCACGGGTACGACGGCTGCCCAGGAGAACGCGGACCCGGGCTACCTCTACCTCGCCTCGGACGATGACCAGGACGCGGTCTGGCCGGACGATCCGGTGGCCGCGGGCCGGATCCCGGACACCTGGCTCGACCCGGCGAGCACCCGCGGTCCGAAGGTCCTCCCACGGCTTGTCGAGTATCTGCCGAAGACGGTCTGGGCGGGCACCGACGGCCGTGAGACACCGCCGGGCGAGGGCACTCAGGCATGGTTCGTCGCGGTCCCGTTCCGGTTCTGCCTGCGCTGCCGGGTCTCCTACGAGCAGCCGAGAATCAAGGACTTCGCGAAGCTGGCCACGTTCGCCGCCGAGGGCCGCAGCTCGGCGGTGTCGCTGCTGAGCGTGAGTGTGCTGCGCGGCCTGCAGGCTCAGGAGGACCTGAAGGAGTCGGCTCGCAAGCTGCTGACGTTCGTCGACAACCGGCAGGACGCGAGCCTTCAGGCGGGCCATCTCAACGACTTCGTCCAGGTCACGCGGCTACGCGGCGCCCTGTGGAAGGCGGCGGCTGCGGCCGATGAGCGCGGTCTGCGCCATCACGAGGTGGCGGAGAAGGTCACCGACGCGCTCGACCTGCCGCTCCGGTCGTTCTCCAGGATCGAGGACCCGCGGTTCAGTCAGAAGGACAACGTGCTGCGGGCGCTGCGCGCCGCGGTCGCCTACCGGATCTACGCGGATCTGGAGCGCGGCTGGCGGGTGACGATGCCGAACCTGGAGCAGACCGGCCTGCTGCTGTTCGACTACGTCGACCTTGCCGAGATCGCGGCGGAGCAGGACCTGTGGGCCGATACGCATGGCCTGCTGCGCGATGACAGCGCGCGGCACCGGGCGCAGCTGGGCCGGATCCTGCTGGACGAGATGCGCCGGGCGCTCGCGGTCGAAGCGGAGGTGCTGACCCAGGCGGGTCACGAGCGGCTGCTCACCTCCAGCGACCAGCTCCTGAAGGGCGTGTGGGCGATTCCGTCCGGCGAGCCGCGGGTCAACGAGCGGACGATGTTCGCCTCGGCCGGCACGAAGGGCGGTCCCCGCGACGCGGTGCACATCACCGCCCGGGGCGCGTTCGGCCGCTATCTGCGCCGTGCGGGCGAATTCCCGCACGCACAGAGCAAGGTGACGATCGGCGACGCCGACGGCATGATCGGCGATCTGGTCAAGGTACTCGTCCGGCACGGCCTGATCGCGGAGGTCGACGGACCGCGCGGGACGCGGGGTTACCAGATCCGTTCGTCGACGTTGATCTGGCGGGCCGGAGATGGGACGCGGGGCGCGCCGGACCCGCTGCGCAAGATGGTCGACGACGACACCGGCATGCGCGTCAACACGTTCTTCCGCGATCTCTACCGTTCCGGGGCGTCGGATCTGAACGGACTGCTGGCCGCCGAACACACCGCGCAGGTCCCGGCGAAACGTCGCCAGGAGCGGGAGGAGGCGTTCCGCCTGGGCGGTGACCCGGACAAGGGCGGGCTGCCGCTGCTGTACTGCTCGCCGACGATGGAACTCGGCGTCGACATCGCCGAGCTGAACGCGGTGGCGATGCGCAACGTGCCGCCGACCCCGGCGAACTACGCGCAGCGCTCCGGCCGGGCGGGCCGATCGGGGCAGCCGGCGCTGGTCACGACGTACTGCTCGACCGGCAGCGCGCACGACCAGTACTACTTCCGCCGCTCCCATCAGATGGTCGCCGGCAGCGTCACCCCGCCGCGGCTCGACCTGAAGAACGAGGACCTGGTCCGCTCGCACGTTCACGCGATCTGGCTGGCCGAGACCGGCGCGAGTCTCGGCCGCAGCCTCACCGACATCCTCGCCGTCGAGGAAGGGCCCCGCGGCGCGCTGCCGCTCCCGGTCCACCTGCACCTCGCCGCGCAGCTCACCGACCCGGACGCGCGGCTGCGGGCCTCGGCAGCCGCGGCCGCCGTGCTCACCGGCGACGAGATCCATGCGGCGGGCTGGTGGCACGACGGCTGGATCGACGACGTCATCCAGGCCGCGCCCCGAGCATTCGACGCCGCCTGTGACCGGTGGCGCGACATGTACCGGGCCGCGGTCGAGGACCAGCGGGAACAGAACCTGCGCGTCCTCGACCGGTCGATGGCCTCGCCGAGCCGGGACCTGGCCCGCCGGCGCCGGTACGAGGCCGAGGAGCGGATCAAGCTGCTGACGAACGAGGCGGAGGAGACCCCGTTCTCCGACTTCTACTCGTACCGCTACTTCGCCTCCGAGGGTTTCCTGCCGGGTTACTCGTTCCCTCGCCTGCCGCTGGCGGCCTACATCCCCGGTGAGCGGGGCGGCCGGACGGGCGGCGACTACATCCAGCGGCCTCGCTTCATCGCGGTCGCCGAGTTCGGCCCGGGCGCGCTGATCTACCACGAGGGTGACCGCTATCAGGTGACCCGCGTCCAGATTCCCGGTGGGCTCAACGCCGCCGGCGACATCGCGACGACCGAGGCCCGGCTCTGCGGGGAATGCGGCTACTGGCACGACCGCGGCGTCGGGACGAACCGCTGCGAGGAATGCGACGCTCTGCTGAGCACGCCCATGCCGGGGCTGATGCACCTGCAGACCGTCACGACGCAGCGGCGCCGGCGGATCTCCTCGGACGAAGAGGAACGCCGTCGCGCGGGTTTCGACCTGCTGACGACTTACCGGTTCGCCACCCACGGCCAGCGCCCTGGCCGCCTCGCCGCGACGATCGAGCCAGCAGAAGGCGGCTCAGGAGCGCTCGCGAGCCTCGTGTTCGGGGATACCGCCACCGTTCGGGTGATCAACCAGGGGCTTCGTCGCCGCAGCCGCAAGGACCAGCTGGGGTTCTGGCTCGACCCGGTCAACGGCCGTTGGATCACGGAGAAGAAGGCGACGGGGGAGCCGGTCGCGGAGGAGTCCGAGCTGGCGGACTTCGCTGACGACCTGCGGGCCCGCAAGGTCGTCCCGTTCGTCGAGGACCGGCGCAACATCGCCGTGATCCGCCTCGCTACTCCGGTCGACGAAGCGACCGCGACGACGCTGCGCTACGCGCTGGAACGCGGGATCGAGACCATGTTCCAGCTGGAGGACTCCGAGCTGACCAGCGAGGCACTGCCCGACAACGCGGGCCAGGGCCGGTTCCTCCTGATCGAGAGTGCGGAGGGCGGCGCCGGCGTACTGCGTCGGCTGCACGACGAACCGACGGCTCTGGCCGAGGTCGCGGCCAAGGCGTTGGAGCTCATCCATTACGACCCGAAAACAGGTGAGGACCTGGGCCACGCCCCGGGGGCGCGGGAGCGGTGCGAGCGAGGCTGCTACGACTGCCTGCTGTCCTACACGAACCAGACCTTTCATCTGGGAATCGACCGGCACCTCGTCGTCGACTTGCTCCGCCGGTTCGCCAGTGCCGAGACCGTCCGACACCAGGGCCATCCAGACGGACCGGACGGCCACGCCGGCGAACTGGCCGAGCGGGCCGAGTCGGATCTGGAACGCAAACTGCTGACGTTTCTTCGAGACGGAGGCTTTCGGCTACCAGACGCCGCGCAGGCCATGGTCGACGGGGCGTTCGCCCGGCCGGATTTCGTGTATCACCTGAGTTCTGGCCCCGTCGCGGTGTTCGTGGACGGGCCGCACCATGACGCCGCTCCGGTCGCGGAGCGCGACGCGGCGGCCGAGGACCGACTGGCCGACCTGGGCTGGCTCGTGGTCCGGTTCCGCTATGACGAGGAGTGGGAACAGGTCGTGCACGCCAACGCGAACGTCTTCGGCACCGGGCGGGCTTTCTGATGCCTCCGCAGACGGCAGCAGCCAGCAGTGCCATCGCCCCGGCGGGCGCGGCCACCTACCAGCCGGGCAGTGTCGTCGCGGCGCGCGGTCGGGACTGGGTCGTCCTCCCGGGTAGCGCCGCGGATCTGCTGATCGCCCGGCCGCTCAACGGCGACGAGGAGTTCATCGCCGCGCTGTTCCCGGATGAGATCAGCCCGGCCGCGTTCGCGCGACCGAAGGTCGGGCCAAATACGGTAGGTGATCACCAGTCCGCCCGGCTGCTGACGACCGCGTTGCGGCTCGGGTTCGACGCGGGCGCCGGGCCGCTGCGTTCGCTCGCCTCGGTGGCCGTCACGCCGCGCAACTACCAGCTGGTCCCGTTGCTGGTCGCACTGCGGCAGCCGACGGTGCGGATGCTCATCGGCGACGATGTGGGCATCGGTAAGACCGTGGAAGCTGGGCTGATCGCCAAGGAACTGCTCGCTCAGGGCGACGCCACCGGTCTGACCGTGCTCTGCTCCCCGGCCTTGGCCGAGCAGTGGCAGCGGGAACTCGCGGAGAAGTTCGCGATCGAGGCCGAGCTGGTCCTTACTTCCACGGCGACCCGCCTGGAGCGGCTGTCCGGCGAAAAATCGATCTTCGAGAAGTTCCCGTTCACGGTCGTGTCGACCGACTTCGTCAAGGCCGATCGTCGGCGTGACATCGTTGCCCGTGGCTGCGCCGACCTGGTGATCGTCGATGAGGCCCATACCGTCGTCGGTGGCTCGTCGGTCGACCGCCACCAGCGCTTCGACCTGGTCAGGCGGATCGCCGCCGACGAGAACCGCCATCTGCTGCTGGTCACCGCAACGCCGCACTCGGGCAACGACGAGGCGTTCCGCGCCCTTCTCGGCCTGGTCAAGCCGGATCTGGCGACGATCGACCTGGAAGACAGGATGAGCCGCGACCGGCTTGCGCGCTATTTCGTGCAGCGCCGCCGCAAGGACATCCGCAAGTTCATCGGCGAGGAGACGCCATTCCCCAGCGATCGTGACTACAAGGATCTGCCGTACGGGCTCGACGAGGACTACCAGACGCTCTACCGGGACACCCTCGCGTTCGCCCGGCAGATGGTCCGTACCGCCGATGGGGACCTGAAGAGGCGGATCCGCTGGTGGTCCTCGCTCGCACTGCTGCGCTCACTGGCCAGCTCCCCGGCGGCCGCCGTCGCGACCTTTGAATCGCGCTCCGGCCTCGACCTGAACATGTCCGACAAGGAGATCGAACAGCTGGGCCGGCAGGAGCATCTCGACCCGATGGACGATGACGCCGCCGATGGCGCCGACGTCCCACCGGGAGCAGACAACGAGACCCTTCCCGAGCCCGACCGGCAGCGGTTGCGCGAGCTCGGTAAGGCGGCGGCCAAGCTCGCGGGCAAGGACACCGACGCAAAACTCCGCCTACTGATCAAGACGGTAAAGGGATTGCTTGCCGACGGCTACAACCCGATCGTCTTCTGTCGGTACATCCCGACCGCGCACTACCTGCATGCCCAACTCGGCAAGGCCCTCGTCAGGAAAACGACCATCCGCTACGTCACCGGCGAGGACCCGCCCGCCGCGCGAGAGAAGGCCGTCGCCGAGTTCGGCGACGTGCCGGGCAAACGGGTCCTGATCGCCACCGACTGCCTCTCCGAGGGTGTCAACCTTCAGGAGAACTTCGACGCGGTGGTGCACTACGACCTGTCCTGGAACCCGACCCGCCATGAGCAGCGCGAAGGCCGCGTCGACCGGTTCGGCCAGCGCAGGGACATCGTCCGCGCCGTCACCCTCTACGGCCAGGACAACGGCATCGACGGCATCGTCCTCAACGTCCTGCTCTGCAAGCACCGTAAGATCGCGAAAAACACCGGGGTGGCCGTGCCCGTTCCCGAGGAGACCACCGGTGTCGTCAAGGCGCTGGTCAACCGGCTCTTCAGCGATGGCTCTGACGCCCTGCAAAGCCAGCAGCTCGCCCTCGACCTCGACCTGAACGACCTCGCACCGGACATAGACGAAGCCTGGAAGAGCGCGGCGGAACGGCAGAAGGGCGCCGCGACGAAGTTCGCTCACTCGGGCATCGCCGACGCCGACGTCGAACGGGTCCTCGCCGGTGTGCGGACCGCGATGGGCACCACCACCGAGGTTCGCAGCTTCGTCCGCGACAGCCTGGCCTCGATCGGCGCCCAGATCACCGCCGAGAACAACGGCTTTACTGTTTCGCTCGCCGGCCTGCGCCCCGCCGTCCGCGACGCCCTCGGCGTCCGTGACGACAAGGTCACGTCGGTCCGGTTCTGTGACGACCTGCCGGCCCGCCCCGGCCAGCGCCCGCTCGTCCGTACCGATTCCGCCGTGCGCGGGCTCGCCCGCATCATCGTCGAAGCCGCCCTCGACGACCAGCCGTCCGCGCTGCCCAGCGACGCCGAGGATGACCCGTGGGCCGGCACGGATCTCGGTACCCCGCCACCGGCGGCCCGACTCGGCGTGTTCCGCGTCAGCACCGTGGCCACGCGCACCGTGCTCCTGCTGACCCGCTACCGCTTCCATCTGACCCTCCCGGGCACCGCCCGGGCGAACACCGTCGTCGCCGAGGACGCCCGGCTCGCCGGCTACCGCCGCGACCCCGACGGCAGCTTCAAGTGGCTCGACGACCAGGAGATCAAGGTGCTGCTGGCCGCGGAGCCGGACAACGCGCTGCCGCAACTCGTCCAGCGCCAGGCCGAACGCGCCGTCTCCGAACTCGCCGACGCCCAGCCGCACCTTGACGCCGAGGGCGCGGTGCTCGCCGCGGAGCTGCGCGCCGCGCACGCCGCTGCGCGCGAGATCGTCGGCGGGCGGACCCGCAGCCTCGACGTCCAACCTCATGAACACGCCGACGTGCTCGGTGTCTACGTGTATCTGCCGGCCGGAGCCGCCCGATGAGCCGCCGCGACGACGAGAAGTTCACCGCCGTCACCCTCGAAGGCGGCTTCCTGCCGCCCCGCCTGCTGCGCCGCATCGTCGACGGCGACGTGGAACTCAAGGGCACCGACACGAAGACCTACGGCCTCGGCCTGAACGAGAACGTCAAACAGGCCGCCGCCCGGCACTGGACGCATCTGCGCGGCGTCTGGCTGAGTTTCCAGGAATGGCTCAAGGAGGAGTCTGCGAGCCATCAGGGCACCGCGTCGACCGAGGTCACCGCCGAACTCACCCGCACGCACTGGCTGCAGGCCCTCTTCTCGGTGCTCGACTACGGTTTGATCTCGCCGGCACCCCGCGACCGCACCCCGCAGGTCAGCCACCTCTGGCAGCACGTGCCGATACATCTCGTCAGCTGGAACCGTGGCCTCGATGAACGGTTCGGCAAGACCGGGCCAGGCTCCAAGGGCGAGCGCGCTCCGCAGGCGCTCCTCCAAGAGCATCTCAATGCCCGGCCCGAGCACCTCTGGGGAATTCTTTCCAACGGCCGAGACCTGCGGCTGCTGCGTGACTCTTCGGCGCTCGTCGGTGCTGCTTATCTGGAGTTCGACCTCCAGGCCATCTTCGATGGCGAGCTGTTCGACGAGTTCGCCCTTCTCTACGCCACGCTGCACGCCTCCCGCCTCACCGTCCAGCCACGCGACGATGGCACTCCAGGCACCCCGGCCGACTGCTGGCTCGAACGGTGGCGGACCTTCGCCCACCAGACCGGCATCGAAGCCAAGGACAAGCTGCGCGAGCAGGTCCGCAGGGCCCTCGAAGAACTCGGCACCGGTTTCCTCGAAACCAACCCGGCGCTGTGCGACAAGCTGAAAGCCGGCCGACACAACGGCGGGATCTCCGCGGCTGACTTCGAGCACGAGTTGCTCAGGCTCGCCTACCAGATTCTTTTCCTCTTTGTGTCCGAGGACCGCGATGCTCTGCTCATCCCACTGCCGCCGGACCCAGACAGGCCCATCGGAGTAGGTGTCATCCCCGGGCCGAATTCCGCGCGTGGTCGAAGCCGCCGCGACCTGGAGCAGGCCCGGGACCGTTACCTTCAGTACTTCTCCACCAAGCGGCTGCGCCGCATCGCCGACGCCCGCCTCGGCGACCGGCACGGCGACCTCTGGCGCGGCCTCGTTGTCGTCCTCGATGCCCTCGGTACCGAAGGTGGCAGGCCCGAACTCGCCCTCCCCGAACTCGGCGGCCTCTATCTACGAGCCGACGACCCCGACGCGCCCCGCAGCGCTGCCGATGACGCTCTCATCAGCCGGCCCGACGAACTGCGTGACTACCAGCTACCGAACAGCCGCCTCCTCGCCGCGGTCCGCCTGCTCAGTCACGTACCCGACGACCGCGGCCGCCTCCGCCGCGTCGACTTCGGGCACCTCGGCGCCGACGAACTCGGCAGCGTCTACGAATCCCTGCTCGAACTCGTCCCGCGCCCCGACCTGCCCAGCCGCACGTTCACCCTCGTCGAGATCGCCGGCAACGACCGCAAGACCACCGGCTCGTACTACACCCCGACCGTCCTCATCGACTCCCTGCTCGAGTCGGCCCTCGACCCGGTCATCGATGACTACGCTCGTGGCGGCGCCGACAATCTGCTGAAGCTGACCGTCTGCGACCCGGCCTGTGGCTCCGGCCACTTCCTGGTCGCCGCGGCCCGGCGCATCGCCCTGCGCTATGCCCAGATGTACACGGGCGATGCGGAGCCGACCCCGGCCGCGTTCCGCTTCGCCCTCGACAAGGTCGTCCGTTCGTGCGTCTACGGCGTGGACCTCAACCCGCTGGCCGTCGAACTGACCAAGGTCTCCCTCTGGTTGGAATCCCTTGTCCCCGGCCGGCCACTTGCCTTCCTCGACGGCCACATTCGCGCCGGCAACGCCCTGCTGGGAGTGACGCCGCGGATGCTGCAGTCCGGGATCCCGGACACGGCCTACAAGTCGCTGGAGGGCGACGACTCGGCCTGGGCGACCCACCTTCGTAGCGAGAACCGGTCGAAACGTTCCCAGCAGATCGAAGCATTCGAGGTCGATCCCACCAGGCTGAACAACGCCAGCCTCGCCGAGAGCGTCGCACGGATCGACCAGATCGGCGCCCGGTACGACCTGACCCTCGCCGACATGCGCCAGCAGACCAGAGCGCAGCGCGAACTGGACGACTCGCCGGATCGGCGCCGCCAGGTCCTGGTCGCCGACGCCTGGTGCGCCGCGTTCTTCTGGCCCAAGCGGGAGAACGCCCCGCAGGCAATCACCAGCGAGACAGTCCAGCAGCTCAGCGACGGCACCCTGACTCCCGACCCGGTCCGCGACGACCTGCGGCGCAAGATCGCCCTGCGCAACCGCTTCTTCCACTGGCACCTCGAGTTTCCCCAGATCTTCCAGGTGGACGCCGCATCCGTACCGGGCGGTCAGGACCCGGGATGGAACGGCGGCTTCTCCTGCGTCCTTGGGAACCCGCCCTGGGACCGGGTGAAAATCCAGGACAAGGAGTTCTTCGCCGCTCGCCGGGTCGACATCGCCGCCGCTTCCAACAAGGCGGCCCGCGAGCGCCTGATCAAGGATCTGCTGGCTAGCAAGGATTCGGTCGACCTCGAACTGCACACGGAGTACAAAGCCGCGAAGCGTGCGGCGACGTGCGAGTCGGAGTTCCTCCGTGGCTCGGGCCGTTTTCCCCGTACGGGCCGCGGCGACGTCAACACCTACGCCGTCTTCGCGGAGACCGCCCGAACGCTCCTTGCCCCGGCCGGCCGCTTCGGCCAGGTCCTGCCCACGGGCATCGCCACCGACGCGACCACCGCACAGTTCTTCGGTGATCTCGTCGATGAGCGGGCTCTCGTGTCGGTACTCGACTTCGAGAACGAGGAGAAGCTGTTCCCGGGTATCGACCACCGGCTCCGCTTCGCGCTCGTGACGGTGAGCGGATCCCGTACCCAGAACGAACATATCCGGCTCGCCTTCCGTGCACGCAAGGTCCCGGACATCGCCCACATCGAGTTCACACTGACACGCGAGGACATTGCCCAGCTGAATCCGAACACGAAAACCTCCCCAGTATGCGAGAGCCCGAGGCATGCGCAGATCATTAAGGGAATCTACAACCGCCTGCCCGTCATCTGGCGAGACGCGCCTCCGGAAAATCCGTGGATGATTAGTTTTTTGACCCTGTTCCACATGTCGAACGACTCGAAGATCTTCGAGTGCCGCGAGGATCTGCAGGCCGATGGCTGGCGGCTGGTCTCCTCGGTCTTCGTCCGTGGGCCGGTCGACGGTCCGGACCGGATGATTCCGCTGTACGAGGCCAAGATGGTGCACCACTTCGACCATCGGTACGGCACGTATGACGGCCAGACCGAGGCCCAAGCCAAACAGAATATCCTGCCCCCACTGCTAGGGAAGGAACGGTTGGACGGCGCCAGCGTCGTGCCGATGCCTCGGTACTGGGTGCCCGAAGACGCGGTGGAGAAGAAGCTGGCCAGGTGGGACCGGGGATGGCTGGTGGGATTTCGCGATGTGGCACGCGGCTCCGATGTTCGGACGATGATCGCATCGGCGGTCCCGCGTCTCGCGGTCGGTCACAAGCTTCCGCTGATGCTGTTCGGCCAGCGCGGCCACCTGCTGCTCGCGAACCTCGGCTCGTTCGTCTTCGACTACGTCCTACGTCAGAAGATGTCCGGCGCCTCGGTGAGCTATTTCCTGGTCAAGCAGATACCGGTGCTCGAACCCGGACGATACGACGACCAGGCCAGCTGGCGGCCCGATGTCTCCCTGGACTCGTGGGTCACGGCCAGGGTGCTTGAGCTGACCTACACGGCCTGGGACATGCAGCCATTCGCCAAGGACCTCAACGACGGCGGGCCGCCTTTCGTTTGGGACCCCGATCGTAGGTTCGTGCTGCGAGCGGAACTCGACGCCGCCTACTTCCGGCTGTACGGCGTGGAACGAGCCGATGTTGAGTACGCCCTGACCAGCTTCCGGGCCTTCCGGAACAAGGAGCCCGAACTCTTCGAGGCGACCAGGAAGAAGATCCTCGCGGTCTACGACGAGATGACCCGCGCGGAGGAGACGGGCGTGGCGTTCCGCTCCGAGCTGACGCCACCCCCTGGGGAGGGTCTGCGGCATCCGGCGTCGACCAGGCCAAAGCATGTCCTGGCGTCACGCCCTCCGACCGACACCCTCTTCTCGACCCTGGAGACCGGCAGCCCATAGCCCAGCACACTCCGTCACACTGTAGTCGTGCACAGACACAACGCTGGGCCACAGAGTCTCCAGGTAGCTGCCTTAGGTGAATAATCTGCCCAGGCTCGCGGCGCGGTGGGCCGCTGGCGGTACTGGGGGTGGCTGGGGTGCCCGTACGGATACAGGTCATGTCGCGGGTGATGCAGCTCGCCGTACGCTACCTGGTCTCGGCAGAGGCGCCTGTCCACCCGAGTCTGGTCTGGTCGAAGGTCCGGCAGCAGTATCCGGTCACCGACGAGCGTTACCCGACGGTCGATGACGAGTGGGCGGCGGCGACCAACGGGAAGACGACCGCGGAGCAGACGCTGCGCTGGACAAGCAGCGAGCTGGTCCGGGCCGGCTGGCTCGCCAAGACTCCTGAGGGCTGGCTGGCGACCGGAGTCGGCGAGTGGTCGCTGCGTGAGTATCCAGACCCTGTCTCCTGGCGCAAGGAGGCCGGGCGCCGGTATGCCGACTACCGGCGTGACAGGGATCAGTTCGACCTGGTCGAGGCGGAGCTCGCGGCCGTGCCGGCGGGCTACTGGGTTCGGGCCGGCGACCTGGCCGAAAGCGCCGATCTGCCGGCCGAACGTATTGTGCATTACCTGGTTGGGAGCCGGCCTGAAGGCTGGTTCCGTGCTCTTGACGTCGGCGGGCGGCTACCGAGGGATGCTCACGCCACGGAGCGAGAGCGAGCGGTGTGGCTGGGGCTCTTGGAAGCAGACGGCATCGACATCGTCACGGGTCGGGCCGATGCGTTGCGCCAGCTCGCCGGGGCGGACCTACGCGCTGTCGTCGGCGAGGCGGACGGCGGGGACGACGACGTCGCGGGCGTGCTGGAGACGGAGCAGGCGCGGCGCGCCTGGCTGGTTCGACCGCCATCCCGGCGGGACGCGGTCCGCGGCGAGTGGCTTCCGGATGCGGTGTGCGCGTTGCCAGTCGACCTGCTTCCCCAACTGCGGCCGGGAACGGGACGCAGCGTGGTGGCCGACGCGGTCGAGGCGACCTACCCGAAGCGACGGTCCGACCAGCGGCTGCGGCTAGTCGACGACATCTACGCGTTCCTCAGCCGGATCTCCATCGGAGATCTGGTCCTGACCAACTTCGGCGCGGATTTCTATGTTGGCGAGATCACCGGCTCGCCGTACTACTTCCGGAACCCGGAAAGTCCCGCCGGGGCCGTCCTCGAGCTACGGCGTACTGTCCGCTGGCGCAATCCGCGCGACCCGCTCGACTTCGCCGACGACCTCTCCGGCCCGCTCGCGGCCGCTGTCGCCGTTCCAGACCAGTCGGTCATCGATCTGAGCGATTTCCTGCCCGAGCTCGTCGGGCGTGTTCAGGGCGAGGCTCTCACCCTGAGCGGTTTGGCGGCGGGCGGCATAGTCAATGTCGGGGCAGGGGAAGCCCGAGGGCCATCCGCAGACCCGACCATGGCGGCGGCCGGACTCCTGAACGTCGGCGACGACAGGCTGGAGGCGTTGGCGGCGCGCCTGCACGTCGACGATGACTGGTTGCGGCGCTGCCTGCGCCTCCTGCGGCTCAAGCCACAGATGATCTTCCAGGGTCCACCGGGTACCGGGAAGACCTTCGTCGCGCGCGAACTGGCCCTGCACCTCACCGGCCAGAAGCGGGAGAACATCGCGTTCGTCCAGTTCCATCCTGCGTACAGCTACGAGGACTTCATCCAGGGGTACCGGCCGCGTGGCGAGGCGGGTGGTGACGGGTCGATCCGGTTCGAGCTGGTCTCGGGACCGCTGGTCCGCCTGGCGCAGGCGGCGGAGGAGCATCCCGACGAGCCGTTCTTCGTCATCATCGACGAGATCAACCGGGGTAACCTGGCGAAGATCTTCGGGGAGCTGTACTTCCTGCTGGAGTACCGCGACGAGGTCGCCTACCTGCTCTACCGGCAGGAAGACGGCCGTCCGTTCTCTCTTCCGAAGAACCTGTTCATCCTCGGCACGATGAACACCGCCGACCGGTCGATCTCCCGCCTGGACGCGGCCGTCCGCCGCCGGTTCCACTTCGTCACCCTCGACCCGGCGGAGGAGCCGACCCGGTCCCTGCTGCGCACCTGGCTCACGGCCCAGTCACTGTCTGCCCAGCCGGCGGATGTGCTCGACGAGCTGAACCGCCGTCTCGATGCGAAGGATGGCTTCACAGGCTCGCGCGTCGGCCCGGCGTACCTGATGAAAACCGAGTTGTACGCGGACGGCATCGATGCCGGACTCGACCTGGTCTGGCTGACGCAGATCGAGCCACTGCTCGAGGAGTACTTCTACGGCGATGACGAGACCGACGTGCACCACGAGTTCGGCCTGGACGCGCTGCGGCAGACTGCCATACCGCCACAGTCCGCTGGCGCCTGATGTCCAGCCCCGCTGCGCCCACACCGACCGGACGTTTGGTGATCGACCTGGCGGAGTACGGCAGCAAGGAGCACCGGCTTAGCCCCGGGCAAGTCGCAGCACTGAAGGGAGCCGACGCCGTAGAAGTGACTCCTCTCGGTGCGGGTCGATACAAGGTGAAGGCGAAGGCCGAGGTCGGCTCGGCGGCCTTCGGTACAGGTCCGGACACCGTGGTTGTGCGGATTCGCCCGAAGGTGACGATCGGTCGGCTGCTCTTCCTGCTCGGCTATGCCCAGGACAAAGGCACGTGGCAGAAGGAGGAGGTCGAGGTCGACGAGGCCGAGGACCTGCTGCCGGCCGTTGCGCGGTCCTTCACCCGTGCGATCCAGCAACGTGCCTTTGCCGGAGGTCTGCTCTACGGCTACCGGCCGGTCGAGGATGACCTGATGACGATCCGCGGCCGGGTCCGCTCCGACGAGATGCGCCGCCGCCACTGGTCCGGGCCCGCGATCCCCTGCGAGTACGACGAGTTCACCGTGGACATCGCGGAGAACCGGCTGCTCCTCGCCGCCGCCCGGCGGCTGCGTGCCCTCCCCGGCATCATTCGACCGACCAGGATGGCGCTTCGCGAGATCATCGACGAGCTCGTCGACGTCACCCCGCTTGGCCGTGGTGAGTCCCCACCGACGTGGACACCGAGCGCCCACAACGCTCGCTACTGGACGGCACTGGGCCTCGCCGAAATGATCCTGCGCGGTCACTCCTATGAGTATGGCGGCGGCGCAGGCCCGACGACCGTCCGGGTCGACGGTTTCCTGGTGACGATGTGGACGGTGTTCGAGGCCTTCGTCACGAAGGCTGTTCGCGACGCGCTCCTGCAGCCGCCAACCGGCCGCGTGCCGGGCCGCCACGTCACCTTCCAGGACGAGACCCACCACTTGGACCGGGCAGGTCTGGTGAAACTGAAGCCCGACCTCATCTGCTATCAGCAGGCCTCGACCGGCCGACGGGTCCCTGTTGCCGTCCTCGATGCTAAATACAAGATCGAGAAGAAGGCTGACAACCCCGACACGATCTACCAGTTGCTGGCGTACTGCACCGCCCTCGGCCTGCCCGCCGGTCACGTCGTCTATGCCGGCACCTCGACCGAAGTCCGCCGCACCTACACCCTCACCACCGGCACGACGATCACCTTTCACCCTCTGGATCTGACCGCCGAACTGTCCATCCTGCGCCGCCAGATCAACGAGATCGCCTCGCTCATGGCGCCAGCTCCAGGCGCGTAGTTCGCAGGTGAGACTGTTCCAAGATTAATTTTTCTGGGACGGCACGGCAGATGGGCGGATTATCGCCGAGGAGTCGCTGCCGGCGATCGTGGGTGTCCGTGCTGGAATCGCCGCCAGTGATTTACGGCCTCCCGACCTGGCCTGGATGGCTGGGGAACGCGGGGAGCGCTACAAGCACGCCTTCGACGACGAGGAGGGCGACCCCGACCTGCCGGTACCCGCCGGGCTGGGCAGCCTGACCGCACCCAGCGAGCCCTGGCGGACTCCCTCGTCCCCGACCTGCTCGCGAGCGCGGCCCAGGCCAGTTCAGCCGCGCCACAGATCAGGAAGGATTACTGCTCTGGCTGTCCCCATGGGCGGCGGATCACTTATACGTCGGAGCGTTACCGCCCCCCAAGCTCGACTGCCATGTGCGGGTGAAGGGGCCATCCCAGTCGACCGGGCGCAGCGGCGGGCAGCCGGGCGCCCGCGGCGGTTCCGCGGAACCGCCCGGCGGCGGCTCTGTTGGTTCCGGACCGGTGTCGGGGCCTGGTCGGGCCGGGGTCGGTCGGAGAACTGGACACGGTCATCCTGATCCCACTGCGCCCGTTCGCCGGGCGCCCGAGGGTGAGCCCGTACGGGGCCTGCAGGACGCGCGCTGACAGAACAAGTGGCGCATCCCCGAAGTCAGCGAGCCCCCAGTGCTCGGCCGGGTGAACTTCGGGTGCTGCGGCGAACGGCTCTCAGCGGGCCTGAGCGCAGCTCGGTGACCATCGCAGCGACCTCTTCGAACCGGTCGTCGGGAATCATCCGGGGACGGCCCGATCCGGCCGGCTTCGACCGCAGTCAGGTTTGCCGGCAGGAAGCAGGGATCGCGGGCCGCGGGCCCATAGAGGGCGCGGGGCAACGTCTACGGCGCGCCGCGGAACCGCGCTGCGGCTCCCGGCACCTTGACTTCCTCCCGCGCAACGGACCTGAACGGCCCGACTGTCCGATCGGTCAAGATAGTCATTCATGTTGACCTGGTCCCTCGCCATCTTCTGGATCATAAAATGAGGGTGGTGCCCGCCTCCTCCCGGCCGTTGGGTAGAGCAGCTAACTGGCCCCGCGGATCTCTGCTGCCGACGCGATGTCCTCGACCGTGGGCTCGGTAGACAGCAGAACCCAGTTGTGTTTAGGACACGTCTTCCTCGGGACGCGGGCCCAGGCATACGCGGTGCCGATCGGTCCGCGGGCTGGCGACTTGCCGGCGCTGCATCGGCTTCTGCGGCGACCCCAAACCGTACGGCCTTTGTGTCTCTGACCGTCACAGGAGCCGCGATGACGTCATTGGTGTCGATCAGATCGGGGCCGATCCTTGCGGTGCGGGGGGCGATGTCGGTTGTGGTGACAGCGGCGATGTCATCGCTGCTGATGCTGTCGGGCCATGCAAAGTTCCTCACGCCGGGCCGGCAGTGCCTCCGGTCACGTGCCGTCCATTGGTCAATCCGCGAGACGCCGGGGCCGCCCTCCGCGCTCACTCTCGGTAAGCTCAGAGCCAAGCAGTCCTGTTCCCGGGGCTTCGAACGGATCCAAGGGCGGCGGCGGGGTCCATCAGGGTCCGATGAGCCGGTCGGCGGGGTCCGGGCAGGGGAGGAAGTAGCCGGTTCGGGTCGATCAGCGGGTTCTGCTGACTCTCGAGCAGGTGCTTGTGGAGCTTGGCGGGCCGGACGGGCCGTTGCCGCGGTCGACTTGGTCTGACTGGCAGCGGAAGGGGACCGGGCCTAAGGTCATCAAGTTGCCGAACGGGCAGATCCGGGTCGCTCGTGACGATCTGAATGCCTGGCTTGACGGCCTGACCCGTGACCCGGCCCGATGAGCACCGGTACCTCCGGAGGGTCCGCTGGGAGCGGCGGGCTTGACGGGGACGGGGAAGAGCGGCGGATCTCGTTCGATGTCCGGGTGTGGGCTGTTCGTGAGGTGAAGGGGAAGAAGCGGTCGGCGTGGCAGGCTCGTTGGTCGGTTGCCGGGCGGCCGACGGCGAATGCCCGCTCGTTTGCCACGAAGGGGGCGGCTGAGGCGCGCCGGGCGGAGATCTTCACTGCGGTGAAGAAGGGGGAGGCGTTCGACGTCGTCACTGGGTTGCCGGTGCGTGAGGTGCTCGCCCAGCGGGCGGCGAAGCCGCCTCCGGCGCCGCGTTCATGGCTTGAGGTGGCGCGGGGGTTTACCGATGCGAAGTGGGAGGAGCGTCAGGCTCCTGGTAGTCGGCGTTCGATTGCGCAGGGGCTCAGCTCGATCACGGTTGCCCTATTCGACGCTCCCGTGCCGGCGGAGTTCGAGGAACTTGTCCGTGAGGCCCTGGCGGGCTGGTCGTTCAATACCGGCGTGCGCACCACGCCAGGCCGGGATGGTCGTAGCCGCGAGGTGCCGCCGCCTGACGACTGGGCGGGGGTGCTGGAGTGGATGGAGCGGCACAGCCGGCCGGTCACGGACCTGGCGGACCCGGAGGTCGCCCGCGCAGCCCTCGGGGCGCTGTCCCGGCGGATGGACAGCCGGCCGGCTGCGGGGAACACCATCGTCCGTCGGCGGCAAGTCTTCGAGATGGCGATCAAGTACGCCATGGCTCGTGGTGACCTCGATGCCAATCCGCTCACGGGGCTCGATTGGAGGCCACCGCGCAAGCTCGTCGCGGTCGACCGGCGCGTCGTCGTCAACGCCGACCAGGCGCGCCGCCTGTTCGCTGCCGTCGCCGAGCATGCTCCCGATCTTGAGGCCTTCTACGCCAGGATCTACCATGCGGCACTGCGGCCTGGTGAACTTCAGGAACTACGCCTCGACCAGCTGACCCTGCCCGAGTCTGGCTGGGGTGAGGCGTTGCTGGATGGCAACAACCCTGAGATCTCGCCTCGCTGGTCCGACGCTCCGGACGGGCCGCGTCAGCCTCGCGAGCTCAAGCACCGGGCGAAAGGGGAGACGCGGCCGGTGCCGTTGAACCCCCGACTGGTCGCGATCCTGCGCCGCCACGTCGACACGTTCGGCATTACCGCAGATGGGCGCCTTTTCCGGTCTGGAAAGGATGGACCGGTGAAGGCGATCCGGTACCTGGCGAGGTGGCGGCAGGCCCGCGAGATCGCGCTCACACCAGCCGAGCAGGCGTCGCCGCTGGCGCGCCGGCCGTACGACCTGCGGCACGCCGCCATATCGGGCTGGCTGAACGCCGGAGTCCCGGTCACCCAGGCCGCGGAATGGGCAGGCCATTCCGTCCGGGTATGCATGCTCGTCTACGCGAAGTGCATCGCCGGCCAGGACGAGGCCGCCCGGCGGCGAATCGACGCTGCCCTGGCCGCCGAGAGCGACACGCCCGTGGTCCCGGCGGCTCCGGAGGCGGCGGATTCTCATCCACGTCTCATCCACAGCCAGCCGGAAACGACCGGACTGGACCGGACACCGCCGGGCATCACCCCGGCAGTGCCCGAACCGCCGACCGGTCCCGACTTGGAGTTCTGACCTGCGAAAACAGCCTCTGATCAGGAGCGGGCGAGGTGGCGGCTGATCACCAGGCGCTGGATCTGGTTGGTTCCCTCGAAGATTTGCATGATCTTGGCCTCGCGCATGTAGCGCTCGACCGGGTAGTCCTTGGTGTAGCCGGCGCCGCCGAAGACCTGGACGGCGTCCTCGGTGACCTTCATGACCGCGTCGGTCGCGACGAGCTTCGCGATGCTCGCGGCCTTGCCGGCGGGCAGGCCGGCGTCGCGGCGCCGGGCCGCGGCCAGCGTCGTCGCCCGGGCCGACTCGACGGCCGCGGCCATGTCGGCGAGCAGGAAGCCGAGGCCCTGATGGTCGATGATCGCCTTGCCGAACGCCTGGCGCTCCTTGGCGTAGGCGACCGCGTCGTCGAGGGCGCGCTGGGCGAGGCCCACGGCGGCGGCGGCGATGCCGAGTCGCCCGGCGTCCAAGGCCGCCAGCGCGATCCGCAGGCCGTTGCCCTGCGTGCCGATGAGCCGGTCGGCGGGCACCGGTGCCTCGTCGAAGCCGATCTGGGTCGTCGGGGAGGCGGTCAGGCCCATCTTGCGCTCGGGGGGGTGCACGTCCATCCCGGCGGTGCCGGCGTCGACGAGGAAGCAGGAGATGCCGCCGGAGCGGTCCGTCGAGGTGCGGGCGAACACGGTGTAGAAGTCGGCGGCGCCGCCGTGCGTCACCCAGGCCTTCGTCCCGGACAGCCGGTAGCCGCTGTCGGGGTCGGGGCGGGCGGCCGTCGTCATCGCCGCCGGGTCGGAGCCGGCGTGCGGCTCGGACAGGCAGTAGGCGCCGAGCAGCTTGCCGGACAGCAGCCGGGGGAGCAGGGCGGCGCGCTGGTCGTCGGTGCCGTGGTAGGCCAGCGGGAAGCAGCTCAGGCTGTGCACGCTCACCCCGACGGCGATCGACGCCGAACGGTAGGCGATCTCCTCCAGCACCTGCAGGTAGACCTCGTAGGGCTGGCCGCCGCCGCCGAACTCCTCCGGGTAGGGCAGGGCGAGCAGCCCGGCGTCACCCAGGATGTGAAAGACCTCGCGGGGGAAGTGGGCCCTGGCCTCGTCGTCGACGACCCGGGGCTCGATCTCCTTCTCGCCGATGGTGCGGACGAGGTCGATCAGCTCGCCGGCCTCGGAGGAAGGGAGTAGGCGTTCGGCCGCCATGGCGTGCCTCCAGGGATCGCACCGAGGAACGGGGAGTCGTCCGGCGCGTGCCGTGCGACGCAACGCCAACGGTACCGCACGGAGTACCTGGGTACTGTCCGGTGCTGGGGTAGATTGATCGATCATGACGGTGAACTGGGACGTCGACACCTGGTCGGCCGCGACGGCTGGTGGGCCGAGGACCAGCCGCCAGTCGGACCTGTTCGACGCCCTCGTGGAGATCTTCCTCGCGGAGGGGTTCGCCCGGTTCACCCTCGCGGACCTCGCCGGGCGGCTGCGATGCTCGAAGTCGACGCTGTACACGCTGGCCCACAGCAAGGAACAACTCGCCGTCGCCGTCGTGGTGCACTTCTTCCGTACCGCCGCCGAGCGGATCGACGACAGCCTGTGCGGCGCGCCCGACCCGGCCGACCGGCTCCGCCGCTATCTCGACGGGGTCGCCGCCGAGCTGCGCCCCGCCTCCGCGGCGTTCCGCGCCGACCTCGCCGCGTTCCCGCCGGCCCGCGCCATCTACGAGCGCAACACCAGCTTCGCCGCGGCGAGGCTGCGCACCCTGGTCGCCGAGGGGGTGGCCGCGGGCGTCTTCCGGGAGGTCGACGCGCGCTTCGTCGGCCAGGTCGCCACGCTCGCGATGGTCGGCATCCAGCAGGGCACGATCGAACGCGAGACGGGCCTCGCCGACGCCGACGCCTACGCCCAGCTCGCCGGCCTGCTGCTGCACGGTCTGGCCCGCCGCGACGGCGACGCTGCGGCCGGGCCGCCGATCCAGCCCGCCTCGGTGTTCACCGCGCCCGAGACCGTCGAGTAGGCGCCCACAGTTCTCCTGCTCGGCGGCCGCAGGCGACCGTCTGAGGGCGGGGATCCGACCGGCCCCCGCGAACTGCCGGTCGCGGGCGAGGGGCCGGTCGGTTCCGGGCGCCGCCTGGGCGGCGCGGTCAGCTGGCCCGGTCGCCCTTGGCCAGGTGGTTCCAGGTGGTGGGGCCGACCTCCCCGTCGACGACGGCGTGGAGGGCTCCCTGGTAGTGCCGCACCCAGGCGACGGTGCGCGGCCCGAACTCGCCGTCCACCGCCAGCTTCGGCTGGTAGTGGGGGTCGAGCGTGTGGGAGGCGTCCTGCACGGCGTGGACGGCCTGGCCGCGCGAACCGGACCGCACCGGCACGATCAGCACCGGCCAGGTCCGCTGGCCGACCTGCCCGTCGGGCGTCAGCCGGTGCCGGGTCTGGAAATCGCGCACGGCGGCCGCGGTCCGCGGTCCGTACGCGCCGTCAACCGGGACGCGCAGGTCGTGCGCGCCGAGAAGATACTGCACGAGCTGCACGGTGAGTCCGGCATCACCGGGCTTCTGAATGGGCCAGACAAGTGCCATGAGGAGGTCTCCCGCGTCGCGTGAGTGGAGGTGGATGGAGGTGGTTCGGAACACTTGTGAGACTGCGCTCAACCACCGGTTTCCGCCGCATTTCGTCGTGCTCGCGACACGCGGGAATCAGTCCGTGTTTCTCCTTTCTTGCGGCCGCCTCCGGCGCGGGAAAACGCCCCGACATGTCGGTCGGACGGCCGATGGTCCGCCGGTCGGGGGACGGTCAGCTCGGCTCGTACGCGGTGAGCGGCGGCGCGGGGTAGGGGTCGAATCCCGGGCGCCAGCCGGCGGCGAGTTTCCGCGTGGCGATGCCGTCGGGCGCCCAGATGTGGCAGCTTCCGGTGAGGGCGGCGGCCTGTCGCCCGCTCACCACGGGCGCCGAGGTTCCGGGCCCGTTCGGCGTTGCGCCGTCCGTCGAAGCAGGCCCGTCCGTCGATACGGGTCCCTCCGTCGATGCGGGTTCCTCCGGCGGGTGGACGTCCGTCGGGGGTCGGCGCCGGTCGTTCGTCTCGGCGTCCGTGGGGGACTGGCGCCGGTCCGGCGGCTCGGCGCCGGGGGTCAGGCCGCGGCGGCGGGCGTCGGCGGCGCTCAGCGTCGCCTGGATGATGGCGGGGCCGGCGGCGCGGGCGATCTCGTGCAGGTGCGAGCAGCCGTGCACGCCGGACACGGTCTCCCGCAGCGCGCGGGTGAATCCGCGGCGCACCGACAACCCGACGAGGCGGTCGAAGCTCGGCCTGATCAGCGGGCACTCGGTGTGCGGGAAGGCGTTCATGCGCGACTCGACGGCGACGATCGTCAGGTCCGCCGTCCGCACGTGCAGGGCGAGCTCCATGTCGTGCAGCAGCACCCGGGCCGGGTCGGGGTGCCAGGGCCGGGTGTCGCGCAGCCTCGCCTGGGCGACCAGCAGGTCGTCGACCTGGCAGACCTCGATGTCGATCGTCCTGCGGTGCACCGGCACGGCTGCTGTCATCGCGGCTCCCCTCGCGCTCGCCCCGCGGCCGGCGTCCGGCCACGCGAGCTGGTCCGGCGGTCGGACCGGGGCCGCTGCCGCGGGTCGTGACGCGGCCGCTCGGCTTACCCGGCGGCGGCCGGGGCGGCGCCTCGGGGGCCGTGCGGGGACAGGTCGGCGAGCTGGGCCCGCACCCAGGCTGTCACGTCGACGGCCGCGGGGTCGGCGCTCAGTGAGGTGAACAGCACCGGACGGCTGCCGCGGGCCGCCGCCGCGTCGCGGGCCATCACCCCGAGATCCGCGCCGACCAGGGGCGCGAGATCCGTCTTGTTGATGACCAGCAGGTCGCTGAGGGTGACCCCCGGGCCGCCCTTGCGCGGCACCTTGTCGCCGCCGGCCACATCGACGACGAAGATCTGCCGGTCGATGAGGCCGTAGCTGAACGTCGCGGTGAGGTTGTCGCCGCCGGATTCGACGAGGACGAGGTCGAGGGGGCCCGTGTCGGCCTCCAGATCCTCGACCGTGTCCAGGTTGGCCGTGATGTCGTCGCGGATCGCCGTGTGCGGGCAGCAGCCGGTCTCCACCGCGCGGATCCGCCGCGGGTCCAGCACCCCGGCGCGGCGCAGGAAGTCGGCGTCCTCGGTCGTGTAGATGTCGTTCGTGACGACGCCGAGGCGCAGGCTCGGCGACAGGGAGCGGCACAGCGCGGCGACGAGCGCCGTCTTGCCGCTGCCCACCGGCCCGCCGACGCCGATGCGCGGCGCCCGCCCGAGCGGCACCGGGCCGCCGCCGCCGTGCGCGTGCGGCGGGTGCAGTTCGTCGTGACCGAGGTGCATCGTCGGAGGTCTCCCGGGTGCGGTCGGACGGGGCGGCGGGCGTCAGGCGGCGCGGCGCGCCGGGTGCGCGACGCCGAGCTGGGCCTGGTCGAGGAAGGCGCCGGGCATCGCCGCGAGGTCCGGCCGGGACGGCGCCGCCCCCGAGCGCACCAGCAGATCGCCGAGTGCGGCGATCATCACCCCGTTGTCGGTGCACCGCTTGCGGGCCGGGATCCGCAGCCGGATGCCGGCCCGTTCGCACCGCTGCGCTGCCAGGGCCCGCAGCCGGCTGTTCGCCGCGACGCCGCCGACGATGAGCAGGTCGCCGATCTCGTGGTCGCGGCAGGCGCGGATCGCCTTGGCGGTGAGCACGTCGACCACCGCCTCCTGGAACGACGCGATCACGTCCCCGGCAGGGACGGTGGAGTCGGGATGGGCCTCCACCCAGCGGGCGACGGCCGTCTTCAGCCCGGAGAAGGAGAAGGTGTACGGCGAGTCGGTGCGGCCGGTCAGCGGCCGCGGGAACGCCAGCGCCGCCGGGTCGTTGCCGACCGCCTCGCGGTCGACCGCCGGCCCGCCCGGGTAGGGCAGGCCGAGCACGCGGGCGACCTTGTCGAAGCACTCGCCGGCGGCGTCGTCGAGGGTGTCGCCCAGATGGACGATCGGGTCCCGGGCCAGGTCACCGACGCGCAGCAGCGACGTGTGCCCGCCGGAGACGATCAGCGCGATGAGCGGGTCGGGCAGCGGCTCGCCGTCGACGAGGTCCGCGGCGAGGTGGCCGGCGAGGTGGTGCACGCCGTAGAGCGGCACGTCGAGGGCGGTGGCGTACGCCTTGGCCGCGGACACCCCGACGTGCAGCGCGGTGGCGAGGCCGGGGCCCGCGGTGACGGCGACGGCGCCGATGTCGGCCGTGGTCAGCCCGGCCGACGACAGCGCCGCGCGCACGCACGGGACCAGCGCCTGCACGTGTGCCCGCGCCGCGATCTCCGGCACCACGCCGCCGTAGCGGGCGTGCTGGTCCATGCTCGTCGACAGCGCCTCGCCGAGCAGGACGCCGTCGCGGACGAGGGCGACCCCGGTCTCGTCGCAGGACGTCTCGATGCCCATCACCACCGGGCTGGGCTGCACCGGCATCGTTTGTGGCCTCCCTCGGGCGATGGCGGACCGCCACCGCCCCTACCAGCGCTGTCCCGAACGAAGGGACAGATGTCTCTTCGGTGAGACTACGCCGGCCCCGGGCTGGCGAGTCAGCCCAGGTCAGCGTGGGTCGTCGACCGGGGGTTCCGCGGGCCCGGCCTGCGTGCTGTCGGCCGCGTCGGCGCAGGTCCGGCACAGGCCGGTGAGCGCGGCGTGATCGGGCTGGAGCCGGAAGCCGATCTGGCGGGCCAGCCGCGCGGCGACGTCGTCGAGCAGGTCGGCGGGAATGTCGCGGATCTCCCCGCAGCGGCGGCAGCGCACGTGCAGGTGGCCGCTGCCGGTCAGGGACGAGGCGAGATGGTAGACGGCGGGCCCGTGGTCGGGATGCACGTGGGTGACCAGGCCGAGGTCCCCGAGGGTCTCCACCGCCCGGTAGACGGTGGTGCGGTGCAGCCCCGGGACGATCGCGTCGGCGCGGGCGAGGACGTCGTCGACGGAGAGGTGCTCGCTGGTCTCGGCGAGGACCCGCAGCACCGCCCGGCGCGCCGGGGTCACCCGCTCACCGAGCGCCCGCAGCTCGGCGATCCCGGCCGCGGCCAGGTCCTGCCGGCCGGCGACGGCGTCTCGCTCGGCGGCACCGGCGGCACCGGCGGGCCGGCGGTCCTGCATGACGTCCACCTCCGGACAACGATCGGCCGGCCGGCGACGCTCCCGCCTGCCGCGGTGGCCCCGCCGGCCGCACCGAACCATCCCCTCACGTCCTACCCGGCCCTCCCGCGGTCCTCTCGCACCGCACCGCACCGTGCCGTGCCGTGCCCGGCGCGCACCGCGACCGGCCTACGTCCGTGGTCGACGCTCTGGCGGTAGGCCGCGGTGAACAGGGCTAGCGGTAGGTCGCGGTGGACAGGGTCCAGCCCTGGCGGCACTTCGAGCCGCCGATGCCGCCGCCGTCGCAGCCCTCGATGATGAACCGGTAGCCGCCGGTGGTCTCCCTGACGACGCGGAACTGGCCGGAGGTCCCGCCCCGGACCTCCCGCTGCACGGTGCTGCCGTGGGCGGTGTAGCGCACGAGGAACCGGTCGTAGTGGTAGGGATCGGTCGGGCCCCAGTTCACGTGGGCGTAGCCGCCGCTCTCCCAGGCGGCGATCACCATGCGCGACCCCTGGCGGGGCGACCAGGTGATCTCCCCGCCCTGGAAGTACTGACGCTTGCCGGCCCATTCGCCGTTGGTGAGGTACACGTCGCGTTCGCCGGTCGTCGGACAGGCCAGGGCGCTGCCGGCGCCGCCGAGCTGGTGCCACCGCTCGCCGATCAGTCCGTAGGGTGCCAGCCGGGGATCACACGGGCCGGCCGCGGAGGCGGTGCCGGGGCCGATCGCGATCATCGAGACCGCCGCGGCCACGGCCACGGCCAGCATGATCATCACTCGTCTGATGAGGGACACGCTTTCTCCTCCTGAAGTCGGTGGATGCGCGACCGAGGACCCGACCATCGCCAACTTCGACCGCCGCAGGCCCGGTCGTCGGTGACCGCGATCGGGGAGCCTCGGTCCGGGAATCTGGTCTGGGAGCCCCGGTCTGGGAAGCTCGCTCTGGGAATCCGGTGGACGCCAATGCTCGAGACGCGGAAACGCGGGGCGCGTGCACGCCGGAATCCGGACGCGTCGCCGCCATGGTGAATCCGAACCGACGGGTCCGCCGGCCGGCCGCGCCTGCGCCAGGCATTGATGGTGGGACACCGTCTGGTGGCCGGGAGCCCGTCACCCCGAAAGTAAGTTCTGAATCCGTGGGAGGTAAGGCGTCGGTCCGGTCACCGGAACGGTTATGAGAAAAACGCCTTCGTGATCGACCGGTGCGTGGGCCGCCCGTCGGGCCGGCCCCGCCCGGCCTGACGGGTCCTGACGGGTACAGCTGCTCGAAGGGCTGGCGACCTGGCCACGCCGGGCGCCGGGTGACCGGTGCCCGGCGGTGGGCTCACGGCGGTGGGCCGCCTTATGACACAGTGTCCGCCATGGCCGTGCTCCCCATCCGTACCGTCGGCGACCCCGTGCTGCGCACCCCGACCGCGCTCGTGACGACGTTCGACGCCGCCCTGGCGCGGCTCGTCGCAGACATGATCGACACCATGTACGACGCGCCCGGCGTGGGGTTGGCCGCCCCGCAGATCGGCGTCGGCCTACGGGTGTTCGTCTTCGACGTCGGCTACGACCCGCGCGACGCAGAAGTGCCCCGCGTGCCGCGCGTGGTGGTGAACCCGGTGCTGGAGCTGGACGCCGACGGCGAGCGCCAGCACGGCCCGGAGGGCTGCCTGTCCGTGCCGGGCCTGCACTTCCCGACGACGCGGGCGCTGCGGGCGAGCGTCCGCGGGGTGGATGCCACGGGGGAAGCCGTGGAGTACGCCGGCGAGGGTCTGCTGGCCCGCTGCTTCCAGCACGAGGTCGACCATCTCGACGGCACCCTGTATCTCGACCGGCTGACCGGCGAGGACCGCAGGGCGGCCGTGCAGGCGTTGCGCGAGCCGCCGCCGAGTCCGGAGCAGGTGCGCGCGGCCGGCGAGGAGCTGCGCGCTCTGCGCCGCGCGGACCAGTGACGCGGGCGGACGGGTGACGCGGGCGGACGGGTGACGCGGGCGGACGGGTGAAGCCGGGCGCGCCGGTGACGGCGGCGCACCAGACGCGGGGCGGGCTATCTTGGCATCCTCCCGCCCGCGAGAATCGCGAGAACGCCGCCCGGGAGAGCGCCGCCCGGGAGAGCGCCGGTGCGTCGACGATGTCGGCGAGTGATGTCGGGGAGTGAGGAGTGGCCGCGGTGACGGAGTTCTCCGGCGGGCCGTACAAACGGCCGTTCCGGTTCAACATCCAGTGTTCCTCGCCCGCGCAGGTCGACGCCCGTTCGTGGGCGGACCTCGCCCGGCAGGTCGAGGACCTGGGGTACGCGACGCTGACCGTCTCCGACCACCTCGACGAGCAGGTCGCCCCGATCGCGGCGCTGATGGCCGCGGCCGACGCCACGACCACGTTGCGTATCGGCGCGATGGTTTTCAGCAACGACTATCGGCATCCGGTCGTGCTCGCGAAGGAGGCGGCCACCCTCGACGCGCTGTCCGGGGGCCGGTTCGAGCTCGGCCTGGGCGCCGGCTGGATGACCTCGGACTACGAGCGCGCCGGCCTGCCGCTGGACCCACCGGGGGTGCGGATCAGCCGCCTCGCCGAGTCCCTCGCCGTCATCAAGGGCATGTTCGCCGACGGCCCGCTCACCTACCACGGCACGCATTACCAGGTGGCGGGGCTCAGCGGCACGCCGAAGCCGGTGCAGCGTCCCCACCCGCCGATCGTCATCGGCGGCGGCGGGCGGCGGCTGCTGTCGCTGGCCGCGCGGGAGGCCGACATCATCGGGCTGAACATGAACATGGTCGGCGGGGTGATCGACGCCTCCCTCGGCCCGAACGCGACGACGGCCGCCACCGAGGAGAAGATCGGCTGGATCCGCGAGGCCGCCGGCGCCCGGTGGGATGAGCTCACCCTGCAGGTGCGCATCCACCTGGCGATCGTCACCGACAACCGCCACGAGATCGTCGAGCAGCTTGCCGCCGGGTTCGGGCTGACCACCGAACAGGCATACGCCACCCCGCACGCGCTGTGCGGCTCGGTCGACCAGATCGTCGACGATCTCGTCGAACGCCGGGAGCGGTTCGGGATCAGCACCATCGGCGTCGCCCTCGACTCGCTGACCGCGCTGGCACCCGTCGTGGCGCGGCTCGCGGGTACCTGACCCGGCCGCCGGGCTGCGCCCCGTCCCTGCCGGTCCGCCGGTACGTCCCGAATCCGTCCGAACGTCCGTCGTCGTCGAGGAGCCAGCGTTGGTCGAGCACATGAAGTGGTGGGGTTGGGGCCAGGAGAGCGTCTCCTTCAGCCACGGCGACAAGCCCGACCTGGCGCCGTTCGTGCGCACGCACATCGGTCTCGACATCACCCGTCCGCCCGCGCAGCCGCCGGCCTTCGCGGACCTGAAGATCCCCGAGCCGACGCTGCCGCAGCCGCTGCGCGCCGCGCTCGTCGCTGCCGTCGGCGCGCAGCACGTCCACACCGACGCCCACGCCCGGGTGGTGCACGCCTACGGCAAGAGCCTGCGTGACCTGGTCCGGATCCGTAACGCCGACCTCGGCCGGCTGCCCGACGCCGTCGTCTACCCGGACGGGGAACAGGCGGTGCTCGCCGTGCTCGCCGCGGCGCTCGACGCCGACGCCGTGGTGATCCCGTTCGGCGGCGGCACCAACATCTCCGGCAGCCTGGAGGCGCCGCGCGCGGAGACCCGGCCGGTGATCTCCGTGGACCTGGGGCGCCTCGACCGCGTCCTGGAGATCGACACCGACGCCCGGCTCGCCCGCATCCAGGCCGGGGCTCTCGGCCCGCACCTGGAGGAGCAGCTCAACGCCCAGGGCTGGACGCTGGGCCACTTCCCGGACAGCTTCTCCCACTCCACCCTGGGCGGGTGGATCGCCACCCGCTCGTCGGGCATGCAGTCCGACAAGTACGGAGACATCGCCGAGATCACCCGGGCGGTGCGCGTCGTCACCCCCGCGGGCGTCCTCGCGACCCGTCCCGTGCCGAGCCAGTCGACCGGGCCGAGCGTGCGGGAGATGATCCTCGGCAGCGAGGGTCGGCTCGGCATCATCACCGAGGCGACGGTGCAGGTCCACCGGGTGCCCGAGGAACGTGTCATCCTCGGCTACTTCTTCCCCACCTGGGACGACGCGCTCGTCGCCATGCGCCAGATCGCCGAAAGCGAGGCCAGCCCGACCGTCACCCGGGTGTCCGACGCGAACGAGACCCGGTTCTCCTTCGCCACGCGTAAGAAGGGCTCGCTCGCCTCGGGGCTGGTCTCCGCCGGGCTGAAGCAGTACCTGCGCCGGGTCCGCAACTACGACCTGGACCAGATGTGCCTGTCGTTCATCGGGTTCGAGGGGACGCCGGCGCACGTCAAGGCCCAGCGCAAGCTCGTCGGCGAGATCGTCGGGCGCCACGGTGGCATCTGCGTCGGCACCGGTCCCGGGCAGCTCTACGACCAGAAGAAGTTCGACACCCCCTACATCCGCGACTTCCTGCTCGGCCAGGGCGCGGTCGCGGACGTGTCGGAGACGTCGGCGTCCTGGTCCCAGCTCGGCCCGCTCTACCGGGGTGTGGTCGCCCGGGCCAACAAGGCGTTCGCCGAGATCGGCGTCGACGGCTGGATCATGTGCCACCTGTCGCACTCGTACCATTCCGGCGCCTGCCTGTACTTCACGTTCGCCTACGAATCCCCGGTCACCCTCGCGGCGATCGAGGGCTACGACACGGTGAAGTCCGCGATCCAGCAGGGCTTCCTCGACCTCGCGGGCACCCTGTCGCACCACCACGCGGTCGGCGTCGAGCACGCCTCCTGGCTCGGCGACGACATCTCGCCGGCCGGCGTGCGCCTGCTGTCGGCCCTGTTCGACGGCATCGACCCCGGCCGCAACCTCAACCCCGGCAAGATCATCCCGGACGGCGCGGACGCGGGTGCGGCCGTCGGCGGCGGGCCGGCGGGGGACTAGCCCCCGGCTTCGGGACCGGCCGCGCGGCGAACCGCTGGAGCGGCACGACCGTTTATGGCGGCCAGGCGGCCAGGCGGGCAGGCGGGCAGGCGGGCAGGCGGAAGGACGGTGGCCATGCGCACGATCCTGGTGGTCGGGATCGGGGCCGGGGATCCCGACCAGCTCACGATCCAGGCGGTCAAGGCACTGGGCCGCGCCGACGTGTTCTTCGTGCTCGACAAGGGCCCGGCCAAGGACGACCTGGTCAGGCTGCGTCGGGAGATCCTCGACCGACACGTCGGCGCGGGCGGCTACCGGATCGTCGAGGCCCGCGACCCACGCCGCGACCGCAATCCCGCGGACTCGGCCGCCTACGCCGCCGCGGTCGAGGACTGGCATGACCGCCGCGCCGAGCTGTACGAGCGGATGATCATAGACGAGCTGCCCGGGGACGGCTGCGGTGCGTTCCTCGTCTGGGGCGACCCGTCGCTGTACGACAGCACGCTGCGCATCATCGAGCGGGTCGCCGCGCGCGGCCGGGTGGCGTTCGACTACGAGGTGATCCCCGGGATCACCAGCGTGCAGGCGCTGGCCGCGAGCCACCGGCTGGTGCTCAACCGCATCGGCGGCCCCGTCGAGATCACCACCGGCCGGCGCCTGGCCGAGGGGTTCCCGTCCGGGGTCGACGACGTCGTCGTCATGCTCGACGCGGACACCACCTTCCGCACCCTCGACGACCCCGACGTCGACATCTACTGGGGTGCCTACCTCGGCACGCCCGACGAGATGCTCATGCACGGCCGGGTCGGCGACGTCGGCAGCTCCATCGCCCGCACCCGCGCCGACGCCCGCCGCCGCAAAGGCTGGATCATGGACATCTACCTGCTGCGCCGCCGCCCATCCGCGGCCGGGCCCGCCCCGGTCGACCGCCGCCCGTCCGCCTCCACGGCCGACGCCGACATCCTCGACTGAGTGCGCTGGCCGGCGAACAGTCATGAACGACGGTCGTTTCCTCGCCGAGGTCGCCGAAACGCTGGCCGGTCTGCCCACGGTCGAGGCGGTGACGCTTGGCGGGTCGCGGGCGCAGGGGGCCCATCGACCGGACAGTGACTGGGACCTTGCGATCTACTACCGCGGCGATTTCGACCCGCAGTGTCTGCGGGACCTCGGCTACGACGGTGAGGTGTCCGAGGTCGGTGGCTGGGGCGGCGGGGTCTTCAACGGCGGCGCCTGGCTGCGCATCGCCGGTCGGCCCGTGGACGTGCACTACCGCGACCTCGACGTGGTGGAGGAACAGCTCGCGAAGGCGGAACGCGGGGAGTTCCACAGCGAGCCGCTGATGTTCCACCTGGCCGGCATCCCGAGCTATCTCGTCGTCGGCGAACTCGCGATCAACCGGGTGCTGGTCGGATCGCTGCCCAGGCCCGGCTATCCCGAGGCGCTGCGGCTGTCGGCGCCACGGATCTGGTCCGATCGTGCGGCGCTGACGCTCTCGTACGCCGAGCACAACCACGCTCCGCACGGGCGAGCAGCGCAGTGCGCGGGCCTCCTGGCGCTCGCCGCCTCCGACTACGCGCACGCGGTCCTCGCCGCGAGGGGCGCAGGGGTCACCAACGAGAAGCGGCTGCTGGACCGCGGGGGAATGCGTGGCGTAGACGACATCATCGCCGGCCTGACCGGCCAAACCGGCGTTCTCACGGAGGCCGTGACCGCCGTGCGCGAACTCGGGATCACGGCGCTGCGCGCTAACGCAGGCGAACATAGGTTCGACATCGGGCGCGGGTTGGCCTACCGTTGATCCCTGAGCTTCGAGGGCGGTGCGCGAGACGGGCCGGCGCCACCGGCGCGGCTGGCGGTGATCGCCGGGCAGCTCGACGGATTGCTGTCGGATGCGACCTGGCGGCTGTCGGACGGCGAGTTGGAGGCGCTGATGGAGGGGGTCTGCCGGCTGGTCGGGCGGGTGGCGCCCGCGCGTGGCCGGCTGCTGGTCGAGGCGCAGGATCGGGGGTTCGCGCTGCGTCAGGGGGCGGTGGCCACCGCCGGCTGGTTACGGAACCGGCTGTCCCTCGCGCCCGGGGAGGCGCGCCGGCAGGTCGCCCTCGCCCGCGATGTCCACGAGGTGTGTCAGGCCACCGGCGCGGCGTTGGCCGGCGGCGAGCTCACGGTCGAGCAGCTCACAGTTCGGTTGAGGCACCACCATTCGATCATGATGCCCACCGGGACGGAGGACCCAGCAGCCGCCGAAGATCCGCTTTCTGCCGGTCGGTCAGCCGCGGGGCCCACGCGAGCAGCCGCGCCACATGATCCTCAACCCCAGATCGGGCCGGGGCCCGCCCACCCACCCACCCACCCGTCCGCCGGTTCCGGTCGCTGCGGGACGTGCGTGACGTCCGGGGCTGGTGTCGAGCAGGGACCTTCGGTGCTCATGTCCCGGCCGGCGTCCAGCCGATCCGGGTCGTTCCCGCCCCGAGCGTCATCGTCGAACAGGGACGGCTGTACTCCCGGCCCGTTCACCGCTGCACCCCGCGGACGCTTCCCGACCCGACCACCCGTGGTGGTGGACTGTCCGGGCCGCCCCTGCCGGCGTAGCTCCAGGCCCGGACGGTGACCGTCGCCGGATCGCCGTCCGCACGGCCGAAGGCGTCACCAAGAGGCCGCCCGGACTGTGCAGCGATCATCGTGCGAGCCCAGACGCGCCGTCCGTCGCGCAGGACCGTGAACGTGGTGGAGTAGCGGCGGGCTTTCGTGAGCCAGTGACCTCCGAAGCCCCACTGATGCGACCAGCGCAGCAGCCCCACCGTCCGCGCGGGCAGCCGTCCGGCCGCCTCATCAAGTGCGGCGGCATACCGTTCGTCAGCGCCGAGCTGCCAGCAGGTCTCGACCAGCCGCCGCCCGTGCGCGTTCAGCGGTAGCCGTTCCAGGTGCGCGAGGCTGCGCACCGGCCGGTCGAGCATCCCCCCGGCCTGCACACTCTTCGTCAGATACTTCGCCAGGTAGTTCGCAATCCGGCCGGCGTCGGTCGAACGGTCCAGGACGATCGGGGAGATGTCGACCTGCGCACCCCAGCGCACCGCCCACGTTCCGGTTCCGGCCAGGTCGCGTGGGTCCGGGGCGGGCACGGTCACGTCCGCCAGGACGCCGCGCAGGCAGTCACCGACCATGTCCGTGGTCGCCCACGCGGGTGGCGCCGTGATCTGCTCGGGATCTTCGGCCTGTCCGTCGAGCCGGATCACGGCGTGCAGGTGAACCAGTCCGCGGGCCTGCATTTCCGCTGCTTTCACGAACGTGATCCGCAACTGCCGGCGCAGCCCCGCCACGGTCAGCCCCGCCGACCGGGCCACCGCGGACTCGACGCCGTCCCGGGTCGCCTTCCACAACCGGGGAACCAGGCTGTTCCACACCACCGCACCGGGATAGTCGAAGCAGTCCGCGCACAACGGCGACCCGAGCAGCGGATCCCCGTCACCGTGCCGGGCATGACATCCCGCCGCCCGGCCATGCGGACACGTGCCCCGCCGGGGCCGGCACGCCCGCGCCTGCCCGTCCTTCCCGGGCGAGCGGCGGGAATGCACCGGGCCGAAGCTGGGCGCGGTCAGCGTGACGAACAACGCCGGATGACCCGCCACCGTGTCGGGAACCCCGCCGCCCCCGGCCAACCCGGACAGCACAATCCGCCGGGCATCACGCTTGTAAACCTGCGAGCACGCCGGACACACCGACTCCCGCCGATTGTTACACCGCACATGCACCACACCGCCGGGTTGACCAGCGGACGAGAACACCCGCCGGACCTCGCCGGAACTCCGATCAACATGATCGGTATGACCGGTCAGGCGAATCGGAGAAGAACAACCACCAGCAACAACAGGAACACGACGAGAGTCGGGAACACCCTGGGACATAGGGAGATACCGCTTCCAGGCGGACCCGGGCCAACTCCGGTTCACACCAGGCGGCACACAGGTCAACGGGCAAGGGCGGTCGTTGACGCCCCGAGCCCGGCCAGCTATTGGCAGCCCGTCTTATTGGCGTGACCCGTTCTAAGTAATGGCAATAGCAATAGCTCAGCCACCCATATCAACGCATCACGACGTACATGGGTTCCCCGACATGCAAAAAGACCCCGGGCAGATGACAACATCCCGCCCGGGGCGCACGTGACCAGCCGCCGCACAAGACGCGGGGCATGGTGAGAGCGAGGCCGTTAGCGCCGCGACGATGTTCGGGAGAAGGAGAAGACTGGCAGCCAGGCCCACGGCCGCCAGTACCAATGCCCCTGTACCCCCGCTAGCACCCGCTCTGCGTGAACACGAGCGTGGTGACGAGCCAGGTGCCGTCCTGCCGGGTGAGGTCTGCGGTAATGCACTGGCGGGGCGTCGAGTTGGGCACCTGCTGCCCGGTGCTGCGGACGACCAGCGGCCACAATGTCCAGTCCTGGACGTCGGTGACTCGTGCCTGCTGCTCCGATCTGCTGGTGACCCGTTCGTGGAGCGCGAAGCCCGGTTTGACCGAGCGGACCCAGCCGTTGGCCACGTAGGCGCGGACCACCTCCTGGGCCCAGGCGAGGGCCTGACCAGTGGCGCGCCGGGTCATGTCCCGATAGGTCGGATCGCCGAGTGTTTGGGCGTTAAGAAACCCCAGCCAGAACTGCTCGTAGGCGTCGTCGATCGGATCCCCGGTGTTCCCGAAGGTCGAGGACGGACTTGGCGACGGTGAAGTGGCCGGCTGGGGGGTGGCTGCCGCCGTCGAGCTGCTGGCGGTCGAGGTCGGCCCTGGGGTGCTTCCGCTCGCGGAGCAGCCGGTGGCCAGAAGGGTCGCGGCGGCGAGCAGGGCACCCAGAGCCGTCCAGGTGTGGCTGTTCGCGCGCACCGCTTCCTCCTGACATGGTGACCTTGCCCAGGGTCAGCCCTCACCGAAGTGATCGATATCAGTCAATCTAGGCGTAAGTACCCGACGCAGAGGGTAGGGGCATGCGTCTTTCCGTGCCAGCCCTATCACTGAAACGCCAGCGCCGACAGGTCGGGCGACGACTCCGCACCCTCCAAAATCGCGCGTTCGACGAACGCGGTGCTGGCCCAGCCCTCCACCGTGCGCAGCCGAATCGGGTGCCGGTCACGAGGATGGAGGACCCCGCTGGAGGGGCAGGGTCCTCCCGATAGCGGCGACGGTCGAGGGAGAGAGGGTTCCGCCGCCACCAGGTTCGGTCAGCCGGAGCGACCGGCCGCCTGCCACGCCGCATACCGGCCAGCCGGCATGACCTCCCACACCTGTCGGCGCACCCACGGCGCCGCTTCCGGAACACCGACCCCCTGCCCGGCATCGGCGAGCACCTCGACGCCGTGCACGACCACCCGACGGCCATGGGCGAACGTCTCAGGTCCTACCGGTTCCACCCCGGCGAGGACCAGTCCGAACGGCCGGGCGAGCACTCCCAGCCGCAACCCGACCGTGAACGCCAACCGGGTCGCCTCCGCCGCAGTGTCCTGCGAATGCATCGCGACAATCCCCACGTCCGCCATGGTCACCAGGCCCATGGCGACCTCGACCAGCCGATCGGCCGACACCGGGATGAATTCCGCTTCCACCGGCGCCCAACCCCGGCCCACGTCATACGACAGCGGCGCCGCGACCAGCAGCCCGTTGCGGTCGGGAACCTCCATGTCCACCAGCGAGTAATATCGGTCGTCCTGCACCGGCGGAAGGCCGCTCATCGGCCGGCCACTTCTACCGGGAGCGGCAACAGCACCAGCGGCACAATGCGCCAGTCCCCGTAATGGTGTTCCTGCGCGTAGCCTTCCGCCGCCCCAGGCGTCGGGAACGGGCCGACCGTCCCGGTCACCACCCGGGCCGAGCCCTGCAACACGGCAACCGACCACAGCACCGGCGCACCGGCCGCCTCACCCATCGCCGGCCGCCGCCTGCCGCGGTTCCGCGGAACCCTCCCGGTGCGGCGCCGACGCCAGCGCCATCCGACGCAGCCGCGCGAACTCCCCGCTACGCAGACCGGCGACGAACGCCGACCATTCCGACAGCTCGAACAGCAACGCCGCCCCCGCCAGCGGACCCCGGCCATGCCGCACAGCCACCCCCGGCCCGGCCAGCCTCGACACCGGCGACCAGCCTGGCACCGCCGCCACCTCCACCGCACCCGGCCCGGCCCGCGACGACCGCAGCCACAGCAGGCGGTCCCGGCCCCAGACCCCCAACTCACACTCGACCTGCGCGAAATGCTCGTCCTCCCAGGCACCCACGCCAGAACCTCCCCTCTGTCGCCGGACGGTGAACGACGGCTCCGGCCGGGGATACGCGGTCAACCCGACCGGAACCGTCACCGACAAGTCCAACCCGCAGACCGACAGCACGACAGCGCACCCGTTAGCAGCACCTTTAACCGTGTGTCATGTATGGCCAGCTCTACGTCATACGCGCCGCGAGGGAGACGGCACAGGAGCACTCGACCGTCCTGCTCCATCCCGCGTTAGTCATCCATGAGCCATCCGTGCGCCGTCGCCCAGATTTAGTCATCCGCCGAGCCATTTAGCCATGATCCGAATTCGGATTTCGGGTATCCGCGTGGACACGGGGCGGAACCGTTCGTGATCCGTTAGCGTCCTCACCACACGGCGCAACACGGTCACGCGAACGGGGGGACGGTGGCACAGACCGAGCACCCGCAGTGGAACCCGGCCCTGCTCCGGGAACACCGCCACGCCGCCGGCCTGACCATGGAACAGGCCGCCGAGAAGATCCGTAACCTGTCCTTCCCCGACGGCACCACGCCACCCGCCGCGACGTTCCAGATGATCGGCCGCCACGAACGCGGCCAGGTCCACCCCGGGATCGGCTACCAGCGCGCCTACGCCGCCCTCTACCGCACCACCCGCTCCGCCCTCGGATTCGGCCCGCCCCAGCTCAGCGGCCCGCACCACCCTGCCATCCGCCAGAGTGACCCGTCGCTCACCGGTGACGGGGTGGAAACCCCCGGCCGGCTGGGTCACCATAGGAGAACCGGCGCCGTGCCAGCCAACATCGGGTTGGAACGGCTCTGGCAGCCCGGCACGCTGCCCGCGGTGTTCGAGGAGGTGACGGCCACCCTGACCGCCTCCCCCCTCCCACGCCGCCAGTTCCTCACCCTGTCCGGCGTCGCGCTGGCCGCCGCCGCCCATGAATGGCTGGTTGCCGACCCCGCGCGGATCTCCGCGGCTCTGACCGGCCGTCAAGCCGACGCGAGCGTGATCGCCGACCTGAACAGCGGCGTTGATCTCCTCCGCCGCCTTGACGACAAACTCGGTGGCCAGGCCGTCTACGGCATGACCGTCGAACAGCTACGGCTAGTCGTCGGACTCCTCCGCAACGCCAGCTACAGCCAGGCGGACGGAAAGGCATTGCACGCCATCGCCGCCGAACTGTCCCGCATGGCCGGCTGGACCGCCCAGGACACCGGCGCCCACGGCACCGCCCAACGGTTCTACCTGCTCGGCCTGCGCGCCGCCCACGAAGCCGACGACCCCGGCATCGGCGCGAACATCCTGCGCTGCATGGCCGAACAGGCATGCGGCCGAGGTGACCCCCGCACCGGCATCGAACTCCTCCGCTCAGCCCGAGCCGGCGCACGCGGACGACTCACCGCCACCGAGAACGCCATCCTCGCCGGACAACTCGCCGTCGCCCACGGCCGCGCCCAGGACCGCCACGCAGCCCAAGCCGCCGCCGACGAAGCCCGCGACCACATCGCGCAGGCCCGGCCCGACGAGGACCCACCCCACGTCTACTGGGTATCCGCCCACCACATCACCTACCAAACCGGCGTCTCCATGATCTTCAGCGGTGACCCCGCCGCCGCGATCCCCCACGTCCGATCCGCCATCGACCACGTCGACCCGGACATGCCCCGTGACCTACTCGAATTCCAGGCAAGCCTCGCCGTGGCCCACGCACGATCCGGAGACCCCGACGCCGCGGTCCGCCTCGCCCACGACGCGATCGATACAACGCCCCTGACGTCCTCCGCCCTCTTCGGCGACAGCTTCGCCGAAGTCTGCCGAGAGGTACACGCCACCGGCCACCCCGGCGCGAAGGACCTAGCCGAACACCTCCGAGCAACCACCGGAGCTACAACCGTCTGACCACCACAAACAGACGAAGAAGATCCATCGCAGACTTTCAAGGGCGGCCCTCCGGGCCGCCGCGAGGGTGGTTCCGCACGCGCCGCGCTTCGCCGCCCGCGCCGCGCCGATAGGGTCGCCGCACCACGACGAGGCCCCGCCTCCCTCCGGTCGGCACCCCGCCGGAGCGTCGCCCCCATGGGCGCGGCGGGGCGTCGATACGTCGGAGCGTCACCGCCCTCGCGAGTTCGAGCACCGGATCGTCCGCCTGGCTCTGATGTGCGGGTCAGGGTTTGAGTGGTAGAAGATGCTGCGGTATGTCGGGGAATCGCGACTCTGTGGCCGGGTGGGACTTCTTCATCTCCTACACCAGAGATGATCATCGGTGGGCCGAGTGGGTGGCCTGGCAGTTGGAAACTGCCGGCTACCGGGTGCTGATCCAGGCTTGGGACTTCGTGCCCGGCTCGGACTGGCGGTTCAAGATGGAACAGGGCATCTCCCGGGCCACGCGGACCATCGCCGTGCTCTCCAAGGCGTATCTGTCCTCCGTCTACGGGGGGGAGGAGTGGCGGGCCGCCCGAGCTGCCGACCCCGAAGGACTCGCCCGCCAGCTCCTTCCCGTCCGGATAGAGGAGTGCGACCGCCCCGGAGTCCTCAAGACCGTGGTGTCGGTCGACCTATTCAACGTCGCCCCAGACGTCGCACGACGCCGCCTGCTCGCCGGAGTACGCGGAGCACTGGCCGGCCGACTGAAACCCGACATCGAACCAGAGTTCCCGGTACACCCGCGCCCTGCACCGCTACTGGTCGAGCCGCCGTCCTTCCCCGGTCGGACACCGATCCAAGGGATCCTCCGCCCCCTCAGCACTCTCACCGGCTACTCCGGCTTGGTGCTGTCGGTGGCGTTCACGGCCGACGGCTCCATGCTGGCCAGCGGCGAGGAGGATGGCACAGTGCGGCTGTGGGACGTCCGTAACCCCACCCGGCCTCAACCTCTTGCCACCTTCACCGGCCACACCAGTGTGGTGCACTGGTTGGCGTTCACAGCCGATGGCTACACCCTCGCCAGCGCTAGCGGCGCCAGTGCCGATGGCTCGGTGCGGCTGTGGGACGTCCGTGATCCCACCCGACCTCAACATCTCTCTACCCTCACCGGTCACACCAGCGGCAGCGTGGCGTTGACGGCCGACGGCCGCATCCTCGCCAATAGCAGCAAGGATGACACCGTGTGGCTGTGGGATGTCCGTGCCCGCGCCCAACCCCAGCATCTCTCCACCCTCACCGGCCACACCAGCGGCGTCTTGTCTGTGGCGTTCACTGCCGACGGCCGCGTTCTTGCCAGCCCCAGCTTCGATCACACCGTGTGGCTATGGGATGTCCGCAACCCCGCCCGGCCTCAGCCTCTCTCCATCCTTGCCGACCACACCGGGCCGGTGCTGTCGGTTGCCTTCAGCGCCGACGGCAACATCCTCGCCAGCGGCAGCAACGATCTCACCGTGCGGCTTTGGGACGTCCGTGACCCTGCCCGGCCTCAGTCTCTCGCCACCCTTACTGGCCACCCCAACTGGGTGTTCTCTGTGGCGTTCGTAGCCGACAGTCGCATCCTCGCCAGCGCCAGCATCGATGACACGATGCGGCTGTGGAATGTTCATGATCCCACCCGACCTCAACTCCTGGCATCTCTTGTCGTCCCCACCACCGAGGGAGGGCCAGTCGTGTTTGCGGCCGACGGCCGGACCCTCGCCAGCACAGGTTACGATCATGCGGTGCGGCTGTGGGACCTTGGCTAGTCTGCTGCCGCGCACCAGAAGTTCCCGGTGTTCTCCGTGAGCCAGGTGAACCCTTCACGCTCTTTGAGAGCCGCCAATGCCGCCGTATCCAGGACTCTGTGTTGGCGGGGCTCTGCCCCGCGCCCCGGCCCTCTCTCTGGAGGAGCGAGGATGCGGTACGTCCGCTGATCGCCTCCGCCGCCCGGTCCCCGGAGGGCTACCTCGGAACCTCCCGCCCGCGCAAGGGACGCACAGCGCCCAGCACGGGATGCGTACGGCCCGCGATCACTCCGCCGATCGCCCAGCGGATCACTTCCGCCTCATCCGGGCGGACCGTCATCCCATCCTTGTCGTAGCCGAACGGGCGCCGCATGCCCCCATGCGGAAGACCCGCCTCAGCGTTCTGCAACATCTTCCGCCGGATCCGGTCCGAACGATGTTCCGACTCGTAACGCGCCAACCCCCCGAGGATCCGAGCATGCAACCGGCCCTCACCGGTCGACAGGTCAACCCGACCGCCCTTGACCGTCTCGATACGCAACCCGGTCTGATTCGCCAAATCGACGATCTCTTCGAGTTCCTTCGGGTTACGGGTCAACCGGTCCACATGCCAGATGAGGAGAAAGTTCCACCGGCCCGACGCGATCCCGGACAGCAACTCCTTATACCCCGGACGCCGCTTCCGTGAATACGCCGACACATCGTTGTCCGTCACGACCTCCGGACGCGGCATCCCCAGCCGATCCGCCACATCGTTCAAGTCCGCAGTCTGACGGGCAACCCCCAGACCCGCGCCCTCCCGATCCAGCGAGATACGAACATACCCCACCGGACGCAACAGCCCGACATTTGAACCAGCAGAGACGAAAGGATCAGTAATCGTTATAGGACTATTCTAAAACGAGCAGTGCCTCAATTGAACTATGAGACACGCGGTGGTCATCTGACAGGCTCGATGCGGTCCCTGCCCGCCGGGGTGACGCCCGAGCAGCGGGTCGCAGCAGAACAGGCCCTGCTCGGCTTCGCTCGCACCTTCGACCCCTACCAGCTGGTCGAACTCGCCGCCCGGCTGACCGGAGGTCGACCCGAGCCGCCGCGAGCAGGCGGCTGCCAGCGGGTCGACGGTCAGCGGCCGGCGTCCGGGGCGGCTGCGAGGGCGGCGGTGAGCGCGGCGGCGAGGCCGAGATCGACGTCGACGGGGGCGAAGAAGCGGTCGACGTCGGCCGGATCGACGTCGTCGAGGCGGGCCGGGGACCAGCGGGGGTTGCGGTCCTTGTCGACGACGGCCGCCCGGATGCCCTCGACGAGGTCCGCCGTCGCGAGGGTCGCCCGGGCCAGCCGGTACTCCTGGTCGAGCGCCGCCTCCAGGCTCGTCATCGACCGGGCGGTCCGCAGCGCGCGCAGCGTGACGGCCAGCGACGTCGGGGACTTGCCGGCGATCTCCGCCGCTGCGGCGCCCGCCGCCGGTACGGGGCTCGCCGCGAGCGCCGCGACGATCTCGGTGACCTTGTCGCCGCGGTAGAGCTCGTCGATCCACGCCCGGTCGGCGGTGAGCCGGCCGGGCGGCGGGGTGTGGGCGGCGAAGTCGAAGGCGGCGATCGCGGCGGCCGGGTCGGGCGCGCGGCGCAGCGTGTCGAGCAGGTCGGGGAGGCGATCGGCGGGCAGGTAGTGGTCGGCGAGGCCGGCGGTGATCGCGTCGGCGGCGCCGATGCGGGCGGCGGTCAGCGCGAGGTGCGTCCCGAGCTCGCCGGGGGCGTGGGACAGCAGCCACGTGCCGCCGACGTCGGGGATGAAGCCGATGCCGACCTCGGGCATGCTCAGCACCGACCGCTCGGTGACGACGCGGACCCCGCCGTGCGCCGAGACGCCGATGCCGCCGCCCATCACGATCCCGTCCATGATCGCGATGTACGGCTTGGGGAAGCGGCTGATGCGGGCGTTGAGCCGGTACTCGTCGGCCCAGAACGCCAGCGCCCGCTCGGGCGTCCCGGCGAGCACCGCCTCGCGGATCGCCCGGATGTCCCCGCCGGCGCACAGCCCGCGCTCGCCCGCGCCGTCGATGACGACCGCGGTCACCGTCGGGTCGTCCGCCCAGTCCCGCAGCGCCGCGTCGAGCAGGTCGACCATGGTCCCGGTCAGCGCGTTGATCGCCCGCGGCCGGTTGAGGGTGAGCCGCCCGAGCCGCCCATCGCGCCCCTCCCGCCGCACCAGCACGTCCGGCTGCACCAGCACGTCCGGCTGCACCAGCACCTCCGGCTGCGGCGCCGGTGCCGTCCCGGACGCCGAACCGGTGGGGTGCGGGGCGTGCGCCGCGTGCGGGGACATGGATGCGCCATCCTTCGGGTCGAGGAGCTTCGGGTCGGGAGGCATCGGCTCGGAGTGCATCGGCTCGGAGTGCATCGGCTTGGGAGGCGTCGGGTCGGGGAGCCCCGCGCGTCAGGGCACGTTGGGGAACGTCGGTGACTGCCGTTCATCCTGCCGGCCCGGGGCCGCACGCGGTAGGGATCGCCCCCGGCCGCCGTGGAACAAGCCCGGCGGATCCAAAGTCGATGTCGTGGTCGGCGATTTCGCCGACGTCGCCATGTATGACCGGGGCCAGCGCGTGCGGGTGGACGATCTGGACGGGGAGACGACGCGCCTCAGCGTCTCGCTCCACGATCCGGGCTCCCAGCGGGTCCGCAGCCACCACCTCACGATCGGGTCGGACGGGGTGCGCACCTATCCGATCGACATCCGGTATGCCTGGCCGAGCGAGTGGACGCCCGGTTCGTCGTGGCCGACGTGTACGACGCGGCGCAGGCGCTGGACGGCGAGACCTTCGACGTCGTCTACACGGGCAGCGGGGCCCTGCCCTGGTTGCCGGATCTGCGCCGGTGGGCCCGGGTGGTGGAACGTCTGCTCGCGCCCGGCGGGTTCCTCCACCTGGCCGAATCCCATCCGTTCGCCCACACCCTGGACGAGGCCGCGGGCACCACGGTGGCCTCCGACTACTTCGACGAGGGTCCGCACGTCTCGACCGAGGCGGGTAGCTACGCCGATCGGCTCGCCGCCACGACGCAGAACACCACCGTGCAGTACGAGCACCGGCTCGGCAGCGTGATCTCGGCGATCGCCGGTGCCGGGCTGCGGATCGAGTTCCTGCACGAGCACGACCTCGCCTTGTTCGCCCAGTTCGATGCGCTGGTCCGCGGCCCGGACGGCTTCCGGCTGCCCGAGGGGCGTCACCGGGTGCCGCTCATGTATTCGCTGCGGGCCGCCAAACCTGGCCGCCCGGTCGCTTCATAGCCCACGTCGAACGCTGATCAGCCAGTGCGCGCCCGGTTCCGCTGGCCGTGGGCGTCCGTTCGACCGTGGGCGTCCGTCCGGTTCCGGGCATGGGTCCGTCGGCCGGCGCGTCGCCGCGCGCTGGCGGGCGCCGCGCCTTCGAGCCGCCGCACCGGCTGGCGTTCACCTGGGGCGGCGACGAGCTGCGGGGTCGACTCCCGCCCGCCCATGGTGGGGGTGCCCTGGCCCTCGACCAGGCCGTCGGGGACGTGCCGGGCCGGGCGGGGGCCGACCGGCAGCGAATGGGCGGGGCGCAGGCTCGCCGCGATCCGCCACACGCCCCGGTAGCCGTGCGCCAGGCGGAAGTGGTAGTCGAGGTCGCCGGTGCTGGGGAAGCGGGCGGTGCAGGCGAGGTCGGTGCGCGGGCACGGATAGATGGTCACGGGGACCTCCCACTGGCGCAGTCGCGGTCGCCGCCGTGGATCACGCCTCGGACGATCACGCCTCGAACGATCACCGTGGGGCCACCTCGGTCGGGGACGCGGCGACGCAATGCTGCTGGCCGGCTACGGCAATGTTTCACGGTACGGGCCACGGCCGGCATACGCATCCCCGGCGGAGCAGACTGGTGGCATGCCTAGCGCGCCGTCATCGTCCCCCGACCCGACCGGTGGCATCCGGCTGCCGGTGACCGCACCGGACGCCGAGACCGAGGTGGTCGAGCTCTGTCGGGAGATGCTCCGCTTCGAGTCGGTCAACCGCGGCAACGGCGACGGCCACGAGCGCCCGATCGCCGAGTACGTCGCCGCGAAGCTCGCCGAGGTGGGGATCGAACCGACCATTCTGGAGTCGGAGCCGGGGCGCACCAGCGTCGTCGCCCGGATCGAGGGCACCGACCCGTCCCGCGCGCCGCTGCTCATCCACGGCCATCTCGACGTGGTGCCCGCCGACGCCAGCCAGTGGCGGGTGCCGCCGTTCGCGGGCGAGGAGGTCGACGGCTGCCTGTGGGGGCGCGGCGCCGTCGACATGAAGGACATGGACGCGATGACCCTGGCGGTCGTGCGCGACCTCGCCCGCTCCGGCCGCCGGCCGCCGCGTGACCTCGTCGTCGCCTTCCTCGCCGACGAGGAGGCCGGCGGCGTGCTCGGCGCCCGCTGGCTCGTCGAGCACCATCCCGACCTGTTCGCCGACTGCTCCGAGGCGATCGGCGAGGTCGGCGGCTTCTCCTACACCGTCTCCGACGACCTGCGGCTCTACCTCATCGAGACGGCCGAGAAGGGCCTGGCCTGGATGAAGCTGACCGCGTCCGGCCGGGCCGGGCACGGGTCGATGATCAGTGACGACAACGCGGTCACGGCGCTGTGCGAGGCGGTGGCGCGCCTGGGCCGCCACGAGTTCCCGCTGGTGCTCACGCCGACGGTGCGGGTGTTCCTCAACGAGCTGGGGGAGGCGCTCGGCATCGAGTTCGACCTCGACGACCTGCAGACCACGGTCAGCAAGCTCGGCCCGGTCGCCCGGATGATCGGCGCGACGCTGCGCAACACCGTCAACCCCACCCAGCTTCAGGCCGGCGAGAAGGTCAACGTCATCCCGGGCGAGGCCATCGCCTACGTCGACGGTCGCTACCTGCCGGGCCAGGAGGAGGAGTTCATCCGCCAGCTCGACGAGATCCTCGGACCGGACATCCGCCGCGAGTGGGTCGTCCACGACGGAGCCGTCGAGACCGGTTTCGACGGGGCGCTGGTGGAGGCGATGGCCGCCTCGCTGCGTGCGGAGGACCCGATCGCCCGGCCGGTTCCCTACATGCTCTCCGGCGGGACGGACGCGAAGTCGTTCTCCCGCCTGGGGATCCGCTGCTTCGGCTTCTCCCCCCTGCTGCTGCCCCCGGACCTGGACTTCTCCGGGATGTTCCACGGCGTGGACGAGCGGGTGCCGGTCGACTCCCTGCGCTTCGGCGTCCGGGTCCTGGATCGCTTCCTGCGCGCCTGCTGACCCCGAGCCCCCGCCTGCCCCGCCCGCGGGGAATCCCGGGGACTTTCCTGGCCGTTCTTCGCAAACTGTTACTCATCGTGTAATTGTTAACGTCGTTACGTGACATCATGGTGGGTGTGACCGACGACGCACTGTCCGCTTTCGGCCTCGGTCTCGGCCCGCCCGTGGAGGCCGAGCCGGACCGCCCGGCGGTCACCTTCGCCTACCTCGTCCAGGTCAGCCCGGACGGCAGCCGGTGGGTGGCCGACCGGACGGAGCCGTCCGGCGGTTTCGAACACAGCCCGGGGACCGCGGCGCAGGTCGCCTGGCAGGTCCTGCACCGTCGCTTCGTCCAGTTGCGGGCCGACGAGGACGCCCGGTGGCGCGACCTGTGGTTCCGCGCCGACGTCTGGTCCCTGGGCCGACCCGCCGGCCCGGACCGCGCCGGCCAGCCGGACACGCCGGCGGTCCCGGTCGGTTGGGCGCTGTCGGGGCGGCATCTCCAAAGCCGCGGAATCGTCCCGGACGCCGTGGAGGTGCGCACTCCCGCCCAGGTCCGCCGCGAGGTCGGCCGCTGACCAGCGACGGCCGGCCGGGAGTGGCGAGGCCTCGGCGAACGGCGAGGCGCGTCGCGCGGGGGCAACGCCGGATGGCGGGGCGGCGCCGGATGGCGGGGCGGCGCCGCGTGGTGGGGCGACGGGCGTGGGCCGTGTCGCGCGGCGTTGGGTGGGAGAGGCGGCCTCAGGTGGGCAGGTAGCCGGGCAGGCCGCCCGGGCGCCGGCGGCGGCGCAGTACGACGCGGCGCGACCCGTCCGGGAACAGCCGCAGGCGTTCCAGCTCCCAGTCGCCGAACTCGGCGTGCATCGTCAGGATCTGGACGGCCGCCCGGCGGTCCGTGCCCGGCGGCATGTACAGCTTCTGGTATTCCAGCTCGACCCCAGCCAAAGCGACCTGACCTCGACGTTGCGGACGATGGGACGTTGCGGACGGCGCGACGTGCGGATGTCCCGTCCCGGCGGGGGCAGGACCACCGCTCGGTCCCACCACGTTAACCGTCCCGCTACCTCCCGCAAGGGTTCTCGGCGCGATGGGGGCCCGGCTGTTGCGGGTTCGTACCGACCTGCCGATCATGGCACGTCGGGACGGGCCGACGCGCGAGCGACGCTCGAGGAACCTCAGAGCACGTAGGAGGTCTCAGGGCACGTAGGAGGTCTCAGGGCACGTAGGAGAGGGTGAAGGCCAGCGTGGCGTAGAGCGTCATCGCCGCCGTCGAGGCGACGAGCGCGAACGTGAAGACCTCCCGGCGGGCGGTGACCAGCGCCGCGACCAGCAGGAACGGGAAGGCGCCGTACACGTAGCGCTCCGCCGAGTCGAGGTTGCTGCCGGTGAGTACGGCCGCGAGCACCAGCGCGCTCCACAGCACGTAGGAGACCGGCAGCCGCCGGGCCATCACCACCAGGGCGACCAGGGCCAGCAGCAGCCACGGCACGTGCAGGCCCGTGCCCAGCTCGCCGGAGAAGGCCCCGCGGGCGGCGTGCCACAGCACCGACAGCGGGTTGCCGGTGCTGCCATGGCGGGCCTCGTCGCGCTGGAGGGTGAACGGCGCCAGGCCGTCGCCGTAGGTCCGGGCCGACCAGAGCACGTAGATCGCGGCGCCGGCCGGTGCCGCGATCAGGGCCACCAGCCGGCGTAGCAGCTCCCGCCCGCCGACGCCGCCCGCCGGCGCGGGGGCGGGCCGAGGCGGCGCAGACCCGGCCAGGGCAACCCGCGGGCGGCCTCCACGGCGATGGGGATGGCCAGCAGCACGCCGAGCGGCCGGCAGAGCCCGCCGAGCAGGCCGGCTACGGCCGCGAGCTCCCACCGGCCACTGCGCGCACCGAGGAACACCGCCACGGCCAGGAGCCCGGCCAGTGCCTCGGCGTACCCCATGACCAGGACGAACGCGGGTGGTGCGAGGGCGGTGAACCAGATCAGCCGGAAGGTCGCGTCGGAGCCGAGCCCCTCGATGCGGGCGAGGCGGACCAGCAGCAGGGCGAAGCCGAGGGCGCACAGGTTGACCAGCAGCAGCAGCACGATGCCGACGTGGCCGCCGGCGCCCGGCAGGTGGGACAGGGCCCGCACCAGCATGGGCAGCAACGGGAAGAACCGGCGGCTCTCGTCACCGGCGCCGCTGTAACCGACCTCGGCGATCGTCCTGTACCAGCCGGCGTCCCAGCCGAGCAGGTCGGTGGTCTGCAGCCGGGCGCCCTGGTCGCCGCGGGCGTTGTCGGCGATGAACTTCGTCATCGCCAGGGCGGCGCCGACGACGAGCCGGGCGGCGAGCCAGGCGAGCACGACCTCGCGCAGGCACCACGGGTCGTCCCGGGGGACCACGGCGCGTCGTCGGGATGTGGTGTGCCGGCGGGACCCGGCGCCCCGGCGGGATGTGGTGCGCCGCCGCGACGCGGCTCGGCGGTCGCCCGGGACTGAGGGGTCGCGTGGGACTGAGGGGTCGCGCGGGGTGGCGGGGTCGAGCGGGGAGACGGGGTCGAGCGGGGAGACGGCGGGGTCGTGCGCAGTGACAGCGGGGTTCTGCGCGGGGGGCGTCCCCGTCCCGGTCGCCGGGCCCGGCTGCGGTCCGGAGTGGGCGGACGTCCCCCGCGCGCTGGTCAAGACGCCTGGAAGCGCAGCAGCGAGTAGTTCTCGTACACCTTCGCCGGCAAGCCCTGCTTCATGACCTCGTCCGCGTGCGGGCGGGCGTTCTGCAGGGTCGCGCGGACCACCGTGCACAGCTCCTCGTAGGTCCGGTAGGAGCCGGAGCCGGCGAGGAAGACGGTGTGCTGCGGGCCGGCCTCGTTCAGCGCGCGCCGCGCGATCGCCTGGCCGTCGGCGCTTTCGTTGCGCTCCTCGTAGTCGACCCAGTCGACCCGGTCCGGTGGCGCGTAGGTCGGTACCACGTACACCTTCATCCACGGCGGCACGGTGCGGGCGAGCCCCGGGCCGAGCTGGTCCGGGCAGACCAGCATGACGTCGCCGGGCCGGGCGAGCCGTTCGAGTACCTGGGCGGCCTCGCCGGCCTGTGAACGTTCCCGCTGGACGTCGGAGGTGCCGGCCAGCAGGCCGACCAGCGCCGCGACGGCGATGACCCCGTGGAACACCCGCCGTTCCCCGATGACCGTCGCACCGAGGCCGATGACGAGCAGGAAGGGGACGAAGGCGGTGGCCGTGTACCGGTCCGCCCAGGCGTTGCCGACGAGCTTGCCCGCCGTGACCGCGACGACGAGGGTGCCCGTCGCCAGGAAGAACATGGTGCGGCCCGGTTCGAGGCCGCGCAGGTCGATCAGGACGAACCGGCTGCCGCGGCTGCGCCCGGCGATCCCGGCGGCGGCCAGGCCCGTGATGAGGAACAGCAGCAGCCGGCCGAGCGTCGTCGGCCCGCCGGCCCACTGGCCGTAGGCGTGGGAGATCGCCGCGTAGCTGGCCGGCTCGCCCCAGGGGGTGCCGGTGTGGGCGAGCTGGTCGAAGAAGTTCGGCAGCCACGGGGAGAAGACGATCGCGCCGCCGACGATGCCGAGCAGCCCGTAGACCGGCCCGCGCCGCTGCGGCGTCAGGTACCGGCCGGAGGAACGATGGCTACGCGTGCCGCCCGGGCGGGCTACCGGCCCGCGGTCGGCCGCCCCGGCTCCCGGCCTCGGAGCCGACGCCGGCCCGGTGGGCGAGGAGACCGGCCCGGTCGGCGACGCCGCGCCGAGCTGTCGGGAGCGGCGAGCGCGGTACCAGGGCCGCAGAGTGAGCAGCCCGATCAGCCACACCGCGACGGTGAGCAACAGGTACAGGCACCAGTAGTGGGTCAGCGCCAGGCAGCCGGCGGCGAGGGCCAGGCCGATCACCGAGCGTACCGACGGTGCCCGCAGCACCCGTTCCAGGGCGAGCCCGCCGAGCGCGGTGAGCAGCACGATGAGGCTGTACATCCGGGTCTCGGTGCCGAAGTACAGCGCGAACGGCGAGGTCAGGTACAGCACAACGGTGACCTTCGCCGCGCGGGCGTTCACCACCCGGCGGCCCAGCAGGAACAGCGGCCACGCCGCGGCGATGTTGATCAGCGCGGACAGGGACCGGACGGCGAGGTTGCCCTCCCCGAACACGGTGATCCACCCGTGCAGTACCAGGTAGTACAGCGGCGGTGAGCCGTCCTGCAGCAGGCCGTCCCACATGGTCACGCCCGACCCGCCGAGGGGGAGCCGCGCGATGGCGACGCTCTGCGCCTCGTCCAGCCACAGCGCCTGGTCGGCGGTGAAACGCACGATGACCGCGGCGGCGACAAGCACCCCCATCACCGCGGCGAACACCCGCGCCGTGCGGTCGGGTGCGTCCCCGACCTGATCGACCGGCTCGGGGAGCTGCTCCGCCGGCCGGACCGCGACATCCGTCACGGTCAGTCCCTTCCGTCCACGTTGCCCGCGGTGCGGCGGGTCAGCCGGGCCACGATCGGCCGACCAGGCAGGTGCGCACCCGGTGCTGGTCTCGTGCGGCAGCTCCCCGCGCCGCGGCAATGCCGGGCGGGCGCGGGGGGCAGACCGCGGATTGCGTGAGGTGCCGGGGCGGTGGGCTGGCCACTGTGCCGCCGCCAGGGCGCGCCGGGTGGGCGCCGCGGAGCGTACCGTCCCGCATTCTGGCCGGGTCCGCCGCCGACGGCACGCCGGACGCGGCCGTCCGCCGGCGATCGAGGATCCCGGCCGGGTCTTCCGTCGGCCGCGCGGCGGCTTGGCCCACCCGGATGTCCCGGAGGGCCGAGCCGCCGCGCTCAGCCGGTCGGTCCGGGCGTCAGCGCTTGGCCGCGCCGCCGCCGGGCGACGACACCTCCTCGTGGTAGTCCTCCTCGACGTTGACCTCCCAGACGTCGTGCTTCGTACCGTCGACGATGTTCTCGACGGTCAGCATGGCGGTCAGCATCGAGTGGTCCTGGTTGTTGTAGCGGTGCATGCCGTTACGGCCGACCGGGTGCACGTTCGGCGCGTTCTCAGCCAGCCAGGCCCGAATGATATCGACATTGTTCTTGTACTGCATGTCGTAGTACGGGTACGCCTTCGGCATCCGCACGACGAATCCCTGCTCGACCTGGGACGCCCGGATGAGCCCGAGCTCGACGAGTTCCTTGGTGGCGAGCTTGATGAGGTCCTCGTCCGAGCTGCTCCACGTCTCGTCGCCCTCGAAGACGAAGTACTCCAGCCCCAGGCAGGTCCGCCCGTCCTTCACCAGGAACGGCGACCAGGAGGCGAAGTTCTGGATCCGCCCGACCTTGACCGTGGGGGAGTGGATGTAGATCCAGTTGTCCGGGAACCCGGCCTCCTCCGGCACCACGAGGGCGACGGTGAGGAAGTCGCGGTACTTCAGCGCGTTCGCCGCGGCCAGAACGTGGTCGGGCACCGGCGGGTCCATCACGCGAACCAGCGACGAGAACGACATCGACGAGATGATCTGGTCGGCGGCGTACTGGTACTCGCTGCCGATGTCGGTGCGCGACGATTCCGGCGCGCCGGCCCCCGGGCCGTATCCGCCGGTCACCGTGGTGGTGACGCCGGTCGCCCGGCCGTCGGCGTGGTGGATCTTGCGGACCTTTTCCTCGAAGACCACCCGACCGCCCTGCTTGACGATCTTGTCGGTGGCGGTCTCCCACATCATTCCGGGCCCGAACTTCGGGTACTGGAACTGCTCGATGAGGGAGGTGATGTCCGTCTGGTTCCGCTTGGGCATCACCGAGTTCACGATGGCATTCATCATGGACAGGCTCTTGATGCGCTGCGCCGCCCAGTCCGAGGGCATCTCGCTGACCGGAACGCCCCACAGCTTCTCGGTGTAGGTCTTGAAGAACGTGCGGTACAGCCGCCAGCCGAAGCGGGCCACCAACCAGTTCTCGTAGTTGCTCTGGTCCTGCGGCGGGCGCACCCGGGCCGCGGCGTAGGAGGCGATGCAGCGCGCCGCCTCCAGCAGGCCCAACCCGCCGAGCGCGTTCGTCGCCTTGAGCGGGTAGTCGAAGAACTTCCCGTTGTAGTAGATGCGGCTGGACCGTGGCCGGAGCAGGAAGTCCTCGTCTGGCAGGATCTCGTGCCAGAGCTTCTCGACCTCGGGCACCTTGGTGAAGAAACGGTGGCCGCCGATGTCGAAACGCCAGCCGTCCCGCTCCGCGGTACGGCTGATTCCGCCGACGACCGAGTCACCCTCGATAATCGTCACGGGCACGTCCCGTTTCACCAGCTCCCAGCCGGCGGTCAGACCTGCCGGCCCGGCTCCGATGACGACTACCTCTGGCTTTTCGGTCACTGTGCCGGACCTCTCCTCAAAACACCTTCATGGTCACTCCCGCGGCCGGATGCCGGGCATCGGCCACCGGGGGCGCCGGACCCTGGGACCGGCCTCGGGGGGCAAGTCTTGCATGCGGACGGCTGTGACCCACCCGCACCCCCTCGCCGTCACCGGCACGATCATCCGTGGTACATCCGGACTATTCCCCCTGTCCACCCGTCCACCCGGGTGAGTCCGCCGCCCGGACCCTGTCCCGGCTCTGGCATCGTGCGTGACATGGGCTTGCCTGTAGCCGGCACGCGGCGGCCAGCCGTGGCGCGGCCCGAAGGTGGCGACCCGGGTCCGCGCCGGACGCTGCCGGCGATCCTCGTCGGCTGGTGCGCCGTCGCCTGGGGCATCGCGGCGAAGGACGGCCGGTACGGCGCGTGGGCGATGGCCGGCGTCCTGCTCGGCGTCGCCGCCGCCGCGCTCGCCACCGTCCGCCACCGCCCACGACCCGAGACCGCCGCGCCCGCGCCCGCGGACGGCGTTCCTGCTCCCGCCGTGCCCGCTGCTCCCGCCGTGCCCGCTGCTTCCGCCGTGCCCGCTGCTTCTGCGGGCGTCGCTCCCGCTCCCGCGGCCGGCGTTTCCACCGGCGGGCGAGCGTGGGTCGGTGGCTGGCTGCTCGTCGCGCTCACCGTCGGGCTGGGGCCGATCGTGCGCCATCCCCGCTACTACGCCGCCGGGCCGCTGGCCGCGGCCGCCGACGCGCTCGCGATCGTCGCCGGCCTGCTCGCCGCCGCCGCGATCCTGGTGGCGCTGCCCGCGCCGCCGGCCGGCACAGGCCGGCGAGCCGCGGGCCTCGTGGCGCTGCGGGGGGCGCTCGGCTCGCCCGCGCTGTTCTGGGCCGTGCTGGGCCTTGGGGGCGCCGCGGGGATCGCCACGATCCGGGCGGCGCCCGCGCCCCGCATCGACGTGTTCCACCTGCTGCAGGTCTCCGCGTCGGGGCTGGCGCACGGCGCGGACATGTACCGCCAGCAGTGGGCGCCGAGCCGGGCCGCCTATCCCGTCGACGGCCTGTTCGACGTCTACCCCTACCTGCCGCTGACCTCGGTGCTGCTGGCGCCGCTGCGGCTGTTGCTGGGTGACGTCCGCTACGGCCTGCTGCTGGCGCTCATGGCGGCGGCGGTCTGCGCGCGCGGCCTCGCCACCGGCCTGCGCGGCAGGGCCGGGGGGCCGGTCGCGGTCGCCGTGCTGCCGCTGCTGGTCGTGATCTTTCCCGAGTCGATGTACGCGTTGCAGCAGTCGTGGACCGAGCCGCTGCTCGTCGCCTGCCTCGCCATGATGGTGCTGGCCGTCCGCGGCGGCCACGGGTGCACGGCGGCCGTCGCCCTTGCTTTGGCGCTGGCCACCAAGCAGCACATCGCCCTGCTGCTGCCGGTCGCGGCGGCCTGGCCGGCGTTCGGGCCGCGGCGCACGGTGGTGGCCGCGGGCGCGGCGGCGCTGCTCGTCGCCCCCTGGGTGCTGGCCGGGCCGCGGGACTTCGTCGACGACGCCGTCTGGACGAACCTGCACTACCGGGTACTCGGCCACTCCCTGTCCGTGCCGGGCTGGGCGTCGCACTTCGGGGTCACGCTCGGCTTCGCGCCGGCCGCGGTGGCGCTGGTCGCGGCGTACGCCGCCGCCTGGCGGGCGCGCGGCGACGCCACCGGCTTCTGTCTCGGGGCCGCGCTGGTCCTGCTCGCCCTGAACCTGATGAACAAACAGACGTTCTTCAACCATTACACGCTGCCGATGGGCCTGCTGATCCTCGCCGCGGCGGCCCTTGGCTCCGGCCGCGGCGGCCTGGGCGGGATCGTGCCCGCCCAGGCCGCCGCCGGTCAGCGCGTCGTCGCTCGGGATGGCATCGCCGTTCAGCGCGGCGTCGCTGGTCAGCGCAGCGTGGAGAAGCGTTCCAGGGACGCGCCCTCGTAGAGGTCGCGCCGCTCGACCTGGACGGTCCGGTCGCGCAGGGTCGCGAGCTGGTCGGACAGCACCGCGCAGGCACCTTCCAGGAACCGGTACCCGTCGGCGCGCACGAGCAGCACCGCGTGGTCGGGGCCGGCGAGTCCGTTGACCTCGGCGGCGAACGCCGTGCCGTTGGCCCGCTGCATCCGGTCGGCGTAGTCGACCCAGTCGACGAGCGCCGGGCCGGCGGTGTCCGCGTACACGATCTCCCGGACGGTCAGCGGGCCGTGCCGGACCAGCGCCCGGTGCACGGCCGGGCCGAGCTGGTCGGGGCAGTAGGCCACCACGTCGCCCGGCCGGGCGAGCGCGACGATCCGCCCGGCGATCTCCCCGGCCTGGGTGCGTTCGGTGCGGGCCAGCTGCCAGCCGCCGGCCAGACCGCTGAACACGGCCACGACCAGCACGATCGCCCGCACCTTCGCCCCCGGCAGCTGGGCGATGCCCAGGGAGGCCAGCAGCAGGCACGCCGGCAGCGCGATGCCGGTGTACCGCTCGGCGTAGGCGCTGCCGCCGAACATGTTCACGAAGTACGCCAGCACCAGCGGCAGCAGCCAGATCGCCGCCAGGTAGCGGCCCGGCACCCGGCCGGTCACCCTGACCGCGAGCTCCTGCCTGCCGACCGGCCGGGCGGTCAGGCCGATGAGCGCCCCGCCGAGCAGCACCACGCCGAGCAGCGCCCCCGTCGACTGCGGCCCCGCCCAGTCGAACACCGTGTCCAGCAGCACCTGGGCCTGCACCTTCGGCGCCCACGGGGTGCCGGTGTGCAGCATCTGGAACAGGAACGACGGCATCCACGGGGCGAACAGCGCCGCCGAGGCCGCCATCGCCGCGAACGCCCGCAGCGTGACCCGGCGGTAGTGCGGGCGCCGGCGGGCCTGCAACAGCAGGAACGCCGCCACAGTGAAGATCAGCAGGAACGTCCAGTAGTGGGTGTAGACCAACGCCGCCGTGGCCAGCGTCAGTGTCCCCAGCCGGGGCAGGGTCGAGCGCTCCAGCGCGCGCACCGCCGCGAACCCGAACACCAGCACCAGCAGCACGACCAGCGAGTACATCCGGGTTTCGCTGCCGTAGCGGATGGCGTACGGGGAGCAGGCGAACATCAGCAGCGTCGCCACGCCCACCCACAGCGGGGCATCGCGCTCGCCGTTGCCGGCGGCGAAGGCGGTGCGCCCCACGCGACGCCCGGCGAGCCACGCCAGCGGCAGCGTGAGCAGCGACAGCACGCCCGACAGGGCCCGCACCGCGACGTCGCCGTCGCCGAAGACGTGGATCCAGCCGTGCAGCAGCAGGTAGTACAGCGGCGGTGAGCCGTCGTGGCGCAGCGCGTGCAGCAGGTCCGGCACCGGCCGGGAGGCGATCGCGACCGTCAGCGACTCGTCCAGCCACAGGTGGCTCGGCGTCGCGAACCGCATGACCGCGCCGACGGCGACCGCGACCGCGACGACGGCCAGCAGCAGCCGCGGGACCAGCGAGACGATACGGGTCCCCGCGGCGCGCCCCAGCCGCTCGACGCGCTCGACCCGACGCCGCCAGGCCGCCGGCGCCCGATCGCCGGCCACGACCTCGCCGGCCAGCCGGTCGCCGGACACACCTTCGCCGGGTTTGGTCGGCGCCGTGTCCGTGTCCGTCGCCGTCGCCGTCGCCGTCGCCGTGTCCGTCGCCGTGTCCGTCGCCGTGTCCGTCGCCGTCGCCGGTGCCGTCGTCGTGGTCGCTGCGGCGGGCACGGCGGGGACGGTCGCCACGCCTGCGTCGCTCGGGGGGCCCTCGTGCGGGACGCCGTCCGAGGCCTGGGGCGAGCGCGGACCGGGCAGAACCGTCGGCCCGGACCCGGTGGCCGGCGTCCCGGGTGCGTCTGCGTCCACGATGGGAACGCTACTCATCAGAGACCCCCGAGGAGCCTGACGCCTTCAGGCGTCCGGGGAATCGGGAACGGACCGTAACCCTGATAGATGTACGGCACTGGCATACTCGGATCATGGTCTGTCGGGTGACGGCGGGCGCGGGAGGCGTTGACGACCTTGGGTACGTTGACGACCTTGGGTACGTTGACGACCTTGGGTATGTTGACGACCTTGGGTATCACGTCGTGTGGTGTCCGAAGTACCGCCGACCCGTGTTCACCGGCCCGGTCCGTGACCGGTGTGACGAGCTGGTCCGCGAGAAGTGTGCGGAGCACGACTGGCCGGTCGTCGCGTTGGACGTCGTGCCCGGTCATGTGTAGCTGTTCGTGAAGGCTCATCCGAAGCACTCCCCGTCGTATGTGGCCAACCAGCTCAAGGGGTTCACTGGCCGGGTCCTGCGTGTCGAGTTCCCGCAGGTGCACAGTCGGCTGGTGACTGTGTGGTCGCGGTCGTGTGGCGTCGCCGTTGTGGGTGCGGTCTCGGCGGACACGGTCCGCCGGTACATCGACACCCAGTACGAGCGGCCGTGGCACAGGCAGCGGCTGTGAGGCGGACGTTCGGGCGCGTCAAGGCCGGGAAGAAGCCCGGCTACCCCCGCTGCAAGGGCGCCGGCTGGTTCGACAGCGTGGAGTGGCCGAAGGACGGCCACGTCAAGGTCAACCAGCACCGGCCTGTGCTCGGCACCGTCGAGACGATCAGGGTCAAACGGGAGGGCTGTCGCTGGTATGCGCTGCTGTCCTGCGACGGGGTGCCCGCCGAGCCGCTCCCGGCGACCGGCGCGGCGGCCGGGGTGAACCCCGCCAACACTTCCCGTACCTGCGCGGCGTGCGGACACTGCCACGCCGACAACCGCAGAACACAAGCCGCGTTCGCAGTCTGAGAAGCCGCCCCCTTCACGGGGTGGAGTAGTCACCCTCATGATGCACGATCTTGCCTCCCGTCGGGGGCCCCCGACGCGTCGGGGGTAGCGCAGGCTCCCGCGGCGGCGATGTCCGTCCGCCGTCGCCCCGCCATCAGCCTGTCATCCGCCGGTCACCCCGGCGCCGGCGGCCCGTGCGCGCAACGCCGCGGCACCGGTCCCGAGACGTTCGAGGCCGCTCCCCGCCGCCGCACCGCCGGACCGGGCGCCGTCCGGGCCCTCGCGGTTCGGGCCCCGGCCGTCCAGGTCCCCGTCCTCCAGGTCCCCGTCCTCCAGGTCCCCGTCCTCCAGGTCCTCGTCGTCCTCGGCCAGCTCGCCGGCAATCTCCCCGGCGAGCAGGGCGGCAAGCGACGTCAGCCGCCGCCGCCCGCCTGCGTTGCGCACCGCGTTGCGCACGGCGGGGCCGTTCACGGTGACGATCGACAGGTGCGTCGCCGCCCGGGTGAGCGCGGTGTAGATCAGCGGGCGGGTCAGCATCCGGCCGGCCTCCGGCGGGAAGACGGCGACGACCGCCGGCCACTCGCTGCCCTGCGCCCGATGCACCGTCACCGCCCAGCCGTGCCGCAGATCCCCGAGGACCCCCGCGGGCGCCTCGACGACCCCGCCCGGGAAGGCGACCCGCAACGCCCCGCGCTCGCCCGCGGCGACGACGGTGCCGATCTCGCCGTTGGCGAACCCCACGTCGATGTGGTTGGCCGTGGCCACCACCCGGTCCCCGACGTCGAACCCCGACACGGCGCCCGCGCCCGGGTTGAGGACGCGTTTGAGCGCCGCGTTCAGCGCTCTCGTGCCGGCCGGCCCGGCATGCACCGGCGTGACGACCTGGATGTCGGCGACGGGGATTCCCAACGCCCGCGGGATCGAGTCGGTGACGAGCTGCACGGTGCGGTGCGCTGCCTCCCCGGAGCTGCCCGAGGGGACGACGACCACCTCGCGGCCGGGGCCCGGTGGTGGCGGCGGCAGCTCCCCGCCGCGCACCGCGGCGGCCATCATCGCGATCGCCCCGCCGTCGACCTGCCGGTAGAGCCGGCGCAGCTCCGTCACCGGGACCTCGCCGGACTCCAGCAGATCGGTGAGGACCTGGCCCGGTCCGATGCTCGGCAACTGGGCGGGGTCCCCGACGAACATCAGGTGGGTGCCGTCGGCGCAGGCGTCGAGCAGCGCGGCGGCGAGCTCCGCGTCGAGCATCGACGCCTCGTCGACGACGACCAGGTCGGCGTCGATCGGGTTGTGCTCGCCACGGGCGAAGCCGCCGCTGCGCCCCTGCGCGCCGAGCAGCCGGTGCAGGGTGCTCGCCGGCGCCCCGCACAGCTCCTCCAGCCGCTTGGCGGCCCGACCGGTCGGCGCGGCGAGCGCGACCTGCGCGTCCGCCGCCCAGGCGAGGCGGACGACGGCGGCGACGGTGCGGCTCTTGCCCGTTCCCGGCCCGCCGGTGAGCACGCTGACCCCCGACTCCAGTGCCGCCCGCGCCGCGGCGAGCTGCACCTCGTCCAGGTCGCCCACCGGGTCGTCCCCGGCCCCGCCGGCCGATCCTGCCGGGTCTGTCGGGCCGGCCGGGCCATCCGCGTCCCCGGCCTCGGACCCGTCGCCCGGCCCGGTGTCGTCCTGCGCGCGGTTCCCCGCGGTCGGCGGGTCGTCGCCCGCGGCGTCCTCGTCGTCGAACATCAGCGCGGTCGGCGGCGGCGCGGCCGCGGCGTGCGAACCGTCCGCTTCATCGTCGCCGTCGTCGTCCTCCGGGCGGCGGCGCACCCTGGGCACGCCCGCGCGCAGCGGCTCGGCGGTGGCCACCAGCCGTTCGACGCCGTCGGCGATGGACTGCTCGGCCATCGCGTAGCGCTCCAGCGCTATCCGGTCGCCGACGGCGATGATCCGCCCGTCGTCGAGAGCGGCGTCCAGCGCCCGGCGCGGATCGGCCACCCCCTCCCGGGCGGCGGCGCGCAGCACGGCGTCGACCGGGCCGGCGGTGTCCCCGGCCCGCGTCGCCGCCCGGCCCAGCAGATGGGTGAGCACCGCCGGGCCGCGCCGCGGGTCGTCGCGGTGCAGCCCGCGGCGGCGGGCGAACCGGTCGGCCTGGCCGATCTCGGCGTCGGCGGCGGTCAGCAGCATCCACGGGTCGGCCCGCAGGACCTCGGCGGCAGTCGGGCCGAGCCGGTCGGTGGCCCCGCGGGCCAGGCGGGCCGGGAGGTCCGCCGCGACGAGCAGCTCGACGACCGCGTACGTGCCCGCCGCGGCGCGGAAGCTGTCCGCGAGCCGGCGGGCCCGCGGGCCGTTGACCCCCTCGACGGCGCCGAGCCGGCCGACGTCGACATGCTCGGGCCGGGTGATGCCGGCGGCGGGCAGGCGGGTGGCCGTCGTGCGGCCCAGCCCCGGCCACAGCGCGGCCTCGCAGAACGCGGAGAACACCGCCGCCGGGTCCGCGGAGGCCTCGGCACCGGCCGGATCGGCTCCCACGCCGGTTCCGGTGCCGGCCTCGTGACCCGAGGTGGCAGCGTGACCTGAGGTGGCAGCGTGACCTGAGGTGGCAGCGTGACCTGAGATGGCAGCGTGACCCGGGTCTGGTCCGGCGGCGGGGCCGGGCCGCCCGGTGGAGTCGGCTCCCGGGGCGGGATCGGGTCCCGGGGCGGCGGTCAGGTACTCGTCGGGCATGCCGGGAAGCGTAACGACGCACCACTCGGCGCCCGACGAAGCCCGCTGGGTAGCGTGGTACCACCGGTGGCCGTGCCAGGGCGCGCCGTGGTCCGCACCCGGCGTGTCCGGCGCCGCGGCCTCGCGCCGAGCCCGGTCCTGGCCGCCCGCGGGTCCGGCTGCGTCGCGGACCCGTCCTACCTTGAAGGGACCGACCGGTTGACCACTGTGTTGCTGGTCCGCCACGGCCTGACCGCCGTCACGGGCAAGATCCTCCTCGGCTGGACCCCCGGCGTCAGCCTGGACGAGCGGGGCCGGCGGCAGGCCTCGGACCTGGCGGGTCGGCTCGCGGACATCCCGCTCGCCGCGATCGTCAGCAGCCCGTTGGAGCGCTGCCGGGAGACGGCGGGCACGATCGCGGCCCGCCGGCCCGACGGTCCGCAGGCCGCCGGCGGCGTCCAGCCGGTCGCCGTCGACGAGCGGTTCGGGGAGTGCCGCTACGGCGACTGGACCGGGCAGGAGCTCGCCGTCCTGGCCAAGGACCCGCTGTGGGCGGTGGTGCAGAGCCATCCCAGCGCCGTGGTGTTCCCCGGCCCCGAGGGGGAGGCGCTGCGCGACACCCAGGCCCGCGGCGTCACCGCGGTGCGGGAGTGGAACGACCGGCTCGGCCCGGACGCGACCTGGCTGCTGTGCTCGCACGGCGACGTCATCCGCACGATCGTCGCCGACGCCCTGGGCATGCACCTCGACATGTACCACCGCATCACCGTCGACCCGTGCTCGCTGACGGTGATCCGCTACGGCGAGCGGCGACCGTTCGTCCGGCGGATCAACGACATCGGTGGCGATGTCGCCGAGCTGCTCCCGGCGCCCCCCAAGCCCGAGGGGGAGGCCGGCGCGGGCGGCGCGGGCGGCGCCGGCACTGACGGCGCCGTCGGCTCGGCCGCCGGGGACGAGGCGGCGCCCCGTCCGGCACTGAGTCCCGACGAGGTCGTCGGCGGCGGCGCCGGGTCCTACCCGCCCCCCGCGGGCGGCGGGGCGGTCTGACCCACCATGGCGCGCCGGATACACGTCTTCGACCCGCCGCAACGGTTCGTCGCGGGCACCGTCGGCTCGCCCGGCGCCCGCGTGTTCTACCTGCAGGCCCGGACCGACGCGCGGCTCGTCACGGTCGCGGTCGAGAAGACCCAGGTCGCCCTGCTGGCCGAGCAGCTCACCGAGCTGCTCGACGAGCTGGGCCGCCGCGGGGTCGCGATCGGGTCGGCCGACCCCGCGGCCGCGCCTGACACCTCGCCGCTGGAGCAGCCGATCGAGGCGGAGTTCCGGGTCGCCACGATCGCCCTCGGGTGGGATCCGCGCGGCAGCCGGGTCGTCGTCGAGGCGCAGGCGGCAGGTGGCGACGAGTCGGTCCCCGGGTTCAGCGACGACCCCGACGGCCCCGACGCGCTGCGGGTTCTGCTGCAGGCGGGCCCCGCCCGGGCCTTCGCCCGTCGGGCGGGGCTGCTCGTCGCCGCCGGTCGCCCGGCGTGTCCGCTGTGCGGCCTGCCGCTCGACGACGGCCACGTCTGCCCGCGACAGAACGGGCACCGGCACTGATGCGCGCCCTGCCCCTGCACGCCCTGCCCCTGCACGCCCTGCCCCTGCACGCCCTGCCCCTGCACGCCCTGCCCCTGCACGCCCTGCCCCTGACCCTGCGCGCCCTGCCCCTGCGCGGCACGCCCGGTCGGGCGCCGGCCCCGGGGACCGGCCGGGACCGCGGCGTGCGGGTTCGGGCTGGAGAGACCCCGCTCACTATCCGGACCCGGCGACAGAGCCGGCGCACAGCGGACACACTGGGCTGATGGGTGTTCCCGCGGCGGGTCCCACTCCGGGGCGGCGGCCGTCACTCGATCCGATCGACGGCGGCGGCCTCGACGCCCCCGCCGCCCTCGACCTGCTGCGCCGCGGCGAGCTGACGGTCAGCGCCAGGCTCACCGACGCCAGCAACACGACGCTGTACTGCGACATCACCGCGGGCGAGGTGGCCGGGCGCTGCGTCTACAAGCCGGTGCGCGGCGAACGGGCGCTGTGGGACTTCCCCGACGGCACCCTCGCCGCCCGCGAGCTGGCCGCCTACGAGGTCTCCGCCCATCTCGACCTCGGGATCGTGCCGCCGACGATCGTGCGCGACGGTCCGTTCGGCGAGGGCATGGTCCAGCTGTGGATCGACACCGACGTCACCGTCGACCTGGTCGCCCTCACCCGCTCCGACGACCCGCAGCTGCGCCGGATCGCGCTGTTCGACGCCGTCATCAACAACGCCGACCGCAAGGGCGGCCACCTGCTGCCCGCGCCGTCTGGGCGCATCCACGGCATCGACCACGGCGTCACCTTCCACGCCGAGGTCAAGCTGCGCACGCTGCTGTGGACGTGGCGGGGCCGGCGGCTGGTCGCCGAGGAGACGGCCCTGCTCGGCTGCCTGCGCGAGGCGCTCGCCGGCGACCTCGGCGACCGGCTCGCGCAGCTGCTCACCGTCACCGAGGTCGACGCGTTGGCCGCCCGGGTGGACCGGCTGCTCGACGAGGGCCGTTTCCCGCTGCCCTCGGGGGACTGGCCGCCGATCCCGTGGCCGCCGTTCTAAATCGTCAGCTTACTGACGGTGACGTCTGCTCGGCTGGCCGTTTTCGCAGGTCGGTTACGGGGTGGTTACCCGTCTTGTGCCCGCCGGCGGAGCCGTTCGCGGTTACTCTGACACGCATGCAGGCGTGGCCATCTCCTCCGATACGTCCACTTCCAGGCCGCGGCCGGCCCTTGCGGATCTTCGACACGGCCACGTCGAGCGTGCGGGCCCTGGATTCCGCGCCCACGGCTCGCCTCTACGTCTGCGGCATCACGCCGTATGACGCGACGCACCTGGGCCATGCCTTCACGTATCTGACGTATGACCTCGCGCAGCGGGTCCTGCGGGATGCCGGTCATACCGTCCTTTATGTACAGAATGTTACAGATATTGATGATCCCCTGCTGGAGCGGGCCGACCGGGACGGCCTGGACTGGCGTGACCTCGCCGCCCGGGAGATCGCGCTGTTCCGCGAGGACATGACCGCGCTGCGGATGCTCCCCCCGGACGCCTACGTCGGTGTGGTCGAGGCCATCCCGATGATCGTCGACATGGTCGCCGAGCTCGTCGACCGGGGCGCGGCCTACCACGTCGACGACGACCTGTACTTCTCCATCGCCGCCGCCCCCGCCTTCGGCGACATCTCCCACCTGTCCAGGGCCGAGATGCTCGCGATCTGCACCGAGCGGGGCGGCGATCCGCAGCGCGCCGGCAAGAAGGACCCCCTGGACCCGCTGCTGTGGCGGGCGCAGCGCCCCGGGGAGCCGTCGTGGCCCTCCCCGTTCGGTCCCGGCCGCCCGGGCTGGCACATCGAGTGCTCGGCGATCGCCCGCCACCACCTCGGCGGTGTCGTCGACATCCAGGGCGGGGGCACCGACCTGTCCTTCCCGCACCACGAGTGCAGCGCCGCGCACGCCGAGGTCGCCGCCGGTGCCCGCCCGTTCGCCCGCAGCTACGTGCACACCGCGATGGTCAGCCTCGACGGCCACAAGATGTCGAAGTCGCGCGGCAACCTGGAGTTCGTCTCCCGGCTGCGCCGCGCCGGGACGGACCTGGCCGCGCTGCGCCTCGCCCTGCTCGACCACCGCCACACCGACGACTGGGAGTGGACCGCGGGCCTGCTGGCGGACGCGGTGGCCCGGGTCGAGCGGTGGCGGGCCGCCGTCGCCCTGCCCGCCGGCCCGGACGCGACGCCCGTGCTGGCCACCGTCCGGGAGCGGCTCGCCGACGACCTCGACGCCCCCGGCGCCCTCGCCGCGGTCGATGCCTGGGTCGAGGCGGCGCTCGCCGACGCCGGTGGAACCGACGCCGGTGGCCCGGCCGGCACGTCCTCTCGCGGTTTCGGCGGTGCGGCGGGTGCCGGGGGGGAGGCGCCCGCACTCGTCGCTCGTCTCGTTGACACACTGCTCGGTGTAGACCTTGAACCCGTCCGACCCAGAGGGAGCTGAGGGATGGGGGCTCACCACCGCAGGACAGATCCCGGGGCAGCGACCGAACGACCCGCCTTCGACGAGGTCGCCCACGGCTACGACCCGCGCCAGGTGGACGACTACCTCGCCACGCTGTGGCGCTACGCCAGCCAGGTGACCTCGCGCGCGGCCGCCGCCGAGAGCGCGCTGAGGCACGAGCGGGAGCGCAATGCGGGCGTCGCCGGCACCGAGGAGTTCGCCGCCCAGGCCGGCGGCCGGATCGGGCAGATGCTCGCCATCGCCCAGCGGGAGGCCGACGAGATCATCGACGGCGCCCGCCAGATCGCCGAGTCGGCCCTGGAGGAGGTGATCGAGGACGCCGGGGCGAACCATCCGATCGTCCGCGAGGCCCGCGAGCAGGCCGAGAAGCTTCTGCTCGACGCGGTGGAGGAGAGCCGTCGGCTCGCCCTCGAACGCCACCGGGAGCTGGCGGACGAGATCGCCCGCAGCTCCGCGTCCCTCGACACGCTTCGCCACCAACAGGGCGAGATCATCGGAGCGGTGCTGCGGCTGCGCCGCATCCTCGGCTCCGACGAGGTCGACCGCGCCGTCACCGACCTGGCCCGCGCCGGCACGGCCCCGCCGGAAGCGGGCGGACCCGGCGACCCGGCAGCCGCCGGCGGCTTCCCCACCGGCGCTACGCCGGACGGTTTCGTTCCCGGCGCCTCCGCGGCGCAGGCAACCGGCGGCGGCTTCCCGGGCGGGCCGGAGACGACGGCGCCGACGGTGGTGGACGGGCCGACGATGCCGTCCACGCCCCCCGTCGGCGCGCCACCCCCGCCGCCCAGGGCGGCCGGTAACCCCGACGCGGCGACGTCCCCAGCCGCCCCCGGCCAGCACGGCCCGGGCTGGCCGGGGGCGGCGGGCGCCGGTTCGGCCTGGGAGGCGGCTGGCGTCTTCGGGGCGTCCGGCGGTGCCGCCGACGCCGGTGGGCCGGCCGTGGGCGCCGCCGGCCCGACCGTCGGTGCTGGCGCGGCGGCCGGTCGGGTCGCGGGCCGCGCGGGCGCATCCGGGCTCGGCCGGCGCCCGCCTGGCCGGCATCGGCAGGGCGACGTCGCCGACGCCGAGCCGTACCCGGTGAGCACCGCGCCGCGGGAGCCGGCGGCCAGCACCGCCGGCGTCCCCTTCCGGCGAGGCGCCGACGAGGACATCATCGACGCCGAGATCGTCGAGGAGTAGGCCGCCGCCCCCGTCCGCGGCGGCGGCGGATTCCACGCGCCGCCGCCCGGCCCGGCTTGGGACCGCCCGGCCGGCTCGGCCCGGGACCGTCGAGGCCCCGACCGTCCGGGCGGCCGTTCGGTCCCGACCACCTGGACTGCGGGCAGGTCCCGACCACCTGGACTGCCGGCGGCCCGGACCTGGTCGGACTGGGCGGGTCCGGCCGCCGGGCGGAGTCAGGGTGTGAGCGGAATTACTGCCCGCGGCGTCGCAGGTAGCGTTCGAACTCGCGGGCGATCGCGTCGCCGCTGGCCTCCGGTAGCGCCGTCTCCGGCTCCCGGGACTCCAGCGAGCGGACGTACTCGGCGACCTCGGTGTCCCCCGCGGCGAGCTCGTCGACCTGACGCTCCCACGCCTTCGCCCGCTCCGGCAGATCCCCGAGCGGGATCTCGATGTCGAGCAGGTCCTCCACCCGCCGCAGCAGGGCGAGCGTCGCCTTCGGGCACGGCGGGTTCGCGACGTAGTGCGGCACCGCCGCCCAGAATGACACCGACGCCAGCTCCGCCCGCGCGCACGCCTCACCGAAGACGCCGACGATGCCGGTCGGACCCTCGTAGCGCGACGGCTCCAACCCGAGCCTCGCCGCCGTCGCCGCGTCCCCGGCCGTCCCGCTGATGGGCACCGGACGGGTGTGGGGGGAGTCCGCGAGCAGCGCACCGAGCGAGATCACCATGTCGCTACCGAGGGCGTGCACCGCCTCGATCAGCTCGTCGGTGAAGCCGCGCCAGCGCATGTTCGGCTCCAGCCCGCGGATGAGCACCAGGTCCGTCTCCGACTTCGGCGGCCGCGCCACCGACAGCCGGGTGGTCGGCCAGGTGATCTTCCGGGACGCCCCGTCGGTTCCGCTCACCGTCGGCCGGTTCACCTGGAAGTCGTAGTAGTCGTCCGGGTCGATCGCACCGATCACCCGGGCCTTGAACGCCGTCTCCAGATGCTCCACGGCGGCAGAGGACGCGTCGGCGGCGTCGTTCCAACCCTCGAAGGCGGCTACCACGACCGGCGACCGCAGTTGACCGACGCCGGAGAACTCGATCACCTACCACCTCCTGCCGCCCAGCGGCGGCCCACTGCCCCCGTGACAGTGCAACGGTACGTCCTCACGGAGACGACTCCTGCCCAGAGCCGACATCCGTTACGTCAGCCCTCCTTGCATCCGGTGGGGAACCTGCCCTCGCCCGCGGTGAACCTCCGCGGGACCAGTCTGCCGGTGTTCTCGTGGGAACGCCTTTCCTCGGTCTGGCGATGACGAACAACGCCGGGCGGATCGGACATCCGTTCCGGATCGACGCGGTGGCTGCACCGTACCGGCTCCCGACGAGTACCCGCTGCCGCGGGAAGGCGAACGGTCGCAGCGAGGACTGTCGTCGTTGCGACACCCGCTCACTCCCGTCTCCCGGCTCGTCTCTCAACCCCGGCGTCCGCCGCGGCCCCGCCCGCTCCGGTAGGGGCAGCGCGCGCCCGCCGCGCCCAGCCGCACCGCCACCGTTGACTCCCGCGCCGCCCGTCCTACCACCCCAACGGATGGCCACGCTCACCCGGCCACCCCTGGCCGCGTCCTCGCCAACCCGCGGTCCGACGACACCATTCCCGGCCGGGCGCGCCGCCGAGCGGACGGGCGCAGGCCCGCGGCGATCGGCGCCCGCGGCGGGCTGCCCCGGCGCGGCGGCCGCCCGCACTGAGGCGACCGCTGCCGCGGTGCCCGGCGGATGTCCGATGATCCGCTGTCCGTCCTGTCCCGACGTGTGCCGGAGGCCCTCTGGCGCCATGGTCCCCATGTTGCCGGGCGCCGCCCCCTTCCCGTGCGGCATTCCCGCCGACGAGCGGTGTAACGAGATCCTCAGGTCCCGGTCGCCCGGACGGGCCGCGCCCCGGATCCAGGGCCCCGTGCCCCGAGGCCCGCCCGTGCCCCGAGGCCCCGTATCCCGAGCGCCGTAATCCGAGCCCCTTGTGCCGTGTCTCGAGCCCGTGGGCCGTGTCTCGAGCCCGTGGGCCGTGTCTCGAGCCCGTAGGCCGTGTCTCGAGCCCGTAGGCCGTGTCTCGAGCCCCGTGTGCCGTGTCTCGAGCACCGTAGGCCGGGTCCCGAGTCCCGTCTGCCCCGGCCCGGCTCGCCTTCGGCAAGCCCGGCTTTCCGAGCCCGGTGTGCCGCCCGCCCGCCGATGTGCGGCCGCGATCCGGCAGCATACGGACAGGACCGGTCCGTACCGGGCGGAGCGGGGCCCTCTCCAGGCCGGAGATCCCCCGGGCGCGACCGGCCGGCGTGGGCAATCGGCAGGCGGCGACCCGCGTCCAGGCAAGGCATGTCGTCCCGCGCATCCGGAACCATCCGGGGCGCGCCGATTCGAGCTAGGAGCGAACGTGGGAAGCCTCGCGGCGGTCTTCTTCGACATGGACGGCCTGCTCGTCGACACCGAACCGATCTGGACCGTCGCCGAGCACGAGGCTGCGGCGCGTCTCGGCGGCGAGTTCACGCCGGCGATGAAGCGGGCGATGATCGGCCACGGCATCGACACGGCAGTGCCGATCATGGTGTCGATGCTCGGCCGGCCGCCGGCCGACGTCCCGGCTACGGAGCGTTTCCTGCTGCGACGCTCCGCCGAACTGTTCCGCGAGCCTGGTGTGATCGTCCCGCAGCCCGGCGCCGTCGAGCTGCTCGCCACCCTGCGGGAGCGCGCCGTCCCGGCGGCGCTGGTCTCCTCGTCCTTCCGGGACCTGATGGACCCCGTGCTCGGCGTCATCGGCCGCGACCTCTTCGCGACGACGGTGGCCGGCGACGAGGTGAGCCGGCGCAAGCCGGATCCCGAGCCCTACCTGACCGCCGCCCGCCTGCTCGGCGTGGACCCGCGGCGCTGCGTCGTCCTGGAGGACAGCCCGTCGGGCGCCCGCGCCGGCGTGGCCGCCGGCTGCGCGACCGTCCTGGTCCCCTCCATGCCGGACCTGCTCGCCCCCACCGCCCCCGCGCCGCCCGCCCCCGCGCCGCCCGCCGATGTGGCGCCCTCGGTCATCCCCGCCGGCGCCGCGACCGGTTCCGGCCCGAGCCACCCCGCCGGTCCGGATACCGCCGAGCCCGTGCCCGCCGGCCTCGCCGCGATCGTCGCCAGCCTGCACGACGTCACCCTCGATCTGCTCGACGAGCTGCTGAGCGCCCGGCCGGTGGCGAGCTGACCGCGGCATCTGCCAGTGCCAGCGCGCGTCCCACCAGATCGACGACGCCCGCCGGGCGGCCCAGCACATCGGCCCAGGTGAAACGCAGCAGGGTCCAGCCGACCGAGAGCAGGTCGTTCTGCCGCGCGCGGTCGCGGAACAGCGCGCGCGGCTGGCGGTGGTAGGCGGCGCCGTCCGCCTCCACGGCGACCAGCCGGCTCGGCCAGGCGAGGTCGAGCCGGGCGACTGGACGGCCTCCCAGGGCCCGGTCCTGCTGCGGCAGGTCGTCCGGCGTCCCTTCGAGGAGGCCGACGCCCACGAGCCCCGTCGGCTTGTCCGTCGTCGGGCTCCTGGGACCCCACACCTGCCACTGCAGCTCCTCCGGCGGCAGGCCGGCGTCGAGCAGCAGCAGGCGTAGCCGCGTCTCCAGGGGCGACTCGGCCCGCCCGTCGACGAGCGCGAAACCAGTCCCGACGCGCGACCACTCCCCGTCGGCCGGCTGCCGACCTGAGCACGGCGTCGATGTCCGGCACTCGCCGTTGGTGCAGCGCGGCGTCCAGCAGGCTCACGGCGGTCTCCCGATCGCCGGCCAGGACCAGGTCCGCCAGCGTGCGCTCGGCGGTGGTGACGGGGATGCCGCGCCATAGCTGCCATTCGTCGGGGCGACAGGCGCCCAGATGCCGGATGAGACCGACGATGTCGGCGGCCGCGTGAGCGGATCGGGGGAGCAGAAGGTGGACCGGTTCGCCGGAGGGCGCCGTGACTCGCCGGTCGGCCTGCGCGCGGGTCGTCCTCCCCGCGCCCGAGGATGCGCGCGTCGGGCGGTGCGCCGGCGCGTCCGGTCCCGACGGGCCGCCCCGGTCCTCCTCGCCCACCTGAGCAGGCCGTCCTGTCGGGCAGCGAGCCGACGCACGGAGTGCGGGAGCACGGGAAGGTCCACCCCGCCAGCCTGGCCCGCCCTTCGGCTCCCGGGCAGCGGCACATGGCCATCTGTGGACGAGCCGGAAGCCTGTGGATGAGGACTTTGGAGGCAGGTTTTTCCGTAATCGCCCGTGTACGGAGCCGTGCCGAGGGCTAGGCACGGTTTTTCGCCCGAAAACCGTGCCTAACCCTCGGCATGATTTGGCAGCAATGTGGCCGGGCCGTGCTACGGGGGGTAGACGACGGACTGGGCCGGTTCGACGTGCCGACGTGCCGACGTGGCGACGTGGCGACGTGCCGAGGCGCCGGCGGGCCGGTGGCGTCCGGAGGTCCGCCAGCGCCGCGGCCGCCAGGTCCGTGTCGCGGAGGCTGCGCTGTCGGCCGCTCCCACGAGCGGGGTGCGCTGCCCGGTGGCGCTGGGAGCTTGCCGGGCGGGTCAGGTGGCGGAGATGGCGCGCAGGACGTCCATTCTGGCGGCGCGGCGGGCGGGGAAGACGGCGGCGAGGATGCCGAGCAGGACGCCGACGATGATGACGACGATGATCGTCGGGACCGGGTAGGCGAACGTGCTGATGCCCTGGGAGGCCAGGGCCTTGGTCAGGGCCCAGCCGAAGACGCTGCCGACGGCCACCCCCAGCACGGCGCCGAAGACCGAGATGATCGTCGACTCCATGACGACCATGGCCCGCATCTGCCCGCGGCTCATGCCCACGGCGCGCAGCAGCCCGATCTCCCGGGTTCGTTCGATCACGGACAGGGCGAGCGTGTTCACGATGCCGAACAGCGCGATGATCACCGCCAGGGCCAGCAGGACGTAGATGAAGCCGAGCAGCTGGTCGATCTGCTTCTCCTGCTGGGCGACGAACTCCGACTGGTCGCGCACCTCCACCGTGGCGTACGGCTTGACCACCTTGTCGATCTCGGCGCGCACGGCCGCGGGGTCGGCCCCGTCGGCGCGTTTGACCAGCACGAACAGGTCGAGGTCGTCGGTGGAGTGCCGGGCGAGCTGGCCGGTCGAGATGATCCACGAGCCGGCCACCTGGCTCTTCTTGTACGTCCCGACGAGGGTGAGGTCCTGGGCGCCGTCGGGGAAGGTGACGGGGATCTTCTGGCCGACGGTGAGGTGGCGGTCGGCGGCGGTGGTGTCCTCCACGAGGATCGTGCCGTCGCCGAGGGCATGGATGTCCCCGGACACCTTCTTGAGCGCCAGCACCTTGGGCAGGCCGGCCGGATCCCCGGCGAGCACCTGGGCGTCGCGTCCGGCGACCTTCACCAGGCCGCCGCGCAGCCCGGTCGCGACCTCGATGCCGGGCTTGCCGGCCAGGTCGCGTGCCACCTGGCCGCTGAAGCCCTGGCCGAAGCCCTGGGCGGTCAGGAAGAAGTCGGCGCCGAGACTGTCCTGCACGGTCGTCCGCACCGACTCCTTGATCGACTGCCCGAGGATCGAGAAGGCGCTGACCAGGGCCAGTCCGATCATGAGGGCGGAGGCGGTCGAGGCGGTGCGCCGCGGGTTGCGCATCGCGTTCTCCCGGCCGAGCCGGCCCGTGGTGCCGAACAGCGAGACGAACGGCGCGCCGAGCACCCGGATGATCGGGCCGGACAGCAGGGGCGACAGGGTGGCGATACCGAGGAAGATCCCCGCGGCGCCGCCCCCGACGGCGGTGGCTCCCGACTTGCCCGCCGACGCGGTCCCGAGGACGAGCAGCAGCACCCCGAGCGCCGTGAGGGCGGTCCCGGCGACGGCCCGGGTGCGCAGCGAGCGCGTCGGCAGCACGTAGGTCTCCCGCATCGCCGCGATCGGCGGCACGGACGCCGCCTTGCGCGCCGGCACGAAGGCCGCGGCCGAGGTGATCAGGACCCCCACGGCGTAGGCCACGATGATCGTGCGCGCCTCGAACACCAGCGAGCCGCTGGGCAGGTCGACGCCGAACGCCCCGACCGCGGCCCGCAGCAGCACGGCGAGCCCCGCGCCGAACAGCAGTCCCACGCTCGCCCCGGCGAAGCCGACCAGAGCCGCCTCGACCTGCAGCGACACCTGCACCTGACGTCGGCTCGCGCCGATCGCCCGCAGCAGCGCCAGCTCCCGCACCCGCTGCGCCACCAGCATCGTGAACGTGTTGAAGATGATGAACGCTCCGACGAACACCGAGATCGCCGCGAAGATCAGCAGGAAGGTCGAGAAGCCGCTGATCGCCTGCTGCACGGCGCTGGCGTTCTCCTCCGACAGCTGCGCGCCGGTGATCGCCTCCACGCCGGCGGGGAGCACGGCGGCGACCCGCGTGCGCAGCTCCTGCTGGCCGAGGCCGGGGGCGGCCGCCAGGTGGACGGAGCTGAACTGGCCGGGGGCCAGCAGCACCCGCTGGGCGGTCGCGGTGTCGAAGGCGGTCACCGCGGCGCCGCCGAGGCTGTCCTGCCCGGCCACGCGGAACGTGCCGACCAGCGTGTAGGTCGCGGGCGCCCCCTTGGTCTGCACGGAGATCCGCGTCCCGAGGGCGAGGTGCAGATCCTGCGCGGTCGCCCGATCCACCACGATCTCCCCGGGGCCCGGAGCGCGGCCCTCGGCGAGCTGCTCGGACGCGGTCGGCTGGCCGCCCGTCCAGTTGGTGCCGAGCCCCGGAGCCCCGCCCTCCTTCGCAGGCTTGCCGGTGCGCGGGTTGATGAGCACCGCCTGGCCGTCGACCGACCCGACGGCCGCCCGCACCCCGTCGACCCTGGCGACGGTGTCGAGGACCGACGCGGGCAGCGGCGGTCGGCCGGAGTCGCTCGTCGGGTCGATCTGGTTGACCGCCCGGACCGCGACGCTGACGTTCTTGTTGATGTCGGCGAACAGGGTGTCGAACGTCCGGTTGAGCGTGTCCGTCAGGACCAGGGTCCCGGTGACGAAACTCACGCCGACGACGACCGCCAGCATGGACAGGGCCAGCCGGATCTTGCGGGCCAGCAGGCTCTTGAGAGTGGCGCGCAGCATCGGCTCAGGCCCAGCCCGCCGACCCCGGCTCGTCCGCCCGGTAGCCGCCCGGGGCGCCGTAGCCGCCGGCGTCGTCGGAATCGCGCGGGCCGGTGGGACGCGGCACCGGCCGGTGCCGCCTCGGGGCGCCCGCCGGGCCGCCGTAGCGGCCGCCGCCCGGCCCGCCCTCGTCCAGCGGTCCGGTCTCGTCCAGCTGCGCGGTCTCATGGCCGGTGACCGGGTCGAACTCCCCGGTGAACGGTTCGGCGTAGCGGCCGTCATAGGGCGCCGGCCGCGCCGGCCGGCCGTCGTTGCCGTAGCGCTGACCTGGGTAGTCGTAGTCGCCGTACTGGTCGTCGCCGTCCGGGTAGCCCCGCGGACCGGTCGGGTAGCCGTCGTGGCGGCCGCGGTCTGCCTGACGCTCGCGGTGGTCCCGGTCGTCGCGGTGGTCCCGGTCGCCGCGATGGTCCCGGTCGTCTCGGTGGTCCCGGTCGTCTCGGTGGTCCCGGTCGTCTCGGTGGTCCCGGTCGTCGTAGCCGTCCTGTTCTCGGGCCGCGTCGGCGTCGTCCGGGAGCAGCCCGCGCTGGGCGGCGTCGAGGTGCTTCATCCGGTCGAGCACCTCGTCCGCGGTCGGCTGTTCGATCGCGTCGACGAGCCGGCCGTCCGCGAGGAAGATCACCTCGTCCGAATAGGAGGCGGCCGTGGCGTCGTGCGTCACCATGACGATCGTCTGCCCGAGCTCGGTGACCGAGTCCCGCAGGAACGACAGCACCTCGGCGCCCGAGCGGGAGTCCAGGTTGCCGGTCGGCTCGTCGGCGAAAATGATCTCGGGTCGGGTGACGAGGGCGCGGGCACAGGCGACCCGCTGCTGCTGGCCGCCGGACAGCTCGCTCGGCCGGTGCCCCAGCCGGGGGGCCAGACCGACCGCGTCGACGACGGTGCGCATCCACGCCTGGTCCGGGGAGCGGCCCGCGATGCTCAGCGGCAGCGTGATGTTCTCCGCCGCGGTCAGCGTCGGCAGCAGGTTGAACTGTTGGAAGATGAAACCGATCCGGTCCCGGCGCAGTCGGGTGAGCTCCTTGTCCGACAGCCGCGACAGGTCGACGTCGCCGATGAACACCCGCCCGCGGGTCACCGTGTCCAGGCCGGCCAGGCAGTGCATGAGCGTGGACTTGCCCGAACCCGACGGTCCCATGATCGCCGTGAAGCGACCGCGGGGGAAGTCCAGGTCGATCCCGCGCAGCGCCGTGACGGTGGTGTCCCCGGAGCCGTAGACCTTCGTCAGCCGGTCGGCCCGCGCCGCCGGGACCGCGCCGCCGGTCGCGGCGGGCTGATCGCGGCGGTCGTCCCCGCGCTCGGCGGCCCGCGCCACCCGCTGCGGGCGCCCGGGCGGAGCGCCCCTGCCCGCGTCCCGCCTCCCGCCTGGGGATGATTCGGTCCGTCGGGCCATCGTGACGTCCTCTCCTCGCGCGCTCGGCGCGTCTGCCGATGCCCCTGCCCGCCGCTGGGGGATAGGGCCGTCCCATCGTCCTATGTACGTGTATCGGCGCGCGGACTGCCGCTCTCGGCAGGGTGCGGCCACCGGCCGGTTGGCCCGGATCACCCCGATTGCGCCGTCGGAGTCCCCAACGACCGAGGGATGATCCGCATCTCGGGACCGATCCAGAAACCCCGGACACATCCCTCGTCCCACCGTCGTCCCCTGCGGGCCCGCCATCCCCTGCGGGAGCTCAGCCGTCCGCCTCGCAGACAGCCGGCGCCGTGTCGTCGAGGGGGACCGCGGGCGCCTGCCGGGGCAGCGGCGGCGGCGTGCCGCCGAACGCCGGGCACAGCGCCTGGTGGTGGCACCATGAGCACAGGCGGCTCGGGGTGGCCCGCCAGTCCCCGGTGCGGTGCGCCCGGTCGATCGCCGCCCACAGCGCCTCGATCCGCCGCTCGGTGGCCCGCAGGTCCGCCTCGTCCGGGGCGGCCCGCAGCCACGTGCGGTCGCCGAGGTAGTACAGGCGCAGCTCCCGGGGGATCACGCCGCGGATCCGCCACAGCAGCAGGGCGTAGAACCTCATCTGGAACATCGCCGAACCCTCGAACGCCGGGCCCGGGGAGCGGCCGGTCTTGTAGTCGACCACCCGCAGGGCCAGGCCCTGCGGGGTCGTCGCCTCGTCGAGCCGGTCCACGTAGCCGCGCAGTCGCAGCCCGGAGTCGAGCACATGCTCGACGTAGAGCTCGCGGGCCGACGGGGCGAGCCGGGCCGGATCCTCCAGCGCGAAGTACCCGGCGAGCAGCTCGCGCGCCGAATCCAGCCACGCGGCCAGCGCGGCCGGGTCGTCGAAGAGCGCCTCGACCGCCGGCTCCCGTTCGCGCAGCGCCTGCCAGGCCGGCTCGACCAGCGTGCGCGCCGCCTCGAGGGTCCGCCCGGCCGGGGGCAGGTCGAACAGGTTCTCCAGCACCGCGTGCACGACGGTCCCGCGGCTGGCCGCCTCGCTCGGCGGCTCGGGCAGCCGGTCGACGACCCGGAAGCGGTAGCGCAGCGGGCAGTTGACGAAGTCCGCCGCCCGCGACGGGGACAACGACCCGATCAGCGGCCGGTCGGCGCCCCGCGGCCCGCAGGGCGCAGGCCCGGCCGACGCGTCGACGGCCGCCGGCGCGGTGGGCGGCGCCGGGGACCCGCTGGATGCCGCGGAACCGGGCGGCGGCGTCGTGGTCATGAACCGACCCTAGAACCCGCCACCGACACTCCCGCGGGTCGGCCCCGGCCGGCGGCGGTCGACCCCCGCTGGTCCCGGCCGATGGCGGCCGACGCCCGTGGCGGTCCGGCGCGTGGGGTCCGGCGGGTGGCGGTCCGGCCGGTGGCGGCGTCGCCGGCGTGGCCCCGGTCGCCGGCGTGGCCCCGGTCGCTGGCGTCCGGGCGGGCACCGGCGCGCCCTGGCCGCCCTGGCCGGAGGCCCCCGGCCCCCCGCTGGTCACCGGCGCGGACAGGGCCGGCAGACGCGGCCGGATCTGGTCCGTAGCATCGGTTCCATGACGGATCAGCGCGGTGGCGCCGGCTCGGATGCCCATGGCGGCACGGGTGGTGCGTCGCGGCATCCGGGTGAACGCCCGTCGGGAGTGATGATCGGGCGCATCCGAGGTGTCCCGATCATGGTGTCGCCGCTCGCGCTGATCTTCGCTCTGCTGGTGGCCTACCTGCTCTCCGGCTCCATCCGGGACCGGCTGCCGACCGCGTCGGACGGCCAGGTCCTCGCGATAGCCACGGTGATCTCCGTCGGTTTCCTGGTCTCCCTGCTCGTCCACGAGATCGGCCACTGCCTGACCGCGCTCGCCTTCGGTCACACCGTCCGCTCGGTGACGCTGCACGGGTTCGCCGGGTTCACCGAGTTCGAGCCCGAGCCCCGCAGCCCCGGCCGCGAGTTCCTCATCGCCTTCGTCGGTCCGGCGGCGAACGGTCTGCTCGCCGGGCTGTGCTACCTCGGCCTGCTCGGCATCGGTGACGACACCCACGTCGGGGTGGTGCTGCGGGATCTCGGGATCATCAACCTGGCGCTGTTCGTGTTCAACCTGGCCCCCGGTGTGCCGTTGGACGGCGGGAGGGTGGTCATCGCCGCCGTGTGGGCGGTGACCGGAGACAAGCTGCGCGGGCTGCGGGCCGGCGCCTACGGCGGCTTCGTGGTGGCCGCGGGCATGGTCGTGTGGGGTACGACGATTTCCGGCGACAGCTTCGGCCTGTTCTACACGTATGCTCTGGCGGCGTTCCTGGCGTTCGCGGCATACCAGTCGCTGCGGGCGGCTCAGCTGCGCGGGCGGCTGCCAGGGCTGTCCGCCGGCCGGCTGGTGCGCCGGACGCTGCCCGTCGAGGGCGCCGTGCCGCTGGCGGAGGCGCTGCGGCGGGCCCAGGAGGTCGGCGCCACCGCCGTCGCGGTGATCGACCGTGACGGTAACCCCATCAAGATCATGAATGGCTCGGCGGTCGACGCGCTGCCCGAGCATCGGAGGCCGTGGATGTCCGTGGACGAGGTGAGCCGGGCGATCGCGCCCGGGATGGTGCTCGAGGCCGATCTGGAAGGCGAGGACCTGCTCGCCGCCGTGCAGCGCGTGCCCGCCTCGGAGTACCTGGTGCTGCAGCACGGCCGGCCGGTGGGCGTGCTCGCCATGGTCGACCTGGTCGCCCGCCTCGACCCGGCCGCCGCCGCGCGCATGGTGGCGCAGCGGTGACCGCTCCCGACCTTCGCCCCAGCCCCACCGGCGCGGCCCATCGGCGAGGACCGTTCACCAAGGGCGACCGGGTGCAGCTCACCGATCCCAAGGGGCGTAAGCACACCGTCGTCCTGGAACCGGGCAAGCAGTTCCACACCCACCGCGGCGCCGTCGAGCACGACGCGCTGCTCGGCCAGCCCGAGGGCATCGTCGTCACCAGCACCGGCGGCACCGACTACCTTGCGCTGCGCCCCCTGCTCGTCGACTTCGTGCTGTCCATGCCCCGCGGGGCGACCGTCGTCTACCCCAAGGACGCGGCCCAGATCGTCACCTACGCGGACATCTTCCCCGGGGCCCGGGTGCTCGAGGCCGGCGTCGGTTCGGGCGCGCTGTCCTGCTCCCTGCTGCGCACCATCGGCGATGCGGGGCGGCTGGTCTCCTACGAGCGGCGGGAGGACTTCGCCGCCATCGCCCAGCGCAACATCGAGACGTTCTTCGGCGGTCCGCATCCGGCGCACACGGTGATCGTCGGCGACCTGGCCGAGACGACCGAGCGGGACATCGACCGGGTCGTCCTCGACATGCTCGCGCCCTGGGACGTCGTGGACGCCGTCAGCGCGGCGCTCGTGCCCGGTGGGGTGGTCTGCGCCTACGTCGCCACCACGACGCAGCTGTCCCGCATCGTGGAGACCCTGCGGGCGCACGGCACGTTCGCCGAGCCCGCCGCCTGGGAGACGATGATGCGGGACTGGCATGTCGAGGGCCTTGCGGTCCGCCCCGGCCACCGCATGGTCGGCCACACGGGCTTCCTCGTCACCGCGCGCCGCCTCGCCGACGGGGTCACCCCCCCGGTCCGCCGCCGGCGGCCAGCGAAGGGCGCCCTCGGCGAGCCGGTCGCCGTGGCCCCTCCCGGTGCGCAGCCCTCGGCCGACGGGACCGCGGAGGACGGGATCAACTCCGCCGACTAGGCAACCCAGGCCCTGGATCAGGCCGGGGCCGGCGGGTGTGGGGCCCGCACGGGGGGCTGCGGGCGAGGGCTGACTCCGCCCCTGGCCCGAGTGGCCTCGCGGCGAGTGATTCCTGAGCGAGCAGTCGCCGCGGGCGCTGATCGGGTGACTCGGGAGACGGGGTTGCCCCGGGCTCGGGGCGAGCCACCGATCATCGGATATTCGTGTGTTTCGGTGACTAGCCGCGCACGGAGTCACGCCGAGGCCTGGATACGGTTTTCGGCCCGACAACCGTGCCGAAGCCTCGGCGCGATCTGGCCGCGATCTGGCCGGGAATCACGCTGGCATGCCGGCAGGGTCCGACGAGCCCTGGCCGGGGTCACGAGGACGGTGCGGAACCGCTCGTCCGGTGGCCGGATCGCCCCGCGACGTCAGCTCAGGGGGCCGCCGGCCTCCAGGGTGCCGTCCGGGCGCTCGACGTAGATGCACGTCCCCGGACACTCGTCGGCCGCGTCGACGACCGCGTCCACGACGGGGAGGGGGATTGGCACGTACGCTCCTGCGGCTGTCTGGAGCTCGCCGACCTCATCCTTGACGTAGGCCAGCCCGTCGACGTCGAACTCGAAGACGCTCGGGGCGAGCTGGACGCACAGACCGTCGCCGGTGCAGGCGTTCTGGTCGACCCGCACGCGCAGGCCTGCCGAAACGCCCGGCTTCGCTGGAGTTGCCACAGGGCTCCGATCTTCTGTCACCATGGCACCGTAACCCGCTGTTTACGGCAAAGCTTGGCCGTCCTTGCGCGACCGGCCTGCCAGCGGCGGTCACAACGGTAGTGTGGGTGCGTCCCGGTCAGCACGGGGGAGGTGGAGGCGCAGTGTCCGGTCCCCGTTCGGGCTCTGGCTCCGGTGGGAGCACGGGTCGTCCAGGTGATGCCGAATCACGGCGGTCGGCGTACGAGAAGGAAGCACACGAGCTCACGACGCAGGTCGCCTTCCTGGAAGAGGAAGTGGCCATGCTGCGGCGTAGGTTGTCCGAATCGCCCAGGCAGGTCAGGGTGCTGGAGGAACGCCTCGCGGAGGTTCAGGCCGAGCTGTCGTCCGCCACGGGACAGAACGACAGACTCGTCGCCACCCTCCGGGAGGCGCGCGACCAGATCGTCACCCTGAAGGAGGAGGTCGACAGACTCGCGCAGCCGCCCAGCGGCTACGGGATCTTCGTCTCCCGGTATGACGACGGCACCGTCGACGTGTTCACTCAGGGCAGAAAGCTCCGGGTGACCGTGTCGCCGAGTGTCGACGTCGGATCGCTCCTGCCTGGCCAGGAGGTCATGCTCAACGAGGCCCTCAACGTCGTCGAGGCGCGCTCGTTCGAGCGGCAGGGCGAGATCGTCCTGCTCAAGGAAGTCCTCGAAAGCGGTGACCGAGCACTGGTGGTCGGTCATACCGACGAGGAGCGGGTGGTCATGCTGGCCCAGCCGCTGCTCGACGGTCCGATCCGCGCAGGGGACTCGTTGTTGATCGAGCCCCGCTCCGGCTACGCCTTCGAGCGGGTCCCGAAGTCCGAGGTCGAGGAGCTCGTGCTCGAAGAGGTCCCCGACATCGGGTACGAGCAGATCGGCGGGCTGAAGAGCCAGATCGAGTCGATCCGCGACTCGGTGGAGTTGCCGTTCCTGCACAAGGATCTCTACCGGGAGCATCAGCTCAAGCCGCCGAAGGGTGTGCTGCTCTACGGCCCGCCCGGCTGTGGCAAGACGCTGATCGCGAAGGCGGTCGCCAACTCGTTGGCCAAGAAGGTTGAGGCGATCACCGGCCAGGGCAACGGCCGGGCGTTCTTCCTCAATATCAAGGGCCCCGAGCTGCTCAACAAGTTCGTCGGCGAGACCGAGCGGCAGATCCGGCTGGTGTTCCAGCGGGCGCGCGAGAAGGCATCCGAGGGGATGCCGGTGATCGTGTTCTTCGATGAGATGGACTCGATCTTCCGGACCCGCGGCTCGGGTGTGTCCTCGGACGTGGAGAACACGATCGTTCCGCAGCTGCTCAGCGAGATCGACGGCGTCGAGCAGCTCGAGAACGTCATCGTGATCGGCGCGTCCAACCGCGAGGACATGATCGACCCGGCGATCCTGCGGCCGGGCCGGCTCGACGTGAAGATCAAGGTGGAGCGCCCCGACGCCGAGGCGGCTCGCGACATCTTCGCGAAGTACGTCCTGCCCAGCCTGCCGCTCTACCCGGAGGACCTCGCCGAGTTCGAGGGCAACCGAGATGCCACGGTCGCCGCGATGATCCAGCGCGTTGTCGAGCGGATGTACGCGGAGAGCGAGGAGAACCGCTTCCTCGAGGTGACCTACGCCAACGGCGACAAGGAGGTCCTGTACTTCAAGGACTTCAACTCGGGCGCGATGATCGAGAACATCGTTGCCCGCGCCAAGAAGATGTCGGTCAAGGCGCACATCGAGGGCGGTCTCAAGGGTCTGCGCATGCAGTACCTGCTCGCTGCCTGCTTGGACGAGTTCAAGGAGAACGAGGACCTGCCGAACACGACCAACCCGGACGACTGGGCCCGGATCTCCGGCAAGAAGGGCGAGCGGATCGTCTACATCCGTACGCTCGTCACCGGGACGAAGGGCACCGAGGCCGGCCGCTCCATCGACACCATCGCGAACACCGGCCAGTACCTGTAACGGCCGGCGGACCACGCCGCGCGGTTCCACCGCGGTCACACTGACGGTGTGACCGCGGTGGGCGGCACGTCCTGCACTCCGGCGCCCGGGACCCCAAGCGGTCCCGGGCGCCGCGGCATGCGCGGGACGCCGCGGCCACCCACCTGTGAGGTCGCGGCCACCCACCTGTGAGGTACAGCCCCCCACACGGCAGGAGGCCGCCTGCCGTGTGGCGCTGCCCTCGCCGGGCTGCGGTCCGCCCCTGAGACTGCGGTCCGCCCCTGAGGCGGTGGCTCGCTTCTGAGGCTGTGGCCGTGTCGCTGAGGCTGTGGCCCTGTCGGTGAGGCTGTGGCGTGTCGCTGAGGCTGTGGCCCTGTCGGTGAGGCCGCGCGGCCTCGTTCGTGCGGCTGCGGCCCACTGAGGAGGGCCGTCGCCGAGGTGCGCCGCCACCTGCATGGGGTGCCACCCGCGGGCCGGTTGCGGCGCGATTCGGCCCGGCCCAGGGTGCCCCCGATCGGGGGATCCCCGGGCCCCGGGCGGGTCCGGGTCGGATGTTCGCGGCGCGGATCTGTGTAGCCCGGGAGGGGACCGCCCGCATCGCCCAGAACAAACAAGCCGGACGTCCGGCTAACCGACCGCCCGCGCAGCACCTACGCTTGCAGAGTGAGCGCGCGCCGGATCATGGGAATCGAGACCGAGTACGGAGTGTCGGTGCCCGGTCAGCCGAACACCAATCAGATGTTGGCCTCGTCGTTGGTGGTGAACTCCTATGCCAACCGAACGTCGGCCTCGGGCAGTCGCGCCCGGTGGGACTTCGAAGAGGAATCGCCGCTGCGGGACGCGAGAGGCTTCGAGCTGCCCCGGGAGCCCGCGGTCGATCCCAGCGCGCCTGCCAACGAGGACGACCTGGGCCTCGCCAACGTCATCCTGACCAACGGGGCGCGGCTCTATGTCGATCACGCGCATCCGGAGTTCTCCTCGCCCGAGGTCACCAACCCGCGTGACGTCGTGCTGTGGGACAAGGCCGGTGAAAGGGTGATGGCGGAGGCGGCGCGGCGCGCCCTGACGGTGCCGGGCTCGAAGCCCGTGAACCTGTACAAGAACAACACCGACAACAAGGGCGTCTCCTACGGCTGCCACGAGAACTACCTCATGGCCCGGTCGACCCCGTTCGGGGAGATCGTCCGCAACCTCACCCCGTTTTTCGTCTCCCGCCAGGTCGTCTGCGGTGCCGGCCGGGTCGGCCTCGGTGTAGACAGCCGCGCGGCCGGCTTCCAGATCAGCCAGCGGGCCGACTTCTTCGAGGTCGAGGTGGGCTTGGAGACGACGCTGAAGCGGCCGATCATCAACACCCGCGACGAGCCGCACGCCGACCCGGAAAAGTACCGCCGGCTGCACGTCATCATCGGCGACGCGAACATGAGCGAGGTCGCCACCTACCTGAAGGTGGGGACGACGTCGCTGGTCCTCGCCATGATCGAGGATGGCTGGTTCAGCGTCGACCTGTCCGTGGACGGCCCGGTGGCGGCGCTGCGGGCGATCTCGCACGACCCCTCGCTCAAGCACCTGGTGACGCTGCGCGACGGGCGGAAGATGACCGGCGTCCAGCTGCAGATGGAGTACTTCGAGCAGGCCCGCAAGTACGTGGAGAACCGGTTCGGTTCGGACGTCGACCCGCAGACCGCCGACATCCTCTCCCGCTGGGAGTCGGTCCTCGGCCGCCTCGAGGTGGACCCGATGAGCTGCGCCCGGGAACTCGACTGGGTCGCCAAGCTGTCGATCCTGGAGGGGTACCGCTCGCGTGACAGCCTGGACTGGGATTCGCCCCGCCTGGAGCTCGTCGACCTGCAGTACCACGACGTGCGGCCGGACAAGGGTCTGTACAACCGCCTGGTCGCCCGGGGCCGGTTCGATCTGGTCGTCAGCGAGGACGAGGTGACTCGGGCGATGACCGAGCCGCCGGAGGACACTCGGGCGTTCTTCCGTGGCCGCTGCCTCGCCCGCTACCCGCAGCAGGTCGCCGCGGCGTCCTGGGACTCGGTCATCTTCGACATCGGCCGGGACTCGCTGCAGCGGGTGCCGACGCTGGAGCCGCTGCGGGGGACCAAGGCACACGTGGGCGAGCTGCTGGACCGCTGCGCCACCGCCACGGACCTGGTCGACGCGTTGGCCGGCCGCTGAGCCGACCGGCGCGGCCGGTTCCCGCCGCCCTCGGCCAGCGGCCCGCGCCGGGCCGACCGCGCCGGGCCGACCGCGCCGGGCCGACCGCGCCGGGCCGGTGATTGCTGCCTGCTGACCTGCGCGCGTTGCGCCCTGGGCGGACGTCGCGACGAGACGGTCAGTTCGTGATGGAGTGGACCTCTCACCGATCCGGCTGATGGTGTCGGTGGGGCGGGATAGTGTCGCGCCAGGCGATCGAAGGAGGGCTTCATGGCCACCAGGGACAGCGGCGGGCAGCAGCACACCAACCGGCGTGCGGACGAGGCCGACGAGGTCACGACCGAGGACAACGACGCCTCCGACCTCAAGGAGCGGCACGAGAAGCTGTCCGAGGACGTCGACTCGCTCCTCGACGAGATCGACGACGTCCTCGAGGAGAACGCCGAGGAGTTTGTGAAGGGCTACGTCCAGAAGGGCGGCGAGTGACCGCGGGGCGCTGGCCCCGGCGCCGGCAGGGCTGAGGCCCTCGCCGCGCAGACGGTCTGCCCCGGGCGCCGGGCGCGCCCGGGGCACCGAACGCCCGGGGCACCGAAGGTGCCTCCCGATCGTGGCGGTCGCTCCAGGTCGCCTGACCGCCGCCGGCCGGGTCGCCACCCGCCTCCCGCGCGCCGCCCGCCGGCACCGCCGGTGGGTGAGGCCGGGTCGCAGGTGATCCGCCGCACTGGGGAACCGTGTTTTCGCTCACCGTTGTGCCGCGCCGAGGCGGTCCGCGGGGTGCGGATCGTTGCTGGTCGCGTCGGCGGCGTCCCGAGCGTGCCCGGACAACCGTGATCCGCTGTGCGGCGGGCCGCCGGGTGCGGCCAGGCGCTGCCGCCGGATCGGCCGGGCGCCGGCGGACGTCCCGCGGGTGCTCCGCGGGGCCGATGCGAGGTCGGTGCGCCGCGGGCTGATCGCTGTCGATCACCCGGCCGGTCGCCCTGGCGGACCGCACCGGGAGGCGATGGCCCTATGTTGTGCTCATGCGCACGTCGCCCGCGGTTCCCGGAGACGACCGGGAGGCCGGGGCCCGTGTGACCGTCTATCGGAAGGGGGATGCGTGGCTGATCCATTGGGTGGCGCCGGGCGCCTACCGGCTGTGTTCATGACACCGGGAACCTCGTCGTTCACCGATTTCCTGTCGCAGTCGGCGCCGCACCTGCTGCCTGGGGCCCAGGGTGGCCTGCCGGGCCCTGTCACCGAGGTGGCGCACGGCACGACGATCGTGGCGGTGACCTTTCCCGGTGGTGTGATCATGGCCGGTGACCGGCGGGCGACGCAGGGGCACATGATCGCCCAGCGGGACGTCGAGAAGGTGCACCACGCCGACGACTTCTCCTGCGTGGGCTACGCCGGCACGGCCGGGGTCGGCGCCGAGCTGATCCGGCTGTTCCAGGTGGAGCTGGAGCACTACGAGAAGATCGAGGGCGCGACCCTGAGCCTGGACGCCAAGGCCAACCGGCTGGCGGCCATGGTCAAGGGCAACCTTCCGATGGCCCTGCAGGGTCTCGCCGTCGTTCCCCTGTTCGCCGGCTACGACCCGGACCTGGACAAGGGCCGGATCTTCTCCTACGACATCGCCGCGGCTAAGTCCGAGGAGCGGACGTACGAGTCCATCGGCTCCGGCTCGGTGTTCGCGAAGGGCTCGCTGAAGAAGCTCTTCCGCGCCGACCAGTCCCAGGCCGACGCGGTCCGCATCGCGCTGGAGGCCCTCTACGACGCCGCCGACGACGACTCGGCCACCGGCGGCCCGGACTCGATCCGCAAGCTGTACCCGATCGTCGCGTCGGTCACGTCCGACGGGTACCGGCGCTACGGCGACGATGAGGTAGAACCCGTGGTGACCGCCATCATCGCGGACCGTTCCACGAGCGCGGGAGGCTGACGTGACCATGCCGTTCGGATACGCGAGCCCCGAACAGCAGGTCCGCGACAAGTCCGAGTACGCGCGCAAGGGCATCGCGCGCGGGCGCAGCGTCGTCGTCATCACCTACGCGGACGGGATCCTGTTCGTCGCCGAGAACCCCTCGGCGACCCTGCACAAGATCAGCGAGATCTACGACCGCATCGCGTTCGCCGCCGTGGGCAAGTACAACGAGTTCGAGAACCTGCGCACGGCGGGCATCCGCCTGATGGACTCCCGCGGCTACATGTACGACCGGCGCGACGTGACCAGCCGCGCCCTGGCCAACGCCTACGCGCAGACCCTCGGCGCGATCTTCACCGAGAGCGTGAAGCCCTACGAGGTCGAGATCGTGGTGGCCGAGGTCGGTCGGACCAGCGGCGATGACAAGATCTACAAGCTGACGTTCGACGGATCGATCGCCGACGAACGGGGCTTCGTCGCGATCGGCGGGGCCTCCGACCAGGTCACGACCTCGCTGAAGGAGCACCACCGGGACGGCCAGCCCCTCGCCGACGCCCTGCGGGTCGCCGTGCGGGCGCTGACCGTCAGCGTGCCGCCGGGCCTGCCGCAGAACGGCGAGCGGGTGCTCACCGAGGCCAACCTGGAGGTCGGGATGCTCGACCGCACCCGCTCCAGGCGGCAGTTCAAGCGGATCGCCGGCACCGCCCTCGCCGAGCTGCTCGCCCAGACCGCCACGTCCTCCTGACCGACCGCGTCGGTCGGTCCGGTCGGGGCCCATGGGGCGACCGCCGGACCGGCCGGGTGGCCGCTCAGCGCGGGCGGACGTGCTCGTCGAGGAAGGCGAGCGCCCGGGACCAGGCGTCCGCCGCGGCGACCGGGCGGTACACCGCCTCCCGGTCGTCGCTGTGGAAGGCGTGTCCCGCGCCCGGGTAGCTGACGAGCTCCGTCGGCACGCCGCTGCGGGCCGCCGCGGCCCGCAGCGCGGCGATCTCGTCCGTGCTGATCAGGTCGTCCTGTTCGCCGTACAGACCGAGCCACGGGCCGCGCAGCGCCGGGGCCGCCTCCACCAGCGGCGCCACCCCCGGCCAGTACGGCGTGCTCACCCCGCCGCCGTAGAACGACACCGCCGCGGCCAGCGGGTGGCGGGTGGCGGTGTGCAGCGCGACGGTACCGCCCATGCAGAACCCGACGATCGCGCTCTGCCCGGCGTCGAAGCCGGAGTCGGCGAGATGGGCCAGGGCGGCATCCACATCCGCGTCGATGCCCGTCCCGGTCAGACCCTCCATCGCCGGGATCGCCCCCGGCCAGCCGCCGGCCGGGTCGACCTCGTCCCGCCCGTCGCGGTGATACAGGTGCGGGGCCACGGTCAGCCAGCCGGCCCCGGCCAGCCGGTCGCACACGGACACCAGGTACGGGGTGATGCCACGGGCGTCCTGCACGACGACCACGCCACCCCGGGGCGGATCGTCCGCCGCGGGGGCGATGATCGTCAGTGGCACCGAGCCCCGCCGGGCGACCTCCGCCCGCAGGTGGCTCTTCAGGGTGCCGGTCTGGCTGGCTCGGCTGGACGTCGTGTCGTTCGTTCCGGTTGTCATGGCGGCCATCCTTCCCCGTCGCCGCGCCCGTGACCGCCCGACTGGCATCAGACAGGCCACCGTCGCGGCAGATGTCGGCGCGCAACAACCGCGACGACCGGCGCGGATCCCCCCACCCAGGCGCCCACGCGCTCCCGTCCGCAGGCTGCCGGACGGCGCCGGGAACCGCCGGGTGATGGCGGATCCGCCCTCACCCGCAGGCTGCCGGACGGCGCCGGGAACCGCCGGGTGATGGCGGATCCGCCGCGAAACGCCGTGCCGCGACACGCCGTCGGACAGGCCGCGACACCGCGAAGGCGTCACGCTACTCCCCGTAGCGTCTCGGCGGGCTCCGCCGGACGGAGGGGAGGATGCGGTGAGCAGACCGCTGCCGAACAGGACGGTGAGTGCGCGTGCGACGGCGGACTCGCGGGGTACGGCGGGCGCGGCGCGGGCCGGCGCGACCGGGGGAGCGGCCCCGTGGTGACGGGCGGGCGCAACCGGGAGGGCGACCACGGTCCCCTGCCCGGGCAACGTCACCAGCCCGGCCCGCCGGTGGACGGCGACCCCGGTCCGAACGCCGAGCCGGAGGGCCACCGCGGCCCTGACGGCCACCGCGGGCCGGACGGCCACCGCGGTGCGGACGGGGTCGGTCCCGCCGCCGGGCGGCACGCCCATCCCGGTTACCCGCCGCACGATCACGGTCCGGGCGTTCCCGGCTCGCCGGACCAACGACCGGCGTACCGCCACCGCCATGCCGCCGACGGCAGCGTGCTCCCGACCCCGGACGGCAGCGTCCCCACCGATGGCAACCTGCAGGGCGAGCCCCCGGCCGGTGTCGGTCCCGGTGTCGCTGGTTCGGTCGGTGCCCCTGGTTCGGTCGGTGCCCCTGGCCCGGTTGGTGTCCCTGATTCGGGGGAGGCAGTCGCCGGCGCGGACGATGCGCCCGATGATCTCGTGGCGGGCGTCCATCGCGGCGCGGCGGCGGCCGCCGGTAGGCACTCCGACAGCGCGGCCGGGCGCGGCGTCACGGAGCCGGGCGGGACCGGCCTCGTCGCGCCGCATGGCGCCGGTGCGGGGAAAGGCGGGTTCGCCGCCGTGGAGTCGGGTGCGACCGGGCCGATCCCCGCGGGACGGGGCGCCGTGGGGTCGGGGGGCCCTGGGCCCCGGGCCACGGCGGAGCACGTCCCGGGTCGCGACCCGCTCGGGCTGCGCGGGGTGCGCCGGGCCGGTGCCATCACCGTCGGGATGGCCGTGCTGCTGGGGCTGCTGGTCTGGCTCTACGGGACGTCGGTGACCAGCCTGCGGCCACGGGATCTGCCGATCCTCACCGTCGGGCCGGCGCCCGCGGCGACCGCGCTCGCCGACCAGATCAGCCGGGTCGAGCCCGGCGCCCTCACGGTGCGCACCGTGCCGACGGTCGCCGCCGCAGACCGGGCGCTGCGCGATCGGGACGCCTACGCGGCGATCGTCATCGGGGACGACGGGCTGACGCTGCGGGTCGCCTCCGCCGCCAGTCCCGCGGTGACCGAGGCGATCACCCGCGGCATCCGGGTGTTCATGCCCGGCCTGGAGATCCCCGTCGTCGACGTGGTCGCGAACGCGTCCCGAGACCAGGCCGGCGGGGGCCTGGCCGCCGGTTACCTGCCGCTCGTGCTCGTCATCGCGGCCGCCGGCGTGCTGCTGACCCGGCTGATCCGCTCGCGGGCGGTCCGGCTGGCCGGGATCGCGGCGCTTGCGGTGCTCTGCGGCTTCGCCGGGACGGTGGCACTGCAGGGCGCACTGGACGTCCTGCCGGGCTCCTTCCTGGCGACGATGGCGGTGCTGACCCTGCTGGCCCTGGCGGTCGCCGGGCCGGTCGTCGGCGTCGGCGCGGTGGCGGGGACGCCGGGTCTGGTCGGCATCGTCCTGGTGACGGTCGTGGGCGCCGCGCTGTCGGCGGCGGAGTCCGCGCCGGAGATGCTGCCCCGGCCGTGGGGGGACATCGGCCAGTTCGCCCCGCCCGGGGCGGGGGTGACCCTGTTGCGCTCCACCAACTACTTCGACGGCGCGGCCGGTGGCCGCCCGGTGGTCGTGCTGGCTGTCTGGCTGATAGTCGGCCTCTGGCTGGCCTTCGTGGGCGAGCGCGGCGCCGCCCCGGCGCTGTACCCGGGTAACCGCGGGGCCCCCCGGCCGGGCCAGGCTCCGCAACGGCATATGGCCGGCGCGACCGCGGCAGGTTCGGGCACGGGCGCGGCGAACCCGGGGCTGGGCGCGGCGGTGCCCGCGCGGGCCGGCGCGACCGCGGCGGACGAGGCGTGGGCGCCCCTTGGACCGGCTGGCCCCGCTCTGCCCGGGGCGGCGGCGGACTCACCGCCGGCGGCGCGCGCCGGGAGCAGGCCCGGCGGGCCACCGGCGGCGGTCGCGGCGCCCCTGCCGACGTGGCGTTCGCCGCTGGAACGCACCGTGCCGATCGAGCCGTCGGGCGGCGTCCGGCTGGTGCCCCCGACCCGTCCGGGCGGCCCGCCGCCAGGCCATGCGGGGGGTGCTGCGGCGGGCGGATCGCAATCCCGGTGACCTCGAGCCCGAGCGTCTGGCCACGCCAGGGTGCCATCCGAGCATAGGGTCACAGACGTGGATCGCCGCATCTTCGGACTGGAGAACGAGTACGGCGTCACCTGCGTGTTCCGGGGGCAGCGGCGGCTGTCCCCGGACGAGGTGGCGCGGTACCTGTTCCGTCGTGTCGTGTCATGGGGACGCAGCAGCAACGTGTTCCTCAAAAACGGCGCCCGCCTCTACCTCGACGTCGGGAGCCATCCGGAGTACGCCACCCCGGAATGCGACTCCGTCCCCGATCTCGTCACCCACGACAAGGCCGGCGAGCGGATCCTGGAGGGTCTGCTCGTCGAGGCCGAACGGCGGCTGCGGGAGGAGGGCATCGCCGGCGACATCCATCTGTTCAAGAACAACACCGACTCCGCCGGCAACAGCTACGGCTGCCACGAGAACTACCTCGTCGGCCGGCACGGCGAGTTCTCCAAGCTCGCCGACGTGCTGGTGCCGTTCCTGGTCAGCCGGCAGATCCTCTGCGGGGCCGGCAAGGTGCTCCAGACCCCGCGCGGGGCGGTCTACTGCATCTCCCAGCGCGCCGAGCACATCTGGGAGTCGGTGTCGTCGGCGACCACCCGGTCCCGCCCGATCATCAACACCCGGGACGAGCCGCACGCGGACGCCGAGCGCTTCCGCCGCCTGCACGTCATCGTCGGCGACTCGAACATGAGCGAGACGACGATGCTGCTCAAGCTCGGCTCCACCGACCTGGTGCTGCGCATGATCGAGGCCGGCGTCATGCTACGCGACATGACGCTGGAGAACCCGATCCGGGCGATCCGCGAGGTCAGCCACGACATGACCTGCCAGCGCAAGATCAAGCTGGCGAACGGTCGCGAGGTCAGCGCGCTGGACATCCAGCGGGAGTACCACTCGAAGGCCGTCGAGTTCGTCGAGCGCCGCGGCGGCGACGAGGTCGCCAAGCGGGTGCTCGACCTGTGGGGCCGCACGCTGCTCGCGATCGAGACCGACGACCTCGAACTCGTCGCCCGGGAGATCGACTGGGTGACGAAGTACGTGCTCATCGAGCGGTTCCGGCACAAGCACGGGCTGTCGCTGGCCTCGCCGCGGGTCGCCGAGCTCGACCTGAAGTACCACGACATCCACCGCGATCGCGGGCTGTACTACCGCATGGAGCGGGCCGGCCTCGTCGAGCGGGTGACCCGCGACCTCGACGTGTTCGAGGCCAAGTCGCGCCCGCCGCAGACCACCCGCGCCCGGCTGCGCGGCGAGTTCATCAAGCGGGCCCAGGAGAAGCGGCGCGACTTCACGGTCGACTGGGTCCACCTCAAGCTCAACGATCAGGCCCAGCGTACGGTCCTGTGCAAGGACCCGTTCCGCTCCGTCGACGACCGGGTCGACAAGCTTATCGCCAGCATGTGAGGACCCGCCCCCTGTGATGTCCGTTTCGCGGCGTGCCCGCGCCGCCCTGACCACCCTGCGCGCGACGGCCCCGCCCGTGCGGGCCGCGCGCCGCCGGAACCTGCTCGCCGGCGTGTTGCTGCCCGTCGTGCTGCTCGTCCCGGTACTCGCGGGCTGCTCCGCCTCGGACGCCCCCGACGGCACGAGCGCCGCGCCGGTGATCGCCCGGCTCCCCGCGGTGCGCAACGGCAACGATCTGACCCGCAAGCCGCTGTCCGCTGCCGGGCAGGGCACCCCACCGACCATGCTGGTCACCGACGACCTCGTCACCGGCCACGGGGCGCGCGCCTCGGCCACCAGCACCGTGGCCATCCAGTACTCCGGCGTGCTGTGGCGCAACGGCCAGGAGTTCGACACCACGTGGGGCAGCGGCCAGACCGCCACCTTCCCGCTGGGCAGCACGGTCGCCGGCTTCGGGCGGGGCATCGACGGGATGCGCGTCGGCGGCCGGCGCCAGATCGTCATCCCGCCCGACCTCGGCTACGGGCCGGTGGGCGGCCAGCCGCCGACGATCCTCGCCGACGACACCCTGGTCTTCGTGGTCGACCTGCTCGCCGTCCAGGGTGGCGCGAACGACGGGGGCAGCGGCGGGGTGACCGTCCAGCCCTAGCCGGCCGCGGCAGTGCGGTCGGGCTCGGCCGTGATGCCCGCGGACTCTGGGTCATTCCGGGTTCGGCGCGCCCCACCGGCCGCCGCGCCTTATCTGTTACCAGTCGCACTCATGGAGTCATGCCGAGGCTTCGTCGCGGTTTTGGGGCCGCAAACCGCGCGTAAGCCTCGGCACGATCTGGCCGCCATCCGGCCGCAATCCGAGCTGGCGGCCGAGCGGGCGGGCAAGCGGGCGGCGGAACCGGGCCACGCGTCCGGGCGGATCCCTGGCCCGTGTCGCTGCCCACCGGACCCTGCCGTCCCTGCTGCTGGCGGACCGGGTGGCGGGTCGCCGGCGGGGGCGGTGCCGGGCCGGCGCCGCAGGCCGACTAGCGTGTGTCAGGTGTCCCGGCGACGGGTGGAGCGTCTGCTGAACCTGACGATGTGCCTGATGGCGACATCGCGCTTCCTCACCGTGTCCCAGCTCGGCGAGCTGGTGGATGGCTACGAGCCCGGCGTCACCGAGGAGGAGCAGGAAGCCTTCCGGCGGATGTTCGAACGGGACAAGGCGTACCTGCGAGAGATCGGCATCCCGCTGGAGACCGGGACGGACTCGGTGTTCAGCGACGAGGTCGGCTACCGAATCCGCCGCGGCGACTACGCCCTGCCCGACATCGCCCTGGCGCCGGACGAGGCCGCCGCGCTGGCGCTGGCCGGGTCGCTGTGGTCGACGACGGCGCTGGCCGGGCCGGCGGCGAGCGCCCTGCGCAAGCTGGCCGCGGGCGGCGCCGCGGTGGGTGACGACGGCCTCGGTGCCCTGGACGGGTTCGAGCCGCGGGTCGACGCGACGGAGCCCGCGTTCGAGCCGTGCCTCGCCGCGGTGCAGGCCGGCCGGGCGATCCGCTTCCCTTACCGCAAGGTCGGCGAGACTGCCGTCGCCGAGCGGCATGTCGAGCCGTGGGGCGTGCTGTCCTGGCGGGGCCGCTGGTACCTGGCGGGCCACGACGTCGTCCGCGGTGCCCCGCGGGTGTTCCGGTTGTCCCGGTTCGCCGGGCCCGTGCGGGCGGTCGGGTCCGGCGGGGCCGTGCGGGTCCCGCCCGACGTCGACCTGCACGCCATGGTCTCCACCCAGGCCCCGCCGGACCGGGTGCGCACCGCGACGCTCGCCGTGCGCCGCGGCACCGGCCACGCGCTGCGCCGCGGAGCCCGCCCCGCCTGCCTGCCGTCCGACCTGCCGTCCGACCTGGGGCGGCGGCTGGTCGTGCCGACGGACATGGACCTGGTGGAGATGGAGTTCGCCGACACCGAGGGGTTCGCCCGCTGGATCGTCGGGTCGGGGCCGGACGTGATCGTGCTGGGCCCGTCGGAGCTGCGCGCCGCCGTCGTCGCCCGGCTGCGGGCCGCGGCCGCGGGCACCGCCGGCGCGCGCGAGACCGCCCCGGTCCCCGGCGGGCGATGATCGATGAGCGCCGCGACCGACCGGTTGAGCCGGCTGCTCGCCCTCGTCCCCTGGCTGCGGGCGCATCCCGGCATCCCGCTGCCGGCGGCCGCCGAGGCCTTCGGGGTCACCCCGCGACAGCTGCGCGATGACCTGGATCTGCTGTTCGTGTGCGGGCTGCCCGGCGGGGCGCCGGGCGACCTCATCGACCTGAGCTACTCCGGCGACCGGATCACCGTAGCCGATCCGCAGACCCTCGACCGGCCGTTGCGCCTGTCCGTGGACGAGGCGACGGCGTTGGTCGTCGCCGCCCGCGCGCTCGCCGACGTGCCGGGGCTCGCCGGCCGGGAGGCCCTCGACCGGGCGCTGGAGAAGCTGGAGAAGGCGGTCGGCGCGGCGGGCAGCGTCGCCGGTCAGGTGCGGGTCAGCCTCGACACCCACGCCGAGGTGCTCGCGGCGGTGCAGCGGGCGGTGCGGGAACGCCTCCGCGTGCACCTTCGCTACCTCGTCTGGTCCCGGGACGAGCTGACCGAGCGTGACGTCGATCCGATGCGGGTGCTGGTCCGGGAGGGCAACTGGTACCTGGAGGGCTGGTGCCACCGGGCGGAGGCGGTGCGGCTGTTCCGGCTGGACCGCATCGACGGCCCCGGCGGAGTCGAGGTGCTCGACATCCCGGCCGCCCCACCGCCGGGGGCGGTGTCCCGTGACACCAGCGAGGGGATCTACCGGCCCGGCCCGGCCGACGTCCGGGTCGTCCTCGAACTCGCCTCGCCGGCCCGCTGGGTCGCCGACTACTACCCCGTCACGGGGGTGCGCGAGCTGCCCGGCGGCCGCCTGGAGGTCATCCTGCACGCGCGGGAGACGTCCTGGCTGCACCGGCTCGTGCTCGGCCTCGGCGCCGACGTGCGGGTCGTCGAGCCGCTCGGGCTCGCCGCGCAGGTGCACGCCCTGGCGCGCCAGGCGCTGGCCGCCTACGGGCTCGACGCCCCGTCCGGCGGCGCCGGCGACGAACGGTAGGGTGATCGGCATGTTCTGGGCGCTCGTCTACCTCGTGCTCATCCTCGGCGGGCTCGTCCTGCTCGCGCTGTGCGCCTGGCGGGTGTGGCAGAAGGTGCGCGGCGTGCGCCGGGCCCTCGGCGAGCTGTCGACGCGGGTGTCGGGTCTCGCCGCCGACACCGCGGAGCTCTCCGCCCGGCTGGACCACGCCGAGGTCACATCCCGGCTGGCCGAGCGCACCTCCTGACCAGCCCGACCGGGCCGGATGCCGGGCGTGGGCGGGCGGGCCCAAGTGTGGTCCCGTTGTGATCCATGGTTGGCGGTTGCGGGGTTCGGGCTCGCGACAAAGGGTCACGACGGCGTTGACTTGGTGCCGCAATCCGATGGCTGTGAGCGATATCGTCGGTTGCGCTGCAGGATCCCGCTCGCGAAGGGTTCTGATCTGGTTACAATTCGTCCGGCACACTCGCTTCGTCGTGCAGCCGTCATCTGCGAGATACCCGTATGCCTTCTATCTCCTCCTAGGCTGGCGGACGTAGCATCGATCGCACCGGTCGTGGGACCGGGCCGGTACCGCTCATCGGAGGACGCCGACCATGCCAACCCTTGGCACCACCGAGATCATCATCATCGCCCTCGTCGTGCTGGTGCTGTTCGGATCGAAGAAGCTTCCCGATGCGGCGCGTTCCTTCGGTCGCTCGTTGCGCATCTTCAAGGCCGAGACCAAGGGCCTGCGTGACGACGAGCACCCGGCCCCGGCCGCCCAGCCAGCCCCGCTGCCGATCGAGGCCCCGGCTCCGACCGCCGCTCCCGCCCCGAGCGCCCAGCCCGGCGTCGCGGTGAACGGCTCCGCCCCAGTGGCCGACCGGCACTGACCGCACGTGCCGGCCGGGCTCCTGAGCGTCCGGCCGGTGGGTGCCAGTCGCCGGCGCCCGTCCCTCGCCCCCTCGACCAGGAGACGCCGACGTGTCAGGGATCCCCACGCCGCGGAGGCTCCTTGCCTCGGTGAACCAGCGGCGGACCCGCACGGTCGAGGACAGCCGGATGCCACTCACGGAACACCTTCGTGAGCTGCGGAACCGGATCGCGATCGCGCTCGTGGGGTTCGCGATCGCCGCGGTCGTGTGCTTCATCCTCGAACCGCACATCTTCAACTGGCTCAAGGCGCCCTACTGCGACCTGCCGGCCAGCAAGCGGTTCAGCCCTGACGGCGCGGCGGCCACCGACTGCACGCTGTACTTCTTCGGCATCCTCGACGCGTTCACCATCCGGCTGAAGATCTCGATGATCGCGGCGGCGGTGGTGTCCTCCCCGGTGTGGCTCTACCAGCTCTGGTCGTTCATCACCCCCGGCCTGCACCGCCACGAGCGGCGCTGGTCGCTCACGTTCGTCGGGATCTCGCTGATCCTGTTCGCCACCGGCGCCTTCTTCGCCTATTACACCCTGTCCACCGGCCTGAGCCTGCTGCTCGGGTTCGGCGGCAACGGTCTGGTCAGCGTCCTCGACGGCAACAAGTACCTCAGCTACGTCCAGGCGATGCTGCTGATCTTCGGGCTGTCGTTCGAGGTGCCGCTGCTCGTCACCATGCTGAACCTGGCCGGCGTCGTCACCACCGCCAAACTGCGGTCCTGGCGGCGCGCCGAGATCTTCCTCGTGTTCGTCTTCGCCGCCATCGTCACACCCAGCCAGGACCCGTTCACCATGCTGGCGCTGGGCCTGCCGATGGTGATCCTCTACGAGGTCGCGCTGATCGTCGGCTGGATCAACGACCGGCGCAAGGCCCGCCGCGGCGACGACTCCCCGTACGCCGGCCTCGGCGACGACGAGACCTCGCCGCTGGACTACGACGACGCCCCGCCCCGCGCGGCCGGCGTCGGGCGGCCGGCCGAGGCGGCCCCGTCGTCGCCGGTCGGCGCGGGGACCGGCTCCGCGGCCATGGGCGGCGATCCGTCGCACCTCGACATCACCTGACGCGTCCCGGCCGCCCGGCCGACCGCCCACCGGTCGGCCCGGGGCGGTTGCCTCGCCCCGCGGCCCGCGCAACGGGCATCCCCACCTGCCGTGGCGGCCGGTGCGCGGGCGCCGCGTCCCGTAGGGTGGCAATGTGTCCTCCACGCCTGAGGCTCTCGTGGAGTTCGCCGCCAGCCTCCCCTTCGGGTTCGACCCGTTCCAGCTCGAGGCGCTGTCGGCGCTGGCGGCAGGCGAAGGGGTCCTGGTCGCGGCGCCCACGGGAGCGGGCAAGACGGTCGTCGGCGAGTTCGCCGCCCACCTCGCCCTAAGCACGGGAACGCGCTGCTTCTACACGACGCCGATCAAGGCGTTGTCCAACCAGAAGTACACCGACCTCGTCGCCCGCTACGGCGCCGACAAGGTCGGCCTGCTGACCGGCGACACGTCCCGCAACGGCTCCGCGCCGGTCGTCGTCATGACGACCGAGGTGCTGCGCAACATGCTCTACGCCGGCCCGGTCGGCGGCGGCGGCCTCGACAACCTTGCCTACGTGGTCATGGACGAGGTGCATTACCTCGCCGATCGCCAGCGTGGCGCCGTGTGGGAAGAGGTCATCATCCACCTGCCGGCGCACGTCCGGCTGGTGTCGCTGTCGGCGACGGTGAGCAACGCCGAGGAGTTCGGCGAGTGGCTCGTCACCGTCCGCGGGCACACCCGGGTCATCGTCAGCGATCACCGGCCCGTGCCGCTATGGCAGCACGTCCTCGCCGACCGCACCCTGCACGACCTGTTCCTCGAGGACGGTCCCGGCGCGCCGGCGCTCGCCCGGGCGGTGTCCGAGGAGGAGCTCGCCCGGCCCGGCTGGGGTTCCCCGCCCGCGGGCGGTTCCGCCGGCGCGATCATCCCCGGCGAGTCGTCACCGCCCGCCAAAGCATCACCGTCCGCCAAAGCATCACCGTCCGCCGCGTCGGCACCGCCCGGGGATGCGTCACCGTCCGGCGAGGCCGGCCCTGCCGGGGATCGCGGCCCGTCCCGGTCCGGCGGGGCGGGGGAGTCCCGCGGCGCGGGCGGGCGGTCCCGGGACCGGGGCCGCGGTGGTGAGCGCGGCCGGCGCCGCGACGGGCGGGGGCGCGCCGCAGGCGGGGCTCGCGCCTGGTCGCCGTCGGTGCCGGCGGCGCGTGCCGAGGGCAACGGCGCGGGCGGGCCCGCCGGTGGCGCTCGGTCGGGCGGTGGCGTTCGTCCCGGCGGCGGGGCCCGCGGGGCGACGGCCGCGGTGGGTGGCCGAGTGGTCAACCCCGACCTGGTCCGGCTCGCCCGCGAGGAGAGCCGGGCGGTGCCCGGCGGCTACGGCAACGGCCGGGGCCGCGGCGGGCCCGGACCGCGGCGGCGCATGTGGGTGCCGGGTCGGCCGGAGGTCGTCGAACGCCTCGACCGCGACGGCCTGCTGCCCGCGATCGTGTTCGTGTTCAGCCGGGCCGGCTGCGACGACGCGGTCACCTCCTGCGTGCGCGCCGGGCTGCGGCTGGTCGGGCCGGCCGAGCAGCAGCGGATCCGGGCGCTCGTCCGCGAGCGTACCGCCGGGATCCCCGAGTCCGACCTCGGCGTCCTCGGCTACTGGGCGTGGCTGGAGGGCCTGGAGCGGGGCATCGCCTCCCACCACGCCGGGATGCTGCCCACGTTCAAGGAGATCGTCGAGGAGCTGTTCGTCCAGGGGCTGGTCCGGGTCGTGTTCGCCACCGAGACCCTGGCGCTCGGCATCAACATGCCGGCCCGCACCGTCGTCCTGGAACGGCTGACGAAGTTCAACGGCGAGAGCCGCGTCGACATCACCCCGGGGGAGTACACGCAGCTCACCGGCCGTGCCGGCCGCCGTGGCATCGACGTCGAGGGGCACGCCGTCGTGCTGTGGCAGCCGGGGCTGGACCCGCTGGCGCTCGCCGGGCTCGCCTCCACCCGCACCTATCCGCTGCGCTCGTCGTTCCGTCCCTCCTACAACATGGCGGTGAACCTCGTCGGCCGGCTCGGCGCCGATCGGGCCCGCACCGTGCTCGAATCGTCGTTCGCGCAGTTCCAGGCCGACCGGGACGTGGTGGGTCTCGCGCGGGTGGTGCGGCGCAACACCGAGGCGATCGACGAGATGCGCGCGCAGCTGAGCTGCGACCGCGGGGACGCCGCCGAGTACGACCGGATCCGCCGCGACATCCGCGAGCGGGAGGCGGCGCTGTCCCGGGAAGGGTCGGCGCGCCGGCGCGCCGAGTCGGCGGCGGCGCTGGGCCGGCTGCGCACCGGCGACATCGTGCGGGTGCCCGCCGGGCGGCGCAGCGGGCTCGCCGTCGTCCTCGACGCCGACGCGGGTGCGATCGGCGCCGACGGGCCGCGTCCCGTCGTGCTGACCGCGGACAAGCAGGTGCGGCGGCTGTCGCTGGTCGACTTCCCGGTCGCGGTGGAGCCGCTCGGGCGGGTCCGGGTGCCGCGGTCGTTCAACCCGCGCTCGCCGCAGTCCCGCCGGGATCTGGCCTCCTCGCTGCGGGCCGCGGACGTCGACCCCGACGGCCCGCCCGGCCGGCGGGCCAAGGCGCGCTCCGCGGCCGCGGACGACGCCGAGCTCGCCCGGCTGCGCCGTGCGCTGCGCGCCCACCCGGTGCACGACTGCCCGCGGCGCGAGGAGCATCTGCGCTCCGCCGAGCAGGCCAACCGGCTCGTCAAGGAGACCACGGCGATCTCGCGGAAGGTCGAGGGCCGCACGAACACGGTCGCGAAGACGTTCGACCGGGTCCGCGCGGCGCTGGCGGAGCTCGGCTACCTCGACGGCGACACGGTCACCGACGCCGGCCGGGTGCTGGCGCGCATCTACTCCGAGCAGGACCTGCTGGTCGCCGAGTGCCTGCGTACCGGCATCTGGGAGGACCTGAGCGCGCCGGCGCTCGCCGCCGCCGTGTCCAGCCTGGTCTTCGAGCCGCGTGGCGACGACGTGGGCGTCCCGGCGCTGCCCGGCGGCGCGGCGCTGCGCGACTGTCTGGACGAGATGGGCCGCCTGGCGTTCCGGCTCGCCGAGACCGAGCAGGGCCACCGGCTGGCGTTCCTGCGCCCGCCCGAGCTCGGCTTCGTCCCCGCCGCCCACGACTGGGCGGTGGGCCGGCCACTGGAACGGGTCCTCACCGACAGCGGACTGGAGCTGACCGCCGGCGACTTCGTCCGCTGGATGCGCCAACTGCTCGACCTGCTCGACCAGATCGCCAAGGTCGCCCCTGACGACTCCCGGGTGCGCCGCACCGCCCGCGCCGCGATGGACGCGCTGCGCCGCGGCGTCGTCGCCTACGCCACCAGTGTCTGAGCCGGTGCCGGTGGACGGTGCGGTGGGTCGGCGCGGGGCGGCCACGTCCGGCGGTGCTGTGCGTTCTGGCGGTGCTGTGCGTTCTGGCGGTGCTGTGCGTTCTGGCGGTTGGGGGCGTCGGCGTGTGGTGGCGCGAGTCGGTGGGCTGATGCTCGGCGCGGCCCTCGACGCGCTGCTCGCCGATCCGGCGCGGTTGCATCCGGTCGCCGGCTTCGGGCGGGCCGCCGGCCGGCTCGAACGGCTGCTCTACCGGGACGACCGCGCGGCCGGGGCGCTCGCACACCACCGTGCTGCTGGCCGCGGTCGCCGTGCCCGCCGCCGTCGCCGAGCGCGCCTGCGCACGGGCGGGCGGCGGCGAGGCGGTCGCGCCGGCCGCGCCGGTCGCGATGACCACCTCGGTGACCTGGATGGTGCTCGGCGGGGCGTCTCTGCGCCGGCAGGGCAGGCGCCTCGGCGCGGAGCTGCTCGCCGACGACCTGGCCACCGCCCGGCAGCGGCTGCCGACGCTGTGAAGGGTGGGACCCGTCGCAGCTCGACGCCGCGGGGATCGCCCGCGGCGCGATCGAGTCGATCGCCGAGAACACCTGCGACGCCGTCGTCGCCCCGCTGTGGTGGGGGGCGCTCGCCGGGCTGCCGGGGCTGGCCGGCTACCGGGTGGTGAACACCCTCGACGCGATGATCGGCCATCACAGCGACCGCTATGAACGGTTCGGCTGGGCGGCGGCCCGCCTCGACGACCTGGTGAACCTGCTGCCGGCCCGGCTGTGCGCGGTGGCGACCTGTGTGTGCGCGCCGGTCGTCGGGGGCAGCGTCGCCGACGCGTTCTGGGTGATGCGCCGCGACGGCCGGTCCCACCCCAGCCCGAACGCCGGGATGGCCGAGGCCGCGTTCGCCGGGGCGGTGGGTCTGCGCCTCGGCGGGGAGGTGCGCTATCCGTACCGGGTCGAACACCGGCCCGAGCTGGGGTTCGGCCGCCCGCCGCGGGGCGCAGACGTCGTCGCCGCCGCGCGGCTGTCCGGCGCGGTCAGCGCGCTGTGCCTCGCGGTGACGGCGCTGCCCGGGCGGCGCGGCGGGCGCGCTGTTGGCCGCCGGCTCGCGCCGGGCGCGCCGCACCGTGGTCGAGGGGGGGTGGCGCCGGTGAGCGGGGGACTGCTGGTCGCCGGAACGGCGTCGGATGCCGGCAAGAGCGTGCTGACCGCGGGCATCTGCCGGTGGCTGGCCCGCGAGGGCGTGCGCGTCGCGCCGTTCAAGGCACAGAACATGGCGTTGAACTCCACCGTCACCGCGGACGGGGCGGAGATCGGCCGGGCGCAGGCGATGCAGGCCGCGGCGGCCGGGGTGGAGCCGGAGGCGGCGATGAACCCGGTGCTGCTCAAGCCGGGCGGCGACCGCCACAGCCAGCTCATCGTGCTGGGCCGTCCCGTCGCCGAGGTCGACGCCCTGGGCTACCGTCCGCACAAGGAACGGCTCGCGAAGATCGTCCTGGAGTGTCTCGACGATCTGCGTGGCCGGTTCGACGCGGTGATCTGCGAGGGCGCCGGGTCGCCGGCGGAGATCAACCTGCGGTCCACCGACATCGCGAACATGGGCCTGGCCCGCGCGGCGAACCTGCCGGTGATCGTCGTCGGCGACATCGACAAGGGCGGGGTCTTCGCCGCCCTGTTCGGCACCCTGGCGCTGCTCGACCGCGCAGATCAGGCCCTCGTCGCCGGCTGGGTGATCAACCGCTTCCGCGGTGACGCCCGGCTGCTCGAACCCGGGCTGCGCCAGATCGAGGCGCTGACCGGCCGCCCCGTGCACGGCGTCGTCCCGTTCCGCTCCGGCCTCTGGCTCGACGTCGAGGACTCCCTCGACCTGGCCTCCTACCCCGACGCCGAGCCCGACGCCGAGCCGGACGCCGACTCCGGGCTGGCAGGGGCGGGCGCGCCGGCGGAGATGGGCGCGTCGGCGGAGATGGGCGCGTCGGCGGGGGAGAAGGCGTCGACGAGGGAGGGTGGGCGGCGGGAGAGCCTGCGGGTGGCGGTGGTTCGGCTGCCCCGTTTGTCGAACGTGACCGACCTGGACGCGCTGCGCGCCGAGCCGGGCGTCGTGGTGCGGCTGGTCACCGGGCCGGACGAGCTGGCCGACGCCGACCTGGTGGTGCTGCCCGGCACCCGCTCCACCGTCGAGGACCTGCGCTGGCTGCGCCGCCGCGGGCTCGCCGACGCCGTCGCCGCCCGCGTCGCCGCCGGCCGGCCGGTGCTGGGTATCTGCGGCGGCTACCAGATGCTCGGCCGGCGCATCCACGACGACGTCGAGTCGGGTGCGGGGGAGGTCGCCGGCCTCGGCCTGCTGCCGGTGACGACCACGTTCGAGGCGTCGAAGCTGCTCGGCCGCCGCGCGGCGACCGACGCCGAAGGTCGCCCGCTGACCGGCTACGAGATCCGCCACGGCCGGCTGGCCATCGCCGACCATCCCGCCGCGGAGCCGTTCGCCGCCGACGGGGTCCGGGTCGGCGCGGTCGCCGGCACGAGCTGGCACGGGCTGCTGGAGAACGACGAGTTCCGCCGCGCCTACCTCACCGATGTCGCCCGCGCGGCCGGGCGGGCGTTCGTACCCGCCCGCACCCGGTTTGCCGACGTGCGTCGACGCCGCCTCGACGTCCTCGGTGATCTGGTCGCCGACCATCTCGACACCGCCGCCCTGCGCCGCCTGCTCGACGAGGGAGCCCCGCCCGGCCTTCCGTTCGTCCCGCCCGGCGCGCCGTGACGCCGCCGGGGGCCGGAACCGCCGGCGGTCAGAGCCGGTTGCGCAGGAGCTGCTTGCCCTGCTCGGCGCCCTTGCGGCTCTCGGTCTGCGCCCGGCGGAACAGGTCGCGCAGCTCCTGGTCGCCGTCGCGCTCGGCGTCGGCGGCGTAGGTCTCCAGCCGCAGTGCGTTGCTCAGGCAGATCTCGGTGAACCACAGCAGGTCGTACTGGGTGTCCTTCGTCCCGGTGATGCTTCCGTGCTCCACGGTCGTGGTCATCTGGATCGACCTCTCTCCTGCGCTGTCGGGTCTCTTGCGCTGTCGGGAACCCTCGGCCCGTCGCACGCCGCAGACCCACGCGCCGGCTCGCACGCTGCAACCCACGCGCCGGCTCGCGCGCAGACGGACCGGTGACCGCGCCCTCAGGTCGTCCCGGTTCGGCGACACCTGGCGATCACTGATAGTGCCTATTCCCGCACCGAACGTTCCTACCCGTGTGCTCGGCTGATCGGTTTCGCCGCCTGGTCGCAGCCGGCCGCAGCATCACCCCTCGGGCTCGGTGACGTCAGGGTGGCCAGCCAGGTGGCCGGCGGCGGTGGTGACGTGGCACCGGACAAGTCAGGAGCCTGCCGCCCCGGGGATCGGCAGGGGGATGGCGTCGAGGATCAGGCCGGCGATCCACGATCGCCGCGGAAGACCGGCGGCGGCCGGCGGGTTTTCCGCAGGAAGGCAGTGGCAGGGTTCCCGGGAACAACCGGGATCCGCGACCAATCGAAATCCAAGATCGACCGAGCGGGAGAACACGCGATGGACGGGCGAGCGATTCTCATCACCGGTGCGACCGACGGCCTGGGCGCCCATCTCGCCGAGCGGCTGGGCGCGGCGGGCTGGCGGGTGCTCGTCCACGGCCGGGACGCCGAGCGCGCCGAGCGGGTGCGCGCCCGCATCGAGGCCGCCGGCGGCCCCGAGCCGGCGGTGCTGCTCGCCGACCTGGCCGACCTGGGCGACGTCACCCGCCTCGCCGCCGACGTCGAGCGGCACACCGACCGCCTCGACGTGCTGGTGAACAACGCCGGCGTCGGGTTTGGCACGCCGGGCGCCACCCGCGAGACCAGCGCCGACGGCATCGAGCTGCGCTTCGCCGTCAACTACCTGGCCGGCTACCGGCTCACCCGGCTGCTGCTGGCGCTGCTGACCCGGTCCGCCCCGGCGAGGATCGTCAACGTCGCCTCCGCCGGGCAGGAGCCGCTCGACTTCGCCGACCTGCTCACCACCCGCGACTACGACGGCGTCCGTGCCTACCGCCGCAGCAAGCTCGCGCAGATCATGGGCACGTTCGACCTGGCCGAGGAGCTGGCCGGCACCGGCGTCACCGTCGACGCCCTGCACCCCGCGACGTTCATGGACACCACGATGGTCCGCCAGGCCGGATCCCCCGTGAGCAGCACCGTCGCCGAGGGCGGCGACGCCACCCTGAACCTGATCGACGGCCCCGCCGCCGCCACGGGCACCGGCCGCTACTTCGCCGGCCTGGGCCAGACCCTCGCCCTGGCCCAGGCGTACGACCCCGCCGCCCGCCGCCGCCTGCGCCAGGCCACCGACGAGCTCCTCGCCGCGTCCGCGCAGGTCTGACCACCGCTGCGGGCAGAGGTTCGGTCTCGTCGGCCCGCAGCCAGGGGCCAACCAGCCGGCCTTGGTCAGCTCATGGGGTGGCATGCCTGCGCTGGGGGCGTTCGTCTGGAGGTGACAAACAGGCGGTAGCGGCGGTGGTTGGTGCCGGCGGGTCTGGCGGTCAGGTCAGGGAGCGGGCCAGGGCCTCGGAGTCGAGGAGCAGGCGGCGGACGATGGCGTCGAAGCGGTCGCCCTTGGCCTTCGGTGACAGCCCCTGGATCGACTCGGCGACCTTGTATTCGATCATGCAGGCCGCGCGCCACTTGGCGAGCACCGAGTAGTAGCCGATCGTCGAGACGTCGCGGCCGGTCCGCTCGCCGTAGTAGGCGATGACGTCGTCGCGGTGCGGGAAGCGCCCGGGCGCGAAGTACCGCATGGCGCCGTCGTCCTCCGCCTCGGTGACGAGGTTGTTCGCGAAGGCGGCGAGGTCGAGCAGGGGATCGCCGATGGTCGCGGTCTCCCAGTCGATGATCGCGGCGAGGCGGGCCGGCGGGCGGTGGTGGAACAGCGCGTTGTTCGGCGCGTAGTCGGCGTGGATGAGCGCGGGACGCGACCCCGCGGGGACGTTGTCCCGCAGCCAGTCCGCCACGTACGTCAACCCGGGCAGGTCACGCCGCTCGTACTTCGGGTAGCGCCGCTGGTAGCCGTCGACCTGGCCCAGCCAGCGGTCCGGCTGGCGCTCAAGGAACCCCTCGGGCCGGCCGAACCCGCCCAGCCCGACCGCGGTGTAGTCGAGGTTGGCCAGCGCGACCAGCCCGTCGGTCATCGCCCAGCAGATGTAGTGCTGGTCGGGGCCGCCGTCGAAACCCGCCGGCCAGATCGTCTCGTTCTCCGCGGTGATGGTCGCCGCCCAGCCGTCCACCAGCTCCATGACGTAGAAGCTGACCCCGAGCAGCGACTCGTCCGCGCAGAAGCCGAGGAACTCCGGGCTCGGCACGTCCGTCCCGGTCAGCGCGCGCAGGACGGTGGCCTCGCGCTGGATCGTGCGTGCGCCCTGCGGGCTGCCCGCCAGGGGCGGGCTGCGGAAGATCGCCTTCCGGCCGCCCCGGTCCAGGCTCAGGATCAGGTTGGTCGACCCGCCGGAGACCAGGGCCGTCCTCAGGGGCCCGTCGCCCAGACTCGGGACGTGCTCGTCCAACCAGCCGGTCAGCGCCGCCACATCGATCAGATTGTTCGCATCCGCCACAGATGCAGCGTTCCACACCTCCGTCGGTGACGTTCTCCTCAGCGCTCGACGGCTCGACCTCCCACGATCACGTAGAGCACGACCGCGGGTTCGTCGCGGCGGTTGCGCCAGCCGTGCGCGGCGCCGTTGTGGACCAGCACGTCCCCGGCTGCAAGCGCGCGTTCCTCGCCGCCGGTCAGCACGATGCAGATCTCACCCCGCAGCACCACGCCGTAGTCGACCGTCTCCGTCGTGTGAAGCAGACTGTCGTCGAACGGGGCGGCAGCCGCGTCGTCGACGTCCGCGGGCGGCCTCGCGGCAGGCTCGCGAGGCCCGAACCCGGGCGGATACGTCACGGAGATGAGGCGGGTTCCCCCCACAGGCGGGACGGGCTCCTGGTCGAGCCGGGTGCTTTCCGCGCCGCTGCCGGGCACCGAGGGCGGCTCCTCGGTGGACCACAGGTAGCTCACCTCGAGGCCTGGCCGGTCGTCGTTGGTGATCACATGGGGCGCCGGCCCGTCCTGGACGAAGATCCCGGCACCGTCCGGGCCCACACCCGTCACCACGCGTCGTAGGAGCACGTCACATCCTCCTGGCAGCGAGATCGGGCCCATCCGTACCCGACCGGTGGTCAGGCGATCAGCCTACGAGGGCTCCGTCTGCCGTCACTCGTCGACGAGGCTCAGGGCGCGCTCGGGGCAGGCGGCGACGGCATCACGGGCGCGTTTGTCCTGGCCTGGCGGTATCTGCGGGTCGGTGACGGCGACGTAGCCCAGGTCGTCGAGGGGGAAGAGGTCCTCGGCGGTGGCGTTGCAGCGGGCGTGGCCCGAGCAGAGCCCGGCGTCGACCACGATCCTCATCGGTCGTCCTTCCTCATCGGTCGTCCTTTCCGCCGGGTCAGGGCCCGAACTCCGCCAGGGGCAGGGAGAAGATGCCGTGGACGTTGCCCCAGTACGCCTGGGGCGTGGTGCCCTCGCGCAGGGCGTAGTCCGGGATGACGCGGTGCCAGCCGGCGAGCGCGACGTTCATCTCGATCCGGGCGAGGTGGGACCCCAGGCATCGGTGGGGGCCAGCGCCGAACGCCAGGTGCGGGGCGGGCGGCCGGGAGACGAGGTCGACGGTGCCCGCGCCGGCGACGAGCGCCTCGTCCCGGTTCGCGGCGACCAGCGGGAAGAGCACGAGATCACCGGCCCGCAGCTGCTGGCCGCCGATCTCGATGTCCTGCTTCACCTTCCGGCCGACCTCGGGCACGGCGTAGAACCGGAGCAGCTCCTCGACGACGCCGTCGAGCGACTCACCGGCGGTGGCCAGCGCCGCGACGTGCCGGCGGTCGGCGTCGTGCGTCGCGAGGTGGTGCATCGCGAAGGACAGGCTCATCGCCACGGTGTCCAGGCCCGCCAGGAAAAGCAGCAGGGAGCAGTTGACCAGCGCGTCGTCGGGGGCCGGCGCACCGTCGAGCTCCCAGTCGAGCATCGCGCCGAGCAGGCCGTCCCCCCGCTCGCCGCTCTCCCGCCGACGGGCGATCTCGGCCTGGAAGTATCCGACGACCGAGAAGATCCCGCCGATCTGCCGATCCTTGTCGAAGTCACCGTTGTCGGTCGGGGCGAGCGCCTGCTTCTCCCACTCCAGGAAGGTCGGCAACTCGTCGATCGGCAGCCCCATCAGCTCGAGGAAGACCACCGTCGGCAGCTCCAGCGCGAAGTCCTCGACGTAGTCACAGTCGCCCCTGGCGCGGATCGCCGCCACGAGCTCGGCGGTGCGTTCCTCCAGGCGCGGCCGCAGCAGCCCCATCGTGCGCGGGGAGAAGTACTGCGCCAGCAGCCGCCGCCACTGCGTGTGCTCAGGCGGATCGAGCTGGATGGGAATCATCGACAGCGGCGGGTCCGGGCTGAGCGGGGTGATGACCTCGCTGGAGAAGACCGCCGGATTCTGCAGGCATTCACGCACGAGATTGTGATCCAGCACCATCCAGTAGGAGCGGTCGGGTTCGGTCACCCTGACGACGCGGTGTAAGGCACGCAGCGCGCCGAAGCGGTCGCCTGCGTCGCCGACCGTGCCGACTCCGACGATGCGGTGGTCGGTGAGCTCGGTGGTGGGCGTTGTCATCGCGCATTCTCCTCAGTCGTTCCGGGCCGTCAGCGGACTGAGAAGCCGGCGTCGAGCGCCCACTGGGTCCCGGTGATGAACCTCGCCTCGTCGGAGACCAGGTACGCCACGGCGCCCGCGATGTCCTCAGGCTGAAGAATGGGGATCGGCAGGGCGTTCTGCATCGCGGAGACGTTGCTGTCCGCCTTCGCCATCGCCGCCTGCATCGCGGCGTTCATCGTCATCCCCGAGACGACTCCGGTCGGGTGGATGGTGTTGACCCTGATCATCTCGGCGGCGTACTGGTTGGCCAGCACCTGCATGTAGCCGACGAGCCCCCGCTTGGCCGCCGTGTAGGCCTGGGCGCTCGGCTCCTCGCTCGCGGTGCCCTTCAGCCCCGCGCTTGAGGAGGTGATGACGATCGAGCCGCCACGCCCACCCTCCCGCAGGCGCGGCAGGGCCACCTGGACGGTGTTGAACGTGCCGGTGAGCAGGATGTCGATGGTGTCCTGCCATTCGCGTGCCGGGTCGACGCTGTCGCCGACCCGCAGGATGCCGGCATTGGCCAGGATGATGTCGACCCGACCGAACGCGGCGTACCCCTCGTCGAAGACGGCCCGAAGCGCGGCCTGGTCACGGACGTCGGCCCTGCCGATGATCGCCCGGCGGCCCTCCTTCCCCACCAGGTCGGCGGTCTCCTCCAGCTCGGCCCAGGTGCCGCACGGGTAGTTCATCGACGGGATGTCCGCGCAGATGTCGACGCCGATGATGTCGACGCCCTCCCGGGCGAGGCGCACGGCGTGCGCGCGGCCCTGGCCGCGGGCGGCGCCGGTGATGAAGGCCACGCGCCCTTCGAGCTTTCCGGTCATGTGTTCCTGTCCTGTCTCGCGTGCCGAAGAAAAGGTCGGGGCCGACGTGAAGCCGAAGCCGACGGGGAACCGGGGCCGACGTGAAGCCGGGGCCGACGTGAAGCCGGGGCCGACGGGGAACCGGCCGACGGGGAACCGGCCGACGGATAGCCGCGGCCGAGGTGCGACCGGCGTCAGACGGTGATGCCGACGCTGCGGATGCGCAGGAACTCCTCGATGCCCTGCCGGCCGCCCTCCTTGCCGACGCCGGAGAGCCCGAATCCGCCGAACGGCCGGCCGACCTTCAGATTGGTGGCGCCGTTGATGAGCGTCTCGCCGGCGTCGAGTTCGGCGGCGACCCGCAGCGCCCGCTGCAGATCCCGGGTCTGGACGTAGGAGGACAGCGCGTACCGGGTGCCGTTGGCCAGCGCGACCGCTTCTTCCTCGGTCCGGAACTTGAAAATCGTCAGCACCGGCCCGAAGACCTCGGTCTGGGCGAGCTCGGATTCCGGGTCGACGTCGGTGAAGACCGTCGGCTGGAGGTAGTAGCCGGCCCGGTCGATCCGGCTTCCGCCGGCCAACAGGGTCGCGCCCTGCTCCTTGGCCCGCTCGATCATCCCGAGAATCCGCTCGACGGCCGCCTGGTTGACGACCGGACCGGACGCCACGGCGGGATCGAACGGGTCGCCGATCGGGATGTTCCGCGCGATCAGCGTCACCCGCGCGACGACCTCGTCGTACACGTCCTCGTGGATGATCATCCGGGTCGCGAAGGCGCAGCCCTGGCCGGAGAGCGCGATGAGGGAGAACGTCGTCCCGAGCTGGCAGGCCACGTCGAGGTCGGCGTCGGCGAAGATGATGTTGGCGGACTTGCCGCCGAGTTCGAGCACGGCGGGCTTCATGCTGGGCGCGCACGCCTCGAGGATCCTGGTCGCCGTGGCCGGGCCACCGGTGAAGGTGACCTTCTTGACCAGCGGGTGGGCGACGAGCTGCGCGCCCGCCTCGGCGGTGCCGGGCAGGACGTTGACGACGCCGGGCGGGAAGCCGGCCTGCTCGACGAGGTCCATGAACAGCTCCCCGCTGAACGGGGTGAGCTCGGAGGGCTTGACCACCACGGTGTTCCCGGCCGCGACCGCGGCGGGGATCTTCATCGCCAGCGAGATGAGCGGGCCGTTCCAGGTGATGATGATCCCGATGACCCCGTACGGCTGGGCGAGGGTGTAACCGAGCTCGCCGTCGTGGACGGGATTGCCGGTCAGGTCGCCCTGGATCTTGTCGGCCCAGCCGGCGTAGTAGCGGGTCCACTCCGCGGAGAGCACCGGGAAGGCCGCTCCGACGGTGAGCGGCGTGCCGTTGTCGAGCGCCCCGAGCCGGGCGAACTCGTCCGCGTGGGCCTCGATCAGGTCCGCGAGCCTGGCGAGCAGGGCGCGGCGCTGGGCGGGCGGGGTCCGCTTCCAGCTCTGGAACGCCTCGTGCGCCGCGGCGACGGCGAGGTCGATCTCGTCGGAGTCCGCCAGCGGGATCTGCGCGTCGACCTCGCCGGTGGCCGGGTTGACGTGACCGTAGGTGCCACCCGAGCCGGACGAACGTTTCTCGCCGTTGACGCGGAGGTGGACCTTCGGCGGGGTGCGGTCAATGTCGGACATGGGGCTCCTCGGGACGTTCCCGCGCGCACGACGGCGTGGATGAGCGGATCAGGGGCGAGCAGCTGAGAGGCGCGCAGCTGAGAGGCGAGCGGATCAGGGGTGAGCGGATCAGGGGCCGAGTGGCCCAGGGGGAGGAGTGGGATGACTAAGTAACCTTAGTGAACTGTGGCGCCCCTCACGTGTCAAGGAATCGGACAAAGTCGTCCGTAAATCCTGGCGACAAGATCGACGCCGCGGAACTCGCAGCTCGCCGCTACGGTGAGAATCGGCTCGGGGACACGTCGGGGAGGAGATCCATGGGTGACGGCGTGACGGCTGCGCGGCGTTCCCCAGGCCGGCCGCGCAGGGCCGACGCCGAGCGGCGCATCCTCGACGCCGCCATCGACGAGTACCTCGAACGCGGCGCGACCGGCTTCACCATCGACGGCGTCGCCCGGCGCGCCGGGGTCGGCAAGTCCACGGTCTACCTGCGCTGGCCCGACCGCGACACGCTCCTCGTCGACAGCGTCCTGGCGCGATCCCGCACGATCGAGGACGTCGACACCGGATCACTGCGCGGCGACCTGATCGCCCTGAGCGCGAACATGCTGCGCTTCCTGCGCGACCCCGTCGGGTTCGCGACGCTGCGCCTCACGGTCGAGGCCGTGGCGAGCCGTGCCACCCGCGAGGTCACCACCGGTGTGGCCGATCGCCATCGCCGGGCCGCGGGCGTGGTGCTCGCCCGGGCCGCCGAGCGCGGCGAACCCGTCAACCCGGGTACCCAGGCCCGCGTCATCGAGTGCCTCTACGGCGCGATCACCATGAAGGCGCTGGCGCACGGCCTCGAGACGGACACCGCCAGCGACGCGGAGATCGTCGCGGCCTGTGTCGAGCTGGTCGACCTGCTCCTCCCGCTGCTGCTGGAGCACGGCCGACCCCCGCCGGCCTCGGCCCGGTGACGGCCCGCCGGCCTCGGCCCGCCGGCACCCCGCGGCCCGGGCCTGCTGCCGTCACGGTGGGCCCGGGCCGCGGTGGTGTTCGGCGGCGGTGACGGCGGCCCGGTCGGCGAGGCGGGCGAGGCCCGCGAGCGGGCGGCGCAGTCGGGGGTTGGCGGCCAGCGCCTCGGCGTTGCGGTCGAGGAAAACCCAGTAGCCGGCGGTGAAGGGGCAGGCGTCGTCGCCGAGGCGGTGGGACGGGTGGTAACGGCAGCCGCCGCAGTAGTCGCTCATCCGGTGGATGTAGGCGCCACCGGCCGCGTACGGCTTCGTCGCCATCAGGCCGCCGTCGGCGTACTGGCTCATCCCGACGACGTTGGGCGCCATCACCCAGGCGTAGCCGTCGACGAAGCTCTCGTGGAAGAAGTCGGTGAGGGCCCGCGGGTCGTAGCCGCGTTGCAGCGCCCAGTTGCCCAGCACCATCAGCCGGGGGATGTGGTGAACCCAGCCGCGGTCGCGGACCCCGGCGAGCACGTCGGACAGGCACGCGGCGCCGACCGCGTCCGCGTCGAGGTCGTCGAACCAGCGCGGCAGCGGGGTCCGCGCACCGAGCGCGTTGCGGTCGGCGTAGTCCTCGCCGGCCCACCAGTAGATCCCCCAGATGTACTCGCGCCAGCCGAGGACCTGGCGGACGAACCCCTCGACGCTGGCGATCGGCGCCTCGCCGCGCCGGTACGCCTGCTCCGCCGCGGCGACGACCTCCAGCGGATGCAGCAGGCCCAGGTTGAGCGCCGGCGAGAGGGTGGAGTGGGCCATCGCCCAGTCCCCGGCGAGCATCGCGTCCTCGTAGGGGCCGAAGTCGGCGAGGCGGTGGCGGACGAACCAGTCCAGCGCCTGGCCCGCCTCCGCCCGGGTCGCGGCGAACCGGCGCGGGCCGTCGGCGCCGCGGAAGCGGGCGTGGCCGTCGCGTTCGAGCCGCTCGAGATGCTCCCGGACCTCGGCGTCGACCTCGGTCTCCGACGGCGACCACGGCTCTGGCAGGTCCAGGTGGGGGCGCCGGGGCGGGGGCTGACGGTTGTCGTGGTCGAAGTTCCACCGGCCGCCGACGGGGGAGTCGCCGTCCATGAGCACGCCGAACCGGCGCCGCTGCCAGCGGTAGAAGTCCTCCATGAGCAGCCGTCGCCGACCGCCCGTCCCGGTGCCGCCGCCGTCGGCCCAGGTGGCGAAGTCGTCCCGGCTCGTGGCGGTGTAGGCCGTGGGCACGACCGTCACCCCGGGCAGGTCCGTGACGAAGCGCCGCGCCGGCCAGGAGCTCGGGTCGGGCACCTCCAGGGGCTCGCCGTAGTCGGCGACGACCTCGCCGTAGGTCGCGCCGATCCGATGGTCGCAGCGCTCGCCCAGCTCGCGCGCCCGATGCCGCAGGGCCGAGAGCAACAGCTGCGCCTTCTGCCGGTGGAAGCGCCGCCGGGCCAGCACCCGGGTCGACTCGACGAGCAGGACCGGCTGGTCGGGATCGTCGAGGAAGTGCGGCCCGAGCTGGTCGGCGAACAGCCAACGGCGCATCGCCCGACGGTGACACACCCGCCACGACCGGCCAACTCGATCGTGCGCCGCCCGCGTAACCCGCCTCGCCCTGCCACGACGTCGGCCAGGTCCCCCAGCAGCCGCTGTCCGGAGACGCCGACAGTGGCAGCCAACCCTGGCCCGTCCTCCGCACCTGGGGTTGCGATGCGGAGCCATCCCGTTGGGCGCGGCATCCGCCGCGGCGTGCCCTCCATCGCCTCACAAGATAATCAACTTTGTTGACGACGTGCGATCGGGCACTGATGATCATGGGCGGTTGTGGGCACCGCGGTGCCGGTCGTTTACCGGGCCACCGGGGCAGGTTGGCGGGCGAGGACGGTGTCGAGCAGGATGCGGGCCGCGGTCGAGGAGCCGCCGGCCGGGGTGACGATCCCCGTCGGGAAGGTGGGGACGGGCGGGGCGAGCGGGATCAGCCGCAGCTCGTCGCGGTGGCGGGTGTCGAGGCTCGGCGGCAGGACGGCGACGCCGAGCCCGTGCGCGACGAGGTCGAGCAGCGTGTCGGTGTCGCCGACCTCGCAGGCCAGCCGGCGGCGCAGGCCATGGTCGGCGAGCACGGCGTCGACGACCGTGCGCGACCCCCAGCCGGGCGGATAGTCGACGAAGTCCTCGTCGGCGGTCTCGGTCAGCGACACCGCCGCTCGGCCGGCCAGCCGGTGCCCGCTGTGGCAGGCGAACACCATCGGCCGGTCGTCCAGCGGGGTCAGGTGGACGCCGGCCGGGGCCGTCCGCGCGCAGGCGAACGCCAGGTCGAGCGCGCCGGCCGCGACCCGGTCGAGCAGGTCCGCGCTGGGCGCCTGCACGAGCCGTAGCTCCACCCGCGGGTGCTCGGCGTGGAAGGCGGCGAGCGCCTCGGTGAGGCCACGGCGGAAACACTGCATGATCCCGACGGTCAGCCGGCCCCCCATGCCGCCGGCCACCCCGGCGACCGCGGAGCGCGCCGCGTCGGCGGCGGACAGGATCCGACGGGCCTGGGTGAGCAGCACCTCGCCCTCCTGGGTCAGCCGCACCGCGCGGGTGCTGCGCACGAACAGCTTCGCGCCGAGCTCGCGTTCCAGGGCGCCGATGGACGACGACAGCCCCGACTGGACGATGTTCACCCGCTGCGCGGCCCGGGTGAAGTGCAGCTCCTCGGCGGCGGCGACGAAGTGTTCGAGCTGGCGGAGCTCCATACATCTCCCTGACAGATGAAGCCAAGCTGATTGTTCTGTTGGACAGGTTACCCGGGGCGCGGCACGCTGAAGGCATGATCGACGGCGGCGTGACGACACATGGATCCTCCGACGGCGCGTCCAGGGACGGTGCATCCTCTGGCGGCACGGCGCCCCTGGCGGGGCCGGGTCTCGGTCACGGCCTGGTCGGACTGCTCGCGGTGAGCACGGGCATGTGCGTGGCGGCGATGTACTACGCCCAGCCGCTGCTCGGCGAGATCCGGGCGGCGCTGGGCCTGTCCACCGGCACCGCCGGTCTCGTCGTGTCGGTGACCCAGGCCGGGTACCTGGTGGCGCTGTGCCTGCTGGTCCCGGTGGGCGACCTCGTGGCCCGTCGCCGCCTGATTCCCGCGCTGGTCGCCGCGCAGGCGGTCGGCCTGTTCGTGCTCGCCACCGCCGCCTCGGCCACCCAGCTGCTGATCGCCGCCATCGCGGTCGGGGCCCTGTCCGTGACCGCGCAGATCGGCGTCGCCTTCGCCGCGACGCTGGCCGGCGACGCGGAGCGGGGCAAGGTCGTCGGGACGGTGATGAGCGGCCTTCTGCTGGGCATCCTGCTGGCCCGCACCGTCGCCGGCTACCTGGCCGACCTCGGCGGTTGGCGCACCCCGTTCTGGGTCGCCGGGGCCGCCCAGCTCGTGCTGTGCGCCGTGCTCGCCGCCCGGCTGCCGGCCGAGCCGCGCACCGCGGCACCGCGGCTCGGCTACCGGGCGCTGATCGCCTCGGTGGTCGGGCTGCTGCGCGACGAGCCGGTGCTGCGGCTGCGCGCGGCCTACGGGGCGGCGTCGTTCGGGGCGTTCAGCGCACTGTGGACGCCGCTGGCGTTCCTGCTGTCCGCGGCGCCCTACCACTACTCCACCGGCGTCATCGGCCTGTTCGGCCTGCTGGGCCTGATGGGCGTGCTGGCCGCGTCGTTCGTCGGCCGGGCCGCCGACCGCGGGCGCGCCGGGGCGGCGACCGTGGGCACGGCCGCGTTGCTGCTCGCCGGCTGGCTGCCACTCGGCCTCGGCGGCCACTCGCTCGCCGCGCTGATCGTCGGCATTCTCGTCCTCGACCTCGCGGCGCAGGGCCTGCACATCGCCAACCAGAGCGAGATCTACCGGCTGAACCCCGCGGCCCGCAGCCGGCTCACCTCCGCCTACATGGCGACCTACTTCGCCGGCGGCCTCGCCGGCTCGATCGCGTCGGGCACCGCCTACAGCCGTGGCGGCTGGACCGCCGTCAGCGTCACCGGCGCCGTGTTCGGCCTGGTCGCCGTCGCCCTGGCCGGCTGGGATGCCACCCGCCGCCGCGCGGGCGCCCAGGCGGCGTGACTTCCCGGACGCAGAGGCCGCTCACCGGGCGCCGGCGGCCGAGCCCCGCCTGCGGCCTGCCGCCGCGATCGGCCGGACGCGGTCGCCCGCTATCGGCCGCGCTGCGCGGCGCCGCGGACCTGGTGGGGCCCGGCGGGACGCTGCTCGTCGTCGCCCACGACTCGGCGAACCTCACCGACGGCGCCGGTGGCCCGCGGGACCCGGCGGTGCTCTACACCGCCCCCGTCCTGACCGCCGAGCCGTAGTTCGGTCTCGTCGGGAATTCGGCCGTCCTGACGAGGTGAAGCTGCCTCGCGTTCCGGGTTGGTTGCTATGGGCGCCCGGCCGGTCGCGATGATGAACACATGGGGGGATCTCGAACGAGGCGGACCGCATGGGTCATGTCAGGCCTACTGATCGTGTCCGCCGCCGTGACCGCGGCGATCGCGGCCATGCTGAAGCCGGAGTCATCCGCCGACTGGTTCACCGTCGCGCTCGGTGTTCTGAGCCTGCCGGGCTTCTACCTGGCCTGGGCGTCCTACCGCGACGACAGGTCCGACGGAAGACGGGTGCCGACGTTGGCCGAGGTAGCCGACCAGCTTGCCAGCGCGGTGCGGGTCCAGTGGACCACAGAGGCGGAACTGCGTCGGTTGAACGATCCGCATCCCCTGCCGGTGTCGTGGCAGCCGGCCCCCGCCGACCTGGTCGACGGGTGGGAGGCGCTGGTCCGGCTGGCCGTCACCGGGGCGGGTCGGCCGCATGTGTCCGCGGATCCGGTGGAACGAGGGTGGGCCGACGGGCCGGCGGGTCTGGCTGGCAGCGACGGCGACCTGGTCGACGTCCTGGCTCGGGTGCCCACCGGCCGGCTGGTGGTGCTGGGGGAACCGGGAGCGGGCAAGACGATGCTGCTGGTCCGGTTGGTCCTGGATCTGCTCGCCTGCCGTGAACAGGGTGGGCCGGTGCCTGTGCTGGTGCCGCTGGCGTCGTGGGATCCGGCCGGCGCGCATCTGTATGAATGGCTGGCGGGCAGGCTGGCCATCGACTATCCGGGCCTCGCCGGGCCGGCGCCGGACGACAGGAAGCGCACCCGGGCGCGGGCGTTGCTGGACGACGGGTTGATCCTGCTCCTGCTCGACGGCCTAGACGAGATTCCGGATGCTGTGCGCAGTAAGGCGCTGGCCCGGTTGAACGACGCGTTGCGTCCGGGTCAGCGGCTGGTCGTGACCTCCCGGGTCAAGCCCTATCGCGATGCGGTTCGGCCCCCCGGCGAAGTGCAGATTCGTCTCACCGGGGCCGCCGGTGTCGAGTTGCGCCCGCTACGGGCCGATGACGTGGCGGACTACCTGCGGGGTTCGGCCGGCGGGCCGGTCGCCGCCGATCGCTGGAACCCGGTCCTGGCCACCCTCACCGCATCGCCGGCATCGCCGGCATCGCAGGCCCTGACCACACCCTTGATGGCCAGCCTGGCACGGGTCGTTTACAACCCCCGCCCGGATGAACCTGCCACCACCGTCGGTCTTTCGCCCATCGAACTTCTCGACCCGGTGCGGTTTTCCACCCGCACCGACGTGGAGCGCCACCTGTTCGATGGTTTCATCCCCGCTTCCTACCGGCCCCACCCGGACCGTCCCTGCCCCTGGGCGGCCGAGCAATCCAAACGGTGGCTGTCTTTCCTCGCCGGCTACTTGGAGAATCAATCGGGTGACAATATCGATCTCTCTTGGTGGAAAATCCAGTACACCATTTCCGGGCCCCTCGCCGGTCTTGTCGTCGGACTGATTACCGGAATTGTCTGCGGGCTCGCGGCGCTACTTGGCTCCAACATCGGGATCGGGATGGGGATCGGGGTTCTCTGCGGGCTCGGCGTCGCCTTCATGGTGCGATTTGCGCACAGGTCCGCGGGTGGTTACGGGAAGACGCGAGGAATTGTTGGAGGGATTTCTGGTGGTCTCTTGGGGGCCCTGTCGGCCGGGCTGTTGAGCAAACTCGGAATCGGACTTGCGGACGGCGTTACAGGCGCCCTTGCGATAGGTCTCGGATCGGGTATCGGGGTCGGGTCCATCGCCGGGTTCGTGAGCGGCGCAGCGGGCGGATTCGTCGGGGGGCTGGCGGGTGGACTCGTCGACAGTCTCTGGTCGGGAGTCACGGCCGGGATCGTCAACGGGCTCGCGATCGGGCTCACGACGGGACTCGCCGTCGGGCTCGCGGGTCGGCGTAGGCCGGCGCGCGGGCTACGTTGGTCGCGCACCGGCATCGTGGGCGCACTTGTCGTGGCGCTCGCCGTCGGGCTCGCGGTCGGGCTCACGGTCAGACCTATGGTGGGCCTGCTGGTCGGACTTGCGGCCGGGCTTCTCGAAGCGCCCGTGGTCGGGCTTACGGACGCTCCAGCAAATTTGACGGCAGCGGTTCGCCCACCCGAGGTGCTGGCTCGGGACCGGTTGACCTTCCTGGTGACCGTAATTTCGGTCGGGCTCATGACCGGGATCCTGGCCGGGCTCATAGTCGGGCTTGCCGTGGTACGCGAGAGCAATGCGGAAGTCGGGTTCATCGTCATAGTGAAGAACGGGCTTTGGGTCGGGCTTGCCGGTGGGCTTACGGTCGGGCTCGGGGTCGGCTTTTTCCGGGCGGCTTGGGGGTCTTTCGCCCTCGCGCGATGCTGGCTGGCGTTGCGGCGTCAGCTGCCATGGCGTCTTATGGGTTTTCTCGCTGATGCCCATCAGCAGCGCGGCCTACTACGCCAGGTCGGCGGCTCCTACCAGTTCCGCCATGTCGAGCTGCAACGTCACCTGGCCAGCCGGGGACAATGAGTGGGCCTGGATCGGCGGGCTCTCCCCGAGGCGGGGACACTCTGCTCCGGCCGCCCGTCGGCGGAAGCTGTAGCGGTCCGGGGACGTCGGTGAGCTCGCCGTCAGGGCAGGAACGACTCGACCGCGTCGGCGGCGGCCTCGATCCCGCCGTGGGCGCGCAGCGCGGCCCGGATTCCCGCCAGCCGCCCGGCGACCTCGGCGCGGGAGGCGACGGACTCGACGGCGGCGCGCAGGAGCTGCGGGCTGACCTGGTCGGCGGCGAGCTGCTCGCCGACGCCGAGGGCGGCGAGGATCGCGGCGTTGCCGAACTGCTCGGCGGCCAGCGGGATCGCGACCGTCGGCACGCCGAACCACAACGCCTCCACGCAGCTTCCCATCCCCGCGTGGGTGACGAACGCCGACGCCGCGGCGAGCACGGCGAGCTGGGGGACGCTGCGGTGGGCCTCGACGTTGGTGGGCAGCGGGCCGAGCTCGGCGGGGTCGACGCGCCGGCCGAGCGCCATGACCACGTGCCAGTCCGTGCCGGCGAACGCCTCGGCGGCGGCCCGGTAGATGTCCGGCCGGTCGTTGTAGACGGTGCCGAGGGACACCAGCAGCACACGGCTGGCGCCGGCCGGCACCGGCCACGTCGGCTCGGCCAGGCGCGCGGGGTCCAGGCACGGGCCGACGAAACGCACGCCCGGCCGGACCCGGTCCAGGCGCGGCTGCAGCACCGGGGGGATCAGCGAGACGACGGGCCGTTCGGCGCCCAGCCACTCCCAGGGGTCGCGGTCGAGGCCGTTGTCGCGCAGCCAGGCGGTGAACGCCGCCTGGTACTCCTTGCCCGGTACGGACGTGCGCAGCGCCGTCAGGGCCTCGGCGTTGTCCTGCTCGAAGCCGTCCCACGGCACCCAGCTCGGGGCCAGCAGCACCGCGGGAACGTCCCACCGGGCGGCGAGCACCGGCCCCGCCTGCGCGGCGACGTCGTGAAGCAGCAGGTCCGGGCGGTCGTCGTCGAAGTGGCGGGCGAGCGGCGGGAGGGTGGCGATCCCCTCGTTCAGGAACAGCCGGGTGGCGAGTTCGGCGGCCGGGTTGTCCGGCCAGTCCCCGTCCTCGGCGGGCAGCGTCGAGGGGTGGGTGACGGGGCGGGCGCCGGTGGGCTCGATCAACCCGGCGAGCCGGTCGCCGACGGCGTAGCTCACCCGGTGGCCGCGGCGGACGAGTTCGGCGATGACGCCGAGCGAGGGATAGACGTGGCTCGGCGTGGTGCAGCCGATCATGGCGATGTGTCGGGGGGTGCGCATCGTGTCCTGCCGTTCAGCCTCGTCTGGTGGTCGCCGGTGACGTCGCCGAGGCGGGGCGCGTCGTCGCCGGGTTCGTGCGCGCGGGCGGCCGCGCACCGCAGGCGTCGGGCGCGTGGCGATTCGTTGTCGATCGAGCGGGTCCGCAGGTTGCCCGCCGACCCGGAAGAGGCTCCCGGTATGGGGGGTTGCACGGGTCATGACCACTCTCGGCAACATCGGTATCGCTAGTTCGACCATCGCCTTCAACACGGACGTCCCCGCCGCCGTCGCGGCGGCCGCCGAGGTCGAGGACCTGGGCTTTTCCACGCTGTGGCTGCCCGGCGGCCAGGGCAACAACATCTCCCTCGTCGAGCAGGTCGTGCGGGGGACGGGCAGCCTGCTGGTCGCCAACGGCATCCTGTCCGTCGACCAGGTCCCCGCCGCCGAGGTCGCGGCGACCTACGCGGCGCTCGCCGCCGACCATCCCGGCCGCTACCTCGCCGGCCTCGGCGGCGCGCACGGCGCGAATCCGCTGGGCACCCTCGGCGCCTACCTCGACGAGCTCGACGCCGCGCAGCCGGCGGTGCCCGCCCCCGGGCGCGTCCTCGCCGCCCTCGGCCCGGCCATGCTCCGCCTCGCCCGCGACCGCGCCGCCGGGGCGTACCCGTTCCTCGTCACCCCGCAGTACGTCACCGACGCGCGCGCCGTGCTCGGGCCCGACCGGACGCTGGCCGTGCTCGTCACCGTCATCCCCGAGCGCGACCCGGCCGCCGCGCGCGGCGCCGCCCGCGAGTCGATCCGCTTCCTGACCACCGTCCCCGGCTACGTCCGCAACCTGGCTCGGATGGGCTTCACCACCGACGACGTCGCCGACCTCAGTGACCGGCTCATCGACCAGGTCACCGTGTGGGGTGAGGTGGAGACCATCGGCAAGCGGGTCGCCGAGTACCTCTCCGCCGGCGCCGACCAGGTCGTCGTCCAGGTCAACGACGCCACCGGCGGCGAGCCCGAGTCCACCTGGTGGCGCCGCCTCGCCGACGTCCTGCTCCACTGACCCCACCGCCGGCCTACCCGGCCGGCCAGCCCCGCCGCCCCGCACCGTCTGGCCGATCAGCCTGGCCGATCAGCCTGGTGGCGGGGCGGCGTCGGGCGCGGGCGCCGCGTTCGCCGGTGCGCGGGCGGCTCGCCTCGATCGCCGGCGTCAGCGTCGGGTTCTGCAGGCCGACGGGCTCTCTGGATACTGGGCATCCTCATACTGGGCATCCTCGTTCCTGGCCGAAGGAGTCCGTCCGTGCCGTCCCCGCTACGTCCCTACCGGTTCGCCGCCGGAACCGCCGTCGTGACCGGCGCCGCGAGTGGCATGGGGGAGGAGATGGCCTACGGGCTGGCCGCCCGCGGCAGCCACCTCGTGCTGCTCGACCGCGACGCACCGCGCCTCGCGGCCGTGGCCGCCAGGATCTGTGCCCGCCATCCACGCCTGCTGGTCGATTCCCTGACCGTCGATCTCGCCGACGCCGATGCCGTCGACGCCGCGGCGGCTCGCGTACTGGCCGACCATCCCGGGGTGACACTGCTGGTCAACAACGCCGGTGTCGCGTTTGGCGGCGGCTTCGAACACCTCACGCTGGAGGAGTTCGACTGGGTGATGGACGTCAACTTCCGCGCGCCCGTGCGGCTCACCCGGCTGCTGCTGCCGGCCCTGCTCGCCAGTCCGGGCAGCCACATCGTCAACGTCTCGAGCCTGTTCGGGCTCATCGGACCACCCGGCCAGACGGCCTACTCGGCGAGCAAGTTCGCCGTCCGCGGCTTCACCGACGCACTGCGCCACGAGCTGGCCGGCCGGGTCGGCGTCACGGCCGTGTTCCCCGGGGGGGTTCGCACCCGGCTCGCCGAGACGGCACGGGTGGCGCGGGACGTGCCGAGCGACGCCGCGGAGGCGGGCCGGCGGGATTTCGCGAAACTGCTGAGCTACCCGGCCGACGCCGCCGCCCGGGAGATCCTCGCCGCGGTCGAGGCCCGCAAGGCCCGAGTGATCATCACCCGTCAGGCCAGGGCGGTCGACGCCGTCGCCCGCCTTCTTCCGGCGTCCCACATGGCGGTGTTCGGATACCTGATCACCCGCGCCGCCCGCCTGACCCCCGCGGGACGCGCCACCGCCGGCAGTGAGGCCCCCGCGGTCTGATGAGCGGCGTCGTCATGCCGGGCACGAGGCTGAGCGGATCAGTTCCCCGATCGAGGCGAGATCGATGACCTCCGCGGCGACCGACGCCCCTGCCGGACGCCGCCGGCCCTTGCGGTTCACCCACACGGCGGGAATCCCGAGCGCGTTCGCGCCGGCCACGTCGGCGCTCGGCGAATCGCCGACGTGCCACACCTGCGTCGGGGCGCGTCCGAGACGAGACAGAGCGGCAGCCCGATCTCGGCCAGGAAAGGTGCCGTGTCGGGGAAGATCGGTGGCCGCCGCCAGTAGTCGAACAGCTGGCGGCTGAGCGATTCGACGTCGGCCCGGGAACCGAAATGCCGGACCGTGTGCCGTAACGACCGGCGTTCTACCTCCCGCAGGGTGGCGAAGGCGGGTCCCGCCGCGTCGGCGCACAGTCGCCTGAACACGTCCGACCAGTACCGGCCAATCGCGGCCGAGTCGCTGCCGGGGACTGTCGCGGTCTGCGCGATGCTGCGGCAGGCCGCGGCCACCACGTCGTCATCCTCGGCGACGATGGTGCCATAGCAGTCCAGCAGAATCGCCCGCGGCCGGTTCATCTGGCCATCCCCGCGGTAGTCCCGTCCCGCCGGCAGCCCGATGCGGCCCCCGTGGGCTCGCCATCGTGCTGCGGGGCGGTCAATTCTCTTCGTCGCCGCGTTCGAGTAGCCCACTACTCGGGCGTATGACGCCCCGATCAATGAGATTTAGCCGTGGATCCGACCGAACTCGAAAAGTTGGCAAGCCGGCCCATCGTAACTTTCCAGGGCGGAGCCTACCGCGACACCCGGGCAGGCGACGGTTGATCGCGGATGTCGGCGACGGCTGGGCGGTCGCGTAGAAGGGCCGGCCGGGGCGCAGGGGTGCCGCGGAACCGCACGCCGCCACCGGACCCTGGCCTCGAAGCCGGTCCCCGTGATCGTGGTGTTCCGCGGAACCGGGCCAGGCGTGCGGGCCACTCTCCGGCCCGGGTTGAACCCCGTCCCGGACCCGGCCCACGCCGTCACCGCCTGGCCTGCGAGAAACGCAGGAAGGCACGGACCCGGGCCGCCATCCAGACCCACGCCCTGCGGTTGTTTTTACAGTCCCACCGGCCGCGATCGCTGCGGCTGTCTTCGGAGGTCGTCTGGCCCGGGTCACCCGGTGGGGACGAGGAGCTGGGTGGTCGCCAGGTCGCGGTAGAGGGGGTCGGTCTCCAGCAGCTCCGTGTGGCTGCCGACGGCGCGGACCCGGCCCGCCTCCATCACGACGATCTGCCGGGCGCCGACGACGGTGGACAGCCGGTGGGCGACGACCATCACCGTCGTCGTGCGGGCCGCGGCGGCGATGGTGTCGCGCAGGGCGAGCTCGTTGCCGGCGTCGAGCGCGGAGGTCGCCTCGTCGAGCAGCAGCAGCCGGGGCCGGCGCAGCAGGGCTCGGGCGATCGCGATGCGCTGGCGTTCACCGCCGGACAGGGTGCCGCCGCGGTGGCCGATCCAGCCGTCGAGCCCGCCGGGCAGCGCCGCGACGAACAGGTCCAGCCGGGCCAGGCGCAACGCCTCGTACAGGGCCTCGTCGCTCACCCCGGAAAGGCCGAGGGTGAGGTTCTCGCGCAGGGAACCGGCGAGCACCGGCGCCTCCTGCTCGACGTAGCCGATCGAGCGGCGAAGCTGCGCCAGCGGCCAGTGGCGCACGTCGCGGCCGTCGACGAGGATCCGGCCGGCGGTGACGTCGTAGAACCGTTCGAGCAGCAGGAAGATGCTCGACTTGCCGGCACCCGACGGGCCGACGATGGCGGTCATCCCGTCGGGCGGGACGGTGAACGACACCCCCCGGTGCACCGGCGGCAGGTCCCGGCGGTAGGCGAACACGACGTCGTCGAAGGCCACCGCCGCACTGCCGGCCGGGCGGTCCGCGGTGGGGCGCCTGGCCAGGGCGGTGCGGCGGACGACCGCGGGCCCGCGCCTGGACAACGGGCCGCTGGCGGCGGGATCGCGGTGACCGGCGGGGGTGCGTTGCCGGTCCGAGGTGGGTTCGGCGGCCAGGCGCAGCACCGCCTGGATGCGTTCCGCGGCCGCCCCGCCCGCCTTGAACTGGCCCCAGGCGCCCACCAGGGTCGTCACCGGCTGGGTCAGGAAGAACATGTAGAGCAGGAACGCGATCAGGTCGGCGATGGGCAGGTCCCCGGCGGCGACCCGGGCGCCGCCGACGCCGAGCACCCCCAGGAACGACGCCTGCATGAGCATGCCGGCGCTCGCCCCGGTGCCCGCCTGCCAGGCGGCGACGCGCAGCCCGCGGCGGAACGCCGTCTGCGCCGCGTCGGTGAGCAGGCCGATCTCGCGGCCCTCCGCCCCGGAGGCCTTGACCGTGCGCAACGCGCCGAGGTCGCGGTCGAGCAGGGTGGCCATGAAACCGACGGCGGCCTGCGCCTGTCCGGTGGCCTTCCCGATCCGCGCCGCCGACCAGCGCACGCTGGTACTCATCAGGACGACCGAGGTCAGCGTCACGCCGAGCAGGACGACGTCGATGAGCGCCATCATCACCAGCGCCCCGACCAGGGTGATCGTCGCCGTGCAGCTCGCCACCAGGGCCTGGGTCGTCACCTGGCGCAGCAGCGTGGTGTCGCCGACGAGCCGCGACATCAGATCACCGGGCTTGATCTCGTCGGTCGCGGACAGCCGCAGCCGCAGGATGCGTTCCACCAGGCGGATGCGGACGGTCCGCACCAGGGTCTCCCCGACCGACTCGATGAGGAAGAACCCGGCGGCGGACACCGCCGTGCCGACGAGGACCGCGACGGTCAGGACGCCGAGCAGCCGGCCGACCGGCTGGTCGGCGGTGAGCCGGGCCAGAATGTGCTGGGCGATGATCGGCTGGGCCAGTGACATCGACGTGCCAAGCAGGGTGAGCACCCCGCCGGCGAGCAGGACGCGACGCGAGCCCGCGGCGAAGCGCAGGATGAACCGCCCGGCCGGCAGCGGCTGGTGGCGGGCCACGGTGGTGCGGCGGGCGCGGCT
>NZ_CM001489.1:1064399-1068655 GCF_000262465.1 Frankia sp. QA3
GCCCGCCGCCCGGAACGACGCGCCGATGCGGGCCGCGGCCAGCCGGTGACTCGGGTCGTCGAGGACCTCGCGGACGGCCGCCGCCACGATCGCCGGCGTGGCCCGGGCGAAGCGCAGCCGGATGCCCGCGCCCGCGTCCACCACCTGCTGGGCGATGACCGGCTGGTCGTCCCGGATCGGCGCGACGACCAGCGGCACGCCGTGCCCGAGCGCCTCGCAGACCGTGTTGTGACCGGCGTGGCAGATGACCGCCGCCGCCCGCGGCAGCAGGTCGACCAGTGGCAGGAACGGCGCGACGACGCCGCCGTCCGGCACGGCGGCCGGCTCGACGGCGCCCAGCGGGTCGGCGATGACGGCCTGCACGCCGCCGCCGCCGAGCGCGCGTAGCGCCGCCGCGCACGTCCGCAGGAACTCCCCGCTCACCCGGCCGTTGACGGTCCCGAGGCTGGTCACCACGAGCCGGCGGCCCGGATCGAGCCGCTCCCACGGGAACGCCCCGGCCGCCGCCGCGCCGCCCGGTTCACGCCCGCCACCGGGTTCCGGCGCGCCGCCCGGTTCCGGTTCGCCGGTCCTCGCCGGCCCGCCCGGGTCTCCCGGGAGGGGGTCGGAACGCGGCGGTGGCAGCGACGGGCCGACCCAGGCGGTCGGTGGACCGTCCGGGCCGATGAGCGAGTCGCCGCCCGGGGGCCCGGCCAGCGCCTCGGTGGTGAAGGCGATGACCAGATGGGGGGACAGCCGCAGCGTGCGGGGCGTCGGCGGTCCGCCGGCCGCGCTCCCGCCGGGCCGCGCTCCCGCCGGCCGCGCTCCCGCCGGCCGCGCTCCCGCCGGCGGTGCGGGCGATGAGTCCGTCGAGCAGGTCGTCGAACCACCGCTGGACCTTCGGGGTGGCCGCGAAGGTGTCCCGCAGCGGCCCCGACGTCGTCGCCGACGTCGCCCACGGCCGGCCCAGCCGCGCCGCCGCCAGCGGCCCGGCCAGCGCCTGCATGTCGCAGACCAGCACGTCCGCGGCCGACCGCACGGCCGCCTCGGCGACCGCCGGATAGGTCGCCTCGGCCAGCGGGACGAGGAACTCCTCCCACAGGAAGCGGACCCCGGCGTAGCCGCGCAGCTCGGCGCCGCGCACGTCGACGTCGACCGGCCCGGCCAGGCAGGGATGGACCTCGGCGTCCGGTCCGGCCAGCCGCCGCACGATCGACTCCTCGCCCGACCAGACCACCCGGTGGCCGCGCTCGCGCAGCCGCCCGGCCACCGCGACCAACGGGGTGATGTGCCCGGCCAGCGGCGGCACCACGAACAGGAAGGTGCTCACGCTTGCTCGCGCGCGGGGACGCCTACCACCTGATGCCGGCGCACCCAGTCGATCGTCAGGTCGCGGACCCGCCGGTGCGACTCGACGAGCACCGAATGATCCTGATCCGGGATTATCACCGTCTGACAGTTCGGTAGGACGCTCTGTAACAGGTAGGGGTCCTCGGCCTGGAAGCCGTCGCTGCCCAGGACGCTCAGCACCGGATGGTGGATGCGGGCCAGATCCTCCAGGCCGAGCAGCGGACCTTCGGGGATCTCCTCGGCCATCGACGTCTCCTGCAGGCGCCGGTAGGCCAGCCGGGACAGCCGGACGTAGTGCGAGCCGAAGGTCTTCTGCAGCCAGGTGTAGGTGTCCTCGCGGCCGAGGTCGCGCCGGGTGTTCTCCAGCATCACCCCCACCCGGTCGGCCCACGGCTGCGTCGGCGGCTCGGCCTCGATCGTGACGATGCTCGCCACCCGGTCGGGGTGCACGGCCGCGAAGCCGTAGGCGATCGTGCCGCCGAAGCTGTTGCCGACCAGGTGCACCGGCTCGTCGAGGCCCAGGGCACCCAGCAGGCCGGCGAGGTCGGCGACGAAGTCACCGACGGTGTACCCGCGCGGGGGCCGGCCGCTGTTGCCGTGCCCGCGCAGGTCGTAGAACACCGTGTCGATGCCGGCGGCGGCCAGCGGGGCGGCCATCGTCAGGTAGAAGCTGGCCAGGCTGTCGGTGCCCAGGCCGTGCACGCAGACCAGTGTCGGCGCCGGGCCCGCGGCGCCCGCCGGGTCGGCCGGGCCACCCCCGTCGGCGCCGGCGGGGACGGTCCGCGCAGGCTTGCCCCGCTCGTGGAGATAGTGGAGGTCGTTGCCGTTGACGTCGATGATCGGCACGGTCAGTCCACACCCGCCGGGGCGCCCAGCCGGGACCGGACGAACCCCACGACGTCGCCCACGGTGAGCGCGATGACCTCGGTGAGGTCCTTCTCGGCGAGGAACTCGGCGAGGCTGACGTTCTCGCCGTACCGCTCGGCGAGCATGCCGCCGAGCGTCACCAGGTCGATGCTCTCCATCTCCAGGTCGTCGTGGAAGGCCGTGGTCATCTCGACGCGCACGTCGCCCAGCCCGTACTTCTCCAGGATGCGGGCGATCATCGCGCCGATCTCGGCGAGCAGCGTGCCGGACAGCTCGTCATCGTGCGTCATGGTGGGACTCCTCTCGACTGGCGGCCCCTGTCGTCCAGGCGACCACGTACCGGTGCCGCGCGAGCGCGGTGGCGTGCTCCTGTTGCGCGGTGGGCGCGTCGATCTCGGCGTAGCCCACGGCGTACCGCTGCGGCAGCGGCGCGCCGGGACCGCCGGGACCGCCATCAGGGTCGGCGCCGACCGCGACGATCAGAGTGCCGTCCAGGCCCGCGGCCACAACCCGGGCGGCGGTGTGGCCGGTGGCTCGGATCGCGGCCTGCCGGGCGGCGGCGAACCGGGCCCGCCAGCGGGGTGTGTCACCCTGGCCGTCCCCGCCGAGCCGGCGCAGCAGCCGGTCCTCGGCTGGGTCCGCCACGGCCGGACCGGTCGAGGCGTGACGGCCCGGCCGGGGGGTGCGGGGGGCCCGGCGGATGCGGCGGGCCCGCGTCGGCCGGGTCGATCCGGGCGAGCGCGATGCCGACGCCGCCGCTCGCCGGGGTCGCGGGCCGCGCGATGGCCACGGCCAACCCGGCGTCGTGGGCGACCGACAGCGCGAAGGGCGCGAGCGCGCCGCCGTGGGCGCCGGCCACCGTCGTGGCGGCCCCAGCGCTGCCGGCACCAGTGCTGCCGGCACCAGTGCTGCCAGCCCCAGCGGTGCCGGTCATCGCGTCGGTGACGTGCAGCTCGGCGGGGAACAGCGGGCCGTGGCCCGCCGCCCACAGCCGGGTGCGCACGGCGTCCTTCGCCGCGATCCGGCGCAGCAGCCAGGCGCGACGCGCCGGCGGCGGGGTCGCGTCGTGGTCCGCCCGCTCGGCGGCGCCGGTGACGCTGCCGAGGACCAGCTCCCGCGTCGCCAGGTCCGGCCACTGCTCGGTGACGCGCACCCAGCCGCCGGGCTGCGCCAGCGCGAACGGGTGCCGATCCGGGTGGCGCAACGCCTCGTCGAGCGCCGGGTCGAGGCCGAAGCGGCGGTCCACCCAGCCCTCGACCTCGGCCCAGACCTCGGCGCCGTCGACGAGCTGCAGGTGGGCGTGGACCCACTGGTCGTCGAGCCAGGTCACCCAGGCCTGGCAGGTCACCGGGGTGCCCGGCGCCGGCTCCGGCCCGTACAGCCGCACCCCGCCGATGCGCACCGGGAACAGCACCAGTCCGTCGCGGGCCTGCGTGCGGATCCAGTAGCCGAGCAGCTGCCCGGCGGCGTCGAGCAGCGAACCGGGCGCGCGGGTGCCGGTGAGCACCGCGCGCACGCCGTGGGCGCTGTGGCCGAGCAGCGCCGTCACGCCCTGGAACGCCGGGCCGTGGAACATCCAGCGTTCGCGGTAGAAGTCCCGTGCGCTGATGATCGGCGGCTGTTCGGCGGCCGGGTCGACCGGCCAGCGCGCCGGCCGGGACGCCGGATAGCGGTCCGCGACGACGACCTGCGCGCTGGCGTAGCCGGCGAACGTGACCAGCAGCCGGTCGGGCCCCACCGGCGCGATCGTGACCGCCACCTCGCGGGCGGGCGCGGCGGGCAGCCAGGCGTCGAAGCGGGCGTCGGCGAGGCCGACGGCGATCCGGCCCGACGCCCGCTCGGCGGCGTCCATCATCAGCCGGACGGTCGTCGTCGCCGCCACCACGGGCCGCCGGTCGGCGTCGTCGGGCCAGCCGGGGCGCTGCGCGTTGAGCGCATGGTCGAGCAGGTGGGGCATGGTCCGCACGGAGACCCGCAGGGTGGCCTCCCAGCCGGCGCCGGTCGGCGTCGGTGCGGTCAGCACGGGTTCGTCCTGCGGTGGTGGGGCCTCGACGCCCGCG
>NZ_CM001489.1:1068755-1074336 GCF_000262465.1 Frankia sp. QA3
CGCCGCGCCGGCGGACGGGGTGTCCAGGGCGGCGAGGTCGGGGTCGCCGTGCTCGACCCACAGCGCCACGGCCAGCCGGCGTAGCTGGCCGAGCCCGTCGCGTTCGGAGCTGTTCGCCGCGATCGTCAGGTGCGGCGTCGACTCCAGGGTGGCGTCGACGAGTCCACCGAGGCGGCCCGGGCCGACCTGCACGAACACCCCGACGCCGGCGGCGGCCATCGCCTCGACGACACCCCGGAACAGCACCGGTTCGAGCAGGTGGCGGACGAACAGCTCGCGGATCGCCCCGGTGTCGTCCGGGTACGGCGAGGCGGTCGTGGCCGACCACAGCTCGGTCTGCGGCGCCCGGCGGATCCGCATCCGCTGCGTGCGTTCCCGCAGCCCGGCGAGGTAGGGCCGCAGCATCGGGGTGTGGAAGCCGGAGCGGAACGGCAGGATCTGCACGACCACGTTGCGCCGGCGCAGCCCGCGGGCGAGCTCGGCGATCCGTGCCGGCGGCCCGCACACCACCGTCTGCGTCGGGGCGTTGTCGTGGGAGAGCACGACCCCGGGATGCTCGGCGATGGCGGCCAGCGCGTCGTCGCGCGAGCAGCTCAGCGACGCGTAGTCCACCTCGGGCACCGCGCCGTCGTAGGGGTCGGCGCCGAAGATGTCGGCGTCGACCTCCGCCTCGTCGAACAGGCCCGCGGCGAACATCGCGCTCCACTCGCCGATGCTGTGCCCGGCCACGGCGTCCGGCTCGACGCGCAGCCGGCGCAGCGCCCGGTCGAGCACCCGGCTGGCGGCCAGCACGCTGCTGCCGTGCGCGCCCAGGCCGTCGGCGGACAGCCGGGGCAGCGCGAACCCGAAGTGCGCACACACGTCATCCAGCCGCGGGGCGAACTCGGCCTCCAGCCCGGGGAAGACGAACGCCACCCGCGCCGGCTTCGGGCCGGCGAGCAGGCCGGCCGCGCTGTACCAGACCTCGCTGCGCCCCCGCCAGGCGTCCCAGGCCCCGGTGCGGGCCCCGCCGGCGGCGTGCCGGGCGGCGGCGAGCCGGCGCGGGGTGGGATGGACGAGGCCGAGGCGGGCGCCGGGGCCGGTGTGCGCGGGCGGGCCGGCGGCCGTCGCCCGCAGGGTGGTGTCGTCGGCGTCGAGCTGCCCGGCGAGCTCCCGCGGGGTCGCCGCGGCGAAGCGGAGGATGACGTCGGGTTCGCGGACCGTCGCCACCGAGGTGGGCGGTGCGGCCTGACCCGCGGAGGCCGGGTCCCGCCGCGCCCCCGGCGAGCCGGCCCCCGCGGGCGTCATGGGTGCGCCGGCACCGGGGCGCACCGCGGGCGGTGGCGCCTCCTCCAGCAGCACATGGGCGTTCGTCCCGCCGAAGCCGAAGGCGTTCACCCCGGCCCGGCGCGGCCCCGCGCTCTCCCAGGGGGCGGCCGTCAGCAGCGGGCGAAACCGCGTCCGGGCCAGCGCCGGATGCGGATCCTCGCAGTTCACCGCCGGCAGCAGGACGCGGTTGTGCAGGGCCAGCGCCGCCTTCACCAGCCCGGCGACCCCGGCCGCCGCCATCGCGTGGCCGATCATCGACTTCACCGAGCCGAGAACGGCGACGTCCTCCCGGCCGGTGCCGAAGACCTGGGCCAGCGTCGCGAGCTCCGCGGCGTCCCCGGCCGGCGTCGCGGTGCCGTGCGCCTCGATCATGCCGATCGAGCTGCGGGCCCGCGGGTCGAGCCCGGCCGCGGCCCAGGCCCGCCTCACGGCGAGGGCCTGCCCGGCCGGCTCCGGGTTCACCAGGCCGCCGCCGCGCCCGTCGCTGGACGTCCCGGTGCCCCGGATGACCGCGTACACCCGGTCGCCGGCGCGCTGGGCGTCGTCGAGGCGTTTGAGCACGACGACGCCGGTGCCCTCGCCGATGAGGATCCCGTCGGCACCGCGGTCGAACGGCCGGCTCTGCTGACGCGCCGACAGCGCCCCGAGCTGCGCGAACGTACTCCACAGGGTGATGTCGTGGCAGTGGTGGACGCCGCCGGCGAGCACCGTGTCGCAGCGCCCGGCGGCGAGCTCGGCGACCGCGCTGTCCACGGCGATGAGCGACGACGCGCAGGCCGCGTCCACCGTGTAGGCGGGGCCGCGCAGGTCGAGGCGGTTCGCGATCCGGGACGCGGCCAGGTTCGGCACCATCCCGATCGCCCCGCCCGGCGGCTGCGGGCCGAGCTGGTCGGTGAAGGCCGTCCGGATCCGGTCGAGCTCGTCCGCGCCCAGGGCGGGCAGCAGCGTGCCGAGGGTGGACACGAGCTGGCGGGCGGTGCGCAGCCGCTGGTCGAGGCGGGCAAGGCCGGCGCCGAGGTAGCCGCCGCGGCCGAGGATGACGCCGACGCGAGCCGGGTCGCCGAGCCGGTCGCCGCCGCCGGCGTCGTCGATCGCGGTCGCGGCGACCTGCAGCGCGAGGAGCTGGTCGGGTTCGATGCCGGCGACGTCGGCGGGCGGGATGCCGAAACGCAGCGGGTCGGCGTAGGCGTACTCGTCGACGAACCCGCCGCGGCGGCAGTAGATCCGTTCCGCTCCCGGCTCGTCGGCGCCGGCCGGGTCGTAGAACTGGGGGTCCCAGCGATGCGGCGGCGCCTCGCTGATCGACTCGGTCCCGCGCAGCAGGTTCTGCCAGTAGGCGGCGAGGTCCGGTGCGCCGGGCAGGAGCACCGCCATGCCGACGACGGCGATCGGCGGTTGCCGCCAGCCGCTGGCGGTGGGGTCGGGCGGCGCGACGGCCCGGGGCGGGCGCGCTGGTGACGAGGACGGGGCCGGCGGGGGCGTCATCGTGGTCGGGACTCCTCGTACCAGGGGTGGGTGGGGCCGGGCGCGCGCCGCCAGGACGCGCGCCCGGCCGGTGGCGAGGCGAGGACTGCGGCGGGGCTGGGTGGGGCTGGGCTGCGGCGGGGCTGGGCTGCGGCGAGGCGGGGCTGCGGCGGGCCGGCTACCAGCCCGACGCCGAGTAGACGACCGCGTGCGCGTCGCGGGGCCCCCAGGCGAGCTCGCGCAGCAGGCACAGGTGACCTTCGTCCGGGTCGATGAGGTCCACCCCGCGCCGCGCGAACTCCGCCTCCAGCCCCGGATCGACCATCCCCGGATGCGCGGCCGAGGGCGCCCACGGACCCCAGTGCACGGTGATCGTCCGGGTGTCCCGGCGGCGTGCCCAGGCGGCCCCGAGGGTCTCCAGCGCGTCGTTCGCGGCCGCGTAGTCACCCTGGCCGCGGTTGCCCAGGACGCCCGCGATGCTGCCGAAGAAGGTCAGGAACCGGGGCTGGACGGGCAGCTCGGCCAGCGCCGCGAGCAGGGCGCGCGCCCCGGCGACCTTCGTGTCGAACACCCGCCGGAACGACTGCGGATCCTTGTCGGCGACGAGGGCGTCCTCGATGACCCCGGCGGAGTAGACGACGCCGTCGAGGCGGCCGTGGCGGGCGAAGACCTGCTTGACCGCCTGCGCGACCGCGTCGGCGTCGAGGACGTCGAGCTGGCGGTAGCGGGCCTGACCGCCGCGCGCGGCGACGTCGGCGAGGGTCGCGGCGATCTCCCGCCGGGCGAGGATGGCGGCGACCGCCCGGCGCGCCTCGCCGGGCGTGCGGTGCCCGAGCTCGCGCACCGCCTGGATCAGGCCGGCGCGGTCGGCGATCCCGGCCGTGCGGGGATCCTCCGCGGCCGGCGGAGCCGTGCGCCCGGCGAGCTCCAGCCGGCAGCGCGCGGCGCCGGCCAGCAGCGTCGTGAACCCGGCGGTGATCCCGCGGGCCCCGCCGACGAGCAGGATGACGGCGTCACGGTCCAGGCCGAGCGCCTCGGCCTCCGCCGCGCCATCGGCGGCGGGCCCCGCGCCGGCCGCGGCCAGCGGCCCCACCGGCATCGCCGTGAGCTGTTCGCCGTGCCGGGTGCCGCCACGGTGGACGGCGACCGCCCCGGTTGCGGTGGACCGGCCGAGCTCGGCGGCCAGGATGTCCGCCGCCGAGGCGGCGTCGTCGAGCTCGACGAGCCGGACGAGCCGGTCGGGGTACTCCCTGGCCAGGGTGCGGAACAGCCCGCGCAGGCCGGCGGCGCGTTCGGTCGGCAGCGCCGGCCCGGGGCCGGTGGAGCCGGCCGGGTCCGCCGCGGCGAGCGCGCTGACGGCCAGCACCCAGCGGGGCCCGGCCTGCAGCGCCGCCCGGATCGCCGCGAACGTCTCCGGCAGCTCCGGCTCGCCCTCGGCGCGGCCCCAGCCGCACAGGTAGACCAGACCGTCGAGCCGCTGCGGCGGCGCCTCGGCCAGTTCGGCGGCGGTGCGCGCCGTGACCGTCGCCCCGAGGTCCGCCAGCCGGCCGGCCACCGGGTCGGCGACGTCGTGGGCCGTCACGTCGCCGAACACCGTCCACGCGGTGCCGGTGAGGTCGATCGTGCCGGTGAGGTCGGCCGTGCCGGTGAGGTCGGCCGTGCCGGCGATCAGCGGCGCGGGGACGGTCGTGAGCACGAAGCGGGTCGGCGCCCGCCCGCCGCCGCGGGCGCCGGGCTCGCCGGGGCCGACCAGCGTGACCGGTGCCGTGGCTGTCGGGGGTGCCGTGGCTGTCGGGGGTGCCGTGGCTGTCGGGGGTGCCGTGGCTGTGGGGGGTGCCGTGGCTGTGGGGGGTGCTGGGAACGTGGAGGGTGCTGAGGGTGTGGCGGGTGTGGCGGGGCCCGATCCTGCGGTGCGCTCGGTGAGCCAGGTGGTGATGGTGCGGACGGTGCGCAGGCGGCTGAGTTCCTCGACGGCGCGGGGGCCGAGTGCGTCGGTGAGGTTGAGTCGTTGGGTGAGCAGGCCGGCGATCTCGGTGCGTTTGATGGAGTTGACCGACAGGTCGGTCTCCAGGTCGAGGTCGGGTTCGATCATCTCGGTGGGGTAGCCGGTGTTGCCCGCGATCAGGTCGAGCACGACGGCTCCGACGTCCACCGCCGCGCGCCCGCCCCCGGTCCCGGCGCCGGGCACGACGTCCCCCACATCGCGCAAGCCGTCCGCCGCGTCGGGTCGGCCGTCGCCGCCGCTGGTGACACCGTCCGACGCCGCCGAGACGGTGCCCGCGGGCGGACCCGTCACCGGTACCACGGGCTGCACCGCGGCCGGGGCCGCCGCCCCCACGCCGACGGCGACGGGCACGGTCGGGGTGGTCGGGGCGCCCAGGTAGGACAGCAGGACGTCGCGCTGGGCGGCCAGCATGTCCCGCGCGGTCGTGAGGAAGTGGCCGACCAGGGTCTCCCGGGTCGGCTCGCCCGCGGCCCGCCCCGCGGTTGCCAGCTGCCCGGGCCCCACCGGCTGCCCGCCCGCGGCGTGCTGTCCGAGTGCCGTGTGCTGTCCGAGTGCCACCGGCTGCCCGGCGGTCGGCCACGTGGGGATGCCCGCGTGGTCGGCCGAGGTGGGCGGGACCCGCCGGGCCGGGGCGAGCCCGCCGGGCAGCGGCTCGCCGTCCGCCGTCAGCACCGCCCGGCCGGTCACGCTCCACCGTGGGCGGGCCGGCGGCTCGCTGCCTCGCAGGTCGGCGGCGTCGCGGCCCTCGACCAGCCAGTCCGGGTGCAGCGCCACCCCGGCGACGGCGAGCTGCGCCACCGCGTC
>NZ_CM001489.1:1074436-1089680 GCF_000262465.1 Frankia sp. QA3
AAGCGGTGCGGTTCGCCCACACGGGCAGCCGCGGCGCCGTCACCCGGGTTCGGGCGAGTACCTCGGCGAACCGGTCGCCGGCGGCGGCGACCAGCGGGCTGTGGAACGCGCACGCCACCGGCAGCCGCACGGCGCCGATCCCGGCCGCCCGCAGCAGGTCGACGGCCCGCTCGACGCCGGCCGTGGCTCCGGAGATCACCGCCTGGTCGGGGGCGTTGTGGTTGGCCACGACGACCCGGTCGACGAGCCCGGCGTCCGCGAGAACCGCCTCGATCCGGGCCGCGCCGGCACGCACCGCCGCCATCGCTCCCGGATCGTTCGACCGCGCGGCGGCGTCGGACCCGTCGCCGATGTCGGCCGCGTCCACCGCGGCCATGATCGACTCGCCGCGGGCGGCGCTGAGCTCCAGCAGCGTCTGCGGGTCGAAGGCACCGCCGGCGGCCAGCGCGACCAGCTCCCCGTAGCTGTGCCCGGCGAGCAGGTCCGGCCGCACGCCGAGCCGGGTCAGCAGGTGGTGCACGGCGAGCCCGGCGATCCCGAGCGCCGGCTGGGCGACTCGGGTGTCACGAAGCCGCGCCTCGGCATCCGTGCCCGCGTCGCTGCTGGTAGCTTCCACGTCGCCGCCGGTAGAGCCCGCGTCGCCTCCCGCCGCGCCCGCGTCGCCTCCCGCGGAGGTGGCGAACGCGGACGGCGGATGCAGCAGGTCGGCCCATGCTTCGCCGGCACGCAGATAGTCCTGCAGCTCGGGGAAGGCGACGAACAGCTCGGCGAGCATCCCCGGACGCTGGCTGCCCTGCCCGGGGAAGAGCACCGCCACCCGGCCCGCCGGCCCGCCCGACCCGCCCGACCCGGCCGACCCGGCCGACCCGGCCGACCCGGCCGACACGGCGGTGGCGTCCTGCTCGGCCGTGGCGACGAACAGCCCGCCACCGGAGCGCGCGTCCGGGCCCGCCGCCTGGGCCAGCAGTTCGGCGAGATGGTCGAGGTCGTCGGCGACGAGGGCGAAGCGCACCGGGCCGCGGCGCTCCCGCGCCATCCGCGCCGCGGTCGCCGCGAAGTCCCGCAGCGCCCACGGCCGTCCCGCCGCGTCGTTCGCCGCGAGCAGGCGGCGTACCTCCGCGACGGCCTCCCGGGCCGCGTCGAGGTCGGTTCCGCGGATCAGCAGCAGCTCGGCGGGCCAGCGGTCCAGCGCGTGCCGGGCCCCGGCCGTTCCCGGATGACCGGCTATCACGGCGTGATAGTTCGCCCCGCCGAACCCGAAGGCGCTCACCGCCGCGACGCGCCGCGCCGGCGGCACCGGCCACGGCCGGGCCGCGTCCGAGAACGAGAACGGGCTGCTCGCCGCGTCCCAGGCCGGGTTCGGTTCGCGCACCCCCAGGGTCGGCGGGCGCACGCCGTGATGCAGCGCCAGCGCGACCTTCACCAGCCCGGCGAGGCCGGCGGCGGTCTTGGTGTGGCCGATCTGCGACTTCACCGAGCCGAGCGCGCAGCCCCCCGGCGCCGCACCCGCGGCCGCGAACACCTCGGTGAGCGCGCCGAGCTCGGTGCGGTCCCCGACGACGGTGCCGGTGCCGTGCGCCTCGACGAGGCCGACGTCGGCGGGTGAGACCCCGGCGGCGCGGTAGGCGCGCTCCAGCGCCAGGCGCTGCCCGTCGGCCCGCGGCGCGGTCAGGCCGAGCGAGCGCCCGTCGCTGGCCGCCCCGAGCCCCTTGACGATCGCGTAGACCCGGTCGCCGTCGCGTTCGGCGTCGGCGAGCCGCTTGAGCACGACGCAGGCGACGCCCTCGCCGAGCGCGGTGCCGTCCGCCGAGGCGTCGAACGGCCGGGGCCCGCCCGTGGGGGACAGTGCGCCCACCGAGGAGAACATCAGGTAGTCGAGGATGCCGTTGTGCAGGTCCGCACCGCCGCAGAGCATCACGTCGGCGGTGCCGAAACGCAGCTCCTTGCAGGCCATGTCCAGGGCGGTCAGCGAGGAGGCGCAGGCCGCGTCGACGACGTAGGCGGGGCCGCCGAGGTCGAGGCGGTTCGAGACACGGTTGGCGATGATGTTGCCGAGGATGCCGGTGAACGTCTCCTCCGTCACCCGGGGTAGCTGGGCGTCCAGCTCGGCCGGCACCCGGCCGTAGTAGGCAGGCAGTAACCCGCGCAGGGTGATGGCCGCGGACAGGTCGCTGTTCGTCTCGGTGCCGAACACGACGCCGGTGCGGGCGCGGTCGAAGCCCGTGGGGTCCAGCCGGGCGTCCTCGAGCGCGCGCCGGGCGGTCTCCAGGGCGAGGAGCTGGACCGGTTCGATGCTGGTCAGCGCGGACGGGGGGATGCCGTAGCGCAGCGGGTCGAACGGGATCCGCGGCAGGAACCCGCCCACCTTCGACGGGGTCCGCTCGCCGTTGGGGCGCCCGTCGCCGCCGTCGCCGGCGTCGAAGTAGATCTCGGGATCCCACCGGTCGGCCGGCACCGGGCCGATCGCGCTCGCCCCGGCGACGATGTTCGACCAGTAGCCCGCGAGGTCGGGCGCGTCCGGGAAGACGCAGGCCATCCCCACGATCGCGATGTCCAGCGGGCCGGGGGCGGGCGTGCTGGTCGCGTACGTGGCGGTCGCGGATGGGGCGGCATCGGACATGCGGGTGCCGGTCAGCCTGCGGACCCGGCCCGCCTGGTCGGCGAGGAACCGGCGAGCCCGGATGGTGACGTCGTCGTGCAGGTCCGCGACCGTGGTCGCGCTCGAGCGCAGCACGGCGACCTGGCCGGCCATGAACAGGCCCTCGGCCCGCTGGCGCTCGGCGTCGACCCGCAGCAGCTCGTCGCCGCGGCGCTCCAGGCCCTTGCTCGCCAGCCGTAACCGTCCGACGTTGAGCTGTTCGAGGCGCTCCCACGCCTCGTGGTCGGCGACCCCGTCGGCGCGCAGCTGCGCGCGTACCTCGTCGAACCGTTCGACGAACGGGCTGGTCACACAGCGGGTCAGGTGCCCCGGCGCGGTCCGCAGCAGCGCCGTCGCGCGGGCCCGCAGCGCCTGGCGCTGGAACTGCGCGACGATGGCGCCGTCGCGGATCGCCTCGGCGGTGAACAGGTAGGCGGTCCCCATCAGCAGGCCGACCTCGACGCCGCGGGCGGCCAGCGGTCCCGCCAGGGCCGCGACCATCGCCGCGGACCGGGCGTCGTGGATGCCGCCGGCGAACAGCACCTGGACCGGGCCCGAGTCGTCGAGGTCGTCGAGGTCGTTGAGGCGGTCGAGGTCGTCGAGGTGGTCGAGCAGGACGCCGGTCTGGGCCTCCCACAGCGGGAAGCTGCCGCGGGGGCCGACATGGCCCCCGCACTCGGCGCCCTCGAACACGAACCGGCGCGCCCCCGCGGCCAGGTACTGGCGCAGCAGGGTGGGGGAGGGGACGTGCAGGAAGGTGGGGATCCCGAGCCGTTCGAGCTCCTCGGCCTGGCCCGGCCGGCCCCCGGCGATGATGACGCACGACGGCCGGATCTCCCGGACGGCGTCGAGCTGGGCGGCCCGGACGTCCTCGGCGACGAACCCGAGGATGCCGACCCCCCACGGCCGCGCGCCGAGGGTGTCGCGGGTGTCGGCGAGCAACCGGCGGGCCTGCTCGCCGGTGGCGAGCGCCAGCGCCAGGAACGGCAGCGCCCCGTCGCCCGCGACGCTGCGGGCGAACGCCGGCGAGTCGCTGACCCGGGTCATGGGCCCCTGCGCGACGGGGCGGGTGAGGCCCAGCGTGGCGCACAGCGGCGAGTCGCCGGTGAGGAGCGCGGCGGCGGCCGCGGCCTCGGTGCCGCCGGCGGTCGCGGCGACCGCGCGGCGGACCGCTCCGACGGCGCGCGCCGCCGTGCCGTACCGCTCGGCGAATGTGCGGGCGAGGTAGCCGTCCTGGCCGACCGGCAGGAGCTGCCCACCGCCGCGGCCGCCGAGACGGTCCAGCACCCGCTCGGGCGGCCAGGTCTCGGCGTCGCCGTCGGCCCGTCGGTCCGGCGCGGACTGCAGGACCCGGTGGCCGGCGGCGACGACCGTCTCGGTGCCGTCCATCCGACGCAGCACCGCGGCGGTCTCGGCGGGCACGTCGGACTCGGCGAGCAGGGCGAGCTGGCTGTCCAGCACGACGCCGGCCGCGCCGCCCACGACCGCGGCGGCCGCGGTGCGCACGCCGATCCCGCCCCAGCACCACACCGGCAGGTCCCGGCCGACGCCGTCGAGCAGCTGCTGGAGCAGGACGAAGGAGCCGAGCTCGCCGACCCGGCCGCCGGCCTCGTTGCCCCGGGCCACCAGCCCGTGCGCCCCCGAGGCCGCCGCCGCCCGGGCCTGCTCGACCGTCGTGACCTCGACCAGCCGCCGCGCGCCCGGCAGCGCGGCAAGCTCCGACCGGCGCGGACCGGCGCCGTCGCCCCGGTCGGGGTCGTGCCGGTGGGGGTCGGTGGCCTCGTCCCGCTGCGGGTCGGTGCCGGGCAGCGGCGCCGGGAGCAGGACGAGGCCGATGCGGTCGGCGAAGGCCGCGAGGTCCCGCGTCGCCACCAGGCCCGGGTGCGCCAGCCGGATTCCGAATCTGCCGGTGACCAGACGCGCCGTGGTGCGCAGCGCGGCGAGCGCGGCGACCGGGTCGCGGCCGAGGTCGAGCACGCCCCACGCGCTGGCGTGGCACAGCGCCGCCACCAGCCGGGGATCGGGCTCGCCGAACGGGCTCACCCCGAGGACGAGGTCGCGCCGGTGCCGGGAGGCGGCGGGTGCCGGGACCGGCGCCGGCGAGGTGCCCACCGCGGCGGCGGGAGGCTGCGCGCTTGCCTGCATGGACTCACTTCTCCAACGATGATCGGCCGCCGGGCGGACGGCCGTCGGGCGGACGGCTGGGTGACGGGCGGGAACGGCCGGGGCGGGCACGGGCCACGCCCCGACGTCGGTACCGCCGGGCGGGCATCAGGGGGCGGGGACGGCCGCGGCCCGGCGATGCCGGGCGAGCCAGCCCTCCGGGTCGGCGGCCTTCTCGGCGTACGCCGTCGCCGTCTGCGCCTGGGGCATTATCAGAAACCGGCCCTCGGCGACGCCCTGGATCGCACATCGGGCGACCACGTCGGCCTCCAGCACCGGGCCGGACGCCACCACCGCGCGAGCGGTCTGGTGGCCGGCGTTGAGGGCGTCCACCAGCATGTCCGTCCGGACGCCGAGCGGGCACAGGACGCTGATCTGCACTCCGCGGCCGCCGTGGGTGAGCGCCAGCCATTCGGCGAGAGCGACCGCGGCGCCCTTCGTCACGGCGTATGGCGCGTCCCCGGGGATATTGAGCAGGCCGGCCGCGGAGGCGGTGATGACAAACGCGCCGCTATCCCTTTCCAGCATGCTTGGGAGCACGATGCGGGCGGCGTTGGCGTGGGACATGACATTGATGCTCCAGGAGCGGGCCCACTGCCGGGCGGTGGCGTCGATCCCGGCGCCGGCCGTGATTCCGGCGTTGGAAAAGAAAACATCGACGGAACCGAACATTTCGCGGGTCCTCCGGGCTAGCTCGTCGAGGTCCGCCGGTGACCCGACGTCAGCCCGGACGGCCTCCGCCGCGGTGCCGCGCAGGCTCACACGCTGGGCCGTTGCTCGTGCGGTGGCCAGGTCGATGTCGGCCACGACGACCGCCCGGGCACCCGCCGCCGCGGCTTGTTCGGCGAGCGCGGCACCGATCCCGCGGCCGCCACCGGTGACGACGACAACCTTGTCCACGAGCAGCATGAAACCTCCCTGCCGATGGTGACGTCCCAATGAAAGGGCAGTCGGCGGCGCCGCGAGGTGGTATTCGGTGAATGCTTTCGCCGAGCAACAATGCGGGCTCGCGGTCCGGTCCTGGGCGGTCCGGATTGCTGAATACTGCCACTTGTTGATCTGAGTCAGCAGGAACACTAGGCAGTGCTCGAACTCCGTGCAAGTGCAGCGGAAGGGCGATTTACACCAAGGGGCTACCCCGGGCAACCGCCTCCGGGGGCCTCGGGACGCTAAAGCGGCAGGTCGGACGGTAGGTGCGGGGTACGTCCGGTACGTCCGATCTGTCCGGTTTCGGCGGGCAAAGGTGACTCCTTCTTTACATTCGGTGGGCGGTGGCGAGCGTCTGACGTGGGGCGCGACCGCCAGGAGACGCCCGAGCTCCCGGTTTCATCGGATCGGGTTCTAGATCCCATATGAATCATCTGTTGGACTTCTGCTTACCGGTCCGGTGACCCTGGAACGGCAGCACATCCGCCCGGACCAGAACCAGGACTCCCCACGGAGGAGGACACATGTCGGAGCGCGACAAGGCGTGGCAGCCCGAGGACCTCACCCGGCTGTTCGTCGAACGGGTCAACGCCCGCGACGCCGAGGGCATCGCGGCGCTCTACGAACCGGACGCCGTGGTGGCCTACCCGCCGGGCAGCGTGACGGTGGGCCGCGAGGCCATCCGCGCCTTCTGGGCGAAGGCCCTGCCGCAACTGCCGCCGTTCGCGCAGGAGACGCCCCTGCCGACCCTGGCCAGCGGCGACATCGCCCTGACCTCGACCCCACCGAAGGACGGCGCGGGCGCCCGCGCCCAGGTGGTCCGCCGCCAGCCGGACGGTTCCTGGCTGCGGCTGATCGACCAGCCGGAGTTCACCACCCCACCGGCCTGACTCCGCCCGCCATCCGCTCGGCCGTCGCCGAGCCGGCCGAACACCCCACCGGGCACGCCGGGCAGGCGATCGCGGCGGGCACGGCGGGCAGGCGATCGCGGCGGTCAGGCCGCGAGAGCCGCGGCGAGCTCGCCGAGCCGGCCGAACGCTCGGGCGAACCCGACGGGGTCTGTGTAGTCGCGGGACTCGATGATCTGCCCGCCGCGCACCCGCAGCACGAAGATGCACGCGACGTCGAAGTCGCGGGCGTGCGCCCGGCCGACGTAGTGGAACTCGCCGATGACGACCTCCGGGTCGGCGGTGGCGTGCACGGTCCGGTCGACCGCGGCGAAGCTCTCGACCCCGTCGGCCGCCGCGGTCGCCCCGTCGAAGTACCGGCGCAGGTCGCCGCGGGTACGCAGCGGCTCGGCCGGGAACGGGGCGAACGGGTGGCGGACGTCGGTGTGCTCGGCGTACAGCGCGACCAGCGGATCGAGCTGGGAGCGGTCGCCGAGCACGAGCCGCGGCACCGCGTCGGCGAGCGCGTGGAAGACCTCGGTGGGCGTGGCGGCGGTCGTCATCCGGGCCTCCCGGCGATATAAGCGAAGTGGTGACTTCGAATCCTAGCCGAAGTGGCCACTTCGTTTACACCCTCGGCGGCGTGGGGTGATACGACGAACGGGGGGCCGTCGTCGGGTGAAGGGTGATCGCGGATGCGGGTGGACGCCCGGCTGAACCGGGAGCGCATCCTCGCTGCCGCCGAGGAGGTGTTCGGTGAGCTCGGCGCGCAGGCGTCCACGGAGGAGGTGGCCCGCCGGGCCGGGGTCGGCGTCGCCACGGTGTTCCGCCACTTCCCGACCAAGACCGACCTCGTCGAGGCGACGCTGGTCCGGCATTTCGACGACCTCGTCGCGCACGCCCGCACGCTCGCGGCCGCGCCCGCGCCCGGTGCGGCGCTCGGCGATCTGGTCACCGCGATGATCGAGCGGGGCGCGACGAAGGTGACGCTGGCGAACCTGCTCGGCGCCGCGGATCAGGTTCCCTCGGGCGCGGCGGATGCGGCCCACCGGCTGCGCGACGCCGTCGACGCCGTGTTGCGCCGCGCGCAGGACGCGGGCGTGGCCCGGACGGACGTCTCCGTCGACGAGCTCTACTTCCTGGTCCGGGGCCTGACCCAGGCGGCGGCCGCGCTGCCCGTGCCCGCCGCGGTCAGCCGCGGCGCGGTCGCGATCGTCCTGGACGGCCTCGCCGCGAATCCCGGGGGCGGCTCCTCGCCGCGCAGGTAGGTCGAGCCGCGGGTGGGCTGCCGCAGTCGGCTGCCGGTCGGCCAGCGGAGGTCGGCTGCCGGTCGGCCAGCGGAGGTCGGCTGCCGGTCGGCCAGCGGAGGTCGGCTGCCGGTCGGCCAGCGGAGGTCGGCTGCCGGTCGGCCAGCGGAGGTCGGCTGCCGGTCGGCCAGCGGAGGTCGGCTGCCGGGGGCGGCTCCAGGTGGGCCACCGGGGTGGGCTGCCTTGGGTGCCTGCCCTGCTCGGGTGCCTGCCTTGCTCGGGTGCCTGTGGTGGCTACGGTGACGGCCCGGGCCCGGTTGTGATCCGGGGCCCGGCCACCGTTCGTCGCGTCGCGTGTGGTCCCGTCGCGTGTCGTCCCGTCGCGTGTCGTCCTGTTGTGTTTCGTCGCGTTGTGTTCGCGGTGCTCACGTGGTGTTGCCGTCAGTGCGCGTTCTGCCCGGCCTGTGCGGCCTGTGCGGCCTGTGCGGGCAGGGCGGCGGTCCAGTCGGTCCGGCTGATCGTGTAGACGGTGTGGTCCTCGCCGTGGAGGAACTCCAGGCGCTGCGGGGTCATGCCGAGCCGTTCGGCCACGCGGACCGAGGCGGTGTTCTCCGGCAGGATGACCGAGACGACCTCGGCGAGGTCCGGCCGCTGCGCGAAGACCCAGCCGATGGCGGCGGTGGCGGCCTCGCGCGCGTAGCCGCGGCCCCAGCGGTCGCGGCGGATGAACCAGACGGCCTCGACACCGGGCCAGCCGGGTTCGGTCCACAGCCCGGCGCGGCCGACGAGCGAACCGGTCGACCGCTCCACGACGGCCCAGGGACCCACGCCGGTCAGCGCCCAGCAGCCGATGTTGCCGGCCATCGCGTGCCACACACTGTCCGGATCGCACCGTCCACCGATGTAGCGGGTGAACTCGGGATCGGACCAGATCTCGACGAAGTCGGGAACGTCGGCATTATCGAGCGGACGCAGAATCAGGCGCTTCGTCGTGAGCGTCGGGATGGTCGTCGCGGCCGCTTTTGTCGTCGTCATCCCGGCGTTCCGGCCGGCAGCGTGCGGCACGCCTCGAGAAAGGAGGAGACCGCGGGCAGCCGATGATGCGACGGGGAAAAGGAGGAGGCGCACTGCCGCAGCCGGGCTTTCACGGTGTGCGTCAGGTCGGCCGGCGCGGTCGTCATTACCTCCATCGCGATGCGGGCCGCCTCCTCGGGTTCCGCCTCGGGGCCGAGGAGGTGTTGCGAGGCGTCGGACATGGATGCGTGCTGGGATTCCTCGACGGTGAAGTCACCACCCCTTCGCCGATAGCCGGCGACCGCGATCGGCGCCCATTCCCGCGCCATGTCGGCGTCGCCCATTGTGATGGCCACGCCGGACCGGAACATGGCGACCGCCGCCGGACCGACCGGAGTTTCTCCCGGCATCGGCGCCATCGAGCAGGCCGCCGCCTCCATCCGGTTCAACGCGCGCCGGGCGCTGTCGTTGTCGCCCGCCTTCGCGTATGCCCGCGCCTCGTACGCGGCCATTCTGGCGTCCATATAAGGATGGCTCACATGCCGGACGATGCTCAGTGCAGCAATGGCCTGGCGATAGCGCTGAGTGTGATAGGCGATAGAACTCTGCAGGGCCGCCACCGACATGATGAGAACGGGTTCACCGATCTCGTTCGCGTACGTTCCGGCGAGGCCGGCGAACCGACGGGCGGAGCGGAAGTCATCCGTGTTGAAGGCCAGCCGGCCGAGGAAATAGGTGAGCTGGCCGCCGAGCAGCGTCACCCGGCTGCGGGTGCTCGCGGACATCCGGCCGTCGAGGATCGCCTCGATCTGCTTCCAGCGCCCGGCCACCTCGCCGAGCAGGGCGGCGTGCGGGGCCGAGCCGTAGACCTGCGCGATCTCGTCGACGTCGGACTCCAGCTCGTCGAGCGTGCGGTCGGAGGCGCTGCCGGTCTCGATGCGCTGGCGGGTGGAGACCGCCAGCGCGGACAGGGCGGGCAGCGCGGGCAGGGCCGCGAACTCTCGCCGGTTCGTGGAAATCACCCCTTGATCGATTGTCCGTACACCATTGGCTACAAGCATCCCCTCCGGTGCAGGCACATATTCATCAGTCGGTTTTCTCATGGGGGGCACGACGCCGAGGCGTCGCGCCCGCTTTTCCCGGTCGGCGGCGTCACGCAGCCGCCTAATCGCCCCCCCGCATGGGAGAACGACATCCAGGGCGTCGGAGAGGTCTGGCGACGGTACCTCCCGGCCGTTGACCGCCCGGGATACCTGCTGCCTTTTGAATCCGGTCCTTTCGGCCAGTCTACTGATGTTGGTCTCGTTGTCTCCGATCAGGGATTGGAGCATGGTCGCCAGCTGGTCCAGCGCATCATTGCGTTGCCGTTCAGCCTCCACCGTCAACCTCCGGGCCGCATCCGTATCGAGGGGTGCAACAAGTCGTTGCGGGACTAGCACCCATCTGTTGCACTCTGTCGCTGAGCTGGGGCCGAAGTGTGTCATGACACCAACCGAGGCACGCCCGGGCCACCCAGGTGGGTACCGCGGGAGTGCCCCCGGCACTACCCGTGATCCGGTTAACGCCGTTTCGAGGAGGTTTCGTGACGCCATCGAGCCCTTCGGCAGGAATACCGAGTTCCGTATCCCCTCCCCTCGAGGACGAAGAGGTTGTGCACGCCACATCGCGGACCCCCGATGGGGGTGATTCGGCCTCGACTCTGCCGGGGTCTACCCGGGATGGGGGGGACATTCCTCCGAATCTGGCTCACACGGGTGGCGTGACGGGACCTTGGTCCCGCTACCGGCGGCATCCCGACTACCGGCGTGGTCCGTGCGCACCGACCACTCGGGCCCCCCGCCCCTCCCCGATTCGGGTACCCCCGAGGGGCCTTCCGGTCCGCCGGCCGGGTCTGCACTGGGTCCCGCCCCAGGACCCGAAGGCGCTGGATTACGCGATCACGGTGCTCGACGAGGCCGGCAGCCCGGTCGAGACCCTCATCGGCTGGTCCTCGGCTCGGCTCGCGGAGGAACACGCCCACACCCTCGCCGGCATCGCCGGTTACCGGATCGTGCCCTGCCGCCGTACTGGTGGTCGCTGAGCGGTGGGGCACCGCCCCTCGGCGGGTGGAAGCGCCAGCGCCCGCCGAGGGGCCTCAGCCGCAGCGCGGATCGCAGGCCGGGACCAGAGCCCGTCGGGACTCCTCCAGTAGTCCGGTCGACCGGTTCGCGTAGCCCGAAGTGACCACAGGGACCCCCATGCGGGCGTCCGACCGTCCGGTCCGCGTTGTCTGCCGGGTGTGCGAGGTGTGCCCGTTCCGCCCGACTTGCCTGACTTGGCTTGACTTGCGGCTCTGCGTAACCTGCCGGCTTCGGCGGCCGTCCCGCGTGCCGGGCCGGTGGGGTGTCGGGCCGGTGGGGCACCGAGACCGATGGCGGGCTGAGGTGGCGCTGCCCCGGCAGATGATTTCCCGGCGCGCCGGTCGACCGCCGTCGTCATTCGCCCAAATGCCGTGAACGCGGAACCATCCGGAGTCTGGCCGGAATGGGCCGCCGCCGTGTCGGGGCGGCCGAGAGAGTTCGCTGGAGCGCCGCAATCCGGCCGGGCGCACCGACCCTCCGGGGTGCGCAGATCAACGCAACATCATTCCGGTCGACCGTGGATTGTGTGGAGGTATGTCCGTAGGAACAACACGGAGCAATGGTCGTGCATCCGTTGGGTGAATATCGCGGACCAGTTCGCTCGGCAGGGACTCGTCGGTCCACCGACCCTGCCGTGTCCGGAGCGTATTCGAAACGGATGGACAACGACTTGCGGGGCGTTGTGGTCGCTGTGTGGCCCCGAGGAATCCCGGCGCGATACGCCTGCCACGCGCCGGCGCCGCCCGTCGCTATCGACGGGCGGCGGCAGGTCAGGACGGTCCGTGCGACGTCCGGTCGTCGCGGGCGAGCACCCGCGCGAGCACCCGGGCGAGCGTGCGGGTGCTCGCGCGGGTGAGGTCGGCTGCCGGGTCGCCGCCGAGATCGTCGGCACCGTGCTGGCCTACGTTCTCGGCTCGGCCGCGAGGGCGGGCAGCTGCGGCGGGCGGCCCGGATAACCTCGGGCCGTGGCGGTCATCTGCCTGTTGCACGGGGCCTGGCACGACCCGACCTGCTGGGACGACGTCGTCGCCGAGCTGCGCGCCCGCGGGCACCGGGCGCTGGCCCCGGACCTGCCGCTCGGCGACCCCGCCACGACCTACGCCGAACGCGTCCGCCCCGTCCTCCACGCCCTGTCCGTCGCCCGGGCTGACGACGGCGGGCCGGTCGTGATCGTCGGGCATTCGATGGGCGCCTCCTACGCCCCGCTCGTGGCGGCGGCGCTGCCCGGGGCGCTCACCGTGCGCCTGTGCCCGGGGCTCGGCCCGCTGCGCGCGGGCTTCCCCTGGCCGCCGGCCGGTCCCGACGGCATCAGCGCCTGGGACCCGCAGGCGGCGGTCGCGGCGCTCTACTCGCGGCTGGAACCGGAACGGGCCCGACGCTTCGCTGCCCGGCTGCGGCCGATGGCCCCCGCCGCCGGCCGTTACCCCCTCGGCCGCGCGGAACGGGCCGCGCTGCCCACCGTCGTCGTCTGCGCCGCCGACGACGAGCTGTTCGCCATCGAGACCGAGCGGGACCGTGCCCGCGCCGCGCTCGGCGTCGACCCCGTCGAGATCCCCGGCGGCCACCTGCCGATGCTCACCGACCCGGCTGGCCTCGCCGCGCTCCTCGAGGGGTTCACCCGCCGCTGCGCACCGTAGTCGCCGTGCCGGCGGCGGGAGCCAACGCGTCGAGGAGCTCGCCGGTGCCGAGCACCCGGGCACCGATGTCGCGGCACCCGGCCAGCCCCCGCGGGTAGATCCGGGAGACCGCGTCGGCGACGACCACGACGTCGAACGAGCCGAGACACCCGGTCTGCATCGGGGTGACCCGCTCGAAGCGAGCCGGCTCGGTATGCCCGAGATGCCAGGATGAGCTGGTAAAAGGTGGACTTGTTCGCTGTGCGTCGGCCGGCCGGACAGGTGAGGGCCAGCGGGTCGTCGTCCGTCCCGTCCGCGGCGCCGAACCCGACCCCGGCGGCGCCGGCCGGTTTCGGAGCGCTGCGGCCCGCCGGGCCCGAGCTCGCCCTGCCGCCCGGGTTCCGCTACGCCTCGTTCGGTCGCGCGGGCGCGCCGATGTCCGACGGGCTGCCCACCCCGATCGTCCACGACGGCCAGGCGCTGTTCGACGGCGGCCACGGGACGGCGGTGCTGCTGCGCAACCACGAGATCGACCCGGACCTGCCCGGGGTCCAGCACCGCGCGCTCGGCCCGCGCGAGGCCTACGACCGGGCCGCGCCGGCGGGGGTGACCTGGTCGCGGTACGGACCTGGTCGCGGTACGGACCTGGCGGCGGGCCGGCTGCGGGAGAGCCGACTCGTGCTCAACGGGACGCTGGAGAACTGCAACGGCTCGCCGACGCCGGGGGGAACCTGGCTGTCGTGTGAGGAGACGACGGACGGGACGGCCGCCGGCTACGAACGGCCGCACGGCTACGTCTTCGAGGTCCCGGTGAACGCCCGCGGCCCGGTGTCGCCGCTGCCGTTGCAGGCGATGGGCCGCTTCGAGCCGAGTGCGCCCCCGTGCACCCGGCGACCGGCATCGTCTACCTCACCGAGGACAACGGCGATCCCGGCGACGGGCTCTACCGCTTCCTGCCGGCCCGCCCCGGGCAGCTGGCGGCCGGCTGCAGATGCTCGCCGTGCGCGGTGAACCGACCTACGACACCGCCACTGGCCAGCGGGTCGGCGAGCGCCTGCCGGTAACCTGGGTCGACATCGACCATCCCGACCCGGCCGACGCCGAGTCGTTCCCCGGGCCGGTGTACAGCCAGGGCCGGGCCCGCGGTGGAGCCCGCTTCCTCGGCTTGGAGGGCGCCGACTGGGCCGGCGGCCAGCTCACCTTCGTCGTCTCCGAGGCCGGGGACGCCGAGGAGGGGCAGGTGTGGACCTACTGGCCCACCGACCTGCACACCGGCGTCCTCACGCTGCGCTAGGAGTCGAGGGACGGCGGCGTGCTCGACCAGCCCGACGGGCTGACCGTCGGCCCGCACGGCGGCGTCGTGCTCTGCGAGGACGGCGACGGCGAGGACGGCGACGGCGAGGCGGGCGGCGACAACTACCTGCGGCTGCTGACCACGGCCGGCCGGATCGTCGACCTGGCGAAGGTCATCGCCCCGCTCGACCTGCACCACTGGAACGCCGAGGACTTCCCGACGCCGGGACCGGTGGGCGCGAGCGAGACGGCCGGCGCCCGGTTCACCGCGGACGGCCGGCACCTGTTCGTCAACATCCACTACCCGGGCCTGACCTGCGTCATCACCGGACCCTGGGGCACGCTCGTCTAGAAGATCCTGGGCGGACGTCGGTGGTCGAGCGCCGCTTGGAGCTCCTGCTCGGACGGGCGGGAGCACCGATGCCGCCAGGCTGGCGGGATGGCGATCCGTCGGAGCGAAGACCGACGCCGCCGCTACGGCGGCAAATCACCGCACCTCCATCGTGCTCTGACTCGCCGTGGTTCCGCCCAGTTCCACCCGGTTCCGCCCAGTTCCGCCCAGTTCCGCCCAGTTCCGCGCGGATCCGCGCGGACGTGCGGCCAGGCCGGATCGCGACGCCACCGGAGCCCCGCCACGCCGTGATACGCCGTCGGTGGGGGAGACGACGGCAGGGTGGGGAGGCGGTCCGGCGGGGCCGGGTCGGTCGACTGTCAGGTGATGCTGGTGAGGAGGTCGGGTGGGTGTTGGGTGTAGGGGTTGCGGCGGGGTTGTTGGTGGGGGTCGGTGCGTCGGGGTGGGAGGTAGGCGGGGTGTCCGTCGTCGGTGAAGATGATGGTCCAGCCGTCGTGGTGGACTTGGCGGTGGTGGGCGCCGCAGAGCAGTACCAGGTTGTGTAGGGCGGTGACTCTGTTGTTTTTTCGGTGTGTAGTGGTGACATTCGCACCATGACGGGGGCCGATCACATCCCGGGAAGCTGCATCCTCGGTCGCGGGCGACGAGGGCGCGGCGTAGGTGTGGGGGGACGACGCGGGTGGTTCGTCCGATGTCGAGGGGGACGCCGGCGAGGCTGAGGATGATCCGGCTGATTTCGGCGTCGCAGGACAGCCGGGCGAGGGTGCTGGGGGGCAGGGGGAGTCCCCAGCTGGTCAGGGCGGGGCTGGTGCCGCTGGCGAGCAGGGTGTTCCCGTTGATGGTGACGGTCAGGTGTGGGCGGACGCCGCCGCTTTCGGGGAGGGTGGCGGCGCCCAACGCGCGGGTGACCAGGTCGATCAGGGCGTCGGCGCGGCGGTGGGCGGGGCTGCGCCGGTCGGGGGTGCCGTCGGTGGCGGGGTGGGGGGC
>NZ_CM001489.1:1089780-1465024 GCF_000262465.1 Frankia sp. QA3
CCTCCACGAACAAGGCGCTTCGCACGGCGGCGACCCGGCCGGTCAGCCGGCACACCCTCGCGATCAGTCCGTCCAGCTCTCCGTCGGACAGCTGCCAGGCCTGTGCGGCCAGCAGCCCGTCGAGCTGGCGGGAGATCGTGGCGAGGCGGGCTGGCGGGTCAGGGCCGTCCCCGAGGTCGTCGTCGAAAACCATGGGTCAACGGTAGAACAACCCACACCGAATGTCGAACACATGTTCGTATACTGTGAGCGGAGACGACACGGGAACCAACTCGCACCTCACACGTCCGATCGAACGACGCCGACCACAACCAGATCCGGCCGCCATACCCTTTGCAGTCCATGGGCGGCACCGGCTCTCGACGGGTGCACTGGCGCCGAGTTCTCGGGTAGCGATCCAGAAAGGGCAACCGTGGCGGCAGCCGGCGTCGGCGGCAGCAGTCGTTGGCTGGCAGTCGTTGGCTGGCAGTCGTTGGCCGGCAGTCGTTGGCTGGCAGAAGACACAGGAGGGGGCGCGGGCGTGCAGGCGGCGCGGACGAGAGAACGTCGGCGTGGCCGGGGAGGTGGACGGCCGTCCACCTCCCCGGCTCAGGCAGTGCGACTAGGGCCCGTATCTGGTTGTGGTCTGCTGGGGGGATTCGTCCAGTGGTGGGACACGGGTGTCTTCGCGGCCTTCCTGGAGGGCATGATCGCCGGGGCGGCGAAGCGGGACGCTGTGAACCTGTCGCTGGTCGGTGTGGACTCGACGACCGCCAGGGCTCATCACGACGCTGCGGGGATGCACCTGCCGGCCGAGGTGATCGGCGCGTTGGAGAAGGCCGCCGCCGAGGAGGAGCAGGCCCGGGAAAGGGGGGCGGCACGCAGGAACAAGACGGGCACAACGACGCGGACGCCCCCGGACGGGAGCAGCGCCGGCGCCTGCGGGCCCGACACAAGGTCCGGCTGACCGCGGTATTACTGGGGCCGGTCGAGGGGCGGGCTGACCAGCAAGGTCCATCCTGCCGCGGATCGCAGGTGCCGGCCGTTGGGGTTCGTGGTGACCGCGGGGCAGGCCGCGGACAGCCCGCAGTTCGTCGCCGTGCTGGAGACCGTCCGCGTGCATGGGCCGGTCGGCCGTCCCCGGACCCGTTCCGGCGCGGTCGCCGGGGACAAGGCTTCCTCGTCTCGTGGTAACCGCGGCTACCTGCACCGACGTGGTGTCACCGCGGTCATCCCGGAGAAGACCGACCAGGCCGCGAACCGCACGCGCAAGGGCAGCAAGGGCGGGTGGCCCGTCCGCTACGACGCCGAGTTGTACAAGGAACGGAACACCGTCGAACGTCTGATCAACAAGATGAAGGCCTGGCGAGGCATCGCCACCCGCTACGACCGGACCCCGGGTAGCTATCTCGCCGGGCTCCACCTCCGCGCCTCCCTGATCTGGATCAAGGAACTCGCCCGGACCACCCCTTGATCGCGACCAGATACGCGGCCTAGGGGATTCGTACCGTCGGCGTGTCCAGGTAGATGCCCGCCCGGTCGGATGGCCGCATCCGTCCTGCCGGCAGGACGCCCTCTGCCGGCAGGACGCCCTTGGCAGGACGCCCTCGGTGGGGCGACTGCTCTCAACCGGATCGCTGATCTCCGTCGAATGGCTGCTTCCTGCCGGAGTCGCGCCGCCGTCGGTGATGGCACCGCCACCGGCGGTGAGGCCGTCGGTGGTGGTGAGGCCGTCGGTGGGACCGTCGGTGGTGGGGCCGTCGGCGGCCTCGGCGGCGAGCAGCGTCTCGACGTGGACGTACCTCGCGCCCCGCAGCAGGGAGGCGACCGCCGCGATCAGCGGCATCGCGATGGCCAGCGAGAACACGATGACCAGGCCGTGGTGGAACGGCGAGGCGATCAGGTGCGGGAAGAACTCCTTGCCGGTCAGCGCCTGCGCGTGCGATGCGGGGAGCTGGTGCAGGGTGTCGTCGCCGAGCAGGTTCTGCATCGGGTTGTAGCCGAGGAAGGCGGCGAACAGGCCGCCGACCGGCGGCAGGTTCGCCACCCGGTCGGTGACGTCGGCGGGCACGCCCTGCGCGGCCAGCCCGCTGTGCAGCGAGTGCGGCAGCGTCGAGGACAGCCCGGCGATCATCAGGGAGAAGAACAGGCCGATCGAGAGAACCTGGCCGGAGTTCATGAACGCCGCGCGCATCCCGGAGGCACCGCCGCGGGTCGCCGCGGGCACGGCGTTCATCACCGCGGTCGTGTTCGGCGCGGAGAACAGGCCCGAGCCGATCCCGTTGAGGACCAGCAGCGCCGCGAACGCCGGGTAGCTGAAGTTCGTCGGCAACAGCAGCAGGCCGACGAAGGTCGCCGCGACCAGCGCCAGGCCGCCGGTGGCGAAGGCGCGGGCGCCGAACCGGTCGGACAGCAAGCCCGACACCGGGCCCGCCACCAGGAACCCGATCGTCAGCGGCAGCAGGTAGATGCCCGCCCACAACGGCATGTCGACGTAGTCGTAGCCATGCAGCGGCAGCCAGATCCCCAGTAATCAGATGATCAGCATGCCGCCGCGGGCGATCGAGGACAGCAGGACTGCCGTGTTCCCGGCGGTGAACGCCCGGATCCGGAGCAGCGCCAGGTTGAACATCGGCTGCGCGGTGCGCCGTTCGATTGAGGGGCCTACGTTGCGCTGGGTCGGGCCGGCCGGCGTGTCCCGCGTCCACGCCAGATAGTTGCTTGACTGACGCTAACAAGTTGCCCGGCGCTCGGTATTTCCACCGCGGCCAACGGTTAACGGCCCGAAGCGGCGCACGGCGACGCCCCGTCGTCCTACATTGCTCGCTGGACGGATCACGGCTCGTCCGGACGGATCACGGCTCGTCCGGACGGATCACGGCTCGTCTGGACGGATCACGGCTCGTCTGGACGGATCACGGCTCAGCACAGCCATCCGAAGGCCGGCGTGAGGGGAGCGAGGCGACGTGGCGACCGATGTCGAGAGCACGTTGGCGGCCGACGACTACGACGAGTTCGGACTGCTGCACGAGAACGCCGAGGAACTGGGCCTGCCGTTCGCCGGCCGGCCCGACGTCAGCCGCGGCTACGTCGACCTGGCGGCCGACCGGCGGCTGAGCTACATCCGCTGGGGCACCGCCGCTCCCGAGGTGGTGTTCCTGCACGGCGGCGCGCAGAACGCCCACACCTGGGACTACGTGGCGCTCGCGCTGGGTCGGCCCGCGGTGGCGTTCGACCTGCCCGGCCACGGCCGGTCGTCCTGGCGCGCCGACCGCGACTACGGCCCGTGGCGCAACGTGGAGGCGCTGGCGACCGCCCTGCCGGCCGTGGCGCCGAACGCGGCGGTCGTGGTGGGCATGTCGCTCGGCGGCCTGACCGTCACCCATCTGGCCGCCACCCGTCCCGACCTGTGCCGCCGGGCGGTGATCGTCGACGTCACCCCGCAGGTCAACGACCCGAGCCGGACGATGACGACGGCCGAGCGCGGCTCGGTGGCGCTCGTCAGCGGGCCGCCGACCTACGCCTCGTTCGAGGAGATGGCCGACGCCGCGGTGGCGCTCAGCCCGCTGCGGGCCGCCGCCGGGGTGCGCCGCGGAGTGCGCCACAACGCCCGCCGGCTGCCGGACGGCCGCTGGTCGTGGCGGTACGACCTGTTCGGCCCGCCCCCGCCGGGCACCCCGGACTGGCTCGACTTCACCTCGCTGTGGGACGAGGTCGACACGATCACCGTGCCGACGCTGCTCGTGCGCGGCGGTGAGTCGAAGTACGTCCACGACGCCGACGTCGCCGAGTTCCGTCGCCGCCTGCCGGCCCTGCGTTACGCCGTCGTCGACGGCGCCGGCCACGCGGTGCAGAGCGACCGCCCGCTGGAGCTCGTCGCGCTGATCCGCGACTTCGCCTTCCCGGCCTGACCGCCCCCGCCGCCCCGGGCGAGCCCCCGGTCGGCCCCCGGGCCGGCTCCGGCTCGGCTCCGGGTCAGTGCCCGGCCGGGGCGGCGTCGCCGAGCAGGTTCGTCCGCCCCCAGCGGCCGAGGGGCGCCAGCGCCTCGTTGAGGGAGTAGCCGAGGGGAGTCAGCGAGTACTCGACCCGGGGCGGCACCTCGTCGAAGGCCTCGCGGTGCACGATGCCGTCCTCCTCCAGCTCGCGCAGGTGCGACGCGAGCACCTTCTCCGTGACCCCCGTCAGCTCCCGGCGCAACTCGCCGAAGCGGCACGCCCGCTCGTGCAGCGCCCACAGGATGAGCACCTTCCAGCGTCCGCCGATCACGTCCATGGCCGCGTCGATGCCGCAGACGTACGCCCCGGGCCGTCGTGTCATGGCGATGGCGCGCCCCCTTCACCCAGGTCACTCACCCGGGGGTGAGTGCCCACTTCAAAGTGCGTACTTGAGCGCTTCGTCGACCCCGCGCAAGCCTAATCGCCATGACCGACCCCGCTCCTCGCAATGACCGTCCCCGCGACGTCGACGGTCCCCACCATGTCGTCGACGACCGTCCCCCCAACGGCTCCCGCGGAAGGGCCCGGCAGCCCGACCGCGGCGAGCCGGCGCCGCTGGCCGTTCTCGGGCTCGGCGCGATGGGCACCGCGCTTGCCCGGACCTGGCTCGCCGCCGGCCACCCGACCACGGTCTGGAACCGGACCCGCGCACGGGCGGAGCCGCTCGTCGCCGAGGGCGCGACGCTTGCCGACACGGCCGCCGAGGCGGTGGCCGCGACCCCCCTGATCGTGGTCTGCCTGCTCGACGACGCCTCGGTCGGTGCGGCCCTGGCTGACGCCGAGCTCGCGGGTCGGGACCTGGTCAACCTCACCACCGGCTCCCCGGCGCAGGCCCGTGCCCGTGCCGCGTGGGCGCACGAGCGCGGCGCCCGCTACCTCGACGGCGGGATCATGGCGGTGCCCCCGATGGTCGGCAGCTCGCCGACTCGGGGTTACGTGTTCTACAGCGGTTCGCGGGCGCTGTTCGACGACCGCGGCCGGACGCTGGCCGTGCCGCTCGACCCCCGCTACGTCGGCGCGGACCCCGGGCTCGCGGCCCTGCACGACGTCGCGCTGCTCAGCGCGATGACCGGGATGTTCGCCGGCATCTCCCACGCGTTCGCCCTGATCCGCGCGGCCGGCGTCCCCGCGCGCCCGTTCGCCCCCCTGCTCGTCGAGTGGCTGCGGGCGATGGCAACCAGCGCGTCGGCCACGGCCGAGCACCTGGACAGCGGCGACTACACGACGGGCGTGATGTCCAACCTGGCCATGCAGGTGGCGGGCAACGCGACGCTGCTGCGCACCGCCGCGGAGCTCGGGGTCGACGCCGAGCTGCTCACGCCGTACATGGCGGCGATGCAGCGCCGCCTCGCGGACGGTCACGCCGACGAGGGTGTCACCGGCGTGATCGACCAGCTCCTGTCCTGACCGGTGGTCAGGACCACAGCCGCGGGCGTCCGGCGTGCCCGTGGTCGATGTCACCCAGCGCAGCGGGATCGTGGAGGGTAGATTCATCATTTGGCTTTACTGTGTAAAGGGTGACGGGTTATGCCGCGGGCGCGGCCCACGTGGGCGGTGCGCCGTCGCGGCATGCCGCCCGACAGGGCTCGGAGGTCCAGATGCCGTCTCCCGTACGACCGCTGCCGGCGCTCGCCGACCTGGTCCCACCGCCGGACAGCCCGCACCGCGGCGCCCCGCGGCGCGTGCCCGGATCGGTGCGGCGCACGAGCCACCTCAACGCGACCTGGCCCGATGGCTTCGGGTCCCCGATGCACCTGCACGCCGGCGCCCGCGATCTCGTGACCGGGCGTGACCGGCAGGCGACCGTGGTCGATTCCGCGCAGTTGCGCGTCACCGTCGACGGCACCCGGACGCTGCGCTCCCTGACCAGTGTGCCCCCACGCAGGGCCCTGTCCGGGCTGGTCGGTCACGGCGGCGGCCGTGGCTACCGCGCCCGCGTGCGGGAACTGGTCCCCGAGGACGTCGCCACCGGATCGCCGTTGCACTTCCTGCTCGACGACATGCCCGGTGCGACCCTGGTGGGGCCGATCGCCTGGCGGCTGTGGCCCCGCGAGCAGGAGAAGCTGGTGAGGTTCGCCGCGGCGACGCACGCCGCCCGGGTCGCCGCGATGCGGGAGGTCTGCTCGGGATGGCGGGTCGACGGCGGCCCCCTGGAGCGGCTGTCCCAGGGCGACGAACTGCAGCAGAACCTGGTGCCCGCCCATCCCCTGGAACAGCCCGACGACCCGCTGGCCTGGCACCGGATCCCGGCGCCGCCCGGCGACTCGGCGATGTTCCGCCGCCGGCGCCGGGTCGATGTGATCGCGCCCGAGCCCGGGGCGTCGCAGGGCGTCCTGACCGTCGACTCGATGTTCCGGGACAGCATGTGGAGCCCGCAGGGCGTGGAGACGGTCGTGCACGAGTACGGCGTGCACGCCACCGTGGACCCGGCCACCCTGCGGCTCGTCGGGATCCACGCGGACCCGCGGGTGCTGCCCTTCGAAACCTGCCCCTCGGCCGCCGGCAACGTGGACCTGCTGCTCGGCGAGCCGGTGGGGACGCTGCGGGCTCGGGTCATCGAACTCGTCGCCGGCACCGACGGCTGCACGCACCTCAACGACGCGCTGCGGGCGCTCGCCGAGGTTCCCGTCCTCGTCGACCGGCTCGTCACCACCGGCCGGATCGACTGACCGGCCGGATCGACTGACCGGCCGGGCGTCGGATGGTCGTCCGGCCACCCGGGCCGCCGGATTTATACTGGCCGCGGGGCGTTCCCCGCGGTGGTGGGATGGTGGCGGCGCCCGGCGACGTCGACGTGTTCGGGTGGTGAGGTGGCGGCACGTGCCCGTCCGGCTGCGGCGCGCGGCGCGCAGGCGCCCGGCGTGTCGGCCGGTGCGGTGCGGGCACTGGGGGTCGACGACATCGTCGCCGCCGCCCTGCGCGTCGGGACGAGCCGGGGGTTCGAGGCGCTGACCATGCGCGCGCTCGCCGAGGAGCTCGGGGTGTCCGCCATGGCTGCCTACCACCACGTGCCCAGCAAGGACGCGCTGGTCGACCTGGTCATCGACGCGGTCCTCGCCGACGTCGAGATCCCCCCGCCCGACCTCGGCGACTGGGACGTGCGCCTGCGCGAGCTGCGCCGGCGCTCCGCCGCGGCGCTGGAGGCGTGGCCGGGCGTCGACGCGCTGGTCTTCGGCCGCCCGCCCACCACCCAGGGCTGGCGCCTCATGGACGGCTACCTCCAGATCCTGCTGGACGCCGGCCTCACGCCGAAGAACGCGCTGCTCGGCTTCAACGTCCTGCACGACTACGGCATGGCCCGGTCGATCATCCAGCGCCGGCTGCGCGAGGGCGCGGACGCCGGCGTCCCGAGCGACCGGCCCGCGCAGTTGCCGGCGCTCGGCCGGGTGGAGGCGATGTGGTCGCAGATCCACGAACACGACCTCACCGCCTTCGCCGACACCCTCATCGTCGACGGCCTGCGCGCACTGCTGTCCCGGCAACGCGCCGCCGCCGACACCCCCTGACCGGCCCGCCCTCCCGACCGGCCTCCCTGCTTAGCCGGAGGGATAAATCGGGCACGAAACTCTCCGGATAAGCAGGGACGGGTAAGCGGCGAGCCGGCCCAGGCGGGCCACGGCGGCGGCGGACCCGGCAGGGCCCGTCGCCGCCGTGGCGGGCGCGTCAGCCGTTCGAGCTGGCGGCGGTCAGGTCATAGACCGTCTGACCGCCCACGGTGGTGGCGGTGAAGTGCGCCGCGACCCAGGTGACGATCTCGGTGCCGGTCCCCGAGACGCGGTCGCCGCCCATCCCGCCGCCCATGCCCCCGCCGCCGGCCAGGAAGTAGTGGATCTTTCCGGCGGCGACCCACTGCTGGAACTGCGCCAGGGTGGGCGCCGGATCGCTGCCATCCCAGCCGCCGATCGCGATGACCGCCTTGCCGCTGCCGAGTTCGAGCTGCGCCGCGCTGGTCGCGCCGCCCGTCGTCGCCGCGGCCCATGTCGTGGTGGAACGGGCCAGCAGCGCGGTCAGCTCCGAGTTCGCCGATTGCCCGCTGCCGGCCCCGCCCGCACCGGACGCCCCGGCTCCGGGCGTCTGCGTCCCGGCGGTGCCGCCCGTCGTGGCGCCCGAGGTCCCGGCCGAGGAACTCCCAGCCTGGTCCGCGGTGGTGGTGCCGGACGCGGCCGTGGACCCGGCTGCGGCGCTCGCCGTTGTCGTGCTGGTGGTCGCCGTGCCGGAGGTCGCCGTGCCGGAGGTCGCGGAGGTGCCCTGGGCCCCGGTGGGGGGCGTGCCGGAAGGTCCGCCGCGCGCGCCGTTGCCGGGGCCGCCGGCTGTCGTGGTGATCGACGGGCCCGAGGTCGGGCCCGAGGTCGGGATCGAGCCGCTGTGCGGATGCGCCGCGGTGGCGAGGGCGTAGGCCCCGCTTCCGGCGCCGACGCTGAGCACCGCGGCCGCGGCGAGCACCGCGGTCACCCTGGTGAACCGGGCCGCACCCACGATCAGCGCGACCGCCACGGCCAGACTCAGGGCGAGAACGACCCAGCGCAGCGCCGGCAGCCAGGACGCCACCCGGTCCAGCAGCACGAAGCTCCACACACCCGTCACCGCGACCATGGCGGCCAGCGCCGCCCGCGCCGCCGGCCGGTCCCGGTCCCGCCACAGCGCGGTCCCGCCGGCGGCGACGAGTGCGGCGATCGCCGGCGCCAGGGCGACGGTGTAGTAGGGATGGATGATCCCGCTCATGAAGCTGAACACCAGGCCGCTGACGACGAGCCAGCCGCCCCACAGCACCAGCGCGGCCCGCGCCGGGTCGGTGCGGGGTGCCCGCCTGGTCCGCCACAGTCCGACGACCATCATCAGCAGCGCCGCGGGAAGCAGCCAGGAGATCTCCGAGCCCATGCTCGACCCGAACAGCCGGGTGATCCCGGTCGAGCCACCGAAGCCGGTGTTCACCCCGCCGCCCATCCCGCCGCTACCGCCGGCCCCGCCGCCGGAGGAGCCGAGGATACGGCCGAGACCGTTGTAGCCGAGGGCGAGCTGCAGCAGGCTGTTGTCGGTGGAACCGCCGATGTAGGGGCGTGACGACGCCGGCCACAGGTCGACCAGGGCGACGTACCAGCCGGCCGAGACGACGATCGCCCCGGCCGCGCCGGCCAGGTGCAGCACCCGGCGTCCCAGGCCCGTCGGCGCGGCGATCAGATACGCCAGGCCGAGTGCCGGGATGACCAGGAACGCCTGCGCCAGCTTGGTGAGGAAACCGAAGCCGATGCAGGTCCCGGCGAGCATCAGCCAGCGCGCGCTGGCCCGCTCGGTCGCCCGGACCGTGCAGTAGGCCGCGGCGACGAGGAGCAGCACGAGCAGGGCGTCCGGGTTGTTGAACCGGAACATCAGCGCCGCGACCGGCGTCAGCGCGAACGCGGCGCCGGCGAGCAGACCGGCACCGGCGCCGGCGGTGCGCCGGACCGTCGCGTACAGCAGCCCGACGGCCGCGACCCCCTCGACCGCCTGCGGCGCGAGCACGGACCAGGACGAGAAGCCGAAGACCCGAGCGGACAGCCCCGAGATCCACAGCGATGCCGGCGGCTTGTCGACGGTGATGGCGTTGCCGGCGTCCAGCGAGCCGAACAGCAGCGCCTTCCAGCTCTGGGAGCCCGCCTGGGTGGCCGCCGCGTAGAAGCTGTTGCCGTAACCGGACGCGCTGAGGTCCCACAGGTACAGCAGCGCCGTCCCGGCCAGCAGGGCCAGCAGTGCCGGCCGGACCCAGACCGGATCGCCGGCCGGCCCGCGGGCCAGCCGTCCGAGCCGCCCGTGCCCCCTGCCGGGAGGCGGAGGCGGCGGCGGTTGGGCCCAGCGCCCGGCGCCGCCTGGCCGCGGGGCGAGCCGGATCGTGTCGGACGCGTCGACGTCGGGTGCGGTGGTCGTCATCGAGCGAACTCCAGGGTCTGTCTGTCGCTATGCGGGGGACGATCGGTTCAGCGCGGGGCACCGGCGCCCGCCGTGGCGGGCTGCCGGTCGGCGTCCGGGCGTGCGGGCCGGGAGGGGGTGTCCGGGTAGGGCGGCAGGTGGGCGGGCAGCGCGGAACCCGGGGTGAGCGGGCGGCGACCCACCCAGGCGCGCAGGTGCGCGACGGGCACCGCGCCGCTGGCGATGGCGCGGCGGACCCGCACGATGCCCCGCAGGTCGGCCAGGGCGGTGGCGACGATGTCGACCCGGCTGTCCGGGTCGTCCACCCAGTCCACCGGCACCTCGTGTACCCGCAGGCCGCAGCGTTCCGCCAGCACGAGCAGCTCGGTGTCGAAGAACCAGCCGGTGTCGGCGACGTGCGGCAGCAGGTGCGCGGCGACGTCGGACCGGAGGGCCTTGAAGCCGCACTGCGCGTCGCGGAACCGTACCCGCAACGTCCGGCGCAGCAGCAGGTTGTAGCAGCGGGAGATGATCTCCCGTTTCGGCCCGCGCACCACCCGTGCCCCGCGGCTGAGCCGGCTGCCGACGGCGATGTCCGAGTGCCCCGAGATCAGCGGCGCGACCAGGGGGAGCAGGGCGCCCAGGTCGGTCGACAGGTCGACGTCGGTGTAGGCGAGGATGTCGGCGTCCGAGGCCGACCACACCGCGTGCAGCGCACGTCCCCGCCCCTTGAGGTCGAGGTGGGTGACGGCGACGCCGGGCAGTTCGGCGGCCAGGGACCGGGCCAGGGCCAGGGTCCCGTCCGTGCTGGCGTTGTCCGCGATCGTGATCCGGAACGGGTACGGGAACCGTCCGAGGAGATAGGCGTGCAGCCGCCGGACGGACGGCGCGAGATCCCGCTCCTCGTTGTAGACCGGCACCACCAGGTCCAGGACCGGACGATCCGGCCGGGGCGGCCGCGGGTTCGGCTGCGTGACTCGCTGGTCGGCGCGACCACCGTCGTGGTCGGCGTGGCCAGGGGAAGGCCGGATCGAGGGCCGCGGGCAGTCGGACCGCGCGGTGACGGTACGTGGGGCGTCGGAGATCGGCAGGAGTGTCATGCCCTCACGGTCGGCCCCACGCCTGCGCAGACCCTGTGCGACCCCTGTGTGATCGCTGTGAGCCCCATCGGGCGGCCGGGCGCGCTGGCTGGAGTGGATCGGGACGTGTCAGTCCCGGAGGCTCTATGTCGATCGGGGACCGGTGGGTGCGCCCAGCTTGCGTTCGATCCACTCGATCCCGAAGCGCACGACCGCGCCTGCGTCGAAGAGGTAGCTCTCTGCCGCTGCGACCGTGCTGTGGTGGCCGATTCCGGTGGCCAGCATGTCCTCGGCGATGACCGTGAATGGCCATTGCCCCTCGGGTACCACGGACGAGTAGTCGAATGCTTCATTCTCGGTGTCGATGTCGCGGAAGCGCCGCCAGCTGCGGTGCCCGTTCACCATGATGGGTTGTTCGTACTCGACGTACATTTTTCCGGGCGCGTCGGCGAGGGCCTCGGCGTGATGCAGCAGGGTGATCGTGTCCAGCGGCGCGCCCAGGAGCAGGACCCGTCCGCCCGCTTCGACGAGGCGTGCCAGTGGGCTGTCCGGTCCGTGGGGGTCGTCCCATGGCTGGTCGGCCATCAGGTGTTCGGCTGCTGCGCCGACCGCGACAAAACTTGCGTCGGGGTGTCTGCTGCGGATGCTTCCCGGCCAGTGGCGTAGTGCCTCGGGCACTCGTCCGTTGTTGTGGTCGGCCTCGCTCAGCGCCGCGTCGAAGGCCGGCCATTCGGCGCGTAGTTCATCCTGCCACTTTTGGGGCCAGGTCGTGAAGTCATAGGGTGGTGCGTCGTTCCAGCCGCAGGGTGCCATCAGCGTGCCGTGCTCTCCCACGGCGTCGGTGAGTGCGCCGATGAGCGTCCGTGTTCCGCCGGCCACATATCCGATCGCAGACATGCGGGTATGAACCATGACCACATCTCCCTGGACGAGGCCCAGGTCTCGCAGTTCTCGTGTCAGCCGGGCTCGGGTCACGGGGCCGTCGGCGGCCTCGAGTAGTTCCTTCTCATCCACGGGATGAGACTAACGCCGGCCATCCGCCCATCCGGGTGAGCCGTTTAGCCACCCGGGGTACGCCTGCATCCGCCGCGGCTTCGCCGGACGCCGCCACCTGCGCGACGGTGTCGTCGGCGACCTGATCTGGAACGACCGGAAGTTCGGCGCGCAGACCGACGTGGGAGGGCGGTGACAGCGGGCAGGCCGCGTTCCAACCCGTTCGTGGAGGCGTGCAGGCCTGGAAGATCGTCGGCGCGGACCGCGGCTATCCACTCGGTGATCGTGGTGTCAGCTGTGCGAGTGAGCAGATGCGCAGCGATCTGCCGGGGTCGCGGACTCGCCGTCAGTGCGGACTGAGATCGTACCTCCATGGGTCAGCTGGTTGAGCGTGTCGATGAGCATGACTGCGTGCTGGGAACCGTGGACCGAGGTGAGGCTGAGCGTCGTCACTGGCCGCATCGCATTGCGGCGACGATCTGCCGTGATCAAGCGGGGCGGTTTCTGGTACTGCGACGGTCCGAGGACCTGCCCCGTTTTCCCGGCCACTACGACGTGATGGCTGGCGGCGCCGTGGGTGCGGGCGAGTCGTATGAAGAGGCGGCGGCCCGGGAACTGGTCGAAGAACTTGGCGTCCGCGTGCCGGTACGCTTCATGTTCAAGTTTCTGTGCAGGGGAGCGACCGGTCCCATCTGGCTCGGAGTGCACGAAGCCGTCATCACGGAGCCGCTGACTCCGGACCCCGAGGAGATCGCCTGGCAGGGGTGGCTCACGGAAGCCGAAATCAGCAAGGCAGCCAATCAGTGGCCCTTCGTTCCGGGCGGATGGGAGGCTCTGCGCCGCTATCTGGGATGGGGACCCGGCAGCGGCGAGGAAGCAAAGACGATCATGTGATCGTCACCGGAACCGGGTCGCGTCGCCATAGCCAGGCAGATCCGGTCCCCGTCGACACGGCCAATCGAGGGTGTCCTTCGGTACCGCGCGGCAGGCCACACGGCTGAAGTCATGCAGATCAGCGCGTGTCCATCTCCGCCCACGCGGCCGATCACCCAGGCAGGCGGCGTTCGCGCAACACGTCCCCGTGCGGCGCCACGGTGTCCTGTTTCTCGACGAAGCGCGAGAGTCCGCTAGTGCACCGAGTTGGGTGGCGTCGGGGTCTGCTTACGCGGGCTGTGTGTCGGTCCCGGTGTCGTCGGGCTGCGCTGCCTGGTCGTGGTCACGGGCGGCGCGGACTGCCGCGAGGTTGTGGCGGCTGGTGAGGGTGTCGGGGTGGTCGGGTCCGAGGATGCGTAGCCGGTCGGTGAGGGTCTGTTCGTACAGGCTGGTGGCCTGGTCGAGGCGTCCCGCCGACCAGTGGGCGTTGGCGAGGTTGTTGCGGCTGGCCAGGGTGTCGGGGTGGTCGGGTCCGAGGTCGTGGGTGTAGAGGGTGAGCGCGCGGTGGAGGTAGGGGAGAGCGGTGTCGGGTCGGCCGTGCAGGTCGAGGTAGGCGCCGGTGCGGTCGCAGAGCCAGGACACCTCCCGGCGGATCTTCTTGGTGTTCCAGGTGGTGTCGGGCTGGTTGTCCAGGACGGCACGGAGATGGGGCAGCAGGGCGCGCCAGGGTGGCCAGTGTTCGGTGTGGCCGTCGAGGTCGCCGGGGAGCGTGGCGCGCAGGAGGTGGAGGAGGGCCGTGGCGGTGGTGGCGGTGGTGGTGGGGGTCATGGTGGTGCGGATGGCGGCGGCGGTGAGCCGGTGCAGGGTGATGCCGGTGGTGTCGCGGCGGGCGAGGCCGTAGCCGACGAGTAGGCCGACGGTGTCGTTCCAGGCCAGCGGATCCCCGGCCGCCTCACGCAGCGCGGTGACGTCGAGGAGGTGGGGGTGGTCGGTGAAGAGGGTGTGGGGGATGGGCTCGGGTGCGCAGAGGGCGCACAGATCGAGCAGGGCAACGGCGGCTGGGTGGGTGGCGCGGAGCTGGGTGAGGGAGAGGTCCCACAGGTTGGCGATGGTGGTGCCGGGCCGGTCGGTGACGTGGCCGCGGGTCAGCATGTCCCCGAGGCGGGTGGCGAGGAGCTGGGCGTAGTCGGTGGGGGGTGTGGCGGTCTGGTCGAGGTAGCCGGCGGCCTGTTCCACCGCCAACGGCAGGTCCCCGAGCAGGCCGGCGATCGTTGACGCGGTGTCGGGGTCGATCCCGGGGACCCGCCGGGTGAGGAGTTCGACGGCTTCGCTGCGGGGGAGTTCGGTGACTTCGAGGCGGCTGCCGAACCCGGCCAGGTCGCGGCGGCGGGAGGTGACGAGCAGCCGGCCGAGGGCATCGGTAGGCCGGTAGGGGCCGATCACGTCGGGGTGTTCGACGTTGTCGAGGATCAACAGCCAGCGCCGCCGGTCACGGCGTAGCACGGTAAGGATCGCCGGCCAGCCGGTGCCGTCGGGCAGATCGAGGGCGAGACTGAGGGTGGTGAGGTGGTCGGGGATCGCGTCGGGGTCTTCGGCGGGGATCCACCAGACGACGTCGAAGGCGTCGGCGTGCCGGTGGGCGTATTCGATGGCGAGGGCGGTCTTTCCGATGCCGCCGAGGCCGTGCAGGGCGCAGACCGTGACCGTGCCCGCGGTGGTCATCTGCCCGTGAAGCTGATCGAGGAGTTCGGCGCGGCCGGTGAAGTGCGCCAGCCGTGGGGGGACGTTCCACACCTCTGGCGGGCCGCCGGGAAACGACGGCCGGACCTGCACCGCCCGCCGGTCAGGCGGGAACGGTGGAGCCTCGCGCGGTTTCGCCCGACCTCCGGATCGGGCGAGCGTCGCCGCGCGGAGTAGTTCCGCCCGTGCCTGTCGTTCCGGGTGGCCGAACAGGTCGGTGGACACGACGTGGGCGAGCAGGCCCGGCCGGTCGCAGTCGGCTACCCGCATCACGAGGAGCTTGCGGGCCGCCCCGGTCGGGTCCGCGGCCCACGCGGCCTGCCATTCGGCCGTGCCGTAGACCGACCGGGTGTAGCCGTCGGAGAGCACCGCGATCGTCCGGGCCGCGCGCTGGACGCCGTCGTGCATCCCGTTGACCCAGTTCGAGCCGGGGACGAAGTCCCATGCCTGGAGCAGCACCCGGTAGCCGGCTTCTTCCAACGCCCAGGCGATCCACTCAGCCCAGCCCCGGTCCGCCGCGGTGTAGGAGACGAAGAAGTCCCAGCCGTCAGCGTCGCTAGCCGATCTGCCCCCGCCGATCATTCGTCGAGTGTCCCACCGCACTCCGCATAGCGGACCATCCCGGTACGGAAAGTGACACCTGAGCTGATCGACAGGGGGTGTACTTAGGTTGACTCGACGAAGCGCGAAGGAGCGTTACTGCACCAGCGTGTCTGTTCACCGCCTGTCCCACGCTCTGCGCCATCTGGGCGATCGCTGTGGCTCTGAGGGCCGCTTTCCAAGTTGGTCCAAGGCCCACCTGAGCGCGCGGGTGGTGGCGAGGGTGTGGGGGTGGTCGGGGCCGAGGGTGGTGCGTTGGCGGGTGAGGGTGTCGTCGAGCAGGGTGCGTGCTGTGCTGTGCTCGCCAAGCTCGTTCAGGCTGACCCCGAGGGTGTGGGCGGTGCCGAGGGTTTCGGTGTGGTCGTGGCCGAGGGTGGTACGGGAGCCGATGCGCTGACGTGGAGGGGTGGGCCTGCTGTGGACCGAGCTTGTTCCTGACGTCGGGTGAGGTCCTAGGGTCAGCCGGGGTGATCAGATGCACGACCACGGCATGGACGGACGACGGTGGCGGGTGGGTGAGGTGGCTGCGGCCACTGGGGTGACGGTGCGCGCGCTCCATCACTTCGACGGCATCGGGCTGTTGCGTGCATCGGAGCGGACGCATGCCGGGCACCGCATGTACAGCGGTGAGGATCTGCGTCGGCTGTACCGGATTCTCGCGTTGCGTCAGCTCGGAATGCCGCTGGCCGACGTGTCCACTGCCCTGGACGGCGAACCGGACTCCCTTGAACAGGCCGTACGCGGCCAGCTCGACCAGGTGACGGAGGACATCCACCTCCGATTGGAGCTACGGCGCAGGCTGCGCGCCCTGCTCGACGCCTTCGCCGGTACCCGGCAGCCGTCGATCGACGAACTCATCTCGGTTATGGAGGCGATGATGCAGGCCAGTTACTTCACTCCGGCGCAGCTCGACCGGCTGCGGGAACGGCACCGGGAGGCCGGTGATGCCGGCTTCGACCGCTGGAAAGAGCGTCTCGGTGAGCTCGTCGAAGAGGTCGACGCCCATCGGGCACGGGGGACCGATCCCGCGGACGAGGCGGCGCAGCTGACCGCCCGTCACTGGCGTGTGCTCATGGACCACATGACGGGTGGCGACCCGGGCATCCTCTCCGCCATGTACGCGAAGATCGACGATCAGGGGCCAGAAGCGGCAACCACCGGGATGGTCACCACGGCCGTGTGGGAATACCTTCGGCGGGCGTTCGCGGTCGGCTTCAGCCCCGGGAACTGAGCGCTTCTCGCTCGATGGCCGACAGCAGTACGGGCATCGGGCGTCGGGCGTTCACCCAAACCGAACATCGCCGGCGGCGCTACGCTGCTGTGTCGTGCAGGGGACGCGTCTCGACACTGCTCGGATCCGGGCGGCTCGCCGGGTGATCGACCCGGTTTTTCTCGACACGCCGCTGTACCGCTGCGAGGCGCTGGAGCCCGCCCTCGGGTGCGCGGTGAGCATCAAGCTCGAAACGGCGAACCCGGTCCGCAGCTTCAAGGCCCGCGGTACCGAGGTGGTCGCGAGCCAGCTTGCCGAGCATGGCTCGCGAGCCGTGGTGTGCGCCAGCGCGGGCAACCTCGGCCAGGCCCTCGCCTGGTCCGGTCGCGGCCGGGGGCTCGACGTCACCGTCGTGGCCTCCCGCTTTGCGCCTGCGGCCAAGCTGGACCGTATCCGCGCCCTGGACGCCAGAGTGGAGCTGGTGGACGGCGACTTCGACCTGGCTCGGGAGCGGGCGGCGGCCGTCGCGCGGCACGACGGCATCCGGCTGGTCGAGGACAGCCTGGACCTCGAGACCTGCGAGGGCGCGGCGACCATCGGCCTGGAACTGGTGGATGCCACGCCGTCGTTCGACTCCGAGCCGTCATGCGACGCCGTCCTCATTGCTCTCGGCGGCGGGGCGCTGGCCACCGGGGTGGGCCATGTGGTGAAGGCCCTCGCGCCCGACGTCGAGGTGATCTGCGTCCAGCCGCTGGGCGCACCGGCGATGACCCTCTCGTGGCGCGGGCGGCGTGTCGTCACCACCGACTCGACCAACACCATCGCTGACGGCGTCGCCGGCCGGCGTCCCATCGCGGCCGTCCTGGCCGACCTCCTCCTGGTCGCGGACGACGCCGTCCTGGTCCAGGAGGCGTCGATCGTCGCCGGTATGCGGATGCTGCTCGACCACGCCGGCCTCGTCGTCGAACCGTCGGCCGCGCTCGGCATCGCGGCGATCCTCGAAGACCGTGACCGCTTCGCCGGCCGCCACGTCGTCACCATCGTGTGCGGCAGCAACGTCGACGCGGACGACTATCGCCGCCGGGTCGGTGCGGCCCCCACCCACAGGTCCTGACCCCTACGCCTCCCGCTACAGGGTGTTCGCCAGGCGGTCGGCGAGGATGCGGGTGAAGCGGGACGGGTCGGGGAGTTCGCCGCCCTCGGCCAGCAACGCCATGCCGTACAGCAGCTCGGCGGTCTCGCCGAGAACGTCGGAGTCGGCGTCCTGCTGTTCGTGGGCCTTCCGCAACCCCGACACCAGGGGATGGGTGGGATTGAGCTCCAGGATGCGCTTGGGATGCGGCACGTTCTGCCCCATGGCGCGGTACATCTTCTCCAGGGTCGGGGTGATGTCGTAGGTGTCGCCCACGAGGCAGGCCGGTGACGTCGTGAGGCGCGACGACAGGCGCACCTCCTTCACCTGCTCCTGCAGGGTCTTTGCCAGCCAGGACAGCAGCTCGGCGAAATCCTTCTGCTGCTGTTCCCGCTCGGGTTCGGCGCTCTCCTTCTCGTCCGCCGTGCCGAGATCGACCTGGCCCTTGGCGATCGAGCGCAGCGGCTTTCCGTCGAACTGCGCCACCCGCTCGACCCACACCTCGTCGACCGGGTCCGTCAGGATCAGGACTTCGTAGCCGCGGGCCTGGAACGCCTCCATGTGGGGCGACTTCTCGGCCGTCAACCGCGACTCGCCGGTCAGGTAGTAGATGTCGTCCTGGCCGTCCTTCATCCGGTCGACGTACTCCCGCAGGGTGGTCGTCTGCTCCGGGTCACGCGTCGAGGCGACGGAGATGATGTCCAGGATCGCCTCCTGGTTGTCGACGTCGTCGAGCAGCCCTTCCTTGACGACGGGGCCGAACTCCTTCCAGAAGGTCCGATAGCGCTCGGCGTCGTCGGTCTGCAACTGCCTGACGGTGGAGAGCACCTTCTTGACCAGCCGGCGGCGAACCTGCTGGATCTGACGGTCCTGCTGGAGGATCTCGCGGGAGATGTTCAGCGACAGGTCGTGCGCGTCGACGACGCCCTTGACGAAGCGCAGGTAGTTCGGCATGAGCGCCTGGCAGTCGTCCATGATGAACACGCGCTTGACGTAGAGCTGAACGCCGCGCTTGCCGTCCTGCGCGAACAGGTCGAGCGGTTTGTGGGACGGGATGAACAGCAGCGCCTCGTACTCGAAGAGCCCCTCGCCCTTCATGTGGATGATCTCGAGCGGGTCGGTCCAGTCGTGGCTGAGGTGGCGGTAGAGCTCGTGGTACTCAGCCTGGTCGACCTCGTCACGCGGGCGTGCCCACAACGCCTTCATCGAGTTGAGCGTCTGGACCTCGGTCGTGGCCTCGCCGCCGGTATCCGCGCCGGCCTCGCCTGCGCCGGCCTCGTTCGTGCGCTCGACGGCCATCCGGATCGGCCACGCGATGAAGTCGGAGTACTTCTTGACGATCTCGCGAATCTTCCATTCGGCGGTGTAGTCGAACAGGTGGTCCTCGGCGTCCTCCGGCTTGAGGTGCACGGTGACCGCGGTGCCCTGCGGCGCGTCGTCAACGTCCTCGATGACGTAGGTACCCTCGCCGCTGGACTCCCACCGCGTGCCGCCGCTCGCGCCGGCCCGCCGGGTCAGCAGCGTAACCTTGTCCGCCACCATGAACGTGGAGTAGAAGCCGACGCCGAACTGCCCGATGAGGTCCTGCGACGCGGTGGCGTCCTTCGACTCCTTCAGCTTGCGGAGCACCTCGGCCGTTCCCGACTTCGCGATGGTGCCGATGAGCTCGACGACGTCGTCCCGGGACATGCCGATGCCGTTGTCGCGCACCGTGAGAGTGCGCGTCTCCCGGTCGACCTCGATGTCGATGTGCAGGTCGGACGTGTCAGCCTGCAGTTCTTTGTTGACCAGCGACTCGAGACGAAGCTTGTCGAGGGCGTCGGACGCGTTGGAGATCAGCTCGCGCAGGAAGATGTCCTTGTCCGAGTAGATCGAATGGACCATCAACTGCAGAAGTTGACGGGCCTCGGCCTGAAATTCAAGCGTCTCGATCCGGGTGCTCACGCAGACCTCCATGCGGACACGGGCCGTTCGGGCAGGAGCAATGCGGGGTCCCGCGCGGCCGGGCAGGCACTCCTGCGGCGCGCCAACCCGCAGGCGGCACAGCGCTGCCGGCGTCCCCCATTGACGGGATCAGATATTAGCGCAGCCGGACCCGTCCTCCTCCGCCCCTTCGGAGCACGTGCGGAGGAGTCGCGGGCCGTGTCCTGATCAACGATGCCGCGTCAACGATGCCGCGTCGGGGAACCTTCGGGCGGCCCCTCAGCGGGGCAGGCGCGCGGTGACGAGATGGGCGGTCTCGCTGAAGAGGAATGCGTCGGCCGCTTCCAGAGGACTCGCGCGATCTCGCCGAGTGCCGCGGACCCCTACCGATCGCGGCAAGTGTCCGACCCGCCCCGGCGCCGGCGGAGGCGGGTCGCCGGCAGACTGTCAGCTCACGGGCACTGGGGCGGTCGTGGGAGTGGGCACCGGCGCGGTCGTGGGAGCGGGCGCCGGGGCGGTCGTGGGAGCGGGCGCCGGGGCGGACGATGGGGGCCGGGAACCCGACTCGGTGGCCGGCGACGCCTGGTTCGCGCGCGGGGCTGGGCTCGGAGCCGTGCTGGGTGGCGGCGGGATGGAGGCGGCGGGGGCGGGTGTGGTGACCGGAGTCGTGGGGGGCTCCGCCGGCGGCTGCTGCACCGACGTCGACCCCGACGCCGTGCCCGACATCGACCCCGCCGACGTCGAGGTCTGGCAGGCGATGCCGTCGTGGTCCGCGTCGAGGGCGGCCCGGTAGCCGGGGTCGCCGCGATGCAGGTTGGTGACGCCGGCGTTGCGGGCCGCCGTGCAGGTCGCGTAGTAGGTCGATCCCGATCCGGTGACCGGCGCCGGGCCGCTTGAGGTCGCCGGTACTGACGAGGCCGTCGTCGACGGCGTCGACGTGGCTTCGCAGGCGATGCCGTCGTCGTCCGCGTCGAGGCCGGCCCGGTAGCCGGGGTCGTCGCGGTCCAGGGGGGCGACGCCGGCGTTCTGGGCCGCCGTGCAGTTGTCGTAGTAGACCGACCCGGACGCCTGCGTCGGGCCGCCCGCCGCCGTGAGAGCCAGCGCATCCTCGCCGAGAGTCCCGCTGCCGGCCGTGCCGTCGCCGCCCGTGCCGCTGCTGGTCGTGCCGCTGCTGGTCGTGCCGCTGCTGGTCGTTGCGCCAAGCACGAAGCCGGTGCCGGTGCCGGACGCCTCTGCCAGAGCGGCCGAGTACGGCAGTTCCGGCCGCCCGCCGCCGGGCGATGGCGAGCCGGCGGGCGACGGCGACCCCGACGCCAACAGGGCGGACAGGGGCGTTGCCGCCGAGGCGGGCGGCGGCGTCGAGTTCGCGGCTCGGGAGGAGGCGTCGGCCAGGCTCGCGGGCTTCGACGAGCCGCCGAAGCTCCCGACCACGATGACGATGGCTACGACGGCGCCGAGCACGCCGAGTGCGATCTTGCCGCCGCGTCCCGCCAGAAGGTCGACCGCTGCTCGACGATCCGCCATGTCTGCTCCCCCGAAGTCACTGGGGCGAGACCCTAGCGGAAGGTTGCGAACCGGTCGAAACAGGTCCTTACCTGGGCGTTCGCCGTCGGGGCCCGGCCGTCAGCGGGTACCAGCACGTCGGTGGTTGGGTGGTCGTCGGGGTGATCTGCCGGGAGTCGGACCGGCGGCGGGGGAGGGGCTCCCGGCCAGCCCGGGTGGGGCCGGCCGGGACTGATGGTCAGGATGCCGAAAGGTCGAGGTGGCAGGGCGTCGGGAAGGGTCAGGGGGTCGTAGCCGCCGGGATCCTGGGAGAACGCCGGGGAACCGGGGTCGGTCACGAGGGTGTTCCCGCCGCGCCGCGGGTGCGGGCCCCGATCGCCGGGCTCGGCTGTCCGCCGGGCTCGGCTGTCCGCCGGGCTCGGCTGTCCGCCGGTACCGGCGGCGATCCGCGGTATTGAGCGGTCTTACTTCCGCCGCGTCCGGTCCATCCCCGGCGAAAGGGTGTACCCATAAGGTCTCGGAGTTTCGGATTCGGAACGCGCGGGCCAAGGCCGTCGTTTAGCGGAACGCCATTGGTGCGCGCCGGTCCGCCGGGGTCCGTCGGGGCCCGTCGGGGCCCGGCGGCGGCTTCGCGGAGGTTCCCGCCCGCGTCGTCCGCGGCTGTCGTCGAGAACGGAGTCCGCTCTCGGAGCTGTGTCGACGCCGGGTGTCCGGCCGGCGTCGACAGGGCCCGGGCGGCTGCGGGCGAGGGGGCCGCGCGGCGGCGGCGAGGACCCGGTGCCACTTGTGGACAACCCCTGCATCCGCAGGGTGCGGCGCACGTCTCACGCCATCCGGTGAACCATCCGGTAGGATGCTCGGGGTGGTCCTGGCGGGCGAGGTCGCGCCAGGTGGGTCCCGACGATGCGGAGGCGGCGCGTGCCCCCCACAGCGAACACGAACGCCAAGCGGGCCCGGTCGCGGCGCGCTCGGGGGTCGATCAACGCCGCGGGGATTCTTTCGGGGGCCTTCGAATTCTGCCGGGACACGCCCGTCGACCAGCTCAGCATGCCGCGGCTCGCGGCATTCCTCGACGTCGGCGTCACGAGCATCTACTGGTACTACAAGAGCAAGCGTGAGCTCCTCGACGCGATGACCGAGGAGGCGCTCGCCGCCTTTTACGAGAGCATGCCACCGTTGCGCGCCGGCGGCTGGGAGGACATGCTCCGCGGGTTCTTCGACGACTGCTACGCCGCGCTCGCCGCCGACGACCTGACCTGCGATCTGATTGCCCGGCGCATCGGTGGCGCCACCCGCCAGGAGGCGGTCGCGGCCTGGCCGCGGGCCGCGGAACTGCTCGACGAGCTGCGCGGCGCCGGCTTCCCCCCGTCGCTGGCCTGGCACGCCTTCGTCACGCTGGCCACCTACACCCGGGGATTCCTCCTCGCCGAGCGGCCGGTCGAGGTCGCGGCCCCACCCGTCACCGCCCGGCGGCCCGCCGTCGCCGCGGCCGCGCCGGCACCCTCGGCATCCGCGGCGTCGGGGCCGGAACCGTCGCGGCCGGCCGCCGGTCCGCCGGAGGAGTTCGCGTTCGGCATCACCAACATCATTCTCGGTCTGCGGAGCCTGCTGCCCCAGGAGGCGCACGACCGCGAGGTCGCCTGACCCCAGCCCGCGCCGCACCGGCCGGGTCCGTCCGCGCCAGCCGTCGGCCGGTATCGATAGCCGTCGGCCGGTATCGATCGACTCGTGGCATGGCTCACGGTTAGCGTGACTGGTGTCGATCCGGGTGCCCGCATCCGGCCGCCCAGGTCGAGTCGACTCCCTGTGGATGGTCGGTGTGCCGGTGCGGTCCGCCGGTCCGCGCGCCGGGACTTCTGGACGGAGCCTGTTCGAAAGGCTTACGGTTAGGTTTACAAATCATGGTCGGTGGGACGGTCGGGCCGCTCGGCGGTGCGGCGGCGGAGCCCGCTGGAAGGAGACACGATGGCCCTGGCGATCAGCGACGACCACAAGGCCCTCGCCGAGGTGGTTCGCACCTTCGCCGACGCGAACGACCTGCGCGCGGCAGCCCGGCGGGCGCTCGACGGCGGTCCCGGCGCCGTCGGTCCCGGTGCCGTCGGTCCCGGTGCCGTCGGTCCGCAGTGGAAGCAGATCGCCGACCTCGGCTGGCTCGGCCTGCACCTGCCCGAGGAGCACGGCGGCTCCGGCTTCGGCCTGGCGGAGCTCGCGATCGTCGCCGAGGGCCTGGGCGCCCGCGCCGCCGCCGGCCCGCTGCTGCCCACCGTCGTCGCCTCCGCCGTCGTGGCCGCCGTCGGCTCGCCGCAACAGCAGGCGGAGCTGCTCCCCGGGCTCGCCGACGGTTCCGTCATCGCCTCGTTCTCGGCCGTGGGTGCGGTCACCGCGGACGCCGCGGGTGCGCTGCACGGCGAGGCGCCCGCGGCGCTCGGCGCGGTGTGGGCCGGCATCCACCTGGTCCCGGTGGGTGACGATCTCGCGGTCGTCGCCGCGGACGCCGCGGGTCTGACGCTGCGCCCGACGAGCGCGCTCGACCCGTCGCTCGGGCTCGCCGGCCTCAGCCTGTCCGCCGCCGCGGCGCACCCCGCCGGCCTGCTGCGCGGTGGCCGGCCGCGGCCGTGCGCATCCTGCGGGTGGTCGCGGCCGCCGAGGCGGTCGGCGGCGCCCGGGCGACCCTCGACATGGCGCTGGACTACGCCAAGGTCCGCGAGCAGTTCGGCCGCATCATCGGCGGGTTCCAGGCCGTCAAGCACCACCTGGCCAACATGCTCGTCGCCACCGAGCTCGCCACCGCCGCGACCTGGGACGCCGCCCGGGTCGCGGCCGGCGGCGCCGAGGCCGAGCTCGCCGCGGCCGTCGCCGCCGCGGTGGCGCTGTCGTCCTACCAGCACAACGCCCGGATGAACATCCAGCTCCATGGCGGCATCGGCTTCACCTGGGAGCACGACGCCCACCTGTACCTGCGCCGCGCGGCGACGCTGGCCGCGCTTGCCGGCCCGATCGAGGGCGCCGAGGACGACGTCTACACGCTGACCCGCGACGGCGCCCGGCGTGCGTTCGCCGTGGAGCTGCCGCCCGAGGCCGAGGGGTACCGCCGCGAGGCCCGGGAGTTCGTCGAGCGCTACCACGCCGCCGCCGAGGCCGACCGCCGGGAGCTGCTCGTCGCCAGCGGCTACCTGGTGCCGCACTGGACGAAGCCGTGGGGCCGCGAGGCGTCCGCCGCCGAGCAGCTCGTCATCGAGGAGGAGTTCACCGGCGTCGAGGTGCCGAACCTCGGCATCGGCGGCTGGGTGCTGCTCACCCTCACCCAGCAGGGCTCCGCCGAGCAGATCGAGCGCTGGGTACTGCCCAGCCTGCGCGGCGAGCTGCGCTGGTGCCAGCTGTTCAGCGAGCCGAACGCCGGGTCCGACGCCGCCGCCGTGCAGACGCGCGCCGAGCGGGTCGAGGGCGGCTGGAAGATCAACGGGCAGAAGGTCTGGACGTCGGACGCGCAGAACTGCAACCGCGGCCTGGCCACCGTGCGCACCGACCCGACGGCGCCCAAGCACAAGGGCATCACGGCGGTGGCGGTCGACCTGACCGCGCCCGGCGTCGAGGTCCGGCCGCTGCGGGAGATCACCGGCGACGCGCTGTTCAACGAGGTCTTCTTCGACGACGTCTTCGTCCCGGACGCCGACGTCGTCGGTGAGATCAACGCCGGCTGGCTCGTGGCCCGCGCGACGCTGGGCAACGAGCGGGTGACGATCGGCGCCGGCAGTGGCGCCGACGAGGGGAGCACCGCCGTCGGCCTCGTCGACCTGCACGCCCGCTACGCCGCCGGGGATGGCGAGCTCGCCCGCCGCGTCGGCCGGTTGGTCGCCGTCGAGGTCGCCATGGGGCTGATCAACCTGCGCCAGGTCGAGCGCGCGGTCGCCGGCAGCGAGCCGTCGCCCGAGGGCAACGTCAGCAAGCTGCTGTCCGCCGAGCACGCCCAGCACGTCACCGAGCTCGGCATGAGCATCGTCGGCGCCGCCGGGGTGACCGGCGAGGAGACCGACCTCGCCTACCGCTACCTGTTCGCCCGGGCGCTCACCATCGCCGGCGGCACCTCCGAGGTCGGCCGCAACGTCATCGCCGAGCGGATCCTGGGCCTGCCCCGGGAACCCAACATGCGCTGAGGCCCGCCCATCCCTTCCCGCCGCCACCGCCGCGGCGCCGCCCCCGTGCCCGGGCGCCGCGGCCGGCGGCGCGTCGAGGCCGGCGGCGCGTCGAGGCCGGCCCGGCGCGTGGCCGGCCTCGATGGCACCCCAGCGCTAGGAGGCGCCAGCGTGACCGTCGACGACCAGACGTTCATCGTCACCGGGCAGGTCCAGCAGCAGGCGTGGCGGGACCGGGTCCTGCCGCCGGTGGAGCAGGTCCGCCCGGGCCTGTGGTCGGTGCCGACCCCGTTCCCGCAGAGCCCGCTGCGGTACGTGCTGGCCTACCTGCTGGAGACCCCGCGCGGGCCCGTCCTCGTCGACACCGGTTGGCCCAGCGAGGATGCCTGGGACGGCCTCGTCGCCGGCGTGCGCGCCACCGGGCACGAGATTGGCGAGGTCAGCGCGGTCCTGATCACCCACGGCCATGCCGACCACTTCGGCCTCGCCCGGCGGATCCGGCGGGAGTCCGGCGCCCCCGTCATGATCCACGAGCTGGAGGTGGCGGCCTCCCACCAGTTCGCCAGCATCGCCGAGTTCCGCGCCGCCGACCGGCTCTGGTTGCGCCGCCGCGGCATGCCCGCCGCGGAGATCGCCGCGCTGTTCCCCGACGGCGACGGGCCGCCCGAGTGGCGCGACCCGCCCGACGTGCTGCTCCAGGACGGCGACCGCCCGCTCGGCGACGCCGCCGCGGTGCGTGCGCTGTGGACCCCCGGGCACACCCCCGGCCACCTGTGCTTCGTCCACGAGGAGCACAACGTGCTGCTGACCGGCGATCACGTGCTGCCGCGGATCAGCCCGAACATCAGCCCGTCGCCGCGGGTGCGCGCGGACACCCTCGGGGAGTACCTGGGCTCGCTCGCGGCGATCGAGGACATGCCCGTCGACGAGGTGCTGCCCGCCCACGAGTACCGCTTCCGCGGCCTCGGCGCCCGGGTGCGCCAGCTGCAGGAGCATCACCGGGCGCGGCTGCGCGAGGTGATCGAGGCGGTGGTCGAGCTCGACGGTCCGACCACGATGGCGGTGGCCGAGCGGCTGACCTGGTCGCGGCCGTGGAGCGAGTCGAAGGGGATCGTGCGCCGCTCGGCGGTCGGCGAGACCTACGCCCACCTGCTGCATCTCGAACGCCGCGGCCTGCTCACGGGCGGTGCGGGTGGGGAGGAGGCCGGCCTGGGCCAGGTCGACGCCTGGCGACCCGCGGCCGAGGCCGGCGTCCTCGTGGAAGCGCTGCTGCGCTGAGTGGAGTCAGACCGCCGAGTGGAGTCAGACCGCCGAGTGGAGTCAGACGGTGGGGTCAGCTAGTGGGGTCAGATGTTGAAGCGCTGCGCGCCGTCGATGCGGATCGTCTCGCCGTTGATGTAGTCGTTGTCGACGATCGACAGGGCGAGCTTGGCGTACTCGTCGGCGTGGCCCATCCGCTTGGGGTTGGGCACGCCGGGGCCCCACTTCGCCTGGGCCTCGGCCTCCTCCATCCGGTAGGCGGGGGTGAAGAAGGTGCCCGGGGCGATGCAGACGACCCGGATGCCGGTGGGGGCGAGGTCGCGGGCCGCGGTCAGGTTGAACCCGATGACGCCGCCCTTGGCCGCCGAGTAGTCGGTCTGGCCGACCTGGCCCTCGAAGCCGGCGATGCTCGCCGTGGTGATGATGACGCCGCGCTGGTTGGAGTCCAGCGGCTCGTTCTGCGACATCGCCCCCGCGACCTTGCTGACCACCCGGAACGTACCGACGAGGAAGATGTCGATGGTCCGCTGGAAGGTCTCGACCGGGTAGGCCTGGCCGGACCGGTTGACCAGGCGCTTGCCGGCCGCCGGGCCGCCGTGCACGACGACCGCCGCGCGCAGCGGGCCGAGCTCGACGGCGGCGGCGATCGCCGCCTCGACGGACTCGTCGCTGGTGACGTCGGTGGGGACGAAGACGGCCTGCTCGCCGAGCTCGTCGGCGAGGGTCTTGCCCTTGTCCGCCGCCAGGTCGGCGATGACGACCTTGGCGCCGGCCTGCACGAGGCGGCGCACGGTGGCCTCGCCGAAGCCTCCCGCGCCGCCTACGACCAGCGCGGACGCTCCTGTGAGATCCATGGTTCCTCCTTCGGGCCCGCCGTCGTCCCGGGTGGGTGTCCGGCGAGGGCGGCCATCATCAGGGGCATCCGGCCACAAGGTGACGTTATCGTCAACTTACGGCTCCATCCCGCTGTATTACTGTCGGTATCTCGGTAATGCTTACCATAGTTCCTGTCCGGGGGCGTTCCGCTGGAAGCCCTCACCCTGTGAAAGGTGGACCGTCATGTCAGATCCCGTCATCGTCAGCGCGGCGCGCACGGCGATCGGCACGGCCTTCAAGGGCTCGCTGGTCAACACCACCGGCGAGGAGCTGGCGGAGGTGGTCCTGCGCGAGACCGTGCGCCGCTCGGGCCTCGACCCGGCCCGTATCGACGACGTCATCTTCGCCGAGTCCATGTACGGCGGCGGCGACCTCGCCCGCTACGCCGCGGTCGTCCTCGGCCTGACGAGCGTCCCCGGGCAGGCCGTGAACCGGCACTGTGCCGGCAGCCTCACCGCGATCGGCAACGGCTCCGCCGGCATCGTCAGCGGGATGGAGAAGATCGTCGTCGCCGGCGGCGTCCAGGCGACGTCCACCGGGCCGAAGCTGACCCGCCGCGTCCTGGGCACCGCCGACCAGTTCGAGGACTGGATCCCCGCGACCCACCCGGACTCGCCCGAGGCCCCGAACATGGACATGTCCATCTCGGTGGGCTGGAACACGGCGAAGGAGGCGGGGCTGACCCGGGAGGAGCTCGACGCCTGGGCCTACCGCTCCCACCAGCGCGCCGTCGCCGCGATCGACGAGGGGCGCTTCGTCGACGAGATCGTGCCGATCAAGGTGCAGGCGCCGGACGGGTCGTTCCGCGAGTTCGCCGTCGACGAGCACCCGCGCCGCTCCAGCACGCTGGAGAAGCTGGCGTCGCTGAAGGTCCTGCACCCGGAGATCCCCGGCTTCAACATCACCGCGGGTAACTCCAGCGGCGTCAACGACGCGGCCGCCGCGGTCACCCTCGTCGGCGCGGACATCGCCGCCGCCGAGGGCCTGCCGACGCTGGCGAAGGTCCGCGCGTGGGCGGCCGCCGGCGTCGAGCCGCGCCGGATGGGCTTCGGCGCCCTGGAGGCGATCTCCAAGGTGCTCGGCCGCGCCGGGCTGACGACGAAGGACGTCGCCCTCTGGGAGATCAACGAGGCGTTCGCGTCCGTGCCGGTGGCCGCGGTCAAGGAGTTCGGCCTGGACGAGGACACGGTCAACATCAGCGGCTCCGGCTGCAGCCTCGGTCACCCGGTGGCCGCCTCCGGCGCCCGTATGATCATCACGCTGCTGCACGACCTGCGTCGCCGCGGCGGTGGCATCGGCGTGGCCGCGATGTGCGCCGGCGGCGGTCAGGGCGGCGCGGTCCTCATCGAGGTCTGAGGCCCCGAGGCCCCGAGGCCGCTGGGTCTGGGGCTGCCGGGTCTGGGGCTGCCGGGTCTGGGCCGGTGCCCGGTCGCGTCCCCTGTGGATGCGGCCGGGCTCCCGGCACGCCGACGGCCTGAGGTGGCACGCCGAGCTCTGCCCGCACCATGGGGACCGCCGCCACACCTGGTCGCCGGCGGGCGGCGATGAGGCGCGAGTCGGCGACGATGCGAGGAGACGCGGTGCAGTACACCAAGCTCGGCTCGACGGGACTGGACGTGTCCCGCATCTGTCTGGGCTGCATGAGCTACGGCGAACCCGGCCGGGGCGCCCACCCCTGGTCGCTGGACGAGGACAGGGCCCGGCCGTTCTTCCGCCGGGCGATCGAGGCTGGCGTCAACTTCTTCGACACGGCGAACGTCTACTCGGCCGGCAGCAGCGAGGAGATCACCGGCCGGGCGCTGGCCGAGTACGCCAACCGGGACGAGATCGTGCTGGCCACCAAGGTCCACGGGCCGATGCGCCGTGGTCCGAACGGCCGCGGCCTGTCCCGCAAGGCGATCATGAGCGAGATCGACGCGAGCCTGAAGCGGCTGGGCACCGACTACGTCGACCTCTACCAGATCCACCGCTGGGATCCGCGCACCCCGATCGAGGAGACGCTGGAGGCCCTGCACGACGTGGTGAAGGCCGGTAAGGCCCGCTACATCGGCGCCTCGTCGATGCACGCCTGGCAGTTCGCCAAGGCGCTGTTCGTCGCCGACGCCCACGGCTGGACCCGGTTCGCGACCATGCAGAACCACTATAATTTGATCTATCGCGAAGAGGAGCGGGAGATGCTCCCGCTGTGCGCGGACCAGGGCGTCGGCGTGATCCCGTGGAGCCCGCTGGCCCGCGGCCGCCTGACCCGCGACTGGGACGTGACGACCGCGCGCACCGAGGCCGACGAGTTCGGCCGCAAGCTCTACGCCGAGGGCGACCGGGCCATCGTCGACGAGGTGGCGCGCATCGGGGCCGAACGCGGCGCGGGGCGCGCCCAGGTGGCGCTCGCCTGGCTGCTCAGCCGCCCCCAGGTCGCCGCGCCGATCATCGGGGCGACCAGGCTCTCCCACCTCGACGACGCCGTCGCCGCCGTGGACCTCACCCTCACCGAAGACGAGATCGCCCAGCTCGAGAAGCCCTACACTCCCCACCAGATCGCCGGCTTCGTCTAGATCAACAGGTCTGCCGCCGCCTGGGCCGGGCACCTGCCGGGGCGTGGACCGGGCGCGGCCTGGCGCCGGCCACCACACCGACCGTCATCGGTTAGGCACAGAATCATGCCGAGGGCCAGCCACGGTTTTAGGCCCCAAAACCGTAACTGGGCCTCGGCACGATCTGGCCGTGATCTGGCCGTGATCTGGCCGTGAAGGGCGAGTGCCGGTCTGCCGCCGGGCTGGCTGCCGCCGGGCAATCTGCTGCCCGGCTATGTCGGTCTGCTGCCCGGCTAGGAGGGGCGCAGCCAGCCGCGGCGGCCGAGGTCGGGGTGCAGCACGTCGTCGCTCCAGAGCAGCTGGCCGTTGGTCGTCGCCGGGTCGGCGAGCGCGACCAGGACGGTGGCCTCGGCGAACTCCTCGGGGCTGGCCCAGTCGGACTCCCCGGCGGCGGCGACCAGGTTGCCGGGGGTGATGACGGGCTCCGACGGCGAGAGCACGTTCACCGCGATCCCGTAGGCCTGCGCCTCGATCGCGACGGCCTGGCTGAGGTGGTGCAGCGCCGCCTTGTTGCCGCCGTAGGCGAGCGGGCCGGGCGTGCCGGGCTTGGCGTACGGCCCCTCACCCGGGATGAACCCGGCGACCGAGCTGATGTTCACGATCGATCCCCGGCCCAGCTCGATCATGTCGGGCAGCACGAGCTGCATGAGCCGGTAGGAGGCGAACAGCCCGATCTCGAAGTGCATCCGGAAGCCCTTGAGCGGGAAGTTCAGAAACGACGCCCAGTCCGGCATCCGCCCCGGTGCCCCCGACGGCCCCGGCGCTGCGGGCGTCGCCGCCGGGCCCGGACCGCCCGCGCCTCCTGGAGCTGCCGGAGCTGTCGGTGCCTGGGCGGGCGCCGCTTCTGCCGGAGACCCGCCAGGCCCTGCGGGCGCGGCGCCATCGCGCGGAGAGTCCTTTGTGGCGGTCGGCGCGCCAGATCCGGCGGGCGCGGTGCCGTCGCGCGGCGGGGCTCCGGCGGGGGGCTGCGCGGGCGGGCGGCCCGGGACGGTCAGCGCGGCGTTGTTGACCAGCAGGTCGACGGGGCCGAGGCGGGCGCGGGTCACCTCGACGATGCGTTCGACGTCCGCCGGCCGGGACAGGTCGGCGGGGATGGCCAGCGCCCGGCCGCCGTCCTTCACGATCTCCTCGGCGACCTCGTGCACGGTGCCGGGCAGGCGCGCGTCCCACTGCGCCTCGGTGCGCGCGACCACGGCGACCGCGGCGCCCTCGCGGGCGAAGGCGGTGGCGATGGCCCGGCCCAGGCCGCGGCTGGCCCCGGTGACGATCGCGGTACGACCGGCGAGCCGACCGGTGCCGGCGCTCACCTCGCCGCCCCGGACGGAAGGCGGGGCTCCTGGCCTCGTCGGGCGTGCCGTCGAATGCGGTTCATGTCCGGTGTTCTAGGCGCGCCCGTGCCCGCGCGTCAATCGGTCCGCCCCGGCCGCCGGCGTCCTGCTCCGCCCCGTCCGTACGCCGCCGCTGGCGGTTCCTTGCTCTTCCACTGCCTCTCGTGTCCGGTTTGTCCCTGCGGCAGGAGTGCCGGGCGCGGGGCGGGCCGGGTCTCGGACTGTGACGCTAGGAGCGGGCGGCGTCGCGGGCGGGCGTCGCGGCGTCGCGGGTGTCGCGGGTGTCGCGGGTGTCGCGGGTGGCGTCGAGCTGGACAGCGTCGACGGGCTGAGCGCGGTGTATGCCCGTGTCCCGTCGGCCGATCGTCGACCGGGAGGCGTCGTTACACTCCGGTGATGGCGGCCGGCGACTTCCCGGGCGTGTCGGCGCAGAGCTGGGTGCCGCTGCTGATCGGCACCGCTCTGCCGGCGCGCCCGTTCGCGTCCGGCGCGGGCCTCGTCGAGCTGCTCGCCACGGCGGGGTACGCGGCCGGGGCGACCCGGGTCGGCCTGTCCCGGCTGTGCGCGGACGGCTCGCTCGAACGCCGCCGCGACGGCCGCCAGACCAGCTACCGGCTCGGCCGGCAGATGGCCGAGACGGTGGCCTCGGTCGGCGGCCGGGTGGAGAGCTTCGGCCGGTCGGTGGGTTGGGACGGCTCGTGGACGATCGTGCTCGCCTCGGTGCCCGACGAGCTGCGTTCGACCCGGCGGCGGATGAAGAGCGCGCTGGCCTACCTCGGCTTCGGCCGGCTGCGGGAGACGGCCTGGGTTGCCGCGCGGGCCTGCGAGAACGAGGTCTCCGATCTCGTGGAGTCGCTCGACCTGGCCGGGCTGGTCGACGTGTTCGTCGGCCGCCCCTCGGCGCTCGCCGACGTCGACGCGATCCTGCACCGCTGCTGGGACCTGGGTTCGCTCACCCAACGCTACGGCGCGTTCGTCGCCCGTTTCGCGCCCCTGCGTGCCGCCGGCGCCCGTGACGCCCTGACCCAGCCGGACGCGCTGCGCTGGTGGATGCGGCTCACCCACGACTATCGCGAGCTGGTCTACCGGGATCCGGAGCTGCCGCCCGAGTTCCTGCCGGCCGAGGCCCGCGCCCTGCGCGAGCAGGTCGTCGACACCTACGCGATGGTCCACGGCGGCCTCGACGGGCACGCGACCGCGCAGGTCCGCCGCGCGCTCGGCATCGATTGACCGGCATCGCTTGACCGGCATCGCTTGACCGGCGGGGCTCCGCGCGCCGCGGGCAGCGACAGATAACAACCGATGGCTGCAGCATCCGAACTCTGTTAGCTTCCCTGTCGACGGGTGGCCGTGGCCAGGTGGCCGCCGGGCGCGCGCCCCGCGGGAGGATGCGTATGAAGATCGACGGAGCCCTGGGCACGCTGGAGCAGGCGACGCGCAATGCCCGCGCGGCGCAGGATGTCGGCTACGACGGCGTCTGGGCGTCCGAGGTCAACCAGGACCCGTTCCTGCCGCTGACGCTTGCCGCCGACGCCACGTCGACGATCGAGCTGGGCACGTCGATCGCGGTGGCGCTCTCCCGCTCGCCGATGTCGCTGGCCTACACCGCGCACGACCTGCAGCGTTTCTCCGGCGGCCGGTTCGTGCTGGGGCTGGGGTCGCAGGTCAAGGCGCACATCACCCGGCGCTTCTCGATGCCGTGGGGCCGCCCGGGACCGCAGATGCGCGAGTTCATCCTCGCGATGCGGGCCGCGTGGTCGAGCTGGACGGACGGGACGCCGCTGTCGTTCGAGGGCGAGTACTACCGGCACACGCTGATGCCGCCGACGTTCGTGCCGGCGCCGCACCCGTACGGGCCGCCGCGGGTGCTGCTGGCCGGCGTCGGCGACGTGATGACCCGGGTAGCCGGCGAGGTCGCCGACGGTTTTCTCTGCCATGGCTTCACCACCGCGCGCTGGATCCGGGAGCACACCCTGCCGGCGCTGGCCGAGGGCCGCCGCCGCGCCGGGGGTGACCTGACCGGTTTCGACGTCGTCGCCGGCGCCTTCCTCGCCACCGGAACCGAGCAGGAGATCGTCGAGGGCCTGGCGACGATCCGCGGGCAGATCTCCTTCTACGGCTCGACGCCCGCCTACCGTCCGGTGCTGGAGCTGCACGGCTGGGGCGACCTCGGCGCCGAGCTCACGGTGCTGTCGAAGCAGAACCGGTGGGCGGAGATGGCCACCCTGATCGACGACGACGTCGTCGAGGCGTTCGCCGTCGTCGCCCCGCCCGCCGAGGTCCCCGCCCGCATCGCCGAGCGCTTCGCCGGTCTGGCGACGCGGCTGTCGTTCACTCCGCCGCCGTCGTTCGGCGCGGGCGAGGTCCGCGAGATGGTCAGCGCCATCCGCGCCGTCCCCGCCCTCGGTGCCGTCCCCGCCCTCGGTGCCGTCCCCGCCCTCGGTGCCGACCCGGAGACCAGCGGGGCGGCGCGGTGAGCTCGCCTGGCAGCGCGGTGGACGGCGGCGCCGGGGCGGATCTGGTGCAGCGGGAGGTCGTCGAGGACGGCGTGCAGCTGCTGCGGCTCAACCGCCCGGCCCGGCTCAACGCCATCACGCCGGCGCTGGTGGACGCGCTGCACCGCCGCCTCGACGAGGTCGACGCGGACCGCTCCTGCCGGGTGGTCATCCTGACCGGCGCGGGCCGCGGCTTCTGCGCCGGTGCCGACCTGCGCGGCGGGGATCCGGACATCCCGGAGCCGTTCGAGCCGCGGCCCGGCCCTGTCGGCACCTTCCAGATCCAGGAGCAGTACTCGCGGACGACGAGCCGGCTGCGCGCGCTGTCCAAGCCGGTGATCGCGGCGGTCAACGGGCCGGCGACCGGCGGCGGCCTGGCGTTCACCCTCGGCTGCGACATCCGCCTCGCCGCCGCGTCCGCGCGGTTCTCCGCGGCGTTCGCCCGGGTCGGCCTGTCCGGCTGCGACATGGGCACCGGCTGGCTGCTCAACCGGGTCGTCGGCGTCGGGCGGGCGCACGAGCTGCTGCTCACCGGCCGGATCATCGACGCCGAGGAGGCGCTGCGCATCGGCCTCGTCGTCGACGTCGTGCCCGATGACGCGCTGCTGGAGCGGGCGTTGGAGACCGCGCGGCTCATCCGCGCCAACTCGCCGTTCGGCGTCTACATGACCAAGCAGGTGATGTGGTCGACGCTGGAGATCCCCGGCCTGGAGGCGGCGATCAACCTGGAGAACCGTACCCAGGTCCTCGCCTCCACCACCGCGGACAACCCGGAGGCGGTGGCCGCCTTCCTCGAACGACGCGAGCCCCGCTGGACCGACTCCTGACCGGCCGCCGCGCGACCGGCGCCGGCCGGGCCGGCCCCATCGGCGGGTCAGACGAGTACGTCTCATCGGCTGGCGGAACCGTCATCATCGTGATCACCGGGCCAGGGGTGTCGTCGATCATCGGACCCGGGCATCGTCCCACCCGCCACCGACAGAAAACCGCCACGAACCACCAGACCGGATCGCCTTCGTCCCCGATCCGGCCCCGGCCTGCGATCCGCCTTCGCCCCCGATCCGGAACCTCGACCTGACCCCGAAGCCGACAGCCGATCATGGTGTTCCGCGGAACCGGCCCACCCGAACCGGCACGGAACGCCGCACCAGCACGACCCTCCCACAAGGACGACACGACCCTCCCACAAGGACGAGACGAGCACGCCCCATCGGCCCGGCAGACGGGAGCGGGAGAAGGAACGCCACGGCAAGCCGCCGCCGCCCCGACCCGATCGTCGATCTTCACCCACGGTGGGGCGCCGGAGGGTGTTCAGGTCCTGCGTCACCACCTGACCCTCAGAGCCCTCTCTCCGTGCCCGGCCACCGCCAGCCCAGACTTCGGACTGACTCGTCCAGGGCCGAGGCTAGGCGCGGGGGCCGCTCGTCGCCACGTCCCGAGTCCCGCGCGGGAGGTTCCCGGCGGGGCTGGGAGAGGGGGCGGCACCGCCGAGGAGCTGGTCGATGACCTCGATCGACGTATGGCACCACCAGAAGACGAGGTCGAGGCCGTCGACCCGGCGTCCCTGCTCGCGGTGGCGGCGGGCGTTGCGGCGGGTGACGTCGAGGGCGATCCGGGTGATACCACCGTCGGCGTCCGCCTCGGGCAGCGCCGCGCCCAGCAGGCCCTGACGCTGCGCCAGCAGGTGCAGCAGCTCGACGACCGCCTGCCTGCGCTCGGCGTCGCGGCGCGCGCGCAGGTAGTCGTCGACGGCCCGCCGCAGCCGGGCGGCGTTGCCCGCGGGCTGAACGCCGCCCGGCTGGCGCGGGTCCGGGGCGTCCGTTCTCATGCCGGGTCGGTGCCGCTGTCCGAGTCGGCGTCGGCGTCGGCGCCGGTGTCGGCCTCGGAGTGGCGGCGGCGAGGGCCGCGGTGCTGAGGGGCGGGTCCGCCGGGACAATCGGTCGGAACGGAACGAAGAATGCACACACGACAACTGTTGTCCGTCCGCGATCCCGCGGCGAGACGCCGCGACATCTTCGGACAAGGCCGGACACCCCTGCCGCGCCGGCGCCATTCACGGTAGTCACCGGAGATGGGCATCGCACCCGCGCGCGGCGGTGCCTCGTCTGCGGTGCCTCGTCGGCGGTGCCTCGTCTGCGGTGCCTCGTCGGCGGTGCCTCGTCGGCGGTGGAGAAGTGGACTATCGCCGGCGGGGTGTCGTCATGCGCGCAGCAGCGCCTCGTCCGCGGTGGAGAAGTAGTTCGCGACGTAGGGCCGGACGGGTTCGGCGGCGAGGCGTCCGTCCTCGGTGGCCGGGTCGATGGGGCCGACGAGAGTGTCGCTCGCCTCGTCGTGGCGGTAGGTCCGGTAGCCGTGGCGGCCGAGCGCGTCGAAGACCTCCGACGGGGTGCCGCCCTCGCCGACGAGGGGGTCCTCGCTGATCTCGAAACAGACGACGCCGATGCGCCGCCCCGCCAGCAGCCCGGCCGCGCCGGCGAAGACCTGGCGCTCGAAGCCCTCGACGTCGACCTTGCACAGCGCGACCCGCTCGATCCCCTCCCGCTCGGCGAACCCGTCGAGGGTCACCGCCGGGACCTCGACCACCTCACGCGGCCGGATCGCCCTGCCGTCATAGGTGTACATCGGGTGGCTGCCGAGCGAGTTCCATCCGGACGCGGGGTCGGGGAACACGTTCATCGTCGCCGTGCCCGGGGTGTCGGTGACCGCGGCGCGCACGACCGCGGCATCCGCGCAGCGGTTCAGCGCGAGGGTCTGGACGAGCCGGTCGGCGGTCGCGGGCACCGCCTCGAAGGCGTACACCCGGCCGGTCGAGCCGGTGCGCCGCCGGGCGTGCACGGTGTAGACACCGATGTTGGCGCCCACGTCGAACACCACGTCGCCGTCGCTCAGTAGCCGGTCCATCAGGGCGAAGGCCGGGCGGTCACCCGGGCGGCGCATGAGCGAGCGCAGGTGGGCCCGTTCGTCGGCGGGGACCAGCAGGGTGATGCCGTACTCGTCCTCGACGACGACGGCGCCGCGGCGGGCCGCGTCCAGCGAGACCCGGGCCTGCCATAAGGCGTCCTTGGCCGCGACGACACCTCCGCGCAGCCGCCTGTTGCGCCGCAGCGTCGCCCGGGCCCTCCCGGCGATGCGGGTCGCCATCTCCGTCCCCGACATTTTCTACCCCCGACACATTGATTTGCGCTGCTGAATTGATGACACGGGCAGACTAGGGCGGACGGTGCGCGACGTCATGCACAATCCCAATTGTGATTCAGATCACACGCATTCCTCCGGGCTCGTTTCGGCGGAAAGTTCGGCTTGCTGTTTTCCAAAATTCGGCCGCTACGGGAGGGAACGGAAATGCCTGCGGCGTGGGCGATGAGCCCGTGCTGGAGGGGAGGTCGGTGGTCAGCGGGGGAGTCCGGAGGCGGTGAGGACGCGCTCGGCGTAGCCGTCGACGGCGCGCTCGGCGTTGTCGGTGTCGTCGAGGTGGAACGTCGCCGTGAAGTGGCTGGCGCCGAGGTCGGCGAGGTCGGCGAGATGATCGAGGTGCGCGCCGGGGTCGAGCTCGTCACCGCCTGCCGCGGCGCTCTCGCTGGTGGTCGCCCACAGGCCGACCTCGGCCGGGTCCCGGCCGGCGACGACCGTGTCGGCGCGCAGCGTCCGCGCGGCCCGGCGCAGGTCGTCGACGGTCGGGATCGACACCGACCGGATCGTGCGGGCGCCGCGCTCGTCGATGGACAGCGGGGCCCACCCCTGCCCCCAGGCGGCCGCCCGGCGCCGGGCACGGGCGCTGTTGCCGGCGATCCACAGCGGCGGGTGCGGCAGCTGCACGGGGGCGGGTGCGAGAACCTGGTCGAGACCGTCGAAGTGGCGGCCCCGCGCCGAGACGCTGCCCGCCGTCCACGCCTCGCGCAGCATGGCGAGCGCCTCGTCGAACAGCTCGTTGCGCTCGTCGAAATCGGCGCCGAGGGCCAGGAACTCCGAGCGCAGGTAGCCGACGGCGACCCCCAGGTCGAGCCGGCCGTCGGACAGGGCGTCGGTGGTCGCCACCGACTTGGCCAGCGCGAACGGGTTGCGGTGCGGGACGACGACGGCGAACGTCATCAACCGCACCCGCTCGGTGACGGCGGCCAGATAGGCCATGAGACCGAACGGCTCGTAGGCGTCGTGGCCGCCGGCTTCGTACCACTTGCGGGAGGGGGCGAGATGATCGTTGACGGCGATGGCGTCGTAGCCCGCCTCCTCGATGCGGCGGGCGATCCGCGCGAGCCGGCGCGCCGAGAAGGCCCCCGACCGGCATCCCGCGTCGAGCACTAACTCCGCGACGTACTTCATGGCGCTGACCTCCGCTGGCAGTCGCCGGTCCCCCACGCCCGACGCGGGACGCGCCAGCGCGGCCCGTCGCCGGCCCCGCGCCGCCGCGCCGCCGGGCGGCCGCCGGATGCCGGCCCCGGACGTTCGCTGTGTTGTCGTCATGAGCCTTCATGGCCCGCCGAATGTGGTCAAGTACATACCGGTCTGCGTGCCAGTCGACGGGCATCGTGACGCCCGCCGGTATGAGTCCCCCGCGCGACATGTCTCTCGGCGCGCGGGGGGACGAGCCCACCGGCCGGGGACGTCAGCCCGCGGCTACGTGGACGACGTGGACGACGGACGACGTAGCCGGCGGGCTGCGCGCCGGGATGGACCGCCCGCACCGTGACCTCGCCGAGCAGCCGCTTCGCCTCGTTGCCGACGATGGTCGCCAGGCGCTGCGCCGGCGGTATCTCGTCAAAGGCCGACTGCCAGGCCAGCCGCTCTGGGCCGAGCTGGGCGAACAGCTCCGTGACGACCGCGTCGACGTCGACGGAGACCGGGCGCCCGTCGAGGGCCTGGCCGATCGTCTTATGGGCCTCGGCGCGGAAGGCGGGCATGTCACGTCCGAGGATGGCCCGGGTCCTGCCGTAACGATAGGCGCGTTTCATCTCCGCGAGCTGGTCGTCGTACATGTAGTCGTTGTTGATGGCGATGCCCTGGGAGCTCCATCGGCCGTTCCGGACATAGTCGAGGATCTTCCGGAAGTCCGCGGACGCGTTCGCGGCGAAAGTGCGCTCGGCGTCCGTCGTCTCGTTATGGAGCCTTTTCGCGATCAGCCCACGGCAGGTGTGCGGCTTCAGCGCCGCGGTGACCTTGTCCTGGGCCCAGGAGCACGCCTCGTCGACCGCCCGGATCACCTGTCCCAGCCCGCGCGTGATCTCGTTGATGACGGGCGCGTCGACGTCGCAGGCCAGCCATCGGTCCAGCGTGGCGCCGATGTGGGTGAGCTGGGCGACCTGGTCGCCGGTGAACGCGCCTTCCTCGACCTTCGACTGCAGATCCTTGTAGAAGGCGCACATGGTACCGTCCCGACGTACTTGCGGAATGTACGGGGAAATGTCGGTCATGACGTCTTTTCCTCCCCGGCTGCTCGTGGGCGGGCATGCCTCCCGGCCGGCCGAAAGGGGCCGACCGATCTCCACCGGGGGAAACGGTAGGGAGTGCACGGTGATCCCGGTTCGGTAGTTATGGAAACTGGCGCGTTGCCGTGCGCCGCCGCACCGCTATGTGAGCCTTTCCGCTGCCCCGCGGCCGCCGCTGCACGGCCTTTCCGTCGGCTCTGGTCCGGCGAGACGCTCCGGTGTGAGCCGGCGCCCGGTTCCCGTCCCGCCGCCGGCCCTTCCACGGGTAGCCTCGCGGCCGGCGGCAGACGGTCTGTAATGTCTGCTCTGAACCCTGTGGGATAGTTCGCCTCCGCCCGGAGACCGGAATGCGGGACGCGGCAGGACGGGAGAAACCACGCCGGTGTTCCACGTACACGATCAGCCAGGCCTTCGGGGTGCGCGGCTCGGCGCCGCGTCGATGATCTCGGTGGCCCTCACCCTGCTGGCCGCGGTCCTGTCCGCCGGATGTGAACCGGGTTCGGCCGGCGGGGCGGGTGCGGTGCAGGCGCGCTCCGCCGCCAGTGCCGGCGTCGCGGCCTCAGCCTCGGCGTCGGGGGCGCTACCCACCGTGGACCGCCCGGAGGCGGCGCCGACCCGGCTGGGGGCATCAGGGGCACCGCCGACCGCTGGCGGGCTGACGCCCACCGCCGGTGGTCCCTCCGCGGGTTCCGAGCCGGAAGCCGGTCCGATACCGGGAGAGCGGGCTGCGATCCCGCCGGCCGCAGCCACTGCGGCTGCCCCGGTACCCGCGGTCACGCGGCCGCCAGCCGCGGCCGGCGCCCCGGCCGCTCAGGCACCAGCAGCTGGACGACCCCCGTCCGGCGGTGAGAACCGCCCGTCTGCGGCGCCATCGTCCGCGGTCGTTCCGCTTCCCACTCGCGGCGGCCCGACGCAGAAGCCGCTGCCGCAGCTGACGATGCGCATGTCCGAACCCGACGCGAGGCAGACCGACCCGGACCCCGCCTGCTTCAGGTTCTCGGTCACCTACACCAACATCGGAAACGCCGCCACGGTGGGCGGATCCGTAGCGGTGAACGTGCACTGGTGGACCGGGAATGGCTACACACCGGCCGGGCCCGGCTGGCTCAACACCCCGATCCCCGGTCAGATCGTCCCGGGCCAGACGATGAGCAAGGCCTACCGCCTGTGCGTGCCTGTGGCGGCTCCCGCCGGCTACTACGCGGTGGCGAGCAGCCTGGGTAGCGCGATCTACAACTGAGACCGGCGCCAGCCGGCTGGCCGGCGGACGTCCGCGTTCCCTGGGTTCACAGCATCGAGTCTGGCTCCGAGCAGCCACGATCGGCCGAGGGCGGGGTGGTCGGAGGGGCGGCGCAGCGGGTATGCCGCTGACGTGTATCGGGTCGTGCGCAGAGCGTGGTTGCGGGTGGGAGCCGTGGTCGTGGTGCTCGTCGCCCTCATCGCCTTTGTCGGGCACGGGGGCCGGTCCAGCATGCCGCCGGCCAAGGGTGCGCCGCCGGCCGCCGCGGGGGCGCTGTCCGTCGTGCCGGATGTCGTTGCCGACGTCGAGCCCTCGGTGGTCACCATCCTCGTGGGGGACGGACTGGGCAGCGGCATCGTCTACCGGTCCAACGGCGTCATCGTCACGAACCAGCACGTCGTGGCCTCGGCGACCGACGGGGCGGTCGAGGTCGCCTTCGCGGACGGGCGGCGCGTGCCCGGCAAGGTGCAGGCCGCGGACGCGGTCAGCGACATCGCCGTGGTGAAGGTCGAGCGCACCGGGCTGCCGGCGGCGAAGTTCCGCAAGCAGCAGCCCCGGCTCGGTGAGCTCGCGATCGCCATCGGCAGCCCGCTCGGCCTGGAGAACAGCGTCACCGCCGGGATCATCTCGGGTCTCAACCGCACCCTTCCCGATGCCGACGGCCAGGGCGGCCCGGGTGGGGAAGGCGGGCAGGGTGGGTCCGGCGGGCAGGCCGCCGCGGCCGGTCCGCGCGTCGATCTGATCCAGACCGACGCGGCGATCTCACCCGGGAACTCCGGCGGGCCGCTGCTGGATGCCGAGGGGCGGGTCGTCGGCGTCACCGAGGCGTACCTGCCCCCGCAGACCGGCGCGGTCTCGCTCGGGTTCGCGATCCCGTCGGCGACCGTCGTCGACGCCGTCGACCAGCTGCTGCGCACCGGCGCCGTGCGGCACGCGTTCGTCGGGATCCAGTCCGTCACCCTCACCCCGCAGATCGCCGACCAGCTCGGCCTGGCTGTCCGCAGCGGGGCGTTGGTGCTCGGGGTGGTCCGTGGCGGTCCCGCTGATCGGGCCGGCATTCGGCCCGGTGACGTCATTCGCTCCTTCGACGGCCGGGCGGTCATCTCCGTCGAGGACTTCTCGGCCGAGCTGCGGTCCGTCGACCCGGGGCAGACGGTGACCCTGACCGTCAACCGCGACGGCGAGAACGTGAAGGTCAAGGTGACCGTCACCGACCGTCCGACCTGACTCCGAGAACCGACGCCCGAGAACCGGCATCCGAGAACCGACGCCCGAGAACCGGCATTCGAGAACCGGCATTCGAGACCGGGGAACCCGGGGCAGGGCCGCCGGCTTGCCGTGAAGGCCGAGAAAGCGGCCATGGCATTGGCGCACGGTTGTCGATCGCTTGCGTCTGCGGGGGAAGACGTGTGGGTCGGTCGGGGTCGGTAATGCGCCGCCGGCCTGCGTTCACGGCCAGCGTGTTTACGCATATTTCGGCCGGCGGCCACCTTGCCGTTGGGGTGCTTCACCGGCGGCGGGCCTACGTTCAGCGCCATGCCAGTGAGTCCTCCCAGCGAAGTGGTGGCGTCCGGCGTTCCCGCGGACATCGCCCGCGACATGACCATCGCGGAGCAGCACGAGTGGCTCCAGACCTTTCTGCGCCGCCGGCCGGTGAGCCGCCGCGGGATGCTGCTCGGCGGGCTGGCGGGCGCGGGTGCCGCGACGCTGGGCACGACCCCGTTCGGCCGGGCCGCCTACGCCGCCACCACGGCGGACAGCCCCCTGCTGGTCGGCGGGCGGCACACCGCGTTCGGCGTGGACCCGGCGCGGCAGCTCCGCCTGGCCGCGCAGCTGTCCCGCAACCCGGGCCGCGGCCGGATCCTCGTCGACATCGGCCCGGGCCGCGGCCTCGGCGGCACGATCGAGGCCGAGGTCCGGCCGCTGCTGTCGCAGGTGCCGCAGGTCGACGGGTCGATCCTCACCGTCGAGCAGTTCTACGTGCACGCGGCGTTCGACCGCCTCGCCCCGGGCCGGGAGTACTACTACCGGTTCCGCATCCCCGGCGGCGCGACGACCCCGGTGCAGGCGGTGCGCACCGGGCACGCGAAGGGCCGCCACGGCGGCCCGTTCCGGTTCACGATGATGGGCGACCACGGGTCGAACACCACCCCACCGGGTGACCCGAAGGGCGTCTTCGACGATGGCTACTACAAGCCGGACAACGAGCCGACCGTCGCGCACGCCTCCGCCATCACCGCGGCGATCGCCCGCCAGGACCCCGCGTTCCATCTGCTCGCCGGCGACATCTGCTACGCCGACCCGTCCGGCGCAGGCAAGCCGCCGAAGCGGACCACGACCGGCCAGCCGCCGGCGGGCTTCGACAACTACGACCCGACGGTCTGGGACGTCTACCTGGCCGACATCGAGGTCTCCAGCGCCCGCACCCCGTGGATGTTCGCCACCGGCAACCACGACATGGAGGCGCTGTACTCGCCGCACGGCTACGGCGGCCACGCCGCCCGCCTCGACCTGCCCGGCGACGGGCCCAAGGGCTGCCCGAGCGTCTACTCGTTCGTCTACGGCAACGTCGCCGTGCTCTCGCTGGACGCCAACGACGTCAGCTTCGAGATCAGGACGAACACCGGCTACTCCGGCGGTGCGCAGACCTCCTGGGTGGAGCGGACGCTCTCCGGCTACCGCAACGATCCGGACGTCGACTTCATCGTCTGCTTTTTTCATCATTGCGCCTACTCGACGACGTCGCAGCACGCCAGCGACGGCGGGGTCCGCGCCGCGTGGGCGGCCCTGTTCGACAAGTACCAGGTCGACCTGGTGCTCCAGGGGCACAACCACCTCTACGAGCGCACCGACCCGATCCGCGGCAACGCCCCGACCCGGGAGGCGCCCGACGGGTCGACCGTCGAACCGGCGAAGGACGGCACCATTTACATCACCGCGGGCAGCGCCGGCCGGCCGCGTTACCAGTTCCAGACCGGCGAGCCGGAGAACTACCGCGGGAAGCTCGTCCCGGGGTCGAACGTCGTGCCCAACAGCTACGTCTGGTCGCCCGAGGGCACGAAGACCCCCGAGGCGATCAGCTGGTCGCGGACGCGTTTCGACAACTACGCGTTCGTCGCCGTCGACTCGGCGCCGGGGCAGCCCGGCGGCGCATCCACGCTGACCGTGCGCGGCGTCGACGAGCACGGCACCGAGTTCGACCGCGTCGTGCTGAAGCGAGCCGTCCCCCGTCACCGCTGACCGCGGGATCCCGTGTGGCGTGCGGCGGCGCCCTGACCTCCGCCCGCGGCACGTGGCGGGCCTGGCGCCCCCCGTCCACGGATTCACCCTTCGCCTGCTTGCCGGCCTCGCCCGCCGGCAAGCAGGCTTCGCCGCGGGCCGGCACGGTTCCCTGCGGCTAGCCTTCCCCGGACTCGTATTACCCTCGTTTCCCGCCCCCCGGGGCGCGTTTACGGGCGGACCCGGGAACTTGCCCGGGTGACACCATCGCCGGACGAGCCCGACGGGAAGCCCCGGCCGAGCCTCTCCGCCCGTTCCCGGAATCGGCGCGGCGGCGCTACCGGCCAGCGGTTGGCGGGCGATCCAGATGAACTACTCGCGCGGCAAATCATCGAAATCTGGCGCCCTGTGCCGCATCCAGGCCGAGCCCCCAGATACAGGTAGCAAGACCACTGCATGACGCTAAACTCCGCTGTGGAAGGCTCGCCACGCAGGCAGCCGACACGCCCAGCAATCAGATATCCCGCTGCGCCACCAAGCCGGGTGTTTACGATCGATGCTGCCGCACTCGATCGTGCGGTGCCGTATCCGGCAAACCTTCCGGGCATTGCGAGGAATCGTCGATCGATTGTCCGGAAATGCTTAGTGACTGCTTGAAGCCGCCGCTCGTGTGGGCAAATCCGCCCTTGTGGAAGAAAGGCTGTTCGACATGGCAGAGTGGACGAATGTCTCCGGAGGTCTGGCCGCGATCTCGGTCGGCTCCCGGACGAACGTGTGGGGCGTGAACTCCAGCGGCCAGATCTACCGCTACACCAACAGCGACGCCAACCCCTGGATCGGCGTCGACGGCTCCCTGCAGGACGTCGCCGCCGGCGCCGACGGCACCGTCTGGGGTGTCGACTCCGCCGGTGTCATCTACCGGTACACCGGCGACCAGGGGTCGTCTTCCTGGGACAAGATTTCCGGCACACTTTCCCGAATCTCGGTCGGCTCCCGGACGAACGTGTGGGGCGTGAACTCCAGCGGCCAGATCTACCGCTACACCAACAACGACGCCAACCCCTGGATCGGCGTCGCCGGCACCCTGAGCGACATCGCCGCCGGCGCCGACGGCACCGTCTGGGGCGTCAACTCCGCCGGTGTCATCTACCGGTACACCGGCGACCAGAACTCGAACCCCTGGATCAGCATTCCCGGCACACTTTCCCGAATCTCGGTCGGCTCCCGGACGAACGTGTGGGGCGTGAACTCCAGCGGCCAGATCTACCGCTACACCAACAGCGACAGCAATCCCTGGATCGGCATCGACGGCACCCTGAGCGAGATCGCCGCCGGCGCCGACGGCACCGTCTGGGGCGTCAACTCCGCCGATGCCATCTACCGGCACAGCGGAGACCAGCCGGGCTGAGAACGCGTTCGCGAAGCCGTAGCGGCTGCCGCGGACAGCCCGCCCGTTCCCGGACCTACCTGCCCAGCTCAGGCAGCAGGGAACAGGGAACGGGGAACGGGGAACGGCAGGGACAATGCAGCCGCCACCGGTAGCGGGCGCCCGGCTACCTGACCGGGCTCAGATGATCTAGTCGTGGCCGGGACGGGAGGTGTCGGGGACCCGGCTTGGCGTCCGTCGCTCAGGGCGGCGCCGCACCCCGACACCGCCCTCCCACCGCCCTCCCACCGCCCTCCCGGCGTCCCGCCCTCCCGGCGTCCCGCCCTCCCGGCGTCCCGCCCTCCCGGCGTCCCGCGGGCACGCTGATCCCGGGCAACGGGTCCGGCACCGAGCGGCAGCGCCACGTCCGTCCACGGGCCTGGTGTGCACGCAACCGGCCTGCCGGACCATCGACCCCGCCGGTGGCGTCCAGGTGTGGCCGGTACCCGTACGCCGCCCGCAGATGCTCGGCGCCGGCCCGGCGCCCCTCAGGGATCTGGTGGTGACCTGGTCGGCCGAGCCGGGCGGCCGGCCCGCATTCTCCCCGTCCGGCACCCTGCTGGCGATGGTCCACGACTCCGGGTACCTGGAAGTCCGCGAGGCGCTGTCGGGACGGCTGCGCTCGGCCTCGCGCGATCACGCGGCCCAAGCCGCCCGCAGCACACTGTTCACGGCGGATGGCAGAACGCTGATGTCGTTCACCGGCCGGGCGACGGACGAAGCGCTCGAGGTGCGCCACGTCGGCACGGGCCGGCGCGTGGCCGGCGGATCGATCGGAACCCGCGGGCTGGGTGTCGGCACTGCGACGAAGGTGGCCGCAGTCTCCCCGGACGGTTCCCTGGTGGTGTTTGGCGAGCTCGGCGGCCGGCGCGACACCGGCATGATCCACCTGGTCCGCGTTGTGCCGTCGGGCTGGCACACCCGGCCATCGGCGCGCAGCCTCCCGCCACCGATGGTGCTGATGAGCCGCGGCCTGCCCGGCGGCGTGACCGCGGCCGCCTTCTCCCCGGACGAGCGGCTGCTGGTTGCCGCGGGCCGGCGGTACGGCCAGGGCCGACTGTGGCTGTGGGAGGTGTCGTCGGGGCGGCTCACCGCCGAGGCTGTGGTCGACTGCGGCGCGGTGACCGACGTGGTCTTCGCCCCGGAGGGGCGGATGCTCGCCGCCGTCGGCGCCGACCAGACGATCCGCTACTGGGACGTGGCGGCTCGGGCGATGTCGGCCACCGTCGCCCTGTTCGCCGGTGGCGGCCACGCCGTCCTGCTGCCGGACGGTTCCCACCAGGTGGTGGGCCGTCCCGAGGGCGCGCTGTGGTGGACGGCGAAGCTTCGCCGCTTCGGGCCGGGCGAGCTCGACGGACTCCTCCCGGTCGGCAGCCGCCTCGATCCGGACCAGCAAATCCCGGCCCTCGCCCACTTCCCCGCGCGCGCCCGATCAGCAGCCGGCTCCGGAGCCGCCGCGGCGGCGCTTGTTGGGCCGGCGTCGCTCCTGAGGTCACCACTGTTGTGGCGTGCCGCGGCGTCACGGCCTCGACGACCTGCCTGGGATGGACGAGCTCACCGAGGGCGACGCGCACGAGCAACTGGCTGAGCACACTGTCCGGCACCCGCCGCAGCGGCCGCCCGGACACCGTCCTCGGCGGGACGAAGTCGTCCATCATCACCCGGGACATCGCTGGGAAGTCGCTGACCGGATAGTCCGCGACCTGCTCCCGGATGACCGCCGGGCCGAGGCCGGTCGGGTAGCGGGCGCCGCACCGCGCAAGGGGGGTCGGCCGCGGTGCGGCGCGGCGAGCGAACAGGGCCCCGCTGCCTGACGCGGCGGGGCCCTGTCCCGGACGGCCGGCGATAACCCGGACGGCCGCGGCGGGGGTCAGGCGGTGTAGATCAGGACGCCGAGGACCCAGCCGACGATCGTGGCCGCGATGGCGACGAAAGTAGCGATCTTGCCTCGCCGGCTGCCCTTGCTCCAGGCCACGGCGCCGCAGGCGATGGCGGCGAAACCGACGAACGGCACGAACAGCGCCACCGCCGAGAAAACGAAGGCGAGAATCCACAGCGCCCGCGTCCCGGACGATTCCATGCCGGGGCCGGCCGGCTGCGGCTGGCGGCCGTACTGCATCTGCGCCTGGCCATTGTCCGGATACGGAAGATAGCCGGTCTGGTCGCTTTCCCGGGTGCCGTATCCGCCGTACTGCGGCGAGTTCTGGGGCGGGTACGGCTCACGGTACGGCTGGCCATAGGGCCGGTCGGAAGGCGGGTTGACGGGAAGCTGCTCGGTACCGGCATCGTGCACCGTGTTGGGCCTCGTCATCGGAAACTCCTCTTCTCCTTCGATCGTCGGCCGGTACTGTCGTGACGTTGCTGTACCCCGCTATCGCGTTGTCTCACACGGAGATTCCCGAGAAAAATATCCGTGGTCCCGCCGGCATCGCCCGGCGCTGGACCCGCGGCCGGCGATCGGAGCCGTCGGAGCCGTCGGAGCCGTCGGAGCCGTCGGAGCCGTGCCGTGGGTGCGGCCGCGCTACGGCGCCCCAGCCCTCGGCGGGGCAGCGCTGGTCTGGCTCGCCCGCCGGGTCCGGCCGGGACCCCCCACGGTGTTCCTGCTGATGCCGGCGTTCGGCCAGAAGCACTGGCTCGCCGAGCTGCTTCGCAACTTCGACCGGGCGCTTGACCGTCGCTTCGACCTGGTCGTGAAAATCTCCCACGGCGAGTACACCGGGGACGAGCAGATACGGCGTCTGCGCCAGACGCTCTCCCGCTCACGGGGATACGTGGGCGGCTTCGTGATCGCCGCCGACCCGGACCGCACCCGCGATGAACTCGTCTCCCTGTGCGCCGCCCTGCGATACCCGATCATCTTCGTGGACGTCGAGCCGTTCGCGCGTGACGCGGACTACCCGGGAAACACCGCCTTCGTCGGCTGCTCCGATCAGGAGATCGGGGAACGGGCCGCGCGGTACCTCGCCAGCGTGCTGGGCCGGGGCGACGGTTGACGGAACCGCGGAGGCCCGGGCGCTCATCAGCGCCGGTGGCAGTCCGCTGCGCGCCACGATCGTCCAGGACACCGCGAGGGTCGCGGAGCGCGCGGTCGACCTGATGGAACGTAAGATCCGCGGCGACGCGGTGCGGGTCCGCCACAGCTTGGACGTCGGCCTGTTCACCGGGGAACCTCCGCGGTGAACAGGCCGCCCACCCGGGTACCAGGGCCCGACGTGTCGCAGCACCACGTCGGCAGCGCCGGCACCGGTCGGGCGACGGTGGTCGTCGCCGTTGGCAGGCCGGCGCGGGCACGGCGGCATCAGCCGGTGGATCAGCCGGTGGATCAGTCGGGGAGCAGGCGCAGTGCGAGGCGGGGGCAGGCGTCGACGGCCCGGCGGGCGTGGCCGGCGAGCTGCGCGGGAATCGTGAGGTCCTGGGTGGCGTGGGCGCCGGGGGAGCGGTCCAGGGGGTAGCCGTCGGGATCCCGGGTCAGCAGCTCGGGGAGCAGCTCGGCGCACCAACCGCGCGCGTCGCAGGCCGTCCAGTCGATCCACAGTCGGGCCGGACCGATCGCGGGCCCGCCGCCCGCCGCGGTGTCCGGGCGGCCGTTCGAGGTGTCGTTCGGGGCGGTCGGCCGCTGTTGCGGTGTGCCGCGCATGATGTCTCCTCCTGTGCCTGCCGGTTTGGGCTGGGCGGGTCGCGCCGGTGCGCCGCGGGTGGCTCGCGGCGGACCACGCCGCGGAGTGGGTCGCAGGTCAGCTCGGGTGGGCCGAGCCGAGGCAGTGGCCCTGCGTGTGCGCGCGGATGTCGGCGGCGAACGTGCGCAGCGCGCTGTGCGCGATGCGGGCCGCGCCGTCGGGATGGTGGCAGGCGCCGCGGCCCGAGACCAGGGCGGCCAGGCGCAGCGCCCGGCTCGCCGCCTGGGCCGGGTTCTCCCCGTCCGGCGCCGTGTCCTGGCCGGCGACCCGGGCCATGGCGGCCACCGACCGGGCGAGCTGCGGCAGTCCGCTGACGCACGGGCCGCACTGGCCGGCGTTCTGCGCGGCCAGGTAGGTGACGAGGCGGGCGGTCTCGGCCAGCCCGCAGGCGCGGGCGGGCAGCACGGAGACGATCCCCGGTCCCGGGGTGGCGCCCCACGGCGCCAGCCCCTCCCGCGACATCGGCACCGCCGGCCCCGCAGCGACGGGCAACCAGATGCCGGCGTAGCCGCCGATCCGCAGGGCGCCCACCGGCTCGACGGCACCGCCGCGGGACCCGACGAGATCGCCGAGAGCGGTCCCGTACGGCACCTCGACGACCCCCGGCGCGGCCACGGCTCCCGTCACCGTGACCAGGAGCGTGCCGGGCTCGTCGGCGGTCCCGACGGCGCGGAACCACGCGCTGCCCCAGCGGGCGATCATGGCCAGGTGGGCGAGGGTCTCGACGTTGTGCACCAGCGTCGGGCGGCCGTGCAGGCCGGTGTCGGCCAGCGGCCGCCAGTGCGCGCGGGGTCGGGCCGTAGCCCCTTCGAGGGCCGCGACGACCGCGGATGCCTCCCCGGCGAGGAACGTCACCGGGGCCTCGCGGACCTCGATCACGCAACGGTCCCAGCCGGCGGCCCGCCGTTCGGCCACCGCCCGCCGGACGACCGCCGCGGCGGCGCTGCCGGCCTTGACGTACACGAACGCGTCCCCGGCGCCGACCGCCTCGGCGGTGAGCTGCACGCCGTCGAGGACGAGGTGCGGCGCGGCGGCGAGCAGGGTCACGTCCTTCACGCTCTCGGGTTCACCCTCGGCGGCGTTCGCGACGACGACGGGCGTGCCGCCCGACCGGGGCCGCCCGGTGCCGCCGCCCGCGCCCGCCCGGCGCCGGCTGAGGCGGTCCCCGGCGACCGGGTACGCGGCTTCGGTGACGGCGGCCAGCTTCCGCCAGGTCGGGAACGCCGCGCCGCCCCGTCCAGTCAGCCCCGCGTCGTGGAGCTCGCGCAGCAGGTAACCGCCGGGCCCGCGCCAGGGCAGCGGCCCGCACCGCCGGTGGTGGCCGAGCAGGTCGGGGGCGGCGAGGGCCAGCAGCCGCCCGGTGGCGTGCCCGCCGGCGCCGGCCGTGCCCGGCAGATCCGCACCGTCGGTGCCGCCCACTGCCGGTGTATCCCTGTCGGCGTGGACCGGGTGGACACCGGCCGGCCAGGGCTCACGAGGGGGGCCGGGCCAGTCGACCGGGCTGCCGCGCAGCGGCGAGGCGGCGGCCGCGGCTGGTGAGGCGGCAGGTGCGGCCGGCGAGGTGGTGGGTGCGGGCGGCGAGGGGGACGAGGGCGGCGCGGCGGTGGGCGCGGGCGACGGACAGGTGGTGTGCTCGACGGTCATCACTGGTCCGATCGGTCGGCGGCTGCTTCGGGGTGGTCCCCGGCGGCGCCGCGGGTGGTCGGCACGGGCGGGGTCGCCGCAGCGGCCGCAGGGATGGGCCGGTCGGGGCGGCCGCCGCCGGCGGGGACGGTGCGCATCGCCCGGATGGGGGATGCGTCCACCGCGGCCGGCTGAGCCCGGGGTGGTGCTGGCGGCCGGGGTGGTGCTGGCGGCCGGGATGGTGCTGGCGGCCGGGGCTGGCGGACCGAGGCGAACCCGGCCGACAGGCGCCAGCTCGCCGCCCCGGCGACGGCGAGAGCGCAGCCGACGGCCACCGCCCACAGCCACGGTGTGCCCGTGTCGCTGCCCGCGCCCAGGCCGTGCGTCACGGCCACCGGCCAGGCGCCGTACGCGGCCCAGTGCACCGTCCGCCAGATGCGGACGCCGATGCGCCGGCGCAGCAGGCTGGTCAGCACGACCGCCGCCAGCAGATCGAGGGCCACCGTGCCCAGGCCCACCCACAGCGGGCGGTACCCCGCGCCGAAGGGGAGGACCACGTCGGGCAGGGCAAGCCGCGCGTACGGGTCGAGCAGCAGGGTCACGACATGGATGGCGACGAACACGACGGCGAGCAGGCCCGCGCTGCGGTGCACCGCGGCGACCGCGAAGCCCGGCAGGCCCGCCAGGCCCCGGCCCGAACGGGCCACCACGCCCAGGACAACCGTGATCGTGAGCAGCAGCAGCGCGACCGTGCCGCTCCCGCGGGCGGTGTACCAGAGCGTGTCGGTGGTCACCGGGCGGCTCCGGGGTCGCGCGGGTCGGGCGTCGCCGGTCGCGTCCCCGCCGGGTCCCGGCCGACGGACGTCCCCGCGTCGGGCGCGAGTCCGGCTCGCGCCGACGGTCCGGTCGGGGACGGCCAGCCGGCCACGGTGATCACCGCGCCACCCGCATCGACCAGCCGGGCGGCCAGCCCCTCGCGGCGCAGCGACTCGGGCGCAGCCGCGCCGCGCACGATCGCCGCCGTGCTCGCCGTGTTCGCCGCCAGGCAGCTCACGGCCGCCACGGTGACGGTCCGCCACACCGCCGGCGCCGGCTGGCAGGTACGCGGGTCCAGCACGTGGTGCAGCAGCCGATGCCCCCGCCGCCAGCGCCGCCCGAGCGTGCTGGACGTCGCGAGCGCGCCCCCGGGCGGCAGGCCGACCGTGCACGCGGGCTCGCCCGGCTGGTCCTGCACCCGGACCCGCCACCCGCCCGGCGGGGGCGGCCCCGCGGTGGCGATGTCCCCACCCAGGCTGACCAGGACTCCCACACCCAGCCGGTCGGCGACCAGCGCGGCGCAGCGGTCGGCCGTGTGCGCCTTCGCCGTCGCGCCGAGGTCGAGCCGGACGTCCGCGGGCAGGGTCAGCACCCGCCCGGTCAGGCGGACGCGCTGCCAGCCCGGCGCCGGCCGGCGCACCACCCGCACGGGCGGGCCGCCGGGCGCCAGCAGGGCGATGTCCCGGTCGTAGCCGAGGTCGGCCAGCGGGCCGCCGACGGTCGGGTCGACGTCCCCGCCGGTCCGCCGGGCGGCGGCCAGTGCCACGCCGATCAGCTCGGCGAGCAGGGGGCTGAGCTGTTGGGGCGATCCGGCGGCGGCGTCGAGCCGGACGATCTCCGCGTCGGCGCGGAAGCGGCTGGCCACCGCGTCGACGGCCGCGAGCTGGTCGGCGACGAGCCGCCGGGCGGCGTCGAGGCGGCCCGGGTCGGTCACCACGACCTGCGCGGTGGTGCTCCAGACCGGCCATGCGGCCGAGGCCGTCCCCCCGGGCCCAGCGGACGGGGAGGTCCTGGCCGGCCCGGGTTGGTCGGGGCTCGGTGCCGCGGCGGGCCGGGGCTTCGTCGTCGCGGCCATGTCAGGAACCACCGGTGGTGGCGTGCGACTGTCCGCCGGCGCTCCACGGCGATGTCCCGTTCGACATCCCGCCGGACCAGGCGCCGGAGCCCGTGCTGCCGGAGGTGGTGCCGCTGCCGGAGGCGGTGCCCGTGCCGGAGGCGGTGCCCGTGCCGGAGGCGATGGTGCTGTCCGTCGTGGCGGCGGTGTCGTCGTCCGCGGCGGCGGTGTGCTCGTGGGCGAGGACGCCGAACCCGATGACGCCGGCGGCCGCGACGGCGACCAGCCCGGTCGTGACGGGACCTACCCGTCGGATCCCCTGTTCGCGTGTGGCCATCGTCTCCGCCTCTCACCGGCTGCGCTCCGCGGGAGGAACGCCGATGGTGATGAGGGTGAGAGCCGAGCCTGTGAGGTGGCTGTGCGCGGCCTGTACGCAGGCCAAGGGTCCGGTGTCGCGCAGCCGTCAGGCCCGGAACGCAGCCGTCAGGCCCAGAACTCCGGCGGCAGGGCCTCGATCTCGCGGGCGGCCTGCTCGAAGTCGGCGGCGATGGGCCGCAGCGCGTCGATGCCCAGCCGGTGGATGACCGCGGCGTTGAGCCGGGCCCGGGCGGCGACGGCCGGGCCGAAGGCGGCGCGGTCGCCGTCGTAGCCGTAGGCGTCCAGCAGCAGGCGCAGCCGCCGGGGCCGGTCGTCGAAGGCGGTGAAGCCCTGCGCTTCGACGACCGCGCGGGCGTGCAGCGGCACCCAGGTCAGCGCCGTGAAGGCGAGGTCGAGCTCGCGCGACGACGGACCGGCGGTGTCCCAGTCGACGAACCCGACGAGCCGGCCGGCGCCGGCGTCCCACACCGCGTTGAACGGCGAGGCGTCGTGGTGGCCGACGACCAGGCCTGGCTGCCACGGCCGGCCGGACAGCCAGACGGAGCCGGCCGGCGGCACGTAGCCGGCGGTGACGTCGTGCAGCCGGCGCAGCCACGTCCCGGTCTGCGTCAGCGCCTCGTCGGAGAACGCCCACGCCGGCCATGGCCGCCGCTCGCCGATCGTGTCGCCGGACAGCCAGGTCAGCACCTCGCGGCCCTGCTCGTCGAAGCCGAGCACCCGCGGTGCGCCGGTGAACCCGGCCGCCTCCAGATGGCGCAGCAGCCCGTGCACCGCCGGGGTCCAGGGGTTGGCGGGGCGGTGCACGGTGTCGCCGATGCGGACGCCCCCGACATGACGGCCGCCGGGCAGGCGCTGCTCGGTCACGTGCTGCTCCTCCATGCCTTGGGTTTCTAGGGGTGACGCGCCCGCGACCGCAACCAGTTTTCTGGCGCCGGCAGCAGGGAGCCGCCGAAAAGAAGTCGTAGTCTCCCCAGTTTTCGGCCACGAGAATCCGTCCGGCGGTGTTCGGTTTCCCATCCGACCGGCCGGTGGCGACGGGCAGTAGGGTCCGCCCATGCGCGGCCAACGGTTGTGGGCAGGGCGGGCGGTGCGCACGTATGCGTACCGGTTCCGGGAGTCGCTGTTCTTCCTGCCCGCCGTCCTCGTCGTCGTCGCCATCGGGGCCGCCCAGGGCCTGCTCGCGATCGACCGGCGCCATCAGGGCTGGCAGGACGGGCTGCCGCTGACGTTTCGGATGTCGGCGGGCGCGGCGCAGACGTTTCTGTCGGTGCTGGCCGCGGCGACGATCACCGTGGCTGCGACCGTGTTCTCGCTGACCGTCGTGAGCCTTCAGCTCGCCAGCAGCCAGTTCTCACCCCGGGTGCTGCACACCTTCATCCGCGACCGGTTCTCCCAGTCCGTCGTCGGCGTGCTCGTCGCCGTGTTCACCTTCTCGGTGCTGGTGCTGCGCGACGTGCGCACCGACGCCGACCCGCCCTACAGCCCGAGCCTGTCCACCGGGGTGACGGTGCTGCTGGCCATCGCCTCGGTCGTGCTGATCGTCGGCTACCTCGACCATCTGACCCGCAGCCTGCAGGTCGGCCGGGTGCTGCACACCATCGGCAGGGAGACGAAGGCCGTCATCGCCGCGTCCGCGCGGCCCGACCCGACCCTCGCCCCGGCCCCCGCGGATGCCCCCGACCTGCGGGTTCGTCCCGGTGGCGTCGCCGTCGTCGCCGCGGACGACGGCTGGATCCGCCAGGCGGGGACCGCCGCCCTGCTGGCGGCGCTGCCCCCGGGCGCGGCGCTGCTGCTACGCACCCGGGTGGGTGCCTTCGTCGTCGAGGGGCAGCACATCGCCACCCTCTGGCTCCCCGGCGACGCGTCCGCGGGCGAGCCGGCCCCGGCCGTCGACGACGAGGCCGTGCGCACCGTGCGCGCCGTCCTCGCCCGCATCGACGTCGGTGTCACCCGCACCATGCAGGAGGACGTCGACTTCGGGTTGCGGCAGATGACCGACATCGCGCTGCGCGCGCTGAGCGCGGCCATCAACGATCCGACGACCGCGGTCGAGGCGATCCTGCGCATCGGCGGTGTGCTGCGCCACCTGCTTGCCGGTGAACCGCCGCCCGACGTCGTCGCGGGCCCCGCCGGCCGGCTGCTGTGCCGGGCCTGGGAGCTTGATCCGGCCGAGTACGTCGGCCACGCCTTCGACCAGCTCCGCCACGCCGGCGTCGGCCATCCCGCGGTGTGCGTGGCGATGCTGCGCACCCTGCGGCTGCAAATCTGGGTGGCCGAACGCCACGGCCGCCACGCGGTCGTCCCGGCGCTGCGCCGCCAGATGGACCTGCTCCTCGACGCCGTCGCCACCGCGCCGGGGCTGACCGAGGCCGACCGCGACGCGGTGCACGCCGCGGCCGACGCCGCCACCGACTCCCCCCACCACGGCATGGGTGCCCGGCCCCGCAACGGCCCGGCCGGCGTCGCGGTGCCGGCGGGGGAGTGGGGCGCCGACGGGTCGGTCTGACGCGGCGGACCGTCTGGCCTGGCGGCCGGCGCCGCGCGACCGCGCGGTCTAGCTGTCGGCGCCGCGGGCCACCGGGGCGTCGACCATGTCGCGGCGCCAGCGGCGGGGGCTCCAGACGTCCTGGTCCTCGCCCCAGCAGGGCCGGCCGTCGAGGTCCCAGCGGGTCATGCTGCACCACGCGAACATGCTCGGGTACGGGGTGAAGACCATCCGGCTGACCACCGTGCCCGTCGCCGACAGCGCCCGGCCCAGCTCGTCGCGGCCCGTGATCCGCACGCTCGCCGGCCTGCCCTCGCCGTCGCGTTCCACCCGGCGCTCGCCGGCGACCAGCGGGGACCACGCGCCGTCGCGCATGAGGTAGCCCGCCCACACCCGGTCCGTGCCCTGCCGGTCCGGACCGCTGATGGCGAGGAACGCCTCGGTGGCCGACGCCGTGCCGTACGCGTAGCCGACGCGCCGCTGCCGCTGGTCGCGCCGCGGCCCCCATGCCCGGTCCCGGATCGCGAAGCAGTCGACGTCGATCGCCTCGCCGTGCAGCACCATCGCGCCGGTGACCCGACCCGGCTGATCGAGATGCCCGCCGTGGGCGAACAGATCGGACTCGCCGCCGGAGACCAGCGGCCGCATCAGGGCCTCGTAGCGCAGGTCGAGGGTGAGCTCGTCGCTGGTGTAGCCGATCTCGTAGGTGTGGCCGGGGCGGACGGCTCGCAGGGTGATGCCGTCGGCGAGCCGGGCGTCGCGCAGGTCCGGCAGCTCCGGCAGCGGGATGTGCTGCTGCCAGTGGCGGACGGGAAGCTCCCAGGGCAGGTGGGCGCTGGCGTCGTAGACGGTCACCCCGCCGAACTGGACGCCGAGGTTGGGCCGGAACACCGGGTACACGTAGCCCAGCAGGCGACGTTCGGGCACCATCCAGCTGAACCAGACGGTCTCCGTCCACAACGGCTCGTCGGACGGGAACGGGTGCAGCCGGTCGTCCGCCTCCGTCAGTCCCCAGCCGGCCGCATCGGTCGTGTCGGCGGTCGTGTCGCCGGTCGTGTCGGCGGTGCCGGTCATCGCGGCGCCGCCGCGTCCGCCTCGCCCCCGGCGAGGTAACGCCGGCGGAGCTGGGCCTTGGTGACCTTGCCGACCGGGTTGCGGGGCAGCTCGTCGATCAGCTCCAGCCGCTCCGGCCATTTCTGCTTCATCAGACCCGCCCGGGCGCACCAGTCGGTCAGGTCCGCGAGGCCGGGCGGGGTGCCCGCGGCCGTCGGGACGACAACGGCGCACACCCGCTCCCCGGTCCGCTCGTCGGGCAGCCCGATGACCGACACGTCGGCGACGTCCGGATGGGTCGCGAGCACCTGTTCCACCTCCACGGCCGACACGTTCTCCATGTTCCGGATGATCACATCCTTGATCCGTCCGGTGACCGTGAGGTATCCCGCCGCGTCGAGGCGGCCGAGGTCACCGGTGCGTAGCCACCCGTCCGGCGTCATCGCCGCGGCGGTCAGCTCCGGGTCCAGATAGCCGACCATCAGGTGGTCGCCGCGGATCTGGATCTCGCCGTCCGAGCCGACCGGTGCGGCGGCGCCGTCGGGTGTCGTCACCCGCAGCTGCGCCCTGGGCGCGGCGATCCCCTCCGTGGTGGCCCGCTGCGCGGGGGAGTCGCCGAGCCGGCCCATGCACACGATCGGCGCCTCGGTCAGCCCGTAGCTGGGGATGATGCCGGCGCCGAACGCGTCGACCATCCGCGCGTGCAGGTCGTGGGGCCGGCCGGTGCCGCCGCCGGGAAAGGCGCGCACCCGTGGGAACAGTCGCCGGCCGGCCGGCAGCGCCCGCTGGGCGGCGAGGTAGGCGAGGAAGAACGGTGGGCCGGCCCCGGCGATGGTGACGTCGAAGTCGTGCAGGGCGGTGATCGCCTCGTCGGTGAACCGCTCCACGCACAGTGTCTCGAAGCCGACCAGCATCGCCGCGACCTGCCAGGCCGGTCCGCCCACGTGGCAGAGGGGGAAGACCGCGCCGTACCGGTCGTCCGGGCGCAGCCCGAGCCGATCGACCAGGGTGCGTCCCGCCGCCAGCACCGCGCGGTCGGCATGCACCACGCCCTTCGGGGCCGAGGTCGTTCCGGAGGTGTAGAAGTACCACCGGCCCGTGGTGCCCGTCGGCGGGGCCAGCGGGCCGCCCTGCCCGGGGCTGTCCTCGCCCCAGGCGAGGACGTCGATCGGCTCGCCGTCGCGGGCCACGGCGGCGGCCACGCGCCGGGCGGTGGCCGTGCGCGCCGGGTCGGCGCCGTCGACGATGAGCAGCGCCGGGCGGGCCTGGCGCAGGATGAAGTCGAGCTCACGGTCGCCGTAGACGGGCAGCAGGGGATTCTGCGTCGCCCCGAGCCGGCACAGCGCGAGCAGCAGGACGATCGCCTCGACGCTGGTCGGCAGCTGCCAGGACACCACCGTCGCGGGCCGGACCCCGCGGGCGGCGAGGTCCGCGGCGAGGGCCGTCACCCGGTCGCCGAGCTCACCCCAGGAGACCGGCTCGCCACCCACGTCGCGCACCGCCGGCGCGCGCGGGCTGATCCGGACCCGCCGGTCGAACACGCTCGACAGGCTGACCCCGTCGGAACCGCCAACTCCGTCGAACTCGTCCATGGTCACCTCGCCGGCTCCGGTCCGTGCCGCGAGCACGCTTCCACGGAACTGACATCACGTCAATTAGTGCTCTGGTGCCGGCCCAGGCCGAGATGGATGATCTGGGCCTGGGAGCGGACGAGCTCGTCGAGCGGCGCCCCGTCGCGGGCGAACCCCTCGCGGCGGGCCGCGGACATCACCAGCATCATCACCAGCGACCCGGCGAGGCCCACGGGATGGCCGTCGACCACGGCCACCGACAGCACGTGGGTGAGCCTCTTCATGGCGCCCAGCAGGACCCGGAACACCCGCGGGTCCTCGTCGCGGGAGGCGAGCACGATCGTCTCGAGCAGGCCGCGCCGTTCGCTCCAGAAGTCGTGGAACGCCCGGACGAACCGCTCGCACGGACCGAGCGTGGCGTCCTGGCGCACCAGCGCCGCGGCCAGCGCCGTGACCTGCTCGAACTGCTCCATGTGCCGCTCGGCCACCTCGGCGACGGCGCTGGGGAGGTCGGGGAAGTAGTGGTAGAAGGTCCCCGGCGAGGTGTTCACCGCGCGCGCGACGTCGGCCACGGCGACCGTCAGGTACGGCGCGGCCAGGCAGCGCCGCTCCACCTCGTCGAGCAGCCGCTGGCGGGTGCGCCGCCCCTTCGGCCCGGGCCCGGCCCCACCCGCCGGCTGCCGCGACAGCCGGGCCACGTCGCTCAGCCGAGTCGGTCGGCTCGGCTCGGCTCCGGTCATCTCGCCTCCAAGAAAATTGAGCGCCTGTCAGTTTTAGCTAGTATCGGCTCGTCGTCGAGCGTGAGAGGACCGCCGTGACCACCACCTCGAGCTGGGCCCATCGGACCGACGAGATCGCCGCCGCCCTCGGCGTCGACGCGGTCCGGCTGGTGCCCGTGCCCGCGGGCGCCTCCCGCGAGGCCTACCGCGTCGAGACCCCCGCCGGCGCGGGCATCGCCTTCCTGCGCGCCGACCCGGCCACCGGCGGGGTGATGGACGGCAGCGAGATGACCCTGGCCCGCGAGGCCCAGGTGCTCCGGCGCGTCCGCGAGTGCGGACTGCCCGTGCCCGCCGTGCTCGCGACCCTGTCGGAGCCCGCGGGCACCCTCCTGGAGCTCGTGCCCGGCACCAGCAGACCCGACCCGGCGGCCGTCGAGCAGGCCGCGCCGGAGTACATGGCGCTGCTCGCCCGGCTGCACCGGACCGGTCCCACCGACCTCGGCGTGCCGGCGTCGTCGATCAGCGCGGCGCTGCGATCCGATCTCGCCTGGTGGCGCGAACGAGCCGCCACGACGGGCACCCTGGACCGGCCGCTGATCCGGCTGGCGCTGCGGATCCTCGCCGACGGCCTCCCGGACGACCCGACACCGGCGCGGCCGGTGCACGGCGACGCCGGCCCCGGCAACGTCATGATCCACCAGGGGAGGGTGGTCGCCCTGCTGGACTGGGAGCTGTTCCACGCGGGCGACCCGCACGAGGACCTCGCCTGGATCTGGATGCGCGGCGCGCACACCGACTTCGGAGATTTCACCACCCGCGTCGCCGAGTACGAGGCCGCCGCCGGCGTCGTCCTGGCTCCGGGGCGGCTCGACTGGCATGCCGCGTTCGTGATGACCAAGTCGGTGATCAGCCTGTGGGCCGGGATCATCGCCGCGCGACCAGGGGCGGACGTGCTCGGCCCGCTCATCGCCGCGCTCGCCTACGACGCCCTGCTGGGATCCGTGCTCGTCCGGCTGCGCGGCGGCTCGCTGCGGCTGCTTGCGGACCCGGCGGTCCCGGCGGACGCGGTGGACGCGGCGGAGGTCGGGCTCGTCGACCAGCTCGCCGCCCGCCTCGGCGAGGCGGACCGCGGCACCGCCGCGATCCTCGACCATCTGCGCCGCCAGCTCGCCCTCGAGCGGTGGCGGAGCACGCGCCTGGCCGCGGACGTCGCCACCTGGCTACCCGCCGACCCCGGCGATCCGGGTGGTCTCGCGGGCCTCGCCGCCCGCGTCGACGACGCCGATGCCGCGGCGCTCACGGCGCTCGCGACGGTCCTCGGCGCGGCGGCGGATCGAGCCGCCCGAAGCCAACCGCGCGCCGAACGGCTGATCCGCCGCGCGCAGCTCAACGGGCTCGGAGTCTGATCCGCCGCGCGCGGTGTCAGGGCACGGTGGGCGGATCGGGAGCCGCGCCCGGCTCGCCCCCGGCCGGCTGATCCCCGGCGGGCAGCGTCTGCCCGGTCTCCAGCAGCGTCTTGAGGTTCGACAGGATCGCCGGCCACCCACCGCTGATCGACTCCAGCACCGTGCTGCCGGGATCGAAGTCGGTGTGGACGACGGTGAGCTTCACCGTCCGGCCGACCGGTTCGAGGTCGAACACGACCCTGGATCGGCGTTCGGCACGCACGGTGGCCAGGAACTCGTCTGCGAACCCGAACGCGGCGGCGAATTCGGGGGTGAAGGTGTGCCAGGTGTAGGACAGCCGCCGTGGCGGCTCGGCCGCCAGGACGACCTGCTCGGCGTCGGCGATCGTCACCTCGCCCTGGCGCCAGACGACCGGTGAGCCGACCTGCCAGTCCGACTCCAGGGCCGCCCCCCAGTAGCGCAGCGTGAAGGCGGGATCGGTCAGCGCCTGCCACAGGCGCTGCGGGGTGGTGTTGATGTAGGTAATGTAGACGAACTCGGTGCTGCTCACCGGCTCGGACTCCAGTGCCGTCGTCAGGTCGGTGAGCGTACGCACGCGCTCCCGGTGGTATCGGCTGATCCAGCGCCCGGCGATCGCGTCGATCGGCGCGGCGTTGAGGTGGTGCAGCTTTTCCCGGCCGCGCCACCGCGTGGTCACCAGACCCGCCGCCACCAGCACCGCCAGATGCTTGCTCACCGACTGGCGGGTCATGTCCAGCCCGGCGCACAGCTCCCGCAGGCTCTGCCCGCCGCGCTCGTCGAGCCGGTCGAGCAGCAGCCGGCGATGCGGATCGGCCAGCGCCCGAAACACCCCGTCTACGTCGCCGTCTACGTCGCCCGCCTCATCCTGGTCGGTGCCCGCTCCGGCGTGCCTGGGCCACGCGGAGGGTTGGCTCGCCACAAGGTATATGCAACCTCTTGGCTGCCTGATGTTAGGTAACCGTCAAGCTGCATGTCAAGCGCCGATGGCTCCTCCGGCGGTGCTCGTCCCGGCCCCCGCTCGCGCCGAAGCCGAACGGTCGGACGCGGTGAGGACTGCCGACGGAAGACGTGATCCACCCGTGGCGATATGCTGCTATTCGGCGCGAAGAAGGGGGCTTCGTTGGGTACTTCGGGCGTGTTGGCTCCAGTGCCGCTGTGAGGATGCTTTGATCAATCCGCGGGACCGGATGGAGGCGTTGCGCAGCGCCCGTGCCCAGGTCGAGGACTATGCGCGGGGGGCCCCGAACCTCGAGATTCTCGTCGACGACGAGGAGTTCCCGACCGAGTACGAACTCCGATTCACCCAGCCGAGCCTCGCTCCCGGACCGGACCCCGACGCTGAGCCGGTGCCGATCGCCGAGCATGAAGTCGTCATCGTGCTCGGCGCCAGTTTCCCGCAGACGCCGCCGGCTGTGTTCTGGGAGTCCCCGATCTTCCATCCGAACATCTTTCCCAACTATGACTCGGCGCCCTCTCGGGAACAGCCGGAGTACCGCGGGCTGGTCTGCCTCGGTGACCTGCTCGGCGATTTCACGCCGGAGCTCGACTTCGGGGCTCTGTGTCAGACGATCGTCGATCTCGCCGGCTTTCGCGGTGTCGGCATCGTCGACGTCGACGACAACGGGGAACCGAGCGCGAACTTCTACGACAAGGCCGCGGCGGTCTGGTTCAGCCGGAACGCCGGACGGTTGGCCGATCTGATCGGCGCCGCCGCGGCGACGCTCCCGGGCGGCCCCGGGAGACTTTGGCGGGGCGGCGGATCCTACCGGAACCAGGTCGAACCACTCGGTCCGGAGGAGCCGCGAGTGTTCAGGACACTCCCGTCCTCCCGCGGAGTGGACTTCGGGGGCCGCTGATGTGCAGGTGCCAGACGTGGGAAAATTCCGAGACCGAGGCGCTGCGCCGCTTCGTCGAGGACAAGTGGGGCGATGTCGGCAAGGCCAGGCTGTTTCTCGAACGCGCCGGTTGGAGCAGAGCGGAGATTCCTCTGGCGGACAATGGCCGGGATTTCTGGACCATTGTCGTCGGCCAGCTCAGCATCGGTGCGGCGCCCGGTTTCTGCGCGCTCGTCGGTGGCCTGCTCGACGAGCTTCCGCTCAATCCGGAGGTGCAGGCGCTCGCCCGGAAGGTGGGTCATCGGTCGCCCCGATCGACGTTGGACGGCCTCACCGAGGGGGTGGCCGACCTGCTCGCCGGCGTCAGCTCGGTGGGGGCTATAGCCGATTCCCTGCGGGTTCGGGAGACTCGGAGCGGTGAGGCGCTGCGGATGGCTGTGGCACGTCGGCTCTTCGCCGACGAGGTCGGGCTGAGGTCGGTCGCGGCAGCCTTCTCCGGCTCGGCGGCGCCCGCCGAGATCAGGGCCGAGATCGCCGACCGGGTCGTGCCGTTCAAGGAAACCGTTCCGCGCGGCGCCGCCCGGCAGCTCGCCCCCCTGCTGACGTCGGATGAGGGCCCGGATACGGCCCGCGCCGCCGTGGTCGGCGTGCGCGCGAGAGCGACGCCGCTCGCCTACTGGTACGTGATCAACGCCTCCTGCCGCTCGGACCGCACGGATCTGCCCGCGACGGTCGAACCGGTGCGCGGCGGCGAGCCGGGCAGCGCCGGTCGGGATCTGGCTGCGGCGATCCGGCGGGAGCTCCTGGAGATCGTCGGTTATCTCCCCGGCGACCCGGAGCCGGACGCCGCCGAACTCGACGTCGCCCTCGGCTGGATCGAGGAGGTCCACCGCCGTCGCGTCGCGGTACTCCTCGAACCCCCGTGGCATCCCGACCTGGTCGACTCCCTGCGCCGGGAGTTCCCGCGGCTCGTGTTCGTCGTCCTGACCGCGGGCGAGCCCGACCCACGCGTGGTGGGGCCCGCCGACCTGCTCATGTTGGAGTCGATCCTCGATCCCCGCGACGAGGACCGGTTCTACTGGTACTACCGGGCGATGACGGGTCGCCCGCCGCGCAGCTCGGCACCGAGGAGCGCATGATGACCCGGCTCGCCCCGGACGAGGACTTCGCCTACACCCGGATCTTCGACCCGGATCTGCCCGGCCCATCCGCCGGTGGCCTACCGCCGGCTGAGGCGGGCCACCCGTGGGCCTCGACCGCGTCCTCGGATCCGCCGGGCGGCGATCGGCGACCGCCGGGCGGTTACGTCTTCTCGCCGCGAGTCGTCCTGGCCGTCAACGTCGCGCTCGCGACCGGCCGCCCGCTGTTGGTCCGCGGCGAGCCGGGTTCGGGCAAGTCCTCCCTCGCCGCCGCCGTCGCGGACCACGCCGAGTGGGATCTTTACCAGCAGACGATCACGTCGCGGACGGCCGCGCAGGACCTGCTGTGGTCGTTCGACGCGCTGCGCCGGCTGCACGATGCGCAGGTTCGGCTCGACGTCACCGACCTCGCCCGCTACGTCCGGCCGGGGGCGCTGTGGTCGGCTCTGGATCCCGTCGGTGCCCGCGAGGTCGCCGGGTCGTCCGCGGTCGCCGAGACCGGCGGACGCGAGCGGGCCGTCATCCTCGTCGACGAGATCGACAAGGCCGAGCCGGACGTGCCCAACGACCTGCTCGAACCGTTGGGCACCTTCACGTTCACCGTCGCGGACCTGGGTGAGCGGCGGGTGCGCAACACCCGCCCCCAGCCGCCCCTTGTGATCATCACGACGAACGGTGAACGTGACCTGCCGCCGGCGTTCCTGCGCCGGTGTGCCGTGCTGACCATGCCGTTCCCGGATCCGGGCCGGCTCGTCGAGATCGCTGTGCGGCACTTCGGCCCGGACCACTACGACCTCTATGTCGACGTGGCAGGGCGGCTCGCCGCGGTCCGGTCCGAGGCTGCCGCGAGTCGGGCCCAGGCGCCCGGCACCGCCGAGTACCTCGACGCGGTGCGGGCCTGCCTCGAACTCGGCATCGGGGCCGACGGGACCTCCGCGGCGTGGCGCGAGGCGCAGGCCGCGACGCTTGCCAAATGGGAGCAGCCGTGACGCGGGGTTCCCGGCGCCCCGCCGTCTTCGACGGCGACGTCTGGCGGGCCTGCGCGCGCCTCGCGGTCGCGGACCGGGCCACCGCCGCCGCCGTGCGGTCCCTGCTCCCGGCCGAGGGCGGGTGGTCGGGGGAAGCCGGTGGTCCCGCCTGGACCGCGGGTCCAGTGTTCCCCCGTCCCGAGACCGGCCGGCTCGCTGTACCGGGCCCTGAGGGGTCGTCGACGGCATCGGCCGCGGCGGCCCCCTGGCCCGTCAGCGGCGGCGGTGAGTCCGCCGTCGACGGGCCGGACGAACCGGGTTCGACCGCGTCCCCGGCTGGGGCGGGTGAGCCCGAGCCGTCCCGGTGGCTGACCGTCGAGGGCCCGGCGGAGACCGTCGGTCCGCTGCCCGCCTGGCTGGAGCCTCCGGCCGGCCGTGGAGCCGAAGCATCAGGTAGTCGCCGTGCCGCCGCGGCTCGGACCTGGACTGCCACCGAGCACTCGGCGGGGTCCGGGGAGGGTGGATGGGCGCCACTGCTGTCCGGTGCCCGGGTGCGAGCGGTGCTCGGGGCGGTCACGGCGGCCCGGGTGCCGGCGGGCGACATCGACGTTGCGGAGGTGACCGCGGCGATCGGCCGCGGTGCCCCGCCGAGGAGGCTGCCCCGGAAACCGGCCTGGACGCACCGGCGCGGCGTCCAACTCCTGCTCGACACCGCGCCGGCGATGCAGCCCTGGCTCCTCGATGTCGCCGGACTCGCCGCCCACCTTGTCTCCGTCGCCGGTCCCGGGGTGCAGACACTGCGCTTCGCCGCCTGCCCGCTGCGCGGCGTCGGTCCGGGACTGCGCCCCTGGAGCGACTATCGCCCGCCGCGTCCCGGCACGCCGGTGCTGGTCGTCACGGACCTGGGCGGTGGCGGCCCCTGGTCACCACGGCCGGCACCGGCCGGCGAATGGGTGCGTTTCGTGCAGGTCCTGCGGGCCGCGGGATGCCGACCGGTCGCGCTGGTTCCGGGCCCTCTCGGGCGGGCCGATCCGGAACTCGCCGCCCTGCTGCCGATCCTGCCCTGGGACAGCTCGGCGACCGTCCGGCAGGCGCGCCGGGTGGGTCGATGACCAGTCGTGACCGTGTGCGGCCGGCGCGGAGCGCGCGCGTACCGACCGGGATGGACGCCCTGCCCGGCGGCGGACCCGGCGCGCAATCCCCGTCCCCCGGTCTCGACGATGCCGACGCGGTCGAACTCGCGGTGAGCCTCTCGCCCGCCGCGCGGATCGACTCCACGTTGATCAGGGCGGTGCGCTCGGCGCTGCACCCGACCATGCCGGCGACCGTGGAGGCGGCGTTCTGGTTCGGCCCCCTGGTCTCGCGCCGGGGCGGTGGAACCGTCACCCTGGACCGCGAGGTGCTGCCCACGTTGCGGGACCGGTTGATGGCCCGCCCGCCCGGCCATCCGGCGCACGCCGACGCGGTCCGCGCCGTGCTGCGGCGGGTGCGCGACGGCGAGAACGCCGGACCCTACCTGCGGCTGGAGGAGGAGCTGACCTGGCTCGGCCTGCTAGCCGCCGGCCCGGACGCGATTGACACCCTGCTCGCGCGACCGCTCACCGACCTTCGTGCCGGCGGGGCGCTGGCCCGCGACGTGGCCATGTGGGCGGCGCTCACACTGCCTCGACTGCCCGCCTCGGCGGTGACGGACAGCCCGGCGGCATGGCTGCTCGCCCAGGCCGCCGGCGGGTGGGTGGGCGGCGCCGCGGCGTTGGCCGGTGGGCCGCCGAACGCGGACGTCGCCCGCCTGCTGCCGATCCTGCTGCCCGCCGACCTGCCCCGCGTCGAGATCGGGGCCCGGCTGCTCGGGGGGTCGGTGGAGCTGTCCTGGCCGCCGCTGCCCGGGGCACACCTGATGCGCGCGCCGGCCACCGGCTCGGCGGTGGTGGTGGAGCTCGCTGGCCCCGGGCTGGTCGCTGCACCGGAGGTCGCGAACGCCGTTTCCGGGACCAGCCCTCCTCCTGGCACCACCCTCGGTGAGACACCGAATCCGGGAGGGGACCCGGCAGACAACGATCGCCGGGTCCTCATCCACCGCAGCCGGACCGTCCCCCGCGACGTCGAGGCGGCCGCCGCCGAGTTCCTGACCGACGCGGGCTTCGACCCGGTGCGCGGCGGGTTCGGCTCGATGGCACCGGACGCCTGGCGGGAGACCGTCCTGTCCTGCCATGCCGCCGTCTACCTGGTCGAACAGGGCAGCTCGGCGAGTCGGGCGGAGGCCGACATCCTGCATCGGGTGGCGGCGCAGGAGGCACCGGCGGTCGTGGTCGAGATCGACGTCCGCCGGGGCGTCGCCACCTCGCCGGGATTGTCGTCGTCCGCCCGGGACGGGCTGCTGCGCTCGCTCGCCCCGGTGATGTCGGCGCAGGGGCCCGACCGGACCGTCCTGGTGCCCCACGGGCGGCCGGTCACCGTCGCGACGACCGGCGCCGTGTGGCTGCGCACCCTGGACGGTCCCTGGCACGTCCTGTGCCAGCAGGTTCCTGCCGGGCTGCCGGCACTGGGGCCCGCGCAACGCGGGTGGGTGGGTCGTTTTCGGCTCTCGCGCGTCATCCCGGGTGGACGCCAGCACGACGGCGCGCTGGGCGAGGACGTCTTCCTCGGCCGCGCCCCGGGCGGTCCCCTCGCCGCGGTCATGGTCACCCCGCCATCGCTGACCTGGGCGCCGGGCTTCGGCGAGCTGCTGCGGCGCTGGGCATCGCTCGACGAACCCGCGGTCTGCCGGCTCCTCGCCGCCGGCCAGGACGCGGGGAGCTCCTACGTCGCCACTGAGTTCGTCGAGGGGAGCACACTGCGCGAGCGCGCCGCCCGCGGCGATCATCTCGTCGGCGACGAGCTGAGACGCTTCGCGTTCGACCTGGCCCGCGCGCTGGCGGCCCTGCACGCCGCCGGCCTCGCGCACGGCCATCTCCGGCCGGACGCGGTGCTGTTCGGCCCCGCCGGGCTCCGCCTCGCCCGGATCCACACCGCCACCATCATCACCCTTCCGTCGCGGCGGCGTCCCGGTCAGCCCGAGCCGGAGTTCGAGACCGACCGGCGTGCCCGGACTGCCGGCGACATCGCCGACTGGGCCGACCTCGTCGCCCTCGCGGCCAACGGGCAGCCCGCCTCGGCCGCGACGTCGGCGAACATGACGGATCGGCTCGGGGCGGACCTCGCCGCGCTGGTGATCCGGGCCGCCGCCGGCGACAGTGCCGCCGGTCCCACCGCGGCGTATCTCGTGGCGGCGCTCGATCCCGCACGGGCCGCCGTGGCCGCGCCGGCTCCGGTCACCCCGTGGGCCGACCCGGCGCGTCTGACGCCGAAGCGACCATCGCGCGGGCCCCGGCCCGGCGGTCCCAGCGATCTTCGTCCGAAGCGGGTCCAGGAGCCGTCCGGGCGCCGCCCCCGCCTCGGCACCCGCCGTATTCCGCTGTTCGGCCGCGGCCGAATCTCCGGACCGTGAGGAGGGCCGTTGACCCTGCCACCTGCCGCCTCGGACTGTAGCCATGACGGAGGTGCCACTCATGCAGGACGCTAGACCACCCGACCGGTCCGACATCCGGTCCGAACCGGTGCGATCGAGCAGCGCCGTCCGACTCACCGTGGACGAACGCGAGGAGCTGCACCGCGAGATCGCTCGCCTTTTCAGGGCCGAGTCAGGCGCCGAGATTTTTCTCCGGCGGTTGGGATACCCATTGGACCGGGTGCCTGCCAGGGGCATCGCGGCCGACCCGGAGCAGTGGTGGGACATCGTCTTCTTCGAACTCGATTCGGGGATCATCGATGACCCCGACGGGAGGCTGTTGCGGGCGGCGCTACGTGTATACCCATACAATGAGGTATTTGCACCACTCGGGGAGAGGAAGGGTATTTCCCCCTTTGCGGAGGCCACGGACGAAGGCGAGGTCGCCGTGAGTCCGGCGGCCAATCTGGTTCTGGCTGTGGTGGACGAGCAACGTCAGGGCAGGCAACATCAGGACGAGGAGTCCTCGGCTTGCCATGTCATCGTCCGGGCCTCGTCGGAGGAGGAGCGCTCACACGCGATCGTGAGCCTGGCGGACGCAGGGCTGTCGCCGGTCGAGGTCTGGTCGACCGAGCACGCGATCTCCTTCCAGGTCGACGAGGGGGATCCGGCGGTCGTCCGCGCGATTCTGGACACGACCGATCTCTCCTGGACGATCGTGCCCCCGGGCGCCCCCGACTACATGCTCGGGGCGCTGTATGTGCGCGGTCCCGACGGCCGGCGGTTCCGGCTGCTGGACGCGCCGGCCAACCAGACTGTGGGCAATGTGGCCCAGACGGTGATCGCGCAGCAGTACGCGGACGCATCCGTTGGCGAGTTCCGGAGCACCGTCGTCGACCTGGAGGGCCCGGAGAACGAAGTCAGGCGGTTGGACGAGGGAAGCACTCTGCACGACGCTGGGGTGAGAGACGGCGACCAACTCCGTGTCGCCTTCGAGGCCACGGCCGGCTGACCGCCCGCCGTCGACGTTCACGCCGGCCGGCCGACCCGGACTACCGGACGTCGACAGAACCGATCGGATCAACGTCGTTCCGGCAGTCAGACACGGCCGTTCGGGGCGCAGACGGCGTGGTCGCCAGGCGGTACCACTGGCATGCGCCGTCGGCGTCGCGGACGGCGAGGATCTCGCCGGGGGCCACGCCGAGTTCATGCAGCGCGCGCCCCGGCCCGGCGTCGCGCAGCCGGTCGCTGCGCCGTGCCCGGTTCACCCTTCCGCACCGCCGGCAGGTCGTCATGACCTTCCCGGGGTCCGTCGACTCCTCTCCCTCGCCGCATCCGCGGCACTGGCCAGGTAACGGGAAGGTCTCCCAGCCAAGGGGTTCGGAGCCCGGCGGCAGCCGGGCCAGCAGGTCGGCGACGCAGGAGTCCACGCCGAGGGCCAACGGATGGACGACGCCCGCGAGCGGGTGATGGTGCGGACAGGCGGGATCCCGGCGCAGGCCGATCGGCGTGGTCGTGGCGGCGAGGCCGTCGATGCGCAGAAGCTGGAAGGGCGCCGCCGGCACACCACGGCCGACGCCGTCAGCCGCCGCAGCCCGGCCCGGTCCGCGGCGGGCGAGGATGATCGGTAGCGCTGACGCCGTCATCCAGCCGGCGATGATCGCGGTGGCGAGGACCGACGCGGGGGCGGGCCCGGTCGAGGCCAGGTCGGCGCAGCTCCACGGCACGTCGGAGACGGCGCGCTTCTGCGGGGTGAGCGAGCAGGCGTAGCACGGCTCAGCCGCGGACAGCCGAACCCGCACCTCGCCGCCCCACGGCTGGGTGCCGCCGTCGACCAGCGGCGCGTCGACAAGCGCGGCGCGGCCGAGCAGGCGCAGGCGCGCCCGCCGGCTGTCCAGGCAGCCGAGCGTGACGTCGGCGTCGGCGAGTTCGCCGAGACCAACCCCGGCGCTGAGCTCCGCCGGGCGTGCGTCGACGCGGACGGTCGGCGCGAGCCGGGCCAGTGCGTCGCGTGCGGCCTCCACCTTCGGCCGGCCCACGTCGTCGGGCCGGAACAGGACCGTGCGGTTGAGGTTCGTCGCGGCGACGGTGTCGGGATCGCAGAGCACCAGTCGACCCACTCCGGCCAGCGCGAGGTTCTTGGCGACCTCGTTTCCGAGCGCCCCGACGCCCACCACCACGGCGGTCGCCGCGGTCAGGAGCTCCCTCGCCTCAGGGCTGTCGAAGGTCTCCGCCGCCGCGTCGCGCTCGTGGCCCGTGACCTGCGTATCGCTGCACATGTCGGTGCTCGATTCTCGCCGCCCCGCGGGCGTGGCCGCCGGGGGTCTGCGTCCCGTGGACCAGAGTAGGACCACCGCCCGCGCCAGGACGAGGGCGACGGGGACGATCGAGGTCGCTGACTGAGCCGTCACGAGCGAGCGCCGCAGGCCGATGGGTGGTCCGCACATTCCTGTCGGACCCGGGTGGCACCGTGTGGGAGGTGTCCGGTGCATGCGTTGTGGAGAGGTACTGATCCGTGCGATCTCTCCTCGGCCTGGGCGGCCGTCTTGTGGCGGTGGCAGGGCTGCTCGTGCTCATCCTCGCCGGCACCGGCGCTCTGATCGTCCACGGTCCCGGCCAGGTGCGCGGCTGGGACACCGACGCCGAGCGCTGGCTCGCCGACCATCGCACCGGCGGGCTGGTCCGCCTCACCGAGGCGGCGACCTACCTCGCCGACACCTGGACGGTCATCGCCGCGACGGCGGCGCTGGCGGCGGTCGCCGGGTGGTGGACGCGGCGCTGGTGGCTGCCGGCGGGAGTCATCCTGCTCACCGGCGGGGAGACGGCCGTCTACGAGCTGTCCAACACCCTCGTGGACCGGCCGCGCCCCGCGGTGCCCCGGCTCGACCAGGGGGATCCGCTGGCCAGCTTCCCGTCCGGGCACACCGCCGCCGCGGTGTGCCTGTACGGCGGGCTGGCGCTCGTGCTGCGCCGGCTCGCCACCGACGCCCGACCTGGGCGACCGGCCGGCTCCGGCGGCGTCGGCCAGGGTGGAGCGAGCCACGGCGGTACGGGCCATGGCGGTACGGGCCATGGCGGTACGGGCCATGGCGGTACGGGCCATGGCGGTACGGGCCATGGCGGTCCGGACCAGGACGGCCTGAGCCACGCCAGCGTGGGCCGGGGCGGCAGCGGCCACGGGGGGCACCCGGCGTCGGCCCGGTCATGGTGGGTCGGGGTCGTGCTGGTCGTGGCTGTGGTGGCCGCGGTCGCCGTGCCGGTGCTCGTCGGGTTCTGCCGGACCTACCGCGGCATGCACCATCCCAGCGACGTGCTCGGCGGCGCCTTCCTCGGCGCGTGCTGGCTCGCGGCCGTCCACCGGGTCGTACTGGCGCGGATGCCCGGCACGCCCAACCGGCGGGGTCAGGCCGGCGCGGCCGTCTCGGCGGAGCCGGTGCCGAAGACGTGCAGGAAGGTGTCGACCGCGGCGCGGGCGACGGCGTGCTGCTCGGCGGCGGGGATGACCCGGGTGCCGTAGCGGCAGCGGGCCTCCAGCGAGCCGGTGAGCAGGGCGGCGAGCTGCTCGGCCGCGGCGGCCGGATCACCCGCGCGCAGGTGGCCGGCCAGGGAGAGGCGGGCCAGGCGGTCGGCGAGCGCCTCGGTGACCGGGTCCGTCGCTCGGCCGGAGACGATGTCGAGCAGGTCCGGGAACTGGGCGATCTCCGCGTAGAGCAGGCGCCGCAGCGCCCAGGCGCGTTCGTCGCAGAAACACTCGACGAGCTGGCGGCCCACGTCCTCCAGCGCCGCGCGCAGGTCGCCGTCGTGGTCGCGTAGCCGGTCGACGGCCGCGAGGTTCCTCGCCATCGCCCGGTCCGCCTCGGCGGCGATCGCCGCGCGCAGCAGGGTCTGCTTGTCCCCGAAATGATTGTAGATCGTGTGCTTGGCGACGCGCGCCTCGGCCGCGATCGCGTCCAGCGTGGCCTGCGCGTATCCCTCGCGGGCGAACACCACGAACGCGGTGGTGAGGATCGCCTGGCGCTTGTCGATCCGACCGCGCGCACCCGGCCGGGCGCGCGACCCCGGGGCCGCGCTGTCCGCTCCGGCGGCCGCGGCTGGCGTCCTGCCCGTCATCAGGCCACCGTATCGCATCACCCCCATCCGTCTGCACTGGTTGGTGCAGTTAACCGGGCCAACCCGTTCCGGTTGAACGGGAACACCTGTTAGAGTGCACCAGCTAGTGCACTATCAGGTACTCGAAAGGTGACGGAAATGGCTCAGGTGCTGGACGAGGGCCGGTTCGATCCCGCGCTGCGGCGATTGATCGGCGTCGTCCTCCTCGGCGGGATCATGGGGATTCTCGACGGCTCGATGGTGGCCGTCGGGGTCGACACCCTGGCCGCTCGGTTCGACGCGGCGCTGAGCACGATCGGCTGGGTCTCCACCGGCTACCTGCTGGCGCTCACCGTCGCCATCCCGGTCACCACCTGGGCCGTCGAGCGGTTCGGCGCCCGCCGGCTGTGGCTGGCCGGCCTCGTCGCCTTCCTGGCCGCCTCGCTCGCCTCGGGGCTGGCCTGGAACGTGAGCAGCCTGATCGTCTTCCGGGTCCTGCAGGGGCTGGCCGCCGGCATCCTCGACCCGCTCGTGCTCACACTGCTGGCCCGCGCCGCCGGCCCCCGCCGGGCGGGCCGGGTGATGGGGCTGATGGGCATGGTCCTCTCGGCCGGCCCGGTCCTCGGCCTCATAGTCGGCGGCGTCGTGCTGGCGAACTTCTCCTGGCGGTGGATGTTCCTGATCAACCTGCCGATCGGGGTCGTCGCGATGCTCGGGGCGCTGCGGGTCATCCCCCGCGACGTGGCGACCGGCGAGGCGCCGCGCACCCGGCTCGACGTCGGCGGGGCGGCGCTGCTCGGCCCGGGTTTCGCCGCGGTGGTCCTGGCGCTGTCCCAGGCCGCGGACCGCACGACCATCGCCGCCTGGCAGGTGCTGCTCCCGCTGGCCGCCGCCGTCGCCCTGCTCGCCGGCTACGCCGGACACGCCCTGCGCCCGGCCGCCGCCCGGCGCACGCCGCCGCTGATCGACCTGCGGCTGTTCACCAGCGGCGGCTTCTCGGCCAGCGTCACGATCATGACGCTTGTCGGTCTGACCATGTTCGCGAACCTGTTCGTGCTGCCGCTGTACTACCAGCAGCAGCACGGGCGCGGCCCGCTCGCCTCCGGGCTGCTCGTCGCGCCGTTCGCGGTCGCCGCCATCGCCGGCATGCCGCTGGCCGGCCGGCTGTCCGACCGGCTCGGCGCCCGGCGGCTCGTCCGCGCCGGGGCGCTCGTCGCCGCCGTCGGCGAATTCGCGTTCACCCGGGTGGGGGCGCACACCGCCGAGGTCTGGCCGGCGCTCGCCGCGTTCGTCGTCGGGCTGGGGCTGAGCTTCGTCGGCGCCCCCACGATGGGCTCGCTGTACCGGACGCTGCCGCCGGCCTCGGTGCCGCAGGGCAGCTCGGTGCTCTACATCCTCAACCAGCTCGGCGCCGCGATCGGCATCGCCGTGGTCACCCTCATCCTGGCCACCGTGGGCGACGGCACCGGCGTGGCCGGGTTCCACGGGGTCTACTGGTTCGCGCTGGGCACCATCGTGATCATCCTGACCGCCGGCCTGCTCCTCCCCGGCCGCCCGGAGTCGGCGCCGCGCCCGCCCGCCCAGCTACCCGCCCAGCCGCAGGAGGGATCGGCTGCTCAGGCGGCTGCGGAGCCGGCCGCGGCGCCGGCCGGGGGCGAGCGGTCCCCGGCGCCGGACGCGGTCTGACCCCTGCGCAGGCGCTGGCCAGGCCCGTGGTCGGGCCCGTGGTCGGGCCCGTGGTCGGGGTCGCCGTCCCGGCCGACCCCGCGGCGTGACCGGCGGGCGGTTCCTCCTGGCGCGGGCGGCCCGGACGGGACACGGCACCTGCCTGATCGGGCTGTCGAACGGGCAACGTGGCGGCGCGCGGCGCCGGCGCCCGGGATCCGGCCCGACGATGGCAGGATGCAGCGCCCGAACCCGCGCCCCCGTGTGCCGCGGGTGGCCCCGATCCCCACCCGCGTTCCGCCGGTCCAGGCCCCGACGGCGGGCTCGGCGCCGGCTCGGCCCCCGCACGCCCGGTCCGGCGACGCCTCCGGTGGCCGCCGTCGCGCCGATCCGCAATCCGATCCGCAATCCGGTCCGGTGGCCGCGCTGCTGAATCTGCAGCGCAGCGCCGGGAACGTGGCGGTCGCCGTGACCCTGCACCGCTTCGGCGGCCTGTTCGGCACGGACTTCTCCGGCGTGCGCCTGGTAGCCGACTCCACCCTGGCCGGTGGGAACGCCCACGCCGTCACGCACGGCGAGCAGGTGCACTTCGCTCCCGGCCGGTACGCGCCCGGCACGGCCGCCGGGGACCGGCTGATCGCCCACGAGCTGGCGCATGTCGTCCAGCAGCGGCGGGCCACCGCCGGCGCGACGGAGTCAGCCGGTGGCACCGACCGGCGTGGCTCCACCGGCCCGGTCGGTGCCGGCGGCGCGGTCCGCCGGGCCGCCGCGGGCGCGGGCAGCGCCGTCACGTCCATCGTCCCCTCGGACATCGCCGCCGAGGTGGACGCGGACATCGCCGCCGACGCGGCCGTCCGCGGCCTGCCCGCCCGGCCGGCACAGACCCTGCCGGCGGGGACCCCACGCCGGTACGAGGCGTGGGAACACCGCCAGCTCGGTGACGCCCACGGCGGCGACGGGCGCCGCGTCCGGCTGCCCAACGGCGTCGAGCTGACCTACGGGCAGATCGTCGCGTTGTCCGGCGACTTCTACCGGTCACCGGAGGCGCTGTTGCAGGCACCGGCGTCCGAGCTGCGCTCCGTGCTCGACGTGATGGAACGGGAACGCCGCCAGGCGGCGGCGCACCCCGATCCGGCGGCACCGGGCGGGGTCGCCTATGCGCCGACCCAGGACCAGGTCAACCAGAACAACGCCGACTACGAGATGGCGACGACGGGTCACGACCGGGTCGGCCTACCGGTCGCGCCGCTGGCCGGCGACGCCGACGCCGCCGACGGCCGGCACGGCGCCGTCTCCGGCGGTGAGCACGTCGAGAGCGACGCGCCCGACGCGCAGGCCGGCTTTCTCGACCTCGCCGCCGAGAACGCGGCGCACTTCTCCCCGGAGAACATCCGGCAGAACTGGATCCCCAAGCACCAGCTCGCCCTGGACCTCGCCCGCGAGGCATGGCAGGCCCGCCACCCGGGCGCGCCGCCCGCCGCGATCAGCGGCGGGGAGGCGGCGAGCGTGCGGGCGGGCCTGCCAGCGGGCTCCGCCGCCGCCCGCCCGGCGCTGCCGCCGACCGAGGCAGCCGCGGCGGCGGCCGCTCCCGGCCGGCCCGACCCGGCCCTGTCCGCCACCCCGGGCGGCGTCGCCGATGCCGGCTCCACCGCCGGCGCGGGGGAGCGGTTCGAGGCCCAGGCCTGGCTCGCCTCGGCGTTCTCCGACCACTTCCTCACCGATGCCTTCGCCGCCGGTCACCTCATCTCTGGCAGCGCCGGCCGCACCATCTGCGCGGAGTTCTTCACCCGCAACCGTGCCCACATCTACGATGCGTGCGCCCGCTGCGCCTACGCCGACGGCCGGCTGCCCTACAACGTCGTCACGGCCCCCTCCGGAGCCATCCTGGCGGCCACGATCTTCGGGCCGCTGCTGCGCGACACCGCAGCGAGCCTGCTGCTCAAGACCGTGCACGACCACTACAACGCGCACGGCATCGAGGTCCGCAACGCGCTGGGCCAGCAGTGGCGGACGTTCGGCGACGCGCGTCTCGGCGGTCATCCGGAGACCGAGCGGCTGGCCGAGCTCGCCTCGAAGGCGTCCCGCGACGCCGTGGCGGACGTCCTCGCTACCGGTGGCACCTCCCGTGGCTCGGCCGCCCTGGACTACCTGCCCGACCTCGCCCGGATCGGCACCGGTCCCTACCTGGGCATCGCCGAGTTCGCCTCCGACCCGGCCGGCTGGGACCCGGTGCTCGCCCACGCGCTGTCGCCGGACCCGTCGGTCAACGGGCTCTACTCGATGATCAAGGGGAACATCGTGCCGATGGCGGGGATGCTCGGCCGCAAGGGCGAACGCGCGGTCGAGTCGGCCAGGCAGCGGGTCACCGCGATCCCCGAGGACATCGGCCGTTGGTTCGACACCCTCAGCCGGGACATCGAGCGGCTCTACGGCGCCCCCTAGCCGGTGCCATCGGTACCCGCGGCCGGACGTGGACCGTACGTGGACGCCCGAACGGGACCGGGGGCGCGGGGCTCGGCGTCAGGCCGGGCGGGTTGTCCGGCCCGAGGCGGGCACGCCGAGGTCATGACACCCGACCAGAACCATCTCGTCCGCTCGGGTCCGGAACCGGCCGGCCCCGCCCATGCCCATGCCCATGCCCGCGCCGGTGCGCGATCCCGCGCCGCCGGCTCGCCCGTCGACCCCGACCCGGCCCGCACCCCCGGCCTCGAACCCGGGGGTGGCGTGCCCCCGGGGGAGACCCCGCCCGCCGAGGACTCCACCGGCGGGGCGGTCAGCGGCGAGCAGCCCAACGCCGACCCCGGCACACCCAACCGCACCCCGATGATGATCACACTGATCGCGGTCGGGGTCGTCGTCCTGCTCGTCGCGGGATTCTTCCTCGCCGAGGCGGTCGTGCACGCCGTCTGATCGTTTCTCGGGACCCATCACGCCGTTGCGGCAGGTTTCCGCGGCCGGATACCGCACAGACTCCTAGTGTGCCGGAACGCCGACTTTCCGTTCTGGTCGAGATCGTCCTAGGTGACACGAGAATGACCGGGGAGGGGTAGTTCGGATAGGTCGGCTCGATGCCGGCCAACCCGTGACGCCGGCCAACCCGTGACGCCGGCGGTGCGGCAATGCTCGGGGCCGGGCCGGTAGGCGGTTGCCCCGGCCCGACCACCTGGCTGTGCCGCGTTCGATGACCAGTTACCGGTCAGGATTTCCCGGACAGTTCCTTGGAGATTGCGTTCGGGCCGTTGTACTCCCGGTCCGGCAGATTTTCCAAAGTCCGGATGAGGGATTCGTCCGCGCCGTTCTCCTTCGCCTTCTTCACGATCGTCGAGCGATCGGCCGGATAGTCGACACCCTTGAGGTACCTCTGCGCTTCGATTGCTGTGGTCATGCAGCCAGGATGACCCGTCGTCCGGCCGCCAAAACCCCGTCCGCGGAATGCCGCGTTATGTGACACCGGCCTTTCGGAAGCCGGGGGAGGTTTGCTTCGGCCGGTGGGAACAGAAGCCCTTGAGAGGCCCCCAACAGGATGAGCCGGCAGGATGCGGTGGCGGACGACGCGGGCAGCGGCCGAAGTCCGGGCTGGTGGTGGCCGGGCGGGCAGAGAGGGCTCTGAGGGGCATCGCCTGGCGTGCGGCGGGGGTGGCGGGGGACCGTTGAGCTGGTTCCGCCGAACACCATGATCGGCTGCCGGCTGCCGGCTGCCGGCTGCCGGCTGCCGGCTGCCGGCTGTCGGCTTCGGGTCCGGGTCGAGGAGCCGGTTCCGCGGAACACCATGATCGGCTTTCGGCTTCGGGGTCAGGTCGAGGTTCCGGATCGGGGGCGAAGGCGGATCGCAGGCCGGGGCCGGATCGGGGACGAAGGCGATCCGGTCTGGTGGTTCGTGGCGGTTTTCTGTCGGTGGCGGGTGGGACGATGCCCGGGTCCGATGATCGACGACACCCCTGGCCCGGTGATCACGATGATGACGGTTCCGCCAGCCGATGAGACGTACTCGTCTAGCCCTTCGCGCACCTCTGCGGCGAACATCCGCAGCTTCTTCTGGGTGACCAGGGCGGCCCTGGCGCATCTGCCGGACGGCGCGTCGATCGTCAACACGGCGTCGGTGAACGGACTGCGGGGCAACCCGCCAGCTCGCCTCGCGCGCCTGCCCTGCCCGCGTGCCACCCTGCCCTGCCCGCGTGCCACCCTGCCCTGCCCGCGTGCCACCCTGGCCGCGTGTCACGGGGTGCACCGGCAGGCCGGAGCTCAACGTGTGCGGGTCCGGGCGGGGGTCGCGAGTTCGTCGACGGCGGCCAGGACGTCCGCCGGGGTGAGGGCCAGCAGGCCGGCGTCGGGTGTCGGGGCGAACGGGTCGCCGCGCCGGCCCGCCCACAGGGCACGGTGCTGGGGCCGGCCCGGCGGCGGCCCCCAGACCGCCGGCGGTACCGGCCCGAAGACGAGGACGGAGGCGGTCCCGTAGGCGGTGGCGAGATGGCCGACGCCAGTGTCGGCGGCCATGACGAGCCGGGCCTCGGCGACGAGTGCGCACAGGTCGAGCAGGTCGGTGGCTCCGGCCAGCACGGCCGCGGGGCCGAGCCCGGCCCCGTCCGCCACCTGCCGGGCGAGTGCCGACTCCGTCGCCCCGCCAGTCACGACGAGGCGGTGCCCACGGTCGGTGAGTCCGCGGGCCACGCGCACCCATCGCTCGACCGGCCAGCGCCGCGCGGGCGCCGCCCCGCCAGGATGCACCACCGTCACGCCGGCACCCGCCACCCTGAGCCCGCGCGGGCGGGCGAGCCTGAGGTCCTCGGGATGCGCGAGCGTCAGGTCGTGGGGGTCACAGGGCACGCCGTACGCGGTGAGCAGCCGGCACCACCGCGCCACCTCGCGCTCCTCGGGGTGTTCCCCCGGCAGGACCGCGCCCCCGTGCCCCGCCCCGGCCCGCCCGGCGGCCTCCCACCGCGGGCCGTCCGGCAGGTCGAATGCCCACAGCGCGCGCGGCCGGGTGGCGCGCAGCGCGGCGGTGGACTGCGGGCCGCGGCCATGCAGGTTGACGGCGAGCTCCGGGCGCGTGGCCCGCACCGGTCCGAGTGCTGCGGTGTCGAGCACGGCGTCGACGGCCCCGGACAGCAGCGCCACCGGCTCCAGCCAGCGGGGCGCGGCGAGCACGATGTCCACGCCCGGGACCGCCCGGCGCAGGCCGCGCAGCGCGGGCAGGCCGGTGAGCAGGTCACCGAGGCCGAGGGCCCGCAGCACCACGAGGCGCCCGCGCCGGGCGTCCCGCCGCGCGGCGTCCCCGCGAACGTCGTCGGTCACGGGAACGTCGTCGGTCACGGGAACGTCGTCGGTCACGGGAACGTCGTCGGGCTTGGAAAAGCCGGCGCTCAAGGGTAGGACGTCTCCCAGGACGACGTCACCACCAGCTCCCTGATCTCGCAGCCGGGGGGCTGGGCCAGGGCGAACAGCACCGTGCGCGCGACGTCCTCGGGCCGGTTGAGCTTGGCGTCGGGGCCGGGCTTGTACTGCTCCTCGCGGTCGTCGAAGAAGGCGGTGGTCATCCCGCCGGGAACGAGCAGCGTCACGCCGAGGCGGCCCTTGAACTCCTCGGCGAGGGCCCGGGTGAACCCGACGATGCCGAACTTCGACGCGCAGTACGCCGACGCGTCGCCCGCGACCCGCAGCCCCAGGGTGGACGCGCAGGTCACGATCCGCCCGGCCGACGCCTCCAGGCGCGGCAGCGCGCCGCGGATCACCGCCGCCGTGCCGAGCAGGTTCACGCCGACGATGCGTTCCCAGCCGGCGCCGTCCAGCGCGCCGAACGGTGCCGGGCGGTCGGTTCCCGCCGCGGTGAACACGCCGTCGAGCCGGCCGCCGGTCCGCTCGACGAGCCGCCGGGTGGCGAGCTCCGTCGCCCGGCCGTCGGCGAGGTCCACGATCTCGTGCTCGGCGGACGGGACCGGCATCCGGTCGAGGGCGAGGGGAGTTCCCCCGGCGTCGCGCACGGCCGCGACGACCGCGGCCCCCAGCCCCGAGGCCCCGCCGGAGACGAGGATCGTCCCGACGCCGCCGGGGAGACCCGCCGGGCCACGTGCCGGCGACGGGTTCGTCGTCCTCGCGTCGAGGGTCACGTCAGGTGCCGCCACGGCGCACCGCCTCTCTGATCATCGATGTGGTGGAACGGCCGGCGAGGTAGGGCAGGACGACCGCCTGCCCCTGCCACGACTCGACCACCTTCGCCTCCGGCAGGTCGCCGGCCGCATAGTCGCCGCCCTTCGCGAACACGTCCGGGCGCAGCTGCGTCAGGACCGGCGCCGGCGTGTCGTCGTCGAAGACGACGACCGCGTCGACGCTGCCCAGGGCCAACAGCACGGCAGCCCGATCCGCCTCGCTCACCAGCGGCCGGTCCGGCCCCTTGAGCCGGCGGACGGACGCGTCGCTGTTCAGGCAGACCACGAGGCAGTCGCCGAGCCGGCGGGCGGCGGCGAGGACGCTGACGTGGCCGGCGTGCAACAGGTCGAAGCAGCCACCGGTGCTGACCACCACGCCGCCGCGGGCGCGGGTACGCCGCACCACCTCCCGGGCCGCCGCCATGCCGATCCCGCCGTCGGTGTGGCGTCCCGGCGCGGGAGGCGTCGCCGACACGCCGCCGGCGGCGAGGAACGCGCCGGCTGCCCGGGTCGCGGCGACGACCGCCTCCGACGGCAGCGCCCCCGCGCCCAGCAGGGCCGCGGCGGTCGCGGCGAAGCGGTCCCCGGCGCCGCACGGGTCGGCGGCGACAGGCTCGGTGGGCGCGACGAGGGGCGGACCGTCCGCCGGGCCGACGAGCACGGCGCCCCGCTCGCCCAGGGTGACCGCCACCGCGCCGGCGCCCCAGCGGGCCACCAGCCGGCGGCCGCGGGCGGTGGCCTCGGCGATGGGATCGGGGCGCGCCGGCGTGGCGGCGGTGAACGTCCGGGCCTCGGCGAGGTTCGGGGTGACCAGCGTGGCGCCGCGGCATGGCTCGCCGCCGCGCGGATGCGGATCCCAGACGAGCGGCACTCCACCTGTCCGGCCCGCGAGGGCTGCCGTCACCGACCGCTCGCGGACCAGCCCGCGGCCGTAGTCGCTGACGAGAATGCCCCGGGCGGCGGCCAGGGTCCGCCGGCCGGCGTCGGGCAGTCCGCCGCGGACCGGGCCGCCGCCGCCGCGGTCGAGCCGAAGCAGGGTGTTCGGGCCGGCGCACAGCCGGATCTTCTGCGGGGTCGTGCCGGTCAGGCCGAGGTCGACCACGGCGATCCCGGCGTCGGCGAGCAGCGCGGCGAGCCGCCGGCCGGCCTCGTCGCCGGCCAGCGCGGTGATGAGCACGACGTCGGCGCCGTTACCCGCGGCCAGCAACGCGGCCAGGCCCGCCCCGCCCGGTCGGGCGGTGTCGGCGGTCTCGTCGAGGACGGGAACCGGCGCGTCGGGAGCCAGCCGCTCCACCCGGCCGGCGACGTCCCGGTCCAGCAACGCGTCGCCGACGATCACCAGCGGTCCCGAACGCGGCCGGCCGGCAGTCCCCGCCCGCGTGACCGGCGAGGAACCGGCGGGCGAGGAACCGGCGGGCGAGGACCCGGCGGGTGAAGGCCCGGTGGGTGAAGGCCCGGCGGGCTGGGAGTCGGCGGGTTGGGAACCGGCGGTCGACGAGCGGACCGGGGCGACGCCGAGCGCCGCGTCACAGGCCGCGCAGAGCAGGTGCACGGAGACGAGATGGGTCTCCTGCACGGTGGCCGTCGACGCCGCGCCGGGGAAGATGGATCCGAACGCGACGACCTCGTCGCAGGCGGTCGCGAGCGGGCTGTCCGCCGCGCCGACCAGCCCCCAGATCGCCATGCCCAGCTCGCGGGCGGCCTCGGCCGCGCGCAGCAGGTTGGCGCTGCGGCCCGAGGTGGACAGCAGGACCAGCACGTCCCCCGGCCGGCCGTGGGCGCGGACCTGGCGGGCGAACACGTCGTCGTAGCCGAAGTCGTTGCCGATCGCGGTGAGCGAGGAGGTGTCGGCGTGCAGGGCGATCGCGGACATCGGCGGCCGGTCGTCGCGGAAACGGCCGACGAGCTCGGCAGTCAGGTGCTGGGCCTCGGCGGCCGAACCGCCGTTGCCGGCGGCGAGCAGCCGCCCGCCGGCGGGCAGGACGGCGGCGAGGCGCGCACCCCAGGCGGTGAGCCGGTCGACGTCGACGTCGTCCAGCGCGCGGCGAAGCGCGGCGACATGTTCGTGCCCCGACGGCAGCGGCCGGCGGCCGGAGCTGGCGGACCCCTGCGGGCCCGGCCGGGCGGTCGCGGCCGGCCACGGGTCGCGATGCGCAGCCATCGTCATACCCTCGCGGGCAGGTCGGGGGCGCCGAGACGCCCCGGGCCGCACGCGGCCAGCCGCTCGTAGCCGGAGAGGGTGAGCGCGGCCACCCGGTCCCAGGAGAACAGGCAGCGGGCCCGCAGGGCGCCCTGCGCGCCGAGTTCGCGCCGCCACGCCGGATCGTCGATCAGCTCGGCGAGGGCCTCGGCGATCCGTTCCGGGGAGCGGGGCGGGACGTGCAGGCCGGTCATGCCGTCCACGACGGTGTCGACGAGGCCGCCGACGGCGGAGGCGACGACGGGTACCCCGCAGGCCATGGCCTCCAACGGGACGATGCCGAACGGCTCGTACCAGGGCACACAGGTGACGACGTCCGCCCCGCGGTACAGCGCCGGCAGCTCGGCGTGGTCGACCCGGCCGAGGAAGCGCACCCGGTCGGCGACGCCCAGCTCGGTCGCGAGCCGGCGCAGCCGGCCCACCTCCGCGTCGCGGTCGATGCCCGCCGGGGCCGGCCCGCCGGCGACGACGAGCTCGGCCCGCGGCAGGTGCGGCAGGCTGCTGATCACGTTGCCGACGCCCTTGCGTTCCACCAGCCGGCCGACGGACAGCAGCCGGACGCGGTCGGCCGACCTCGCTGCGGCCGGGCCGTGGGTGGTGAACAGGGACAGGTCGACCCCGCACGGCACCACGCTGATCCGCTGCCGGGGCGCGCCCATCCGGATGAGTTCGAAGACCTCGTCGGTGCAGGTGGCGACGAGATGGTCGACGTCGGCGACGAGCCGGCGTTCCAGCGCGATGCGCGCCGGCGGCGAGGTGTCCTTGCGACCCTGGTGGCGGCGCTTGACCACACCGAGGGCGTGCATGGTGAGCACGACGGGGACGCCGAGCGGGCGGGCGGCGCGCAGCGCGGCGAGGCCGGACATCCAGAAGTGCGCGTGGACGACGTCCGGGCGCTGGCACTGCCACTGGCGGTGCAGGTCGGCGGCGAAACCGTCCATGTAGGGCAGCAGCTCGTCCTTGGGCACGTAGCACGCCGGCCCCGCGGGGACATGGTCGATCCGCACGCCGGCGCCGTGGCGCACATGCCGGGGCAGCTCGGGATCGTCGCGCCGCGTGTGCACGGTGACCTCGACGCCGCGGCGAGCCAGCGCCGTCGCGAGGGCGGCGACGTGCACGTTCTGTCCGCCCGCGTCGACCCCGCCGAGGGCGGCGAGCGGGCTGGCGTGCTCGGAGACCATCGAGACGTTCATCGGGATGCCTCCAGGGCTTCCGGGCTGGTCGGGCCGGCGGCCACGGCCGGGCCGGCCGGCGCGGTGGCGGTGGCGAGGAGGGTCTCGACGGCGGCGACGACCTCGCCCGGCTCGACCCGGCTCAGGCAGGGGTGGCCGGGCACCGGGCAGTCCCAGGCCCGGCAGCCGGCGCAGCCGATGTCCTGGTCGCCGAGCAGCACCCGGCGCGGGGTGTGCGGCTGCCATCGTTCCGCCGGGACGGTCGGGGCGAACAGCGAGACGACCGGCGTGGCCACGGCCGCCGCGAGATGCGCGGGTCCCGTGTTGCCGACGACGACCGCCCCCGCCCGGTCCAGCACGCCGGCGAGCGCCGCGAGGTCCGTGCGTCCGCCGAGGTCGCGCACCCCCGGCAGCCGGCCGGCGACGGCGGCGGTCAACGGCGTCTCGTCCGCCGCGCCGGTCACCACGACCCGGTGGCCGCGACCGGTGAGATGGCGGGCCAGTGCGGCGAAACCCGCCGCGTGCCAGCGCCGGGCGGCCACCGAGGCCCCCGGATGCAGCACGACGTAGGGCCGGGCCCCCGGCGGGACCGCGCCGACCAGCGGCGTCGGGTCGGGCAGCGGCCGGCGGATCGCCAGCATGCCGTCGTCGCCGGCGGGCAGCGGGTAGCCCAGCGCCGCCGCCGTCGACAGCGCGCGCGCCACCTCGTGCAGCCCGCGCTCGGGCAGCCGGTGACGGACGTCGAGCAGCGTGCCGGGATAGTCCTCGGCGGCGGCGGCGATGCGCCCGACACCGGCCATCCGCAGCACCAGCGCGAGCGGCAGCGGGCTCTGGTGGAACGACGTGAGGATCAGCGCCTCGTCGTGGCGGCCGGCGGCGAGCCGGTCGACGAGGCCGTCGACGTCGTCGCGGCGCACCGGCGGCGGCGTCGGGTCGATCCAGGGGCAGCGCCAGACGAGCACCTCGTCGACGCCGGGCAGCAGGCCGGCGGCGGCCCGCCCGCGGGGTCCGACGAGCAGCGTGACGCGCGCCGCCCGCGCGGCCACCGCGCGGACCGCCGGTCCGGACAGCAGGACGTCGCCGTCGCTGTCGAGCCGGGCGACGAGGACCCGCCCGCTCACGGCCCCACCCGCGCCGCCGCGCCGTCGCCGAGCAGCCGGTCGACGACGGTGAGCAGGTCGGCGGCGACCTCGCTGGCCGCGGCGACCTCGCTGGCCCGGGTCATCGGCGTCGGCACGAGCACGCCGCGCATGCCGGCCGCCGCGGCGGCGGCCATGTCCGCGCCGATGTCCCCGACAAACGCGCAGTCGCGGGGGTGCACGCCCAGCCGGCCGGCGGCGGCGAGCAGCAGCGTGGGGGCGGGCTTGCGGCAGGGGCAGCCGGCGTCCGGGGCGTGCGGGCAGACGAGGACCGGGCCGAGCCCGCCGAGCAGATCGTCGAGCCGGCGGTTGACCGCGTCGACCTGACGGCCGGTGAGCAGGCCGCGTCCGATGCCGCTCTGGTTCGACACGACGGCCGTCGGCACGCCGGCCGCGCGCAGCCGCCGCAGCGCCGCCGAGGCCGTCGCGACGGGCTCCACCCGATCGGGATCGCCGTTGTAGGGCACGTCGACGCACAGCGTCCCGTCCCGGTCGAACAGCACCACCCGCACCCGTTCGGGCACTTCAAGCGCGCAAGCCTGCGGCAGGACATTCGAGTTGCACACGGGAACGGTCTGTCCGGTCACGGATACTGGGCTGCCCTGGCGAACGTCGCCAAAACTACTACTCTCCGTAGCTAGGTGTGGATAGGGGGTTGCGGGGACGGTCGAGGGGTGTCGGGCGCCGCCCGGGCGGCCCCGCCGTCTGCCTCGGCCCGTCCTGCGTCACCGGTCCGGCTGGCCCTGACGCTCCTGGCCGGTCAGGCGGCCGCCGCGCCGGTGGCCGCGGCGACAGCGCGGGCGACCCGCTCGGCGCTCAGGTCAGCCAGGCAGGCCGGGCCGTCCGGGGACAGCGGGCAGCGGGCCGTCCACCAGCACTCCTGCTCGGTGATCGCGAGCGGGCGGCGGACCGGGCAGCCCGGCAGGCCCTGCAGGTCCGCGCCGCGAGCGCGCCGCGGGCGGCCGACGCCGATGATCGCCCCGAGGCCGGCCAGCCCGTAGCGCCCGGCAGGGCTGGGCCCGAACAACGCCACGGTGGGGGCGCCGACCGCGGCCGCCACGCGCACCGGACCCGTGTCGCCGCCCACCACGACGCCCCCGCACTCCGCCACGGCCGCGCACAGCCCGGCGAGCTCCCGCAGCGACAGCGCGGGCACCGCCACCGCTCCCGGCACCGCCGTCCCGTGCGGGTGTAGCAGCGGGTGCCCGCGGGCGGCGAGCAGGCGGGCGAGCTGGGCCCAGCGCGGCGCCGACCACCGTTTGACCGCCATGCCCACGTCGGGGACCAGCAGCACGGGCGCGCCCCTACCGGCCCCACCGGCCCCACCGGGCCCGGCGGGCCCGGCGCCGCCGAGCGCGGCGAGCCGGCGCCGCCCCGCCGCGAGCTCCCCGGCGTCCAGAGCCACCCGCCCTGGCGGGAACCGGCCGGTCAGGCCCGGCTCGGGCTGGCCCCCCGCGGGTTGGCGGGCGTCGTCGGCGAGCCGGATCCAGCCGTCGGCGGCGAGCAGTCGCACGTACCGGTCGCCGATCGGCTCGTGCGGGCCGGGGCCGCGCCACAGATCCGTCACCGCGAAGCGGGGCCGACCGGCCCTGATCGCCGCCGGCACGCCACTGTGCCGGGTCGTCGTCACCGCGAGATCCGGTCGCCGTCGCGTCACCGCGTCGCGGACGGCGGTGTGCACGGCGTGGGCGTGATGGTCGGTCAGTGGGAGGACCTCGGCCACTCTCGGGTCGCCGCGCAGCAGCTCGGCGGCGGGGGTGAAGGTGAGCACCCGCAGCCGTGCGCCGGGCTTGCTGTCGGCGAGCAGGTGGATCGCGGGCAGGGCGATGAGCAGGTCGCCGATGCCGCCCAGCAGCTCGACGAAGAGGATCTCGCCGATCTCCGCGCCCCGCGCGGCGGTCATCGGGGTCGCGGTCATCGGGGTGGCGGGCCTGCGCCCGCGAGCACCCGGCGGTACAGGTGGGTGTGCGCCGCGCCGATCGCCTGCCACGAGCGGTCGGCGACCAGGCGCTGCCCGCCGGCCGCCAGCCGCGCCCGCAGCGCCGGATCGCCCAGCGCCCGGCGCAGCGCGCCGGCCAGCGGTGCAGGGTCGCGCACCCGGTCGGCGACCAGCACCGTCCGGCCGTCGATCAGCGCCGGATCGGGCGGATCCGCGGCGGTGACGATCGTCGCCAGCCCGTGGGAGAGAGCGGCGGCCAGCGCCCCGCTCTTCGTCGTCACCCCGGCGGTGAACGGCAGCACGCACACGTCGGCCGCGGCCAGGATCTCCGAGACCTCCTCGGCCGGCAGATGCCCGGTGAAGGTGACCAGGTCGCCGGCGCCGGCGGCGTGGGCGTGCTCGGCGAGTTCGCGGCGGAACGCCGCCGCCTCGGCCACGGGCAGCGCGAGCGAGGTGAATCCGCCGACGACCGCGAGGCGCAGCCGCGGCCGCTGCGCGCGCAACGCGGCGACCGCCTCGATCAGGTAGCGCACGCCCTTCACCGGGTGGACGAAACCGAAGAACACCGCCACCTCGGCGTCGGGCGGCGCGCCGAGCCGGGCGTGCAGCCGGGCGCGTGCCGCCGTCCGCGCCGCGGCCGCCGGGCCCGCGGCGAGCGGGGCGACGCGGGGGATGTTCGCGGGGACCGGCACCGTCTGGGCGATCCGGCCGAAGCGGGCGCGCACGGTGGCGGCATGGTCGGGGTTGGTGACGACCAGCGCCTGGGCCCGCGGGACGAGGGTCAGCGTCTCCCGATCCCACCAGCCACGCCGTTCCGGTGCCCGCCACAGCGCCGCCGGCAGCCGCGACGGCCACGCCCACCAGCCGTACTCGTGCAGCGTGGCCACCCAGGGGGCGGCCACCCCGGTCAGGACGGGCAGCAGGCCCGGGGCCGGGGAGAACCCGAACGCCGACGGCGCGAACTGCACGTGGACGACGTCCGGCCGCAGGCGCCGCAGGGCCGTCGCGGCGGCGCGCAGACCCGCCGGCCCCCAGCCTCGTCCGGTGGCGACCACCGGCAGCGCGCCGGTGTCGCCGTCGAGGCGGCCGGAGGTGACCAGCACGGGTTCGACGTCGCCGGGCAGCGCCGCGGCGAGGCGCACGGTGTAGTCGGCGACGCCGTCCTCGGCGGTGGCGAGGTTGCCGCAGACGAGGGCGACCCGTGGCCGGCACCGGCCTGCCGCCGGTCGGTGCCGGCGGGCGGCGGGTGGTCCGGCCGGTGCCTCCGGCGCGCCTCGGCGAGCTCTCCCGGGCATGCGGGAGGCCCTACCCGCTCCCGCGGCGCATCACCATCCAGGACCGCGGCGACCATCCAGGACCGCGGCGACCATCCAGGACCGCGGCGACCATCCAGGATCGCGGCGACCATCCAGGACGGCGGCGCCTCCACGGCTGCGGGCCGAGGCGGACGGCACCACAGGAAATTACGGAGAGTAGCAGTTTTGTTGCCGAGGGCTCGGGAACTGGGCGGGGGAGCGCTGCCGACGGAGGGGAGGCAGGCGTGGGATCGACGCGACGGCCGGATGTGCCACGAGCCGCGCATCCGGCGGCCGGCCGCGGTGGCCCGCTGGATCTCGCCGCCGCCCGCCGGATCCTGGCGGTGCGCCCGGACAACCTCGGCGACGTCGTGCTGCTCACCCCGGCGCTGCGGGCGCTGCGGGCCGCGGCGCCCACGGCGGGGCTGGACCTGCTGACCTCCCCGGCCGGCGTCGCCGCCGCCCCGCTCATCGACGACGTGGACGAGGCGCTCGTCGCCTCGGTGTGCTGGCAGGACGCCGGAGGGCGGCCCGTCGAACCGGGCGAGCAGGCCCGACTCGTCGACACGCTCGCCGCGCGCCGCTACGACGCCGCCGTCATCTTCACCTCGTTCTCGCAGTCCCCGTGGCCCGCCGCGTTCGTGTGCGCGCTGGCCGGGGTTCCGGTGCGGGTCGGCGCGTCGCGGGAGTTCGGCGGCGCGCTGCTCACCCACTGGGTGGACGACCTGCCGGGCGGCGTCCACCAGGTCGACCGGGCGCTGCTGCTGCTGCGCCGCGCCGGCCTGCCCGCCGCCGACGGCCATCCCCGCCTCACCGTGCCGACGCAGGCACGGGCCCGGGTGCGCCCGCTGGTCGAGGCCGGCCCGTACGTGGTGCTGCTGCCCGGCGCGAGCTGCTCGTCGCGGCGCTACGATCCCGACCGGTTCGCCCAGGTCGCCGGCCTGCTCGCGGGCGCGGGACTGCGCGTCCTCGTCGCCGGGACGCGGGGCGAGGCGGCGCTGGTCGACCGGGTGCGCGCCGGGGCCGGGCCGGCCGGGCAAGGGCTCGCCGGATCCCTCGACCTGCCGGCGCTGGCCGCGTTGCTGAGCGGGGCGGCGGTCGCCGTCACGAACAACTCCGGTGGCGCGCACCTCGCCGACGCCGTGCGCGCGCCCGTCGTCACCCTCTTCGCCGGTACCGAACGGGAGGCCGAGTACCGCCCGCGCGCCACCCGCGCCGTCGTGCTGCGCCGGGAGACGCCGTGCTCGCCGTGCCGTGCCTTCACCTGCCCGTTCGAGCAGGAATGCCTGGACCTGGCGCCAGCCGAGGTCGCCGCCGCCGCGCTGGGTCTCTGCGCCCGCAGGCCCGCATGACCGGCGCGGGGCGGCGCTGGGCCGCAGCGGCCGATGGCGGGCTGCGCGGCCTGCTCGACCGGTTCGCCGACCTCGACCTGCTCGTCGTCGGCGACGCGATGCTCGACGCCTGGCTGTGGGGGCCACCGCGGGGGTTGTCCCGGGAGGGCCCGGTGCCGGTCGTGTCGGTGACGGCCCGCAACGAGTCCCCGGGTGGGGCGGGCAACGCGGCGCTCGCCGTGTCGGTCGTCGGCGCGCGCGCCCGCCTGGTCGGCATCGTCGGCGACGACGCGGACGGCCGGCGCCTCGGCGAGCTGCTCGACGCGGGCGGGGTCGGCACCGACGGCCTCGTGGCGGAGCCGGGCCGCGCCACGCTGGCCAAACGGCGGATCTGCTCGGGCAGCCACCTGCACCTGCGCTGCGACACCGGCGATGAGACCCCGCCCGCGCCCGCCACGGCCGCCGCGCTCGCCGCCCGCGTCGCGGCGTCGGCGCCGGCCGCCTGCGCCGTGCTGGCCTGCGACTACGGCGCCGGGATGTACACGCCGGAGCTGATCGACAGGGTCGGTGCGGCGGCGCACGCGGCGGGGCGATGGCTCGTCGTCGACGCCCACGACCCGGCCCGCTGGGCGGCGGCCCGGCCCGATCTGGTCAAGCCGAACGCCGGCGAGGTCGTGCCGCTGCTGCCGCACGACGCCCGCGACGCGTTCGCCCGCGACCGGGTCGGCACCGTCCGCCGCTGCGCCGGGCCGATCCTCGCGGCCAGCGGCGCCCGGCTCGCCGCGGTCACCCTCGACCGGGACGGCGTCGTCGTGCTGACCCAGGACGACGAGCCGTGGCACCTGCCGGCCGGCACCGACGCCCCCGACGAGCGGACCTCGGGCGCCGGCGACACCTTCATCGCCGCGATGGTCCTCGCCCTCGCCGCCGGCGCCGCACCGCGCGCCGCCGCCGGGCTGGCCTCGCTCGCCGCCTGCGCCGCCGTGTCCACGCCGGGCACCGGCACCTGCTCGGCGGCGGATCTGCGGGCCCGACTGCTCGCCGCCGGCGACGACTACCTCGACGACCCGGCAGCCGGCGGGTCCGGCGGGTCCGTTCTGGTCGGCGGGGTCGGCGGGGTCGGCGGGGTCGTTGTGGACGCCGCGGGGCTCGCCGACGCGGTCGTGGCGCACCGGGCCCGGGGCCGGCGGATCGTGTTCACCAACGGCTGCTTCGACGTCATCCACGCCGGTCACGTCGCCTACCTCGATGCCGCCCGCCGCCTCGGCGACGTCCTCGTCGTCGCCGTCAACAGCGACGCCGGCGTGCGGCGGCTCAAGGGCCCGGACCGTCCGATCAACGGGCTGGCCGACCGGCTCGCGGTGCTCACCGCCCTCGCCGCCGTCGACCACGTCGTCGTGTTCGACGACGACACCCCGGCGCAGCTCCTGCGCGCCCTGCGGCCCGACGTCTACGTCAAGGGCGGCGACTACACCGAGTCGATGCTCGCCGAGGCACCGCTGGTCCGGGCGCTGGGCGGCGAGGTGCGTTTCGTCGACTACGTCGCGGACCGGTCGACGTCGGACCTGCTGGGCCGCATCCGGCGCGGGGCGGCGCTGCCGTGACCACGTCTGCCAGGGTCGGGCCTGCCGTGACCGGGCCTGCCGTGACCGGGCCTGCCGTGACCGGGCCTGCCTCGGCGTCTCGCCGGCCGCCGGCGGGCGGGCTGGACGTGCTCATCCCGACCTGCGGTCGACCGACGGCGCTGGCGGTGACGCTGGCCGGGCCCGCGAACCAGACCGCCGACGGGTTCCGCGTCGTCGTGTCCGACCAGAGCCCCGGCGCGCCCGCCGCCGACGCGCCGCAGGTGCGGGCGATGGCCCCCCCGCACGAGCTGATTGCGTCCGACGAGCGTGATCGAGCGCGACGCCGACGCTTACGCCGAGATCATCGAAACCGACGACCGGCCGGACCGTCGACGACCATGCGGGGACGACGACCATGCGGGGACGACGACCATGCGGGGACGACGACCATGCGGGGACGACGACCATGCGGGGACGACGACCATGCGGGGACGACGACCATGAGGGGACGGGGACCGGATGAGAATCCTGCTCTGGCACGTGCACGGCTCGTGGACGACGTCGTTCGTCCAGGGCGGGCACTCCTACGTCGTTCCGGTGCTACCCGACCGCGGGCCCGATGGCCTGGGCCTGGCCCGCACCTACCCGTGGCCGGGCACCGTCACCGAACTCGGCCCGCAAGAGCTGCGCGACGCCGGCATCGACGTCGTCGTCCTGCAACGCCCGCACGAGCTGGAGCTGGCCCACCGCTGGCTGGGCCGGCGGCCGGGGCGGGACATCCCGGCGGTGTACGTCGAGCACAACACCCCGAAGGGGGACGTGCCGCTGACCCGCCATCCCGCCGCCGACCGGCCGGAGCTGCTGCTCGTCCACGTCACCCATTTCAACCGGCTGTTCTGGGACGCCGGTGCCACCCCGACCCGGGTCGTCGGGCATGGCATCGTCGATCCCGGCCACCGTTACACCGGCGAGCTGGCCCGCATCGCGGTGGCGGGGAACGAGCCGGTGCGCCGCGGCCGGGTCACCGGCACCGACCTGCTGGCCGAGTTCACCCGCGCCGCCCCGGTCGACGCGTTCGGGATCGGGGTGAGCGCCCTGCCGGCGCACACCGGCCTGCCGCCCGAGCGTCTGGCGGTATTCGAGGACGTCGCCCAGGCCGACCTGCACGACGCCCTCGCCCGCCGGCGGGTGTACGTCCACCTGCCGCGCTGGACCTCGCTCGGGCTGTCCCTGCTGGAGGCGATGCATCTGGGCATGCCGGTCGTGGCGTTGGCGGCGACGGAGGCGACCGAGGCGGTGCCGGCCGAGGCGGGCGTGCTGTCCACCGACCCGGCGGTGCTCGTCGACGCCGCCCGCCGGTTCGTCGCCGACCCGGAGCTGGCGCACGCATACGGGAAGAGGGCCCGCCAGGCGGCGCTGGCCCGCCACGGGCTCGGGCGTTTCCTGGCCGACTGGGACGCCGTCCTCGCGCAGGTGACGGGATGACCGGCCGTGCGGCGGTTTACCTGTTGATACGCCCGGATATGTCGTTGCCATGTCGGTCGGGTCGGAGCCTCCAGTCGGGAACTTCCTCGACCGGTTCGTCCTCCCGCCAGGTCCGGACGCTCCCCGCCAGGCCCGCCGACGGCTGACGGCGGACCTGACCGGCAGCGGTGTCCCGGCCGAGGTGACCGAGACCGTCCTGCTGCTCGCCACCGAACTGGTCACCAACGCCGTGCTGCACGGCCACGGTGAGCCGGTGCTGGAGATCCGGACCACCGAACGCCTCGTCTGGGTGGGTGTCCGCGACCCGGATCACCACCCGCCGCGGGTGCGGCACGTCGACGCCGAGTCGCTCGGCGGCCGCGGCCTGCACCTCGTCGAGGCCCTCGCCGAGGACTGGGGCGCGGCCCGGGTCCCCGGCGACGGCAAGACCGTGTGGTTCCTCCTACGGCGCTGACGCCGGTGCCTGCGGGGAGGCCGGTGCCTGCGGGGAGGCCGGTGCCTGCGGGGACTCGCCCGGCTGCGCCCGGGTCGGCCGGGGGCGCGGGATCGTCAGGCATGCCAGCGCGGCGAGGACGACCGCCGCGTCGGTGATGATCCAGCCCAGGTCGTAGGCGTCGGTGAGCGAGCCGAGGTCGCCGGGCGTCGCCCCGCCGAGCGCCGCGACGAGCAGGGCGATCCCGATCACGGTGCCGATCTGGCGGGCCATGGTCACCACCGCGGAGCCGGTGGAGAAGCTCGCCGCGGGCAGCGCGGTGACGGCCGCGCTGATCAGCGTCGGCAGGATCAGCCCGACGCCGACGCCGGTGAGCAGCATCCCGGGCAGCATGCCGCCGGCGTAGTCCGGATGCGGCTCCAGCCGCAGGATCCACCAGGTGATCCCGGCCCCGAACACGAGGCAACCGGCGGCGGCCACCGTCCCCGCCCCGAGGCGGGCCACCAGCGGCCCGGCGGCGATGGCCAGCCCCGGGACCATCAGCGGCCCGGGGGCGATGGCGAGCCCGGTCCGCAGCGCCGACCAGTGCCAGACATCCTGGCACCACAGAATCCCCGACAGCAGCATCGCCGCGAACGCGACGCTGAACACGACGGCTGCCACCGTCGCGGCGCTGAAGGTCCGCACGCGCAGCAGCGGCAACGGCAGGACCGGTGCGGGATGCCGCGCCGAGCGGTAGAAGAACCCGGCCAGCAGCAGAGCGGTGGCCAGCAGCGACCCGACGACCCGCGCCGAGCCCCAGCCCCAGTCCGGTCCGCGCACCAGCCCCAGCGCCAGCGCCGCGATCCCGCCCGTCAGCAGGACGGCGCTCACCAGATCGGTCCGCCCCGCGTTGGGGCGCCGCGGCGGGTGGGGCAGCAGCCGCGGTCCGGCGACGAGCACGGCGAGCCCGATCGGCAGGTTGACCAGGAACACCCACCGCCAGTCGAGCTCGGTCAGCAGCCCGCCCGCGACAGGTCCGAGCGCGGCCGCCAGCCCGCTCACCGCCGTCCAGGCCCGCACCGCCGCCCCGCGCCGCTCGGGCGGTGCCGCCGCGAGCAGCAGGCCGAGAGAGGAGGGGGTCATCACGGCGGCGCCCGCCGCCTGCAGCACCCGGGCGGCGACGAGGAACCACACTCCGGGGGCGACGGCGCACAGCGCGGAGGCGAACGCGAAGATCCCTGTGCCCCAGAGGTAGGCGCGGCGCGGGCTGGTCCGGTCGGCGAAGTTCCCGGCCGGCACGAGCAGCGCGGCGAAGACGACGGCGTAGCCGTTCAGCACCCACGACAGCGACGACAACGACGACCCACCGAAGTGCCGCCCCATGTCCGGCAGGGCGACGTTGACGATGAACAGGTCGAGGTTCGACATGGCGACCCCGGCCGCCACCACCGCGAACACCCGCCCGAAGCGCGCAGCCGGCGCGCCCCCCTGCGCGGCGCCTGACGCGGCGACACCCGGAGCCGGCGGGTGCGGGTCCGCTGCCGTGCTCGTGCTCGTGCTCGGCGGAGCGCCTGAGGTCGGCGTCCCGCCCCGGGCGGATGGGAGGTCCCCGACGAGGGAGATCGTCGGTGGTTGCCCGGATCGGAGCGCCGCTTCGGGTCTGTCGTCCATGCTCGCTGATCCCTCACACCGTAAGTTTGAAATCACAACTGACCTGGTCGGGGTCAGCCTAGCCGGGGCGGGTTGGAGAATCCAACGATTAGGGGGTCGGCGAGATGGCGGCCCGGTTACCGCCGGATGTCCGACCGTGTGCGACGTGACTTCTCGAGCCCCGGGCGTCTCGCCGCAGTTCGGCTCGGTCCGGTGCGAAAGATGCGCGGCTGTGGCAGTGCGCTGCGAGAAGGCGCGACGAGTACCGCCGGGCTGATCCGCGCCCGGCTACGGATCCGCCCCGTCGACGCCCAACGGCTGCTCGATCCGGCCCTCGCTTTCGAGGTGGGCAGATCGACCCCGGCCGAGTAGCCAAGCACACGATGCCCCGGGCGGACAGGGCGATCTTGGACGGCCATCCGCCTACCGGGAGATTCACTACTTCCCGCGTCCAGCCCGCCACTCCACGTCGCCGGTCCGGCCTGCGGCCAACCAGGTTGGCGAAGGCTCGGTAGCCGCCCGACGTCTCGTCCGCGGTGGCAGCTAGTTGCCACCGCGATGTTCGGAATCCACCGAACCTCGCCTGGCCGTCATGTAAGTATCAATGCTGTTGGTCAACGGATCGACATGCTGGTCCCAATGGATATGGGAGATTGCAGTGCGTCAGTTCTCCGCAGTCATCTGGAAGGTGAAGCCCGGCTTCGACGAGGAGCTGGCCGACTTGTTCGAGAATTCCAAGCGACCGGATTCCGCTGTCATTCTCGACGAGGCGGGGAGTGAGGTGGGCAAGCTGCTGTCCACTGCCGTCTTCCTGAAGGACGACACAGTCGTTCGAGTGATCCAGTATGAGGGTGAGCTGATTTCCGTCATGCGGCACATGGCCGGCCAGCAGGTCGTCCGGGAACTGGAGGACGGGCTGCAGAAATATCTGGTCGAGCCGCGGGAGACCGACAGCCCGCAGGCCTTCCGGGACTTCTTCCTGCGGACCAGCATGCGTCGTCTGTTGCAGCGGTGGGCCGATGAGTAGGCGGTTTCTCGTGGATCTTCGACGAGCCGCCTCGTGATCGAGGCGATGGCGACCTCGTTGTGGTAGTAGTGGCCGTGTTTGGTGTACCGGGTCGCGAGCGCTCGCCACTGCCTGAGTCGGTTGGAAACAGGGCGGTTCTGGCGCCCGGGAACACCTGCCCGGCTCGCACCCCGTCCGCGGTTCCACCTGGACTGGATCAAGACCGGTCGGCTGCCCGTGTGGTGGAGCGCGACTGGGCGGCAGATGGAAACCGCCGACGTCGACACCGCCGTGGCGCGGGTGTTGGCGAGTCACCCGGCGTAGCGCGCCGTCCAGCCCGAGCTGTGCTGGGCGCCCGTCGCGGCGTGACCGGACATCGATCCGACCTCGCCCCGACGAACCCTGTCAGGCGACGTTTGAAGTGGTCTCCCGCAGTGGCGTGAGTTGGCGGTCCCGCCACCCACGTTCTCATTCTCGAGACCGACGACCGCCATTCGATCTGGCCTCTTCCGAGCGACATGGCCGACCGACGCGCCGTTCGCCTCGGCTAACAGCTCGATAGGGCCAGATCGGATGGCGCAAGACCAGGTGCGGCGACGCCTGACACCTTCGTCCCGAACCACCAGCTGTCCGCCATGCCGAGACACCGTGAATCAATCATCGATCAGGTGTGGCGTCCACCGTGGACGACCGACCGGTGACGGCCGTGATGAACAGAGTGCAGCGCGGCAGCCTGCCCACGGCCCCCATCGAGGGAGTTCTCCGGGGCGGCGGGTGCCTTGGCGGCGGGTGCCTTGGCGGCCGGTGCCGAGCGGCCGGAGACCCGGCCGGAACACCTACGCCTGTACGGCGCGGCTGGGGGTAGGCCCGCCGGGTCCGGACGTCAGCCGGGTGGCGAGGCCCACGCTGAAGGTCACCACCGCGAGCACGCCCGTGACCACCGCCAGCCGGAGCCGCGCGCCCGTGCCGCGGCCGGGAAGGCCCGCAGTGTCGGGCTCGCGCGGATGTCGACGTCAGAGTCCGTTTCCCGGCAGGATGCGGTCATGAGGATCGAGCAGGGGCAGGTCGCGGTGGTGACGGGGGCGGCCAGCGGCATCGGGTACGGGCTGGCCGAGGCGCTCGCGGCCCGGGGCGTGCGCGTCGTCCTGTCCGACGTGCAGACCGACGCGGTCGAGCGGGCCGCCGCCACGCTCGCCGCGGCCGGGGCCACGACCCTCGCGGTCCCGGCCGACGTCAGCGACGCCGACCAGGTGCATGCCCTCGCCGAGACCACGATCGACCGGTTCGGCCGGGTGGATCTGGTGTGCAACAACGCCGGCGTCGTGAGCCGTCCGGCGCCGATGTGGGAGCAGAGCCTGGGCAGCTGGCGCTGGCTGATCGACGTGGCGCTGCTCGGGGTCGTCCACGGCGTGCACCACTTCGTACCGCACCTGATCCGCCAGGGCGGCGGCCACGTCCTCAACACCGCCTCCGTCGGCGGCCTCATGGCGCTGCCGACGCTGACGCCGTACAACGCCGTCAAGCACGCCGTCGTCGGGCTGACCGAGAGCCTCAACCTGGAGCTTCGGGCCGTCGCCCCCACCCTCGGCGCAAGCGTGCTGTGCCCGGGGCCGGTGGCGACGGCGCTGAGCGAGACGTCGCGGGCGAACCAGCCGGCGGGGGCTCAGACGCCAGACCCGCGCGACACCCTCGAAGACCGGGCGGCGCAGCGCGGCGGCTCGATCCTGCTGCCGGCGGACGTCGCCCGAATCGCGTTGGCGGGCATCGAGGCGGACCGGGTCCACATCCTCACCAACCCCGAGACGGCCGCGGGGGTGCGGGCCCGCGTCGAGGCGCTCCTCGCCGACCTCCCCTGGTAGGGCGCGCCCCGCTCCTGGGGGGACGGGCGGGACGGCGCCCGCGTGGTCCTCAGGCGAGCAGGAGCCGCTCCAGGCCGGCGCGCTGCTCGGGGGTGAAGGGCATCGAGTGCAGCCGGTCGGCGTCGACCTTGACCAGGGTCGCGGTCAGGCTCGCCGCCGGGTGATCGTGCTGGGTGAGTTCCAGGGCGAAGGTCAGCGAGCTGGAGCCGAACCTCGACAGGGTCACGCCGAACAGGACGTCGCCGGTGAACAGCTCCCGACGGTAGGTGCTGGTCACGTCGACGACGGCGAGGTCGGCGGGAGCGAGCAGCCCCTCGCAGGTCGTCGCCAGCGCCCGTGCCCAGGCCTGCGCGGCGATCTCCAGGGCCAGGAAGAAAGGGACGTGACGGTGCTGGCTCACCACGCCGTCGCGATCAGGCCGGTGCGTCACCGGCAGCATGTACCGAAGCATCGCCCGCGGTGTCTCGCTCCCCCTGAAGGCCGCGCGGCACGGCCGCGGGCGCTACCGACCCCGGGTCGACCCGATTCCTCGACCCGTCGGGCTCGACCCGATGAGCTGCACGTTCGACCCTCATCCGGCATCGTGCCGAATTCCGACCCTACCGGTCGGCGGGGCTCGGCGGGCTGGAGCGGATGTGCCGGTTCGTCTGCGCCGAGACCGGGGCGGTGAGGATCGCCGTCACCAGATCGACGAGGTGACTGGCGAACAGGCGGTGGTCCGGGCGGTGATGCTCCCGGGCGCGGTTCGCCAGCTCCCCGTTGAGGAACCGGATCGCCGCGAACCGGCGGTGCAGCGGCGGTCCGACCGCGGCGGGCGGCAGGAACGGCGTGACCAGGCCGCGCCAGCGGACCATGCTGGGCGCGGCGGACGCCGCCGCGAAGCAGCCGGCGAAGCGCTCGGGGCGGGCCGTCACCTCGGCGATGATCTGCAGGTACTCGGGTCCGCCGTCGGGATGATCGAGCCGGGCCGCCTGCGGGAGCACGAGCGCGGCGGCCAGCCCGCGCAGCTCCGGCTCGCCGGCGAACTCCAGGGTGTCGAGAAGGCCGAGCCGGTGGGTTTCGATGTCCCGGTGATGCCGGTCGATGATCGCGGCGAGGACCGACTGCCGGCCGCCGAAGTGGTATTGCAGCGCGCTCGTGTTGAGCTGCCCGGCGGCCTTGCTGATCTCGCGCATGCTGGGGCCGTCGATGCCGCCCGCCGCGAACAGCCGCTCGGCGGCCACCAGCAGGTCACGGCGGGTGTCCTCGCCGCTCATGGCGCCGCGATCCGGGCGCTCGCCCGGGCGAACAGCCGTCGGGCGGTCGCGCGCAGCGCCCGGCCGACGGCGAGGTCGGCCTGGCCGGCGCAGGCGCGGGCGTAGGTCCCCTCCAGAATGATCCCGATCTTGTAGCCTGCCAGGACCTCGTACCAGGGCAGGGAACGCAGGTCCCGGCCGGTGATCTCGCCGTAGCGGGCGACGAGCTCGCGCGCCGTGGGGAACCCGTCCCAGGGGTGCACGCCCGGCGCCCCGGGCGGGGAACCCTCGGGACCGGGCCAGGTGCTGAGCAGTCTGCCCAGGTCGAGCAGGGGATCGCCGATGGTCGCCAGCTCCCAGTCGATGATCGCGGCGAGCGCCGGGCGGTCCGCCGTCACGAGCACGTTGGCGAGATGGTAGTCGCCGTGCACCAGCCCGGGGCGGAAGTCGTCGGGCCGGTGCGCGTCCAGCCAGGAGCCGATGGCGTCCAGCTCCGGCGCCTCGGGCCCCGGGTAGCCCGCCAGCGTCCGGTAGCCCTCGAGCTGACCGCGCCAGCGGCTGACCTGCCGCTCCAGGTAGCCGGCAGGCTTGCCCAGGTCGGCGAGGCCGGCGGCGGCGTGGTCGACGGCGGCGATCGCGGCAGCCCCCTCGGCCATCGCCAGGCCAAGCCGGTGCCGCCAGCCGGCCGAGGTCCGGTAGCCGGCGGGCAGCTCGACCGTCGGGTTGGCGCCGTCGACCGGTTCCATCAGGTAGAACGCCGCGCCCAGGACGGCCTCGTCGGGGCAGACGGCGATCAGGCGGGGGTGCGGCACGGCGGTCGACGCCAGGGCCGCGAGGACCCGGGCCTCCCGGCGCATCGTCCGGTCGCTGTCGGGCCGCTTGTGCACGGGCGGGCGGCGCAGCACGAACCGCCGCCCGCCCCGGTCGAAGCGCACGAGCACGTTCTGGGTGCCGCCGGCGAGCCGCTCGACGGCGGTGATCGGCCCCGCCGGCAGGCCCTGCCCGTCCATCCACGCGGCCAGCCGGCCGAGGTCCACCCCGGGCACGGCGCCCGCCGGGTCGCCTGCGGGGTCGCCTGTCGGCCCGCCCGCCGGGCCGCCCGCGGTGGTGCTCATGCCGGCGTGTGGGCGATGCCGCCGCCGAGCCGACCCGCCAGCCGGCGGGTGGCGGCCTCCCGCAGAGTGGGCAGGTGATCGCTCGGGAACAGCGTCTCGACCGCGTGATGGTCCTTGAGGACCTCGCGGGCGATCGTGACCCGGTGCACCTCGGTGGGGCCGTCGGCGAGGCCGAGCAGCTCCGCGGCGACCAGCATCTCGACGAAGTTCATCTCGTTGGAGATGCCGAGCGCGCCGTGCAGGTGCAGCGCCCGCCGGGAGATGTCGTGCAGCACCTTCGGCATCGCCACCTTCACCGCGGCGATGTCGCGGCGGACCCTGCGGTAGTCGTTGTGCTTGTCGATCAGCCAGGCGGTGCGCAGCACCAGCAGGCGGAACTGCTCGATCTCGATCCAGCTGTCGGCGATCTGCTCCTGTACCACCCCGAGCGAGGCCAGCGGGCCGGAGCGCACCTGGCGCGACAGCGCCCGTTCGCACATCGCGTCGAACACGCGGCGTGCCATGGCGATGGTGCGCATGGCGTGGTGGATACGGCCGCCGCCGAGGCGGGTCTGGGCGATGGCGAACGCCCGGCCGCGCTGCCCGAGCAGGTGATCGGCGGGGATGCGCACGTCGTCGTAGCGGACGTACCCGTGCGCGCCGAGCTCGGCCGCCTCATGGCCGAGCGCCACGTTACGGATGATCTCCAGGCCGGGTGTGCCCGCCGGCACGATGAACATGCTGGCGCGCTCGTAGGGGCCGGCGTCCGGGTCGGTGATCGCCATGACCAGGAAGAAGCTGGCGTAGCGGGCGTTGGTGGAGAACCACTTCTCGCCGCGCAGGACCCACTCGTCGCCGTCGAGGTGGGCGGAGGCGCGGAACAGTGTCGGGTCGGCGCCGGCCTGCGGCTCGGTCATCGAGTAGCACGAGCAGATCCGGCCGTCGAGCAGCGGCTGGAGGTACGTGGCCCGCTGCTCGGGTGTGCCGAAGTGGGCGAGGATCTCGGCGTTGCCGGAGTCCGGTGCCTGGCAGCCGAACACCGACGGCGCCCAGCGCGAGCGGCCGAGGATCTCGTTGAGCAGCGCGAGGTGCACCTGCCCGTAGCCGGACCCGCCGAGCTCGGGGCCGAGGTGGGCGGCCCACAGGCCGCGCTCGCGCACGGCCTGTTGCAGCGGGCGCACGATCGCGTTCGCCACCTCGTCGGTCTTGTCGAACGGCTCCCGCAGGACATGATCCAGCGGCTCGACCTCCTCGCGCACGAACGCGTCGACCCACTCGAGCTGCTCGGCGAACGCCCGGTCCGTCTCGAAGTCCCACGCCATGACGCCGATTTTTAAGCCACGTGCTTTAGGGCGTCAAGCGACGGACTTAACCGGACAGTGGGACGACGCGGCCGGTGGGGTGGCGGGCCGGTGGGGTGGCGGGCCGGCGGGCCGGCGGGGTGGCGCGGCCGGTGCGGCCGGTGCGGCCGGTGCGGGTGATGCGGGCGGTGCGGGTGATGCGGGCGGGGTCGCCCGCGCTGTTCAGTCGACTCCTGGGTTGACAAAAATTGGGGGTGATCTTACGGTCTGCGAATCCTCGCGGCGACGGTGCCGGGGGACCGGCCGAGCCGGTGCTGGAGGGAGAACGCCCCCGTGGACCTCTGCCTGTTCGCCCGGCCCGATCTGGCCCCCGGCGGCGATGTCGACGCCTTCCTCGCGCTGGCCCGCCACGCCGACGCGGCCGGGCTGCACTCGCTGTGCTTCGGCGAGCATCTCGTGATGGCGCCCGACACCTCGCGCTACCCGTACGGGCCCTGGGGCCATCCGCCCGACACGGCCTGGCCCGATCCTCTGCTGACGCTGGCCGCGGTCGCCGCGGTCACCGAGCGGATCCGGCTGTCGACCGCGGTGCTGCTCGCCCCGCTGCGGGCCGGTCTCGTGCTCGCCAAGGAGGTCGCGACGCTCGACGTGCTCTCCCACGGGCGGGTCGAGCTCGGCGTCGGGACCGGCTGGCAGTCCGAGGAGTACGCCGGCGTCGGGCTGGCCTGGGCCGAGCGCCGGCGTCGCTTCGACGAGGTGATCGAGACCTGCCGGCTCGCCTGGGGGGACCAGCCGTTCTCCCTGCCGCTCGACGCCGCCCGCGCTGGCGCCGACGGCCTTGGCGCCGGCCGGCTTGAGGGCCTGACCGCCCGGCCCGTGCCCGTGCAGCGCCGCATCCCGCTCTTCTATGGCGTGGCCGCGACGGCGGCGAACGTGCGGCGCATCGCCCGCCTCGGCGACGGGTGGACGCCGGTGGGCGTCACCCCCGAGCAGGTGCGTGCCGGGGTGGCCGCGCTGCGCTCGGCGTACGCCGACGCCGGCCGCGACCCGGCGACGCTCGTCGTGCGGGTGCCGCTGCCACCCGTGCCCGACGCCGGCGGCGGGGTCGACGCGGCGCGCACCGTCGCCGCCGCGGGACCCTACCTCGAGGCCGGGGCGACCATGGTCGTCGCCGGCCACAACCACCGCCTGCGCTCGGCGGCGGAGGCGGGGGAGCTCGTCGAAGGCCTTGCGGCTGCGGCAAAGGCACTCTGAGCAACTATTGCATCACATCTGTTGCTCGCGCCCGTCGGAAGATCCAGGATCGGAGATCGTCATGAGTCTGCGGGGCAGGGTGGCACTCGTCACCGGGGCGGCGTCGGGCATCGGCGCCGCGACCGCGCGGGTGCTCGCCGGCGACGGCGCCAGGGTCGTCGTCGCCGACATCGACCAGCAGGGGGAGGCGGTGGCGAAGGAGATCGTCGCCGCCGGCGGTGAGGCCGTCTTCCACCGGGTGGACGTGCGCCGCCTCGACGAGGTGCGGGCGGCCGTCGCCGCCGCCGAGTCCACCTACGGCCACCTCGACACGGTCATCGCGAACGCGGGCACCGTCGGCGGTGCGGCCGTGGCGCGCCGGCTGGCGGACCTCGACGAGGAGCGGTGGACCGCGATCCTCGACATCAACCTGGCGGGCACCATCCGCACGTTCGTCGCCGCCATCCCGGCCCTGCGCCGCGCGGGCGGCGGGGCGATGTCGGCGACCGCGTCGATCGCCGGGCTCACGGGGGTGGCCGGGCAGGCCGCGTACAGCGCGTCCAAGGGCGGCATCGTCGCCGTCGTGCGGGCCCTCGCCTTCGAGCTGGTCACCGATCGGATCCGGGTCAACTGCGCGTGTCCGGGCGGGGTCGCCACCAACCTGCTGGCGAACACCGACGTGCTGCCGGTGCTCATGGCCCAGGCCCAGGCCGACGCGGACGCGACGCCGGCGCCGGCCGGGCCGGGCGGCGGGCCGGCGGCGCAGGCGCTGATGAACCGGGCCGCGGACCCGGCGGAGGTGGCGCGGGTCCACCGCTTCCTGGTCTCCGACGAGGCCTCGCTCGTCAACGGGCAGGCGGTCGTCTGCGACGCCGGCAGCTCGGTGGCGAACCTCTGGATGGTCATCGACCGCTGACCTGGCGAAACCGCTGACCTGGCGAAACCGCTGACCTGGCGAAACCACCGGTCGGGCGAAGCCGCCGATCGGACGAAAAGGAGTAATTGCATGCCAGACTTACCGGACGACCGCGGGCTGGCCGAGATCGGCTGGCGCGCCGGCACGGTCCTGCACCGCTACTGCCGGGCGATCGACCAGGGCGACGCGGGCGCCCTGCGGGAGGTCCTCGCCGCGGACGCCGCCCTCATCGTGGCCGGGGGGACCGTCGAGGGCGGTCCGGGAAGCGAGCAGGTCTTCGCCGGCCGCGACACCGTGGTCGGCATCCTCGCCTCGCTGTTCGACCAGCGGCAGTGGGCCCGCCACCTCGTGTCCAACCTGGTCGTCGACGTCGAGCCCGACGGCTCCGTCGACGTCCGCAGCTACTTCCAGTACTGGCTGGGCCGGGCCGACGGCACCGCCCACGGCGTCGGCGACTACCACGTGACGATGCGCGAGGCCGACGGCCGCCTCGCGATCACGACGCTCTCGGCCACCATCCTCGAGGAGATCACTCTGCCCGCCGCGGCGCCGGCCGTCTCGACCACAGGAGCGACGACCACATGACGATCGTGGACACCGGCTCGATCGACCTGTACTCCCTGGCGAGCTTCGAGCACGGCCATCCGCACGGGCTCTACGCGTGGCTGCGCGAGCACGACCCCGTGCACTGGAACGACGAGCCGAACGGGCCGGGCTTCTGGGCCGTCACCCGCTGGGACGACATCCGCGCCGTCAACCGCGACGACGAGAACTTCTCCCACTGGCCGGTCTCCATGATCGAGGACTTCATGGAGACCGAGGACAAGTCGATGGTGAACCTCGACCCCCCGCTGCACACGGTGATCCGCCGCGCGGTCGTCCCCGGGTTCATGCCCTCGGCGGTGCGCCGCCGGATGACCCGCTTCGTCGACGCCGCCGAGGCGATCGTCGAGGAGATCCGCCCGGCCGGCGGGTGCGATCTCGCCGTGGACGTGGCCGGGAAGATCGCGGCCTACGTGACGGCCGACGTGCTGCGCATCCCCCGCGAGGACGCGGTGCGCCTCTACGACTACATCGAGATCGGCCTCGGCGGCGGCGCCTACACCGAGCAGGAACGCCAGGGCGCGACCGAGGCGTTGATCCAGTACTCGATCCAGGTGTGGGAGGACCGCCGGGCGAACCCCGGCGACGACGTCTGCTCGATGCTCGCGGCCTGCGAGCTCGACGGGGCCCCGATGAGCCTGGAGAACTTCTCGGCCAACATGACCCTGCTCATCGTCGGCGCCGGCGACACCACCCGGCACCTGATCGGCGGCGGCCTGCACGCCCTGTTCACCCATCCCGACCAGCGCGAGCTTCTGATGGCGGACCTGGACGGCCGGATGCCCGCCGCCGTCGAGGAGATGCTGCGCTGGGTCACGCCGGTGGTCTACAACCGCCGCACCGCCCTGCGCGACGTCGAGATCGGCGGACGGAGCATCAGCGCCGGGGACAAGGTGTGCGTCTACTACGGCGCCGGCAACCGGGACCCGGGGGAGTTCACCGACCCGCAGCGCTTCGACATCACCCGCTCGCCCAACCGGCACCTCGCCTTCAGCGGCCTGGGCCAGCACTTCTGCCTCGGCGCCCATGTGGCCCGGGCGGAGGCGATCGCGATGATCACCGCGTTGCTGCGGGCCTTCCCCGACATCCACCCCGACGGCGAGATGGCGTGGACCCGGTCGAACTTCGTCATGGGCCCCGCGCACCTGCCCGTCACCTGGTGACGACGCCGGCGCCGCGCGGTGCCGGGAGCGGCGGGGGGCGGCGTTGGCGGGGGGCGGCGCCGGCGAGCCCTCCCCGGTCGGGTGGCCGGGGAGGGCTCGCGGTGGGGCGACGGGGGGCTACTGGGTGATCTCCCGTCCGCAGCGGTCCCGGTCGACCACGTCGAAGGCCGTGCCCGTCGGGTTGACCTGGACGAACGAGTAGCAGTTCGTCGTCCTGCCCAGCCCGGTGGCGAAGTTGACCGGCGCGATCAGGCCGCCCGCGTCGTAATGCGTCACCGACCGCAGCCCGTCGATGAACGCCTGCCGGGTGGGGCAGGGGCCGGCCGCCTCCAGCCCGCGGATGAACATGTCGGTGTCGACGTAGGACATCAGCGCGAAGTCGTGTTGCGCCTGCGGGATCTGCGGTGCGAAGCGGGTCACCGCCCTCTCGTAGGTCTCGACGGCGGCGCCGCCGAGTTCGAACGGGCGGTAGAAGACGGGGATGACGAGCCCGGCCATCTGCGCGCCCGAGGTCTCCAGCAACTGCCGGTCATAACCGGTGACCGCCAGGACGAGTCCCGGCAGCCGACCGGCGCCGCGCAGGGCGCGCAGCACCTGGAGATAGTCGGGCGGCTGGATGAGGAAGATGACCGTGTCGGCGCCCGACTCGACGATCCGCCGCGCGGTTTCCTCGGGATTGTCGGCCTGCGACGAGTAGCTCAGGATGCCGGCCGGGTCGAGCCCGGCGGCCCGGATGCTCTGGTCGTATTTCGAGGTGAGTTCCGAGACGCTGGAGGACAACGCGGCCTGAACCAGCAGGACGCGTCTTCCCCCGCGGCCGTGCACGAAGGTGCCGAACGTGTCGACCGCGTTCCCGTCGGTATAGGAGAACGAGAACATGTTCCGGTAGCGCGACCAGATGTCCTCGGTCGCGATCCCGGTCACGGGAACGCCACGGTCGGCGAGGTACTGGGCGCTGCCGCTGGCGGAGAAGGAGGACTCGATGACGCCGAAGACGTTCTGCCGTTCCACCAGGGTGCGAGCGCCCTGGCTGTTCGCCTCGGCGGTCCCGCGGTCGTCCTGCCAGTCGTAGACGATCTTCCGGCCGTGGACACCGCCGTGCTCGTTGGCCAGGCCGAGCCGGGCGTCGATGCCGGCCCGGGAGGAGCTGAAAGTGGGCGCGAGAACCCCTGAATCAGGATAAAGGAGACCGATCCTGACCTCGTTCGGGGTGACCCCGGGGCTGTCACATGCGGTCGCTTCGGTTCCCTGGGACGCGCAGCCGGTCAATGTCGCGACGGCGAGCAGGGCCAGCGCGGGGGCTAGGCGGGAACAGCGGCGCATAAGAGGGGAAACTCCGGGGTCGGACGGTCTTCGGGGCGAAGGGCGCGGGCCGCTTCGCCGTGCCCGACCGGTCGGGTCACCACAATGCGGCGGAGGGGGAATGCGGCGTCGCCGCCGGCGGCCGCTGGGCGGGAACGCGGGATGGGTATCGAACGGGTATCCGTCATTTCGGCAGCCTAGGGTGCGCGTAACCAGCGGGTAAACCAATATGCCGGTGCGGCCTGCGGGAGATTTCGGGCCGGCCACGGGCCGGCGAGCGAATGCCGGCCGGGGATGCGCGGCAGGCCGGTCGGGGGCCGGTCGTGCATCCCCGGCCAAACACTCCACGCCGACCACCCCGTCCGCGGGGTGACCATCCTGCTGCGGTGCCCCCGCGACGTCGCCGCCACCCGGGCCCACCACGTGGAAGCACCGATGTTGCCGAACGGCTCGCGGTCTGGGGCGGCACGACTGGTTCTCCCCCGATAGCGAGCTACCCGGTGTTGGCGACTTCGACGGCGATGGTCGCAACGACATCATCGGCTGGGTGTCGACGTATCCCTACCTCGTCGCGCGGGTCTCTCAATCGCAGTACTGGGTATACGGCACCAGCTTCTACAACTCCTTCGGCCCCAGCGGGGTCTGGCACAACAGCTTCCCGTCGACCAACGCGGACGTCGCGCCGCTGTCCTACTGGCCCTGAGACGGTGCTGGCGAAGATGAGCAGACGCTGAGCCGATCGGACTACCTCCGCCGGTCCGCGGTGCAGGGTGAGGTGGCGTGCGCCGAGCAGGAGGCCGACGACGGCGGGTGCCACAAGGACCGCGACGTAGGTCGGGACTCCGAGGTGGATGCCGAGGGCGGCGACGTTGCCGAGGCCGAACAGGAACGTCAGCCCGACGACGATCCCTACGATCACGGTCACCAGACGGACCGAAGCCTCGGGAGCCGCCAGGTGTGCAGCCGGTCGTCGTCGGTACGGAAGGCGGCGGGGGAGATGCGCACGTCGGTCGCCCCGGCGTCCAGGTATTGCCGGTCTCGAACACCGAGCGCAGGATTCGGGAGGAGACGGGTGCCTCGCCCATGGCCTGGCTCACTAGTGCGGCTGGAACTATGCGCGGGAACTCCTGGAATCGGGCGACGGCCTCGGCTTGCGGGCGTCACCAATCGAGCTCGACCGCGTCCGCAGGACGCCGATCACTGTCCGCCGGCCTCCCGGGTTGGGCTCGTACCCCGGCGGCGCCTTATCGACGCCCGCCGGGGATCTCGTGGTGGGCGTAGGTGCGGCAGCGTCTGACGGCCGCCGCTGTACAGACTGGGGTGAACACGGCGACATGGCCTTCGCCGTGGTGCTCAGGGACGAGATCACAGGAGCTCGGCGTGACGGCAGATCTGTTGGCTTCGGGGCCGATGCGTTTCGCCGCGGCCGACCTGGTGCAGCGCTTCGACCAGGACGTGCGGTGTGAGACCCGACGTTGCAGCGTGCGGGATGCCGGTTGGGAGTCGGTGCTCGTCCGGGTCGCTCAGCGCTGTGATTCCTCGGGACGTGCGGACATGGGCGCCCTGCCCCATCCCCGGATCATGCTCGTGACCCGCGGCAGCGTGGCCGTGCAACGACGTGACGGAATGGTGCGGCGCTCCGCCCTGCTCGCGCCGGGGATGGCATGGATCATCCCGGCTGGAGAACCACTGAGTTATGAGTGGACGCATGCGGGGAGCGGCATCCGCGAGCTCGTTGCCATGGTTATCCCGGAGGACGATCTCGCGCGTACCGCCGCCCTGCTGAGCCATCGACGGTCCTCGCCGGTCGCCTTGACGGGGCCGGTGTTGACCGAGGACCAGGTCGTGCGCAGCGTCCTGACCCAGCTCGCTCAGGCCATGGCCGCCGGAGTCGACGAGCTGTACGCGCAGACCTCGGCGGCCTTCCTGCTCGCTCACGTGCTCAGCCACTACGGGACTGGATCGCCGGACCCTGTCAGCGTCGGGAGGGAGGACGTCCGCGTCCGGACGGCGATCGAGTTCATGCGGGACAACCTGCACCTGCCCCTGTCGCTCGCCGACCTGGCCGGCAGCGCCGGGCTGAGCCCGTACCACTTCCTGCGCGTCTTTCACGCCTCGACGGGATTGCCGCCACGCCGGTTTCTCACCCGCATGAGGATCGACGTGGCGCGGCGTCGTCTCGAGGACAGCGAGCTGTCCGTCACCGACATCGCACGGCAGTGCGGGTTCAGTAGCGCCAGCCAGTTCTCGACCGCGTTCCGCCGTGAGACCGGTATGGCACCTCGGGCGTTCCGCCGCAGCCGCGCAACGTAGGGGCCTCGACCGGCCGTGATCGACTGCGACTGGCCGTTACTTCCGTGACCGAGCCCGAGGCGAGCACCGCAATAAGGAACACGTTTTCAGCAAGCAAGCGCATGCGTGCCGGATGCGTGTACGCCTAGGCTCGAGGTGTGGTCACCACGAGGCTCGGCGCGTGGAGGCCGGAAATCGCACCCGGCCGAGGGCTCCGTCCCGTGTAGTGCACCGGGCCGGTTCCGGGTTGGAAGACGCCATGGACGTCACACCGACGATGCCAAGGAGAACGACGTGAGCATGCTCTATCTCGCCCACGCCCAGCAGCAACAGCAGCTCGAATGGCTCGACGGCGGAACTCTCACGATGGTGCTCGACGGCGCGGCGACCGACGGCCAACTGATGATGGGCAGATTCGACGTCAGCGAAGGCGAAGCGCCGCCCTATCACACGCACACCCGCGAGGACGAGGTGTTCATGCTGATCAGCGGTACCGCGCTGGTCTGGTACGACGACCGCGAGTACGAGCTGTCCGATGGCGGCGTGGTCTTCCTCCCCAAGGGCAAGCCGCACGCCTACCGGATCACGTCCAAGAAGGCCGACCTGTTGATGATCAACACACCGGCCGGCATTGAGGGCATGTTCCGCTACTCCGGCCGTGACAAGTCCACCCCGCGCCCCGACGGCTTCCAGATCTCCCCCGAACGGATGGCCGAAGCTGCCGAGAAGTTCGGCAACATCGTCGTCGGACCGCCGCGCTGACGCGGACCGCCCACACAAATCGCGAGGAAGTCATCTCCGAGACCGCCGAGTTCAACAAGCGCACCATCGCCGAATTCCGCGCCAACCACGGCCAGGTCGGCGCTTCGTTCGCAGAGGACCACCCGCACGATCCCGGTGGTCGCTCTGACCCCGATCGATCCCTCCACCGAAGGAGAACAGCGATGAAGGTCCTCGCGACCGGGGCGACCGGCACCTTCGCCGGGCTGGTCGTGCCCGCTCTCGTGAGCCACGGCATCGACGTGCGCGCCGTGGTGCACGACCCGGGCAAGCGCGACATCCCGCTGGGGAACGGCGCGGGCGAGACCGTCACCGCGGACCTCGGTGACCCGGCCAGTCTGCGCGCCGCGTTCGACGGCGTCGACGGCGCCTTTCTGATCACTCCGGCCTTCGCGCCGGACGCGACGAAGATGGGACTCAACTTCGTGGAGGCGGCCCAGGCCGCCGGCGTCCGTAAGATCGTCTACAACGGCGTCTACCATCCCTCCCTGCCGTTGGAGAACCACGCCAGCACCCGGCCGATCGAGGCGGCTCTCTACGCCTCGACGCTGGACTTCACGATTCTGCAGCCCGCGATGTACATGCAGGGCCTCGACGGCGCCTACGAGCAGGCCCTGCGCACCGGCGCGTTCGCCATGCCCTGGTCGAAGCACTCGAAGATGACCTACGTCGACTACCGCGACGTCGCCGAGGCTGCCGCGCTCGCGTTCGTCGACGATCGGCTCTCCTTCGGCACGTTCGAGCTCGCCGCACCCGGAACGGTGGACCGCGTGCGGCTCGCCGAGCTGATAACCGAGGCTTCCGGTCGCGAGGTGACCGCCGAGGACCTGCCCGCCGGGTTCACGTTGCCGCCCGGGCAGCCCGCCGGGCTGGGCGCGATGTTCGCCGAGTACGACCGGCACGGCTTCCATGGCGGCAACCCACTCGTGCTCCGCACGATCCTGCAGCGCGAGCCGCGCACACTGGCCGCCTACGTAGCAGAACTCGGCGCAACCGGGGACCTTCAGGCCTCGGGACGGGAATCGGACCGATGACGCTGGAACTCGATCCGCAGATCGCCGAGGCGCTCGGCCCGTTCGTGGCCGGGCTGGCCGACGTGGCGCCGCCGCCGGTGGGCGATGTTGACAGCCGCCGCGTCGTCATGAACGCGATGCTCGCCAACGTCGACCGGCTTCAGCCCCTTGCCGACGACGTTCGTATCACCGACTACGAGCTGGCCACTGCGGACGGAGCCAGGCTGCTCCTGCGCTGGTACAGAATCAGCGACTCCGACTCCGACTCCGACACCGACACCGACACCGACTACGTCACCGACTACGTCACGCCCGGCCCCGCGGTGCTTTACCTGCACGGCGGCGGCATGATCCTCGGGAGCGTGTCGATCAACGATGGCGCCGTCAGCCGCCTGGTGTCCCGCAGCGGCGTGCCCTTCCTCGCCGTGGACTACCGCCTCGCCCCCGAGCATCCGTTCCCCACTCCGGTCGAGGACGCCTATGCCGGGCTGCAGTGGCTGCACGAGCACGCCGCCGAGCTCGATGTCGATCCGGCCCGTATCGCCGTCATGGGCGACAGCGCGGGCGGCGGCCTGGCGGCCGCGGTGTCGATCCTCGCCCGCGACCGCGGCGGCCCGGCCATCGCGCGACAGCTACTGATCTTCCCGATGCTCGACGACCGCACCACGGACCCGGACGCACACATCGCGCCCTACGCCGCGTGGACCTACGAGGACAACATCACCGGCTGGCAGGCGTTCCTCGGTGCGCGCGCCGGTGGCGCCGATGTGCCGGCACTCGCGGCTCCCGCGCGGCTCGAGGACGCGACCGGGCTGCCACCGGCCTACCTCGAGGTCGGCCAGCTCGACATCTTCCGCGACGAGGATCTGACCTATGCGCTGCTGCTCGGCCGCGGCGGTGTGCCCGTCGAACTGCACCTCACCCCAGGCGCCCCGCACGAGTACGACGCCATCGCCTACCAGAGCGACGCCGCCCACCGGGCCATCGCCGACCGGGTAAGGGTCATTCGCTCTTTGTAACCGCCCCACCCGGCGTTGGACGGTCCTCGGCCGTCCAACGACCGGAAGATTCACGAAGATCGACGAAACCCGGCCCGTGCCGGCTTGACCTTGACCCTGCGTCGGGGTTCCAGCATGGCGGTATGACCACTACCAGCCCCGCGATCGAGGTATCCGGACTCACCAGATCCTACGGCGACCACACCGTGCTGGACGGTGTGGACCTGACCGTCCCGGAGGGCACCGTCTATGCGCTGCTCGGACCCAACGGCGCCGGCAAGACGACCATCGTCAACATCCTCTCCACCCTGCTGGCCCCCGGTGACGGCGAGATTCGCGTCGCCGGTTTCGACGTGCGACGCGAGCCCGCCGAGGTGCGCGCCGCGATCGGTGTCACCGGGCAGTTCTCGGCGATCGACGAGCTGCTCACCGGGGCTGAGAACCTGCGGCTGATGGCCGACCTGGCGCACCTGGACCGGGCGAGGGCGACCGCCGCCGTGACCCTGATGCTGGCGCGTTTCGACCTCGCCCGCGCGGCCGACCGGCGGGCGCAGACCTACTCGGGCGGGGAGAAGCGACGGCTGGATCTGGCGATGACGCTCATCGCCCGGCCCCGGCTGATCTTCCTCGACGAGCCGACGGCCGGTCTCGACCCGCGCAGCCGTCGCGACCTGTGGGCGATCGTGCGCGAGCTGGTCTCGGACGGCGTGACGGTGCTGCTGACGACGCAGTACCTCGAGGAGGCCGACCAGCTGGCGGACCGGGTCGGAGTCCTCGACGGCGGCCGCCTGGTCGCCGAGGGCACGGCTGCGCAGCTGAAGCGGCGGGTGCCCGGCGGGCACGTGTCGGTGCAGTTCATCGACGCCGCGGGGCTCGCCGCGACAGCGGCGGCGCACCCGGAGGCCACCGTCGATGCCGAGGCACTCACCCTGCAGGTGCCGAGCGACGGCAGCATCGCCGGGCTGCGCCGCGTGCTCGACGGCCTCGACGACGACGGCGTCGCCGCCCTGACGGTCTCCTCCGCCGACCTCGACGACGTGTTCCTCGCGCTCACCGGCCGCACGGCCGAGGCGCCCGCAGCCGAGGGGATCCCCGCATGAGCACCGCCGCCTACACCGTCCGTGACTCGGCGACGATGCTGCGGCGCAACCTGCTGCACATCCGCCGCTATCCCTCGTTGTCGATCATGCTGGTCGCCCAGCCGATCCTGTTCCTGGTGCTGTTCGTGTACGTGTTCGGCGGGACCCTGGGCGCCGGCCTGCCGGGCCTGCCGGGCGAGGCGGGCGGCTCGGACCGCGGGGACTATCTCGTCTTCCTCACGCCCGGCATCCTGTTCATGACCGTCGCCAGCGTCGCGCTGGGCACCGCGATCTCGACCGCGACCGACATGACCACCGGGATCATCGCCCGGTTCCGCACCATGGACATCGCCCGGGTGTCGGTGCTCACCGGCCACGTGCTGGGCGCGGTCATCAGGACCGGGTTCGCCGTGACGATCGTGACGGGGTTCGCGTTCCTGCTCGGGTTCCGCTCCGACGCCGGACCGCTGCGCTGGCTCGGTGCGATCGGGCTGCTGGTCCTCATCGCGTTCTCGCTGACCTGGCTGACCGTCGGCCTGGGCCTGGCGGCGGACAGCGTCGAGACGGCCAGTAACACCCCGTTGTTCCTGGTGATCCTGCCGATTCTCAGCAGCGGCTTCGTGCCGACCGACGCGATGCCGGCCGGGCTGCGCCAGTTCGCGCAGCACCAGCCGGTCACCCCGATGATCGATTCCCTGCGCGCGCTCGTCACCGGCGCCCCGACAGGCTCCGACCTGTGGCTCGCGATCGGCTGGTGCGCCCTGATCGCGCTGCTCGGCTACCTCTGGTCGCGCCGGCTGTTCCTCCGCGTGCCCGCGACCTAGCAGAGTCCTGGAAGATAGGAGACTGGCGCGGTGCTCACGATCAGCCAGCTGGCGTCGTACGCCGGCGTCACCGTGCGCGCGGTGCGGCATTACCACGCCAAGGGTCTTCTGCCGGAGCCGGAGCGCGACCACTCCGGCTACCGGCGCTACGACGCCCACGCCGTCGTCGAGCTCGTCAGGATCCGGACGCTCGCCGACGCCGGCGTGCCGCTCGCGCGCGTCCGCGAGCTGTTGGCCGCGGGCGAGGAGGACTTCCGCGCCGCCGTCGCCGACATCGACCGGCGCCTGCGCGCGGAGATCAGGCAGCGGCAGCGGCACCGCGAGCGGATCGCGCAGCTGGCAGCGGGGGACAGCCTGGCCCTGCCGCCGGAGGCGGTGGCGTACCTCGACCGGTTACGCGAGCTCGGCTTGCCGGACCCGATGATCGAGGGGGAGCGCGACGCCTGGATCCTGGTGGCCGCCCAGCACCCGGAACACATGCCGTTCTACATGAAGATGAAGCAGCAGCAGCTCGACGACCCGGCGACGGTCGACCTCCACCGCGAACTCGCCGCGATGATCGAATGGGAGGCGGACGACCCGCGGGTGGCGGCCGTGGGCGACCGGCTCGTCGCCTCCTTCGAGGCCGCCGCCGCCGAGGGATGGGAGCACCACGACCAGGAGATGACCGACGAGCTCGCGAAGCTCCTCGATGCGCTCTTCCTCGGCTCGGTGCCGGTCGCCCGTCGGCTCCTGGCGCGGCTGGAGGAACGCGGCTGGCGCGGCTGGACCAAGCTCGAGCGGATCTCCCCGAGATAGTGCCGCCGGCGACAGGAGCGGTGGTCGCGGTACGAGTGTTCGGACTCCCGGGCCGGCGGCGTGGCTGCCGCCGGCCCGAGGTGAAGCACCGGTCGTTCGGTTTGCTCAGGTTCAGTCGGTCGGGGACGGGCGTCCGGTCTGGTGGCCGGTGAGGAGTTGCGCGCGGCGGTGGACGTCGCGGGGGGAGCAGCGGCGGTCGAGGCGGGTCTGCAGAAGCGACTGGGCGATGTCGGGCCGGTTGGCCTGGATGGCGCAGTAGATCGTGGTGTCCTCGACGATCTCGCGCTGGGCGGCGCTGCCCCCGAGCCGCTCGACGCCGGGCAACGCGATCAGCGCGTCGGTCGCCCGGTCGGGATCACCGTGCAGGAGGTGCATCAGGGCGTCGGCCAGCGGCGCGACGGTGTCGGTGAACACCGCGCTGCTGCGGGCGGCCGCGGACCGGCGCAGTTGCGCGAGTCGGCGGCAGTCCCCCGCGGCGGCGAGGGCGACCGCCGAGTGGAGCCCGACGAAGGGTGTCGGCGGATCGACGAGCAACGCGCCGGGAACGGTCTCCAACACCGGTCCGAGTTCCACCGACGTCCAGGCGCCGGCCGCGAGGCCGCGCCACAGCAGCGACGCCGAGTCGATCAGCGCCCGGACGCCGGAGACGGCCGGCGGCGAGAGCTGGGCCGAGAAACGCGCCCGGATCGCGTCGTCGTCACCGAGCGCGAGTTCGTGCAGGGCCGCGTGCCAGGAGAAGTGCGCCCGCTGCGACGAGTCCGACCCGCAGGTCGAGATCCAGGCGTCCAGCCAGGCCAGCCCCGCCTCATGGTCGCCGGTCTCGTAGTGGACGTGGGTCTTCGCGTGGACGGCGTGGCCGGCGGTCGGTTCGACGGCCAGCGCCAGTGCGGCGAGTTCGGCCGCCTCGTCCCAACGCTCCTGCTCCTGGCGGGTGAAGGCGAGCAGCCCCCGGTACCACCAGTCGTCGCGGTAGACGGCGGCCAGTCCCTCGACCAGGGCCCAGGCCTCGGCCGGGATCTCCGTCGCGCCGCTGAACGCGATCGTCGGCACGGCGATGCTGACGGCCAGGGCGTCTTCCGGGTAGGCCTGGATGTAGCTGAGCAGCGCCGCGGCCGAGCCGGCTCCCCCCGGCTCGCGGATGCGGGCGGCGACGACCTCGATGAAGCGCCGCTCACGCTCGTCGGCCCGGCCGGCGTGGCGTTGCGCGTCCCGCAGAGCCGTTTCCACGTCGACGTCGGCGCCCCACTCGGCACCGAGCAGCGCCAGCACCGCCTGCCCGAGGGCGAACCGGGGGTCGGCCGCGACCGCCTCGGCCACCAGCGTCTCGGCTCCGGACCGCACCCGCAGGATCCGTCCGAGTCCGGCGACATAGCGACCGGCCGCCTGCGGGCTGGCGGTGAGGGGCAGGCCGTAGGGGTCGCGCACCCGCCGGACGACCCGTGGCCCGGGCAGGGCGGCCACGACGGCGCGGGCGAGCGCGGCCGCCTGGCCGCGGATCTCGGGGATCGCCGTGCTCTCCCACAGTTCGCCGCGCCGCAACGGGCCGATGGCCCAGATCGCCGGCCGGGGCCCGTCGGCCGCGACCAGCCGCCCGGACGCCTCGGTGGCGAAGCCCAGATCCAGGGCGTCCGGGGTCGCCAGGCCGGCGGCGAGCAGGTTCATGACCAGGGGATCATGGCTGGTCCGCACGCCAGCGCCCGCACCGGTGCAGTTGACCACGGCCGCGGCGAGTACCCGAGAGCCGTCACTGAGCGAGACCTCGACACCGGCCGCGGTGTCACAGGCGTCGACGACCTGCGCGGCGTGCACGACCAGCGATCCCTCGGTGCGGCGTTGCTCCAGCCAGGCGTGGATGGCGGGGTCGACGCGGTGGCGCACCTGGTCCCAGCGCCGCATCGTCGTGGCGACGAAGCTCGACCGGGCAGCCGGGTCCAGGCGTGCCCACAGCTCGGCCGTCACGGGGCGCATCGCGTCCACGGCGCGGCGCCAGTCGCCACCGGCCGCGCGGATGTGATCGAAGACGAGCCGGCGGGCCTGGGCGAGGCTGAGCGGCCCGTCGGGCAGCTCCGGGGCGGCGAGCGGCGGCGCCGGGTCCAGAACGTGGGGCAGTGGAAGCAGCCCGTGGCGCGAGGCCACGTGCAGGCGCACGCCGGCCCGGCTCCAGCGCTGGGCCATGTCGGCCATGGTCAGGCCCGAGCCGACGAGCAGCACGTCGCTACCGGCCGGAACGCGGGGCTGGGAATCCGCCCGCCAGGGATCAGCGACGAACCGCGGCGAGCGGGCCAGCGCCGGCGGGGCCCACGACGTCGTCGCGGCGCCGTGCCCGAGCGCGAGGACGACGCCGTCGACCGGATGGCTGGTGCCGTCGTCGAGCGTGAGGCGCAGCCGGCGGCCGTGCCGGCGGACGTCCGTCGCGCGGGCGAACACCCGCTCGCAGAGCACCCCGCTCGCGGCGCGCAGCGTCTCCTCCAGCGTGTGGCGGAGGTAGTCGGCATAGAACTGGCGGGGCGCGAAACCCCCGGCTGGAAAGTCGACCGCGACATGCCGACGAAGCCAGCGCAGGAAGTGCTGCGGGTCATCGTCGAATGCGCTCATCTTCGCGGCCGGGACATTGAGCCGGTGCCGCGGATCCCGGGTCAGATACGCCAGACCCTCACCGACGCCGTCCGGTTCGACGAGCAATATCGTGAACCTTCGGCCGGTAACCGCCACGGACCTTGCCAGTTGGGCGGTGGCGAGGCAACCGCTTGCCCCACCACCCACCACCGCGACGACCACCGGCGCACTCATCGGGACCGTCGACAGTATGCGTGCGGACACCTGGGCATAGAGATCTCCTTCCCCGTCCATTCCGATCGACATCAGGTTAGGCGCAGGTGGGACAGGCCGTGGCCCAGATCGACAGAACGTTGGGGTGGCCGTGAGGTCCGTCTGCGACCAGTGCCTGCCGAGGAGGCTCTCGTTCACTGGATGGTTCGGCGTCGCCGTCGGCCGAGTTCGCAGGGGTGGCGGGAAGGCGTGTGACACGGCCGGGCGGTGACTTCGTCCGACGCACAGCTCTTTCAGGTGATGGTGTAACCACCGTCGACGACGAGTTTCTGGCCGGTGACGAAGCTTCCGGCGTCGGAGGCGAGGAAGAGCAGCGCCGCGGCCAGTTCCTCGCCGTCGCCGGGACGTCCGGTGAGGACTCGCGCCAGCTGTCGGCCGAGGAGGGCGTCGGTCAGACCGTTCGTCATCTCGCTGCGGTGCGGGCGGCGTGGGGGAGCCCGTCTGTGGTCAGGCCCAGGACGCTGGCGATGTTGACGATGCTGCTGCCCGGTTTCATGGTCCGGGCGGCGGCCTGTGTCATCCAGTAGCAGCCGTTCAGGTTGACGTCGATCACGGAGCGGAACTGTTCGGGGGTTTTCTTCAGCGCCGATACGGTGTCGCCGATTCCGGCGTTGTTGACCAGGATGTCGACGCGGCCGAACTGTTCCATCGCCGCGGCGACGAGGGCGTCGCAGGAGGCGGGGTCGGCGACGTCGGTGGCGACGCCGGGGCGCGGCGGGCTTCCTTCTCGACCAGCCTGGCGGTCGTGGCGAGCCGGTCCACCCGCCGGGCGCCCAGGACCAGGTCCGCGCCGGCTTCGGCGAGGCTGCGGGCGAAGTCGACCCCGAGGCCGGCTGACGCTCCGGTGACGACGGCGCCCCGACCGTCCAGCCGGAACCGGTCCAACACCGACATGATTTCCTCCTTCATGACAGGGCTGAGCCCGGATCGGGTGCGTGGCGGGCACGGTGGTGATTCCGCTCGCCGCGCCGTCGGCCGTCGGGGTCAGCGGTTGCGCCAGTGGGGGGCGCGTTTGTCGGTGAAGGCGGCGAGGCCTTCGAGCATGTCCTCGCTGAGCAGGAGGTCGTCGAGGGCGGGGGAGTCGTGGGCGACGGCGTCGTGGGGGTCGGCGATCCCGGCGGTCTCGTTCATGATCTGCAGTGCGACGCGTACCGAGGTGGGTGAGCCGGCGAGGATGTCGGTGGCGAGCGCGCGGGCGCCGTCGAGGGCGGTGCCGGCGGGGACGACCCGGTTGACCAGGCCGTGGGCGTGGGCCTCGGTGGCGTCGAGGCGGCGGCCGGTGAGGATCATCTCGGTGGCGAGCTTCGGTGGCAGCGCGCGGGGAAGGCGGACCAGGCCGCCGGCGCCGGCGACGAGGCCGACGCGGACCTCGCTGAGGGCGAACTGGGCGGTGGTGTCGGCGACGACGAGGTGGCAGGCGAGCGCGATCTCGCAGCCGCCGCCGAGGGCGTAGCCGTTGACGGCGGCGATGACGGGTTTGGTCATGTGCCGGCGGCCGGTGAGTCCGGCGAAGCCGGTCAGGGGGACGGAGCCGCGTCTGCCGCTGGCGGTCCAGGTCAGGTCGTTGCCGGCGCTGAAGGCTTTGTCCCCGGCGCCGGTGATGATCGCGACCCACAGGTCGGGGTCGGCGAAGTAGGCGTCGAAGACCTCGGCGAGTTCGGTGTTGGCCGGGGGGTGCAGGGCGTTGCGGGCCTGCGGCCGGTTGATGGTGACCTCGAGCAGGTGGCCGTCGCGGCGGACGCCGATGTGCTCGTAGCCGTCGCGGAAACCGGGGCTGCGGGTGGGCAGCAGCGCGGTCAGGGCGGCGCGGCTGACGGCGGCCCGGTTGCCGTCCGCGGTGGCGCGCACGAAGATCCGTTCGCCGAACGGGGACTCGCCGGCCAGCAGGTCGAGCAGGTCGGTGTCGCCGCGCACGGTGGTGGCGAGGAAGCGTCGGTGGTCGCGGTCGAGGCGGCCGACGATGATGCCGGTGCGGCGTCCGTCGCGGCCGTGGGTGATGGTGAAGGTCTCGATCGTCGCCGGGCCGTCGGCGTGGGTGGCGACCTCGACGGGCTCCCAGGAGTCGATCTCCGCCTGCAGGGTGGCGCCGGCGTCGGGCCGCCACGGCGTCGGGGTGGTCGTGTAGACGCCGACCGAGTACTTCGACAGGGAGCCGCCGTTGGCGCCGACGAGGCCGTGGCCGCCGGTGGCGCGCAGCCGGGTGACGGTCTCGGCGATGGCGTGCATGGAGTAGTTGTTGCCGGCGCCGCCGAAGAACGGCAGGCCGCCGGTGAGGGTGAGGCCGCGGGGGTCGTCGGGGGCGAGGCCGAGGCCGTCGAGGATGTTGAACACGGCGATCGGGAAGCAGCTGTACAGGTCGAAGGTGCTGATCTGGTCGAGGGTGAGGCCGGCGACGGCGAGGGCGTGGCGGATGGCCATCACCGCGGCGGGGCTGGCCGAGAGGTCCTGGCGCGCCAGCAGGTCGCGTTCGCGCAGGTCGGCGTGACCGGCCAGGAAGATCCACTTCTCCGGCGGGATGCCGAGGCGGCGGGCGGTGGCGACCGAGGTGAGCAGGACGGCGGCGCCCTGGTTGACCTGGTCGCGGGCGACGACGAACCGCGGGTAGGGGTCGGCGATCATCCGGTTGCGTTCGGTGATGGTGGCGAGTTCCGCGGCATCGCGTTCGACGGGGGCGGCGGCATACGGGTTGGCGGCGGCGACCTTCGTGAACGGGGCGAACAGCGCGCCCATCGCCTGGGCGTAGTCGGCGCGGGACAGCTTCAGCCGGGCGCGGCGGGCGTTCTCGAACAGCGCGTACTGGCTCGGCGCGCCGAGCAGGCCGTGGGCGGCGTGGTAGCGCGACGACAGCCCGGCCAGCCCGTAGCCGCGGTCGTCGAGCTGGCCGCCGACGTGTTCGGTGAAGTCGGGCCGGTCGGGGGCGTCCGCGAGCGCCCGGGCGGTGGAGATCGCCTCCGAGCCGACCAGCAGCACGACCTCGGGGCCGGCGCCGGTCGCGATCGCGGCGGCGAACTCGTTGACGAGGTGCTGCGGCGACTGGCCGCCGACGACCTCCAGCACGGCGCGGGCCGGATCGGCGCCGAGGCGGGCGGCGACGGAGCGCGGGTAGTTGTCCGACCGGCCCAGCGGGGCCTTCGCCCGCGGGCCGGAGGTCTCGAACTGGCGGACCCCGGCGACCGTGTCGATCTCGGCCGGCTCGATGCCGGCGTCGGCGACCGCCCGCCGGGCCGCCGCCGCGGCCAGCTCCACCGCGGACAACCTCTGGTAGTCCGGGCTACTCACCCGCTCCGCGTACTGACCCGCTCCCACCAGAACCGGAGTGCCGGGATCGAGACCGTCCGGTGTGCTCATATGTCTGCCTGACCTCGCTGGAGGGGTGACCGTGCAGGGGTGCGACGGCTTCGGGCGGTGTGCCCGGCGGGCCGGAACGGGCCGGGCAGCCGTGGATCCCCCGCATCGACGCGGGAATCAGCGGGTTGCGCCGGCTGTTCGACCGTTGTCGGACATCAGCGCGGCTGTTTCGGCCTCGGTGAGGCCGAGTGTTTCCCGCAGGATCTGTTCGGTGTGTTCGCCGAGTAGAGGCGCGGGATTGTCGGGTGGGTCGGGTAGTCGTCCGGAACGGACGGGTGCGTTCTCCAGGTAGAAGGTCTGTCTGATGTGTGGGTGTCCGGACAGCCGGAACAGGCGGCGCTCGGCGTAGTAGGGGAACGAGGGTAGCTCGGAGACCCGCAGCATCGCTCCGGCGGGTATTCCGGCCGCCTGAAGCAGGTTCATGGCCTCGACGGCGTCGTGCCGGGCGAGCCAGTCGACGAGGGTGGCGTCGATCCGATCTCGGGCCGTGGCGCGTCCGTCCGCGCTGGTGAGAGCGGGTTCGGTGGCGAGATCATCGCGGTCGAGGACTCGGCACAGGGCCTGCCAGTCGTCGTCGCCGCGGACGGTGACGACGCACCAGTCATCGTCACCGGCGGTGGGAAAAACACCCCAGGGCGCGTCGGGTCCGGTGGGTCCTTCGACCTCGGCGCCGGTGCGGACGAGGGCTTTGTCGGCGACTGCCGCAGCTGCATGGCCGAGCATGACCTCGGCCTGGCTGACGCTGACGGTTCCGCCGATCCCGGTGCGGCGGCGGCGGATCAGCAGCGCGAGGACGCCGGCGATGCCGATGCGGGCGGCGACGTGGTCCGGGTAGACGGTCAGCGCGTCGGAGAATCCGTCCGCTTCGCCGGGGTAGCGCCACTGCGCGGTCAGGCCGGCGCAGGCGCGGACCAGCGGTCCATAGCCGAGCCGGCGGTTCCACGGACCGGTGGTGCCGAACGCCGAGCTGTCCACGACGATGACGGCCGGGTTGGCCTTCTTGAGGACGTCATAGCCGAGTCCGAGGGATTCCAGGGTGCCGGGACGGTAGTTGGTGAGCACGACGTCGGTATCGGCGATCAACCGCAGGAACAGGTCCCTGCCCCGGGGCGAACGCAGGTCGAGGCCGAGGCTGCGCTTGTTGCGGTGGCCGGCGGCGAAGGTCACCGTGATGGCGCTGCCGTCGCGGGCCTGGCGGCTGCCGTCGGGGAAGGCGTCGTTCTCGACCTTGATGACGTCGGCGCCCTGGTCGGCGAGCAGGCGTCCCTGTTCGGCCCCGACAACGATGACGCCGAGGTCGAGGACACGCAGTCCGGCGAGCGGCCGGCCGTCGGTGGCGTCGGGGCCGTTCGGCTCGGCGGAGCTGTCCTGATCGGCGGAGCTGTCCTGACCGGCGGAGCTGTCTCGTGGGCTTGGGGCCGGTCGGGCGGCCCAGCTCGGCGGTGCCGCTGAGTGCGGGGGAAGCGTCGGGGCGGGGCCTCGGATTCCGGCGCGGTGTCCGTCCAGTTCGAGCACGCCGTTCGGGAAGGGGGCCGCTGTCCCCGGCGCGAGTTCGACGGGGGTGAAGGCACCCCTGGCACGGATCTGCTCGGATTCCAGTGCCTCGTCGAGGTCGAGAACGGCGGCGGTGGGGACGCCGTGGCTCTGCCCGGCCTGTTCGAGTTCCGCTCGCGTCCTGTCGGCGAAGAACCGTGCGATCGCGGGCAGCAGGGTGGTGGAGGCGAAGCGGGTGGTCAGCTTGTCGTAGGAGGGGTCGGCGAACTCCGCGGGGCTTCCCATCCACGCGAACATGGCGCGCCACTGCCGCGGGGCGAGGATGCACAGGCGGACGAAGCCGTCGGCGCAGGGGATGATCGGGTACTGGTGGCGGGCCTCGGGGCGTCCCCGGGGAAGCCTGCTGGCGGGTACTCCCGCGGTGGCGCTGCCGGCGATGCCGTAGCCGGGGTCGAGCGCGGCGACCGCGCCGTCGAGGACGGCGAAGTCGAGGTGGTCGCCCAGCCCGGTGCGCAGGCGTTCGAGGTAGGCGAGGAGCACCACGAACACCGCCTGCGCCGCGGCGCAGTCGTAGGGCAGGTCGCCGGGCGGCAGCAGCGGCTCCCGGCCGGGGATGCCCGAGCGGGACAGCTCACCGGACAACGCGTGGAACACCGGGCTGGTGGCCTGCCAGCCGGCGTGGGGACCGGTCCGGCCGAACGGTGTGGCGGACAGAATGACCAGGGACGGGTGCTCCCGGCGGATGCCCTCGACGTCGAGCGCCGCCGCCTCCGGCGCGGTGGGCGGGGTGTTCTCCAGCAGGATGTCGGCTCCGGCCAGCAGGGCGGTGAACCTGGTGCGGTCGGCGGGCCGGGCGAGGTCGAGCGTTACGGCGCGTTTACCGAGGTTCGCGGCGGCGAAGCCCAGCGAGACCCCGGCGACCCGGCGGCCGGTGCGGCGGTCGGCGCCGCCGCCGGGTAACTCGACGCGGAGAACGTCGGCGCCCCATTCGGCGAGGTGACGGCCGATCGCCGCCAGCGGCCCGGTGGTCAGGTCGAGGACCCGCACGCCGGACAGGGGCAGGTCGAGCGGCTCGCCCGTCGCGGCGGGCTCGGCGGTGGTCAACTGAACCGCCTGGTGGCCTGGGCCTTGCGGACCTCGCGGAACGGAACGAACTTGTCGACCTCTGGTTCCCTGGGCAGCCCCAGGACCCGCTCGCCGATGATGTTCCGCTGGATCTGGTCGGTGCCGCCGCCGATCGACGTGACGAACGCGGCGAACGACGAGCGGTTGACCTCCGCGGCGACCGGGTCGGTGTCGCCGTCGAGCACGGAGGCGGCGCCGAGCAGGTTCGTGGTGACGCTCACGCCGGTGTGCACGATGCGGGACATGGCGAGTTTGCCGATGGACGCCAGCGGTGACGCCGCGCCGCGCCCGGCGTCCGCCCGCGCCCGCAGGCTGTTCCAGGCGTTGACCTTCTCCAGCGTGTACAGCCGGGCGATCTCCTGGCGGGTGACGGGGTCGTCGGCCTTGCCGACCTTCTTCGCCAGCTCGACGTAGTCGGCGCCGCCGATCTGGCGGGTCCACGGCGACTGCCGGTCCGCCAGGGTCGTCTCGCCACCGTCGGCCCGTCTGCGCTGACGGGAGCTGCCGCCGGCGGCAGCTCCCATGATCAGCCGTTCGAAGCCGAGCGCGGTCTGCAGCACCCGCCAGCCGTCGTCGACCGCGCCGAGCCGGTGGGAGTCCGCCACGACGGCGTCGGTGAGGAACACCTCGTTGAACTCCGACCCGCCGGTGACCTGGTGGATCGGCCGGATGTCGACCCCGGGCTGGTCCAGCGGCAGCCAGAAGAACGTCAGTCCGCGGTGCTTCGGGACGTCCCAGTCGGTGCGCGCGACGAGGAAGCCGTGGGTGGCCTCGCGGGCTCCCGACGTCCACACCTTCTGGCCGTTGACCACCCAGGTGTCGCCGTCGCGGTCGGCCCGGGTCTGCAGCGCCGCGAGATCGGAGCCGGCACCGGGCTCGCTGTAGAGCAGGCAGCCCTGGTGCTCACCGAGGGCCAGCGGTCGCACGAACGACTTCTTCTGCTCGTCGGTGCCGTGCGCCAGGATCGTGTTGGCGAACAGCTGCGTCACGTCCAGCGCGGCCGGTTTCGCACCCACCCGGGTGAACTCCTCGGCGACCACCCGGCGCAGGTCGCGGTGCAGGCCGCGCCCGAACCACTCGACCGGCCAGGTCGGGGCCGCCCACCCCGAGTCGACGAGCCGCTCCCGCCACCGCGGGCCCCCACCGCCGGGTTGCCAGTTCTCGGCCAGCCACGCCGCCACCTGCGCGCGCACCTGCTCCGCCGACGCCTGCGCCGACGCGTCCGCCCCTGTTGTCGCGGTCAACGGTTCCTCCTCGTCGTTCGCGTTCACCCGTGGTGTCGATCGTCGTTGCGATCACAGCCCGATCCGGGTGGCCAGTAGGTCACGGTGCGTGCGGGGACTGCCCCAGAGCTGCGCGCCGGACCTGGCGCGCCGGTAGTACAGATGTGCCGGGTGCTCGTAGGTGAAGGAGATTCCGCCGTGCACCTGCATGTTCGTCTGGGCCGTGGCGAAGAACGCCTCGGAGCAGAACGCCTTGGCCAACGGCGCGACCGTGGCGACCTCCGGGCTGTCCTGCGCGAGGGCCCACGCGCCGTAGTAGGCGGCCGATCGGGCGGACTCGACGTCGACGAAGGCGTCGGCGCACAGGTGTTTGATCGCCTGGAAACTGCCGATCGCCCGGCCGAACTGCACCCGCTCCTTGGCATACCCGACGGCCATCGCGAGCGCGAAGTCGGCGCCGCCGGCCTGCTCCGCGGCCACCGCGATCCGGGCGGCGTCGAGGAAGCGGTCGAACGCGGCCTCGTCCGCCGGGGCCGCCAGCGGTGTCGCGGCCACGCCGTCCAGTCGCACCCGGGCGAGACGCCGGGTGAGGTCGAAGACCTCCAGTGCGCTGCGCGACAATCCGTCCGCGGCGCTGTCGACGGCGAACAACCCGACACCCGCGTCGGTGCGCGCCGCCACCACCAGCAGATCGGCGTCCAGGCCGTCGGGCACGAAGGACTTCGTTCCGGTCAGCCGCCAGCCGTCGCCGTCCCTGTCGCCACCGACCGCGGCGCAGTGCACCCCGGCCGCGTCCCAGCCGCCGTCATCCTCGGCGAGGGCGACCGTGGCCACCACCCGTCCCTCGGCGACCGCCTCCAGGCGGCCGGCGGTCACCGCCGGGTCCCCGCCGGCCAGCGCGACCGTGGCCAGCGCCGTCGACAGGAGCGGCACCGGCACCAGCCGGCGTCCGAACTCCTCCAGCACGATCGCCAACTCGACCGGGCCGGCCCCCGCGCCGCCATACTCCTCGGGCACCACCAGACCCTGAAGCCCCAGCTCGCGGGCCATCCGTTCCCAGACTGGACGCTCCAGCGCCGACGGCGCCGCCATCAGTCGACGCACCTGCGCCTCGGAGAAGGTCTCCTCGACGAACGCCCGCACCGTCGACCGCAGGGCCTCGTGATCGTCGGTGAACTCGAACGTGCCCACGGCAGCCTCCAGCCGACCGGTCGAACCCAGGTACTGACCACTGGTCAGCATCTTCGGGGCGGACATTACTGACCGATGGTCAGGATGTCCAGCGGACGGCCGTGCCGGCTCGGCTCGGCTCGGCTCGTCAGTCCGACGCCGGCAGCCAGGCCCGCAGCCCCGCGATGATCACGGTGAGGCCGTGGTCGAAGTCGGCGTCGGTCGCGAACGTGTAGGACCAGCCGCGCATCGTGACCTCATGCAGGTTCGGGAACCGGTCGAGGTCGCCGGGCAGGTTCACCGTCGACCCCTCCAGCACGTCGGCCCGGTCCGATCCCAGGGACCGCGCGAACTGGTGCTCGCTCGCCAGACATCCACGCGTGTAGGTCGAGAGCAGGTGATAGGCATACCCCGCCTGCTCGGGCGTGAAGCCCGCCCGCAACAGCACCCCGAGCTGCGCGTCGATCCGCCCGTAACTGGAGTCGAGCGCCTGCTGCGACCGGCCCATGGTCGCCCACTGGCCCACCACCAGCTCGAACAGCGCCGGATCGGAACGCAGCACCGCTCGGTAACCTTCCCAGTAGCCGCGCAGATGCGTCTCCCAGTCGTCGGAGTCGATCACCGGCAGGGCCTCGTTGAAGCGTCGCACCGCTCGCCCCAGCAGCGCACCGACAAGATCGTGCCGCCGAGGGAAGTGGTAGTGAACTGCGGGATGCTGCACACCGAGGACCGCGGCAACCTTGCGGATGGTGACCTCGGCCAGGCCCGACTCGGCGGCCAGCCGCTCCGCCGCCACGAGGATCACCTCGGCGTCGAGAGACCCCCGCGGCAGCCGACCGTTCACCTGCGCCGGCACGGCACCGCCTCAGCGCCACCGCGACCAGCGGCGACCGACCTCCTGAAGGCGCACCCGGCGATCACGCCCTCCCACAGCCGATCAGTCGACCCCACCTTCGATCGGTCGACCCGAAGCGCACCGCCAGCATCACCCAAGGCTAACCGCACAACAAAGATCCACATCCGGGTGGGAAGCGGTTACCGAAGATCGTGAACCGGGGCCGGTCGGCGCAACGGACCTGCCCGGCTATGCTCCGCGGCAACGGACCCGTCGACCTTCAGCCGGGCGGCCGAGCGCCTGCACCTCACCCTGTCGCCGCCGAGCCGGCGCCACGGTCAACCGTGAGGGGTGCCGCGGCGAGTGCGCGCTCGGGCCGCCAGGTCGCGGCAGATCACGGCGAGGTCGAGGCCGGCGGCGTGCAGGCCCATCGGCCAGGTGCTCGTGCCGGTCAGGCCGGGGGCCACGTTCACCTCCAGGAACTGCGCGGTACCGGCCGCGTCGACGATCAGGTCGGTGCGGGACAGGTCGCGCAGGCCCAGCACGCGGTGCGCGGTGATGGCGGTCTCGGCGGCGGCGCACAGCACCGCGTCGTCGAGGCGCGCCGGGGTGAAGAACGCGGTCGCGCCCGCGGTGTACCGGGCCGCGTAGTCGTACACCCCCCCGGCCGGCTCGATTTCGACCGCCGGCAACGCGACCGGCCCGTCGCCGGTGTCGACGACACCGATGGTGATCTCGACTCCGCTGACGGCGCGTTCGATCAGCGCCGAGTCGTGATAGCCGAAGCAGGCCATCAGCGCCTCGGCGAGCCCGCTGGCGTCGTCGACCCGGCTGACCCCGAACGCCGATCCGCCCGCGCGGGGCTTCACCACGACCGGCAGGCCCAGCCGGGCCACGATCCGCTCGATCAGCGCGGCGGCGCCCAGGTCGTGGAACGCCTCGCGGGGCAGCGTCACCGCCGCCGGCGTCGCCACCCCGGCGGCGGCGACGGCCGCCTTCGCCGTCGCCTTGTCGAACGCCACCCGGCAGGCCGGCGGCGCGGCGCCCACGTAGGGCAGGTCGTAGAGGTCCAGGACCTCACGGATCGTGCCGTCCTCACCCGACGTCCCGTGCAGCACGGGGAACACCACGTCGGGCGGGTCGGCGGCCAGCGCGGGCAGCGTCGCGGCATCGACGTCGGCCAGCTCGGCCTCGACCCCGATGCGGGTCAGCGCGTCGCGCAGCCTCCCGCCCGATCGCAGCGACACCTCCCGCTCGGGCGACAGTCCGCCGGCGAGGATCAGCACCCGGCCCAGATCGGTCATCGTCGCGTCCTTCACGGTGTCGGGCGGATCAGGGACGGGCGGATCATGGGCGGTGGGCGACGTCGTCACGGGCGGCGAAGGTTTCACGAAGGTCCAGCTCGTCCCGTACGACCCGGCCAAGCCGGCCGACGCCGTCGCGGATGCGCTCGGGTGGTGGGTAGCAGAACGACAACCGCATGCTGCTGCCACCCGACCCGTCGGCGTAGAACCCGGCGCCGGGGACGTAGGCGACCCGGGCGGCGATCGCCCGCGGCAGCATCGCCCTGGTGTCCACCCCGCCCGGCAGTGTCACCCAGACGAAGAACCCGCCGTCCGGCCGGGTCCAGGTGGCGCCGGCGGGCATCGACTCGGCCAGGGCGTCGAGCATGGCGTCGCGACGCTCCCGGTACATCTCCCGGAACACCTTCACCTGCTCCGCCCACGGCTGGGTCGCCAGATACCGCTCGACCACCAGCTGGGTGAACATCGACTGGGACAGGATCGCCGACTCCGCGGCCAGCACGAGCCGGGCCGTCACCGGCGCCGGGGCCAGCGCCCACCCGACCCGCAGGCCCGGCGCCAACGTCTTCGAGAACGACCCCAGGTACACCACGTCGTCGGGGGCGTCGGCGCGCATCGCCCGCACCGGCTCACCCGTGAACGACAGCAGCCCGTACGGATTGTCCTCGACGACCAGCACCCCGGCGCGCCGGCAGATCTCCAGCACCTCGGCCCGCCGCGGCGGCGTCAGGGTGATCCCGCCGGGATTCTGGAAGGTCGGGACGGTGTAGAGCAGCTTCACCCGGGCGCCCTCGGCGGCCAGCCGCCCCAGGGTCTGCGCGAGCGCGCCCGGCGACAGGCCGTCGCCGTCCATCGGCACGTGCACGATCCGCGCCTGGTACGCCGCGAACGTGTTGATCGCCGTGACGTAGGTCGGCCCCTCGGTGACGACGACGTCACCGGGATCGACGAACACGCGGGTGAGCAGGTCCAGCGCCTGCTGCGAACCCGCGGTCACGACCACGTTGTCGGGATGGGCGTCGCTGATGCCCTCCATGGCCATCACGTCGCAGATCCGAGCCCGCAGCCCCGGATCGCCCTGCGCCGAGCCGTACTGCAGCGCCACCGCCCCCCGGCTCAGCACCAGCTCCGACACGGTCGCCGCGACCGCCTCCAGCGGCAGCGCGTCGACCGCCGGCATGCCCCCGGCGAGCGACACGATCTCGGGACGGGATGCGACCGCGAACAGCGCCCGAACCTCGCTCGCGATCATCCCCTGGGCACGCTGCGCGTACCGCTCCCGCCACCGATCCAGAGTCACGCCCCGCGACACTACCCTGCCCCGCATCGGATGACGCTGTCAGCGGCCGGCCGCGCTGTCCGGCAGGGTCGCGGCGCGCGGGAAGCCAACGGGGTGCTCCCGCATACCATCTCTTGATCACAAGTAGGCGCGCACCTCAGCCGGGCGGGTCTTCGAGGAGCTGGAGTGCGGCGCCGGCGGCTGCGGAGTCGAGGCGTCCGGAGGCGGCCAGCCGGCGTAGGCGCAGGGCGGTGCGGGGTTCTTCCGCGGCCAGGCGGCGCAGGAAGGGCGTGGCGTCGTGAAGCCTGCCGGCCCGGGTGAGGGCGAGCGCGGCGGCGCCCACGGTGGTCAGGTCGTCGGGTGTGATCGCCAGTGCGGCCTCGATGTGGGCCAGGTCCTCGTAGAGGCCGTCGGGGTTCATGGCGCGGAGGAGATGCTGGAAGGACCGGTGGAGGTCCCACAGCCTGCGCAGCTCGCCGACCGGGTCGCGGGCGTCGTCGACGCGCAGGTCGACCTCGCCGCCGAGCGGCCGCCCACTTCGCGTCTCGCCCGACGACGTGGCCGGGTCGACGACGCGCAGCGCGGCGGACTGACGGCCACGCAGATCGCCGCCCATCTCGTCCGCCGCCGCCAGGGCGGCGACCAGCCGCGCGGGAAACGGCTGCGCCGACGAGGCGTCGTAGGCCGCGACGGTCCGCTCGGCGACGCCGGGATGTTCCATCAGGTTCGCCGCGACGCACACGTCTTCCTGCCAGGCGGCGCTGACCTCGACTTCCACCCGCGGCCCCGACACGACCGCGGCCCCGCCGTCGGCCGCCACGATCCCCAGCTGGGCCGCATCGGCGCCGGGCAGCCTGCCCACCACGGCGGCGACGTCCTCGGCTGACAGACCCGCGCGCAGCGCGTCGAGCGCCAGCGTCCCCCATCGCCGCGGCGCCCCCGCCTGCACCGCCACGGCGCCTACTCCCGGACGCAGGTGGGGGACACCCACACCCACGGCAAGAACGCGGCTCGCGGTCGCGACTCCCAGCCGCCCGGTCTCGGGATCACGCGCCACGATCGAGACCGTCACCCGTACGACCCTAACGGTCGACGCCGCTATCTCTCCTCCATCCCTGTGCGGGGTCGTCGACCAGGCCCGAGATATATGCTCGACCCGAGAGTCGAGAAAAAGTTTCCGGGCGGTTGGGGGTCGGAATGGCTCGGATCAACCATGACACCGTCGAGCTGTGGCAGGGGTGGCAGCGGCGGGAGCTGCGCGTCGACCGCTGCAAGGACTGCGGCACCTGGGTCTTCCCGCCGCGGCCGTTCTGCCCCGGCTGCTGGTCGGACGCCCTGGTGGGAACGGTGCTCGCCGGGGCGGGACGGCTGGTGTCGTACTCCCTGCCCCGCGTCGCGCCCGGGTCGCCGCCGGTGGTCAGCGGGGTCGTGGCGCTGACGGAGGCGCCGGGCGTTCGGCTGCTGACCCGCATCGTGGGGATCGAGCCGGAGCGGGTCACGCTCGGGATGCCGCTGGCACTCGGCTGGTGGGAGGACGCCGGCGGCGTGTACCCGCAGTTCGGGCCGGTCGACGCCAACCCGGCCCGGCCGCCCGGCGCCGCGGACGGCACAGCGGGCGGTGCCGCGGACGGCGGCGCGGGGAAGGCGGGGGCATGAGCGGGCTGGAACAGGCCGCGATCGTGGGGATCGGCTGGTCGGAGCTGGCGCGTGACAGCGGCGTGGGGCCGGGCAGCCTCGTCGCCCGGGCCGCCCGCGCGGCCGTGCTCGACAGCGGGGTCGCGCGGGACGCGATCGACGGGGTCGTCGGCGTGTACGGCACGGACTCTCCGACGCTGTGGCCCGGGTACGTCGTCGACGCGCTGGGATTACCCGACGTCCGCTGGTGGGACACGGCGCAGCCGCCGTCGGTCACGGCGCTGTCGACGGCAGCGAACGCGGTGCTCACCGGCAACTGCGACTACGCGCTGTGCTACCACGGCAAGTACCGGTGGGCGAACACCTCGGTCGTCGGCCGCGGTGACCCGCTGCGCCAGGCCCCGGCGCACGAGTTCGACCCCGGCCTCGACCACGCGCTGGTGGAGCACGGCGGTTCGATGCTGTGGGCCGCGCGGGTGATGCGGGAGCACATGGCGCGCCACGGCAGCACCCGGGCGGACTTCGCCCGGATCGCCGTCAACAACCGGACGAACGCCGCCCGCAACCCCCGGGCGGTCTTCCGCACCCCGATGACCGTCGAGGACTACCTCGCCGCCCCGATGATCGACGATCCGATGTGCCTGCTCGACATGGACGCGCCGATCGACGGCGCGCTCGCCGTCGTGGTCACCACCGAGCGCCGCGCCCGCGACCTGCCGCACCCGCCCGTGCTCGTCGAGGCGTTCGCCAGCGCCCTGCCGGAGCGCAACGACGGGCTGCTGTGGCCCGAGGCGGACGGGCTGGCTGCCCGCCGCGCCGTCGGCCACCTGTTCGCCCGCAGCGACCTGACCCCCGCCGACATCGACCTCGCCTACCCGTACGACGGGTTCACGATCCTGGCCATGCTGTGGCTGGAGGCTCTGTACACCGGGCCGGGGGAGGGCCCGGCGCTGCTGCGCGAGTCGTGGTCCGACGATGAGCAACGGCTGCGGCTGTTCGGCCGGGTACCGGTGTGCACCCACGGGGGCAACCTGAGCGAGGGGCGCGCCACGCAGGGGTTCGGCTCCGTGATCGAGGCGGTGCAGCAGTTGCGCGGCGACGCGGGGGAGCGCCAGGTCGACGCCGCCCGCACCGCCGTGATCACCGGCGGCATGGCCGGCACGAACCGCTCGACGATCCTCGTCAGCGGCTGAGCGGCTGAGCGGCTGAGCGGCTGGGAAGTCGGCCGCCGAGCCGCCGCCTGACGGCTCGGGTCAGGCCGGGAGGTGCCGGCTCGGGAGCGGGGCGCCGCCGCCGTCGACGACGAGTGTCTGGCCGGTGAGGTAGGACGCCGCGTCGGAGCACAGGAACAGCACGACGGTCGCGATCTCGTCGGCGCTCGCCCAGCGCCGCAGCGGGATGCCGGCCGCCGTCGCCCGGCGAAACCGCTGGTAGCCCTCGTCGCCGAGGGCGGCGACCAGCGGCTGCCAGATGTCGGTGTCGACGAAGCCGGGCGCGACGGCGTTGACCCGCACCCCCCGATCGCCCCAGGCGGTGGCCAGGTTCTGGGTCAGGGTGTTCAGGCCGCCCTTGGTCGCCGCGTAGACGGCCTGTTCGACGTCCCCGCCGTAGGCCGCCGCCGACGACATGGTGACCACGCATCCTCGCTGCCGCAGCAGGGACGGCGCGAGCCACGAGGTCAGCAGGATGACGTTGCGCAGGTTGAGGTCGAGCTGCAGGTCCAGCGGCTTCGCGGTGATGGCCTCCGGCGGCTGGTGCCAGCCGAGCCCGGCGTTGTTCACCAGGATGTCGACGTCACCGAGCTCCGCCAGGGCCTGGTCGGCCGCCCGCCGGACGTCGGCTTCGACGGTGAGGTCGGCGCTGATCGTGACGGGCTTGTTGGCGAGCCCGCCGGCCACGGCGTCCAGGTCCGCGCTGGTGCGGGCGACGAGGGCGACCCGCGCGCCCGCGGCGTCGAGGGCGCGCGCGCACGCCGCGCCGATGCCTCGGCTGGCGCCGGTGACCACGGCGGCGCGGCCGGACAGATCGAAGGTGAGACCGGGCATCATGCGCTCCTGCAAATAGTCCGGGTGGGGGGCGTCCGGGGTGAGGGTCGGGCCGCGCGGGGTCCGCCGGCGTGGCTACGTCCAGCCCGCCGTGGCGCCCTGGATCATCGTGAACGGCCCGACGGGCCAGCGGAAGCAGTCGACCAGCAACTGGTCGACGTCGCGTTCGGTGCTGATCCCCTCGGCGACGATCCGGCGCGCCTCGGCCACCGCCGCCCAGTACACCCGGTTGGCGACGTAGCCCCAGGACATCGGGGCGTCGCGCACGACGACCGGGTTCTTGCCCAGCCCGCGGGCGAGGCGGGTCACCGTCTCGACGGCGTCCGGGTCGGTCTGCTCGGTCACGACGATCTCGGCGAAGCGCATGATCTGCGCGGGCGAGGACCAGTGCCAGCCGAGGACCCGGGTGGGCCGGTCGGTCGCCGCGGCCAGCGCGCCGACCGGGAAGCCGCTGGAGTTGGTGGCGAGGACGGCGCCGGCGGCGGCGACCCGGTCGAGGTCGCGGAACACCCGGATCTTCAGCGCGAGGTCCTCGGGCACGGCCTCGATGACCACCGCCGCGCCGGCGACGGCCGCCAGCTCGGACTCCCAGGCGATCCTCGCGGTCACCCGGTCGACGTCCGCGGCGTCCAGCTTCCCGCGCTCGACCGCGGTCCGCAGCCCGAAGCGGCCCTCGACGAGCTGGTGGCGGGCGCGCGCGCGGGCCGCGGCGCTGGTGTCGACGCAGACCACCGCGCAGCCGGCCATCGCCGCCGCCTGCGCGATCCCCGCGCCCATCACCCCCGCGCCGATCACCCCCACCGTCCCCACGGCTCCCACCGTCCCCACGGCTCCCACCGTCCCCACGGCTCCCACCGTCCCCACGGCTGCCGCGGTCGTCGCGGCTCCCGCGGCTCCCGCGGCTCCCGAGATCCCCGGCGTCACCGAGGTCTCCGGCGTCACCGAGGTCTTCGGTGTCACCGAGGTCTTCGGCGTCACCGAGGTCCCCGCGGTGCCGGCCGGGTTGTCGCCGGCGGTCATGCCGCTGCCGCCAGCCGGGAGGCCAGGGCCGCCACCTCGGCGCCCACCTCGGCCAGCGGCCCCTCGGCCGGTCCGGCCGCGGTGATCGGCGGCCACGCCCGTCGGTCGGCGACGATCCACAGCTCCTTCGACCCGGTCGGCCCGGATCGCGACGCCCCGTGCCAGGTGCCCTCCTGCTGGAGCCGGAAGCCGAGCCGGCCGAGCTCGACGTCGGCGCCCGGCTCGCCGATCCGGCAGGATCCCTCGACCACGAGCCGGACCAGGTCAGCGCCCAGCCGGAAGGCGGGCAGCGCGGCGGCGCCTGGTGGCCGGTCCCAGCACAGCAGGAGCACCCCGGACTTCCGGTGCCCCAACGCGATGGTGGCCAGGCGGCTGCCGTCGGAGAGCACCGGCCATCCCGTCGTGTCGGTGAAGCCGGCGTCGACGTGGCTTGGGCGCGGGGCGGCGCCGAAGCTGTTGGCGATGGCGTGCGGGACGTCGGCGTCGCGGGGGAGCATCGCCACCCCCTCGAGGCTGACGTCGTCGGCGAGGGCGGTGTCGGCGAGCCGCTGGAGCTGCGCGTCGGTCAGGTAGGGCTTGAGCCCGCGCCGGTCGGCCATCAGCAGGAGCTGGTTGGTGCCGACCTCGTCGGTCCAGTACTCCGGTCCGTAGAAGGCGTCGGCCTGTTGCAGGCGGAACTCGCCGTGGGCGTAGCTGGTGCCGCCCACCCGGATCGGCTCGCCCAGCGCCATCCGAAAGCTGTCGCTCTTGTGCAGGTGGACGGGGGCCTTGCGGGGGAAGATCCGGCCCTCGATGGACATCGCGACGACGGGGCCCGCGTCGGAGTCACCCATGCGCGCGACGGCCCCGCTCAGCAGGCCGTCCTCGGGCACCGGGCGGCGGATGTCCCGGATGACGCCGTCGACGTGGCCGTTGTGCCAGGTCGCGGATCCGAGGAGAGTGATCACGAGGAACCCCCTGGGGACGCATGTTTCTTCGACTCGCGGGTTGACAATAATATGGCGGGGCTCCTACGGTCTGCGGGTCGTCGCCGCGAGGATCGAGGAATGACATGCCGATCAGCTCCATCGCCGACCTGATCCGCACCCACGGCGCCGGGCGCGGTGGCCAGCCCGCGCTCACCGCCGACGGCCGCACCGTCACCTTCGCCCAGCTCGACGCCCGCTCGAACCAGGTGGCCCAGGCCCTCGCCGGTGAGGGGATCGCCGCCGGCGACCGGGTCGCCTACCTCGACGCCAACGCCGCGCAGTACTACGAGCTGCTCTTCGGCGGGGCGAAGCTGGGGGCGGTGAACGTCGCGGTGAGCTGGCGGCTGGCGCCGGTCGAGATCGCCGCGATCGTCGCCGACGCGCAGGCCCGGATCCTCGTCGTCGGCGCGGCGTTCGCGGCGGCCGTCGAGGCGGTCGAGGCGGAGCTGCCCGGCGTCAAGAAGATCATCGTGGTCGGCGGCTCGACCGGCCACCAGGACTCGACCCGCTACCAGGACTCGACCCGCTACCAGGACTACGACGAGTGGGTCGCCGCCGCGCCCGCGGTCGATCCCGGGCTGTGCGCGAAGCCCGACGACGTGCGCATCCAGCTCTACACCTCGGGCACCACCGGCCTGCCGAAGGGCGTGATGCTGACCGAGCACAACCTGCTCTCGCTGTTGCGGATGGGCGGGGAGACGCTCGACCTCGGGCCCGACACCGTGAACCTGGTGGCCATGCCGCTGTTCCACATCTCCGGCAGCGGCTACTCGCTCAGCGGCTTCCACGCCGGCTGTCACACGGTGCTGCTGCGCGAGGCCCATCCCGGCGAGATCCTGCGCGCGGTGGCCGAGCACGGGGTGACGAACCTGTTCGCGGTGCCCGCGGTGCTGCGCACGATGCTCGGCGTGCCCGGCATCGCGGACCTGGACCTGTCGTCGTTGCGCACGATCGTCTACGGGGCCTCGCCGATCTCGGTGGACGTGCTGGTCCGAGCGATCGCGACGTTCCACTGCGACTTCGTGCAGGTCTACGGGCTGAGCGAGACCGCGGGCACCGTGACCATGCTGACGCCGGAGGATCATCGCCGGGCTCTGGAGGCCGCCGGGGGCGCCACCGACCCGGGTGCGATCGAGGCCGCCGGGACGGCCGCGGCCGGGGTCGCGGGGGCGGTCGGAAGGTTACGTTCGGCGGGGCGAGCGGTGCCCGGAGCCCGGGTGCGCATCGTCCCGCCGCATACCGGGGCCGACGCCGCCGCCGGGGAGGTGGGCGAGATCTGGATCTGCTCGCCGCAGAACACCCCCGGCTACTGGCACAACCCCCGCGAGACCGCGGTGCTGCTCGAGGACGGCTGGCTGCGCACCGGGGACGCCGGCTACCTCGACGCCGACGGCTACCTGTTCATCCACGACCGGGTCAAGGACATGATCATCACCGGGGCGGAGAACGTCTACCCGGCCGAGGTCGAGAACGTCCTGATGTCCCATCCCGACATCGCCGACGTCGCGGTGATCGGGGTGCCGAGCGAACGCTGGGGCGAGACGGTCAAGGCCGTCGTCGTCGCCGAGGCGGGCCGGACCCCGACGACCGCCGACGTCGTGTCCTTCGCCCGCGCCCGGCTGGCCGCCTACAAGTGCCCGACCTCGATCGATCTGGTCGAGGCGCTGCCCCGCAACGCCGCGGGGAAGGTGCTCAAGCGTGAGCTGCGTAACCCTTACTGGTCCGGACGCGGGCGGTCCGTAAGCTAGACCTCGCCGACCGCAATCTACCTGCTGGTCGGATGGTCGATATCGTCTCGGGGCGTGCGGAGCCCTGCGGAGGAACGCATGAACACGACTCAGTCCGACCCGCCGCGCAAGCGTGGCCGCCCCCGCAACCTCGAGCCCAGCCAGGAGTACCGCGATCGGCTGGAGAACATCGTGCGGGTGGCGGCGGACGTCTTCCAGGCGCACGGGTACGAGGCCGGCTCGCTCGATGACGTCGCCGCCGCGATGGGCCTGCGCAAGGCCAGCCTCTACTACTACGTCAAGCGCAAGAGCGACCTGCTCCGCCTGGTCTTCGAACGCGCCATCACGGTGGCGCTGACCGAGGTCGAGACGCTGGCCCACCTCGCCGATCCGCGCGAACGGCTCGCCGCGCTCATCCGCCACCAGGCGCTGCTCGTCACGCGCGATCCCGCCCTGTTCGCCGTGTTCTTCGACCAGCGGGCCGGCCTGGAGCACGCCGACCTCGCCGACGTCGGCCACAAGGAGCACCTCTACCTGCGCCAGTTCATCCTCGCCGTCGAGGCCGCGATGGCGGCCGGGGTGATCGGGCCGGGCGACCCCAGGCTCGTCGCGAACGCGATCATCGGCATGACGAGCTGGTCCTACAAGTGGTTCGACGCCCGGCGCGACTCGCCGGAGGCGTTCGCCGACACCTGCGTCGCCCTCGTCCTGCGCTGAGCCGGGCGGGGCCAGTCCCCGCCGGGGCACCCGCCCGGCCGGCCGATCCGTCCGATCCGCCCCCCGGCCACCCGCCCCGCCGCGCCATCCGCTCCGCCGGCCGGTTCGCTCCGCCGGCCGGTTCGCTCCGCCGGCCGGTCCGCCCTGCCGGGGCCACTCGCCAGTGCATCCCCTGGCCTGCGCGCGTGCGCGTCCGAGCTCGCGCCAGTGTGACGCAGATTAATTTCTACTCGTGGGTTGACATAAATCTGCCGCCCGCATACCTTGCTCCTACCTCGCAGGCCGCAGCGGTCGGCGGCCCCGCCGGGAACGCGATCGGCGCTCCGGGGAGGCGGTCGGTCCCGGCGGTCACGGATGGCCGTCGACGCGCCGGCGGGCCTGCTCGCGGGGCCGGCCGACGCCACCGGCCCGCCCACCCGCGCGCCGCGTCGCACCGCCGCCGGTGACCGGGGCCTGCCAGCCCGCCGGGAACAGGAGCTTGGACGACATGACGCGACCCCGAACTCCCTCCGCACGATTACGCACGGGCGTTCCCGCCCTCGTGGTGGTGGCCCTGCTCGCGGTGATCCTCGCCAAGGGGGACTACCGGGCCAACTTCTTCTCCGGCGGCGGCTTCGCCCTCGGCGCGCTGGTCGCGGCGATCGCCCTCGGGGTGGTCGTCACCTACCGCGGGTCCGGGGTGGTCAACCTGGCGGGGGCGGCGGTGGCGATGTATGCCGCCTACGTCTACGCCGACCTGCGGGCCCACGGCGACCTGTTCCTCCCCCCGCTGCCCAACCCGCTCGCGCCCATCGAGGGCCTCGTGCACCTGGCGGGCGACGACTCCTTCGCGGTGCCGCACTGGCCCACCTCGGTGTCCTTCGGCACCGCGATGGGGTTCTGGCCGGCCCTCGTGCTCGCCCTGGTGTTCTGCGCGCTGTTCGGGCTGGTGCTGCACGTCGCGGTGTTCCGGCCGCTGCGCCACGCCCCCGTCCTGGCCAAGGTGGTCGCCTCGGTCGGCGTGCTGCTGTTCCTGCAGGCCGTCGTCGTCCGGCGGTTCTCCACGACGACCCAGGTCGTCGGGCCGCTACCGTTCGTCGACAAGACGCAGGTCGACCTCGGCCTGTTCAAGATCACCCAGGAGCAGCTCTTCGTCGTCTGCCTGGTGCTCGTGCTCGCCGTGGCGCTCTGGGCGCTGTTCGGGCGCAGCCGCTTCGGCCTCGCCGTGCGGGCCGCCGCCGAGAACGAGAAGGGCGCCACGGTCCTCGGCTTCTCCGCCGACCGGCTCGCCGCGGCGACCTGGGTGCTGTCCACCGTCGTCACCGGGCTGCTCGGCATCTTCGTCGCCTCGGTGAACTCCGCCGTCGACCCGAACACGATGCCGGCGCTGATCGTCCCGGCCGTCACCGCCGCCCTGGTCGGCGGCTTCACCTCGTTCGGGTGGACGACGCTGGCCGCCTTCGGCCTGGGCATGCAGGTCTCGCTGGTGACCTTCCTCGGCGCGAACGAAAGCTGGTTTCCGAAGGCCGGCGGGCTGCCGGTGCCCGGGGTCGACCTGCTCGTGCCGCTCGTCGTCATCGTGGCGGTGCTGGCCCTGCGCGGGCAGTCGCTGCCGACGCGCGGGGTGCTGGGGCCGGGCCGGCTGCCGTTCTCGCCGTCGGCGCGGCCGTGGGCGCTGCGCTACGGCGGGCCGGGGCTGGCCGTCGTAGCGCTGATCCCCGGCGTGTTCTTCCTGTCACCGGCGATGCGCGACGGGCTGACGAACACGCTGACCGGCATCGTCATCTGCCTGTCCATCGTGGTCCTCACCGGCTTCATCGGGCAGATCTCGCTGGCCCAGACCAGCTTCGCCGGCCTGTCCGCCTACACCGTCGCGAGCCTGTCGACGCACCACGGCTGGCCGTTCCCGCTGCCCATCCTCGCCGGCGCCGCGGTCGCGGTCGTCGCCGGCGTGCTCGTGGCGCTGCCCGCGCTGCGGGTGCGCGGGGTGCACCTCGCGATCGCCACGCTCGCCTTCGCCGTCGCCGTCGACAAGGTCGTGTTCGCCAACTCCTGGATCAACGGCGGGTTCGACGGCGCGACCGTGACGACGCCGGATCTCCTCCGCTCCCAGGACACCGCCACCCACGAGTTCCTCGGCGTCACGATCGGGGACGGCACCCAGCCCAACCCGCTGACCCTGGTGTTCTGCCTCGTCGTCGTGGTGGCGCTGGGCTACCTCGTGGCGAACCTGCGCCGGTCGCTGACCGGGCGCCAGATGCTGGCCATCCGCTCGAACGAGCGGGCCGCCGCCGCCGCGGGGGTCAACGTGGCCGCCGTGAAGGTGCTGGCGTTCGGGGTGTCGGCGTTCATCGCCGGGGTCGGTGGCGCGGTCATCGCCTACCGCACCGGCAACGTCACCCCCGACAAGTTCCTCTACGACAAGTCGCTGATGTTCTTCGCGTTCGCCTACCTCGGCGGGATCGCGAGCGTCACCGGCGCGGTCACCGGCGGCCTGCTCGTCGGCGGCGGGCTCGGCTTCACGGTCCTCAACCAGGTGTTCGGGCTGCCCGACGAGTTCGTACTGCTGCTCGGCGGACTCGGCCTGGTCGTCACCGCGGTGCTGAACCCCGAGGGCGTCGCCGGGAAGGCCCGCACGGACCTGCTCGCCCTGCGCCGAAGGCTCCGACCGCCCGCCCCGGCGGACCCACCCACTTCGACGGATTCAGCCACTATGGCGGACTCATCCACCCCGGCAGAGCCACTCATCCCGGCGGACACGGCGACCCCGACCACCGGGCCCACCCCGACTGTCCCATCCGCCGCGCCCACCCCGAATGCAGCGCCCACCCCGAATGCAGCGCCCACCCCGGTTGCGTCCGGGTCCGCTGCCGGTTCCCACGTGAGCGGATCCGCCGGGGCGACGCCCGCGGTGGCGGGAGAGGCGCGATGACCGAGCTTTTGCGCACCGAGGCGATGAGCGTCGTCTACGGCGGCCTGCACGCCGTCAACGGGCTGGACCTGCGGGTCGACGAGGGCCGCCTGGTGGGGCTCATCGGCCCCAACGGCGCCGGCAAGACGAGCTTCATCGACGGCATCTCCGGCTTCACCCGCACCCAGGGTGCGATCCACTTCCGCGGGCGGCGCGTCGACCGCGAGCCGGCCCACCGCCGGGCCCGCCTGGGCCTCGGCCGCACCTGGCAGTCGCTGGAGCTGTTCGAGGACCTCACCGTGCGGGAGAACCTCCAGGTCGGCGCCGAACGGCAGACGGTCGGCGGGTTCCTGCTCGACCTGGTCCGGCCCGGCCGCCAACGCGACCAGACCGACGTCGACTGGGCGCTGGACGTCCTCGGCATCGCCCACCTCGCCGACCGGTTGCCCACCGAGATCAGCCACGGCCAGCGCAAGCTGGTCGGCGCCGGGCGTACCCTCGCCGCCCGGCCCGCGCTGATCTGCATGGACGAGCCGGCCGCGGGCCTGGACACCACCGAGTCGGAGCAGTTCGGCCGCCGGCTGCGGCGCATCGTCGACGCCGGCGTGTCGATCCTGCTCGTCGACCACGACATGGGGCTGGTGATGGGGGTGTGCGACGAGGTCTACGTCATCGAGTTCGGGACGAGGATCGCGCACGGCACGCCGGCGCAGGTCGTCGCCGACGAGAAGGTCCGGGCGGCCTACCTCGGCACGAAGGCGGCATCATGACCGCGCTGCTGGAGATCGACGGGCTGTACTCCGGCTACGCCGGCGTCGCGATGGTCCGCGACCTGAACCTGACCGTGCACGCCGGGGAGATCGTGGCCCTGCTGGGCCCGAACGGCGCCGGCAAGACCACGACGCTGCTGACCACCTCGGGGCTCAACCCGGTGATGAAGGGCGACATCCGGGTCTTCGGCCGCTCGGTCCGCGGCCGCCCGGCGCACCGGGCACCCCGCGAGGGGCTCGCCCACGTGCTGGAGGACCGCTCGCTGTTCTACCAGCTCACGGTGGCCGAGAACCTCCGGCTCGCCGCCGCGCGCAGCCGGGGTGACCTCGATCGGGCGCTGTCGTACTTCCCGGCGCTGGAGCCGCTGCTGGGCCGGCGGGCGGGGCTGCTGTCCGGCGGCGAGCAGCAGATGCTCGCGATGGCCAGGGCCCTGACCTCGAAGCCACGCCTGCTGATGGTGGACGAGATGAGCCTCGGCCTCGCCCCCGTCATCGTCGAACGCCTGCTGCCGGTGCTGCGCCGCATCGTCGACGACACCGGCGCCGGGGTGCTGCTCGTCGAGCAGCACGTGCACCTCGCCCTGGAGGTCGCCGACCGGGCCGCCGTGCTGGTCCACGGGGACCTGGTGGCCAGCGGCACCACCGCGGAGATCGCCGGGCGCGCCGCCGCCCTCGAATCGACCTACTTCGGCGCCGGCGCCCGAACCGACGACCGAACCGACGACCGAACCGACGACCCGAAGGCCGCGCCAGACGCCGTCCCCGACGCCGACGCGGAACCCGACCTGGATGCCGACCCGGAAGGATCACGATGAGCGAGGCCTGGATTCTTGACGGCGTGCGGTCCCCCCGCGGCAAGGGCCGGCCCACCGGGGCGCTGCATCACCTGCATCCGCAGGAACTGTTGGGCCAGCTCCTGCGCGCGCTCGCCGACCGCGTCGGCTTCGCCCCGGAGCTCGTCGACGACGTGGTGATGGGCAACGGCAACGCCGTCGGCGACCACGGGGGCGACATCGCCCGGATGGCGGTCCTCGCGGCCGGGTGGCCGGAGACGGTGGCGGGCGTGACGCTGAACCGGTGGTGCGGGTCCGGTCAGCAGGCCGTCACCTTCGCCGCGATGGGCGTGGCGTCCGGGCACCAGGGGCTCGTGCTCGCCGGCGGCGTGGACATGATGTCGCGCTGGCCCGCCGAGGAGGGGCCGCTGGACTTCTCGGCCGGCAACCCGGCGGTGCGGGCCCGGTTCCCGCAGGTCCCGCAGGGGGTGTCCGCCGACCTGATCGCGACGATCGAGGGGTTCACCCGCGACGACGTCGACGCGTTCGCCGCCCGCAGCCAGCAGCGGGCCGCCGTCGCGATCGAGCAGGGCCACTTCGCCCGCAGCGTGGTGCCCATCGTCAACGCCGACGGCTCCGTCGCCCTCGACCACGACGAGCATCCCCGGGCGGGCACCACCCCGCAGACGCTGGCGAAGCTGGCACCGTCGTTCGCGGCCCTGGGGCGCGCCGTGTTCACCGACTACGGCTACGACCGGGCCTTCGGCGAGATGGTCCGCGACGTCTACCCCGACGTCAAGGAGGTCGACTACGTCCACCACGCCGGCAACTCGTCGGGCATCGTCGACGGCGCGGCCGTACTCGCGCTCGCCTCGCCCGAGTTCGCCCGCGCGCACGGCCTGCGCCCGCGGGCCCGGGTGGTGATGAGCGCGGTCGTCGGCGCGGAGCCGGTCATCATGCTGACCGCGCCCGGCCCGGCCTCGCGCCGCTGCCTGGCGCGGGCCGGGATGACGGTGGACGACATCGACCTGTGGGAGATCAACGAGGCGTTCGCCGCGGTCCCGCTGAAGACCATCCGCGACCTCGACCTCGATCCCGAGAAGGTCAACGTCAACGGCGGGGCGATCGCGCTGGGCCACCCGATCGGCGCGACCGGCGGCATGCTCCTGCAGACCGCCCTCGACGAGCTGGAGCGCCGAGACCTGTCGACCGCGCTCGTCACGATGTGCACCGGCGGCGGCATGGGCACCGCGACCATCATCGAGCGGCTCTGACCGCGTCGAGCAGCTCTGGACGCGCGGATCAGGTCCGGACGCGCAGATCAGGTCCGGACGCGCGGATCAGGTCCGGACAAACAACGCCGCGACGGCGATCACAGCCGCGACGGCGATCAGGGCGGCGGGCGGGTCCGCGGGGATCCGCCCGTCCCGGGGTGTGGAGGCAGGCGATGGGCAGGATCCTCGAGGGCATCAAGGTCGTGGAAGTGGCGCTGTTCGGCTTCGTGCCGTCGGCCGGCGCCGCGCTCGCCGACTGGGGCGCGGACGTGATCAAGATCGAGCATCCCGAGACCGGCGACCCGGTCCGGGCGCTGTCGTCCTACGGCTTCGGCCCCGGCGACGGCGGCGTCACGACGCTGTGGGAGGTGTTCAACCGCGGCAAGCGGGGCGTCGGCATCGACATCGCCACCCCCGACGGCCTGGAACTGCTGATGTGCCTCATCGACGAGGCGGACGTGTTCATCACCAGCTTCATGCCGTCGGCCCGGGAGCGCCTCGGCATCGACGTCGACCAGGTCCGGGCGCGCAATCCGCGCATCATCTACGGCCGCGGCACCGGCCAGGGGCCCGACGGTCCCGACGCGGACAAGGGCGGGTTCGACGGCATCTCCTACTGGAGCCGGTCGGGCGCCAGCACCGCCTCGGTCCCGCCGGGCTACGACTTCCCGATCCTGCTGCCCGGCCCCGCCTTCGGCGACATCCAGAGCGGGATGTTCCTGGCCGGCGGCATCGCGGGGGCGCTGTACCAGCGGGAGCGGACCGGCCAGGGCAGCGTGGTCGACGTGTCGCTGTTCGGCGCCGGGCTGTGGGCGATGCAGGCCACCATCGCCGGCGCCGCGGCGATCGGCGCGGACAACATCGTCCAGCTCGACCGGCGCCGCCCGCCGAACCCGCTGACGAACCTGTACCGGACGGCCGACGGCCACTTCTTCGTGCTCGGGATGTTACAGGCCGACCGCTACTGGTCCGGCCTGTGCGCGGCGCTCGGTCACCCGGAGCTGGCCGCCGACGAGCGGTTCACCACCCTGGCCCTGCGCACCGAGCACGCCGAGGCGTGCGTCGCGGCCCTCGACGCCATCTTCACCGCCATCACCTACGACGAGCTGGTCAAGGCCCTCGACAGCCAGGAGGGCCAGTGGGCGCCGGTCGCCGTCCCCGGCGACACGCTGACCGATCCGCAGGCGCTGGCGAACGGCTACGTCCAGCAGGTCGACTACCCGAGTGGCGCGCGGCTGCCGCTGGTCCCGGTGCCCGCCCGGGTCGACGGCGACCTGCCGGTGCTCACCCCGGCGCCGACTCTCGGGGAGCACACCGACGAGGTCGTCCTGGCGCTCGGTCGCTCCGAGGAGGAGCTCATCAACCTCAAGATCGCCGGTGTGATCTCCTGATGACCGCCGTCACCCACGGGGTCGACGCGGACGTGCTGCGCGCGCTGCTGGCCGCGGGACACAACCCCGCCCTCGCCGAGGCCGACCCCGCCCTCGCCGAGGCCGACATTCTCGACCTGCACCCGCTCAAGGGCGGCTACTCCCGCGAGATGTGGTCGTTCGACGCGGTGACCCGGGACGGCGTCGTGCATCCGCTGATCCTGTGCGCCGACTCGGCCGCCGGCGTCGTCGGCGCGGGCGGGCAGACCCTCGGCCGGCCCGCGGAGGCCGCCCTGCTGCACAGCCTGCACACCGCGGGCCTGCCGGTGCCCGACGCGGTGGCCAGCGGCGACGGCGCCACCGGCGGACCCGGCGGCGAACTCGGCCGTCCGTACCTGGTGATGCAGCGGTGCAGTGGCACGGCCGCGATCGGCCCGCTGCACCGCGACCCCTGGTACGTGCGGCACCGGGCGCAGCTTGCCGACTGGTTCGCCGCGACGCTGGCGGCGATCCACGCCGCCGACGTGCCGGCGGACGTCCTCGGCGGTGTGCGCCCGGACCCGGCGCGGGTCGCCGGCGCGGAGCTGGCTCGCTGGAGCGGCGAGCTGCGCGCGACCCCCGAGGCGCACACCGCCGTGCTGGACCGGGCGCTCGGCTGGCTCGCCGCGAACCCGCCACCCCCGCCCGCGCGGGTCACCCTGCTCCACGGCGACTACCGGACCGGCAACATCCTGCACGGTCACGGCGACGGCGGCCCCAGCGGGCTGCGCACGGTGCTGGACTGGGAAATGGCCCACGTCGGGGACCCGCTGGAGGACCTCGCCTGGGCGCAGCTCGTCTGCTGGCGGGTCGGCACCGACCGGGCCGGCGGCCTGGTGGACCTCGCTCGCTGGCCGGAGCTCTACGGCGCCGCCGCCGGCTGGGCGCCCGACCTCGCGGCCCTGCGGTGGTGGGAGGTGCTCGGCTCGGTGAAGATGGCCTGCCTGGTGTGGCGGGCCGCCGAGGCCGTCACCGCACCCGCCGAGCGCGCCCTGCTGGAGCGCCTCTTCGCCGACCTGGGCGCCGAACTCGACCGCCGCCTGCTCCCCCCCGTCCGGCATCCCCCCGTCCGGCATCCCACCGGACCCTCGACGCAAGGAGACCGGCGATGACCGATGGTGGACGGGGGGCCGACGTGGGGCCCGGGACGGAGTCGTTCGAGGTGCGGGGGGTGCGCAATGGCAGCATCGTCACGGTCGTCTGGGACCGGGGCAGGTTCGACGGCGACCCGCCCACCATCGACCTCGTCGAGGTCGAGGCCGATCTCGTCGCGGTGTCCCTGCGCGACCCCTTTCAGCTTCGGGTTGACGGGGTCGGTGGGGCCGGCGGGGCCGCGGTCGCGCCTACGGTGCACGATCCCGAGTCCGCGCTTGCCCTCGTGATCCGCACCCTGGACCGGGTCGTCCAGGTGACGACGCCCGCGCGGCCCAGGCCGTCGGGCGGCCCGGCCCGCTAGTGCAGCTGTCGATCGGATCCTGCCCGGCCTTCGGGACGGGACGTGACGTCGGACTGTGCCCGCCTGCGCCGCAGGCCGGTCCACCGGTACCGCCACGCCGCCCCGCGAGGAGGGGTGTGCAGGCGGCCCGTCGCGAACGCGGTTCCGCGGAACCGCCGCCAGGCCACCGGCCTCGACCTCCCTGTCAGCGATCATGGCGCTCCCCTGCATCCCGCCTCGAAGATCTGGATCAAGGGGCTCAGGCGCGCCCGCCAGCCGGCAGGACGGCAAAAGGCCCGGGCACCGTACGGTGCCCGGGCCTTTCCGGTAGCGCTGGCCAGCGGGCGGCGGCTGAGGTTGGGTCGCCCGGCTCAGGCCGCCCGGGGTAGGGCGGCTCAGGCCGGGTCGGGTGGCTCAGGTCAGGTCGTAGAGCTTCATGGCGTTGTCCTGCAGGATCTTGCGCAGCACGTCGTGCGGGAGGTCGCCGAGCTTGTCGTTGATGAACTGCCGGGGCGGCAGCGCCGAGCTCACCGGCCCCGGCGACATGCTCGTCGGGTGCGGGAAGTCGGTCTCGTAGAGGATGTTGTCGGCGCCGACGTAGTCGATCGCCGCACGCAGCGTGGGACCGTGCTCGAACCAGAAGCAGGCGTAGATCTGGCGGCGGAAGTACTCGCTGGGCAGCAGGTCGTACTCGGGGTGCTCCTTGGCGACGCCGCACTCGGTCCACATCCAGTCCAGCGCCTGCAGGGTGAACGGCACCCAGCCGACGCCGCTTTCCACCGAGACGAACTTCAGGTCGGGGAAGCGGTGGCACACGCCCGCGCCGATGAGGCTGCCCACGGTGCGCGCGTTGCCGAGGAAGAACGTCATCGGGAAGGTGGCGTAGTTGGCGTGGACGCCGGCGGAGGGGTGCAGCAGCTGCGGCATCGTGGTGTCGCCGCTGCCGATGTGGAAGTTGACCGACAGGCCCATCTCCTGGGCAGCGGCCCACAGCCGGTCCCAGTGCGGGTCGGTGAGCATGGGGGAGCCGAAGTCCTCGGGCGCCTGGGAGAACACCAGGCCCTTGTGGCCGAGCTCCGCGCAGCGCTTCATCTCCGCGATCGACAGGTCGATGTCCCAGAACGGCACCGCCATGACCGGGACGTAGCGGTCCGAGACCCGGCGGAAGTCCGCCAGCCAGTCGTTGTACGCCTGTAACAGCAGCAGCGCCAGCTCCATGTCACCGAAGTCGGTGTAGCGCCCGGCGCCGAAGCCGGCGACGTTCGGGTAAAGGACCTCGGCGTGGATGCCGTACTCGTCCATGATCTCCAGACGGCCCTCGGGCTGCCAGATGCGCGGGTCGACCATGTCGAGCTGGGCGGGGAACTTCGGGGGCGGCTCCTTCCAGCCGGCGATGGCGAGACCGGCGGCCGGGCTGAGCACCTTGCCGCCGGCGATCCACCATTCGATGCCGTTCGCGTCACGTTCGACGTGGGGCACACGGTCGCCGTACTTCGACGGGACCCGGGACGTCCAGAGGTCGTAGTGCTCGACGACGTGGGTGTCGCAGTCGATGACCTTGAGGTCGAGCTCGTCGATGAGATCCACGATGTACCCCTCACGCGGGACCGGGAACGCCCCGGTCAAGACGGTGCGCACTACCTGCACGGACCATAGGTGAGACGTAGATTACAGTCAACCCGTCGGTCGAATAAATTCGGCCGCGGTCTTCGGGTGCCGTTCGGCGGCCCTTCCTTCATCGGGCGGGCCGACGGTCGGGCCGCGAGTCGGGCCGTGGGTCGGGCTGTCGCCAGGCCGTCGAGCTGACCGTCGAGCTGGCTGTCGGCGGGCCCGCCGATCGGTCCGTCGATTAATTCGAACGACTGGTGGACTAAATTATTGTGGGGTCGTACGGTGCTCCCACCCGTCGGCCACGGGGGCCGGCGCTGGTGGGAGGCGGTATCGGTGAGAGGTCGTTCTGTGGCGGGGGCGCTGGCGCTCAGTTCCCTGCTCTTAGCCGCGGCGTGTTCGTCGTCGGGTTCGTCCGGGGGCGCCGCGAACGCTGCCGGCGGTGCCGGCACCGGGGAGGTGAGCTCCGCGCCCGTCGCCAACAGCGACAACAACGCCTGGGCGCTGCGCTACACCGGTGGCACCGCCGGCCCGGCGAAGGGCACGCCGTACAAGATCGGATTCGTCAGTCAGGACACGTTCCTGCCGTCCGCGACGCAGGGCGCGCGGGCTGCGGTGGCCTACGTCGACGCCGAGCTCGGCGGCGTCGGCGGCCGGCCGATCGAGCTGGTCTCCTGCTCGGTCAACGTGCCGGAGGACGCCGCCCGCTGCGGCGCTCAGATGGCCAACGACGCGTCGCTGTCACTGGTGATCGTGGGCGGCCTCAGCGTCGGCAACAAGGAGTTCTACGACGCCGTGGGCGGCCGCAAGGCGATCCTCATCGGCAACGCCCTGGCCAGCGAGGACTTCGTGACGACCCGCGGCGTCGCCTACACCGCCGGCTCGCCCGGGGTGCTGATGGGCATGGCGCGCTTCGCCGTCGAGGAGCTCAAGGCCCGCACGGTGGCCGGCATCGTCCCGGACACCCCCGCCGGCCGCGCGGCCGCCCAGCAGCTCGTGAAGCCGATCCTGGACGCCGCCAAGGTGAAGTTCCGCCCGGTGTTCATCAGCCTGCAGGCGACCACCCCGGACCTGACGACGGCATTGCAGGCCAGCGGCGCGGGCAGCGCCGACGCGCTGATCACCGCCTTCCCTCCGAGCAGCTGCATCAGCATGTATGACGCGATCCGCTCGCTCGGCATCAAGCCCAAGGTGATCACGACCGACCAGTGCGCCGACGTGCCCGTGCGCGCGCACCTCAAGAGCGTCGGAGCCACCGACACCGTCCCCGACGGCTGGTACTACGCGAACTACGGCTACAACTTCGACCTGCCCGACGTCGACTCCGGGATGAAGACCTACCAGTACGCGGCGGCGAAGTACGCCAAGCCGCTGGGCAGCGCCCCCGTCGAGCTGCGCGGCTTCAGCGGACCGACGTTCGGCACCGTGATGACCGCTGCCAAGATCGTCAATCAGCTCGGCGTGGACAAGGCGACGTCCTTCGACGTCGTGGACCGGGCACTGCGCGCCTTCACCGGTCCGGCGATGCTCCAGGTCGGCCCGCTCAAGTGCGGCCAGGCGCCGTTCGTCGCCGTCTGCGGACACCAGATCGGTGTCGCCCAGTACGCCGGCGGAAAGTGGACGAGCGTCCGCGACGGCCTCAACGGCAAGCCGGTCAACCTGCTGGCCCCGGTGAGCTGACCCCGCCGACCCCCGGGCTCCCGGCCGGCCCCGCCCCCGCCGGCCGGCAGGTCCCGGGGCGGCGATCGCCGCGGCCCGGGAATCCACCCGGACGCGTGGGGCGGTTGCGCGGAACACCATGCTCCCCGGAGCCGGGGCGAGTAGCAGGCAGGGCAAAACCGGTGGACGCCCTGGCCACGGGCGTCGTACCTTCACCCGGGTCCGACGCCCCCACGTCCTATGAGGTGCATGTGATGACGGTCCAAACAGTTACGGCCAGCTCCGCCCGGCGGCTTTTCGTAACCGCCATGACCGCCATGACCTCCTTGGACGTAAGGAATCCCAGAAGTAGATCTTCCGCGTAGCTTCACCATCCGCGAGAGCACCCACCGCATCCACAACCCGTTCGGCAGCGACAAACTGGCCGCTTTGGGACGGGCGCTGGGTCTGGCGCCGGGAACTCGGGTGCTCGACCTCGCGAGCGGGTCGGGTGAGATGCTGTGCAGCCTCCGGCCCGACGGCCTGATGCTGATCGGCGAGCCGTACTGGGCCACGAACCCCCGGACCGGGACGCCGTCGAGGGCAGCCAGGCCGGCAGCAGGGATGATTTCCGGCTGCTTCCCGAACTGATCGACCAGTTCGGTGAACTCGGTTATGACGTGGTGGAGATGGTTCTCGCCGATCAGGACAGTTGGGACCGGTACAGGGCGGCGCAGTGGCTCAACATCCGCCGCTGGCTTGACCGCCATCCTGACGACGAGCTGGCCGCCGAGCTGCGGGCCGAACTCGCCACAGAGCCGGCCCGCTATGTCAGGTACCAGCGCGAATACCTCGGCTGGGGGGTCTTCGCGCTGATGCGACGCTGACGGTGGTTCGCGGGTGGGTCAGCGCTGGACGCCGACGGACTGCCACACCCGGAGCAGAACTTCGTCGTCGGGGGCGTCGAGCGACCACTGCCACGGCTTGGCGAAGACGAAGACCTGGGCCTCGTGATGGGTCGGGTCGCTGCCGTCGAGCATCGTGATGGTCACGCTCTTGTCGCCGGTGAGGACAAAGAAGACCTCGCGGTACTGCCCGAGGTGGACGTCGAGGACGACGGCGTCGGGGCCGTAGCGGTGGACGTCGACCGTCCGGCTGCGCGGCGTTGCGGGACCCGGTGCGGGATCGGCGGGGGGCAGCGCCTCGTCCGGCCTCATGCCCGCGCCTGCCTCATGCCCGCCTGCCTCGTGCCCGCGCCATCACTCGCGCCCGCGCCATCACTCGCGCCCGCGCCATCAGAGGAAACGGCGGTTCGCCGTGTCCGCGGGAACGGTGATGCCGAGTTCCTCCAGCAGCGGACGGGTGTCGGCGATGTACTGCTGGCGGAGCTGCTCATTGTTGAGCTTGCGCAGGCCCCAGCGGACGTAGGCGTCGCTGAACTCCGAGTCCGACCGGCCGAACATGTCCAGCGCGGCCGGCCACCAGATCTTTATCTTCTCGTTGGCCTCCGCCAGCCCGGCCGGGTCGGCGCACACCCGGCGCAGGTTCGACAGGCCGAACGTCGCGTGGAAAACCTCGTCCTTGTGCAGGCGCTCAGCCACGTTCAACAGAGGCTCGTAGGGCACGTCCTCCCACGTCTCCCCGATGTAGCAGCCCACCCGGTCACCCAGGGCGTTGAAGTACGCCATGTCGCAGAACGTGTCGATGGGCAGGTGGAACAGGTACTGCTTGATCGGCTGTTCGACCACCCCGACGCCCAGGCCCGCCAGGATTCGCGCCGTGATGACGCCGTGCTCGACCTCCTGCTGCATGAGCTTCGCGAACGTCGTCTTCAGCCGCTCCTCGGGAGCGAGCGTCATGCAGCGTTCCCACAGGTGGTTCAGCAGCTCGGTGTAGTACCGGTTCGTCGAGTTCTCCAGGTGGTGCACGAGCATGCGCACCAGCAGGTCGGAGAACTCGCTCGGGATGTCGGCGTCGTTCTCCCGGTACACCCGACGCTCGCCCACCATCGCATCTGCCATGACCTCATCGTAGGAAGGTCCACCATTATTGTCAACTCGCGAGTCGAATGAAATCACCCCTGCTTGTCCGGAGGGATGAATCGGACGCAGAAGCCTCTGGATAAGCAGCTAGGTGGCAAGGTTGCTAGAAAGTCAGCCTGCGAGACGGGCCAAGGGGGCAGGCACGCGGCCGGGACCAGCCGGGCAGGCGGGCAGGCGGGCAGGCGGACCAGGCGGGCGGCTCAGGGTGCGGTGGGGTCGTCGAGTCGCAGCGCGCGGCCGACGACCTCCTTCATGATCTCGCTGCTGCCGCCGAAGATCCGGGTGATCCGCACGTCGCGGTACATCCGGGCGATGGGGTACTCCTCCATCCAGCCGTAGCCGCCGTGCAGCTGCACCCCGGCGTCGACCGCGTCGAACTCCAGCTCCGTGGCGAGCAGCTTGGCCGCGGCCGCGTCCTCGGGGGTGAGGGTGCCGGCGATCCTGGCCTGCACGCAGCCGTCCACGAGCGCCTGGACGGCGAGCGTGCGGGCATGCAGGGCCGCCAGGACGAACCGGGTGTTCTGGAAGCTGCCGATCGTGGTGGCGAACGCCGTGCGGCTGCGGACGTACTTCCTGGTCAGCTCCTGGGCCCGTCGGGCGCTCGCGACGCTGCCGACGGCGATGGACAGCCGCTCGGCCGCCAGGTTGCGCATCAGGTAGTGCAGCCCGCGATGCTCCTCGCCGAGCAGGTTGGCCGCCGGCACCCGGGCGTCGTCGAAGAACAGCTCGGCGGTGTCCTGCGCGCGCAGGCCGACCTTGTCGAGCTTGCGGCCGCGGGCGAAGCCGGGGGTGGCGCGTTCCACCGCGAGCAGGCTGAGCGAGCCCCGCCCGGCGCCCGGGTCCGTCTTGACCGCCACGACCACGAGGTCGGCGAGCAGGCCGTTGCTGATGAAGGTCTTGGCGCCGTTGACGACGAAGTGGTCGCCGTCGCGCAGGGCGGTCGTGCGGATGCCGCGCAGGTCGCTGCCGGCGCCGGGCTCGCTCATCGCGATGGCGGTGACGGTCTCGCCGGAGCAGTAGCCGGGCAGCCAGCGCGCCTTCTGCGCGTCATCGGTCAGGCCGACCAGGTAGGGGGCGAGCAGCTCGTTGTGCAGCGACAGCCCGAGCCCGGTGATGCCGCCGAACGCCAGCTCCTCGGTGACGATCACGTCGAAGCGGGGGTCGCTCAGCCCGGCGCCGCCATACTGCTCGGGCACGGTGAGCCCGAGCAGGCCCATCTCGCCGGCCCGGCGCCAGGCGCTGCGGTCGACGACGCCGGCGCGCTCCCACTCCTCGTGGTGCGGCTGGCATTCCTTGGTGACGAAGGTCCGCACGAGCTCGCGGAACTCCTCGTGTTCGGCCTCGAAGAGCGTGCGTTGCATGACGGCGGCTCCTGTCTGTGCTCGTCGGGGCCTGCTAGCTCCTCGCGGACTGGCTAGCTCCTCGCGGGGCTGGTTGGTCGTCGCGGGGCTGGTTGCTCCTCGCGGGACGGGCGACTTCGCGCGAGAGTGGTCGCCGCTGGCGGGGCGGGTCAGCCGGCGGCCGCGCCCCCTGCGGCGGCGAAGGCAGGTGCGGTGGTCGGACGGTCGCGCAGGGCACCCCAGGCGGCGGCCATGGCAGTGGCCTCGGCGGGGGAGGCGCCGTGGACCAGCACCTCGTCGGCGCCCGCGGCCCGGTAGTCCGCCGCCCGGCGCGCACACGCGGCGCTGGACCCGATCGCCGCGCCGGTGTCGAACCATTTCGCGGGGATCAGCTCGGCGGAGTCGACCAGCCGGTCGCGGGTGACGGCGGTGTCCGCGATGCCGCGCCCAGTCAGGGTGGGATGGGCCCGTAGCCGGTCGAGCACCGCCGGGTCCCAGCCGTTGCGTTCGACCAGCAGCTCCCCGAGGCCGCGGACCTGGAAGTAGCTGACCGCCCGTGCCCGCACGGCCAGGTCCGCCCGGTCGGGCGGCAGGTCGGGCGCGGCGACGAGGGTGGTGATGACGCGGACCGAGGCGGGATCGCGCCCGGCCCGCTCCGCGGCGCCGCGCACCGCCGCGACCGAGGCGGCCACCGCGTCGACGGTGAGGAACGGGTGCAGGATGACGCCGTCGAACACGCGCCCGGCGAGGTCGAGCCCGCGTGGCCCGATGGTGCCGAGGACGACCGGCGGGGCGCCGTGCGGGGGCAGGTCGGAGAAGCGCATCCCGCGGAACGACCCCGCCGCGCCCTCCTCCCGGATCGCCTCACCCGTCCACAGCCGCCGCAGCACGCCCACCAGGTGTTCCAGGCCGCGCAGCGTCGGCGGGGGGACGCCGAGCGAGGGTGCCAGCGCCCCCAGTCCCCGGCCGAGCCCGAGGATGAACCGGCCGCCGCTCATCGTGTGCGCGGTCGCCGCCAGCGCGGCGATGGTGAGCGGATGCCGGGTGCCCTGATGGATCACGGCGGTCCCGACGCGACACCGGTCGGTCGTTGCGGCGAGCGCCCCGCAGACCACCCCGGCCTCCTTGAGGTCGAGCCGCTCGCTGACGTAGACCGCGCCGAACCCGGCCCGCTCGGCGTCGCGCGCCTCCCGAATGGCGCGGCCGGGATCGCTCGCCCGCCCCGGTAACACGTACACGCTGAGGTCGTCGTGCAGGCCGGGGGCGTCGTGCAGGCCGGGGGCGTCGTGCACGCCATCGCTGTGGTCGGCGGATGTCACGGTTCGACTCCCTCGGCTTCGGTCGGATCGGTCGACGGGGAGGCAGTCGGGGCGCCCTGGAGCTCGTCGGGGAACAGCGCGTCGGTGTGGCCGACGTAGCCCAGAGCGAGGAACAGGTACATCTGGGCCGTCTCCAGCGCCCGCTCGATCGCCGGCGAGAGGGCGGCCTCCCGCTCCCGGGCCAGGTGGGCGTGCACCGCGAGCAGGCGGGCGCGCTGCCGCTCGACATCGGCGCCCAGCCCCGATCCGGCCCCCGTTCCCAGCTGCGGTCCGGTACCCAGCTCCGGCTCGGGGGGCGGGAGTGGGCCGAGATCTGTGCGGGTCCGTGTTCCCTGCACCACGCCGGCCATGGTTCAGCGCCTCTCTCGGGTGGTGGCGGCTCGTGCGCCCGGCTCGCGGGCGTCGAAGATCCGTCGGGTCTTCAGCTCGTAGCGCGGCAGCGTCCCGGCGTGGACGATCTCGGTCTCCAGCCGGACGCCGAGGTTGTCGCGCAGGTGGGCGGACAGCCGCGCGGCCAGGTCGGCCAGCGCGCCGACCCCCGCCGCGGCTTCGGCCCGGACCAGCATCCGATCCATGCCGTCGCGGCGGGACAGGTGCAGCTCGTAGTGGTGCGTCAGGCCCGGGACCTCGCTGATCAGGTTCTCCACCGCGGTCGGGTACACGTTGACCCCGCGGATGGTGACCATGAAGTCGGATCGGCCGAGCACGACGCCGGGGAAGTGCTTCCACGTCCACCCGCAGCCGTGGTCGGGACGGTCGTCGATGCGGACGAGGTCGTGCGTGCGGTACTTGATGAACGGCTGCACGAGGTGGGTGTAGCTGGTGACGACGTGCTCGCCGACCCCGCCGGCCTCGGTGACCGGCTCGCCCGAGGCGGGGTCCACCGAGTACGAGTGGCAGACGTCCTCGATCGCGTGCACCCCGCCGGCCCACACGTCGCACGACTGGCCGATGAACAGCGCCTCCCCGATGCCGTAGGCGTCGTGGATCCGCTCGGCGCCCCAGGCCTCGGTGAGCCGGGCGCGGATGCGCGGCACCGACAGCCCCGCCTCGCCGCCGCCGGCCAGGATGCGCACCCCGGCGCGGCGCAGGTCGAGGCCCTCGCGCTCGGCGATCTCGGCCAGGTGCAGCAGGTAGGTGGGGGTGCCGCAGACGATGGCGGGGCGGCGTTCGAGGATGTGGCGGACCCGCTGCTCCCCGGTGGAGCCCCCGCCGGAGACGATGGTCAGGCCGAGGTTGCGCGCCCCCCAGTAGTAGGTCCACAGCCCGACCCACATGCCGAAGTCGAAGCAGAAGTAGATCGAGTCCCGCGGTCGGGCACCCTGGCTCCACAGGCCGTAGCAGAGCTGGGTGCCCGCCTTGTGCATCTCGAACTGGCTGAAGGCCTCGTGCAGGAACCGGCCCGTGGTGCCCGTGGTGTGGAAGTACTGCTGCCAGTGCTCCGGGCCGAGCGCCAGACCGCCGAACCCCGACTCCGAACTCTCCTGGTCGCGGACGTAGTCGGGCTTGTCGGTGAACGGCAGCCGGTGGTGGTAGTCGTCCCAGGTGCGGATGTCGGCGGGCTTCACCCCGGCGGCGTCGTAGATCCGCCGGTGCAGCGGGGAGTGGTCGTAGGCCCAGCCGACCAGATGGCGGATCCGGGCGAGGTGCAGCGCGTCGAGCCGTTCCCGATCGGCGGTCTGCGTCGCCCGGTTCCAGAACCGCTGGTCGACGGCGTTGGCTAACGCCCCTGCCATTGCGCGGCCCGCTTCTCGATGAACGCGGCGGCACCCTCGCGGTGGTCCTCGGTGGTCTTGAGCACGCTCTGGCCGAGGCGTTCCAACCGGCGGCCGGTCTCGCCGTCGACGTCCGCGCAGGTGTTGAGCACGAGCTTGGCCATGCCGAGGGCGAGCGGCGCCATCGCGGCGAGCCGGTCGGCCATCGCCCGGGCGGCGTCGAGCGCCGTCCCCGCCGGGACGACCTCGGTGACCAGGCCGATCTGCAACGCGACGTCGGGACGCAGGGTGCCACCGAGCATGACCAGCTCCTTGGCCCGGCCCCGCCCCACGTACGTGACGAGCCGCGAACACCCCCCCGACCCGGGGATGAGGCCGACCTTCGCCTCCGGCATGACGAACCGGGCGTTCTCGCCGGCCACCCGGAAGTCGCAGGACAGCGCCAGCTCGAACCCGCCGCCGGCGGCCACCCCGTCGACGGCGGCGATCACCGGGATCTCCATCGCCTCGATCGTGTCGAAGACCTCGTGGATGCGTCGGGCGTGCGCCCGGAACCCGCGGGTGCCCAGCGCCGTGAGGTCGCCCATGCCCCCGACGTCCTCGCCGGCGGAGAACGCGCGCCCACCCGCGCCGGTGATGACCAGGACGCGCACTCCCGGGTCGAGCGCGGTGTCCTCCACGGCGTCGCGCAGCTCCTGGCGCATCGCCGCGTGCCAGGAGTTCATCCGGTCCGGCCGGTTCAGCGTGAGCACCCGCACGCCGCGGGGCTCGTCGTCCAGGGTGATGTACTCGTGCCCCATCAGCGCGTCCCCGCAGCCTCGGCCGCCGTCCCCGGCCGCCCCGTCTCCAGGCGTACCGTCGCCGCCACCGTGCCGTCGGCCTTGCGCACCTCGACGCCGTCGGCGGTGGGCACGACGGTCAGCTCGTCGCCGGGGAAGACCGGCGCGGACAGCCGGGCCTTGGCGGAGCGCAGGGCCTGGGGGCCGAGCTGCTCGACCACGGCGTCCAGCGCCAGCGTCACGGTGAGCGGGCCGTGCGCGATCACCGAGGGCAGGCCGGAAGCGCGGGCGAACTCGTCGTCGACGTGGACCGGGTTGAAATCGCCCACCGCGCCGGCGTAGCGGGCGATCTGCACGCGGGTCACGGGCCCGCGCGTGCGCTCGTCGAGGGTCACGCGCTCATCGGTGGTCACGTTCTCGTCGGCGGTCACGTTCTCGTCCAGGGTCACTTGCTGCTCCCGCGCTCGATGAAGGTGACGGTCTGGCGCTGCACGAGGTCGCCGGCCGCGTCGGTGAACTCCGCGGCGAGCAGGCCGAACTGGTTGGCGCCCTTGCGGAAGACGTCCTCCACGGTGACCCGCACGTGCACCCGCTCGCCGGGGGTGAAGGGCCGGCGCCAGTCGTAGTCGATGCCGGCGAGCAGCGCGCGGGACAGGTCGAGGCCGAGGCCGTCGACGGCGGTCGACTCGCCGCCGACCGCCGCCCCGAAGTAGGGCACGAGGGTGGCCGTCGCCGTGCCCGCGGGGCTGCCGACGGCCCGGGCCAGCGCGGCGAGTACGTCGGGGGAGACCGTGAGGTCGTCCTCCACCAGGGTTCTGCCCTTGGCGCTTTCGTCCATCTCGACCTCCGTCGAAACTGTCCGCGGCCCGTGGGCGCGGCGGGGGACGTGGCTGGTCCACGGGCCGGGGCGGACATGGGAGCGGACCGCCGGTGGGGCGGTTCGCGGGGGTTGGGCCGTGGCGTGGGTCACGTCGGGACTGAGCCGACCGTCCCCCATCGCGGGGCTCGCAGTCAAGAGTTTATTTGACCGACGCGATGGTTGACTAAAATGCTGCGATGATCCTACGGTCGGGTCGGCACCGCGCTCGGAAGCGGTTCCGGCACAGGAGGGATCGGCGATGAGCAGGGATCGGCGATGAGCAGGGATCGGCGATGAGCATCGTGCGGGAGTCGGGCCGGCGGCCGCCGGGCGGTGCCGCGGCGGACGCGCCCTCGGCGCGCAACCCGTTCGACCTGACCGGTCACGTCAGCGTGGTGACCGGCGGCAACGGCGGGATCGGGCTGGGCATCGCGGGCGGGCTGGCCGCCGCCGGCGCCCACGTCTGCGTCTGGGGGACCAACCCGGCCAAGAACGCCGCCGCCGTCGCGCGCATCGCCGCGGCGGGCGGGCTGGCCACCGGCCATCTCTGCGACGTCGGTGACGAGGACCAGGTGGTCGCGACGATGGCCGAGGTCGCCGCGTCGTTCGGCCGGCTGGACTCCTGCTTCGTCAACGCCGGTGTCGCGTCCCAGTTCCACCCGCTGCTGGAGACGTCGCTCGCCGAGTTCCGCGAGGTGACGCGGGTCGACCTCGACGGGGCATTCGTGACCCTGCGGGAGGCGGCCCGCGCGATGGTGCGCTTCGGCAACGGGGGGAGCCTCGTCGCCACCGCCAGCCTCGCGGTCCTGCAGGGGCAGGCCCGCGCCTACTCCTACGGCGCCAGCAAGGCCGGGCTGACCGCCATGATCCGGGCGGCCGCGGTGGAGCTGGCGCGCCACGGCATCCGGGCGAACGCCATCCTGCCCGGCTGGACGGACTCGCCCATGACCCACCAGGGCCTGCACGACGAACGGTTCACCGAGCGGGTGCTGCCGCGCATGCCCGTGCGCCGCTGGGGCCGCCCGGAGGACTTCGCCGGCATCGCCGTCTACCTCGCCTCGCCCGCGTCCGTCTTCCACACCGGCGACAGCATCCTGCTCGACGGCGGCTACGCCGCCTTCTGACCGCGACCCGTGCACCGACCGCGACCCCACCGCGGCCCGCGAACTGACCCCGACCCGCGAAGGAGATCGAGGCAATGAACATCTCAGGCAGCATCGCTCTGGTTACCGGCGGCGCGTCCGGACTCGGCCTCGCCACGGCGCGGCGCCTGCTGGCGGCCGGGGCGAGGGTCGTGCTGCTCGACCTGCCCAGCTCGGCCGGGGAGGCCGTGGCCAAGGAACTCGGCGACGACGCCCGGTTCGTCGCGGCGGACGTCACCAGCCCCGAGGAGGTCGGGGTGGCGCTGGACGCCGCCGAGGCCCTCGGTCCGCTGCGGGCCGTGGTCAACTGCGCCGGCACCGGCAACGCGATCCGGGTGCTGGGGCGGGGCGGCGTGTTCCCGCTGGAGGCCTTCACGAAGGTCGTCCACGTCAACCTGGTGGGGACGTTCAACGTCATCCGGCTCGCCGCCGAGCGGATCGCCACGGTCGAACCGGTCGACGGCGACCGCGGCGTCATCGTCAACACCGCCTCGGTCGCCGCGTTCGAGGGGCAGATCGGGCAGGCCGCCTACTCGGCGTCCAAGGGCGGCGTCGCCGCCATGACGCTGCCCATCGCCCGCGACCTCGCCGACCGGGCGATCCGGGTGGTCACCATCGCGCCGGGCCTGTTCGAGACGCCGATGCTCGGCGGACTGTCCGAGCAGGCCCGGGAGTCGCTGGGGCGGCAGGTCCCGCATCCGAGCCGGCTGGGCGACCCGGACGAGTACGCGGCGCTCGTCGAGCACGTCGTGGCCAACCCGATGCTCAACGGGGAGGTGATCCGCCTCGACGGCGCGATCCGCATGTCTCCCCGCTGACGGTGCCCGGTCTGCCGGCCCGCCTCGCCGCCAGCTCCGATACCGGCCTGGACATCCTCGACGCCCGCTGTGCGCGGGGCGTCGCCTGGCGCCGTCTGCGGCTAGGATTCGCCCTGACGGGCAGGTGAGCGGGCGTTCGGTCAGCTCGCCCCGTTTCGTCTTCCATGGGGGATACGGACGCCGGCCGGGACGGTGCGGCGGTCCCGTGGGCAGGGCGCCCGGGGCGTCGTCGTCGACGACGTGCAACCGCGTGCGCCCGCCGTGGACCAGAGGAGAGTGGTCATGCGCGCTTCGGCCTCCCGCGCCGGCACGCCGCACGTCGGTCGGCTGCCCGCCAAACCGGGTGCCTGCTGATGGCGGGCTCGGCGGACGGCCGGCCCGCGGCGGACGGCCGGCCCGTCATCGAGCAGCGCGGGCTCTACTACGACGAGCTGGCCGAGGGGGTCGTGTACCGGCACCGGCCGGGCCGCACGGTGGGGGAGGCGGACAACACCCTCTTCACGACGCTCACGATGAACATGCAGGCCCTGCACCTCGACGAGGCCTGGAGCGCGACCCAGCCGTTCGGGCAGCGCCTGGTCAACAGCCTGTTCACGCTCTCGACGCTGGTGGGCCTGTCGGTGGCGCAGCTGACGCAGGGCACGACGGTGGCGAACCTCGGCTTCGGCGCCGTGCGTTTCCCCGCCCCGGTGTTCGTGGGCGACACCCTCTACGCGGAGACGGTCGTGCGCAGCCGGCGGCTGTCGAGCAGCCGCCCGGACACGGGCGTCGTCGAGTTCGAGCACACCGCGCGCAACCAGGACGCCGTGGTGGTCGCCACCGCGACCCGCTCGGCGCTGATGCTCCTGCGCCCCGCGGGAACGGACTCTCCCGGCCCGACGAACGTAGCTGGGGCACGGGCGGCCGGGGCTGGCGCGGCGGAACGGGACGGGGTGCATTCGGATGTCAGCTGAGCTCACGGGCACGACCGAGCTCACGGGCACGACTGAGCTCACGGGCACGACGCTGCTGTTCTGCCCCGCCGACCGCCCGGACCGCTTCGCCCGGGCGGCGGGCACCGCGGACCTCGTCATCCTCGACCTGGAGGACGGAGTCGCACCCGCGGCGCGGCCCGCGGCCCGGAAGGCGCTGGTGGCGGCCCTGCCGAACCTCGACCCGGCCCGCACCGTCGTGCGGGTCAGTCCGGCCGACACGCCGGACTTCGCCGCGGACCTCGCGGCGCTGGACGGGACGGGCGTGCGGCTGGTCATGCTGGCCAAGGCGGAGTCGGCGGCGCAGGTCGAGCGGCTCGCCGGCTTCGCGGTCATCGCGCTGTGCGAGACGGCCCGTGGGGTGCTCGCCGCGCCGGAGCTGGCCGCGGCGGCAAACGTCGTCGGCCTGATGTGGGGCGCGGAGGACCTGGTCGCCGGGCTGGGCGGCCGGTCGAGCCGCTTCGACGACGGGCGCTACCGCGACGTGGCCCGGTACGCCCGCGCGGCCGTCCTGCTGGCCGCCGGCGCGCACGGCCGCCAGGCGATCGATGCCGTCTACCTGGACATCGCCGACCTGGACGGGCTGGCCGCCGAGGCGCGGGACGCGGCGGCCAGCGGCTTCGGTCTCAAGGCCTGCATCCACCCGACCCAGGTTCCGGTCGTGCGGGCGGCGTTCGCGCCCTCGGCCGGCGAGGTGGCCTGGGCGCGGCGCGTGCTGGCGGCGGCGCGCGAGGCGGACGTGGGCGTCTTCGCCTTCGAGGGTCGGATGATCGACGCACCGGTCCTGCGCCATGCCGAGCATCTGCTCGGCGCCGCAGAGAGCCTCCCGGAGGCCCCCGCCGGGCGGAACTAGACGAGCAAGTCCGAATTCTGCGCTGCCGCCTGCCGGTTTCCGTCCGGGTTCTGGACCTCACCGCCAGCTGTTCACCATGCGCCATTTTCTGGTTACAGAATCGTGCCGAGGTTTGTTGACGGTTTTCGGGTCTGAAACCGTGCTTAGGCCTCGGCACGATCTGGCCGCGATCTGGCCGGGAAGACGGACGTCGGACGGGTGGGCGGTAACGACGAGGGGTTGCTCGTGGCCGGCGCAGCAGGGACCTGCGGTCGGCGTGCTGCTTCTGGGTGGCGTGCTGCTTCTGGGTGGCGTGCTGTTTCTGGGCGGAGTGCTGTTTCTGGGCGGAGTGCTGGAGGTCGGTGGCTCACGACCGGCGCATGGTTAGCAGTTCCGACTGCAGCATCTGCCCGCGGGAGCATCTGCCCGCGGGGCTCGGTGTCGGGGAGGCGATCAGGCGCCGCCCGCGCCCCGGGCCTGTTCGCCCGAGCCGAGGAACTCCGCGGTCAGCGCGCCCCAGCGCGCGAGCTGCGCGCCGGTCTCCGCGACCTGCAGGCGCGCCCCGTCGATGAGCGCGGCGAGCCGTTCGGCGGTGGACAGGGGATGGCCCGGGTCGCCGGCCCACGCCAGGATCAGGACGGGTACGTCGATGGTGGCCAGCGCCGCCTCGGGGGGCAGGTCGGAGTCGGCGGCGCCGCGCAGGACCGACGGGAAGAGCTTCTCGCTGACGTCGGGGGCCGGCGGGTAGCCGGGCAGGTCGGCGAAGACCGCAGGCACGGGCGCGCTGGCGGCGAGCTCGGCGAACAGGCCCGGACCGCGCGTCTCGACGAGGTCGGCGCCCTGCCGGTACAGGCCTGCCTGAGCCTCCCGCGACGCCCACGCGGTCGGGGGAGCGGTCAGCACGAGCCGGTCGAAGCGGCCCGGGGCGCGCACGGCGGCGTGCAGCAGGGTGGCGGTGCCCATCGACGAGCCGATCCCGGCCACCGGCGCCGCCCCGGCGAGCTGATCGAGCAGCGCGAGCAGGTCGTCGGCGAGCTGCGGCCAGGCGTACTGCGCCGGGATGGCCTCGCCCGTGGACTGCCCGTGGCCCCGGGCGTCGTAGCGCACCAGGCGCCGGCCCGCGGCGACGACGGGCGCCCAGTCGAACAGGCCCGACGCCGTCTCCGACGCACGGCTCTGGGTGAGGCCGTGGGCGTAGACGGCGAGGGGACCCGCGCCGGCGTCGGTGTAGGCGAGCTCGGCGCCTCGGACGTGCGCGCGGCTCTCCGTCGGGTCGGAGGGGGCGCTCGGCCCCGCGGTGCTGGTTCCCGTCATGTCGCCATCCTGCCGCGCATCGGGGCGAGACGCGCGTCCGGGCGGCAACGGAACGTCACTGACCGGGTCAGGGTCGGGCGCCCTCGGCGGCGGCGAGCTGGCCGACGATGTGCTCGGCGATCGCCAGCGACGACGTGGCGGCCGGGGACGGGGCGTTGCGCACCACGGTGACCCGCCCGTTGGAGCGGATCACGAAGTCGTCGACGAGCTCGCCGGAGCGGCGCACGGCCTGTGCCCGGACTCCCGCCGGTGCCCGGGTGAGGTCGCTGGCCCGCACCTCGGGCAGGTAGCGGCGCACCGCGGCGGCGAAGCGGCGCCGGGACAGCGAGCCGGCCATCTCCGCCAGGCCGTTGCGCCAGTGCTCGCGGGCCAGCCGCCGCATCCCCGGCCAGGTCAGCACCCGGGCGAGGTCGCGCGGGTTGACGTCGCGCCAGCGGTAGCCCTCCAGGGCGAGGGCGAGGACGGCGTTGGGGCCGACGTGGACGCCGCCGGTCAGGTCGCGGGTCAGGTGCACGCCGAGGAACGGGTAACGCGGATCGGGCACCGGGTAGACCAGGCCGCGCACCCGGTCGCGCAGCTGCGCGCGCAGGTGGTAGTACTCGCCGCGGAACGGGATGATCCGCACGTCGCCCGGGTCGTCGACCATCGCGGCCAGCGAATCGCTGGACAGCCCGCCGCACGCGACGAGCCGGTCGACGCGCAGGGTGCGCCCGCCGGCGGTGACGGCGACCCGGTCGCCCTGGTCCCGGATGGCGGTGACGGGGCTGGACAGCAGCACCCGGCCGCCCCGCGCGGTGAGGTCCGCGGCCAGCGCCTCGCACACCGCCCGGTAGTCGATGATCGCCGTGTGCGGGGAGTGCAGCGCGGCGATCCCGGTGATGTGCGGCTCGATCTCGGCCATCCCGGCACGGTCGAGCCGGACCAGGCCGGGCACGCGGTTGCGCCGGGCGCGGTCCTCGATGACCGCGAGCTGGTCGAGCTCGGCGCCGTTCGTGGCCACGACGAGCTTGCCGAGCTCCTGCAAGCCGATGCCGTGCTGCTGGCTGAACTCCCGCAGCAGCGCGCCGCCGCGGGTGCACAGCGTCGCCTTGAGCGAACCCGGCTGGTAGTAGAGCCCGGCGTGGATGACGCCGCTGTTGTGCCCGGTCTGGTGGGCGGCGAGCCGCGGCTCCTTCTCGACGACGACGACCTCGGCGCCGGGGTGGCGCAGCGCGAGCTCGCGGGCCACGGCCAGCCCGATGATGCCGCCGCCCACGACCCCGTACGTAGCCCGCCCGACCGTCCCCGGGCCGTCCGCCGGCGCCGAGTCCGCCGGCGCCGAGTCCGCCGGCTCCGAGTCCGCCGGCTCCGAGTCCGCCGGCGCCGAGTCCGCCGGCGCCGAGTCCGCCGCCGTCACGTCCGCGACTGTGCTCGGCGTCGTGGCACCGCGATCCTCCGACACGCTCATCCGGCGAGCCACCCTCCGTCGACGTTGATCAGTTGTCCGGTGATGTACGCAGACGCCTCGGCGAGCAGGAACACGACGGCGCCGGCGAGGTCCGCGGGTTCGCCGAGGCGGCCCATGGGGATGCGCCCGGCGACCCAGGCGGCGCGCTCGGCGTCGGCGAACAGGTCCGCGGTCAGCGCGGTGCGGATGTAGCCGGGGGCGACGCAGTTGACCCGGGCGCCGCTGGCCGCCCACTCCACCGCGAGCGTGCGCACGACGCCGAGCACGCCGGCCTTGCTGGCGGCATAGGCGGCGACGTCACGCAGCCCGATCGAACTGGCCAGCGATCCGATGAACACGTGGCTGCCGTACCCGCCCCGGGTGGCCTGCACCCGGTGCACCGCGGTGCTCAGGAAGAACGGCGCGCTCAGGTTGACCGTCAGGATGCGCTGCCAGGCGTCGGCGGGGAAGCGTTCGGCCGGCGCCCGATGCTGGATTCCGGCGGCGTGGACGACGCCGTGCAGCGGCCCGGCCAGCCGTTCGGCACCGGCGACGAGGTCGTCGGCGCTGTTGGGCGTGCCGAGGTCCCAGGGCAGCGGGTGGATCCGGCCCGGGTCGGCCAGCGCCGCCGTCTCGGCGAGCTCGCCCGCGGTGCGGGCCACCGCGACGACGGTGGCCCCGGCCGCCGCCACGCCGAGCGCCATGGCCCGCCCCAGGCCCCGCCCGGCCCCGGTGACCAGCACCGTGCGCCCCGCCAGCGCCCCCTCCGCCGACACCGGCGACGCCGCCGGACCGCCCGGAGCGCCGGGATCGCTCGGAGGGCTGGGATCGCTCGGAGGGCTGGGATTGCTCGGAGGGCTGGGATCGCTCGGAGGGCTGGGATCGTTCGGGACGGCGGTCATCAGCTGAACCGGATGGCCGTGGTCTTGGCCCGGCGGTAGAAGTGCAGCGCCTCGAGGCCCTGTTCCTTGAACGGCGAGCCGGACTCGCGGAAGCCGCCGAAGGGATGGTGGACGTCCCAGCCGGAGGTGGGCAGGTTCACCGCGACCTGGCCGGCGTCGGCCCGGTCGAGGAACAGGTGGGCCGCGCGCAGGTCCCGGGTGAACAGCGCCGCCGACAGCCCGTAGACCGAGTCGTTGACGGCGGCGACGGCCTCGTCGAAGCCGTCGACCGTGCGCACCGCGAGGACGGGGCCGAAGACCTCGTCGCGCCAGATCGACATCGCCGGGGTCACGTCGCCGAGGATCGTGGGTTCGACGAAGCAGCCGTGGGACAACCCGGTGTCCGCCGGGGTGCCGCCGCCGGCGAGCAGCGTCGCCCCCTCGGCACGGGCCCGGCGGACATGGTCGAGCACCGAGTCGCGCTGCGAGGTGTTCACCACCGGGCCCATGGTGGTGTCCGCGTCGATGCCCGGTCCCACCCGCAGCGCGGCGACGCGGCGGCCCAGCGCCGCGAGCAGGTCGTCGCGGATCGCGGCGTCGACGACGAGCCGGCTCGTCGCGGTGCAGCGCTGCCCGGCCTGGGCGAAGGCGGCCGCGGCAATCGTGTCGGCGGCGAGGTCGAGGTCGGCGTCGGCCAGCACCGCGGTGGCGTTCTTCCCGCCCATCTCGGTCTGGACCCGCAGGTTGCGCCCGGCGACGGTGCGCATGATGTCGAGCCCGACCTCGTTGCTGCCGGTGAAGGTGACCGCGGCGAGGCGGCGGTCGGCGAGCAGCGGCCCGGAGATGTCGCGGCCGCGGCCGGTCACCACGGACAGCGCGTGCGCGGGCAGGCCGGCGTCGAGCAGCGCGTGGGCGAGGTGCAGGCTGACCAGCGGGGTGTCGGTGGCGGGCTTGAGCACCACCGCGTTGCCGGCGCCGAGTGCCGGGGCCAGCTTGCGGGCCGGGGTCAGTAGCGGGTCGTTCCACGGCGTGATGGCCAGCACGATCCCGACGGGTTCGTAGCGCACGGCGGTGCTGGTGCCGGGCCGGCCGTCGGGCAGCTCGTAGCCGTGGGGCGAACGGGCCAGGCTGCCGTAGTACTCGAAGAAGTCGGCGGCCTTGGCCACCTCGCCGGCGGCCTCGGTGAGGGTCTTGCCCATTTCCAGGACGAGGTCGCGGGCGATGTCGGCGGCCCGCTGCCGCAGCAGGCCGGCGGCGCGCAGCAGCACCGCGCCGCGGTCGAGGGCCCCGGTGGCGCGCCAGGCGCGGGCGCCGGCCTCGGCCGCGTCGTAGGTCCGCGCGATGTCGGCGCCGTCCAGGGCGGGCACCCGGGCGACGACGTGGCGCAGGTCCGCGGGGTCGAGCACGGGGATCCAGGCGTCGTGCGCGCCGGCGTCCCAGGCTCCGGCGACGAGGACGGGACGATCGTTCGTCGTGTTCACGCGGCCACTCCATCCGAGGTGGGGTCAGCATCCGGGGTCGGGTCGAGGTCCGAGTTCGGGTCGGGATCCGAGCGCTTGCCGGATTTCGGGTTCGGGTCGGGGGTGAGGTCGAGCTCCCACGCCTCGGCGACGCTGCCACGGTGCATCGTGGCGAGCAGGCGGTGCACCGGCGCCGTCGCCATCGGGACCGGGTTCGTGGGGCGCGGGAAGTCGCGAACGGTCTCCGCGGCCATCTGGGCCAGCAGGTCGGCGGGAATGCCGACGGCGTCGAGCGAGCGGGGCAGGCCGAGCCGCTGGGCCAGGTCGTCGACCCGCTCCGCCGCGGCCCGCAGGTGCGTGCTCTCGCCGGCGGTGACGGTCCGCGCGATGTGCGCGGCCAGGGCCTCGGGCACGTCGCGGTCGTAGGCCAGGCAGTAGGGCAGGGCCAGCGCGCAGCTCGTCCCGTGCGGCATCGGGGCGTGCCGGGCGATGACGTAGGCCAGGCTGTGGCCGAGCACGACGCCCGCGTTGAGCGCGAGTCCCGACAGGTGCGAGGCGTAGAGCACGCGCCCGCGGGCGGCCCGGTCGCCGTCGAGCGCGGCGCGTTCGAGGCTGGCGGTGAGGATCGCCACCGCCTCGGTGGCCACCGCCAGGGTCAGCGCGGTGCGGGTGGTCGACAGCATCGACTCGACGCCGTGGGCGATCGCGTCCATGCCGGTCGAGGCCACCACCGCCGCGGGCAGGTCGGCCACCAGGTCGGCGTCGAGGACGGCGACGAGCGGGACGAACTGGGCGCAGCTCAGGATGCGTTTCGCGCCGCCGATCGTGATCATCGAGATGCGGGTCGCCTCCGCGCCGGTGCCGGTGGTCGTCGGCACGAGCAGCAGCGGCGCCACCGGCACCTGCGGCTCGACGACCCCGACCCAGTCGGCGATCCCGCCCGGGTTCGTCGCGAGCAGGGCGACGGCCTTGGCGAGGTCGAGCGCGCTGCCGCCGCCGACGCCGGCGACAGCCGTCACCGCGTGGGCGCGGGCGACGTCGGCGGCGCGGGCGACGACGGTGTCGGTGGGCTCGCCGGCCACGTCGTCGAACACCGTCACCCCGAAGCCGGCGTCGGCCAGGCCGCCGACCACGGTGCCGAGCAGCCCGGCCTCGGACACCACCCGGTCGGCGACGACGAGCACCCGCCCCGGGGCAACACCCCAGGAGCGCAGGGCCGCCCCCGCGGTGGCGGCGGACCCCGCGCCGGTCACCACCTGCCGGGGGGCGAGGAAGGCCGGCGTGCCGGTGCCGGCGAGATCTAGCAGCACGTTGTCCTCCGATGGTCGTCAGATGGCGGCAGGGTGGCCATGACCTCGGCGCCGAAGCGGCGGACGCTGTCCATGGCCGCGGCGAACCCGCCGCCGGGCAGCACGACGCCGGCCCAGGTCACCCCGATGTCGCGCAGCCGGGCCAGCTCGTCGAGGCGTCGCGCCGGCGACCATCCGTTCGCGAGCACGCCGGCCGGCGTGGGGGCGAGGATGTCGATCTCGTCGAGCGTGCGGCCGCGGGCGTGCAGGCGGCGTGCGAGCTCGCGGATGCGGGCGGCGAGCTCCTCGGTGGAGGTGATCGACGCCGTGCGGGCGCTGCGGGCGAGCTGCGGGGAGCCGACGAGCGCGGCCCAGCCCTGGCCGAAGCGGGCCACCCGGTCGAGCGCGAGCCCGCTGTTGCCGCCGAGCCACAGCGGGGGGTGCGGGCGCTGCACCGGCCGGGGCAGCATGGCCTGCCCGGTGGCGTGGAAGTGCCGGCCGGCGTGGACGACGACGTCCTGCGTCCAGGCCTTGCGCATGACCTCCACGGCCTCGTCGAACAGCTCGTTGCGCTCGTCGGCGTCGACGCCGAGGGCGGCGAACTCGGAGCGCAGGTAGCCCGTGCCCAGCGCGAAGACCGCCCGCCCGCCGGAGAGCACGTCGACGGTGGCCATCGACCGGGCCTGCAGCAGGGGGTTGCGGTACGGGACGACCGCCAGGTGCGTCATCAGCCGGATTCGCCGGGTGACGGCGGCGCAGAAGGTGAGCGCCGCGAACGGGTCGAACGTCTCGTGCCCGCCCGCCGCCAGCCACTTCGCGCTGGGCGCCGGGTGGTCGGTGAACGCCAGTGCGCCGAAACCGACCTCCTCCAGCGTCCGCGCGAAGCAGGCCACGTTGTCCGGGTCCAGCCAGCCCTCGTCCGGGTCGCTGCGGACGTTGTACTCGGCCATGAAGCGCATCACGGCCGGCTCGCAGGCGCAGGCGCAGGCGTGGGTGCAGGCGCAGGCGCAGGCGTGGGTGCAGGCGTGGGCGTGGGGGCAGGTGCAGGCGTGGGGTCGGCGGCGGACGCGCCCATGTCGAAGTCGTACTGGAGCGGGATGATCCGCTCGTACGGCAGCAGCGCGAGCGTGTCGTAGGCGCCGCCGTGGGCGGGGAAGCGGCCGGTGAGGCGCTGGCGGTCGCGGACCGCGGTGAGTCCGGCGAGGACCTCGGCCGCCGGCTGCGCGCACAGTAGGACGTGCAGCACCAGGTCCTGCTCCCCGGTCTGGACCGGTTCGAGCTGCAGGGTCCCCAGCAGGCCGGGCAGCTCGTACAGGTCGTCGCGCTGGGTGCGCTCCCACCAGGCCAGCGCCGCCGGGCGGCCGCCGGGCCCGGCGCGACCGATGCTGACGACGACCCCCTGGTGCGCCAGGTGCGCCACCGCGTCGGCCGAGACGTCGATCGACGGGCGGGTGTGTGCCGCGGTCAGCCGCCACCAGCTGGTGAAGACCGGCCGGCCGTGCACCCAGAAGCGCCCCGCCCGGGTGATCGCCCGATCGGTGTCGCGCCAGCCGGCGAACGCCTGCTCGGACATGAAGTCGAGCGGCCCGCCGAACAGGTACATGGTCGCGTAGGGCGGGTGACCGTGGGTGAGCTCGCCCGCCAGCGCCCCCGGCGTGGCCCGGGTGGCCGGGGTCGCCACGTAGCGCCGGCCGGCGACGACGTCGGCCTTGGCCACGTGTTCGGGCAGGTGGTCGAGGTCGTACCAGCGGTTGTACTCCTGGGTGTACCGCGCCGGGATGTCCAGCAGCGCGAGTGCGAGACCCGTGATCTTCACATCGTCCCTCTGACCCGGCGTCCGCCGGCTCGTTCAAAATCCCTACATCAGCTTATGGAGCTCATTCATCTAACTTTATTGCGATCCCGCTGTCCACCGGTACCGCGTCCGGGGACGCCGCGGGGACGGCTCCAGGCGCCGTCGCGTGCCCGCCTCGCGACTCGGCTCGGCCCGCCTCATCCCGGCCCGGCCGGCTCGTCCCGCCCGGCGCCGGCTGCTCCGTCTGCACCTGCGTCAGTCGTGGTGTTCGCGGCTGCCGGACTTCGCGAGCCCACGGCTGCCGAGGTAGCCGAGGGTGAGAAGCACGATGTAGAACCAGGCCTTGTCGGCCCGGAAGTAGTCGCTGTGGCCGCCGGTGGTGTCGACGAGGTAGGAGGCGATGAGAACCCCGACGACCGCGGCGACGTAGACGAACAGCTCGGTGGTCTTGTAGGAGGCCTTCGTCTCCGTGCTCGGCCGGGAACCGGGGCGGTCGTACTCGGCCCGCGTATGACCGTTGCTGGCGGCGTCATTCGTTCTGAGAACGGGCCCGGTGCTGCTGCCGGTGGTCATGATGCTCCTGAGTAGGAACGAAGGGCCGCGATGCGACCGTGGGCCTGTTATGGCTGTCTCCGAAGAGCAGGCGGTAGGAACATGCCCTGTGCGGAGCGTGATAACCATCGGTGACAAAGAAATCGGAGCTGAACGGTCCGGGTCGGGCGATGGTGAAACGGTGCGGCCCAAGGATCACGTCCAGGGGTCGGTCCGGTGCAAAGATCTTGAGATTCGACCGAAATTTCTCGACCCGCTGATCTACGAATGCCATCTGGGAGTGTAGTCCTCAACCGCCGGGCGTTGGCTCGCCGTTGGGGCCTGCCGCCTCGTCGGACGGGCGACCGAAAACCTGCATCGGCAGCGGGCGCGGGACCCGCGCGGCCGCCCGATTCTCATCCTCGCCAGGGCGCCCGAGGATTCTGTACTCGTGATACTGCTCACTCCGGTCCGCCTTGTTTTCGCCGGCACCCACGCCGATGCCGCGGCTTTTTCCCTCCTGCCTGGACGGTGTTACGCCATCGACCGGGGGTGGGGCGGCGATTGTCCGGATCTGTCGGCTCCCTGAGTAGGGCGCGTGAGTTTCGATCCGCTCGAGGAAAAGGGAATTTCGCTGGACGATCAGGTGCGGAACTGGTCGGAGTCGAACGTGAAGCCGTACGACAGGCTGGCTGTTGATCCGTACACGCGGTGCCGGGTGATCGCGATGAACGGCCTCGAGGTCGAGGCGGTGATGTTCAGCCACCAGTTCTCCCGGCACACCGACATTCCGGAAGTGAAGTCGGCGCTGGCGGAGATCCGGCGGATCGAGCAGCAGCAGAAGGTCGTGAACTGGCTCGCTCCCGGGGAGGAGTCGACGCTCGAGGTGACACTGGGCTACGAGCAGGAGGCGGTGGATCTCACCGCCTGGCTGGCCCGCAGCGAACCGGACCCGTATCTGAAGCAGACCTACGACTTCGGCCTGCTCGAGGACTTCGATCACCTCTACCGGTACGCCAACCTGTACGAGCTGCTCGAAGGAAAGAAAGCCGAACAGGTGATCCACCGGCTCACCGAGGTCATGCCCGGCCGGCCCACCTTCACCGAGCACCGCCACCCGGCGGACAACATCCGCAAGCACTACGACAAGCACACGGTGGATCCCCTGAGCCGGCTTCACGCGCTCACGATCATCGCGGCCGAGCAGCAGACGATGAACTTCTACATGACGATCGGGAACCGCTATCTCGAACCGATCGCGCGTGGCCTGTACGCGGAGATCGCGATGGTGGAGGAGGAGCATGTCACCCAGTACGGGTCGATGCTCGACCCGGGTGAGAGCTGGTTCGAGCAGCTCGTCCTGCACGAGTACAACGAGTGCTACATGTACCACTCCTTCGCCGGGCAGGAGACCGACCCGCGGATCGCCCGGCTCTGGGAGCTGCACCTGGCGATGGAGATCGAGCAGCTCCGGATCGCCGCCGACCTGATGAAGCGTGATGAAGCGCTACGACGGCCGGGAAGCCGCCGAGGTCCTTCCCGCGGCGCTGCCGGAGCCGGTGCTGCTGGAGCCGAACAAGGCCTACGTCCGCGAGGTGCTCGCCGCCCAGATCGACCTGACCAGCCTGGGCACCGGCTACGTCATGGACGCCCACCGGCGGTTGCAGGCCAACCTCGCGAAGGTCAACGCCGGCGGCACCTTCAGCGAGGACGTCATCGACGCCCACCGCGACCGGTTCGGAGCCGAGTACCGGCTGCAGACCGAAGGACCCCACCCCGTCGAGCGGCTACGCGAGGACTCCCTCGTTGGCCACCGCTGACCCGACCTTCCGAAAAGAGGCACGATCATGGTGACAACCGTCGTACGTCCCGAGACCGGGGCGACGATCAAACCGGGCCCGACCGTCACCGTCCCGCCCGAGCTGGAGGTCCCCGACGACCAGCCGGCGGGTTTCGCGGAGGGCAGCGGGCTGAACGCGCCCTTTCTCGCCGACCAGCTCTCCGCGTTCATCGCCCACGAGCGGATGGGCGTGAACCTGCTGCGCACCGTGCATGCCCGCACCGACAATCCCGCCCTGCGGTCGCGTTATGCCGACCTGGAGGACGAGACTCTCGACGCGGTCGCCGTCTGGGAACAGCTGATCGTCGCGCTCGGCGGCAACCCGCAGTACGCCAGCCCCGCCGGCCGGGCCATCGAAGGACTCGACAGTAAGATCATCGAATCCTTTCTGCTGTCGGGCTCCAGCGATCCGATGACGTTTGAACAGGCCGGGTTGCAGGCTTTTCTGACCGGCGCGAACCAGTGCGTCGCGAACGCCACGCTCCTGGCCGCCTTCGCCGAGGAGGCCGACGACGGCCCGGCGAAACAGGAGATGACCGCGACCGCGGGCATGCTCCTCGCAGCCGCCCGGTTTCATGCCGACCGGGCCACGCAGATGCTGCGCACGACGGCTGTGACCCAGGCCAGGCACCCCGTCGCGCAGAAGATCGGCCAGGCCGCCGAAAAGGTGGTGGACAAGGTGCGCGGCGCGGTGAGTTCCGGCTGATCACCGCCAGGGGCCCGGGCCGAACGGGAGTCCGGCCCGGGCCCCTGGGCGATGGACGGCCCCCCTGGTGTCCCGCCGAACCGTCCCGCTGGACCGTTCGGTGGCCGGGCCCCGGCTACCGCTGGGCGGTCTGCCTGACGCTGCCCGCGGCGTCGGAGGCGGTATCCCGCACCTCGGAGGCGCCCTGCGCGGTCGTCTCCCGCACCTCCGTCGCCGCCTGCTGGGCGCTTCCGCGCACCGATTCCGCCGCTTCCTGAGCCTTGGGACGCAGCTCGTCGGCAACCTGGCGAGCACTGTCCTTCAGCGGCTCGACGATTCGCCCCGCCTGTTCCTTCACCTCCGCGCCGGCCTGCCGCTCGGCCCGGCTGGTCGGGATCAGCGAGCTGGCCAGGACGCCGACGCCGAAGGCAATCAGCCCAGCGGCGAGCGGGCTGCCCTCGGTACCTCGACGGACCGTGCCCGGCGCCGCGACGATGGTGTCCCGCGCGCTACCGGCGGCGTCCTTCACCGCGTCGGCGGCATCGGACGCCTGGTCCTTGACCGTGTCCACGGTAGCCGACGCCCGGTCCTTCACCGCGACAGCGGCATCGGACGCCTGACCCTGCAGTCCGCTCCCGGCGTCACCGATCTGACCTCGGGTCTGCTGCGCGGTCCCCATGACCTTGTCCCGCACCGAAGATGCGGCCCGGCGGGCGTCCTGCACCCGCCGCTCGGCGACCTTGGACGGCGTCACCTTCTCCGAGAGCGTGTCGAGGTCGGTGCCCAGGCGGGCCCGGGTCGCCTCGATGTCAGCCTTCACTTCGTCCGGTTCGCGGCCCATCGCGCGTCCTCCTTGACAGTTTCGACGGTCCGCGGCGCACCGGAGATCGTCTTCAGTTCCCGTCGGCCTCGCAGGATGAGGGGGACGGCGACGAACAGGTACAGCATCCCCACCACGAAAGCCGCCCAGTCGGTGGCGATCGCCCGGTTGAGGAGGAACATCAGCGCGACCGAGAGAAAGAGCAGCGCCAGATAGCCGGCGAACCCACCTCCGCCGAGCATTCCGGCGCCGCGCCCGGCGCGGCGGCCCTCCTCGCGGACCTCGACCTTCGCCAGCTCGATCTCCTTGCGAACCAGCTCGGAAAGGTCGGTCGTGACCTTCGACGTCAGTTCGCCGACCGACGCCTGGCGGACCTCGGCCTCCCGGACGTCCGGCGAGCCCGCGGACACCCCCGTGGACGAATAGGTGTCAGACATGATCTAACTCCTGTCGCCCGCGGCCAGACCGTTGGCGGCGTTCGGCCCGTGAACCGGAACGGGTTCCGCTACCGCGTCCACCGCAACGAGCGGGTCGGGCCTGTCGGCCACGGTGAAAGCGCCACCGCCGGACCCGGGGGCGGCGAAGCTGCCCGCCGGGGCGGGGAGTTCGTCGATCGGCGTGCGGTCCGACGTCGCCGCGCTCGCCTCCCCACGGTGGTCGGCCGCCGACGGACGCGCCGTCGCACTCTTGACCAGACGTCCGGTCACGAAGCCCCCCACCAGCGCTGCCGTGAGGAAGACGCCGGGTCGTTGCCGGGCGAAGGACCGCACGTCGTCCAGCAGCTCGCCGGGCTCTCGGCTGTCGAGATGACCGCCGACGGTGTGCAGGGTGTCCGCGGCCCTGTGCGCCAACTCGGCGGCCAGGCCGGCCTCGGCCGGTGCCTGCTCGGCCATCCGGGACAACCCGTCCGCCAGCTGACGGACGCTGGAAGCCGCCCGCTTCTGCTGGTCGGACGCCTGCTGGGAGATCTGACCACGGGTCTCACCGACGAGGTCACGGGCCTGCCGCTTCGCCTCTCCGGCCACCTCCGCCGCCTGCCGTTGCGCTTGCGAGGCCACCTGCGACGCCTGCGCCCGGGTCTCCCCTGCGACCTGCGAGGCCTGTCCCTGAGCTTCACTCGCCACCTGGGACACTCGGCCCTCGGATCCCTGCCGAGCGTCGGCGGGCGGGACGGCCGGCCGCGCTGCGGCCGGGCCCGTCCCATCGATACTGTTAGTAACCGGCTGTCGTGTCGTCATCGTTAATTTCGCCTCCATGGTCGGTCGTCGCCCGTCCTACCCCACCGAGCGCCGACAAACCGGCGGAACCAAGACCGTCCGGGAAGGGAAAGAACAGGCGGACCACGGGCCCGAAACCATCGCATATATCCGCTCGCCGGGTCTGATCCACATCGCCTACAGCGACACGCTCCGCCTCAGGTTACGGGCCGTCTACCTGGGAAACGCCCGGCTGGTAGGCGTGCAGCCCGCGGTTCCCCGCGCCGCGGACTGCGCCCCGAAACCAGGGCGAAACGAGGGGCCTGCTATAATTTCTGCATACGTTTCACCGTGGTAGTTCGTGCCACGTCCGGCCTTTTTGCTTTCCGTGGGATGTTATGATCATTTTATTGTCCGGGTGTCACGGGCGGGGTTGACTTCTGGGTTGCCGCAGGGTGTGGGGTCGCCCCGCTGTTGACGTTCGGTGAGGGGTGCCGTGCGCCGTCGAAGCCGGTCAGGTCACGGCGCGGATCGAACTTGACGAACGCCGGGTGGTCCTGTCGTGCGACCCCCGAGGGGGACTGCCTGGATCGGCGGACGTGAAGGCCGCGCGTCGGCATCGCCGGTGCGTGCTCATCGGTGGCGTCCGGGACGGGCGGCTGCGGTGTCGGCGGCGAACGCGGCGGCTGGTGCGCTGAGGAGCTCGCGTTCGAGTCGATGTCCAGCGGGCCGGTGGGTGACGGCAGCCCACGGTGCAGCCGAAGCCGCCTGGTGTAGAGCCGGCAACGCAGGTCAAATTGTGTGACTCTTCTAACGGTTTCGAGTCCCCGGGTCGTCGCGGGGTGTGCGGCCGGAGGCCTTAAAATGCCGAGGGGCGGCGTATCGCCACTGGCGCATCCGCAGCAGGGGAAATGCGGTCGGCGGGCGGGGGGCCCGCTGAACCGGGGGGTGTCAGGACCGACAGCGTGTCGGGCCCCGGTGCGATCGACGCTGACCTTAAAGATGTATAATCGATAATTCTATTAGCTGATTCGGGCCAGGTTGGCTTCCGGACGCGCCGAGGGGTGCACCGCCCCGTTCGCGGGCAGGCGCCGGTGAAGCCGCAGAGACGAGGGATGACGGCTGTGACGACCGCCGGTATACGGGTACCCAAGGCGGCTGAGCTCGTGGCCGCGACGATCCGCCGCCAGATCATCACCGGCGAGCTCCTCGAGGATCACCTCCTGCCCTCGGAGTCGGCCCTCATGGAGCAGTTCCACGTCAGCCGTCCGACGCTGCGCGAGGCGTTCCGCATCCTGGAGTCGGAGTCGCTGATCACCGTGCGGCGCGGCGTGCACGGCGGGGCTCGGGTGCAGATCCCCAACGGCGACGTCGCCGCCCGCTATGTCGGCTACGTGCTGGAGTACCGCGGGACCACCATGGCGGACGTCTACCGGGCGCGCGCGGAGGTGGAAGCCCCGCTGGCGCGGCTGGTCGCGACCTCGGCGACGCCGGAGAACATCGCCCGGCTCGAGGAGTGCCTGGCCAAGGCCGAGGCGCACCTGGACGAACCGTCGGCCTTCATCGTGCACGACGAGGAGTTCCACCGGCTGATGGCGGAGCTCGCCGACAACCAGACCCTCGCCGTGATGCTCGACATGATGTACCACATCGTCGGCACCGCCCGCCGTCGCTACGCGCTGAACGTCGACCAGACGCAGACCCGCAAGGAGACCGTGGAGGTGCACCGCAGCCACGTGCGCCTGGTCGACCTGATCAGGCGGGGCCGGCCGGACCTCGTCCACCGGCTGTGGGTCAAGCACCTCGACGAGGCCACCCGCCACTACCTGGAAGGCCCGCTGGCCACCACCGTCGTGGAGATGATGAGCTGACCGGGCCCGGGTGCGGACCGGTGGGACCGGTCCGCACCCGACGGTCAGGAACCGGTGGCGGGGGAGCCGGGGGCGGGATCGGTGGCGCCGAGGTAGGCGGCCTCGAGCTGCTGCGGGTCCCGGGCGAGCACGGCCGCGTCCCCGCTGAGCGTGACATCGCCGTGGACCAGCACGATCGCCCGGTCGGCGACCTCCAGCGCCAGGTGCACGTGCTGCTCGACGAGCACGACGACGGCGCCGGTGTCGTCGGCGATGCGCCGCACGACCGGCAGCAGCTCCTCGACGATCACCGGGGCCAGGCCCATGCTCATCTCGTCGACGAGCAGGATCCGCGGGTTCTGCACCAGGGCGCGGGCCACGGCGAGCATCTGCTGCTCCCCGCCGGACAGGGCGCCGGCGTTCACCGACAGCCGCCGGTTGAGGGCCGGGAACAGGTCCAGCGCCTCGCCGAGGGTCGGCCCGCCCCGGCGGCGGGCGATCGTGAGGTTCTCCCGGACCGACAGCCCGGAGAACAGCGCCCGGTCGTCCGAGACCAGCACCATCCCCGCCCGGCTGGTCGCGGCGGGTCGGGCGTTCGCCAGCGGCTGCCCGTCGACGAGTACCTCCCCGCCGAGGCGCGGCAGCAGGCCGGCGAGGGTCGTCATCAACGTCGTCTTACCGGCCCCGTTGGGGCCGAGGACCGCGAGCACCGAGCCCCGGTCGAGGTCGAGGTCGAGGCCGCGGACCACCGGCACCCGCCCGTGGCCGCAGATCAGGCCGCGGGTGCGCAGGACCGCGGTCCCGGCGGCCGCGCCGCGGCCGGGTCCGGTGCGGCCGGGTCCGGTGGGGTCGGGTCCGGTGGGGTCGAGGGTCGTCGTCATGCCGGCACGTCCTCCGCGTGGGTGCTGCCCAGGTAGGCCGCCGCGACGCGGCGGTCGGAGCGGATCTCCGCGGGTGGTCCCGACGCGATGACCGACCCGAAGTTGATCACTTCGATGCGGTCGCACAGGCCGAGGACCAGGCTCATGTCGTGGTCGATGAGCAGGATGGTGACGCCGCTGTCGCGAAGGTCGCGCAGCCGTTCGCCGAGCCACTGGCTCTCGGTGGTGTCCAGGCCGCCGGCGGGCTCGTCGAGCAGGAGGACCCGCGGGTTGCCGGCCAGGGCCCGCGCGATGGAGATGAGCTGGCGCTGGCCCTGGGACAGCTCGCCGGCGGGGCGGTCGCGCACCCCCGCAAGCCCCAGCAGCTCCAGGGTGGCCTCGACGTCGCGGTGCGCGCCGTCGCCGCGCCCGCGCAGCGCGGTGGTGCCGACGCTGACGTTCTCCGCGACGGAGAGGTCCTCGTACAGCTCGATCGCCTGGAAGGTGCGGCCGAGGCCGGCGCGGACGCGGTCGTGCGGGGCCAGGCGCCCGACCGGCGTGCCGGCGAGCTCCACCGAGCCCGAGCAGGAGACGAAGCCGCTGATCGCGTCCATCAGCGTGGTCTTGCCGGCGCCGTTGGGGCCGATCAGCCCGACGATCGCCCCCTCGGGCACGGCGAAGGAGACGTCGTCGACGGCGACCACGCCCCCGTAACGGACGGTCAACCCGCGCACGGTCAGCACGTCCGGCCCGAGCACCGGGGCCGGGCGGGCCTGCGCGGGCACCGGGGCGGCGTGCGAGCCCAGCGCCGGCTCGCCCAGGCCGCGGCGCCGGCGGCGGTCGGTGTAGGAGTGCACCGGCCCGACGATGCCCTCCGGGTTGAGCACCACGGTGAGGACGACGCCGACGCCGCTGAGCACGTCGTACCACAGGCCGGTGGAGAAGATCTTGTCGATGATCAGGTAGGACAGGCCCTCGACGGCGAGGAAGCCCGCCAGCACGCCGCCGGACACCGACGTGATGCCCGCGATGTACACGGTGGTGAACAGGGCCAGCCCGGAGAACGCGCTGACCGGGTCGAAGGTGATGTTGCCCTGCTGGTAGCCCACCAGGCAGCCGCCGATGCCCGCGATGAACGAGGCGATCGCGAACGCGACGATCTTGATGCGGGTGACGTTGATGCCGGCCGCGGCCGCCGAGCGCTCGTTGGCCCGCACAGCGAGCATCTGCGAGCCCAGCCGGCTGGTGCGCAGCCGGGCCACGGCGACCGCGGTCAGCGCGAGCACGATCAGGCACAGCAGGCCGAAGCGCACCCGGGGATACGACGGTCCCGAGCCGATCCCCAGGTCCCAGCCGAACAGCGACGGGCTGGGGACGTCGACCCCGCTGCTGGGCACGATGTCGCTGTTGCGGAACCAGATCGCCTCCAGCGCGTAGGCGAGCGCGAACGTCACGACCGCGACCGTCAGGCCCCGCACCCGAAGCGCCGGCAGGCCGATGACCACGCCGAGCACCATGGCGAACAGTGCGGCGACCAGCGGCGCCACCGGGAACGGCAGGTTCCAGTCCTCGGTCAGCGGGCCGACCAGGAAGCCGGCGGCGCCGGCGAGGGGGAGCTGGGTGAGCGAGACCTGGCCGGCGTAGCCGGTGACCACGACCATCGACAGCGCGATCACCCCGAACACCAGGCTGGTGATGAGCGCGGTCAGCCACTGCCCGGAGAGCACGACCAGCCCGACGACCGCGACGGCGCCGAAGACCAGCAGGTTCAGGCGAATGTGCGCGGGCCGGGGGGCGCGCCCGAGCGAGCTCAGGATCACCGCCCCGCGTTCCGGCAGCGCCCGGGCCCGGACGACCAGCACGATCAGGATCAGCACGAGGGGGATCAGCTCTCCCAGTCCGGAGGAGGGCAGCCAGTGGTGCAGGTTCTCCAGGTGCTGCGTCTCGGACTGGAGCATGCCGATGGCCAGCCCGCCGACGACCGCGGGCACCAGGTACTGGAACCGGCCGAGGATGGCGGCGGCGAGTGCCGGCACGATGAACAGCGTGTAGGCCACCGGCACCAGCGGCACGATCGGGGCGATGAGGATGCCGGCGAGCCCGGCGACCAGCGCGCCGATGATCCAGTTCAGGGCGGCGATGCGGTCGGGGGAGATGCCGCTGAGGTAGGCGCCCTTCTCCGTCTCGGCCGCGGCGCGCGTCGCCAGGCCGAACCGGGTGAACCGGTACAGCGCGCCCAGCGCCAGCGCGACGGCCAGGATGGTCAGCGCGAAGTAGACGCGGTCGGAGGGGACCCGGAACGACCCGTGCGTCCACAGCGTGGACGGGTAGATCGGCTCGACGGACAGCGGGGTCGTGCCGAGCCGGGCGGCGGTGAGACCGGTGAGGACCACCGACACGCCGATCGACGCGACGGCCCGCGCGACCGGCGGGGCGGTTCGCAGCGGCCGGAACACGATCAGGTACAGCAGGAGCCCGAGCACGCCGGTGATCGCCAGGGAGACGGCCATCGCCGCGGCCAGCCCGAGCTGCGAACCGACGTCGACGGTCTTCGGTAACCCCGGGATGAGGATCATGAATTTGCCCTGGCGCAGCAGGGCGTAGGTGTAGGCCGCGTAGAGGGCGAGCCCGCTGGTCGCGAAGTTGACGACCCCCGAGCTGCGGTAGGTCACCACCAGCGCGAGGGCGAGGGCGGCGAACACCGAGCCGTTCCCGATGCCCAGGCACAGGAAGACCAGATGCTGAACCATGTCCGTCCTTTCGACGCGCACCCCGGGTCTGCCGGGGCGCACCGGCCCCGGGCAGCGGGCTGCGGGAGTCGGCGCGGGCAGGCGGGGGCGATCGGGCCGCAGGAACCGGGACTGGCCGGCGCCGCCCGCGGATAGGTCTGACTGAGTTAGATGAATTTACCGCACCTTGTGGGATGAGTCACGGAGATCCTCTTCGGGGTCGACCGAGGTCCGCGTACCTGACCAGCGGGTACGCTCGCGCGGCCGACCGCCGCCCGCGACTGTCCGAAGAGGAATAAAATCATCTGACTTAAGCGTAGGATCGCGTCATCTTGCGATCGGGGACGAGCGGGGCGGCCCGCGGCCCGGTGGCGCCGGGCGGTTGTGGGCCGGCCTGGCCACGGCGACGGACGCCGGGGCCGGTCGCGAGCCGGGGAAGAGGAGACATGACAGGCATCATGGAAGGCATCCAGGTCGTCGAACTGGCGGCGTGGACCTTCGTACCCGCCGCCGGCGCCGTGCTCGCGGACTGGGGTGCCGACGTGATCAAGATCGAGCATCCCGAGACGGGCGACCCGCAGCGCGGGCTGATCGCCTCCGGGATGCTCGCCGGTCTCGACGGGGTCAACCATCTCATCGAGCAGTGCAACCGCGGCAAGCGCAGCATCGGGCTCAACGTCGCGACCCCCGACGGACTCGAGCTGCTGTACAAGCTGGTGCAGGGCGCCGACGTCTTCCTCACCAACCTGCTGCCGGACTCCTGCGAGCGCCTCGGCGTCGGGGTCGACAAGATCAGACAGGCCAATCCGGACATCATCTACGCCCGCGGGCACGGGCAGGGCGCCCACGGCCCCGACGCCAACCTGGGCGGCTACGACGTCGCCTCCTACTGGGCCCGCGGCGGGATCGCCTACGCGCTGGCGTCGCCGGAGTCCTACCCGCCGTTCATGCGCCCCGCGTTCGGCGACTACACCTCCGGGTTCAACCTGGCCGCCGGGGTGGTCGGCGCGCTGTTCCACCGCGAGCGCACCGGCACCGCCAGCACCGTCGACGTCTCGCTGCTCGCCTCGGCCATGTGGGGCATGTCCCTCGACGTCGTCGGCTCCAAGATCCTGGGCCAGCCGACGATGCAGCGCTTCGACATCACCGAGATGCCGAACCCGCTGACGAACGTCTACCGGACCGGCGACGGCCGCTTCCTGTGGTTCTCCCTGCTGCAGGCCGACCGGCACTGGCCGGAGTTCTGCGCGGCGCTCGAGCGCCCGGACCTGCTCGCCGACCCCCGCTACGTCGACGCGAAGGTCCGCTTCGACAACCGGCGGGAGTGCATCGCGACGATCCGGGAGGCCTTTGCGGCCCACCCGCTGACCCACTGGGAGGAGCGGTTCAGCAAGATCGACGGGGTCTGGTCGGTGGTGAAGTCCCCGCTGGAGCTGCACGACGACCCGCAGGTGCAGGCCAACGGCTACGTCACCGAGGTGACCAACGCCGCCGGCACCAGCTACGCCCTGGCCTCGAACCCGGTGCAGTACGACGACCGGGTGCCGGCGCTGAGCCCCGCGCCGGAGCACGGCGAGCACACCGAGGAGATCCTGCTCGAACTCGGCCTCGACTGGGAGCAGATCATCGCCCTGAAGGAGAAGTCGGCCATCCTCTGACCGTGCCGGCAGGCCCCGCGCCGCAGTCCGGAGATGCGCCGCAGTCTGGAGATGCGCCGCAGTCCGGAGATGCGCCGCAGTTAGGAGAACAGCGTGCCCACGCAGATCGGTGACCGGCTTCGGTTCGGGCCGACGATCCTGCCCCCCGTGACCGAGGTCGAACGGCAGTCGACGGTGGTGGTCTCCTTCGTCACCACGCCGCAGGCGGCCGCCCACCTCCTGCCGCCCTGCTTCGAGCCCGCCGAACGCCCGGTGCTCAGCGTCACCTACCAGCAACTGGAGAACGTCGACTACATGCGGGGGCGGGGCTACAACCTCGTCAACGTCTCGGTGACCGCCGTGCTGGCCACCGACGACGGCCCGCTGACCCGGGCCTGCCCGGTGGTCATCTGGGAGAACAACACGATGCCGATCATCGCGGGCCGGGAGCTGCACGGCAACCCGAAGATCTACGGGGACGTCTCCGGCCTCACCCGCGACGGCGACACCGCCGCGTGGGACTGCCGCGAGTACGGCACGCTGCTGCTGCGCGGCGAGATCGGCGAGCTGCGCCCGCTGCCGGCCGACCGGCTCGCCCGGGTGAACCGGGCGTCGGTGGACTCGGAGATCTTCGGCTGGAAGTCGATTCCCGGCCGCGACGCCCCGGACGCCGACTACCCGACGCTCATCCACGGCTCGACCTCGTTCGAGCAGGGCTGGAGCGGGGTGGGGCGGGTCGAGTTCGCCACGCCCACCGACGACCAGGCCCCCTACTCCGCGGTGGTGCTGCGGGCGCTGGCCGCGGTTCCGCAGGTCCAGCCGCGCCCGGCGTTCGTCGGCGTCGGCACCGCGAAGCTGTTTCGCAACCGGACCGAGCGGCTCGCCTGAGCGGCCGGCGGCCCCGGCCGGCCGGCGGCCGGGCCCGGCTCGGTCTCGCGCCGACCGGCCGCCACCCGACGCACCGCGGCCCCCGTCTCCGCCCCTTGGGTTCCAGGGATGGAGACGGGGGCCGCCTGTGTGCGTGCCGTCAGGAGCGCGGGAAGCGGTACAGGGTGCGCGCGTTGTCCTCGACGATCTTGGCGACCTCGTCGTCGGGGATGTCCTGCATGAGGTCGGCGGCGATCTTACGGCTGTTGGGCCAGGTGGAGTCGGAGTGCGGGTAGTCGATCTCCAGCATGATCCGGTCGATGCCGATCTCGTGCCGGTTGCGCAGACCGCTCTTGTCCTCGATGAAGCAGCCCCAGAAGTGCTTGCGGAACAGGTCGGACGGCCGGGTGTCGAAGTCGATGTCCTTCTGGTACCAGCGGTGCTTCTCCCAGGTCTGGTCGCAGCGCTCCAGGATGTAGGGCAGCCAGCCGATGCCGCCCTCGGACAGCGCGAACTGCAGCTTGGGGTGGCGCTGCAGGACGCCGGAGAACAACAGGTCGATGGTGGTCCACATCAGGTTGGTGGCGAACGAGGCGATCGCCACCGCGAACGGCGCGTCCGGCACGGTCATCCCGCCGGGGACGGGCTTGCTCGCCGCGAAGGAGAACCCGGGCACGAAGGATCCGGACCCGAAGTGCAGCGAGACCGACACGTCGGTCGCCTCGCAGACGTCCCACAGCGGTTCCCAGTGGTTGCTGTGGAAGGAGGGCAGGCCCAGCGGGACGGGGCTGTCCGGGAAGGACACGGTGCGCGACCCCTTGGCCGCCGCCCGCTCGACCTCGGCGACGCAGGCCGCGACGTCCCACACCGGCAGCAGCGACAGCGGGATGTAGCGGTCGGGGGCGGCGGCGCACCACTCGTCGACCATGAAGTCGTTCCAGCCCTGGATGCAGGCGAGCGCCAGCTCCTTGTCCTGCGCCCGGTGGAACACCCCGCCGGCGAAGCCGGGGAACGACGGGAAGCACAGGGCGGCGTGGACGCCGTCGAGGTCCATGTCCTTCAGCCGCGCCACCGGGTCGTAGCAGCCGGGGATCATCTCCTCGAAGCGCATGGGGTCTAACCCCCAGTCCCGCGGCTCGCGCCCGGCGACGGCGTTGAGGCCGATCGTGGGGAACACAACGCCGTCGTAGACCCAGACGTGCTTGCCGTCCTGCTCCTCGATCCGCGGAATCCGGTCGCCGAACTTCGCCGGGAGCCGGTCCAGCCAGACCTTGGGGTGCTCCACGAGGTGGTCATCGACGGACACGATCTGGTGAGTGTCCCGCAGCGGCATGACTTCTCCTCCTAAACGGATGTAACCGACGTTACATCAGTTAGTTAATTCGGGGCCAGGTTTTCGGCGTCGGGACGGCTCGCCTGCCGGCCGAGCGTGGACGTCCGGCGGCGAGGTCGTGCCTGTGGACGCCCGGTGACGAGGCTGCGGCTGTGGGTGCGGCCGGTGGCGACCTCATGGCCCTGGATGCGCCCAGTGACCAGGTCATCGCCGCGCGCGTCGGGTCGGGTCGAGGTCGGTCGGAGGCCGGGCCGGCACACCCGTCTCCCGCTGGCTGATTTACCTCAGTCGTATCCTTAAGCTATATTCCGCTGGCGCGCCGGACCTGTGTGCTGCCCGGTGCGCGTGGCCATCCGTGCAGCACGCACATGTGGGGAGGACGTTCGGATGCGACCGCGTACTCGATGGCGACAGCGGGGCGTTCTTGCGCTCGGGATGTCGGCGGCACTGATGGTCAGCGCAGCCGCCTGTGGCTCGGACGGCGGGTCCAGCCCGGGCTCGACCGACTCGGCCGCCGCGCAGTCGTTGGGCCCGTCGAAGCCCGCCACCGGCGACGAGTTGAAGATCGGCTTCATCACCGACGGCTCGGGCACGACGCTGGACAACTCCACCGAGGTGGCCGCGGCGCAGGCCGCGACCTCCTACGTCAACGATTACCAGGGCGGGGTCGCCGGCCACCGCCTGTCGCTCACGGTCTGCGACACCAAGCAGACGCCCGCGGGCGCCACCGACTGCGCCAACCAGATGACCGCCGCCAAGGTCCCGGTCGTGCTGATGAACAACTCCGGCAACGTCACGCCGGTCTTCCGGGTGCTCAGCGCGGCCAAGGTCCCGCTCGTGCTCGACATCAACGGTGACGAGTCCACGCTCGGCGCCAAGTCCGGCGCCTACATCCTGGTCAGCCCGCTGACCGCGGCGCTGGCCGGGCCCGCCCAGGTCGCGAAGGACGCCGGGGTGAAGAAGGCCGCGATCTTCGTGCTCGACGTGCCGGGCGCGACCGGGCCGGTGAACTCGCTGGACAAGATCTTCTACGCCAAGGCCAACATCGGCCTGACGATCCAGCCGATCCCGCCGGGCACCGCGGACGCGACCCCGCAGGTGCAGACCGTGCTCGCCGGCAACCCGGAGCAGGTGAACCTCGTCGGCGACCCGACGTTCTGCACCGGCGTGCTCAAGGCGCTCAAGACGCTGGGCTACTCGGGCAGCGTCGTCCTGCAGTCGCAGTGCGTCAGCCCGGGGGCGGCGTCCGGCATCCCCGGCGGCTACGACGGGATGAAGGTCGTCAGCGGTCAGACGACGAACGTCGACGACCCGGAGTACAAGCTGTACCTGGCGGCGATGAAGAAGTACCAGCCCGACACCGACCCGACCGCCAAGAGCCTCACCGCCGGCGGCTGGGTGGTCGTGCTCGGCTTCAGCCGGGCGATGGCCGGCCTGGCCACGCCGGTCACCCCCGCCGGGATCGAGAAGACGTTCGCGACGATGCCGAAGACCAAACTGCCCCTCGGCGGCACCGCGACCTTCCAGTGCGACGGCAGGCAGGTCTCCATCACCCCCGCGGTCTGCTCCACCGGCGGGCTCGTGCAGACCCTCGACAGCAAGGGCAAGCCGACGTCGGAGCAGCCGCTCGACGTCTCCAGCGTCCTGCCGTAGCCGGCCGGGCGACCTGCGCCGAGCGATGACGCCGAGGCCGGTCGGGGTGTGACGATGAGCGCCGACCGGCACGGCGGGTGGCCGAGGGAACTGCGGGGCGAGCGAGGGACCGCGTGGCGAGCGAGGGACCGCGTGGCGAGCGGGGACTGGAGGGATCGAGGGACATGGATTTCGCGTTCACCGAGGACGATCGCGCGTTCGGCCGGCGGTTCGCCGAGCTGCTCGACGAGAAGCTGCCGCCGGACTGGCAGGGCTTCTTCGCCGAGGACCGCGAGGCCCTGGCCTTCACCCGCGAGTTCTGCCGCGACCTCGGCCGCGCCGGCCTGCTCACGGTGAGCTGGCCGGCGGAGTACGGCGGCCAGGGAGCCGGGCTCTGGAAGCAGACGCTGCTGCGCGAGCTGATGACGGCCAGCGGCGAGCCGCGCGGCCCGCAGTACATGAACCTCAACTACATCGGTCCGCTGATCATGAAGTTCGGCACCGCGGAGCAGAAGGCCCGCTTCCTGCCGCCGATGGCCCGCGGGGAGGTCATCTGGACCCAGGGGTTCTCCGAGCCGGACGCCGGCTCCGACCTCGCCGCGCTGCGCACCCGCGCCGTCGACCACGGCGACCACTTCGTCGTCACCGGGCAGAAGATCTGGTCCAGCTACGCCGACTCGCCGGCGGACTGGAACCTGCTGCTCGTGCGCACGAATCCGGACGCCGGCCGGCGCCGGGGAATGTCGGTCCTGCTCGTCGACATGACCTCGCCGGGCATCACGGTGCGCCCGATCGAGAGCATGGGCGGCTGGCACGAGATCAACGAGGTCTTCTACGACGAGGTCCGGGTGCCGCGCGACTGCCTGCTCGGCCCGCTCGACGAGGGCTGGGGGGTGATCGGCTCGGGGCTGACCCTCGAACGCATCGGCATCCCCCGCTATGCCCGCGCCCAGCGCGTCGTCGAGCGATTGTGCGACCACGTCCGCGAGACCGGCCGCGCCGGCGAACCCGACGTCCGCCAGAAGCTCGCGGACCTGCGGGTGCGCTGCGAGGCGGCGAAGCTGCTGGCCTACCGGGCGATCTCGCTGGTCGCCGCCGGGGCCAACCCGGTGGCCGAGGCCTCGACCGCCCGCATCCACGCCACGCTGCTCGAGCAGGACGTCGGGCACGTGGGCCTGGAGATCCTCGGCGCGAGCGGGCGGCTCGGTTCCCCCGCCGAGGACCACGCCCCGCTGCACGGGCTGGTCAAGCAGCAGTGGGTGCACAACATCCCGGCGACGATCGGCGCCGGGACGCTGGAGATCCAGAAGAACATCGTCGCCCAGACCGCCCTCGGTCTGCCGCGCTCACGCTAGTGCAGCCGCACGGTCCCTCTCCGGACGGCCCACTGGCACCGCCATCCCGCCCCGCGAGGAGGGGGTGCGCAGGGGAACAGGTAGGCGCTCTGCCGCGCATCCGCCACTGGCGCCCGTTTCGCGACTAGCACTGGCTCCACCACGGCGCTGCGCGCGGCGCTACTACCCGCCACGGCACAAGGCCCCCGGCAACGGCAGAAGGAGGTGCGGGTGTGGATCTGACGTTGACCGCCGAGCAGCGCCTGCTCGCGGACACGGTGCGCGACCTGGTCGAGCGGGAGTGCCCGCCGGATCTCGTCCGCGAGATCGAGAAGTCCGAGCGGGGCTTCGGCGACGGCCACTGGAAGACGCTGGCCGACCTCGGCCTGACCGGCCTGCTGCTGGGCGAGGAGCACGGCGGCGCCGGGCAGGGCGTGCTGGACCTGGCGGTGGTCGCCGAGCAGCTCGGGTGGGGCGCGATGCCCACCCCCCTGCTGGCCTCGGCCGTGTTCGCCGCCAGCCTCATCGACCTCGCCGGCAGTGCGGCGCAGCGAGCCCGCTGGCTGCCGGCGATCGGCGCCGGCACGGCCATCGCCACCGTGGCCGTGCTGGAGCCGGGCGCCCGCGACGAGTGGGGCGCACCGGACGCCGCCCTGACCCCGCACGGCGCCGGCCACCGGCTGACCGGCACGAAGATCCTCGTCCCGTACGCGCAGGTGGCGGACGTCCTCGTCGTCGTGGTCGCTGCGGGCGCTGCGGACGGCGGGCGTGGTCTCGTGCTCGTCGACCCCGGCGCGCCCGGGGTGACCCTGCGCCGCCAGCACGACGGCGGCGGCGAGCCGGTGTTCGAGGTCGTCCTGCGCGACGTCGAGGTGGCCGCCGCGGACCTGCTCGCCGCGCCGGCCGCCGCGGACCTGCCCGCCGCGCCGGCCGTCGCCGGAGCGGCCCTGGCCACGGCGCTGGACCGGATGACCGTGGCGAGCCTGGCCTACGCGATCGGCGGGGCCCAGCGCGCCCTGGACCTCAGCGTCGAGCATGCCCGCAGCCGCCGCCAGTTCGGCCAGCCGATCGGCGCATTCCAGTCGGTGGCGCACCGCTGCGTCGACATGTTCACCGACCTGGAGGCCTGCCGCTACCTGTGCTACCAGGCCGCCTGGAAACTCGACGCCGCCGGGCAGCTCGACGCCGCCGGGCAGCTCGACGCCGCCGGGCAGCTCGACGCTCCGGGCGGGGCCGACTTCGAGGTCGCGGCGGCGAAGTCGTTCGCCAACGACGCGATCCGCCGGGTGTTCACCCACGCCCACCAGGTGCACGGCGCCATCGGCTTCTCCATGGAACACGACCTGCAGCTGCACTCCCGGCGGGGCAAGACCTTCGAGTTGAGCTACGGCGGGTCGACGTGGCACCGGGAACGCGTCGCCCGCGCCCTGGATCTGTGATCATCCCCGGCCGTCCGGCCGAACCATCGAGAGAGGGGCCACCGTGTCGTCGATGAAGGTGGGAGTCCTGCAGGATTTCCTGATGCCGCAGGCGTCGCAGCAGGTCATGCTCGACGCGCTGCGGCTGGCGTTCGACGAGTCCTACGCCGACGGGGAGATCGACCGCCCCGTCGAGCTGGTGCTGCGGGCCGTCGACGGCCTGCCCCGCGGGACGAGCTTCGACGTGCTCAACGCCTGGAAGGAGCTCGAGGCCGAGGGCGTCCTGGTGATCTTCGGTCCGTGGGCGTCGGACAACGTGCTGGCGATCCGCAACTATGTCGAGGACGTCGGCCACATCCCCACCCTGTCGATGAGCGGCACCGACCGCTGGTACGGCGAGTGGTGCTTCTGCATCAACAACGGGTCGTTACCCGAGGAGCCGTACCTGCTGTCGAACTACCTCGGGGTGCGCGGCGTCGAGTCCGTCGCCGTCGTCTACGACAAGTGCGTGCCGGGGGAGGAGTACACCCGGTTCTTCCGTGACGCCTGCGCCTTCGACGGGGTGAAGATCGCCATCGAGGAACCGATCAACATGCTCGACACCGACCTGAGCCCGGCGCTGGCCCGGCTGCAGGCATCGGGCGCCGACGCGATCGCCTACCTCGGCTGGGGGCTGACCGCCACCCACCTCAACACCGCCCTGGACGGCACCGGCTGGAACCCGGTGAAGGTGATGAGCTCGGGGTTCATGGCGGCGCCGTTCCTGCCCGGCGGCCTGAAGAGCATCGCCGGCTGGGTCGGCGTCGACCAGTACGACGAGGACAACGTCGTCGGCCAGGACTTCCTGGACCGGTTCGAGGCGCGGTTCGGCTACCGGCCGGCGAACTTCTTCTCCGTGCTGTGCTACGACTTCGGCGTCGTCATCGCCCGTGGCCTGTCGAAGGCCACGCCGCTGTCGCCGGATGGCGTGAAGGAGGGCCTGGAGAAGGTGAAGATGGTCCCGGCGGCCACCGGCGGCCCCGGCGGGGTGTTCAGCTTCGGCCCACATGCCCGGCGCGCCTGGCTGACGCCGCACTTCATCGTCCTGCGCGAACCGGACCCGGCCGCCGAGGTCGCCGACCTCACGTCCGGACCGGGCAGCGTCCTGCGCCACCGCTACACCGCCCGCTCCCGCAGCGAGCGGCTCGGCATCGCGGCCCACCCAGCGACCGAGCCCACCCAGCGACCGAGCCCACCCAGTGACGGAGCGCCTCCAGTGACGGAGCGCCTTCAGTGACGGAGCACCTCCCAGTGGCCGGGCGGCGAAGCGGGGCGTCGGTCGGATGAGCGAGCACTTCCGGCGCGAGCTCGACGACGGCGTCCTGACGATCACCTTCACCCGCGACGACAAGCTCAACGCCGTCAGCGCCCCGATGCTGGCGGCGCTGCGCGGCGCCGTCGCCGACCTCGGCGACGACGATGCCGTCCGGGTGCTGGTGATCACCGCCGAGGGCCGGCACTTCACCGCCGGCATGGACATCACCACCATCGACACCTCGATGGGCTTCGAGCCCGACGGCAGCGTCAACGGCCGTTCGGTGCGGCGCACCTACCGGGCGCTGCACCTGCTCATGGACGAGATCGAGGCGATCGAGAAGCCGGTGATCCTCGCCGCGCAGGGGCCCTGCCGCGGCTTCGGGGTCGAACTCGCCGTGTCGTGCGACTTCCGCTTCGCCGCGCCGCGGACCACCTTCGCCCTGCCGGAGGTGCCCAACCTGGGGGTGCTGCCCGGCTCCGGCGGCATCAGCCGGCTGACCCGGCTCGTCGGCCCGCACTGGGCGCGGTGGCTGGCGATGGCCGCCCGGCCGGTCGACGCCGAGCGGGCGCTGACGATCGGCCTCGTCCACGACGTCTTCACCGACGAGGAGTTCGCGGCGAGCGTGCGGGAGTTCGCCCGTTCGCTGGTCGCGCTGTCCCCGCAGGCTCTCGGCCTGGCCAAGCTCGCCATCGACGCGGCCGCCAGCGTCGACCGCACCACCGCCCGCGACTTCGACCGGGTCGCCAACACCCTGCTGCTGACCTCCGAGGAGCACCTGGCCAAGGTGCGTGCCTTCCAGCAGCGGGCCGCCGCCCCGCGCGAGTAGCCCGCTGCAACTGTTCGAGGGGAACGACGAGATGGATCTCGGTTTACGCGGGAAGGTCGCGGTCGTCACCGGCGCGTCGAAGGGCATGGGCCGGTGGACGGCGCTGGAGTTCGCCCGCGAGGGCGCGGACGTGGTCGTCGTCGCCCGCGGCGCCGCGGCCCTCGCGAGCGTCGCCGCGCAGATCGAGGCGCTCGGCGTGCGCGCGCTGGCGGTGCCGGCCGACCTCGCGACCGCGGCCGGCACCGAGGAACTGTTCGACCGGGTGCGCGGCGTCTTCGGCGGCTGCGACGTGCTCGTCAACACCCTGGGCAGCGACGAGTACGACTACCTGCCGCTGGCGGAGACCTCCGACGAGCTGTTCCGGGCGCATCTGGAGATCGGGCTGATGGCCGGGGTGCGGACCTGCCGGGCGGCGATCCCGCTGATGCGCGCCCGCGGCGGCGGCGCCATCGTCAACCTGGCCGCCATGTCGATCCGCAAGCAGTACCCGACGATGGTCGCCTACACCGCGGCGAAGGCGGCGCTGGCCAGCGTGTCGAAGAACCTCGCCCGCGCCCTCGGACCGGACGGCATCCGGGTGAACACGGTCTGCCCCGGCGCGATCCTCACCGAGGGCGTCCGCGAGAAGATCGAGCAGTTCGGGCCGCAGCGCTGGGTCGCGCCCGACGCCCTGGCCGCCTCGGTGGGCGCGGCGAGCACACCGTTGGCGCCGGGAACGCCGACGGCGCCGGGAACGCCGACGGCGCCGGGAACGCCGGTGGCGCCGAGCACCGAGGAGGTCTTCCTCGCCATCTCCCGGGACATGGGCGGCGCCGGCCGCGGCCTGGTCCCCGACCTCGGCCGCCCCGGCCGCCCCGAGGAGATCGCCGCCGCCATCGTCTTCCTGTGCAGCGCACGCGCCGGCTACATCACCGGCGCCCTGCTCAACGTCGACGGCGGCTCCGACTTCTAGGCGCGTCTTCCGCACATGGGGTTTCGATGCGTTGGCCGGCCCGTTTTCCCCTCAAGGTGGCCGGGTCGGGTCGACGCCGAGGATGTTGAGGAGGTGCTGGTGCAGGTGTGGTGGGCGGGGGATGTAGGCGGGTCGGCCGTTGTGGGCTGGCACGAGGCGCAGCCTGGCGAGCGTGGAGAAGACGAGCGCGCCGGTGGGGCGGGCGGGGCGGGCGGCGTAGAGGCCGGGGATCTTCCCGTCGGTTCCGGTGCTGAGCCGGGTCTGGCGTTCGACCAGGCAGAAGATGAGCAGGGCCAGGCAGATCACGTGGATGAGGGCGTGGATGCGCTGGTTGGAGTGCAGGAACATCGGTGCGACCGCGAGTGGGCCCTTGAACGTGCCGTAGCGGCGTTCGGAGACTTCCTGGCCTTTGTAGCGGGGCCGGGCCGATGGTGTCGGGCAGGTTCGTCAGCAGGGCGTACCAGCCGTCGGTGGCGGTCTCGGCGTCCAGGGTGGCCTGGTCGAAGTGCCAGGTCAGCGCTGGTTTCCCGGTGTCCGCGTCGGTGCTGGTCTCGGCGACGAGGTAGCGGGAGACGCGGTGTTTGGTGGCGAGGAGGGCCAGGCGGGCCTTCACTGCGGCCTCGGTGCGGTAGAGGTGGTGGCTGCCCGCGGCGCGGGTGAGGGTATCGAGGTCGGCGCGGGCGCGGTCGAGTTTGCGCGTGCGGGCGGTCCGCGCGGCCTGGGTGTTCGCCGACGACCAGATGAACACCGTGCGCACGGTGACCGGCGGGTCCTTCTTGCGGGGCCCGCGCAGGGTGGTCATGCCTTCCCGGGCGCGGTAGATGGCGCGCTCGTGGGCGGGCTTGGCGTGGTCGCGGGCCGCGACCTGGTCGATGATCGCGGCGGTGGCCCGGTCCTGGCTGGCCAGGACGTCGGCGGGCACGACCGCCTTCGACGCCGGGGCAAGGAAGGTGACCCCGGGCGTCGAGGTCAGCGCGGTCAGGTTGGCGTAGGAGACGAGCTTGGTGTCCCCGACCAGCAGGAACGGCCGGGGGCCCGCGAGCTGGGTCAGGGCGCGCATCGCGCCGGTGACCTGGCTGACCTCGCCGGCGCCGCCGTCATAAGCGCGGGCCACCAGCGGGATCTCACCGTCGGCGGCCGTGGCCAGGCCGGTCTGGACCTGCTTGAGGTCGGGCAGGCGGTCCTTGGGATGGCCGTTGCGCGGCGTGGCGTAGTCGCCGTCGGCCTCGGGGTAGGCGCCGTGCAGCGAGATCGAGGTCATGTCCCAGTGCATGCGGGAGACATCGACGCCGAACGCGGCGATCGCCGCGGCGCCGACCGAGCCCACGCCCGCCTCACAGACCGGGGCGAGCGCGTCGAGCGCCCGGCCGACCCGGTCATCGTTCAAAGCGTCCGGGGCGATGTCGAACATCTCCTCGACCGCCCACTGGCGCGCCCACGACTCGACGTGCAGCAGCGGGGTCGGCGACGTCAGCCGGTTGGCGACCAGCACGGCGATGACCTGCCCGTGGCTGACCCGGCCGATCTCCCGCATCCGGGCAGAGCCGGTCGATCGTGGCGGCCACATCGAGGCGAGCCAGGAAATCCCGCACGACAGGGAGCGCGCCGAGCGGCTTCTCCACACTCGGCGGCCCGTAGTCCATAGCGACCGACACGGCCCCGAACCGTCTCAGACCCGCCACTACAGATCTCGATCGTCCCGACCCGATCCGAACAAACGATCAAGTAACTGACTCACCGCACGCACATGCGGAAGACACGTCTAGGCCGACCTGACCGGCCGGACGATCAGCTTTCGTCGGGTCTCGCCCACGTCGTGTAGCTGAAGGTCACGCTCGTTACCCGCCCCCGCTCGTTGCCGTGGAACCCGTCGACGGTGATCCCCACTGTTCGGCCCTCGCTGGTGTTTCCGCACAGCAGCATGCCCGCGCGCAGATCCGCGGGTCGCAGTGCCAGGCCGAAGCCCGTGGCCTTGTGGCACGTCGGGTAGTCCACGGCCGAGGTTGGGGCCAACGAGCCCTTCTCACCGGTGAAGGTCCCGGAGAGATCGATGGTGAAGTCACCGCCGACGAACGCGGGATTGGGGGTGTTCGGGCTGTCAGCGTCGAAGAATTCTGCATCGTCGCTCGAGTCGGAGAGGGTGACCCGCCCCGAATACAGGATCCTGGGTTCGAAGGCCCTGGTGGGCGACGGTGCGCTTGTCGGCGAGGACGATGGCGGGGACGGCGATGGCGATGGCGATCGGGTCGGGCCGGCCGACGCGGCGGCGATGGCCCTGCCGTCCGCCGCCGAGACCGTCGTCTGCGGCGTGACTGTTCCGGCGTCGCGTCCCGAGCCGTCGCCGTTACCGGCGAGGACGACCGCGAGCACGGCGGCCAGCGCGCCGACCATGAGGATCGCCGCGACCGCGCCGATCAGTCGACCCGACGGGATCCCCATCCGGCCCCCGGGCGCTGGCGAGGGTGGTGGAACCGGGGGCGGCGGGGTGAGGCTGTACCGGGTGATCTCGGCCGCTACGGTCGGCGGCAGCCAGCCTTCGCCGATGCGCAGCCGTTCGTCCGTGGACTCCAGGCGGCACAGCTCGATGAGGGCCGCGGGAGTCGGGCGGACAGCCGGCTCCTTGGCCAGGCAGTGGTGCAGCACGGTGCGGACCCTGTCGGGAATGCGGTCCCAGTCGGGCTGGTGATGCTCGATGCGGTGGAAGACGGCGGCGTCCGCGCCGAAGGGCATCTCGCCGGTCGCCGCGTAGTACGCCGTCGAGCCGAGGGCGAAGACGTCGCCGGCCGCGCCGAACGACCCGCCCTGGACCTGCTCGGGGGCCATGAACGCGGGCGTGCCGATGCGCGCGCCGGCCCGGGTGATCGCTCCCGAGGACGCCTCGACTGCGCGCGAGATGCCGAAATCGATCACTCGGGGGCCGTCCGCGGCGACGATGACGTTGCCGGGCTTGAGATCCCGGTGGATCACCCCGGCGCCGTGGATGGCTGCCAGTGCCTCCGCGATCCCAGCTATCAGGACCAGGACGGTCTCCGGCGGAAGCGGACCCTGGCGAGCCACGACGGCGGCGAGCGAGGGTGCTGCGACGTAGGCAGTGGCGAGCCAGGGCAGCGTCGCCTGCGCGTCGCAGTCGATGACCGGCGCCGTGTACAGGCCCTGCACTCGCTGGACGAGCGCCACCTCGGTGGCAAAACGCCGGCGGAACTCGGGATCGGCGGCGAACTCCGGACGGGCGATCTTCACCGCCACCGGCCGGCCGCCGGGCGTGTAGGACAGGTACACCGCTCCCATGCCGCCCTCTCCGATCCGGGCCCGCAGCAGATACCCCCCGATCTCGCGGGGATCCCGCGGTGTCAGGGGAGTGAGGATGGGGTTCCCCTGCGCCGCGGACCCGCCGCTCACCGGTGGCCGTGGCCCGGACTCGCCGGTACCGGCGGCGTCCGTTCCCCACGGCGTGCTGCTCATCAGGCCCTCCAGTAGGCGCGGCGTTGCCACGACGATCGCGGGCGGACTGTGCCACCCAGCGCAGGCGCACTGCTCCCCCACGCCATGTTCGGTGCTATGGCTGATCTCGGCCACCTGTTTGCGTGACAGTGATGCTGCGGGTGGACTGCTCGTGGTCACATGCCGCCGTCATTGGGTGACCGTCGTCGCCATCGTTCTTCTGCGCGGCGCGAGGTCCGGCTACATCACCGTCGCCCTGCTCAACGGAATGACAGTGCGGATTCGGGGAGCTTCGGCCTACACGAGGCCGGCTTCGTACGCGATGATGACCGCCTGGGTGCGGTCACGGGCGCCGAGCTTGGCCAGGACGCTGCTGACGTGGGTCTTGACGGTCTGGACCCCGAGGTAGAGCCGGCCGGCGATCTCCTTGTTGGACAGTCCCTGGCTGATCAGCCGGAGTACTTCGGTCTCCCTGTCGGTGAGCATGGCCCGTCGCATCGTCTCGTGGGCTTCCTGGTTCGGTCGTCTGCTCGCCAGGGACCGGATCGCCTCGGGAAAAAGCAGGATCTCGCTGGATGCAATGACGTGGACGGCCTGAACGATCTCCGCTGGTCGGGCTCGTTTGAGCACGAACCCATTTGCCCCGCTGCGGAGCACCTCGTAGACGTAGTCGTCCAGGTCGAAGGTGGTGAGCACGAGGATCTTGGGGGGCTCGGCGACTTCCGCGAGGACGGCGCGGGTGGCCGCCAGCCCGTCGACCTTCGGCATGCGGATGTCCATGACCACGACGTCGGGGGTCGTCTCCCGGATCAGCGGCACGACCTGCGAGCCGTCGGAGGCCTCCCCGACAACGCTGATCTCGCCGCCTGCCTCCAGGATGACCCGCAGCCCCACGCGAACCAGTTCGTCGTCGTCGACGAGGAGGACCGAAACCGTCACCGGGCCAGCCCGGGCGCGCGTAGAGATCCGGATCCTACGCCGAGGGGAAGGCGAGCTTCGACGATCCAGTGGTTCTCCTGGGGTCTCGCGCTGAACTCGCCGCCGAGGAGAACGGCACGTTCTCCCGATCCTCGCAGGCCCTTGCCGCCCTGCCGCGGCAGGGCGGCGGACCCGGCGGGCAGCGGATTGATGGCGTGCAGCCCCAGGCATCCGTCGTCCACGGCGACCTCGATTGTCAGCGGGCAGCCCGGCGCATGCCGCAGCGCGTTGGTCACCGCTTCCTGCAGGATCCGGTAGGCCTCGCGCGACACGACACCGGGGATGTCGCAGATCCGTGGCCCGACGTCAGCGATGACCGGGGTGCCCGCGGTCCGTGCGACGTCCAGCAGGGCGTCGAGTTCGGCCAGCGTGGGGCGGGCGCGCGGTCCCAGCGGGGCGTCCCGGAGAATCCCCAGGGTCCGATCGAGATCGTCCATGGCGCGCCGTCCGGTCTCCTCGATGACGGTGAGGGCACGGTCGACGAACGCGGCATCGGTGGCCGCGAGCTGCCTGGCCGCGCCCGCCTGCAGGATGGTCAGGGTGAGCGCATGGCCGATGGAGTCGTGCAGCTCCGCGGCGAGTCGATTGCGTTCCAGGAGCTGCTCGGCCCGACGCTCGACCTCCGCCAGCCGCTCGGCCGGAGATGGGCCGAGCAGGGCCCGGGCCGCGCGCAACTCAAGCGCGCCGGCCCCGACGATCGTCCACAGCAGAGCGAGGATCAGCGGGGGGACCAGGATCGGGCCAAGGAGAAGACGGTCGCTGTCCAGTACCCGGAGTCCCGCGACCCGCAGCGGTTCCTGTCGGAACGGGGCGGACCCGAGCTGGAAGGCGAGGGCGGCGGCGTTGACCGTCAGTGCCAGGACGGCGACCCCGAACCAGACGCGGGCGAGCAGCCACAGCCCGGTCCGCCACCGGTCGGACGGGGTGCGCGAAGGAACGAGGCTGATCTCGGTGTCGTGCCGGGGCCTCAGCAGCCATCGCGCCTGGACGCCTTCCGCCTGGCGGGTTCCGGGCACGAGCGCGGCGAGCGCCAGCACCGGCAGCGGAGAGATCAGGCAGGCGAGCAGGGCACGTGGCAGGGATTCATCGAAGCCGGGTGCCACCATCACACAGACGCCGGCGAAGACCCCGCCTGTGGCCAGGTGCAGCCAGCGCGTGTAAACAGCGGCTCGGAACAGGCCAGAGACAAAGATCGGCACTGCACCATGATGCCTACGGCGTCCCTCGCGCACCTCCCTCGCAGGAGGGAGCGCATCAACGACGGTTGGGGGATCCGGTCACGTCGTTCCCTGTCGTTTCCTGAGGCAATGACGACCAAGGCGGAACCACCGCCCCGGGCGGTGCGTATTGACGTCCGGGATCTCACCAAACGCTACGGGCGTTCTCTCGCCGTGGATCGGCTCACCTTCCGGGTCGAACCGGGTCGAGTGACCGGCTTCCTCGGTCCCAACGGGGCGGGCAAGACGACCACCATGCGGATGATGCTGGGCCTCGACCGGCCGACGAGCGGCGAGGTCCTCGTCGACGGCCGTCCGTACGCGCAGATCCAGGAGCCGTTGCGGCAGGTGGGAGCGTTGCTCGACGCGTCCGCCGTGCATCCCGGGCGGCGGGCTCGTGACCACCTGCTGGTTCTGGGCAGGAGCAACAGCATCCCGGACGCGCGGGTCGACGAGATGCTCGACCGGGTGGGCCTGGCCTCCGTGTCCAGGCGCCGGGTCGGCGGTTTCTCCCTGGGCATGCGCCAACGGCTCGGGCTCGCGGCCGCCCTGCTCGGCGATCCTCAGGTGCTCATCCTGGACGAACCGCTCAACGGCCTGGACCCGGGGGGCATTCGCTGGATGAGGGACCAGCTCAGGGAACTCGCCGAGGACGGCCGGGCGGTCCTGGTTTCCAGCCATCTCATGAATGAGATGGCGGTGACCGCCGACCATCTGATCATCATCGGCAGGGGCCGGCTGCTGGCCGATGTCGGCATGACCGAGTTCAGCGCCCGTTACGGTCGGAGACGAGTACGACTGCGCACGACGCGGCCCGAGCGGCTGGGTAGGGCCCTGGCTGCGGACGGGTTCACCCTCAGGCCGGTGAACAGCGGGACGTGGGAGGTGCTCGAAGCCCTGCCGGACCGGATCGGCGCGGTCGCAGCGCGCGAAGGCGTGCCGCTCCAGGAGCTCTACCTGAGCGAGGACTCCTTGGAAGAGACATTCCTTCGCATGACCTTGCGCTCCACCGAGTTCGCCGCCGTCGCCGGACGAAAGGCGCGCTGACGTGAGATTGCAACCCGTTCTGTATTCGGAATTGACCAAGATCATATCGGTTCGGGCTCTCGTCGGGTCGCTGACGGTGGCCGCCGTCCTGCCTGTTGCCTTCGGTTCCGTCGCCTGCGGTGACTACGGCGATGGTGAGGCTGCCCAGGCGGATTTCGATCCGCTGGCGCTGGGTTTCTGGGGGGTGAACTTCGCCCAGGTCGCGGTGGCTGTCTTCGCGATGCTGGCCATGGGAGGTGAGTACGACAGGGGAAGGATCGCGACCTCCCTCGTCGCTGTTCCCCGGAGGAACCGCTTCTACGTCGGCAAGTGCCTGGTCACCACGGGCCTGTCGCTGGCCATCGCGATCCCGGCCGCGCTGCTGACGTTCTTCCTGACCCAACGCCTGCTGGGCGAGCACGGGGTGTCCCTCGGTGATCCCGGCACCGTGCGCGCGGTGCTCTGCCTGATCCTCTACTTCCCGCTGCTGACGCTCCTGTGCGTGGGGCTTGCCGCGATGGTCCGTACCCTGGCCGCGGCGATGGGCGTGGTCCTGCCGTTCCTCTTCCTGCTATCGCCCTTGAGTATGGAAGTACCCCGTTTGCGGACCGTCGCCCAGTTCCTGCCCGACCGGGCCGGGCTGTACGCGGCCATGAGCCTGCATTCAGACCCTGACCTCGTCTACAGTGCGTGGCTGGGCCTGCCGATTATGGCCGTATGGACCGCGGGGGCGGTCTTCGGCGGCTGGTATGCGCTGCGCTGCCGTGACGCATGACCGCCGGAGCCAACGACGTTGACGTGGCCGGACGACAATGCGGTGCGATGGCAGTGTGGCTCGCTGCCCCAGGTCCCGAACGGCCTGCCGTCAGCTACTATAAGTGATGTCGAAATATCCGGAATTGCTGTACACGCATGTCGCAGTGCTTGATCCGTTGAACGTGACCTGCGTCGGCGAATACAGCTGAGACTCCGCGACCACGTCGCCGGCGCGGAAGAGCCCCAGCGCAACATAGTATGACGGGTTGGGTGTGTATTGCAGGCCGGCGTCCGGCTGGGTGGGTCGCACGAAGGTGGCGAAGCCGCTCATACCTACTCCGACGGCGCCACGATCGGGACTTTCGGCGCCAGGCACCGATGCGTCTTCATTGATGCTCAGGGAGCCGCGGCCCTCGGTATTCCGCGACATCGCGGTGAACTCGAATCCCCCGTTCCGGTAGGTAAGGGTCACGGCGTTGTTGTACAGTTCGGCGCCCACCACCTGCGCGGCCAGGTAATTGACTCCGGGCGCCAGTGTTCCAGCCTGGCCCCACACGAAATCGTACTCTGTGGTCCAGGGGAAACGAACCTGGCCGCGCGGGTGGCAGGTACTCGAAAACCAGGCCAATGACAGCATATCCAGTGGCAGGTCGGCGTCCTTCTGGAAGACTATCGCCTTGGCCCCATCGAGGTTCGAGTCGTTGAAGACTGTGATTTCACGGTGTTGGATGTCCACTTCGTGCGCCTCTCGGACAACCTGGCTGTGCCCAGAAACGGGCTCGCCGCCGCTGTCCGGGTCACGGGCCCCGACGGACAGAAAGGTCGAGCCGCCGGCATCGGCCGGGGCCCCTGCAGTCCCGCGGCGACCTGCGGTCCGACGTCAGCGATGACCTGCCCTGCTGTCTCCTCCACCAGGGCGCAGGGTGACCGCCGGTCCGGGACCCCTGCCTTGTGGCAGCGGTCCCGGTCATCGGTCCACCTTTCGGTAGGTCAGGCCAGTTGCTGGGCGTTGAGGCTCGTGAGGTGTTCCTGAGCGGGGTTCTCGGTCGGGTAGAGAACCTGGATGTCGATGAGGAGATCCGCCTCGGGGTCGATGGTATGATCCCCGCCCGGGGGGGAGGCGAGCAGGACGCTGCCCTCGGTACCGTCGCGGAGGATCTGGCCCCAGAAAACGTCGCTGAAGCCCTTGAACAGCGAGGTTCCCTCCGGTAGATCACCGAAGCCAAGGGCCCATTTCACCACCCGCGTCGTTGAGGCGCTCACGGTGATCCGGTAGGAGTAGACCACCTTCCCCGCATCCTGCCATTTGCCCCGGAACTCCTGCTTGACGACCAGGTTCCCCACGAAGGGGGCGGCCCGCGCGGACTGGGCCTGGTCGTTCCAGGTGCCGTTCGGGCTTTCGGCCATGGCGACGCGGATCAAATTCGCGATCGAGGAGTTCCGGTCCACCGGCAGAGCGTGCCCCTGCTGGCTGGCCGCGGAGAACAGCGTGTTGTCCTCGTCCGTGTTGTTGACGACGGCGCTGACCCCGTCACCGCTGTGGTCGAATCCGTATTCGGTGAAGTCGTCGACGTACGTGCCCAACGGGATGACCAGGATCTTGTCCCCGACCCCCGATTGCTGACCGGCGTTGAACTCGACGGCACGATAGAGGCAGAAGCTTCCGTCGGGACAGGCATCCCGCCCTTTCCCGTAGATCAGCTGGGCTCGCTTTTCGCTCATCACGTCCGGCTTTCTGTCGAAGGGAATATTCTCGATTCTGCCGATACTTGATCATCCTGGGCGATTATTCAACCATCGTGGCTTCGCCCGGCCTCGTCTCCGGTGTGCGTGTCCGGCTTTGGGCGGTGACAGACTCGGACCAAGGACCCGCTGTGGGCGGTTCTGGCACCACCATCCCATCGGCCGAAGCTCCGCCCCAGGAGGGAGATGACTCCACCCGGGTGGACGTGCCGGACGGGCCCCTCTCCGCAAGTGACGGCTGGCGTGGCCTCCTGCCCGTCACCCGCTCATCGCCGCGGTCGGGACGCGAATGTGGTCGTGGTCAGAGCGTGGTTCGGGCGAGTTCGCCGCCTCCCCTTCTCCGCCTGGACCCAGCCGGCCTGCCCGGGCACGGCCGGCCGGACCCACTGGTCGGGCCGATCAACCCCCACTCGGCATCGGTCACCTGCACCCGCGTCACGAATTACCGAACCACGAACCACCGGATCATCGGATCGCGGCCAGGACGAATCCCCCGGCGGATCACAAGCGGATACGCGGTCTAGCCCGGTGTGTCGAGGCCGAGGAGGCGGGTGACGGTGGCGACCTGTTCGGCGTAGTGGTGGAGGAACTCGGGTGAGCGGGGATCGACCCCGCACACGCCCTCGATGACGTGGGGAAGCGTGGTGGTGGCCATCGCGGTGGCGATCAACATGATGGTCAGGCAGGCCGGGTCCACCTCGGCCGGCAGCCGGCCGGCCGACTGCAGGGTGCGGACCTCCTCGACGCTGCCCCGCAGTCGCTCCGAGCGGGGTGCGTGATCGGGGTCGGCTTCCGGACCGGTGTACATCCAGGCCGCTCCACGCCATCAGCCGGACACCGTCGGGGTTGCTCAGTGCCTCCAGGGCGTAGCGGCGGATCTGCTCGGGCAGGGGCGTGCCCGGAGTCACCAACTCGCTCTGGCGCTGCCGCCAGACGTCTGCCAGAGCCTGATAGAGGCCTTCCTTGCCGTCGAATTAGTAGGAGATCAACTGCTGGTTGACGCCCGCCCGGGCCGCGATCGCGCTGATGCGGGCGCCGGCGTACCCGTGCGCGGCGAACTCGGCCGCCGCGTCCAGGAGGAGCCTGCGGGTGCGGTCGGGATCGCGCTGTCGCTCCTGGGGTTTGGGTGACCGGCGCGGTTTCGACCGGACCGCTGTCCTCGTTGTGGGAGGAGGCATCGTCGGCCTGTCCGCGGCGCTCTTCCTCGCGCGGCAGGGAATCCGGCCGGTACTGGTCGAGCGGCACCCGTCGACGGCACTGCTGCCACAGGCACGGGCGTTCAACCCTCGCTCGATGGAGATCTACCGTGCCCTCGGCCTGGAAGAGGAGATCCGCGGTCGCGCGTCGATCCTGACCGACCTGCCGGAAATGATCGGTGCGGAGATCCTGACCGGCGAGGAACGCTTCCGCCTCGACGTGCTCGCCCAGGTCCGGCCGCCAGCGACCGTCAGCCCCACCGACTGGGCAATGATCGACCAGGACGAGTTGGAACACATCGTGCGCGCCCACGCCGAACGCAGCGGCGCCGACGTGCGGTTCGGCACCGAACTGGTCTCCTTCGACGCCGATGCGGATGCCGACGCCGATGCCGACGGCGACGGCGACGCCGACGGCGACGGCGTGACGACCATGCTGCGCGACGTCAGCAGCGGTGCCGAGTACCGCCTCCACGCCGACTATCTGATCGCCGCGGATGGTCACCGGGCGGGCATACGTCACCGGCTCGGCATCGGCGCGGACGGGCCCGGTGTTCTTTTCCCGGTCGTGAACTTCGTCTTCGACGCCGACCTGAGCACCGCGTTGCGGGGACGCCGATTCCTGCTGGCCTACCTCGACAGGCCGGCCCCGGGCACAGCCCTGGTGCCGCTGCGGAAATTCGGCCGCTGGGCGCTCGGGGTGCCCTACGATCCCGAGCGGGGCGAGAGCTTCGACGACTTCACCGACCAACGCTGCGCCGAACTGGCCCGCGAGGCGGTCGGCATTCCCGGCCTGGACCTCACCCTCGTCCCCCCGATGCCCGGCTGGGACCGGAAAGTCTCCAGCACCAGGATCGGTGGGTGGGTCGCGCGCCGCTACCGGGCCGGGCGGGTGTTCTTCGTCGGCGACGCGGCCCACGTCGTACCGCCCACGGGGTCCTACGGTGCGAACACCGGCATCGCAGACGCGCACAATCTGGCGTGGAAGCTCGCCGCCGTCATCAAGGGCCAGGCAGGCGACACGCTGCTGGACACCTACGAAGACGAGCGTCGCCCGGTCGCGCGGATAACGCTCGAAACCGCGATGCGGCTCCTGCGTGACCGCCACGAAGGCACCGGTGACGACGCCACAGCAGTCGACGATCTGGCGATGATCTTCGGATATCGGTGCGACTCCGCCGCGATTCTCACCGAGACGTCCATTCCGGTCGGGCCGGTCGAAGACCCACGCCAGCCCAGCGGGCGGCCAGGTCTGCGAGCACCACACGTCTGGCTGGACCGGGCGGGCACCCGGCTGTCCACCCTCGACCTGTTCGCCGGTGCCTTCACCGTGCTGGTCGGCCCCGACGGCGAGGACTGGACCGCGGCAGCCAGGATGGCGGCGGCGTCACTCGAGGTCGAACTGGACATCCACCACGTCGGCGTCGGGCTTCACGACCCGGACGACCGGTTGTTGGACGCGTACGGCGTCACGAGGGCGGGCGCGAGCCTCATCCGACCAGACGGATTCGTCGCCTGGCGCGCCTTCCACCTTCCCCGGCGGCCAGAATACGACCTCCACCAGGTCTTGGCCCACCTGCTCGGACGATAGCCGCGACAAGGCGACAAGGCGACAAGGCGACAAGGCGACAAGGCGACAAGGCGACAAGGTGACAGTGCCGCCACTGTCACTAAACGGCATGGTGAACGTGAAGCGCCAACGACTCCGGAGGCATGCCGCTCCCGCGGGCTGCTGTCTCCAGCATGCCCAGGGTCTCCGGATCGGCCCATGCGTCGGCCGCCTCGTCGTCACCATCGGGATCTGGCTGCCGGGTAAAGGGCTGTAGCTGGTGCTCGGCCATGCTCGCTATTGAGCAGTGGCTTTCCCGGCGGCTGGTGTCCGGAGTCCCCGCACCCCGGAGTCCTCGCAGCTTCGTCCGTCGCGGGGCCTGGTACTGCGTAGAAAGCGATCCCTGCCTGCGGCTCCAGCGTCGGATTACACCTCGGGCTTACAGCGCCAAGTCCTGAACGGCGCCCCGTCCCCCTGACCTACCTCCGCAGGCCGCCACCTCCGGTTTCAACCCGGCTCCGGGCTGAACCTGGCTCCCGGCCTCCGAGCTTCGGCTCGGCCCTCCAGCCTGGCTCGCGGCGTGCGTCCGGTCTCTCGCCGACTGGACGCCACTCCTGCTGGCAGTCACAGCCTCGACGATGTGCACGTGTCGATGGACCCTTTCCTCATATCGGTCACCCATGCGAACATCTGTTCGACATTGGGGGCTGGTTGGCCTAGTGTTGATCCGTGACCCCCTTCACTCTCGGCCCTGGCCCCGGCCCTGACCCATGCCCTTCACCTGGTCCTGACTCCGACCTCGACCCGGGCCCGGGTTCTGGCCCCGACCCTGATACTGGCCCCGTCCCGAACCCTCGTTCCGACCCTGACCCTGACACCGGCCAGGGCTCACGCTCAGCCGCTGGCATGGTCCCCGGCGTCACTCCTGAGTCGGGTCCGTACTCAACCCCTCGCACCGGCAGCGATTCCGACGGTGTTGGCCTGGCGGGTTGTCCGCGGCTGCTGGCCGCCCTGTCGGAGCTCGACGCGATGGTCGGGCAGGCGGTGCACATGCCCGGTTGGGGGCTGTCCGATCCCGAGCTCGACGGCGCGGTTCTGGACTGCTCGGCGTTGCTGGCCCGTCTCGCCGCGGTCCGTCTCGGTCTGGTGCGGGAGATGCATGGCCGAGGCAGCGCGCTGCGGGAAGGTGCGACGAGTACCGCCGCCCTGATCCGTGCTCGGCTACGCATCCGCCCCGTCGACGCCCAGCGGCTGGTGGACCTGGCCTTGGCCGTGGACGACGACCTGGCCGCGACCGGTGCCGCCCTGATCGCCGGCATGATCAGCGTCGAACAGGCCCAGACGATCCACCTCGCGCTTCGCTCCCTGCCGCGCGGCGTTGACGTCGCCACCCGACGTTCCGCCGAACAGTTCCTGCTCACCTCTGCCACCAGGTTCGACCCCGCGGAACTCGCCCGGCTCGGCCGTCATATACGCGAACGCCTCACCGACGTCGATACCAGCCCTGGCGGCGACAACCCCGACCCCGAGGACAACGGCGCTGGCGACAACGACGGCGCTGGTGACAACGACGGCGCTGGTGACAACGACGGCGCTGGTGACAACGATGTTGACAGCGACAGTCCTCCGGACGGCGGTAAGGGTGCCGGCAAGAGCGATACCTCCGACGCCGCAGATGGCGACGGCGATCCAGCGGATCGACGTTGCCTGTGGATCACCGATCTCTCCGACGGCATGACCCGGATCAGCGGCGAACTCGACGCGGAAGCCGCCGCTCTACTTCGCACCGCGCTCGACAGCCTCGCCGCACCCATGCCCGCCATCGACGGCACTCCCGACCCGCGCAGCCCCGCCCGCCGCCGCGCCGACGCCCTCGTCGACTTTGTGCACCGCGCACTCGATGCCTCCGCCGTTCCCATCTCCGGCGGTGTGCGCCCGCACCTCACCGTCACGATCCCCTGGCCCACCCTGGTCGGCCGCGGCGGGCCGGCCGCGTCCACCAGTTGGGGCCAGCCCCTGTCACGCGCCACCGTGCGGCGCCTCGCCTGCGACGCCGCCGTCAGCCGCATCATCCTCGACCCCGCCAGCGTCCCCCTCGACGTCGGCCGCACGCAGCGCACCGTCCCGGGCGACCTCCGCCGTGCGCTGGTCGCCCGGGACCAGGGCTGTGTCTTCCCGGGTTGCAGCAGGCCACCAAGCTGGTGCCAGGCCCACCACATCATCTCGTGGATCGACGAGGGTCCTACCTGCCTCGACAATCTCGTGCTGCTTTGCCCCTGGCATCACCGCCATGTGCACCACCACCACTGGACCATCCGACTCGGCGCCGACCGCCGACCCGAACTCATCCCACCCCCCTGGGTCGACCACACCCAGACTCCCCGCCGAAACCCCTACAGCCAACCTCTCGACATTCTCCTCAACCCCACCCCGTTCGTCACCTCGGTCGGGAGCCAGCCTCAGGGTGGGTGTTGAGTCAATGGCGCGAGGGCGTGGTCGTCGCGGCGCCCCGGCGGCGGGCGAGGTCGGCGTGGACGTCGTCGGCGCATACGACCGTCGACAGCAGGCGCAGCAGATTGGCGACGATCCACCCGTGCGACTCGGCGCTCGCCCCGGCCGCGGCATCCTCGACGAGCATGCTGCGGTAGCCGCGGTCGGTCGCGCCCAGGGCGCCGCCGAGCAGCGCCATGTTCGTCGACACGCCGGTCAGGACGACCGTGTCGACCCGCAGGTTGCGCAGGGTGGAGTCCAGGTCGGTGCCGTACCACATCGCCAGGCCCGAGCGGCGCGTGCTGACGTAGTCGCCGGGCAGGGGCGCGACCTGGGGCATCGGCTCGGCCTGCGGCGTGCCGGCGAGCACCCGCCGTTCGCGGCGCACCTTCGCCGACACCGGGTTGGTGTCGCTGAACGCGCCGAAGTCCGGCCGGTGCGCCACATGGATGTGGATCACCGGTAGCCCGAGAGCGCGGAAGTCCGCGGCGAGCGCGGCGATGCGCGCGAGGATGCCGCGGTCGGCGGCCTGCTCGGCCAGCCCGGCGAAGATCGCGAGCTCCGGGTCGAGGGTACCGCGCAGGCACTCGCTGACGACCAGCGCGGCGCGCTCGCCGCGGTCGAGTCCACGCACCATCGCGCCGATCCGCCCGGCCGCTCAGATGCCGGCGCGCTGGGAGCCGCGGCTGTCATGGCGCGCGTCGGGGTCGGGGGCGTCGGGGTCGGGGGCGTCGGGGTCGGGGGCGCGCAGTCGGGCGCGCAGGTCCGCCTTGCGGACCTTGCCGGCGGCGGTGCGGGGCAGGTCGGTGACGATTTCCAGGCGTTCGGGGGTCTTGTGCTTGGCCACGCCGACGGCGACGAAGTGCTCGACGAGGTCGCCGAGGGAGAGTTCGCGGCCTGGTTCGACGATGACGAACGCGCAGACCCGCTCACCGTAGAGCGGGTCGGGCATCGCGGTCACCGCCGCCTCGACGATCGCGGGATGGCGCAGCAGGACGCCCTCGACCTCGGTCGAGGAGATGTTCTCCCCGCCGCGGATGATGATGTCCTTCTTGCGGTCGACGATGGTGAGGTGGCCGGCCTCGTCGAGGGTGCCGATGTCGCCGGTACGAAACCAGCCGCCGTCGAGGAACGCCTCGGCGTTGAGCGCGGGGTCGGTGTAGCCGACGAACAGCTCCGGGCCGAGGGTCACGACCTCGCCGGGGGTGCCGGGTGGCAGGTCCCGGCCGTCGTCGTCGACGATCCGGAGGCGGTTGGCGCCGAAGGCGACGCCGTCGGTGTAGGCGCGCACCTCGACCGGGTCCGACACGGCGGACACCGTCACCGTCGGGTGCTCGGTGGAGCCGTAGGAGCGAAACGCCCGCCAGCCGGCCGCCTCGGCGGCCAGGACGAGCTCCGGTGGCACGCCCGCGCCGCCCAGGTGGATCTCGTCGAGCGACGGCATCGGCGCGCCGGTGTCGCGGACGTCGGCGAGCAGGCTGCTCAGGAAGAACGGCGTCGCCCCGAGCCAGCTCACCCCGCGCTCGCGGATCACCCGCGCGACGCGCTCGGTGTTCCAGGAGTCGACGAGGATGCTCGTGCGGCCCGACAGGAACGCCCGGCCGAGCAGCAGGACCCCGCCCATGTGCCCGGCGGGGAACGGCGAGAGGTGGACCGCGTCCGGGGTGCCGGCGTCGGCGTCGGCCAGCGCCCGCATCTCGGCGAGCAGGGTGTTGTGGGTGTGCTGCACGCCCTTGGGGGCGCTGGTGGTGCCCGAGGTGTAGATGACCATGCAGACGTCGTCGGCGTGCAGCGTCGCCGGCGCCGGCGGCTCGGCGTCGAGCGCCTCCAGCGCGGCCAGGGTGAGCCCGCCCGCCGCCGTCCGTTCGCCGATGGTGATCACGTGCTCGAGGTCGGGGCAGTCGCCGACCGCGGAGAACCGTTCGAGGTAGTCGATGGTGCGCCAGCGGTCGGGCATGACCAGTGCCCGCGCGCCCGACTGGCGCAGGATGTAGCCGACCTCGACCGGCCCGTAGATGTGCACGACGGGCACCATGACCAGGCCCAGCGAGATCGCCGCGTGGTAGACGACCGCGCCCTCCAGCCAGTTGGGGACCTGGCAGGCGATCACGTCGCCGCGCCGCAGCCCGAGCCGGGCGAACGCGCCGGCGAGGCGGGCGCCGCGGCGGTGGAGGTCGATGAGCCGGGCCGACGCCGGACGCGTCTCCGAGTCGAAGATCATCAACGACCGGGGATGCCGTGCGGCGCCGTCCCGTAACGCGTCGACCAGGGTCTGGGTGGTGTGCAACCCGGCGGCGTACCAGTGGTCGTTCGCCGGCGCGCGGCGCAGGAGACCGGTCATGGCAGCACTGTAGCCGCCATCACCTATACAAGCTATATCCTTCAAATGATTAGATTCTCTTTACCGTCTGCCCTGTGATGCTGCCAGACGATTCCCGCGGAGGTCACGAGATGCAGCGTTCCGTCTTCACCCCCGACCACGAGGAGTACCGGCGGCTGGCCCGCACCTTCGTCGAGAAGGAGTGCCTGCCGCACAACGAGCGGTGGGAGGCCGAGGGCATCGTCGACCGGGCCGCCTGGCTGCGGGCCGGCGAGGTGGGCCTGCTCGGCCCGGCCGTGCCCGAGCAGTACGGCGGCGCCGGCATCGACGACCCCCGCTACGGCGCCGTCGTCGCCGAGGAGTTCGCCACCGCCGGCATCGGCGGCTTCGCCATCCAGCTGCACAACGACCTCATCGGCCCCTACCTGCTGGAGCTGACGACCGACGAGCAGAAGGCGCGCTGGCTGCCCGGCTACGTCCGCGGCGAGCTGATCACGGCGATCGCGATGACCGAGCCCGTCGCCGGCAGCGACCTGCGGGGCATGCGCACCACCGCGGTGCGCGACGGCGACCACTACGTCGTCAACGGGTCCAAGACGTTCATCAGCAACGGCATCCTTGCCGACCTGGTGGTGCTGTGCGCGAAGACGACCCGCGCGGACGGCGAGCAGGGGATCAGCCTCATCGTCGTCGAGCGCGACACCCCCGGCTTCGAGCGGGGCCGCCGCCTGGACAAGGTCGGTGCCCGCTCGCAGGACACCGCCGAGCTGTTCTTCACCGACGCCCGCGTCCCGGTCGCCAACCTGCTCGGCGAGGAGAACGAGGGCCTGCACTACCTGATGCGCAACCTGGCGACCGAACGCCTGTCGATCGCGGTCTCCTCGGTGCAGAACGTCTTTCGCGCGCTGGAGCTCACGACCGCCTACGTCCGCGAGCGCAAGGCGTTCGGCAAGCCGATCGGCAGCTTCCAGAACACCCGCTTCGTCCTCGCCGACCTGCAGGCCCGGGCCTGGATGGCCCGGTCCTTCGTCGACGCCTGCCTGGCCGCCCTGGTCGCGGGCGAGCTGACGGGGGTCGAGGCGGCGGCGGCGAAGCTGTGCGCCACCGAGCTGGAGGATGCCGCGGTGGACGCCGGGGTGCAGCTGCACGGCGGCTACGGCTGGATGAACGAGTACCCGATCGCCCGGATGTACCGGGACAGCCGGATCAGCCGCATCCTCGGCGGCTCCAACGAGATCATGAAGGAGATCATCGGCCGCTCGATGCAGCTGGGCTGAGCGGCCGACGACCTGCTTCAGGCGGCCGGTGGGTCAGTTGTGGCGCAGCTCGTTGAAGGGGCGGTCGAGGTCGTGGGCGGGTTCCCGGGGCAGCCCGAGGATCCGCTCGCTGATCCCGTTGCGTTGCATCTCGTTGGTGCCGCCGGCGATGGACAGGATCCGGCCGTTGAGGTAGTTCAGCGCCGTCGTCGACGCCTCGGTGTCCTGCGGATGCCAGGCGACGCCGGCGGTGGCGGCGATCTCCAGGCCGATCGCCGCGCGGACCGGGTTGAGCGTGCCGGCGGCGAGCTTGCTGTACGAGCCGAGGTTCGGGTTGGCCGCCCCCGACTCGGTCAGGGTGGCGACGTAGGCGTCGAGCTGCTCCTTGACGAGGTCGATGACGTGGGCGCGGGCGATAAGCTGGCGGGTCACCGGGTCGCCCTGGCGGCCCACCCGGCGGGCCAGGGCGACGAGGTCGGGGGCGAGCTCGCGGGCGCCGGAGTGGCGGGGCGTCTCGTCGGGGTCGCCGCCGAGGCGCTCGAAGACCATCATCGTGCGGGCGACCGTCCAGCCGTCCCCGACGGCGCCGATCCGGTCGGCGTCGGAGACGACGACGTCGTCGAAGAACTCCTCGCAGAACTCCGAGCTGCCGTTGATCTCCCGGATCGGCCGGATCGTCACCCCCTCGCCGGTCAGCGGCACGCCGAACCACGTCAGCCCGCGGTGCTTCGGCACGGTCGGATCGGTGCGGGCCAGGCAGAGGCCGTAGTCGGCGTAGTAGGCGCCGCTGGTCCACACCTTCGACCCGTTGATCACCCAGTCGCCGGCGTCGGTGCGGGTGGCCCGGGTCGACACCCCGGCGAGGTCGGAACCCGCGCCCGGCTCGGAGAACAGCTGCACCCAGATCTCCTCGCCGGACAGCATCCGCGGGATGTGGGTGCGGCGGAACTCGTCGGTGCCGTGGGCGAGGATCGTCGGCCCGCAGACCCGGGTGGTCGTCAGGCCCGCGATGCCCAGGTCCGCCACGACGTAGCCGCGGCTCTCCTGGGCGAAGACCTCCTCGTGGGCGGGGGTGAGGCCCTGCCCACCGAACTCCGCGGGCCAGGTGATGCCCGCGTACCCGCCCTCGTAGACCCGGCGCTGCAGCTCCCGCTGCTGTGCGACCCGCTCGGGGGAGAGGTTGGCGGCGTCTCCGCCGCGCAGGCGGACCGGTGCGTCGTCGTTGCGGGGCTCCAGGTTCGCCGCGAGCCAGGCACGCACCTCGCGCCGGTAGGCGTCGAGATCGCGCGCCGGCCCCCCGTCCGCCGGCCGCCGGTCCGCCGGCCGCCCGTCCGTCGCCGCGCTGTTCACTGCCGCGCTGTCTGCTGCCGCGCTGTCCGTCGCCATGCTGTCTGCTGCCGCGCTGTCTGCTGCCGCGCTGTCCGTTGCCTGCCCGTCCGCCGTCTGCCCGCTCATCGCCCTTCTCCCGGTCGCCGTGATGTGTTCAACGGTCGTCGTCCTTCCTCACAGGCCGTGCAGCCGGCAGATGCGCTCGCGGTGCCAGGCGGGGTCGCCGAACACGACCCGGTCGGTCGCCAGCCGGCGCAGGTAGAGGTGCAGGTCGTGCTCCCAGGTGTAGCCGATGCCGCCGTGCAGTTGCAGGCAGCCCTGGGAGACGTCGATCGCGGCGTCGCCGACGAACGCCTTGGCCGCGCTGGCCAGCTCCGCGGCGTCCGGCGCCCGCTCCTGCACGGCGGTGAGGGCTCCCGTCGCGATGGCGTGGCTGCACTCCACCGCGAGACTGAGGTCCGCAAGCTGGTGTTTCACCGCCTGGAACGAGCCGATGACGCGGCCGAACGCCGCGCGGTTGCGGGCGTGTTCGAGGGTCATCGCGAACAGCTCGCTGATTGCCCCCACCATCTCGGCCACCGTCAGCACCGTGGCGACCTGCAGCAGCCGCTCGCCGAGGTCGTCGCCGCCGATCTGGCCGACCACCGCGGAGGCGGGCACGGCGACGTCGCGCAGGACCAGCTCGGCATACCGGTGGGTCAGGTCGAGTCCGGCCAGCGGCTCGACACTCAGGCCGGGGACGTCGTCGGGCAGCCAGAACAGCGCCGGGCGGCCGTCCACCGCGGCGCTGACGAGGAACCAGTCGGCCAGGTGGGCGTCCTGGACGAGGCCCTTGGTCCCGGACAGCACGAAGCCGGTCTCGCCGCGGCGGGCCTCGACGCCGGCCGACGCCCCCCAGCCGCCCACCGGATCGCCGAGCGCCCAGGCCGCGAGGGCCTTGCCGCCGGCGAGGTCGTCGAGCAGGGCGCGCTGCTCGCCGGTGCCGCCGAGCGTGATCGCCAGCGCCGCGACGTTCGACCCGACGATCGGTCCGGGCTGCAGGTACCGGCCGCGCTGCTCGGCGATGAGGCCGGCGTCGAGGACCGGCTGCCCGGACGGGCTGCCGCCGCCGTGCTCCTCGGGCACGAACAGCGCCAACCAGCCCAGCTCGCCGATCTCGGTGAAGTAGCCGCCGTCGAGCTCCTCCTCCCGCTGCGCCACCCGGCGCACGGTGGAGACGGGGCAGGTCGACCTGATGAAGCGCTCGGCCGTCTCGGCGAACAGTTTCTGGTCCGCTGTCACACCCGGAAGCACGGGCGGTCTCCTCTCGATCCTGGGGCACCGGTGGCATGCCCTCGACCAGCAAACGCCGTTCGGCCCGACGGCGCTCGCGGCATGGGCCGGCCCGCCGGGGCAGCCGGGCGACCGGGCGACCGGGCGACCGGGCCACCGTGGAGCCGTGGGGCCGTGGGGCCGTGGGGCCGTGGAGCCGTGGAGCCGCCGTCGGGCCGCCCGTGACGCAGCCGACCGTTCGTGCCGCTGCCACGATAGCGACTATTAAGGTAGCTTACTCAAATCATCTATCTGATCCAACTTAGGGAGTGGACGTGAAGGTCGACGTTGGTCTGTGGGCCGATCTTGACGACATCGCCAGCCGATCACGCGAACTCGAGTCCCTGGGCTACGACGCGCTGTACGTCCCGGAGACCGCGCACGACCCGTTCCTGCCCGTGGTCCTCGCGGCGCAGGCGACCGAGCGCGTCATGATCCGCACTGGTGTCGCCGTGGCCTTCCCGCGCAGCCCCATGCACCTGGCGATGGTCGCCAACGACCTGCACACCATCAGCCGGGGCCGGTTCGTCCTCGGGCTCGGATCGCAGGTCAAGCCGCACATCGAGAAGCGTTTCAGCGCCGTGTGGTCCGAGCCGGCCAGGCGCATGCGGGAGATCGTGCTGGCGATCCAGGCGATCTGGCGGTGCTGGAACGACGGCGAGCGCCTGGACTTCCAGGGCGAGTTCTACCAGCACACGCTGATGACGCCGTTCTTCAACCCCGGGCCCAACCCGTACGGGACGCCGCGCATCCAGCTCGCCGCCCTCGGGCCGCGCATGACCGAGGTCGCCGGCGAGGTCTCCGACGGGATCCTGCTGCACGGACTGTCGTCGGAGCGGTTCGTGCGCGAGGTGACCCTGCCGGCGCTGGAGCGGGGCCTGGCGCGGGCCGGGCGCAAGCGCTCGGACGTCGAACTGACCTTCCCCACCCTCATCGCCACCGGCGACACCGAGGAGGAGCTGGCCGAGTCGGAGAAGAAGCTGCGCCAGCACTTCGCCTTCTACGCCTCCACCCCCGCCTACAGTGCGGTTCTGGAGCTGCACGGCTGGGGCGGCCTGCAGCGTGACCTCTACGAGCTGACCCGGGACGGCCGGTGGCAGGATCTCGGCTCGCTCGTCACCGAGGAGGTCCTGGAGGTCTTCACGGCACGCGGCACCCCGGAGGACATCCCGAAGCAGATCCGGGCGCGCGTCGGCGACATCGCCGACCGGGTGAGCTTCTACTCGCCCGCCCCCATCACCCCCGAGGTGATCTCCCGCATCCTCGCCGGCCTGAAGGGCTAGCGACGGTCCCGCGCGGCGGCGGGTCACGGTGGGCCGGCCGGGCTACGGGAGCGGCCCGGCCCGGCCCGGCCGTCGCCGTCGCCGTCGCCGTGGCCGTCGCCGTCGCCGTGGCCGTGGCCGTGGCCCGAGCCTGATCGGGCTGTGAGGGCTGGACGGAGATGTTAGTTGTGGCTAACTTCGTCTGGGTTAGTGAACGCTAACGTGCGGGCGGTTCCGGTGTGGCGCCGCCCACTGCTGCGGGAGGCGGGTGCGCGGGTGGACAAGGTGGTCGCGAGTGCGGCCCTGGCGGTGGCCGACATCCCCGACGGGGCGTCGCTGGCGGTCGGGGGGTTCGGGCTGTGCGGCATCCCGACCGTCCTGATCGACGCGCTGCTGGCGGCCGGGGTCAGCCGGTTGGAGACCGTGAGCAACAACTGCGGGGTCGACGACTGGGGGCTCGGCCTGCTGCTGCGGGCCGGGCGGATCCGGCGCACGACGGGGTCGTACGTGGGGGAGAACAAGGAGTTCGAGCGGCAGTTCCTGGCCGGTGAGCTGGAGGTCGAACTGGTGCCGCAGGGCACGCTCGCCGAACGGCTGCGCGCGGGCGGGGCGGGCATCCCGGCGTTCTACACCCCGGCGGGGGTGGGCACGCAGGTCGCCGAGGGTGGTGTTCCGCTGCGCCACGACGCCTCCGGCCGCGTGGCACTCGCGTCGCCGCCGAAGGAGACCCGGGTGTTCGACGGCACCGAGTACGTCCTGGAGCGGGGGATCGTCTGCGACTTCGGGCTGGTGCACGCCTGGCGCGGCGACCGGCACGGCAACCTCGTCTACCGGGCGAGCGCGGCCAACTTCAACCCGCTGTGCGCGGCGGCGGGCCGGGTGACGATCGCCGAGGTGGAGGAGCTCGTCGAACCCGGCGAACTCGACCCGGGCCAGGTCCACACCCCGGGGATCCTGGTCCAGCGGGTGGTGCATGCGCCGGACCCGGAGAAGCGGATCGAACGCAGGACGGTGACGGCATGACGCTGACGCGGCAGGGGCTGGCCGCGCGGGTGGCGCGGGAGCTGGTCGACGGCCAGTACGTCAACCTCGGGATCGGGCTGCCGACGCTGGTGCCCGGCTATCTGCCGGCCGATGTGACGGTGGTTTTGCACAGCGAGAACGGCATCCTCGGCGTCGGTCCCTACCCGGCCCCGGACCAGGTCGACCCCGACCTGGTCAACGCCGGCAAGGAGACGGTGACGGTCCTGGCGGGCGCGTCGTACTTCGACTCCGCGACGTCGTTCGGGATGATCCGCGGCGGGCATGTCGACGTCGCGGTGCTCGGCGCGATGCAGGTGTCCGCGCAGGGGGACCTCGCGAACTGGATGATCCCGGGGCGGATGGTCAAGGGGATGGGCGGCGCGATGGACCTCGTGCACGGCGCGCGGCGGGTCATCGTGATGATGGAGCACGTCGCCCGCGACGGCGGTCACAAGCTGGTGTGGGAGTGTTCCCTGCCGCTGACGGGCCGGCGCTGCGTGCACCGGGTCATCACCGATCTCGCGGTCCTCGACGTCGAACCCGGCCACGGCCTGGTGCTGCGCGAACTCGCACCCGGCGTCACCGTCGACGAGGTCCGCGCCGCCACCGGCCCCGACCTGACCGTCCAGCTCGACTGACCCGTCCGGTGCCGACGCCCCGCCGGCACCGACCGCGGCACCGACCGCAGCACCGACGGCAGCGGCGCCCGTGACAATGGCGGTGGGCCGCCTCATGCGCCGATCGGCGCACTCGGGTCGGCCAGGTCCTCGGTCGGCTCGGGCGCGCCCTCGACCGTACGCACCGGGATCACGCCAGCCCAGTGGGGCAGGGCCATGTCCTCGGGGTCGTCCACCGGCCCACCCGTCCGCGCCTTCAGCGTCACCTGCGTGGCGGGGTCGTCGAGCGCGACGGCGAGCACGGCGGTCGCGGCCAGCTCCCGGCGGTTCGCCGGCCGGCACGCGCCCGAGCGGCCCGGTGCGGTCCGGTCGACGAACGCGGCGAGCACGGCGCGCTTGTCGTCCTCGTCGAGCACGGGCGAGGCGAGCCCGCGGACCAGCACCGACCGGTAGTTCACCGAATGGTGGAAGGCGGAGCGGGCGAGTACCAGCCCGTCGAGCAGCGACACCGTGACGCAGATCGGCAGGCGGGCGATGCGACCGGCGGCCAGCACCCGGGCGCCCGCCGAGCCGTGGAGGTAGAGGGTGTCGCCGCGGCGGACGTGCAGGGTCGGCAGGACGTGCGGCCAGCCGTCGACGACCACGCCGACATGGCAGATCCGTGCCTCGTCGAGAACGGCGTGGATCCGGTCGGTCTCGTGATGAATCCGGTCCCGTGCCCGGGTGGGGGCGAGATGCGCGGATCCGGCCGTCGGAGTCTCCATGCAGGCAGCCTGGCACCGCCGCGATGCCCCGCCCACCGGATTTCCGGGACGACCTCGTTCGGGACGACCTCGTGGACGAGAGCCAGGGCGAGGGCGCGCTCAGCCGCGCACGTGCAGCCCGAAACCCGTGCGGCCCGCGGGCTCCAGTCCCTCCTTCAGATGCAGCGAGGGGAACTCGTAGTCACCGAGGTTCTGTCGCCGGAACGCGATCGGCTCGGTCGAGGCCAGGGTGAGCAGGCGCCGCTCCCAGGCCCTGGCGACGTCCGGAAAGTCCTCGCTGGTCATCCGGTCGGTGCCGTACAGCACGAACGGCGGCAGCACCTCGACGCCCGGGTAGTAGAGGATGCCGTGATGGATGGGGAACAGCAGATCGTCGATGGGGCCGTTGATCCCGCGAGCGGCGTAATGCGACTGCGGGCCGCCGGCGGTCACCGACAGCAGAGCCTTCCTGCCCGCGAGGGTGCCTTCGCCGAAGCGCTCGCCGTACCTGGTGTCGCTGTGCTCGCCGACGCCGTACGCGAAGTGGAAGGTGAACACCCGGTCCACCCAGCCTTTGAGGATCGCGGGCATCGTGTACCACCACAGCGGGAACTGGAAGATGATCGTGTCGGCCCACCGCAGCTTCTCCTGCTCGGCGAGGACGTCCGGGGTGAGCGTCCCGGCGTCGAAGGCCCGGCCCGAGTCCAGGGCGACCTTCAGCGGGCTTGAGGCGTCGGGGCCGTAGTCCGCGGCGTCCACGACCGCCTTCCAGTTCATCGCGTACAGATCGCTCACCCGTACCTCGTGCCCGGCGGTCTCCAAGGTGGTCACCGCGAGGTCCTTCAACGAGCCGTTGAGCGACTTCGGCTCCGGATGGGCGTAGACGATCAGCGTCTTCACGGGAACTCCTTCGGATCGGGTGCCTTCGATCCTGGGCGCCACGGCGCCCGCCGTTCAGGGGCGCCTCATCCGTCGGACGGGACTTCCTGGGAATGGCAGGACCACCTTCACGGGCGCCACCGAGGCCATACTCGGGGGCATGGACGATCTTGCGGGCTTCCTGCGAACCCGGCGTTCCCGGGTCGACCCGACGGTCGTCGGTATCCCCACCGACAGGCGCCGCCGGGTCGAAGGGCTGCGCCGCGAAGAGGTCGCGCACCTGTCCGGAGTCAGCGTCGACTACTACGTACGCCTGGAGCAGGGCCGCGCGACCCAGCCCTCCGAGCAGGTCCTCGACGCGCTCGCCCGCGTCCTCGGCCTCGACGAGACCGAACGCGGGCACCTCTACCGGCTCGCCCGGCAGCGCCGCCGCCGCGCGAAGGCGCCGGGCGGGCGGGTCCGGCCGGAGCTGGCGCGCGTCCTCGACCTGGTCGCCGACGCACCTGCGCTGATCATGGATCATCGCCTGGACGTGCTCGCCGGGAACCGCCTCGCCGGGCTCCTGTTCGGCCGGCCGATGCCGGGCCTGAACACCGCCCGGCACATCTTCCTCGAGGAGGCCGAGCGCGGCCTCTACGCGGACTGGGAGAACTGCACCCTCGACGTGGTCGGGCACCTGCGCCTGGCCGCCGGCAAGTACCCCGAGGACCCCCGCCTGGCCTCGCTCATCGGCGAGCTGGCGATGGGCAGCGAGCGCTTCCGCCGCCTCTGGGCCCGCGCGGACGTGCGCGCCCGCACACATGGACGCAAGGCGTTCCGGCATCCGCTGGTCGGACTGCTGGAACTACACCAGGAGAACTTCGCACTACCCGACGAATCAGGCATGGAGCTGCTGGTGCTGTCCGCGGCCCCCGACGGCCCCGCCGAGGACGGGCTGCGCCTGCTCGCGGGCCTGGGCGCGGACAGCGGCGACGCGCAGACTAGGCCGCGGCTGCGGCCGTCGCCATTGCGTGCAGCGTGGTTGCCCTGACCGCGGGATCGAGGACGCCCGAGCTGTGCGGGGTCGAGTTGATCAGGCCGAAGATCGCGTGGGCGCGGACGCGGGCGGCGGGGCCGGTCAGCTCGGGGCGCAGGCGGCGCAGCACGCCGACCCACAGCTCCACGTAGGCGCGTTGCAGCCGCCGGACCTCGTGCTCGTCCGGTGCCGGCAGGCTGTGCAGGTCACGGTCGTGGATGACGATCAGGTCGGGATTGCCGACGGCGAACTCGACGTGCCGGCGGACGAGGTGGTCGAGGGCGTCGAAGGCGCTCGGGTCCGCGCTCAGCACGGTCTGGGCGCCGTGGAGCAGATGCTCGCTGATGCCCACGAGCAGCTCCGTGAGCATCGCGTCCTTGCTGGCGAAATGGCGGTAGATGCCGGGCCCGCGGATGCCGACGGCGGCGCCGATCTGCTCGATGCCGACCCCGCGGAACCCCCGCTCGGCAAACAGCCGCGCCGCCGCCTGCAGCAGGTCGTCCCGGCGCCCGGTCCGAGGCCGCCTGACCGGCGAAGCCGCAGCCGGGGCCGGGTCGGCTGAGCCCGGGGCTGGGTCGGCTGAGGCTGGGTCGGCTGAGGCTGGGTCGGCTGAGGCTGGGTCGGCTGAGGCTGGGTCGGCTGAGGCTGGCTCGGCTGGGAAAGCCGAGGTCGGGGCGGCGGCGGGCTCCATGTCGGCCGGCGGGATGTCGGCCGGCGGGATGTCGGCCGGCGGGATGTCGGCCGGCGGGATGTCGGCCGGCGGGATGGTGGCCGGCGGGATGGTGGCCGGCGGGATGTCGGCCGGCGGGATGGTGGCAGGGTGCGCCGGGGCGGGCTTGACCGGGGCCGGCGCGGGAGCGGGGTCCTGCGCCCGCGCGAGGGCGGGCGGTCCGGCAGCAGCGGCGGCGTCGGAGAAGGTGGGGGCCAGACCCGCCGGGGGCGTCCCCCGGGTGGCACGCGACGGCACGATGTGGTCCTCCTCCGGGGAGAGGCTACCAAGCATGGTCCACGGGTCGGCGGCCGGAAGTGCGTGGGCGGTGGCGGACGTCCCGGCCAGGCCGGACAGTCGACGGGAGTGTTAGTGCGCGCTAACATCTGGATCCATGTTAGCGACTGTTAACGTCGGCGACGGCCCCGCTGCCGCGCGCGCACGGGCAGCGACGGCGGAGGATCTCGCCGGGCCGCCGCTGCGCAGCGCCGTCGACGCGGCCTCGCCCGCGGCGCGCGGCTACGCCGATACCCACGCCGCACTCGTCGCCGAGCTGCGCGAGCGGCTTGCCACGGCGGCTCTCGGCGGCCCCGAGCCCGTCCGGCGCCGGCATGTCGAGCGCGGCAAGTTGCTGGCGCGCGAGCGCATCGAGGTGCTGCTCGACCCGGGCAGCCCCTTCCTGGAGCTGTCGCCGCTGGCCGCGGACGGGATGTACGACGGTGACGCCCCGGCCGCGGGGATCGTCACCGGCATCGGCCGGATCGCGGGGCGAGAGTGCGTGGTCGTCGCGAACGACGCCACCGTCAAGGGTGGGACGTACTACCCGATGACGGTGAAGAAGCACCTGCGGGCGCAGGAGGTGGCGCTGCACAACCGGCTGCCCTGCGTCTACCTCGTCGACTCGGGCGGAGCCTTCCTGCCCATGCAGGACGACGTCTTCCCGGACCGGGAGCACTTCGGCCGGATCTTCTACAACCAGGCCACGATGTCCAAGGCCGGCATCGCCCAGATCGCGGCCGTGCTCGGCTCGTCGACGGCGGGTGGCGCCTACGTCCCGGCGATGAGCGACGAGACGGTCATCGTCCGCAACCAGGGAACGATCTTCCTGGGTGGGCCGCCGCTGGTCAAGGCCGCCACCGGGGAGGTGGTCGCGGCCGAGGACCTCGGCGGTGGCCTGCTGCACGCCAAGACCTCCGGGGTCGTCGACCACCTGGCCGACGACGACGCCGATGCCCTGCAGACGGTGCGCCGGATCGTCGCGAGCCTGGCTCCGCGGGCCGTGCGGCCCTGGCCGGTCGCCGCGGTGGAGCAGCCCGCGGTCGACCCGGACACCCTCTATGCGGCGGTGCCGACGGATTCGCGGACGCCGTACGACGTGCGGGAGGTGATCGCGCGGATCGTGGACGGGAGTCGGTTCGCGGAGTTCAAGCGGGAGTACGGGTCGACGTTGGTGACCGGGACGGCGCGGTTGCATGGTCATCCGGTGGGGATCGTGGCGAACAACGGGGTGTTGTTCGGTGAGTCGGCGCTCAAGGGGGCGCATTTCATCGAGTTGTGTGATCAGCGGGGGATTCCGTTGGTGTTCCTGCAGAACATCTCGGGGTTCATGGTGGGGCGGGAGTACGAGGCGGGGGGGATCGCCAAGCACGGGGCGAAGATGGTGACGGCGGTGGCGTGTGCGCGGGTGCCGAAGTTCACGGTGGTGATCGGTGGGTCGTTCGGGGCGGGGAACTACTCGATGTGTGGGCGGGCGTACTCGCCGCGGTTTCTGTGGATGTGGCCGAACGCGCGGATCTCGGTGATGGGTGGGGAGCAGGCCGCGGCGGTGCTCGCCACCGTCCGCCGGGAGCAGTACGCCGCCCGCGGGCAGGACTGGCCGGCCGAGGCGGAGGAGGACTTCCGCGCCCCGATCCGCGACCGGTACGAACGGCAGGGCAGCCCGTACTACTCCACCGCCCGGCTGTGGGACGACGGGGTGATCGACCCGCGCGACACCCGCACAGTGCTCGGGCTCGCGCTGTCGGTCGCGGCCAACGCGCCGATGGACCCGCCCGGCTACGGCATCTTCCGGATGTGACCGCGACGGAGGTGAAGGCGACGACAGGGAGGGCGAGCATGTTCTCGACAGTGCTGGTGGCCAACCGCGGGGAGATCGCCGTCCGGGTGATCCGCACCCTGCGCGAGCTCGGCATCGAATCGGTCGCGGTCTACTCCGACGCCGACGCGGGCGCGCGCCACGTGCGGGAGGCCGACGTCGCCGTGCGGATCGGGCCGGCGCCCGCCCGCGAGTCCTACCTGAACATCCCCGCGGTCCTGGCCGCGGCGACCTCCACCGGGGCGCAGGCCATCCATCCCGGGTACGGATTCCTGTCGGAGAACGCGGAGTTCGCGGCCGCCTGCACCGAGGCGGGGATCGTCTTCATCGGGCCGCCCGCGCGGGCCGTGGAGGTGATGGGAGACAAGATCACCGCCCGGCGGGCGGTCGCCGCGGCGGGGGTCCCCGTCGTCCCGGGCCGTGACGACCCGGCGATGACCAACGCCGATCTGCTCGCCGCGGCCGACCAGGTCGGCTATCCGGTGCTGATCAAGCCGTCCGCCGGCGGTGGCGGCAAGGGCATGCGGGTGGTCACCGACGCCTCCCGGCTGGCCGCGGAGGTCATCGGCGCGCGCCGGGAGGCCGCCGCGGCGTTCGGCGACGACACCCTGTTCGTCGAGCGGTACGTGCAGACGCCCCGCCACATCGAGGTCCAGGTCCTCGCCGACGCGCACGGCACCGTCGTGCACCTCGGCGAGCGGGAGTGCAGCCTGCAGCGGCGTCACCAGAAGGTGATCGAGGAGGCCCCGTCGGTCCTTCTCACCCCGCAGGCCCGGGAACGGATGGGGGCGGCGGCGGTCGCCACGGCCGCCTCGGTCGGCTACGTCGGGGCGGGCACGGTCGAGTTCCTCGTCGCCGCGGCGAACCCGGAGGAGTTCTTCTTCCTGGAGATGAACACCCGCCTGCAGGTCGAACATCCGGTCACCGAGCTGGTGACCGGGATCGACCTCGTCGCCGAACAGCTGCGCGTCGCGGCCGGGGAACCACTCGGCTACACCCAGGCCGACATCCGGCTGACCGGCCACGCGGTGGAGGCCCGGGTGTACGCGGAGGACGCCGCGCGCGGCTTCCTGCCGACCGGCGGGCGGGTCCTGCGGCTGGACGAGCCGTCGGGGCCCGCGGTCCGGATCGACTCGGGGCTGCGCCTGGGCGCCACCGTCGGGTCCACCTACGACCCGATGCTGGCCAAGGTCATCGCCTACGGGCCCGACCGGGACACCGCGCTGGACCGGCTCGACCGGGCCCTGGCCCGCACCTGCGTGCTCGGCGTGACCACCAACATCGGCTTCCTGCGGGCCCTGCTCGACCATCCGGACACCCGGGCCGGGCGGCTCGACACCGGGCTGATCGAGCGGGACCTCGACGCGCTCGTCGCCGCCGCCCCGGGCGCGGCCGACGTCCCGGCCGTGTACGCGCTGGCCCGCCTGCTGGAGCTGACGCCGGACACGCCGTTCGTCGACCCCTGGGACGTCCCCAGCGGGTGGCGGCCCGGCGAGCATTCGTCGCTGCACTGGACGATCACGGCCGCGGGCCTCGCCGGACCGGTCGACGTCACCATCCGGGGCACCCCCGCGGACGCGCTGGTCGCCGTCGACGGCGGCGAGCCGATCCCGGCCGCGGTCGAGTGGGCTGAGGCGAGCCCGGGAACTGGGGCGAGCGCGGGAACCGGGACGAGCCCGGGGACTGGGGTGAATCCGGGGGCCGGGGCGGGCGCGGGCGGGTCGGGGGGCCGGCTGTCGGCCGGCGGCGAGCTGGTGGTGACCCTGGCTGGCCGTGCCCGCCGGTGGCGGGTGGTCGCCGACGGTGCCACGCTCTGGCTGGGCGTCGACGGCGCCGCGTGGCCCGTGTCCGAACACCGCCGCCGCTCGGCCACCGCCACGGTGGAGGCCGGCGGCGAGGCCCGCAGCCCCATGCCCGGCACCGTCATCGCGGTGCATGCCGCCGCGGGTGACGAGGTGGCCGCCGGCGCGCCGCTGGTCGTCGTCGAGGCGATGAAGATGGAGCACACCGTCGGCGCCCCGGTCGCAGGCAGGGTCAAGGACGTCCTCGTCGGCGTCGGCGAGCAGGTCACCCTCGACGCGGTGCTCGCCGTCGTCGACCCGGCCCCCGCCGCAACCTGAACCCCGCACCCCGAAGCCGCAGCCCCGAAGCCGCAGCCCCGAAGCCGCAGCCCCGAAGGAGAAGATCATGCCCGACACCCGGTTGAGCGAGGACCAGGAGTCGCTGCGCAAGCTCGTCGAACAGTTCGCCCGCGAGGTCGTGGCGCCGGCGGCGGCGGCGCACGACGAGGCGAAGACGTTCCCCTACGAGGTCGTCGCGCAGATGGCGCAGATGGGGCTGTTCGGCCTGCCGTTCCCGGAGTCCGTCGGCGGGCAGGGGGCGGACTACTTCACCCTGTGCCTGGCGATCGAGGAGCTGGCGCGGGTGGACTCGTCGGTGGCGATCACCCTGGAGGCCGGGGTCGGGCTGGGAGCGATGCCGGTGTACCGGTTCGGCTCCGACGCGCAGAAGGAGCGGTGGCTGCCGCTGCTGACGTCGGGGCGGGCGCTGGGCGCGTTCGGCCTGACCGAACCCGGCGCCGGCAGCGACGCGGGCGGCACCCGCACCACCGCCAGCCTCGACGGCGACGAGTGGGTCATCAACGGGTCGAAGGCGTTCATCACCAACTCGGGCACCGACATCACCCGGCTGGTGACGGTGACCGCGGTGACCGGGCAGACCGCCGCTGGGCGCAAGGAGATCTCGGCGATCCTGGTGCCGGTGCCGACCGCGGGCTTCACCGCGCAGCCCGCCTACTCGAAGGTCGGCTGGCACGCCTCCGACACTCACCCGTTGACGTTCGACGACGTGCGGGTGCCGGCGGAGAACCTGCTCGGCGCGCGGGGCCGCGGGTACGCGAACTTCCTGAGCATCCTCGACGAGGGGCGCATCGCCATCTCGGCGCTGGCGGTGGGGCTCGCCCAGGCCTGCGTCGACGAGAGCGTGCGCTACGCCAAGGAGCGGGAGGCGTTCGGCGCGCCGATCGGGCGCAACCAGGCCATCGCCTTCAAGATCGCGGAGATGGAGACGCGGACGTACGTCGCGCGGGCGGCCTACTACGACGCCGCCTCCCGGATGCTCGCCGGCCAGCCGTTCAAGAAGCAGGCCGCGATGGCGAAGCTGTTCTCCTCGGAGGCGGCCGTCACCAACGCCCGGGAGGCGACCCAGATCTTCGGCGGGTACGGGTTCATGAACGAGTACCCGGTGGCCCGGCACTGGCGGGACTCCAAGATCCTCGAGATCGGGGAGGGCACCAGCGAGGTGCAGAAGATGCTCATCGCCCGCGACCTCGGCCTGTAGGCGGCGCACGGTGCACACCGCCGGGGGGCACTCAGGCCAGGACCGGGAGGGTGTACCGGAGCAGCGCGCCGACCCCGCCGGTGGGTGAACCGCGGCGCGCCTCGAGACCGGTCAGTACCGACGACCACCCGGTGATCCCGGCTGTCGGGACCGCAGGCCCAGCCCGTCCGCGAGCTCCCGCCACTGGGCCAGGGGCAGCCCCTGCGCCTGCGGCGTGAGGATCTGGACGGCGACGTGGTCGGCGCCCGCCTTGTGGTGCTGCTCGACCCTGCCCCGGATCGCCTCGACGGTGCCCCACGCGACCAGAGCGTCGACCAGGCGGTTGCTGCCGAGCCCGGCGAGGTCGTCGTCGACGAAGCCGAGCCGGCGCAGATTGTCCGTGTAGTTGGGCAACGTCAGGTAGAGGGCGAGCGCGCGGCGCGCGATCGCCCGGGCCTCGGCGGCGTCCGACGTCAGGACGGCCTTCTGCTCTGGGGCGAGCAGCGGACCGAAACCGAGCAGGTCGCGGGCCCGCCAGGTGTGCTCGGGGGTCACCAGGTACGGGTGCGCGCCGGCGGTCCGCTCGGCGGCGAGGTTCAGCATCCGCGGCCCGAGCGCGGCGAGCACGCGGGCGTCGCGCGGGATCCGGGACTGGGGCAGGTCCAGCCGGTCGAGGTAGCCCTCCACGGCCCGCAACGGGTGCCAGTGGCGTTCGCCGACGATCGGCCCGTGGCCCGCACCGATGCCGATCAGCAGCCGGTTCGGATGGGACCTCGCCACCCGGGCGTAGCTGTCCGCGACCACCCCTGCCGGCTCGCTCCAGATGTTGAGGATGCCGGTGGCCGCGGCGAGGTGCCGGCTGGCGGCCAGCAGCGCCTCCGGCAGCTCGAGGTCCGCCTTCGCCCCGCCGATCCAGACGGCGCCGTAGCCGAGCTCGTCCAGCTCGGCGGCGGCATCCGACCGGGCGCCCGCGTCGTCTGGCCATCGCGTGATGGGCGTCCAGACGCCGACCTTGTCGATGTCTACCGTCATGGTTCGCTCCCTCGGCGCTTGCGTGGGCGATCCCCGGTGTGGACGCGGATTTCCTACCCGGACGCCGCGGCCCGGCACACCGGCGCGCGGCGTCCGGGCCCGGCGTTCGGCCAGGTCCGCGGGCGCTCGTCGGGCCAGGGGAGGCTGGTCTCCCTGGTCAGGTCCGGTCGGCGCCGCCGAACACGGCCCGGGCGGCGGTGACCCGCAGCTCGTCGAGCACCTCCGCCTGCCTGCGGGCGCGGTCGAGCAGCACGTCGAGTCGGGCCTGGTCGATCTGGTCGTACCGGTCGGCCACGGCCCGCAGGGTGTGCCAGGCCGCCGACTTGCCCGCCACCCCGATCCGCAGCGTCTCGAGCTCGATCACGGTGCTCAGCGAGGAGCGGCGCACCAGTCGACCGTTGGACTTCATCCGGCCCGCCATCTCGGCAGCCCAACCAGCGGCGATCTTGTATTTCCGCTCGGGGACGCCGAGCGCGCGCATCAGGTCGAGCAGCGCGTCGCGGTCCTCGGCGATCTCCGACGCCACCCTCGCCAGTGCGTCACCGGACGGTGTTCCGCGGTGGGCCGTCGCCGTACGGCGGGCGAGCCGCAGCCCGGCGGTGGACCCGGCCAGGTGGTCGTTCAGATAGATGCCGAGCGGATCCGGGCCGGCATGCGCCCCGGCCACGCGGCCGCCGGTGATGGTCTCGGTACTGGCGTCACTCATGCCGCGCCTCCCTCGTTCGGGCTCACAGCCACAAGCCCGTCCTGCGGCCACAAGCCCGTCCTGCGGCCACAAGCCCGGCCCGCGGCCGGGTCCGTCCCGCCGCCACGGGTCCGTCCTGCGGTAGGTGTCTCCGGCCGGGCCCGGGATAACCGGCGCGGGAGATTCCTGGGGTGGACGCTTTTCGGTCGACGCCCGTCGGGTAGGCACCTCGACGTACGTGTCCATCCAATTACCTTAAGTGACTTCATGCTGCGTCGACCTGCGGAGGCACCTCATGACACTGCCCGCGCTGAGAACCCGACGTCCGGCAACAGCCGCCAGCTGGGATCCGTTCCGGGAGATCGAGGACACCTGGTCCCGGCTGGGCAGCCTGCTCGGTGACGTCGTCGGCCCGGAAGCCGTATCGGTCGGACCGCTGGCCGTCGCCGCAGCCCCGATCGACATCGAGGAGACCGACGACGCCTACATCATCGAGCTCGAGCTTCCCGGTGTGCGCCGCGAGGACGTCTCCATCGACCTGAGCGGCAACGAGCTGCAGGTCACCGGTGAGATCAAGGAGCGGGAACGCAAGGGCACACTGCGCCGCCAGACTCGCAAGGTCGGCAGCTTCGAACATCGCATCGTGCTGCCCGAGGAGGTGGACCCGGACTCGGTGGACGCCAGGCTCGCCGACGGCGTGCTGACCATCCGCCTCGGCAAGTCGAGGCAGCGGCAGCCCAGGCGCATCGAGGTCACCAGCGGTGCCAGCGGTGCCGGTCCGGGCGGGACTGGCGGCGAAGCTGGCCGCTGAGCCCACAGCCGCGGGTGGAGGACCTCGCCGCCGCCTGCCGTGGTTCGCGCTCCCACGCGGAGCGCGAACCACGAGCGCCGTCCGCCCCGCGCCGGATCAGCGCCCCGCGCCGGATCAGCGCCCCGCGCGGGTCATCGCGTGGGCGGCGAGGTCCCGGCACGCCACCGCGAAGTCGAGGCCCGCCCCGGCGAGTCCCATCGGCCAGGTGCTCGTCTCCGTGAGCCCCGGCGCGATGTTCGTCTCCAGGTACCAGACCGTCCCGGCGTGGTCCACGATCAGATCGGTACGAGAAAGATCACGCAGTCCCAGGACGCGGTGGGCGGTCAGCGCCGCGTCGGCCGCCGCGGCGGCGGCCCGCGGATCGAGCCGGGCCGGGACGACGAACCGGGTCTCGCCCGCGGTGTAGCGGGCGGCGTAGTCGTAGACCCCGCTGGCCGGCATGATCTCGACGGCGGGCAGGGCCACCGGCCCGTCCGCGGTGTCGATCACGCCGACGGCGACCTCCACCCCGGTGACCGCCCGCTCGATCAGGGCCCAGTCGTGGTATCCCACGCACGTCATCAGCGCGGCGGGCAGGTCGGCGGCGGCGGCCACGTAGCTGACGCCGAACGCCGACCCGCCGGCCCGCGGCTTGACCACGACAGCAAGCCCGAGCCGCTGCACGATCCGGGCGATGAGCTGCCCCGCGCCGAGATCGTGGAAGGCTTCTTTCGGCAGGGTCACCGAGGCCGGCGTGGACAGCCCGGCCGCGGCCACGGCCGCCTTCGCGGTCGGCTTGTCGAAGGCGACCCGGCAGGCGTCCGGGGTCGCCCCGACGTAGGGGACGCCGAGCAGGTCCAGCACCTCCCGCACGGTCCCGTCCTCGCCGGACACCCCGTGCAGGACCGGGAAGACCACGGCGGGGGCGTCGTCGGTGAGGGCATCGATCAGGTCGGCGTCGGCGTCGCGCACCTCGGCGTCGACGCCGATGCGCACCAGCGCCTCCTGTAGCCGGCGTCCGGAGCGCAGCGACACCTCCCGCTCGGGGGAGATGCCACCGGCGAGGACGAGCACCCGGTCCAGATCCGTCATCGTCACGTCCCTCACAATGTCGGCGGTCAGAAGGATGCGCCCGGTCGCGGTGCCGGCCCGTCCTGTGCCGGCCCGTCCTGTGCCGGCCGGCCCTGCGCCGGCCGGCCCTGCGCCGGTCGGCCCTGCGCGGGTCCGCCCTCAGCCTGGCCGCCCTGGGCGGGGCCGAACGTCGCCAGCAGTTCCAGCTCCCGGCGCAGGGTCGCGCCGAGGCGCAACGCCCTGCGTGATCCGGGCCGGCGACGGGAAGCAGTACGACAGGCGCAGCTCGTTGCGGCCCTGCCCGTCGGCGTAGAACCCGCGCCCCGGGACGTAGGCCACCCGGGCGGCCACCGCCCGCGGCAGCATCGCCCGCGGCAGCATCGCCCGCGTGTCGATCCCCTCGGGCAGGCGCAGCCAGACGAAGAAGCCGCCCGCCGGCCGCGTCCAGGACGCGTCCTCGGGCATCTCGGCCGCCAGGGCGGACAGCATCGCGTCGCGGCGCTCCCGGTACAGCTCGCGGAAGACCTTCAGCTGTTCGGGCCACGGCTGCGTGGCCAGGTAGCGGTCGACGGCGAGCTGCGCGAACACGGAATGGGACAGCATCGCGGACTCGGCCGCGAGCACGAGCCGGTCCTTGACGGCCGGCGGCGCCAGCGCCCAGCCGACCCGCAGCCCCGGCGCCAGCGTCTTGGGGAACGATCCGAGGTACACGACATCGTCGGGCGCGTCCGCGCGCAACGCCCGCATCGGTTCGCCGTCGAAGCCGAGCAGGCCGTACGGGTTGTCCTCCACGACCAGCACCCCGGCGCGACGGCACGCCTGCACCACCAGGCCGCGGCGTTCCCCCGCGAGCGTGACGCCGGCCGGGTTCTGGAACGTCGGCACGGTGTAGAGCATCTTCACCGTGCGCCCCGCCGCGGCCAGCCGGGTGAGCGTCTCGGACAGCGCCTGGGGATCGAGCCCGTCGTCGTCCATCGGCACGTGGACCACCTGCGCCTGGTGGGCCGCGAACACGTTGAGCGCCGTCACGTAGGTCGGCGCCTCGGTGAGGACGACGTCGGCGGGATCGAGGAAGATGCGGGCGACGAGGTCGAGCGCCTGCTGCGAACCGACGGTCACGACGACGTTGTCCGGGCTCGCGTCGATGCCCTCCATCGCCATCACGCCGCAGATGCGTTCCCGCAGGCCGGGATCGCCCTGGGCACCCCCGTACTGCAGGGCGACGGGACCGCGCTGCAGCACCAGCTCGGACATGGTCTGGGCGACGGCGTCCATCGGCAGCGCGGAGACATCCGGCATGCCGCCCGCCAGGGACACGATCTCCGGCCGGGAGGCCACCGCGAATAACGCCCGCACCTCGGACGCGACCATGCCGCGCGCCCGCTCGGAATACCTCGGCCGCCAGGGATCCAGACTCACCGGGTGACACTACCGTCCGCACCGCGGATCGGCCCTCTTCGCGCCGATCAGCTTCCCGAACCACCAGGATCCGGGGAACTTGCCGACGCCCGTCTTCCGGTCGGACAGCGGCCAGGTCGTGCCGAGGATTAATCACGGTTTCAGGCTGGCAAACCGTGGCCAGGCCTCGGCACGATTCTGTACTCGACCGATCACGGGCGGATGCGGCAGTCGGCGGCTTACGGAACCCGTGGCTTACTTGTCTAGCGCCAGGCGGCGGTGATGGTGGTGGAGGGCACCACGAAGGCGATGTTGCGCATGGTGTAGCGCACGACGGTCTCGGCGTATTCGTACGGGTCGCTCGCGATGCAGTCCGGCGGGATGACGACCGTGTAGCCGAGGTTCATCGCCTCGATCGCCGTCCCCAGGACCGCGATGTTCAACGAGACGCCGGTGACGATCAGGGTGGAGACCTTCGTGTTGCGCAGGTACTGGTCGAGGCCGGTGGCGAAGAAGCCGGTGAGGCCCTGCTCCCGGCGGAACACGACATCCTCCGGGCGCGGCGCGATCTGGGGCATCACCGGGCCCTGACCCCCGGTGGTACCGCCGGCCGACGACGCCCGCAGGTTCACGAACGTGTTGTGCGCGAAGCCGAAGCCGTCGGGGCGCCGTTCGTCGGTGCAGTAGTAGATCCGCACGCCCGCCTTACGGCCCGCGTCGAAAAGCGCGGAAAGATTATCGAGCAGTCCGGTCCGCCGGGCGGACTCGGCGAGGCCGGGCAATAACGGTCGGTCGCCCAGCAGGTTTTCCTGGCATTCCATGTTCACGATCGCGGTCTTGGCCGGATCCAGGTGTGGCGTCACGTCGAGAGGCATGGGCGTCACGCTACCCGGGAGGGCCCGCCCGGTCGTGGTTCGTGCTCGGCGTCGCCGAGGAGCACGAACCACGATCCTCCGGGCCCGGAGGATCAACCGCCGGCCCGACCTCTCCGCCTGCGGAGGGGTCGGGCCTCGGTCTGCTCGGCCGCGGCGTGGGCCGCGGGCGGACGTGCCTGCCTCAGGCCTTGGCCTGCGCGTCCGACCGGGCGGGGTTGGCCTGCTGCGCGACCTTCGGGTCGGTCTGGTTCTGCTTGGCCCGCACGCCCGCCTCGATCCGGCCGCCGAGATCCTTGTCGACGTTGCGCCAGTACTCGAAGGCGCGCTCGAGCACCGGCTCGCTGACGCCGTTGAGCAGGTGCCCGACGATGTTGTCGACCAGCCGCTGGCGGGCCGCGTCGTCGAGGACCTCGCGGACCATCGTGGCGGCCTGGCCCCAGTCGTCGTCATCGGGGCGCAGGGTGTAGGCGGTGCGCACCATCTCGCCGTCGGCGAACCAGCGGCCGCCGTCGTCGGTCAGCTCCGGCTGGGCCCGGGGGCCGCCGTAGGAATTGGGCGCATACACCGGGTCGGTGACGTTCTGCACCCGCATCGCGCCGTCCTTGGAATAGCTGTGGACGGGGACCTTCGGCGAGTTCACCGGGATCTGCTTGTAGTTCACCCCGAGGCGGGCGCGGTGGGCGTCGGCGTAGCTGAAACCGCGGGCCAGCAACATCTTGTCGGGGGACAGGCCGGTGCCGGCGACCAGGTTGTTCGGCTCGAAGGCGGCCTGCTCCATCTCGGTGTGGTAGTCGCTGATGTTGCGGTTGAGGGTGAGCCGGCCGACCTCGTGCAGCGGGTAGTCGCCGTGCGGCCACACCTTGGTCAGGTCGAACGGGTTGAACCGGTAGGTCTTCGCATCCTCGAACGGCATGATCTGCATCTTCAGCGTCCAGCTCGGGAACTCCCCGTCCCGGATGTGCTCGTACAGGTCACGCTGGTGGTAGTCGGTGTCGATCGCCGCCATCTGGTCGGCCTCGTCCTGGGTGAAGAACTCGATGCCCTGGTCGGTCTTGAAGTGGTACTTCACCCAGAACTGCTCACCAGCGGCGTTGATCCACATGTAGGTGTGGCTCGAGTAGCCGTTCATGTGCCGCCACGTGCGCGGGATGCCGCGGTCACCCATCAGCCAGGTGACCTGGTGGGCGGATTCCGGGGAAAGCGTCCAGAAATCCCACTGCATGTCGTGGTCGCGCAGGTTGTTGTCGGCGCGTCGCTTCTGTGACCGGATGAAGTGCTGGAACTTCAGCGGGTCCCGGACGAAGAACACCGGCGTGTTGTTGCCGACGATGTCGAGGTTTCCCTCCCTGGTGTAGAACTTCACCGCGAAGCCGCGGGGGTCGCGCCAGGTGTCGGGGCTGCCCCGCTCGCCCGCCACGGTCGAGAACCGGATGAGGACGTCCGTCTCGGCACCGGGCTGGAACACCGCCGCCCGGGTGAAGGCGCTGACGTCCTGCGTCACCTGGAAGGTGCCGAACGCGCCGCCGCCCTTCGCGTGCGGCTGGCGCTCCGGGATGCGCTCCCGGTTGAAGTTCGCCATCTGCTCCAGCAGATAGTGGTCTTGTAGCAGCAGTGGGCCGTCCGGCCCGACGGTCAACGAGTGTTCGTCGCTGGCGACGGGCACTCCGGCGTCGGTCGTCGTCGGACGGGTCTCGTATGCGGTCACAACGTCCTCCTCGCCTTACCGTGCAGGGACACCATCCGATCTGCAGCTACGGCACACGCCCCAGAACACGACTTCGGCCTCTTCGATCACGAACCCGGCGTCATCGCCCGGCTCCAGGCAGGGGCGGGCGCCGGTCACGCAGTCCACATCGGCTACCCGGCCGCAGACGCGACAAACCAGATGGTGATGGTTGTCGGCCGTGCGGGTCTCGAAGCGGGCCGGCGAGCCCGCGGGCTCGATTCGGCGGACGAGACCGGCGGTCACGAACGCCGCCAGCACGTCGTAGATGGCCTGCTTCGAGACCGTGCCCAGCCTGGCGCGGACCTGCTCGGCCACCGCATCGGCCGTGGCGTGCGGGTGCTCGGCGAGCACGTCCAGCACCGCGAGGCGCGGCCCGGTCACGCGCAGACCGGCCCCGCGCAACGCGGCTTCCTTGGTGGTGGCCATGGGGCCATCGTGCCACCTATTCTGGATGGAGTCAATTTAACGACCACGCCATTTTAATGATCGGATCGCCGTACCCGTGGATGGTGCGGGCCCGGTGCCCTGACGCGGCGGGGCGGGGCGCGACAGTCGGCTCAGCCGGCCTCGGCCTCGAGCAGGGCCAGGGTGTCGAGGTCGGCGGTCGCCACCGAGAAGCGTCCGATCATCGTGTGGTTGTCCTGCCCCCAGTGGTCCTTGGTACCCATCCAGGCCTGCAGCCCGTACATCGCCCATCGCCGGTACTGCTCCCAGATCGCGTCCGCGGCCGGCACGTCGCGCGCCCCCGTGGCCAGCAGCGCCTCCCGGTAGCGGGCCAGCAGCTCGCGCTCGTGGGCGCGACGCTCGTCGACGGTGAGCGCGCCGACCATGAAGTAGCTGACGTCGCGCCAGGCGTGGCCCTTGCGGACCATCTGCCAGTCCAGCCAGATGCGGTGGCCGTCCGGGCGCAGGTAGGTGTTGCCGAGGTAGGCGTCGCCATGCACGATCGTGCGCGGCCCCGCCTGCGCGCGGGCGTACTGGTTGAGCAGGTCGTAGGCGCGCAGGAACCGCTGGGGGTCGGCCACCATCCAGGCCGGCAGCCGGGAGACGTAGACGTCGCGGCCGAGGTTCTCCTCGACCAGCCACCACATGATGCGGGCCTGGTCGCAGTCGCCGCGGGTGTCCATCGAGGTGGGCAGCCAGCTCGCCGCGTCGAGCCGGGGGCTCGCCCAGTAGCTGCCGTGCAGGACCGCCATGTCGTCGAGCGCCCGGCCGACCGCGTCGACCCCGATGTGCTGGTAGCTGTTGCCGAACTCGCCGCCGAGCTCGATGAGGTCCTCGAGGACCGCCAGCCCCTGGCCGCTGCCGTCGGGGTCCCAGTCGGCGTAGTAGTAGCGCGGCGCCGGGATCTGGCTGCCCTCGACCAGCTCGTGGTAGAAGCGCGCCTCCACCTGGCAGATGTCCATGGGGTTCGCGCGGCCGGTGAAGTTCGCCTTGAGACACAGGTGCTCGGGCAGCCCCGCCTGCCGGCCGACCTCGTTGTAGGCGACGGCGACCCGCATCTTCGTGGTGTGCGTGTTGCGCAGCTCCACGGTCTGCAGACTGGTCACCTCGATGCCCGGGTAGCGGTTGGCCAGAATGGCGCCTAACCAGCTCGCCGTGACCTCCTCCCAGTGCATCGGCATCGGCGCCGGGCGGGCATACGGACCGTAGCTGGCCAGCTCCGTGACGTCGGGCCGCCAGGGCTGGGCGGAGGGCAGGCTCGGGCTGTTCGACACGCGGCGACTCCCGTCGTTCACACTCGGCTACGACGCCCGCCCCTTGCAGGCACTGGCGCCGGTGGCAGATTGTGTCAGTCTTGCCCGCGACACGCCTGTTCACGTCGGACGCTCGGTTCGACGGGGATCAACCTTTTCTCTGGCACCGGGTGCCACTAGAGTTCTGGGCGTCCGGCGGCTGGCGCAGGTGTGTGCCGGTGCAGGTGTTGTCGTGTCGGTGGGCGCTGGCCGCCCCGGTCGTGAAGGGCTCTGGCTGCATGGACAGGATCGTCATCGTGGGGGCGGGGCTCGCCGGTGGGCGGGCGGCGGTGGAGCTGCGCGCGGGGGGGTTCACGGGGAGCATCGTGCTGCTCGGCGCCGAGGAGCACCCGCCCTACGACCGGCCGCCGCTGTCGAAGGGGGTGCTGTCGGGCCGGGTCGAGGACACCACCCTGACGCTCGACCTCGACGGGGTGGAGGTCCAGCTCGGCCGGCGGGCCACCGGGCTGCGGCCCGGGGTCGTCGAGACGGAGGCGGGCCCGGTCGCCTACGACGGGCTGGTGCTCGCCACCGGGGCCGCGCCGGTGACCCTGCCGGGCGACGGGCCGCAGCGGGTGCTGCGCACGATTGACGACGCCCGCGCGCTGCGCGACACGCTCAAGCCCGGCCTCCGGCTGGTCGTGGTGGGTGCGGGGTGGATCGGCGCGGAGGTCGCGACGACCGCGGCGAAGATCGGCGCCGAGGTGACGGTGATCGAGGCGGCCGCCTCGCCGCTGCAGGTCGCGCTCGGCGGCGAGGTCGGCGGGCAGACCGTCGCCTGGTACGCGCAGGCGGGCGTGGACCTGCGCCTCGGGGTGTCGGTGCGCGAGATCGGCCCGCAGGGGCTGGTTCTCGGTGACGGCGAGTGGTTGGCGGCCGACGAGGTCGTCGTCGGGGTGGGCGTGCGTCCGGACACCGCGTGGCTGGCCGAGTCCGGGCTCGTCCTCGACCGCGGGGTCGTCGCCGACGAGCATCTCGCCGCCTCCTGGGACGCGGGGTCGGATGGTCCGCCCGTGGTGGTGGTCGGGGACTGCGCGGCGTGGTGGTCGCGGCGTTACGACCGGCGGCTGCGGGTGGAGCACTGGGACTGCGCGCAGGGCAGCCCCGCCGTCGCCGCGACCACGCTGCTCGGAGGCGAGGCGGTCTACGACCCGGTGCCCTACTTCTGGTCGGAGCAGTTCGGCCGGATGGTGCAGGTCGTCGGGCTGGCGGGGCCGCAGGACACGCTGGTGTGGCGGGGGGACCCCGGCGCCGTCGCGGCGCCGGAGGCCAAGCGGGCGCCCGGGTGGTCCGCCGGCTGGTTCGCGCCCGACGGCCGCCTCGCCGCGCTCGCGAGTGTGAACCGCCCGATGGACGCCGTCGCCGCCCGCCGGCTGATCGCGGCCGACGCGGTCGTCGACCCCGCGCGCTTCGCCGACGTCTCCGTCGCCCTGAAGGACCTCGCGGCCACCGCCTGAGGCCCCCCACCCGCGCGCGATTCGTCAGGAATAATGCGCAGTGCGACCTATTCGTTCCGGTGCGGTAACTCGGGGCGGGTCGGCAGGGGACCGGGACTCGTCGGACGAGAGGCATGGGGCTGGCTGTGGGAGCTGCGCAGGATCGAGAGGTTCCCAGGCCGTGGTGGAACTCCGCGGTCCAGCTCGACCGGACGCCGATCGAGCTGAAGACCGACCAGCCGCACTCGGCCCGCATCTACGACTACTTCCTCGGCGGGAAGGACAACTTCCCGGCGGACCGGGCCGCGGCCGAGCAGGCGCTGATCGGTTTCCCGACAGCGCGGACCGGGGCCCGGGAGAACCGGGCCTTCCTGCGGCGGGTGACGCGGTTCCTGGTGACCCAGCGGGGGATCAGGCAGTTCCTCGACATCGGCACCGGCATTCCCACGTCGCCGAACCTGCACGAGATCGCCCAGAGCATCGTCCCCGACGCGCGCGTGGTGTATGCGGACAACGACCCCATCGTGCTCGCGCACGCCCGTGCCCTGCTCAGCAGCACCCCGCAGGGCCGGACCGCCTACATCGACGCGGACCTGCGGGATCCGGAGGCGATTCTCGCCTCCGCGCAGCTGCGGGAGACCCTGGACCTGACCCGGCCGGTGGCGCTCTCGCTGATCGCGGTCTTCCACTTCATCCCCGACGAGGCCGACCCGTACGCGATCGCGGCCAGGTTGCTCGACGCCCTGCCCGCGGGCAGCTACCTGGCGCTCTCGCATGCCACCGCCGACTTCGACCCCGGCGCCGAGGAGCTGGCCGCGACCTACCGGGCGCGGGGCGTGTCGATGAACATGCGTGGCCGGGCGGCGGTGGAACGGTTCTTCGCGGGGCTGGAGCTGGTCGAGCCGGGCGTGGTGGCCGCCCAGCGCTGGCACCCGGACGACCCGACGCTCGGGGGAGTGGCCGACGCCGAGGTCAGCGGGTACGGCGGTCTCGCCCGCAAACCCTGAGGGAGGGCCGGGCCGTCACGCCGCGCCACCCGGCGGACGTCCACCCGCCCGGCCCGTGCCGGGTGCCGGCCGAACTCAGGCGGGGTCCCGGTGGTGGAGCGCGCAGCGCAGCGTCGCCAGGTGCTCGATCGCGATCCGTTCCCGGTCCAGCTTCGTGGCGGGACCGGCGAAGCCGTGCAGGGCGTCCGGGAAGTGGTGCAGCTCCACCGGCACGCCGGCCTGCGCCAGCCGCAGCCCGAACAACAGCGCCTCGTCGCGCAGCGGGTCGCGCCCCGCGACGGACAGGTAGGTGCGGGGCAGTCCGCGCAGGTCCTCTGCGCGGGCCGGCGCCGCGTACACCGGCGTCGGTCCGGGTCCCTCACCCAGGTAGAGCCGCCAACTCTCCTCCGCCAGCGTGCGGTTCCAGATCGGCGTGCCGCGGTCGGAGGCGACCATCGACGGGGTCGTGAGCCGGTCGTCGAGCGCGGGGGTGGTCAGCTGCTGCAGGCACAGCGACGGCCCGCCCCGGTCGCGGGTCAGCAGGGCCAGGCCGGCGGCGAGGCAGCCCCCCGCGCTCGTGCCCGCCACCGCGAGCCGGGCCGGATCGGCCCCCACCTCGTCGGCCTGACCGGCGGCCCAGTGCAGCACGGCGAGGCAGTCCTCCAGCGCCGCCGGGTAGGGATGCTCCGGAGCCAGCCGGTATCCGACGGCGATCACCGTCGCCTCGGCGTACAGGGCCGCCTCGGCCGCCTGCCCGTGCACGGCGTCGATGGTGCCGAGCACGAACGCGCCGCCGTGCAGCCACAGCACGGCCGGCAGCGCCGCGGTGACGCCCTGCGGACGGTAGACGCGCACCAGCACCGGCGGCGCCCCCGGTGGCCCGGGCACCCGCAGCTCCCGGGCCGAGACCCCCGGTCGGCGGGGCAGTTCGCCCAGCGGGCGGACGGGCGCGCGCTGGGTGGCGATGGCGTCCGTGAGGCTTCCCTCGACCGGCATCTCAGTTCTCCTCCGTGGGTCGCGACGGGACCGTGCCCGCTCGGGCGACCCGTCCGATCTCGCCGGGCACGGCCGAGAGCAGCTCCCGGGTGTAGGGGTGGTGCGGGTCGGTGAAGACCCGTTCCACCGGGCCGGTCTCGACGATCCGGCCGTCCTTCATCACCAGCACCCGGGCGCAGAGCTCCCGGACCACCGCCAGGTCGTGCGAGATGAACAGCACGGCGAGTCCCAGCGAGCCGGCCAGCTCCCGCAGCAGCGCCAGGATCTGCGCCTGGGTGGAGACGTCGAGCGCGGAGACCGGTTCGTCGCACACCAGCAGCCGCGGTCGGGTGGCGAGCGCGCGGGCGATCGCGACCCGCTGGCGCTGGCCGCCGGACAGCGCCAGCGGCCGCCGGTCCAGGTGGGTGACGGACAGCCCGACCTGTTCGAGCAGGGTCAGGGCGTGGGCCCGCCGGTCCCGGCGCGCCACGTCGATGGCGGCGAGGGCCTCGCCGAGGATGCGCGCCACCGTCCAGCGCGGGTCGAAGGCGCTCAGCGGATCCTGCGGCACGAGCTGCAGCGTGTGCCGCTCGGCGCGGCGTTCGCGCTCGGGCCGGGCGCTCCACGGCTGCCCGGCCAGGCGCACCTGCCCGCCGTCCGGGGCGATGAGGCCGAGCACCAGGCCGGCGAGGGTCGACTTGCCCGACCCGGATTCGCCGACCAGCCCCAGCGTCTCCCCGGCGCGCAGGGTGAACGAGACGTCGTCGACGGCGGTGCGCCGGACGCCCCGCGCGCCGTGGAAGTGCTTGACGGCGTCCGTGACCACCAGCAGCGCAGCGCCGCCCGCACCTGCCTGCTCGCCGGTCGCCGCCTGCTCGCCGGCCGCCGCCTGCTCGCCGGTCGCCGTCTGCTCGCCGGTCGCCGTGGCGCCGGTGGGCTCGGGGATGCGGCGTCGGCGTCCGGGGACCGCTTCCAGCAGCGCGATCGTGTAGGGATGGCGGGGGTGGGCGAGCACGTCGGCCACCGGCCCGGCCTCGACGACGCTGCCCTCGTGCATCACCGCGACCTCGTCGGCCAGCGCCTCGACCACCGCCAGATCGTGGCTGATCAGCAGCAGCCCGGTGCCGTCCGCCTTGAGCTGCCCGAGCAGCGCGAGGATGCGGGCCTGCACCGAGGCGTCGAGCGCGGTCGTCGGCTCGTCGGTGATCAGCACGTCCGGCTGGGCGGCGAGCGCGGAGGCGATCAGTGCCCGTTGGCGCAGCCCGCCGGAGAGCTGATGGGGGTAGCTGCGGGCGCGCTGCGCGGGATCGGGGATGCCGACCCGCTCCAGCAGCGCCTGCACGGCGGGGCCGGTGTCGCGGCGGGCGACCAGGCCGTGCGCCACCATCGCCTCGGCGATCTCCCGGCCGATCGGGCGCAGCGGGTCGAGGGCGACGAGCGCGTCCTGGGAGACCAGGCCGACGCGCCGGCCCCGCACCGCCCGCCACTGCCGGGGGCCGAAGGCGAGGGCGTCGGAGCCGTGGATGCGCAGCCGCCGCGCGGTCACGGTGGCGGTCGGGCCGGCGAGTCCCAGCAGCGCGCGGCCCAGGGTGCTCTTGCCCGACCCGGACTCACCGACGAGCGCGACGCAGCGACCGGCGGCGAGGGTCAGGGAGACGTCGCGCACGGCGTGCACCTGCCCGGGGCCCGAGCCGAAGCGGACGTCGAGGCCCGCCACCTCCAGGACCGCGGACGCGGGCGGCGGGTCGGCGCGCCCGTCCGCCGCGGGCCCGTCCGGGGCGGTGCGGGGCGCCGGCGGCCCGGTTGGCATGGGCATCGGCGGGAGCTCGGGACTGTGCCCGGAGTCCGCGGTCGCCGTCATGACCAGCTCCTGGCGTCCGAGCGGGCCTGCGCGTCGCGGCCGAGCACGGTGACCGTGAGGACCAGCAGGACCAGCAGCAGGCCGGGGAACAGCGCGATCCACCAGGCCTGGCCCAGATAGCCCTGGCCCTCGGTGAGCATCGCCCCCCATTCCGGGGTCGGCGGTTGGGCGCCGAGGCCGAGGTAGCTCAGCGCCGCCGCGGTCGAGATGGAGACGCCGAGCGTGACGGTGGCGAGCACCAGCAGCGGGGCCAGGGTGTTGGGAAGCACGTGCCGCACGATGATCGCCGAGCGGCGCACGCCCAGCCCGACGGCGGCGCTCACGTAGCCCGAGCGCCGCACGACCAGGGCCTGGGCGCGGATCACGCGGGCGCACCCGGGCGCGGTGCCGACTGCGACGGCGAGGGTCACCCCGAAGACCCCCCGACCGGTGATCAGCACGACCATCAGCGCGAGCAGCACGGCGGGCAGCGCCAGCAGGATGTCGGCGGCGCGCATCAGCAGCGTGTCGCCGACCCGGCCGCCAAGCGCGGCGGCCAGCCCCCACACGCCGGCGATCACCACCCCGATGCCGGTGGCGGCGGCGCCCATCGACAGCGAGTAGCGGGTGCCGTGCACGACCCGGGTGAACACGTCCCGGCCGAGCTGGTCGGTGCCGAACCAGTGCCGGCCGCTCGGCCCCTGCAGCGTCGCGTGCAGGTCGCCCTCGGCCGGCCCGCCGCCGGCGAACAGCGCCGGGTGGATGGCCGCGACCAGCATCAGGACTCCGACGACCGCGGCGACCGGCAGACCGGGCCGCGGCGCTCGCCGCGCCGCGTTCACGCCGCCACCATCCCGGTGCGCCGGCGCAGCCGGGGGTCGACGACGGCGTACAACACGTCCACCACGGCGCTGACGACGACGAACACCACCGCGGACAGCGCGACCACCCCCTGCACGACCGGGAAGTCCCGGTCGGCCACGGCCTGCAGGGCGACCCGCCCGAGGCCGGGCCGGGCGAAGACGTTCTCCACGATCACGGCACCGCCGAGCAGCGTGCCGACGAACCAGCCCGCCAGCGTCAGGGCGGGCAGGGCCGAGTGCCGCAGCGCGTGCCGCGAGCGCACCGAGTGCTCGGCGAGCCCGCGGGCGCGGGCGGTCAGGACGAAGGGCGCGTCCAGCGCGGTGAGCAGCCCTTCGCGCATCACCTGGGTGAGGATCGCCGCGATCGGCAGCCCCAGCGTCACCACCGGCAGCACCAGCGAGCGCGGGTCGCCGGTGTCCGACACCGGCAGCCAGCCGAGGTGGAACGAGAAGACGGTCAGCAGCAGGATGCCCAGCCAGAACGCCGGCGTGGAGACCACCAGCAGCTCCAGCAGCGAACTGACCCGCCGCGGCCAGCGGGAGCGCCCGGAGGTCAGCACCGTCACGGCGACCGAGAGCACCACGGCGAGCAGGCTCGCCCACAGCGCGAGTTCGACCGTGGGCCACAGCTGGTCGGTGATCACCGACCAGACCGGCTGCTGGAGCTGGTAGGAGTCGCCGAGCCGGCCGGTGGCCAGCCGCCCGAGGTGGTCCAGGTACTGGGTGAACAGCGGTTGGTCCAGGTCGTACCGCTCCCGCAGCAGCGCGCGCTGCTCGGGGCCGACCAGCGCGTTCGTGCCGACGATCGCGTTCACCGGATCGCCGGGGATGAGCTGGAGCACTCCGAACGCGAGGGTCACGGCGCCCCAGACGACCCCGACGGCGCCGAGCAGGCGGACCACGACGGGGCGGATGGCCGAGCGCATCAGCCGGCCTGCACCCAGGCGCCGTAGAACTCCGGCCAGGTGGCGATGCTCAGCCGCAGGCCGTGCACCTTCTTGTTGACCCCGACGGTCGCCGTCGAGATGTACGCCGGGACCACCGCGGCCTGCTCGATCGCCCACTTCTGGACCTTGGCGTACTGCTTCGCCCGCTCCTGGGGCGACTGCGCGGCCTGGGCCGCCTTCAGCCAGGTGTCGACCTGCGGATCGGCGACGCGGGCGAAGTTGTGCCCGCCGCCCACGGAGGTCTCCGTGGACAGGAAGAACGAGCTGAGGATGTCGCCGTCGGGCCGTGCCCACTTCAGCTCGACCGTGTCGTACTTACCGTCGTCCAGCCAGCCGGAGACCTCCGTGGCGTCGGTGGATGCATGCAGATCCAGGTAGAAGCCGATCTTCTTCAGCTCGGCCTGGGCGGCCTGGGAGAACAGGGTGGGCCTGCCGTAGATCGGCGCGAAGACGCTCAGCCGCCTGCCGTCCCTGGTGCGGTAGCCCTCGGCGTCGCGCCCGGTCCAGCCGGCCTCGTCGAGCAGCTTGCCGGCGAGCGCCGGGTCGTACGGCCAGCTGTTCTCCAGCGAGGCGTCGTAGCTGGACGGGGTGGTGGGGGACAGCACGCTCCACGCCCGCTCGGTGGTGCCCTGGAACACCGACGTCACGATGGTGCCCACGTCGAGGCCGCGCTGGAACGCCTTGCGCACCCGGATGTCGGTGAACAGCCCGCTGGAGGTGTTGAGGTAGAAGGCGTCGACCGCGCCGGGCGTCTGCTTGCTGATCTCCGTCAGGCGCGGGTTGGTGCGGACGCCGGCGATGTCGTTCGCGGGGATGGCGGCGGCGCCGTCGATCTGGCCGGAGCTCAGCGCGCCGACCCGGGTGGCGTCCTCGGTGATGAACCGGATGGTGACCGAGTCCAGCCGGGCCGGCCCGCTCTGCGCGGCGCCCTTCGGCGCCCAGTTGTAGGCGGCGTTACGGGTGTAGACCCGCTGCTGGCCGCGGGTGTACCGGCCGTTGCGGAACGGCCCGGAGCCGACCGACGCCGTGCCCGAGCACAGCTTGTCCGCGCCGGCGCGCAGCGACGCCGGAGAGGCGAGGCCGAGGAACGTGGTGCTCGCCACCTGCAGGAATGGCGAGTAGGCACGGCTGAACGACACCTGGATCTCGTACGGACCGGTGACCTTCGTGCCCGTGTACGGGCCGAGGAGGCCGGCGGCGAACTGCGACTCGGTGTCCTTGGCGACGATGTGGTCGAAGTTGGCCTTCACCGCGGCGGCGTCGAACCTGGCGCCGTCGTGGAAGGTGACGTCCTGGCGGAGCTGGAGGGTGTACGTCCGGCCGTCGGCGCTGATCTTCCACGAGGAGGCGAGCCAGGGCTCCAGCGAGCCGTCGGGCTTCTGGTAGACGAGGGAGTCGAAGATCGGCCGCTGGGTGAACGCGGTGACGTCCTGGGCGCTGGCGTGCGGGTCCCAGCAGTCCGGCTCCTTCTCGGCCGCGTAGGTGATGCTGCCGCCGTTGCGCGGTTGGACGTCGGTCGCGTCGCCGCCACCACCGCCCGATCCACAGGCCGCCGTGAACAGGGTGGCGGCGAGGGCTGCGAGCAGACCTGCGCTTCGTGCGGTGTGGCGCGATGACATGCAGATACTCCGTACACGGTATGGATGTTGGACTTCCTCACCTTTGGGCGAGTCGCTAAATCCGCACTGAAACGCCTGGTCGCGCGGCTGGACTTGGCGACGACGCCGCCTGCGCCAGCAGCTCGAAGGAGCGCAGACGGTCGCCCTGATCGGGCACGATGGTCAGCGCCATCAGCTCGTCCGCGCCGGTGGCGTCGACGAGGGCGGCCAGGTCGCGGCGCACCGTGTCCACGCCGCCGATGAGCTGGGGGGCGGCGAGGTCGTCGAGGAAGGCGAGCTCGCCGCCGCGGTAGGAGTGCGCGTTCGTGGTCGCCTGGGAGGGGAACGCGTCGAACAGGCCGATGGTGCGCATCCAGAGCTTGCTCAGCAGGTAGGGGGCCGCGGCCTGCCGGGCGGCGGCGTCGGTGTCACCGACGGTGACCAGGACGCTGAGCAGCGAGCGGGGGCGCTCAAGCTGGGCCGAGGGCGTGAACGCCGCGCGGTAGCGGCGCAGCGCCGCCACGCTGGCCTGCGGGTTGACGTGGTGGGCGAACGCGTAGGGCAGGCCGAGCGCCGCGGCGAGGTCGGCGCTGGCGAGGCTGGAGCCGAGCACCCAGACCTGCGGCCGGCTGTCGGCGGCGGGCACCGCGATGACCGGGTTGCCCGGATCGGTGGGGGCGAAGTACCCGATGAGCTCGGTGATCTGGTCGGCGAAGGAGTGCTCGTCGCCGCCGGGCGAGCGGCGCAGGGCGCGGGCGGTGAGGGGATCGGTGCCCGGCGCCCGGCCCAGGCCGAGGTCGATGCGGTCGCCGAACAGCGCCTGCAAAGTGCCGAACTGTTCGGCGACGACCAGCGGGGCGTGGTTGGGCAGCAGCACCCCGCCGGAACCGACCCGCAGCCTGCTGGTCGCGGCGGCGATCCGGCCGGCGAGCACGGCCGGCGTCGAGGTGGCCAGGCTGGGCGTGCCGTGATGCTCGGCCAGCCAGTACCGGTGGTAGCCGAGTTCCTCCACGCGGGCAGCGATCGCGACGGTGTCGTGCAGCGCCGTGGTCGCGCTGCCCCCTTCGAAGACGGGGACGACGTCGAGGACGGACAGGGGAAGGATGGTGGAGCTGGTCATCGTGGTCCTTCGGCAGGGCCGCCCGCGGCGGTGGCGCGGCGGCGGGGGTGGTGGCGCGGCGGCAGGTGGGCGTGGGGGTGGCGCTCAGGCCGAGACGGGCTCCGCCGGCGCGGCCGGGGTCGGCGCGGCCACGTGCGCCGGCCGGCCGGGCAGCAGCAGGCCCATGGCGAACACGACGAGGCCGGCCGCGAACGGCCACCAGAAGGCGTCGCCGAACGATGCCTCGGTCGGCGCCGTGTGCGCGCCGCCGCCCTGCAGGATCAGCGCGACGACCGCGATGCCCAGCGAGGCGCCGATCTGGTTGAGGATGAACACCGCGCCGGTCGCACCGGCCACCGCGTCACCGGGCACGGTGCGGTACACCGAGCCCATCGTCGGGGCGCCCACCAGGCCCATGCCGAAGCCGGCGACGAACTGGGCTGCCGTCAGCGCGACCTGGGAGGTGTCCGCCCCGGACCGGGTGAACACGAGCGAGCCGGCCGCGACCAGCAGGGCGCCGGCGGGCACCAGCCGCCGGGCGTCGACCTTGTCGGCCAGGCTGCCCGCCAGCGGCATACCGAGCATGGTGCCCAAGCCCAGCGGGGCCAGGAGCAGGCCGGACTCCAGCACCGAGTGGCCGTGCACCTGCTGGTAGTACAGCGGCAGGATGAACAGCAGCGAGAACAGGCCGCCACCGAGCAGGAACATGGTGGTGACGCTGGCGGAGAAGCCCCGGCTGGCGAACAGCCGCAGGTCGAGCAGCGGCGTGGCGGCCGTGCGCAGCGCGTGGGCGACGTAGCCGGCGAACAGCAGCAGCCCGACGACCAGGCCGACCACGACCCGGGTGCTGTCGAAGCCGAGGCCGCCGGCCTGTGAGAACGCGTAGACGATCGCGGCGAAGCCGGGGCACAGCAGGGCCACACCGAGGGCGTCGAGGGGCACGGGACCACCGTCGCGAGGCGGGTCGGCGGGCAGCACCACGATCGCCAGCACGATGGCCGCGAGCGCGAACGGGACGTTGACCAGGAACATCCACTCCCAGGACAGGCCGTCGAGCAGCAGTCCGCCGACGATGGGCCCGAGCACCGGCCCGAGCGTGATCGGGATCGAGATCAGGCCCATCACCCGCCCGATGCGGGCGGGCCCCGCGGCGCCGGCGACCACGGCCATCATGATCGGGTCGACCATGCCGCCGCCGAGGCCCTGCAGGATCCGGAAGGCGATCAGGCTCTGCGCGTTCCACGCCGCCGCGCACAGGGCCGACCCGGCCAGGAACAGCGACAGGCCGAGCAGCCACATACGCTTCGCGCCGAAGCGTGCCACCGCCCAGCCGGCCACCGGGATGGCAAGCGCGACCGCCAGCAGGTAGCCGGTCGTCACCCCTTCGATCGTGGCGAGCGAGGCGTCGAAGTGCGCGCTCAGCGTGCTGATGCCGACGTTGACGATCGTCGCGTCCAGGTAGGACATCATCCCGCCGAGCACCATCACCCCGATGAGGATCAACAGGGCGGAATCGAGCCGCGGTGGGCTGTCCTGCGCTGCGTTCGTGCCCGTCATGACAACTCCCTTGTAAGGGTCGTCCAAGAAGATTGAACTATCTGGTTCAGATTTATGGATGAGACCGTAGCATGGGCCCATGGGTGTGGGCGAGAGCGCGAAGGCGACCGGAGCTCCGGCGGAACGGGGCCGGTTGGACAAGCGCCGCGCGATCGTGGAGGCGGCGCTGCGCGTCTTCGCCCGCAACGGTTACGCGCAGGCGAGCCTCGACATGATCGCCGCCGAGGCCGGCGTGGCCAAGCCGACGATCTACAACCATCTCGGCTCGAAGGAGAACCTGTTCCGGTACGTCATGACGACGACGGCGGCGCGCTCCAACGCGAAGGCGCTCGAGGTGCTCGAGAGCTTTCCCAAGGAGGCCAGCGGCCTTCGTGGCGGACTGGAGGACGTCGCCGCGCGGCTCGTCGACTGCTACTGCGACGAGCGTTCCGAGGCGGTGCGCCGCCTGCTCTACGCCGAGGCGCTGCGTTTTCCCGACCTCTACGACGCCGTGCGCGCCAGCGGGGCGGACCAGTTCATCGAGGCGCTCGCCGGCCGCCTCGCCCGGCTGGCCCACGCCGGCCACCTGCGCATCGCCGATCCGGTGCGCGCGGCCAACCAGTTCATCGCCCTCGTCTACGACGAGCTGCCCGTGCGCAGCACGCTGGGCACCCGCCCGCTGGCCCCAGCCGAGGTCGGCGAGGTGGTGCGGGCCGGGGTCGACACCTTCCTGCGGGCCTTCGGCGTGCCGGCCGGCGGGGACGACACCGCTCAGCCGCCCGCCCCTGCCCCCTAGCGCGGTACCTACGCAGTTTCACCGATGTGCACCGGCCGTCGGACGAGAGACAGTGGCACCTCCCGTTCCCGGAGCCGTTTCCTGCCTGCACGAGGTGTCTATGCGTTACGAACTGCTCGGGCCCCTGCGCGTTTCGAACGGCCGGGAGAGCCACCTGTTGAGCGCCCCGAAAATGGAGACGACCCTCGCCGTGCTGCTCGTCGGTGCCGGCCGGGTGACGACCAAGAACAGTCTGGTCCTGGAGCTGTGGGGGGACCGGCCGCCCCGTCGAGCCGCTGCGGCCATCCACGTCTACATCTCCCAGCTGCGCAAGTTTCTGGCCGCCGCGGCCGCCGACCCCGCGGGCATCGACCCCGCGGGCATCGACCCCGCGGGCATCGACCCCGCGGGCATCGACCCCGCGGGCATCGACCCCGCGGACATCATCGTCACCAAGCCCTCGGGGTATCTGCTGCGACTGGACGGCGCCAGCTTCGACGTCACCGAATTCCAGGACGCCATGCGCGACGGGCGCGCCCAGCAGGCGGCCGGAAGCTACGCCGCGGCGCTGAGTGCGGCCGAACGCGCGCTGTCGCTGGTGCGCGGGCCGGTGTTGGCGGAGTCCGCGGCGGAGGGGCCGGTGCTCACCGCCTTCGCGGCGTGGGCCGAGGAGGAACGCCTCGCCGCCCTGGAACTGTCCGTCGAGGCCCGGACCGCGCTCGGCCGGCACCGAGAGGTGATCAGCCTGCTCGGCGCGCTCACCGCCCAGTACCCGCTGCGGGAGTCGTTCTACTCGCAGCTCATGCTCGTTCTCTACCGCGCGGGCCGCCAGGCCGAGGCACTGGCCGTCTACCGAGGTGCGCAACAGGTGCTACGGGCCGAGCTGGGGCTGGAGCCCTGCCGGTCACTGCGCCGGCTGCACGACGCAATCCTCACCCGCGACCGGCTGCTCGATCTGCCCACCGCGAGCTGACCAGCCCGGCCGGTCAGGGGGCGACGGACAGCAGCCGTACCAGCTCGACCCGGGAACTCACCCCGAGCTTGCCGTAGATGTGCGCGAGGTGGGTGTCGACGGTGCGGGGGCTCACCCGCAGCCGGCCGGCGATGTCCCGGGTGCGCAGCCCCTGCGCGGCGAGCCTGGCCACCTCCCGTTCGCGCGCCGTCAGCCCGACCCCCACGCCGGCCGGGCCGCGCGGGCCGGACCGCTCGGCGTGCCGGGCCGGCAGCGTCGGCGCGGCGGGGCCCGTCCGCAGGTACTCCAGCGCCCGCCGGTGCGCGCCGACCTGCCAGCAGGGATCCGTCTGCCCGTAGAGGCAGCGGCCCACCAGCGGATGGCGAAAGGCCAGCTCGCCGCCCGGCGTCGCGCGGACGAGGTCGCGAGCCCGCAGCTCGCGAAGGGCACGGCAGGCCTCGGCCCGGTCGAGCTGGGCGACGGCGGCGACGGCATCGACGGTGAAGGTGTCGCCGAGCACGGCCGCCGCCCGCGCGACCAGGCGCTGCGTCGCCCCGAGCGGCGTGGTCTCGGCCAGCAGGCGGACGCCGAGTGTGGTGCGCGCCCAGTGGTCGGACGGCCCCGCCGAGGGGGCGTGGCCGAAGCCGTCGGCTCGGCCGTCGTCGCCACCACCCGCCTCCTGCTCGGCCAGGGCCGTCAGGTAGAGGGGGTTGCCGGCGCCGCGCTCGTGCAGGTCGGCGAGCCCGGGGGCGCGGCCCGGCAGGCCGAGCAGCTCGGCGCTCTGCTGCAGGGTGAGCGCCGCCAGCCGGATCTGCTCCACCGCGCCCAGCTCGACCCCGGCCTGGATGGTGACGTGCATCCAGGCGGGTACCTGGCGCTGGCGGTGCGCGACCACGACCGGCAGCGCCTCCACCAGCGGCCAGCGTGCCAGGACCTCGAGCAGGTCGACCGAGGCCCGGTCGGCGAAGTGGAAGTCGTCGAACAGCAGCAGCAGACCGCCGGGCGCGGCCGCCAGACAGTCGCCGTACAGCGAACGCAGCTCGGCGAACAGCCGGCAGCGCGAGGTCGACGTGTCGTCGAGCATGTCGGCGGCGGCCGCGAGGGCGCGGATGAACGCGGTGGCGGGCGCCAGCAGCGTGGTCCCCGACGGCCGCCAGGAGGTGAACGCCTCGATGAAGGGATGGAAGGACTCGCCGGTGCGGGTCTCGGTGCAGCGCGCCCGCAGCACGTCGACGCCGCGGCGGCGGGCCTCGCCCGCCACGGCCGTCAGCAGCCGGGTCTTTCCGTAGCCGGGGTCGCCGGTCAGCTCGACGAGCGAGGTGCGCCCCTCGCCCCTGGCGTCGAGAAAGGTCATGATCCGAGCGTGCTCCGCCGTCCGGACGGTGCCGTGGGGGCCCGTTGCAGTCATCCCGGCGATGGCCGTGGCGGCGGTACTCATGCCCGGTGTCACTCCTTTTCGCTGCCGTCTTACCGCCGTCATCGGATCGGTTTCCGCGCCTGGCGCGCTGACGGTGGGCACAGACGCGGGGCCGGGGAGCCGCTGGCCGGGCACGGCCGGGCGGACGCCCGCTCTGGGCTGCGACGGGAGGCCAAGGGCCGTGGGCCGTGGTGGCGGGGAATGCGGCCCGTTCAGCCGTCGGTACACGCGGCGGAACACACCCGGAGGAAGTCGATGTGACCCCGGGTTACCAGCGTGGCCGAACGATACACGTGCCGAATCCAACCATTTTGCTCCTATCTCGTCAACGTACTTCGTTCGTCCGTCGGGTTCCCGGTCGAGCCGATGTTCGGTTTGGTTATTGCCGCCGGCAATGGCGCATGCATCCGGGCCGCGCGGGCGCTGCGCTGCGCGGCGCCGTGGCGGCGGCGCGCGGAAGTTCCTATTGCCCGATCGGCAGGGTCCCGGCCGGGCCTGCGGCCGCCGGGGGTCGGCGACGATGACCTCGCCGAGGTATCCGACGCGCCCGCGGAGGCAGCGTATGAGTTCCACCGTCCTCGATCTTCCTCGGGCCGGCCAACCCGCCCCCGACCCCGACGAGTACATCGGCGCGTTGATGCGCTGGCACTTCGACGCGTCGACCGGCAGCCCGTTCTGGCTGCGCCGGGCGCGCAGCCTCGGCTTCGACCCGATCGCCGACGTCCGCACCTTCGCCGACCTACGCCTGTTCCCGAACGTCGTGGACGAGTTCCGGGACGTGCCCGTCGAGGACCTGATCCCGCGCGGGCTCGCCGGCGAGGACCGGGTGATCGCGGGCGTCTATGAGAGCGGCGGCACGACCGGGGCGCCGAAGCGGTTCGTCATGTTCGACCGCTGGATGGAGTTCGCGCTCAGCTGGGACGAGTTCCACTACGCCGATCTCGGGCCGGCGAACGTCCTGGCGGTCGCCCCCAGCGGCCCGCACATGTTCGGGGAGTTCGCCGCGCGCCGCGCGCGGCGCCACGAAGGCGTGCGGTTCACCGTCGACCTCGACCCCCGGTGGATCAAGCGGCTGATCGAGCGGGACGGTCCCGGCGCGGCGGACCTCTACGCCGAGCACGTCATCGATCAGGCGGCGCACGTCCTGACCACCCAGGCGGTGGGCATCCTCATCACCACGCCCCCGCTGCTCGAACGGATGGCGCGCCGCGACGACCTCGTCGAGCTGATCCGCAAGAACGTCCGGTTCATCTGCTGGAGCGGCGCCCACATGGACGCCGACTCCCGCGAGATCTTCCAGGCGGAGGTCTTCCCCGGCATCCCGCTCAAGGGCCTGTACGGCAGCACCACCATCCTCGGGATGTCCCGGGAGCGCCCCGGGGAGGCCGCCGGCGGCCTCGCGGTCTTCGACCCGCCGAGCCCGTACATCGCGTTCCGGGTCGTCGATCCCGACACCGGCGACGACGTGAACCTCGGGGAACGCGGCCAGGTCGTGATGAACCACCTGACGAAGTACGCCCTGATCCCGAACAACCTCGAACGCGACCACGCCCTCGCGGCCGAGCCGCCCCCCGGCTGGCTCGGCTGCGCCGTCGCCGACGTCGGACCGGTCGCCACGTTCGACGATCACGCCGTCATCGAGGGGGTCTACTGATGGGCGAGCCCATCCAGATCGACGCGCTGGGGCCCGCCGGGCCCTACCGCAGCCGCAACCGCCGGCCGCTGACCTCGCTGTCCGGGGCGCAGATCGGCGAGATCAGCCAGGTGCCGTCGCTGTACGTGCACCGCACCATCGCGGCGATGCGCGCCGCCCCGGTGGTGCCCGGCGCGCGGCGCCTCGACGCCCTCGACACCGCGGCCGAGCTCTTCCTGACCGCCCCGCTCGGCGGCCTCGGGCCGGACGAGTACGTGCGGCTGGTCTCGACCGCGTCGGGGGTGCCGCGCGCGGTGGTGCGCCAGTCCGTCGGCTGGATCGCGGACGTGCTGCGCGCGCAGCGCACCACGGTGGAGCTGGCGATGCCGCGGGGCGCGGTGGGTGACTGGCGCGACGGGCGGACCCGCGAGGGTGCGGCGGTGTGGGCGCGGCGCGGCGACCTGTTCGCGGTGCACGCGGCGGGCAACACCCCGGCGGTCCACGGGCTGTGGCCGGAGGCGCTCGCCCTGGGTTACAAGGTGGTGGTGCGACCGTCCGCCCGCGAGCCGTACACCGCGTTCCGGCTCGTCGAGGCCCTGCGCCAGGCCGGCTTCCCGCCGGCGACCCTGACGCTGCTGCCCACCGACCACGACGTCGCCGACGTGATCATCGCCGAGGCCGACTTCGCGATCGTGTACGGCGGTCAGGACGTCGTCGACAAGTACAGTGCCATCCCCACCGTGCTCACCCAGGGCCCGGGACGCTCGAAGATCCTGGTCACCGCCGACGTCGACTGGCGAGACTCCATCGACATCATCGCCGGGTCGGTCAGCCATCTCGGCGGGACGGCCTGCACCTGCGCGAGCGCGGTGCTGGTGGAGGGCGACCCGGAGCCGCTGGCCCGGGCGCTGGCCGAGCGGCTGGGGCGGATCCCGAGCCTGCCGGCCGACCATCCCGACGCGATCCTGACGGTCCAGCCGACCGCGTCGGTGGTCGAGGTCGACCAGTACCTGCACAAGGTCGCCGGGGACGCGCGGCCGCTGCTCGGCGGCGACACCATCGTCGACGAGCTGCCCTCGGGCGGCGCGGTGCTGCGGCCCGCCGTGCACATGGTCGATTCACCCCGCGCCGCCCAGCTTGGCGTCGAACTTCCCTTCCCCTGCGTCTGGGTCGGCCCGTGGCGGCCGGCGGACGGGGTCGCCCCGCTGCGGGACTCGCTCGTCCTCACCGCGATGACCACCCGCACCGAGCTGATCGACGCGCTGCTCGACGAGCCGTCGATCATCAATCTCTACCTGGGGGACAATCCCACCACCTGGCTGCGTCCGGGAATTCCGCACGATGGTTATCTGGGTGAGGTTCTCATGCGCACGAAGGGAATGATCCGAACGGCGGTCGAGTCACCGGCGGCGTGACCCGCCCGGCGGTGGTGGGAGTTTTCCGGCCCGCCACCGCAACAACCTCAGCCCGCCGCGGTGAGCAGGCAGGTGCAGGTTCCGTGCGCCACGAGTCGGCCGTCCGCACTGGTGACCTGGGCCTCGGCCGTCGCCGTCCGGCGCCCCACGTGAACGGTCCGTCCGACGCATTCCAGCGCCGCCGCGTCGAGATTCACCGACCGGACGAAATTAACCTTCAGCTCCAGCGTCGTGTAAGACGTGTCGGCCGGCAGGCTCGTGTACACGGCGCTGCCCATCGCCGTGTCCATCAGCGTCGCGATGACGCCGCCGTGCACCGTGAACATCGCGTTGGCGGCGGCCGGCGACGGTCGCAGCGTCCAGACGGTCCGCCCCACCTCGAGGGTCCGCATCCGAACGCCCAGCGAGTGGCCCACGCCGACCCCCTCCGCGAGGCCGTGTTCCAGCAGCGCGCGCAGATCGTCGATGCGCTTGGTGGCCTCGATGTGCTTGGTGATCTCGATGTGCTCGGTGGCCTCGATGTGCTTGGTGATCTCGATGTGCTCGGTGGCCTCGATGTGCTCGGTGGCCTCGGCCTGCGCGCTGATGCCGTCGTGTTCCACGGCTGCACCTCTCTGTCGAGTCGGTCGAGCCTGCCCCCGGCCGTCCCCTGGCCCGCACGAGGCAATAATCGACGCGCCGCGCCCGATGGGGACGGGTCGAATGTCCGGACACGATATCCGCAGCGATGGACCCGTGTCGCCGGGTCACGGCCGGGGCGTGCCGACCGCGTGGCGAACAACGGCCGAACGGACGTCGACCCGGCGGGGCCGCCGGTCGGAATAGCCGGTGAACCGCTATAACATGACCCCTCGTATTCCTCGTCATCGGGCACCCGTGGCCGATTCGGCGCGCTTATTGTCCCGGGCGATGGATCGATAGGAGAGGCATCTCTTTCGTTGACCCGCCGGCGCCGGATTGCCAGGCTTGCGAAGGCGCCATCGAGCCGGACCGAAGTCCGGTCGAAAGGCTCCGTCGCCACCGTTGCGCCGGACCGGGAGTGTGCACGGTTTCGCCGCCTGTCGTTTCCCGCCCTCGCGCGGCCGCGTCCGGCGACCGCACCGGACACCTGCCCAGAACGGGAGAGCATCTGATGCGAGGCACGACGCTGCCCGGCGCGCTCGACGAGGCGGCCGCGACCAGACCCGATGTCGCCGTGAGCTTCCCCAGCTCGTCCGAACGGCTCACCATGGTCGAGCTTGCCGACGCGACGACCGCGCTCGCCCGGGCCCTGGTCGCCGCGGGGGTGGCACCCGGCGAGCGGGTCGGCGTGTTCAGCCGGAACAACGCCGACTTCGTGACCGCGGTCATCGGGGTGACCCGGGCCGGCGCCGCGGCCTGCCCGCTGCCGCTGCCGACCTCGGCGGGCGACCTCGCCGGCTACGCTGCCCGGATCGCGGCCGTGACGAGCGCGGCCGGCGTCGAGCGCGTGCTCGTCGGGGCGGGGGCGGACGGCGTCGCGCGGCGGCTCGGCCCGGTGCTGCCCGCACTGCGCTTCGACCGCATCGCCGAGCTCACCCGGACGGCCCGCGACGGCGTGGCACTGCCCGCCGTGACGCCGTCCGACATCGCCATCGTCCAGTTCACCTCGGGCAGCACCGCCGTGCCCAAGGGCGTCGTGCTGACCCACCGCAACGTCGTGCACGGCACCGCGGCGATCGTCGACGGCATCGGGCTGGCCGACGGCGATCACGGGGCCACCTGGCTGCCGCTCTACCACGACATGGGCCTGTTCGGCGCGCTCAGCGCGATCCTCGTCGGGGTGCCGATGACGATCTGGTCGCCCTCGACGTTCATCAAGGACCCGGCGTCCTGGCTGCGGTCGTTCGCCGCGCTCGGCTGCTCCATCCTCCCCTCGCCGAACTTCGGCTACGACGCCCTGCTCGCGGCGGTCGGACCGGACGAGGCCGCGGGCCTGGACCTGCGCCGCTGGCGGGTCGCGCTCAACGGCGCGGAACCGGTCAGTCCGATCACGGTGGAACGCTTCGGCGCGCGCTTCGCCCCGGCCGGGTTCGTCCCCGAGGTGATGTTCCCCGTCTACGGGATGGCCGAGGCGACCCTCGCCGTGACGTTCCCGCCGCTGGGCCGCCCGCCGGTGACGACCTGGGTCGACCGCGACCGGCTCGCCCGCGACGGCGTAGCGGTGCCGGCGCCCGCGGGCGATGCCGGTTCCCGGGGCCTGGTCGGCCTCGGCCGCCCGGTGCGGGGGATGCGGCTGCGGGTCGTCGACGAGCAGCGCCGCAGCGTGCCCGACGGGACCGTCGGGGAGATCGAGATCTCCGGCGACGCGGTCACCGCCGGCTACCTGACGGCGGGCGGCGCGTCCGGTTCACCCGTCCCCGCCCCCGCCGCCCCCGCCCCCGCCGCGCAGTGGCTCGCGACCGGCGATCTCGGCTTCCAGGTCGCCGGCGAGCTTCACGTGAGCGGACGGCGCAAGGAAATGATCATCATTCGGGGGGTCAACTACTACCCCGAGGACGCGGAGGCTCTCGTCCGCGACGCGCCGGGGGTGCACCGACGCCGGTGCGTGGCGGTCGCCGACGTCGACGACGCGGGCACCGAATCCATGACGGTGATCGCCGAGACCACCCTGGACGGCGCCGCAGACCGGGTGCGGCTGGCCGCCGATCTGCGGGTCGCCGTCGGATCCGCGCTCGGGCTGGCCGAGGTGTCGGTGCGCCTGGTCGCCCCCGACGCCCTCCCGCGGACCTCGAGCGGGAAGTTCCGCCGCGTCGAGGCCCGCGGCCTCGCCCGCCAGTGATCCCCGCCAGTGATCCCCGCCAGTGATCCCCGACGGAGGTAGGCCCGACATGCACGGCTACGACGTCTTCCGCCACTACGAGCAGAAGCGCTGGACCCTCGCCGATCTGCCGTTCGACGACATCGACCGCGACCGCGTGCGGCCCGAGTACGTCACGATGGTCAAGAGCTCCGTGATGGGGGAGGCCAACTCGATCGCCGCCCAGCACGGCTTCCTCAACGAGTTCGACGACTACGACTTCTCGACCTTCGTCGCCGTCTGGGGCTACGAGGAGCTGCAGCACCACTTCGCGTTCCGGACCTGGCTGGACGCGGTCGGCGTGGAGATGCCCACCGCGCCCGTCGAGGCGATGCGCGAGCCGTACGCCCCCGGCACCACGCCGAGCGCGACGCTCGCCACGAACATCATCTCCGAGCTGACGGTGAACCACGTCTACCGCTCCGTGGCAGCCTGGGTCGACGAGCCGGTCCTGCGCTCGCTGATGCTGCGCGCCAGCCGGGACGAGGCCGGCCACGCCCGCGAGTTCCTGCACTACGCGCGCCGGCGCCTGGAGGCGCACCCCGACGAGCTGCCCTCGGTGCTGGAGACGCTGTACGTGTACACCTCGGAGTCGAGGATCAAGCATCCGGTCGGGGTGTTCAAGAGCGGGCTGGCCGAGGTCGCCAACCACGAGACCATCGACACCGCGTTCGACATGTTCCTCGCGGGCATCGCCACCGAGGGCGAGCTCGACCGGCTCCAGGACAACATCCGCCGGGCCTTCGCCGCGCTCACCGGGCTGGACCTGAGCACCAACGGCCGCGTCCGCCGGCGTCTCGCCGAGGCGCTGGCGTGAGCGCCCCGGAGCTGCCCTGGGCGGTCCTGGCGGACTACCGCTGCTTCGGCTGCTCGCCGCACAACCCGCACGGGATCGGGCTCGAGTTCGACGAGCACCCCGAGGGCCTGCAGACCACCTTCGACCTCGGCCGCAGCTACGAGTCGTACCCGGGGGTCGTCCACGGCGGGCTGCTCGGCGTCGTCTGCGACGAGACGATGGGCAACCTCATCGTCGTGCGCACCGGGCTGGTGGCCTTCACCGTCAGCATGCGGATGCGCTACCTCACCCCGGTCGCCACCGGGCGCAGCTACACGTGCCTGGCCCGCCTCGGCGCCGGCGCGGACGCCGGCTCGCCCCTGATCAGCGCGACCGCGGAGATCATCGATGCCGACGGCGTCGGAGTCGTGACCGCGTCCGCGACCTACCGCAACGTCCCCTTCGGCACCGCCCGGGAACGCATCGCCCTGACCAGTCCCGAGGCCGACCGACTCCACCAGGCGCTGTCCACCACTCCGGCGCTGTCCACCACCGCGGACGGCCCCGCCACAGTTGAGGAGACCCTGTGACCACCGCCGCCGACGGCATCCTCCGGCAGATCACCGAGATCGTCGCCCGGGAGCTCGCCGTGCCCGCCGAGTCCCTCGCCGCCGACACCGACCTGCGCGCCGTCGAGGGCGCCGACTCCGTCCGGCTGCTGCGGGTCGTCGCCAAGGTCGAGCAGACCTGGGACGTCGAGCTCGACGACTCCGACGTCTTCACCGTCTCCTCCGTCGCGGAGCTGGCCGCGGTCGTCCGCGAGGCGTTGCAGGTGAAGGCGGCATGACCACCGTCACGGACCCGCGGGCGGGCGAGACCAACCAGCACTACGACCTCGATCCGGAGATCTTCGGGCTGTTCCTCGACCCGCTGCGCAAGTACTCCTCCGGGCTCTACCGGCGCCCCGGCCTCACCCTCGCCGAGGCGCAGGTCGCCAAGCTGCACTTCGTCGCCGACCGGCTCCGGCTGGCCCCCGGGCAGCGGCTGCTCGACGTCGGCTGCGGCTGGGGGTCGCTGATCCTGTTCATGGCGCGGGAGTACCGCGCCGAGGTGACCGGGGTCAGCCCGGCCGGGCGCCAGCACGAGTTCATCGCCGGGAGGGCCGCCGAGCTGGGCCTGACCGATCTCGTCTCCACCCGCGTCGGCAGGTTCGAAGACGTCGAGCTCCCGGTGCGCTCGTTCGACGCGGTCACCATGCTCGGGTCGATCGTCCACATGCCCGACGTCGACCTGGCGGTGCGCCGCGCCCGGAGCATGCTGCGCCGCGGCGGCCACTTCTACGTGTCGGAGAGCTGCTTTCGCAACGCCGCGGCGCGCGAGGAGTTCGACCGCCGCGCCGGCACCGAGTTCGTGCGCAACTCGATCTTCGGCTGGGGTGACATGCGGCCGCTGTCGGAGCTGGTGCGCGCGGTCGAGGACGCCGGCTTCTCGGTGACGAGCGTCGACGACCTCACCGACGACTACCGCCGCACGATCGACGACTGGCTGGCACGCGTCGCCGCCGGCGCGGCCGCCATCGACGAGCTGCGCCCGGGCACGTCGGCGGAGCTCACCCGCTACCTGGAGGTCGCCAACGCCGGGTGGGGCTTCACGACCAAGCACTACGCGCTGGTCTGCCGCAACGCCCGCTGACCGGCGCCCGCGCGCCGCCGCCCGTCCCGGAGGACAGATGACAACCACGACCGGTCCGCACCCGACGACCCCCGCGCAACCCCGCGAACCCGTGGCCGGGGGGCGGGGAGAGATCCCGGCCCGGTCGGTCGGACTGCCCGCCGAGGACCTCGACCGGGCGGTCACCGCCTTCATGACCGCCTCCCCGGTGACCCGCCGGTGGGACGTCGAGACCGGCTTCGACTGGGCGGCGGCCGACGCCGACCGGCTCACCGAGGGCCAGCGTTCCGCCGTCCGGTTCATCACGTTCATCGAGGATCACCTGCCGGGCTACTTCGCCCTCTACGGCAGCCGGTTCCCGCTCGACGGCGACGTCGACGTCGAGACGTTCCTGCTCAACCGCGAGATCTACCACTTCACGGTGCGCTGGGCGCAGGAGGAGGACAGCCACGCCCGCGCCCTGTTCCGCTACCAGGTGGAGTCGGGCATCGCGCAACCGGCGGCGCTGCGCCGCGAACTCGCCGAGGAGGGGCGCAAGCAGTTCGCGCTGCCGCACGAGCACCCGGCCGCGCTGTTCGCCTACACGCTCGTGCAGGAGAAGGCGACCCAGATCTACTACCAGAACCTGCGGGCCGTCGTCGGCGACCCGGTGCTCGCCGAGGTCCTGGGCCGGCTCAGCCGCGACGAGGCCCGCCACTTCACCTTCATGGCCGACATGGTCGACCTCTACCTGCGCCGGTACGGCGACGCCGTCGTCGAGCCGATCCGCGACGCCGTGGCGCAGTTCCGGATGCCGCTGGCCGACACGCTGCGCGGCTACTGGCGCTGGGCGCTGCGGATCGCCGACACCGCCCACTACGACCACACCGAGGCCTACGAGCATCTCGTCCGGGTCGTGCGCCGCGCGGTGGACGCGCCGTCCGACCGCGTCGACGAACTGGCCAGGTTCGTGCGCGCCTGCCGCGCGACGGACCCGGCCCCCACTCCGGTCGCCCCCCATTCCAGGAGCCAACCGTGGACCTCACCGTCGACCAGGCGGCCCTGAACATCTTCGACCCCGCCTGGCATCACGACACCTTCCCCAACTACCAGGTTCTGCGCGAGGCCGGTCCGTTCGCGCCCGGCCCGCTGGGCCTGCGCCTGGTGACCCGCTACCGGGAGGTCGACACGATCCTGCAGGACTCGGCGTGGAGCCATGCCGAGGAAGGCACGATCATGCATCCCGACAGCGACGGATCGGACCTGCCGACGTCGTTTCTGTGGATGGAGCCCCCGGATCACACCCGGATCCGCCGGCTGGTCGGCAAGGCGTTCAGCGCGCGGCGGATCGAGGGGCTGCGCGCGCGGGTCACCGAGGTCGCGGGCGGGCTCGTCGACGCGGCGATCGCCGCGGGCGAGGTCGATCTGGTCGAGGCGATCGCCTACCCGCTGCCGCTGACGATGATCGCCGAGCTGATGGGCGTGCCGGCGTCCGACCACGCGGCGGTGCGGTCGATGTCCTTCGGACTCGCCCGCGGCCTGGACCCCGACATCCTGCTGTCCCAGGCCGAGATCGACCACCGGCGCAGCTCGGCCGCGGCGTTCCGGGAGTACTTCACCGATCTCGTCGCCCGCCGGCGCGCCGACCCGGCCGACGACCTCGTCAGCGCGCTGGCCCTGGCGGAGGCCGAGGGCGATCGGCTGACGAACGACGAGATGCTCGCGACCCTGGTGGTGCTGCTCGTCGCCGGGCACGAGACGACCGTCAGCCTGATCTCCAGCACGTTCCTGATGCTGATGCGCAACCCCGACCAGTACGCGGCGCTGCAGGCGAACCCGGACCTGGCTTCGCCGGCCGTGGACGAGCTGATGCGCTACTGCACCCCCTCGCACCTCACGACCCGGGTCGCCACCCGCGACGTCGAGGTGCACGGCGAGCCGTTCGCCGCGGGCGACGGGGTGATCATCCTGCTCGCGTCGGCGAACCGCGACGCCGATCTCTACGCCGACCCCGAGCGGCTCGACCTCACCCGGTACGCGGGCAGCGGCGCAGTGCCCCGCCATCTCGCCTTCGGCCGAGGGCATCACTACTGCATCGGCGCGCCGATGGTGCGCCTGGAGATGGAACTGCTGCTGCGGACGTTGGCGAGACGCGCGCCCCGCCTGACGCCGCTGGTCGACCCCCCGCCCTACCGTCCCAACCTCGTCGTGCGTGGGATCGCCGAACTCCCGGTCCGGATCGTCGGCTGACCTCCGGCGCCGGCCGGCCGGGTGTGGCGGGACTCACGCCCCCGGCAGGCGTCCGACACTCCGGTGACTCGTGGCGGGAAGACGCGGTTCACCAGGGGTTATCTGACACCGTTAGGCTTGCGCTCGACGCCCCTGTGGAGGTGGCAATGGAGTTGCGGCACCTGGTGTCTTTCCTTGCTATCGCGGACGAACTGCATTTCGGCCGCGCTGCCGCTCGGCTACATCTCTCGCAGCCATCCCTGAGCCAACAACTACAACGACTGGAACGCAGCCTCGGCGTCGAGCTGGTCGCGCGGACGTCGCACGATGTCCGGCTCACCGCGGCCGGAAAGGCGTTCGAGGCCGAGGCGCGAGCCATCATCTCACAGATGCGCAAGGCCACCCACACCGCCCGCGAGGTCGCGGCCGGCCGAACCGGGGTGGTGAGCGTCGGGTACAACTTCCCCGGCGGCCAGCACGTCGTTCCGGCCGCGCTCACGAAAATGTCGGCCGAATATCCCGACGTGAGCGTCACGCTGGTGGAGCAGCGCACCGGTCCGCAGCTTTCCGCGCTGGCCGCCGGCGATCTCGACGTCGCGATCGTCTACGGCCGTCCGACCTCGCCGGAGTTTCAGTCCCGGCGACTGTTCCGGGTGCCTCTCGTCGCGGTCGTCGGCCACGGGCACACGTGGGCGGGTCGCGGCGGCATCCCCTTCGGGGAACTCGCCCGCCAGCAGTGCGTCCTGTTCGCCCGGGAGAAGAGCCCGGCGATGTACGACGCGATCCAGGCGGCCGCCGAGGCCAGCGGCATCACCCTGTCGGTCGCCCACGAGGTGGACGACCCGAGCGCGACCGCGATCGTCGTCTCGGTGAAACCGCTGGTCGGATTCGCCTCGGTGTCGCGTGGCCTGCACATCGGCTCCGCGGTCGGGGGCCCGCGGCCGTGCGCCGTCCAGCTTTACGACCCGGTCCCCACCCTGGATCTCTACGTCGTCTGGCGGGCGGCGAACTCGGCGCCACTGGTGGATATCTTCGTCGACTGTATCGAGGCGGCCCGGCCGTTCCAGGTTCCAGCCTACGGCCGGGCCGAATCAAGAGTGAGGCGATAGAAAAGTCTGACCGTTCATTCCAGGAAAGCGCCTTGCCGGGTTCCCGGAATAATCCGAGACTCGGGCGTGAAAAGGTCTGACGCACTTCACCGTGCGGAGGGCCGCGTCCGCGCTACGCGGAAAGGTGATGACACGTGCAGAAATCCACCTCGGCCGGCGGCACCGCCCTGCCGGACGACCAGGGGATCTGGTCCGTGGTCGAAGGCGGCGCCCAGGCGCACCCCGAGCGGCCCCTGCTGGGCCGCACCGACATCCCCGGCGAGGCGATCCGCGAGATCAGCAGCGGTGAGTTCGCCGAGCAGGCCCGGACGGTGGCGGCCGAGCTGCTCGCCCTCGGGGTCGGCCACGGCGACCGGGTCGCCGTCATGGGGCGCACCGGCTACCCCTGGGCGCTGCTGAGCGTCGCCGCCCTCGGCGTCGGCGCGGTGATCGTCCCCGTGTACCCCACGGCGTCGGCGGTGCAGGTCCGCCACGTCCTGACCGACTCCGGCGCCGCCTGGGCGTTCGCCGAGACCGACGAGCAGGTGCGGCAGGTCAGCGAGGCCGGCGCCGCCGGGCTGCGCCGCCCGGCCTGGAACCTGGGACAGGTCGACGAGTGGGTGGCCGCGGCGGGAGGCCCGACCGACCCCGGCGCGCGGCGGGCCGCACTCGACGAGGAGTTCGCCCAGCGCGCCGGCAAGGTCCGGGCCGACGACCTGGCAATGATCATTTACACCAGTGGCACGACGGGCCTGCCGAAGGGGTGCATGCTCACCCACCGCAACATGTTCGCCTCCTCGGTGGGCACCGTGGAGCAGACCGGCGATCTGTTCGGCACCGCCGAGGACGGCACGCAGGCCACCACGGCGCTGTGCCTGCCGCTGTCGCACGTGTTCGGGCAGACGATCCTGTTCGCCTGCCTGCACGCCGGGACGCGCACCATCCTGCTCCCCGGGGTGCCCGAGCTGCTGCCCGCGATGCCGGTGATCCGCCCGACGTTCCTGGCCCTCGTGCCGTACGCGCTGGAGAAGATCCGCAAGCGGGTGCGGGACCTGCCGGACGACGCCATCGCCGCGGCGTTCGGCGCTCGGCTGACCCAGGTGATCTGCGGCGGTGCCTCGCTCGACGACACGACCGCGGCGTTCTTCGCCGGCGCCGGCGTCAACGTCCTGAACTGCTACGGCCTGACCGAGGCCGCCACCGCGGTCACGGTGAACGCCCCGGCCACCAACCGGCGTGGGACCGTCGGACGGCCGATTCCCGGGACGACGGTCGCGATCGCCGACGACGGGGAGGTGCTCGTCCAGGGCGCCAACGTCTCGCCCGGCTACTGGTCGGCCGGCGAACGCGCCGTCGGCCGCGACGCCACCGGTCCCGGCGAGGATCGCTGGCTGTACACCGGCGACGTCGGCCACCTCGACCCCGACGGCTACCTGGTCATCACCGGGCGCCGCAAGGAGATCCTGGTGACGAGCGGCGGCAAGAACGTCGCGCCCACGCCGTTGGAGGACCGGGTGCGGCTGCATCGGCTGGTCAGCAACTGCATGGTCGTCGGAGAGGCCCGCTCGTTCGTCTCGGCCCTGATCACCCTGGACCAGGCCGCCTTCCCCGGCTGGGCCGCGGCGAACGGCGTCCGCCTCTCCGCGCCCGACTGGTGGGAGCACCCTCGGCTGCTCGCCGAGCTCCAGCTCGCCGTGGACGACGCCAACAGCCTCGTCTCCCGCGCCGAGTCGATCCGGAAGTTCCGCGTGCTCGACACCGACTTCACGGTCGAAAATGGACATCTCACGCCTTCAATGAAACTTCGCCGTTCGATCATCGAGCGGGATTTCACCGAGGCGATCGCATTTCTTTACCAGTGATCCGTGCCACTCGATTGCCGGCACTTATCGGCCGATGAGATGTAGACCGGTCCGTTGACCGACGAACTTCCTGATCAGCACCATGACACGGTAGCCGGCCCGAACGCTGCGCTGCCGGCCGCCGCCGGCGGCCGGCTGCCTACAACGGGAGGACAATGCCATGTACGACGTCATCGTGGTGGGTGCGCGCTGCGCCGGATCGCCATTGGCGATGCTGCTCGCGCGGCACGGACACAAGGTGCTCGTGGTGGACCGAGCCACCTTTCCGAGCGACACCGTCTCGACGCACTACATTCACCAGGCCGGCCTGTCCCGACTCAAGGAGTGGGGCATTCTGGACCGGCTCGTCGCCACCAGTCCGCCGGCGATGCGGCATCTGACATTCTCCTACACGGACATCTTTCTCGAGGGTTTCGCGGACCCGATCGACGGCATTACCGAGGTTTACTCCCCGCGCCGGACGATCCTCGACGAGATCCTCGTCGACGAGGCGCGCAGAGCCGGCGCCGAGGTCCTCGAGGGGTTCACCGTCACCGACCTGATCTTCGCCGAGGGGCGCGCCGCCGGCGTGCGCGGGCGCATCGGCGACGGCCCGGAACGCGAGTTCAGAGCCACGTTCGTGGTCGGTGCCGACGGCCGCAACTCGACCGTGGCGGGCCTGGTCGAAGCCGAGATCTACCGGTCCGTGCCCGCGTCGTGCTTCGTCTACTACTCGTACTACAGCGGGCTGGACTGGCCGTTCCACCACCGCACCGGCTTCGGCCAGCAGCAGCTCGGCGCGTGGCCGACGCACGCCGGTCAGCACCTCGTCGCCGTCATGCGCCGCAAGGAGCGGATGCGCGAGTTCCGGGCGGACGTCGAGGGCAGCTTCCATGAGATCATCGACCAGGTCGTGCCCGAACTCGGTGAGGACCTGCGCACGAACGGAAAGCGGGCGGAGAACTTCCGCGCCATGGCGTACCCGGACAACTACTACCGCCGTTCCGCCGGTCCCGGCTGGGCGCTGGTCGGCGACGCCGGCTACCACAAGGACCCGTTCACCGGCTGGGGCATCACCGACGCGCTCAAGTACACCGAGGTGCTCGCGGAGAAGCTGCACGAGGGTCTTTCCGGAACGCGCCCGATCGACGAGGCGGTCGAGGAGTACACGAAGATCCGTGATGCCGAGAGCAACGGCACCTTCGAACTCACCTGCAGCCTCTCGGAACTCAGCCTCACCCCCTACTACGACTCCGTTTTCCGGGCGACCAGCATGAGCCCGGAGTACACGACGAAGTTCTTCGGCCTCATCGCCGGCGGCATTCCCGGCGAGGAGTTCTTCGCCCCGGCGAACCTCGAGCGGCTGTACGAGGACGTCAACATGCCGGCCGACCGGAGGATTCTCACTCGTTCCTGAGCGCCGCCGCGCCGCCGCGCCGCCGACCGCCACGAAAGGTCCGCAGATGCCCGCAGTCAGGTTCACGGCCCTCGGTGACAGCTTCGTCGAGGGCCGCGGTGACGTCGCCGCCGACGGCTCCTACATCGGCTGGGCCAGCCGATTCGCCCGGCGGATGGGCGTGGCCGCCCGCGAGGTCCGCAACCTCGGCGCCTACCAGACGACCACGCAGCAGGTCGTCGACCGGCAGCTGCGCCCCGCCCTGGCGCGCAAGTCGCCGCTGATCGGCGTGGTGGTCGGCGTCAACGATCTCGTCCAGGACTACGACCCCGACCGGTTCGCCCGCAACCTCGACACGATCTTCCGGTCGCTGGCGGGCCTGGACACCACGGTGTTCACCGCCAGCTACCCCGACATCCCCGCCAACCTGCCGCTGCCGGAGGAGTTCCGCGGCCTGCTGCGCGAGCGGTTCGCGTTCGCGAACACCGTGCTGCGCGAGGTGTGCGAGGCGACCGGGACGCTGCACCTGGACATCGCCGCCCGCGAGGACTGGGCCGGGCGGCGGCTGTGGAGCCCCGACGGCCTGCATCCGAACTCCGAGGGACATCGACTGTTCGCCGAGCAGATGGCGGACCTCGTCGAGCGCGCGTCCTGGCTCACGGCCGCCTGAGCCGCACCGTCCGCCGGCGTCGTCCGGCAGTGAAGGGAACATCGTGACCAAGCCAGCGCTCCCCCCGAGCCCGTCCGAGCCCGACGGTTTCGACGACCGGCGGCTCGCCCGGACCCCGATCGCGATCGTGGGCATGTCGGGCCTGTTCCCGATGGCCCGCAACCACCGCGAGTACTGGCAGAACGTCGTCGACGGCGTCGACTGCACGACCGAGGTGCCGCCCTCGCGGTGGGACCTGGACGACTACTACGACAGCGATCCCACCTCGCCGGACAAGACCTACTCGCGGCGCGGCGCCTTCATCCCGGACGTCGAGTTCAGCCCGCTGGAGTTCGGCCTGCCGCCGAACCAGCTCGAGGTCACCAGCACGATGCAGACCCTGAGCCTCGGCGTCGCCCGTGACGTGCTGCGCGACGCGGGCGCCCGCGACGCCGCGGGCGCGGCCGCGGACTGGTACGACTCGGCGCGCACCGGCGTCGTGCTGGGCACGACCGGCCCGGTCCCGCTCATGCATCCGCTCGCCGCCCGGCTGTCCACGCCGGTGCTGCGCGAGGCGGTGCGCAGCTGCGGGCTGAGCGAGGCCGATGCCGACGCGATCAGCCGCAAGTACGTGGAAGCCTTCGCGCCGTGGGAGGAGAACTCCTTCCCTGGCCTGCTCGCGAACGTGGTGGCCGGCCGGGTCGCCAACCGGCTCGGCCTCGGTGGGATGAACACCACCGTCGACGCGGCCTGCGCGGCGTCGCTGTCCGCGGTCCGCCTCGCCGTGGCGGAGCTGGTCGACGGCCGGGCCGACACGATGATCACCGGTGGCGTCGACACCGAGAACACGATCTTCATCTACCTGTGCTTCTCGAAGGTCCAGGCGCTGTCCAAGAGCGGCACGATCAGCCCTTTCTCCGACGACGCCGACGGCACCCTGCTCGGCGAGGGCATCGGCATGCTGGCGCTGCGCCGGCTCGCCGACGCCCGCCGCGACGGCAACCGCATCTACGCCGTGATCCGCGGGATCGGCTCGTCCAGCGACGGCCGGTCCAAGAGCATCTACGCCCCCCGCGCCGAGGGGCAGCGGGTGGCGCTGGAACGCGCCTACCACGACGCCGACTGCTCTCCGGCGTCGGTGGAGCTGTTCGAGGCCCACGCCACCGGCACGGCGGTCGGCGACCGCACGGAGCTCACCGCGCTCGGCGGCCTGCTGCGCGACGCCGGCGACGAGCGCAACTACGCGGCGCTGGGCAGCGTGAAGTCCCAGATCGGCCACACCAAGGGCGCCGCCGGCACGGCCAGCCTGATGAAGCTCGCCCTCGGCCTCTACCACAAGGTCCTGCCACCGACGATCAACGTCGAGCGGCCCAACAGCGCCGTCGACTTCACCGACGCTCCCTTCTACGTCAACGTCGCGAACCGGCCGTGGATCCGCGACCCGCACCGGCCGGTGCGCCGCGCCGCCGCGTCCGCGATGGGCTTCGGCGGGACGAACTTCCACGTGGTCCTCGAGGAGGACTCGGGCGACCGGTCGGCGGTGCGCGCGCTGCACCGCACCGCTCGCGCGCACCTGTGGCACGCCCCGGACGCTCCCGCGCTGCTGGAGCTGCTGCGCGCGGGCGCGCCGAGCGTCGACGGGCCGATCCCGGTCGACGCGGCCCGGGTCGGCTTCGTCGCCCCGGACGACGACGCCGTGGACGAGCTGCGCGAGATCGCGATCTCCCAGCTCGAACGGTCCCCGGACGCGGCCGAGTGGTCGCACCCCCGCGGCATCCACTTCCGCCGCGCCGCCCGGGAGAACATCACCGTCGCCGGGCTGTTCGCCGGGCAGGGCAGCCAGTACCTCGACATGGGCCTCGACGCCGCGCTCGGCGTCCCGCCGGTCGGCGCCGCCTTCGACGAGGCCAACGCCGCGTTCGACGGCGCCGAGCGGCGGCTCGCGCCGATTGTCTTCCCGCCGCCGGTGTTCGAGGCGGCGCTGCGCCAGGAGCAGGAGGTGGCCCTGCGCGCCACCGAACACGCCCAGCCGGCGATCGGCGCGCTGTCCGTCGGCCAGTTCCGCTACCTGCGCGAGCTCGGCCTGCGCTGCGCGGGCTACCTGGGCCACAGCTTCGGCGAGCTGACCGCGCTGCACGCCGCCGGCGCGCTCGACGCGGCGGGATTCTTCCGCCTCGCCCGCGAACGTGGCCTGGCCATGGCGCCGCCCGCGGGCGACGCCGGCGCCGACCGGGGCACCATGGCCGCCGTCCCCGCGGACCGCGACCGGGTCGCGGCGATGCTGACCGAGCACCCCGACCTGGTCATCTGCAACCACAACGCCCCCGAGCAGGTCGTCGTCGGCGGTCCCGCGGACGCGGTCGCCGCGTTCGTCCGCCGCTGCGCCGAGCAGGGACTCGACGCCCGCCCGCTGCCGGTGTCCGCCGCCTTCCACACCCGCTACGTCGCGCACGCCGTCGACCGGTTCACCGCGGCCCTCGCCTCGGTCCCCGTCACCGAACCGGCCGTGCCGGTCTACCCGAACACCCGCGGCGCGAGCTACGGCCCGGACAGCGCCGCCAACGCCGCCGTGCTTGCCCGCCAGCTCCTCGAGCCGGTCGAGTTCGTCGACGCGGTCCGCGCCGCCCACGCCGCCGGCTGCGACATCTTCGTCGAGTTCGGCCCGAAGCAGGTGCTGACCCGGCTCGTCCGCCAGATCCTCCCCGACGCCGACGTCGTGACGGTCCCCACCGACGCCGGCCCTCTCGGCAACTCCGACGTCGCCCTGAAGCAGGCCGCCGTCCAGCTCGCCGTGCTCGGCGTGGATCTGTCCGGCCTCAACCGCTACCAGGCCGACCCGTTCGAGGCGATCCCCGCCAAGGGCCCGACGGTGACCCTGTCCGCGCCCGAGTACACCCCGCCCGCGCGCCGGGCGGCCTACGCCGCGGCTCTCGACGACGGCTACCGCATCACCGCCGCGGGTGCCCCCGCCGCGCCCGCCCTGCCCGCCCCCCGGGCCGAGCTCACGTCCGAGGTGACCACGGTGGAATACGTCCCTACCGGCGCGACCGGCGCCGAGGTGAACGGCGTTGGCGTGGCCGGCGCTGGCGTGAACGGTGCCGGCGCGAACGGTGCCGGCGCGCACCACAGCCTGACCGGCGCCGCCCTGCTCGAGCACGCACCCGTGAACGGCGCCGGAGTCAACGGCGCCGGAGTCAACGGCGCCGGTACCAATCGCGCGGGCCGCAACGGCGCCGGGCACCTGCCCGAGGCGGTGGCCGCCCATCACCCGGGGCCCCTCTCGGCCGGCGGGGCAGCCGGTCTGCCCGCCGGCGCGGACATCCTCGCCCAACAGGTCAACCTGCACGCCGTCTACTTGGAAAGCCAGCTCGACGTGGCCAACCGCCTGGTCGGCGCGCTGCAGGAGTACCAGCGCCGCGGCCAGACCGACGAGCGGTTCACCGACGCGGTCGCCACCGTGGCCGGCCAGAGCATCGCCATCGGCCAGACCCACACCCGTGCCAACGAGGTGCTCGCTCAGCTTGCCGCGCTCGAACTGGCAACGGCCGACCCCGGCGCCCCGACGCTGGCCGGCGGACCCCGACCGACCCTGCCGGGGTCCTTCGGGTCGGCGCCGGCCGCTCCCCGCGAGCTTCCGCCGACCCCGACCCCGACCCCGACCCCGGCCCCGACCACCCTCCCGGCCCAGCTTCCGATACCGGCCCAGCCGACCACGCCGGACGCCCCCGCCCCCGGCGCCGGCGTTGGCGCCGGTGTCCTTGATCGTGAGGCGGTGCGGGGTGCGTTGGTCGAGGTGGTGGCGGAGAAGACGGGTTATGCGGCGGACATGATCGATACCGGGATGGATCTGGAGGCGGATCTCGGGGTCGATTCGATCAAGCGGGTGCAGGTGTTGGGGGCGTTGCGGGAGCGGTTCCCGCAGTCGCCGACGGTGGGTCCGGAGCAGCTCGCGGAGCTGCGGACGTTGGATCAGATCGCCGACTTCGTCGCCGCCGCGCCGCCCGGATCATCCGGATCACCGGCCGGGTTCGGCGGCCCGGAGGCAGGTGGTGTCGACCCAAAAGCCGGTGAGCCGGCCGGGGCGCCGCGCCGGACCGTCCGGCTGGTGACCCTGCCCGGAGTCGACCGGCTCGACCGCCCGTACGCCGAGTCGCCGGTGGCCGTCGTCGTCCATCGCGGCGACCCGGGTGCGGGACCGATTCTCGACGGCCTGCGGACGCGGGGGTGGACCGTGCGGGAGGCCGACCTCGCCGCCGCCACGCCCGGCGGCCCGGCCGTGCCGACCTCCGACGACGTCGAGCGGGCCCTGGCCGCCGCGTTCGAGGGGAGGACAGACCTCGCCCTGACGGTCCTGACCCCGCGCGCCGACCGGGACCGCGCCGACCGGGACCGCGCCGACCGGGACCGCGCCGACCGGGACCGCGCCGACCGGGATCATGGCGGCTGGGACCACTCCGTGGCCGTGCTCGCGGAGACCGTCCTGGTCGCCCGACACGCCCACCTGTCGTTGTCGGCGACCGCCGCGGGCGGCTCCCGCGCCGCGTTCGTCACCATCACCCGCCTCGACGGCGGGCTGGGGCACCATGGCACGGCCGGCGCGGCGGCGTCCCTGCTCGGCGGGGTCGGCGGGGTCGTCAAGACGCTCGCCGCCGAGACTCCGGAGTTGTTCTGCCGGGCCGTCGACCTCGCGCCGGGCCTCGCCGGGGAGACCGTCGCCGAGCTGCTCGACGCCGAGCTCCACGACGTCGCCCGAGACACCCCCGAGGTGGGCATCGACGCCGCCTCGGTGCGCCGGACCGTCGTCCCCGGCCTGTTCGACCCCCTCGCGGCGGCCGACCCGGCCGACCCGGCCGGCACGACCCCCGGTGACGCCGCCTCCGACGGCGCTGCGGCGGCGGTCACCATCGGTGCGGACGACGTCCTCGTCGTCTCCGGTGGGGCGCGCGGCGTCACGGCGCTGTGCGTGCGCGCCCTCGCCGAGCGCGCCGCCGCCCGCTTCGTGCTGCTCGGCCGGTCGGCCCTGGCCGACGAGCCCGACTGGGCCGCCGGCGTCGCCGACGACGACCTCAAGACCGTGGTGATCGACCGACTGCGGGCCGAGGGCACCCGTCCCACCCCCCGCGAGGTGGAACGCATCTACCAGGGGCTGCTGGCCCAGCGCGAGATCCGCGCGACGGTGGCGGCGATCGCCGCCGCCGGCGGGCGCGCCGAGTACGTGGCGGTCGACGTGACCGACGCCGGCGCCCTGCGCGCCGCGCTCGGCGGGGTGCGCGGGCAGGTCACCGGGGTCGTGCACGGCGCGGGGGTGCTCGCCGACGCGCTGCTGCCCGCCAAGACCGCCGCGGACGTGGCCCGGGTGTTCGCACCGAAGCTGACCGGGCTGCGCGCGCTGCTCGACGCCCTGGACGGCGCCCCGCTGCGCCACCTGATCCTGTTCACCTCCGTCGCCGGGCTGTACGGCAACCTCGGCCAGGCCGACTACGCCGCCGCCAACGAGGCCCTGTGCCGGGTCGCCGCGGCGATGAAGCACGACCGTCCCGACTGGCACGTCACCGCCATCGACTGGGGCGCCTGGGACGGCGGCATGGTGACCCCCGCCCTGCGGGAGCTGTTCCAGGCGCGCGGCGTCGAACTGCTGCCCCCCGACGCGGGCGCCCGCGCCTTCGCCGAGGCGTTCCGGCCCGACCGCGCCGACGAGGTGTGCGTCCTCGTCGGGCCGGGCCGCTCCCTGGCGGAACCGACTGCGGCCGGCGGGCCGGCCGTGCGTGCCCGCCGGCCGCTCAGCCCGATCGTCGACCATCCCGTGATCGCCGCCCACCGGATCGGGGCTCACCGGGTGCTGCCGGCGACGTTCGGCCTCGGCTGGATGATCAACGTCGTCGAACGGTCCCACCCGGGCCGCCGCGTCGTCGAGGTCCGCGACTTCGCGGTGCACAAGGGCATCGTCTTCGACGGCGCGTCGCCCGACGGCGCGCGGGTCGAGGCCGAGCCCGCTGTCCCGGGCGAGGCGGGCCGGCTGCTGGTCCGCGTCGCGGTCCGCGCCGACGGCTCCGGCCGGCTGCCCGTGTCGCACTACGCGGCGACGTTCCTGCTTGCCGCCACCGAACCGGATCCGGCGCGACCCGGCCCGGCGCTGCCCGGCTGGCCCGGCTACCGGCTGGGGGAGGGGCCGCCCGACGCCCTGGACCTCTACACCGAGGGCACCCAGTTCCACGCCCCGCGCCTGCAGGGCATGCGCCGGGTGCTGGCGCGGACCGGCGACCGGCTGGTCCTCGAATGCCAGCTCGACGACGACCAGGACCTGCGCGCCGCGTTCGGCGGGGCGCTGCACAGCCCGGTCCTCGCCGACGTGCTCCTGCAGGGGCCGCCGGTGCTCGGCAAGGCCCTGCTCGGCCAGGCCTGCCTGCCGCTGGGCATCGGCCGCGCCGAGTACTTCCACCCCCTGCCCGACGCCGCGCCGTTCGTCCTCGTGCTGGACCGGGCGCGCGTGGACGACGGCGGCGGCACGGCGACCGTCAGCGCGACCGCCTGCACCCCGGACGGCGCCGTCCTGGTGCGGTTCACCGATGTCATGGTCGCCGCCACGGCCGGCATGGCGGCGAAGTTCGCCGAGGCCGTCCAGGCCTGGCGGCAGCCCCTCACCGAGAACAGCACCTCGACCGAGAACGAGGACGTCCAGTCATGACCGTGGTCGACCAGGCCGAGCGCCTCGACTTCGTCGGCGAACCGTTCGACCCGCTGGCCTTCGCCGCACCTGCCCCGGGTCCCGCCGCCGCGCCGCCCTCCGCGCAATCCCCGCCTCCCTCCCAGTCCGCCCCGTCCCCCCACGCCGAGACCCACCCCGCCGAGACGAACCCCACCGAGACGAACCCCACCGAGCTGATCCGGCAACTGCGCGCGACGACCGTCACGGCGCATGCGAGCGCCCTGCGGGCCCAGGCCGCGCTGCAACTGCGCGTGCTGGCCGGGCTCGACGGCGCGTCGGCACGTCCGGTCGGGCCGGCCCCCGCCCTCCCACCGGCCCCCGCCCTCCCACGAGCTCCCGCGGCGCCCGTGGGACTGCCCCCCGCACCGGCGCGGCCCCGGGTCACGACCGAGGCGTCGTTCAAGCCGTTGGCCCGCAGCGCCGTGCGCGCGCTGGGACCCGCCGACCTCGACCGGCTGGCACGGGGCGGCATCGCAGACGTCCTCGGCGCGCCCTACGACACCGACGGCCACGACCGCTCGGTGCGCCTCGCCGCCGCCGGAGGGCTGCTGCTGGCCTCCGTCGAGGCCGTCGAGCTGCGCGGCGGCCGCTGCGGGCGGGGCCTGGTCCGCGCCCGGCTCGTCGGCCCCGCGCCGCACGGCGAGGGCCTGGTCGAGGCCGCCGCCCAGGCCGCCCGACTGTTCGCGGTGTACCTCGGCCTGCACCTGTGCCTGCTCGACGCGCACTTCGTCGACGGCGCGGGAGCCCTGCTCGAGCTCGCTGGCCCAGACCCGATCGGCGCCGCGGCCGGCGAGGTGGAGCTGGTCGTCGAGGTGACCGACATCGACCTGGTGCCGCGGCCCGCGCTGCGCGCCGACGCCGAGATCCGCGTGGTCGGCCGGGGCGAGGTGCTCGCCCGGGTCACCGACGTCGCCGTCGGCCTGCGGGAGGGCGACGGCCGGCCGGTCGGGCCCGGGCCCGGCGGGACGACGCCGGTCTGGCTCGGCCGCGCCAACCGCTTCGGTGACCGGGCGATGCTCAGCGAGTTCCACATGGCCCACTTCTGCCGCGGCGACCAGGCCATCGCCCTCGGCCCGGAGTTCGCCGGCTACACCGGCCGCAAGGCCACGCGGCTGCCGTCGGGCGGACTGCTGCTCGTCGACCGGGTGCTGGAGGTCCACGGCACCCGCGGCGACCCGGCGTCGCTGGCCGGCGGCGCCTGGCACGTCACCGAATACGACGCGCCGGCCGACTCCTGGTATTTCGCCGACACGGCCAACGCCTCGATGCCGAACTGCGTCTACATGGAGACGTCGCTGCAGGCGGCGCTCATGGTCGGCTACTACCTGGGGGCGACGCTCGGCGACCCGGCGGCGTCGGTGAGCCTGCGCAACCTCGGCGGGACCGCGCGGGTGCTGCGCGAGGTGGACCTGCGCGACGCCACCATCCGCCAGCACTCGACGCTGCTGTCCACCACCGACATGCCCGGCTCGTCGCTGCAGAGCTTCGCCTACACGCTGTCGGCCGACGGCGAGCCGTTCTACGAGGGCGAGACGATGTTCGGCTACTTCAGCGACGCCGCGCTCGCCAACCAGACCGGCCTGGACGCCGGCCGCTCGGTGCCGACCTGGCTCGACGCCACCTCACCGCGGCCGGCGACCCGCACGCTCGACGTCGCGGCGCGGCGCGCGGACCCGGCCGCGCGGCTGTGCGCCCGCGGCCACCTCGCGCTGCTGGACACCCTCGACGTCGTCGACGGCGGCGGCCGCTACGGCGAGGGCTACCTGCACGCCGTGCGCACGATCGACCCCGATGACTGGTTCTTCGCCCGCCACTTCCACCTCGACCCGGTGATCCCCGGCTCGCTCGGGGTGGAGACGGTGATCCAGGCGATGCAGGAGTGGCTGCTCGACTCGCCGTACGCCGAGGGCCTGGTCGATCCGGCCTTCGTGCTGCCGGTGGACGCGCCGTTCACCTGGAAGTACCGGGGGCAGTTCCTGCCCACCGACGGCGAGACCCGCCTGGAGGTGCATCTCAAGGAGATCCGCCGCGCCCCCGGCCGGGTCCGCGTCACCGCCGACGCCAGCGTCTGGAAGCCGGGGCTGCGCATCTACGAACTCATCGATGTCGCCGTCGAACTGCGCACGGACGGAGCCGCGCCATGGTGACGCCCACGACCACCCCCGCGAGCCCCACCACCCCCGCGAGCCCCACCACCCCCGCGAGCCCCACCACCCCCGCGAGCCCCACCACCCCCGGCGGTCTGGCACAGGTGCAGCGCGACCTGCTCGCCCTCGACCTGCCCTGCTATGTGCTGCGTGACGGGCGGGAGGTCCGGACGAGCACCGACGCAGCGCAGGTGAGCCGGGTGGTCGCCGGCGGCGGCCAGGTGCTCGCCGCCGTCGGACCGCGCCCGGCCCACGCGCTCGGCGACCCGGAGTTCCGCCGCGCCCACGGCGTCCGGTACGCCTACATGGCGGGGGCGATGGCCAACGGCATCGCCTCGGCCCGGATGGTCGCCGCCCTCGCCCGCGAGGGCTACCTCGCCTCGTTCGGCGCCGCCGGCGTGCTGCCGGCCCGGGTCGACGCCGCGCTCGCCGCGATCGGCCGGGACGCCGGCGGGAACGCCTTCGCCTGCAACCTCATCCACAGCCCGAGCGAACCGGCGCTGGAGGCCGCCACCATCGACGCCTGCCTGCGTCACCATGTCGGCTGCGTCGAGGCGTCGGCGTTCGTCGAGCCCACCGCGCAGCTCGTCCGCTACCGCCTCGCGGGCCTGCGCCGCGACCGGTCCGGGCAGGTCGAGGCCGGCAACCGGGTGATCGGCAAGGTGTCGCGGGCCGAGGTCGCCGAACGGTTCCTGCGCCCGGCGCCGCCCGAGCTGGTCCGCCGGCTCGTCGAGACCGGCGACGTCACCGCCGAGCAGGCCGAGCTCGCCCGCGCGGTGCCGCTCGCCGACGACCTCACCGCCGAGGCGGACTCCGGCGGCCACACCGACCGCCGGCCGCTGCTGGTGCTGCTGCCGGAGCTGCTCGCGCTCGCCGAGCGGATCCGGCGCGAGCAGGGGTACGCCGTACCCGTGCGGGTCGGCGCGGCCGGGGGCATCGGCACGCCGGCCGCGGCGGCGGCGGCGTTCGCCCTCGGCGCCGCCTACGTCGTCACCGGCTCGATCAACCAGAGCTCGGTCGAGGCGGACCAGTCCGACACGACGAAGCGGCTGCTGGCCGCGACCGGGGTCGCGGACACGGTGATGGCGCCGTCCGCGGACATGTTCGAGCTCGGCGTGGAGGTCCAGGTGCTGCGCCGCGGCACCCTGTTCCCCGGCCGGGCGCGCCAGCTCTACGAGCTCTACCGGACCTACGACGGCGTCGACGCGTTGCCCGCCGACCTCCGGGCCACCCTGGAGACCCGGGTGTTCCGCCGCTCGCTCGACGACGTCTGGCAGGACTGCGTGCGGTACTTCTCCGAGCGCGACCCGGACCAGATCACCCGGGCCGCGGACGACCCGCGGCGGCGGATGGCCCTGGTGTTCCGCTGGTACCTGGGGCGTTCCTCGGGTTGGAGCATCGCCGGGGAAGCCGACCGTGCCCCGGACTACCAGGTGTGGTGCGGGCCGGCGATGGGGGCCTTCAACGGCTGGGTCGCCGGCACCTACCTGGCGCAGGTGGGTAACCGCCGGGTCGTCGACCTGGCCACCCACCTGATGCGGGGGGCCGCCTACGCCGACCGCGTCGCGGCGTTGCGTGCGGCCGGGCTGCGCCTGCCCGCCTCCGCCGCCGGGTACCTGCCCGCGCCGCCGGCCGCCGACGAATCGTCCGAGACAGCCGTCAGGAGAGGCAGCCGACCATGACGATCGAGGCCACCACGGCCGAGCCCACCACGGCCGAGCCCACCCCCCGGCGGAGCTCGGGGTCGTCCTGGCTGCTCTGCGGCGGCTGCGGCGCGATGCTCTACGAGCGGCGGTTCGCCCGCGACGGGCGGGTCTGCCCCGACTGCTCCTGGCACGCCCCGATGACCATTCACCAGCGCCTCGACCTGCTGCTCGACGCCGACTCGGCGCAGCCGGTCGACGTGCCGGCGATCGACGGCGACCCGCTGGAGTTCACCGACACCCGCCCCTACCGTGACCGGCTGCGCGACGCCCGCGCGAGCACCGGCCTCGACGAGGCGGCGGCGTGCGCGCGCGGCACCATCGACGGCAATCCCGTCGTGGTTGTCGTGATGGACTTCCGTTTCCTGGGCGGCAGCCTCGGCGCGACCGTCGGCGAGGTGTTCACCCGGGCGGCCGAGCTCGCCCTGCGCGAACGCACCCCCCTGCTGACCGTCACCGCCTCCGGCGGCGCCCGGATGCAGGAGGGCGCGATCGCCCTGATGCAGATGGCCAAGACCAGCCAGGCCCTCGGCCAGCTCGACGAGGCCGGCATCCTGACCGTCTCGCTGATCACCGATCCGACCTTCGGCGGTGTGGCGGCCTCCTTCGCGACGCTGGCCGACGTGATCATCGCCGAGCCGGGTGCGCGGCTCGGCTTCGCCGGGCGCCGGGTGATCGAGCAGACCATCCACCAGTCCCTGCCCGAGGACTTCCAGACCGCCGAGTTCCTGCTGACCCACGGCGTCGTCGACCTCATCAGTCCCCGTCACGAGCTGCGGGCGAACCTGGCCCGGCTGCTGTCGGTGTCGAGCCGGCGCGCCGGCGGCATCCCCCGGCAGGCGGGGCGCGCCGGTCCGGTGCTCGTCACCGACCCGGAGCTGCTCCCGCGCCGCGACGCCTGGGAGAGCGTGCGCGCCGCCCGGCGGCTGGGCCGGCCGACGACGCTGGACTACGTCGACATGATCCTGGAGGACTTCACCGAGCTGCGCGGCGACCGGATGTCGGCCGACTGCCCGGCGCTGGTGGCGGGCCTGGGCCGGCTCGACGGGGTGCCCGTCGCCGTCCTCGGCACCCAGAAGGGCCACACCGCCGACGAGCTGCGCTACCGCAACTTCGGGATGCCCACCCCGGCCGGTTACCGCAAGTCCGCCCGGGTGATGCGGCTGGCCGCCAAGCTCGGGCTGCCGGTGATCACCCTCGTCGACACCGCCGGCGCCTACCCCGGCGTCGAGGCCGAGGAGCAGGCCCAGGCCGTGGCGATCGCCGAGAACCTGCGGCTGATGGCCGGGCTGCCGGTGCCGGTGGTCGCCGTGGTCACCGGCGAGGGCGGCAGCGGCGGCGCGCTCGCGCTGGCGTTCGCCGACCGCGTCCTGATGTGCGCGAACGCCGTCTACTCGGTGATCAGCGCGGAGGGCTGCGCGGCGATCCTGTGGAAGAACCCGGCGGCCGCGCCGCCGGCCGCCGCCGCCCTGCGGGTCGACTCCCGCGAGCTGCTGCGACTCGGCGTCGTCGACGGCGTCATCCCCGAACCCGACGGCGGCGCCGACGCCGACCCGGCGGGGACCGCCGCCCGTCTGCGCGAGGCGCTGCGCGGCGCGCTCGCCGACCTGCTGCCCCTGGACCAGATGAACCTGGTGACGCGCCGGCGCGCCAGGTTCCGCCAGTTCGGCGTCGCGGCGCCTGCACCGGTGACGGCGCCGGCGCCGAGCGGCGACGCGCGCGAGTCCCAGCCCGACCGGAACGTGGAGGCCACCCGATGACGACCGACTCGACGGCAATCGACCAGGTGACGGGAACGACCGGGGACGTCGACCCGGACGGCGGCGAGCGCCGCGTGCCCGCACCGGCCGTGGACGCCGTGGTCGCGGTGCTCGGCGCGCACGTGCTGGAGCTGTCCGTGCGGGCACGGGTCGCGCCCAGCCACGTCCGCGTGTCGGCCGGCGATGTCAGCGTCGAGATGGGCTGGACGAGCGCCGGCCCGGGGTTCGCGGAAGCACCGGTCGCGCCCGCGCGGACCCGCTGGGCCGCGCCCACCGCCCCCGTGGCCCCGGCAGCACCCGCGGCGGTGCCCGCCGCCCCGGCCGCGGCTGCGCAGCCCAGTGAGCTGGCGGCGCCCGAGGAAACCGGGACGTTCCCGCTGGTCTCTCCGTCCGTAGGCATGTTCTACCGGGCGCCCGAGCCCGGGAAGGCGCCGTTCGTCGCCGAGGGCGACACGGTCCGCGCCGGGCAGCAGGTCGCGATCGTCGAGGCGATGAAGCTGATGATCCCGATCGAGGCGGAGCTTCCCGGGCGGGTCGTGCGGATCCTCGTCGAGGACGCCACCGCCATCGAGCACGCCCAGCCGCTGTTCCTGCTCGCGCCGCTGGACCAGGCCCCGAACGGGAGCCGTTGATGTTCACGAGCGTGCTGGTGGCCAACCGCGGCGAGATCGCGCTGCGAGTCGTGCGCACCTGCCGCGAGCTCGGCATCCGCACGATCGTCGCGCACTCGGCCGCCGACCGGGACTCCGCGGCCGTCCGGCTGGCCGACGAGTCGGTGCAGGTCGGCCCGGGGCCGGCGAAGCGCAGCTACCTGAACATCCCGGCGGTCGTGGAGGCCGCCCGGACCCGCGGCGCCGAGGCGATTCATCCGGGCTACGGCTTCCTGTCGGAGAACCCGGAGTTCGCCGAGGTCTGCGAGGACGAGGGGATCGTCTTCATCGGGCCGCCGGCCGACGTCATGGCCCGGCTGGGGGACAAGGCGCTCGCCCGCGGGATCATGCGCGACGCCGGCCTGCCGCTGCTGCCGGGCAGCCGCGACGCCCTCGATGGCCCCGACGCCGCCCTCGCGCTCGCCGGCGACATCGGCTACCCGCTGATCCTCAAGGCGGTCGCCGGTGGCGGCGGTCGTGGGATGCGCGTCGTCCACGACCGCGCCGACCTCCCCGCCGCCTATGCCGAGACCCGCGCGGCGGCCCTGGCCGTGTTCGGCGACGGCCGGCTGTACCTGGAGCGCTACCTCGAATCCGCCCGCCACGTCGAGATCCAGGTGCTGTGCGACGGCCACGGCCACGGCATCCACCTGGGCGCCCGGGACTGCTCGCTGCAACGGCGCCACCAGAAGCTCGTCGAGGAGTCCCCGGCGCCCGGGGTGGACCCGGGCGGCGTCGCCGAGGTGGGGGAAGCGGCGGTGCGCGCCGTGCTCGCGGCCGGCTACGTCGGTGCCGGCACCGTGGAGTTCCTCTACGACCCGGCGCGCGGGGCCTACTACTTCATGGAGGTCAACTGCCGGCTGCAGGTCGAGCATCCGGTCACCGAGATGGTCACCGGCCTCGACCTGGTCGCCGAGCAGCTTCGGGTCGCGGCGGGCGAGGAGCTCGGCTACACGCAGTCCGACGTCACCGCCCGCGGCGTGGCGATCGAGTGCCGGGTGAACGCCGAGGATCCCGCCCGGGACTTCCGCCCCACCCCGGGCCTCGTCACCGAACTGGACCTGCCCGGCGGCCCGTTCGTCCGCGTCGACACCCACCTGACCGCCGGCTACCGGATCCCACCGCTGTATGACTCGCTGCTGGCCAAGGTCGTCGTCTGGGCACCGGACCGCGACGGCGCGATCGCCCGGATGCGCCGTGCGCTCGCCGAGACCCGGGTCGTCGGCGCCGGCGTGGCCACGACGGCCGGTTTCCTCGCCGAGGCGCTCGACCACCCGCGTTTCCGCGCCGCCGAGCACGACACCTCGCTCGCCGAGACCCTCCTGGCCCCAGTCGAGCCCCGGGTGGCCTAACCGACCGGCCGATGGCCCGGCCCGCTGCCGGCTCCGGCCTTGGCTGGGCGGTTCCGGGGGTGATCACCGGGTCAGGGGTGTCGTCGATCATCGGACCGGAACATCGTCCCCTCCACCACCGACAGAAAACCCGCCATGATCCACAATGGTGGAGATCCACGATGGTGGATCGGCCCCGACCCCCACCCGGGACTGACGACCTCCCCCGCGATTGGGCCAGCCGTGCTGTTCGGTGATCGCTCCTTCGCCGAGGTTCTTCGGTGTGCGGGGCGGAGCGCTCACCGGTAGATCATGTCGAGGGCCTCGTGGGTCGAACCGGTGCACAGGTGGACCAGGGTGACCAACAGTCGGTCGGTGAACACCCGGTCAGGCGGGCTGCCACAGCTCGACCCGATTGCCCGCAGGATCGGTGACCCAGCCGAATCGACCGACACCCTCCATGTCCTGCGTTTCCTTGGCCACGTCCGCGCCCTTGGCGCGCAATTGCGCGAGGATCGCATCCAGGTCGCGGACCCGGAAGTTGAGCATGGTTTGCTGGGCGCGGGACCCGAAGTAGTCGGTCTCGGGCTCGAACGTCGCGAACACCGTCGGCCCGGCTTCCTGACGCCACCGGCCGTTGTCATCGGCGTCCAGGCCCAGATAATCGCGATACCACGCGCTCAGGGCCGCCGGGTCGGCGGCCCGCATGAAGTATCCACCGATTCCAAGCACACGTTCCATGCCGCTATCTTGCCAGGACGGCGATCAGGCGGGCTGGCACCACACCATCGCCCGCTTCACCCCCCGTCTCAATCGCGGGGGAACTCGTAAGGACCGGACCCTGGACGCAAAGCCCCTGGAACGATCATGGTGTTCCGCGGAACCGGCCCCGGGATCGGCGGCGAAGTCCGCGTACGGGCCTTCAGCGCAGGCCGGAGCGGACGAAGCCGCTGACGACGTGGCGCTGCAGCACCAGGTAGATCACGAAGATCGGCAGGCAGGCCAGCCCGGCGGTCGCGGTCAGCGGTCCCCAGTCGTTGCCCTCGGTGGCGCTCATGAAGCTGCGGATGCCCAGCTGCAGGACCGAGTTGTCCCGCTGCAGGACCATCGCCGGCCAGAAGTACTCGTTCCAGGCGTTGACGAGCAGCAGGATGCCCAGCGCCGCCAGCGCCGCCCGCAGGTTCGGCACGACGACCGTCCACAGCGTCGACCAGGACGATCGGCCGTCCATCCGGGCCGCCTCCAGCAGCTCCTTGGGGAAGCTGTCGAGGTGCTGGCGCAGCAGCAGCACGCCGAGCCCCGAGACGACGTTCGGGATGATCACCCCGGACAGGGTGTTCAGCAGCCCGAGCTGGTGCAGCAGCACGTAGTTCGGCAGCATCGAGACCTGGAACGGCACCAGCCAGCTGGCGACGAAGGCCAGGTAGAGCAGCCGCTTGCCGGGGAAGCTCCAGGCCGCGAACGCGTAGGCGGCGAGCAGGCTGGTCAGTAGCTGCCCGAGCGCGGTGAGCGTCGCGACGACGGTGGTGTTGAGCAGCAGCCGGGCGACGTCGACCTCGTCGAACGCCGTGCGGTAGCTGTCCAGGGACAGCGGCCACGGCAGCGGGCTGAGCTCGTAGATGTCGCCCGGTCGCCGCAGCGACGTCGCGTACAGCCAGTAGATCGGGAACACGCAGGCCAGGCCCAGCAGGGCCAGGGTGAGGTGCCCGACGACGACGCGCGTGCGCGACCGGCCCCCGGCGATGACGGGGGCGTCGAAGTTGGTCACCGGCGCGCCGCCGGTCGCCGACGGACCTGTCGCCGACGGACCTGTCGCCGACGGACCTGTCGCCGACGGCTCAGTCACCGGGGGGTCGGTGGCGAGTGTCACGGGGCGCCCTCTCAGTCGTCGTGGACGGTGACCCGGTCGGAGATCCAGAGCAGGACCGCCGCCACGAGTCCGAAGCCGAGGAAGAACACCACCCCGGCCGCCGAGGCGAGCCCGGCATCGAAGCTCTGGAAGCCGTACTCCCAGAGCAGGTAGTAGACGTTGGTGGTGGCGTTGACCGGGCCGCCCTGGGTGAGCGAGTCGATCAGCGGGAACGTCCACTGCGGCGCGAACAGCAGCACCGTGGTCATCAGCAGGAACACCAGCGTCGGCGACAGCAGCGGCAGCGTCAGCCAGCGGGTGATCTGCCAGCGCGACGCCCCGTCGACGGAGGCCGCCTCCGCGTAGTCGCCGTTGATCGACGCGAGCCCGGCGGCGACGACCAGCACGGCGAACCCGAGCACGTGCCAGCCCGTGACGCCGGTGATGGCGATCAGGGCGGGCCACTGCTCGTGAAACCAGTTCACCGACGTCCCCGACGCCCTGTTCACCGCCCCGACGCGGGGGCTGAGCAGCCACTGCCAGACCGCGGCGCTCGCCACCGGCGCGACCAGGAACGGCGCGAAGATCAGCGCCTGGTAGACGCTGCGCGCCCGGCCGCGCACCTCGCGGGCGAGCAGACCCACCACGACCGGGATGACGATCGTGAACGGCAGCAGGCCGACGATCATCAGTACGGTCCGCCACACCGAGTCACCCAGCTCCGGCAGGGTGAACAGCCGGTGGTAGTTGTGCCAGCCGACCGGCGTCGCGGGCTGGGTCGGCGACAGGTTCCACGAGTAGAACGAGTAGTTCGCCGTCTCGACCAGCGGGCGGTACGTCCAGACAATGAGCATGCCCAGCGCCGGGGTGAGGTACAGGTAGGGCACGACGCCGCGGCCGAGGCGGCGGGTCAGGCGCCGCGCGGTCCGCCCCCGGCCCCCGGCCGCTGCCGGCGCCACGATCGGCGCCGGCAGCGTGGGGGGAGCGACCTCGACGAACATCCCGCTCATCCCGGGGTGGTCTGCGGCGTGACGCTGCGGATGAACTCCACCATCTCCGCCCTGTCGTTGTTGTAGACGTGGCCGGTCGGCGTCAGCGGGATCGCGGTGGCGACGACCTGGCCGTCGATCAGGTCGATCCGGCTGAAGCCGCCGCCGAGCAGCCCCCGCAACCGGCCGTCGGGCGGCAGCGGGTCGGCGTCGTAGGCGAGCGCGGGGCTGATCCACACCGGGATGCCGGCGAGCGCGCCGGCGCCGGCGTGGTGGGCGTGCCCGCTGAGGATCATGCGCACGTCGGTGCCGGCGACGACGTCGGCGAGCCGCTCGGCCGCGGCGAGCCGCAGCAGGTGCACGGTCGGCACCGGGGAGGGCAACGGCGGGTGGTGCACGACCAGCAGGGTGCCGCGGGGCGCCGGCTCGGCGAGCACGTCGGCCAGCCAGCCGAGCTGGGCGTCGGTGAGCCAGCCGTCGTGGCGGCCCGGCGTGGTGGAGTCGAGGACGACCAGGCGCAGGCCGTCGATCAGGTGCAGGCCGTCGCAGGGATGGTCCGCCGACCACCGGTCCGCGGCCCCGTCGAGGCCGGCGGGCACGCCGGCGCCGTCCAGCAGCTCGGCGCGGAACGCCAGGCGCTCGTCGTGGTTGCCCATCGCGTACACGACGGGCGCGTCGAACGCCGCCGCCAGCGGGTCGACGATCTGGCGCAGCCGCCGGTAGGAGGCGGGGGAGCCGTCGTCGGCGAGGTCGCCGGTCAGCAGGATCCCAGCGACCGGACCGGCCGAGGACGCCACCGTCGCGGCGACCGTCTCCAGCAGGGCGAAGGTGTCCACGCGGTCGTGCATCAACTGGCCGGCTGGCAGCAGGTGGGTGTCGCTCACCTGGATCAGGGTCAGCTGGGCCGGTCCGGTCGGGGTCATCGGATTACGCCTTCGGTAGCAGTGCCGCGCCCTGCTTCAGGGCGGCGGTGAGGGTCGACTGCGGGTCCGCGCCCTGGTACACGATCTTCTCGACCGCGTCCATCATCCCGTCACGGACCTGGATGTAGTTGACGCCGGGGATCGACACCCACGGCTCCATCCGGGCGAGCTGGGCGATGTTCGGCACGACCAACGGGTTGGCCTTGGCCCAGTCGGCGAGCCCGTTCGGGTCGTCGACGAGCCCGGTCCGCAGCGGCAGGTAGCCGATCTTGGTGGAGATCGTCTTGTACGCGTCCTCGCTGGTCAGGAACTTGATCAGCTCCCAGCCGGCGCGCTGCTTGGCCGGGTCGTCGGACAGGATGAACAGCGACGCGCCGGAGTTCGTCGGGACGGTCGGCTTGGAACCGAAGCTGGGCATCTCGGCGGCCTTGAGGTCCCACTTGCCCTTCGAGCCCTTGACGAACGTGCCCTGGATGGCGCTCGTCTCCAGGAACATGCCGATGTCACCGCGGGCGAAGCTCTCGTAGGCCTGCTTCTGGCCGAGTACCGGCGTCAGCCCGTCCTTGACCCAGCCCTGGGCCTTCTGCAGGACCTCGACGGCGGGGGGCTGCGCGTAGGTCAGCGTGGAACGGTTCTCGGAGACCACCCGACCGCCGTTGGAGCGCACCAGGCTCTGGAAGCACCAGTCCTTGGCGATCTTGGTGAGGCAGTCGAGGTACAGACCGTCACGGTTGGTCTTGTCGACGATCGTCCGGGCGTACTGCTGGGCCTCGTCCCACGTCTTCGGCGGCTTCGCCGGGTCGAGACCGGCCTCGGCGAAGATGGAGGCGTTGTAGTACAGCACCGGCGTGGAGAAGACGAACGGCACGCCGTAGGTCTTGCCGTCCCAGTTGGCGAGGGTCCGCGCGGTGGGGGCGAAGGGGTGCTTCGCGCCGTCGAAGTTCGCCTGGACGGCGTCCTTGCCGACCAGGTCGTCCAGCGGCTTCACCTTCAGCGAGTGGATGGAGAAGTCGAGGTCGCTGAAGCCGAGCTGGACCACGTCGGGCGGCGAGCCGGCGGCGATCTGGCTCTGCAGGCTCGACACCGTGTCGGTGGCCGGGTTCGGGCTGGAACCCTGCGGCTTCTGCGGGGTGACGTCGATGTTGGGGTGCGCCTTCTCGAACTTGCCGATCAGCTCGTTGAAGGTGTCCGTCCAGGGGCCGGCCTGACCGAAGTTGTAGCTTTCGAAGACGATCGAGACCTTCTGGTCCTTGCCGAGCTCGGGGATCTTGGCGGTCGCCTTCGACGAGGTGTCCTCGTCGCCGCCCCCGGGCGAGCCGCAGGCGGCCAGGACGGACAACGCGGTGGCGGCCGACAGAGCCACCAGGGAGAACGATCTCCGGGCGAACGGTCTTTTCACGTGCTGCTCCTCGGCGAGGTGACGGTGCGAGCGGGTGAGCTGTGGCGGGCGACCCGGCGTGCGGCGTGCCGGTGGCCGGCGGTGTGGCGGTGTGGCGGTGTGGCGGTGTGGCGGTACGACGGCGTCAGGTGGCGACGGGGACGCGGGCGGCCGGGACCGGGGCGTCCCGGTCCGGCCGCCAGACGAGCCGGCGTCCCGACTCCCGGTCGAACAGGTGGATGTGCTCGGGGCGGACGGTCAGGACGACGGCCTCGCCGACCGTGAAGCCGGCCGGCCGGCGGGCGCGCACGGCGACCTCCGCCTCGCCGACGCGGCAGTGGGCGATCTCCTCGCTGCCGAGGTTCTCGATGGCGCGCACGGTGCCGCGCAGCGTCGCCGCGGGGGCGGGGGCCGCGCCGTTCGGGGCACCGGCCTCGGACGCCGGGCCTGCGACGACCGAGGCCGGCAGGAGGCTCAGGTGCTCGGGGCGGACGCCGAGGGTGACGGGTCGCTGCGCCTGCTCGCCCGGCTCGCCGAGGCCGAGGGGCACGTCCACGCCCGCGGCGACCGCGTGCAGCCGGCCGTCTCGGGTGACGATCTCGGCGTCGAGCAGGTTCATCGGCGGCGAGCCCAGGAACCCCGCGACGAACGCCGACGCCGGCGTGTCGTACACCTCGGTCGGCGTCCCCACCTGCTCCAGGCGGCCGCGGTTGAGCACGGCCACGGACGTCGCCATCGTCATCGCCTCGACCTGGTCGTGGGTGACGTAGACGAACGTCCGCCCGAGCCGGCGGTGCAGCTCGGTGATCTCCGTGCGGGTCGCGGTGCGCAGCTGGGCGTCCAGGTTCGACAGCGGCTCGTCCATCAGGAAGGCGCCGGGGTCGCGGACCAGGGCGCGGCCGAGCGCCACCCGCTGGCGCTGGCCGCCGGAGAGCTCCCGCGGCCGGCGGTCGAGCAGTTTGCCGAGGTCGAGGATGTCGGCGACCTCGGCGACCCGCCGGCGGATGTCGGCCTTGCGCTGCTTGCGGGCGCGCAGCGGGAACCCGATGTTGCGCTCCACGGTCAGGTGCGGGTAGAGCGCGTAGCTCTGGAACACCATCGCGAGGTCGCGGTCGCGGGCCGGGGTCTCGGTGACGTCGCGCCCGTCCACGAGCACCCGGCCGTCGCTGGGGGGGACCAGGCCCGCGATCATGCGCAGCAGCGTCGACTTTCCGCAGCCGCTGGGGCCGAGCAGCACCAGGAAGTCGCCGTGGGCGACGTCGAGGCTCACCCCGTCGACCGCCCGCACGTCACCGTAGCGGCGCGTGACGTTCTCGACGGTAATGCGGCTCACTGGCTCCCCCTCCGATCCGGCGGCAACTGCCAAACAGCTATTTGTGTCCTGCGCGCGCCGGGCCGGACCAGTTCCGAACCGGTTTGTCCCCTGGCCGATGAATTCCCGGCACCCGGTCCGTGTACGTGTCGATTAATTCCGTGTCGACGAGCAGATGCAGTTCAGCATGGCTTGGTGAATCGTTGGTGAACGGGTCGCGACGAATATGTGGGTGACCGCCCCCGATTGGAGGTTCCAATCGTGCGAGAGGAATCCGGCTACTGCGGCCCGCGGCGGTCGCGGATCCAGGCGGCGACCGCCGGCCCGATGACGGCGGCATCCTTCGTCCAGGCGAAGTGGTCGCGATGGGCGACTCCGGCGGAGGCGGTGATGTGCCACCGGTCGAGGCGGGCCCGGGGCAGGCGGCGGCAGAGGAAGTCGACGTTCGACTTCGGCCCCAGCCGGTCGGCGTCCAGGGAGATGGCCAGCACCGGCAGGTCGAGCTCGGCCAGCAGCCGGTCGTAGTCGCGGGTCGTCCCGTGCGGCCGGTAGCGGCTGGTGCGGGAATGGCGGGCCCAGTCCGTCATCACCCGGCCGGGCATGGCGCCGCCGATGAGCATGCCGCCTGGCCAGTAGCCGCGCACCCGCGCGACCAGGCCGATCGTCTGGATCGAGAACAGCGCCTCGGCCCAGCGCCGGAAGCCGAACGCCTTCCAGAACACGGTCCCCGTGCCGATGACGCAGACGCCGGCGATCCCGCCGCCGTCGATCCCGCCGCCGTCGATCCCGCCGCCGTCGATCCCGCCGCGGGCCGTCCCGTGTCGTTGCTCGGCGGTCGCGGCGGCGGCGTGCAGCAGGGCGATCTGGCCGCCGAGGCTGTGGCCGAACAGGTACGGCCGTGACCCGGGGAACCGGGTGCGCACGGCGGCGAGGATCCGCGGCAGGTCGACCTCGATCAGCTCGCGGTAGCCGAAGGTCGGCTGCTCGTGCAGGCCGGGTGTGGACTCGCCCTGGGCGCGCAGGTCCGTCGTCACCACCGACACCCCCGCCGCGTGCAGCGCCCGTGCGATCGGCAGGTAGAACTTCGCCTTGAGCGCCATCGCCGGCAGGATCAGCGCGACCGGCGCCCCCGGGTCGTCCTGCGGGAGCACCCGCAGCACGAACGACACGCCCCCGACGCTGTCGACCCGCAGCGCCTCCAGCGCGGAGAACTCCGACCGCCGCGGCGCGGCCGACCCGGGCGTGGGCTCGGTCATGGACCCGGTCATGGGGCGGCCGGGGCGCCGGTCGGGCCGGCGAGCTCGGCGACGTAGGCGAAGCGGAAGGTGGCGACCAGGGTGCCGGCGGCGTCGTGCAGCACCGCCTTGCCGTCGAGGTCGACGCGCTCGCCGGGACCGGCGGCGAGCACCTGGCGCACCGCGCGCTCGTCGACGGTTCCCACCGCGCGCACCAGACCCCGGGCGGGCCGGCGGAACGACGACCAGCTGTCCCGCACGACGAGCCAGGCCACGTCCGCGATCCGGCTGGCCGTCGCCCCCACGAACGCGCACGCCCCGGCGATGTCCGCGGCGAGGAACTGCGCGCCCGCGTGCACGGTGCCGAACTGGTTGGTCAGCTCGGGGCGGTCGGGGATCTCCACGACCGAGTGGTCCGCGTCGACCTCGGTGACCTCGACGCCGACGAAGGCGCCGAAGGGCACCACCGTGTTGGCCATGCGCCGGATGTGCGCGAAGTCCGCGGCACCCCCCGGCTGGGCGAAGACCGCGAATCCGGGTGCTGTCGGGTTCAGAACTGACGGGTTGCTCACCGAGGTCTCCCACCGCGTGACGGACGTGGAGCTGCGTGATGGACGTGGAGCTGCGTGATGGACGTTGGCGCTAGCCGAGGCGGCGCAACACCCGCCGTGCCACCGAGGCGCGCAGCACCTCGGAGGGACCCTCGTAGATGCGGAAGGCGCGCGCCTCGACGAGGAAGCGGGCCACCAGATGGTCCTCGCAGACACCGAGCCCGCCGAAGAGCTGCACGGCCCGGTCGAGCACCCGCCACACCGCCTCGGACACGAAGGTCTTCGCGATGGCGGCGTCGTGGCGGGCGGCGGAACTGGTCGCGCCGTGTTCGTCCAGGGTCGCGGCGGTGGCGTGGACGAGCGCGCGGGCCGCGGCGAGGTCGATCTCGTTGTCGGCGACGAGGGCCTGCGCCATGCCGTGCTCGGCGATCGGGGAGCCGAAGGAGTGGCGTCCCAGCACGTGCTCGGCGGCCAGGACGTGCGCGCGGACCGCGAGGCCCAGCCAGTTCATGCAGAACGTCAGCCGGGACGGGGCCAGCCTGGCCTGGGCGTACTCCAGGCCCAGGCCCACCTCGCCGAGCACGGCGTCGTCGTCGACGCGGCAGTCGTCGAAGGCGACCTCGCAGTGGCCGCCGGGGGCGCTGGTGAAGTCCAGCGTCGGCATCCGGCGCACCACGCGCGTCCCCGGGTTGTCCGCGTCGACGAGGAACATCGTCGGGCCGGCGTCGGTGCGCGCGACGCAGATCGTGAACGCGGCGCCGTCCGCGCCGGTGATGAGGTGCTTGGCGCCCGTGATCGACCAGCCGCCGGGCACCCGCGTGGCCAGCGTGCGCAGCATGCCCGGGTCGGATCCGGTGCCGGGTGCGGGCTCGGTCATGGCGATCGCCGAGCGCACCTCCCCGGCGGCGAGCGGCGCCAGGTAGCGCTCGCGCTGGGCCGGGGTGGTGGCGTCGGCGAGCAGGTGGATGTTGCCGTCGTCCGGCGCCCAGCAGTGCAGGGCCAGCGGCCCGACGAGGCTCGCGCCCGCGGCGATGAGCACGTGCGCCTGCCCGCGGAAGTCCAGGCCGAAGCCGCCGTACTCGACGGGCGACAGCGGGCCGAACACCCCGGCGTCCTTGGCGGCCGCCACCAGTTCCAGGCGCAGCGCGTCGTCCATCCGGCGGCCGTCGACGACGATCTCGCGTTCGACGGGGACGACCACGTCCCGGATGAACCGCGCGGTGCGTTGCGCCAGCAGCACGGGATCCGGCGGACTCGATGCTTCGGAGGGCCTGACGATTGTCTCGCTCACGGTTGCTCCCACCGGTATAAAAGTGCTGCGTGCGGGGTCATTGTTGCCGCGCCCCGCGCGTTCGGTCGTCGGCCATCGACGTTTCCGATGGGGTGATTGCCGTTGTATTGATCGCTGTTCACCCGGTGGTCGGCGTGAGACGGTTCGCCGGTGAGTTCGGTATCTCGCTGGACGGTCCTGCGGGTGGACACCGCGACCCTGGCAGCGGAGAACGTGCTGGTAGTCGTGCTGGTGGACCCGCAAGGAGAGGATCTCGACACCTGGGCTCCGGGCGCCCACGTGGATATTCGGGTACCGGGTGGCCAGATCCGCCAGTACTCGTTGTGCGGTGATCCGTCCGATACCCGGTCATGGCGAATCGCGGTGCTCCTGGAGGAGAAAAGCCGGGGCGGATCGCGCTACTTCCATGAACAGGTCGTGAAGGGTACGGAAATTGAGGTCGGCGCCCCGCGCAACAATTTCCCGTTGGTGGCGGGCGGGTCCTATCGGCTGGTGGCCGGCGGCATCGGCATCACGCCGCTGCTGCCGATGATGCACGAGCTGGAACGCCGCGGTGCCGACTGGCGGCTCTACTACGGCGGGCGGGCGCGGCGGCGGATGGCGTTCCTGCCCGAACTCGCCCGCCACCCCGACCGGGTGCGCGTGCTGCCCGAGGACACCGAGGGCCTGCTGCCCGTCGACGGCATCGTCGCCGAGCTCGCCGACGACTCGCGGCTGTACTGCTGCGGGCCGGAGCCGTTGCTGGCGGCCACCGAGCGGGCGTTCGCCGCCCGCGGCGTCGGCAGCCTGCACGTCGAGCGGTTCCGCCCCCGCCCGACGGACGGCGTGGACGAGGCCGAGCAGCGGGCCTTCGACGTGCTGCTGGCCGGCTCCGGACGGCTGGTCCGGGTGCGTGCCGACCAGTCGGTGCTCGACGCGCTCGACCGCGCCGGGCTCGACGTCCCCTCCTCCTGCCGCGAGGGCACCTGCGCGAGCTGCGAGACGACCGTGCTCGACGGCGAGGTCGACCACCGGGACTCGGTGCTCTCGCCGCAGGAGCGGGCCACCGGCACCACGATGATGATCTGCGTCTCGCGGGCGCGTTCGGAGCGGCTGACCCTTGACCTCTGACCGACCGCCCTCGACACCCCGCTCCGGGCACGCCGTCGTCCTCGGAGCGGGGGTCGCCGGCCTGCTCGCCGCGCGGGTCCTGAGCGAGTCCTTCGACCGCGTCAGCGTCCTCGACCGCGACGACCTGCCCGGCTCCGCCGACACAGCCCTTCCCGCCGACACAGCCCTTCCCGTCGACACAGCCCTTCCCGCCGGCACAGCCCTTCCCGCCGCGGGTCTCGGCGCTCGGCGCGGGGTGCCGCAGGCCGGGCACCTGCACGCGCTGATGGACCGCGGCCGGGAGATCCTCGAGGATCTGCATCCCGGCCTGGTCGCCCAGCTCGTCGCCGCCGGGGCGCCCACGAGCGAGGCGCTGGTCGGCGGGCGCTGGTACCTGCACGGCCGCCGGGTCGGCCCGGTCTCCACGGGGCTGACATCGGTGCTCGCGAGCCGGCCGCTGCTGGAACGCGAGCTGCGCCGGCGCACGGCGGTCCTGCCCGGCGTCCGCCTGCTGCCGAGGACCGCGGTGATCGGCCTGGTCGGCGTCGGGGCGGGCGAGGCCGGTGGCGGGGTCGGAACCGGGGCGGTCACCGGTGTGCGGATCCGTTCGGGCGCCGGCGACGGCGCGTCGACGGTGCTGGCGGCGGACCTGGTGGTCGACGCCAGCGGCCGCAACTCCCGTTCCCTGGACTGGCTTTCCGCCGCCGGGCACCCGGCGCCGCCGACGTCGCGCGTCACCGTGGATCTCGGCTACGCCTCGCGGGTCTACCAGCGTCGCCCCGAGCACCTCGACGGCGACCTCAGCGTCATCATCTCCACCACCCCGGGCCTGCGCGGCGGGGGCGCGGCCGCCGTCGAGGGCGACCGCTGGATCGTCACCCTCGCCGGCCTGCTCGGCGAGCATCCCCCGACCGACCACGACGGGTTCTGCACGTTCGCCCGGCGGCTGCCGGTTCCCGACATCGCCGACCTCGTCCGCGCGGCGACCCCCCTGACCGACGCCGTGCCCTACCGGTTCCGGGAGTCGGTGCGGCGGCACTTCGAGGCCGTGCGCAGCCCGCCCGACGGCCTGGTGGTCATCGGTGACGCGCTGTGCAGCTTCAACCCGCTGTACGCGCAGGGCATGACGGTCGCCGCCCAGCAGACGCTCGTCCTGCGCGACTGCCTGCGCGAGGGCCTCGGCGGGCTGGCGGGCCGCTTCTACCGGGCGGTCGGCGGCGTCCTCGACGTCGCCTGGGACATGGCGACCTCGGCGGACCTGCGCTACCCGGCGGTGGTGGGCCGGCGCACCCTGCGGGGCCGGGTCACCGGGAGCTACGCGGCGCGGGCACAGCGCCGCGCGCACCGCGACCCCGCCGTCGCCCGGACCCTCCTGCGCGTGGTGCACCTCGCCGAGCCGCCCACCGCGCTGCTGCGCCCGGCGCTGGCCGCCAGGGTGCTCGCGCCCGGCGGCGCCGGCGGTCACGCCCGCCCCGCCCACCACGATCAGTCGTAGAAGGAGCTCAGCATGGTCACCGTCCAACCCGCGTCGTCCGAGGCCCACGGCCGACCGGACGAGGCGCCCCCGACCGCCCCCGAGCAGACGGCCTCCCCCGAGCAGACGGCCTCCCCCGAGCAGACGGGGGCGCGGCTGCTCGCGAAGCTGTTCGACCCCGCGAACCGGCACGACCCCTACTCCATCTACACCGAGCTGCGCGCCGCCGGACCGCTGCACACCGGGCCGTTCGACCTCAAGCTCGCCAACCGCTACGCGGACTGCGCGGCGGTGCTCGGCAGCCAGGAGTGGGGCCACGACCGCGAGCCCCACCAGCTCCACCCGACCATCCCCGCCGAGGCGTTCCCCGCCTCCTTCCTGTGGATGGAGCCACCGGACCACACCCGGCTGCGCGGCCTGGTGACGAAGGCGTTCACCGCCCGGACCGTCGCGGCGCTGCGGCCCCGCATCGCCGCCCTCGTCGACGAGCTGCTCGACGACGCGCTGCGGGCGGGCGAGTTCGACCTCATCTCCACCATCGCCTACCCGCTGCCGCTGACGGTGGTCTGCGAGATCCTCGGCGTGCCGGCCGAGGACCACCCGCTGGTGCAGGTCTGGTCGCAGGCGCTGGCCCGGGCCTTCGACCCCGACGTGCTGATGACGCCGCAGGCGCTCGCCGAGCGCAACGCCGCCATCCCCGAGTTCCTGTCGTACTTTCGCGAACTGGTCTCCCGCCGGCGCCGGGAGGCGACGGGCGACGACCTGATCACCCAGCTCGCCGCCGTCGAGGAGCAGGGCGACCGGCTCACCGCCGACGAGCTGCTCGGCACCTGCGTGACCCTGCTCATCGCCGGCCACGAGACGACGGTGAACCTCGTCGGCAACGGGATGCTGGCGCTGATCCGCAACCCCGACCAGGTCGCGCTGCTGCGCGAGCGCCCGGAGCTGCTCTCCCCGGCGGTCGACGAGCTGCTGCGCTACGACTCGCCCATCCACATGAACACCCGCGCCGCCAAGCGGGAGCTGGTGGTGGCGGACGAGGTCTTCGCCCCCGGCGAGGGGATCGTCGCGCTCATCGCCTGCGCGAACCGCGACCCGCTGGTGTACGACGACCCGGAGCGGCTCGACGTCACCCGCTTCCACACCTCGAAGCCGATCGCCCGGCACCTGTCGTTCAGCCTCGGCCACCACTACTGCCTCGGCGCGCCGCTGGCGCTGCTCGAGATGGAGCTGCTGCTCGCCGGGGTGCTCGACCGAGTCGCCGACATGGAGTTGCTCACCGACACACCGCCGTACAAGCCCAACATGCTCATCCGCGGCCTGGCCGAACTGCCCGTGCGCTTCCACGCCGCCTGAGTCCGAGCCGCCTGAGTCCGAGCCGCCTGAGTCCGAGCTGCCTGAGCCCGAGCCGCCTGAGCCCGAGCCGTCCTGCGGCCGCAAGGGCCGGCGCCGCCCGCGGTGAGACCGAGGGCGGCGCCGGCCCTTCGCCGCTTCAGTCCGCGGCGCTGGGGGAGAAGTCGACGGGCAGCGAGCGCAGCCCGCGGTGGATCAGGCTCGGCTGGTAGGACAGCTCGTCGGTGGCCAGCGACAGCGCCGGCGCCCGCTCGACCAGCGTGCGCAGCGCGGTCGTCGCCTCCAGCCGGGCCAGCGGCGCGCCCAGGCAGTAGTGCAGGCCGAGGCTGAAGCCGAGGTGGCGCGGCGAACGGCCGGGTTCGGCGTAGCGGGTGACGTCGAGGCGCTCGCCGCCGGCGAACACGTCGGTGTCCCGGCCGGCCGAGCCCATCAGCACGATCGCCCCGTCCCCGCGGCGGAAGCGGCGCTCGCCGACCGTGGTGTCGGTGAGCGCGACCCGCATCGTGAACTGGGTCGGCGTGTCGTAGCGCAGGATCTCCTCCACGGCCGACGGGGCCAGCTCGGGCCGGGCGCGCAGCAGCGCGAGCTGGTCGGGGTGGGCGAGCAGGGCGAGGACGCCGTTGCCGACCAGGTTGATCGACGTCTCCATCCCGGCGACGAGCAGCAGCACGCAGATGCCGAGGACCTCGGCCGCGGTGAGGACCTCGCCGGACTCCTCCACCGCGACGAGCCGGCTGAGCAGATCGTCCTGTGGGTCGGCCCGCCGCCGCGCGACGAGGTCCTGCAGGTAGGCGACCACGTTCGCCCCGGCCTCGTTGCGCCGGGCGATGTCCTCGGCGCCAAGCAGACCGTCGGGGTCGGTGCCGCGGGCGATGGCCAGTTCCCAGGAACGCAGCAGCTCGGCGTCCTGCGCCGGCACCCCGAGCAGCCGCTGACCCACCATCGCCTGGGCGAGCGGCGCGGACAGGTCCCGGATCACGTCGAGTCCGCCGGCGGCGAGTGCCCGGTCCACCAACGTGTCGACCAGGGTGGTGATCATGGGCGTGAGGTCGGCGACCATCCGGGCGCTGAACGCCTTGTTGACCAGCGTGCGCAGCCGCCGGTGATCCGGCGGGTCCATCCGGATGAACGACCCGGGCAGGCTCGCCTGCTGGTCCCAGAAGGGGCTGAGCCGGTCGACGTTGCCATGCCCCCACGCCTGGCTCTGCAGCACCGCGGCGCAGTCCGAGAACCGGGACATCAGCGTCACCTCGGCGTCGCCGAGGCGCACGGGGGTCGGGCCGGGAGCCTCGCGCAGCCGGCGGTACCGCGGGTAGGGATCGATCCGATGGGCGGTGTCGAACAGGTCGAGGGCGTCGGCCCCGGCGCCGTCGATCTGCGCTGTGCTCATGAATCCCGCTCCTTCGTGGGTGCCACCCATGGCCGGGGGACCCGGGTCTGCGCGCGGAGGAATGCCGGTGGCGGCGTCATCGTGGGTCGGGCGTAAGCGGAGGTCAAGGGCCTTCCGCAGTGGGCCGGGCGTTCCTCATCGGTCGATAAGAAGGGGATATCGACCGCGGTACACGTCCCTCCACCGGCCTACCGTCGGACCGGCGATGAAAGCATTCCGGTGCGGGATCGGCGGCGGTGGCCTGGCCGGCACCGGCCGGCCGGCGCGTCATGGGAAGGGCCTGGCATGACAGCTGAACACGCCGATGCGGCACGGTCCGGTGATCGGTCCGGTGCGACGGCCGGGAATGCGGCCGGTTTCGCCGGCTCGTCATCCGGCGTTCACGAGATTTTTGATCCGCGGCGCCGCAGCGATCCCTATCCGCTTTACCGCGCGCTGCGCGAGGCGGCCCGCTGCCACTGGCTGTCCGCGGCTTCCCCCAGGCTTGGCGTGATCACCCGGCACGCCGACTGCGTCGGTGCCCTGCAGGAGCCCGTCTGGGGCCATGTCCCGATGGAGACCAGTGCATTTCGTCCGGTGACGGAACAGGACGAGGGTCTGCGTTCCATGCTGCGGGCGAACCCGCCGACGCACACCCGGCTGCGCCGCCTGGTCAGCCGGGCATTCACCCCCGCGACGATCGCCCGGTTCCGGCCGATGGCCCGCGCCCTGTCGGTCGAGCTGCTCGACGCCGCCGCCGACCACGACGAGGTCGACCTCGTCGAGGCGTTCGCCCGGCCGCTGCCGCTGCGGGTCATCTGCTCCCTGCTCGGCGTCCCGGCGCGGGACGAAAAGGTCTTCGGCGCCTGGGCGTCGGCGCTCACCCGCGGGCTCGACCCCGACCAGGTCCTCGACCCGGTCGAGCGGGCGCAGCGCACCGAGGCCACCCGGGCGTTCGCCGAGTACTTCACCGAGCTGATCGCCCGGCGCCGCGCCGAACCCGCGGACGATCTGCTCAGCGACCTGATCGCCGTGCAGGAGCAGGGCGACCGGCTGAGCGTGACCGAACTGCTCGACATCTGCGTCCTGCTCCTCGTCGCCGGGTACGACACGACCGTCAACCTCGTCGCCAACGCCGTGCTGGCACTCGCCCGGGACCCGGGCCAGTACGCGGCGCTGCGGGCGGACCGGGAGCTCGTGCCGGCCGCCATCGAGGAGACCCTGCGCCACGACCCGCCCGTCCAGTGGACGGGACGCACGGCCCTGGCAGACACGGAGCTCGCCGGGCAGACGTTCCAGGCCGGCGACGGCGTCGTCCTCGTCGCCGGCGCCGCCCACCGCGACCCCGAGGTCTTCACCGACCCGGACCGGTTCGACATCACCCGCTACGCCTCGTCGACCGTCCCCGCGCCCCGCCACCTCGGCTTCGGCCACGGCCTCCACTACTGCCTCGGCGCCCCCCTCGCCCGCCTCGAAGCCGAGACCATGCTGACCGCCCTGCTCGACCGGGTCACCCGGCTGGAAGTCACCGCCGAGCCGACCTACCGCCCCCACCTCGCCGTCCGCGGCGTCGAAGCCCTGCGGATGCGGCTGACCATCCGCTGACAGCCAGGGCGCGGGCTACTCCGGAAGATGGACGAAGCGGAATCCGGCGCCGAGCAGGCGGGGCAGGGCCGCGGCCACGCCGGGTCCGGTGCCGTGGCGGGGATGGTTCATGTGCCCGATCACGATCGATCCGGGCGGGGCGGCCAGCAGGCTGGCGTGCACCTGGGCCGCGGTGTACGTGGCGCCCCCGTCGCCGTTCACCGCGAACGAGACGATCGTCTCGCCGAGGTCACCGACGATGCGGACGGCGACGTCGTCGCTGTAGGCGGTGCCCGGCCGGAAGAGTCGGGGCGGCCGGCCGAGCAAGCCGGTGAGCTTTGCATGGTTGCCGGCCACCTCGTCGAAGACCTGGCCGGCGTCACGGGTGCCGGGGATGCCGTAGGCCGAGCGTCCCGAGACGGACAGAGGCCGATGCAAGGTGCCGTGGTTGCCGATCTCGAACAGCGGGTCGGCGGCGAGGTCGGCGAAGGCGGGCCGGTTCGCGTCGATCCACCGGGAGTTGAGGAAGAGGGTGGCCGGGACGCCGTACCGGCGCAGCGTGGTGATCAGGTCACGGTCGTAGCCGTTGCCACCGGGCCCACCGCAGGCGTCGAAGGTGAGCGCCAGCGTCCGGCCGGCGGCGGGTAGCCGTGTGATTGTCCCGGGCAGGTCGAGTGCCCAGGCGCGCGGCCGTAGTCCACCGTAACGGGCGGCGATCTCGGCGCGGCCCACCCCGCCCGGCGTCGCCGAGAGACCGGCCTGCAGGGGAAGCCGCCTGCCGGCCGTCGCGGCCCCGCCCTCGCCAGCGCCAGCCGAGCCCGCGAAACTCCCGGAACCTCCGGCACCGCTGGCCCCGGCCGAGCTCGGTGGCCTGCTGGCGTCGCCAGCCGCGGAATGGCCGGTTCCACAGCCGGCGAGGGCACCGAGCGTCACGCCGGCGACGCCGATGACCAGAGTGCGGCGAGATGCCGGCATGGCTCTGTCTCCCCCGATTCGGCCCCGACGATCCGGCCCCGACGATCCGGCCCCGACGATCCGGCCTCGGCCATGGTGCCATGGCTGGCACCGACCGTACGGTCCGGATGCCTTCGCTGGACGAGTAGATCCGCGGAACATCATGATCGCTGAGGGGGAGCCGGGGCTGGGGCCTGCGCCGGGTCCCGGGCGTGGTGGGGGAGAGCTACCGGGCGGTGGTGCTCGGCGCCGACCTGGGCGAGCGGCGCGACTACGCGCTCGGCGGCATCCCCACCCGGGCCCGGGTCTCGCCGAGTGGGCGCATGGTGGCCTGGACCGTGTTGACCTGTGGGCCGTGCCCGCCGGCGGCGGACCGAGGCAGCCGACCTTGGCGGCCGGCCACGGCGGCGCTGGCTCCCGCCGTGGCCGGCTGACCGCGCCTGTCAGGCGGACTTGCGGGGCAGGCTCCAGTAGTCGCGGTTGACGGCGATCCGGCCCTCGCGCAGCGAGCCGAAGGAGGACCCACGGATGCCGGCCGGCTGCATGACCCACTCGATGGCGTAGGTGGCCCCGTCGGACAGGGTGGTCACGACGTCGTAGGTGGTGCCCGCCGTCTGGCTCAGGGCATGGTCGATGAACGCCCTGGCCTCGTCGGTCCCCGTGGCGCCATGGCCGGTCGGGACGTCCTCCAGCACGACGTCCGGGGTCAGGGTGGCCAGGATCGCGTCGGTGTCCTGCTTGTTCCAGCCGGCGAAGTAGTCGTCGATGACGGTGGTGTCGCTCATGGTCGTGTCTCCTCCGTGTGGGCGGGCCGCGCCGGGCCCGCCGGGTCGATCGGGTTCTGGTCGATCGGGTCGGCGACGGGCGGCGCAGCCGCCGGCACCGTCGCCAGCACCCGGCGCAGGGCGCGTTCGAGCGTCGAGAGGTCGTCCAGGCCCGGCCCGCTGACGCCTGCGGCGGCCAGGCTCGGATGCGTGCCGCCCGCCGCCACCAGCCCCCGGGCCGCGAGCCAGCCGGTGAACAGCAGGTAGGTGGCGGTGAACAGCTCGACCGCCGCGGGCTCGGGCAGGCCGGCGCCGCGCAGGATCGCCAGCGCCGTGCCGGTGAGCCGGCCGGCCGCGGCGGAGGGCAGCGACGCCGTCAGCGCCCGCATCCCCGTGCCGGGGTAGCGCCGGAACGCCTCGTCCATCGCGGTGACGAGCCCGACGTACTGGTCCACCCAGGGCGCGGCCGGATCGAGTTCGAAGCGGATGTCGGCGGCGACCGCCTCGACGACCCGGTCGGCCAGATCCTCGCCGCCGCGCAGGTGGTAGTGCACCGCGGGCGGGGTGACGCCGAGCTCGTCGGCGACGGCGCGCACGGTCAGCCGGTCGAGGCCGCCGCGCTCCACCACGCGCAGCGCGGCGTCGAGCACGTCGCGCTGGGTCAGCGGCGCCGGCTGCGTCCCACCGCGCCTGCGTGCCACCGGCCGCCTCCCGTCCCGTGTCCGCCCGCCCTGTGTCCGGCGGTCGTGTGTCCGCAACCGTTTATCCCGCCCCGGGCTCCATTATGCCATAGTAAATCATCGCGGTCATGACCTGAGGAGGCCGAAATGAGCAGCGACGTCGACGGCGACCTGGACAGCGACATCGTCGTCATCGGGGGTGGGGTGGGCGGCTGCGCGCTCGCGACCCGCCTCGCCACGGCGGGTCTGGGTGTCACGGTGCTGGAGCGCGAGCGCGTCTACCGCGACCAGATCCGCGGCGAGGCGATCGCGCCGTGGGGCTTCCGCGAGGCCGTCGAGCTGGGCCTCGGCGACACGGTGCTCGGCACCGAGGGCGCGTCGGTGATCAGCAGGATGGTGCCCTACGACGAGATGCTGACCGTCGACCGCGCCCGCACCGCGGCGATGGACCTGTCCACGGCCGTGCCCGGCGCCCCGGGGATCATCGGCGTGGGCCATCCGGAGCTGCGCGAGGCGCTGGCCACCGCGGCGGCCAAGGCCGGCGCGACGGTCGTGCGCGGGGTCGGGCGTTCCACGGTGGAACCGGGCCCGGCGCCGTCGGTCACCTACGAGCTCGACGGGGCGCACCACACCCTGCGCGCCCGGCTCGTCGTCGTCGCCGACGGCAAGAACTCCGCCACCCGCACCGCGCTCGGCATCCCGATCACGGTGACCACTCCCCGGGTGATGCTCACCGGCCTGCTGGTCGACGACGGCGGCGCCTGGGACCGGGCCGAGACGACACTCGGCGTCGACGGGCGCAACCAGTACGTCGTCGTGCCCCGCGGGGCCGACCTGATCCGGCTCTACATCGCCAGGTCCGCGACCGACCCCGAGCGGTTCAACGGGCCCGAGCGGGTGGCCCGCTTCCTGGCGGCGTACCGCTCGCCGGCGCTGCCGTGCCCCGACGCGCTCGCCGAGGCCACCCCGGCCGGGCCGTGCGCGACCTTCCCCATGACGGACGCCTGGACCGACAACCCGCTGCTACCTGGGATCGCGCTGCTCGGCGACGCCGCCGGCTGGAGCAACCCGGTGACCGCCCAGGGGTTGAGCATCACCCTGCGCGACACCCGGGTGCTCGCCGAGGCCCTGCTCGACACCCCCACCTGGACCCCCGACACGCTGCGCGGCTACGCCGAGGAACGCGGCGAGCGGATGGCGCGGCTACGCTTCGCCACCGCGCTGACCGATCTGCTGTCCGCGTTCGGCATGCCCGAGCGGGCGGCGAAGCGCCGGCGGATGACGAGGCTGCTACGCGAGCGCCCGGACCTCGGCGCCGCGCTCGGCGCCGTCCACGCGGGCCCCTGGGCGCTCGGCCCCGAGGCGTTCTCCCCGGACATCCTCACCACCCTCGCCCTTGCCTGACCCGCCCTCGCCGGACCTGGCAAGGCGGGGGCTCAGGCGGTCGCGCGGGCGTCGGCGGCCAGGCGGCGCAGGAACTCCTCGACCACGTCGACCAGCTCGCCGACGACGTCGCCGGGCACGTCGGGACTGAGCACGGCCGGCAGTTCGGTCTCGGCCGAGCCGGCGAAGCTGCGGGTGCTCAGGCGGACCATCGACTCGAACAGGGGAACCCCGAGGCTGGCGGCCTGGTGGATGTGGGGCCGCAGAAAGCTGGTCGGCTGGCCGCGGTAGTACTGGACCATCATGAGCACGACGCCGAGCACGCGCGGCTCGAGGCGTTTCGCCGCGGGCTGCACGCCGGACTGCAGGTCCGCGACCCGGTTGTACTCCCAGACGTAGCGGCGCAGCTTGCCCAGCAGGTGCTCGATGCCGAGCGCGGAGAAGTTGTCCGGGCGGGCCGGGATGAGCACGTGGTCGCAGGCGGCGATCGCGGCGCGGGTCATCACCCCGAAGTGCGGCGGGCAGTCGATGAGGACCAGGTCGTAGTCGCTCATCCCGGGGGAGGCCAGCCCGGTGGCGAGGCGCTGGTAGACGTCGAAGTAGTGACGGGTGGACCGGTGCGCCTGCGCCCCGCCCAGGTGGGCGGCGAGGTTCATCTCGATGTCACCGAGGGACAGGTGCGAGGCAAGCAGGTCCAGGGTGCCGCCGCGCTCGGCGACGGCGGCGGCGGCGACCGGCGGGGTCGTCACATAGCCGGCCAGCGGGGGCGGGAGGGTCTCCGGCCGCCAGGACTCGAACCAGGCCTTCATGGTCCTGCGGTGGTCGGCGAGCTCGGAGCGCCAGGCCTCCGGCTGGTAGAAGGAGAAGGTGAGGTTCGCCTGCGGGTCCAGGTCGATCAGCAGGACGCGGCGGCCCAGCCGAGCGATGGCGGCGCCGATGTTCGCGGTGAGCGTCGTCTTGCCCACCCCGCCCTTGTAGCTGGCGATCGCCACGACCTTCACCGCATCCTCGCTCCCGGTCGTGCGCCCCGCCCGACCGCGCGGTGACGTCTCCTCGTGCCTGGCCGGACCGGCAACTGCTCCGTGTCCGGCTCACAAGCAGACTACGGCCGTTGCGGAATCGCCCCCGTGGCCCGGGAAAAACACCGCCACGACGGCCGGCCCGTCCCGGCCTGCGGGGTGGCCGGATCGGGCGATGGGGCCACGGCCCGCGGCGGCGGCGCCGGGCCGCCCGCGACGCCACCGGGGCAGCGCCGGGCGTCGCGCGCAACGGCCCGCCCCGGCGGCGTCCAGACGGCGCAGACAGGCCCCTTCCGGCCGGTGAGGTGGCCGCATCGGGCGCCCCTGCGCCGACCGGTCACGGGTCCTGCTTGTCGCCGCGGCCGTCCAGGCAGCGGGAGAGCCAGTCGGCCGCCGCGGCGAACTTGCGGTCCGTCACCTCCGACCGCACGGACGCGGCCTCGCCGTCGGCCCGCGGATACGACCCGAGGAAGCGGACCTTCGGGCAGATCCGGTAGAGCCCCATCAGGGCCTCGCCGACCCGGCGGTCGCTGGCATGCCCCTCCGCGTCGATGGAGAAGCAGTACTGCCCGAGGCCCTCGCCGGTGGGCCGGGACTCGATCCGCATCAGGTTGACCCCGCGCACGGCCCACTCCTGCAGCAGCTCCAGCAGCGCGCCCGGATGGTTCTCGGTCAGCCACGCCACCGCGGACGTCTTGTCCGCCCTGGTCGGCGCGGCGATGCGGCCGGGGCGGCCGAGCAGGACGAAGCGGGTCGTGGCGTCGGCGGCGTCGTTGACGTCGGTCACCAGCGCCTCCAGGCCGTAGAGGCGCCCGGCGAACTCCCCGGCGAAGGCGCAGTCGAAGCGCCCGTCGCGGACCAGGCGCGCCCCCTCGGCGTTGGACGCGGCCGACTCCCACTCGGCGTGCGGCAGGTGCGCCGCGAGCCAGCGCCGCACCTGGGCCTGGGCGATCGGATGGCCGGTGACCGTCTTGACGTCCTCCAGGGTGGTGCCCGGCCGCACGAGCAGGGCGAAGCTGATCGGCAGCAGCACCTCACGGTAGATCATCAGGGGGCTGCCGGTCGCGAGCTCGTCGAGCGTGGTGGTCACGGCGCCCTCGACGGAGTTCTCGATCGGCACCAGCGCGCCGGCCGCGTCGCCGCTGCGCACCGCGTCCATCGCCGCCGTCACGGAGGCGGAGGGCACCAGCTCGCCGGTCGCCGCCTCCGGCAGCGTCTGCAGCGCGGCCTCACTGAAGGTCCCCTCGGGGCCGAGGTAGGTGTAGCGGGCCTGGGCAGGCAAGTCAGACCTCCTAGGACCGGATCGGGCAGCACCCGTCGGTGGGTGCTGCGTGGACTGTCGGGTGCTGCGTGGACTGTCGGGTGCTGGGCAGGGGGCGGTCAGAGGTGGCGCAGCAGCATGGTGGGGTCCTCGACGGCGTCGGCGACGAAGCGCAGGAACGCCCCGGCGGTGGCGCCGTCGCAGACCCGGTGGTCGAAGGTGAACGACAGCTGCACGACGCTGCGGACGGCCAGCGCGCCGTCCACCGCCCAGGGCCGGGCGACGATCCGGCCGACGCCGAGCATCGCCGCCTGCGGGTGGTGGATGATCGGCGTGGACCCGTCGACGCCGAAGACGCCGTAGTTGTTCAGCGTGAACGTGCCGCCGGTCAGCTCGGCCGGGGTGAGCCGGCCCGCGCGGGCGGCCGCGGTCAGCCGGGTGAGCTCCGCGGACAGCCGAGCCGTGGTCATGTCCTCGGCGTGATGCACCACGGGCACGGCCAGCCCGCGCGGCGTCTGCGCGGCGAACCCCAGGTGGACGCCGCCGTGGCGGCGCACGCCGGTGGCGCGGCCGTCGGTGTCGGTGACGACGGAGGAGTTGAGCTCGGGCGAGCGGAGCAGCGCGGCGACACAGACGCGGGCCAGGATCGCCAGCAGCCCGATCCTGGGTTCGGCGCCGCCGGCATTGAGGGCGTCCCGGGCGGCGAGCAGGCCGGTGGCGTCGGCGTCGACCCAGCAGGTGGCGTCGGGCACCTCGCGCCGGCTGCGGGTGAACGTCTCCGCCGCCCGCCGCCCGATCGCATCCAGGGCAACGACGGTCGAGTCGGACTCGGCGGGGTGCGGCGCGGGGGCCTGCGTGCCCCCGACGGCGGCCTCGACGTCGCGGCGCATGATCAGCCCGCCTGGGCCGGTGCCGCTCAGCGCCTGCAGGTCGACGCCGTTGTCGCGGGCGAGGCGGCGCACAAGGGGCGACACGACCGCGACAGCGGTCCGCGGGGCCGATGATCCCACCGGCCCGGACCACGCTGGCGGCCCGGACGGCCCCGCCGCCCCGGACGGACCTGACGGCCCCGAGGGCATCGCCGGCCGTGGGGTCGGGATGGTGGCGTTGACCCGTCGGCGGCGCGGCCGGGCGGGTTCGGTGCTGACGCCGTAGCCGACGAGGATGTTCCCCGACCCCGACCCCGAGGTCGAGGTCGAACCGGACGCCGTCGGCGAGCCGGCACCCGGAGCCGAGGGGGCCGGTGCCGGCTCCCCGACGGCCACGGTGATCAGCGCGGCGCCGACGGGGACGCCGGTGCCGGCGGGGCCGGCCAGCGAGGTGACGACCCCGGCGTAGGGGCAGGGGACCTCGACGACGGCCTTGGCGGTCTCCACCTCGGCGACGGGCTGGTCGACGGTGATGACGTCCCCGACGTCGACGAACCAGCGGACCACCTCGGCGGAGGTCAGGCCCTCGCCGAGGTCGGGAAGGGCGAAGGTGCGTACCGCGGCCACGGGCTCACTGCTCCCACTGGAGTCGGGCGACGGCGTCGAGGATGCGGTCGACGCTGGGCAGATGGTGCTTCTCGAGCATGGGCGGCGGGTAGGGGATGTCGTAGCCGGTGACCCGAAGCACGGGGGCGGCAAGATGGTGGAAGCACCGCTCGGTGACCCGGGCGGCGATCTCCGCGCCGACGCCGGCGAAGCCCGCGGCCTCGTGGACGACGACGGCGCGGCCCGTTGCGCGCACCGCCGCGCAGACCGTCTCGTCGTCGAACGGCACCAGCGAGCGCAGGTCGACGACCGCGAGATCCCAGCCCTCCGACCGTGCGGCCTGCGCCGCCTCCAGGCAGACGGGCAGCGACGGGCCGTAGGTCAGCAGGGTCGCCGAGGTGCCCGGCCGGCGCACCATCGCCCGGCCGATCGGCGCCACCACGGCCGTCGAGACGTCGGCCGGCGAGAAGTCCGCCGCCGACCAGTAGAGCCGCTTCGGTTCCAGGAAGACCACGGGGTCGTCCGAGGCGATGGCCGAACGCAGCAGCCCGTAGCTGTCGGCGACCGTGGCGGGGGTGACGACGTGCAGGCCGGGGGTGTGCGCGTAGTACGCCTCGCTGGAGTCGCTGTGGTGCTCGACGCCGCCGACGCCGCCGCCGTACGGCACGCGGATGGTGATCGGCAGGCCCATCCGCCCGGCCGTGCGGTTGCGCATCTTCGCCACGTGCGAGACGACCTGCTCGAACGCCGGGTAGGCGAAGGCGTCGAACTGCATCTCCACGACCGGCCGCAGTCCGTACATGGCCATGCCGACGGCGGTGCCGAGGATGCCCGCCTCGGCCAGCGGGGTGTCCAGGCAGCGCTGCGCCCCGAACTCGGCGGCCAGCCCGTCGGTGACCCGGAACACGCCGCCGAGGGTGCCGACGTCCTCGCCGAGGACGTGGACGCTGGCGTCCTCGCGCAGCGAGTCGCGCAGCGCCGCGTTGAGGGCCGCCACCATGGTCGTGCTCATCGGGCCTCGTCCTCGGCGGCGGTGGCGGCGTCGGCATCCGCGTCGAGGCGCGCCGCGAGCTCCGCGGCCTGCTCGCGCAGCTGGCTGGTCGGCTCGGCGTAGACGTGGGCGAACAGGGAGTCCGGATCGGGATCCGGCGGGTTGTCGAACTGGGCGCGTATCTCGGTGGCGAGGTCCTCGGCTGCCTGCGCGGCGGCGGCCACCCCCGCGTCGTCGAGCAGCCCGGCGGCGCGCAGATGCCCCTCCAACAGCGTCAACGGGTCGCGGGCCCGCCAGGCGGCGACCTCGGCCGCGCTGCGGTAGCGGGTCGCGTCGTCGGCGTTGGTATGCGCGTCGAGCCGGTAGGTGATCGCCTCGACGAGCACCGGGCCGCGTCCCGACCGGGCGTGCTCGACCGCTGCGGACAGCACGCTGTGCATCGCCAGCGCGTCGTTGCCGTCGACCAGGCGGCCGGCGATGCCGTAGCCCACCGCCTTGTGGGCGAGCGTCGGCGCCGCGGACTGGCTGGCCAGCGGGACGGAGATCGCGTAGCCGTTGTTCTGGACCAGGAACACCACGGGCGCGCCCAGCACCCCGGCGAAGTTCAGCGCCTCGTGGAAGTCGCCCTCGCTGGTGCCGCCGTCGCCGACCAGGGCGAGCGCGACCAGGTCCTCGGCCGTCTCGGGATCCGCCGCCGCGCGCAGGCGGGCGGCGTGGGCCAGGCCCACCGCGTGGGGCGCCTGGGTGGCCAGCGGCGTCGACAGCGGCGCGATCCGGTGCTCGTAGGGGTCATAGCCGCTGTGGGCGTGCCCGCGCATCAGCGTCAGCGCGTCCAGCGGCCGCACGCCCCGGGCCACCACCGCGAGGGTGTCGCGGTAGCTCGGGAACAGCCAGTCCGGCTCCCGCAGCACCATCGCCGCGGTGATCTGGCAGGCCTCCTGGCCGGTGGACGCCGGATACACGGCGAGCCGGCCCTGCCGGGTCAGCGTCGTGGCCTGCTGGTTGAAGCGGCGGCCGAGGACCAGCCGGCGGTACAGGTCGCGCTGCAGCTCGGCGTCGAACGTCTTCGCCGCCGGCGTGCCGAGGATGCGCACCGGCTCGGGGTCGGGCAGTAACGGCGCGGGGTCACGGCGCGGGCCGTGGGAGTTCGGTGGCCCGACGAGGCCGGGTGCGGTGCTGTCGTCGAGGACGGTCATGGCCCACCTTCGGGACTCGGTGGTGGAATGGGGGGCTGCCTGCCCAAGCCGGCCTGCCCCGAGCCGCCCTGCCCCGAGCGGCCCTGCCCCGCATCGGCCGCCCCGAGCTCCCCGCGTCGCGGCTGGCGGGCCTCGTCGCGCCTGGCCTCGCACTGCCGGGCCTGCGGTACCTGGACCGATCGGGCCGGGCGTCGCGGACGGTGACAAGCCGGTCGCGCCGCTGCCCGGCGGGGACCAGGCCGGCCACCCGGCGGTCGAGGCGCACGGGCTTGCGGGGCCCGCGCGGTGGCATGCCGCGGTGGTGCCGTCCGAGGCGATCCCCGGCCGGAACCGCAGCGGCGGCCGGGCCGCGCCGGGGCGCCGGTGGTCGGCCGGCCCCGGTGGATCGCGGCTCGGGAAGCGGAGCGCGGCCTGGGAAAGCGCCGGCGCGTCCTGACCCGGGGCCGCCTCCTGTCCCGGGACTGCGACACACGGCTTGGGGCTGCGTCATGCGTGGGGCTGCGTCATGCTTGGGGCTGTTTCACGGCTTGGGGCTGTTTCACGGCTTGGGGCTGTTTCACGGCTTGGGGCTGTGGCATGGGCTGCGCCGCGGTTACTGCCGGACGGCGTCCGGGCGGACACCGGGCAGGGTCAGACGGAGGATGCCGTGGCAGCGTGCGGTCCGGCCCGAGCTGGTCCGGTTCGCCGGCAGGCCCGGTTCGGGCGCCGTCGGTGGTCACGATCCGTCTCCGCTCACCTACTTCGCTCTGGGTCGGCTCCGGTGTATTCCCGGAGTCCGCATCCGCGCTGTGGCCGGCCTCTGCGACCGATTTTCCACCGCCTTTCGACGCTTGGATCGTGGCGATAATCACCTTGGGTTGACTGTGGGGCGTGGATTGTTGCGCGGCCCACCTTCTACGTCATGTAGAAATGACCTCGTCGGCCCTGTGGCCGCCGGGGGGATGATGGCGGATCGGCCATTACGGTGCTCCGCGACCGAGCCCCCGAAGTTGTGTCATGCCCAGATGTCAGCGTGGTTCGGGTATGGTTCGGCCCGCCCATCGCCGTGGGCGAGAGGTGGGCGGTCCCGGCCGCCGGCGGCCGGGTGGGAATCACTCGAGCATGCCGGTCTGTCGCAGCAGCGTCAGCGCGTCGACGACGGCCCAGTGCTCGAACATCAGCCCGTCCCGGTAACGGACGAGATCCATCACGGCGAACTCGACCGGATTGCCGGAGGCTGGCACGCCGAACCACTCGCCGGTGTGCCGGCCCCGGAACATCTTGTGGGTAGAGACGAGGTCACCCTCGCCGATGCAGTGCAGGAGCTCGACCTGGAGGTCGGAGAATGCCGCGTGCAGAGCCTCGGTGAGCGTGCGCACACCGTCCCGGTCGGGGCTCTGCGTCGGGCCCGCCGTGTGATTGCGGAAGTCGGCGTGAATGAATTCCCCGATGAGGTCGGCTCTGCCCTGAACCTGCACCCGCTCGACAAAGGAACGCATGCGTTCGACATTGGAGCCAAATTCGGTCACGTCGCCTCACCCGGGTCGGCAGCAGGAGCAATGTGTGCACCGCGGGAATACGTGACCGATCGTACCCGGCGTCGCACCCGGCGCGCCGGCTGGGAGCGTAGCAGAAAGCGGTCAGGAGTTGATTGCGCCGGTGGCGAGCAGTCCGGCGAGGGCGACGGCGACGGCGATTCGGTAGACGATGAAGGCGTTGAAGTTGTGCCGGGCGACGTACTTGAGCAGCCAGGCGATGGAGGCGTACGCGACGGCGAAGGAGACCAGCGTGCCCACCGCGAGGGGCAGGACCGACACGCCGCCGCCGACGGCGTCCTTCAGCTCATACAGTCCGGCGCCGGTCAGCGCCGGGATGGACAGGAAGAACGACAGCCGGGTGGCGGCGACCCGGTCGAGGTCGCGGATGAGGCCGGTGGAGATCGTCGCGCCGGATCGGGAGAAGCCCGGGAAGAGCAGGGCGAGGATCTGCGACGTGCCGACGACCATGGCGTCGGGCAGGGCGATGTCGTCCTCGCCGCGCTTGTGCCGGCCGTACTGGTCGGCGAACCACATCAGCGCGCTGCCGGCCACCAGGGAGGCGGCGACGACCCACAGCGAGGCGAGCGGCCCGTCGATGAGGGATTTGGCGGCCAGTCCGACGCCGACGACGGGGATCGTCGCGTAGATGACCCACCAGGTGAACGTGTAGTCGTGGTTCTGGCGGGCCGCCGGGTCGGCCAGGCCGCGGCCCCAGGCGGTGGCGAAGCGGCGGATGTCGGCGAAGAAGTAGACGAGGACGGCCGCGATCGCGCCGACCTGGATGACGGCGGTGAAGCCGACGACGGCCTTGTCGTCCACCTCGATGCCCAGCAGCCCCTCGGTGATCTTCAGGTGGCCGGTGGAGGAGATCGGGAGGAACTCGGTCAGCCCCTCGACGATGCCGAGGAGGGTGGCCTGTCCGACGCTGATCGCGCTCACCATGGTCTCGGCATGGATGCTCCGGCCTTCAGGCCGGGAAGGAAACGCCGCCCTACCTCGTTCACTGGTGGATGTCCTTTCCGCAGAATGGGTGTCTGGCCCGTTTCCGGCTGTGTAGGAGTTGGAATCCCCCGCCTTCAGTCGGGGGAGGGCGTCATTGTTCGGGCGAGGACGATGTGGGCGCGGCCGGCGGCCGCCCGGTGCCCGCCCGGCGGTGGGCGCGGTACTCGCGCAGCACCGGTATGGCCGAGAGCACCACGATCGCGAGGGACGTCGGAATCATGTAGCGCTCGATGGGGATGGTCTGGCCGAGGGCGTAGCCGAGCAGCGTCACCCCGACGGCCCACAACAGCCCACCGATCAGGTTGAACGTCGTGAACACCCGGACCGGCATCCTGACGACGCCGGCCAGCGGATTCATGAACGTCCGGACCACCGGCACGAACCGCGCCAGGACGACGGCCTTCCCGAACCCGTACTTGTCCAGGACCCCGCGGGCCTGCTCGACGTACTCCTGCCGGAAGAAACGGGAGTTCGGCCGGTCGAACAGCCGCGGCCCGCCCCGCCGGCCGATCAGATATCCGGTCTGCGCGCCGGCGCTGGCCGCGACGGAGACTCCCAGCAGGACCGTGGGCAGGTGCAGGTGGGGTCCGGACGCCGCCGCGTCGCTCGCGGAGATCGCCCCGGCGAGAAACAGCAGGGAATCGCCCGGCAGAAAGAATCCCACGAACAGGCCCGTCTCCGCGAAGATGACGACCATCAGGCCGAGCAGTCCGACGGATGACACGATCGACGACGGATCGAGAATATTCAGCGCGACCTCGCTGGACACGACAGATCCCTCTCACCCGGGCGGCGACACAACGGCAGCGGGAGGACGGCACCCTGTTCGCCGACCCGCCGCCACCCACCCTGCCGGGACGACGATGTGAAGGCCGTGTGAGCGTCGCGTCCCGGGTGGGCGGGCGGTCCGTGGGGCCGTACCACCAGAAGGCGCGGTCCTGCGGGGTGTGCTGGCGAATCGGCTGCGCGATGACCTGGGGTGGGATCTCGCGGCGTTGGATGCCGCGGCGGGTGATGGCGACGTAGCCGACGAGAGCGACGATCACGACGGTGGCGGCAGGACGACGGCGTTAGAAGACCGTCGAGCCGACGTGGCCGCGTGGCGGGCCGTCGGCGGCCAGGGTGCCGAAGACGGCCAGCATCACCACGGCGAACCAGTAGACCGGCGCCTGATGGCGCCGTGACCGAAACTGCAGCCAGAGCGCGGTGACGAAACCGAGCAGGGCGTGTGAGGAGCGTGTGAGAGCGACACCCTCGCCGCCCGCCCGCCACCACGCCGGCACTGCGCGGACTAAACGGGCTGCTCCGGTTCTTCCCGACGTTCTAGTATTGGGAGCCATTTCGGCTGTCCGGCCGTTCTCGGGGATTGGTGGGGGAATTCTCGTGCAAGGTCATGTTCGGCGCCGGCTGCTGGCGGCGCTCTGCGTTCTGGGTGGCGTCCTGGTCCTCGCCTGCTGGTTGGTGGCGGCACTGTCCCCGGTGCCCTTCACCGCGGCGGTGGCCGTCGGGGTGGCCGTGGCCGCCGTCCAGTACCTGGTCGCGCCGCGGGTCATCGCCTGGCTCGTCCCGGCGACGGAGCTTGCCCGCACGGCGGACGGTTACCGCAGCGACGAGCCGGTGGCCGCGATCGTCGCGCGGCAGTGCCAGGCGGCCGGCCTGCCCCTGGTCCGGCTCGGCATCGTCGACGACGGCGAACCGAACGCGTTCACCTTCGACCGGCGCCCTCGGGATCGCCGGTCCGGGTGGCCTGCCCGCCGCCGGGCTGCTCGGCCCGGGGCTGCCGCCCGAGCGGGTGGCCGCGGCGATGCGCTGGGAGAACACCAGCCCGTGGGCCCGCTGGCACGAGCTGTTCGCCACCCATCCGCTCGTCGTGCACCGCAGCGCCGCCCTCGAACGCAGCGGCCTGCCGGGCGCCCCGACGCGCTGGCGGGCGGTGCGCGCGGCCGCGGCGGCGCGGCCGGGGGAGCGGGCGGCGGCGCGCGGGCGGTTCCTGGTGGAGCTCCCCATCCACCTCGGCGGCTGGGCGTGCCTGCTCGGCGCCCTCACCGTCGCCCGCCACGACCCGGGCGTCGGCGGCCTGCGGACCGTCGCGGCGCTGGTCGCCGCCGGCCTGCTGCTGGTCGTCCGCGCGGCGCTGCGCAGCCCGCTGGGCGCGCCCGAGCCCGTGGACGAGGCCGCGAGCCTGCTCGAACGCCTCGACGCCGGACCGGTCGGCGCCGTGCCCGTCAGCCTGCGGGGCCGGATCATCGGGCGGGGCGGCTACGTCGCCTCCCCGGACTTCGTCCTCGCCGACGACAGCGGCATCGTGCCGATCGTCTACCACCAGCCGTTCCCCGGCGCGCGGACCCTCTTCGGACTGACCGGAGCCGACGACTTCGTGGACGAAGAGGTGCTGGTCACCGGCTGGTTCCTGCGCGCGCCCGGACCGTACGTCGAGCTGCGCTCGATCGCCGCGGCATCCGGGCGCACCGCCCGCAGCTGGCAGTTCGTCGCCCGCTACGCGCTGTCGCTGGTCGTGCTCGTCGTCGGCGCCGTCCTGCTTGCCACGAACCTCTGACGTGCATACTTGGTTGTGATCAAGATGATGTTCGACCGGCGGGTAGCGGCCCGCGGCCGGGTACATGCCCCGGCGCGCGGGTTGGGGATACGCCGGGATGATCAGGAGCCGGCGTTGGGCACGAGCTCGACGACGGGGATGAGGCGGGTCACGGCCGCCTGATGCTCGGTGAACTGCGGGTAGCGGGCGGCCTGGCGGGCGTACATCTCGTCGCGTTTCGCGCCGTGCACCTCCGTGGCCGTGACCTGCAGCCTCCGGCCCTCGACCTCGATGGTGGCCTGCGGGTCCGCGCGCAGGTCGTGCAGCCAGCGAGGGTGCTCGTCGACGCCGGGGTTGACGGCGTAGACGAAGTACCGGTCGGCGTCGGCGTAGAAGTTCAGCGGGCTCACGTGCGGCGTCCCGTCGGCCTCCTGGCCGCTGGTCAGCAGCAGCAGCGTGAATCCCTCGTACTTGCCCGCGGGCCGGCCGCCGTTGGCCCGGAACTCGTCGACAAAGTCCCTGATCTCCTGCGTGGAGAACATCTTCTCGCTCATCGGTTCGCCTTTTCTCCAGGTGCCGCGAACCGCGCGGGAGGAATCGGCGGCCGAGCCGGCGGCGTGCGTTCACCGGGGCACGGTGCGCGCGTTGCCGTCGCCGACGCGAATGTCGCAAGCCGATGTCCCTCGCCGCGCGGACAGACATCCTGGATACGTCCGGCCCCCGGCCCGCCGAGGTGGGACGTCCTTCACGCCGCCGACGTCAGGGCCGCAGCCAGGACTTTCCCGTGAGGCCAGCGGGCGGACAACGGCCCCACTGTGGCCGGTCCCACGCAGCGGAGCGGGCATTGGTGCCAGTTGTCGACCCGCCGGTTCCCGGAAAGCGCCGAAAGCGATGCGCGCAGGGAGTGCGATGCGCGCAGGGAGGGCGGTGCGCGCAGGGAGGGCGGTGCGCGCAGGGAGTGCGATGCGCGTGCCGTCGGGCCGGTGGCCGCGGACCATGTCCGGTGCCACCGGCCCGAGCGGGGTGAACTGCCAGCGTGACCTGTCAGGGTGAAGGTGACCTGTCAGGGTGAACTGGCAGCGGGAAACGTCAGGAGGTGCGGGGGAAGTTGTAGAGCGTCCGCGCGTTGGTCTCGACCATCCGCAGGGCCTCGTCGTCGGGGACGTCGATCAGCGCCTCGGCGAGCAGCTTGCGGGTGTTGGGCCAGTTGCTGTCGGAGTGCGGGTAGTCGCTCTCGAACATGATGTTGTCGACGCCGATGCGGTGGCGCGCCTCCACGCCGGCCTCGTCGACGATGAAGCAGCCGTAGACGTGGTCGCGGAACAGCTCGCTGGGCCGCACCTCGGTGTTCACGTCGTTGTACCAGCGGTGGCGCTCCCACACGTAGTCGATGCGCTCGAGCATGTACGGCATCCAGCCGATGCCACCCTCGGACAGCGCGATCTTGACCTGGGGGAACCGGTGGAAGACGGGGGAGAGCAGCAGTTCGGCCATCGCCGACATGGAGTTCAGGCCGAACAGCGAGATGGCGACGGTGAAGTTGGTCGTGGCCGCCTCGGGGGAGGACTGCGGTGACCCGCCGGAGCCGAAGTGCAGGCAGATTGGCAGGCCGGCCTCGCTGGCGGCGGCGAGCACCGGGTCCCAGTGGGTGGTGTGCCAGGACGGCAGGCCGAGGCGGTCGGGCAGCTCGGGGAAGGTGACGCTGCGCGCGCCCTTGGCGGCGGTCCGCCGGATCTCCGCGGCGGCGGCCTCGACGTCCCAGTAGGGCACCATGACCAGCGGTATCTGCCGGTCGGGAGCGGCGGCGCACCACTCGTCGAGGATGAAGTCGTTGTACGCCCGCACGGTCTCGGTGGCGAGTGCCAGGTCCTGCGAGGCGGCGAGCACGCTGCCGGCGAAGCCGGCGAAGTTGGGGAAGCACAGCTGTGCGTGGACACCCTCCTCGTCCATGTCGCGCAGCCGGTCGGCGATGCGGTAGCAGCCCGGTAACATGTCGTCGTAGCTGCGGGGGTCCAGACCGTAGTCCTTCGGGCTCTTGCCGGCGACGGCGTTGAGGGCGAAGTTTCCGGCCCGGCGGCCCTCGTAGATCCACCAGTCGTTGCCGTCCTCGGCGCGCTCGATGCGCGGGCAGGCGTCCTGGTATTTCGCGGGCATGCGATCGAGCCAGACGCGCGGGTGCTCGATCACGTGATCATCTACTGAGATGATCTGGGCGTTGGCGGGCAGCATGTGATCCTCCTCGGGGACGACGGCCACTCCGTTAGGTGCAGAAGTCCCGATCTTCTGACAAGTACGTCACATTTTTGGGAGCAGTGCAAGGGGAGTTGCCGTTCGTCGCGGCGCCGATCGGATCGGGAGGATCTGACGGAGGTGTCGGAGCGCGGCCAGTGGGGACCCGGACGGAGAGGCTCAGCCGAGACGCCTGTGCGCCGGGCGGCCGTCGGCGCCAGGGCGTGTTGTGCCCGCCGGATCGGGTAGCGCTCACCCGTCGGCCCGAGACGGGCCCGGCCGCGGTGGTCACCGTCCGGCGGCCACCTCGGTGTCCAGGGCTCATCCCGGACGAAAACGGTCGGCTCATTCCGGAACGAAACGGAGACGTGGCATGGCGAGCAAACTGGCGGAGCGGGAGCGCGCGGAGGCCGCGAAGCTGCCCGAAGACGACATTGTGGGACTTCTGCTGGCGCAGCATGCACGCATCCGCGATCTGTTCGCGGAGATCAGCGAGGAGCGTGGCGAGCACCGCAAGAAGGCGTTCGACGAGCTGCGGGCGCTGATCGCCGTGCACGAGACGGCCGAGGAGATGGTCCTGCGGCCGGTGTCGCGCCGCTCGGCCGGCCCGGATGTCGTGAAGGCCCGCAACCACGAGGAGGAGCAGGCGGCCCATGTCCTCGCGGGGCTGGAGAAGATGGACGTGACCAGCCCGGAGTTCGAGCGGCAGATCGTGGAGTTCGAGCGGGCGGTGTCCGATCACGCCGAGCGCGAGGAGCGCGAGGAGTTCCCGGCGGTGCAGGCGGTCACCAGCGAGCACGAGCGGCGCAAGCTCGGCCGGCAGCTGCGCGCGGTCGAGAGCCTGGCGCCGACGCACCCCCACCCGGGCACGGTGGGCTCCCCACTCGCCCAGTGGGCGGTCGGCCCGTTCGCGTCGCTGGTGGACCGGACCAGGGACGCACTGCGCCGCAGGTAGACCTCGGATCCACCCGGCGCCGGCGGCCCGGTCCCGGGCCGGTGGCGGGGCCGCGGTCGCCGGTGGGTCTCAGGGCTCGCCGGTGGGTCTTCAGGGCTCGCCGGTGGGTCTTCAGGGGCCGCCGGTGGGTCTCAGATCCTGCCGCCGCTGCGGCCGGACAGGGCCCGGCGGGCGCCGCGGGCGTGATCGAGCCAGCCCGCGGCGCCTCGCAGCACCGGCGTTTCCGCACCCCGGCCCGTGCCGGCACCGACGAGCCAGTCGCGCAGGACGGCAGTGGTGTCGATGCAGGGGAGCCAGCCCAGCTCCCGGCGAGCCCGACCGGTATCCATGATCGGCACGCCTCGCGCGAGGTCGATCCAGCCGGGGCTGACCGGAGCCAGCCGGGCCCGGTAGGCGACGCTGACCGACGCGCGCACGAGCGCCGGCGGCAGCGGGACGGCGCGCCCGCCGAGCATCGCGGGCAGCGTGTCCGGGGTGACCGGCGGGTCGACGGCGATGTTGTAGGCGCCGCGGGCATCCCCGCTGGTGGCGGCGGCCGCGAACGCGGCGGCGGCATCGCTGGAGTGCACGACCTGGAACGTCAGGCCGCGCACGGCGGGGACGACCGGCAGCCGACCCGCACCGGCGCCGAGGCGGCGCAGCAGGCCGGGGGGCGCCAGCGGGCCGAGGAAGTAGCGAGCCTGGGACTGCGCCGCGGAGGCGGACAGCACGATCGCCGGGCGCAGCCGGGACACCCGGATTCCCGGATGATCGGCTTCGAGGCTGTCCAGCAGGCGTTCCACGGTGACCTTCTGGACGCTGTACGGCGACGTCTCGATGCCGGTGGTCGGCCAGTTCTCGTCGACCGGCTGATCCTTCCCCCGGGGGCGGTAGGCGCCGACCGACGACGCGTGCACGAGCGCCGGCACCCCGGTGGCCAGCGCCGCCGCGAACACGCGTTCACTCCCGGCGACGTTCGTCGCCTCCGTGACGACCGTCGCCCGCTCGGGCTGGATCAGCCAGGCCAGGTGGACGACCGACGCGCAGCCGCGGAACGCCTTCTCCAGCTCGCCGAAGGCCCCGGGGCGGGACACGTCGAGCGCCAGCCAGCGGACCTTGCCCGGCTGCGGACCGGGCGGCGGCCGGCGGGCGATCGCGACGATCTCCTCGACCCGCCGGTCGGCCTCCAGCTCGCGGACCAGATGAAAACCGATGTTGCCGGATGCTCCGACGATGGCGACACGCATCCTGTTCCCGTGCCCCGCCCACGGCCATCAACCCGTATGTGGCCCGGCGCATCGCCGCGGTGTCCGTACGATCCCGTCGTGGCCGACCCTCTCGCTCAGCTCGACGACTACCTCGCCGCCCGCCGCCCCGAGTTCACCGACCGGCTCACCCGTCTCGTCGGGATTCCCGGAGTCAGCGCCGATCCCGCCCACCAGCCCGACATCGGGCGCACGGCCGACCTTGCCGCGACGCTGCTGACGGACGCCGGGCTGGCCGCCCGGATCGTGCCGACTCCCGGCAATCCCGTCGTCCACGCCGAGCACATCGCCGGTTCCGACTGCCCCACCGTCACGATCTACAACCATCTCGACGTCCAGCCCGCCGACCCCGCGCAGTGGGACAGCGAGCCGTTCCGCCTGACCATCTCCGGGGACCGCTACGTCGGTCGCGGCAGCACCGACGACAAGGGCCCCGCCCTCACCGCGCTGCAGGCAGCCCAGTACGCCATCGCCCGTGAGCTGCCGGTCAACATCGCCTTCGTCTGGGAACTGGAGGAGGAGATCGGCAGCCCCAACTTCGAGGCCTTCGTCCGCCAGGAGCTGCCGCGCCTGGCCACCGACTCCGTCCTCGTCTCCGACTCGGTCTGGATCGCCGCCGACCGGCCCGCCATCGACTACGGCCTGCGCGGCCTGGTCACCTTCGAGGTGACCCTGCAGACCGGCACCGCCGACACCCACTCCGGCCTCACCGGCGGCCCGGCCCGCAACCCGCTGGCCGAACTCGCCCAGATCGTCGCCGAATGCCTCGACCCCGCGACCGGGCGTGTCCTCATCCCCGGCTTCGCCGACGCCGTCACGGCGGTGACCGACGCCGAGATCGACAGCTTCGTCGCGTCCGGCTTCGACGTCGCCACCTTCATGGCGACGCACGGCCTGACCTCGATGCGCACCACCGACCTCCGCTCCGTCCTCGCGCGGATCATGGCCGAACCGACGTTCGAGGTGCACGGCTTCACCGGCGGCTACACCGGCCCGGGGGTGAAGACCATCATCCCGCCGCACGCCGGCGTGAAGCTCAGTTGCCGCATCGTCCCCCACCAGGACCCGCACGCCGTGTTCGAGCTCGTCCGCGACTTCATCGAGCGCCGCCACCCCGACGCCCGCGTCGAACTCGAAGCCGCCCTGCCCGCCTACCTCGGCCCCCGCACCGGCCCGCACGCCGACGCCGCCCGCGCCGCCGTCGAGTACGCCTTCGGCGTCACCCCCGCGTTCGTCCGCGAGGGCGGCTCGATCGGCTCGGTGCTCACCATGGACCGCTACCTGAAGGCTCCCGTGATCCTGCTCGGCCTCAGCCTGCCCAGCCACGGTTATCACGCGCCGAACGAGCACTACGACTGGAACCAGGCCGCCGGCGGCACCAAGATGTTCGCCCACTACTTCGCCCACCTGGCCGCAGGCAGGCACGAGGGCCGCTGATCCGCCACGTCCGGGAGGCGGTCGTCAGGTGCGCCGAGGGCGGCCGAGGGGTGCGGGCGTATCGGTGCACGGAGTAGCGTCCGGATGAAACGTCCGGGATGTGTCGCTGGCCGGGCTGTGCGTCGGACCAGGCGGCCGCGTGACCGGGCGACGGTTTGGACGGACGCGGGAGGCGGCTTCATGGCAGCGGTAAGGCTTGACGCGCGGCGCATCGTGATCACGGGCGGGGCCAGCGGCATGGGCGCGGGGCTCGTGCAGGCCCTGCCCGGCCTCGGCGCGGAGGTCGTTTCGCTCGACATCACCGCCGAGGTCGGCGAGCGGATCGCCGCCGACGCCGGCGCCCGCTTCGTGCCCTGCGACGTCACCGACAAGGACTCGGTCGACACCGCCCTGGCGAAGGCCGTCGCCCATCTCGGCGGCCTGGACGTCCTCATCCACGCCGCCGGCATCGCGCCCGCCGCGCCGGCAGCCGAGCTCTCCCTCGACCACTGGAACAAGATCCTCGCCGTCAACGCCACCGGCACCCTGCTCACCAACCAGGCCGCGTTCACCCACCTGCGCGAGCACGGCGGCCAGATCATCAACTTCGCCTCCGCCGCCGGCGTGCTCGGCTACCCGAACAAGGCCGCCTACGCCGCGAGCAAGGGCGCCGTCGTCGCCTGGACCCGCACCGTCGCCGTCGAATGGGCCAAGCAGGGCATCACCGTGAACGCGATCGCCCCGGCGATCAGGACGCCGATGTACGAGCGGACCCGCGCCTCGATGACCGCCGAGCAGCTCGCCGCGCACGACGCCGACCTCCAGCGGCAGATCCCGATCGGCGGGAAGCTCGGCGACGTCCAGCGCGACTTCGTCCCGGTCCTCGCCTTTCTCGCCAGCGACGGCGCCCGCTTCATGACCGGCCAGATCTTCCCGGTCGACGGCGGCACCCTGATGATGCGCTGACGCCGCCCGCCCGCCCGGCCGCGCCGTTCATCCACGGGGGCGATGACCCGCCGCCTCGGTCGCCGCATCCAGCCCCACGACACCCCTGGGTCCTGACCACCGAGAGGCCAACGGCCGCTCAGATCCGGGCGCCCTTTTCCTGGTTGCAGCGCCGGCACAGCAGCTGGAGGTTGTTCACGCTCGTCGCGCCGCCGCGGCTGTGCGGGATGACGTGGTCGAATTCCAGGTATTCGGTAGCCTGGCACTGGACGCAGGCACCGCCGTCGCGCTGCCAGACCTCGGCCTTCACCGCCTGCGGGATGGCCCTGCTGTCGCGGGCCCCGGGGGCGATCACCAGACGCCGGGCGACCCGCAGCGCGCCGGACAGCACCGCGGCGACATACTCCGGATCGTCGACCTGGTACCTACCGCCGCCCCGGCTCGTCGTCGCGGCGATGTCGACGCGGCCGTGACCCGCCGTCACCTCGACGATCTTCTGCCAGGCGATCTCGTTGCCACCGCCGGTCCGGCCGAGGAAGCGCAGCTTGCGGCTGCTCGCGACGAGCCGTCCCGGCGTCTCGCGAGGACCGCTGGCGAGCTGGCGGACCTGGACCGTGGCCACGTCCAGGTGGACGAACTCGTCGAGATCGAGGTGCAGCGTGGTGGAATGCACCCGTGGAAGCTGGCCGCCCCGGATGCGGGAGAGCTCCAGCCCACGGCGCAGCCATCGGCGCATCTCCTCGACGGCCGGATCGTGCAGGCCCAGCCGGCGCACCTCGTTCTCGAAGAACGCGACCTCGCTGTCCTCGATGACCCCGTCGCCGAAGGCAAAGGTCACGACCCGCTGGAGATGGCCGAGCCCCACCGAGCGGTAGACCGCCTCGCCCGCGGCCCGCGGCACGGCGTGGAACCGCAGCTCGGCCCACAGCGCCGCCAGGGCCGCCGGTCCGGGCGCGCCGGGGGTGCCGGGCGTGGCGCCCACCACCTGCGTGACCTTGTGCTGCCAGTCCCACAGCAGGCGGCGGATCTCCTCGTCGCAGGAGGCGCAGGGCACCGGGCGGCCGGCGAACGGGCGGCGGCGTTTCTGAGCCCCGCAGCGCCCGCACGCCGTCGCGGTGTCGACCATCGGAGGCCGGCTGTGCGTCGTCCAGGCCATGCCGTCCCACCAGCGCAACCGGCCGGCCGCGTCCGGGTCGGGATACCAGTCCGCGGGCCGCGCAGGTCCCGGGTCGGGAACCGGCGCCTGGAGGGGAACCGGGGGAGCCGGCTCCCGGCGTGAGACCGGCGCCGGCGCCGGCGATCCGGACGGCGCCGTCCGCGGCTCGGATCGCTGGTCCGGCCGCTCCCCGGGCTCGTCGGGCTCGTCGGGCTCGTCGGGCTCCTCGACGGAGATCCCGTAGCTGCGGGCGAGTCCCGCGAGCCCGCTGCTCCAACCCTGGCCGACGGCCCGGAACTTCCAGCCGGCCCCGCGTCGGTACAGCTCACCGAAGACCATCGTGGTGACCGGCTCGGTCGAGTCCGGGCGGAACCCCGCGACCAGTCCACCCGCGTCGTCGACGACCTGGATCAGCAGGCCGCCGAGGCCGGCGAACGTGCCGTCGTCGACGGAACCGGCGAGCACCACCGAGGTGATGTCCGGCTCGATCGCCGCGAGCGCCACGGTCAGCGTCCCGCCGCCCTCGTCGGCCGCGACGCCGACGGCCCCGCAGCGATGCCGCGGCTGGTTGAAGAAGACGAAGTCGTCGTCCGAGCGGACCGATCCGGCACCGGTCAGGAGGACCGCGCAGACGTCGAGCGGCAGGGCCGAGCCGGACCGCACCACCGCCCGGACCGTCCCGGTGGGCACGCCGACGTTCGCGCCTTTCGGCAGCATCGTGACAGCACCCATAGATCCCCCCGTGCCCAGACCCACACCGTTCCAGCAGGTGGCGGCGATGCGCAGCGTCCGATCGGACGGCGCCACCCGGGCGGCCACCTGCCAGACTATGCGCGGCCGGGGCTCGCGGCCGGTTCCGCTACCTGCCAAAGCCGTTGCGGGACATGGGGTGCCTGGCAGCAACTGACGTCGACCCGGTCGACGTTCTCCGGGGTTCGCCTGCCACCTCCCGCCTCCGCGCCGCGCGGTCGGCCGGGGCTGTGGAGCGGGCTCCAGGCCGGGCCGGGCGGGGTTTGCCGCCGCGGGCGACGGCAATATCGGGGGAGGGTCCAGGAGATGGGGAAAGTTCGGGCAATCGGGACCTAGGCGTAGCCGGTGACGGGGCGCGGCCCGCCCGCCGGGGGCGGGCCTGACTGTCGCATACGGGATCGGTGGGCGAGGGGAGTAGGCGAACGGCCGCGAGGACGAGGATGCGAGCGAGCCGCCACGGGGCGAACCACCCGTGGGACGGCGGCGGCGTGAGCGGGGCGATCGCCATCACGGAGCATGACAGCGGGCTGGGCGCGGCGTTCGCCTCCGGCGGGGAGATGGGCCGGCTCATGGCGGCCAAGGACTGGGGGTCCACCTCTCTCGGCCCGCCCGAGACGTGGAGCACCAGCCTGCGCACCTGCGTCGGCCTGTGCCTGGAGTCCCGTTTCTCCATGGTGATCACCTGGGGTTCGGAGCTGGCCTACCTCTACAACGATGCCACCATCCCCATCCTGGGCCGTAAGCATCCGGGCGCCCTCGGCCGGCCGTTCCGGGAGGTCTGGCCCGAGATCTGGGACTTCATGCGGCCGCTGCTCGACCAGGTGATGTCCGGCGGCGGCGCCACCTGGTCACAGGACCAGCGGCTGCTGATGCTTCGGCACGGCTACCTGGAGGAGACCTACTTCACGTTCTCCTTCGGCCCGGTGCGCGACGCCGAACGCGGCGGGCAGGTCGTCGGCGCGCTGACGACCGCGCAGGAGACGACCCGGCAGATGATCGACACCCGCCGTCTCGGCTGTCTGCGCGATCTCGCCGCCATCGCCTCGCACCGCGGCGACCAGCGCTCGGTGTGCGCCCGCGCCGCCGCGGTGGCGGGCCGCTGGCCGGATGACCTTCCCTACTGCCTCATCCTGCTGCGGGACCAGCGGCGGCCACGCTCGCCGCCGCGGCTCATGGGATGGTCGGGCCTGGCCGACGAGCGCGCGGCCGCGGACCTGTTCGCCGCGCTCGCGCCGGGGGGTCCCGTGCCCGAGGCGACGCGGGTGCTGACAGCGGGTCATGTCCAGGTCGTGGACCGGCTGGCGTCGCGGTGCCGGGTGGTACCTGCCGACGCCTCGCCGCCGTCGAGCGCGGCGCTGGCCGTGCCGTTCGCGAACGGCCGTGACGGCCAACCGATCGGCCTGCTCCTGGCCGGCGTGAGCGACCGGCTCGCGCTCGACGGCCCCTACCGCGACTTCGTCGCCCTCGTCGCCGGTCAGATCTCGACCGCCGTCGTGTCGGCCCGTGGCTACGAGGCGGCCCGGGCGCGGGAGGCGCGCGCCCGCCGCCGGGCGCTGCGTGACGGGCTCACCGGCCTGCCCAACCGGGTGTCGTTCCTCGACCGGCTCGGGCTGGCCCTCGCGCGGGCGGAGGCCGGCGGGTGGCAGGACCGGGTCGGGCTGCTCTTCGTGGATCTCGACGGTTTCAAGGCGGTCAACGACTCGGCGGGCCACCAGGCGGGGGACTGGGTGCTGCGCGACGTGGCGGCGCGGCTGCGGCGGGCGGTCCGCCCCGGCGACACCGTCGCCCGGCTCGCCGGTGACGAGTTCGCCGTGCTCTGCGCGGGGATCACCTCGTTGGAGGCCGTCGTGGGAATCGCCGACCGCATCGTCGAGACCACCGCCGTGTGCTCGCCGGGGGGCGGCCCGCAGGTCACCTCCAGCGTCGGCGTGGCCGTGTCCGGCCCGGGGCTGACCGATCCCCGCGAGATCCTGCACGCCGCCGACATCGCCATGTACGCCGCCAAACGGCAGGGACGTCATCGTCGCGTCCTGTTCGACGAGTCCCTGCGCACCCAGGCCACCCGCCGCCAGAAGTACCGGCCCGGCCCGTTTGCCCGCCCCGGGGCCGCCCCCGCGCAACCGGGTCCGGTCGGGGCAGCCTGACAGACGCTCGCCCATCCAGCGCGGGAGAAGACAGCGCGCGGTGGGAAGCCGAAGTCCGGAAACCCGCCTATCCGAGTGGCCGTTCGAAGGTGACCAGGATGCCCTCGACACCGCCCGGCCCGAGGCGTCCTTTGACGTCCGCCGCCGTGATGGCCTTGAGCTGCCACCCCTGTTGCGCGTGGCTGTTGAGGATCTGTTCCAGTTTGCCGCCGGACATCTTGCCCCCGATCAGGCCCTCCCGCAGCTCCACAACCTTGTACTGGAAGCGTGCGGTGCCCGGGGCGGCCCATTGAGCAGCGCCCGGCGAGGCGACCGCCTCGTTGGCTGGCGCGGGACGGTGACCGTGGCGGTCGTAAGGGGCTGGTCGATAGTCCCGCGCGTGCTCCCGGTCGCCGCGGTGACCTTCGGGGTGAGCGTGGCGATCGGGTGAGACCGATCGATCGTCGCGTCTGTGGTCCTGGTCATCGCGGTAGCGTTCGGGCCGGCGCCCGGCCGGCCGGCCGTATCGCCGTTCGCTGTCGTCCCAGGCCATGTTCCGGACCTCTTTCAGAGTCGAACCCACCCTTTGACGAACAGCGGCGTCGGAAGCCTCGGGCACCGCGGTCGCGGTGGGCCGTCGACTGCGAAGACCAGCGTCACCCCTGTCGTCTTTCCCCCGCCTGAGTCGTGGTGTCCGATCCTTACACGTCCCATCGCCCTGAGCAACGATCGCACGAGTATTCGAGTGACTGCTGTCGCACATCCATGACCTGGTCACGTTGCCGGGCGACCGACTCGCCGGCGCTGGCCAGAACGACGGCCGCGTCGGCCTAGCGCCGGCCGCGGAAGGTGCGGCGCAGGTCGGCGACCCATTCCTCGGGGATCTCCCACGGAATGAAATGCCCGCCGCGGTCGTGCGCGGTGACATTGACGTGGTTGTACCAGGCGGCGCGGTCGCTTTCGAGGAAGTTCCGCACCCGGGCCTCGCTCGTCGTCACGCCGGGGGGATTCTCGTAGCCGACGAAGGTGATACCGGTCGGTGCCTCGACGGCCGGCCGGCGGTCGTGCGAGGGGGTCCACGGATGGCGGTTGTTGTTGGCGTAGGTGCGGATCGACGTGTCGATCGAGGCGCCGGCCCAGTAGATCGTCGCGTGGGTCAGCAGGTCATCCCGGGAGAACACGGTCTCGACGTCCCCGCCGCAGTCGGACCAGGCCGCCCAGCGTTCCAGGATCCAGGCGAGCATGCCGGCCGGGGAGTCTGCCAGGCCGTAGCCGAGCGTCGACGGGGCGAGCATGTGCGCGGCGAGATGGACGGCGAAGCGCCGCTCCAACTCGATCACCCGGTCGTGCAGGGCCGGGGCGAGCCCGTCGGGGATGGGCCGGCCGCCGGTGACGTCCCAGGCGCGGTCGCCGTCGAACAGGGTGAGCTTCTGCGCGGAGCCGATGTGGATCCCGACGAGCTCGCCGGCGTAGCGGTGCCCGAGCTGCCCGGTCACCAGCGCGCCGACGTCGCAGCCGGCGGCGGCGTACCGCTCGTACCCGAGGACCGTGGTCATCAGCTCGTGCCAGACGTCGGCCATCTTCCAGAAGTTCATGTCGGGCCGATCCGCCAGGGGCGTCGAGAACCCGAAGCCGGGCAGCGAGGGCACGATCACGTCGAACGCCTCCGCCGGATCGGCCCCGTACGCGGCCGGGTCGGCGAGCGGGTCGACGACCTTCGACCAGTGCCAGAACGTCCACGGCCAGCCGTGGCTGAGGATCAGCGGCACCGGATCCGGACCGACGCCGGGCCGGCGCATGAAGTGGACCGGCACCCCGCCGACCCGCACCCGGTAGTGCTCGTAGGCGTTGATGGCCCGCTCGGCGGCGCGCCAGTCGAAGCCGTCCGCCCAGTACGCCACGAGTTCCCGCAGGTAGGAACGGCGCACGCCGTAGAAGCCGTCGTCGTTGCCGGCGTCGAGCGGCCAGCGGGTCGCCATCAGCCGGCGGCGCAGGTCGTCGAGCACCTCGTCGGGCACGTGGATCGGGGTCTGCGCGAGCGGGAACGATCGGGTCGACACGGGTGGTGTCCTCCTGGCCGTCGGGCGGGCCGGTTGCGGTAACGGCGGGCGTGGTGGCCGCCGTGGTGTGCTGGCCGCCGTGGTGTGGTGGCCGCCGTGGTGCGTGCCGGCTGCGCTGGTACGCCGGCCGTCGCGTCACGGACGTTTTGGCTCCGGCCGGCGCCGCGGTGCGGGGCCCGCGGCCCCGTCGGACGTCGCGATCTCGGTCAGCCGCGTCAGGACGCCCACCGCCGCGGCGAGCGTGTCGCGTTCCTGGTCGTCCAACCGGTCGACCAGTCGCGCCAGGTTCGCTACCCGGTCGGCGTGGCGGGCGTCGACGATCTGCCGGCCCTTCTCGGTCAGGGACAGCAGGACCGCGCGCCCGTCGTTCGGATCCCGGCGGCGGGACACCAGCCCGTCGCGCTCCAGCCTCGCGACGAGGCTGGTGAGCGCCGGCTGTCCCAGCGGCTCCGTCGCCGTCAGGTCGGTCAGGCGCAGCGGCCCGCGGCGGGCCAGCGTGTGCAGCACCGACAGAGTCGAGAAGGTGAGCCGGCGAACCGACGGGAGCCGGATGAAGATCGAGTTGAAGTCCTCGATCGCGGTGGTCAGCTCGTCCAGGTCCAGTCGACCGGCCGCGCGCGAGGGGTCCACGGGCGAACCATATCGATTTTCGATGCAAATTTCCCCGGCTCTCGGTCGGACCTTCACCGTCGGGTGGTCGGCGGGGTCGCCGGACACCGGACCGTCCGCTGCCTCTGTCGTGGTGATCCCGAAGGATCCCCCGGAGGAACCTGTCGATACAGTCACTTTTCGGCGGGGCCCGGACACGGTGAACCCCGTGTCCGGGAGGCCGGGCCGAGCCCCGGATGGCAGCCGGCGCCCGCACGGGTGGCCGGCCTCCGGCGCGTGGCCGCGCGCCAGGTCGAAAGGAGAGCCCCGGTGGCGGTCCCCGGTGTGGAACCGGACCTGCCTGGACCACTGACCCCCGTACCCAGGCGCCGACGCCGCCGGGCCGAGGCCGACCAGGCTCGGCCGAAATTCGACATGCCGGACTCGGCCCGCTATGCATCCGCGGCGCTGACCTACCTCGCCCTCCCGGCCGCAGTCGCCGGATGGCTGCTCGCCGACGCCCACGAGGTCCCCCCGCAGCTCGGCGCTGTGCTCGGATACGCCGTGCATCAGCTCGTCGTGGGCCTGCTCCTCGTGCCCCTACTGGTCCGGGTGTCCACGGTGCCCTGCCCCGAGCTGCGCCGCGGCCGGCTCGTCGCCCTGGGCGCCGCGATGGGGGCGCCCGTCCGTGACGTCCGGCTGTGGCCTGCGCGGCGTGGCGAATTCCTCGGCGTCGGTGCCTACAGCCTCGTGCCGAACCGGGTGCACCTGGTCCTCGCCGAGGGCGTGACGGTACTCAGTCCGGCGGAGCTCGACGCGGTCGTCGCCCATCAACTCGGGCGCGCCAGGTCGCGCGTCTGTCAGGTCAGGATCCCGGTCGGTCTCATGGCCTGGTCCGGCCTGGCCCTCGGCTTCGGGCGGCTCGCCGAGAACTGGATGGCGGCCGCCCTGATCACCCTGGTGTCGTTCCTGGGCGGATTCTTCGCTCAGACCTGGTGCCAGATCGTCGGTGAACGGCAGGCCGATCGCCACGCGGCGGCCGTGGTCGGTGCTCGGGCCCTGGCCGACGCCCTGGAACGACGCCACCGCCTCGGCGGCATCTACCCGCCGGGGTTCAGCCTCTGGCTGCTTCTCACCTACCCGCAGTACCTGCTGGACCGCCGACTGGCGGTTCTACGCGACGAACCCCCGGGCCGTCCCCAGCCCTGATCGGCGGCCTTGCGAATCCCGGGCGCACCGCCGCCGCCTCCCCTGGTCGGTCAGGGCTCCGTCAGGACCGCCGGGTAGCGGACGGAATTCGGTACTGTCCGGTCAGGTACTTGCCACGACGTACGGGGGAATGGGGTGCGCGCCGGGCTGCGGGTCTTTGTCAGTCACACGTCGGACATGAACAGGTACCCGGCTGACCGGGCCTTCGTGCGGGCGGCGGCGGACGCCGTGCGCCGCAGTGGGCACATCGCCATTTCCATGGAGGACTTCACCGCGGTCAGCAGGCTGCCGGCGTCCTATTGCCAGGAGCAGGTCCGCAGGTGCGACGTGTACATCGGGGTCATCGGCTTCCGGTACGGCTCGCTGGTGACCGGCGGCCTGCACGGCGACGGCACCGCGGTGGCCCGCAAGTCCGGAACCGCCCTGCCTGCGGGAGATCCGTCCGGGTGGACCGGCTCGCCGGCCGGCCCGCCGAGTCGGACGGCGGTCTCCTACACGGAGCTGGAGTTCCTCACGGCGGTCGAGAGCGGGATTCCTCGGCTGGTGTTCCTGCTGCACGAGGACACCCCGATTCCGCGCAGTCTCACCGACCGCAATCTCGAGCTGGTCGAGGCATTCCGGGAACGGCTGCGTTCCGCCGGCGTGACCGTCGGTACCTTCCGCACCGCCGACAGCCTGGAAGCGCAGGTCACGCTCGCGCTGACCCAGCTGCGTCACAGCGGTGAGGTCGATGCCGCGCTGGTCGCCGAGCCGGGCGGGCCGAAGCCGGCCGTCGCCTCCGGCAACGGTGGGCAGCCCTTGCGGCCCCCCGATCCGACCCACCCGACCGGCCCGACCACCGAAGCCGCCACCGACCCGGCCGGCTCCGCGTCCGGACCGGACGACCTGGTGGCACAGCCGGTGGCACAGCCCGGCGACGCGGGCTCCGGTGCGACCGGCCGCAAGCCCGAGGCCGCCGCCGCGGTGTCGGGCGCCGTCCCGATGGCAGCCGGCGCCCGACGCCGGCGCCGGCTGCGTTACGTGATCGGTGCGGCGGTCCTCGCCTGCGCCGTCGCCGCCGGGGTGGTCCTCGGCGCCGGGGTGGGGTGGCCGGGATCGTCGGGCGCCTGCCAGTCACCCGACCCGGTGACGGCGCTGCCGGCCGCGGCGACCTGGGTGGGCTCCCACGACGGGCAGTGCATCGGGTTCAGTGACGGCGCGTACACCTTCGACTCCACCTCTCCCGACCTCGTCGCGCTGCTGACCACGATCGGCCGGCAGAACGCCGCGCTCGCCGGCAAGGGCGGGGTGTACACGGTGGTGGTCGCGGCCCCGCTGACCGGGCTGCACTCCCGGCCGGGCGGCGGGCAGGCCGACTCGCCGACGACCGTCGGGCAGGGGGGCCTCAACGAACTGCTCGGGGCGCGGCTCGCGCAGGCGGCGATCAACGCCGCCGCGGACGCCCCGGGCGCCCGCTCCCGGTCCCGGATCCGGCTGCTGGTCGCCAACGTCGGCTGGCACTCGGGCGGCGCGCTCACCGTCGCCGAACGCATCGACGCGGTGGCCCGCGCCGATCCGGGCCTCGCCGGGGTCCTGGGCCTGTTCCAGAGCACCGCGGCCGCCCGGCGGGCGGTGGCGCTGCTCAGCGGCACCACCCACATCCCCATCGTGTCGTCCACCGCCTCCGACGACGGCTTCACCCGGCCCGTCGGGCCGCCCGGGCACACGCGCCGCGCGTTCGACTGGTACTTCCGGGTCGGGCCGACCAACCGCCGGGAGGCGGGCGTCATCGTCCGGGCGATCCCGGAGATCATGAAGCGGGAAGGGCGCGGCGACGAGCCGATCCGACCGTTGATCGTCTCCGCCGGCGTGGTCAACGACGCGAAGGCCGCCAACGCCGACCATTACAGCGACAACCTGGCCCAGGACGTCAGCGCCGAGCTGCGCCGGCTGCCCCGCGCCGCCCCGGCCGTCCACGTGCCGTTCCCCGACGCCGAGCAGGCGGCGGCGGCCAGCGCCGAGGACGGCGGCCCCACCGTGCTGGGCGTGCTCGGCCACGCCCTCAGCGCGCGCTGCACCGCCCCGCAGCCGCCGAACCTGATCGTCTACACCGGCCGGACCACGAGCGTGAACACCCTGCTGCAGGCGCTGACCGGCTCCGCCTGCGGGCGGGCGGACCCCCCTCTGCCGATCATCTCCGGGGACGACGCGATGGAGCTGGAGACCGACCCGGGGGAGATCGCGGCGGGCGCCATGGGCGGCCACAGCTTCTACTTCGCCGACTTCGGCCTCGCCCAGCCCGGCGACATCCCGCCGTCCTACCTGGAGCAGACCGGCACGGGCGGCGCGGTGCCCGCGCAGTGGGCGGCGCAGGTGCGCGGCACCCCGCAGCGGCTCATCTCCGGCCACACGATCGTCGCCTTCGACGCGATGTCGGTCCTGGCCCGGGCCATCAGCGCCGCCGAGCTCAACACCCCGCCGCCCGGCCAGCTCCGCGCGAACGTCAAGGCGAGCCTGGACGGCACGTGCGGCAACCTCGCCCTCGCCGGCGCGAACGGCTACGTCAGCTTCAACCGGTACGGTGACTCGACCACCGCACCGGTGCTCATCCGCCGGTTCGACCCGACGGACGCCACGGTGACGACCGTCGCGCCCGGCACGACCGCGGAAAGCCTGCGCCGCCCCACCGCCGCGACGGCCGACTGCACCACCCTCTGAGCCGACCCCGGCGCCGTCGCCTGGGCGATCGCCCCGGTGGGGCCGCGGGGCAACTGGTTGCGTCCGGGCGCAACCGCGGTTGACGATCGGAGGGTTTGGCCCACGGGCCTGGAGGGGAGCAGCGTGGTTGCGCAGGACCAGGGCCCGGGGCGGGCCTCACCGTCGCCCCCGTCGTTCGTGCCGGCCCAACCGGCCGCGGACCTCGCCGAGGACGAGCCCTTAGCCGGCCCCGCCGGGCGCCGGGACCGGCAGCTGATCCTGCTGACCTGCCTGGCCGGGATGTTCGCGACGACGTTCACGGCGACCGTGCTGTCGGTGTCGATCCGGACGGTGGCCGGCGACCTGCACAGCAGCGTCGACGTCATCTCCTGGGCGGTGACCGGCTCGCTGCTCGCGCAGGCGGTCGCGATGCCCATCCTCGGCCGGGTCGGCGACATCCGCGGGCACCGGCGCACCTTCCTCGTCGGCTCCGTGCTCGCCGTGGTGTTCTCCGTGGCGACCGCGGTGGCCTGGGACCCGGTGTCGCTCATCGCGTTTCGCGCCGCGGCGCAGGTGGCCGGCGCCGCGACGATCCCCGCGTCGTTCGCGATGCTGTTCCACGCCTTCCCGCCGCACGAGCGGGTGCGGCCGTCGGCCTGGGCGTCGGGGGTGCTGTCCGGGGCGTCGGTGAGCGGGCTCGCGATCGGGGGTCTGGTCATCGACTCGATCGGGTGGCGGCCGCTGTTCCTCATGCAGGCCGGGATCGCCCTGATCCCGCTGGTCGCGGCGGTGAAGGTGCTGCCGGTCGACGCCGGCGACCGCAGCCTGACGCTGGACAAGGCCGGCGCGCTGGTGCTCGGCGCGGCGACGTTCGCGCTGACCTTCGGGGTCAACCGGGCCGCCGGCTGGGGGCTGCGGCCGATCGTGGTCGGCCTGCTCGTGGCCGTCCCGCTGCTGCTGTGGCTGCTGGTCGTGGTCGAGCGGCGCACCGCCATGCCGGTCATCCCGACCGTGCTGCTCGTCGAGCGCGACATCCGGGCCGCGGGGGCGAGCTCGTTCCTGCTCGGCGCCGCCCACATGGGCAACTTCCTGGTCACGCCGCTGCTGCTGGAGGGTGTGTTCGGGCTGTCGGTCGCGGCCACCTCCCTGGTGACGATGACCCGCACCCTGTCGATCGCGCTGGCCGCGCCGTCGGCGAGCCGGCTGGGGGCCTGGATCCCGCCGCGGGTGCTCGCGGGCGTGTCCGGCGGGGTCTACACCGTCGCCCTGGCCGTGCTCGCCCTCGGCACGCAGTACGACCAGCTCCCCGTGGTCATCGCCGGCCTGATCGTCAGCGGCCTGGCGTTCGGGCACGCCCAGCCGCCGCTGCTCGTGATCACCGGCAACGCCGCCTCCACGGACAACTTCGGGCTGGCCACCTCGCTGCAGCAGACCGCCAACCAGATCGGCGCGGTGATCGGGATGAGCCTGCTGTCGGCGATCGTCGGCGACGCGCTGCACGCCGCCCCCTTCACCGTCGCCTACCTGGCCGCCGCCGGCCTCTCCGCGGCCGCCGGCCTCGCCATCCTGTTCGCCCGCCGCCCGCCCACCCTGCCTGTCCAGAGGAATGAAGCGGACGCGGAACCCTCCGGATAAGCAGGGCGGCGTGCGGCAGGACCGGCGGGGCCGTCCGTCAGGGGACCCGCGAGGGCGGCGCGGGACCAGCAAGGGCGGCGCGGGACCAGCAAGGGCGGCGCGGGGTCAGCGGGGCGGGCCGTTGCGGTCGAGTTCCGCGAGCCATGCCGCAGCGCTCGCATCCGACGGCGCCCGCCAGTCCCCCCGCGGCGACAGCGTGCCACCGAAGGACACCTTCGGCCCGTTGGGCAGCGCCGAGCGCTTGAACTGCGACGCCATGAAGCGGTGCAGGAACTCCCGCAGCCAGCGCACGATCGTCGCCACGTCGTAGGCGTGCCGCTCGTCGTCGGGGAAGCCGGCCGGCCAGCCGTCCGCCGCCGCGTCGCGCCAGGCGTGCCAGGCGAGGAAGGCGATCTTCGACGGCGCCAGCCCGTGGCGCAGGAGGTGATACAGGAAGAAGTCGTGCAGCTCGTAGGGCCCGATGCGGTCCTGCGTGCTCTGCATCGCCCCGGTCGCGTCGGCGGGGACCAGCTCGGGGGAGATCTCCGTGTCGAGGACGGCGGTCAGCAGCTTGCTCGTCTCCTCGTTGAACTGGTCGTGGCTCACGGCCCACCGGATGAGGTACTGGATCAGCGTCTTGGGCACGCCGGCGTTGACGGCGTAGTGGCTCATCTGGTCGCCGACGCCGTAGGTGCACCAGCCGAGCGCCAGCTCGCTGAGGTCCCCGGTGCCGACGACGAACCCGCCGTGGTGGTTGGCCAGCCGGAACAGGTAGTCGGTGCGCAGCCCGGCCTGCACGTTCTCGAACGTGACGTCGTAGGCGGCGGCGCCCTCGGCGGCGGGATGCCCCAGGTCGGCGAGCAGCTGACGGGCGGCGGGGCGGATGTCGATCTCCGCCGCCTCGACGCCCAGCGCGCGCATCAGCGCCCACGCGTTCGCCTTGGTCTCCTCCGAGGTCGCGAACCCCGGCAGGGTGTAGCCGAGGATCGTCGTGCGGGGCACCCCTAGCCGGTCGCACGCCTTCGCCGCGACGATCAGCGCGTGCGTCGAGTCGAGGCCGCCGGAGACGCCGATCACCATCCGACCCCCGCCGGTCGCCCGGAACCGCCGGGCCAGCCCGTGCACCTGGATGTTGAACGCCTCGTAGCAGTCGAGATCGAGCCGCTCGCGGGTGTCGGGGACGAACGGGAAACGGCGCTGGTGGCGGCGCAGCCCGACGTCGCGGCGGTGCGGGCGGTGGGCGAAGCGGACCGTGCGGAAACGCTGCTCGGGCTGGCCGGCCAGCGCGGCGCTGTCGTTGAACGTCCCCGTGCGCATCCGCTCCTGGCGCACCCGGGCGAGGTCGACGTCGGCGACGAGCAGCTGCGGGGTGTCGGCGAAACGCTCGGACTCGGCGAGCAGATCCCCGAGCTCGTGGATCGTGCCCTGCCCGTCCCAGGCCAGATCGGTGGTGCTCTCGCCGGTCCCCGCCGCCGAGTAGACGTAGGCGGCCATCGCGCGCGCCGACTGGGCGGCGGACAGGTGCGCGCGATCGGCCGCCTTCCCGACGACGATGTTCGACGCCGACAGGTTCGCCAGCAGCGTCGCGCCGGCCATCGCCGCCTGCGACGACGGCGGGATCGGCGCCCAGTAGTCCTCGCAGATCTCGACGCCGACCACGAGGTCGGGCAGATCCGCCGCCTCGAAGATCAGATCCGTGCCGAACGGCGCCGTCCGACCCGCGACGGTGATCTCCAGGCCGGTGACGCCGGCGCCCGAGGCGAAGTAGCGCTTCTCGTAGTACTCGCGGTAGTTCGGCAGGAACGTCTTGGGCACCACGCCGAGGATCCGCCCGCCCGAGATCACCAGTGCCGTGTTGTACAGCCGCCCGCGCCGGCGCAGCGGCGCCCCGACCAGCAGCATCGGTGCGAGCTCGCGACTGGCCCGGCACACCGTGTCCACCGCCTGCTCGACCGCGTCCAGCAGCGCGTCCTGCAGGTGCAGGTCGTCGAGCGCGTACGACGACAGCCCGAGCTCCGGGTAGACGACGACGTCCACGCCGTCCGCGTCCGCCTGGCGCGCGAGCGCGACCGTCGCCTCGGCGTTGCGCGCCGGGTCCGCGGTCACCACCAGCGGGGTGGCCGCCGCGACCCGCGCCAGACCGTGGCTGTGGATCGCGGTGAACTCCCGCCGCGGCTGGCCGAACTCTGGCTGGGTCACATCGCCTCGCATCCTGTCGATCCCGCGCCATCGGCGCCGCAGCCGGCCCGGGTTGGCGTCGGCCGGGTGTGTTGCGGGGGCCCGCCCGCATTGCCGGGGCACCCCGCCTGCATTGTCGGGGCACCCCGCCCGCATTGTCGCCCTCCCGCCAACGGGTGAGCACCTCCGATCCGTCCGCACCGCCGGTGGTGCCATCGGCGGCCCGGTTCGGGGCGGCTCACGGCCGCGGGGCGAGTCCGGCCGCCCGCCCGCGCCCCGGCTCCCGCCGCCGGGCAGCCGGCTTCCACCTGGCGGCGCCGCGCCGTGTGCAGGACCGATGCCGCCGTCTACCGGACGACAGGGCAGGCGCAGGACCCTCAACAGGGAGTCGTAACGGTAACTTCCGTCTTCGGGGAAGGGAAGGAAGTCCCTCGCCGCTCCGTCATCCCCAGTCGACTCTGGGTGTATGGGTCAGAAGACGATCGATGGTAACGAGGCCGCCACCTCGGTGGCCTACCGGGCAAGTGAGGTGATCGCCATCTACCCGATCACCCCGGCGTCGGCGATGGGAGAGCTCGCCGACGCCTGGGCGACGAAGGGCCGGGCGAACATCTGGGGTGCGGTCCCCGAGGTGGTCCAGTTGCAGAGCGAGGGCGGCGCCGCCGGCGCCGTGCACGGGGCGTTGCAGGCCGGCGCCCTGTCGACCACGTTCACGGCCTCGCAGGGCCTGCTGCTGATGCTGCCCAACATGTTCAAGATCGCCGGCGAGCTCACGCCGATGGTCCTCCACGTCGCCGCCCGCACCATCGCCACCCACGCGCTGTCCATCTTCGGTGATCACAGCGACGTGATGGCCGCGCGCTCGACCGGCTTCGCCATGCTCGCCTCCGCATCCCCCCAGGAGGCCCATGACCTGGCCGCGGTCGCGCACGCGGCCACGTTGGAATCCCGAATCCCCTTCCTGCACTTCTTCGACGGCTTCCGCACCTCGCACGAGCTCAACGAGGTCGCCGAGATCGACGACGCCACGCTCGCCGGGCTGCTGTCCGCCGAGCGAGTCGAGGCGCACCGGCTGCGCGCGCTGTCCCCGGACAGCCCGGTGATCCGCGGCACCACCCAGGACCCCGACACGTTCTTCCAGGCCCGGGAGGCGGCCAACAGCTACTACGCCGCCGTTCCCGGGATCGTGCAGCGGGCGATGGACCGGGTGTCCGCCGCCACCGGGCGGGCGTACCGGATCTTCGAGTATGAAGGTCATCCCGAGGCCGAGCGGGTCGTCGTCGTCATGGGCTCGGGCCGCTCGGCGGTGCGTGACGCCGTCGCCCGGCTGGTCGCGCGCGGCGAGAGGGTCGGCTACGTCCAGGTCCGGCTGTACCGGCCCTTCGACGGCGCGGCGTTCCTCGCCAGCCTGCCGGCGACGGTCCGCTCCATCGCGGTCCTCGACCGGACGAAGGAGCCGGGTGCGCTCGGTGAGCCGCTGCGCCTGGACGTGCTCGCCGCGCTCGCCGAGCGGCCGGAGAGCATGCCGCGGGTCATCGGCGCCCGCTACGGGCTGGCGTCGAAGGAGTTCACCCCGGCGATGGCGGCGGCCGTGTTCGACGAGCTGGCCCGCTCCCAGCCGCGCCGCGAGGTCACCGTCGGCATCCACGACGACGTCACGAACCTCTCCCTCGCCGTCGACGACCACGGCCACCCGGAGCCCGACGACGTGCGGCGCGCGGTGTTCTACGGGCTCGGCAGCGACGGCACCGTCGGCGCCACCCGTGCCACCGCCGGCATCGCCGCCGACCACACCCCGCTGCACGCGCAGGCGTACTTCGTGTTCGACTCCAAGAAGTCGGGCTCGATGACGGTGTCGCACCTGCGCCTGTCGCCGCGCCCGGTCGACGCCCCCTGGCTCATCGACGACGCCCAGTACGTCGGCTGTCACCAGTTCTCGCTGCTCGAACGGGTCGACGTCCTCGCCGTCGCCGCCACCGGCGCCACCGTGCTGATCAACAGCCCGTACCCGGCGGAGACGGTGTGGGAGCATCTGCCGGCCAATGCGCAGCGCCACCTGCTCGACCGTGACGCGCGCCTGTTCGTCGTCGACGCCGACCGGGTGGCCCGCGACGCCGGCCTGCCCGGGATCGTCAGCCCCGTGCTGCAGACCTGCTTTCTGACCCTGTCCGGGCTGCTGGCGGCCGACACGGCGGTCGCGGCGGTCAAGAACGCCATCCGCATCGCCCAGGGCAAGCGCGGCGAGGCGGTGCTGCAGCGCAACTTCGCCGCCGTCGACGCCTCCCTCGGCGCGCTGGCCCAGGTGGACCTGACCGGCCGGACGGTGGGGGAGCGCACGACCCGGCGCCTGTCCGGTGACGCGCCGGTGTTCGTCAAGGAGGTCACCGCCCGGATCATGGCGGGGGAGGGGAACCTGCTGCCCGTCAGCGCGCTGCCGGTCGACGGCACCTTCCCGGTCGGCACGGCCCGCTACGAGAAGCGCGCCATCGCCCACGAGCTGCCCGTCTGGGACGCCGACCTCTGCATCAACTGCGGCAAGTGCACGATCGTCTGCCCGCACGCCGCGATCCGGATGACCGCCTTCGACCCGGCGCTGCTCGCCGACGCGCCCGCGACGTTCAAGTCGCGCCAGCCCAAGGACAAGGACCTGGCCGGGCTGCGGGTGACCATCCAGGTGGCGCCGGACGACTGCACCGGCTGCAGCCTGTGCGTCAAGGTCTGCCCGGCGACCAGCAAGGACAACCGGGAGCACAAGGCCCTCGAGATGGTCGACGCCGCGCCGCGGCTGGCCGAGGAGCGCGCCGGCTGGGCGTTCCACGAGACGCTGCCGGCGATCGACCCGACGCGCGTGCCGGCGGAGAACGTCCGCGGCTCGCAGCTGCGCCAGCCGCTGTTCGAGTTCTCCGGCGCCTGCTCCGGCTGCGGCGAGTCGCCGTACCTGAAGCTGCTCACCCAGCTGTTCGGCGACCGCATCCTCGTCGCGAACGCCACCGGCTGCTCGTCGATCTTCGGTGGCAACCTGCCGACGACGCCGTGGACGACCGGCGCCGACGGCCGCGGCCCGGCGTGGTCGAACTCCCTGTTCGAGGACAACGCCGAGTTCGGCCTCGGCATGCGCCTGGCGCTCGACAGCCGGGCGCGGGAGGCCCGCCGGCTGCTGATGGCCGCCGCGGGGGTCGTCGGCGACACGCTCGTCGACGAGCTGCTGGGCGCCGACCAGAGCACCGAGGCCGGCATCCTCGCCCAGCGTGCCCGGGTCGCCGAGCTGCGCCGGCGGTTGGCCGGCGCCGAGCACGACGCCCGGCTCGACCCGCTCGTCGACAACCTCGTCGACAAGAGCGTGTGGATCGTCGGCGGCGACGGCTGGGCCTACGACATCGGCTTCGGCGGCCTCGACCACGTGCTCGCCTCCGGTCGCAACGTCAACGTGCTCGTCCTGGACACCGAGGTGTACTCCAACACCGGCGGGCAGGCGTCGAAGTCGACCCCGCGCGGCGCGGTCGCGAAGTTCGCCGGCGGCGGCAAGCGGACCCGCAAGAAGGACCTCGGGCTCATCGCCGCCGCCTACGGCGACGTCTACGTCGCGCAGGTCGCCCTCGGCGCCAACGACCAGCACACGGTGCGGGCGTTCAACGAGGCGGCGAGCTGGCCCGGCCCGTCGCTCATCGTCGCCTACAGCCACTGCATCGCCCACGGCATCGACATGACCGAGGGCCTGTCGCACCAGAAGGCGGCGGTGAAGTCGGGCTACTGGCCGCTGTACCGGGTCGACCCGCGCGCCGAGCAGGCGTTCAGCCTGGACTCGCGCAAGCCGTCGATGACCTACGCCGAGTTCGCCGCCACCGAGTCCCGGTTCACCCGGCTCGGGGCGGTCGCCCCCGACGTGGTCGCCGAGCTGGCGGACCTCGCCCAGGACGACATCCGCGCCCGCTGGCAGACCTACGAGCACGAGGCCGCCGCGGCCCCCCGCACCCCCGACGGCTCGCAGACCTGACCGTCCGGCCCCCGCCGCCGACCGCTGCCCAGCCGGACGGCGGTGGGGGCCCGGGTGGGTCAGGACCGGCGAGCTACGGAGGCTCGCCACGTAGTGTCTGGATGTTCCGGTGGATTTGCGCCGGTTTCTGAGCATTTTCAGTCTAGGAGGGTTCGGCGTTGACGGAGAAGGTTGGTCCGGAGTGGGGGCCGCTGGCGGCCCTGGCCGGCGAGTGGGAGGGCGACCAGGGTGTCGACGTCGCCTTCGGCAACGTCGAGGGTTCGATGATCACCACCCCGTACCGTGAGCGGGTCACCCTGAAGCCGTTCGGTCCGGTGGACAACGGCTCGCAGCACCTCTACGGCCTCGACTACAAGATGGCCGCGTGGCGGTTCGGGGAGGAGAACCCCTTCCACACCGAGCTCGGCTACTGGCTGTGGGACGCCGAGCTCGGCCACGTCATGCGCAGCTTCCTGGTGCCCCGCGGCCAGACCCTGATCGCCGGCGGCGTCGTCGCGCCGGACGCGACCAGCTTCACCCTGCGCGCGGAGCTCGGCTCCACCACGTACGGCATCCTGTCCAACCCGTACCTGGCCCGCGCGGCGAACACCACCTCCTACGAGGTGGCCATCACCGTCAACCCCGACGGCAGCTTCGCCTACGACGAGACCACAACGATTAGTCACGTGCGGGTGCCCGGCAGCCCGGTCGCCCACACCGACCGCAACGTCCTGCGCCCCGTGCCCGGCGCCTGACACCCCGCGCCTGACACCCGACACCTGGCCCCGCCGGACCGTGGTCGCGGCCTGATACCGGCCGCCCGCAGTTGCGGTGCGTTCCGCATTGGCTCGCGAGAGGCCGGGGCGTCAGGCGACTGTCATCCGGGAACCCCCGGGCGGACCACTGGTTCGCCCGGGGCCTGTCGTTCACCCGATCCACGAGCGGATCAGGGAAGCTTGCCGTGACACGGGCGGGCAGCTCCGTGCCTCGTCGGTGCCTCCCGCCGTCTCCGTGCTGGGAATCTGCCCTCGGGAAGCCGCTGATTGTCGGGACTGGACTCCACGGTTCCCTCATCATTGAACCATGGAGATTGCGGACAGTACGGTCGCGGTTGTGCGCGACACCTTTGCGGAGGAACAAGTCCCGGTAGTCCTGGCCATACTACGGGAATATGGCACCGAAGAATTCCATTATGAACCCGACCGTGTGCACCGGGCGATTGTGAAGCTCGGCCAGGGCAGGGTGGACCACATCAGGCGCTATCTCAACGTCGCTAGAGCGGACTACCGTGACGTCTTGTACTACTCGGGCGACTACTGAGGTGTTCTCGTACTGATCGCGGAACATATGGTGGCTCGGCGCGTAAGATGCGGCGGGCCCGGTGCGCGATGTCCCCCTGGATCGAGGTGACGATGTCGACCGCCCGGTCCACCAGGGACTGGATGCCGAAGGTGAAGAAGAGGCTGCCCATCGCGAGATCCCCGAGCGCGTACAGCCGCCGGTCCGGGCGTGCGTCCACCGTCAGGCGGCTGGTGGCGCGCTCGAGGTGAAATCCACCGCGCGGATGTGGCTCGGCGAGGCCGGCGTCCACCAGCGATGCCAGCATCGGCGCGGCGAGGTCGGTGACGCCGCCCAGGCGGCCGTTGACGGCGTTGACGACGACGGCCGCCCGATGTTCGCCGCGAGCGGTGCTCGCCACGAAGCCGCCGTCGCCCGGCTCGATCCGCTCGAGTCCTCCGATCAGCTCGAGCTGCCCGGATTCCAGCAGTCGCAGCAGCGCGGCGGCGCTGGCGGGCGGCATCGGACAGCACAGGCTCATGAACGCGCGGTTGTGGTCGGCCAGCAGGCGGTCCTTGTCGTGTTCGGACAGCAGCGGCCAGACATCCGGTCCGACGTCGGGCATGATCTGCTGCAGTAGGCGCAGCGTGCCGCTCGCTGCGTTGACCTCGCCGAGCTGCCGGCGCAGCCGGTGCGTGGGTTCCTCCCGGCGCGCGGCGTCGATCTCCGTCCGCACGGCGTCGATGTCCTCGCCCGCCGCCGCGAGCTCGTCGCCGATCATGGCGATCAGGTCGGCCAGGGGCAGTGATCCGCCCGAGGCGGCCATCGCCCGGAACCGCGCCGCGGTGACATGGCGCGGGGTGAACCCGGCGGGCCGCTGTCGCACGGCGGGCAGGACCGCCTGCCGGGAATGCATCCGGATCCTGCCGGTGTGTCCGCGGGCGGCCAGGGCGAGGGCCACGTCGACCCCGGTCAGGCCGCTGCCGACCACGGCCAGGTCGTCGTCCCGGCGGATCGTGGCGAGCGTCTCGGCGGCCGGGTAGGGATCTCGCACGAACCCGGCGGAACCGGCCAGCCCATACAGGTCGGCGGGTCGTCCCGCGCCGGTGGCGAGGACCGCATAGTCGACCTCGTGATCCTCGCCGTCCGCCGTGCGCAGGGCCAGACCATGGCGGGTGGATGTGGCGCGGTGAACCATCCGCCGGTTCAGCTCGACGCGCCAGCCTCGCTCGGCCAACGTCACCAGCGCCGCGCTGGCGGACTGCTCCAGGTACTCCCCGAACATCGCCCGCGGGATGAACGGCGCGCCGGAGATGGGATCGAGGAAGGACGTCTCGGTGTCGACGAAGAGCCTACGGGCGGCGAGCCATTCGGCGAGATGGCCGTCGTCGCCCGCCCGTACCGACATGTCCTGCGGTATCGCGTTGACCCGCATCGTGCCCAGGTCGGGCTGATAGGGGCGACCACGCCACAGACGTCGCCCGCCGTCGAAGATCGTCAGGTTTCCGGCGGGCAGGTCCTGCTGGTGCGCCAGCGCGTCGAGAAGGCAGACCGCGGACGGACCGCCGCCAATCACGCCGATCTTCGGGGTGGCTGACATTACCTGACCTCAACTGTTGGCTCTCCGATAGCTGCCCGGCACCCGCCGCGGAGGCGGTTGTCCACCTTGTCGGCCGCCATCCCCATCGTCGCCTCGAAGACGGTGTCGGTCACCTCGGGGTCGCTGCCGGGCTCGCCGGGCCGGGCTGGGCCGAACGGCAGCCGGACACCCGTGCCACCGGGCGGAGCAGCGGGCGGACCGTGCGGCTACCTCCGCAACCCGGCTCAGGACAACCGAGTGTCGAGATCGGTCAGGGCGGCCAGGGCGCCAAGCGGGACGGAGACGCCGGTGCCGGAGCGGATCTCGGGCTCGGTGGGATTGAGGCGGATCAGGTGGCCGGCGAGGGACTCGGCGGTGCGGCGCACGGTCGCCACGGCGGTGCCCGCGCCGATCTCGACGACCACCAGCGGGCCGTCGCTGCCCGGAGCGGTCACCTCGTCCAGCCAGGATGAGCAGGAGCGCAGCGCGGCGTCGGTCCGCTCGCTCACCCAGGATCCATCGCCGAACATCAGGATGTTCGGCCGGGCCAGGTCGCCGCACGACGGGCAGCGGGGCAGTGGCTCGCCCGCGCGCATCGTCTCCGGATCGACGTCCACCTCGACGCCGTCGGCCGGCCAGATCTCCCCACTGCACGGGCCGACGCACTGCAGGTGGTGGATGGAGCCGTGGACCTCCGCCACCGCGTCGATACCGGCCCGCTGGAACTGGCCGTCGACGTTGGACGTGAACACGTACATCCCGCCGGGCAGCCGCGCGCCCCACCGGCGTAGCACGGCGAAACCCTCGTGCGGCACGGTCGACCGGTACAGCCCGAGGCGGTGGCCGTAGAAGCCCCAGGCCAGCGCCGGATCGTCGCGGAAGTGGACCGGGTCGGCCAGCTCCACGAACGACAGGCCGAGGCGTTCGTACGGCGGGTAGGCCCGCCAGAAGCCGGCGTCGCCCCGGAAGTCCGGCAGCCCGGAGTCCACGCCCATGCCGGCGCCGGCGCAGACCAGCAGCGCCCCCGCGCCCGCGAGCAGCGCGGCGGCGGCGTCCAGCGCGGCCTCGACCTCGGAGGTGAACCCCCCCGCAGCGGTGGTCACGGGACGCCCCCTCCCTGATCACTGCGGAGGCCCCCGCGGCCGGCCTGGGTCATCACGTCCATTCTCGCCGGGCGGTTCGGCGAATTCGCGGACGGTGTCAACCTGCCGCCGCCGGGTGGCGTTAGGGAGGGCGTCCGGGAGTACGGGCAAGCGCGGGAGAGGAAGGGACGTGTCGGGTGCGGGAACGCGACGAGCGGGCGTTCGAGGAGTTCGTCGCCCACAGCGGCGACCGGCTGTTGCGCAGCGCGGTGCTGCTGGTCGGCGATCGGGCGGCCGCCGAGGATCTGCTGCAGGGGGCGCTGGAACGCACCTACCGGCACTGGCCGCGGGTGTCCGCCGGGCAGCCGGAGGCATACGTGCGCCGCGCCCTGGTCAACGCGGCGGCCAGCCGCTGGCGGCGGCGGATCCGGGAGGTGCCGTGGGAGGCGGACACGGCGGTCGGGCAGCCCGACCCCGCTGACCGACTGGTGCAGCGTGACGGGCTGATCCGGGCGCTGCTGACACTGCCCGTGCGGCAGCGGGCCGTGCTCGTGCTGCGTTACCTCGACGACCTGCCGGAGGCCGAGGTCGCCGCCGCGCTGGGCTGCAGCGTCGGGTCGGTCAAGAGCCAGGCCTCGCGCGGGCTGGCCCGGCTGCGGGCCAGCGCGCATCTCGACAGTGCCCCGCAGGGGGATGGCGCCCTGCCGGTCGTGAGGAGGAGCTCGTGAGCAGCAGCGACGTCGAACGGGAGCTGTGGGACGAACGGGAGCTGCGCGACGCCATGCTGGCGGCGACGGCGCAGGTCGTGGCGGGGCCGGACACGGCGGCCGCGGTCCGCGCCCGGTTCCGTCGGCGCCGGCGGGCCCGGCGGGCCGTCGCGGCGGCGGTCGCGGCGGTCATCGTGGTGGCCGTCCCGTCCGGCCTGGTGCTGGCGCGTCCGGACGGTGACCCGGTGGAGGTCCGCCCCGCCCGTCCGGCGCCGTCCGCCGGGCCGGGCAGCGGTCCCGCCGTCGGACCGGTGTCGTCGGCGGGTCCGACGATCGGGCCGATGCCACCCGCCACTCCGAACGCCGGGTCGGGGCGCGCCGACGCGGGCGGCGTCGGTGTCACCTGGCTGCCCGCCGGGGTGACCTTCGACTCCGCGGAGGTCGGGGCGAGCCAGAACACCCGTGGTGCCCTCCGTTACCGCGCCGACTACGTCGGGATGTCCGGGGGGAGGCGCTCGTTCATCTCCGTCGAGGCGCAGTGGGGGACGACGCCGACGCTGGCGGCGGTCGAGGCGACCAGGCGGGCGGCACAACCGCAACGGACCTTCACCCCGACGACGGTCCGCGGACAGCCGGCGCTGTTCACCCGGATGGCGGCCAAGGACGAGTTCAGTCTGATCTGGATCGAGCGGGACGGGCTGCTGCTGGAGGTCGCAGGGGGCGCGCCGGTGACCACGGACGACGTGCGCCGCGTCGCCGTGGGGCTCGTCCCGGCCGGGCCCCGGCCGGCCACCCGTCCCGCCGTCGAGCAGGCGATCCGCCAGGCGCTCACCCGGGCCTTCGCGGCCGGGGTGGACCCGGACACGGCGCTCGCCGCGATCGAGGACGGCCGATCCCTGGCCGCCACCCGGGCCCGGTACCTGGCCAGCCATCCCGGTCTCGCCCGGACACTGCGGGTGGATGTGCACGCCGTCGCCGCGCGCGATGCCACCCATGCCGTGGCCACGATCACCCTGACGTTCGACGACCCGACCCTGATCGGGCCGGCACCGGACCGCGGCGACCCGGCCGGCACCCGGTCCTACGACGCCGGCGTCACCGTGGTGCGCACGGCGGCGGGCTGGCAGGTCAGCCGGAACAGCTACTGCGGGCTTGCCGTGGAAGCCTGCTCGCCGACCGTGCTCAGGGGCGGCAGCACGCCGGGGGCGGGGCGCAGCCCGTCGACGAGCAGCGCGAGGTAGCGCCGGCGGTCGAGGCCCGCCGGGTCGTCGGGGCGCACCGTGGCCAGGGCCATCACGATGACCGCGGACAGGTCGCGGCGTTCGAGCTCGGGGCGCACCGCGCCGGCGCCGCGGGCGCGGCCGAGCAGACGTTCCATCGACTCCAGGTAGCGGTGCACCCCCTCGACGTGGAAGGCGTCGGTCTCGCGGGCGAGGGCGAGGATCACCTGCCGGCCGGCCAGCGCCTCCACGGTGGCCTCCAGCGCGCCGACGAGGTCGCGCCACGGGTCGTCGGTCTCCCGCGTCACCCGTGGCACGATCTCGGTGCTGACGAGGTGGTCGAACACTGCGCGCAGGAGCTGGTCGCGGTTGCGGAACCGGCGGTAGACCGTCGCGACCCCCACGCCGGCGCGCCGGGCCACCTCCTCCAGGGTCACGGCCCGCCCGACGTCCTCGAACGCCTGATCGGCCGCGGCGATGATCCGCTCGTAGTTGCGCGCCGCGTCGACCCGCAGGCCCCGTCCGCCCGTTGCTGCCACCTGGGCACGCTAACAGCGCGCGAACCGATCCCGCGTCGGGCGGACGGGTCCGGCTGGTCAGGTGAGCGGCACCCTGCCGGCCCGCGGCGATCCGTCGGACACATCCGGTCTTGTCGGGTTAGAACATGGTCATCGCGGGCTAAGGACGAAGGCATGCCTGCTGACACGGATGACGCGCCCGCCGCCGCCTCGCCTGTCCCAGCCCCGAAAGCGCCGGCCCCGAAAGCGCCGGCTCCAAAAGCGCCGGCGTCGAAAGCGCCGGCGTCGACATCGGTGCCGGCGGCAGCCGAGGAGTGTGAACCGGCGGCCGAGAGCCTGTCGACGCCGCCCGCCCCGACGGAGCTGCCGCCGGAGGCGCAGGACGCGATCCCGCTGCAGCAGGACGGCGGTGCCGACAAGAGCGAAAGCGGCCTCACCGTCGCCATCGCCTTCGTGGCGAACCTGGTCATCGCGATCGCGAAGACGGGGGCGGCCCTGCTCACCGGCTCCGCCTCGATGGTCGCCGAGGCCGCCCACTCCTGGGCTGACACCGGCAACGAGGTCTTCCTGGTGCTGGCGAACCGCCGCTCGCGCCGCCCGCCGGAGCCGGGCCATCCGCTCGGGTTCGGCCGCGAGGCCTACGTCTGGGCGCTGTTCGCGGCCATGGGGCTGTTCGTCGCCGGGGGCGCGGTCTCCATCACCCACGGGGTGCAGGAACTGTTCGCGGGCGACTCCGGCGGCGACTACCTGATCGGCTACATCGTGCTGGCGGTGTCGTTCCTGCTGGAGGGGACCTCGTTCCTGCAGTCGGTGCGCCAGGCCAGGCTCGAGGCCGAGTCGATGAACCGGGACGTCATCGAGCATGTGGTGGAGACGTCCGACCCGACGCTGCGCGCGGTCTTCGCCGAGGACTCGGCGGCGCTCGTCGGGGTGGTGATCGCGGCGCTCGGCCTGGCGCTGCACCAGATCACCGGCGTGGCGGCTTTCGACGCGCTCGGCTCGATCCTGGTCGGGGTGCTGCTCGGTGTGGTCGCCATCGTGCTCATCAGCCGCAACCGCCGGTTCCTCATCGGGCAGGAGGCCGACCCGCAGGTGCGGGAGGCGACGCTGCGGGCCCTGCTGGCGCTGCCCGAGGTCGACCGGGTCACCCGGCTGCGCCTGGAGGTCGTCGGCCCGAGGATGATCACCGTGGTCGGCGACGTGGACCTGATCGGCGACGACATCGAGCCCAACGTCGCGATGCGCCTGCGCGGGGTGGAGGCCAAGCTGTCCGCCTCGCCCGCCGTCGTCGACGCCGTGCTCAGCCTCTCCGCCCCCGACGAGCCCTCCCTCACTCCCGACGACGCCCCCGACGACGGCCCCGCCACGTCCTGACGGATCCGCGCAGGTGCGGCTCGTGGTTCCTGTCCCGAAGGTGATGCCCGACAGCGGCCGGCTCATCACGGCCGCCCGCGACGGCATAGTCCGGGTCTGGGACCCGGACACCGACAGCGACCAGCCGGTGTCCGAGTTCGAGGCGTGGCCGCAGGGCGTCGTGGCCTGCGCGGTGTCGGCCGACGGCAGTCGACTGGCCGCGGTCGGGCCGGCCGAGACGGTCGTGTGGCGGGTGGACGACGGGAGTCGGCTCACCCAACTGGCGGCGAAGCGGGTGCACCACTGCGCGTTCTCGCCCGACGGCCGCCACCTGATGTTGGTCGGCGCGGACGGGTCGGTCCGCCGGTGGGATCTCGCGGCCGGCCCGGTGGACCCGGCTCGGCACACCAGGACGATCGCGAGCGGGACCGGGCCGGTGTATGCCTGCGCGTTCTCCCCGGAAGGTGCGATGTTCGTGACCGCGGGTCAGGACACGCTGGTCCGGCTGTGGAACCCCCACGCCGTACCGGGCCGGCCGGTCGTCCTGCACGGGCACCGCGAGCCGGTCGCCGCGTGCGCGTTCGCGCCCACCGGTGAGTTGCTGACCGGTGGCAGCGACGGCGACGTGCGGGTCTGGGCGGTTCCGCGCGACGTGATGGCGCGTGCTTCGACGCGGTCGGCCCACATCGGCTGGGTGAACTGCTGCGCCTACGCCGCCGACGGTCGTGCGCTGGTGGTCGGCGCCGAGAACGGCACGACCTTCGTCCGTTCCGCCCCCGCCGGCAGGGGAGGCGGCGCGGGCTGGGGTGGCGACGCCCGGCGGGAGTTCCCGGCGGAGCTGGCCGCCGGTGGGCCCGCCGCGGTGAGGGCGTGCGCGACGGGACCGGGGAGCCTGTTCGCCACGGCGGGCATGGGGCACGTGGTGCGGGTGTGGGACGCCGCGGCGGGTCCCCAGCCCGTGCACCGGCTCGAGGCGTCCGGGATCAGCGATCTGACCGGCTGCGCGATCTCGCCCGACGGGCGTCACGTCGCGGCGGTGGGCAACGACGTCGACGTCCGGCTGTGGGCGATCGGCGCGGGCCGCGACGACGGGCCGCAGCGGTTGCGCGGCCACACCGACGCGGTGCGTACCTGCGCGTTCGACGCACGCGGCACCCTGTTGGCCACCGGGGGCAACGATCACGTGGTCCGGCTGTGGAAGGTGCCGAGCGGACAGTCGCACATGATGTTGTCCGGGCATCGGGGAACCGTCTCGGCCTGCGCTTTCTCGCCCGACGGGGACGTACTGGTGACCGGGGGGTTCGATCATTCGATCATGGTGTGGGACCTGCTTCGGCAATCCTCTTACGAGCTTACGGACCACGACGACCTCGTCACCGGAGTCGCCTTCGCGCCCGACGGGCGCCGCTTCGCGAGCGTCGGGCGGGATCGGCGGATCATGGTCTGGCAGGCCGCCGACCCGGCGGCGCCGTACCGGATCTGCGATCTGCCGGTCGCGGAACCGCTGGCCGGCGTGGCGTGGGGCGCGGATAACCGGATAGCGGCCGTCGGTCATGGGGGTGTCTACGAGTTCGAGCTGGTCGAGAACTGAGCTATCGTGGATTCGCCGCCGTCGGCGGTCAGCATCGGGGGGCTGCGCAAGGCACATGAAGATAGTCATGCTGGGCCATTCCAATGCGGGGAAGACGACGTATCTCACCGCGGCCTACTATGCGATGCAGCACGACCCGAGAATCTTTCAGATCAGCGCGGGACGAAGAGACCACCGCCGATTGATGAGAAGCGGGCGCGTGCTGGCCGCCGGCCGCGGGTATCCGCCCCCCTCGGATGCCAGATCCGTCCACGAGTTCGTGGCCAGTCGCGACGGCATCGACCCGGTCGAGATCAGCTGGATCGACCATCGCGGCGGCGCGGCCGTGGCGAAGACGGCCGACGGCCAGGCCCGGCGGCTCCAGGAGGATCTGTCCGCCGCCGACGCGGTGCTCCTGTTCGGTGACGCGGAGCGGCTCGTCGGTCACACCCATTCCCAACGTGAGATCGACACCCTGGTCCCCATGCTGCTACGCGCCTTTGGGGATCGGGGCGGGAGCTCCACCATCCCGTTCGCGGTCCTGATCACGAAGGTGGACGCGCTCGGCGATGCGCTCGACGAACTGCGGCCGGCGCTGCACCGTCCCTTCACGGCGCTGATGGACGGGGTGCGGCGGGCCGAGTGGGCCGTTGCCCGGTCGTTCGAGGTCGCCTGCGGTCCGTCCGCGCGGAATGTCGTCGAACCCCTGTTATGGATCATGCAGGCGGTGATCGACGACCGCATCGATACGCATTACACCGGCCTTGACGCCTCGCTTGCGACGATGCGTACGAAAGTGGCCGAGGACAAGGTGTCGGCCCGCTTCCGGGCTCATGTGAACGGGGTGCCGACGGGGCAGGCCATCGTTCGGGGCGAGTTGGAGAAGGCCATCGGCGCGCTGGCCGCGCTGCGACCGCTGCATACGGTCGCGCGCGAACTCGCGGCCGCCCTCGCGCATCTCGGGGCCGTGGAGCCCGACGGCGCGCCGGAAGGCGGGCAGCACCAGGCAGTTCCTTCGTGAGGCGTCTCTTGTGGACGCCGTGGCGCGTGCGGGAAAGAACGGTGATGACGTGGAGATTCCGACGGTCAAGGTGACGATGCTCGGGACCACGGGCTCGGGCAAGTCGACGTTCATGCTCGGCATGTACGCGACCCTGTCCGCGGGCCTGCGGGGCTATTTCGTCTACGCCCAGGACCAGGACGACCACATCGATCTGACCGACGCGTGGGACCGGCTTCTCGACGACGGCCTGTTGCCGCCGCCCACGACGGAGGAGCGTTCCCGCCGCTACGAGTTCGTCTTCACCCAGGGTTTCGACACCCTGCTCAACATCGACTGGCTCGATTACCGCGGGGGTGCCCTGACGGACCGTAAGACCGCGCGGGACACCGCCGAACTACAGCAGCGGCTGGGGCAGTCCGACAGCGTCTATCTGGTGCTGGACGGCAATGCGGTCGGCCGGTGGGTGCGGTCCATCGTCGAGGGCGAGGGCGATAACCCGAGCCTGCGGCTGGAGCGGATCCAGCGCGAGCTCAAGGTCCAGGACATGACCGCGCAGCTCAACCGGTGCGTGGGCGAACGCCGCAAAGCTGGGCTCCCGGCACCGTCGGTCGTCGCGCTGATCACCAAGATGGACACCCTGCCGGTGACCAGTGGGCTGGACCGGATCGATGCGATCAACCTCGCCGTGGAACACCTGCCCGAGCTGCTGCCGGTCGTGACCTCCGGCCTCACGACGCTGGTGAGCCCCGTCCAACTCGGGGAGTTCGGGACCGAACATCACGACACGGTCGACACCCAGCGCGTCAACCCGACGCATCTGCACAAACCTTTCGTGTTCACGCTGATGCAGTATCTGTGGTCGGGAATCGAGGACAACGAGACCGAACTGGAGAATCTTGCCGCCGCCGACGTGGCCGCCGCCACCGAGCTGGAGCGGCTGCGTTCCGGAGTCGTCCGCAGCCTGCGTAACCGCGGCCGCATCAACAGCCTGCAGAGTGAGAAACAGCGGCGTCGGTCAGCGGCCGAGTCGCGGCGCTCGACGGTAAACTTGATGAACAGCCGGGTGCAGCAGCTTCGCGACGAGCTGATGAACCTTCCCATCTACCGGAACGGCAAGCTGGCGCCATGACGTGCACCCCGGTGGGCCGCCGGCCGGCCGTGGCCGGCCATCTGCGCGGTGATGTGCCCCGCAGGACCGGGGGAGGTGGGGCGTGAGCGAGTTCGCGTTCGAGTGGTCCCCGGTCGTCTACGGGCGCACGGTCCGCGCCGACAACTGGTGGCGCGCGGTGCCGGTGGGCGCGGATCACCATGGCTGGCTGTCGGCCGTGGTCAGTTGCGCCGTCGCCGGCGGTGAGCATCTGCAGGACGGGCCGCGGTTTCTGCTGGCCCGCCTACGCGGCCGCTGGGTGGTGGGTCTCGCCTGCCGGGCGGCCGAGCTCAGCGAGTCGATGAACTCCGACGGGCAGCGGCCGTTGTTCTGCTTCGTCGGCTGGGCCGCGCCCGAGGACGCCGTCGTCGGGCCGCCGGGCCTGGCCGCGTTCGAGGAACACTGGCGGGTGTGGGCCGGCGAGATCTACGAGCACTGGCTCGGCCGCGACTGGAACACCCATCCGAGCCTGGTCCGCGAGCCGCATGACAGCGAGCCGGTCGCCGCGCCGTGGGCACCCACCGTGGCCGTATCGGAGCCGGTCGCCGAGACGCCGGAGCGGAGCCCGTCGGCGCGCGGCGTCGAGGTGCCGGTGTCCGATGGGCCCGCCGTCGACGTGCCGGTGTCCGACGGGCCGGCCGTCGACGTGCCGGCCGTCGAGGTGCCGGCCGTCGAGGTGCCGGCCGTCGAGGTGCCGGCCGCGGACGGGCCGGTGGCCGCTGTACCGCCGCGGGATTCGGCGGTGGTGCCCGAGCCCGTAGCGCGGGAGCCCGGCGAGAACGGTCGGCGGCGGGCGGAACCGGACTCGGCTGGCCCGCCGCGGCACGAGGAATTCCCGCCCGAACGCGCCCTCGGGCGGGCGGAGCCATCCCCGCGTGGTGGCGATCCCACGCGGGTGCACCCGATGATCGTGGTGTGCCCAACGGGCGAGCGGGCGGCGCTCTGGGAGGAGTTGCTCGCCGAGACAGAGCCGTTTGTCCTGGTGGTGGGATGGTCGCGGCTGCGCTCGGCGTACCTGCCCGGCGTGACGCACGTGAGCGCCGACGACGTCGTGGGCCGTGGCGCCGTCGACGTCCCGAAGGACTGGTTCGGGCCGCCCGCGATGGCCCGGCCCGAGCCGCCGCCCGCCCGCCCCGACGATGCCTCGGACCCCGACGATGCCTCGGACCCCGACGAGGCGGTCACCGCCCGGCGCGGGCATACGTCCCGCGGCGTCCACTGGGACGAGGGCCGGGACGACGGCGGGGATGAGGGTGGGGATGAGGGCTGGGAGGCGCAGCCGCCGCACGCGGGGAGGCGTAAGCGCCTGAAGGGATGGGTCGGCAAACCCTTCCGCGGCATCCTCTGACCGGTTCTCGGCGGCCGAGGTCAGGCGCCCGCGTCGGTGTGGAGACGACGGGCGCCGGCGAGGGCGACGATCCGGGCCGCCGCCGTGCCCGTGGTGAGGGCCTGTTCGTCGACCCGGGTGAGTTCCGCGATCAGGGCCGCACCGCCGCCGTCGAACATCGCCGGCCAGATCTGTCGCTGCACCGGGCGGGTGAGCCGCTCGTAGTGCCACTCGACCTCGTTGGTCTGGGACACCTGGACGAAGAAGCGGTCGGCGGCGGCGGCGAGGATGCTGGCGGTGGTGCGTGCCTCGTGCAGCAGCGCCTGTTCCAGCTCGTCGATGCGGCGGTGCAGGATCGTGGTGAGCTCCTCGTAGAGCCGCCGGGTGCCCCGCTGGGCCTGTTGGCGTTCGGTACCGCCGAAGTCGAGGTCGCGATCGGAGGCGGGGCCCGTGGGACCGTCCGGTCCGTCGGAACGGCTCCGGCTGCGGCGCGGCGGGGCGGCGGCGGCACGCCGCGGCTGACGCCCGGTGACCGGCGGGTCGTCCTGGTAGCGACGCCCGGCCGCCGGGGGCGTCGGGGCGGTCGCGCTCGCGCTCTCTCCGACGTTGACCAACAGGATGTCGTCGGCGTCCCAGTGGATGCGGCGCACGATGGGCTGCGCGACCCGCAGGACGATACTGCCGAAGTTGATCCGCAGGTCGAGCAGTTCGGTCAGCGCGGCGGCGATGATCGGCGCGTCGTGGTCGGACGCCGTCCCGCGCAGGGCGCGCAGCGGTTCGTCGGCGGCGGTGCCCCCCGCCGACGGCGGAACCAGTCCTTCGGTGAGCCGTTCCCGCAGCAGATCGGCGACCTCGACCCACAGGCGTTCGACGGACTGGCTGAGGGACAGGTCGATCCGGCCGAAGACCCGGCTGGCCTCCGAGCGCAGCCGGTAGTACTCGTCCTGCTTGGCGTCCAGGGCCCCGGCGGCGTAGGCGCGTTCCGTCGCCGTCGTCCACGCCTCCCGGCTGCCGCGGCCGAGGCCGGCGTCGACGTACGCGCGCATCGTCTGCGCCGCCTCGGTGATGCCGCGTTCGAGGTCCTCGATCGGCCGGTCGTCCTGGACGAGCTCGTCGTAGCGCGCGAGCAGCGCCGTCAGATCGAGCGCGATCGTGTTGCGCAGGTCGATGGCGAGCCGGCGGAAGGCGTCCTGCTCGTTCGGCAGCTGGCTGCGCCAGCCCCGCACCCGCTGCTGTACCTCCTGTGTGAGCGCCTGGACGTCGCGTCCGACCTGCTCGACGGTCTGCAGCACCCGGGTGACCGCGGCCCGGTCCATCTCGGCGAGCCGCGCCGCGAGATGGGCCAGGGCCGGCTCCATCAGCCCGGTGACGACCTGCCCGGGATCGGCGACGTCGGGCGCGAGCACCCTGATGCCACGCTTGGCGGTCTCCGTCGTGATCCGCTGTATCGCGTTGTCGAACAGGGCCTGCGGCAGGTGCGCGGAGTCGCGGTTGACGACGACGAACACGAAGTCGTCCAGGCCGACCCCGCCCCGGGCGGCGTCGGCCAGCCGGATCGTCTGCCAGTCCTCCTCGGTGACGAACGCCGAGGCGACCGTGGGCCGCTTGACCATGAGCAGGAGGTCGACCTCGTTGCGGATCCCCTGCAGGAACTGGCGCTCGACGTCGAGCCCGGCCTCACCGCGGCCCGGCAGGTCCACCAGTCCGACGTCCGACACGTCGAGGTTGGGGAAGGCCTGCTCGATCCGGACCCCGCGTACCGCATGGTAGGGCCGGTAGTCGGGATCGTGCACCCCCTCGACGGGGTAGGCCACGAAGGGCCGCAGCCGGCTGAGCGACACGTCCAGTTCACCGCCGCGCAGCAGCGGCTCGTAGCTGGCGAACGACGACCGGGCCGCGATCAGGCGGGTGAGGAACTTCTGCACGTCCGCCCGGGCGTCGGGATCCTCGGGGACGTGCGGATAGTGGGTCTGGGCGAACTGCCCGCGGGTCGAGGGAGCGGGTCCGAGGCCGGCGGCGGCGTGCAGCGGAGCCAGGTAGCCGTCGCGGAAGGACTCCCACGTGTGCAGGGACAGCGTCGCCGAGGACGGCCCGCTGCGATGGTAGATCCGGCTGGACGTGGCCGTTGTCGGATCGTTCTCGGTCGACGGGATGACGTCGTCCGGCAGACCCGTGATCGTCCGCAGCAGCGTGCTCTTGCCGGCCTTCGTCATGCCGACCACGCCGAGATTCACCGTGTCGCGATGGACCCGCTGGACCACCGCCTCGACATCGGCCTGCGCGTCGGCGGCCCGCCGGGCGAGCTCGGCGATCCGCCGCCTGCCCTCGGCGCTGCCGAACTCCGACAGCGCGTCGCTGACCCGTCGCTGCTCCTCGCTCGGCCGCTCGAGTGATCTGAGTGCCTGGCTGGCCGCGGCGATACCGCTGTCAAGATCTGCCAGGCCGCTGGAGAGCTGCGTCCACAGGTCCGCGAGCTCGGTCACGAAGGCCCGCTGACTGCGCCGGCCTTCGAGGGCCGCCGCGATCCGTCGCTGCACATCCGACATGGCGGAGCCTCCCGATGTGTCCCCCGATGCGGCACATGCGGACCGGCCCCCGTACCGCCACTGTCACGATCATATCGCGCGCAGTGGGCAGGGCGGCACATCCCTCGCGCAGGCGCCGGTTCTGCGCGTCCCGCCCCCGCAGACCCGGCCATCCCGCCGGGACGCCGCGTTCAGCCGTGCTCGGCGCCCGACGAGCCCTCCCTCACCTCCGGCGGCGCCCCCGCCGCCTCCTGACGGCCAACCGCCCTCGGGACGTCAACGACGACCGACGACCATCGGGCTGACCGTCACCACCCGGGCCCGGGGCCTGCGGGCCCGGGGCGGCGAGGCTCCTGCCCGGAGGCGGCGCTGACCGCGGCGCTGACCGCGGCGAGCTCGGCGGAGACGCGCCCCGCGGGCCGGCCCCGCAGCAGTCCCATGTCCATCACGACCTCGCAGCCCAGCACCGGGTTGTACCAGGCGAACCGGTAGCGCCCCTTCGGGTTCCTGCGGGCCGGCCGCGGCAGCCCGGCGGCCCATGGCGCGGTGGGCCGCGCCGGCCAGACCGCCAGCACCTCCCGGCGGCCCAGCCGGATGACGTCGGCGCGGGCGACCTCCGGCCAGGCGCGTTCGTACCGCTGCCCGCCGACCTCCGCGCGCAGCCCGTACCGGCCGATCGTCAGCCTCGGGGGCCGTAGGCCGAAGCGGAGACGCCACCAGCCCGGGAACAGCGCGGCGACACCGACGACCGCGCCCACGCTCGCGCCCACGCTCTCGTCGGACAGATCGCTGAAGCTCATGGCCCGATAGGTGACCAGGATGTTGATGAAGACGATCATCGCCGCACCCACCAGGACGGCGCCGATGCCGACCAGCAGCAAGCCGGCCAGCAGGAATCTCCGCCGCTGACCCGGGAAGACGACGCTGTCGACCGCGGGGTGGCGGGGGGCGTGAACCGGCGCGCGGTCCACCGCCGCGGCCTCGGCGTCCCAGGCCCGCCTCGGCGGCGGGGGCGCGGGAGTAGGCGGCGGAGGTGTGGGAGTAGGTGTCGGCGGCGGCGGGGGTGTCGGCGGGGGCGGGACGTACGTGGCGGCCATGACCCGGGTCGGCGACCGGGGGGCGTCCGGGGTCGCCCACCGGGCGGGCGGGTCCGAACGCGTCGGCGGCAGGTGCTCGCCGATCTCGGCGGTGCGCTGCGCCACCAGCCTGGTGACCGCCGGCGGCCAGGTCTCGGTCGCGACCTCCACCCCGTCGGCGAACCAGCGCAGCAGCATGCCGGGGTCGGGCCGCTCGGCCGGGTCCTTCGCCAGGCAGGACCGCAGCGCGTCGCCCAGATCGGCCGGGACCCCGGTCAGGTCCGGGGAGCCGTGCACCACCCGGAACAGCATCGCGGCCGGGTTGCCCTGGCCGAACGGGCCGCGCCCGGTCGCGGCGAAGACGAGCACGGCGGCGGCGGAGAAGACGTCGGCTGCCGGCCCGGCGGCACCACCGGCGGCCTGCTCCGGCGACATGTACGCGGCGGTGCCGAGGACGTCGCCCGCCCGCGTCAGCTCCGTGTGGTCGACGGCCCGGGCGATGCCGAAGTCGATCAGGCGCGGTCCGTCGGCGGCGAGCAGGACGTTGCTCGGCTTCACATCCCGGTGGACGACACCGGCCCGGTGCACGGCGACGATCGCCTCCAGCACGCCGGCCCCCAGCCGACGCAGCACGGCCGGCCCGAAGGGCCCGCAGCGCGTCACCGCCTCGTGCAGCGACGGGCCGGGCACGTACAGGGTGGCGAGCCACGGCGTCGCCGCGTCCGGGTCGGCGTCCACGACCGGGGCGGTGAACGCCCCGCTGACCAGCTTCGCCGCCGCGACCTCCCGCCGGAAACGGTCCCGGAACCCGCCGTCCCCGGCCAGCTCCGGCCGGACCACCTTGACGGCCATCAGTCGACCGGAGGGCGAATGGGCCAGGAACACCCGCCCCATGCCGCCCTCACCGATGCGGGCACGCAGGTTGTAGGGGCCGATCGTCGACGGATCCCCCGGTTCAAGATTCTGCATCGACGCGTCCGTCCGCAGAACTCATCACACTCCGTCATGGGATAAGGGCGGGGTCATGGGCAATAATGGGCCCGGCTGAGGAGCTTCGTGCCGAGACGATTCCCGCCGGTCATGAACAAACTAGTGCAGAGTGGAAGACTTCGGGACATCGCCCGGGTACGCCCGGCGGGTAGGCGTCCCGGTCAGCCGTGCTCGGCGCCCGCGGACCTGGTCGTCAGCGGCAGGACGATCTGGTCGACGACCGAGGCGACGAACTCGTCGGGCACGACGGGCTCGCGGATCAGCGAGTACTGCACGAGCATGGCGGGGCCGCTGGCGGCCACCAGTTCGCCGGCGGCCTCGGGCCGGATCTCGCCGCGCTCGGCTGCCCGGCGCAGCACCTCTCCGATGAGCTGGATGCACGGCTGGACCACGTGGCTGATGATCGTCTGGCGGACGACGGGACGATCGCAGCCCGCCTCGGCCGACACGAGCTGGAACGCGGTGCCGCGGGTGGAGCTGAACGACGCCTGCACGCAGCGCAGCAGCGCGTGGATGTCCGCGCGCACATCGCCGGTCAGCGGTATGTCGCCCGGCGAGGGCAGCCGGTGCCGCAGCGCATCGGCGATCATGTCTTCCTTGGTGGACCAGCGGCGGTAGAGCACGGTCTTGCTGGTCCCGGCGGCGGCCGCGACCCGGTCCATCGTCAGGTTGGCGTAGCCGACGGTCCGGAGCTGATCGAACACCGCATCGAAGATCGCTCGCAGCAGCGCGTCGCCGCGGCGGCGGGTGGCGACCGCGCCGGCGCGGGCGGCGGGATTCGCCTGCGCCCGCTGCGCGTCGACGGGAACGACGCCCACGATCGCTCGCCTCCCGTCCGCCGGTTCGCCCGTCCCACCGGCCGGCCGGATCGCCTCGACGGTGCGACCCCCAGGCGGCGGATCGCCGGCCTGTCCCTGAGCGTACCCGCGCAGGGCGCTGCCGGTCGGCGCGGAGATGGGTGATCGGTCGGCGGCGCTCTGCTACCCTCGGAATTGGATACGGATTCGTATCTTAGAGAGTGCTGGTCGGGAGGCCGTCATGTCCTCGTCGTCGCCGGAGAAGACCGCTGCCGAGCCGCCGCCCCAGGAGGCGAGGCGCGCCCGGATCGCGCTGGTCACGATCGTGACCTGCCAGCTGATGCTCGTTCTCGACATCACGATCGTGAACGTCGCCCTGCCGAGGATCCGGGAGACCCTCGGCTTCTCCGCCACCGACCTCGCGTGGGTGATCAACGCGTACACGCTGGCCTACGGCGGCCTGCTCCTGCTCGGCGGGCGGGCCGGTGACCTGCTGGGACGCCGCGCGACGCTGCTCGGCGGGATCGCGGTGTTCACGATCGCCTCGCTGCTCGGCGGGCTGTCCACCGAGCCGTGGATGCTCATCGCCGCCCGCGTTGGGCAGGGTGTCGGGGCAGCGTGCGCGTCGCCGAACGCGTTGGCGCTCATCGCCGCCAACTTCCCGCCGGGCCCCGCGCGCACCCGGGCGATGGGCGCCTGGGCGGCGGTGGCCGGCGTCGGCGGCTCGATCGGGCTGATCGCCGGCGGCATGCTCACCACCTGGCTGTCCTGGCGGTGGGTCATGTTCATCAACGTGCCGTTCGGGCTCGTCATCCTGCTGCTCGCCCCGCGGTACCTGCGCACGCCGCCGCGTCGCGAGGGCCGCTTCGACGCGGCCGGGGCGCTGAGCTCCGTCGTCGGGCTCGCCTCCCTGGTTTACGGGTTCATCCGAGCCTCCTCGGACGGCTGGGGCGACGGACGGACCCTCGGCGCCTTCGTGCTCGCCGTCGTCGCGCTCGCGGTGTTCGCGGGCGTCGAGTCGCGGGCCGCGCAGCCGGTCGTCCCCCTGCGGCTGGTCGCCGAGGCCAGCCGCGCGCGGACCTACCTCCTCCTGCTGCTGCTGACCGGAAGCATGCTGAGCATGTTCTTCTTCGGCACGCAGGTCCTCCAGGAGGTCCTCGGCCTCAGCGCGCTGCGCGCGGGGCTTGCGTTCCTCCCGCTGTCCCTGGGGATCCTGGTGTCGGCCTCGCGGGCGTCGAAACTGCTGCCCAAGGTGGGTCCGAAGCCGCTCATGCTCGTCGGTGCCGCGCTGAGCACCGGGGCCATGCTGTGGCTGGCGCAAGTCTCGGTGACCAGCAGCTACACCTCGGTCGTACTCGGGCCGCTGCTCATGTTCGGCGCCGGTCTGGGCCTGCTGTTCGTGCCGCTGAGCGTGAGCCTCGTCGCGGGCGTTCCCGCCGAGCACTCCGGGGCCGCCGCAAGCATGATGGTCACGACCCAGCAGGTCGGCGGGTCGCTGGGACTGGCCGTCCTCGTCACCGTCTTCGGCAGCGCCGCCCGGCACGCGCGCGGCGACGCGCCGGCCGGTCTCGCCCCCGGCGAGCTGGCGAGGTACGCGCTGGCCCACGGGGTGGCCGAGGCGTTCACCGTCGGCGCGATCTTCGTCGCGGTCATCTTCCTCATCGTGCTGCTGACCCGTCCGATCCCGGTCGGGGACGCACCGCGGCCGCCCGGCCCCGACGCCGCCCCGGGGGCGGGTGCGGCGGCGTTCGACCGAGGCCGGCAGGACGACGCCGACGCCCCCCTGGGCACCTGACGGTCCGCAAGTCGGTCGGCGGGGTCGTTGGCGGGGTCCCGAGACACCTGACGGTCCGGCGGCGTCGCGCGCCGACCACCGGCACGGGCCCCCGCCGGACCGGTGGTCGCACCGCTGGCCGGATCTGACAGAGACGTGTCATTGCGGCCATGGTCTACCCGCGGCGATGCTGCGCTGTATGGCTCCCCGGCGTGTCGTGATCGTGGCCTTCGACGGCGTCCAGCTCCTGGACGTCACCGGCCCGGCGGACGTGTTCGCGACGGCGTCGCGCGTGCTGCAGGCGCGTGCGGTCGAGGGCGGCGGCACGGGACCGGACAGCACGGCTCCGAAGCACGGCGTGGATCCGAAGCACGGCGTGGATCCGAAGCACGGCGCGGATCCGAAGCACGGCGCGGATTTGGTACGCGGCGTGGATCCGGTGTGCGGCGTGGATCCGGCGTACGTCGTCGAGATCGCCGCGCCGCGGCCGGGGGAGATCCGCACGGCGAGCGGGGTGCGCCTGGTGGCGGACGTGGCGCTCGCCGACGTGGCGGGCACCGCCGACACGGTGCTCGTGCCGGGGGCGCTGGGAGCGCGCCCGGATGCGGGCCCCGTCGTCGTGCCGGAGATCGTCGACTGGCTGCGCGCGGTCGGCGGGCGCCCACACCGGATCGCCTCGGTCTGCGCGGGCGCCCACATGCTCGCCGCGGCCGGCCTTCTCGACGGCCGGCCCGCCACCACGCACTGGTTCACCGCGGGCCGGCTGGCGGCCGAGTTCCCCGCGGTCGCCGTCGACCCGGATCCGATCTTCATCCGCTCCGGGCGCGTCTGGACCTGCGCGGGGGTCAGCTCCGGGATGGACCTCGCGCTGGCGATGGTCGCCGACGACTGCGGGGATGACCTCGCGCTCGCCACGGCGCGCTGGCTGGTCATGTACCTGCGGCGCCCGGGCGGCCAGAGCCAGTTCAGCGTGCCGCTCGCCCACCCGGCGCCGACCCGCGACGACATCGGGGAGCTGCATCGCTGGATCGCCGACCATCTGGCCGCCGACCTCTCCGTCGCCGCCCTCGCCCGGCGCGTCGGCATGAGTGAACGGCACTTCTCCCGGGTGTTCACCGCGCAGGCCGGCGTCACGCCCGCCGCCTACGTCGAGTCCGTCCGCATCGAGGCGGCCCGCCGCATGCTCGAACAGACCGGACACACCGTGGAGGCCGTCGCGCAGCGCTGCGGTTTCGGCTCCCCGGAGACCTTCTACCGCGTCTTCCGACGCGACCTCGCCCTGACCCCGACCGACTACCGGCGGCGGTTCCGCCTGCCCGCCGACGCGGGAACCGGGGCCGGGGCCAATGCCGATCAGCCTCCTCCGGAAAGGGGAAACCCATGGGCACCGCCGCCCTCACCCGTCCCGACACCGCGCTGACCCGGGCCGCCGAAGACCTGCTGGTCGCCTCCTCCCCGCCGGCCCTGGTCGCCCACTGCTACCGCAGCTACTTCTTCGGTTCGGCGCTGCTGGGCAAGGCCGGGCGCGACCACGACGCCCACGCGCTGTTCCTCGCCGCGGCCCTGCACGATCTCGGGCTCACCGCGGCCTGGGACGACCCGGCGCAGCCGTTCGAGGTGCGCGGCGCCGAGGTGGCCCAGGAGCATCTGCTCCGCTGGGGCGCGGACGTCGAGCTGGCCGGGATGGTCCGCGACGCGATCGCGGGGCATCTCGACCCCGCCACCGCCGGCGATCGGCGGCCCGAGGTCGCCGGGCTGATCCTCGGTGCGCTCGTGGACGTGCTGGGGGTGGGCCTGGCGGACGTGCCGACCGCGCTCGTCGACGAGGTGCTGACGGCGTATCCGCGAGCGGGCTTCACCGCGTTCATCATCGACGTCCTGCGGGCCGAGGCGGCCGCGAAACCGGCGTCGACGATCGCCGCGCACGTCCGCAACCTGGATTTCCTCGGCCTCGTCGCCGCCGCCCCGTTCACGGACTGACCCTTGGGTGAACTTGACCCTGGGTGAATTTGACCCTGGGTGAACTACGGCGCCCGCCCGGACGTGATGCCGACGAGGGCGCGGGACGCGGCAGGAGAGGCAGGGCATGCGAGCGGTGGACGCCGGTGCGTCGGCAGGGTCGGGCGGCTGATGGGCAGACGGCCGGCCCGAGCCGGTGCCTCGTCGCCCGACCGCGTGCCACGCGGGCTGGACCCGGCGGTTGTCGACGTCGTCTCCGTCCCCGCCGGGTTGTGGGCGCGGGCTGCGGGCCTGGCGCCTCCCGCGCCCGACGACCCGGCCCTGCACGCCTTACCGCCGCAGTCGGGGGCGGTCACCGTGATCGTCGGTGCGCCCGGTGAGCCGGTGCCGGACATCGCGGCCGTCGCGGAGCTGCTGCTCGACGCCCCGACCGCCGAGCTGACCGACGGGCTGCTCACCGCGCTGGGCCGACTCGCGGATGCCCTGCCCGCCTCGGCTCGGGTCCGGCTGCGGGTGGTGCTCCCGGCGGGCACCCCGGGCGGGCAGGCACTGCGCCTGCGCTGGGCGGTGCCCGCGCCGCAGCAGGTTCGGCCCGGCGTGTCGAAGACCGAATCGGCGGATGCCGGCCGGCGGATGAACGGCCGGCGGATGAACGGCCGGGTACGGACGGAACCGCCGAAGAACCGCCGGCCCTGCCCGCGGCCGGCGTTCCCGTGCGTCCGCCCCTGGTTCCGGCCACGCTCCTCGCGGTTACCGGCCAGGGCCGGCTGCAACTGGTGAGACCTTCTTCGGTGGTAGCCGGACGACCGCCGGGAAGGTGACGTGCGAAGATGCGCGTCGCCGTTGTGGACGTGGAACGATTGGCACGTGGACCACGCGAGTTCGGCGCTGACCCGCCGACTGATCGGAGCTTCCCTGCGCAGCCGCCCGGCGAGGTGATGGTGCGTGGGGGAGGGCCCCACACGGCCGGCCGGCTGAGCACGATGGTCTCCGGCGGCGCCCCCTGCAGGTCGGTGACCGTCCGCGCGGCGTCGCCGAGCTGGCGCTCGTACCCCAGGGCCGCGCGGTCGGGCTCCAGCGCGGCCCGGCGTACGGCCGCCTCCCCGGTCAGCAGGCGGCCGTCCGGGCCGGCGTAGACCACGGCGGGAGTGATGACGCTGCGGCTGCCCAGGTTCACCATCCAGGTGTGGCCCCAGCGGCCGAGCTCCGCCGAGACGGGATGCCCGACCGCCACCGCGGTGAAGGTGGTCCCGAGATCCACACCGAGCCCGTACCTCACCGTGCCCGACTCCCGCAACAGGTGGTCCGTGATGGCATGATTCCTCCATCTTCGCCCTGCGAGGGTAAGAGGGCGACGACCGTCCGTGGACGGTGTTGTCCTGCTTTTCACCGCGACGACGCCCGGATGTTCAGATGCCCGGACGGCCGGCCGGTCGAGGGACCGGCGTCATCCTCCGCTGTGGGGGCGGACCAGGTGTTCGGTGAAGTGCAGGGCGGCCGGCTCGAACTGCAGCACGATGTGCTTGGCCCCGGCGTGCACGTCGCGCCACACCCGCTGCAGGGGGTCGCTCTGGGCCTCCCCCCGCACGCCGCTGCCGTTGTGCAGGGCGTCGACGGCGCTGGTGAGCAGGGCCGCGCAGAGGGCGCTGTCGCGGTGGCTGCGGGCGATCAGCGCCGGGGTGAACTCGTCGTGGTCGGCGCTGCGGGCCACCCGGGCCAGCAGCAGCTCCGCCGCGTCGATCTCCCCGGCGGCGCGGGCGAGGGCGATGCGCGCCGAGTCCCGCACGGCGCGTCCCTCGGCGGACGCCTGGGTCAGCGACTCCTCGACGATCCGAAGTGCGCCGCGGGCCGCGCCGAGGATCGGGCAGCCGAAGGTCAGGCCGTTCACCGCGAACAGCGGCGCGAACCGCCGGGGCCCCGCGACCGGCTCGGGGCGCCCGGCGAGCAGCTCCGCGCGCGGAAACGACCGGCGGGAGGGGACGAACACCTCCTCCAGCGTCAACGACTGACTGCCGGTGGCGCGCATGCCCAGGGTGAACCAGGTGTCGGTGATGGTGTAGTCCGATCTCGGCACGACGAAGAAGCGTCCCTCGTCGACGCCCGGGACGACCGGCCCCAGCACGATCGCCCAGTCGGAGAACTCCACCCCGCTGACGAACGACCAGGTGCCGGAGACCAGCCAGCCGCCGTCGACCTCGGCCGCGGTGCCCTGGGGGACGACGGCAGCCACCAGCCGGGCGTCCGGGCCCTTCTCCCACACCTCGGCCTGCCCCTGCGGCGGCAGGAAACCCGCGAACCGCGCCGAGCCGGCCAGCAGTCCCGCCACCCAGGCGGCGGACGCGCAGCCCTCCCCGACGGTGGTCACCGCCTCGGCGAGTTCGCGGTAGCTGCGCGGCTCGCCGCCGAATTCCGGCGGGGTGAACCATCGGCCGAACCCGGCGTCGACGAGCGCGTCGACCACCTCCGGCCGCAGCCGCCGCTCGGCGTCGCCCGCAGCCGCATGCCGGCCGGCGAGTGTGCCGGCCGCCCGGACCGTGGTCGACGTCTCTGGCGCCTCTGACATCACTTCTCTCCTTCTTGGTCGCGCTCGACCGTTTCCCTGGACTGCTCGGTTTCCCTGGACTGCTCGGCTTTCCTGGACTGCTCGGCTTTCCTGGACTGCTCGGTTTCCCTGGACTGCTCGGCTTTCCTGGACTGCTCGGTTTCCCTGGACCGCTCGGCCGGACGAAGGGTTACCACCCGGGTGGCAGGGCTGGTCGGCGCTTGTCTCGACGGCTTCGGCTTCCGTGGGGACAGGTCGCCGGAACCTCTCTTTTCCATGGCCGATTCCGAGGTGGGACCGTGCATCGTGGTGCGCACGCCGGACGGGCGTCGACGCGTCGGTCTCCCGGGGGCGGAACAGGCCGACGCCACCCCCGGATAGGCGTGGCAGGTCAACTTCGAACGGTAGCTGCTGTGACGCAAATACGCCCGAGACTGGCAACAAATGACTTCTCGTCGATGCGGTCTTGACGCACCGACCGACCGGCTGACTGGCCGGGGGCGGCGGGGCCGCGCGACCCGCCACCTGGGCGGGGATGGTCGGCGGACGCCCCCTGGCACTCGAACGGATGTTTGATATCGTCGAGCCGTGGAGCTTGCGCCGTTCCAGGCGTCGCTGCTCGATGCCGCGGCGTCGGTCGAGGTCGGTCCGCTCGCGGGGGCCGTGCGCCGGCGCGCGCTGTCGGCGGGTGCGTGGCTGGACCTGCGCCCCCGCTGGATCGAGGGGGCGGACGCCCTGTTCGAGCGGCTGCGTGACGAGGTCCCCTGGCGGGCCGAGCGGCGCTCCATGTACGAGCGGATGGTCGAGGTCCCGCGGCTGCTGGCCTTCTACGGCGACGGCGAGGCGCTGCCCGACCCGGCGCTGGCCGCGGCGCGGGGCGCGCTCGACGAGCACTACGCGGCCGAGTTGGGGGAGCGGTTCGTCACCGCGGGGCTGTGCCTGTACCGCGACGGCCGCGACAGCGTCGCCTGGCACGGCGACCGGATCGGGCGCGGCGACCGGCAGGACACGATGGTGGCGATCGTCGTGCTGGGCTGCCCCCGGCCGCTGCTGCTGCGCCCGCGGGGCGGTGGCCCGGCGCTGCGCTTCGAGCTCGGCCACGGCGACCTGGTCGTCATGGGGGGTAGCTGCCAGCGCACCTGGGATCACGCCGTGCCCAAGTCGGCGCGCCCGGTGGGTCCGCGGATCAGCGTCCAGTTCCGCCCGCGCGACGTGCGCTGAGCGCCGCCGTCGAGAGCGGCCCGGCCGCGCCGACGGCCGGCCGGGATCCCGAGCGGATGCGGGGCACCAGTCAACCTTCCGTGGGCGGCAGATGTTCCCGGTCCGCTCGCATTCGTGACCGAGAAAACGCGGGCGGATCGCGTTGTTGACAGATCAGTCCAGAACTCTCTAGGTTTTGTTGACCGATCAGTCCAGTAAGCGTTGCTGCTGCGGGTCAGCGTGCCGCCCGGCAGGCGCTGCCCATTCCTGAAGGCGAGATCCGATGACTGTCCAGGACGAAGTCACCGCGCTGCGGCCGACGTCGGCCACCGGCGGCGGCCGCGACGCCCGCCCGGCGCTGGTCCTCGCCGTGCTGTCGATCGCGAGCTTCCTCGCCCAGCTCGACGTCTGGATCACCAACGTCGGCCTGCCGAACATCGGCGCGGGCGTCGGGGCCGCGTCGCTGTCCGATCTGAGCTGGGTGCTCAACGGCTACGCGATCGTCTACGCGGCGCTGCTGGTCCCGGCCGGCCGTCTCGTCGACCGTTTCGGCCGCAAGGGCGGATTCCTGCTGGGGCTGGCGCTGTTCGCCGCCGCCAGCCTCGGCGCCGGCCTCAGCGGCGACGTGTGGGTCCTCGTCGGCTTCCGCGTCGCCCAGGCCGTCGGGGCCGCGCTGCTGACCCCGGCCAGCCTCGGGCTGGTGCTGGTCAGCGCGCCGCCGGAGAGGACGGCGACCTACGTCAAGATCTGGTTCACCACCGGGGCGCTGTCCGCGGCCTCCGGCCCGGTGCTCGGCGGGCTGTTGGTGCAGGCGTCGTGGCGGTGGCTGTTTCTGATCAACATTCCGGTCGCGGTGGGCGCGATGGCGCTGGCCGCCCGCCATGTCCCGAGGACCCGGGGCGAGCGGGACCTGCGGGTGCCCGACATGCTCGGCGGGGCCGTCCTGATGATCGCGGTCGCCGCGCTGTGCCTCGGCATCGTCGAGGGGCCGCAGTGGGGCTGGTCGGGCGGGCGCGTCGTCGGCGCGTTCGTCGTGGCAGCCGTCGCCCTCGCCGCGTTCTTCGTCCGCTCCGCCCGTCACCCGGCGCCGGTGGTGACGCTGTCGCTGTTCCGCGACCGCATCTTCGCCGCCGGCAACCTGGTCCCGCTGCTCGCGTTCGCCTCGTTCGGGCTGGTGCTGCTCTCGGCGATCCTGTTGCTGCAGGGCCACTGGGGCTACTCCGCCATCCGCACCGGTCTGGGCACCGCACCCGGCCCGGTCATCTTCGCCGCGGGGGCCGCGCTGGCGGAGGCGCTGCACCAGCGGGGCGGGCTGCGGGTCGGCCGGATCGCCGCCGTCGGGATGGCCATCGCCGTGGTCGGCCTGCTGCTGCTGGCCCTGCTCGCCGACGACGGGTCGAGCTACGCCACCGGTTTCCTGCCCGGCTGGCTGCCGCTCGGCCTCGGGTTGGGGCTCGCGGTGCCGGCGGCGATCTCGTCGGCCACGGTCGGCCTCGCCCCCGCGGACGCCGCGACCGGCAGCGCGATCGTGTCGATGGCCGTCCAGGTCGGCTCGGTGATCGGCGTGAGCATCCTGGTCGCGATCCTCGGCACGGCCTCCTCCGCGGCGCCGGTGGCCGTCTACCGGCACGCCTGGTACGTGGCGCTGGGCCTCGCGGTGACGGCCGGCGTCGCCGCCCTCGCCCTCGACCCCCGGCGGCAGGCGCCCGTCCGCGCCTAACCGGGTCAGTCCGAAGTCCGGGCGGGCGGTGGCCGGCGATGGCCGGCGGTGGGCGGGCAGACCGTCCCGGTTGTCCGACGCCGAGCTCGTCCGGCCTGCGGTCGCGCAGGCTTCTGCCCGGCCACCATCCGCAGGCCCGTAGGCTGCGCCACACCGGCCGGCACCTGGCCGGCATGTTCTCCCGTGCCTGCCCGGCCAGTCTGCCTGCAATGCCGGCTCGCGCAGGCGCGACGCGGCTCGAACCGGCGGGCCCGGCTGCGTGCGCGGATCGGCCGGGTGAAGGCCCGGGAGGTCGACCGGCGCAAGGACTGGGTCGAGAAGACCAGCACCGATCTTGCCCGCCGATACGATCTGATCCGCGTCGAGGATCTGCCGGTCGGGACCATGACCCGCTTGGCGCGGGGGACCATCGCCGAACCGGGACGGGGCGTGCGGCAGGAAGCCGGGCTGAACCGGAGCATTCTCGCCCACGGCTGGGGACTGCTCGTCCAACGGCGGGAACAGAAAGCCCCCGGCCGGGTGGAGAAAATCAATCCTGCGTACACGTCGCAGACCTGCGACACCTGCGACACCTGCGGGACCCGGGACCGCCAGGCGCGCGAGAACCAAGCCGCCTTCGGTTGCCGGGGCTGCGGGCAGCAGGCGAACGCCGACGTGAACGCGGCATGCAACATCGCCCTGGGACCTCAGTGGGCAACCACGTGGGTGACTGCGCGGGGAGGCGACGGCCCCAGCCGGCCGGTGAACCGCGAACCTCCACACTGCGCACCCCCTCCGGCGGATGGGTAGAAGTTGGAATCCCCCGCGTTCACACGGGGAGGATGTCAAGAAGAAGATGACGGGCTGGGCGGCGATCATCGCGGTGCCCACCCTCATCACCGGCTTCTTCGGCCAGAACGTCCCCTACCCGGGCAGCGGTGAGAGCTGGGGCTTCGCCGTCGACCTGCTCTCCTCGTGCTGTCCGCGGCGATCCTCTACGTCGTGTTCCGGCGCAAGGGCTGGCTGTAGGCGGCGCCCGGCCGGCCCAGGGTTTCGCCGTCCGACACCCCGGCGCGCAGGTGCTGGAGGTTGCCGACGTGCCGGAGGTTGGGTCTCAGAGCCGGGCGAACGGCTCGGGGTAGTGGAAGGTGCCCTGCAGGGCGGGCGGTGCGGCGCTCAGGGCGCGGACCTGGAAGTGCGGCTCCCACCGCGGCACCGGCGGCGCGATGCCGTGATCGGCCGCCGGGCGAAACCCGAACCGCCGGTAGTAGGCCGGGTCGCCGAGCAGCGCGACGAGCGGCTCGCCAAGGGCGTCGGCGGCGCCCAGCACAGTGTGCACGAGGGCCAGCCCGACACCGCGGCGCTGCCGATCGGGACGGACGGCGAGCGGTGCCAACGCCAGCGCGGGCGCCGTCCCGACCCGCCCGCGGGTGCACAGCACATGGCCGATCGGCGTGCCGTCGCCGTCGAGGGCGACAAGGGACAGCGCGGGCAGCCAGTCGGCGCCGCCGCGCAGCTCATCCACGAGCCCGACCTCACCCGGGATCCGGTCGGGCGCCGCGGGGTCGGCGAAGGCCGCGGCCGTCACGGCCCGGATCGCGGGAATGTCGGCGGGCGTCTCCCGGCGGACCAGCACCCGCCCACCCTCGGCGGCTCCGCCCGCGTCCGCAACCCGTTTTCTCCCTGCCCTGACCGATGACGGGCCCTGACCGATGACGGGCCCTGACCGATGACGGCGGATGTTGGATCTGGGCCTGCCTCTGATGAACGCCCGACGTGGAGGTCGGGTCAGGGCAGGTGTCGGAGGCCCGGTGGGCCGGCGGCGGATCCTCGCGCTTGGCGGCGGTGTCGCTGGCCTGGCTGCGCGCCCGCGAGGGCACCGTCATGCCCATCCGCGGCGCCCGGCGCGTGGATCACCTGACGGCCAACCTCGCCGCCCTGGACGTCACCCTCACCCCCGCGCATCTGCGTCGCCTGGACCAGGTGTCGCCCCCACCCTGGACTACCCGGCCCCGATGCACGGCGAGCTGCGCGCGATGCTGCAGTTCGCGGGCACCACCGTCGACGGCGAACCGTCCACCGTCTACCCCCCGCTGCTCCAGAACCCCTCCGCTACTGACCCGCCGGCAGGTAGGCGTCCAGCTCGCCGGGCCCGAACCGGCACAGCCCCATTGACCACCAGAACTCCCCGGCCGCACTGCCCACCACCGTGTAGGTGCCGTCCGGCCGGTGCATGGCCCATCCCCCGTCCCGCAGCCCGATCATGGTCGCAATCGGGGCGCCGGTGGCCGCGTCCCAAAGACGGCAGGTGCCGGTGGTGGTGTTCCAGATCCGTGCGGTCTGGTCGTCGCCGGCGGGGGCGAGGTGGGTGCCGTCGGCTCGTCGAACACGCCCACGGCTCGCTCGTACTCCCGCCGCCGCCCGTGCTCGGCCACATCCCCGGTCACCACCACCAGGTCCGGCGTCCACCCGGGGCCGGCCGCGGCCACGTCGGCGGCGATCAGCGCCGGCAGCCGCTCGGCCTCCCGCTCGTCGCAGCCCACCAGGTCGACGTGGGACAGCCGCTCCAGCAGCGGTGTCGGTTCGCAGGCGGCGACCAGCACCGGGACGAGGAAACCGTCCCGCCGCTGCGCCCGGGTCAGCGCCGCCTCGCGCTCGGCCCGGCCGTAGCTGCCCGGATCGAAGTAGTGCGGCGACACGATCGCCACCATCCGGTCCGCGGACGCCAGCGCGGCGTCCATCCGCCCGATGAAGCTGGTGCCCGCCGGCCAGTCCCACTCGTCGTACTCGACGTCGAAGCCGGCCCGGTCGAGCCGGTCCGCCACCCAGCGGGCCCACGGGCGGTCCGGCCCCGCCACGCTGATGATCCGGCCCCGCCACGCTGATGAACAGCCGCTCGCCGTGCCCACCGGCCACGCCCCCATGAACGCAGCGTGGCAGACCAGGCGCGAAGCGCGCAATCCGGGTGTTCCACCGGCCGGCGCTGGGCTCGTGCTGGCCCGCGCACCACGGCGACGAGCTGCCCGCCGGTGGCCGGGTGGGTCAGGCGGCGTACGGCTCGGCGGCGCGGGCGTGGCGCAGCGCCCGGCCCCACCAGCCCATCCGGTCGAGCAGCCGGCCCGCGGCGGCCGCCGCCGGCGAGCCCGCACCCGCCGGTCCGTCCTCGGCGAAGTCCGCCGCGGCCGCGCCGTGGAAGCTGACCCCGTCGCGGACCGTGACGGCATGCTGCTCGGCGAAGACGCCCCGCAGGTGCTCGACGGCCCGCAGGCCGCCGCTCTGCCCGCCGTAGGAGACGAACCCGACGGGCTTGGCGAACCACTCCTGGCGGTAGGTGTCGATGACGTTCTTCAGCGCCGCAGGATAGCTGTGGTTGTACTCCGGGGTGACGACGACGAACCCGTCCGCGGCGGCGAGGCGTTCCCCGAGCGCGCGGACCAGCCGCTGCGGCGGCGAGTCGGGGACGACGGCCATGTCGGCGGGCAGCGGGAACGCGGCCAGGTCGAGGACGTCGAGGTGGACGTCGTCGCGGCCGCGGGCGCGGGCGGCGAACCAGCCCGCGACCGCCGGCCCCAACCGCCCCGCCCGCACGCTGCCGACGACCAGGGCGAGTGCGAGCGGGCGGGGGGCGGCGATCGGTGTCGTCGAGGGTGGCATGGGACGGGTCTCCTCCCGGCGTCGCGTCGGGTGCCGCGGTGGTCATCCGATCGCGTGCACCCAGCCTGGAAGTTGAACCCGACTTCATGTCAAGGGCGTCGATCCCCACGCCGTCCGCCCGGGGCACCTCACGGGTGCAGTGCTGCGAGGCAGATCCGCACGAGGTGGCGTGCGTCGCGATCGTGGTCGCCGGTGTGCGGGTGCCGGCGGACCAGCGGGTGCGCGACGATGGGGCGTTCGTCGTCGGGAGCGCGCGTCACCCCGCGGCCGTGGGTGACGTAGCGGCCCGTCGCCAGCGCCCGCAGGTCCGGGGTCAGCGCCTGGTAGGCGGCCACGCCGCTGGCCCACAGGGTGTCCCCGCCCACGGGCGGCACGCGCACGGCCCGCAGGACCGTCGCCTCCGGCGGCGCGGGCAGGCTGCTGGCGTCGAAATGCCAGCCGACGTTGCCGCCGTGGAGCTCGTGCACGCCGGGGCGGGCCGGCTCCGGGTCGACGACGCTGGTGAACGCCAGGATCGGGCCGAACGCCTCGGCGAACGCGACCTGGCCGGCGGTGTCCATCTGCTGGTCCCGCCAGACCAGGACCCCGTGCTGGGACGGATATCGGCGGTCGCCCGCTCGGAAGCCCCCGCCGGCGCCGCCGGAAGTGCCTGGCGGGGCCGGTGGATCGGCTGGCGGCAACGACTCCCGCAGGTAAAATCTGGGCCTGCCTACGGCACGCTGCCGCCCGCCGCCCGCGTCTGTTTGCCGGGCACCGCCCGCGGGGCGTCGCCGGCCTCGCCATGTTTCGCCGGAGCCGTTCGACCCGCCGGTGATGAGCGATGCCGGTCGGCCGCCGCCCGGCCGGGCCGGGCACAGCGCCGCGGGCGGGGATCAGTCGCCGGGGGACGCGCCACCCGCGGGTGGCCGGAGGGGGGAGCGATGATCGGGCGAGGCCGGTTGCTGCTGTCGGCGGGGGCCGCGGGCAGCGGTGCTTTCGTGGGGGCGAGCGTCGGGGTGTGGCGCCTGGCGCTGTACCAGGGCGGAGCGGCCGACGGCCGGGTGCGGCCGCTGACCACCCCCGCGCCGCCGGTGCGCGAGTTCTACGGCAACCCGACGCATCCGCCGTTCACCCTCGGGATCCTCGGTGACTCCAGCGCCCAGGGCACCGGCGTGCACGACTACGACGACACCCTCGGCGGCTGGCTGGCCCGCGCCCTCGCCGCCGACCGCGACGGTGACGGCGGTAACGGGCGCGGTGACAGCGGTGGCGGTGACAGCGGCGGGCACGGCGGCGGTGGCGGTGGTGGCCGGCACGTGCGGGTCGTCAGCGCCGCCCGCGACGGCGCCCGCGCCGAGCACCTCGCCGCCCAGGTGGCCCGGGTCGCTCCCGCGGCACCCGACCTGGCCGTCATCTCCATCGGCGTCAACGACATCCGCAACCGCACCTCGCCGGCCGCCGCCGCCCGCCACCTCGCCGGCGCCGTCACCGACCTGCGCCGGGGCGGCGCCGAGGTGATCGTCGGCACCACGCCCGACCTGAGCGTCATCTCCGCCGTCCGCTCGCCGCTGCGCGAGGTCCTGTGGCTGCTCGGCCTGCTGCTCGAGCGGGCGCAGACGCCGGCGGTCGCCGCGGCCGGCGGCACGCCGGTGACCCTGCGGACCGCCGTGTCGCGGCGCTTCGCCGCCGACCCGACCCTGTTCGCCCCCGACGGCCTGCACGCCTCCCCCCGCGGCAACGCCCTCATCGGCGCCCACCTGCTCGCCGCCTACCGACCCTCCCTCCGGACCTAGGGTGTGTAGCTGGCCGCGGCGCACGGCCACGTGCTTCGGCCGCCTGCCCGCGCCAGCCTGGTTTCCGGCCAGATCGCGGCCAGATCGTGCCGAGGTGCAATCACGCTCTTCCGGCGCCCAAGGGCCGAAAACCGTCACTAACCCTCGGCGCCATTGTGTGTACATCTGATCACGGGAAGCCGTGAAGGGTGTACTGGCCGGTGGGCGCGTCCCGTCCGGCCACCAGCCCTGACGATCATGGTGTTCCGCGGCACCGGACCTCGACGGTGTGGAAGGTCTCCCACCGGGCCGGGTCGTCGACCCAGTCGCTGTACCACCCGGCGCTCCCGGCGTCGGGCATGACGACGATCACGTTGCGGCCGGCGGTCCGGTTTTCGACGTCGGTGTGGGCCGTCCAGTCGGTGTGGTTGGACGCCTCGTCGCTGCTGCTCGCCCCGCCGTGCAGCAGGTACAGCACCGGCCAGGTCCGGTCGGGCTGGGCGTCGTAGTCCGTCGGCAGCAGCAGGCGCACGGTCTCGTCGGCGTTCATGGCCGTCGAGTGGATCGTGACGTCGACCAGGCGCGCAGCGCCGGCGACGGGGGAGGTGACACAGGTCACCGACGATCCGTCGTCGCTGTTGGTCCCGTCGCCGGACACGTCGCCGCCTGCGCCGGGGCACTGCCGACGGTCAGGCCGAACAGCGCGCTCACCGTGATGATCGAGGACAGCACGATCCGCCGTCGCCACATCCGCGTTCTCATGGGCGAAACGTTAGGAGAATTGTCCGTTTACGCACAGTTTATGTGCGACTGTGACCCGTAATGCCTGGTCGGGGCCTACGCGCGGTGGACGCTCACGGCGTAGCCGGGGGTATCACCCGGCCCGTCGTCGCGGTCGTCGCGGTCGTCGTAGTCGTCGCGGTCGGGGTGATCAGGGTGATCGTTGCCCGTCTCACGTGGCCCGAAGGGGGTGCCCTGCCAGGTGGCGCACCGCCGGTCGAGGGTGAGGCCGGCGGCGGCGCACCAGCCGTCGTAGTCCCTCAGCCCGAAGGGGGCGGCGGGCAGGGGGAGATGCGCGGCGTCGAGTCCGAAGCCGGCCACGAGCAGGCCACCGGGGGCGAGGCGGCGGGCGAGCCCGTGCAGGACGGCGGCCTCCGTCCCCGGGGCGAGCAGCGCGATGACGTTGCCGGCGGCGACGATGAGGTCGAACGGCCCGTCGGTGGCCGGTGGGATCCCGGCCCGTTCGGGTGAGCCGAACGCGACGGGTGCGTCCAGGGCGGCGAGATCGGCAAGGACCCAGCGAACGGCCGCGGACCGGTCCCGGGCCACCCCGAGCATCGACGCGTCGACGTCCACCCCGACGCACCGATGGCCCAGCTCGGCCAGCCGGATTGCCACCCGACCGGTGCCGCAGCCCGCGTCCAGGATCCGGGACCCCGCGGGCACCAGCGCGTGGCAGAAAGCCGCCTCGCCGTGCACGTCGATCCCGGCGGCGGCAAGCTGCGCGAACCGCTCCGCGTAACGCCGGCCCGACCCGCCTGCGGTGAGCGACTCCCAGCGGGTCGTCACGCTGGGATCGACGTGCTCGGGAGCATCCACGTCCCAGCTATACCGCATCCGTGAAACACCGGTCAGACGGGAAGGGCGAGGACGATCAGGTTGTCGCGGTAGCTGTGCGTGGCGGTGTTGAACGCCCCGCCGCAGGTGATGAGGGCCAGGCGGGGCGGGCCGTCCGTCCGGAAGACACCCGTGTCCGCCAGCTTGGTCTTCACCACGTGCCGCCGGGTCACCACCCGGTAGTCGTGCTTTGTGCCGTCGGCGCTCGTGACGACGATCAGGGCACCGACGTCGACCCGGTTGAGCGGGTACAGCGCGCCGGGGCGACCGTTGTAGTCGACGTGCCCGGCGATCACGACCGTCCCCGACGAGGCACCGGGGGCCCCGCCCCCTGCCCACCATCCCAGCGTCGCCGGGTCGACCGGCACGTTGAGTGCGTGCGTGGTCGCCTCGACGGAGGCCACCGTCACCGGCGCCGAGATGCCCAGGCTCGCCGCGGCGACGGCCGTCGGCCGGCGGCGTTGGATCGCCTGGGCATCGGTGGACGGCGACGGTGACGCGGTCGCCGCCGCGGCGCCCGTTCGGGTGGAGCTCGCGAACGCCGCCGGCCCCTGGGAGGCGGCCGGCGTCGCGCCCGCGGTGAGCGAACCGACGTCGCCGGGGGGTCTCGACGCCATCCAGCCGGCCATGCCACCGCCGCCGACGACGCCCGCGACCGTCGCCGTGACCACCAGCAGGCGGCGGCCACGGCGACGTCGACGGGTCCGGGCCAGCCGGGTGCCCGCCGGCCTGGGACGGTCCGGCCGGCCCGGGACCGGCTCCTGGCTCGCGGCCGGCGCGGCCGGTCCGTCCGACCCGTCGTCGGGTGGCGGACCGGCAGACGCCGTTCGTCGGCGCGACTCGATCATCCCTGTCGGCGAGCCAGCCACGCTCGGCGGCGCTGCCACCCGAACAGGACCCCGGCCGATCCGACCGCGAGGCCGAGCGCCCCGATGGCCAGCACGGGCGGGTGATCGTCATCCGCGGCCAGCCCGCTGTTGCCGGCGTTGATCGAGGTGGGCGAGTTCGCGGACTGATGGGACAGCCAACCGTACGAGCCGGGGCCCCCGACGATGTAGAGGTTGGTCGTCGATCCGGGCTTGGTCGGCACCGTCTGGGCCGGCACCAGCGGCTTGCCCGTGGTGTCGGTCACCGTGACCGTGTGCGACCCCCCCGACCCTGGCGTGCCGCCGCCGGGAACGCCCCCGCCCGGGGTGCCGCCGCCTGGGGTGCCGCCGCCGGGAACGCCGCCGCCTGGGGTGCCGCCGCCGGGAACGCCGCCGCCTGGGGTGCCGCCGCCTGGGGTGCCGCCGCCGGGAACGCCGCCGCCTGGGGTGCCGCCGCCGGGAACGCCCCCGCCCGGGGTGCCCCCACCTGGGGTGCCGCTACCGGGAACGCCCCCGCCGGGAACGCCCCCGCCCGGGGTGCCGCTACCGGGGACGCCGCCGCCTGGGGTGCCGCCGCCGGGGACGCCGCCGACTCCGGGGACGCCGCCGACTCCGGGGACGCCGCCGACACCGGGGACGCCGCCGACACCGGGTACGCAGGGGACGCTGTCCTTGGGCTTGTCGGTGACGCAGGGCACGCCGCCGACTCCGGGCACGCCGCCGACTCCGGGGACGCCGCCGACGCAGGGGAGGCGGTCCTTGGTCTTGTCGGTGGTGACGCAGGGCACGTCCACGCCGCCGACACCAGGCGTGCCGACACCCGGCACGCCGACGACGGGCGGACCGACGTAGACGCAGGGGAGGCCGTCCTTGGTCTTGCCGGTGATGAGGCAGGGGAGGGCGTTGACGGCGACCTCAGGCGGGACAGGAGGGAGGAGGTGGACGACCTGACCGGTGTTCGGGACGTCGCCGACGTACTTGCCGTCGATCTTGATCTGGCCGCTCGCCAGCGCCGCGACGTCGCGGACGACGATCGCCGACGTGTTGGCCGGCCAGTTCTTGCTGGCGCTGTCGTCGTAGACCCGCGCGAGGGGCTTGCCCGCGGCGTCGAGACCCACGGCGACCGAGAGCCGGGTGCCCGGGCGGACGGCGACGTCGGTGGCGATCGGCGGCGCCGCGCTCTCCGGCTGGCCGACAGGCCGGATCTCGACGCGGTGGTCCCCGGCGACCAGCGGCTTCGGGTCCGCGACCTGTTTGGCCACCAGGTTCTTGATCAGGGTCTGCCCGTCCATGGTGACGTCCGCCTTCATATCCGGCAGCCCCTGAACCAGCGTCACCAGTCCGGCATCCTTGTTCGGCGTTGGGGTCGCTGACGCCACGCCGGGCAGACCCAACGTCAGACATCCCGTCGCCGCCACGGCGCCGATCGTTCGAGCGCCCGCTCTCAGCTGAGAGCGTGTGATCCATTGCATTGCTTTGAGCTCCCGGCATGTCATCCAGAAATCTGGGCATTTGCACCTTACCGCGGCGGACGCGGGCCGAAGATAGGGCTACCCGGCGCCGGGGTCCAGAGATGATTCACACGCGCGCATATGGCCTTGATCGGAATGCTGGGCAAGGTCGACCGGGCGGACTTCCCCTGCCGTTCGAGGCCAAATCGCCAGTTCAGAGCGGTCGAGAGGGCATCGGCGACGAACGGGGGTACCCGGCGACGGGGCGCTATACGAAGGACGTCCATGCCGACCCTCGGTCACAACTGCGACCGACGTCGCGCTCTTGGTGGCACAACCATCTTCTGTATGAAGGCGTGTCAAGTGCCGTCCGCACGGGTCGAACAGAGCCCTTTCGGGCCGTTAATCACCGAGATTCCCGGATTTCGATCCGCCCGGGTGGGCGGCGCGCCGGTTGATGATCCGCCATGGACCGAGGGATGGATGTCAAACGGCTGACCGGAAAGGGCCCGCGGAAAGGGAGTAGCCCGATTGCGCCGACGTCCGCCGGCCGCGGAAAAGAGGATGGCTGGTGGGGCCGGCTGCCGGGGCTTGCGACGATGGCGCCCGGGTGGTCCGCCGAGGGCCCCCAAACGGGCGTGTCGACCGCGGTGGGAGCGCAAAGACGGACTGATCCGGTGCCGGCCGGTCATCCACCGTGCCGGCAGGGCGACCAGGGCAGCACGGCGCCGTCGCGGACGAGTTCGCCGTGCGGCGATCAGCCGGCCGTGGGGGAGGTCGTCCTCGCGCCGGGTCCGCGCCAGGATGCGCACGGCCGCCACCTGACCGATCTTGGACGGGATGTTGATGAACCCCGGCCACGGCCCGCCCAGGGCGCTGCCGTCGCGCACCGCGTCGCGCCAGGCGGTGACGGCCCGATCGGCGTCGTCGAGGCTCGCCAGGCCGTCGAACCTGTTCACCCTGGCGGCCCGCCCGTTGGCCGCGCTCGCCGCCCTCGGGGAACGCGGGCTGGTGCCCCTGGCGAATCCGGACCGGGACGGTCGAAAGGCCCCGGCCTCCGAGACCACAACATAATCAACGCTGTTGACGAGCCCCCGGCGGCCCCATCAATGATCATGCAAGAGGGATGCTGACGGCCGCCGGACAGACGACGGGCGCGGGGTGGGACGGTCGATGCCGTCCCACCCCGCGCCCGGGGCCGTGCTGGTGGTGCCGTGCGGTCAGTACCGCGGGTTACGGTTGGGATGCGCGGCCCGCTCGCGGCGACGCAGCCGAAACCGTCGCACGTCGCCCCTGATGCGTTCCAGGACCTTCATGGGAATCCCTCCTCGTCGGGGTCCGGTGGCCTCGTGCGTGACGACTGTGTGCCCGCCGACGGGTCGACAAACCGTCATCGCCCGTTTTTCGCCGACGTAGGGTGACCCGGCCGGCTCGCCCGGATGCCCAGATCGCCTTCGCCCGGGGTGGGCGGGCCGCCACCGGAGCTCCTGTTCCCGGCGCTGCCGCTGCCGCTGCCGTTGCCGCTGCCGCTGCCGTCGCCGTCGCCGTCGCCGCTTCTGACCCCGCCGCCCGGCGCCGGGGGAGTGGCGGGCTCGCCGGCCGGGACGCCGGTGGCGGGACCGACGAAGGTGCCGTAGCCGCCGTCGTGGTAGACCAGCGGCGCGACCGACCGCTCCGCCCGGCTCTCGACCACCTCGGCCACGATCAGCCAGTGGTCGCCCGCGAGGATCCGCTCGCGGATCCGGCAGCGCAGCCAGACCGCGGCGTCCATCAGCAACGGCTCCCCGGTGCCCAACTGCCGCCACCGCGTCGGCGCGGCGAACCGGTCGGCGCCCGGCGCCGCGAAGCGGGCGGCCAGGTCGTGCTGGCCGTGGGAGAGCAGGTGCACGACCAGGGTGTCCGCGGCGTGCAGCGTCGGGACGATCGACGAGCTCGCCGACAGCGACAGCGACACCAGCGGCGGGCTCTGCGACAGCGACGCCACCGAGGTCGCCGTGAACCCGACCGGGCCGGCCGGGCCGGTCATCGTCACGATCGTCACCCCGGCGGCGTGACGCCGGAACGCGAGGCGCAGCGCGGCCGCCGCGGCGGGGGCTGCTGGCGGCGCGGGCCGCGGCGGCGCGGGGCGTGGCGGCACGTGCTTCGGCATGGCCTCCACCCTGCTGCACGAGCGCGCCGCTGTACACCGCCGGCCGTGGCAGCAGCGCGGTGCGGGGCGCGCGACCAGGTCGTTTACCCAGCCGTCATCACCACTGCAGACGGGGCAATCCAGGCGCAACGGGCCGGTCCTAGCGTCCGGGTCATGCCGTCCGCCGACCCCGTCCCCGCTTCCGGGACCACGGCCACCGTCCACGTCCTGCCCGTCGCGGTGGCGCCCAGCTCCGTCTCGCCGTCTGCCGTCTCGCCGTCTGCCGTCTCGCCGTCTGCCGTCCCGTCCGCGACGGCCCGCCCCGAACCTGTGCCGGCGGGCCTCGCGCCGGTCCGGTTGCTGACCGCGATCCCCGCGCCGCGGATGCCGGTGTCCGTCGACGCGGTGGCGGACGCCGAGCTCGACGCCGCGTTCGCCGCCGCCGCCGCCCGCTACTGGCATCCGGTCGCGCGTTCCGGCGACGTCGGGGCTGCCCCGGTGCGGGCGACGCTGCTCGGCGTCCCGTTGGTGCTCTGGCGGCCGGCGGGCGGTCAGAACGGCCCGACCGGTCAGAACGGCCCGAGCGGTCAGAACGGCCCGAGCGGCCCGGCCGGCCCGAGCGGCCCACGGGCTCAGAACGGTCCGACCGGTCAGGACCGCCCGGGGGGCGTGGCGGCGCTGGTGGATCGGTGCCCGCACCGCGGCGTGCCGCTCTCGGACGGCGTCGTCGACGGCGCCGGGCGGCTGCGCTGCGCCTACCATGCCTGGGCGTTCGCGGGGGACGGGCGGTGCGTCGAGGTGCCCCAGCAGCCGGGGCGGCGGGTCCCCGACATCATCGCCGCCCAGTCGGTGCGGGTCGCCGAGGGCGCGGGCCTGGTCTGGGCGTGCCTCGTCGACGCCGCGGACGAGGCCCGCCCACGGCCACGCTTCCCCGAGATCGAGGATCGCGGCTGGCCGCATCACGTCGGCGCCGTGCAGGACTGGCAGGCGCAGGCCACCCGCCAGGTCGAGAACTTCTGCGACATCGGGCACTTCTCCGTGCTGCACACCGACACCTTCGGTAACGCCGACGTCCTCGCCGTCGAGCCGTATCCGGTGCACCGCGACGGTGCCACCGTGCGCGCCGAGTACCGCTACCCGTCGGTGGACCCGGCCGCCGCGCCCGGCCCGGACGGGCGGCGGCCCGTCGGCGAGACGCACTTCCGGTACCGCATCGAGCTGCCGTTCGCCGTGTGGCTGGCCGGCGCGCACGGCCCGGGATCGGTGATGTTCGCGGTGAGCGCCCCGACGTCGGCGACGACGCTGCGGCTGTACTGGATGTCGGCGTTCGACCCGGCGGTGCACGGCGACGGGCCCGTCGACGGTGCCGCGTTGCAGGCCGTCGAGGACCGGATCTGGGCGCCGGACCGCCGCATCGTCGAATCGCAGCGCCCCGTGCGGGTGTTCGCAGCCGACGAGGTGCACCGCGCCTTCGACGCCCTCGGCGTCGCCTACCGCCGCGCCCTGCGCGACCTCGGCTTCGCCCCGTCCGGCGTGACCGGGGGCGCCTGAGCCCGGTGGCCCTGCACGGCCGGGGCGATCGGCCCGCCCGACCGGGGACATCTGAGCACCGATGGGCACCCGGTCGGTGGTCCACCCACCTGGTCGAGACCGGTTCCGCGCCGACAGGTGTGTCCGGTCCCGGCCGGAGCCGGTGCCCGCCGGCCTCCCGGGCGGCGGCCGGTTCCACCCGCCTGCGCGCCGCCCATGGCCGGTTCCCACCCGGCTGCGCGCTACCCGCGCCCGGCGTCCACCGCTGACCGGCTGGCCCGACCGGGCGGGCGCAGACCGGTCCCGGCGCAGGTCAGGGGGCCGGTCCTGGCCCGGGCGAGGGTGCGCGGCGGTGTCCTTCGGCGGCCGGCGCCGTCGGCGCGGGCAGGAGTCGAGGTCCGCCGCCGGCGCGCGAGCGATCAGCGTCCGCGGACGGCTGGCGCTGCGTCCCGCGCCGCCTCGGCGGGGGACGCCGGGGGGCCGCCACGGTCGGGCCGTGGGATTGTGGCCGAACTCTGCGCGCCATTTCACCCATCTTTCCGGTTTCGGCGTCAGAGGATGGGTAGGGCGGTGGAATCCTCAGGAACTAGGGGGCAGGGCGAGCGATGGCGACCGACCGCGCCGCGGGCCAGGAACGTAGGCTCGCCGGTCGCTACCGTCTCGGGCGGGTGCTTGGAAGCGGCGGCGGCGGCGTCGTCCGCGAGGGCGAGGACACCCTGCTGCGCCGCCGGGTGGCCATCAAGGAGGTCCGGCGCCCGCCGGTCGCGTCCCCGGCCGAGCGGGCGGTGCTCAGCGAGCGGGTGCTGCGCGAGGCCCGCGCCGCCGCCCGGCTGCGTCACCCCGGCCTGGTGACGGTCTACGACGTCCTCGACGCCGACGATCACACGTGGATCGTCATGGAGTACGTCGACGGCACCTCGCTCGCCGACCTCATCCGCGCCTCGGGCCGGCTGCCCCCGCTGGACGTGGCCCGCATCGGCCTCAGCCTCGCCTACGCCCTGGAGGCGGCCCACCGCGGCGGCGTCGTGCACCGCGACGTCAAGCCGGGCAACGTCCTCGTCACCGCCGACGGGCAGGCGCGGCTCACCGACTTCGGCATCGCCGTCACCGAGGGGGACGCGACCCTGACCGAGGCGGGGACGCTCGTCGGCTCGCCCGCCTACATCGCCCCCGAACGTGCCCGCGGCGCCCGGGTGGGTGCCGCCGGTGACGTGTGGGGGCTCGGCGCCACCCTGTTCACGGCGGTCGAGGGGGTGCCGCCGTTCGAGGGCGACGGGCCGCTGGCCATCCTCGCCGCCGTGGTGGAGGACCGGCGCCGGCCGTTCCAGCACAGCGGGCCCCTGCGCGGGGTCCTCACCGAGCTGCTGGACTCCGACCCAGCGCGGCGCCCGTCGCTGGCCGAGGCCCGCGGGCGGCTGCGCGAGATCGCCGACCGGCTGGAGGAGGAGGACCACACCCTCGGCGGGACGCTGGTGGAGATCCCCCAGCCCGACCTGGACGGCGCGGCACCGCCGCCGGCGGCCTTCGTGGCTTCGGCCGCGCTCCCCGCCCCGGCCGGCGCACCCGCACCCGCGGCCGGGGTGCCGCCCGAGCCGGCGGGTCAGCCCGCCCCCGCCGATCCGTCCGGCCTCGCCGGTGGACCGAGCTGGGATGCTCCGCCAGGTTCCGCCGGCGAACCCGGTCCGGTCGGTGCGTCCGGGGCCGCCGGCACGCCCGCGTCCCGACCTGACGCGTCCCGACCTGACGCGTCCCGACCTGACGCGTCCCGACCTGACGCGGACCGGCCGGCGCGTCGCCGGCGCGTCGCGCTGCTCGCCGGGGTCGCGGCCGCCGTGCTCGCCGCCGCGGCGATCGTGCTCGGCCTGGTCCTCGCCGGCGGCGGCTCGGAGCCGTCCCGGCCGACCGCCGCCGCGACGTCGCCGGCCACCGGTGCCGCGTCGCCGGCACCGCGGGCATCGGCGACGTCCACGGCGGGCACGAAGCCGCCCACGGCGACGTCCGCGCCCGCGGGCGGCCCGTCGCCGACGGGAACCCCGTCCGCGCAGGCCAGCGCGTCGCCCGCCGGGTCGCAGGTGGGCGACGACCTCGGCGCGCTCATCCCGGACACGACCGACCCCGCCGACGCCCCCGACGGCTACACCACCCATCGGGACCGCGGCGGATGGTCGGCGGCGCTGCCCGCCGGCTGGCGGACCTCCGAGCGCGGCAACGGGCGGTTGATCACCACCGCGCCGTCCGGCTACCCGGACCTGCTGATCGAGGTCCAGCCGAAGGCGGGTCCCTCCGCCATCGGCGCCTGGCACGACCAGGAGCCCGCGGTCCGAGGCAGCTCCGCCGGCTACCGCCGCCTGTCCATCCGCCCCGCCGACGGCGGCGCCGGGACCAGCGCCGCGATCTGGGAGTTCACCTTCACCTCCGGCGGGCGGACCATTCACGTCCTCGACTTCGGCGTGGTGCGCAACGGGCACGGCTACGGGCTGCGCTGGCGCGTCCCCGAGCAGGGCTGGGACGCCGCCCTCGGCCAGATGCGCACGATCGTCGCCTCGTTCCGCCCCGGCCCGTGAGCCACCGGCCGGCGTGCGCCGGTCGGCACGCCGGTCAGCGCCCGGTCAGGGGGAAGCCACGGCGGTGGTCTCGCGGATGACGAGGTCGACGACGTCGTCGACGCGGCCGCGGCGGGCGTAGGCGGCGCGCTGGCGGTCCGCGCCGGTGCCGCGGGCGAACAGGTCGTCGACGAGGGCGGCGACCGCGTCGCCGTCGCCGGTCGCCGACAGCTCCGGGCCGACCCGCTCGACGAGCCGGTCGACCAGTGCCCGGGCGGGGACGAGCTCGCCGCGTTCGAGGTCGACGAGCTCACCGGACACCCCGTGGCGCGACGCCCGCCAGCCGGCGGCGCGCAGCAGCTCCGGGCGCACCGGCGGGGCCGGCTCGCCCGCCGCCCACTGGCGCGCCGCCGTCGACACCAGCGCCCGGGCCAGCGCGGCGAGCAGCACGCTGTCGTCGACGGACAGGCACACGTCGGCGACCCGCAGCTCCAGGGTCGGGTAGCGGTGCGACAACCGGACGTCGAAGTAGATCATCCCGTTGTCCATGGCGGCCCCGGTGCGGATCAGCAGGTCCACGACCCGGTCGTACTCGGCGGGCGAACCGAACGCGCCGGTGGCGCCGGCGGTGGGCCAGCGCTGCCAGACCTGGGTGCGGTAGCTGGCGTAGCCGCTGTCGGCCCCCTGCCAGAACGGCGAGTTCGCGGTCATCGCGACCAGCACGGACAGCCACGGTCGCAGCCGGTCGAGCGCGCCGACGGCCTCCTCGCGGGAGTGCACCGCGACGTGCACGTGGCAGCCGCAGGTGAGCTGCTCGCGGGCGGTGAGCCCGAACTCCTGGCGCATCCGCTGGTAGCGCCGCCTCGGGGTGATGGTCGGCCGGGTCGGCGTGGGGCAGGTCGCGGTGGCGGCGAGCGCCACGCCCTCCGCCTCGGCGGCCCGCGCGGCCGCGCGGCGCAGCTCCACCAGCGACCCGCGCAGGCCGGCGAGGCTGGTGTGCGGCGCCGAGCCGCTCTCGACCTGCTCGCAGGTCAGCTCGACGTCGAGATCCCCGCCGCCCGGCGCCCCGCCGGCGCAGTCGCGGTCCTCTCGGGCCAGCACCCGCGACGCGGCGGCGCGCACCGCGTGCCGGGCGGGGTCGACGAGGACGAACTCCTCCTCGACGCCCACGGTCCGCACGCCCACGGTCCTCATCCTTGCCTGTTTCCCCCGCTTTACCTGCGAAAACGGGGCGGTGGACGGTC
>NZ_CM001489.1:1465124-1498532 GCF_000262465.1 Frankia sp. QA3
CCGCCGTGGCCGCCCCCGCCGCGCGCGAGCACGACGGGCGCAGCCGCACAGGCGGAGTCCTGGCAGGCCACCACGCCCCCGGTGAGGAGCGTGACGGCGAGGGCGAGGATCAGCAGCCCCCTAGGCATCGGTCAGTCCTCCGTGAGCGCCGAGCGGGTGATCAGCGCCGGGATCGCCGCCCACAGCACCGCGAGGGCGACCAGGGTCGCGCTCGCGGCGACCGCGGCGGTGGTCCTGCCCTTGGTGACGTCGAAGATCAGCAGGACCACTCCGGAGATCGCCAGGGCCAGGATGGCGAGCCCGACCTGGGCGAGCCGGTTGGCGACCTGGACCAGCGTCTCCTTCTCCTGCTTGCGGAACAGGGCGCGGTGCAGGCTCACCGGCATGATCAGCAGCCCGGTGGCCAGGATCGAGAGCAGCACGACGGCGAGGTAGAGCCACTCCTGCCCGGTCGTGAGCGAGGCGAAGCGGTTCTGGAACGGCAGCGCCAGCAGGAAGGCGGTCAGCAGCTGCACGCCCGTCTGGGCCACCCGCAGCTCCTGCAGGATGTCCGTCCAGTTGCGGTTGCGCCGCTCCTGCGCGGACTCCACGTCCTCCTGATCTGCGCGCCGGGCCTGGCCGGCGAAGTCGGGCATGTCGGTGCTGGCGGTCATGCCGGACGATCTACCCCGTTGGCGCCGCCCCCACACGAACCGGCCGGTCGGGCGGATGATCTGCATCGCAGCGGCCGTCCGTCACCCGCAAGGTGTGCTTTCTCACTCGGGGTTGCCGGGCTGGACCCGTAGCCGGGCCGCCGTGCTCTCTACGTGGCCCGTGACGGGAGCCCGCGGGAGATCGCCGCCCGGCCGGATCGCCCCAAAGCACGCCTCGGACTCCAAGGTGCCGCAGAGCCGGCCGTCTAGGAGGACACCCGAGCGAACCGGGTGCCGTAGAATCCCGGCGGCGACTCGCCGACCCTCTCGGTGTCGATTCCGCGTTCGAATTCGATCGACGCGCTCCACCTGCGCGCCGGCCGTGGCGTGCCCGGCCACGGCCCTGATCGTGGCTCCTGCGGCGCCGGCTCGTCGACGAGCACCCGCCCACACCCATCGCTGCGATCAAGGTAGCGGGGCCCGGCGCGGCATATGTTGATACCCAGACGGAGTAGACGTGAAGCGGAGTGTCGGTGACTGATTCGACGATCATCTATACCCACACGGACGAGGCCCCGGCCCTGGCCACGTACTCGTTCCTGCCGGTGGTGCAGGCGTACGCGGCGACGGCCGGCGTCCCGGTCGAGAGCCGCGACATCTCCCTCGCGGGGCGGATCATCGCCAGCTTCCCCGAGCATCTCGAACCCGGGCAGCGCATCGACGACGCGCTCGCCGAGCTCGGTGAGCTGGCGAAGACCCCCGGGGCGAACATCATCAAGCTGCCGAACATCTCGGCGTCGATCCCGCAGCTCAAGGCGGCGATCGCCGAGCTGCAGCAGCAGGGCTACGCGCTGCCGGACTACCCCGACGACCCGCGTACCGACGCCGAGCGCGACATCCGCGCCCGCTACGACAAGATCAAGGGCAGCGCCGTCAACCCGGTGCTGCGCGAGGGCAACTCCGACCGGCGCGCCCCCGCCTCGGTGAAGGCCTACGCCCGCGCGCACCCGCACCGGATGGGCGCGTGGAGCTCCGAGTCGAAGACGAACGTCGCCACCATGGGCGCCGACGACTTCCGCTCCACCGAGAAGTCCGTGATCATCCCCGCGGACGACACCCTGCGCATCGAGCTGGCCGGCGACGACGGCAGCACCACCGTCCTGCTGCCGGCCCTGCCGGTGCTCGCCGGTGAGGTCGTCGACGCCGCCGTCCTGCGGGTGGCCGCGCTGCGCGAGTTCCTCACCGCGCAGATCGCCCGGGCCAAGGCCGAAGGCGTGCTGTTCTCCGTGCACCTCAAGGCCACGATGATGAAGGTCTCCGACCCGATCATCTTCGGCCACGTGGTCCGCGCGTTCTTCCCGAAGACGTTCGCCGCCCACGGCGAGGCGCTCGCCGCCGCCGGGCTGACCCCGAACGACGGCCTCGGCGGCATCCTCAAGGGCCTGGAGTCCCTGCCCGACGGCGCGGCGATCAAGGCGTCCTTCGAGGCCGAGCTCGCCGAGGGCCCCGCCCTGGCGATGGTGGACTCCGACCGCGGGATCACCAACCTGCACGTGCCGAGCGACGTCATCGTCGACGCGTCCATGCCCGCGATGATCCGCACCTCCGGCCACATGTGGGGCCCGGACGGCGCGGAGGCCGACACCCTCGCGGTGCTGCCGGACTCCAGCTACGCCGGCATCTACCAGGTCGTCCTCGACGACTGCCGCGCCCACGGCGCCTACGACCCGGCGACGATGGGCTCGGTGCCCAACGTCGGCCTCATGGCGCAGAAGGCCGAGGAGTACGGCAGCCACGACAAGACCTTCGAGATCGCCACCACCGGCACCGTCCGCGTGGTCAACGCCGCCGGCGAGGCCGTGCTGGAGCAGGCGGTCAGCGCCGGCGACATCTTCCGCGCCTGCCAGACCAAGGACGCCCCCATCCGGGACTGGGTGAAGCTCGCCGTCACCCGCGCCCGCGCCACCGGCGACCCCGCGGTGTTCTGGCTCGACGCCGCCCGCGCCCACGACGCCCGCCTGATCGAGAAGGTCCAGGCCTACCTGCCCGAGTACGACACGGCCGGCCTCACGATCGAGATCAAGGCCCCGGTCGACGCGATCGCGTTCTCGCTGGAGCGGATCCGCCGCGGCGAGAACACCATCTCCGTCACCGGCAACGTGCTGCGCGACTACCTGACCGACCTGTTCCCCATTCTGGAGCTCGGCACGAGCGCCAAGATGCTCTCGGTGGTTCCGCTGATGAACGGCGGCGGCCTGTTCGAGACCGGCGCCGGCGGTTCCGCGCCCAAGCACGTCCAGCAGCTCGTCAAGGAGAACTACCTGCGCTGGGACAGCCTCGGTGAGTTCCTCGCGCTCGCGGTGAGCTTCGAGCAGTTCGCCCTGTCCACCGGCAACACGCGGGCGAAGGTCCTCGCCGACACCCTCGACCGGGCGACCGCGACGTTCCTCAACGAGGACAAGTCCCCGGCGCGGCGCGTCGGCGGCATCGACAACCGCGGCAGCCACTTCTACCTGTCGCTGTACTGGGCCCAGGAGCTGGCCGCCCAGACCGACGACGCCGCCCTGGCCGAGGCCTTCGCCCCCCTGGCGAAGACCCTCACCGACCAGGAGCAGACCATCGCCGAGGAGTTGCTCGCCGTGCAGGGCAACCCCGCCGACATCGGCGGCTACTACCAGCCCGACCCGGTGAAGGCCACCGAGATCATGCGCCCCTCGAAGAGCTTCAACGAGGCCCTCGCGCTGCTCGGCTGACCCTGGGTCACCCCCGGCCGCAGCCGTCCCGGACGGCACACGTCCCCCACCCGCCTCGCAGCACGGCGGGCGGGGGACGTGGTATTTCTGACGGATTAGTCACGTCGGGAGGAAGTGCGGCGATGGGTCGGGTTGAGGGCAAGGTCGCGCTCGTCACGGGGGCGGCCCGCGGGCAGGGACGATCCCATGCGGTGCGGCTCGCGCAGGAGGGCGCCGATCTGATCCTGCTCGACGTCCTCGAGGACCTGCCGACGATCGACTACGGCCTGGGGACCAGAGCCGATCTTGCCGAGACGGTGGCGGCGGTCGAGGCCGCGGGCCGGCGGGTGGTGTGGGACCAGGCCGACGTCCGGGACGGCGACGCCGTCGGTGACCTGGTGGCGCGCGGGGTCGCGGAGCTCGGCGGGCTGGACATCGTGTCGGCCAACGCGGGGATCTCCCCCCGGCTGGCGAAGCTCTGGGAGATCACGGCGCAGGAGTGGGACGACCAGATCGCCGTCAACCTGACCGGCGTGTTCAACACGATCCGCGCGGTCGTCCCGCCGATGATCGCGGCCGGCCGCGGCGGGGCCATCGTGCTCACGAGTTCGGGAGCGGGCCTGGCCGGGATCCCGCATCTCGGCGCCTACAACGCGAGCAAGCACGGCGTCGTCGGCCTGGCCCTGACCCTCGCCAACGAGCTGGCTCGCCACGACATCCGCGTGAACGCCCTGTGCCCCGGGACCGTGGGCACGCCGATGGTGACCGAGAACCGGTCCCAGCACCGCTTCTTCCGGCCCGACCTCGAGGCTCCGGGCCTGGCGGAGACCAAGGCGGCGCTGGCGAAGGTCTCGCCGCTCGGTCGACCCTGGATCGAACCGATCGACGTGACCAACGCGTTGCTGTGGCTGGTCAGCGACGAGGGCCGCTACGTCACCGGCGTGGCCCTCCCCATCGACCAGGGCACGCACAACCGCACCTAGATCGCGCACCTCCTTGTGAGGCGCGCAGCTGCGTTGGTGCTGCGCGGTGCGGCTCGTTCCGTCCGGCGTTCGGGGCGGGGCCGGACGGAACGAGGGCTCGCCTCAGAGGTAGGTGGCGCCGAAGGCCTCGATGAACTCGAGCGACTCCTTCGGTGACCCGCCCGGCGCCGAGATGATCAGGTTGGTGACGCCGGCGTCGGCGAGGGTCTGGAACGCCTCGCGGTGACGGTCGGCCTCCTGGTCGGGGCGGTTGATGGTGGCGTCGAGGTAGGCCGGGGCGATGTCGAGCTGCGAGGCGCGCTCGCCGGCCAGGTCCCGCAGTTCGCGGATCTTCGCGGCCATGGCCTCGGTGGTCGCGAGCTGAGCGGTCCTGGTGGTGGTGAACAGCTCCGCCGGCCCCCCGAGTGGCATCCAGCCCTGGACCTTCTGCGCGACCCGGCGCAGGGTCAGCTTGGAGTTGCCACCGATCCAGATCGGGATCGGGTCCTGCACCGGCCGAGGCCGGGCGATCACGTCCCGCGCCGAGAAGTGCTTGCCCTGGTAGCTGAACGGCTCGCCCTTCCAGTGCAGCGGCAGCACCTCGAGGGCCTCGTCGAACAGCTCGTTGCGCTCGTCGAAGTCGACGCCGAGGGCGAAGAACTCGGCCTTCTGGTAGCCGGTACCGACACCGAGCGTGAGCCGGCCGTGGGAGATCTTGTCCAGGGTCGCGGCGGACTTCGCCAGCAGGAACGGGTTGCGGTAGGGCACCACGGCCAGATAGGTCAGCAACCGCAGCCGGGTGGTGACCGCGGCCGCGGCGCTGAGCGCGACGAACGGGTCGAGCGACTGGTGGCCACCCGACGCAAGCCAGCGGGCGCCGGGGATCGGATGCTCGGTGAAGGCGAAACCGTGGAAGCCGGCGGCCTCGGCGGCGATGGCGAGCTCGCCCACGTCGCCGGCGTCCAGCAGGTCACCCTCGGTGCCGTTGGTCTCGGGATACTGGTACACGAACCGCAACGCGCTCTCCTCGTCCATTCGACTCGTCGACTCGACGTGTCCCGCACCACAGCCTGCTCTTTCTTGACGCTTGTGCCAAGTGATGCGCCGACCAGCTCGTTGTCACGGCCCGTCCTGGCGCCGAGTGGTCCGCTCCTGTCCGCGAAGGGGGACGCCGAGCCACTGTCGTGGATGTGGAGCAAGGCCATAGGATCACGCATCGTGCCGGGTGAGATGGGTGGATCTGGGGTGGTTTCGGAAAGGTCCACGCGGAGCGGGTCCCGGCGTGATCGTTGATCGGAAGCGGGTCGGCACGGCCCTGCCGGGGTATGAGCTGGGCGATCAGCTCGGGGCGGGTGGCTTCGGGATCGTGCTGGCCGGGTGGCATCGTCGCCTGCAGCGCGACGTCGCGATCAAGGTGCTCACCGCCGGTGGCTACGACCGGGCGGCGGCCGACTTCGCCGCCGAGGCGCGGATCCTCGCCCGCCTCGACCATGCCCACATCGTCCGGGTGTACGACTACGTGGAGACCGGCGACCTGCGTCTGATCGTCATGGAAATGCTTGGCGGGGGCACGCTGACCAGCCGCCGGCCCGGGCTGAGCCAGCCGGGCGCGTGCGCCGTCGGACTGGCGGTGGCCGGGGCCCTGTCCTGCGCGCACGCCGAGGGCGTGCTGCACCGGGACATCAAGCCCGACAACGTGCTGTTCGACCTCGCCGGGATGCCGAAGGTGGCGGACTTCGGCATCGCGAAGCTGGTGCGAGGCGGGGCGGGGAACGCGAGTGCGGTGATCGGGACCCCGCTGTTCATGGCCCCCGAGCAGCGGGCGGGCGGCCGGTTGGGGGCGGCCACGGATCTGTACGCGCTCGGCATGGTGTTGTACCTGCTGCTGGGCGGGGTGACGCCGGGCGATCCGAACCAGTCCGTCGGCGGGGCGCGGGGCAAACGAGGTGCCCGCGACCTCCGGACGCCGGTCAGGGTGCCCGCGTCGGTGGCCGAGGTGGTCACGCAGGCGCTCGCCGAGAACCCGGCCGACCGTCCGCAGTCCGCGCGGGTGTTCGCGCTCGAACTCGCCCGGGCCGCCGTCAGCGCCTACGGCCCGGGATGGATCGCCCGCTCGGGTGTGCCGCTGCGGCTCGACGACGACGTCCGCGTCGCCGCCGAGCGGCCGCCGGCGGCCGTCCACGCTGCGAGACCTCCGGCCTCGACGCCGCCTGCCGCGACGCCACTGGCCTTTACGCCGGGCGGGGGTCTCTACCGCCGCCGCCATCGCGCGCGGCAGGGTCGCCATCCGGCCCTGCGGCCGCCCGCCGGACGCCGGGGTCGCCGGCGGCTCGTCGCCGTCGCGGCGGCGCTGCTGCTGGCCGTCGCCGGCTCCGTCGTCACCGTGGTCACCGTCGTCGCCGGCCACGAGGACGTGGACCGCGCCGCCGCGGAGCCGCTCGGTCCGCCGTTGACCGGCCACACCGACTGGGTGACGTCGGTGGTGTTCTCCCCGGACGGGCGGTTCCTCGCCAGCGCCGGCAAGGACGGAACGGTCCGGCTGTGGGACGTCGCCGATCCCGCCCACGCACGCGCACTCGGCCCACCCCTGCCCGGCCGCACCAGCGGTGTGGTGTCGCTGGCCTTCTCCCCGAACGGCCGCCTGCTCGCAGGCGGCAACTGGGACGCCACGATCCGGCTCTGGGACATCTCCGATCCGGCCCACCCGCATCCGCCCACGATGGTGTCGCCCGCCGATGCCAGCCCGGTGAGCTCGGTGACGTTCTTCCGGAACGGTCGCGCCCTCGTCGAGAGCGACACCGACGGCGTCGTGCAGGTGTGGAACGTGGCCGATCCGGCCCGTCCGCGGCTGGTCAGCCGGTTCCCGACGGGTCACACCGACAACAGCTGGGCGAGGCCGGTGCTCGCCCCGAACGGCACGGTCCTGGCCGGACCCGCCGGCGACAACGCGGTGGGTCTGTGGGACATGAGCGATCTGGCCCATCCCCGGATGTTCCGCCGACCCCTGAGCGGCCACCGCGGATCGGTGTACGGGATGGCGTTCGCCACGGACCTGCGGACGCTGGCCACCGGCAGCAAGGACACCACCCTGCGCCTGTGGGACATCACCGACCCGGCCGCCCCGGCGCCGCTGGGCGGGGCCCTGCCCGGTCACACCAGCACCGTGTGGTCGGTGGCGTTCTCCCCGGACGGCCGCACGCTGGCAAGCGGCAGCTTCGATCAGACGGTGCGACTGTGGGATGTGACCGACCGCTCCCGTCCCCGCCCGTTGGGACCGCCCCTGTCCGGCCACAGCGACTTCGTGCAGTCCGTCGCGTTCTCCCTGGACGGTCGTGTCCTCGCCAGCGGGGGCCGGGACCACACGATCCGGCTGTGGACCGTCCCCGCCCGATCGCGGGGGGCAGGACGCTGACGCCCCCGGCACGTGCCTCGCCGGACTCCTCGCGCTCGTGAAGTCCGCGGTGGCCGGCACCTCCTCGAACGGCAGCTGCAGCAACCACCGTCGACGTTCTGCCGGAAGAGCGAAACGCCAGCAGAAACGCGATGACGAAAGCCGCGGCGGGCATCCACCGCCAGGCCACCCGTAGGCCGAGGAGCAAGCCGCCGACGGCGAGCACCAGATAGGCGGCGAGGTGCAGATGTTTGCGTTCACGGGGGCTGACTGCTCCTGCGCGTCGTCCAGGATCACGCCGCGGCCGTGCGGCTGGAACTGCTGCGCCGATTCCGCGACGAGACCACCCCGAGCATCGTTGCTCCGCCCCGCCGCACCGTGGCCGATGTTCTGGACGGCGCGGCGCGCAGGCGCGCTGAACGGCAGAGCCGACAGGCTGCGAAACGGGCCGAGGAGGAAGCCCGCCGCGCAAGCGCCCGGGCCCTCGCCGACGAGCGGCGGCTGGCCGAACTGGCCCACGACGAACAAGCCGCCTGGGCCCGCGTCGACGCGCTGATCGGCACACGCAAACCCGCCGATTACGACGCCGCCGTCGCCCTCCTCACCGACCTGCGGGCCCTGGCCGAACGCAACGCCCACCCGCACGAGTTCACCCAGCGCCTGGCAACCCTCCGGCAGACCCACGCACGCAAACCCGGCCTGCTGGACCGCCTGGACCGCGCGAACCTGTGACCGCGCATGGCTGTCCCTGGGGATGGCGTGGCTGCGCGGAACCTCGCCGCGCGGGTGTGGGGCGCGGGCCCGACGGGGACGAACAGGGGGTGTCCACCACCGACGTGCGAGCGCACACGCTGCCGGACCTGCTGGCCTGGCTGGAGCGGGCGCGTCGGCGCGGCCAGGTCCACCACGACGACACACAGCAGTGCTGGCAGGTGCTCGGGCACCCGGAGGGCAGCAGGGTGCTGGCGGACCCCGGGACCTTCTCGTCCGACCTCGGCGATCTGATGCCGCGCCAGGAGGACGTGGAGCTGTTCCAGCGGGGGAACTTCGTGCGGATGGACCCGCCACGGCACCGCCGGCTGCGCGGCCTGGTCAGCCAGGCGTTCACGCCGAGGACGGTGGCCGGGCTCGCCCCGCGGATCGCCGAGGTGACCCGCGGGCTGCTCGACGCGGGTGGCGGCGACCGCGGCGAGCGTCTTGATCTGATCGATGACCTGGCGTATCCGTTGCCGGTCATGGTGATCGCCGAGCTGCTCGGCCTGCCGACGTCCGACCGGCCGGTGTTCCGGCGCTGGGCCGACGCCCTGTTCGACCGGGGGAACGTCGAACCGGACACCTCGCTGCCCCGGCTCAGCGCGCAGGCGGTGCGCAGGTCCGCGCCGACGATGCGCGAGATGAACGGCTACCTCCTCGACCGTCTCCGGGCCTCCCGGGCCAGGCCCGGAGACGACCTGACCAGCAGGCTCGTGCAGGCGGAGGTCGACGGGCACCGCCTCGACGACACCGAGATCGTCGGCTTCGTCGGGCTGCTGCTGCTCGCCGGGCATGTCACCACCACCGCGACGCTGGGCAACACGGTCCTGTGCTTCGACGAGCATCCGGACGCCGCGTCGCAGGTGCGAGCGGACCCGACGTTGCTGCCCGCGGCGATCGAGGAGGTGCTGCGGGTACGTACCCCCTTCCCGCGGCTGGCCAGGAGGGCGACCACCGACGCCGAGGTGGGCGGGGCGGTGATACCTGCCGGGGATCTCGTCGTCACCTGGCTGACGGCGGCCAACCGCGACGAGCGGGTGTTCGGGGATCCCGACCGCTTCGACCTCCACCGCCCGGCCAACCCCCACCTCACCTTCGGCCACGGAATCCACTTCTGCCTGGGCGCGCCGCTGGCGAGGCTGGAGGCGAGGATCGCCCTCGGCATCCTGCTGGAGCGCTACCGCGAGATCGCCGTGGCCACGGACGTACCGGTCGAGCACCGCGACCCGTGGCTGATGGTCGGCGCCACCCGGCTGCCGCTGGACGTCCGTACCCGCTGACCACAGGCCGATCGAGCGCCCGCGACCGGGACGTCGACGCGGCGCTGAACATCCAGCCTTCAGCGTCAGGGCGGAGAGGAGGTCAAGGGGCCCAGAGTCTGTCGACGGGCATGACGTGCAGGCGGTCTTCGAACGTGTACGAACGTGCTCCCAGGTAGAGCGCCACGCCGGCCACGAAGGCGTCGCCGGTGGCGTCGCGGAGCTTGCGGAGCGGGGCGAGGTCCTCGCCCGGTACCCGCCCGGCCGCCTTGACCTCGAACGCCACCACCGTCCCGTCGTCGCGTTCGACCACGTGAAGGCCCGGGTACCCCTCCGTTGATCTGCTTCCGGCCGGCACGCGATGGTGGGGATACTTGGAGTCGGCAGGTCGGGACCGGGTAGCTCGGGACCGGGCAGGTCGGGACTGGTCGGTCGGGGCGTCGGAGTGTGTGAGGTGATGGTGGCAGCCGGAACCGTGAACGACGCAAGGCCAAGCAGAAGGCCCGCGCGAGCCGCGGCCGCACTCAGGGTGCCGGGCCCGGAGCGGGGCCGTTCTACCAGGAGCGCAGCCAACGGGAGTTGCTGGCGGAGGCGGCCGACCTGCTGGTCGCGGCAGCGTTGAACGCCCTGCTCGCCCGGGATGACGAGGCGTTGGCGGAGTATGTGGAGTCGCTGGTCGCCGCGCCGGGTGGGCCGGTCGGGCGCCGGGCCGTCAATCGATGCCTGGTCGGCTGGGTCGACCGTGTCGTCGAGGCCACCTGGCAGCGTGGCTGGCAGCCGGTGGACGTGCACCGGATCGTGAACCGCCGGGCTGGCCAGCGCCAGGCGCGGCTCGCCGTCGACGCGATCGCCCTCCAGCTGCGTCAGTACGCGGCCGCCACCGTCGACGAGCGGTGGAAGGCCCGGCTTCAGGCTCTCGACGCCACCGTGTGGTGGGATCGCGACGACACGTGGCTGGACGCCTGGGGCGACCGGGAGGGTCGGGACCGGGCGGAGGTGCTCGTCGACATGCTCGATCTGCTCAGCCTGCTGCACACCCTGCCCGAGATCCAATCTCTAATCCCACGAGGTGGCCAAGGCCAGCCTGCTCGACGCGGTCGCCGGCGCGAACCGGTGCCGTTCGGTGTGGTCGAAGAACCTCGGGTTCGCGACGGTGATCGGCTTCCAGCCCGACCTCGACGCCGTGGAACTGCTCTACACGTCGCTTCTGGTCCAGGCGACCACGGCGATGATGAAGGCCGGGTCTCGTCAGGACCGCGCCGGACGATCCCGCACCCGGTCGTTCCGCCAGTCGTTCCTCGCCTCGTTCGCGGTCCGGCTCGGCCAGCGTCTGATGGCCGCGACCGAGCAGGCGAGTGAGCAGGCCGCGGCCGAGGCGGGTGACGGCCGCCTGCTGCCCGTGCTCGCCGCCCGCACGGATTCCGTCCGGGAGGCGACGGAGACGATGTTCCCGGAGATCGTCGCCCGCGCGGTGAGCGCGACCGACCGGGAGGGCTGGGCATCCGGCCGGGCCGCCGCCGACCTCGCCTCCCTGCACACCCGCGACGAGGTGGCCGTCGACTCGCGCCGATAGCGTGACCGCGCCGGCCCCACGCCCCGGCCATCCTGAGGTGCTTGCTGTCCGGCCACGTCGCCCGCGCCGGCGGCTCCTCAGAGACCGTCGCCGGTTGTCAGGCGATGTTGAGGTGGATGTTGCCGATGTGGGCGACGATGTCGAGGTGGCCGCCGAGGCCGGTGATGTAGGTGCGCAGGACGTCCAGCCCGGTGGCGGTGCCGTTCTCGATCTGACTGATCCTGGCCTGGGTCAGGCCGGTGGCCTCGGCGAGCTGCGCCTGGGTGAGGCCGAGCTGTCCGCGGATCTCGGCGAGTTGCGCGCCGCTGACGGAGGCGAGCATCCGCCCTCGCATCTCGGCGCGGCGGGCCGTACGCGCGGCGCTGTCCCATTCGGGATCGGTCGCGCGGGCGCGGGCCTTGACATCACGCCAGTTCGACGGTGTGGTCATGATCCCTCCTGTTCCTTCAGTATCGTCAGGTGTTCGCTGAATCTTTCGTCCGCGAGCGGGACTGCCGTCTGGTACCAGGCTCGCCAAGCGCCGGACTTGTCGCCGGCGACGAGGAAGACCGCTTCCCGACGCGGGTCGAAGGCGAAAATCATCCGGATTTCGGCGGTCCCGGCCGAACCCGGTCGGAGTTCTTTCATGTGGTGATAGGTGCTGCCTTTGAGTCTGTCGACGAGTGGGCGACCCAGACCAGGCCCGTTCTCGGCGAGTACGTCGATGGCTTCGGCGACCAGGTCCGCGCTGGCGGAGTCGGTGCGGCACAGATCGAGGAACCATCGCTCGACCTCGGGGTGCAGCACGATCTCCCACATGACCTGAGTATAAGCCAGGCTTATGTGGAGCTCGCGTCGTTACGGTACCGGAGACGTGACGAGCCGGTTCTCCTTCAGCGACGTCTCTACGTCGTCAAGCCAGGGCGCGACGAAGATCCTGGCCAGGATGTCCTCGACGGGCGCGCCCTCGTCCAGCCCTGGCCCGCCGGCAGCGCGAGAAGGAGTGCGCGAGTTCCTGCGGAGGATCGGCTGTTCGCGGTCAGGGGGATGCTGGCGGAGCTGGAGATCCTCGCGGTTCGACCGGTGACCGCGGAGCTCGTCGGTGTCGTCGAGGACGCTGTCGGGGTCTGGGACAGGCTGGCCTGGTATCTGCAGGATGCCCTGGGGGACCTACGAGACCGAACCGGGTGAGATCGGCGGGCTCTCGCGGCGCTGCACCTGCGGTTGTGCGACGAGCTGCGACCCGATCCGGTCGAGCTCGACCGTCGCCTCGCCGGGCTGGTCGAGTCCACCGATCTCGACTCCTGCCGGGACGCGCCGGACGGCTACGCGGACCTCCTCGGTGACGAGGGACTGGCCGCGTACGAGTCGGACCTGCACCACTGAATCGAACTCGAAGGCGGCGCCCCGCATCGTGGATCGACCTGTTCAGCCCGGACTCCGCCACCTGCCCGTTGGGCAGGAACGCCCCGGACCGGACCGATGTCGGCGGCGAGGCTCCGCAGCAGGGTCGACTTTCCCACAAACCGAGGACCCTGGAGGAGCATGACGGGCTCCTCTCCCATCCTTGCTCGCGACGATCGGTGCCAGTCGTCGCGGCACCAGCCCGTGCAGCCGCGTGCTCATAGCCGCAAGTCCAGTTGACCTGCGGATCTGGAGTGCCCTGAATCCCGGATCTGGAGGGCTCCGAATGACGGATTTGGAGGGCTTCGACCTACGGATCTGGAGGGTGCCGGGCCCGCAGTGGTGCCGTTCTACCAAGAGCGCAGCCGGCGGGAGTTCCTGGCGGAGACGGAGCGGCGTGTCTCCTCGTTGCCCTTGGCGGTCTGCGCGTTGCGGACAGCATTTGCTTCAAAGAAGATCCAGATGACTCTGAGGCGGCATACGCTCATCGAGCACTGTTCCGCTACCGACCTGACCCGCCCACCGAAAACCGGAGGAGACATGGCCATGACCGACGCCGACATCCGGGTTCCCAGCGAGGTACGTGACCGGCTCGCCCGCATCGCCTCTGCTGAGGGGATGTCCCTGCGGGCCTACCTCACCCGCCTCTCCGACTCCGCGATGACCCCGGGCGAGCGCGCCGAGCGGTCCGGGCGCACGCTGGCCATCCTGCGTGCCTGGAACGGCTACAACCCGACGGAGGCGGAGATCGCGGAGATCGACGCCAAGCTCGACCCGATGATTGACCGAGCTCGCCGGTGAACGCGCCGGCCCACATCGTGCTCGACCAGACGGCGATGGTCGCCCTCGGCGGCGGCAACGTCGCCGCATCGCGTCTCGTCGACCGGGCCGATCGTGGTGACGATGTGTATCTGTATGCTCCGACATGCGCCTTGGTCGAAGCGGACCGGACCCGTCGGGGCGTGGCCGAGCACATCGCCTCCCTGCCAGCGGTGATCGTGCTGGACCTCGACCTGCCCGCCGCCCTCGCCGTCGCCCGCGAGGGGAACTGGGCCGCCGCCCACACCCGCTACGCGGCCACCCCGACTCCGGAGCGCATCGACGGCGCCGCTGTCGCGACCGCCACCCCGGAGCGCTGGCAGGACCACACGTTCGACCTCATCAACCTCGCGCAGTGACCATGGCCGAGCCGGGTGACCGCTCGGCACCCGGCTCGGCCGACCAGCGATACCTGAAGGTCAGCCCCTCTGCAACGGGAGGGGATCAACGCGGCCGTAGGTCGTGACCTCGCGGCAGCGGCCTGGAACCGTCCGGATCCATCCTCCGAGTGCTGAACGTGGTACTGCACAAGTCAATCATCAACGCGTTGTTGTTCTCGTTTTCCGCAATCGGACGACGCCATGGACTGGTCGAGTAAGCCGCCGATGCGTCATCGACGAAGCTTGCCGTGTCCTGCGGCTACCGGCAATTCGGAGCTACCGTAGTTCGGTGGAACCGCCGCCGACGTCTGGGGGAACGGGTGTCCACCGGGCGTTCCTGGCCGAGCTTCTGCTCGTCCCGGGCATCACGCACCTAACATTGACACGGCAATAAGATCTTCGCTGGGTGCAGGAGGTGGTCCCCATCAACGCGACAGACAGGATCTCACGGGACACCCGCATGCTCGACGCGTTGAGCGCCGCAGACTCGTCGACGCGGCTTCAGGCGACCCTGGCGGTGGGCACGAACCCCGACCCCGGCCTCCTCGAGGCGCTCGTGGAACGGTGCGCGGTCGAGCCGGACTTCTTCGTGCGCGACATGCTCACCTGGGCGTTGACCCGCCTCCCGGTGGAGATCACGGTGCCCAGACTCCGCACGGAGCTGCAGTCAGAGCGGGCCCAGGCCCGAAGCCAGGCGCTGCACACGCTGTCCAAGATCGGGGATGGGAGTGCGTGGCCCTCGATCACGCGGTCGTTGCTGCACGACGCCGACGACGAGGTCGCCCGAAGCGCGTGGCGTGCCGCCGTCATCCTCGTTCCCGCCGGGGAAAAGGAGGGCCTGGCCGTGGAACTGGCCGCGCAACTCGGTCGCGGCGACCGGAAAGTGCACCTGAGTCTGAGCCGAGCACTCGTCGCGCTCGGAGACGTGGTCGAGCCGGTCCTGCAGGCGGCAAGGGCGAGTGCAGACCCGACAGTGTGCGCGCATGCCCGCGCCACGGAGCTGCTCCTCCACGACCCGGAGGCCGGTTTCGACGCGGCCATCGACGAGGCGAGAAGGATCGTCGCGCTCGGGGCGGAAGGGCCGACATAACCCGACCACGGCGAATGCGGAGGATCGGATGGCGAGCCTGACCGGGCGGTGGCGGATCGTGGAGATGGACCTGTGGGATCAGGAGGCCATCGACCTCGTCGAGCCCGGGTTCATCGAATTCACCGGGGATGGGACCGGCCAGTTCGGATTCATCGCCGTCCGAGGCTGGCTGGACTGCCGTTCCACCGAGCGCGACGGCCGGCCCCTCGTCGAGTTCAGTTGGAACGGCGACGATGATGGTGACGAGGCCAGCGGGCGCGGCTGGGTCGGGCTGGGCGAGGACGGCGCGCTCACCGGGCACCTGTTCTTCCACCTGGGAAACGACTCGGGCTTCCGCGCAACGCCGTTCACCGGAGCCGACGCGCGGGATGGGCGTTGAGCGAGTACCAGTACTACGAGTTCCTCGCGGTCGACCGGCCGCTCGACGCGCAGGCGCAGGCCGAGGTGCGCTCGCTGTCCACCCGCGCGCGGATCACCTCCACCAGCTTCGTCAACGAGTACCAGTGGGGCGACTTCCGCGGCAGTCCGGACCGGCTGGTGGAGCGCTACTACGATGCGCACCTCTATCTGGCCAACTGGGGAACACGGCGCCTCCTGCTCCGCCTGCCGCGCAGCCTGCTCGACCTGGAGGTGGCCGAGTGTTACTGCGTCGCCGACAGGGTCGCGGCCCGGACTGCCGGCCAGCACCTCGTCCTCGATCTGACGAGCGACGACGACTCCGGCGACTGGGACTACGAGCCGCAGGGATCGCTGTCCGCCATCATCGGCGTCCGGGGCGAGCTCGCCGCCGGTGACCATCGCGCGCTGTACCTGGCGTGGCTAGCCGGGTACGGCACCTGGGAACGCGACGAAGACGCCTTCGACCGTGACGAGGACGACGAACTCGAACCACCGGTACCTGCTGGGCTGCGCACGCTCACCGCGCCGCAGCGCGCGCTGGCCGACTTCCTCCGTCTTGACGACGACCTGCTCGCGGTCGCGGCCGAGGCCAGCCCGCCCCTCGACGAAACCACCGACGATCCCAAACGCCTCGCCGCCTGGGTGGCGAAACTGTCCACCGTCGAGAAGGACCGGCTGCTCTTGCGCGTCGTCCAGGATCACGCCGCGGCCGTGCGGCTGGAACTGCTGCGCCGATTCCGCGACGAAACCACCCCGAGCATCGTTGCTCCGCCCCGCCGCACCGTGGCCGATGTTCTGGACGGCGCGGCGCGCAGGCGCGCTGAACGGCAGAGCCGACAGGCTGCGAAACGGGCCGAGGAGGAAGCCCGCCGCGCAAGCGCCCGGGCCCTCGCCGACGAGCGGCGGCTGGCCGAACTGGCCCACGACGAACAAGCCGCCTGGGCCCGCGTCGACGCGCTGATCGGCACACGCAAACCCGCCGATTACGACGCCGCCGTCGCCCTCCTCACCGACCTGCGGGCCCTGGCCGAACGCAACGCCCACCCGCACGAGTTCACCCAGCGCCTGGCAACCCTCCGGCAGACCCACGCACGCAAACCCGGCCTGCTGGACCGCCTGGACCGCGCGAACCTGTGAACGCATCTCCTGGCTGCCCTGCAACGGGTGTGCGGGCGCAGCCCTCCCCGGTCCGCCGGCACGTCGGCGGCCGGGATGCAGGTGCCGCGCATCGGACTGTCGGACTGCTCCAGTAGCGTTAGACGGCTGTCTACCGGGAGGTCAGTCGTGCTGCTGGAGGAGCTCAAGCCAGGGCTGCGCGTCGACGGGCTCATTCCCGCCGAGGTCATCACGGTCATTGCCGCGCAATGGCACGGTGCTGACGCGCTCGAACTGACCTACAAGACCACCGCCGGCGGACTCGGCCAGCAGGTCGTGTTTCGCAAGGACCAGGACAAGCTCGGCGTCGCCCGCACCGGCGGCCGTGCCTTCGACGCCAACGCCAGCGACTTCAAGCTCGTGGCCGAGGCGCAGCGCATCTCGCTGGCCGGGCTCTTCGACCCGATGCTCGCCGTCGCCACCAGCGACGTGCAGCCCCTCCCGCACCAGATCCGCGCGGTGTACGGCGAGCTGCTCCCGCGTACCCCACTGCGCTTCCTGCTCGCCGACGATCCGGGCGCCGGCAAGACGATCATGGCCGGCCTCTACATCAAGGAGCTGCTGCTGCGCGATGATGTGAAGCAGTGCCTCATCGTCGCGCCCGGCGGGCTCGTGGAGCAGTGGCAGGACGAGCTGTTCTTCAAGTTCGGGCTCCGCTTCGATCTGCTGACCAACCAGCTCATCGACTCCCAGGCCAACCTCAACGTCTTCGAGACCCACCCGCTTCTCATCGCCCGGATGGATCAGCTCTCCCGCAACGAGCAGCTTCAGGCCCAGCTCAGAGCGACCGAATGGGATCTGATCGTCGTCGACGAGGCCCACCGCATGGGCGCCCACTACTTCGGCGGCAAGCTGCAGAAGACCAAGCGCTTCCAGCTTGGCGAGCTTCTCGGCGAGATCACCCGCCACCTGCTGCTGATGACCGCGACCCCGCATTCGGGCAAGGAGGAGGACTTCCAGCTCTTCCTCACGCTGCTCGACCGGGACCGGTTCGAGGGCAGGCAGAAGAAGACCACGGACACCAGCGGAATCATGCGCCGCATGGTCAAGGAGGACCTGCGCACCTTCGAGGGCAAGGATCTCTTCCCCGAACGCGTCGCCGAGACCGTTCCCTACGAGCTGACCGCGTTGGAGTACGCCCTCTACGAGGATGTCACCCACTACGTCCGCGAGGGGATGGACCGGGCCGACCGGCTCGGTGGCAAGCGCAAGAACACCGTCGGCTTCGCCCTCACCGTTCTTCAGCGGCGCCTCGCCTCCAGCCCGGAGGCGATCTACCAGAGCCTCGTCCGCCGGTCCGAGCGCCTGGAGCGCAAACGGCAGGAGATCCTCGACGGCAACCTCCGCGAGCCGGAACCGACAGTCGAGTGGAGTGCGATCGACGCCGACGAGTTCAACGCCGGAGAGATCGAGGAGCTGGAGGAGGAGCTGCTCGATGCCGCCACCGCGGCGCAGACGGTAGCGGAGCTCAACGCCGAGCTGCTCGAGCTGGCCGAGCTGGTGAAGACCGCCAGGCGCGTCCGCGACGCCGGCACCGACCGCAAGTGGACCGAGCTGTCGAACATCCTCCAGGACAACGCGCTGACCACCGACGCGAACGGCTGGCCGCGCAAGCTCATCATCTTCACCGAGCACCGCGACACCCTCGACTACCTCCAGGTCAAGATCGGATCGCTGCTCGGCAAACCCGACACGGTCAAGGCCATTCACGGTGGCGTGCGGCGTGGCGAGCGTCGCCAGATCACCGAGGAGTTCACCAAGAACCGCGAGGTTCAGATTCTCCTGGCGACCGACGCGGCCGGGGAGGGCCTCAACCTCCAGGCGGCCCATCTGATGGTCAACTACGACCTGCCGTGGAACCCCAATCGCATCGAGCAGCGCTTCGGCCGCATTCACCGCATCGGCCAGGGGGAGGTCTGCCGACTGTGGAACCTCGTGGCCGCCAACACGCGTGAGGGCGAGGTCTTCATCCGCCTGCTGGTGAAGCTCGACCAGATGCGCCAGGACTACGGCGGCAAGGTCTTCGACGTCCTCGGCGAAGCCTTCACCGAAACCCCGCTGCGCACGCTCCTGCTCGACGCCATCCAGTACGGCGATCGTCCCGACGTGAAGGCGAGGATGCACGAGGTCATCGACGCCAGCGTCGGCGACGGCCTCAAGGAACTACTCGACGAGCGGGCGCTCGCCTCGGAGCACCTCGCCGAGGCCGACCTCCAGCGGCTGCGCGCGGCGATGGACGCCGCTCGCGCCCGGCGGCTCCAGCCGCACTACATCGAGCTGGCGTTCAAGGCGGCCTTCACCCGACTCGGCGGCCGGATCGCCCGGCGTGAGCAGGGGCGCTACGAGATCGCGAACGTGCCCCAGCACCTCCGCTCGGCCGGCAGGGGGCCGATCGCGACGAAGTACGACCGCGCCACCTTCGACCTTGCCCACGTCCAGCCCGACGGACTCGCTCGGGCCGACCTGCTCGCGCCCGGCCACCCGCTCCACGACGCAGTCCTGGACGAGACCGTCCGGCAGTTCGGCGGCGCGCTGAACCAGGGCACCGTGCTCGTGTCCTCGACCCTCGACCAGCCACACCTGCTCGTCGGCGTCGTCGAGGAGGTCGCCGACGCCACCGGCGAGTCCGTGGCGCGCCGTTTCGGCTACGCCTACGTCGACAGCCACGGCACCGTCAGCCCCGCTGGTCCCGCGCCATACCTGGACTGCGTCGCCGCTCCCGCCAGCCCCGCGACCGACGCCGCACGCGCCCTTGCGTGGCTGGCCGAGGCCGAGGACAAGGCCACGAGCTGGATCATCGCCAACAGGCTCCCCGAGTACCTCGCCGAGATCCAGCCCCGCCGGCTGGCGGAGCTGACGAAAGCCCGTGACCTGGTCACGAAGCGCCTCACCGCGGAGAGCGAGCGTCTGCTGTTCGAGGCGGCGATCGCCTCGGAGAACGAGCAGAAGGGCGAGAAGCCCAAGGAGTCGGCGGAGAGCCTCAACCGCAAGGCGGTCGAGCTCGACCTCCGGCTCCGCCAGCGCCTGCAGCTGCTCGACCAGCAGCAGCTCATGTCCACCAAGCCGCCCCGCCTCGTCACCGCCGCCCTCGTGCTGCCCGTCAGCCTGTTCGAAGACGAACTGCCACCGTCCGCGCCGATGCACGCCAAGGCGACGAAGGAGGTCGAGCGCCGCGGCGTCGACCTGGTCCTGGCACGCGAACGAGAACTCGGCCGCCAGCCCGTCGAGCAGGCGTTCAACAACCCCGGCTTCGACATCCTGTCGACCGATGCCGACGGCGACACCTACCGCCTCGAGGTCAAGGCCCGCCTCGACGGCGCCACCGACTTCTTCGTCACCCACAACGAGGTGATGACCGGCAAGAACGCCGCCCCGCGCTACCGGCTCGCCCTCGTCAAGGTCGACCCGCGCGGGGCGTCCTACGACGAGGTCCGCTACCTCGACGCCCCCTTCGCCACCACCGACCTCGGCGACTTCGATGCCACCGGAATCCGCGGCAACTGGCCCAAGATGTGGGCCAAGGGAAGGACGCCGTTCTAATGACCATGGCCACCGCTGCGACTCTCGTCGCCGTCTTGGCTAATCCACCCCTGACTGACGGTAAGCGCACGTTGGGCCGCGTGGCGTTGGCAGGTGAACTGCTCGGCTTCGCCGAGGTCAAGGTCGTGAACCTGTTCTCGATACCCTCACTGGCAACAGGGGCCATCGACGAGCTTGGCGCGACCGCTACCGGCTGGCTAGCGGCAAGGCCCTCCCTTGAGACAGCGCTCGCCGGGGCAGATGGTGTGTTGCTCGCCTACGGAGCAACCTCTCCCTCCGGTCCGGCACGTACTCACTTCCGTGAGCAGGTCGAGTGGCTGCGAACTCGCCTCGATCAGCTGGCCTTACCAGGTTGGCAGGTTGGCGACGGCCCGCGACATCCGTCCCGGTGGCAACGGTGGACCAATCGGGAGTACCCTGAAATCCCGTTCATCGAGGCGGTGCGACGCAGCCTCGTCGTTGTTCGCACCAATTGCGTCGGGTCTGATCACTAAGTGGTCGGCGCTGGAAGTTCTTCGGGGGTGGTCACGAGGCTGTCGGAAGGGGCGGGGTGCTGGCTGTCGGCGTGGGTGGTGGGATCCGGGCGAGGCGGTTTTCGAGGTCGGTGGCGGTGTACTTCTAGCGGAACAGTGTCGCGGTCGTGTTGCCTCAGGCGCTGAACGCTGTGAGGGCGGTGAGGGCGTCGGTGCTGGCGAAGTCGCAGGGGGAGATGGCTTTCCGGTGGAACAGCGAGAAGAAGATCTCGATCTGGTTCAGCCAGGAGGCGTGTGTCGGGGTGTGGATCAGTATGCAGGTCGGGTGGGCGGTGGTCGGAGCCGTTGTCCACGATCACGAACACCAGGTCCGCGGTGCGGTAGCGGGCCTGGATCATGACCTGGCCGATGAGGTCCATGAACCCGGCGATGCCGGTCGTGGGCGGGGTCGAGGCGGCGGGATGTGCCCGCGGCCGGTAGCGGTATTCGGTGCGGTGCCGTTCGCGCACCGCCTGCACCATCCACCTCACCGCCGACCACACCTGATCATCGAATCTCCCAGCCCGGCAATCACTCACCTCCGCGAAACTCCCAGCGCCAACCACTTGGCTTCGGGCGTCGTCGGTGCGAGACACTGGAGCGATATGAGTATCTGTCTGTAGATGACTGCGTCACCGGTAGGAGGTCCCGCCAGTGACGGCGTTACAAACCGACTCGTCTCGTTGTGCCGTCCATCCGACCGTGACCCAGTTGACTTCAAGGCGGAAGGGCAAGTGCTGGCACGGGCTGCGCGACCAGCTACGGAGCGAGCCGCACTTGGAGAGCGTGATCCATGGCTGGCTCCTCGCAGCTCATTGCGGAAGCACCAACGGCACCTTCGACCGGGTCGGGTCGCTGCCCGCAGAGGTCGCGAGCGTAGCTGGCCGCGTGAACAAACAAATCCGGTTCACGGTGGTCGATGTTCGGCGTTCGCTGTTGGCCTTCAAGACTGAACAGCATGAGCGTCTCGATATCGAAGGTGACTTCGAGCACGATCCTTTGGGGAAGTAGAGCGGGAGCGATGGCGTCAGTAGAACAGCAAGTGCGGAGTGCCGAAAGCGTGATCTGCCAGAACATCGCCAACCCGGTCGGCGACCGAGGCTTCCTCTCTCAGAACGTGCTGGGGCAGCTCCGGAATCTCGTCGAGGGGCTTATCGTCTGGGCGCACCTCAATGATCGCTCGGCTGAGTTCCACTACAACCAGGTCGGGCCGGCATTGAATGTCGTGAAGGCGAAGGGCAAGTTCAGGCTCCTGGGTAGATTTCACGACCTGCTCCAGGCCAGTGTTTCGCACTACACCCTGGATCGCGATCCGTCCGAGCGGTTGATGCTGAAATACTACGAGTACCTACTCCGCACCCGCGATCTCGCACAGGCACAGTTCGGGATCGCGATCCTGCACAACATCGAACAGTTTCCGATCGACCTCGACCCTTCACTGGGTGAGTACTACGAGAAGATTGCGACGCGCATCGAGCGGAAAAGAACGACGCCACCCTCAAGCGCGCGTCGCGAGCGGTACTATATTCACAGCTCACGACCATTCTTCATCGGCGGCCGCATCTATTACGAGGTGACGTTCTATCTCGCCCACAACCGGACGAGCAAGTTCGATCGCATCATCGGGTTCACTGACATTGACGTCACCGATAAATACGCGGCCAATCTAGGGCTGGAGAGCGACACGATCGAAGTTCTTGGCCAGACGATGCCGATTATGCTAATCCGCTCGTGGGAGGTGTCGATCCGTCCGTGCGAGTTTGATAACTTCGCGCGCTTCTTCTACGTCTCACACGACCAGATTCGTACGTCGCACTCCGAGTACCGCAACCTGATGCAGTACCTCACGAGAATGCGCTCAAGTCTGCTTGATCTCGTGGACATGACCGACGCGAGTTACGGCCGGGTCCGCTCCTGGGCACTCGACGGTGCGCAACGTAGTCCGCTGATCTTCCCTGTGCTCGACCGCGCGCGAGCGCTCATACGCGGGAACCGGCCAGGGGCTAGTCTGATGCGGTACCTAATGCTGCGGATGAACAATCGGGTCATCAAGGCGCAGTTCGACGTCAACGAGTGCGATAAGCTATCCCAGCTGCGCGTTTCCTGGAGTTGCAGGCCCTTCGACACTATGCCGTTCTGCACATCACCACGCAGACACAACCCGCGCTTCTCGGATCTTGCCGAGAGCCTGGATGCTCGGAGGCGACCGCACGAGCTACTGGCAAGACGAATCAGGAGCAATGTCGAGCAGCACGGTGTGATCTACACGCCTGTCTCCGACCTGGAAGACTTCGGTGACGTCGACAAGCTAATCGCGCACCATAACCAGCTGCTCCCACCCATTGAACGACACGCACCGCGGAAGCTGGCGCGTGCAAACGGGCATGTGTTCATCGTTGGGTACGAGGACGACACAGTCACGATCATTAAAAAGCTCCAGGCGATCACTGCCGGCGGTATCCCCAACCACAGCAGCCACGTGCGGGCATGGATAAGTGCTAACCCAGGTGTCATCGATGACCCCTTGAAAGCTGATGCTCTGATGGAGCTGTTCGAGCGCTCGAAGGTTGCCGTCGTTTACGGCGCGGCCGGTACGGGAAAATCGACGATGATGAATCACATTGCAAACTACTTCGAGGGCGAACGGAAGCTGTTTCTGGCGCATACCAACCCGGCTGTCGACAACCTGAAGCGACGAGTGCAGGCGCCGAACACCGAGTTCAGCACGATCAGCAAGCACGTGCGCAGCAGTACGTCGTTCGACCCAAAGTACGACGTCCTTGTGATCGACGAGTGCAGCACTGTGGGCAACGCGAGCCTGCTCGAAGTGCTTAAGAAAACATCCTTCGACCTGCTCGTGCTCGTTGGCGACGTCTACCAGATCGAGTCGATCGAGTTCGGCAACTGGTTCAGCATCATCCGTTCGTACATCCCGAGCGAGTCTGTCTTCGAGCTCACAAAGCCTTTCAGAACGAGCGATCAGGCGCTTCTTACACTGTGGGACAGGGTGCGGAACCTGGACAACCACATCGAGGAGTCACTCGCCAAGAACGGCTACTCGACAGTGCTAGGAGACTCGCTTTTCCAGCAACGGAGCGACGATGAGATCGTGCTCTGCCTGAATTATGACGGCCTTTATGGAATCAACAACATCAACCGGTTCCTACAAGCGAGCAATCTGAATCCAGCTGTGACCTGGAGTGAGTCTATGTACAAGGTCGGCGATCCTGTGCTTTTTAATGAGTCTGATCGGTTCCGTCCAGTCATCTTCAACAATCTGAAGGGTAAGATCGTCAAGATCGATCGCGTGCCCGGCCGGATCACGTTTGATGTGAATCTTGAACGGGATGTCACTGCAGCCGACGTGTTCGGCACAGATCTGCGCTGGGTAGAAGGCTCGACTGTTCAGTTCGACGTCTTCGGGCGCGGCGACAGCGATGATGATGACGATACGGTCACCACGATGGTGCCATTTCAGATCGCGTACGCCGTGTCGATCCACAAGGCGCAGGGTCTTGAGTACAATTCGGTTAAGGTTGTCATTACGGATGCTAACGAGGAGAGCATCTCCCACAGCATTTTCTACACCGCGATCACACGCGCTCGGAAGCGCCTTGAAGTGTTTTGGACTCCGGAGACGCAGCAACGAATCCTGAGCGGTCTCGCAGTGCGCGAGAACACGAAGGACGAGAATCTGTTGGGGGTTCGTCGAGGCGTGATCCCTGTTGTGAAGCGACCGAAGCGCCAGAAGGCGCGACAGGGGCCGTAGACGCCGGATCTGCGAAAAGGGCGGAAGCAACCCTAAGCGGTTCGAGCTGCAAGTTCGTCGGGGGTTCGTGATCGTCTGGTCGGGTCGGTCCCTTTTTCAGGCGTCCGCGGCGAGGTGGACGGTGCAGGCGGTGTCGAGGGGCGTCCTGGGGGATGCCGGCGCGGGAGCCGTGGAGTAGGACGGTTTCCTGGTAGCGGTCGTGGACGGCGGAGTGGATCGCGAACCCGAAGGAGTGAGCTGAGCCGCCGTAGCGCAGTCGGCACAGCGGGATCTGTTCACCGTCGGGCAGGATCCCGGCAGCGTAGGCGAACGCGCCGCGGTAGGTGACTCGGTCCGGGCGGGCTGGGGCCAGTTCTTCTCGGCATGGTCGAGCAGCCGCAGCCGCAGCCGCAGCCGCATCGAGGACTTCGTGGACTCCGGGATCGCCGCCATAACCCCTAGTGTGCCGGGCTGTCGCGGCCCGCCCGGTTACGCTCATCGGTCCCGTGCCCGCCCCGTCTGCCCCCGGGGCTGTCCGCCTCCGACGACGGCTGGCCGCTGTGGGTCTCCGGCGTCCGGCCCGGCAGCGAGCATGACTCCACCGCGCTGCGCGCCGCCGGCGCGCAGCCGTTCCTCGCCGAGCGGACAGCCAACCTGCACGAGGTCCTGTTCGACCTCGGAAGGGATAGGAAACCCGGCCGGCCGCTGGTGATCGGCGTACAAGAAGCCCACCGGCGGCGCCCTCACTGACGCAAAGAACACACAACCGGGTCCACAAGGCACTACGCGCTGCCGGTGAACGCGCGAACGCGCGAACGCCCTGTTCAAAGGCACTTTTCGGCTGCTCCACAACATCACGATCGACCCCCGGTGGATCGGACTCGTCGCAAAAGCCACCCTCGTAATTCTCCACACCGAGCATCGCGGGACCGCGGGACACCCAACACACCATCACGGTATTGCAACTATGTAATGCGACCGAGGGTTACTGGGAAAGGCTCGCTAGGTTTGGTCTGCAGGTCGTGATGCCAGGCGCCGCCTGGTTGTGTTCAGCCCAAGGGCTCAGAGGGTCGAGGGAAGTACGTGCAGAAACGGAAGTTGATCGAGGTGGCGCTGCCGCTGGAGGCGATCAACCGGGAGTCTGCTCGGGAGAAGTCCATCCGGCACGGTCACCCGTCGACCCTTCACTTGTGGTGGGCGCGCCGCCCCCTCGCAGCAGCGCGCGCGGTGCTGTTCGCTCAACTCGTCGACGACCCGTCCGCACGGCCGGAGGAGTTCCCTACAGAGGAGCTGCAGCGCAAGGAGCGCGAGCGCCTCCATAAGCTGATCGAGCGGCTTGTGGTGTGGGAGAAGGTCCGTGACGAGAAGCTGCTCGCTGAGGCACGTGTCGAGATTCTCAAGTCCACCGACGGCAATCCACCACCGATCCTTGACCCGTTCGCCGGCGGAGGCACCATTCCGCTGGAGGCGCAGCGGCTCGGTCTCGAGGCGCACGCCTCCGACCTCAACCCGGTCGCCGTACTCATCAACAAAGCGCTCATCGAGATCCCTCCGAAGTTCCGAGACCAGTCCCCCGTCTACCCCGGGCTGGCCGACTCCGAGATCCGTGGCTGGAAGGGCGCCGAGGGCCTGGCCGCCGACGTGCGCGAATACGGCGCCTGGATGCGTGACGAGGCTGAGAAGCGCATCGGCCACCTCTACCCCAAGGCCACCCTCCCCAACGGCACCAAGGCCACGGTCATCGCCTGGATCTGGGCCCGTACCGTCGCCTGCCCCAACCCCGCCTGCGGCATCGAGATGCCCTTGGTCCGCTCCTGGTGGCTAGGGAAGAAAAAGGGCAAGGAGGCGTACGTCGTTCCCGAAATCGTCCCCGACCCCGCCTACCCCTCGGGGCAGCGGGTCGCGTTCACTATCGGACACGATAAGGCCGGTGCACCGACTGCCACCATGGACGGGACCGTGTCGAAGACCGGTGCCCGCTGCCTAGCCTGCGACGCGGCGGCGGAGTTGAAATATGTACGTGCGGAGGGCCGCTCTGGGCGGATCGGTGCTCAGCTCATGGCTGTCGTCGCCGAGGGAAATCGGCAGCGTATCTACCTCGCCCCGACCGACGAGCACGTCAAGGCCGCCAACGTCGAGCGCCCCGACGACGTCCCTGAGGCATCCCTCCCGGCCGAGGCCCTAGGCTTCCGGGTGCAGGCCTACGGCATGACGAGGTGGGCCGACCTGTTCACCAACCGCCAGCTTACCGCACTGACCACGTTCAGCGATCTGGTCTCCGACGCCCGCGAACGAGTCCTCGCCGACGGTGGCACCTATGCGTACGCCGACGCCGTCGCCACCTACCTCGGCATGGGCGTGAGCCGAATGACCGACATTGCGAATGCACTCTGTCGTTGGGAGAACACGAAGGAACAAGTCCGCAACCTGTTCGGGCGCCAAGCGATCTCGATGCTGTGGGACTTCGGTGAGACCAGGCCCTTCGGCAAGGCAGCTGGCGCGTATGAAGTCAGCCTGGGCAACCTAGCGAAGGCGATCACGGACACTGGTGGGCCGATTGGCGAAATCCGCCAGGCTGACGCATCGTCGCGGTCGTACGAGGGCGTGTTAATCAATACGGATCCGCCATATTACGACAACATTGGCTATTCTGACCTTTCCGACTTTTTCTACGTATGGCTACGTAGAACGCTTCGATCCGTGCACCCGGCTCTACTCGCAACGATGTTGGTTCCGAAAGCCGAGGAACTGGTCGCGAACCCGTACCGGCACGACGGGAAGCATGGTGCCCAGCGATTCTTCGAAGACGGCTTTCGTAGCGTCTTCGCGCATGCGAGAGAGTCTGCATGGAGGGACTACCCAATTGCGGTCTGGTATGCCTTCAAGCAGAGCGATTCCGACGAAGCGGGTGAGGCTTCGACGGGTTGGGAAACCCTACTTGAGGGGATGATCAACTCGGGTTGGACGATCACCTCTACTTGGCCGAATCGCAGCGAACTCAGCAACCGCATGCGTGGCCGAGACTCTAACGCGCTGGCGTCCTCGATCGTGCTGTCGCTGCGTCCTCGTCCTGCGGGGGCGCCGACGACGGATCGGCGTGGGTTCATCGCGACGCTTGAGGCGGAACTGCCGGACGCGTTGCGGAAGCTGCAGCAGGGGCAGATCGCGCCGGTGGACCTGCCGCAGGCGGCGATCGGTCCGGGGATGGCGGTCTTCAGTCGCTACGACGCTGTGCTTGAGCCCGACGGCAAGAAGATGACAGTTCGCTCCGCGTTGGCCCGAATCAACGAGATACTCGACCAGGTGCTGAATGAACAGGAGGGCGACTTCGACTCGGCTTCCCGGTTCGCGATCGCCTGGTACCGGCAGCACGGCTACGGCGCCGGCAAGTTCGGTGACGCTGACAGCCTCGCCCGGGCCCGCAACACCAGCGTCGACGTCATGGACCGGGAGAAGATCCTGACGAGCCGGGCTGGCAACGTGCAGCTCATCAGGCCCGCCGACCTGTCGTGGGACTACGACGTGCTGCAGGACAGCCACACCAGCAGCTGGGAGGTTCTCCACCATCTGATCAGGGTCTTGGAGAGCGACGGCATTGCACCGGCCGGAAACTTCCTCCAGCTGGCGTTGAGTCGTAAGGACGGCGCTGTCGATGCCGACCTCATCAAGGAGCTCGCGCACCTGCTCTTCCGCATCGCGGAGGCCAATGGCTGGACGAAGGACGCTTTGAGCTTCAACAGTCTCGTGACGAGCTGGCCTGAGATCCTGGAGGTCGCGCGCACCCGGAAGAGGCCCGCCGAGACACAGGGCGCGATCGACTTCGACGAGGACGAGTGACATGGCGCTGAGCAACCGTGACCGCATCGACGGCATGTTCCAGATCCTTGCCCCGGCGCTGGACGACTTCATCTCGTCGGTGATCGGTCAGGCCGCCCCGGCGCTGGGGGCTGAGTGGACGAAGCTGGTCCAGGCGAAGGACCTCAAGAACGGCGTGCCCGCGGGGAAGAGCTACGACCCGCTCGACCCGCAGGTCCAGTTCCGTGTGCTCACCGAAGGCAACATCACCGGCGCCTACAAGCATGGTTGGTATCCGTTCAACCAGGCTGTCGGGCGTGCCGGCGAGACCTTCGCCAGCGAGCTTCGCGAGGTGCGTAACGAGTGGGCGCACAACGGTTCGTTCACCGACGACGACGCCTACCGCGCTCTCGACACGGGCGAACGCCTGCTCAAGCTCATCGGTGCCAGTGCCGAGGCCGAAGAGGTCCGCGGCATCCGGCTCAACCTGCGTCGGGTGACCGCCGACAAGGATGACAAGAAGGTCCTCAAGGCCGCGGTCGACAATCCCGAGGCCGCCGGACTCAAACCGTGGCGCGAGGTGCTCCAGCCCCACGACGACGTCGCCACCGGCAATTTCCACGCCTCCGAGTTCGCGGCCGACCTGTACAAGGTCGCCACCGGCGGCGAGGTCGACTCCGACTACGCCGACCCGGTCGAGTTCTTCCGGCGCACCTACCTCACCGAAGGCCTGCGCGACCTGGTCGGCCGCGCCGTGCGGCGTCTCTCGGGCGACGACAACGTCTCGCCGGTGATCAACCTCCAGACCAACTTCGGTGGCGGCAAGACCCACTCGATGCTGTCGCTGTGGCACGTGGCCGCCGGACTTCCCGTGGGCAAGTTCCCGCAGGAGACCCAGGAACTGCTCACCGCCAACGGCTATGCCGGCACCAAGGTGAACCGGGTCGCGATCGTGGGCAACCACCTCAGCCCGTCCGGTGCCACCAAGGACGATGGCACCCGCGTCAACACGATCTGGGGTGAGCTGGCCTGGCAGCTCGGCGGTGCCGAGGCGTACGCCATCGTCGCCACCGCGGACAGCAACCGCACCCATCCCGGCGAGGCGCTCCACACGCTGCTGGCAACGTACGCGCCCGCCGTCATCCTGATTGACGAGTGGGTCGCCTACGCCCGCTCACTCGTCGGCCGCGACGACCTCGCGGGCGGCACGTTCGACGATCAGTTCACCTTCGCCCAGTCGCTGACCGAGGCTGCCAAGGGCACCTCAGGCGTCCTGCTGGCGATTTCGATCCCTGCCTCGGAGAGCGGGGTCGACTCCGAGATCGTGGTCGGGAGCGCAGAGGAGGTCGGCGGCGCCAACGGCCTTGAAGCCCTGAAGCGGCTCCAGAATGTCGTGCGGCGGGTGGCTGACCAGTGGCGCCCGGCGTCGCCGACCGAGGCCTACAACATTGTCAGGCAGCGGCTGTTCAAGCAGCCCGACGCCGCCGCGCTCGCCGCGATCGGGGCAACGGCCAAGGCGTACGTGGAGCTGTACCGCAAGTACACCGATGACTTTCCGCGGGAGGCGCGCGACCCGGCGTACGAGTATCGCCTCAGGCAGACCTACCCGATCCACCCGGAGCTGTTCGACACCCTCTACGAGGAGTGGTCCTCGCTGGAGCGCTTCCAGCGCACCCGCGGTGTGCTGCGGCTGATGAGCACGGTGATCCACGCGCTCTGGACGGGCGAGGACGCCTCACCGTTGATCATGCCGGGGTCGATCCCGCTCGCCACCGCGAACGTGAACGCCGAGCTGACGCAGTACCTCCAGGACTCCTGGAAGACGATTATCGACGCCGATGTCGACGGCCCGAACTCCGAACCTGCGCGCATCGATACGGCGAAGCCGCTGTTCGGTCAGCGGGCGCTGACCAGGAGGCTCGCCCGCACGGTGTTCTTCGGTGCCGCCCCGACCGTCGCCCCCGGCTCGGTGCACAAGGGCATCGGTACCCAGCGGGTCTTCCTCGGCACCGCGATCCCCGGCGACGTCCCGGGTAATTTCCACGCCGCGCTGACCCAGCTCGGTGACCGGGCGACGTACTTCTACTCCGGGTCCGGCAAGTACTGGTACGACCTTCAGGCCAACATCACCCGCACCGCCAAGGACCAGGCCGAGCGCCTCCACAAGGAAGATGTGTGGAAGGAGATCGTCACGCGGCTGCTCGGCCAGGGCCGCGTGAAAGGTGACTTCGCTGGCGTTCACGTCTGCCCGGAGACCAACGCCGACCTCCCCGACACGGGCGAGGCGCGCCTCGTCATCCTGCACCCGAAGTTCGCCCACAAGCGGGGCACCGAGTCGGCCGCCAAGAACTTCGCGCAGAAGGCGACCGAGCAGCGCGGCAGCTCCAACCGGACCAACCGCAACATGCTCGTCTACCTCGCCCCCGACGAAGCCCGGCTGGAGGAACTCGACACCGCCACCCGCGACTACCTCGGCTGGAAGCACGTTCTCGACAACGAGGCGGACCTCGACCTGACCCAGAACCAGAAGAATCAGGCCGCCCAGCGCCAAGCCCAGGCCGACCAGACCGTCACAGCCAGGCTCCTGCAGACCTTCACCTGGGCGCTCGTCCCAGCCCAGCCGGAGCCGAACGCGCCGTTCCTCCTGCGCGAGACCAAGGTCGAAGGACAGTCCACCTCGCTCGCCGAGCGGGTGTCCCGCCGCCTCGGCAACGACGGCGATCTCTCGACACAGCAGGCCGCGGCGACGATCCGCCTGGCGATCAGCAAGGTCCCGCAGATCTGGAAGGACGGCCACGTCTCGCTCGGCACCCTGTGGGGGCTCTACAGCCAGTACCCCTACATGCCTCGCCTGCGCGACCGGACAGTGCTCAACGCGGGCGTCATCGACATGCCGCTGCACTGGCAAATCGATGGTTTTGCCCTCGCCGCCGGCTATGACGACTCGGCCGGACGCTACGTCGGGCTGTGGCTGCCCGACGAGGACAAGAACGCCGCGCCGACGGCCACCGACTCGCTGCTACTGGTGCGTCCCGACGTTGCCGTCCAGCAGCGCGCCGCCGAAGTCCCGACGCCGGACCCGGAGAAAAGGCGGAACGAGAACGACGAGAACGACGAGAAGAAGCCCTTCAAGCCGGACCCTGGCCACCGCGGCGTCCATCATCGTGAGCCCAAGACGCGGTTCTACGGCGTGAAGACCCTCAACTCCGACAAGATCGCCCTTGATTTCAAGAACGTCGCCGACGAGATCATCGCCAACCTCCGTCAGGACGGCACCGAGCTCGTCGTGAAGATCGAGATTGAAGCCACGAAGAGCACCGGCTTCGAGGAAGGCCAGGTCCGCACCGTCTCCGAGAACGCCGGGACCCTGAAGTTCGACCAGTCGGGCTTCGAGGAGAGCTGAGCGGCCCACCGGCAGGTATCTGAGTAACATCGAGATTGAGGGTGACCGAGCCTCTGCGCTGGCCCCGTCACCCGTCAACTCTTGGGTCTCCACCCCCCACGAATCAGGCGGGAAAAATCCGCCGGTGGACGCGTAACCACCTTCAGCCGATAACGAGCCGTTCCCCGCCGAAGTCCGCGATGATCTCCAGGTGTCCGCCGAGTGCTTTGACGTAGGCGGCGAGGGTGCGTAGCTCGCTGGCGTCGATGTTGGCCCGCTCGATGGCGGAGACGCGTTCCTGCCGGACGTGCATGCGGTCGGCGACGTCCGCCTGGGTGAGACCCAGGCGCCGACGCATCTCGGCGAGCCGATGGGCGCGGTTCTCCGCCACGAGCCGTCGCGCCCCCGCCTCGACCTCGCGGCGGTCGTGTTCTTCGGGGAAGAACTCGGAGAGGAAGCCGTCTCTGTCGTACCCGTGGGCGGGGCTCATGCGTCACGTTCCTTGAGGTGGAGGGCGTAGCGGGCTTCGGCCAGCGGGATCGCCCTTTCGTACCAGGTTGACCACTGTCCGGCCTTGTCTCCGGCGACGAGCAGGACCGCGCGGCGCTCGGGATCGAAGACGAACAGGATGCGGACCTCGCTGGTTCCGCTTGAGGCGGGCCTGAGTTCCTTGAGGTTGTGGAGTCGTGAGCCCTTGATCCGGTCAACGAGCGGCCGTCCCAGGCTGGGGCCTTCGTGGAGAAGAGCGGTCACAGCCTGGCCGACGAGGATCGCGGTGTTTCGGTCCCTTCGACGTAGGTCATGCAGCCACTCCCGGACCTCGCTGACGATCTCCAGGCGATAGGCCACGGCGTGTCCCCTTCGGAGCAGAGGGTTCAGTACCTGAGTGTACTGCTGCCCCGCCATCGTGCGAGCCAGTCACGTCACAGAACGCTCACTCGGGCGGCGGTAGAACGCGGTACGCAGCGATCACATCGCAGACAGACACCGACCTCGAAGTGCGGCACCACCTTCCGATCCCCACGGCTGCCACAGTGGAGTCCACGGACGTGGTGTACGGATTGTGATCGTCTGACGACTCGCCGGAGTGGCGGTCCGTGACGTGGGACGGCCACCGCGTGATCCTCACGAGAAACCTGTCGTAGTAGCTCGTTGAGGAGGAAACGCGATGGCCGTGCGCCCGACTGTGCCGGACGTGGAGTTCGTGGGCAAGGAACTCGCGGCGGCGAGTCCGGATCTGCTGGGGTCGATGGTGAAGGCGTTCGCGGAGGCGTTGATGGGCGCCGAGGTGGACGGGATCTGCGGGGCGGAATACGGGGAGATATCACCGGAGCGGACGAATCGCCGGAACGGCTACCGGACGCGGGAGTGGGACACGCGGGCCGGGACGATCGACCTGTCGATCCCGAAGCTGCGGCAGGGGTCGTATTTCCCGGAATGGCTGCTGACCCGGAGGAGACGCGCCGAGCAGGCGCTGATCTCGGTGGTCGCCACGTCGTATCTTCTGGGGGTTTCGACGCGCCGGGTGGACAAGCTTGTCGAGCAGCTCGGGGTCGCGCACATCTCGAAGTCGCAGGTGTCGGAGCTCGCGAAGCATCTCGATGGCCAGGTCGAGGCGTTCCGGTCGCGGCCGCTGGATGCCGGGCCGTACCGGTTCGTGCAGGCCGACGCGTTGACGATGAAGGTCCGTGAGGACGGCCGGGTCGTCAACGTCCACTGTCTGCTCGCGGTCGGGGTGAACGGCGACGGGCACCGGGAGATCCTCGGCCTGGAGGTCGTGTCCAGCGAGGACGGTGCCGGCTGGCTGGCGTTCTTCCGGGGCCTGGTCGCCCGGGGGCTGTCCGGGGTGCGGCTGGTGACCTCGGATGCGCACCGCGGTCTGGTGAACGCGATCGCCGCGACT
>NZ_CM001489.1:1498632-1559133 GCF_000262465.1 Frankia sp. QA3
TGCCCGGGGCCTCCTGGCAGAGATGTCGGACGCACTACCTGCGGGACCTTCTCACCTTCACCCCGAAGTCGTCGCAGCCATGGGTCGCGACGTTGGTCCGGACCGTTTTTGATCAGGCGGACGCGAACGAGGTGGCGGTGCAGTTCGACCGGGTCGTGGACGCGCTGACCGAGAAACTACCCCGCGCCGCGACCCATCTGGAAGAAGCGAAAGCGGACCTGCTCGCGTTCACCAGCTATCCGCGGGAGATCTGGCGGCAGATCTGGTCGTCGAACCCGCAGGAACGACTGAACAAGGAGATCCGCCGGCGCACCGACGTCGTCGGTATCTTCCCCGACCGTGACGCCATCATACGGCTCGTCGGCGCCGTCCTCGCCGAGCAACACGACGAGTGGATCGAAACCCACCGCTACTTCGGCGTGGAAATCCTCGCGAAAGTCGACGCGCGAGACACGCCGTCCGACACACCCGAGATCAGCGTGACACCCGAAGCACTCACCGCATAAACTTCAACTAAGGATCACGCGGAGTCACCCTCCATACACCACGCCAGCGGACGTGACCGCTGCCACTACGTCCGGTAGTTGCTTGCTTTGCAACTATCTGGGTCTCAAACCACCCGTGCAGGCCGTCCACCAGCACGTTTGTCGCACCCCGGCCGCCCACCTCTGAACGATAGGACCTATTTGCCCAGGCCAGAGTCCTGTCACGCTTTGTGGCGGGGCGGGTAAGGCTCGAACCCGCGACCGACGGATTATGAGTCCGCTGCTCCCTCATGGGAAGGTTGTGATCGACCCTCGGGAGATCGCGGTTTCCGGGAGGTCAAGCGTGCAGGACAGGCTGATGCCTTATGCCCGGTGTGACCCCTTGGATGGGAAGTGACGGCGATGTCCGAGGAAGATGCTGATCGGCGAGCTGAACCCGCGGCCGGAAGTGATCCGGGGGCGCCTTCGGCGGTACCTGGGGCCGCCGGCACGGCGGAGCCCGACACGACGCGTCCGGCTGGAGCGGACTCGGATGCGGACGCCTCCTTGGATCCGGCCGACTCCAAGGAGGAGAGCGGGAAGTCCCTGCGCCCACTCGACTGGGACGGCTCCTTCAGCCGCACCTGGAACGCCCGCTACGGCCGCGACTGGACGAACCAACTCGCCGCCGAGCAGGAACGCGAGTGGGAGGACGAGGAGCTCCGGCAGTCGTTGCAGGATGCGCGCGACCGGATGAACGCAGAGTCCGCTCAGGCCGAGGCGCGGGCTCGGGAGGAACGTCGGCGGCCGTCGTCGGCGGGCGGTGGCGGGCGGGAGTCGGCGCAGGAGCGGCTGGCCCGCAAGCTCGACAAGCTTGATCGGCTATCGGACGTCGAGCCCGACGAATCGGGCGACGCACGGTAGCTCGCTTGGCTGGTCTGATGTCCTACGGACCGTGGTGCGGAAACCGTGGCTCGGCCCTCAGCGGCTGTTCGGCTGAGCGGGGCCGGTCGTCGTGGGAATGGTCGGCAGTCTCGGCGAGCGATCGGCGGGCCCGGATGGTGTCCGGGTGGAACGGGCCGTGTTCACGCAGCGCGTCGGTGAGCGCGTCGCGGTGGAGCTGCAGGGCGTCCCGGGGACGGTCGGCCTGGCGATAGGTGTCGGCGAGGACGGTCCGGGTGGCGAGGGTGTCCGGGTGGCGCGGGCCGAGAACCTGACCGCGGATCGCCAGGAGGCGTTCGTTGAGATCGACAGCCTGAGACAGCCGCCCGGTGGAGCGGTACACGTCGGCGAGGCCGTCGGCAGCGCGCAGAGTGCGGGCGTCGGCCACGCCGTGTGCCCGACTCCGGTCGCCGAGCAGGCGTTCGAGTTGAGGCCGGGCCGCCTCAAGCTGTCCGGTGTGCCGGTAGGCGGCGGCGAGGGTGTCCCGCGCCTCGACGGTGTTCGGGTGCGCGGGCCCGAGGTTGCGTTCGTGCCGGTCGAGGACTCGTTCGAGATGAGGTACGGCGTCCGCGGGCTTTCCCAGCCTGAGGTGGGCATCAGCGAGGTTCAGACGGGTCCTCGTCGTTTCGGGGTGGTCGGGGCCGAGGACGCGCTCGCGGCCGGTCAGCGCGCGGTCGAACAGGGGGACCGCCTGTTCGGGTCGGCCGGCGCGCATGTGGGTGCGGGCGAGGCCGTGGGCGGTGTCGAGGGTGTCGGGATGGTCGGGGCCGAGGATGCGGTCGCGGTCCGACAGGGCTCGGTCGAGTTCTCGGGTGGCGTCGTCGAGCCGTCCGGCCCGGCGGTGGGTCGTGCCCAGGTGGTGGCGGGTGTCGAGGGTGTCGGGGTGGTCCTGGCCGAGGACGCGGCTGCGGGTGGTGAGGGTCTGTTCGAGGAGGGGGGTGGCGTCGCCGAGGGCGCCGCGGCGGGCGTAGGTGACGGCGAGCTGGTGGGTGGTGTCCAGGGTGGCGGGGTGATCGTCGCCGAGGAGGCGTCGGCGGTCGGTGAGGGTGTCGCGCAGGAGGGTGGCGGCCTCGTCGCCGCGTCCGGTGGCGTCGAAGGCGCGCCCCAGGCTGTGGCGGCTTTCGAGGGTGTCGGGGTGGTCGGGGCCGAGGGTGCGGGTGCGGTCGGTGAGGGTGTGTTCGAACAGGGCGGTGGCGTGGTCGAGGTGGCCGGCGCGTTGGTAGGCCCAGGCGAGGGTGGCCTGGGATTCCAGGGTGTCGGGGTGGTCGGGGCCGAGGAGGCGGGTGCGGTCGGTGAGGGTGCGGGTGGCGAGGCGGCCAGCGTCGTCGATGTTGCCCGCGGCGAGGGTGGCGCGGGTGAGGGTTTCGCGGGCGGTGAGGGTGTCGGGGTGGTCGGGGCCGGCGAGGTGTTCGCGGGCGGCGGCGGCGCGTTCGGCCAGGGGGAGGGCCTGTGCGGGCTGGCCCTGTTCGAGCAGGTAGGCGGCGGCGTGCTCGGCGAGCCAGGCGGCGTGCGGGCCGTCGGTGGCGCCCGGGGTGTCGGTGGCGCCCGGGATGTCGGTGGCGCCCGGGATGTCGGTCGGGCGGGCGCCCGGGGCATCGGTCGAGGTGAGGCCGGTGTCCGGGCGGGTGTCGGGCGCGTCGAGGACGGCGAGGGTGTGGGGGAGCAGTTCGCGCCAGGCGGGCCAGGCGGCGGGGTTGCCGGCGACGTCGGCGGGCAGGGCGGCGTGCAGCATCTGGCGTAGGGAGTCGGTGAGCTGGTCGGCGTGTTCGGGGCCGGTGTTGGCGCGAACGGCGGTGCACACCATCTACTGCACCGCCACGGCCGGACCGTCGCGCTAGGCCAAGGCGGAACGTTCAAAGCTGGCGATCGTGTCCGCGACGTCGAGACGGTCGGCGGCGGCGGCGCGCAACTCGTCGTGGATCAGGACGTCCAGCGTGGCGACGAGCATGTACAGCGACAGCTCCGTGACATCGGCGTGGGCGGCGAGGCGCAGCAGCTCGGCGGCGGCGGGGAGTCGGCGTCGAGGCGGCGCAGCGGCTCGTCCCACAGGGTGGCGGCGGTGACACCGGGGCGTCCGGGGACCTCGCCCTGGGCCAGCAGGCGGGCCGGGCGGTCGGTCAGCGCCTGGAGGTAGGTCTCGGCGGGCAGGCGGCCGGCGATGATCCGGTGGGCGGCCTGGTCGAGGGCGAGCGGGTGGTCGGCGAGCTGGTCGGCGATGCGGTCGGCGGTGGAGCGGTCGACGGTGGGCAGCCGGTCGGCGAGCAGGGCGAGGGACTCGGCGCGGCCCAGCGGTCCGACGGGGACGACCGTGCCGAGGCGGTCCCAGTCGGGGTTGCGGGAGGTCAGCAGCAGGCGGCCCGGTTCGGCCGGGCGCAGCCAGTCGGGCAGGTCGGGTTCGGCGGCGTCGTCGAGGACGATCAGCCAGCGGCCGTCGGCGCGGTCGAGGCGGGCCAGCACGGCGGCCGGTTCGGCGTGCTCGGGCAGGCCCAGCGCGGGGGCGAGGGCGCGCACCCGGTCGCCGAGCAGCTCGGGGCGCCCGGCGGGCACCCACCAGACGGCGTCGAAGTCCCGGTGGTGGGCGCGGACGTACTCGGTGGCCAGGCTCGTCTTGCCGATGCCGGCGAGGCCGGTGACGGTGACCAGCGGGGAGCGGGCCAGCGCCGCGTCGAGCCGGTCGAGCGCCTCGCCGCGCCCGACGAACGCGGCGGGTGGCGTCGGCACGTTCCACACCGCCGGCAGGTCACCCGGGTGGATCGGCCGGTGGGGGTGGCGCGCGGCGTGGCCCTCCGGCGGCGCGGACTCGCCGCCGCGCACGGCCGCGAGCAGGGCGGTCTCGCCGGCGAACGCGCCCCGGTCGAACAGGTTGATCGGCGCGATCTGGCCGAGCAGGCCGGGCACCTCCCGCTCCGTCACCCGGGCGACCAGCAGCCGGCGTTCCCCGTCGGCGAGGCGGGGCGACCACGCCGCCCCCCATTCGGCGAGCGCTGCCGGGGAGTCCAGGTAGCCGTCCGAGACCACGGCGATGGTGTGCCGGGCCTGCCGTGTCGCCCGGTCCAGCCAGGCGACCTGATGGGTGCCCGCCACCCGGTCCCAGGAGGCGACCCGGACCCGCAGGCCGGCGTTCTCCAACGTCGCGGCGATCCACTCGGCCCACGCCCGGCCGTCCTCGGCGTACGACACGAAGCAGTCGAGAGCGTCCCCCTCGCCCCCGACGGTCACCGAACAACCATCCCACAGTCACCGAAACGGCCCGCCCCTCGCTGATCCGGAGGGAGAAATCGGGCGCGGAAGCCTCCGGATCAGCAGGGGGAAGGTCTCGCGTCCGGCCTGCGCCAGGGGAGGCGCTCGGCCTGCCCTGGGCGGGGCCCCGGTGCCTCGGGGCCCCCGGGGCGCCGGGGCCTGGCGTCGGCGGGTGTCGTTCGTCAGGTCGGCGGGCAGGTGGCGACGGGGCGGATTCCGGTCGCCGCCCGCAGGTCGACCTCCACCTCCCCGCCGTTCGTGCGCAGCGTCAGCCGGCCCGATCCGACCCGTACGACCTCGCCGCAGACCTGGCCGGCGGGCAGTGCCACGACGAGCCGCGGCTGGCTGCGTCCCGGGCCGTACCAGGTCACGGCGACCGCGGCCACGAGCAGCGCGGCGCAGCCGAAGACCAGGACGATGCCCTGGCGCAGCGCCGCCGCGGCGCGGATCGCCTCGGCGTGGGTGCGGGCCAGCTCGGAGCCCAGCGTGCGGCGCGCGACGACCACCGGGCGCCCGTGGGCGGCGGACAGCAGGCGCAGCGCCCCGCCGGCCCCGGCGAGCAGGGCGGCGAGCAGCAGGAAGCCGACGACGGCGTTCCACGGGGCGGTGAGGTCACCGACATCGGATCGGCCGCGGACGAGGCCGAAACCGACCAGGCCGACGAGCAGGCCGGCCAGGGCGTTGCGCCAGGCGAGGGCGGCGGCACGCACGCGCGCCAGCTCGTCGCGGAACAGCCGCTGCGTCGTCTGCGCGGCGCGGCCGTCGGCCAGCGTCGCCCGGCCGCCGGCGGACAGACCCGTCATGCCTGGCTGATCTTCACGTTCCAGTAGGCGCCGCAGCCGAGGTAGCCCTCGGGACGGCCGGCGTGGTCTCCCTCGCAGGTGCAGACCATGGGTTCCTCGGCGGTGCGATCGTCCGATCCCGGTGGGGGCGGCGGTTCGTCCTGCGGGTTGGACCGCCGCCAGCGCTTCACCACCTGGTCGGTGACCAGGAACTCCATCGGATGATCGCAGCGTGGGCAGCGACCCCGCAGGACGAGGGTGCGCGACTGCGGCTGCTCCACCTCGAAGGTCTCGGCGACGTGCGCGCCGTAGGCGAGATCGGTGATCTCCAGGTACGGCCCCGCCGACGGCGGCTGCTCGTCGCGGCGCGGTCGGGTCAATGCCATCGTCGACTCCTCGGGGTCAGGTCCTCCGAACGGGGGCTACGGGCCCGTGTGGGTGAACGGGGTCCAGGCACCCGGCTCGAGGCGATGATCATCGCGCAGCCTGAGCACGGCGCGGTGCAGGGCGAGCGCGGCGAGGGCGGGACGCGGGACGCCGTCCACGGTCAGCCCGCCGTACACATCCCGGAACAGACTGGTGGTCTCGGCGCTGTCGACCGACCACAAAGTGCCCAGGACGTGACGATAACCCATGTGGTGCAACGCCGACGCGAGGGTGATCGCCTCGTCGGCCAGGCTCACGCCTCCGGTCGCCGTCTTGCACGCCGACAGGGCGGCGAACTCGCCGACATACCGTCGCCGCCCCACGTCGGCGACGGTGAGGACACCGTCGTGCAACGCCAGCCCACCGGCGGCCGGCTCGGCCAGGTCCTGGTTGCCGTGGCAGCTGAAATGCACCCAGCGATGGGTCGCGAGTTCCCGCTCGACGGCCGCCCGCGTCGCCGCCGGGCCGCGCAGCACGGTCAGCCGCCGGTCGTCGAACCGTTCGGCCAGCATCGCCAGCTCCTCCGCCGCACCCGGCAGCCGGGGCTGGCCGGGTGTCTCCTCGAGCGCGACGGCCAGCAGCCGGGGGGAGCCGTGCACGGCGGTCGCGGCGGTCGCGGCGTCCGATCCGCGCGCCTGGAGCAGGGCCCGCAGCGTCGGCGTGTAGGAGGAGACCACCCGATCGATCACCGTCCGTGGCGCCCCTCGGGTCGGCCGCTGATGGTGGCCGGCGCCGTGCAGGGGGAGCAGGGCCAGCGGGCCGGTCGGGCACCACCACAGCCGCGGCCACGAGCCGTCGCCGTCGCCGTCGCCGTGGTCGTCGCCGTCGCCGTGGTCGTCGCCGTCGCCGGCACCGGCACCGGCACCGGCACCGGCGGGAGCGTCCCGGAAGCCGAGCGCGGTGAGAACCGGCTCGGCGACGACGTCCCAGAGCCATTCCAGCACGCCGGTGGTGAGCGTCTCGGCGGCCGTCCGGGCCCGCAGCAGCTCACGTTCGGCCTGCTGGGCGCCCTGCCGGGCGGCCACACCGCCGCCGGTGCGGGCCGCGCGCCACGCCGCCTCGTGGGCCTGTCGGGCGTCGTCGACCCGGTGCAGCGCGTCCACGTACTCCTGCGCGCGCTCGGCCGCCTCCCGGGCGTCCAGGCGGGGCAGCGCGAGCGCGCTCACCCCGCCGGGACGCACGAGCAGCGCGTCGCACCGCCGGCGGCTGAGGTTCACCACCACCACCGGCCCGTCGGCGGCGGCCGGCAGCAACGCCTCCGCCGGCACCGGCCGCAGGAAGCCGTCGAACCCGTCGAGCCCACGCACCCGCGCCACCAGCTCCTCCCAGCGCTGCGCGAGGCCGATGCGCCGCTCGGCGGCCCGGCCGACGTCCTCGGCGTCCGCGGCCGTCGGCGGGCCGTCGAGCTCCGCGCGGACCCGCTCCAGCTCGGCGTGCAGCGCCGGTGCCCGCTGGGCGAGCCGTCCCAGGTCGCCGCGCAGGTTCAACAGCTGGCCCCACAGCACCGCGCGGCCCTGTTCGAGCAGCTCGACCGCCCGTGCGGGCGCGCCGGCCTCGACCGCGAGCGCGGCGGCGTCGCGCGCCAGCTCCGCGCGGGCCGCCAGCTGCTGCTCCTGATGCGGCCGGTCCCGTCCCTCCCACGTCGTCTCGATCAGCCGCGCGAGGGCGACCGCGTAGGCGTCGACGGCCACGGCCGGCTCGCCGGCCCGCGCGGCGCCCCGCCCCCAGGCCTCGGCCGCGCTCAGCCGCAGGTGGGACGGCGCGGTCGGGGCGGTCGCCGCCTCGCGCAGGTAGCCGACCGCGACCGCCTGATCCGTGGGCGAGCCGGTCTGCTCGGCGCGTCCCGCCCACGTCAGGCCGAGGTTGAGCAGCATCGCCGCCCGCTGGGGGTCGCCGGGATGGGCCACCTGCACCGCGCCGAGCATCGCGTCGAGCGCCGCGTCGGCGTCCGGGGTGTCGGCCGGGGTGTCGGCGCGGGCCAGCCGCCTCCGCAGCACCGCCGCGAGCCCGGACAGGTAGTGCGCGTGATCGGGGTCGTCGGTCGGGCTCGCCGCGATGGCCTGGCGGTACAGGTCGATCGCCGCGCCGATGTCGGCGTCCCGGTCGACGTCGGGACGGAACCAGCGGGCGAGCATCAGCTGCGCCTGGCTGCGTTCCCGCGCGGTGGGGGCGTCGGTGACCTGCGCTCGCAGCTCCTCGGCCGTCTCGGCAGCCCCCGACCCGACGATACCGATCCGGTTGATCAGCGATTGCGCGAGATCGGAGGCGTACCCCGGCCGGTCGGGGTGGGCGGGCGGAGTGGCGTCGAGGGCCGCCCGTCCGAGGTCGATCGCGCCGTCGATGTCGTCGGGCCGCCCGCTCTGGATGTACCGGGCCCGCAGCGACCGGGCCAACGCCGAGAGCAGCCCCGGACGGTCCGGGCCGCCGGCCGGGGCTGCCTCGATCGCGGCGCGTCCCGCCGCGATGGCGGTGTCGATGTCCGCCTCCCGCCGGGTCAGATCGTGGCGCTGCCGCAGCGCGGTGGCGAACCCGGACAGGATCATCGGACGGTGCTCCGTACCAGCGGCGGCTCCGTCCACCAGCTGTTCGTACAGCTCCACGGCGGCGTTGACGTCGGCGATGCGACCGGCGTGCCGGAACCGCCGCAGCAGGATCTCCGCGAGCCGCCTCCGGAGCTCGTCGCGGGCCGGGTCCGCCGCGGGGAGGGCGTCGAGCGCCCGCTGGTACCGCTCGATCGCCGTGTCGAGGTCCACCGGATCCCGGCTGACGTCGAACCGGCTGGCCGCGGCGTCGGCCAGGCCGGCCTCGCAGTCGGCCGTGTTGGGATGTCCGGCCGGCAGCAGCCCGGCCAGCTCGGTCAGCACCTCGACCAGGCGGTCGAGGTCAGCAGCGTGCCTCGTCTGGTCGTACCGGTCCGACAGGGCGTCGACCAGGGTGGCCAGGGCCTCGGCGCGTCCGTCGTCGGGCGCCAGCTCGCCAAGCCGGCGTTCGAGCAGGACGATCAGCCAGTCGAGCGCGCCGAGCCGGTCGTCGTGACGCGCCGCCGCGTCCGGCTCGCTCGGGCGGTCCCGCGCCGCGTTCTGGGCGTACAGGCGGACGGCGAGGTTCACGGCGACGGTGAGCAGCACCTCGACATCCCGGCCGTCGACGTCGGGCGGCAGCAGGGCCAGCGCGGCCACGGCGAGCGCGAAGGCCACCCCGACCGGGGGACGACCCCGCGGTCCGGCGTCCGCGTCGGGATCGCCATCCCCGGCCTGGGCGTCGTGGCGGTGGTAGGCCCTGTCCAGGTCGAAGGCGATCGCGGCACCGACCCGCCACCGTCCGTCGTCCGGGACGACTCCCGCGGCCGCCTCGGCGGCGTGCGCGTCCATGACCGCGCCCTTGGCGCGAAGCAGGGCGAGGTGTTCCGCCGCGGGCGGGAGCGCCGCCGCCTGCGCGTTGCCGGCCGGGACGACGGCGGGCCCGGCCCCTGCCCCGACGGCGGTGTAGCCGACGGCGGGAGCCTCGTCCGCGTCCAACCGCGCGATGGTCGGGATGGCGTTCAGTAGGAGCCGCTCCACCTCGGGCGCGCGGGTGGTGTAGAAGGCGAGGGTCGCGAGCTGCGCGATCAGCACACCGCGGCGGCGCAGCTCCGCGGCCGCGGCCGGCCCACCCACCTGCTGCGCCCGGGTCAGGAACTCCAGTCGCTGGCGGTAGGCCGCCGCGGACCGGTAGTCGCGCCGGGTCCGGGCCTGGGCCATCCGGGCCCGCAGCTCCCGCAGCGGGGCCTCGGTCGCGAACTCGGGGGTGATCAGGTAGAGGTCGACGAACGTGTCGAGATCGTCCGTCCACGCCAGGCCCTCCGCGAGCAGACCCGCATCCAGCTCGCGCGGGGCCGGCCCGTCCTGGTCCTCCCGTTCACCACGCGGTTGCTCGGCGCCCGCGTCGCGCTCGCCGCGCGCCCGGCTGAGATGGACGAACAGGGACGATCGCACGGGGTCGTCGTGCGGGATCGCGGCCAACGCGCGTTCCCACAGCGCGATCGCCTCGTCGAGGTCGCCGCGCGGCCCGTCGGACGGCGGCTCGTCGGACGGCGGCCCGTCGGACGGCGGCCCGTCGGACGTCTGACGCTCGGACGCTGCCCGCCCGCCGCCGGATCCGTCACCCGTGGTGGTCCCGGCCGCCGTGTCGACGGCGAGGCGATGCCGCCGCCACAGGGCACCCGCCAGGTTGGCCTGTGCCTTCCAGCGGTCGGCGACGTCGAGCGGCGGGCCGTCGAGCGGTGCCCGCAGCAGGGCGATGGCCTCCGCCAGGGCGGCGGCCTCGCCGGTCTGATCGAACCGGGCCAGCAGTGCGCCGCCGAGGCTCGCCTGCCGGGTGGGCAGCCTGAGATGGTCCGCCGGGGTGGCGTCGAGCGCCGATCGCAGCACGTCGAGGGCCGGGTCGAGGGCCCTCGGGTCGCCGGAGCGCGTGTGCTCGGCGAGCAGGCTCTGACCGAGGTTGTGCAGGATCATGCCCCGCTGCGGATCGTCCGGGCCGACGGCCGCCAGCGCGGCCCGACCGAGCGCGATGGCCCGATCGAGATCGGCCCGCTCCCCGCGATGCCGGTAGCGGTCGTACAGCGCGTCCCCGAGGTTCATCAGGGCGGTCGCCCGCCACGCGGCGTCCGGGGGGAGGCCCTCCAACGCGGTCTGCAGCAGTGGGATGGCCGCGTACAGGTCCGCGGCGGTCGCTGTCTGCGCCGCCCGGGTCCGCAGTGCCAGGCCGAGGTTGGACAGCCAGCCGGCTCGACGAGGGTGGTCGTCCGCGATGCCGTCGAGCGCCGCCCGCCAGCCGTCGATGGCCCTGCCGAGGTCGGCGACGTCCCCGCCCAGCTCGAACCGGATCCGGTACAGGTCGGCGAGGTCGGAGAGGTCCGACCGGCGGTCGGGGTCGGCCGCATCGGCGCCGCCGGCGTCGAGGAGCCCACCGGCGAGCCGGATCGCCTCGTCGACGTCGGCGCGTTCGCGGGTCCGCTCCGCCCGCGCCGTCAGCCGCGCCACCAGCTCCCGCCGCCCGCCGTCCCCGCCGTCCCCGCCGTCCCCGGCGGGCGAGGCGGTCACCAGCTCCCGCAGGCGGTCAATCGTCTCGTCGGGGCCGTCCGGTGCGCCGCCGTCGCGCAGCCGCAGGAGCAGGTCCAGAGCGTCGCGGTACTCCGCGTGCCACTGCGTGCCGACCGGCTCGAGCCGCACCGCGCGGCGCTGGGCCGCGACGGCCTCGTCCAGATCCGCCGCGTCCCGGCCTCGCCCGAACCTGACCCGCAGCGCCGCGGCGTGCAGGGACAGGAACACGGCCTGGTCGGCGTCGGGGCCCTCACCGGCCGCGCGGGCGGCCCGCAGCTCGGCCCGCTGCCGCCCGACGGCGATCAGCTCGTCGAGGTCGGCGGACGCGTCGTCGGCGGTGAAGCGATCCCACAACGCGGACCAGAGGTTCGTCAACGCGTCGAACCGGTCGGCGCCGGCCGCCGCGAGGGCCTGGCGGCTGGTGGCGATCGACGCGTCGAGGTCGTCGCGTCCGCCGGTCCGTTCGTGGCGCAGGTGCAGGGTGGCGCCGAGGCTGATCAGCCGCCCCGGCCGATCCGCGTCGTCGGGGGCGCTCGCGGCGAGGGCCTGGCGCAGCAGGGCGATCGAGGTGTCCAGATCGGCCGCCGTCTCGTCGCGAACGAACCGCATCCGCAGGGCGTAGCTGAGGTTGGTCAGGCTGCGGGGCCGATCGGGATGACCCGGCGGGCTCGCCGCCACCGCCGCGCCCGCCACGACGATCGCCTCGTCCAGGTCGGCGGACTCGCCGGTCGCCTGGAAGCGGGTCAGCAGCATGCCGGCGAGGTTCGACAGGGGCAGCACGTCCCCAGCCCCGCCGCCGGGGCGGGCGGCCAGCGCGCGACCGAGCGTGATCGCCTCGTCGAGGCGCTCGGGCTCCCCGTGACGGTTGGACCGTCCCTCCAGCAGCACCGCGAGATCGGCCACCTGGGCCCGCTGGTCGTACGCGTGCGCGGGCAGGACCTTCACCAGCCGCGGTGCCGCCTCGACGGCGGCGGCCAGCCGGGTCGGATCGTCCACGGTGAGCGCCCGTGCCACCAGGCGGATCAGCTCCCAGCCGGCCGTGTCCGGGCCCGCAACGGCCGTGGGGTCGGGTGGCGCCGGATCGCCGCCCGGACCCGCCGCGAGGGCCGGCGAGCGCAGCTCGGCGGGGACGCGGGCCGGATCGACCCGGGCGACGGCGGCGAGCAGGGTCCAGGCCGCCGCGCGGTCGGCCGTCCCGGCGTCGAGGGGCAGTTCCAGATACCGGTACCAGTGCAGCCGGCCGACCGTGGCCGCGGCGTCGAGGGAACGCCCGCGACGCAGGTCGAGCGCACCCGTCCGGGTGCGCAATCCGCGCAGGACGCGGGCGGCTTCGGCCGCGGCGTCGTCGGCGAGGATCAGGGAGGCGTCGCCCTGGCGCAGGTACGCGCCGATCCTGCGGCGCAGCCGCCGCCCCAGCCGAGAGACGGTAGGACTTCCACCGACCATCATCACCTGCTCCCGTCGCGCGCCGGATCGCCGGCCGGCCGCGGTGACGTCGCGTTCCGTCTCAGGGTAGAGCCGGATCAGTCATGTTTTGGCCGGCGCGCGCCGACGGGGGCGACAGCGGGGGCGCGGGGGCCGTCGGCACCCTCGACGCGGCCGGACCCGGGGGCGCCGGTGGTCGAGCGACGACGACGCGGGCGCTGTCCGACCTTGTTCGACAACGTCGCGACTCGGGTGCATGGTGCCGCCATGTACCCGAATGCCCTGGTAGGGCGTAGGCTGAGTGAGTACTCAACCAAGCGTTCGGCCGGTGGTGGCCGGGCGTTCTGACGTGGGATCGGAGACGGCGATGAGCGGTCGGGTGGCGGGCAAGGTCGCGTTAGTGACGGGGGCGGCGCGCGGGCAGGGACGGGCGGACGCACTCCGGCTGGCGGAGGAGGGCGCCGACGTGATCGTGGTCGACGTGTGCGCGCCCCTGCCGAGCGTGGACTACCTTTCCGCGACCCCGGAGGATCTGGCGGAGACGGTCTCGCTGATCGAGAAGACCGGGCGTCGAGTAGTGTCCGGGATCGTGGACGTCCGCGACCTGGAGGCCCTGCGTCGCATCGTCGATGACGGCGCGGCGCAGCTCGGTCGGCTCGACGTCGTCGTCGCCAACGCGGGGATCTGCGTTCCGCGGGCGTGGGACAAGGTGACCCCGCAGATCTACGAGGACACGATCAGCACGAACGTCACCGGGGTGTGGAACACGGTGATGGTCGGCGCGCCGCATCTCGTGCGGGCCGGCGGGGGATCGATCATCCTGATCAGCTCGGCGGCGGGGCTGAAGGTGCAGCCGTTCATGGTGCCGTACACGACCAGCAAGTTCGCGGTGCGCGGCATGGCGAAGGCGTTCGCGGCGGAGCTGGGCCAGCACCACATCCGGGTCAACAGCGTGCACCCGACCGGCGTGAACACGCCGATGGGCACCGGCGACATGAAGGCGCGGATCGACGAGGCGATCGCCGGCTACGACCGGCTCGGCCCGATGTTCATGAACCTGCTGCCGGTCGACGGCACCGAGCCGGCGGACGTCGCCGACACCGTGCTGTTCCTGGCCTCGGACGAGTCGAGGTTCATCACCGCGCACGAGATCGCCCCCGACGCCGGCAACACCGAGTTCTGAGACCGAGGTCCGAGGTGGGGCGCGGTGAGCGGGGCGCGGGCGCGGGCCGGGCGATGACGCCGGGCGCGGGCCCGGCGGAGGACCCCGAGCTCACCGCGCGGGAGCGCATCCTGGCCGCCGCGGAGGTGCTGTTCGCCGAGCACCGGTTCGACCGGACGTCCACCGCCCGGGTCGCCGCGGCGGCCGGCGTGCCGCACGGGCTGATCTTCTACCATTTCAAGACCAAGATGGACCTGCTGCTCGCGGTCGTGCAACGGGATCGGGTGACCACGCTCGGCGAGCTCGACCTGCCCTCGCCCGAGCGGGCCGATCCCCGCCAGGCGATCGCCGAGCTGTGGCGGCATCTCACCGCCGTGCTCGGCCGGCCGTCGCCGGTGCATCGCATCGTCCTGCAGGAGCTGGCCGTCCACGAGGAGATCCGGCGGCGGGCGACGGAGAGCACCGATGCCGCCGCGGCCGTGATCGCCGGCCGGCTCGCCCGGATCTTCGGGCGCGACGCCCCCACACCCGAGCAGGTCGCCGCGGCGCAGCTGCTCACCTTCGCCGCGGCGATGGCACCGCTGCTCGACCAGCCCGACCACACCCTCGTCGACCCGGACGCCCTCGCCGCGCTCCTCGTGCGGGGCCTGTCCGCACCAGACCCCGAACCAGACCCCGAGCCGCCGGCGGTGCCCTGAGCCGCCGGCGGTGCCTACTGCCCGCCGACCGGCTGGCTTTCGGCGGCTGAGGTGTCGGCGGCTGAGGTGTCGGCGGCTGAGGTGTCGGCGACGCCGAGCAGGCCCAGCAGCCGGGCGCGGGCCTGCTCGAAGCGCGGGTCCCGGCGGTCGTCGAAGAGCTCGCGGGTCTCGACCTGCTCGTCGAGGCGGCCGTCGCGCAGGACGATCACCCGGTCGGCCAGTTCGAGCGCCTCGTCGACGTCGTGCGTCACCAGCAGCACGGCCGGGCGGTGCCGCTCGTGCAGCTGCCTGACCAGGTGATGCATGTGGATGCGGGTCAGCGCGTCGAGGGCGCCGAACGGCTCGTCGAGCAGGAGCAGCTCGGGTTCGCGGACCAGCGCCCGCGCGAGCGCGACGCGCTGCGCCTCGCCGCCGGACAGCGTCAGCGGCCAGGCCTGGGCATGGTCGGCCAGCCCGACCTCCGCCAGCGCGCGGGTCGCCTCGTCGCGTCGACGGGACCGCGGCAGACCCAGGGAGACGTTCTGCCACACCCGGCGCCAGGGCAGCAGCCGCGGCTCCTGGAACACCACCGAGCGCAGCGCCGGCACCTCGATGCTGCCCTCGGTCACCGGGTCGAGCCCGGCCAGGGTGCGCAACAACGTGGTCTTGCCGCCGCCGCTGCGGCCGACCAGCGCCACGAACTCCGAGTCGGCGATGGTGAGGTCGAGCCGCTCGAGCACGACGTGCGAGCCGAACGCGCGACGCAGGCCGCGCACCGTGACGGCACTCATCCGCCCTACCTCCCGCGCCAGGCCAGCAGGCGCCGCTCGGCGAGGCGCACGACCATGTCGGTGAGCAGGCCGAGGGCGGCGTACACGACGACGACCATCAGGATCTTCGTCTGGAACAGCGACTGCGCGTTGTAGATGAGCAGGCCCAGGCCCTTCTGGGCGTTGATCTGCTCGGCGACGACGAGCGCGAGCCAGCTCAGGCCCAGCGAGTAGCGGACACCGGTGAGGATGCTCGGCGTCGCCCCCGGCAGGACGACGGTCGCGATCAGCCGCAGCCGGTTCAGGCCGAACTGGCGGCCCATCTCCAGCAGGCGCGGGTCGACCGTGCGCACCCCCGACATCGTGTTGATGTACATCGGCAGCGCCGTGCCGATCCTGATGATCAGGATCTTCGGAGCCTCGTCGACGCCGAACCAGAGGATGAACAGCGGCAGGGTCACCAGGAAGGGGATCGTCCGCATCATCTGCAGGGTGGCGTCAAGGGCCTCCTCGGCCGGCCGCCACAGGCCGACCGCCACGCCCAGGGCGAGGCCCACGCTGATGCCGATCGCCGCGCCCGTCAACGCCCGGCGCACCGACACCCACAGGTTCGACGGCAACTGCCCGTTGTTCCACAGGGTGACGAACTCGTGGGCGACGTCCCACGGCGCGGGCAGGACCTCCGTCGACCACCAGCTCGCCGAGCTGCCGATCTGCCACAGCGCGATGAGCAGGATCGGGACGATCGCCCGGCGGACCAGGCTGGGGACCCGCAGCCGCCGGCGCCGGTCCGCGCCGCCGGCGCTGAAGGTCACCCGGCGCCCGCCCACCGCCGCAGGCGAACCTGCGACGGTGGGCGCGGCGAAGTTCGCCGCGAACTTGGCCCTGTAGGAGGCGATGGCGGCCTCGATCGCCGGGTTCAGCTTCGTGCTGTAGCTGCCGGGGACGTCGACCTTGCCGGGCAGCAGGCCGGCGGCCTGGAAGGTGTCGGCGATGCCCTGCTGGTCGGTCAGCGCCTTCGGGTCGACGGGGCCCACGGCTGGACTCATCCCCGCTGATACATCGAAGCTCTCACATGATCCAATCCCCGGCGTCCCCGGGTTCGGGTGAAGGTTTCATGGCATGACGTTTTTGTCAACAAAAAGCATAGAGATAGCCGACAAAGTGCTGGCCAGGTTACAGTCCAGGCAAAACGATGAGACGGGCGCGGGTTCCAGCGGTTGATTGCAAGCTGAGCGTCATGGCCTGATCTGCTGACGAAGTGAACGCGTACCAACGACGATCGAGGGCATCTGGTGGAACTGGGAATCAACACGCTCGGCGGCGTCTCCGCCGACCGGCGCACCGGGGCGACGCCGACCGAGCATGAGCGCCTGGCGTCGATCGTCGCCCAGGGCGTGCTCGCCGAGCGGCTCGGGTTCGAGGCGTTCTCCGTCGGGGAGCACCACGGCGACCGTCACTTCGTGACGAGCGCACCGCCGGTCATCCTCGCCGCGATCGCCGCGCAGACCGAGCGGGTGCGGCTGATGACCGGGGTGACGCTGCTTCCCCTGCTGGACCCGGTCCGCGTCGCCGAGGACTACGCCACCCTCGACGTGATCTCGGGCGGGCGCGTCGAGATCGTCGCCGGGAAGGGCAACTTCGCGAGCGCCTCGCGGCTGCTCATCGGCCAGGACGATCCGGACCGCGGGGCGTTGCTGCGCGAGCATCTCGACCTGCTCCTGGAGATCCTGCGCACCGGGCACATCCCGGCCTGGCCCGCCACGTCCAGCCCGGCCCCCTCCCGCCCGGCCCCCTCCCGCCCGGCGTTGAGCGACGCGCACGTCACCCCGCGGCCGGTGCAGCCGCAGCTGCCGGTCTGGCTCGGGGCGACCCGCAACGTGGACTCCGTCGAGCTCGCCGCCAGCAAGGGCCTGCCCGTCCTGGTCGCCGGGTTCCGGGCCGGCACCTACGCCGACTTCGCCGACCACTACCGCGAGGCGTTCGCCGCCGCCGGCCACGACCCGCGCCAGGCCCGGGTCGCGTCGCTGTCCACCGTCGTCGTCGACCACGACGAGGCGCGGGTGCGCCGCGAGTACCGGGCCTACTGGGAGCAGACGGTCAACGCCGCCGCGCAGCGCAACCAGGGACTGCGCCAGGACAACCGGGCGCAGCGGCTGCTCGACCAGGGCTTCGACGACCTCACCGGCCCGGCGGGCCAGATCCTCGTCGGCACCCCCGAGTACGTCGCCGAGCGCCTGATCGGGATGCACCAGGACCTCCGCCACGACCTGCACTTCCTCCAGATCGACAACGGCCTGGGGCCGGCGGGCACCGAAGAGATCATGCACCTGATCGCCGAGGAAGTAGCCCCCCTCGTCCGCAAGGAGACCGCGCTCAGCGCGGCATAGGAGACAGTCAGATGACCGACGAAAACCGACCGCTCGACGACCGACCGTTGGACCAGGCACCGCTCGACCAGGAACCGCTCGACCAGGGATCGCCCGACCGCCGACCGCTGCGGTTCGGCACCTTCCTGTTTCCCCGCACCGTCGCCGGCCGCGCGCTGCTCGACCATGCCGCGCAGGCCGAGGACCTGGGCTACGACCTGATCGCCGTGCCCGACCATCCCTATAACCCCGACTACCTCGACCAGATCGCGCTGCTGTCCGCGGTGGTCGGCCGCACGTCGTCGATCCGGGTGCTGACCGACGTGGTCAACCTCGCCCTGCGCCCGCCCGCGGTCCTGGCCAAGACCGCGTGGACGATCGACCGCATCGCCCCCGGCCGGTTGGAGCTTGGCCTCGGCACCGGCGGACTGTGGGACCAGATCGCCGCGATCGGCGGCCCGCGGTGGAAGCCGCGGGAGGCACGCGAGCGCCTCGCCGAGGCGATCGACGTCATCCGGCTGCTGTGGTCCGGCGACGCCGACGTCACCTACGACGGCCGGTACTACCAGCTCGACCACCCGCAGCCGCTGCTGCCCCCGCAGCAGCCGATCCAGCTCTGGATCGGCAGCGGGGGCCCGCTCATGCGCCGCCTGACCGCCACCGCGGGCGCCGGCTGGATCCCCAACGGCAACCGCCTCGACCTGGACACCGTCCGCGCCGACGCCGCGCACTTCGACACCGAGCTCACCGCCGCCGGCCGGCCCCGCACCGCGGTCCCGCGCCTGTACAACGCCTTCTTCGGCCACAAGCTCCAGGACCGCTCCGAGGGCTTCCTCGTCGGCCCGGCCGGCCAGTGGGCCGACGAGCTCACCGCCCTCGCCCTCGAGCTGGACTTCGACACGTTCGTCCTCGGCGACCGCGAGACCCCCGTCGAACACCTGCAGATCTTCGCCGACGAGGTGATCCCCCAGGTCCGCGCCCAGGTAGCCGCCGCCCGCCCCTGACCCGCAGCCCCCTCCCTGCTTATCCAGAGGGATAAATCGGACACGAAACCCTCTGGACAAGCAGGGCGCCCGCACCGCATCCACCAGCAAGCGCCGAGCGCCGCCTCTGTAGCGCTCCGCACCGAACGCGTCTGCAGCACCACACCGACCTATTTGATAGATAATTGTCCGTCTAGTGCGGACGGGGTGAGTGAATGCCTGAGGTTTGCGAGGTCACGGCTACCTGCTGGGACGGTCCGGGATCGTCGGACTACGGTGTGAGGTTCGGGGTCGTGGTGCTTTGGGGGGTGTGCCGGTGGACGTTTTTGCGGTGCGCGACCGGCTGGTCGGTGACTACGAGGAGTTCGTTCGGGGTTTCCTGACCATCCGTAGCCCGCGCATCCGTGGACACGTGGAGGATGCGGTCGCGCGGGGGCTGTTGTGGCCGGAGGCGTGGCTGTCGCTGAATCCGGCGTTCGAGCCCGGCGGGGAAGTCACGGATCTTGCCCACGGTGGCCCGGACGGCCTGCACCCGGGATGCGCGGATGTGTTCCGGATCGGCGGGCTCCCGATTCGGCTGCACCGGCATCAGCGCGACGCCGTCGAGTTGGCCCGGTTCGGAGCGAGCTATGTGGTGACGACCGGTACCGGGTCGGGAAAGAGCCTGACGTACCTGGTACCGATCGTCGACCATGTGCTGCGCACCGGTACCGGCGGTGGCATCAAGGCGATCATCGTCTATCCGATGAACGCGCTGGCGAACTCGCAGTACGAGGCGCTGCAGAGTTTCATCGGCGACGACCCGCGAGTGACGGTCGCCCGCTACACCGGGCAGGAGAACGAGGAACGCCGGCGGGAGATCCTGACCGAGCCGCCGGACATCCTACTGACGAACTACGTGATGCTGGATCTGATCCTGACCCGCCCGGGCGAGCGGCGGTCGCTGATCCAGCGGGCGAGTGGCCTGCGCTTTCTCGTGCTGGACGAACTGCACACCTACCGCGGCCGGCAGGGGGCGGACGTCGCGATGCTGGTCCGGCGGGTCCGCGAGGCCTGCGGCAGTCCGATGGTGCAGTGTGTGGGGACGTCGGCGACCCTGGCGACCGAGGGCAGCCGGGAGCGACAGCATCAGGAGATTGCTCGCACCGCGTCCACGATGTTCGGCGTGCCGGTCTTCGCCGACCATGTGGTGGCCGAGACGCTGCGCCGGGCGACCATCGATGTCCCCACCGACTCCGACCAGTTGCGTGCGGCCGTGCGGCGGGCAGCCACGCCCGAGGATCTGCGGGCCGATCCGTTGGCGAGCTGGGCCGAGACGCAGATCGGGCTGGCCGAGGAGGAGGGCCGGCTCGTTCGACGCCGGCCGCGCAAGCTGCCCGAGGTGGCGGCCGAGCTGGCAGAGGTCACCGGCCTGCCGGCCGAGGACTGTGAGCGGGCGCTGCGGGAGACCCTGCTGGCCGGCAGCCGGCAGGCGGACGCGTTCGGGCGTCCGCTGTTCGCGTTCCGCCTGCATCAGTTCGTCGGCAAGGGCGACACCGTCTATGCGTCGCTGGAGGCCGAGGACGTCCGGCACCTGACGACGCGCCGCCAGCTGGCCCGCCCGGACGACCCGGACGCGATTCTCGTCCCGCTGGTGTTCTGCCGGGAATGCGGCCAGGAGTATCTGGCCGTCACCCGCCGGGGCGGCCGGTTCGGGGTGAGCGGCACCTCGGCGGAGGTAGAGGACGACGAGCAGGGCGGCTACCTGTATGTCTGCGCGTCGGATCCCTGGCCGCGCGGCCAGGACGGCGTGGCCGGCCGGCTGCCCGACTCGTGGCTGGCCGCCGACGGCTCGGTCCTGCCGAACCGGCTCAGGCTGCTGCCGGAGCCGGTCCAGGTGACGTCGGATGGCCGCCAACTCGGGGAGCATGACGGCGCCGGGCTGGCGGCGGCGTTCGTCCGCGCGCCCTTCCGGTTCTGCCTGAACCGGGAGTGCCGGGTGTCGTACGAGTCGCCCCGCCAGCAGGATTTCGCGAAGCTGTCGAGCCTGGGCTCGGAGGGCCGTAGCTCGGCGACCACCGTGCTCAGTTCGAGCCTGCTGCGGGCCCTGCACGGGCAGGACGGCCTGGCCGATGACGCGCGTAAGCTGCTGGCCTTCACCGACAACCGGCAGGACGCCTCTCTGCAGGCCGGTCATTTCAACGACTTCGTGCAGGTCAGCCTCGTCCGCGCGGCCCTGCACCAGGCATGTGTCGCGGCGGGACCGGATGGGCTGACGCACGAGGAGCTCGCTCGCGCCGTGGTGCGCGCGCTGGCGCTGCCCCGGGAGCGCTATGCGCAGGTCCCGAAGGCGAAGGGATTCGCTCGGGAGGATGCGGACCGGGCGCTGCGGCAGGTCATCGAGTATCGCCTCTACCTGGATCTGCAGCGAGGAGTGCGGATCACGATGCCGAATCTGGAGCAGAGCGGCCTGCTGGTCCTCGGCTATCGCTCGCTGGATGAGGCGGTGGCCGACGAGGAGGCCTGGCGTGGCAGCGCGCTGGGCGCCCTCGCCGACGTGGACCGGCTCCGGCTGGTGAAGGTGCTGTTGGACGAGATGCGCCGCGGGCTGTCCCTGCGCGCGGAGGTGCTGTCCGCCGAGGGGTTCGAACGGGTGCAGTTGTTGGCCGGTCAACATCTGACCGAGCTGTGGCGGCTGGAGGAACAACCCTTCGTCGCCGGGCGCCTGTTGCCCCGTTCCAAGCGTCCGAACGAGCCGCGGGTGGACCAGTTCCTGTCGGGCCGTTCGGCCTATGGGGCGTTCCTGCGCCGGGAGGTGGGGCGCCTGCGCGGTCACACTCCGTCTCTGGAGGAGACGGAGACGGAGATCGTGGCCATGCTGACGGTGCTGGCCGACGAGTACGGGATCGTGCACCGGTTCGATGAGGCGCAGAGCACCGACCCGGCGGCGGCCGGCTACCAGCTCAACGCGGCGGCGCTGGTGTGGAAGGCCGGAGACGGCACCCACCGGGCACCGGATCCGCTGCGGGTCACCGTCTCCGCCCAGACCAGCCAGACCAGCGATGCCAGCCAGACCGGCCCGGACGGTGGGAACAGCCCGGGCGGGCGTCCGAACCGCTACTTCGTCCGGTTGTATCAGGAGCAGGCCCGGGAACTGGCCGAACTGTCGTCGGCGGAGCACACCGCCCAGGTGCCGGCGCTCGTTCGGGAGCAGCGGGAGCGGGACTTCCGCAACGCGAATCTGCCGGTGCTGTTCTGCTCCCCGACGATGGAGCTCGGTGTCGACATCTCGTCGCTGAACGCGGTGCTGATGCGCAACGTGCCCCCGACACCGGCGAACTACGCGCAGCGTTCCGGGCGGGCCGGTCGGCAAAGCCAGCCGGCGCTGGTGGTGACGTACTGCACCACCGGAAGCGCCCACGACCAGTACTACTTCCGCCGATCGCAGGACATGGTCGCCGGTGCCGTGGCCCCGCCGCGGCTCGACCTGGCAAACGCCGACCTGGTCCGGGCGCATGTGCACGCCATCTGGCTGGCCGAGTGCACCCGCGAGGCGCTCGGCAGCTCGCTGGTCGACATTCTGGACGCGGCCGGTGACAACCCGAGTCTGGCGCTGCGTCCCGAGGTCGTGGCGGCGATGTCGGACGAGGCCGCCCGGCGGCAGGCGGCCCAGCGGGCCCGCCGCGTCCTGGCACAGACCCCGGAGATCACCACCGCCCCCTGGTATGACGAGGGCTGGGCCGGGCGGGTCGTGGATCGGGCGCTGGCCAGCTTCGACCGGGCCTGCGACCGGTGGCGCACCCTGTATCGGAACGCGCAGACCGAGTTCGCCGAGGCCAACCGGGTGATCACCGATGTGGCGGCGTCGAAGGACGCGGTCAAGGCGGCCCGGGCACGGCGCAACGAGGCCGAGGCCCAGCTGGACCTGCTCCGCAACACCGACACCTCGCTGGATCAGAGCGATTTCTACACCTACCGCTACCTGGCGTCCGAGGGCTTCCTGCCGGGGTACAGCTTCCCCCGGCTACCGGTCTCGGCGTTCATCCCGGCCCGGCGGGGGCGGCGGCAGTTCGAGGGCGACTATCTGTCGAGGCCGCGGTTTCTGGCGATCAACGAGTTCGGCCCGGGCGCGCTCGTCTACCACGAGGGGGCACGCTACGAGGTGTACAAGGTCGCCCGGTCGCTGCGCGGGGACACCTCCGGCCAGCCCCGCCTTGCCCTGGAGTCGGCCAAGGTCTGCGCCGGCTGCGGCGCGCTGCACGACCCGGCCGACGACGTGTGCGCCTCGTGCGGCGCCGAGCTGGGTACGGCCTGGAACAACCTGCTGCGGATGACCACGGCGAGCACGATCCGCCGGCAGCGGATCAGCTCGGACGAGGAGGAGCGCCGCCGGCAGGGCTTCGACGTCCGTACCGCGGTGGCGATGCCGTTGGACGGCCCGGACCGGCGAGTCGAGGCGGAGGTGCGGTCGGCCGACGGCACGCTGCTGGCCCGGCTCTACTACGCCGACACTGCGACGATCCGGCGGATGAACATCGGCCTGCGCCGCCGGCGGAGCAAGGAGCCCACCGGCTATCGGTTGGACGCGGCCACCGGCCGGTGGGCGCGGCGGGTGGAGCAGCCCACCGACCCGGACGATCTCACCGCGACGACGACCACGACGACCACGGCGGCCGGGGGGCGCGCGGGCGGATTTGCCGGTGGCGAGCTGGTGATTCCCTACGTGCAGGACAGCCGCAACGCGCTGATCGTCGACTGGGCGCTCGACCTGCCGCCGCAGACCCTCGCCAGCCTCCAGTACGCCCTCAAGCGGGCTGTCCAGGTCGTCTACAACGTCGAGGATTCCGAGCTCGCCGCGGAGGCGCTGCCGCACCTGTGGGAGCGCCGCCGGATCCTGCTGTACGAGTCGGCCGAGGGCGGGGCGGGGGTGCTGCGCCGGCTGATGGTGGACGGCGAGTTCGACGCGGTGGCGCGGTGCGCCCTCGACCTGCTCCACTTCGACCTGGACGGCACCGACCGGGGCGCCCCCGACGGCGTCACCGAGCGCTGCGCTCGGGCCTGTTACGACTGTCTGCTCTCCTATGGCAACCAGATCGAGCACGACCTGCTCGACCGGTTCCTCGCCCGGCCTGTACTGCTCACCCTGGCCGACAGCGCCACCCACCGGTACCGGCCGGAAGCAGATGCGGCTCCGGTGAACAGCCTCGTCTCACCCCCGTCACACGTGCCGACGGCGCATCCCGGCGCCGGAGGGGGAGCTGCCGAAGGAACGGGTGACCCGGATGGCTCGGTGGCACGGGAGGGGGACGAGCCGGCCGGCCGTTTCGTCGGCTGGCTGCGCATCCACGGCTACCGGCTTCCGGACGCGACCACCTTGCTGGTCGCGGCGGCGGATGCCCGCCCGGACCTGGTGTACCGCCTGGCGCACGGCGAGGTGGGGGTGTTCGTCCGGTGCGACGGGCCTGGCGGGGTCGACGGGCACACCGACGACGCGGCGATCGATCGGCTGGCCGCGCTCGGCTGGGGCGTGATCGAGATCGGCGACGAGAAGGAGTGGGCATCCCAGGTGGCAGAGCTGCCGAGCGTGTTCGGAACGGGGAGTGCGGCGTGACCGCTGCGCCGCCCAGCCAGCAGACCCCAGCACCCCGGGCCTCGACCCAGCCGGCTTCGGCGTCCGCGTTTGCGGTGGGCTCTCTGGTCCGCGCCCGTGGTCGGGAATGGGTCGTGCTTCCCGGTGGCGGTCCCGGCCTGCTCCTGCTCCGGCCCCTCGGCGGGACGGACGAGGAGATCGCCGGCGTCCTGCCCGCCGTCGAGCCGGTGGAGTCGGCCACCTTTGCGCCGCCGGACGCGGCCGACCTGGGCGATGCGGCCAGCGCGCGGCTGCTGCGCAGCGCTCTGCGGCTGGGCTTCCGCTCCTCCGGCGGGCCGCTGCGCAGCCTGGCCGGCCTCGCCGTCACCCCCCGCTCCTATCAGCTCGTCCCGCTGTTGATGGCGCTGCGGATGGACACCGTCCGGTTGTTGATCGCCGACGGTGTCGGCATCGGCAAGACGGTCGAGGCGGGGCTGGTCCTCGCCGAGCTGCTCGCCCAGGGCAGTGCCAGCCGGTTCACCGTGCTGTGCTCGCCGTCGTTGGCCCAGCAATGGCGGGCGGAGTTGGCGGAGAAGTTCGCCCTGGACGCGACGCTGGTGCTGGCCTCCACGGCCGGCCGGCTGGAACGCGACCTGCCACCCGGCGAGTCGCTGTTCGAACACCACCCCTACACGATCGTCTCGACGGACTTCATCAAGGCCGCGCGGCGCCGTGACGAGTTCCTCCGCGCCTGCCCCGAGCTGGTCGTCGTCGACGAAGCCCACACCTGCGTGGCCGCCGACGATGCCGGCCGGGCCGGCCAGGCCGCCCAGCAGCGCCAGGCCCTGCTGACCGGCCTGGCCGCCGATGCGAACCGGCACCTGCTGCTGCTCACCGCGACCCCGCACAGCGGCAAGAGTGCCGCCTTCCGCGCGCTGCTCGCCCTGCTCGACCCGGCGTTGGCCGACCTGCCGGAGGACCTCGCCGGGCCGGCCCGGCGACGTGACCGGGAACGGGTCGCGCGGCACCTCGTCCAGCGGCAACGGGCCGACATCCGCGCCTACCTGGACGAGACCACGTCGTTCCCGGATCGGCTGACCGCCGAGGAGTCCTACCAGCTCAGCCCGACCTACCGGGCGCTGGTCGACGAGGTCCTCGCCTACGCCCGCGAGTCTGTTCGCGACCCCGGCGGCGGGCGGGTGGCGCAGCGGGTCCGCTGGTGGTCGGTGCTGGCACTGCTGCGAGCCCTGGCGTCGTCACCGGCCGCCGCGGGGGCCACCCTGCGTAACCGAAGCGGCGTCGCCGAGGCCGACAGCGTCGCCGAGGCGGACGCGATCGGCGAGGCCGGGGTACTCGACCTGACCGATGCCGCCTCCCTGGACGGTGCGGACACCAGTCCGGGCGCCCAGCTCGATCCGAACCGGCGCCGGCTGCTGGCGATGGCCGCCACCGCCGACACGCTCAAGGGCAAGGCCGACGCCAAGCTGACCAAGGGTGTAGAGATCATCAGGGAACTGGTGGCCGGCGGGGACGCGGTCGTCGTGTTCTGCCGGTACATCGCCACCGCCACCTACCTCGCCGACGCCCTGCGCCGCGAGGCCCAGAGCGCCGCGGGCGGGGCTCTGCACGGCGTGGAGATCGCCACCGTCACCGGGGAGATGCCCCCCGACGACCGTGCCCAGCAGGTCGCCGACCTCGCCAGGAACACGGCCGGCACGACCCGCCGGGTGCTGGTCGCCACCGACTGCCTCTCGGAGGGCATCAACCTCCACCCGTACTTCACCGCCGTCGTCCACTACGACCTGTCGTGGAACCCGACCCGCCACGAGCAGCGGGAGGGCCGCGTCGACCGGTTCGGGCAGACCGCCCCGGTGGTGCGGGCGGTGACGTACTTCGGCGCGGACAACCCGATCGACTCCCTGGTGCTCGGGGTGCTGCTGCGCCGGCACGAGGCGATCCGCCAGGACACCGGCGTCTCCGTTCCCGTGCCCACCGACTCGGACACGGTGCTCTCCGCCGTCCTGGAGGGGCTACTCGCCGCGCCCACCACGCCCGACCAGCTCGAACTGGACGGGATCGGTGAGTCGGCCCGCGCGGACCTGCTGGCCCGCTGGCAGTCGGCCGCCGAGCGGGAGAAGCGCTCCCGCACCCTCTACGCCCAGGAGCAGATCCGGCCCGAGGAGGTCGGCCGGGAGGTCACGGCGATCCGCGCCAGCCTCGGCGGGCCGGCCGAAGTGGAGGAGTTCATCCGCACCGCCCTCGCCGCCCTGCGCGCTCCCACTGTGCTGCGGCCCGCAGGGGCGGGGGACGCCGGGATCTACCAGGCACCGGCCGCCGGCCTGCCCTCGGCGCTGCGCGACCAGCTCGGCGTCGGCGACGAGCTGCGGCTGGCCCGCACGCTGCCGGCCCCGGCCGGCGTGGCGGTGCTGACCCGCACCGACGAGACCGTCGCCACCCTGGCCCGCTACGTGCTGGACACCGCCCTCGACCCGGTCGGCGTCGACGAGGCGGACCGGCCCGCCCGCCGCTGCGGGGTGATGGTCACCGACGCCGTCGACCGCCGCACCGTGCTGCTGCTCGTGCGCTACCGGCTGCATCTGGCCCTGCCCGGCCGGGACGGACCCCGCCCGCAGGTCGCGGAGGAGGCCCGCATCATCGGTTTTACCGGTACCCCGACCGACCCGACCTGGCTGGACGACGAGCAGGTCGCCGCCGCGCTGGCCGCCCGGCCCGTCGCCAACTACCCTCGCGATCTCGCCGTGGCCGATCTGCGCCGGCTGACCGCCCGCGTCGACACCCTCACCGGCCACCTCGACGAGGTCGGCGACCGGTTGGCCGCGGAGCTGCTCGCCAGCCACCGTCGGGTACGCGAGGCCGCTGGCAGCACCGGCAATCTCATCCGCCGCGGCCTGACCGTCACCGCCCAGCGCCCCGCCGACGTCCTCGGCGTCTACCTGCACCTGCCCCGGCCGGCGGTCCGGCCATGACCGCCCCGATGATCGGCGCGTTCACCACCGTGCGTAGCGCCGGCGGGCTGCTACCCGTCGACACTCTCACCGCCGTCCTCGCTGGCCGCGGTGTGTCCGGTCTCGATCCCGCGGACTACGGGCTGGTCGGTCGGGAGACCCTGCGGGAGGCGGCGAACCGGTCGTTCACCCGGCTGCAGGCCGCCTGGACTGACTTTCGTCGCGTCGTTCCACCTGGCCCCGTCACCGGCGCGCAGACCGAGGTCACCCGCAACCGCTGGCTGCGGGTGCTGTTCGAAGAGCTCGGCTACGGCCGCCTACCCGCCGCCCCCGCCGGCGGCATCACCGTGACCGGGCCCACCGGCACCCGCGCCTACCCGGTTTCGCACCTGTGGGGACGCAGCCCCGTCCACCTGCTCGGCGCCGGCCTCAGCCTCGACCATCGCACCCCCGGCGTGGCCGGCGCGGCAACCGCGGCCCCGCACTCGCTCGTCCAGGAACTGCTCAACCGCTCACCCGACCTGCTGTGGGGATTCGTCGCCAACGGCCTGCGGCTGCGCCTGCTGCGCGACTCGGCCTCGCTCGTGCGGCAGGCCTACGTCGAGTTCGACCTCGAGGCGATGTTCGACGGCGAGGTGTTCGCCGACTTCACCCTGCTCTGGCTGGTCGCCCACGCCAGCCGGGTCGAACCCCGCCCGGACGGTGACGCCCGCCCGGACACCTGCTGGCTGGAGACCTGGCGCGCCGAAGGCGTCACCCGTGGCACCAGGGCGCTGACCGCGCTGCGCGACGGGGTCGCCCAGGCCCTCACCGTCCTCGGCCGCGGTTTTCTGCGCCACCCGGACAACGCCGCGCTGCGCACCGCGCTGGCCGATGGGACCCTGCCCGGCCGGGAGTACTACCGGCTGCTGCTGCGCGTCGTCTACCAGCTGCTCGTCCTGTTCGTCGCGGAGGATCGCGCCCTGCTCCACCCGCCGGACGCCCCGGCGCAGGCCCGGCAGGCCTACGCCGGCTACTTCTCCACCGACCGACTGCGCCGGCTGGCCCGCCGTCGGCTGACCGGCGGACGCCACCACGACCTGTGGACGGCCCACCAGCTCGTGCTGCGCGCCCTGGGCAGTGAGGGCGGCCTGCCCGACCTCGCCCTGCCCGGCCTCGGCGGCATCTACGAGCCGGACCAGCTCGGCGCGCTGGGCGCCGCGTCGCTCACCAACGTCGACCTGCTCACCGCCATCCGCGCCCTGTCGGTCACCCGGGACGAGGCCGGGCTGCCCCGGCAGGTCGACTACCGCAACCTCGGCGCGGAGGAGCTCGGCGGCGTCTACGAGTCGCTGCTCGAACTCGTCCCGCACGTCGACCGGGAGACCGGCGCATTCACCCTCGACATCGCCGCCGGCCACGAACGCAAGACCACCGGCTCCTACTACACCCCACCCGGGCTGGTCGAGATCCTGCTGGACGAGGCCCTCGACCCGGTGCTCGACGCCGCCGCGGGTTGCGCCGCCACCGACCCGGCCGCTGCGGAGAAGGCCCTGCTGGCGCTGACGGTCTGCGACCCGGCGTGCGGCTCCGGGCACTTCCTCGCCGCCGCCGCCCGGCGCGTCGCCCGCCGCCTCGCCGCCGTACGCACCGGCGAGGCCGAGCCTCCGGTCGAGGCCACCCAGCACGCCATGCGCGACGTCGTCGCCCACTGCATCTACGGGGTGGACCTCAACCCGCTCGCCGCCGAGCTGACCAAGGTCGCACTGTGGCTGGAGGCGCTCGACCCCGGCCGCCCGTTCTCCTTCCTCGACGCCCACATCAAGGTCGGCAACGCCCTCATCGGTACCACCCCTGACCTGGTCGCCGCCGGCCTGCCCGAGGACGCGTTCACCGTCCTCACCGGCGACGACCGCGACCAGGTCGTCGCCTACCGCAAACGCAACCGCGACGAGCTGCGCAGGGCCCGGACCGGCTACGACGAGCTGCCCTTCGCCGACCCCTCCCAGCCGTGGCGGGCCAGGTTCCAGAAGCTGGCGAACCTACCCGAGGGCGACCTCACCGCCGTGCACGACAAGCGGGCCGAATGGCTGCGCGCCGAGGCCGACCCGGGCATCGCCCGCGCCCGGCTGGCCGCCGACGCCTGGTGCGCCGCGTTCGCCTGGCCCCACCGCCTCGACCCGGACAAGGTCGCGCTCGCGGCGGAACGCACCAGGAAGACGGGCCGGGGCACCCCGCACGCGGTGACCGAACTGCGGGCGGATCCGCCGCCCCCCACCACCAACGACATCGCCCAGATCGACGAGGTCGGCGCGGGCGCGCTCACCGCCGACCAGCTCCGGGTGCTCGCCGAGCTGCGCGACCGCTACCGCTTCTTCCACTGGCCCCTGGAGTTCCCCGACGTCCTGCCCGGCGGTTTCTCCTGCGTCCTCGGCAACCCACCCTGGGAAAAGATCAAGCTCCAGGACAAGGAGTTCTTCGCCGCCCGCGACCCGGAGATCGCCAAGGCCGCGAACGCCGCGGCCCGCAAGAAGATGCTCGCCCGGCTGGCGGACGAGCGCCCAGGGCTGTGGGCGGAGTACCAGCGCGCCCTGCGCGACTCGGACAGCGCCAGCCACTTCGCCCACAGCTCCGGCCGCTATCCCCTGACCGGCCGGGGCGACATCAACACCGCGCAGATCTTCACCGAGCACAATCTGACGGTCTCGGCAAGGCGCGGACGGTTCGGGATCATCGTCCCGAACAGCGTCACCACCGGGGACACCACCGCAGCCTTCTTCCGCCACCTGATCGGCACCTCGACCCTGGCCGGGCTCTTCGACTTCGAGAACGAGGCAAAGATCTTCCCGGGGGTGAACAACCGGGTGGGCTTCGCCCTCCTGATCGCCACCGGCGGGACGCCCGTCAGGAACGCATCCTTCGCCTCGCTGGTGCAAATAGTTCAGGATCTACCGGCCCGGCGGTTCAGGATCTCACCGCAGGAGCTTCTGCAGGTGAACCCCAACAGCGGAACGGCCCCGGTCTTCCGGTCCCGCCGCGACGCCGAGATCACCATCGCCATCCACCGGCGGATACCCATCCTCATCAGGGAGGCTACCGAGAGGGTGGCCGAGGAAAACCCGTGGGATCTCTCGTTCCTTCGGATGCTCGACATGGCGAATGACTCGAAGCTGTTCGACTCCGAGAAGAAGCTGGTCGGCGAAGGCTGGGCGGCCGACGGAAACATCTTCTTCCGGGGCGACGAGCGCATGCTGCCGCTGTTCGAGGCGAAGATGCTGCACCACTACGACCACCGTTTCGCCACCTATGACGGCGCGACCCAGGCGCACATCAACAAGGGCACCCTCCCCAGGCTCGACGACGCTCGACACGACGACCCCGACAGAGGCATCTGGCCACGCTACTGGGTCAGCGAGGAAAACGTAGACGAGGTCTTGAGCGATCGATGGGACCGCGGCTGGCTCCTTGGCTGGCGCGACATCGCCCGAAACGACGAAGAGCGAACACTGACGGCCACCGTCCTTCCCCTCAATCCCGTAGGACACACGGCGCCGCTCATACTGGCATCGAACGGAGAGATCGCGGGACTCCAGGCCAATCTCTCGTCCCTTGTACTCGATTATGTCGCTCGGCAGAAGCTGGGCGGGGCGCACGTGACGTTCGGCCTCATGGAACAGCTCCCAGTTCTGCCGCCGGAGGCGTACGTCCGCCCCACGCCGTGGGAAGGGGGCGTGGAGCTGCGGGACTGGGTGGCGGATCGGGTGGTGGAGCTGTCCTACACGTCGTGGGACCTGGCCGCCTACGCCGAGGAGCTGCACGACGACGGGCCGCCGTTCCGGTGGGTCCCCGAGCGGCGGGCGCAGATCCGGGCCGAGCTGGACGCCGCCTACCTGCACCTCTACGGCCTGGCCCGGGACGAGGCCGAGCATGTGATCGACTCCTTCTTCGTCCTGCGCAAGAACGAGGAGAAGGCGTTCGGGGAGTTCCGGACCCGCCGCCTCGTCCTGGCCGCCTACGACGCCATGTCCACCGGCACCTTCGCCTCCCCGCTCGACCCGCCACCCGGCCAAGGCCCCCGTCACCCCGACCGGAGCCGCGCATGACCGGGCACGAGGCCGTCTACGCCGCCGCCCGGCTGATCCTGGAGCGCGGGTTCGGCGCCGACGACTCGGTGTTCACGCCGGGCCGGGCGGTGTGGACGCGGGAGAACGCCGAGGATCTGGTGTTCCGGCTGGAACACCCGCCGGCCGGTGCGTCCGGCACCTTTCTGGGAAAGCTGCGCGCCGAGCTGAAAGGCGCGCGGACCGAGGTGGTGCAGCTCGCCGCCGAGCTGCTCTTCCTGCACTACCTGCCGGCGTCCGACATCAAGGGGTCGACGAAACGGGTCGGGCTGCGCAGCGTCCTCAGCGCGGCCGCCTGGCCGGTCGGTCTCCCGGCCGCTTTCGACGCCGCGCTCGACGGCGGTTTCATGCGGGTCGGGGTGGCGTTCAAGACCTATCGTGCGCAGCAGGTGACCTGGCTGGCCAGGGTCTTCGCCCACGTGAAATCGTTGCCTTCGGTGAACGCGCGGGCCGCGCTCGACGATCCGTGGGCCTTCCGCGCACTGCTCGATGCCGTCCCGACGACGGTCGCCGCCGGGCAGCGGCGGGCGTTGCTGCACCTTGCCTTTCCCGAGATCTTTCTCGACAGCCTGCGTGTCGATCATCTGCGTGCCATCGTCGGCGCCTTCCAGGAAGAGGTGGACGCGCTCACCGGCGACGACGAACGGGACTTCGCCGCGATCCGGGGCGCGATGCAGGAGCATGAGGGGCCCGTCGACTTCTTCGCTGCGCCCTGGTCATCGCGATGGGGCTGGGATGAGCCGCAGGACAAAGAGAACCTGGTCGCCTACCGGCCCGGCTGGCTGGTGCGCGGGGCCAATGTGCAGGGCCGCAACCTCGTCCCGGAATGGTTGCGGGAGGGGTACTGCGCGATCTCGCTGCCCGGCTACCCGTCGGTGGCTCCGGGCCTGTCCCGCACCGCTCTGGCCGCAGTCGTCCGCGCGGCGGAGCCTGACCTGAGCCCCGCGCAGGAAGGAGCGCGGGTCGCGCTGCTCGACCGGTTCCTCAACCGAATGGCGCCCGGAGACCTGGTGGTCACGGTCAACGAGTCTCGGGTGCACGTGGGCGTCCTCACCGGTGCACCCACCTGGGTAGCGGGCACGGACGCGGCCGGCGCGCATCATCGGCGTGCCGTGCGCTGGTTGGACACGGTCACGCTGCACCGGTCCGACCTGTCTGACACCGCCCAGGACAGGCTCGCCGGCCAGGCGAGCGTCGTCGAGCTAAGTGAGGTGGCCCGGGAGGTTGCGGACCTCGTCGACCTCGACGGAATCGACGCAGCCGGCGTCGCCGTGCCGCCTGATGGGCTGGGTGCCAGCACGAACACGGCCGCCGTGGCCGGCCTGCGGGGGGCCGGCGAGCTGCCCGAGCCGACCACGGTCGTCGTCGAGTGGCCACCGCTGGAGGAGCTTCCGGTGCCGACGGCCGAGCTGGCCGGGCGGCTGCTGGTCGACCTCGACTGGCTGGCCGAGGCCATGGATCTGCTGAGCGAGCACAAGCAGCTCGTCCTGTACGGGCCGCCCGGCACGGGCAAGACCTACCTTGCCCAGGAGCTGGCCCGCTTCGCCGCCGAGGAGACCAACGGCGAGCACCGACTGGTGCAGTTCCATCCGTCCTACGCCTACGAGGACTTCATCGAGGGCTTTCGACCCGGGCTGGCTCCCGACGGCACGTTTCGTTTCGCCCGGGAGGACGGGCCGCTGCGCCGGCTCGTCCGCACGGCGGTCGAGAACCCGTCCGGTGCGTATGTGCTGGTCATCGACGAGATCAACCGGGCCAACCTGGCGAAGGTGTTCGGCGAGCTGTACTTCCTGCTCGAATACCGCAATCGCACGATCGAGCTGCAGTACTCGGCCGGCGAGCCGTTCCGGCTGCCGCCGAACGTGTTCCTGATCGGCACGATGAACACCGCGGACCGTTCGATCGCCCTCGTCGACGCGGCCATGCGCCGCCGGTTCGCCTGGCAGGCGTTGTTCCCCGGCGAACCTCCGGTCGACAGGATGCTGCATCGCTGGCTGGCCGGCGAGGGACTACCGGTCGAGGTCGCAGCCCTGCTCGACGCGCTGAACGCCGCGATCGGCGACCGCGACGCCGCCGTCGGCCCGTCCTACCTGATGAACCGCCGCGTGCGGGAACGGGCCGGGTTGGACCGGATCTGGCGTACCCAGATCCTGCCGCTGCTCGAGGAGCATCACGCCGGCGAGCACCCCGACGTCGCCGGCTACGTCCGCGACCGCTACGGCCTGGACACCCTTTACGCGGCGCTGGCAGCGGGCGCCGGTACGGCGGTCGGCGGGCCAGCGGTCGGCGACGGCTCCGGCGGTGTCACGCCCGGCGTTTCCTGAGAGTCCGGGATGCCACCAGTTCGCGTCGAGGTGCAGGAGTACCGGTCCACCGTGGTGCCGGGCCTCGACGTGGCGACGGCCCGCACACTCGGCCTGACCGGGGCCGTCACCGCCACCCGCGACCTCGACGGTGGCCTGCGGCTGACCGCCTCCAGCCGGGTCGGCGTCGTCCGCGCCGGCGACGTCGAGCTCGTCGTCCGGCCGAAGGTCGGGGTGGCGCGCCTGCTGTGGCTGCTCGGGTATGCCCGCGACCCGGCCGGCTGGCGCGACGACGACATCACCCTCGACCCGTCCGCCGACCTGACCACCGGGCTGGCGGTGGCCTTCGCGCACCGCGCCGAACGGGCCCTGGCCGGCGGTGTGCTGCGCGGCTACCGGGCGGTCGACGAGGCCTCACCCGTCCTGCGCGGCCGGCTGCGCGAAGCCGACCAGATCCGGGCGCGGCTCGCCGTCGCCGTCCCGCTGGAGATCCGCCACGACGACTACACCGCGGACATCGACGACAACCGCATCCTCGCCACCGCCACCCGCCGGCTGCTGCGCCTGCCGGGCGTGCCCGCACCGACTCGGGCGGCGCTGCACCGCATCCGCACCCGCCTCGCCGACGTCACCCCGTTGACCGCCGGCACACCAGCGCTGGCCACTCCCGTCACCCGGCTGACCCGCCGCTACCAGCCCGCTCTACGCCTCGCCCGACTCGTGCTGGTCCATCGCGGCATCGACATGCCGCCGGCAGCCGCACCCGGCACGCTCGCCGCGACCGGGTTCCTGTTCGAGCTGAACACCGTGTTCGAGGCCTGGCTCACCACCACGCTGCGCGCGGCGCTGGAACGCCGCGGCGGCACCGTGGACGGCCAACGCACCGTCCAGCTCGACGAGGCCGGTCGGCTCCCCGCCCGCCCCGACATCACCTGGTGGGACGCCAACCGCTGCCTGGCCGTCGTGGACGCCAAGTACAAGGCCACGGCGACCGTGCCCGTCCAAGACCTCTACCAGATGATCGCCTACTGTACCGCGCTCGGCCTCACCGACGGCCATCTCGTCTACGCCGCCGCCACCCCCACCACCCACGTCCTTCGCCACAGCGGCATCCACATCCACACCCACGCCGTCGACCTCGGCCAGCCACCCGCCGCGCTCCTCACCCAGATCGACGCGCTCGCCACCGCCATCGCCACCAGCACGAGATCCATCACCGCCACAGGAGGTGTTCAGAAGAAGATATCTTCTGAACACCTGATCCACTAAAGATCGACTCATCGGGAACCGGCGAATGATCATCTCGGGATGATCGCACCACACGTCAGATCCACGGCCGTGCCCGGCGAGGTCCTGGAGAGGACGGCCATGCCTGAAGAACCTGCTGACCGGCAGGCCGCACCCACGCCCAAGGGAGACCCGGAGGCCGCCTCGGCGACGTCCGGCACCCCCGAGACCGCCGACGCCGAGACCCCCGACACCGAGACCCCCGACGCCGAATCGGCTCCCCCGACTGGGATCGAACCGGACGCAGCCTCCGGCCCCGACCCGGCTGCCTCCGAGGCGGAAGCCGGGAAGTCCACGCGGCCGGTCGACTGGGACGGCTCGTTCACCCGAACCTGGAACGCCCGCGACGACCGCCAGTGGTCGAACAGACGCGCCGCCGAACAGGAGTCGGAGTGGGCCTACGAGCAGCTCCAGCGTCTTAGGCGGGAGACGCTGGAGCAGATGAACACTGAGTCTGATCGTGAGGAGGCTCGGCTGCGGGACGAACAGGCTCGGGCGGCGTCGGCGGGTGGGCGGACGGCGCGAGGGACGGCCGCTGAGGAGCTGCTCCGCAAGTTGGACAAGCTCGATCGGTTCTCGCCGGAAGAGTCTGAAATCGATGGATCGGCAGATCCCGATAGCCCTGCGGATCCGCGGTGATCCGAGCCGGCACCGGGAGTGCTCACCATCGGTGGTCGAGTCGAGTCTCTGCCGGGCTCGGCCGCTCCGGCGGCGGTGCCAGGTCGCGGCGGGTTTCGTTGACGCTGTCGGCGAGGGCACGGCGGCTCCGGGTGGTGTCCGGGTGGAACGGTCCGTGTTCGCGCATGGCGTCCGCGAGCGCCTCTCGGTAGAGGCGGACGGCGTCGGCGGGACGGCTGGCCTGGCGGTAGGTGTCGGCGAGGACGTCGCGGCTAGTGGTGGTATCGGGGTGACCGGAGCCGAGGGTCGTCGTGCGGATGGCCAGGACGCGTTCGTTGAGATCGATGGCCTGCGGTAGGCGACCTGTGGACTGGTAGAGATTGGCGAGCCTGTCGGCGGTCTGGAGGGTCCTGATATCGCTGACGCCGTGTGCTCGGGCGTGGTCACCAAGCAACTGTTCGGTCAAGGGGCGGGCCTCTTCGAGCTGTCCCATGCGTCGGTACGCGGTGGCGAGGGCCTCCCGGGCGCCGACAGTGCGAGGGTGCCTGGAGCCGAGGACCTCGTTGTGGCGGTCGAGGGCATATTCGAGGTGAGGGACGGCATCGCCCGGCCTTCCCAGGCTGACGTACGACTCGGCGATCAGCTCGCGGGTCTCGACAGTGTCGTGGTGGTCTGGGCTGAGAGTGCGTACACGCCCATTCAACGCGCGTTCGAACAGAGGCAGGGCCTGCTCGGGTCGTCCGGCCCCGAGGTGGACCCGGGCGAGTCCGTGGGCGCTGTCGAGGGTGGCGGGGTGGTCGGGACCGAGGGTGTCCTCCCGGAGAGTCAGGGCCTCGTCGAGGTTGCGGGTTGCGTCGTCGAGGCGGCCGGTCTGGTGGTAGGTGATACCGAGGTGGTGGCGGGTGTCGAGGGTAGCGGGATGGTCGGGGCCGAGGACGTCGCGGCGGGTGTTGAGGGTTCGTTCGAACTGGGCGACGGCGTCGGGCAGCGCGCCGGTGCGGCGGTAGGCGACGGCGAGGTCGTGGCGGGTGTCGAGGGTGGCGGGGTGCTCGGGGCCGAGGACGCGGCGGCGGTCGGCGAGGGTGTCGCGGAGCAGGTCGGTGGCCTGGTCGCCGCGGCCGGCGTCGTCGTAGGCGCCGCCGAGGCTGTGGCGGCTGGCGAGGGTGTCGGGGTGGCGGTCGCCGAGGACGCGGGTGCGGCCGTCGAGGGTGCGTTCGAACAGGTCGATCGCGTCGCCGAGCTGACCGTCCTGCCGCAGCACCCGGGCCAGGACGTCCTGGCTGGTCAGGGTGTCGGGATGGTCGCGGCCGAGGATCCGGGTGCGGTCGGCGAGGGTGGTTTCGGCGAGACGGCCGGCGGTGGGGATGTCGCCGGCGGCCAGGGTCGCCCGGGTCAGGACTTCCCGGCTGGTCAAGGTGTCGGGATGGTCCGGGCCGTCGAGGTCGTTGCGGGCGTGCACGGCGCGTTCGGCGAGGGGGACGGCCCGCTCGGCGTGGCCGTGCTCCAGCAGGTAGGCCGCGGCGTGCTCGGCCAGCCAGGCGGTCTGCGGGCTGTCGGCGGCAGCGAGGCGGCCGGCCTCGGTGGCGTCGAGGACGGTGAGCGCGTGGGGCAGCAGCTCCCGCCAGGCGGGCCAGGCGGCCGGGTTGGCCGTGACGGACTCGGGCAGCAACGCGCGCAGCATCCGGGTCAGGCCCGTGACGATCTGGTCGGCCTGCTCGGGGGTGGTGTGGGCGCGGGCGGCAGACCGGATCAGCCCGTGCATCGTCACGGCGGAGCCGTCGCGGTGGACGAGGCCGGAGCGTTCCACGGCGGCGATCGTCTCGGCCAGGTCGAGCGGGTCGCCGGCCTTTGCGCGAAGGCCGGCGTCACCGATCGCGTCCGGCTCGGCGGTGAGCAGCCGGATCGGCAGGGGGGCGTCGTCGCCCTGGGCGACGAGGCGCAGCAGATGGCCGGCGGCCGGCGTCTCGGCGTCGAGGCGCCGGATCGACTCGTCCCAGAGGGTGGCGACGCTGACCCCGGGGCGGTGCGGCGCCTCGTCCTGGGCGAGCAGATCGGCGGGCCGTGTGGTCAGCGCCTCGAGGTAGGACTCGGCCGGGGCGCCGCCCCGCCTGAGCCGGTCGGCAGCCTGGGCGAGGGCGAGGGGATGGTCGCCGAGGCGTTCGGCGATCCCGGCGGCGACGGCCGCGTCGATGCTCGGCCGCCGGTCGGCGAGCAGGGTGATGGAGTCGGTGCGGGTCATCGGCCCGACCGGCACGAGGGCACCGAGCCCGTCCCACTCCGGATTGCGGGAGGTCAGCAGCAGCCGGCCGGCGCCGGCGGGGCGCAGCCAGCCCGGCAGTCCGGCGGCGTCGGCGGCGTCGTCGAGGACGACCAGCCAGCGGCCGTCCGAGCGGGCGAGGTGCGCGAGCACGGCGGGAGGCTCGGCGTGCTCGGGCAGGCCGAGCGCGGGGGCGAGGGCGCGTATCCGCTCGCCGACCAGCTCGGGGCGTCCCGCCGGCACCCACCAGACGGCGTCGAGGTCCCGATGGTGCTGGCGGACGTATTCCGTGACCAGGCTGGTCTTCCCGATGCCGGCGATGCCCGTCACGGCGACCAGCGGCGAGCGGGCGAAGGCCGCGTCGAGGCGCGCGAGGGAGTCGGCGCGGCCGACGAACTGGCCGGGTGGTTCGGGCACGTTCCACACGGCCGGCAGGTCTCGCGGGTAGATCGGTCCGCCGGGGTAGACCGGTGGGATCTCCGGGCCGCCCCGCCCGCCCCGGACGGCCGCGAGCAGCTCCGTGCGGGCGGCGAGATCACCGCGGTCGAACAGGTCCAGCGGGGTGACCTGGTGGAGCAGGCCGGGCAGCGGCCGGTCGGTCGTGCGCACCACCAGCAGCCGCCGTTCGTCGCCGGGGGAGTCGGCCGACCAGGCCGCCGTCCACTCCGCGGCGGCGGTGGGGGAGCGCAGGTAGCCGTCGGTCACCACGGCGATGGTGTGCCGGGCCTGGCTCACCGCCCGGTGCCGCCACGCGACGTGGTTGTCGCCCGGTGCCAGGTCCCACGACTCGACCCTGATCCGGTAGCCGGCATCCTTCAACTGCCAGGCGATCCACTCGGCCCAGGTCCTGCCGTCGTCCGCGTACGACACGAAACAGTCGAGAGCGTCCTGCTCGCCCCCGCCGGTCACCCGGACAGAATCCCACAGTCACACAGGCAGACCGGCCCCCCTTGCCACGAACCGGCTCAGGTGACTGACTCGGTTGAGAAGGAAGCTGCCACCAGCTCCACGGGCGAGGTGGTCGCGAACCCGCGGCACCTGCGGTCGAAACAGCGCCACCTTGTGAACCCGCGCGATGCGGCGGGAATCCCCGGCCTTCAGCCTCAGGCCGGGGCGGGGGGTGCGGCGACGAGGATGACGGTGAGGGTGCGGGGGCCGTGGACGCCCTCGACGCGTTCGAACTCGATGTCGCTGGTGGCCGACGGGCCGCTGATGAGCGTGATCGGGCGGGTCGGGTCCAGGCGGGCGAGCAGGTCGGGGACGCCGTGGACGACCTGGTCGGCCCGGACCACGCAGACGTGGACGTCGGGTACCAGGGTGATCGCGCGCCGGCCCTGGTCGGGGGAGCCGTCGAGGGCGATCGTCCCGGTCAGCGCGCAGGCCGCCGCGCAGGCGGTGACCACCGCCGCGAACCCGTCGAGTTCAACGGCGGTGAAGCCGTCGTCGACGACGCCGGCCGGGCACCAGCTCGCCGGCAGCCCGGGCGGGACGAGCACCGCCCCGCCGCCCCGCTCCGCGGAACCGGGCGTGGGTCCGACGGAGGCGGCGGCCAGGGCTGCGCGGATCGCGGCCGGCTCGTCGCCGGGGGCCGCGTCGACAACGGACGCCCGGTAGTCGATGAGCCGGCGGCGCAGCAGATCGAGCAGCGGCGGGCTGCCGGGGGCCGGGCCGCCGCCGCCGCGGTAGTCGCGGGGGATGGCGACATCGCCGTCCGCACGCGGTCCGTCCACCGCACCGCCGAGGCCGAGGCCCGCGTTGGCGTTCGCGGCCCGGATGCGGGCCAGCACCTCGTCGCGCGCGCTCACGCCGAGTTGCCGCGGGTGCGGGACCACCACTGGCGGAAGGTCTCCTCGGGGGGCCGGGGGGCGTCGCGGCTGGACGTCCATGCCGACAGCGGCGGGGGCAGCGAGGACAGCCGGCCCGAGGCGCGTCCGCCCAACCGGCCGAGGCGGGAGGCGGTCTCGGCGGCGGCGAAGCGGGTGGGGGAGGACATCACCCAGGCGGCGGCGGCCATGGTGAGCGCCTCCGCGGTGGGCAGCGGGCGGGCGCGGGCGGCGTCGACGTGGGCGGTGCGCAGGCGGACGAGCAGTGACGGGATGTCGATGCGCACCGGGCAGACGTCGTAGCAGGCGCCGCACAGGCTGGAGGCGTAGGGCAGCGAGGCGTTGTCGTCGCTGCCGGCATGGATCCCGGTGAGCTGCGGGGACAGCACGGCGCCGATGGGCCCGGGGTAGATCGAGCCGTAGGCGTGGCCGCCGACGCGTTCGTAGACGGGGCAGACGTTCAGGCAGGCCGAGCAGCGGATGCAGTGCAGCGCGTCGCGGCCGACGGCGTCGCCGAGGGCGGCGGTGCGGCCGTTGTCGAGCAGGACCAGGTGGAACGACCGCGGCCCGTCGCCGGGGGTGACGCCGGTCCAGATCGAGGTGTACGGGTTCATCCGCTCGCCGGTCGACGAGCGCGGCAGCAGCTGCAGGAACACCTCCAGGTCCCGCCAGCTCGGCACGACCTTCTCGATGCCCATCACCGTGATCAGCGTCTCCGGCAGCGTCAGGCACATCCGCCCGTTGCCCTCGGACTCCACCACGACCAGCGCGCCGGTGTCGGCCACGGCGAAGTTCGCCCCGGAGACGGCGACCCGCGCCCGCAGGAACGTGCGGCGCAGGTGCGCGCGGGCGGCCATTGCCAGGCGGCGCGGCTCGGCGGTGAGCGACGGGTCGACGCCGGGCATCTTGCGCCCGAACAGCTCGCGGATCTCGGCGCGGTTGCGGTGGATCGCCGGGACGAGGATGTGGCTGGGCACGTCGTCGCCGAGCTGGATGATCAACTCGGCGAGGTCGGTCTCGTGCGCGATGATGCCGGCGTCGGCGAGCGCGGCGTTCAGGCCGATCTCCTGGGTGGCCATCGACTTGACCTTGACCAGCTCGGTCGCGCCGGTCGCCTGGACGAGCCCGGTGACGATCGCGTTGGCCTCGTTTGCGTCGCGGGCCCAGTGCACCGTCCCACCGCGGGCGCTCACCTCGGCCTCCAGCCGGACGAGGTGGTCGTCGAGGCGGGCCATCGTCGCCCGTTTGATCGCCTCGCCGGCGAGGCGGAGCTGCTCCCAGTCGTCGAGTTCGCCGACCGCCGCGGCCCGCTTGGTGCGGATGACCCCGGTGGCGTGGCCGAGGTTACGGCGCAGCTGGCTGTCGGCGAGTGCGTCACGCGCGGCGGCGGGGAAGGGCCGGTCACCACGCAGCTGCCCGACGCCGGCCGGCGCGGGGATCCCGAGGAACGTCGCCGTCACCGGATCCCTGTCCGATCGCCAGACGCCTGGGTGCTGGCGAGGATCTCGGCGAGGTGCACCGTGCGGGTCGCGGCCCGCAGCCGCGTCAGGCCGCCGCCGATGTGCATCAGGCAGGACGCGTCGCCGGCGGTGGCCACCTCCGCGCCGGTGCCGAGCACGTGGCGCATCTTGTCGGCGAGCATCGCCGTCGACGTCGGCGCGTTCTTCACCGCGAACGTGCCGCCGAACCCGCAGCAGGTCTCGGCCTCCGGCAGCTCCAGCAGCGTCATCCCGGCGACGTGGCGCAGCAGCCGCAGCGGCCGGTCACCCACCCGCAGCACCCGCAGCGAGTGGCAGGTCGGATGGTAGGTGACCCGGTGCGGGTAGTAGGCGCCGACGTCAAAGACGCCGAGCACGTCGACGAGCAGCTCGGACAGCTCGTACGTGCGGGCCGCGACCGCCTCGGCGCGGCGGGCGAGCGCGTCGTCGCCGGCGTCGCGGGCGAGCGCGGCGTGCTGGTGGCGCACCGAACCGGCGCACGACCCGGACGGGGTGACGACGACGTCGGCGCCCTCGAAGACATCGACGTGGTGGCGGACCAGCTCGACCGCCTCACGGGCGTAGCCGGTGTTGGTGTGCATCTGCCCGCAGCAGGTCTGCCCGGTGGGGAAGACGACCTCGTGACCGAGGCGTTCGAGCAGCTCGGTCGTGGCCTGCCCGACCCGGGGGAACAGCGCGTCGACCAGGCACGTCACGAACAGCGCGATCCTCATCCGGCCTCGCCTCCGGGCCCGACCGCGCCTTCGGACGTTCGACGCCGCGCCCCGGCACCGCGCCCGCCCGCGCACCTTCGATCCCGGACCCGCGCCACGGGCTCGAAACTATCCCGGCCGGACCGCGGACGTCCGCCCATCGCGCAACCCGCCGCGCCGCACCGACACCCGGGCGGGCACCGCCGCCGCGATCCGCGGCGCCCGATGGTGCCTGATTGCTCATGGACGGCTCCGCGCCGGAGTCGGGACATACCCTGGCCCTGTGACCAAGAGGGGCGCCGACCGAGGAGAAGAACGTCGATGAGGATCGCCGAGGACATCACGCGGCTGGTCGGGAACACGCCCCTGGTGCGCCTGAACCGGGTTACCGACGGGGTCGGGGCCCGGGTCGTGGCCAAGCTGGAGTCGTTCAACCCGGCGCACAGCGTGAAGGACCGGCTGGGGCTGGCGCTCATCGACGCCGCCGAGCGGGCCGGCGCGATCGGCCCGGACACCATCATCGTGGAGCCCACCAGCGGCAACACCGGCATCGCGCTGGCCATGGTGTGCGCGGCGCGCGGCTACAGGTGCGTGCTGACGATGCCGGAGACGATGAGCGTCGAGCGGCGGATGCTGCTGCGCGCCTACGGTGCCGACCTGGTGCTCACCCCCGGCGCCGAGGGGATGGCCGGGGCCATCGCCAAGGCCGAGGAGCTCGCGAAGGCCGACTCCCGCTACTTCATCCCCCAGCAGTTCGAGAACCCGGCCAACCCGGCGATCCACCGGGCCACGACCGCCGAGGAGATCTGGCGCGACACCGACGGGCAGATCGATATTCTCGTCGCCGGCGTCGGCACGGGGGGGACGATCACCGGGGTGGCGGAGGTCATCAAGCAGCGCCGGCCGTCGGCCCGGTTCGTCGCGGTCGAGCCCGCCGCCTCGCCGGTGCTGTCGGGGGGCGTGAAGGGGCCGCACCCGATCCAGGGCATCGGCGCCGGCTTCGTGCCCGGCGTGCTCGACACCTCGCTCGTCGACGAGATCATTCAGGTGCAGGCCGACGACGCGATGGAACTCGCCCGCCGCCTCGCCCGCGAGGAGGGCCTGCTGGTCGGCATCTCCGCCGGGGCGGCGGTGTCGGCGGCGCTGACGGTGGCGGGCCGCCCCGAGAACGCCGGCAAGCTGATCGTGGTGGTGCTGCCCGATTTCGGCGAGCGCTACCTGTCCACGCCGCTGTTCGCCGGCCTGGGGGACTGAGCCGTGCTCGCGACGCTGCGCCGGGACCTGCGTACGGCGCGGGACCGCGACCCTGCCGCCCGCTCCGCCCTCGAAGTCGCGCTGTGCTACCCCGGGGTGCACGCCCTGTGGGGCCACCGGGTGAACCACTGGCTGTGGACGCACCGGCTGCCGCTGCTCAGCCGGGTCGGCGCCGAGATGACCCGCAAACTGACCGGCGTCGACATCCACCCCGCCGCCCGGATCGGCGAGGGCGTGTTCATCGACCACGCCACCGGGGTCGTGATCGGCGAGACCGCCGAGGTCGGCGACGACGTGACGATCTACCACGGGGTGACGCTCGGCGGGACCAGCCTGGAGGCCACCAAGCGGCACCCGACGATCGGCGACCGGGTGGTGATCGGCGCCGGCGCGAAGGTGCTCGGCTCGTTCACCGTCGGCGCCGACAGCCGCATCGGCGCGAACGCCGTCGTCGTCCACCCGGTCCCGCCCGGCTCGGTCGTCGTCGGCGTTCCCGGGCAGGTCATCAGCCCCAGCCGCCCGCAGCCCGCCCACGACGACCGCCTGCCCGACCTGGTCGGCATCAGCCTTCAGTCGCTGCTCACCCGGGTCAACCGGCTGGAGGCGACCCGCGCCGACACCCCCGTCACGGCCGCTGCCACCGCCACCACCGCCGGCGGCGATGGTGCTGGCGAGCGGCCGCCGATCCGCCTCCCCCAGGCCGGCGTCTGGCAGGGGGAGGACTTCTCCATCTAGTGCGCTGACCACGATCCTTTTCGGGTTGGTCCTTTTCGGGTTGGTCAGGCAGCTTCTGTTCGGGGTCGTCCCCAGCGTTGTTGGCGTTCGCTGCGGATACGGGCGCGTTCGCGGCGTTGGGCTTGCAGGACGGTGGGGTGGCGGGCGTGGGTGTTGCGCCAGCGCAGGTAGTTCTGCAGGCGGTGGGCGAGTGCCGGGTGGTTCGGGTGGTTCGCGTTGGCCATGGTGAAGCTGCGTAGGGGGCCGAACTGGGCCTCGATCGGGTTCGCCCATGACTCGTAGGTCGGGGTCAGACACAGCTCGACGTTGTGGCGTGCCGCCCAGCGGCGGATTTTCGGGGTGGTGTTCGCGGACAGGTTGTCCAGAATGATGTAGACCGGGGCGGTGTCGGGGCGGGCGGCCCTGATCGATTGCAGGGCGGCCAGCGCGTTCGTTGCGCTCTTGCGGGTCCGGGTGACACCCCAGAGCTGGTCGTCGCCGAGGGAGTAGCAGCCGTGGAAGTAGCGGATCCCGTGGCGGCGGTGGTAGGTCGCGGGCAGCCGGTCCGGATGGGACTGCGGTGCCCAGCCGACCCCATGGGGCGGGCGGATCGACAGCGGCCCGAACTGGTCGAACGCGAAACAGCGGTTCGGATCCCGGCCCACACTGACCCGCCGGGTGAGGTTTTGACGTCCTCCCCGTCCTTCAGGGCGGGGAGGACGTCAAATCGGCATCAGTACCGATCCCGACGGTGAACCTGAAACCACCCGATCCCCAGCACCACGCCCGGCGTGTCCACACAACCCCGAAACGTTCATGGACAGCGCACTAGCGGTAGTTCGTTGGATCAGGGCGGGAGGTAGAGGTGCAGGCCGTGGCCTGCGCCGATCGTGGCGATCAGGGTGCGCAGCGGATCCTTGTTCCCTCATTCGGAGGAGGGATTGTCCCCCTGCGGGGGAGGCTTCGCTCTCATGACGTCACCTAACCTCCGGAGTGACGGTCGCCATATTTGCGATGACTCCGGCCATGGAGGCTCTCGTTGGGACGCATGCCGCATGACGTGATGTCGCACGAGCTCGATCTACTCTGGCAGTCGATCTTCACCTGGGTGAGCTGGGCCATCGCGCTCGCAATGATCGCGATCGCGATCTACTTATGGCGCAAGGAGCGGACGCCGTTCTATCTCTGCGTGGTGCTCGCGGCGGGCGTCGCGGCGTTCGCCGAGCCGCTGTACGATGTCGCCTTCGACCTGTGGTTTTTCGACTCGGACAGTGCCGGCACCCCTGGTGCGATGTGGTCGCACTTCAGCGCCTTCGGCGTTGTGCAGCCGAACTGGTCACACAGCGGCTACATCATTCTGTATGCCGCCGTCGCGCTCTATGCGGGGCGGAAGATGTACGAGGGCCGTCTGACCCGCAAGGGACTGTTCGCAATCTGGGGCCTGGAGATTGTCACCTCGTGCGTCTTCGAGGCGATCGGCACCGGCGTCAACGTCTACACCTACTACGGCCCCTACGAGCTGCGGATCTGGAACTACCCAGCCGTGATCGGCGTGCTTGAGGGCACCCAGACAGTCCTGTTCACGGTCCTGGCCGTGCAGATTTGGCGGCGCGTCTCCCGTACGTGGGGCCTGACCTCGCTGTTCGCTGCCTTCCCCATCACGATGTTCGGAGCGAACTTCGGCATCGGCAGTCCGATCATCATCGCGCTGCACCTGGACGGCGAGGACTTCTCCCGCGGGCTCGTGTGGGCCGCGACCTTCCTCACGATGGCCCTCTGCGTCCTGGCCATCCACGGCGCATCGAAGTTCCTTCCTCGGCCCCGCGCGGTCGTCGAGCCCGACAGCCTGCCCGTCCCGTCGAGCGACGACGCACTACTGGTGTGACCGCGCCCACCACCCGGACGTACTCGGGTCGAGGCCGGAGGGGTAGTCGTCATGAAAGGTGAGACAAGGGGCTGCTACAGTAATCGCCGCGCACGCCGTGATGTTGGACGTGTACGGTCGCAGTAGCGCCGACGGGCCCGGCTCTATCCTCAGGTCCATGGCCTATAAAAGAACTGGAGGCTCAAGACGCGAGGATTCTGCCGGCGCTACCAGTTGTAGTTCCAGTAGACGATTCCGCTGATCAGCCCCTCGTTCCAGCCGTCGTCGGAGTCGAAGAAGTCGAGCGGCATGACGCCCAACTGGCCCACGGTGCGCCACTGCTCGATGTTGCCCCAGATCGCGTCGTAGAGCGGCGGCTGGATGAGGTCGGCGTAGCCGTCCGGCGCGATCCACGGCGGGTCGTTCGCGCTCACGTAGTTGACGTAGAGGCGGTCGTCGCCCGGCTGGCGGTAGACGACCGACGCGTTCGCCTGGGCCCAGATCTCGTCGAACTTCACGCTCGGGTCGCTGTTGCCGTAGTCGTCCTGGATGACGAGGTCGGGCCCGCCGTAGTTGATGCCGCCGAGACCGGCCACGTCACCGAGCAGCACGATCTTCCCGCGGGCCCGGCCCACCGTCGGGATGTCGCCGTCGGTGTAGTAGTACGACCGCAGGTACCTGTTGTTGAAGATCTTCCGGAAGGTCTCGTCGCTTTCGTTGGAGTACTCCTGCTTCACCCGCATCAGGATGAACTCGGACGGGTGGCTGTAGAGGAAGTCCGCGCACTTCTGCTGGACGTCACCGAACATGATGTTCTGGTAGTAGGCGCCGTGGTGGATGGCGAACGACATGTCCGAGCCGCTGCCGACGACCCGGCACCGGATGTCGAGGAAACGGCAGCCCCGGTCGAGCTGGTCGGCGACGTCGAGCGTCTGGCAGGGCACGAAGATGTTTCCCTTGCCGTACCGCGCGCAGGATTCGTGGGTTCCGGGGATCGAGATCCGCCCGATCGACGTGCTGTCGGAGAGGTAGTACATCCACTCGTCGCTGGTGAGCAGCTCGGCCGACTTCGCGCGGCCACGCAGCAGCCGCCGGCCGACGCCTTCGCGGGGCTCGGCCCGCAGGGGGGCGAAGCTCGCCGCCTGGGACAGGGTCGGGCGCAGGTCGGCCTCGGTGGAGGCCGGACGTGTCATGGCGGGCGGGAGATCGGTGGGCCCGCCCGCCGGCCCGCCCGCCGGCCCGCCCGCCGTCCCGGTCGAGATCTCGGCGAGCTTCGTCTCGGCGTCGTCGTGCACGCTTGCCATCGGCGTCTCCAGGTCAGGGGAGTCTGCGGGAACTGCTGCGCCGCGGCCCGCTTCCGGGCCGGGTTCTTCCACGCCGCGGATTTCCCGGTGGGAAAAACGGCGGTAGCAGTGACAGTGACAGCGGCGGAAGGCCGGAGCTGGAATCGAGCTGGACGGCCCAGCGCGCACGCGAGAATTCGTCGGAACAGAGTGAGGAAACTGGAACGCGATGCGATCTGCCGCCGGTCCTGCTAAGACGCGGTGGCCAGCGGACGATATCTACCGGAACGACAGCTTAGGGGCGCGTCGCCGCCAGGCGAGGAGGATTCCCGGAAATTGTCCGGAACAGTGACCGCAGTGACCACGGTGCCTCCGGCGGCACTGTCTGCGGGCTGACCGCCGCGAGCCGCTCCGACGATCGCGGAACGCCGGGTGACGGCTCGGGCGTCCGCGGCGGATGCGTGGGAGAGCGCCTCCATGGTTCTTCCACAGGGTTGCGCGTCCGATTTATCCCTGTGGAGGAGACAGATGGCGCCGCTCCCATGCACACCACGATCCTCGGAGGCGGAGTCGGAGTCGGGGCTCGGACCTGAGTGTGTGGGTGCTAGCGCACGATGATGCGGGCCGAGGCCAGGTTGGGGATGCGGCGCGAGGTGGCGGCGACGTCGCCGTCGCGGTGGGATTCGACGAGGGCTGTGGCGAAGTAGGTGCCGGGCGCGTCGTAGGCGTGTGTCGTGGTCACGGTCACCTCGGCCTGCGAGCCGTCGAGGTCCTCCGTGCGCGGGAAGGTGCCCTGCCCGTCGAAGTCCCACCGGAGGCCGACGATCGTGCCGGCGCCGGGCGGCGTCTCGGCGTGGGCGGACAGCGTGACCGGCTCGCCCACCGCGACCCCGGCCCGGGCGCCGCCGTTCGCCGTCACCGACACGACCGGTTGGATACCGCGGCGCTCCTTGGCGGTCGCCGGCAGGACGATCGCGCCGTCGCGGTAGTCGTAGGCCGTGTCCACCGGTTCGATGCCGTTCTCCACCCAGTCGATCAGGTCGACCAGGGACTGCTCGATGATCGGCTGGTAGTTCACCAGGTAGGTGGTGTTGGCCCGGCCCGGCGCCGACGCCGCCATCATCGGCGGCACGTGCTCGGCATTCTCGGTCCAGCGCAGGCGGAACTTCGTGCGGGCCAGTTCGACCCCGTACTCGCGTTCGATGTTCGCCTTGAAGCCCAGGCCCTGCGGCGGCCACAGCGACGAATCGTGCGTGTGGTGCACCCACATCAGCTTGCCTTCGATCCGGCCGGTGTGCTTGACGCCCATGAACGGCGACATCTCCGGTAGTTCGTACTGCGGGTAGACGGGCCGGCCGTCGATCCGCAGGAAGTCGTACTCCGGCTCCCACGGGAGGAGATGGTGCCGGTAGTAGTAGCAGTAGGCGAGAAAGGCATGGTTGTCGACGCGTATCCGGTCGCCCGGCTCGACCCCGGTGAAACGCAGGTTCGCGGCCTCGCCGTCGCTGTCGACGAGCAGCACGTCCTGGTGGCCGTTGAGGACGTAGAGGACGCGTCCCGCGGCCGCGCCGCTGGTCAGTTCGACGGCCGCCCCGAGAAGGTAGCCGTCCGGAACCTCGTCGAGCTGCACCGCCATCGGGATGTGCCACATGTTGTTCATGCCCGCGAACAGCGACGCCAACGCGCGCACCTGGTCCAGCTCCGGCGTCTGCAGGGTCGGGTCCTCGAGCAGGTCGTTGGCGTACAGGACCCGCCTGACCGTCGTCTCCAGCTCGATCAGGTCGTCGCGCACGAGCTCGGGCTGGTCGAAGCCGACGTGACCGGGCCTGGTCCAGAAATTTTCCCAGTACTGCGGGTAGTCGGCCTGCAGGCGGGTGGCCATCGACGACCACAGCCACATCTGGCCCATCGGCTGGGCGATGAAGGACTCGTCGCCACGCGGATAGCCGATCTTGTAGAGCGTCGCGAGTTCGGTGCGCTGATGGGTGTTCAGGCCGGCGAACGGATCGCCGCTGCCGCCCGGCCACATCGCGTCGACGACGTCGTGGATCCTGTCGCCGAGCACCCGCTGGACGTTGAACATCGACGAGAAGTTGGGCGTGCCGTTACGCAGTAATCGCAGGTCGCCGTAGTCGCCGTCCTGGGCGTCGCCCATGTAGGGCAGGGCCGCGTCCCACACGTCGGGCGCGTACGCCAGGCACAGCGGCGAGCGCCGCGCGCCGCCGCTTCCGCCGTACACGTAGGCGTACGCGGGCGGCGCGCCATAGATCTGGGCGGCCACGAACTTGGCGAAACGGGCGGACTCGGCGGCAGCCCGATAGCCGTAGATCGTCGGATCGGGGCCTGCCTTCGGATCCATGACATCGCCGATGTGACCCATGTTGGACTCGATGGCGAAGCCGCCCAACCGGAAGATCATCTCCAGCCCGCCGGTCACCTGGCCGAGCGGGCCGGTGTTGACGTTCTCGTGGCCGGCGTTGGCGCCTTCCAGCGGCTGGAAAAGGCGGCCCTGCCATCTCTCGGCGGGCGGATAACATAATGCGAACCGGGTGCTCGTCCCCTCGAAACCGCCGTGGATGTAACGATGCTCGACGGGCTCGCTGCGCTGTTCGTCCTCGTCGATGTACGGCACACCGAAGAAGCTGTCGGTCACCACGTAGGAGTCGAGTTCAACGAGCTTCATCGAGCTTCCTTTCACGCGTGAGTCACTGATGACCCGTCTGTGCTGCCGGCTGTTCACGGTCTATCGTCCGGATGGCGGCATGCCGCATGCGGTCTGTCGGCCTCGCGATTCGGCCACGTGGCTGACCCGCACTCACCACCACGCATCTCGGGGCGGGGAACGGCGGAGTGACGAACCTGACCAGGGCTCGACAGTAGAGTGACGCAGGCCACAAGTCAACGGCGTTCACCGCAAGGTGTGGTGGGCTCGCAAGCTGGCCAGCTCCTGCTTGCGGACCGGGGTTCGTGATCTAACCGACCGGGGATCCGTCGCCGGCCGGGAGGGTGCGGCGGGTGTCGTGCCGGGGGCCCGCGCCCTTGAGGTTGCGGTGGATCGGGGCGGTCTCGATGCGGCGGATGCCGGGGATCGCGGCGACCGGGCCGGTCAGGTAGCGGTAGAGGGCGCCGGCGTTGCGGCAGCCGACCGCCGCGTACAGGTTCGCCGTGCCGGTGGTCGCCCCGGCGAAGGCCACCTGCTCGTGCCCGGCGAGCGCGGTCCCGGCCTCGGCGAGCCGGGCCGGCTCGACCTCCAGCCACAGCGAGGCCCGCAGTTGCGGCTGCAGCCTGCCGTGGTCGAAGTCCAGGTCGTAGTAGAGCGCGCCGGACGACCGCAGCTCCGCCAGCCTGCGCCGCACCGTCGTCTGCGACCACCCGGTGGCGGTGGCCAGCTCGGCTGCCGGGGTCCGGCCGTCCACGGCGAGCGCGTCGAGCAGCCGCTGATCGTCGCGGCCGAGTGGGACAGGCTCCTCGGCGGTTTCGGTCCAGCAGCGCCCGGGTGCGTCGGCCGGGGCCAGCGCGGCGGTCTCGGCCGCACCGAGCGGGCCGGTGCGGGTCAGCGGGCTGAGGTCGCGGCCGAAGAAGACGTGCAGCAGCGCGTGCGCGGTCACCTGCACCACCCGAGGGGTGCGCGGGAGCTGCTGCAACAGCAGCGTGTCGTCCTGCCCGGGGACGGCGCCCTGCACGATGCAGGAGATCTCCGTGCCGCCGGAGATCAGGCTCACCCAGCGGGTGTCGGTACGCCGGGCCAGCGCCGCACCGACGGAAGCCGCCGCGTCCGGGGTGCACCGCACCCGTACGAGCCACGTGGTCAGCCCGATCCGCAACGGGTCGACCAGGCCCAGCACCCGGACGGTCCCCGTGCCGCGCAGCCGCGCGTAGCGGCGGGCGACCGTCTGGTCGGAGACGCCCAGCACCTCGGCGATCCGCGCGAACGGCGCCCGGCCGTCGATCTGGAGGGCGTGCATGATCCGCCGGTCGAGCTGGTCCAGGGCATCGAGCGGAGGCCACGACGCGTCGGATTCCACCCGCCGAGGCTATCGGCTGTCGGATTCCGCCGCGCCGGCTCTCCTGGCTGGGGTGTGGGCCCGTGCCCGATGGACTGTGGAACCACGGATCAACCGGCCACCCGGCTGCCGACGCCGGAGCGCCCCACGGCCGGGCGACGTCACGGCGGCCACCCGGCCCTCGCCCCGGAACGGAGTTCCCCCGTCATGCGTAAATGGCTGCCCCTCACGGCGATCTGCCTGGGCGCCTTCATCCTGCTGGTCGACGTCACCATCGTGAACGTCGCCCTGCCCCGGATGGCGGACGACCTGCACGCGTCCTTCACCTCCCTGCAGTGGGTGATCGACATCTACGCCCTCGCGCTGGCCGCCCTGCTGATGGCCGCCGGCTCGCTGGCCGACCTGTTCGGCCACCGCCGGCTGTACGTGGCCGGGCTCGTCGTCTTCGCGGCCGCGTCCCTGGCGTGCTCGCTCGCGCCGAACGCCGCCCTGCTCATCACCGCCCGGGCGGTGCAGGGAGTCGGCGGCGCCGCGATGTTCGCGACCTCGGCCGCGCTGGTCTCCGCGACCTATCACGGCCGGGACCGCGGCGTGGCCTTCGGCGTGTGGGGCGCGGTCAACGGCGCCGCCGCCGCGGCCGGGCCCATCGCCGGCGGACTGCTCACCGAGGGCCTGGGCTGGCAGGCGATCTTCCTGGTGAACCTGCCGATCGCCCTCGGCGCGATCGTCCTGACCCTGCGGGTGCTGCCGGCCGGCGCCCGCGGCGCCGGCCGGCTGGACGTGCCCGGCGCGACCGCCTTCACGCTGGCCGCGGCCGCGCTGACGTACGCCCTGATCAGAGGTGGCGAACACGGCTGGGACGACCGGCTGACCGTGGCGTCCTTCGTGATCGCCGGGCTCGCGGCGGCCGGTTTCGTCGTCGTCGAGTGGCGGGCCGCCCAGCCCATGCTGGACCTGGCGCTGCTGCGGCGCCCGTCCTTCGCCGGGCTGCTGACCGGGGCGTTGCTGTTTCAGATGGCGGCGTTCGGCGGCCTGCTCTTCGTGTCGTTGTGGCTGCAGAACGTCCTGGGGCTCAGCCCGGTGCGCGGCGGCCTGGCGCTGATGCCGCTGGCCGGGACGGCGTTCGTGGTCGCGGCGGTCGCGGGCCGGCACATGCCCCGGTTCGCGCCGCGGCTGCCGATCGGGGTGGGCCTGCTCTGCATCGCCGCGGGCTCGGCGCTGCTGTGGCTGACGGTGCAGGCCGACTCCGGCCAGTCCGCGCTGTTCGCGGGCCTCGCCGTGGTGGGCGCCGGCGTCGGGCTCACGACGCCGGTGCTGGTCTCCGCCGCGGTCGAGTCGGTGCCGCCGCGGCAGGCGGGCATGGCGGGGGGCGCCGTCAACACCTTCCGCCAGCTCGGCATGACCCTGGGCATCGCGTTGTTCGGAGCGGTCTTCTCGGCCCGACTGCGGTCGGCGCCGTCGGTCCGGGCGGGCTACGCCGCCGGCATCGACCGGGTCTCGCTGTGGGCGGCGGTGGCGGCGCTGGTCGGCGCCGTGGTCGTCCTGGCCACCGTCCGCCGCGGCGTCCACGCCGAGCACGGCCCGGCGGCTGCGGCCGGGAGCGCTGGTACGGCCGGGAGCGCTGGTACGGCCGGGAGCGCTGGTACGGCCGTGGGCGCTGCTGCGGCCGCCGCCGGAGCCGCCGGGTCCTCGGGATCCGCGGCCGAGCGGTCGGAGGCTTCCCAGCGGGTGGGCATCGACGACACGTCACAGCGTGCCGCCGGCGCAACCCGGCATTGAGGAGTGCTGACGCTGAAGTGGCTGGATCCAGCGGACGCCAGCCTCGCGTCCACCGACGACGGAGAGGACCGGCCCGCCGTCTCCCTCCATGATCACCTCATGTACGGCATCGTGCCGAGGGCTGAGCACGGTCTGGGGCCGCAACGCGCCGCAACGCCGTACTTATCCCTCGGCACGATCTGACCGCCATCTGGCCGGAAAGGGGGTGTCCGGCCCGCCGCAGCGTGGTGTCACCGATGTGGCCATGATCCGACCGCCATCGGGTGGGGGCGGGTGACCGGGCTGGCGGGTGTGCGGGCTGGCGGGTGGGCGGCGTCGGCGGGTGGCGCTCAGGGGCCGGTCTCGGTCGCGGCGGTGGGGACGCCGGCGTCGAGGCCGGCGAGCAGGTCGCGGACGACGGCGGTCGGCAGGCCGATGACGGTGTCGAGGTCGCCGTCGACGGCGGTGACGAACGCAGCGGCGCCACCCTGGATCGCGTAGGCGCCCGCGGCGTCCATCGGCTCGCCGGAGGCGACGTAGGCGGCGAGCTCGGCGTCGGGCACATCGCGCATCGTGACCGCGGTGACGGCGGCGCGGCCGCGGACGGTGCCGGTCGCCGCGTCGAGCACGACGACGCCGGTGACCACCCGGTGGGTCCGCCCGCGCAGGCTGCGCAGCATGGCGAGGGCCTCGGCCGGGGAGGCGGGCTTGCCGAGGATCCGGCCGTCGATCTCGACGACGGTGTCGCTGCCGAGGATGAGGCGGTCGGGACGCAGCGCGGCGACGGCGCGGGCCTTGCGCTCGGCGAGCTCAACGGTCAGCTCGGGGGCCGTCGCGGTCGCCGTCGACTCGTCGACGCCACTGACGACCACCTCGAAGGGCACGCCGAGCCGGGCCAGCAGCTCGCGGCGCCGCGGTGACCCGGATGCGAGCACGATGCGCCGGTCCGCCGTCATGCAGGCAGCGTATCCAGCGCGGGCCACGGCCTACCCGCCGGCCACGGCCCACCCCCCGGCGGGTCGGCGCGTCGGCGTTTCGGCGCGTCGGCGTCGTCAGGCGGCGAGCTTTTCTGGTGCGGTGGACAAGCACATTCGACCAAGCGTCGAACGCGGAGCCGAACGAGCACCCGTCGGGCCGGCTGGCCTGCTGACCGGGCTATTCGTCGATTGACCCTTTCGGGCGTGGGCGGGAGGGGTTGGGTCGTACCTCGTCGGTTACATAACTCTCACCGGTGCTCGGCCGTGAACCGGATGGATCGTGGACCTAGACTGGATCCGGCAGGGCACTGCTCCACCCACCCGGCGATGTCGAGATCAAACACCAGGAGGGTGAAAATGGCCATTCCAGCACGTCAGGCGATCAGGGTCGGGGCCTATCTCGCGAAGCAGAAACTTCTGCGGCGGGAGAAGTTTCCCATCACCCTCGAGCTGGAACCGCTGTTCGCGTGCAACCTCGCGTGTGAGGGCTGTGGCAAGATCCAGCATCCGGCGGACGTGTTGAAACAGCGAATGCCGGTCGAACAGGCGCTGGCCGCCGTCGACGAGTGCGGTGCCCCCGTGGTCTGCCTGGCGGGCGGCGAACCGCTGATGCACCCGCAGGTCGAACAGATCGTCGCGGGCCTGGTGAAGCGCAAGAAGTTCGTGTACCTGTGCACGAACGCGCTGCTCATCCCGCGGAAGATCGACAAGCTGACCCCGTCGCCGTACCTGTCCTTCGCGGTGCACATCGACGGCCTGGAGGAACGCCACGACGAGATCGTGGCGAAGAAGGGTGTGTTCGCCCAGGCCGTGGACAACATCAAGGAAGCTCAGCGCCGCGGTTTCCGGGTCACCACCAACACGACCTTCTTCAACACCGACACCCCGCAGAACGTCATCGACGTACTGAACTTCCTGAACAACGAGCTCAATGTCGACGGGATGATGCTGTCCCCGGCGTACGCCTACGAGAAGGCCCCCGACCAGGAGAACTTCCTGGGCGTCGAGGAGACTCGGGAGCTTTTCCGGAAGGCGTTCGCGGAAGGCCGCCGGAAGGGCTGGCGACTCAACCACTCGCCGCTTTACCTGGACTTCCTCGAAGGCAAGCTCGATTTCCCCTGCACGGCCTGGGGAATCCCGTCCTACTCCCTGTACGGCTGGCAGAAGCCGTGCTACCTGATGGGTGACGGCTACGCCGAGTCCTACCAGGAGCTGCTCGACACCACCGACTGGGAGAGCTACGGGCGGGGCCGCGACCCGCGCTGCGCGAACTGCATGGCGCACTGCGGCCACGAACCGACGGCCCTCGCGGCCACGCTGGGGTCCCTGCGCGAGACCATCCGCGCCGCCGCGCGCTGATCCTCGCCGGACGCTGATCCGCCCCGCGCGCTGATATCCGCCCCGCGGGCTGATGCCCACCGCGCCAATCCCCGCCCCCGGCGGCTCGGTATCCCCGCCCCCGGCGGCTCGGTATCCCGGCCGCCGGGGGCCTGTTCGGTCGTGCGCCCCGCGCTGACCTGCCGGTCGTTCTAACTCTTTCGTCACCTGCACTGCCGCGGCCGACACGCCACCGCCGCGCCGCCTTCGGACCGGCCCCGACGCCCCTGCGAGCAGGTCAGACCCTCCGTCGCAGTAGAAGAACGCGCCAAGCCTCTGGTCGACAGACAATCTGACGGTATGATTCCGGCCACACGATCGAGTGGGCGGCCTGGCCGTTCGGGCGGGCATCCGACCGGGCGGGCCGTCCGGCCCCTGTGGCGAGTTCGGTCTGAGGCAGAATCTGACGGGAGTGTCGGAATGATCTTCCGAGGTGTGCGTTCCCGGTCGGCGGAGTGGCCGATCGCATGAACGACCTCTTACCTTTCGTGATCATCGGCCTGGTCTCCGGCTCCGTCTACGGACTGGCGGCCACGGGCCTGGTGCTCACCTACAAGACATCCGGGATCTTCAACCTTGCGCACGGGGCGGTCGCCACGACCGCCGCCTACACCTTCTACTTCTTACGGGTCCAACACGACCTCCCCTGGGGATTCGCCGCACTGCTGAGTGTCGGCGTCGTAGGACCCGCCCTCGGACTTCTGCTCGAGTTGATGGCACGCCGCCTCGCCGAAGTCCGGGTCGTCTACAAGATCGTTGCAACCATCGGGATCATCCTGGCCGTCCAGGGCTTCTTCACCGCCCGCTACGGCGCCCAGAGCCAGACCTTCCCCACCTTCCTGCCGACCGGCGAGGCGTTCACGCTGTCCGGGACGGTCATCACCTGGGACCAGATCATCATCACGGCCATCGCGCTGGTCGCCACCGCGGGGCTGTACCTGTTCTTCCGCTTCGCCCGCCTGGGCCTGGCGATGCGCGGCGTCGTCGACGACCCCGAGCTGCTCGACTCCGCCGGCACCAACCCGGTGGCGGTGCGCCGCTGGTCCTGGGTGATCGGCAGCACGTTCGCCTGCCTCGCCGGCGTCCTGCTCGCCCCGAGCCTGAGCCTGGACGCCCTGCTGCTGACGCTGCTCGTCGTGCAGGCGTTCGGCGCGGCCGCGCTCGGCTACTTCTCCAGCCTGCCGCTGACCTACGCCGGCGGCCTCGTCGTCGGCGTGCTCGCCTCCATCCTGACCAAGTACGGCGCGGTCACCCACCCGAACGCGCTGCTGACCGGGCTGCCGCCGAGCACCCCGTTCCTCGTGCTGTTCGCGGTCCTGCTCCTCACCCCGCGCCGGCGCCTGGTCGACCGGCGGCTGTCGGCCCGCCTGCTGGTCACCGACACCTGGCGGGCCCCGGCCCGGATCCAGGTCAGCGGCGCCGTGGTGCTCGCGGCCCTCGCCGTCGCCGTGCCGTTCCTCGTCGGCAGCTCGCGCATCCCGACCTACACCGACGCGCTGCTGAAGGTCATCCTCTTCCTCTCCCTCGGGCTGCTGGTGCGCACCTCGGGCCAGGTGTCGCTGGCCCACGCCGCGTTCGCCGCGATCGGCGCCGCGTCCATGGGGCACTTCACCACCGGCCTCGACCTGCCCTGGCTGGTCGCGCTGCTGCTCGCGGGCCTGGTCGCCATCCCGGTCGGCGCGATCATCGCGATCCCGGCGATCAGGCTGTCCGGGGTGTTCCTGGCCCTGGCCACCTTCGGCTTCGGCATCGCGCTGGAGCAGATGGGCTACCCGCTGAAGATCCTGTTCGGGTCCAGCACGTCGGGCGTGCGGGTGCCCCGCCCCGGCCTGTCGGCCTTCGAGAGCGACCGCGGGTACTACTACCTCGTCCTGATTTTCGTCGCGCTCGTCGCGGCCCTGGTGGTGGGCGTGCACCGCAGCCGGCTCGGGCGCCTGCTGCGCGGCCTGAGCGACTCGCCGACGGCGCTGGCCACCCACGGCGCGAGCGTGAACACCACCCGGGTGCTCGTGTTCTGCCTGTCCGCCTTCATCGCCGCGATCTACGGCGGCCTCTACGGCGGCTCGGTCTCGGCCGTGACCGGGTCGTCGTTCTCCTCGTTCTCCTCGCTGGTGCTCCTCGCCGTCCTGGTGATCAGCGTGGGCGGGGTGCCGTGGTACGCCTTCCTCGCCGCGGCGGGCATGGTCCTGCCCAGCGCCTACATCACCAACGAGAACACCACCAACTGGCTGAACTTCCTGTTCGGCGTGTCCGCCATCGCGGTGTCGCTGAGCGGGGGACCGCCGCGCAACGTCGCGCTGCGCCGCCTGGCCGACCGCCTCGGCGGCCGGCGACCCGACGCGGCGACCGTCGCGGCGGCACCGGCCGGCGAGCCGGGCACCCCCCCGCCGGCCGGCGCCGACGCGCTGCCCACCGCGCTGCCAGTCGACGTGCTGCCCATCGACGTGCTGCCCATCGACGCGACCGCGGCGGCTGACACGGCGGCGATCTCCATCGAGCGGCCCGCGGCGGTCGCGGCCGCGCCCGACAGCGGCATCCAGGTGGAGAAGATCAGCGTCCGCTTCGGCGGCAACCTCGCCGTCGACAGCTTCTCGCTGATCGCCCCCCAGGGCCGGGTCACCGGGCTGATCGGGCCCAACGGCGCCGGCAAGACGACGACGTTCAACGCGTGCAGCGGCCTGGTCCGCCCCAGCAGCGGGCGGGTGCGGCTGCACGGCTCGGACGTGTCGCGCCTGCCACCGTCGGCGCGGGCCCGCGGCGGGCTCGGGCGGACGTTCCAACGGATGGAACTGTTCGACTCGATGTCGGTGCGGGAGAACATCGTGCTCGGCCGGGAGGCGTCCATGGCCGGGGTCCGGCCCTGGCGGCACCTCGCCGGGACCCGCTCGCAGCGCAAGGTGGTCGCCGAGGCGGTCGAACGCGCCGCGGCCACCTGCGGGATCACCGACCTGCTGGACCGGCCCGTCGGCATCCTGTCGACCGGGGAGCGCCGGCTGGTCGAGCTCGCCCGCTGCCTGGCCGGCCCGTTCGACATGCTCCTGCTCGACGAGCCGTCGTCCGGCCTGAACCGGCTGGAGACCGCCCGCTTCGGCGAGGTGCTCGCCGAGGTGATCCGCCAGGGCGACGTCGGCGTCCTGCTCATCGAGCACGACATGGCGCTGGTCATGGAGGTCTGCCACTACATCTACGTCCTCGACTTCGGCGTCCCGATCTTCGAGGGGACGCCCGCCGAGGTCGCCGCGAGTGACGCCGTGCGCGCCGCCTACCTCGGCTCCGAGGCGGCCACCGGCGACTCGGCCGACCAGACCGACGCGGCCGACCAGAACAGCTCGGCCGACCAGAACAGCTCGGCCGACCAGGCCGGCCGGGGCGCGCCGGCCGATCCGGCGGCGTCGTCGCGCCAGACCGTGTCCCAGGAGGTGAGCTCATGACCGTCACCGAGACCCGGCCGGGGGGCGAGGGCGCCGCCGCTGCGCCCGCGGCCCCGGTGCTGGAGGTCCGCGGGCTGGACGCCGGCTACGGCGCCTCGGCCGTGCTGCACGACGTCTCGCTGACCGTGCCGCGCGGCAGCGTGGTCGCGCTGCTCGGCCCGAACGGCGCGGGCAAGACGACGCTGCTGCGGGTGGCCTCGGGCCTGCTGCGCCCGACCCGCGGCGAGGTGATCCTCGACGGGCGTGACGTCACCCGGGCCCGGCCCTACCAGCGGGCCCGGGGCGGGTTGTGCCACATCCCCGAGGGCCGGGGCGTCTACCCGTCGCTGACCGTGCGGGAGAACCTCGTCCTGCACACCTGGAAGCGCAACGTCGACGACGCGGTCGAGCGCGCGGTGGCGAACTTCCCGATCCTCGGCAGCAAGCTGTCCCAGCCGGCGGGCGAGCTCTCCGGCGGCCAGCAGCAGATGCTCGCGGTGATGCGCGCCTACCTCGACGACCCCGCCGTCGTGCTGGTCGACGAGGTGTCGATGGGGCTCGCCCCGGTGATCGTCGACCAGATCTACGAGTTCCTCGACCGGATCACCCAGGCCGGGACGTCGCTGCTGCTCGTCGAGCAGTACGTCCACCGGGCCCTGGGAGCGGCCGACCGGGTCTGCGTGCTGACCAAGGGGCGGATCGTGTTCGACGGGCGCCCCGAGGACGTCGCCGAGGAGGTCTTCGAGCACTACCTGGGCGTCGACCCGAACCACGGCGGCTGATGCGCGACACCGGCCCTGACCAGGGAACCGGCACTGACCGCAGAGAGGAGTGGCCGCCGTGACGACGTCCGCATCGGCCGTGATACCCGTCGACGACCTCACCTTCTGGGAGCTGTGCGACCGCCGGGCCCGGCTCACCCCGGACCGGTTGATGATCGTCGACGAGCGGGACCGCCGGATCACCTTCGGCGAGTTCCGCGACCGGGCCGAGCGGGTGGCCGCGGGCCTGCACCAGCTCGGCATCGGCCCGGGTTCCCGGGTGAGCTGGCAGCTTCCGACCAGGATCGAGACCCTGCTGGTGTGCCTGGCCCTGGCCCGCCTCGGCGCCCACCAGAACCCGATCATCCCGGCGGTGCGGGGCCGGGAGGTCGGCTTCGCGCTGCGCCAGACCGGCGCCGAGTGGGTGGTGCTGCCGGGCACCTGGAACGGGTTCGACTACGTCGAGATGGTCGACGGGCTCGACTGGTCGCACGCCCCCCGGCCGCGGATCGTGGTCGTGGGTCTCGACGACCTGCCCGACGGCGACCCGGCGAGCCTGCCGCCGCCGCCGACCGACCCGCGCGAGGCCCGCTGGACCTTCTACACCAGCGGCACGACGTCCGAGCCCAAGGGCGTGCTGCACTCGGACGAGTCGCTGATGTGGGGCGGGCGGGGCTACGCCGAGCGGATGCGGCTCGACGCCGACACGGTGTTCGCGATGCAGTTCGCGATCGCGCACATCGGCGGGCCGAACCTGTTCTGCTTCATGTTCTCCGTCGGGATCCGCACGCTGTCGGTGGAGCGGTTCGACCCGTCGTCGCTGGCAGAGCTGTTCCGCCGGCACCGGGTGAACCTGTGCGGCGGCAGCGTCGCGTTCGGTGAGCTGCTGCTGCGCGAGCAGCGCCGGCGCGGGGCCGGCCGGCTGCTGCCGGACCTGCGCCAGCTCGGCGGCGGCGCCGGCCCCACCCCACCGGCGATGTTCGACCAGATCACCGCCGAGCTGGGGGTGACCTACATCCCCGCCTACGGGATGACCGAGGTCCCGATGATCGCCGTCGGCTACCCCGACGACGACGTCGAGCTGCGGCGGGGGACCGACGGGGCGCCCGTGCGCGGCATCGAGATCCGGGCCGCCCGCCTCGACGGCACCGTCGCCGACCCGGGGGAGGAGGGCGAGCTGCAGATCCGCGGCCCCCAGGTGTGCGCGGGCTACCGGGATCCGGCGCAGACCGCGGAGGCGTTCGTCGACGGCTGGTTACGCACCGGCGACCTGGGCGTGGTCCGCCCGGACGGCCGGATCAAGCTCACCGGCCGGATCAAGGACATCATCATCCGCAAGGGCGAGAACATCTCCGCGCGGGAGATCGAGGACCTGCTGGGCACGCACCCGTTGGTGGCCCGGGTCGCCGTGGTCGGCCTGCCCGACGACGAACGCGGCGAGCGGGTCTGCGCGGTGGTGGAGCGGGTGCCCGGCCAGCCCGACCTGGACTTCGCCGAGATGCAACGCCACCTGCTCGCCGCGGGCCTCGGCCGCTACAAGCTGCCCGAGCAGCTCGAGCTCACCGACGAGCTGCCCACCCAGGGCTCGATGCTCAAGATCTCCAAAGCGGCGGTCCGCCGCGAGCTGCTCGCCCGCGCCGGGGCGGACACCTGAGGCGCGCGCGGCGCCGGCCAGTGCCTGGGCC
>NZ_CM001489.1:1559233-1782883 GCF_000262465.1 Frankia sp. QA3
GGTGGCCGTGGTCGGACTGCCCGATGACTAATGCGGCGAGCGGGTGTGCGCGGTGGTGGAGCGGGTGCACGGCGGGACCCACCTGGATTTGGCCGAGATGTGACGCCACCTGCTCGCGCTGGGGCTGAGCCTCTACAAGCTGCCCGAGCAGCTCGAGATCACCGACGAGCTGCCCACCCACGGCTCGATGCTGGTGATCTACCACGACGTGGCCCGCCGCTAGCTGCTCTGCCGCACCGGGGCGGACACGTGAGGCGCGCGCGGGGCCGGATATTACCTGGGGCGGGGCCTCGCCGCCACCGCGAGGGGCCGCCACCGCGAGGGGCCGCCACCGCGGTGGGCCGTCGACGCGCTGCGCCGGGCGTCGGCTGCATCGTCATGCACCTGACCGGATGGTCTGAGTCATCTGACGAACGCGTCATCGGAAAAGGGCACTCAAATGCCCATCTCCGTATAAGTTTCCTCACCCCGTGGGATGTGGCATGCTTCACGAATCTGGCAGCGTGTAAACGTCCGGGGAGGTCAATGTGGATCTCGGGATCGCGGATCGTGTCGCGGTAGTGTCCGGCGGTAGCCGCGGCATCGGGCGTGCGGTCGCCGAACTGCTCGCGGCCGAGGGGGTGCGGGTCGTCGTGACCGCCCGCGGCGCCGAGGCGGTCGGCGAGGTCGTGGAGACGATCCGCAAGAACGGCGGCGTCGCGCACGGCGTGGCGGCGGACATGACGGTCGCCGAGGAGATCGAGCGGGTCGTGGCGCAGGCCCGGGAGCAGTTCGGGCCGCCGGACATCGCCGTCAGCAACGTCCACGGCCCCGGTCCCGGCGACTTCTTCGACCTCACCGGGGACGACTTCGCCCGCGCCTTCCGGGAGATGACCCTCAGCGTCGTCCACCTCACCCGGCTGGTCGCGCCCGCCATGCGGGAACGCGGCTGGGGGCGGCTGGTCAACATCGGGTCGGGCGCGGCCAAGGAGCCGCCGCCCGAGCTCAAGCACATCCTCGCCAACACCGTGCGGGCGTCGGTGGTGACGCTCAACCGCTCGCTGGCCAACGAGTTCGGCCGCGACGGCGTCACCGTCAACACCATCGGCACCGGCTTCATCGCCACCGACCGGATGTGGGACTACGTCGGTGGGGTCGGGGCGCAGCGCGGCCTCGCGCCCGCCGACATGATGACCCAGTTCAGCACCGGTATCCCCGTCGGCCGCCCGGGACGCCCGGAGGAGATCGCCGCCGTCGTGGCCTTCCTCTGCTCGTCCTGGGCCGGCTACGTCACCGGTCAGCTCATCCCGGTCGACGGCGGAGCGCTGCGCTCGGCCTTCTGACCGGCATCGTTCGCCGGCCACCGCTCGGCGCGGCCGGCGTGTCCCGCATCGACCAACGCAGCCAGCGGACCAACGCAGCCAGCGGACCAACGCAGCCAGCGGACCAACGCAGCCAGCGGACCAACGTACCCAGGGAGGCCAGATGTCGTCGGCCGGAGAATCCCAGCCCCTCACCTTCGAGGACCTGCCCGTCCGCGACGACCGGGACGCCGCATGGCGGCTCATCCGCGAGCACGGGCCCATCGTCCAGCTCGAACCCGACGTCGCGCTCACCGATCACGCGCTCGTGGAGGCCGCGTTCCGCAATCCGGCGGTGTTCTCCTCCCGGCAGGCCTTCGACACCCTCGGCAGCCCGCTCCCGCTGGTCCCCATCGCGTTCGACCCGCCGGAGCATGCCCGCTACCGGCACATCCTGCAGCCCTTCTTCAGCCCGCGCAGCATCAGGCCCCTGGAGCCGGAGTTACGCCGGCAGCTCGCCGAGCTCATCGCGCCGCTGCCGGCCCGGGGGGAATGCGACTTCGTCGCCGAAGTCGCGTCGGTCTTCCCGGTGCAGGTCTTCCTGACCTTCTTCGGGCTCCCGATGGAGATGCGCGACCAGTTCGTCGCGTGGAAGGACGCGATCCTCGCGTTGAGCGACCCGTCCGGGGTGATCAGCTCCGACGAGGCCGACCTGCGCCACGCCGGCGAGCTGTTCACCTACCTGTCCGAGCTGGTGGCCGCCCGCCGCGGGGTTCCCGGCCCGGACGTGCTCAGCGAGCTGCTGTGCCTGGAGGGCTCCGACGCGCTCACCGACGCCGAGGTGATCGGCCTGTGCTTCCTGTTCGTCCTCGCCGGCCTGGACACGGTGACCGACGCCCTGGGCTTCGGAATGGAGCGCCTCGCGCGCAATCCCGACCGACGTCAGGAGATCGTCGACGACCCCACCCTCGTCCCCGCCGCCGTGGAGGAGCTGCTCCGCCTCGACCCGCCGGCGCCGTTCGTGCCGCGGATCACCACCGCGGCGACCGACCTCGGCGGGCGCACGCTGCCCGCCGGCACCCGGGTCACCGCCTACATCGCCGCGGTCAACCGCGACGAGGCGCGCTACCCCGATCCGTACACGATCGACTTCCACCGCGGCGACAACCCGCACGCCAGCTTCGGCGTCGGCGTGCACCGCTGCCTCGGCTCCCACCTCGCCCGCCTCGAGATGCGCCTGGTCTACGAGGAGTGGCACCGGCTCATCCCGCACTACGACATCGCGCCCGGGTTCTCGCCCGCGGTGAAGTTCCCCCGCGGCACGGTCGGCCTGGAGGCCCTTCCGCTCATCCTCACCCCGGGCGGGGCGCGATGAGGGTCGCCATCGACCACGAGCTCTGCGTCGGGCACGGGTTGTGCTACATGCTCGCCCCCGACGTCTTCCGCGACGACGACGAGGGCTACGGCCAGGTCGTCGCCGACGGCCCGCTCACCGCCGGCCGCGTCGAGGGCGCCCGGCGAGGCGCCGGGTCGTGCCCCGAACGCGCGATCACCCTCACCGCCGACCCCACCGGCGGCTGACCGCCTCCTGACCGCCTCCTGACCGACGGCGGCGCCCGGTGGGGGTCGCGGTGCGTGGCGGCGCGCCCGTCCGCGGCATCCCGATTTCTCCGCTCACGCCCGTGGCGTGGGGGAGGCGCTGGATACGACAACCCGATGAAGATGAAGAAGGGCACCTGAGTGAAGCGCCAGATATTACGACCGGTGGTATGTCTCGTGGCTCTGGTCCTCGCGGTCGCCGCGTGCGGCAGCTCGGGGGGCGGTTCCGGCGGCGGTTCCGGGGGCGGCGCCTCGGCGGCCCCCGCGGCGCCGAAGTCGCCGGCGCCGACCGGCAGCCCGCTGGTGATCGGCTCGGTGGGGCAGTACAGCGGGTTCGCCGGCGTCATCTCCAAGGCGACGCCGGACGCGGTGCAGGCGTGGGCGCAGTGGACCAACGACCGGGGCGGCATCAACGGCCACCCGATCAAGGTCGTCGTCCGCGACGACGGCAACGACCCGGCCAAGGCCCTGGCCGCCGTCAAGGGGATAGTCGAGAACGACAAGGCCATCGCGCTCGTCGGCACCCACGCCTCCGGCCTGGAGTCGGCCTGGAAGGACTACATCGAGTCGAAGAAGATCCCGGTGATCGGTGGTTCCGCCACCGCGGCGCTGTGGCTGACCGACCCGAACTTCTTCCCGACCTCCGACACCGCCGTCAACTACGTCGTGTCCGAGGTGAACGCCGCCAAGATCGCCGGTAAGAAGAAGCTCGGCATGGTCGTCTGCGCCGAGCTGCCCGCCTGCGCGCAGGGACTCACGCTCGCCGGCGGCATCGCCACGAGGCTGGGCCTGCAGTTCGCCGCCGGCCTGGCGATCTCGTCGTCGTCGCCCAACTACACCTCCCAGTGCCTCAACATGCGCTCGGCCGGAGTGGACTCGATCATCCTCAACAGCTCGGGTGAGGTCAGCGAGCGCTTCGTCGCGGACTGCGCGAAGCAGAACTACCGGCCGCAGCTGATCTCGCCGGGCCAGAGCTTCCTCGACAAGCTGCTGGACAACGCCAACTACGACGGCGCCTACATCGCGAACGACTCGTTCAACTGGTTCGGCGACGCCCCGGAGACGGCGGACTTCCTCCAGGCGATGAAGACCTACAAGCCGGACACCCCGCTCAACGCCAGCGCCAGCGCCGGCTGGGCCGCGGGCGTCATGTTCGGCAAGGCCGCCGCGAAGATCGGACCCAGCCCGACCTCCGCGGACCTCTACGCCGGGCTCTACGCCCAGCCGGCGAAGAACACCCTCGGCGGCCTGATCCCGCCGACCACCTACGCGAAGGACAAGCCGGCGGTCTCCGTCCCGTGCGGCTGGTACGGAGTGATCAAGAACGGCAAGCTCACCACTCCCCACGGCGCGGGCGCCATCTGCGTCGAGTAACGGCAGCGGCGAGCCCGTGCCGGTGGGAGCCCCCCGCCGGCACGGGCTCGCGCGGGCCAGCTCCACCGCCTGCGGCACGCGCCGGACGATACATAGTCGCCATGTCAGATTTGGTGACGTTCCGCCTACGGAGTAGGGGGACCTCCGCTCGCTCCGCCCGCCGTGGGGAGCGGGGGCGCACCCTCCCGCCCCACCCGGCCAGGGGGAGGAACGGTTGCGGGATCGCGTTGGCGTGGCGGTGTAGGGGCTACCGAGCCCGACTTCGCACGGTAACGGCGCCGGTGGCGATGTGAGGTGAGCCGGTAGGACTCGGTGTTGTGTGACAGATCTGTTAGAAATGGGAGGGGTCGGTGGCCATCGGCCCGCGGGCCGCGGCTGCCATCCGGGTACAGCGCCGCGGCCCGCTCATCGTTCGGCCCCGGCAGCCCCGGTCAGGTGGCCCGGTCAGGTGGCGGCGGGGAGAAGCTCGGCGAGGAGTTCGTCGATGCGGGTGCGGATCTCGTCGCGGATCGGGCGGACGGCGTCGATGCCCTGGCCGGCGGGGTCGTCGAGCTTCCAGTCCTCGTAGCGCTTGCCCGGGAAGATCGGGCAGGCGTCGCCGCAGCCCATGGTGATGACGACGTCGGAGGCCTCGACGGCGTCCACGGTGAGGATCTTCGGGGTCTGGTCGGTGAGGTCGATGCCGACCTCGGCCATGGCCGCGACCGCGGTGGGGTTGATCCGGTCGGCGGGGGCGGAGCCGGCGGAGCGGACCTCGACGCGGTCGCCGGCGAGATGGGTGAGCCAGCCGGCGGCCATCTGGGAGCGGCCGGCGTTGTGGATGCAGACGAACAGCACGGACGGTTTCGCGGTCATCGAGGAATGATCCTTTCGTGGGGTGGATGCTGCGTCGGCCGGCCGAGGCAGGTCGCTCACGAGGCGCCCCGGCGCGCCCGCGGCTCGGCGCCGTTTCCGCTGGCCGCCGGGTCGGGAGGGGGCAGCAGGATCTGCGCGGTCTGGGCGCGGGCCGCGGCCGTGGGCGGGTAGAACAGCCGGACCAGCCCGCAGCCAACCGCCCCGCCGACGGCCTGCGCGGCGATGAACGCCGGGGTGGAGGCGGGGGCGATCCCGGCGAAGCTGTCGGAGAACATCCGCCCGAGGGTGATCGCCGGGTTCGCGAAACTCGTCGAGCTGGTGAACCAGTACGCCGCCCCGATGTAGGCGCCGACCGCCGCCGGGGCCCGTTCGGCCCGCCCCGACCGGGCCAGCGCGAAGATCAGCAGGATCAGCCCGGCGGTCGCGACGACCTCGGCGAGCAGATGCGCCCCCGACGCACGGTGGTGCGTCGCGATCGACACCGCCGACCGGTCGAACATCAGGTTCGCCAGCACCGCCCCGGCGACACAGCCGGCGACCTGCGCGGGCAGGTAGGCGGCGGCGTCGCGCCACGACAGCCCGCCGAACGCGGCGTCGACGAGGCTGACGACCGGGTTGACATGCGCCCCGGACACGGGGCCGACCATCAGGATGACGGCGAACAGGCCGGCGGCGGTCGCCGCGGCGTTCTCCACCAGCTGCAACCCGACCTGGCCCGGACTGAGCTGGACCGCGGCGATCCCCGACCCGACGACCAGGGCGGTCAGCAGCATGCTGCCCACCGCCTCGGCGGCCAGCCGCCGCGCCAGCGCCGGCCGACCATCCTGCTCGATGTCCGCCACGGGGTTCAGCGGGTGCCGGCGGGCGCCGGTTCGATCGCGACGTCGACGGTGTCGGCGGTGGTGTCGGCGGCCGGGCCGCAGTCCACCCCCGGTCCGCAGGCGCAGGCCGACCCCGGGCCGCCGCCGGGCTCGACCATCCGCAGGGTCGGCATCGACCCGTCGACGACGTCGGACAGCACCGTGTAGACCTCCCACGGCGCGCCGTCGGGGTCGTCGACCCAGACCTTGTCCTGCACCGCGTAGCAGCAGGCGGTGTTCTCCTCGACCGCGGTTTCCAGGCCGGCGCCCGCCAGCCGGGTCGTGGCGGCGGTGACCTCCTCGGTGGTCTCGACCTCGATGCCGAGATGGTTCAACGCTCCCGCGACACCGCTGCCGCGGACGTCCGGGTTCTCGATCAGCACCAGCTTCAACGGCGGCACGTCGACCGCGAAGTTCGCGTACCCCGGCCGACGCTTCGCCGGCTGGACCCCGAACAACTTCGAGTAGAACTCCACCGCCGCGTCCACGTCGGACACGTTCAACGCCAGCTGCATCCGCGCCATCACGATCACCTCACACATTGACAGTCGTCTATGTCCTGGCGGACGGAGCATGTCCGCAGACATAGACCGCTGTCAATCCCTCGTGGCATGCTGGACCTCATGGCCACGACCTCGATGCCCGCCCCCGCGGCGTCCACCGACCGGCCGGACTCCGCCGGCGGCGACCTGGCCGGCGCGCTCGGGGCCTGCTGCACCCCGCTGGCCGCCGCACCCCTGTCCGCCCACGACGCCGACCAGCTCGCCGCCGTGCTCAAGGCCATCGCCGTCCCCGCCCGACTACGACTCCTGTCGATGATCTACGCCCGCGGCGGCGGCGAAGCCTGCGTCTGCGAACTCACCGAACCCCTCGGGCTGACCCAGCCGACCGTCAGCCACCATCTGAAGGTCCTCGTCGACGCCGGCCTGATCAGCCGGGACAAACGCGGCGTCTGGGCCTACTACCGCCCGGTGCCCGGCGCCCTCGCCGCCCTCGGCGCACTGTTCAACCCCCAGCCCGGCGCCACCACCGGCACGCCGTCGGAGAGCTGCGCGCAGTGCTAGTGCGGTAGGTCGACTGACATACTTCCCCCGACACCCCCGGTTGTCGTCCGCGGGTGTGCGGAGGTCCGCGGCGGCGGTTCGTCCGGCTCTGGCCGGGGTGGGTCTGCTGCCGCAGGACTGGTCCCATCATCGAGGAAAGGCTGGTTGCGTGGGCGTATCGATTGAGATCCTTTCGCCGGGGGACGGCAAGACCTTCCCCAAGAAAGGGGACGCGGTGACGATTCACTATGTCGGCACCTTGCTCAGCAACGGAAAGAAGTTCGACTCCTCCCGTGACAGGGGAGAGCCGTTCAGGACCGAGATCGGTGTCGGCAGGGTGATCAAGGGGTGGGATGAGGGGGTCCCCCAGCTGTCACTCGGCGAGAAGGCGGTGCTCACCATCACACCTGACTACGGGTATGGCCCCAGGGGCTTCCCGCCCGTCATCCCGCCCAATTCCGACCTCGTCTTCGAGGTGGAACTACTCGGGATCGGGTGACATGACGGCATCGGACGACCGATAGGAGATCGGCTCCGGGGTCGCGCAGTGGCCGCCAGCCGTCAATCGTCCAGACGGCGGTGAAGCTGTGGCGGCCCCGGCACGTCGAGGTTCCTGCGCGTGAGCGTGGACAGCCCGACCGCGGGCGTCCGCCGAACGTGGTGCGCTGGGAGATGGCGGTGCGCCAACCCTCGCACCCACCTTCCCGGCCACCAACTCCCTTCCCGGCCACGACCTTCCCGGCCACGACCTTCCCGGCCACGACCTTCCCGGCCACGAAGCGGCCAGATGGTGCCGAGAGATAAGTGCGGCAATCGGTGCAGGACCCGGCGATTCCCGGGACTATCCCTCGGCACGATTCCGGACGGACCGATCGCGCAGGAATGTGGCAGTCGAGTGGCCAGAACCCTGACTGTGGGAAACCGGCAACCGGCAACCGGGCAATGGGTAACCGGTAACCGGCTGCCAGGCGCCGCCGGCCTGAACTTCGAGTCGTCCGGGGAGCGCGCCGGGGGAGTGGACCGTGGGCGAGAAGGATCCGCGGCCCGGCCGTCGCCCTTGTGTCGGACCGCGGATCCCCCGGCCGCGCCCGTCGCCGAGGTCGTCGACTCTCGCCAGCGGGCGCCACCGAGTCTTTGGGGAACTTCGCCGGACGGGAGGCCTGCGGGCCGGCGCCCGCGGTCAACCCGACCCGGGAGTCAGGCCGGCGGCCGTGCGGAAGGCGCCGGAAGCTTCCCCGGCACGCCACGGTCGCCGGCACGCCACGGTCGCCGGCCCGCCACGGTCGCCGGCCCGCCACGGTCGCCGTCAGCGTGGCAGCAGGAACTCCGCGGCGCCGGCGATGGCCACCCCGCCGGTCTGGCGGGCGCAGCTCAGATCCACCGAGACCAGCCGGCCGTCGGGCTGTTCCTCGATGGCCGTCACCACCCCGGAGCAGGTCAGCACGTCGTCCGGCCAGACCTGCTCGCGGAAGCGGACGTGGAACCGGCGGACGTTCTCCGCCCCCAGCCAGTCGGTGGCGAAGGTGGCCAGCAGGGCCGCCTGGTGCATCCCCTGGGAGAACACCGACGGGTAGCCGGCGCGCTGGGCGAACGTGTCGTCGTAGTGCATCGGGTTGAGGTCGCCGGACGCACCCGAGTAGCGCACGAACATCTGCCGGGTGAGCGGGCCGAACGAGCGGGGTTCGGGGGAGGAGCCCACCGCGAGGTCGGCGAGGATGGTTCCGGGGGCCGTCATGCCTTCTGCTCCGTCCCCGTGGCCCCGTCAGTCCTGGGCTCGTCGGTCTTGGGCTCCGCGGTCTTGGGCTCCGCGGTCTTGGGCTCCGCGGTCTTGGGCTCCGCGGTCTTGGTGGCCTTCGCGGTCTCGATGTAGGTCGCGCGGCCCTCGGCGACCAGGGTGCCCGCCTCGTCGCGGAACTCGGTGACGATGACGGCGAACTTCATGGTGCCCCCGCGCCGGCCGGGCTTCTCGTACCGCTCGGCGAGGCGCTCGGCGGCGTAGAGGGTCTGCCCGGCACGCGGCGGCGGGCCGTGGAAGATGTACTCCTGCTCGCCGTGTAGCAGCCGGCGGCGATCGAACCCGTGCGGCACGCGGGCGCCCTCGGGCGCCCAGCGGTTGGCGTTGATCAGGAACGTCGGCGGGACCACGGCGTCCGGGTGCTGGTATTCCGGCGCCTCGGACTGCATGGCGAGGGCGAACTCACGGATCTTGCCGCGTTCGATCGGGAACTCCCACGCGGCGCCCGCCTCGCTGGGTGCGCTCATCACTGCTCCGTCGGGTCGTCGGTCGAGGTGGTCAGGCGGTGCGCCCGGGGTCGCTATCCAACCGACCCGTCGCCGGGCGGCGCCGTCGTGCTGCTCGCTGCGCCACCGTGACGTGCTGCACGCTAGCAGGAGGGAGAGCAACTATCTAACACTGCCGTCATTTCTGTCCGCGGGCGGCGCAGGTCAGGCAGCGACGCGGTCGAGGCCGCGGCGGATCATCCTGATGGTGCGGCGGGCGTAGGCGGACGCGACCCGTTCCGGCAGCCCGCCGCTGGTCATCAGCAGCACGCCGAGGCGGCTGTTGATCAGCGTCATGACGGTGGCGGCGAGCAGCTCGTAGTAGTCGATGTGCTCGACCGGTCGGCCGGACAGCTCCTGGTAGCGGGCGATGATCGCGGCCCGGTCGGGTACACCCTCCAGGCGGGTCAGCCGCTGGGCCTCGCAGAGGAAGTCCTCGAACATCAGCCACCAGCCGAGGTCGATGCCGGGCGGGCCGACGGTGGCCGTCTCCCAGTCGAACATCGCCCGCACGGACAGGTCGGCGCCGAAGCTGATGTTGCCGACCCGGGCGTCGCCCCACACGATGCCGGCGGACGGGTCGTCGGGCCGCTCGCGCAGCAGGTGGTCCACGGCGGCGGCGACGGTGTCGGGCTCCCAGCGCAGGCTCGGCTGCGCCCAGGTGTGCCAGTCGCGCAGCGCCGCCAGGTAGCGGTCGAGCGCGGTGCCACTGCCCGCGGGCGTCAGGAAGTCGAAGCCGTCGCGCACGTCGATGCGGTGCAGCGCGACCAGGGAGGTTAGCGCGTTGTCGTGCATCACCGAGCGCTGCGCCGGGCTGAGCTCGACCGTCCAGCCCTCGGCGTGCCAGCTCGGGACGTCACCGGGCACCCGGCCGTCGACCCGGCCCATCAGGTAGAACGGCGAGCCCAGCACGGCGGGATCGGGCTCGATGTACCAGATGGTCGGCACCGGCACGCCCGGGTGCGGGGCGAGCGCCTGCATGATCCGCGCCTGGCGGACCGCGTCGGGGGTCACGAAGAGCTGGTGGCCGGTGGGCTCGATGCGCAGCACGAGGTCCTCGCCGCGCCGCGGGCCGTCCGGCGGGGTCCAGGCCAGGTGCAGGTAGAGCGTCTCGTTGGAGTAGCCGGCCTTGGGCGAGGTCAGGGGCGAGATCTCCACGTCGGTGGCGCCGTGCCGATCCTGCAGCCACCCGCGCAGGACCTCCCGGGTCTCCTCGAGATCACGTCGTGCCGTGGTGGCCATCCTGACTCCTTCCGCCCGCGTGCCCCGGTTGCCGACCGCCCGGACCGGCTGATCGCCCAGATACTAGACACGGATGTCAGAATAGGGGCATGACGACGAACAGGGACCGCGATCTCGCCGGCGCCGCCCGGGTGGCGGACCGCCTCGGCGCCTACGTGCTGCCCGGCCGGGTCGCCGATCCGCGGCCCGCGATCGGCCAGGCGCAGACCGCCGAGCACCTCGGGCTCGGCACCGTATGGCTCAGCGAGCGGTGGGGGACGAAGGACTTCGGGGTGCTCGCGGGCGCCATCGGCCAGGCCACCAGCCGGGTGCGGATCGCCTCGGGCATCACGCATTTCCTCGTCCGTCACCCGACCGTGCTGGCCTCCACGGCGATGACCGCCCAGGCGCTGACCGGCGGTCGCCTGCTGCTGGGCTTCGGGCGCTCCGTCGGCCCGATGTGGAAGGCCGTCGGCCTGCCGGCGATGACCAACCAGGTGCTCGTCGACTCCGCCGACATGCTGCGCCGGCTGTGCCGGGGCGAGAAGGTCTCCTACGACGGTCCCGCCGGGCGCTTCCCGGTCATGCGCCTCGGTGACCTGCCCGACGTCGCGCCGCCGGAGCTGGTGTTCGCCGCGATCGGCCCGAAGAGCCTCGCGCTCGCCGGGGCGCACTTCGACGGCGCGCTGCTGCACCCCTTCCTCACCCCGGAGGCCGTCGCCCGCTCGGTGGCGATCGTGCGCAAGTCCGCGGCCGAGGCGGGGCGTGACCCGTCGACGGTGAAGGTGTACGCCACCGTCGTGGTCGCCCCCGACCTCACGCCCGAGGAGGAGACGGCGGTGGTGGGCGCGCGGGCGGTGACCTACTTCCAGATCCCGGGCTTCGGCGAGCGCCTCGCCGGGGTGAACGAGTGGGGCGTCGAGCCGCTGGCGGCGCTGCGCTCCCACCCGCTGATGGCCGGCCTGCGCGGGTCCGCCGACAACGTCTTCACCCGCCACCAGCTCCTCGACGTCGCCGGCACCCTGCCCCCGTCGTGGTTGACCGACGCCGCCGCGGTGGGCTCCGCGGGCACGTGCGCCGCCCGCCTCGACGACTACCTCGACGCCGGCGCCGACGAGCTGGTCCTGCACGGCTCGACCCCGGAGCTGCTCGGCCCGGTCCTGCAGCACTTCGCCGCGCGAACCCCGGCGAACACGGCCGGTGCGTAGTCCGCGCGGGTACTGTTTGCACATCGGTGACATGAACGCCAGAATTAAGTGATCATACGGTCGGGCGGGAGCCCGGGCGTCGTCCTGCTCGGGCCGGTCCGGTCGTGGCCCGGCCGCCCGACCTGATCATCAGTGGGAAAGAGACCTCCTTGTACACCCACGAGAATCTCTTCATCGGCGGCTGGGTGCCGCCGGCCTCGTCCCGGGTGATCGACGTGTTCTCCCCGGCGACCGAGGAGCCGATCGGGCGCGTGCCGAGCGCCTCGATCGCCGACGTCGACGCGGCCGTGCAGGCCGCCCGCGGCGCCTTCGACGCCGGCCCCTGGCCGGCTCTCGACCCGGCGGAGCGCGCGCAGATCGTCGGCCGGCTCGGCAAGGCGATCCGGGCACGGGCGGAGGAGTTCGCCGATCTGATCTCCGCGGAGGTCGGCTCGCCGCGGGCGTGGTCGACCCTCGGCCAGGTCGGGATCGCCACCGCCGTGTTCGCCACCTACAGCGGCATCGGGCGCAGCCACGAGTGGGAGACGACCCGCAAGGGCGGCTTCGGCGGCCCGGTGCGGGTGCGACAGGTGCCCGTCGGCGTGGTCGGCGCGATCGTGCCGTGGAACGCGCCGCTGTTCGTCGCCGCGCTCAAGCTCGCCCCGGCGCTGCTGGCCGGCTGCACCGTCGTGCTCAAGCCGGCCCCCCAGACCCCCCTGCACACCTACCTGCTCGCCGAGGCGGCCGAGGCGGCGGGCCTGCCCCCGGGCGTGCTGTCCATCGTCCCCGGCGAGGCCGCGGCCAGCGAGCACCTGGTCCGCCATCCCGGCGTCGACAAGATCAGCTTCACCGGGTCCACGGCGGTCGGGCGCCGCATCGGCGAGCTGTGCGCGCGCGACCTGCGCCGCTGCACGCTGGAGCTCGGTGGCAAGTCCGCGGCGATCCTGCTGCCCGACGTCGACCTCGGCACGAGCACCGTCGAGGCGATCGTCGGCGGGGCGATGTCCAACGGCGGGCAGATCTGCGTCTCCCAGACCCGCGTGCTCGCCCCCCGCGAGCGCTACGACGAGGTCGTCGACGCCCTCGGCGCCCGCATCGGCGCGCTCACCGTCGGCGACCCGCGCGACCCCGCCACCGAGGTCGGCCCGCTGATCTCCAGCCAGGCCCGCGAGCGGGTCGAGGGCTACCTGAGCTCCGCCGAGGCCGACGGCGCCCGCCTGGTCACCGGCGGCGGCCGACCCAAGGGCCTCGACCGCGGCTGGTACGTCGAGCCGACCCTGTTCGCCGGCGTGGACAACGGCATGCGGGTCGCCCGCGAGGAGATCTTCGGCCCGGTCATGGTCGTGATCCCCTACGACGGCGTCGACGACGCGGTGCGCATCGCCAACGACTCCGACTACGGCCTGGCGGGCGCGGTCTGGACGACCGACGTCGAGGCCGGCGCCGCCGTCGCCGCCCGCATCCGCGCCGGCGGCGTCGGGGTGAACTCCAGCGCGGGGATGGACCTCGGCAGCCCGTTCGGCGGGTTCAAGCAGTCCGGCATCGGCCGCGAGGGCGGTCCCGAGGGGCTGGCGGCCTACACGGAATACCAGTCGATCATCCTGCCGGCGGGATGAACCCCCGGCGGGCCGACCGGCCGCCGCCCCAGCGCCGAACCACCGACCAGTACCGGACCGCCGGTAGCGACGAGAGGACCACACGACAGTGCAGACCAAGGCCGCGGTGCTCTGGGAGCCGAACGCCCCGTGGGCGGTCGAGACGATCGAGCTCGACCCGCCCAAGCACGACGAGGTGCTGGTCGAGCTCCACGCCTCCGGTATCTGTCACTCCGACGAGCACCTCGTCACCCGCGACATGCCCTTCCGCATCCCCTGCATCGGCGGGCACGAGGGCGCCGGGGTCGTGCGTGAGGTCGGCGCGCACGTGTCCTGGCTGAAGCCCGGTGACCACGTCGTGTTCGGGTTCATGCCGTCGTGCGGTCGCTGCCCGTCCTGCTCGACCGGCCACCAGAGCCTGTGCGACCTCGGCGCCAAGCTGTACAGCGGGCGGCACATCTCCGACGACGGCTACCGCCACCACGCCAAGGGCGAGGACATCTCCACCGCCTGCCTGATCGGCTCGTTCGCCCACCACACGGTGGTCAACGAGGCCAGCGTCATCAAGATCGACAACCACTACCCGCTGGACCGGGCCTGCCTGCTCGGCTGCGGGTTCGTCACCGGCTGGGGCTCGGCGGTCTACGCCGCCCAGGTCCGCCCCGGCGACGCCGTGGTCGTCGCCGGGGTCGGCGGCATCGGCGGCGCGGCCATCCAGGGCGCCAAGCTCGCCGGCGCCAAGGTGATCGTCGCGATCGAGCCGGTCGAGACGAAGAAGGACAAGGTCCTCGAGCTCGGCGCCACCCACGTCGCGACCTCCTGGCAGGAGGCCCCGGCGGTCGTCGCGGAGGCGACCTGGGACCGCGGCGCCGACGTGTTCATCTGCGCCATGGGCGTCGGGGACGGCAAGCTGATCAAGAAGGCCCTGCGGATGACGGCCAAGCGGGGCACGCTCGTGGTCACCAACATCCACCCGGCGACGGAGACGTCCATCGACGTCAACCTGATGGACCTCACCCTCACCGAGAAGCGCATCATCGGCACCCTCTACGGCTCGGGCAACCCGCGCGCCGACATCCCCAAGCTGCTCGAACTGTCCAGCCTCGGCCAGGTCGACCTCGACGTGATGGTGTCGCGGACCTACCCCCTCGACGGCATCAACGACGCGTTCGCCGACCTGCGCGCCGGCACGAACCTGCGCGGCGTGCTGCGCTACCCGGCCGCCGACGCCGCCTGATCCGTCACCCGCTCGCCGCCACCCAGCTCGCCGCCACCCAGCTCGCCGCCACCCAGCTCGCCGCCACCCAGCTCGCCGCCACCCGTCCGAACGACCACCGGAGCGCGCCGCACCCATCCCGCGGTGTCGCCGCACAGCACGAGGAGAACCGGCCATGAGCCTGATCGCTGACGTCGACCTGGACGATCTCGACTGGTGGACCCGGCCCGCGGCCGAACGCGACGCCTACTTCGCGAGCGTGCGCGCGTCCGGGGAACGCCCGTACTTCCCCGAACTCGACCTCGCCGGCAACACCCGGGGCCGCGGCTTCTACGCGGTGACCCGCTACGCCGACGTGATGGAGGTCAGCCGCCGGCCCGAGGACTTCTGCTCCGGCGAGGGCACCAACATCTTCGACCAGCCGCTGGACCTGCGGGAGTTCTTCGGCTCCATCATCGCGATGGACAACCCGCAGCACGCCCGCCAGCGCCGGATCATCTCCCGCGGATTCACCGCGAAGAACCTGGAGGCGCTGCGCGCCAACGTCGGCCAGGTGACCCGGGAGGTCCTCGGGACGGTGGCGGAGAAGGGCGAGTGCGACTTCGTCACCGAGGTCGCCGCCCTGATCCCGCTGCGCATCGTCAACGACATGATGGGCATCCCGCGCAGCCAGGAGCAGTTCGTCTTCGAGTCGACCAACAAGCTGCTCGGCGCCAGCGACCCGGAGTACGTCCCGGACCAGAGCCCGCGCGGGGTCGCGAAGAACCTGTCCCGGGTCGGCGACGACTTCGCCGAACTGCTGCGCGAGCTCGCCGCCGACCGGCAGCGCAACCCTGGCGACGACCTCATCAGCCTCCTCGTCGCCGCGGAGGGCGAGAACCTCACGGCGCAGGAGCTCGCCTCCTTCTTCATCCTGCTGGTCGGCGCCGGCAACGAGACCACCCGCAACGCCATCGCGCACGGCCTGCTCGCGCTGACCCAGTACCCCGACCAGCGGGCGCTGTGGGCCTCCGACGTCGACGGTGTCACGCCGACGGCCGTCGACGAGGTGGTCCGCTGGGCGTCGCCGGTGCTGCATATGCGCCGCACCGTCACCGCCGACGGCGTGCGCCTCGGCGACCAGGAGTTCCGCGAGGGCGACAAGCTGGTGCTGTGGTACCGCTCGGCCAACCAGGACGAGTCGGTGTTCCCCGACGGCACCCGGTTCGACGTGCGCCGCGACCTCACCCCGCCGCACCTCGGCTTCGGTGCCCCGGGCCCGCACTTCTGCCTGGGCGCGCACCTCGCCCGACTCGAACTGTCCGTGGTGTTCAAGGCGCTGTTCGAGTACCTTCCCGACATCCACGCCGTCGAGGAGCCGCAGTTCCTGCGGACGAACTTCCTCCACGGCATCAAGCACCTCAAGGCCGCCTACACCCCGACCACGGTCCGCGCCTGACCGCCCTCGAGGCGCATGCAATGCCACCCACACCCCTGGAGGCCGTGTGAGCCATCCCCGCGAAGAAGTGGAAGCAGCATTCAAGAACTACTACTTACTCGGGCCGGTCGCCGAGGACTGGAAGCGCTGGGCGCACGAGTGCTTCACCGAGGACGCCTGGTACAAGGACCACTACTGGGGCACGTTCAACGGCCAGGACGAGATCGAGGAGTACCTCGACGTCACCATGTCCTGGTCGCCGGGCACCTACACGCCGCTGATCTGGTACACGATCGACGGTGACACGGTGGTCTGGAAGGGCATCAACTGGGCCGACAACTACAAGGTGCCGGGCGGCCCCAAGGTCGGCGCCGAGTCGATCCAGATCCTGGAGTACGCCGGCAACGGGCAGTTCAAGTCCGAGGAGGACTACTGGATTGCCTACGAGATGAAGCGCTTCGGCAAGTGGTACGCCGAGTTTGGCCAGCCGTACACGCCCGGCGACATCAAGCTGACCCGCGACGACTGGGGCACCTGGGTCGACTGGGCCCGCCCCGAGCCCGGCCACGTGCCGCGCCCGTCCTGGGTGGACCGCCCGGGCCTGAAGCCGACGTTCAACGTCAAGGAGATCGGCTTCGGCGTGCGTAACCCCACCCTCGACGACCCGATCGAGTAGCCCGCCCCTGGCCGGGGCATCGTCCCGCGGTGCCCCGGCCGTCGCGCGTGGCGGGTTAATCCGCGGGCAGCACGCTCAGCCCGGCCGACCACAGCGGCAGCGGCGGCGGCGGGCAGGGGTGCTCGACGATCCCGCGCTCGGCGAGGTACGTGCGCCAGGCGGTCTTGTCCAGGAACGGATGCCCGACCCCCATGATCACCCCGTACATCTCGCAGCCCTCGGGCCCGGCCTCCCAGGGGCCGAAGGTGTCGCCGTACTCGAGCATGATGTGCGCGCCGGGACCGCAGACATGCGTGCCGTCCGAGACCTGCCCGCGGGTGACGAAGATCGAGTGATCCCCGTGGTGGCCGTGCCGGGGCGTGATCGCGCCGGGATCCCACTTGTTGTAGAAGCAGACGTAGCGCGGCGAGAGCTGGATCCACGCCTCCTGAATTCGCGCGATCCGCCCGTCCGGATACTCCAGCCGGGTCACGTCGAACCAGTGCGCGTCATCCAGGAATTTTACAACCGGTCCACCGTACATCTCCTGGCCCCGCTTTCCGTGGCAACAATGCAAAAACTGATCGAATATTAACGCGGAGCATTGCCTGCAGCCAGGGATCGGTCATCCATCTGCCGATTCGTGCTGCGTCCCAGTGCTACTTTCACGGGGCCGGTCAATCGATGGCTCTAGTCGGTTGGGCTGGCCATTCGCGGGTGAGGATGGAGTAGAGGAGGCTGTCGCGGCAGACGCCGCTGGTCTGGACGTGGTCGCGTCTCCCCTCAACGTTGCGTAGTGCCGTCCAGGCGCGTGCTTCGCCCAGAGGAGCTCAACGGTCGCCGGTGCCGCCGCCTCCGCCAGCGCCGGAACGGGAGTAGATCTGGGTGATGGGCATGTCTGATTTCTCCTCTTCTAGCGTCCGTCGGTCACCTGTCGAGTCGAGTTGGTGATTCTTAGCAGGCGGAGACACTCCGTGCGCAGCAGGTCGGCGGACCTGCCCGGGACGGAGGTGACACGTCGGGCGACCGGGGCGCTGGGACGCGCCGTCCAGTCGAACTGGGCCGCCAGAGGCACAGCCGGATCCAGGACTCTGCCGTACCGGACGACGGCCTCACCCAGCGAGTTCGGTATGGCGGCGGATACCGGGCTGGCCAAGTACACCGCTTTCCCGGTGGCTGCGGCGTAGGCGGTCAGTGCACCGTGGTCACCCACGATGTAGTCTGCTGCCGCAGCAGAGACTTGCCAGGGCTGCTCAGGACGTAGGAATCGTACCTTGGTGCGCACCACGGACCCAGCCCACGCCAGCACCTGGCGTCTCCCATGCCATACCCAAACGTCCGGGTGCAGGTGGCAGACCAACCGGTCGCTCCGTGTCGGCGGATCCATGGCGATCCGCCTGAGCAGGGCCGGTGTTCTACCGAGCAGAGAGTCCGGTCCCCGAGTCGACACCACGAGACCCAGTCGCTGGTCGTGGGGGATCCCCAGCTGCTCCCGGTAGGCGTCTCGGTGGGCGAGGGCACCGAGCAGATGGTCATATGTGGGGTCGCCGACGACGGTGGCGCATCGTCCGCTGTTCGGCGAAGCGGCCCTTAGCGCGGCGACGGCTGCGTCGTGCGGCAAGCCGATGACCACGGCGTCGAAGTCATCCGCCCGTTGGCGGAGCAAGCCGTTAAGGGCCGGGATGCAGCGCCTGCCGTTGTGGTCGACGATTTCACCCCGCGTAGACACCTCAGGTAGCAGCAACAACGCTCCACGCAGTGTGCCGATGCTGGTTGGACTGGCTGCAATCACTAGATCGAACCGCTCGTTGACCGCGCATTCCCAAGGGGTGGTGAGGGCGTCTGCGGCGGCGAGGAAGTCCACGACCCTGTTGTCGGCGGGCCCCGGAGGCTGGGTGAACACGACCTGGACACCTGGTTCGTCCTCGACAGCGCGTGCTGCCGCGAGTAGCCGCTCGCCCGCCGCGACGCTGTGCACGACAACCAGCGCCACCCGTCGTACCCTATACGTCTGCACTCCGCTTGTGGCTGACCACCACGGCGTCAAGCTGTGCAGATTCCGCAACCCCATCTTGTCTTCCCTCCTACGCAGTGATTCGGACAAGGGCAGTGTGGTTGCCGGGTGTGGGGGAACTGTGGGGAAAGCGTGGAGACCCGGATTGGGGCTGCGGAAGGGCACGCGGTCTGGTTCACTTGACTGTGATGAACGAGCCCTCGATCGATCTGCAGGTCCTCGGTAGCGTGCGACTACTGGTGGATGGCATGCCGGTGCGGCTGGAGCCACGCCAGCTCACTGTGCTGGCTATCGCTGCAGTCTCCGGCGGCAAGGTTGGTTTCGGTGAACTGGGCAGCCGCTTCGGGACGGATTCCGCAGCGACCCTGCGTTCCTACGGCGCGAAGCTGCGGGCACGCGCAGGCGTCGAGCTGGTGAAGAAAAATGAGCGTTCGATTCTGCGACTAGCGCTAGGCTCGAAGGAGGTCGACCTCTGGCGGTTTCGCGACAAGCTCGTCGAAGCGAAGGGACTGCCAGTGCACCGGAAATTGCCTCTTCTCATCGCGGCCGCAGAGTTATGGCAAGGGCCCCCGCTGGCCGACCTTGACCCGCAGTGGATAGGCCAAGAGACAGCGGGGCTGCGAGCCGAGGGGCGTCGGTTCTTTGTGGATTTGATCAGGATCTGCATGGAACAGGAAGGTGCGGAAAAAGCCGCCGCGTACGCGGAGCGTGCCAACGAGCTGTTCATGGACGACGGTGAGATCCGGTCTGCGCTCTGGCACATGTGGGCCCGGTGCGGTCGAGTACAGGCCATCATCGATGACCTGCATAGACGCGAAGAGGCGTCCAGCAAGTCGGGTCCGCCGCCCGCCGCATTGCGTGCGGAGGCCGAGCCGCTCATAGATCAGGCGCGGCTGGTGGCCAAGGCAGTGCCGGTGGGATCGCCACAGCAACTGCCGCCCGTCCAGACGGACTTGCGAGGTCGGGATTTCGACCTCGCTGTGCTGGGGGAGCTGATCGCCCCGGACGGCGCGGTCCGGGTCGTCACCGTCTGCGGACTTGGCGGCCTGGGCAAGACGGAGCTGGCGGTGCATTGGGCGCACAGCGCAGCCGAGCACTTCCCAGACGGGGTCCTCTTCGCCGACATGAGGGGCTTTTCCCCGGCAGGTCCAGAAGTGGAGCCCGCAGTCGTGCTGACGGGGTTCGCCAAGGCTCTAGGCATCCCGGGAGTCGACGTGGGCGGTGGTGACGTGCTGGCCGCGTACCGGACGGCGGTGAACACTCGCGCTGTGCTGGTCGTCATCGACAACGCTCGCGACCATCGGCACGCCGCGGACCTGGTAGCGGCGGGCGAGCGCAGCCGCACGATCATCACGACACGGGCGACAGTCACCGCCCCGGCCGTCGCGGGCGGAAAGGTGCTGCCTTTGCGTCCAATCGCGCTGGAGGCGTGCCTGGCCGTGCTGCGCGAGGCTGTCGGTGCCGCCCGGGTCGATGGGGAGCCCTTTGCGGCCCGAGATCTTATGAAAGCATGCGAGGGAATTCCGCTAGCGGTCAAACTCGTCACGGCACAGGCCCGCCTCAACTCGGGGTCCATCCTGAAAATGCTCCTTGCGAGGCTGGGCTCGCCGGCCGCGCTGCTGGGCGCTAAACCCGACGGGGAAACGGCATTGCGTGATTCGCTGAGCTTGTCCTACGCGCCGCTCTCACCTGCGGCAGCGGGGGTGCTGCAAGTCATCGCAATTCATCCTGGGCCCACTGTCGATCTGGATGTCGTCGTCTTCCTGTCCGGTCTCCCGGGGCACGCAGCGCACGACGCCATCGATGAACTCCTACGCGGTAGTCTGCTGGACCCTTTGCCGAATAACCGGTTCCGCCTGCACGACCTGGTTCGGGCGTTCGCGTTGGAGCGCGCGACCGAGGACCGGGAAGAACTGGGCCTAGCTGAAGTGCGGGAACGGCTGCTGGGATGGTTGCTGGCAGCCGCTCGTCGGTGCGACCGCGCACTCCGCTCGGGCCGGGAGCTCCCAGACGACCTCATCGCGGACGAGGGCGCACCGCTTCCCGCTCCCACAGACGAGGCCGGTGGGACGGATTGGTTCAACCGCGAGCATGACACCCTGCTAGCGGTGCTGGAATCGTCGGATTTCGCGCCGTTGTCGGCCTACCGATGGCGCCTGCCGCTGGCGTTGTGCTCCTACCATGTCCGCAACGGCCCCTGGCTCACTGCGGAACGTCTGTTAATCTTGGCTTGCAAGATCGAAAAAGGCGAGTTGGATGGGCGGGAACGCGTTCGGTACCAAGCCGTTTGCCACCGTGTTCTGGGCAACCTTCAGCGAAAGCTGCACAAGACCGGTACGGCGGAGCTTAATCTGAGGACCTCGATCGACCTTGCTATAAGCATCGACGAGTTACTTGAGGTAGCCAATGGGCATCAGCAGATGGGTGTCCTCCGGGAGGACATGGGGCAGTGGGAGGAGGCGCGTCACCATGCGACGACAGCGGGACGCATCTACGCGGACCTAGGGGACGAGCGTGGCGTGGCAGCCACTCTTCCCACCGAGATCCACTGCCACCTCGAGCTGGGGGAACCGGAACACGCGGTCGAGCGAGAGGCGGTCGCCGTCGAGGTGATGGCGCGAGCAAGCACCCCTTACAACCAGGGGGCTCTCCATCGTGTCCTGATGAGGTGTCACATGCTGTTGGAGAATTACACCGACGCCGTCGCCCACGGGGAGGCGGCACGTGCCTGCTACGTCGACTCCGGGGCGCGGATCAACGAGGCGCGGGTGCTCGCCGGGCTGGCCCAGGCATACCGTGCAGCGGGGCATACTGAGGACGAGCGGGACGCGTTGCTGAGCTGCCTGGCCATCTATCGGCAGGTGTCGCAGACGGACGCCGAGGACAAGCAGATAATCAAGGCTGCGGAGAATCGGATCAAGAAAGCGGTCAAAGGCGGTGAGTGAGGGCTCAGGGCTCTGGGACACTGGCGGGTAGATCGTCCGGCGACTCGGGGTCAGGCGCGGCCTCCTCATCCACCTCCCACATTGGCAGGATGTACTCCTGTGCTTTCTGGGCAAGATGCAGCGGCAACGGTCGACGGAGCGCGTTGCGATAGTCAGGCGCTTGCCTCAGCTGGTGGACGGCCATCGCCAGAGCGCGTGGATCGTCGCCTTCACTGGGATGGCAGGCGAGCACCGCGATCTCCACAAGGCCGGGGTTCCACGCGGATCGGTCGATATCGATGGTCCACTGCCCGGCACGCTTGCCCGTGCGGATGCTCCTACCGTTCAACTTGTGTGCCTCCACCGCGGACCTCATCGCAGTGGAAGCTTTTGATGTGGTGCTGTAGAAGATCCTGCAATCTTCCTGATCACCACTCTCCCAGAGGTCGGCGGGAAGGCCGTTCACGCCTTCGGAACTGGCGACACCCCACCACGGAGGAGTCTCCCGTTGGTCCCCGGTGCGCAGCCTCACCAGTCGTAGCCAGGAGTTCGGGCGACCTGCGGGTGCGGCACCGGTACGGATGAGGTCCCGCTCCACCCGGCCGTCCTGCACCCACGTCCACGAACGCCTGATGTTCTGCGCATCGACGAGGAGAACGGTGGGCCTTCCACGCACCTGATCCGAGTTGAGCACCCGTTGGAGAAACTCCTCTGTGGCGACACGCTGTTCCTCCAAGTCTCGTGACCAGTCGAACCACGGCGTGTCGTCTTCATCTGCATCGGCCATGTCGTGGTCCGAGACCGCGGCGAGGGCCGGCAGCCGGGTCAGGTAGCGTGAATACGCCGTCCAAGCCCCCAGTCCGCCGATCGCCTCGGCATCCCAGCCCAGCACCGCATTCGGTCCGTCGCTCCCAGGACGCACCAGCACTGCGACCGGGAACTTACCTTTGGCCGAGTACGCGGTGCTGCCGCGAGCTTTCGTCGCCATCCAGACAGCGAGATATTGGGTCTGTGCTCGTAGGCCGGCCGGGATGTCGGTGAGCGGAACGACTGTGGCGCCCAGTTGCCGAATCGCGTCCATCCAGGAGGACTCGGCTGCAGAGGGCAGCGACTTCGCTGCGCGCGACGATCCGGGGGAAACAATGAACTGAGTGGCCACCCCGCTGTCCGCCGCGCCGAGCCGCAGTGCGAACTTGGGATCGTCCAAGCTGCGGAACACCTTCTTGCCCAGGATCTCGACGATCGCAACCGAGGGTACCGTCGCGTTCGCGCCGTCTTTGGCCAAGAAATCACTCATATCCGCGCGACGCTTGCGGATCGCTTGGGCGGCCCGGTCGGCTCGACCCTTGACGGGTTGGTGGGCCACTCCTAGGCTGTCCGCCAAACCGTTGTCCATGCGCAGGCAGTGCAGCGTCACCGCCAACTCCGGTGTGTGCCACTTCAGCATAATGGGATTCCCGCGGCCGCTGCGGTCGTGGGCCTGCACGGTCACCTGGCTTGCTCCACCGTCGCCGTCAAGGCCGAGTACCGTCGCGAGGGCGGCGACCACCGCGTCTCGGACCTGTTCCGAACGCCACAGCAACCGGGCGGCAAACTCCGGAGCGCCGGACCACTCCGTGCAGAGCAGAGCCAGCGACGCGCGACGACTGCGCTGGAGCGCGATCTTGGCCGCGGCGGTGCGTTCAGAGGAGCCCCCTTGTCGGGCATTGGTCGGTTTGGCGGCGGGTAACGGTGATCTGGTCAGGTCGCCAACACGGACCAGGTCCGGTGCGAACGCCTGCTCGGCCCACTCGACCAGGCGCGATCGCTCGTGCGACATGTACCCGACGCCCACGCCATGCTCACCCATGTGCGTGTTGTGGACGACCAGCGCGTCGACCTCTTGATCTCCCCCGAACCACCGCTGCGGATCGCTGAGGAGGCTCGCCAGTTCAGGGAAGAGGCGGTTGCTCGACGCCAGCCGCTTCATCAGAAGCGCGGGATCTCCGGTCCGCCACATGTGCTCGTCTCCGCGTTTGACGACGTGCGCCACGCTGTAACGGTCGCTGGCCGGAACGCCGGGAAGCCATGGCTGCAAAGGGCGCAGGTACACGGCGCTACCCCGACGGAAGCCCAGCCGCAAAAGTCCGGTCTTCGGGTCAGGATGCGTAGCCCATCGGCGCACGCTGAAATGCACATGTACGCGGGGACGAGGGTGAAACGGCATCGTCTGCAGGGTGACGTTGACGACCACCGAGAACCACCATCGGAGGCCCTTCTTGCCCTCATGGTGGAGGGGCTGCGACATTAGCTCGGCCCCCTGTGAGCGGGCGCGTCGCGCCACCGAGCGGAACCGCAGGGCATGCTCACCGGAGTCGTAGAGCGTCAGCTCCTGGATGCGCCTGGCGAAATGCTGGGTTGTGAGCAGGTACTGCACATCTGTCGGCTGCGCGGTTCCGCCGCTGCTGAGATCGCACCCCAGTAGCGGGACATCCTGTCGACGCCAGACGGGAGCATGGACGCGCAGAGCGTCGCATACCTGGGCGACCGCCTTGGCGTGCTCAGGTTCTGGTTGCAGTTCCTCGATCCAGTAGTCCAGGACCCGCAGCAGGACCGGCACCGGCAGCGGCCCACCAGGCTGATCTACCGGGCAGTACAGCCACACCCTCGGTTCGGCGGCGGTCGCGGCCGCCGCCGCGCGAGGTAGCACCCCAAGACGCAGATCCAGGGCTTGCAGCAGAGAGTCCAGGCGACTGGTCGGCGGTACCAATGCGCGGGCGCGGCCCTTTCGGGTGAGGTTGTAGAGGTCGAGCACCCGCGTGGCGACCTGCTCGGGGAACTCCAACGTGTGAAAGCCGACGGTGAGCCCGTGCTGGTCTCCGGCGGGCTCGTACGCAGCCCGGCGGATCGCCGTGTAGCGCTCAGCCATGGTCACATCTTCCCGAGGTCGACGACTGCGCCGTCCAGGTCGAGCTGGTCCAGCATGGCGCACAGAGCGAGGTAGACCGGCTCGTACAGCAGCCTCGCGAGATGCGCGTCCGCCGGGTCGAACACCTCGTCGCCGGGCCTCGGGGCGAAGTACGGCCGCAGAACCTCGCGAATGCCGTATAATAAGCTGCTCTGCGCATGGTCGCACCGTGGGGGTGATGGCCGCGCCTCGGGCGCCTTTTTCGCAGCCCGCCCGGGTGCGAACTGCGCGTCGACGAATACTACCCGGGCGGCGACTCCACCACGGACAAGCCTGCCGATCACCTGCCAGAGGAGAACCAACTGGTCCCAGGCGAAGGATTTCAACTCATCATCCTTCAGTGCGGAGTACGCGTACCGGCGGGTCATCAATCGTCCCCACCTGCTGCGAGCCAAGGCGCGGAACTCCCTGGCCGCGGCGTCCAGCGAGGGGTACGCGGCCACCAGCTCGGTCAGCGACGCCGGTTCGGAACCTTTTGAACGGTACAGGCCACGGGTGTAGCGGCTCGCCCAGTCGTTGACAGCGAACACGGCGAGGCTGACGTCAGTGGGCACGGGGTGCGGCCTGGTGAGCATCAGGGCTACTCCGATTGCTGCTTCGTCTCTCTCGTTAAGAATATTGTGCCCACGCTCAACGGCGAGCATCGGAGCGACGAGCACCTGGGCCATGGAGTCGGTTGCGAAACGGGCCACCTCCCCACGGCGAACCACTCCAGCCCGATCGAGGTCGTCCGCTCCGCCGGTGACTGCCTCGGTAAGGTCGGCGTTGTCCGCTACCAGTGCCCTGACATGACCGCTCCATTCGGGCATTTCATTCAACTGGTCCGCGACAGCTCTGGCATCGTCGTAGCTGCCCACGAGAAGCAGGGCTCGCTGCCTGTCGGGGTCCCTGACAGCGAGGATCTCCTCCCGCAACGGTGACGGTGACATCCTGCTCGGTCCGGGCTTGCCAAGCTTGTCCACCAAGGCACGCAGCATCGACGACCGAACCTTGCGGGGCTGCCCGGAAATACTGATGGGTTCTCCGGTGCCGTCGTAAAAGAAACGTGTAGTGAATACCGTCTTTAGTACCTTTTCCTCGTCCTTGGGAGTTGGACGGAGCACAGCGCCGACCGGGATGACAATGTGCGCCCGGGTTGAGATCCCAGCCCAGCTGGTGCCCGACAGCAACAGCACGTGTGGCCCTTTGCGGCCTGTGGCGGTGTCGGCGCCCAGTGAAGGAAGCGAGAACAGCAGTTCGCGGCCGATTCCGGTGCACCGGAAGAAGCGCAGCGTCCCGGTCACCCTGTCGCCCCCAACGTCCTGTTCGTCGACGTCGTACTGGAAGCCCAGCACGTTGCCCATGGGGGATTCGGGCACAAGCGGCATGTAGTCCATCGGTGGCCTGCGAACCAGTTCGTTGTCCGTGGAGTCCAGCCGCATCGCGTCCTCGACCTGTGGCCACAGGTAGGTCAGCCGGTCCAGCCGGTGGTGCAGGGCCGACAGCAGCAGCGTGAACTCCAGCTTGCGCACCAAGGGCTCGTTTTCGGCCGTCGGGGTGTGTCCGGAGCCCCTGGTTGCTGGGTCGGGTTCAGCGTCCGTGGCGATCGCCCGCAGTTCGTCGAGTACCGCGTTCAGCCGCCTCGCGGCGGCCTCGGGGTTCAGCGTATGCAGCAGGTCATGGGTAACCGCGGCCAAGTTGTCGGTCATGGTGTTGTACGGGCCGTTGTCGCCTAGAGGGTCGTCGCGGAACTGGTCGAACACCTCCTCGACCTGGCTGCGGGGCCGTTCGGGCGCATCCACCACACTGACTGAGTCCTCCGGCGCCGTGGCGGAAACGCTTTCGTCGGGTGGGAACAGCTCGGATATGATCTTTGCCTGTAGCGTCCAGGAGTTGAAGTAGTTGATGCCTACCCAGTCCCGCAGCTGCTTGTCCGCTATCAACATGGAGTAGAGCAGGTTCGTGGCACCGGTGACCACGGACAGAGCCACCTCCCAGTTCCGCACGTTGCGGTCGGAGAGCTGTAGGCGGCCCTCCTGGGCGAGTTCGCGGATGTTGTGCATGTGCAGGGTGTCCAGCCACGAACGGGGACCTCGGGTCACGAGCGTGGCTGTCGGCGCGAACATCATGTCCAGGTTCATCATCACCCGGTCTGCCTCGTCGACGATGATGATGTCGCTGCGCAGGCAGGCCAGTTCGAGCTGGCGCAGACTCACCCCGCTGAGCTCGGCGGAGACCGGACTCATGACCAGCGATGCCATATTGGCGATCCACACGCCCGCGTCGACCTGGTCACGGGCAGCACTGTGCCGCGGGCACTCGTGCCACAACGGGCAGCCCGACGGACGAGGACGACGGCGCTCGGACTGTCCGTCGACGGAGTAGAGCCGATGGCACGGCGCGTCGACCAACCGTACCGGGCTGTCCGTGGCACGGAGTGCGTCAAGCGGGCAGGCCGTGCTTAGGTCGCCGAATCCGTCCTCCGCGTGGTGCCCTGCCAACTTCGGTTGACCGGCTGCGGCCAGCCTGCGGTGCAGACTCTCGACGTGCTGCTCTCGAGTCGAGGACCCGATCACCGGCGCGACCACATGGTCGTCGAGGAAACGGCGCAGCTCCTCCGCAGTGCGTAGCTGCTCGGCGACGTCGCTCACCACCAGCGTAACCCGCAGCGCCTCGTCCCGGCGGACCGCCCAGACCGCGAGCACCTTCATCAGCGTGCTCTTACCTACTCCGACCATGCCGACCGCGTGCAGAAGTCCGTCGAGCCGCAGGACCTTGTCACCCTCGACGAAATCATGGCCGTGCGAGTCGCGGACCAGCAGCCCAGTGGAGTGGATTGTGGCCCCCCAATCGGTCCGCCCTCCGCACCTGGCGCCGAGATCATCCATCCATGCAGCAGTTTCCTCCAGTTCGGCCCAGGGGACGCACAGGGGAGCACCGTTCGTCGCGGTATGGGCCGTCAGATCGTGCCGCAGGGACGCTCCTGGTCGATCCACGAGGTCCGCAACGTCGTCCGGGATTTCGACCTCCACGCGCTCGTCGCGGTCGAAATAGTGGTAACGCCCCGCGCCTGCCGGTGCAAGATAACGGTCGACGAGATGGGGCAGTGTTTCCAGCGCACGGTCGTAGATCTCGAACCGCCTGGTCAATATGGTGGTCCCGGTCCACTCGAACGATTCAAGATTCTCGGAGACGCGAAAAATGCGGAAACTGGAGTCCACCTCGCGGTAATGCCGAAGCGCCTGGATCCATGACTCCCGCCTGCGCAGTGGCCAGAGGCGATGCCGGACGCAAGTGATCATCCAACACTGTTCCGGCCTGTCCGCCAGGCCTGCGGCCTGAGCGAACGGGTGGCCGCCCAGCAGTGTCCACATCGACGTCGGCGGCTGGCCCGCGTCGAGGCGGTACAACAGAGTGAGGCCCAGCTCGACCGGACACAGCACCTCCAGGGGCACGCCCAGCCTGGTGTCCCTCAGTTCGTCAGCGATCTCGGAGTACCAATTTCTACTACGCACGTCCGCTCTCCTCGCTGTGGCGGCGGACCATGGAAGTGAACTCCTCCTCCGAACACACCCGCGGGCTTCCAGCCGCCGTGGTGCCGTACTTGCGCACGAGCTGCAGGTAGGCGGGGTCGGCGTCGACCCGGTACTGAGCGACGACCCAGATCGCCGTGTCCGTGCCGGACCATGCCGTCGTGGCCGCGATCGCCCTGCCGAGCAGCGCCGGGTTGTGCCAATCGACGATGGCAGCAGTCCACTTGAGTACATCGGCGACCTTCACTCGAAGGTCGCCTGGGCTCTGCGCCGGCCAGAGCCTGACTGTCACCCTGGGCAACGCCAGACTGCTCGCGATGCGCAGAACGGCTCGACCCGGGCCGGAGACGAACTGCCGGTGCCTCCTGTCCGTCTGTATCGAGACCTTGGCATCCCAGTCCACCGGGTCATCAGGGGACACCGGGCCACCCGCACTGCACTCCTCCCGCTCACACCACCAAGAACCGGCATCTGTCGGTAGAAGTGGAGTACCGCAGTGAGCGCAGGGAAAGACTGCACCGTCAACCTCGTATTCCGGCCCGATCTTCTGGTAGAATTCGCCCAGCCGCTTTTCTAATGCGCCCAGATTGTTGGCGAACCGCACGGCGTTGAAGAGCTCGTTGGTGAGCATCGGGTGCTTCGCCAGAACGCTCCGCATCGTGCCGAATGTCGAATCCTGGCCGCGCTCGGTGGCGAGAGCGGCCAACGTGGCCATCCGATGCGATGCCTCCCATAACGGGTTGTCGGTCTCCGCGCAGAGCGCGATCTCATGGCAGAGCTCCGTGGGAGAACCTGACTCCTCGTCGATGAGAAATCCGTCTACGGGGTAGATGCCGGTGTCCAGCATTAACGGCCACGTTCCCAGGGGCCGCTCGTACCCCCAGCGAACCAGCGCCGCCACGGACCCGGGAGGAAGGGCGCCTTGATAGAGGCAGTGCAGCACGATCTTGTCCAGGGCTCGTTGAACGGAGGACGGATAAGGCATCTGGAACATGGTCAGGTTCTGGAGCTCGTCGATCGCGACCAAGGCGCTTGCAACGGCGCCGAGCAGGCCTTCGTCCTGGCTGTCACCGATCATGCAGCGGGACTCCTGCCTGCTTGGCCACATGTTGTGAACCCGGTCCGCACCAGCGACGGACCTCACAGCTCGCACAGTCTCGCCCAGGGGTCGGCGCGAAGGCGGTGTCGACAAGTAACGGGCCCACCATCTCGCCGATGACCTCGCGTGCCTCCGTCACAACAGTCGGTCTGCCAGGGTCGAGCTCCTCGAGGACACAGCCGTCCGAGCGTAGTTGTTCGAATTCGACCCGGGATCGTGCGACGTCGCGTCCCAGTGAGCCGGAGGCCAGCAGCAGGACCGCCAAAGCAAGCTGAGGGACCTGTCGCATCAGGGGACGGTCGCGCCGCAGTCTGCGCTTCGAGGTCTTGGTCTCCCGCCATACCCAACCACCCGACCGCGGGTACAGGAGGTCGGGAGCGGCGATGAAGACCACGTCCAGCCTATCGTCGTAGACTGAGACGATGTTCCGCTGCTCGCTGTCGTGTGCCTCGACGTCGGGGAACGGACACAGTGTGGAATGGTGGTCGAGCATCCGGGCCGCCGAGCGGCGGCTCTCCTCTGGGAGAGCATTGACGGCCTCATCCAGTGGCTGCCCGGACTCGCACCGATGGGTTCGACAACCGTTCACGTGACGATTCCGCAGAGCGGTGTCGACAGCCCTACCCACGGCAATCGCCTGGCTCTCAATGGCTTCGACGTCGCGGATACGGAGCTGCCGCAGCAGGTGGTACCGCGCAGGGCAGGATTGATAGAGCCGCAGGTCGGTGACGGAGAGCATCTGCCTTCGGCCGTGGGCGGCGGGGAGGTTCGGCAGCAGGTCGACAGTGGGGAGTGCGGCGCATCCGGGTGTCTGCGGGCACTGCGCGCAGTCGCGTCCCGCCCGCCGCTCAGTGCCGTCGACGACGGCGACGAGTCTCGGCGCGACCTCGTCCCGGGCACGTCGACGGATCTGTTCGGCGGTCCATTCGGGAAGCTGGTGAGCGATCGGTGACATCGCCCCGAACACGACCACCCGTACCCTGTCCGGCTGTCGTACCTGGTCCGGTGACACCGACCCGCCGAACGCTGCGACGTTGGCCGCCGCCGCATAGACGACGGAGGGGCGCTCCTTCGGAGTGGTGAAACCCAGCAGCCACATCTCCCGGACGGAACCGTCGTCGGACTCGTACCGGCGGCCCCAGCAGGTTTGTTCGTAGCGGACCACGCCGCGATGGTCCGGGACATCGCGGTGGTGCACGACCTTCCATGCGGACCGCACCGGGCGCGTACACCGGGCGGTGACAGCCACCTGGTGGGTCCGCCAGGCGGCACGGTAATTGCGGAAGGCTTCGACCGACCAGGCAACCAGACCCGAATGTGCGGGGGCGTCGCGGGAGTCAAAGACTCCTCGTGTTCGTACGAGTTCCTCGACGACGGTCTCCTCGTCGCGCCCGTCGAACTCGACCCGGTCGAGCGCAGCCATGAGAGGTCCCAACGTGAAGTCGCGCAGCACGGAAGGATCGCGGGCGCGACTCTGTCGCGCTGGGCGCGCCTTGATCGCCAGTGCCTGGGCGCAGCCCGAGGAACCGGTGTCGGCCGCGCTGACGCGGACTACCCGTCCTCGACCCGCTGAGCTGTACCGATGGTTCGTGTCTCCGCGTTCCTCCGGCTTCATTGAGACGATTATTGCAGGGAAACGCCGGCCCCCTGCACGGGCCACCAGAGCTGGTCGGCTACGGTTCATCTCCGTGACGAGCGGAGCAGACGGACCTTGGACGCCACTGATTCCCGGCACGGTGCTCGGTCAGCGTTTCCAGGTGGTGGGGAACGCGGGCCAAGGGGGTATGGGGGTGGCTTACCGCGCGCAGGACCTGCGGACGGGGAAGAAGGTGATCGTCAAGGTCCCGCAGTTTCCTGGGACGGCCGATCTGGAGCCGGGTGTCTACGAGAGGATCATCAAAAGGTTCTCTCGCGAGGGCCGTCTGCTCCGAAAGATCGATCACCCGAACATTCCGAAGGTGGTCGGGGAGGGCGAACATGGGTCGACGCCCTACATAGCGATGACCTATATTCGGGGAGCGCCTCTGGCCCAGTACCGCAGGGTCAATTCACCCAGGCGAATCGAGTTCGCCGCGATCGGTACCTCCGTCGCGACGACGTTGGCCGCCTGTCATGCGCAGGAGGTCCTTCACCGTGATCTGAACCCCAACAATATCCTCATCGGTGAGAACGGCGTAGTGTACGTTATCGATTTCGGTATCGCGCTGCCGTTGGACGGTGATGCGACGCGTTATACCAGGAACTTCGTCGGAACCGACGATTACTCGGCGCCGGAGAGGTTTTGTAACGGCGAGCAAGTCGTGCAATCCGACTTGTACAGTCTGGGCTGCGTCTTTTATTTCGTTCTAACCGGCAGTCCGCCGTTCGTCGGAGAACGCGGCAAGTCATCGGAAAAGCAACACCTCGAGGACCTGCCGGTTCCGCCGTCAATGTTCGTCAACCATCTGCCCCGCGATCTGGAGGAATTGACGCTTGGCTTGTTGGCGAAGAACGTCCAGGATCGGCCCGAAGTTGGCGATGTGCTCGCCATCCTGAAGCCGTACCTGCCCGTCAAAGGAGCGCCCGAGCCCAGCCCTTTGCATGTGCCCGACGTGACGATTCCCTACCGCACCCCAGACAAGATCCGTCCGCCGGAAGCACCCGCTAGGAGTCGGACTCCGGCCACGCAGCCGTTCCGCGTCCGGCGGCGGCATGACTTCCTTACCGATCACGACATCACCACGACCATTCAACGTGCTACTGCCCAGCACGACTCCGGTGACACTGCTGCCGCAGCCCAAACCGTGGCCGACCTTCGTCGCCGCGCTATCGAGACCTACGGGATCAAAAACCCCAAGCTGGAAATCATCGAGGCGGCGGTGGACCGTTTCGGTGTTCGCTGACTGGCCCGCGAGCCGGGGCGACCTGACCCAGTAGTACGAGGGCGAGGTAGTAGTACTTAGATAGTTGGCGGCCAGGTTTAGGTCGCCGACCAGAACATTCCACGCCCAGGCACTCCTATCATTCCAGTAGCCTTACCGAAAGCGCCAGAGTCGTTCGTCGAAAACCTCCGATGGATCGCGCAGTGCTCGATCTGTCGTTACTGAGAGCGACTGGCGGGGTGGCTGCGGCTGATGCCGACGTGAAGAAGGCGTGAGTGAGTCGCGGATCATCTCTGGAGGGGGTGCGGTGTATGGCCGGTGAGGGTGGTCGGGGCGGACTGGAGCGCGTATCCCGTTGGGATGAAGGGGGATAGTTCGTGGGAGCCCGAGCCCGGTGTGCAGGGCAGCGGCGCTTCCGGGTCCTTTGATATGGACAAATCGGGCGCCGAACCATACAGAAGGACCCAGGTAGGTGCTCTCCCATGCATCGGCCCGCTACCGACCGAGGGACCCGCGAACGATCACGACTCGATACGCGCCCTAATCCGGGGCCCGGGTGGCGCGGACCTGGAGGCGGACGTAGTCGACGACGGGTTCGGGGAGGCGGGCGGTGACGGCGTCGACGAAGGCCACCCGCTCATCCTCGGGGAGGCGGTCGAGGTAGGCGCCCAGCATCACCGTCGCCAGGAAGCTGCGGAGCTGCTCACCCGGTTCGAGTCGGGCGGGATCTGGCGTCAGCGTCACCTCGACGTCGGTGAATCCCGCGGCGAGCAGGCGGCGGGTGGTGTCCTCGACGCCGGCGAAGTTCCAGATCCGGGGGGCGTTCGGCAACACCTCGTCGATCGCGCGAGCCACACGCGCGACATTGCCCTCGCCGCCGCATTCGAAGGCGAGCTGGGCTCCCGGCCGCATGACCGCGGCCAGATTCCTGAAGACCTTGTCGTGGTCGGGCAGCCAGTGCAGAGCCGCCACGCTGACGACCGCGTCGACCCGGGTGTCGACAGGCAGGGGCTCCGCCAGGTCGGCCTGGATGACCTCGACGCGGTCGAGGTGGTCGGCGAGGCGGGCGCGGAGCTGCGCGAGCATGGCGGCGGAGCCGTCCAGGGCGATCACGCGCCCGTGGGGCAGCAGGTCGAGCAGGGCGCTGGTGTCGCGCCCGGTACCGCAACCGGCATCGAGAACCGTCTCGACACCGGTCAGGGAGAGCCGGCCGAGCGTCCTCTTACCCCAGAACAGGTGGGGGAGAGGCAGCGAATCGTAGGTGCGGGCGTCCCACTCGCGAGGCATGGCCCAACAGTAGCCAGTACACCACGATAAGTGCGCTGCCACGGTGTCGGTCGCACCATCGCGACCCCCCGCCGCCCGGCACCGATGGATGCACCGGGCGGCGGCGGGGCCGGGGTCAGAAGACCGGGGTGCCGCGCTCGCGGGTGATGGTGGCGAGGGTGGCGGGCTTGCCGGAGGGGCCTGCCGTGGTCACCCGGTACAGGGAGACCGTGCGGCCGCGGTGGACGAGCTCGGCGGTGGCGGTCACCTCGGCGGCGAGGTCGGCCGGGCGCAGGTAGTTCACCCGGATCGCCGTCGTGCGCTCCGGCACCGCCGGGTCGGCGAGCGCCTCGACGGCGAGTTCGGCGGCGCAGAACAGCACCCCGCCGTGCACCGTGCCGCCGCCGTTCTCGAACGCCGGGTTGGCGGGCAGCAGGAACCGGCCGAGGTCGCCGGCGCGCTCGGGAGCGGCGATGGCCCGGCCGCCGGTCTCGCCGGCGGCCAGGGTCTCCAGCAGCGAGTGGTGCGCGGCGGGCGCCAGCATCTGCGGCTCCTCGCCAAAGAACGCGTCGCTGGCACCGGGGATGCTGACGAAGCGGCAGCGGCCGATGCCGACGACGACCAGCCGGCCGTCGTCGTCGCGGACCTCGCAGCGGGCCGTCCCGCCGACGGGGTCCAGCCCGAGCAGCTCGGCGTGCGCCGTCAGCTGGCTGCCGGACCACGGCGGCGGGATGACGACGTCGACGGCGAGCTCGGCGGTGACCGAGTGGGAGTTCTCCGGCCGGGCGTCGTAGACCTCCATCCCGATCGTGGAGTCCACCAGGACGCCGAGCGAGCCGACCGTCGCCGCGCCGCCGGGCCCGTCGAGCCACGGGCCGAGGCGCATCGTGATGCGCATGCCGCGCTCGTCGCGGGTCACCTCGCTGAGCCGGAAGCGGCTTTCGGCGAACTCCCGGGCCCGTCCGGACTGCCCGACCGGCGGGGCATCTCCGACCGGCAGGGCATCTCCGACCGGCGCGGGTTCGGCGCGGGCCGCCGGGACGAGGCCGCCCGCGGACGCGCCGGCGGGCAGGGAGGTTCCGGTCTCGGTCATGCGCGCGTCACCGCAGCAGCTCGCGGGCAATGATCATCTTCTGGACCTCGGAGGCGCCCTCGCCGAGGCGCTTGACCCGCAGGTCGCGAAACCAGCGCTCCAGCGGCATCTCCTTGGACAGGCCCAGCGCGCCGAACATCTGCACGCAGCGGTCCAGCACCCGGTAGGCGGCCTCGGTGCCGTACATCTTGCACACCGAGGCGTCGACCTTCACGTCCTTGCCGAGGTCGGCGTTCCAGGCCGCCTGGTACATCAGCAGCCGGGCGGCGCGCAGCTCGACCTCGCTGTCGGCGATCATCCACTGGATGCCCTGCTTGTCGGCCAGCCGCGAGCCGAAGACCTCGCGCTGCTTGACCCAGTCGATCGCCATCTCCAGGGCGAGCTGCGCGATGCCGATCGGGCCCGCGGCGTAGGCGATGCGCCCGGAGACCAGGAACTGCGAGGCCAGGTTGAAGCCCTGGCCCTCCTCGCCGATCCGGTTGGCGACCGGGATCCGGACGTTGTCGAAGTGCAGCTCGTACGGCGCGTAGGAGGTCATCACGTCGATCGGGAACTTGGTCAGCCCCTCGACGTCGTTGGGCAGGATGAAGCAGCTGATCCCGTCGCGGCGGCCCGGCTCGCCGGTGCGCGCGTAGAGCACGCCCCAGGCCGCGGAACCGGCGTGGGTCGTCCACATCTTGGTGCCGTTGATGACGTAGTGGTCGCCGTCGCGCTCGGCGCGGCAGCGGATCGCCCGCGCCGGGTCGGAGCCGCCCGACGGTTCGCTGATCGCGGTGAACGCCCGGCCCGCCTTACCCTCGATGATGGGGCGGGCGTACGTCTCGAACTGTTCCTTGGTCGCGGAGAACAGCACCGTCGGCGGATTGCCGCCGAACGCCCCGCAGGCCGGGAAGAAGGCGCCCATCCGGCACTTCGCCGCCTCTTCGGCGATGACGACCTGGCCGAGCACGCTCAGCCCCGCGCCGCCGAACTCCGCCGGCGTCTGCAGCGCCCACAGGTCCGCCGCGCGGGCCTTGGCCTGCAGTGGCTTCAGCAGCTCGGGCGGCAGGCCGGCCGCGTCGTGGGGGAGAGTGTCCTCCAGCGGGCGGACCTCGGTCTCCATGAAGCGGCGCACCGTGTCGGCGAGCATCCGGAACTCGTCCGGGAGCTCCCAGGCACCGGTGGGGAAGGTGTCGGAGCCGCTGGACGGCGCAGCCGTTACGGACATGGCGCCTCCTTCGTTGTGTGGTCGGTGTCGGGATCGAGGGCGGTGGTGCGGCCGGCGATCAGGTCCACCCGGCCAGGACCTCGGCGACGGTGACCGCGGTGCGCGGCGGGACCCGCGGCGCGGCGGGGACGCTGCGCGAGAACCGCGGCGCGGGGGCGGGCTGCGTCACGCCGGCCACGTCGACCAGGATCTCCCGGGCGGCCATGTGCGGGTGCGCGGCGGCCTCGTCGAAGTCCAGCACCGGAGTGACGCAGGCGTCGAGGGGGTCGAACACGGCCGCCCACTCGTCGCGGGTGCGCCCGGCGAAGGCCTTCGTGAACGCCTCGCGCAGCTCGGGCCAGCGTGCCCGGTCGTCCTGGCCGGGCAGCGCGGCCGGGTCGAGGCCGAGGCCGGTGACGAAGGTGGCGTAGAAGCGGGGTTCGAGCGCGCCGACGGCCATGTAGCGGCCGTCGGCGGTGGCGTAGACGTCGTAGAACGGCGCGCCGGTGTCGAGGCGGTTGGAGCCGCGCTCGTCGTTCCAGCGGCCCCGCCCGCGCAGCCCCCACACCATGTGCGCGAGCAGGCTCGCGCCGTCGACGATGGCCGCGTCGATGACCTGGCCGCGCCCGGAGCGCTCCCGCTCGACCAGCGCGGCGAGGATGCCCATCACCAGGTAGGTGGAGCCGCCGCCGAAGTCGCCGACCAGGTTCAGCGGCGCCACCGGCGGCTCACCGGCCCGCCCGATCGCGTGCAGCACGCCGGTGATCGACAGGTAGTTGATGTCGTGGCCGACCCGGTCCGCCAGCGGTCCGTGCTGGCCCCAGCCGGTCATCCGCCCGTAGACCAGCCGCGGGTTGCGCCGCGCGCAGTCGTCCGGGCCGAGGCCCAGGCGCTCGGTGACGCCGGGGCGGAAGCCCTCGATCAGCACGTCGGCGCTGGCGATCAGGTCCAGCACGCCGTCGCGGGCGGCGGGATCGCCCAGGTCGGCCTCGACGAGGCGCCGCCCGCGCTGCACCGGCTCGGCGGGCACCCCCGGCGCCGGCACCGCGCCGGGGCGGGCCACCCGGACCACGTCCGCGCCCAGGTCGCCGAGCATCATCGCCGCGTGCGGGCCGGGGCCGATCCCGGCGAGCTCGACGACCCGGATGCCGGCGAGTGGACCCGCGGCGCTCGTCGGTTCGGGCAACGCCGTCCCTCCTCCTGGTTCCCGCCCGCGCGCCTGGCGCCGGACGGGATCGTCGCGCCGGCCTTCGCCGGGCAGGTCAATGTTCAGAGGAGCTCGGCGGAGCTCATCTGACACTCTGTTTATAGCATCGGCTGCCTTCCGCAGGCATTTTATGATCTTCAATGGGTCGTGGTTCTGGCACCGTCGTCGGACGCGGCATGTCCGGCGCCGTCGCCCCCGTGACGCTTGCCGTTGCTCACCTCGATCGCGGGCGCCGCCGGCTGCGCCGTCCTCGTCTGCGACGATCGCGGGTTCCTGCGCGGGTTCGGGTTACCGCTCGTGCCAGGCCCGGTCGAACAGGGCGGCGTAGGCCTCCGCCGGCTGCGAACCGGCGAGGGAGTGCCGACCGTCGACGAGGACGAACGGGACGCTGGTCACCCCGCGTTGCGTCGCCTCGTGCTCGTCGGCGCGAACGGCAAGGAGGTAGTCGTCGCCGTCGAGAACCCGGCGTGCCTCCGGCGCGGCCAGGCCGGCCTCGACCGCCACGGCGACCAGTGTCACCGGTTCGAAGATCGGTCGGTCCTCGGCGAAGTGAGCGTGGTAGAGCGCCGTGAGCACAGGGAGCTGCCGGCCGCGCTCCCGGGCGAGGTGCACCAGGCGGTGGGCGTCGAGGGTGTTGCCGTGCCGCCGGTCGCGGACGAAGGCCAGCCCCTGTGCGTGCGCGGCGGCGGCGACACGGTCCTCGACGGCGCGCGCGTCGTCGAGAGAGCCGCCGAAGTGCTCCGCGATCGTCGCCAGGACCCGGCCCCTCTCGCCCTTGGGGCTGTCCGGCTTCAGCTCCCGTGAGCGGTACACCACCTCGACCTCGTCGCGGTGCTTCCACCCGGCGAGGGCCTGCTCGACCCGGGCCTTCCCGATGTAGCACCAGGGGCAGACGATGTCGGTCCAGATGTCGATGCGCATGCTGTACGGCTCCGTACTGTGCGGGCAGGGGGTTTCTGGGATGACAGAGCTGACTGGAATGACAGAGCTGACTGGGATGACGGAGCTGACTGGATGACGGAGGTGACCGACGTCAGCGGGAGGCCAGCGCGGGAATAACCTCGCTGCCGATCAGCTCGATCGACTCGGCGAGCAGCGGCCAGGGCAGACCACCGAGATCGAGCTGGAGAAAATGCAGATCGTGACCGAGGGTCTCCCGCATCTCGCTGAGGCGATCGACGATCTCGGCCGGGCTGCCACACAGTGCGAGCCCGGTCGGCCCGGTGAGCTCCTCCCACGGCGGCAGGTTGACTTCCCGCGACGAACGACCGCGGTTCGACTGGAAGTAGTTGCTGTGGTAGGGCCGCCAACGGCGCTTCGCGTCCTGGGACCGGCGGGCGACATGCGCGTGGCTGGTGGTCGCGACCAGCGCCCGGGAGAGGTCCTGGCCGGCGTCGGCCGCCGCCCGGCGGTAGACCTCCAGCAGGCCGGCGTAGTGCGACGGCGTTTGGAAGAGCCCACCGAACATGACCGACAGCCCGCGTTCGCCGGCGAACACGAGGGACCGCTCGCTGCCGGACACCCCGAGCCACACGGGGAAGGGGTCCTGGAGGGGACGCGGTCTGGTCGTGACGCCGACGAGCGGGCCGCGATGGTCGCCGCTCCACGTGACATCGGTTTCGCGTAGCAACCGGAGCAGAAGGTCGATCTTCTCGTAGTAGACCTCGTCGACGAGGTCCTTGTCCGGGCCAAAAATCTCCAGCGGCTCCGGGTAGATCCCCTTGCCGACGACGATGTCGGCGCGGCCGTTCGAGATGTGGTCGAGCGTCGCGAAGTCCTCCGCGAGCAGGACCGGGTCGCGGCTGGGCAGCAGCGTCAGGCCCGAGCGAAGGCGGATCCGTTCGGTGCGGGCGGCGACGGCGCTCAGCAGCACGGTCGGCGTGGTCCCGAGGTAGCTCGGCGAGTGGTGCTCTCCCGTGGCGAACGCCGCGAACCCGACCTCGTCGGCCAGGCTCGCGGACCGAAGGATCTCGTGGATTCGTTGCTGTTCCGAGATCGGTACACCCGTGGTTGGGTCGGGATTGAGCTCACCCAAAGTAAGCAATCCGACGTCCATGTACGTAACCTTTCAGCCACACTGCGTCCTGCTATGGTCGCGGATCGGCCCTGATGGGACGGATGTCTGGATCTTGATATCTGCCACTATGCAGCAGACGGAACCGTATAGTGGCAAAGTGCACTTGACAAGTCGATATGGTCGACTTAGGCTCCGGCCTGCAAAAACGTATATTTTAGGTGATTCGATCACGATCCGTGGAGTGCCCGCAATGCTGCTCTGTCGTTGACCGTCCCGGCGGGCCCCGACGATGGTCGAGGTGCTCGCGGGCTCGGCCCGCCGATGGCGCGACCTCAGTGGTGGGGCGAGCCCATGGAGCACCCGCTGTTACAGGTGCTCCGTCCCTGTCGCGTCCGGCCCGGTGCGCGTGCATGACGCGCCGCACTCGCGGCCGATGACATCTCCAGTCGATGACACAGAGGAAATCCGATCGTGAAACGTAGACGTCGTCCGACAATCGTGGCCGCGCTCGTCGCCGCCCTCGCGCTCACCGTCGCGGCCTGCGGGGGTGGCAGTAGTGACTCGAACCCGTCGGGGGGCACGGCGAGCGCCGCCGCCAGCACGTCGTCGGACGGCTCGGCGCTGCCGCCGATTCCGGCTGGAACGACCTTGAAGGTCGAGGACATCGGCTCGAAGATGTGGCAGATCCTGCTGGCGGGGGCGGGTCTCGACAAGGATCTGCCCTACAAGATCGAGTGGTCGCTCAACGCGGGCGGCAACGCCCAGGCGTTGCAGCTCATCCAGGCCGGCGCCCTCGATGTGACCTTCGGCAGCGCCGCTCCGATCGCCGACCAGCTCGCCACCGTGCCGGCTGCCGGCTCCACCGTGGTCAGCGGGTGGGACGCGCAGGCCGCGGCCGTCTGGATCGTCGCCAGCCCCAGGTCCGGGATCAAGGACCTGCGCGGCCTCAAGGGCAGGAAGGTCGCCGTTACCAGGGCCAACGTCCTGGAGGCCCACCTCGGGAAGGCGCTCAAGGAGGTCGGCCTCACCCTGGACGACGTCGAGCTGGTGAACCTGCCGCCGACGCAGTACATCCCCGCCGTCTCCAGCGGCCAGGTGGACGCGACGATCCTGCCCGCGCAGTTGTTCACCGCCTACCGGGCGGCGAACCCGAACGCGGTCGTGCTACGGGACGGCAAGGGCCTGGGTACCGACCAGAACTACGTGGTCGCCAGCAAGCCGGCCCTCGCCGACCCGGCGAAGTCCGCCGCGATCGCCGACCTCGTCGTCCGGTTGGCGCGGGGATGGGAGTGGCGCAACGCCCACCGTGACGCCTACGTCGAGACCTACTACGTCAAGGGGCAGCGCACCACCAAGGCGGACGGCGAATTCCTGGACGGCGTCACGGGCACCCAGCACGCGGTCGTGTTCACCCCCGAACTGATCAAGAAGGAGCAGGAGTACGCAGACTTCTACCTCGGTCTGCGTGACACTCCCGCGAAGGCCGATCTGACGCCGGCCTTCGACAGCCGCTTCAACGCGTTCGTGGCCGCGGTGCCCCGATCGTGACAGTGCTGTCCGACAGCGTGGCCCGGACCGACCTCGTCGAGGTCGGTCCGGGTTCGCGCCCGCAACGTCGCCGCGGGCCGGCGGTTCCCCGCGTCCTGCTGCGCCTGGCGGGGCCGCTGGTCATCCTGCTGGGCTGGCAGGTGGCCGAGTGGCTCGGCTGGGTGGACGCCGACCTCGTCCCCGGGCCGGTCGAGGTCACTCGGACCGGCTGGGAGATGATCGAAAGAGGCGATCTCGGGGCCGGGATCTGGGCGTCGTTGATCCGGGTACTGTGGGGACTTGCCGTCGGGACCGTGCTGGCGGTGATCGCCGCCGTGCTGTCTGGTCTCACCCGGATCGGCGACCATGTCGTGGACTCGGCGATCCAGGTGCTGCGGGCGGTCCCCGTCATCGCGCTCACCCCACTGCTCATCATCTGGCTCGGCGTCGGCGAGGAACCCAAACGGGTGATCGTCGCGATCGCCACGTTCTTCCCGATCTACCTCAACACCCACGCCGGGATCCGGGGAGTCGACCACGGCCTCGTCGAGATGTGGCGGGTCTTCGGTGGCGGCCGAGCGCGGTTCCTGCGCGAGATCGTTCTTCCCGGCGCCCTTCCCGGCTTTCTCGTCGGCCTGCGCTACTCCCTGGCCGTGAGCTGGCTGGTTCTCGTGTTCGCCGAGCAGATCAACACCAATGATGGCCTCGGGGCGCTGCTGAATCGCAGCTTCACGACCTACAAGCCCGGCGAGACGATGGCTGTCATCGTTGTCTACGGGATTCTCGGGCTGGCCTCCGACGGAATTGTCCGACTCCTCGAAAGGAGGCTGCTGGCATGGCGGCGCGGGATACAGGTCTGACCGCGACCGAACCGGCGTCCGGGCACCTCGGGTCGGTGTCCCGACCGCAGGGGCCGGTGTCCGAACAGCAGGGACCGGTGTCCGAACAGCACGGACCGGTGTCCGAACAGCAGGGATCCGTCGTCGTCGCCCGTGGCGTGCGACGCTCCTTCGACGGCCGTTCGGTCCTGCGTGACCTCGACTTCGACCTGCGGGCCGGGGAGTTCGTGGCCCTCGTCGGCCGCAGCGGTTCGGGCAAGAGCACATTCCTGCGGGCGCTGGCCGGCCTCGACGGCGGTGTCGAAGGATCCCTGCTGGTGCCCCAACGGCGTTCGGTGGTCTTCCAGGAACCTCGGCTGATCCCCTGGCGTCGAGTGATCGACAACGTGAAGGTCGGGCAGCGGGGCGCGGGCGCTCGGCAGGCCGCCCAGCAGGCGTTGGCCGAGGTGGGGCTGCAGGCCCACGCCGGGGCGTGGCCGCGCACGCTGTCGGGGGGTGAGGCGCAGCGCGTCGCGCTGGCGCGGGCCATGATGCGAGCGCCTCAGCTTCTGCTGCTCGACGAGCCGTTCGGGGCGCTGGACGCGCTGACCCGGATCCGCATGCACGTGTTGCTGCGGGACCTGTGGCAGCGACATTCCCCGGCCGTGGTCCTCGTCACCCATGATGTGGACGAGGCCATCCTGCTGGCCGACCGGGTGCTGGTCCTCACCGACGGCTCGTTCGCGCAGGAGGTCGTCATCGAGTTGCCGGCGCCCCGCCGCCGCTCGGACCCCGCGTTCATGGCGCTGCGATCGGCCCTGCTGGCTCGCCTGGGCGTCGAGGACGACGCGCCGGCGCCGGCCCAGCCGGCCGACGTCCCCGGCGGATCAGGCTGACCGTTCATCCGGCTCCCACCTCTCGAATCCCACGTCTCGAGCACCGTGCCCGAGTCCGAACCGGAGGTCTCCATGACGGACACCGAAGCCCTGCCCGCGCAGCTCGCGGCCCGCCATCCGGTCACCTTTCTACCGGACCCTGAGCCGGTCGAACGGCGATTCACCGTCGTGTCGGTCGACGACCACCTGGTCGAGCCGCCCAACGTCTTCCAGGACCGCGTGCCGGCGAACCTGCGCGAGGCGGCCCCACGCATCGTCGAGGTGGAGAACGGCTCGCAACAATGGCTGTTCGACGGTCAGCTCTATCCGAATGTCGGGCTCAACGCGGTCGTCGGCCGTCCCCGTAACGAGTACCTGCACGAGCCGGCGCGTTTCGACGAGATGCGGCGCGGCGCGTGGGACCCGGTCGCCCGGCTCGCCGAGATGGACCTCGACGGGGTCTGGGCCTCGATGTGCTTCCCCTCTCTGATCAGTGGTTTCGCCGGACGTCGACTCACCCTGGGGCCGAGGGACCCGGCGTTGGCGTTCGCATCGTTTCGCGCCTACAACGACTGGCATCTCGAAGAATGGGTGGCGACCGATCCCGAGCGGCTCGTCCCGCTCCAGATCCCGTGGTTGCGCGACCCGGAGGTCGCGGCGGACGAGATTCGCCGGAACGCGGCCCGTGGCTTTCGGGCGGTCTCCTTCCCCGACATTCCGCACGAGCTGGGACTACCGAGTCTGCACACCGGGTACTGGGATCCGTTCTTCGCGGCCTGCCAGGACACCGACACCGCCGTGTGTCTTCACTTCGGCTCGGCCGACTCGACGCTTCGGGCGGCCCCGGACGCGCATATCCACACGGCTGTCGTGCTCACCGGGTTCTCGGCGGTCGTCCCGGCCGTCGACTGGTTGTACTCCCGGGTACCCGTGCGTTTCCCCGGACTGAAGATCATCTTGTCGGAGGGGGGCATAAGCTGGGTCGCCGGCCTCCTCGACCGTCTCGATCATGTGGACCGGCATGCCGAGATCGTGGACCTGTGGTCGGCCAGCGGACTGACGCCCGCGGAGGTCGTCCAGCGTAATTTCTGGTTCTGTTTCCTGGACGACGTCACCGCGTTTGCGACCCGGCATCGAATTGGGATCGAGAACATTCTGTGCGAGGTCGACTATCCGCACGCGGACAGCAGCTGGCCGAATACCCAGAACATGCTTGCGGACGAGTTGAGGCCGCTGCCGGACGACGAAATCGAACAGGTCACCTGGAGGAATGCCGCGAACCTGCTGGGTCTCGAGGTCCCGGCCGCGGTCGTGGCGACCGCACTGCGCGCCCGGCAGGCGGCCTGGGGTCGGACACCGGTCTGACCGGGCCTTCGCCGCTGGGTAGGATGGCCGAGATGACAGAAAGCGACGATACCCGTTCCGACGACACCCGTTCCGACGACACCCGTTCAGGGAGTTCTCCGGTGCGGTCCGTCCAACGGGCCATCGCTCTTCTCGCCTGTTTCTCGGAGGGGAACGGCCGGGAGGCCTACGCCCTGTCGGATCTGGCCCGCCGGACCGGGCTCAGCGTCAGCACCGCTCGCCGGCTGCTCCAGGCTTTGTGCAGCGGCGACATGCTCCGCCAGGATCCGGACACCGAGCGTTACTCGGTGGGCCCGATGCTGATGCGGCTGGGCCGCCAGACCTACCTGCGCTTCGGTGAGGAGGAGGCCCAGCAGGTGCTGATCGACCTGGCGCGGCGGACCGGCGAGTCGGTCATCGCGGGCGTCCAGCGCGACGGCGCTGTGCTCGTCGCGCTCTCCGTGCGGTCGCAGGCGTCGCTCGCCGTCTTCCACCCCGTCGGCGCCCGCCTGCCACTGCACGCCTCGGCGCTGGGCAAGGTGCTCCTCGCCCATGGCGAGGTCCCGGCGCGGGAACAGCCGTGGGCGCCGGGCAGGCTCGCCGCTCTGACGCCGAGGACGCTGGTCTCGTCCCGGGCGCTGAGGAACGATCTTGAAGTGACCCGGAGTCGCGGCTACTCCATCGCGGATGAGGAGCAGCAGCTGGGCGAACGAGCACTGGGTGCGCCGCTGCGTGACCGCGGCGGCGTGGTGCGGGCCGCGATCAGCGTGCAGGGCCCGGCGTCGCGCATGTCCGATGAGCGGATCGAGGGCATTGCCGCCGAGCTGCTCACGGCCGCACGGGTGATGGAGTCGCTGCCGGGGTTCGCGCTGCTGGTGGAGCACTCGATCCTGTGACCCGAGACGGTCCCGGTGGGGGTAATCCGCCGGCATCGGCTCAGGCAAGGGCGCTCAGGGTGAACCCGGTGTAGCCGTCCGCGGCGACGGCGGCGCAGCGCTTGTGGTAGCGGCCGACCCCGCCGACGTACGGCATGAACACCCGCGGCCGGCCCGGGATGTTCGCTCCGAGGTACCAGGAGTCCGCCTGCGGGTAGAGCGTGCGCGCGGCGGTGGCGTTGACGTGGGCCACCCAGTCGTCCTCGGCGGCGGGGTCCGCCTCGATCGTGGCCAGGCCGTGGGCGTCGAGGTAGGCCAGGCAGTCGCCGATCCAGTCGACGTGCTGCTCCAGGGAGACGAACGCGTTCGAGATCACCGAGGGGCTCCCGGGGCCGGCCACGACGAACAGGTTGGGGAATCCGGAGATCCCCAGCCCCAGGTAGGTGCGCGGCCCGTGCGCCCAGTGGTCGGCGAGCCGTCGCCCGCCGCGGCCGCGGATGTCCATCGCCAGCAGCGCCCCGGTCATCGCGTGGAAGCCGGTCGCGTAGACGAGGGTGTCCAACTCGTGCACCCGCCCGCCGGCCCGCACCCCGGTCTCGGTGATCTCGGTGATCGGGTCGCGGCGGACGTCGACGAGGGTGACGTTGTCGCGGTTGAACGTCTCGTAGTAGTCGGTGTCGACGCAGATCCGCTTCGTGCCGATCGGGTGGTCCGTCGGCGTCAGCGCCGCGGCGACCTCGGGGTCGTGGACGATCTGGCGGATCTTGTCGCGGACGTAGTCGGCGGCGAGGTCGTTCGCCGCCGGGTCGAAGATGAGGTCGTCGAAGGCGGCCATGTACTCGAAGCCGCCCAGCCCCCAGCGCGAGGAGAACTCCCGCTCGCGCTCCTGCACCGAGGCGGCGAGGGCCGGGCGGCGGTTCTGGCGCAGCAGCATCCCGCCGAACGAGCGCCGAGCCCGCTCGCGGTACTCGGGGTAGTGCGCCTTGCGCTCCCGGGCCAGCTCCGGGTCCAGCGGTACGTTCAGGCCCTGGACGCTGAAGTTCGCGCTGCGCTGGAACACCGTCAGGTGGCCCGCGACCCGGGCGATGAGCGGGATGCACTGGATGCCCGAGGCGCCGGTGCCGATGACGCCGACCCGCTGCCCGGCCAGGTCGACCTCATCCTGCGGCCAGGTCGCGGTGTGCAGGCTGCGTCCGGCGAAGCGGTCGCGGCCGGGGATGTCGGGGACGTTCGGCACGGACAGGCAGCCGGTCGCCATCACGCAGAACCGGGCGCGCACCCGGTGCCCGCGGTCGGTGGTGACCAGCCAGCGCCCGTCACCGTCGTCGAACGTCACCGACGTGATCCGGGTGGCGAACACGATGTCGCGCCGCAGGTCGAACCGGTCGGCCACGTGGCGGGCGTAGGCGAGCATCTCCGGCTGCTCGGGGAAGCGCCGGCTCCACTCCCAGTCCTGCTGGAGCTCCTCGGAGAAGGAGTAGGAGTACTCCAGGCTCTCGATGTCGCAGCGGGCCCCCGGGTAGCGGTTCCAGTACCACGTGCCGCCGACGTCGTCGGCGCCGTCGTAGGCCCGCACCCGCAGCCCCTGCCCGCGCAGGCGGTGCACCGCGTACATGCCGGCGAAGCCCGCGCCGACGATCAGGACGTCGAGGTCCTCGACCACGCCGGTGGGGGAGTCACCGGCGGGGGACCCGCTCGTCCCGTCCCCGCCCGTGCGCCGTTCGCCATGCACCACAGTCCTCCAGCACCGTCGGGGCCGCGGGGCGGGCGGCGCGACGCGCGCAGGGGCCGCCACAGAACCGGCAGGGGCATCCGCGGGCTTCGGCCCGGTGCCCGGCCGGGCCGCGCCCGCCTGATCAGGACCGAACGCTAGCCCGAATCTGACATTCACGTCAACATGCGTGGCCGGGTCGGCCATGCGGGGAGCAAACCTGGGCAGGTGCCCGCCGGCCGTGGCAGGCTAGGGGCAATCTGACGTGCTGTTCACGCCAATTACCGCGCGGCATCGAGGTTCCCCGCAGGCCCGCCATGGTGCAGAGCCACGACGTCGTCTTAGGCAGCGGGGCGGCGGGTCCCACCGCCGCCGGGTCTCGCGCCTGACCCGTGTCCCTTGTTCCCGCCCGTCCCGATCGGAGATCCCATGGACAACGCTGAGCTGCGGACCCGCGTCGGCGCCGCCCACCTGCTGGCGTCCTACACGTACTTCGCCGACTCCGGCCGGATCGACCCGCTGGTGGAGCTCTTCCTGCCCGACGCGGTGTTCCGGATCGACGACGACACCAACGTCGGCCGGGACGCGATCGAAGCCTACTTCCGCAGCGCGGGGGAGAGCTTCCGCTCGGTCGACATCCTCCCGGGCCGCCACCACCTCAGCTCGGTCTACGTCGACCCCCGCCCGGACGGCGGCGCCGCCACCTACGCCTGCTTCCAGTTCGTCGGCGTCCGCGGGGCGGACCACTGGGGCACCTACCGCGACGAGGTCGTCGAGGTCGACGGCACGTGGCGGTTCGCCCGCCGCCGCGTGACGGTCGAGGGCTTCGCCGCGGACTCGCCGCTGGCGCCCGCCGGTCGCCGCGGGCCGGGGGCGTGACCTCGACGCGCCGACACCCGGCGGGTCGCGCCAATCGGTCGACCCGCCGGCCGGTGTCATCGGAGGATCGTGCCTGTGATCCCGTCCGGTGGCACGCGTCGGCCGGTAGAGGGCGTGTCCGTTCGGTCGCCCGGTAGGGGTCTGGCCGGGTAACCGTTCGTCAGAAGGAGCCGCCGTATGGCCGATGATGCCGTGAACACCCCCTCGACCGATGCCACCCCCTCGGTCGATGCCACCCCGTCGACCGATGCCACCCCGTCGACCGATGCACCGCTGACCGTCGCCGTGATCGGTTCCGGTCCGGCGGGCTTCTACACCGCGGGCGCGCTGCTGGAGCAGACCGGCGTGCCGGTCCGGGTGGATCTCTACGAGCGGCTGGCCACGCCGTGGGGCCTGGTGCGGGCCGGGGTGGCGCCGGACCATCCGAAGATCAAGGCGGTGTCGTCGGTATACGCGGCGACCGCGGCCGACGAGCGCTTCCGCTTCTTCGGCAACGTCGAGGTGGGCCGGCACGTCTCCCGCGAGGAGCTGGTCGAGCGCTACGACGCGGTGGTGTACACGGTGGGCGCGCAGGGCGAGCGGCGCCTGGGCATCCCCGGCGAGGACCTGCCGGGCAGCGTGTCCGCCGTGGACGTGGTGGGCTGGTACAACGGCCATCCCGACTTCGCCGACCGGGCGCCCGACCTGTCCGGGCGCCACGCGGTGGTGATCGGGGCGGGCAACGTCGCGCTCGACGTGGCGCGCATCCTGTGCTCCCCGGTCGAGCGGCTGGCCGCGACCGACATCGCCGACCACGCCCTCGACGCCCTGCGCGCCAGCGCGATCGAGCAGGTCGTGGTGGTGGGCCGCCGCGGGCCGGCGCAGGCGGCGTTCACCACCGCCGAGCTGCGCGAGCTGCCGGAGTTCACCGGGTCGGCGGTGGACGTCGACCCCGCGGAGCTCGCCGAGCAGCCCGGTGAGGAGAAGCTGTCCAGGCTGATCCGGCGCAACCTGGCGGTCCTGCGCGACTACGCCGCGACCCAGCCCTCGCAGCCGGCCGCGGCGGGGACGCGGCGGATGGCGCTGCGGTTCCTGCGCTCCCCGGTCGAGATCCGCGGGGAGGGCAAGGTGGCCGAGGTGGTGTTCGCCCGCAACCGGCTGGAGGTCGGCGCTGACGGCTGGGTCAGCGCCGTCGACACCGGCGAGCGCGAGGTGGTGGTGGCGGACCTGGTGGTGCGGGCGGTGGGCTACAAGGGCGTGCCGCTGGTGGGCCTGCCGTTCGACGAGCGCCGCGGGGTCATCCCCAACGAGGCCGGGCGCGTCGCCGGCGGGCAGCGCGAGTACGTCGCCGGCTGGATCAAGCGCGGCCCGACCGGGATCATCGGGACGAACCGCAAGTGCGCCGTGGAGACGGTCACCACCCTGCTGGCGGACGTCGCCGAGGGCCGGCTGGCGCGCCACCCGCGGGCCGGCGGCGTCGACCCGGTGGGCGAGGACGAGTCCTGGCTGCGCGAGCGCCAGCCCGACCTCGTGACGGAGGCCGGCTGGCAGCTCATCGACGCGGCGGAGCGGGCGTCGGGGCAGCCGTCGGGCCGCCCACGGGTGAAGCTGACCACGATCGACGCGCTCGTCGACACCGCGCTCAACCGCGCGGTGACCGTCTGATCCGGTGACCGTCTGATCCTGGCCCGGTGCCGGCTCCGGTCCCGCCACGCGGCGGGACCGGACCGGTCAGCGGCGGATTGCCGCCACGATCAGTTCTCGACGCAGACGGGCTTGTCCCCCTTGGGGGTCGTCAGCTTCCCGTCGACGACCTTGGCGTACCAGTTGCAGGCGCCGACCTCGTTCGGCTTGCCCTTCGTGAAGGTCAGCGGGGGCGACCACTCGCCGAGGGACTGGCCGCTGAGCGCGTACAGCCCGTCGAGGATCTCGGCGCTGGTGGGCGTCGCCGAGACGTTCTTCGCCGCGGCGGCGAAGAACAGCCCCGCCTGCCACCCACGGCTGGCGAAGCCGTCCGGGTCGTTCTTGGTGTACTGCTTCAGCGCGGCCTTGAAGTCGGTCAGGTACGGCTTGTCGCCGAACCACAGCGGGGCCCCGGAGGTCAGCCACGCGCCCTCGCTGGCCGGCTGGATGAGGTTCTGCTGGAACACGCCGCCGGAGAAGACGTAGGTGGGCTGGAAGCGCTGCGTCGAGCAGTCCTTGATGAGCCGCTCGGTGACCTGGGCGGGCACGTTCGTGATGACGGCCTTCACGCCCGCGCTGCGCAGCGACAGGCACTGCGAGGTGAAGTTCGGCGCCGAGGCCGAGGCGGTCTGCACGCCCGCCGAGGCGATCCCGAGGCGGCCGGCGATGCCGGAGATCAGGCCGTTGGCCTCGGCGCAGGCGGCCTGCTCGGCGCAGACGATCGTGCCGAACTTCGGCGCGCCGGCGAGCTTCACGCCGTACACCTCGCCGGTGAGGTAGCCCAGCGAGTTCGACGTCGCGGCGAAGAACATCGGCGACTTGCCGTACTGGGCCGTCGTGGTGATCCCGCCGATGACGGGGATGTTGCGCTGCTCGACGTAGCTGCGCCAGGAGCCGTCGGTGGCGCCGGCGAAGTTGCCGACGAGGGCGAGGACCTTGTCCTGCTCGACGAGCTGGCGGACGGCGGCGATCGACTTCGTCGGGTCGCCCTGGTCGTCCCGGCTGATCACCTCGACCGGGTGGCCGGCGATGCCGCCGTGCGCGTTGACCCACTTCGACCAGGCGAGCAGGGCGTCGAGCCCGCGCTGGTTCTGGGGGCCGAAGGCGCCGCTGTACAGGCCGACGTTGCCGATCTTCAACGGTGTTCCGGTGGCGGGCGGCGTGGCGGCGGCCGACGAGGCGTCGGCCGTGGCCCCGTCATCGCTGCTGCCCCCGCAGGCCGACACGGTGAGTAATAAAGCGGCGAGTGCTGCGATACAGCCGGACAGCGTCCGTCGTCGCCTCGGTGTCATCGGTGTATCCCCTTGTCAGGTGTGCTCGACCGGCGGAGCCGACGCGTAGTCGGAGTGCGACCGGTCGATCGCCATGATGATTTGTCAATGCGGGCGCGATGGCGGTCGCCAGTTCGCGGACGGGCCATGAATCCCCGCCGACTCGCCCACGGGAGCCGCATCTTCCCGCTTACCCGTTCTGACGTCAATGTCACATGGAGGAGGGGATGCGGAGTGCGCCGCCGTCGGGTAGGTGGCGGCCTGTCGGGGACGCGTCCGGCGGCGGCCGGCGGGACGTTCGGGCGCCCTGACCGGGGAGATAGGTACCGTCACCAGCCAGATCGAGCGCCGGGCGGACGTCAGGGCGCCGCGCCTCGCCCGGCCGCGCGACGAGCCTGCCCTGGCGGCCCCGACAACGTCGGAAGGTGACCCTGGATCGGGAATGTGTGCGTATAATGCTTCTCTTCTGGCGGGGGCGCTTTGCTTTTCGCGGCGGGCTAATCGCCGTGGCGGGCGCCGTGAGCCGTTTCCCCGGCCGGGCGCTGCGGCTCGGCGCGGCCCGGCGTCCGCTGGGTTCGGGAGAAGAACGGAAGCGAATCGTCGCCGCCGAACAGCAATCGGCCAGGGGTTGGGCGAGATGCCCGTTTACGCCCCTCGTGCCCCCGGCTGTCGCCATATGGCGATCACCGAGAGTGACTCCTGGTGTGGGGGTGGAGGCGGCGCCCACAGGCCCGGCGGGCGCGGGGGCGTGGGCCGGGTCCGCGGCGGCCCCGAACCTTCCCTGATCTTTCCGATTGCTGTAGACACAATGTCAGATGCTGCGGTGGTGCGGCGTCTCGCGGGCGGCCGCGAGGGGTCCGCACGGGTGGGAGGCCAGGTCGATGAGCTCTGCTGACGCGTCGCTGCGGCAGTGGTGGGAGCTGGTGGAATGGCGAGCCGCGGCGACGCCGGACCTGCCGATGCTGGTGGACAACCATGAGCGCCGGATCAGCTTCGGCGAGTTCCGGGAGCTGGCCCTGCGGGTGGCCGCGGGTCTGCACGCCACGGGGGTCCGCGCCGGCACCCAGGTGAGCTGGCAGCTGCCGACCACCATCGAGAGCGCGGTGCTGATGAGCGCGCTCAGCCGCCTGGGGGCGGTGCAGAACCCGATCATCCCCCTGCTGCGCGAGGCCGAGGTCGACTTCATCGTCGAGCAGCTCGGCACGACCCTGCTGATCGTCCCGGCGGTGTTCCGCGGCTACGACTACCGGCCGATGGCCGACACGATCGCGGCCCGCCGCGGCCTTCGCACGATGGTCTGCGATCCCTACCTGCCGCCGGACCCGGCGACGGCGCGGCTCACCGGCCCGCCGGTGGACACGGACTGGTTCGCGGACTTCCCGCTGCCGCTCGGGGACCCCTCGTCCCTACCCCCGCCGCCGCCCCAGCCCACCGGCGACGCCGACGCCGACGTGCGCTGGGTGTTCTACTCCTCCGGCACCACCGGCTTCCCCAAGGGGGCGCGCCACACCGACGCCTCCGTCATCGCCGGGTCGAACTCGATGGTGTCCCAGCTCGGGTTCGACGAGACCGACGTCGCCTCGATCGCCTTCCCGATCGCCCACATCGGCGGGTCGAGCGTGCTGTCGCTGGGCTTACGGTCGGCCTGCAAGGTCGTGCTCGTCGACATCTTCGACCCCCGCACGGCCCCGCTGGCGCTGGCGCGGCACGGGTCGACGATGCTCGGCAGCGCCGCGCCGCACTTCCACGCCTACCTCAACGCTCAAGCCGCCCACGGCCGCGAGCGGTTGTTCCCCCGGCTGCGGTTCTTCATGGCCGGCGGGGCGCCGAGCGAGCCCGGGATGCACGACCGCGCCATCGCGGAGCTGGGCGGCGACGGCCTGATGAACGGCTGGGGCCTGACGGAGTTCCCGATGGCCGGCTACCCGTCCCCGGGCGATCCGCCCGAGCGGCTGCGCACCGCCGCTGGCCGCCCGGGCCCCGGCGTGCGCATCAGCGTCCGCGACACCGACGGCGCGGAGGTTCCCCGGGGCCAGGAGGGCGAGCTGTGCATCGCCGGCCCGCAACTGTTCACCGGCTACGTCGACGCCTCCCTCGACGCCGAGGCCTTCACCCCCGACGGCTACTTCCACACCGGTGACCTGGGCATCCACGACCCCGAGGGCTGGCTGTACATCACCGGGCGGCTCAAGGACGTCATCGTGCGCAACGCCGAGAACATCTCCGCGCTGGAGGTGGAGAACGTCCTGCTGACCCATCCCGGCGTCGCCGAGGTGGCCGTCGTGGGGCTGCCCGACCCGCGCACCGGCGAGCGGTGCGCCGCGTTCGTGGTGCCGGCCGAGGGCGCGGGCGCGCTCACCCTGCCCGACCTGGCGGCGTTCTGCCGCGAGAAGGGCCTGGCCGTCTACAAGACGCCCGAACGGCTGGAGATCCTCGACGCCATCCCCCGCAACGCGATGGGTAAGGCGCTGAAGAAGCAGCTACGGGAGTCCGTCACCGCCACCGCTTAGTCTCTTCCTTCGCGCATGAGGTTTCGAGGTGTTGGCCGGCCCGATTTCTGATCATGGCGGTCCTGTTGGTGTCGGGTCGGCTCGGGCTCAGGGCCGTCGAGGCCCGGCCCGGGGCGGCGTGCCGGTAGGTCATCGTGGGCCGGTTCGGGTTCCGCGGAACATCATGATCGCTTGTCGGCGTGTCTGTCGGTTGCGGTCTTCCGTCGAGGTTCCGGGCCCCGGGGTGCAGGTGAGTCGGTCCGGCCCGGTCCACCCTGGTGGATCTTGGGCAATTTCTGTCGGTGGTGGGTGGGACGATGCCCGGGTCCGTTGATCGACGACACCCCTGGCCCGGTGATCATGATGATGGTAGTTCCCGCGTTCCCTTGCGAAGGTGCGGGCGGTGACCCGGGTGGCGGAGGCCCAGACCGAGCAGGTGTGGTTGTCGCATGCCCGGTTCTGCACGGCGGGGCAGCTGGAACGGCTGGTGCGTTCCTCCCGGCAGGCCCGGGGTGATCAGAAGGTGCGGCGGGCGGGGCGGCGGGTGTCGTGGGCGTGTCGTGGCGGTTCGACGACGGCATGCTGTGCCCCCTCGGCTGTGACGGGCTCCGCCGTGCACGACGACGACATCAGCCTCGGCCGCGCCACCCGCCACGTCGACCCCACCGCCATCCACGCCCCCGACGGCGGTCGCCTCAGCCTCGACGGCTCCCTTCACGCCCTCCTCCAACGCGGAGGACGGGCTTCCGCACCTGGGACTCCGCTAGGTTGACCGGCCCGGTTGCCGACCATGGTGGTCGGGTTGGGTCGACACCGAGGATGTCGAGGAGATCTGCCAAAGGATTGGCCGCGGCCGCCCCTTGCGCAGGCGACCGCGGCCGGTGGCAGCAGACTCAGAAACGCGGGCTGGCCGTGGGCGGAGCGACCGGGCCCGTGCTGTCGCCGAGGGCGGCGGCGGGCGGCACTCCCAGCAGGGTGCGCAGCCGCCGCGTCGTGGCCTCCAGCTCCGCGGCCGGGCACACCGCCAGCACGTACCGGTCCGGACGCAGGATGATGATCTCGTCGGCGGGGCGGCCCAGGCGCAGGTCCCGGAACGCCCCGTCGATGTCGCGCACCAGCAGCGACCCGGTCCGCGGGTCCGTGGGCGCGCCCGGCGCCCGGTCATCCGAGGCACCCGCGCCGATCCCGCCCGCCACGCCCGCCACGGCGGGCGCGGCGTCGCCCGCGGCGGTGGTCACGCCGGGCGCGCCGGTTGCGGCGGCGGCGCTGTCCTCCGCGGGTGCTCCGCGGCGGGCGGTGCGGGCCGGATCCACCCGGATGGTCAGCGCGCCCAGCGCCCGCCAGAACGCCAGACCCTCGGCGGACAGCGCGGCCGCGGGGTCGCGCCCGATGCCGAGGACGGCGAAGGACGGCCCGATGACGTCGTCGAGCTTCATCCGCAGCCGGTCGGAGGTCTCCACCGACGGCTGGCCGAACATCCGGCCCACCGGCGAACTCTTGTCCGGGGCGGCCGGGGCCAGGACCGCGCCCTCGGTGTAGCGGGGCAGCGGCTTGTACTTCATCTGCAGGATGTAGTCCCGGGCGCCGGGGATGCGCTGGACGCCGACGAAGAACGCGTCGCGCACCCGTTCGGTGAACCGGTTGCGCGGCTCGTACATCGCGCCGACCCGGGTGGCGAAGGAGACCATGGTCTCGGCGTGGGCGCGCCGCTCGGCGTCGTAGCTGTCGAGGAGGCGTTCGTCGGCGCGGCCCGCAAGCACCGCGGCGAGCTTCCAGCCGAGGTTCGTCGCGTCCCGGATCCCGGAGTTCATCCCCTGGCCGAAGAACGGCGGCTGCAGGTGGGCGGCGTCGCCGGCGAGGAACACCGGGCCGACCCGGAAGGTGGTGGCGATGCGGGAGTGGTGCCAGTAGATCCGCCGCCGGGAGATCCGAGGCATCGGCGTGTCCCGGTAGTGCCGCGCGAGCAGGCCCGTCACGACCTCGTCGGTGACCATCCGCTCGTCGGTCTCGTCGGGCAGCAGCTTGAACTCGAAGCGGCGGTGCCCGTAGGGCAGCGGGATCGTCATCGACGGGCGGACCGGGTCGCAGTGCACCGCCGAGTAGGGCGCGTCGAGCTGGTCGTCGGCGACGTCGACCACCAGCCACTTCGACGGGTTCGTCTCGCCCACGAGCTCGACGCCGACGCTGCGGCGCACGAAACTGCGCCCGCCGTCGGCGCCGACGACGTAGCGGGCGGTGACCGTGACGTCCTCGCCGTCGCGCGTGCCGGTCAGCACCACGCCGTCGGCGGTGCGCTCCAGCGCGGTCACCTCCGTGTCGGCGAACAGCCGCACGCCCGCGAAGCGGTCGAGCCCGCGGCGCAGCGTCGCCTCCATCAGCGGCTGGAAGAACAGGTTGCGCCGCGGCCAGCCGAACGGCTGCCCGCTCGGCCCCACGTGCGCGAGGACCTTGCCCTGCGAGTTGTGGTAGCGGATCGGCGCGTTCTGGATGACGTCGGCGAGCACCTCGTGTACCAGGCCGACGGCCTGGAACGTCCTTAACGACTCGTCGTCCACGGCGACGGCCCGCGGATAGTCGATCACCCCGGACTCCCGGTCGAGCACGACGGTGCTCACCCCGTAGGTGCCCAGCAGGTTGGCCAGCGTCACCCCGCACGGTCCCGCGCCGACGATCGCCACATCGGCCGATTCCCTGATCATTACCGTCTCCTCGTTCTCGCCCGGAGCGGATCGCCATCGTGGTGCCGTGGCGGCTGCCTCGCCAACCTGCCCGTAGTCGCCGTCCTGCCCGTCGTCGGTGTCCTGTCCGGGTCGCTACTTCCTGCTGTTGTCGTGCTGCCGCGTTGTCGTGCTGCCGCGTTGTCGTGCTGCCGCGTTGTCGTGCTGCCGAGCTTCCCGCTACTCAGTCGGCCAGTACGGAGATGGCCTGCTGGGGGCAGGCGGCGACGCCGCGGCGGGCGTCGTCCTCGGCGCCCGCGGGCACGGTGACGTCGCCGCTGAGCGCGGTGAAGCCATCGTCGTCGAGCGGGAACAGCTCCGAGTTCGCCAGGTAGCACTGGCCGTGGCCGGAGCACTCCGGCTGCTCCATGTGGATACGCATGCGTTCGTCGTCCTCGTTGGCTGGGGGGCTGGGTTGGCTGGGGGTCGGGGTTGGCTGGGGGGCGGGGCCGGCTGGGGCCGGCTGGTTTGGGGCCGGGTCAGCGGAAGCGGGGCTTGCGCTTCACGTTGGGCGGGACGGGGCTGCCGCCGCGGTTGCCGCGCTGGGTGTACGACAGTCCGGCCCGCTGCGCCAGCGACGGGGTCATGTCCAGGGACTCCCAGATGGCGCGGATGGTGCCCTGGATGGCCTCCGGACGGCGCGCGGCGATCTCGGCGGCGAGCTCCGCGGCCCGCGGCCAGAGCTGCTCACGGGGCACCACCTCGGTGACGATACCCAGCCGCAGGGCCGTGTCGGCGGTGATCCGCTCGTCGTTGCCGAGCAGCGCCCAGCGCAGCACGTCGCCGAGCGGGATGTTGCGGGCCAGCATCCCGATCGGCTCCAGCGCGGAGACGAGGCCGCCGTTGGCGTGCGGGTCGAAGAAGGTGGCGTCCTCGGAGCAGATGATGATGTCCGACTCGTTCAGGAAGTACATGGCACCGCCGGCGGCGAGGCCGTGCACCGCGGTGATCACCGGCTTCCAGACGAGCTGCTTGCGGGGGCCGAGGCGGACGCCGGGGTCCTCCTGGTTCCAGATGCTCTGGTCGTTCCACCAGGGGCCCTCCTGCACGTCCAGCCCGGTGCAGAAGGCGCGCTCGCCGGCGGCGCGCAGGACGACGGCGCGCACGTCGTCGTCGTCGCGGATCTCGTGCCAGACCGCCTCCATCTCGAGCGTCATCGTCTCGTTGAAGGAGTTGAGCTTGTCGGGGCGGTTGAGGGTCACGGTGGCGACGTGGTCGTCGACCTCGTAGAGGACGGTCGTGAGGTCCTTGAGCGGCATGAGTGTTCCTCGGGAGTGGGCGAGCTCGGGGCTGGACTGGATGGTGGGGAGTGCTGAGGCGCTCAGGGGCGCTCAGGGGCTCAGGGCGCTCAGGGGCTGGAGTCCCAGGAGCCGGCGCCCGCCTTCAGCTCGGCCACGACCTCGTCGACGGTCGTGATCCTCGTGACCATGGACAGGAAGTTGTCGAGCATGAACCGGTGGGTCTCGGCGGAGGCTCCCGCGGTGGCGTCCTCCGGCAGCACCACGTGGTAGCCGCGGTTGACCGCCTCCAGCGCGAGGCCCGGGATGGCGACGTTCGTCGACACGCCGGTGACGACCAGGACACGTGTGTCGGTCAGCCGCAGCATCGCGTCGAGGTCGGTGCCGTAGAACGCGGTGAGGCCGGTCGCGCGGCTGCTGACCAGGTCGCCCTCGCGGGGGGTCACCGGCTCGGGCACCTCGACGTCCACGCTGCCGACGATCATCGTCCGGCGCTTGCGGGCCATCGCGGACAGCGCCGAGTTCGCGCGCAGGCCGACCAGGTCGGGTCGGTGCTCGATGATGGAGTGCACCACCGGCAGGCCCGCCGCGCGGAACGCCTCCGCGAGCGCGCCGATGCGGGCGCCGACGCCCCGCGACTCGGCCTGCTCGGCGAGCGCCGGTAACCGGCTCACCGCCGGATCCACGATGCCGCGTTGGAACTCGCTGATGACCAGCGCCGGCCGGCCGATGATGAGCATGCTGATCGTCCTCTCCGCAGGGACTCCGGGGCCTGGCGCCCGCTCTGTCAGACGCCGATGCGCCGGCGCAGGTCGGGCAGGGAGACCTTGCCCATCGCGTTGCGCGGCAGCGCGTCGACGATCTCCAGCCGCTCCGGGAGCTTGCGCTTGTTCAGGCCGCCGGCGAGCAGGTGCTCGCAGAGCTGCGCCAGCGCCGGCGGGGCCGCGGCGTCCGCGGGCACGACCACGGCGCAGACCCGCTCGCCCGTCACCGGATCCGGCACGCCGAGCACCGCCACGTCGGCGACCCCGGGATGCGCGGCCAGCGGCTCGGCGACCTCCCGGGCGGAGATGTTCTCCATGTTCCGGATGATCACCTCCTTGAGTCGGCCGGTGACGGTGAGGTAGGACCGCTCGTCGACGAAACCGAGATCGCCGGTGCGGAAGAAGCCGTCGGCGTCGAACGCCTCGGCGTCGAGGGTGGCGTCGACGTAGCCGAGCATGAGCTGCGGGCCGCGGACCCGGATCTCCCCGGATTCCCCGGGGTCGGCGCGGGTCCCGTCGGGGCGCACGACGACGACCTCGGCGCCCTCGCCGGGCGGCCCCTCGGTGCTCGCATGGTCGGCGTCGGCGTCGTCCGCCCGCCCCCAGCAGACGTAGGGGCATTCGGTCATCCCGTAGCCGGAGACGACGCCTACCCCGCCGAGGGCGTCGCGGACCTCGGCGTGCAGGCTCGCCGGGCGCGGGGAGCCGCCGCAGAGGAACACCCGCGCCTGCGGGAACAGCCGGACGTCCGGGGCGGCGGCCTGGCGGGCCAGGTACGCCCGGATGAACGGCACCCCGGACCCGACGATCGTCACGCCGTGGGCGGCCAGCAGGTCCGGCGTGCTCGCCGGGTCGAACACCTCCGCGGTCACGATCGAGCTGCCGCGGCGCAGCGCCGTGACGAGATGGGCGAGCCCGCCGATGTGGGCGATCGGCGCCAGCACCGCGACCCGGTCGGCGGCGCCGACCGCCAGCGCGTCGCTGAACGTGGTGGACGCGGCGAGCAGCGCCCGGTCGGTGTGCCGGGCGCCCTTGGGCGCCGAGGTGGTGCCCGAGGTGTAGAGCAGCCAGCGCACGCGGTCGGACTCGCTCGGCAGGTCCGGGGGGAGGCCGGCTGGGTCGGCGTCGGTCAGCTCGGCCGCGTCGGCCACGTCGAGGCCGGGCACCTCCGCGGCGACGGCGCGGGCCATGGCGAGGTGGTCGAACCCGCGGAAGCTCGCCGCGACGACGAGCAGCCGGGTGCCCGCCTGCCGGGTGATGAACCCGACCTCGCGCTCGCGCAGCATCGTCACCAGCGGGTTCTGGACCGCGCCGAGCCGGCTGAGCGCCGCGGCGAGCACCATCGTCGAGATCCGGTTCGGCAGCTGCCAGGAGACGACGTCGTCGCGGCCGATGCCGCGCGCCGCCAGCCCCGCGGCGAGCCGCTCGGCCCGGTCGCGGAACTGCGCGAACGTGACCCGGTCGCCGCCCGCGTCCACCGCGAGCAGGGCGTCGGGTGTCAGCGCGGCCCGCGTGCGGGCGAGCTCCCACAGCGACGCCGCCCCCGTCACCCCCGCCCCGGCGGTGGACGTCGGGGCGGCGGGGGTGGCCGACGCCGGGCTCACGGGGTGGCGGGCGCGGCGAGCTCCGCCCGTAGCTCCCGCTTGAGGATCTTGCCGGCCGGGCCGAGGGGCATCTGGGTGCGGAACGCGAAGCCGCGCGGCTGCTTGTAGCCGGCGAGCTGCTCGCGGGCGAGGGTGCGCAGCTGCGCCTCCAGGTCCTCGGCGGTGATCTCGCCCTTGGGCACCACGACCGCGATCGGGGTCTCGCCCCACTCCGGGTGCGGGACGCCGACGACGGCCACCAGGTCGACGTTCGGGTGCGCGCCGAGCACCCGCTCGATCTCGGCCGGGTACACGTTGAACCCACCAGAGATGATCATATCGGTCTTGCGGCCGGCGATGTGCAGGTAGCCGCGCTCGTCGAGCCGGCCCAGGTCACCGGTCCACAGGCCGTCGGGCCGGAAGGTCTCGGCGTTGGCCTCGGGCCGGTTCCAGTAGCCGCGGGCCACCGAGTCGGCCTTGACGACGATCTCGCCGACCTCGCCCCGGGGCAGCTCGGCGCCGTCGTCGCCGACGATGCGGATCTCCGCGTGTGGCGTCTCCTTGCCGCACGAGCTGCGCAGCGCGTCGTCCCCGGCGAAGATCGCCCGGTGATCCTCGGGGGTGAGGATCGTGACCTGCCCGCCGGCCTCGGTGGAGCCGTAGCGCTGCTGCAGGTCGCAGCCGAGCTTGTGGGCCGCCTCCTCGGCGAGGCCGGGCGGGGCGGGCGCCGAGCCGTAGCTGATCCGTCGCAGGCTGGACACGTCGATGCCGGGCCGGGCGTCGAGCTCGCGCAGCGTGCGGATCAGCATGGTGGGGATGAACGTGGTCATCGTGACCTTCCACCGCTCGATCGTCTCCAGCACGGCGACGGGGTCGAAGCGGGGATGGATGACCATCGTCTGGCCCAGGTACAGCCACGACAGCGTCCGGATCATCCCACCCGCGGTGAAGAACGGGGTGGTCGCCAGGAACACGTCGTCGTGGCGGGACTCGGTGGAGATCGTGGTGTCGAGCACCTGGGCGAGCAGGGTGCGGTGCTCGTGCACCACGGCCTTGGGGCGACCGGTCGTCCCGCTGGTGTAGAGCAGCAGGTGGATGTCGCTGTCGGTGAGGTCCGCCGGGGTGGGGTCGGCGTCGCGGCCGGCGGCGAGCGCCTTGGCGTAGTTCACGCCGATGGAGTCCCCGCCGATCTCGATGACGGTGTCCAGGGCGGCCAGCGGCGCCCCCGGCCCGTCGACGTGATCGGTGTGCACGATGGCCGCCCGCGCCCCGCTGTCGGACAGGACGTAGTCGACCTCCGGCCCGGAGAGCCGGATGTTGATCGGGACGAGCACCAGGCCCGCCTTGGCGAGCCCGTAGGTGATCTCCGGCCACTCCGGGGTGTTGCGCGCGCAGACGGCGACCCGGTCGCCCTTGGCCAGCCCCCGCCCGAGCAGGTAGGTGGCGATGCGGTTGGCGCGCTGGTCCAGCGAACGCCAGGACAGCTCGGTGTCCTCGTACACCACCGCGGCCTTGTCGGGGTAGCGGCGGGCATTGCGCCGGGCTATGTCGCCGATCAGCATCGTTCCTCGCAACTCGGGCGGGCGGAGCCGACCGGCGCCGACGCAAGGTCGGGCCGGTGGCGCCGGAATTCGGATCAGGAAGGGCGGCCCGGGATCGAACGGGCCGCCTCAGCTCAAGGCGGGCCGCCTCAGCTCAAGGCGGGCCGTCTCAGCTCAAGGCGGGCCGCCTCAGATCAGGAAGGACATCGTGGAGACGGGGCCGCCGGCGTTGACCAGGTGGACGGTCTTCGCGGCCAGCTTCAGGTCCCCGCCCCGCGCGCGGATCCGGTACTCGTAACGGCCGGCCCAGACGGTCAGGTCGAACCGGTACTCGTAGATCACGAAGTTGCCGGCCACGGTCGTCGTGTCGGCGTCCTGGGCGACGACCTCCAGGTTCGTGATCAGCCGGCGCAGCACCGACGGCGGGGTCTGCGAGTGCCGGTTGCCGGAGTTGAGCTGCGCGACCCGGCTGCGGATCCGGCGGCGGTTGTCGTAGATGTAGGAGACGTTGACCTTCGGGTCGTGGTCGGGGTGCATCGGCACCCAGTACTTGGCGTCGTCGTCCCACAGTGCCTCCCACTCCGAGTACCGCGCCTCGTCGGCGAGGCGGGCCTCGGTGTAGATGAAGGAGGCCAGAGCGGGGTCGACACCGGCGGCGGGCACGGCGCCGGCGGGCGCCGCGGCGGCGGCACCGATGCTGGTGAGGTCGGACATGGTGGGCGGGCTCCCTGCTGCGATGGCGGACGGCTGCCTGGGGTGGCGAACGCCCCGGTCAGGCGTCGGGGGCGGCGGCGGTGGTGGTCCCGGTGAGCACCTGCGACCAGTGCTTCCACCAGCCGCGCTGCGGCGTCTCCGCCGACTTGTCGTGGTTGACGATGCCGGTCTCGTCGGTGATGTCGGATTCCTCGCCGCGGCGCAGCACGACCCATTCCGGCGAGCCCGCCGCAAGACCGAGCTGGTTGCGGGCGCCGATCTCGCCGTCGTCGGCGATGAGGAATCCGGCCGGCCCCATGGCACCCTCGCTGCGGCGCAGGGTCTTCTCGTTGACCTCGTCCGCGCCCGGGATGAGGGCGGGCGTGGTGTAGGCGATCGCCCGGCCCGGACCCAGCGGCTCCACCGTCATGATGTTCATCTCGGCGAGGAACAGGTTCGGGAAGATCAGCGTGTGCGGGGGGCCGACGACGAACGCCCGGTGGGTGTCCGCCGGCCCGCGCGCCTCCTCCATGGCGGCCACGTACTGCGGCAGCTTCTCCCGGCGGATCCGGCCGAACCAGATGAACTCCTCGTCGAGGCGGGTGTACTCCTTGGCGTAGTCGATCTCGGAGTGGCCGTTGCCGAGGTCGCGGACGTACACCTCGACCTTGGAGGGGACGTGGGAGACCTTCGCCGGCTTCACCGCGTCGTACACGGAGGCATGGGTGAACAGCGCGTGGTAGCCGTCCACGTTGTTCTCCATGACCATCTTCCAGTTGCAGCGCATGTCGTGCTTCATCCAGCCGGCGCGCAGGTTCAGCTCGCCGGTGGGGGACAGCGCCAGCAGCCGGTCGAGGGCGACCGTGGAGTTGCCGAGGTGCTCGCGCAGGGTGATCGCCGGCGGGTTCAGCGAGGCGAAGACGAAGCCGCCGTAGCTGTCGACGGCCGCGGCTGGCGCGAGCCCCATCGCGTCGCGCACCGCGTGGAAGCTCGAGCCGTAGCCGTCGCGCATCGGCACGCCGGTGAGGTGGCCGTCGTTGCTGAACGTCCAGCCGTGGTAGGGGCAGCGGAACGACGAGCTGTTGCCGGCGTCGGCGTTGCACAGCCGGTTACCGCGGTGCGTGCAGCGGTTGGCCAGGACCCGGACCTCGCCGTCCTTGCCCCGCACGACGATCCACGGCTCGCCGGCGATGCGGCGGGTGACGTAGTCGCCGGGCTCCGGGACCTCGCTGTCGTGGGCGACGAACACCCAGCCGTTGCGGAAGATCCGGTCCATCTCCTGGTCGTACACCTCCTGGGAGGTGTAGACGGAACCGTGGACGCGGTCGGGTTCGACGAGCGCGGCGACGTCCACCTTGCCGACCTGCGCCGACGTGTCCAACTCGGTCATTGTGAGACCTCCGTCTCGGATGGGACTGGTGCGGGGGCGGTGCCGGTTGCCCTGGGCGAGTCGGGGGTGGCGGCGTCGGAGGGTTCGGAGGGTGCGGAGGATTCGGTGGTACTGAGGACTGCGGCGGGCACCGCCACGCCGCCGACGACCCGAAAGCCGACGGTGACGGGCCGGCCGATCGCGGGCGCGGACCCGGTGGCGGTCAGTGTGGTCATGATCAGTCGATGCCCGCTGGTGAGCTCGATATCCACGACGGGGTAGGGCTCGGTGACCCGGACCAGTCCCGGCTCCCGCCGGTGCACGAGGGTGACCGCATGTACGGTGCCGGCGCGCTCGACCGGGCGCCAGCGGATGTCGGTGGCACCACAGCCGTCGCAGGCCCGCTGCTCCAGTTCGAGGGCCAGCCCGCAGGTCGCGCAGAACGGCAGCGTCAGCTCCCCCGCGGCGGCGCCGGCGTAGAGCGGGGCGAGCGACCCGTCGGCCAGCGGCGCCAGCGCCGCGTCGACCAGCCAGTCCTCGGCGTCCGGCGCATCCGGCGCGGCGAGCACGGCGGGGATGGTGGCGTCGGTGTTCGGGCTCATCGGGACGGCTCCAGGTCGAGGATCAGGCAGGCGTGGTGGTCGCCCCGGCCGCCGATGCCGCCGACGAGGGCCGTGCTCGCCCCGGGCACCTGGCGTGCCCCGCCGGTGCCGCGCAGCTGCACCACGGCCTCGGCCAGCGGCGTCATCCCCTGCAGGTAGAACCCGGAGAGCTGGCCGCCGCCGGTGTTGACCGGCAGGTCGCCGCCGGGGGCGGTCGCGCCGGAGCGGACCACCTTGCCCGCCTGCCCGGGCTCGACCAGGCCGTACTCCTCCAGCAGCAGCAGGGTCACCACGCTGAACGGGTCGTAGAGCTCGACGACGTCGAGGTCGGCGCGGGTGAGTCCGGCCATCGCCAGCGCACCGTCGACGGCGGCCCGACCGCCGCCGAACCACGACTCGCCCGGGGCGCGGCGTCGGCGCATCGGGTGGGCCTGGCCCATCCCGCGCACGTGGATACGCGGGGCGGGGCCGGGCGTGGCCTCGCCGCTGACGACGAGGGCGACCGCCCCGTTGACCGGCCGCGCGCAGTCGAGCACGCGCAGCGGGGTGGAGATCATGCGGCTGGCGAAGTAGCCCTCGGCGTCCAGCGGCTTGCGCACCACCGCGTCCGGGTTGCCCAGCGCCCAGGCACGGGTCGACACGGCCACGGCGCACAGGTCCTCGGGGTCGCCGCCGGACACCGCGAAGTAGCGCGAGGCGAGCAGGGCGTAGGTGGGGACCGAGCCGAGCACGCCGCTGGCCCGCTCCAGCCCGCGCGCCCCGTCGCTGCCGCCGCTGTGGGCGTAGGTCGACCCGGACGTGCCGCCCGCACGCAGCGGAGCGTCGGCGAAGACGCAGACCACGGTGCTGGCCAGGCCCGCCCGGATGGCGAGCACCGCCCGCTGGATCATGGCGACCGCGGTGGCGCCCTTGATCTCGACGTGCTCGAGCAGGCGCAGGTCCCCGAGCCCGCCCTGGCGGGCCAGCGCCACCCCCAGCCGGTCCGGGCGGACCCCCTGGCTGGAGTTGACGAGCAGGCCGTCGACGTCACGGGCAGTGAGCCCCGCGTCGGCGAGCGCGCCCGCGACGGCCTCGATGGCGAGGTCGACGGGCACGCCGCCGGCCGAAAGAGACATGGATGTCAGACCGAGACCGACGACCGCGGGTTCCAGGGACGAGGCCATCAGCTCTGGGCTCCCGGGCCCGCAAGCGCGGAGCGCCGCACAGGGCTGCGCTCCTCCCGGTAGGCGCCCACGCGCAGCCAGTCGAGGCGGTCCTCGGGCGCGGCCAGGCACAGGCTCGCCAGCTCGATCGGGGACAGCAGGATCGACTCGCCCGTCTCCAGGTCCTCGACCAGCAGGCGGGGGGAGTTTCCGCGGCGGTCCACCGAAATCCGCACGGCGGCGAACTCGTTGGCGAGCTCGGCGGACTCCAGGCCGTCGCGGCGCGGCCGGCTCACCGGTGCCGCCCTCGGCGGGCCGGCCGCCCGCCGGCGGCACCGGTTGCGGGCGGGCGCGCTCCGGGGGATCTGGTGGAGGCGGGACGGTTCATGGCCCTAGGGTATACTCACTGTCAGAAACGGTGCTGGACTCACGCTCGATCCCGCCGCCTTCGCCGCCCGCGGCCCAGGGCGTCCGCCGGATGCGGGTCGTGGCCCGGCCACGGGACCTCGCCTACCCGCCGAGGACTAGCGTTCCCGTCGACCCGAGGGATGGATCATGGCTGCTCCGCCGCCCGCTCAGCTCACCCACGTCGGCCTGTACGTCGACGACGTCGACCGCATGGTCGGCTTCTACACGAAGCTGCTCGGCCTGATCGTCATCGACCAGGGCGACTTCCTGGGCCGCCGGCTCACCTTCCTCAGCCGCCGCGCGGACGAGCACCACCAGCTCGTGCTCGTCTCCGGCCGCAAGGTCCCCGAGGGTGAGATCGCTCTGCTCAGCCAGGTCTCCTTCCGTCTCACCGACGACGACCTCACCTCGCTGCGCTGGTTCCACGACAAGGCCCTGGAGCTCGGCGCGACCGGCATGGAGGGTCGTAACCACGGCAACAGTTGGAGCATCTACTTCCTGGACCCGGAAGGGAACCGGTTGGAGCTCTACACCCCGACGCCGTGGTACGTCAGCCAGCCCTGGCGGGTCGCGCTGGACCTGGCCGACACCGACGAGGTGATCCGGGAGAAGACCCAGGCCCTCATCGAGGAGACCGCCACCTGGTCGCCGGTGGAGACGTGGAGCGCATCGGTGGCGGAGCGCCTGCGCGCCGCCGAGAGCGACTGACCGCCCCCGCCGAGGACCCCGCCCACGGCGGTGGTCCACCCGCGCCGGCGGGTCGTCCCGCACCCGACCGACGACCCTGCCCGCGCGCAGGGGGCGTCCGCGCCCGACGAGTCATCCGACCCGACCAACGAGGATCGTGAGCAGCGCATGAGCGACGAGGTCCCGTACCGCAGCATCTGGACCTACCTGCGGGACGTGCCGTTCCGCCAGGACTGGATCGACATCGACGGGGTGTCCACCCGCTACGTCGAGGCCGGTTCCCCCGACGCTCCGGCCGTGCTGATGCTGCACGGCACCGGGGGGCACTGGGAGACCTTCGCGCCCACCATCGGCCCGCTGAGCAAGCACTTCCGCTGCATCGCGGTGGACATGGTCGGCAACGGCTTCTCCAGCAAGCCGGACTACGACTACGAGATCGCCGTCTATGAGCGCCACCTGCTCGGCCTGCTCGACGCGCTCGGCGTGCAGACCACCTACATCATCGGCATGTCGCTGGGTGCGTGGGTCGCCGCCCGGCTCGCCATCGACGAGCCGGACCGGGTCCGCAAGCTCATCCTGATGTCGCCCGCGGGCCTCATCGCGACCGCGTCGAACATGGCCCGCATCCGGGCCGAGCGCACCGCCGCCGTGGACAACCCCACCTGGGAGTCCACCAAGGCGATGTTCAACCACCTGATCGCCGACGAGGCCAACCGGCTGCCCGACGTCATCGCCCTGCGCCAGGCGATCTACCGGCTGCCGGAGACCCGCAAGGTCATCGACCACGTGCTGATCCTGCAGGACCCCGACGCCCGCGAGCGCAACCTCATCCCGCCGGACCAGTGGTCGCGCATCGCCGCCCCGACGCTCGTCGTCGCCTCCGGCAAGGACTTCGGCGAGTACCAGAACACCGCCCGCCAGGTCGCCCGGCTGATCCCGGACTCCCAGGTCCTGGAGATGCCCGAGGTCAAGCACTGGCCGCACTTCGAGGACCCGGAGCTGTTCAACCCGGCGGCGCTGGCGTTCCTGCTGGGTGGGCAGAACGAGTCCGAGAACGCATGACGCTCGATCCCGAACTCGTCGAGGACGCCGCGGCGCGCCTCGACGAGGCCGAGCGCACGCTGACCCCGATCCCGCAGCTGTCCCTGCAGTACCCGGACATGACGATCGAGGACGCCTACGCCGTCCAGCGCGCCTGGACCGAACGCAAGCTGGCCAGCGGCCGTGAGCTGCGTGGGCGCAAGATCGGCCTGACGTCGCGGGCGATGCAGCAGGCCGTCTCGATCACTGAGCCGGACTACGGCGCGATCTACGACGACATGTTCTTCGACGACTCCGGGGTCGTGCCCGCCGGCCGGTTCATCCGGCCCCGGGTCGAGGTCGAGCTCGCCTTCGTGCTCGCCGAGCCGCTGCAGGGCCCGGGGGTCACGATCTACGACGTGCTCGACGCGACCCGCTACGTCACCCCGGCGCTGGAGATCCTCGACGCCCGGGTGCAGATGAGCGACCCGGCGACCGGGCATCTGCGCACCATCGTCGACACCATCTCCGACAACGCCGCCGACGCGGGGCTGGTGCTCGGCGGGCGCGCCGTGCGCCCCGACGAGGTGGACCTGCGCTGGGTGTCGGCGTTGCTGTACCGCAACGAGACGATCGAGGAGTCCGGGGTCGCCGCGGCGGTGCTGAACCATCCGGCGAACGGCGTCGCGTGGCTGGCGAACAAGCTCGCCCCGTACAAGGTGGGTCTCGACCCGGGCCAGGTGATTCTGGCAGGCTCGTTCACCCGGCCGGTGTTCGCCCGTTCCGGCGACACCTTCCACGCCGACTATGGCCCGCTGGGCGCGATCACCTGCCGCTTCGCCTGAGCGGCGCGGCGGGCGGCGGTGCCGGGCGGGCGCGCGAGGAGGAGGGCTTGCTGATGTGTGGAGCATGGGGGCGACGGCGATGACGGGCGGTCGGCGATGACGGGCGGTCGGCGATGACGGGCGGCGGCGCGGCGGGGACCGCGGGCGTGACCAGCGGGGCCTTCCGGCGCCGGCTGCGCGACCCCAGGCCGGCGATCGGCATGTGGGTGGCCAGCGGCAATCCCTACAACGCCGAGATCTGCGCCGGCGGCGGCCTGGACTGGCTGCTCATCGACGGTGAGCACGCCCCGAACGACGTGCGCAGCTTCCTCGCCCAGCTGCAGGCGGTCGCGCCGTACCCGGTCGCCCCGATCGTGCGCCCCCCGACCGACGACCCCGTGCTCATCAAGCAGCTGCTCGACATCGGCGCCGAGAACCTGTTGCTGCCGATGGTGGAGTCCGCCGAGCAGGCCGCGGCCATCGTCGCGGCCACCCGCTACCCACCCGCCGGGATCCGCGGCGTCGGCAGTGCGTTCGCCCGGGTGTCCCGGTGGACCCGGGTCGAGGGCTACCTGCACCGGGCCAACGACGAGATCTGCGTGATGGTCCAGATCGAGTCCGCGGCCGGGCTCGCCGAGTGCGCGGCGATCGCCGCCGTCGACGGCGTCGACGGGGTCTTCTTCGGGCCCGCGGACCTCGCCGCGTCCCTCGGGCACCTGGGCCGCCCCGACCACCCCGACGTGGTCGAGGCGATCACGTCGGCGGTCGCGGTGGTGAACGCGGCGGGCAAGGCGGCCGGGGTGAACGCGTTCGCCGAGCCGCTGGCGCGGCGCTACCTCTCCCTCGGCGTCCGGTTCATCCTGGTGGGGGCGGACGTGACCCTGCTGGCCCGCGGCAGCGAGGAGCTGGCCGCCCGCTACCGCGACGTCGCGGAGAAGATCGGCTCGACCTCACCCCCGACCTCAGGCTCAACCCCTGCCTCAGGCTCAACCCCGAACTCAGGGAGCGCGACGCTGTGACCACCACGGTAACGATGCGCATCGGCGCCGAGCGGCGCGCGGGCACGACGACCTTCGACTCGATCGACCCCTACACCGGCGAGCCGTGGGCGACGGTCGCCGAGGCGAGCCGCGCCGACGTCGACGACGCGGTCGCCGCCGCGCGGGCAGCCTTCGACGGCGGGGAGTGGAGCAAGCTGTCGGGCCGGGAGCGGGGCCGGCTGATGCGTCGCCTCGCGGCCGTCATCGAGGAGCACGCTGACGAGCTCGGCCTCGCCGAAACCCGCGACAACGGCAAGCTGCTGCGGGAGATGGGCGGGCAGGTTCGCAGCCTGTCCGCCTGGTACGAGTACTACGCCGGCTTGGCCGACAAGATCGACGGTCGGGTCGTCGACACCGGCCGCCCGGACTACTTCGGTTTCGTCACCCGCGAGCCGATCGGCGTCGTCGGCGCGGTGCTGCCATGGAACTCCCCGCTGCTGCTGCTCACCTTCAAGATCGCCCCCGCGCTGGCGGCGGGCTGCACGATCGTCGCGAAGCCGTCCGAGCAGGCTCCGGTGTCGATCCTGAAGTTCGCCGACCTGTTCGAAGAGGCCGGGTTCCCGCCCGGTGTGTTCAACACCGTCAGCGGCGCTTCCCGCGAGGTCGGGGAGTGGCTCGTCGGCCATCCGGGCGTCGACCGGGTGTCCTTCACCGGCTCGGAGATCACCGGGGCGGCGGTGGCCGCCGCGGCGGCGAAGCACCTTGCCCCGGTCACCCTCGAGCTCGGCGGCAAGTCGGCGAACATCGTCTTCCCCGATGCGGACCTGGCTGCCGCGTCCAACGGGCTGATCGCCGGCATCTTTGCCGCCGCCGGGCAGACCTGCATCGCGGGTTCGCGGGCGCTCGTGCACGCCGACGTCTACGAGGAGGTCGTCGCCCGCGTGGCCGAGCGGGCCGCCCGTATCCGTCTCGGTGACCCGAAGGACCCCGAGACCGAGATGGGCCCGATCTGCTTCCCCGGCCAGCACGAGAAGATCCGCCGGTTCGTGGCGCAGGCCAAGGAGCAGGGCGCCGACATCGTCGGCGGCGGCGGTGACGGCGGGCTCGGCGGCTTGTTCTTCGAGCCGACCATCGTCGCGAACGTCACCAACGACGCCGTGGTCTGCCAGGAGGAGATCTTCGGCCCGGTGCTGAGCGTGCTGCGCTTCTCCTCCGAGGAGGAGGCGATTGCCATCGCCAACGACTCGCGCTACGGCCTCGCCGCCGGCATCTGGACCGCCGACATCCGCCGCGCCTTCCGGATGACCAAGGCACTGCGGGTCGGCACCGTGTGGGTCAACGCCTACCGGACGTTGAACTACGCGATGCCCTTCGGTGGCATCAAGAGCAGCGGGTTCGGCCGCGAGAACGGCACCGAGGGACTGCACGAGTACCTGCAGGAGAAGGCCGTCTGGATCGAGACGACGGGTGCCACCCGCGACCCGTTCGTCCTCGGCTGAGAGGCGCGCGCCGTGACCGAGACCCCCGACCCCACCGCGCTGCCTGATGCCAGCGCGCTGCCTGACACCGCAGCCGTCCCCGCACCGAGGCGGGCCGCGTCGCCGGCGGGTGGCCTGGCGGCCGGCAAGCCCCTGGCGGGAATCACCGTCGTTTCCATCGAGCAGGCCGTGGCGGCCCCGTTCGCCACCCGTCAGCTTGCCGATCTCGGGGCGCGGGTGATCAAGATCGAGCGGCCGGGCGCGGGGGACTTCGCCCGCGGCTATGACGAGACCGTCAAGGGTCTGGCCAGCTACTTCGTCTGGTTGAACCGGGCGAAGGAATCGCTGACCCTCGACCTCAAGCACCCCGAGGCCCGCGAGGTGCTGGCCGGCCTGCTGGCCGGAGCCGACGTCTTCGTGCAGAATCTCGCCCCCGGCGCCGCGACCCGCCTGGGCCTGGACGCGGCGACACTGCGTGCCCGCGATCCCCGGATGATCGTCTGCGACGTCTCCGGCTACGGCTCGGCCGGCCCGCTGCGCGACAAGAAGGCCTACGACCTGCTGATTCAGTGCGAGACCGGACTGTTGTCGGTCACCGGGGCGCCCGACGCACCGGCCAAGGTCGGTATCTCCGTGGCCGACATCTCCGCCGGCATGTACGCCTACACAGCGGTCCTCACCGCGCTGTTCATGCGGGAGCGCACGGGGGAGGGCGCCGCGCTCGAGGTGTCGCTGTTCGACTCGCTCACCGAGTGGATGGCCCAGCCGATGTACTACGCCATGTACACCGGCGTCCCCCCGGCCCGCACCGGCACCAGCCACGCTTCCATCGCCCCCTACGGCGGCTTCCGGACCGGCGACGGCGGCAGCGTGCAGCTCGGCGTGCAGAACGAGCGGGAGTGGCGGCGGTTCTGCGAGGAGGTGCTCCGCCGGCCCGAGCTGCTGGCTGACCCCCGGTACGCGACGAACGCGGGCCGGGTGCGCCACCGCGACGCGCTGACCGCCGACGTCGAGGCGGCCCTCGCCGAGGTCACCACCGAGCAGACCCTCGCCCGGCTGGACGAGGCGGGCATCGCCAACGGCCGGATCAACACCATCGGTGACCTGCTCACCCATCCCCAGCTCGACGTGGGCGACCGCTGGCGGGAGGTGGACTCGCCGGTCGGCCCGGTGCGCGCGGTGCGTCCGCCCGTCCGCATCGGCGGGGTGGACCCGGTGATGGGCCCCGTGCCCGCCGTCGGCGAGCACACCGACGCACTGCTCGCCGAGCTCGGCTACGACCCCGCCGACACGGCCCGCCTGCGCGCCGCCGGCGCCGTCTGACCCGCTGGGCGACCCGCCCGTGCCGTCGTGACTCGTCCGGCGACCCGCCATCGTCGTCTGACCCGCTGGGTGGCGGCCCGTCCGTGCCGTCCTGACGCATTCCGCGACCCCGTCAACGCCGTCTGACTTGCCACGCTGCCCACTGGCGCAGTCCGAGGAAGATTCGATGGCCCGTCGGCGCTGTCCGACTCGACGGTGCCGATTTCGCCTGCCTGGTGCATCGCTGGCGCCTTCTGCGGCCCCGCTCGGAGGCCCCGCGCGGGCGGACTCGTGGCGTGCCTGCGCGTGACCAGGGCCGCCTGGGCCGGACTCGGCCTTGGCACGGATACCTGCCGCTGTGGTTATCTGGTCGTTGGTCAATTCTGCCTCACCACCTTCGGGAAGGCGCAGCCCCTTTTCTTGCGGGCAGGCGCGCTGTTTCTTTCGTTGAGTTCTCACCACATTACTGGGAATCGGGAGATGTTCTTGATGCGGTGACTGGGAGTGCGCGTCATGGCGACGTTCCTGAGATATCGGAGCACGCTCACGCCCGCTACGTCAAGTCCGGCAGCATCGGCTCCGTCGCCCTTAGCAGAACTGCAGGAGAAATCAAGCGAGAACGATCGCGGGTGACACTCCTGGTCCGTCGCTGCCCGCGCTCCCGGCGGCCGCGGGGACGACATCCATGTCCAGGCGCCGCGTCGGTGACGGTCGGTCCGCACCGTCGCCGAGGACCGCAGCATTCCGACGTCCGCGCCAGCTCGCAGGCCTTCGCCATCACGGCTTGGGGCAGGGACTCGTCCCGTCTCCCGTCCTGCCGGGTCGGACTGCCGCAGGGGTTCCTCGGGGGGCGGGGGCACCGCGAGGCGGGCGGGTCGGCAGTCTCCCGCGAGTCGGCCGGGGCGTAAATCTAGGTGTTGTGTCACCGTTCCGGTCCTCGTCGCGAACATTCCTCAAAGCAGTTACGCATCCGAACATGTGTTCGACATCGGGCTAATGTTCGCCTAGGCTCTTCGCATGGTCTCGAATCCTGAGTCTCCGAGCCGGTTGCATGTGCTGGTCGACGGGTTGACCGCGGTGTCCACGCAGATGGATGCAATGGTCGGCGGTCCGGTGTGGTCGCTGTCCGATGCGGGTCTGCTGGAATTTCTGCTGGATTGTTCGGTCGTGTTGACGCGGCTGGCGGCGTTTCGCCTTCAGATTGTCGCCGAGGTGCACGGCCGGGGGCTGGCGCGGCGCGCGGGTGCGAGCGACACGGCGGCGTTGCTGCGCGAACGACTGCGGGTCCGCGCGGCGGATGCCAACCGTTTGGTCGATGTTGCGGTGGCTGTGGATGGTCCTTTGGCCGCGACGGGGGAGCGGCTGGCCGCGGGGGAGATCAGCCTGGAGCAGGCGCAGGTGATCGTGGCGGGTATGCGCTCGCTGCCGGCCACGGTCACTGTGGACGTGCGCCGGCAGGCCGAGGCGTTTCTACTGCGCCAGGCCGACGAGTTCGACCCGACCGCCTTGGCCCGCTTGGCCCGTCATCTCCGCGAGACCCTGACCTGGGTGGATAGCAGTCCCGCCGGCGATCCGCCCGACCCGGCTCCTGGCGGTGGCAGCGAGGGTGGTGACCCTGCTCGCGGTGGTGAGCCCGGCGACGGCGAGTCTGGCAGCGACGGCGTGGGTGACGGTCAGCCCGGCGGCCCCGACGATGCCGCCGCTGCGGGTGAGGAGGACCCGGCGGGGCGGCGGGAGCTGTGGATCTCCGAGTTGCCGGACGGGATGACTCGGATCAGCGGCGAGCTCGACCCCGAAGCCGCCGCCCTGCTCCGCACCGCGCTGGACCCGCTCGCGGCGCCGCGCCCGGCCGTCGACGGTGCGCTCGACCCGCGTAGTCCCGCCCGGCGGCGCGCCGACGCCCTCGTCGACCTGCTCGGCCGCACCCTCGACGCCGCCGTGCTGCCTGTCGGTGGCGGTGTTCGCCCGCATCTGACCGTGACGATCCCCTGGTCGACACTGGTCGGTCGATCCGGTGTGCCGGCGACGACTGGCTGGGGGCAGCCTCTGCCCCGCGAGGTCCTACGTCGCCTGGCCTGCGACGCCTCGGTCAGCCGCATCATCCTCGACCCCGCCGGTGTCCCCCTCGATGTCGGTCGCACGCAGCGCACCGTCACCGCCGACATCCGCCGCGCGCTGGTCGCCCGCGACAACGGCTGCGCCTTCCCGAAGTGCGATCGCCCGGCGGGCTGGACCGAGGCGCATCACATTCGACACTGGATCGACGGGGGCCATACCTCGCTGGACAACTGCGTGCTCCTCTGCGGCCATCACCACCGGGTCATCCACCACCAGGGTTGGACCGTTCGGCTCGGCCCCGACCGGCGCCCCGAATTCCTGCCCCCGGCCTGGATCGACGCCAGCCGCGCCCCTCGCCGAAACCCCTACTCACGTCACCCGCACGACCTGCTCTACGGCATCGCCGCCGGATGAACCTCGACATGCGCAGCCCACACGGCTCCCGGTGGCTCGGCGGCGACAGCCGAGGCGCTGCCGGCCGTCGCGAGCGTGCGGGATCGTGGCGCCGAGAGATCCCGCACGCTCGCCGACGGTGCGAGCCGTCCGCCGTGGTTCGGCCGTCAGCGCAGCGGGTTGGGACGCTGGACGAGCTGGCGGGCGATGACGTTGCGCTGGATTTCGTTGGTTCCTTCACCGACGATCATCAGTGGGGCGTCACGGAAGTAGCGCTCGACGTCGAACTCGGTCGAGTAGCCGTAGCCGCCGTGGATGCGAATGGCGTCGAGCGTCACCGTCGCCGCCATCTCGGAGGCGAACAGCTTCGCCATGCCGGCCTCCATGTCGGCGCGGGCGCCGGAGTCGAACACTTCGGCCGCGTGCAGGATGAGCTGGCGGGCGGCGAGGATCTTCGTCCCCATGTCCGCGAGGTAGTTGCCGATCGACTGGTGCTCCCAGATCGGCTTGCCGAAGGTCTCGCGCTCCTGGGCGTAGCGAAGTGCGTCGTCGAAGGCCGCGCGAGCGACCCCAAGGGCGCGCGAGGCGACCTGGATCCGGCCGACCTCCAGGCCGGCCATCATCTGGTTGAAACCCTTGCCGGTCACGCCGCCGAGAACGGCGTCGCCGGGCGCCCGGTACCCGTCGAAGTGCAGCTCGCAGCTCTCGATGCCCTTGTAGCCCAGCTTGGGCAGGTCCCGGGAGACGGTGAAGCCCGGGCCGTGCTCGACGAGCAGGATGCTGATGCCGCGATGCGCCGGCTTCGCCGCGGGGTCGGTCTTGCACAGCAGTGCGATCAGGCCCGAACGTCGGGCGTTGCTGATCCAGGTCTTGGCGCCATCGACCACCCAGCCGTCGCCGTCGGGCCGGGCGACGGTGCGCAGGGCCTGCAGGTCCGAACCGCCGCCGGGTTCGGTGAGCGCCATGGTGGCGCGCAGCTCGCCGGTGGCCATCCGGGGCAGGTACTTCTCCCGCTGCTCCTGGGTGCCGAACCGCAGGATCAGCTTGGAGACGACGGAATGGCCGCCGAACGCGCCGGCGAGGCTCATCCAGCCGCGCGACAGCTCCTCGGTCACACGCGCGTAGCAGGACGTCGACACGCCGAAGTCGCCGTAGGGCTCCGGGATCCCGAGACCGTAGACCCCCATCTCCTTCATCTGCTCGATGAGGTCCTCGGGGTAGGTGTTGGTGTGGTCGAGCTCCTGCGCGACGGGGCGGACCTTCTCGTCGACGAAGGTCGCGACCAGGCGGACGATCTGCTCTTCCTCAGGGCTCAGACGGGTGGTCACACTCGACACTGCGGTCTCCTCGCCATCCGCGGGCCACGGCGCGCCGGCCGGGCCTGGATGGTCTCGCGGGGTGGTCGGGGCGGGATAGGGCCAGGCGGTGGGTCAGCGCGCGGCGGGGGAGTCGGGCAGCGGCGGCAGGGCCGGCGGCTGCGGGCCGTGGCCGCGTCGATAGGCCAGCAGCGTGCGGCGGAAACTGATCACCTCGTCGCCATCCTGGTTGTAACCGTGGGTGCGGACCTCCACCACCCCGACGTCCGGTCGGGACTTGCTCGGCCGCAGCCCGAGCACGATCGAGCGGGAGTAGACCGTGTCGCCCTCGAAGACCGGGTGGGGCAGGCGCACCTCGTCCCAACCCAGGTTGGCCATCACGTTCTGCGAGACGTCGATGACGCTCTGGCCGGTGACGAGGGCGAGGGTGAGGGTCGAGTTCACCAGCGTGCGGCCGAACCCCGTCTGCGCGGCATAGTGCTGGTCGAAGTGCAGGCGTGCCGTGTTCTGGGTGAGCAGCGTGAACCAGGTGTTGTCGGTGGCGGTGATCGTCCGGCCGAGGGGATGGTCGTAGACGTCGCCGACGGCGAAGTCCTCGAAGTAGCGCCCCTCCCAGCCGCGCCGCTGAACGAGCGGGGGCGTCGCCGCGCCCGTCGCGCCGTTAGAGGCGGGCGTGTCGCTGCCGGGTTGCGCGCGGGTGGCGTCCCCGCTCGTGGCGGGGGCGCTCGTCGGCGGGTTGGTCGGTGTGGTCATCGGTCGATCATCGATCCTCCGGCTCGGGGGGCGGCGCCCGCGCCCCGTGTCGAGCCCTGTTCGCGAGCGGGCGCCCGGGCCTCCTGGTAAAGCTAGTATCTGACAAGGGCGTCACGAGATGCCAGGCGGTGGGACGGAGGCCGACGAATGGACCTTGACTTCTCGAAGGAGCAGGTCGAGTTCCGTGAGCAGGTGCGAACCTGGCTCGAGGAGAACGCCCCCCGGGAGATCCGGCCCGAGATGGGCCCGGCCATGCGTGAGTATGATCTCGCCTGGCAGCGCACCCAGTGGGAGGGCGGCTGGGCGGGTATCTCCTGGCCGCAGGAGTACGGCGGCCGCGGGCTTTCCCTGCTGCAGCAGCTGATCTGGTTCGAGGAGTACGGGCGCGCCGGGCTGCCGGGCATCGACGCCTGTTTCGTCGGCCTCAGCCACGCCGGGCCGACCCTGATGACTCGCGCGAGCGAGGAGCAGAAAGCCTACCACCTGCCCCGCATCCTGCGCGGAGAGGTGATCTGGTGCCAGGGGTTCTCCGAGCCGGACGCGGGTTCCGACCTCGCCGCGCTGCGCACCCGGGCCCGCATCGAGGGCGACGAGCTCGTCGTGTCCGGGCAGAAGATCTGGACCAGCTTCGCCACCCTCGCCGACTGGCAGGAGCTGCTGGTCCGCACCGACCCTGAAGGGTCGCGTCACCACGGCATCTCCTGGGTGATCTGCGACATGCACACCCCCGGCATCGAGGTGCGCGGGATCGAGACGATCGAGGGCGGCGCCGAGTTCTGCGAGGTCTTCTACGACGACGTCCGCATCCCGCTGGAGAACGTCGTCGGGGGGCTGAACAACGGCTGGAGTGTGGCGATGTCCACGCTGTCGTTCGAACGCGGCACCGCCTTCACCGCCAACCAGGTCCGCCTCGCCAGCACCGTGGAGAAGCTCATCGACCTGGCGAAGGAGCGCACCGGCCCCGACGGGCGGCGCCCGGCGATCGCCGACGACGAGATCGCGCGCCGCCTCGCGACCGCGCGCGCCGAGGTCGCGTCGCTGCGCGCCATGACCTACGCCGGCATCTCCCGCAACATGCACCGCGACCAGCCCGGCCCCGAGGGGTCGATGGTCAAGCTGTTCTACTCGGACATCGCCAAGAAGGTGTACCGGCTGGCGTTCGACCTGCTCGGCGCCGACGCCCTGCGGTTCGTCTCGCGCTGGGAGCCGGGCGGCTGGTCCGGCAACTACCTGTACTCGTACTCGGTGTCCATCGGCGGGGGGACGTCCGAGGTCCAGCGCAACATCATCGGCGACCGGGTGCTCGGCCTGCCGCGCTGATTCCGGGCGGCGCCCGCCGAGCCCACCGATCCCCCAGCAGCCATCGAACCACCAGAGGAGCGCACCGTGGACCTGCTACCCACGCCGGCCCAGATGGAGATAGCCTCCCTCGCCGCCGACTTCTTCGGCAACGAGCTTCCGATCTCGGTCATCCGGGAGCGGCGCGACGCGCCCGTGGTCGTGGACCGGCGGATCTGGTCGGAGAGCGCGGAGCTGGGCCTGTTCGGCCTGGGCATCGCCGAGGAGCTTGGTGGCGCCGGGTGCGAGCTGGCCGAGGAGACGCTGCTGTTCCGGGAGTTGGGCCGCCGCGTGGTGCCGGGGCCGTTCCTACCGACCGTGCTGGGCGCCCGGGTCGCGGCGCTCGCCGGCCAGCACGAGACGGCGTCGGCGATCCTGTCCGGCAAGGCCACGGTGGGCCTGGCCCTGCGCCGCGGCCCGGAAGGGTTCGACGCCGCCACCACCCCCTCGACCCTGGACGGGCGGTTCCAGCTGCTCGACGCGGCCGACTCCCGCTACGTCCTGCTGGTCGACCCCGCGGGTGCGGCGCTGGTGGAGACCGCCGCCCTGACCGACGTGCGCTCCGAGCCGGCGATCGACCCGGGCATCCGGCTGGCCGAGGCGCGCGCGGACGCCGTCCCGATCCTCGCCTGGGTGGGCACCCAGGAGGAGCCGATCCGCCTGCGCGCGCTCGTGCTGTCGGCGGCGATCAGCGTGGGGATCGCCGAGGCGACGCGGGACATGTCCACCGAGCATGCCAAGGTGCGGGTGCAGTTCGGCCGGCCCATCGGGGTCAACCAGGCGATCAAGCATGCCTGCGCGGACATGGCGGTGCGGGCCGAGGCCGCGCTGTCGCAGGTGCTGTTCGCGGCGATCTGCGTCCAGGACGGGCGGGCCGACGCCGAGTTCCAGGCGCTGGCCGCCAAGAGCATCGCCGGTCGCTTCGCCGTCGAGAACGCCTCCGCCACGATCCAGGTGCACGGCGGCATGGGCTACACCTTCGAGCACGACTCGCACCTGTTCCTGAAGCGGGCCCACGTCCTGGAGCACCTGCTCGGCGAGCCCGCCGACCATCTCGCGCGCCTGGTCGCCCAGCCGGCGGCGCAGTAGCCGGCCCTTGCCGGCACCGATCGGAGGACACATGACTCGACCGCCGACCCGCCCGACCCTCCTGCGCCCCTGTCTGCCCGCGGTGGCCGGGCGATGAACCGCCGGGTCGCCATCGCCGGGGTCGCCCTGTCGGACGTGGGCCGCACCGACGGCTCCACCCCGTACGCGCTGATCGCCCAGGCCAGCCGCCGCGCGCTCGCCGACGCCGGGCTCGGGCCGGGTGACGTCGACGGGCTCGCGTCGACCTCGCTCGGGACGCTGGCGCCGATCGACGTCGCCGAGTACCTGGGCCTGCGCCCCCGCTGGATCGACTCCACCACGGTCGGCGGGGCGTCGTGGGAGGTCATGGCCGCCCACGCCGCCGACGCCATCTCCGCCGGGCACGCGGACGTGGTGCTGCTCACCTACGGTTCGACGGCGCGGTCCGACCTGCGCAAGCGGTTGCGCACGGCGAGCCTGAACTGGGGCAGCCGCGGCCCGCAGTCGTGGGAGGCCCCCTACGGCCACACCCTGATCTCCAAGTACGCCATGGCCGCCCGCCGGCACATGCACGAGTTCGGCACGACGATCGAGCAGCTCGCCGAGATCGCCGTCTCCGCCCGCCACAACGCCGGCCCGAACCCCGAGGCGTACTACCGCGACCCGATCACCATCGACGACGTGCTGTCCGGGTCGATGATCGCCGACCCGTTCACCAAGCTGCACTGCTGCATCCGCTCGGACGGCGGCGCCGCGGCGGTGCTCGTCGCCGAGGACCGCATCGCCGACCTGCCGCGCCCGCCGGTGTGGGTCCTCGGCACCGGCGAGTGCGTGACGCACGTGTCGACCAGCCAGTGGGAGGACGTGACCACCGGTCCCGCGGCCGTCTCCGGGCCGCTGGCGTTCTCCCGGGCCGGGGTGAGCCCGGAGGACATCGACGTCTGCGAGCTCTACGACGCGTTCACGTACATGCTGATGGTCACCCTGGAGGACCTCGGCTTCTGCAAGAAGGGCGAGGGCGGTCCGTTCGTGGCCGACGGCCGGCTGCGCGTCGGCGGGGCGCTGCCGACCAACACCGACGGCGGTGGCCTGTCGGCGTGCCACCCCGGTCAGCGCGGCCTGTTCCTCATCGTCGAGGCGGTGCGCCAGCTGCGCGGCGAGGCCGAGGGCCGGCAGGTGCCGGACGCCCGGCTGGCCTGCGTCAGCGGCACGGGCGGCTGGTTCTGCTCGTCGGGGACCGTCATCCTCGGCCGGGACTGACCGACGTGGGCGGCCTCCCGGCGTCGCCGTCCCCGCCGCTGGGCGAGCCCGACTCGTACGCCACGGTCGCCGCGGCGCTGGACGCAGCCGCGGCGAGCTTCGGCGGGCGGGAGGCCTACGTCGGGCCGGACGGGCGGATCAGCTTCGCCGAGTGGGCGGCGGCCTCCGACGCGCTGGCCGGGGCGTTGGCCGCGCGAGGGGTCGCTCCGGGGGACGTCGTCGCGCTCATGCTGCCGTCCTCGGTCGACTACGCGATCTGCTACGCGGCCGCGGCCCGGCTGGGCGCGGTCACCACCGGGCTGAACACCCGCCTCGGCTCGCGCGAGGTGACCGGGATCCTCGACAGGTGTCGGCCCGCGCTGGTGATCCGCGACACCGCGGCGGAGCTGCCCGCGGTGCCGGCGGGGCTACCGGTGCTGGCGCGCTCCGAGCTCGCGGCGCTGCGGCGCCACCCGGGGCTCGGCCGTGACCGCCCGCGGGTCGCGCCGGCCGACCCGGTGGTCATCATCTGGACGTCCGGGACGACCGGGCTGCCCAAGGGGGCCTGGTTCGACCACCGCAACCTCGCCGCCGCCGTCGCCTCCGCGGGGGTGATGAGCCGGCCGTTCGACCGCCGGCTCGTCGCGACCCCCTTCGCCCACGCCGGGTACATGGCGAAGATTGTCGATCAGCTTGCCTGGGGCACCACCATGGTGATCAGCCCGGTGCCCTGGTCGGCGGCGCAGATGGCGGACATCCTGCGCGACGAGCGGATCACCGTCGCCGGCGCCGTGCCGACCCAGTGGGCCAAGCTGCTGGAGCTGCCCGACGCCGAGCGGACCGTGCGCGCCGTCGCGACGCTGCGCCTGGGGCTCGCCGCGACCGCGCCGGCGGCCCCCGAGCTGGTGGAGCGGGTCGTCACCCGGCTCGGGGTGCCCCTCGTCGTCCGCTACGCGATGACCGAGTCGCCGAGCATCTGCGGCACCGAGCCGGACGATCCGCCGGACGTGCAGTTCCGCACGGTCGGCCGTCCCCAGGCCGGCATCGAGATCGCCCTGCGCGACGACGCCGGGCGCGACGTCGCGACCGGCGAAGTCGGCCGGGTCTGGGTCCGCGGCGACACGGTGATGCGCGGCTACTGGAACGACCCTGAGCAGACCGCGGCGGTGCTGCGCGCGGACGGCTGGCTCGTCAGCGGCGACTTCGGGGCGCTGGACGCCGACGGCAACCTGCGGCTGCGCGGCCGGGCCAGCGACCTCTACATCCGCGGCGGGTACAACGTGTACCCGCTGGAGGTGGAGAACGTGCTGGCGGAGCATCCCCGGGTGCGGCGCGCGGCGGTCGTCGGCGCGCCGGCCCCGGTGATCGGCGAGATCGGGGTCGCCTTCGTCGAGCCGGCCGACCCCGCGAGCCCGCCCGACCTTGCCGAGCTGCGGGCCTGGGTGCGGGGGCGGCTGGCCGACTACAAGGCGCCGGACCGCCTCGAGGTCGTCGAGGCACTCCCGCTGACCAGCATGCTCAAGGTGGACACCGCCGCCCTGCGCACACTGGCCGCGGGCTGAGCTGCGGCGCTCAGCCTTGAGGCGCGCTCAGCCTTTGAGGCGCGCTCAGCCGCCGAGGCGCAGGCCCGGGGCGCGGGTGCGGAAGATGTCCGTGGCGAACAGGGCACCGAGCTTGGTGGCGTCCCAGCGCTTGCCGCCGTTGTTCACCACGGCCTGCTCGTGCCAGCCGCCCATGAGCTGGATGCGCTCGCCGATGGCCTTGATGACCTGGCCGCTGACGTGCCCGGCCTCGTCGCTGGCGAGCCACGCGACGACCGGGCTGCACAGCGAGGGGTCCTTGGGGTCGAACTCGTCCTCGGGCCGCTCGTCGGGCTCCAGCGCCTTCGCCTGGCCGGACATCGTGCCCGACAGCCGGGTCAGGCCGCCCGGGCCGATCGCGTTCACGGTCACGCCGATGCTCGCCAGCTCCAGGGACAGCGTCAGGGTCAGCCCGACGATGCCGGCCTTCGCCGCGCTGTAGTTCGTCTGGCCGAAGTGGCCGGACAGGCCCGCGCCGGAGGTGGTGTTGATGATCCGGCCGTAGACCCGACCGCCGTCGGCCTTGGCCGCGGCCCGCCAGCGCTTCGCGACCGCCCGGCTGACCAGCCAGGTGCCGCGCAGGTGCACGCGCAGGACCAGGTCGAAGTCGGCCGTGCTCATGTTCCACACGGCCTTGTCGCGGACGATGCCGGCGTTGTTGACGACGATGTCGAGCCGGCCGAACTCGTCGAAGGCCCGGGCGACGGTGGCCTCGACCTGCTCCTCGTCGCCGACGTCACCGAAGTCCGCCACGGCGGTGCCGCCGCGCTTCTCGATGATCTTCACGACCTCCTCGGCGTCACGGCCGCGGCCCTCGCCGCTGACCGAGCTGCCGAGGTCGTTGACGATGACGGTCGCGCCGTGCTTGGCGAGTTCGAGCGCGTGGCCACGGCCGATGCCGTGGCCGGCGCCGGTCACCAGTGCGATCTTGCCGTCGAGCAGGCCTGCCATACGAACTCCCTGTGTGCGTAGCTGAAACGTGTGCGTCGCTGGAACGGTGCGGCTCTGTGCCGCCGGCGGCCGAGCCGGGACGGGCGGCTCAGGTGGCCGGGGCCTGCGCGCTGGCCGGGCGGAACACCGGCGCGGTGATCTCGTCGGTCAGCTCCCGGTAGGCGACCGTCAGCGGCATGCCGATGTGCAGGTCCGCCGGGTCGGCGTCGATGATGTTCGTCATCACCCGGGGGCCCTCCGCCAGGTCGACCAGGGCCGCCACGTAGGGGATCCGCTCGGCGAACGGGTGCAGGTCGTTCACGAACACCGTCGAGTAGGTGTAGAGGGTCGCCTGCCCGCTGGCGTCCTCCCAGCTCACGTCCTCGCTCCAGCAGAACGGGCAGAACGGGCGGGGGTAGTGGTGCGCCTGGCCGCACGCCGCGCAGCGGGCGATCAGGAAGCGGCCCTGGCGGGCGGCGTCCCAGAAGGGCCGGTTCTCGTCCTCGATGGTCGGCAGGTCGACCCGGGGTGCGCCGGTCGCCATGGGTGTCCTCCTCGGATCGTTGGCCGCGGATCAGTAGCCGCGGTGGATCAGTAACCGCGGTAGTCGGGGGAGCGGCGCTGGACGAACGCGGTCACCCCTTCGGTCGAGTCGTGGGCGTGCGACTGCAGCTCCTGGGCCATGCCCTCGGCCAGGAAGGCCGCGGCCCGGTCGACGTCCGGGGACTCGTTGAACAGCCGCTTGGTCAGCGCGATGGCGCTCGTCGCGGCGCCGGCGAGGCGCTCGGCGAACCCGGCGGCGGTGGCGGCGAGCTCGTCGGCCGGCACGACCCGGTTGACCAGGCCGAGGGCCAGCGCCTCGCGGGCGGGCAGCTTCTCGCCGAAGAACGCCAGCTCCTTGGCCTTCTGCATGCCGATGCGCCGCGGCAGCAGGTAGGCGCCCCCGGCGTCGACGACCAGGCCGCGCAGCACGAACGACTCGACGAAGACCGCGTTCTCCGCGGCCACCACCAGGTCGCTGGCGTAGGCCAGGTGCGCGCCGAGCCCGGCCGCCGGGCCCTGGACGACGGCGATGACCGGCTTGCCGCAGTCGAGGACCGAGGACACCAGCCGCTGCGCACCGGTCATGATGCGGCGCATCGCGTCGGTCACCCGCTTCTCGGCGCCCTGCGCGCGGCTCGCCGCGATCCCGGTGACGTCGGCGCCGGAGCAGAAGTGCCGCCCGTTCGAGGCGAGCACCACCACCCGGACCTCGGGGTCGGCGTCGGCCTGGGCGAGCAGCTCGATGATGACGTCGCGCATCGCCGGCTGGATGGCGTTCGCGGCCTCCGGCCGGTTCAGGGTGATCGTCGCGATCCCGCGCTCGACCGTGTGCAGCACCGTGGTCCCGAGCGGGCCGGCCGGGGTGGGTGCGGCCGGGGTGGGTGCGGCCGGGGTGGACACGCCTGGGGTGGGTGCGGCCGCGGCCCCGGACGCGCCGGGGGACGCCGTCCCGTCCGAGGCCGCGGGTACGGTGGCAGCGCTGCCCGGCGCCGGCGCGCTCATCGGACCTGCCGCCGCGGTGCGGCGGGTGCTGATGCCATGGATGGCTCCTGTTCGTCGGAAGTCAGCAGGGATCCGGTGCCCCTGGAGCTGGCAGCCCTGGAGCGGGCAGCCCTGGAGCTGGCAGCCCTGGATCTGACGGTGATGTCTACTGTGCCCTGGCGGGCGGCGACCGGCACGCTCAGCCCTCGCCGGCGGCGGCGTCACCGTTGACGCTGAAGCCGCCGTCGGCCGTCACCGTCGCCCCGGTGACGAATGCGGCCTCGTCGGAGGCGAGCCACGCCGCCGTGTACGCGATGTCCATGGGATTGCCGATGCGGGTGAGCCGACCACCGCCCGTCAGCGCCCCGGAGTCGCCCGCGGAGCTCACGACCCGCCCGACGACGATGGTGTTGGAGCGGATGCCGTCGGCGGCGCCCTCGACGGCCAGCGTCCGGCTCAGGGCGTTGACGCCGCCCTTGGCCGCGGCGTAGGCGCCGAACCCGGTGAACCCGGCGATGGACTGGCCCGAGGAGACGTTCACGATCGCGGCCCCGTCGGCCTCGCGCAGGTACGGCCAGGCGTACTTCGAGGCCCAGAACACGTTGCCGGTCAGCGTGCCGAGCAGGATGTGGTTCCACTCCTCGGTCGTGTAGTCGGCGATCTTCTTGATCGTCGAGGCGACGGCGTCGGTGGGGGCGGCGTTGTTCACCAGCGTGCTCAGACCGCCGAAGCGTGCGGCCACCGCGTCGATCGTGCCGTGCACGCTGGCCTCGTCGGTGATGTCGAGGGGGAAGAACTCCGCCTCGCCGCCGGCCGCGCGGATGCGGGAGACGACCTTCTCACCCTTGGCGACGGTCCGGCCGGTCACGGCCACACGCGCCCCCTCGGCGGCGAACAGCTCCGCCATGGAGCGGCCGATGCCGCGGGTCGATCCGGACACGAGCACGGTCTTGCCCGCGAGGCGGGTACCCATCGATGGTTTCCTTCCCTGACCTCGCCGTCGGGCTCCCCGCAGCCGAGGGGTCCGGCGGCGGGCCGCGGGGTCCGGACGAGATCGGGCGGCCCGGACGGCGGGCCGCGCTTCCCGCCGTCGGGCGGGCGTCTCGGCAGCGGCCCGCGGCGCCGACACTTGTGACGTGGCTGTCAGAACAGCATAGTGGGTAGGGCCGCCCATCCGCCTCCGGAAGCGGCCGTGCCCGCGGGCGGCGGGCACGCGAGAGCCGGGTAGGCGGCCGGGTTTGCGCCGGAAGTGATCCGAATCCGTGCCGGAGCGGGCCCGCATCCCCCGATCCGCGTCGGGCGGCGGATGTCAGATCAGCCCACGCCTGCGTGGCCGCCGAGTCCGGGTCCCACCGGCGACCAGCGAGACCGCGGGCCCGTCCGGTCCCCGGCGGACGACGAGTGAGCCCGCGGGACCGCCCGGTCCCCGGCTGGCAACGACGGAAGGTGTCCATGCGCCTGAACCTGATGTTCCCGATGCGCGCCGTGAAGCACTACGACCGCTGGATCGGGGACGGCGACCTGGCCGAGGTCGGCCGGCTGGTGGAGGAGGCCGGGTTCGACGCGGTCTCGATGAGCGAGCACCCGGTCCCCGACGACGCCTGGCTCGGCAACGGCGGGCACCACGCGTTCGACCCGTTCGTGTCGCTGAGCTTCCTGGCCGCGGCGACGACCCGGCTGCGGGTGATGACCTACGTCGCCGTCGCCGGCTACCGCAGCCCCTACCTGCTGGCGAAGTCCGCGGCGAGCCTCGACCGGCTCAGCGCCGGGCGGCTCACCCTGGGTGTCGCCGCAGGCTACCTGAAGACCGAGTTCGCCGCACTCGGCGCCGACTTCGCCCAGCGCGGGCGCCTGCTCGACGCGGCCATCCCGGCGATGCGGGCGGTCTGGACGGGCCGCAGCGTCGACCGGGACGACCCGACGTTCCCGCTGCACGGGCACACCTCGCTGCCCGGACCGGTGCAGGCAGGTGGCCCGCCGATCTGGATCGGCGGCAACAGCAACGCGGCCCGCCGACGTGCGGTCACCCTCGCCGACGGCTGGATGCCGATGGGGCAGTCCGTCGCCGTAGCGAAGATCACCAAGACGCCGCCGATGGAGGACGTGGCGGCGCTGGCCGAAGCCGTGCGCGGCGTGCAGGACCGGCGCGCCGAGGCCGGGGCGGCCCCGCTGGACGTGTCGTTCGTGCCCTACGAGGCCGAGCTGCTGCCGGACGTCGACGCCTTCGCCCGCGCCGTCGCGGCGTCCTACCGAGCGTACGAGGACGCCGGCGTCACCTGGATCACGATCGAGCCGACCAGCCGCAGCCTGGCCGCGTTCCGCGAGGACGTCGAGCGGATCGGCACCGCGCTCGCCGCGCTGGTCCGCTAGCCCCGCCCGCCGTGGGTGGGGTCCGGCCGGCGGGGTAGTGGTGTCGCCGTCCGTACGATGGAGACCCGGCGGGGTGACCATCGGGCCCCGGCGTCCGCATCATGGCCGCGCCTGGGGCGCCGGTGGCCGGCTGCCGTGGTCCGACGAAGGGGATTCGAGACGGTGGAGGTCCGCGTGCCGGTGCGTGCGGGGTCCGGCCCCGGGGCGGCGGCGTGACCCCTCCGGTGAACGCGGGCGGCCACGGCCGGACCCGCCCGGTCGACGACCCGTCCGACGACGGACGGACCCGCGCGGCCGGCGACGCGGGCGATGAGGGGTGGGCCCGCCCGGTGGACGAGGCGGCCGGGAACGGGCGGTTGTCCGCGACCCTGGCCGTGCGGCGCCGCGCGATGGCGGCCGACCTCATCGAGCAGGCCGCGCTGGAGCTGTTCACGACCCGGCCGATGGACGAGGTCACCGTCGAGCAGATCGCATCCGCCGCCGGGGTGTCGGTGCGCAGCTTCTACCGGTACTACCCGGGCAAGGAGATGATCCTTACGGCGCTGCCGGTCCGCCTCGCGACGGCGATCGCAGAGGAGACCGCCCGCCGCCCGCCGGGGGAGGCGCCGTTCGCGGCGCTGCGCAACGCCGTGGACGCGCTGACCGGGGAGACCAACGACTATCTGCGCCGTTGGCAGCGCGCCATGGCTCACAGCTATGGCAACGAGCGGGTCCAGCAGCTCGTCGTCACCGTCACCAGCCCGATGCTCACCGAGGCCCTGGCCGGGCGGGCGGGGCTCGCCGCGGACGACCTGTGGCCGGAGCTCGCCGGCATCAGCGCGGCCACCGCGCTCGTCGTCGGCTCCCGCCGCTGGGCGGCGCGTCGGGGCAGCCTGCGCACGCACCTGCTCGACGCGCTCGACCTGCTTGGCCGCGGCCTCGGGCCCGGACCGGCACCGGACGTCACCGGGATGCCCAGCCGCGCCTAGAGCAGCGGGCCCCGGCTGCCGGCCTGCTGCCCCTTCGCTGCCAGATAGCAGCCAGATCGTGCCGAGGCTTGGTTACGGTTTTCGGCCCGAAAACCGTAACCAGCCCTCGGCGCGATTCTGTACCCGAATGATGACGGAAGGTGCGGTGGCTGGTGGTCGTCGGCTGCACGCCGAATGCGGTAGCCGGGGACGGTCACCGGCCGGAAAGGTCACCGGCCGGAAAGGGCGGTCAGCCGCCGACCCCAGACGACGAATCCCCGCGCACCGGACGCCTCAACGGCCGTACGCGGGGATCGCGTCTGCATGCCCGCCCCGGCGAAGCGCAGTGTCAGGCTGGCGCCAGGGCCTGCTCCAGCTCCTTGAGGTCGTAGTAGTCGCGGATGACGGAGATCAGGCCGTCGGCGTCGAACGTGAACACCCCGCACCAGTGCAGGACGATGGACCGCCCGCCCATGGTGAGGTTGTCGAGCCGCTCGGTGAAGACCACCGTGTCGGTCGAGGCCACCGAGACCAGTTCGTAGCGGAACGCCGAGTAGAGGGCGGCCTGGCGGTCGAACTCGGCGCGGATGGCCGGGCGCCCGACGACCGCCGGCTGCCACGCGCTCACGTGGTAGCGGGCGTCCGTGGCGACGGTTGCCGCCGCGCCGTCGTAGTCCCGTTCGACCAGCCGGTCGAGGAACTGGCGGACCAGAAGCTCGTGCTTGTCGCTCACTCACACTCCCGTGATGGGTGGATGGGGGCGGCCCGGCGGCGAGGCCGGGCCCGGGGTGTCAGGACTTGGCCTGCTCGCGGTACTTGCGAGCGCTTTCGAGCTGGGGCTCGTGGTTGCGGTCGTACTGCTCGATCCACTCCTTGGGCAGCGCACCCCACGCCGGCCCGACGCGCAGCCGCTCGCCGTCGTGCAGCTGCTCGGCGGCGACGACGTCGGCGACGAACAGTGTGCTCTCGTCGATGTCGAGGGAGTGGACGACCCGTCCCTCGACGTAGCTGAGCGCGTCGAGCAGGATCGGGGTACCGGTGACCCCGGGCTTCGTCCGGAACTTGCTGATCTTGTCGCCGTCGCGGCCGGAGCTGCCGCCCAGGCCCATGAGGATGTCGAGAGAGATCGCGAACTGCTCTTCCGGGGTCGCCGCCAGCAGGTGCATCGCGAAGACGCCGGACTCCAGGACCAGGTCGTGGGTCAGGTTGTACTTCGTGAGGCTGATCGTCACGCGCGGCGCCTCGGGCACGATGCTCGCGGCGCCCGCCGACAGCGACATCAGCCCGTTCGCTCGTCCGTTCAGGATGGTCGTGACCGCCACGGGGAACGGCCGCAGCCCGTTCAGCGTCGAAGCGGCTGCCTTCAGGTCCAACGTCATCGGGACTCCTCGCGTGAAGCCGGCACGGGGGCCGGGCGGACGTGGCCGCCGCAGGGACCGTCATCCGGTTGCCCGCCGGCCGCCCCTGGCGGAACGTCGTGAACGCCGGCCACGCCGCCCCCGTCCGGCAACGGGGACAGCGTGACCTGCCACACGTGGCACGTTATGCCACATCTGGCATGGCGTGCAAGAGGTTGGCTCCCTCGCCTCTGACGGCTCGTACACGATGGGGCGGAGCGCGAGGTGGCCCGGCCGGCGGTGGGCGGCGGCGGCGAACCGGAGGGTGGCGGCTGAACCGGAGGCGTGGTGAGCAATGGTTCGCCTGCCGGGTGCCGGCCGCGGGCGTCGATCGTCCGGAGCGTCCTGTGAACCGGGCGAAATGTATCGTGCGTCTGACGAACACGTCACGGCCGCACGGCGGTCGGCGCGCCAGGTCCGAGGGAGTGGTGAGGTGTCGGGGAACCCGGCGGGGCAGCACGACGAGGGGCAGATCACGGGCGGCGCCGACGGCGGCCCCGCGGATCCGGGCGGCCCCGCGAGTCCGGGCGGCCCCGCGAGTCCGGGCGGGGGCGCGGGTCGCTGCCGGGCGATCCTGTCGGTGCCGGCGACGGAGGAGAAGCGGATCCTGCGCGCCTTCGACCGGGGCGCCGACGAGCTCGTCTTCGATCTCGAGGACGCGGTGGCGCCGCAGCGCAAGGACGACGCCCGCGCCCTGCTGGCCGGTGTGCTCGCCGATGTCCTCGCGGGGCCCCGGGCGGGCGGCGTCGGGGTGTCCGTGCGGGTGAACGCGATCGGGTCGCCGTGGTGCCATCTCGACATCGCGGCCTGCGTGGCGGCCGGCGACGGCCCGCTGTCACTGGTCATCCCCAAGGTGTCGGACGCGGGCGATCTCGCCTTCGTCGAACGGCTGCTCGACGGGATCATCGCGGCCACCGGGCGCACGGCCCCGGTCCGGGTGCAGGCGCTGATCGAGAACGCCGAGGGCCTGTCCCGGGTGGCGCAGATCGCGGCGTCCGGCGGTCGGCTGGAGGGCTTGATCCTCGGGTACGCCGACCTCGGCGCGTCGCTGGGGCGGGCCCCGAGCACACCGCCGCAGCGCTGGCTGTACGTCCAGGACCAGGTGCTCACCGCCGCGCGCGCCCACGGCCTGCGGACCATCGACGGGCCCTACCTCGGCACCGCGGACGACGCCGGGCTGCGCGAGGCCGCCGAGCATGCCCGCGAGCTGGGTTACGACGGCAAGTGGGTCATCCACCCGGCGCAGATCGGCACCGTGCGCGAGACGTTCACCGCCGGGGCCGAGGAAGTCGCCCGCGCCCGTGCGGTGCTCGCGGCGCTGGAGGAGGCGCATCGCCGCGGCGCCGGCGCAGTCGGCCTCGACGGCGAGATGATCGACGAGGCGTTGGCGGTCGCCGCCCGCCGCGTGCTCGCCCGCGCGCAGTAGCCCCGCCGGCGCCCCGTCCCCGAGCCCGGCGCCGCCCCGCGTCGGCGTGCGTCAGGCGGCCGCGTGGCCGATCGGCCGGCCGTTGAGCAGGCCTCGCTCGATGACGGTGCCCAGCAGCGCGGCGGCCTCGTCGGGGGTCTTCGGCGGGGTCATGTTGACGGCGGTGTCCGGCAGCCGTTCGAGCAGGCAGAAGAACACGAGGCCGGCCACGTCGAGGTCGAGGGGGTAGGTCCGCTCCACCTGCTCGAGCAGGGCCGCGTAGTCGGCCCACATCTCGTGCCCCACCTGGCGGCGTACCACGTCCAGGCGGGGGTCCTGCGGTGCCGACTCGATCCAGGTCCGGGTGACCCCGACGTAGCGCAGGTGGAACGCGACGAAGTCGGCAAGCCAGCCGCGCAGCCGGCCCAGGCCCTCCGGGTCGAGCGTGATGCCGCGGATCTCGACGCCGAGGCGGGTGCTGATCGCCGACGCCTCGGTGCTCAGCGCGAGCAGCAGGTCCAGCTTCTCGTCGAAGTACTTGTAGAAGGTGCCGCGGGCCAGGCCGGCCGTCGCGACGATGTCGTCGACGAAGGAGAGGTGGTAGCCGCGCTCGGCGAAGCACTGGATGCCGGCGTCGAGGATCTGGCGGACGGTCGCCGACGCCCGCGGGCTCAACGAGGCGAACCGCTCGGTCACCTCGGGTACCGGTGCGGGCGGGACCGTGGCCAGCGGGGGGCGGCGCACCGGGCGGGGCGCGTGGGCCGGCGCGGCGGCCTCGGCGCCGAGCTGCGCGAAGGCGCTGGCCGGGGTGCGCGGGAACAGGATGAGCTGGAGGACGACGGCGAGGTTGTCGACGAGCTTCTCGACGGGCTGCCCGTCACCGAAACCGCTGTGCCGGAAGTAGTTGAACCGGTTCACCAGGGTGGTGAGCGTCATCGCGGCGTCGACGGGATCGATGCCCTCGACCTGCGAGGAGACCAGGCGTTCGGCGATCCGGTCGTAGTACGACTCCAGAAATCTGCTGATCATCGGACGGACCGACGTCCGCGGCGAGTCGACGTTCGCCCACTGCACGAACATCGTCGCGTACTTGTCGTAGACCCAGGCCCATTCGCCGAGCCACCAGTGCAGGTTGTCGAAGCCGAGAGCCGTGGGCCCGAGCGGCCCGATCCGGCGCACGACCCGCATGAGGGCGCCGCCGCACTCGTTGAGCAGCTCGACGAAAATCGTCTCCTTGCTCTCGAAGTACTGGTACAGGGTGGCGCGCGACACGCCGGCCGCGGTGGCGATCTCGTCGACCGACGTTCCGTGGAAGCCCTGCGACTCGAACAGGTCCAGCGCCGCTGTGACGATGCGCGCACGAGTGCGGGTGCCGCGCGCGCCGACCACGGGGCTGGTCGGACCGTAGCTGGCCCGTCGGAGGATCTCGTTCTCGGACATCTATGTCAGAGTATGCGATCCGCTCCGGTGTGGTAACGGCACCTACCCGGCTGGGCGAGTCGGGGTCCGCGGCGACGCCGGGCCGGCGGAATGCCGGGTATCGAGAGCTGGCAGGGAACTTGGACGGATCTCGGCCGATCATCTCGATAGCGAAGTCTGTTCCGTTACAGGAATACATCGTGTCAGAAACATGAAATATGGCAGGGAGGTTTCGGCCCGTCGAGGCCCCGCTGCCCGGCCGCTGCCCGGCCACTGCCCGGCCACTGCCCGAAACGGGCATCCGGGCACGGCCCGGCGACCCGCCGGGTGCGGCCCCCGGCCGACCCGCCAGGTGCGGCGCGTGGGCGACGCGCCGGACGCGCCCCCGGGTGCGGTGGGGGTGACTCGCGCGGCCGTGCCGGCTCACCCCGCCCTGGCCTCGCAACGGCGAGGATGTGGGCGGGGCGAGGATGTGGGCGGGGCGAGGATGTGGGCGGGGCGAGGACGCGGGCGGGGCGAGGATGTGGGCGGGGCGAGGACGCGGGCGGGGCGAGGACGCGGACGGGGCGAGGACGCGGACGGGCGAGATGGGGGCGAGACAAGAATGCAGGCATGGACAACGAGGATGCTCGCATGAAGGCGATGAGTTTCGACGAGACCGGCGGTCCGGAGGTCCTCCACCTGGTCGACGTGCCGCAGCCGCACGCCGGGCCGGGGCAGATCCGGATCGCGGTCCGGGCGGCCGGCGTGAACCCGGTCGACTGGAAGATCCGCAACGGCTCGACCCTGCGCACCCTGCCCGTGCCGCTGCCCCACATCCCGGGCATGGAGGCCGCGGGCGTGGTCGACGAGGTCGGCGCCGACGTGGAGGGGGTCGCGGTCGGCGACGAGGTGTTCGGCGCGGCGCAGAACGCCTCCGCCGAGTACGCGGTGCTCGACGAGTGGGCGCCCAAGCCACCGGAGCTGACCTGGGCGCAGGCCGGGGGCCTGGCGATGGTGGTCGAGACGGCCGCCCGCGGACTGGACCTGCTCGGCCTCTCGGCCGGGCAGACACTGCTCGTCAACGGTGCGGCCGGCGGCGTCGGGCTCGCCGCCGTCCAGCTCGCGCAGGCACGCGGGGCGCGGGTGATCGGCACCGCCAGCCGCGACAACCAGGAGTACCTGCGCTCGCTCGGTGCGGCGGCGACGGACTACGGCCCGGGTCTCGTCGAGCGGGTCGGCCCGCTGGCCCCGGACGGTGTCGACGCCGCCCTCGCGGTGTCGGGCGAGGGTGCGATCCCGGACCTGATCGCGCTCACCGGCAGCCCGGACCGCGTCGTGTCCATCGGCGACGTCACCGCGGCGAACCACGGCGTCACGTTCACCACCGGCGCGGAGGGACGGGCCTTCTACTCCCTGCGGGAGGCGGCGAAGCTCGCGGCCGCGGGCCGGCTCACGATGCCGGTCGCCCGGGCCCTGCCGCTCGCCGAGCTCGGCGAGGCGCATCGGATCAGCGAGGCGGGCCACGTGCGCGGAAAGCTCGTCGTCGTCCTCGACTGACACCGGTCCGAGAAGCTCCACCGGTCCGAGAAGCTCCGACGGATCCCGCCCCGGGTGGGGTCGGTCAGCGCCGGATGGGTCGGCGGTAGGGTCGGAAACGGAGGATCCTCCACTACTCTTCCGCCCCACCGGCGCGCCGCACGCGCCGCAACCGGTCCCACCCGACGAGAAGGACGGCCATGAAAATCGGGCTGCACGTCTCCGACTTCACCTGGTCCGGCGGGCCGCAGACCATCGCGCAGGACCTCACGCGCGTGGCGGCCGCCGCCGAGGACGCGGGCTTCGCGAAGCTCAGCGTCATGGACCACGTCTGGCAGATCGGCCAGATCGGCCCGCCCGAGCACGACATGCTCGAGGCGTACACGACGCTCGGCTACCTGGCCGCGCGCACGACCCGCATCGAGCTGCTGGCCTGGGTGACCGCGGTCGTCTACCGGGAGCCGGGCCTGCTCGCGAAGCTCGTGACCACGCTCGACGTGTTGTCCGAGGGCCGGGCCTGGCTCGGCATCGGCGCCGCCTGGAACGAGCCGGAGGCGCGCGGTCTCGGCCTGTCCTTCCCCCCGACGGCCGAGCGGTTCGAGCGCCTCGAGGAGGCGCTGGAGATCTGCCTGCAGATGTGGAGCGACAAGGACGCCCCCTACAGCGGCCGGCACTACCAGCTGGAGCGCACCCTCAACGTGCCGGCGCCGCTGCGCCGGCCGCACCCGCCGATCCTCATCGGCGGCAGCGGCGAGAAGAAGACCCTGCGCCTGGTCGCGCGCTACGCGCAGGCCTGCAACCTGTTCGCCGGCCCGGACATCGCGCACAAGCTCGATGTGCTGCGCGCGCACTGCGAGGACGTCGGGCGGGACTACGACGAGATCGAGAAGACGGTGATCGGCCCGCTCGACCCCGGGCCCGGCGGCGAGAAGATCGACGCCCTGCTCGGCCAGATTCAGCGGCTGGCGGGGCTCGGCGTCACCCACTACCACGGGTCGGTGCCGGACGTGGACACGCTGCGCCCGCTCGAGCTGCTCGGCGAGCGCGTCATCCCGGTGGCCGCCGGGTTCTGAGCCCACCCGGGTTCTGAGCCCACCCGGGTTCAGGCATCGAGGCGGGCGCGGGCGTCGTCGAGCGCTGCCCGGGCGCCCGCCCACGTCTGGCCGATGATGTCGGCGACCGCCTCGACTCGCCCGATCCGGCCGGCCACCTGTCCCGTGTTCGCCATACTGGCGGCCAGGTCGCCGGTGAAGTAGAGCGTCGGGATGCCGTCGAGGCCCACGTCGGAGCGGCCCGCGACCAGCGCCCGCTCGGCGGTGGGGGTGCGCAGCACCCGCATGGTCGGCAGTCCCCGCACCGACAGCATCACGGTGGCGGTCTCGTCCGCGCCGACTACGGCGTTCTTGAGGTTGTCGTGGATCGGCGACTCCGCGGACGCCAGCATCCGCGTGCCCATCTGCACGCCCTGGGCGCCGAGGACGAGGGCCGCGGCCATCGACGGCCCGTCGCAGATCCCGCCGGCGGCGATGATCGGCAGGCGGACCCGGGAGGCGACCAGGGGCAGCAGGACGAGGGTGGACGCGGCCTGCGGGTTCTTGAACCCGCCGCCCTCGACTCCCTCGACGATCAGGCCGTCGACACCCGAGTCCGCGGCCTTGAGCGCGTTGCGCAGGCTGCCGACGACGTGGAACACGGTCATCCCGGCGTCCTGCAGCCGCGCGGTCATGACCCCGGGGTCACCGGCGGAGGTGATCACGGTGCGGATGCCGGCGTCGGCGAGCACGTCGACGGTGGACGGGTCGTTGCGGGCGGCCAGCGCGATGTTCGCCGCTACCGGCGCGTCGGTGAGGTCGCGCACCCGCTTGAGGTCCTCACGGCCCTGGGCCGAGGTCGTCTCGATGACGCCGAGCGCGCCGGCGCTCGACACGGCGGCGGCGAGCTGGGCGCCGGCGATGTAGGTCATCGGCGCCTGGACGATGGGAATCCGCACGCCGAGCAGCGCGGCGAGACCCGCGGGGGAGCGGGTCGGGGCGGGCGGGTCTGCGTCGACGGGCATGGGGCGACTCCTGGGGCGCAGGGCTGCCAAAGTGGGCGGGACCAGAAACAGTCGAATATTAGGCATGAATGTGACCAGGCTCGAGCGGTCGGCTAGCCGGGTGGCCGGGGGTGGTGGACGCGGCGCGATCCGGGGTACTGATCGAGGCATGTTCAAGTGGTTGCAGCGAGCGGCGTCCGGCCGGGGCCGCGGCCGGGCGGCGGACAGCTCGGCGTGGAATCCGACCGGCTGGTGGTGGTGCCTCGATCACGGGCGGGCGGAGAACCCGCCGGACGCGCCGGGACACCGCCGCCTCGGTCCCTACGACACCGCCGAGCAGGCGGCGCACTGGCGGCAGCGGTTGGACGACCGCAACGAGGAATGGGACGAGTCCGACCGCCGCTGGGCCGCCGGCCGCTGACCCGGCTCGCCCACCGTGTCAGGCCGGACCCACCGTGTCAGGCCGGACCCACCGTGTCAGGCCGGACCCACCGTGTCAGGCCGGACCCACCGTGTCAGGCCGGGCCGGGCCGTGGGCCGTCGACCTCGGCGGAGCTGGCGAGGCGCAGCTTGCGGGCGGCCCGCTCGTAGAAGGTCGTCCGGCCGAGGCGGACGACCCCCGCCGCGCCGGGCCGCGGGTGCAGCTCGACCGTCGCGCCGGCCTCCAGATAGTCGTGCACCCGGCCGTCGACCTCGACGGCGAGGCGGGCGCTGCCGGGCAGCACGTCGAGGGCGAGGGCGTCCCGCACGGACAGCACCACCCCCCGGTTGAACGCCGAATGCGGCGCGGCCGGGGTGACCAGCAACGCCTCCACGGACGGGCTGACGATCGGCCCGCCTGCCGAGAAGCTGTACGCCGTCGAGCCCGCCGGGGTCGACACCACGACGGCATCCGCGGCATAGCGGACGAACGGCCGGCCGTCGACCCGCAGCGCCACCGCCGCGCTGCCGCCGTGTCCAGGCACCCGCACGACGGCGACGTCGTTGAAGGCGCTCACGGTCACCGCGCCGATCCGCGCGTCGACGGCGAGGCGCGGCTCCACCGTGTACTGGTGGCGGTCGATCGCCGACAGCGCCGCCGCCAGCTCCGGCACGTCGACCTCGGCGAGGAAGCCCAGCCGGCCCAGGTTCACCCCGAGCACGGGGGCCGCCCAGCCGTCGGCGAGCCGCATCGCGCGCAGCATCGTCCCGTCCCCGCCGAGACTGACCAGCAGGTCGCTACGCTCGGCCAGCTCCTGGGCGGGCACGGCCACCGCGGCGCACCGCAGCCGCTCGATCTCGCCGCCGATGCCGAGCACGGTCACGTCCCGCTCGGCGGCCCAGTCGAGGACCGCCCCGACGGCCTCGGCCGAGTCCCGCCGCGGATGCAGCACCATCCCTACCGCCCGCACGACCCTCCCACCCCCTGCCCCACGACGCCGTCCGGGCCGCCGTCCGCCCGGACCCTCCCGCCCGGCTGTGTCCGTGCCGGTTGTATCTGTGCCGGTTGTGCCGTGCCGGCCGGTTCCCCCCCAGCCGATTGTGCCCATCCGGGCCGACCACCGGGCTCGGCGTCGACCGGGTGTGGGTCGTCAGCGGGCCGTGGGCTCGCCCCCGGGCAGCCAGGGGCGGGGCTCGGCGGGGTCGGCGGGGTGCTCGTCCACCGGGGTCAGCCCGAACCAGCCGACGTCGTGCCAGGCGCCGAGCTTGTACCCCGAGTTGGGGTACACCCCGACCGGCCGGAACCCCACGGCGGTGTGCAGTGCGACGCTCGCCGCGTTCGGAAGCGTGATGGCGGCGTACAGGTTGAGGTAGCCCAGCGCCCGCACCTCGGCGATCAGCCGGTCGTACAGCCGCCGGCCGAGACCTTGCCGGTGGTGCGCGGCGGCGAGATAGATCGACGTGTCCACCGACCAGCGGTAGGAGGCGCGCGGATGGTGGGCGCTCGCGTAGGCGTAGCCGGCGATCCCCCCGCCGGTCTCGGCGACCAGCCACGGCCGGAGTGGGGAGGTGAGCATCCGCGTGTGGAAGTCCTCGACCGTCGGGACCTCCTCCTCGAAGGTCGCCGCCGACCCGGCGACGAACGGCGCGTAGACCGCCCGGATGCCGGCGGCATCGGATGGTCGGGCTGCCCTGATGGTTACCATGTCCCCGGATCATCCCCCGCGTCGGCGTCCGGCGGCGCCGGTCACGAGGTCGTAACGGAGCCGCTGACCTGACCGAGGCGCCGCCGCTACCGTGCGAGGACGTCCGGAGTCCAGGCTGGCCGCTGGTTCGTGGCTCGAGGTTCTGGCCGCCCCAGACTGCCGGCGTCCTTGCGTGATCGGTCTGGTACGGAATCGTGCCGAGGGCTGGACACGGTTCGCGCCCGAAATGCCGTGCTCATCCCTCGGCGTGATCTGACCGCTGTGTGGCCGCGACGGCCGGGCGTCTTTCCGTACCCGATTAAGCGCAGGGAGATGCCGGAGGTCGATGGCCGTCGCGAGCCGGGACAATTGTCATCAGCCTCCAGCACTTCCTGAGCCTCCAGCACTTCCTGAGCCTCCAGCACTTCCTGAGCCTCCAGCACTTCCTGAGCCCGGCGCGGCGCGGGCCACATCCGCCGGGGCGGATCCGTACTCGTCGAGGCCCGTCCCGGCCCCGCTGCCGAGGACCGCTCCCGTTCGGAGGCTTGTGCCGGCTACCTGGTCCGCCGGCGCGCCCGAGGACGCCAGCAGCTCGGCCAGCAGCTCGCGCAGGACCGTCAGGCCGTCCTCGCTGAGCACCGACTCGGGATGGAACTGCAGCCCGGTGAACGTCGCCCCGCGCAGCGCGTGCACCGAGCCGTCGGTGCGGTCGCGGGCCAGGCGGACCGGGCCGTGCGCGGTGGCGAGCTCGTCGCTGCCGGCGAGGGCGGTGAAGGTCGAGTAGAACCCGACCCGCCGGGGCCGGCCGAACAGGTCGATGGTGCGCGCGAGCCCCTGGTATGGCGCGCCACGCCGGCGCAGCCGCAGCCCGAGCAGCTCGGCGAGCAGCTGGTGGCCGAGGCAGACGGCGAGCAGCGGCCGCCGCGCCGCCAGCCGGTCCGCGATCACCCGCCGCATCGTCGCCATCTTCGGGTCGGCGGCGTCGGTGGGGTCACCGGGGCCGGGCCCGGCCACCACGAGGTCGAACTCCGTGCCGACGGGGCCGCCACCGGCGCCGTGTTCGGCCTCCTCCCGGCCGCCGCCGTCCGCATCGCGTTCGGCCGGGTCGTGCGCCGGGCGCGCCGCCGCCTGCTGCCACGGCCGGATGGTGACCGTGAGACCGAGCTCGCGCAGCAGGTGGGCGAGCATGCCGGTGAAGCTGTCCTCGGCGTCGACGATGAGGGCGCTGCGGCCGGTCAGCGCGGGCACCGCGACCGCCTCCGGCACCCGCCGCTGCAGCCAGAAGGGGGCGAGGTGCGTGTTGCGGGCGGCGAGCGCCCCCGCTACCCGCGGATCCGCCGCAAGCGGCGCGTCCGGACGGCCCGGTGCGGGCGCGGCGGGGGCCGGTCGCGGACCGGTGGCGCGGTCGGCCGAAGCATCGGCGTCGCGGTCGGCGGAGAAGGAGCCTGCGGAGAAGGAGCCGGTGGGGAGCGAGCCTGCGGGGAGTGAGCCTGCAGGGAGCGAGTCGGTGGGAAGAGGGTCGGCGGGAAGAGGGCCGGCGGGCGGGCGCAGGCCGAGGGCGGCGAGCACGCCGGCGGCCTTGGTGTAGGTCTCGGCGACCTCGCCGGCGGCGGTGGAGTGGCGGACCAGCGTCGCCCCGACGGGCACCCGCAGCCGCCCGTCGGGTGTGATCTCCGCCGTGCGGATGAGGATCGGGGCGTCGAGCGTCTGCCGGCCGGCCTCGTCGCGTCCGAGCAGGGCGCACACCCCGGCGTAGTAGCGCCGCCCCCGGCGCTCGTGGCGGGCGATGACCCGCAGGGCGTTGTCCAGCGGGCTGCCGGTGACGGTCGGGGCGAACATCGTCTCGCGCAGCACGTCGCGCACGTCGGCGTCGCCGCGGCCGGCGAGCAGGTACTCGGTGTGCACGAGGTGGGCCATCTGCTTCAGCTGCGGGCCGATGACCTCGCCGCCGTGCTCGGCGACCCGGGCCATCATCTTCAGCTCCTCGTCGAGCACCATGTACAGCTCGTCGATCTCCTTGGGGTCGGCGAGGAAGCGCAGCAGCGCCGCCGGGTCCGGGCCGGTGGCGGGCAGCCGGTGGGTGCCGCTGATCGGGTTCATCATCACGAGCCCGTCGTCGACGCTGACGTGCCGCTCCGGGGTGGCCCCCACCAGCGTCCGGGTCCCGGTGTGGACGAGGAACGTCCAGTAGGCACCGCGCTCGCCGAGCAGCAGCCGGCGCAGCGCGGCGAGCCCGGCGGCCAGCGGTGGGGTGTCGAGGGTGTCGAGGGTGGCGGTGTAGACGCGGTGGATGACGAAGTTCGCGCCCTCGCCGCGGCCGATCTCCTCGCGCAGCACCGTGGAGACGGTCTCGGCGTACCGCTCGTCGCTGAGGTCGAAGTGCCCGCCGGTGGCGGTGACGGCACGGTCGGGCAGCGCGGCGAGCACCGTCGCGAGCGGGACCCGCTCGTGCTCGCCGACCCGCAGGCACTCCAGCGGCATCGCGTCGTCGACGCAGGTCAGGCCGCGTTCGGTGAGCTGGCGGTAGGGCACGAGGGCGAGCGTGCGCGGCCCGGCGGGACCCGCGGGCAGGGGGATGTCGGCGAGCCGGTCGACGACGTCCAGCTCGCCGCGCAGCACGTCGAGATGGTCAGCGCCCTCGCGGCGCAGCAGCGCGAACGGGCCGGGTTCGCCACCGGCGATGGCGGTGGCGAGCAGGGGATGGAGCAGGTCCATGATCGTGTCCTCGTGGGTCGGGCGTACCGTCGGGAGCCGACGGCCATCCCTCGCTGTGCCGAGGTGACGATGGCGGCCGCCGGGGTGGGCGGCCGCGTGCTGGACTACGCGCGCTGGGTGCGGGCCGCCGATGTGGCGGCCCACCAGAGACTCCGGCGCGCGGGCATGCCGTCACTCTAGCGCACGGTCGGCTGCGGTCTGCGTAGCGCCGGCTGCGCGCCTCCGCCTGCCAGCGCGGATATAACGTTCGGGAGAAAACCGACCTGACCGATCGGTATGCTGACCGCCGTGAAGTTCGTCGTGCTTTCGCTGATCATCAATGCTCCGGACCCGCACACGGGTGTGACCATGAGCCAGCACGACAAGCTCGCCAGCATCCTCGACCAGGCGGCCCTGGTCGAACAGCTCGGCTACGACGCCTACCAGATCGGCGAGCGGCACGGCGCACCCTTCCTGTGCTCCTCGCCGGCGGTGCTGCTGACCGCGGTCGCCGCCCGCACCAGCCGGGTCCGCCTGCTCACCGGCGTCACCGTGCTGAGCATCCACGACCCCGTGCGGGTGGCCGAGGAGTACGCGCTGCTCGACCACCTCAGCGGCGGCCGGCTCGACCTCGTCATCGCGAAGGGCAACCACGCGCCGCACTACGCGACCTTCGGGCTCGACCCGGCCGAGCAGTGGGAGGTGCTCGCCGAGAAGTACGAGCTGCTGCGCCAGCTGTGGTCGCAGGAGAGCGTGACCTGGTCCGGGCGCTACCGGGAGCCCCTGGTCGACGTGACGACGCAGCCGCGCCCCTACCAGCCGACGATCCGGGTCTGGCACGGCAGCGCGACGAGCCGGCAGACGACGGAGCTGGCCGCGAAGCACGGCGACCCGTTGTACTCGGCCAACGGCTTCTTCAAGGTGGCCCAGTACAAGGACCTCATCGACCACTACCGGCAGCGCTGGGCCGACCACGGCCATCCGGGCCAGCCCCTGATCGGCAGCGGATTCCCGGCCCTGCTCATCCGCAGGACCTCCCAGGAGGCCCTGGAGGCGTACCGGCCGTTCTGGAACGCCCAGCGCGCCACGCCGGCGGCAAAGCACAACAACAGCCCCTTCTGGGAGCTGGAGGAGTTCATCGAGCAGGGCTCGGCCCTCGTCGGCAGCCCGCAGCAGGTCCTCGACAAGATCCACCGGTTCACCGAGCTCTACGGCCAGCAGCTCACCGGCATCGGCGTCGACTCCCTGCCGGTCGCCTGGCAGCGCGAGCAGCTCGAATGGTTCGCCGCCGACATCGCCCCCGAGCTGCGCCACGCCTACCCGGACACGCTGTGGGAGCCCGAGCCGACGACCGAACCCACCGCCGCCCCGGCCCCGGCCGCCACGCCGGCCTGACGTCCCAGCCCCGTCGGGGCTCCTGTCGTCGGGGCGTTGGACCGATCCACGAACTCTCGCCACTTACGGTGCGCCGGTCGCGTTGCGGTGCGGCGTCTTCGTTTTCGCGGGCTCGACCGTACACAGCGGACTGTAGCTGCCACTGCGCCGGCGGGTGGTCGGTGAACCGGTCGACGCCGGCCTGTTCATCTCTGGGGCGCCGGCGACGGTGTTCACCCTCGTCGGCGCCGCCGCGCAACTCTCGGCGCCGTCCCGCCCGGCGCCGCACTCCGGCCCACGCGCCTAAGCGCCCGCCCGAATGCCGCCAGAGACGCCGAGCCCCGGCGGGTTGGACGCCCGACCGCTGGCGAGGAACGGGAGGGGTGGACTGTTGCGTGCTGTGCGCAGTTTGGCATGTTTCGGCGGACACACTAATGTGCCGTAAGGGCGGGTGGGGTGCCGTTTTGCTACCGGATGGCCGGTGTCACGAGGGGCCGTTTTGATCCGGCTCGCCTTGACCCCCGGTTGGGTGTCTTGCTTCGGAAGCCCCGGATCGGGTAGACAACCTGTCTGTTTCTACGGTTCGGCCGATATGGTTAGTTGAAGTTTCATAGCCTTAGCGTGCCGTCCTCGCTGCCAGTAGCAAGAATCCTCCCATCCGGCCTGAACGCGACTGACCACACCGGATCATCGTCTCCGGTCAAAAATTCGCCGATGATGTGCGGCCGACTCGGATCGGAAATATCTCGCAGTCGTACAGTCCCATTGTCGATGCTGGTGGCCAGAGTCTTTCCTTCTGGCCCGAACACTACCGACCAGAGTCCGGTGGTATGCCCGGTCAGGAACTTTCCGATCGCGCGTGGCCGGCTCGGATCGGTCACATCCCACAACCAGACCACCCCTTCACTGCTGCTGGTAGCCAGGATCTTCCCATCCGGTCCAATAGCTACCGATTCCACTGCGCCGGTGTGGCTAGTGAAGGGTTCGCCGATCAGAGGTGGTTTAGCTGATCTTGGCTGTGGTGACCCCTGATGATAGGGAAAGGATGGCGGTTGATCCGGCGACGTCTGGCGCGGCCGGACCGGAAAGGCTGGTTCGATGTCGGGTTTCACCCTGCCGTCCAAGGCCCCCCGGACTTGGACAAGCAGATACGATCGGGCCGTGTCGGCGGAAAGATCGAATAGATCGAATAGATCGATGGAGACCGCCGCGCCGAGTAGCCCTGGACGGTCGCAGTCCTCGATCCGGACCGGAAGCAGCTTACGGGCCAATCCCTTTGGGTCTGCGGCGTGCGCGGCTTGCCACTCCTCCTTCCCGTAGACCGAGGCGAGGTAGGCGTCGGACAGCACCGCGATGGTCCGGGTTGCCTGAGTGACTCCCTCCTGCATCTTGAAGCGCCAGTTTGAGCCCGCGACGAAGTCCCAGGCTTGAATCAACACGCGGTAGCCGGCGTCCTCCAATTTCCAGGCCACCCACTCCGCCCACTGTCGATCAACGGCGGTGTAGGAGATTTTGATGGCGAGATGGCGTTCGGAGCTCATGGTCGGTCGGGGTGTGATCTCCCATGCGGCGTGGGGGCGGATAGAGCCGATGTTGCCGCGCAACCCGCCGCGGGGTTCGCTCCAGCCCACGTCCCGACCAGCGCCCCGCGTCGAGACGCCGCGCAGGGATCGCCCAGTCGCGCAACGCTGTACTTCATCGAGGCGGCCTTTCGATCGGCCTTGCATCTCAACCAGTTCGCGGCCGCGCCGCAGCTCCGGGATTGTCTCGCCGCCAACTGGCCCAGCCTTGCTTATCTGCAGACGGGCGGGCGCGGTCAGCCGAGGGCTGCGGTGGCCTCGATCTCGACCAGGGCCTCCGGGCGGCCGAGGCTGGCGACCCGCACGACCGTGACGGCCGTGGGGTGGGCGCCCCACACCGCGCCGGTCGCCGCGAACGCCTCGGCGGGATCGACGTCCGCGGCGAGGTAGACGTTCAACCGGGCGACGTGCTCGGGCCCCGCCCCGGCGGCGGCGAGCAGCGTGAGGACGTTGCGCAGCGCCTGAGCGGTCTGCTCGGCGATCCCGCCGGTGATGACGCCGTCGCGATCGGTCCCGTTCTGGCCGCCGATGTAGAGAGTCCGGCCCGCCTCGGCCACCGTCGCCTGCGAGTAGGCGGGCGAGGAGTGCAGCTCGGGCGGGTTGAGGTGGGTGACGGTGCTCATGGTCTCGCTCCTTCGTCGGGGACATCGCGTCCGTCGGGAACTGTGCTCGTCGGGAACTGCACTTGTCGGGAACTGCACTTGTCGGGAACTGCACTCGTTGGAACGTCGTGGTCGTCGGGAACGCCGTCGTCGCTGTCAGGGGGGCGGGTCTGACCTGGGCCCGGCCGACCGGTGCGCGCGCACCTTGGCGCGGTTGCCGCAGCGGCGCATGGAGCACCAGCGGCGGGAGTTGGTGCGGGAGTCGTCGTGGAAGACCAGGGCGCAGTCGTCGGCCGCGCAGGTGCGGATGCGGGCGCCACCGTCGGCGAAGACGCGCACGGCGTCGCGCGCGACGGTGGCCAGCGCCCGCGGCGCGTTCGGGGCGGGCGGTGCGAGGGTGCCACCGTCCAGCTGCGGGGGCAGGTCGGCGCCGGCGGCGAACGCATTGACGACGTCCACCGCCGCCGGGTCCGGCGCGGCGTCGACGGCGAGGGCCCGGGCCACGATGACGATCGCCGCCCGCAGGCCGAGCGCCGCCGCCAGGACGGTGGCGTCCACCGGACCGGCCAGCGACCCGAACCGCTGCGTCAGCCAGTCGGCGAGGTCGCCGGGGCTGTGCAGCCGCTCCCAGGCGGGGTTGGCGTGCCCGAGATCGCCGGTGTAGGCGAAGTCCAGGCACAGTGCGCCTGAGTCGAAGAACCACCGGGTCCCGGCCCGGTCGGTGAACCACTGTCCCCCACCCACGTAACCATCGTAGCCGGTTACCCGGCGTCCGACCGCCCGCGGGGGTCGCGGCGGGGCCGCGGGGGTGCCTTCGCCCGGGGGGTTCCTTCGGGGGGGGGGGTGAGTCCCTCGCGGCAATGGCGGATTCACGGCGCGGCGGATTCACGGCGCGGCGGATTCCATGCGCGGCGGATCGTGGCGAGGGTCACGATTCCCGGTGCGGGAGCCGGCGTGGGAACGGCAGCCGCGCAGTGCGCGGAAACCGGTGTGCCACGAGCCCGGAATCCGGCGGGGAATACGACTCCGGTCGGCACGTCCGGAGGAACCTTGACGGTGCGGTCACCGTCACGCCGAAACCTGGCCGCGGGCGCCCCCGCACGGGCAATCGGGCGTGAGCATGCAGACAGCCCCGACCCCGGTCGCCCGCCGTCACCTGCGCAGATGACGGTCCGGGCCAGGTCCGCATGGCCCGATCGCGCCACGGGCATTTGTCGGATCTCGGCGATATCGGGCACGATGCCACCATGCGTCCAAGGTGATCAACGACCGGGCACCGGCAAGTGGCCGTCCGACCGGAACAACGAGCCGTCGCACTCCGAGTGGAAGTGGACGGCTACCCGGTCCGATCTCCCACCGGTCGCCCGCGTTGGCGTTTCCGCGCCCGCGGAGACGCACTGGATTGGCCCGGGTCCACCGGGACGCTGTCTTTTTTCTGTGCTGCACACCGGCGGCTGGCGCGTCGCCTCTGCGCGGGCACGGACCTCGTCCGTGCCCGTCGCGCCCGCGCGCCGGTTGTCCGCTGGCCACGTGCGGGCGCAGGCAACCGTCGCCGACAGATCGTTGCCCTGTTCCTGAGCAATGTGGGAGTTCGCATGCGCGATTTGCGCCAGACCCTCGGACGGTCCCCGCGCGCGGCGGGAGAGTCGTACGAGGCGTGGCGGGCCCGGCTGGCCGGCCGGTCGGCGGACGCCCAGCACGAGCTGCTGCTCGACCTCATCGCGGGCCAGGTCGCCGCGGTGGCCGGGCCTGGCGCGGGCGTCGTGGACCGGCGGGCACCGTGGCGCGCCCTCGGGGTCTACCGCCACATCGCCGAGCGGCTGCGGGCCGCGCTGGGCGAGCAGACGGGGCTACGCCTGTCCGCCACCCTGTTCTTCGACCGGCCGACACCGCAGGCCCTCGCGGACCATCTGCGCCGCGAACTGCTCGGGATCGGCGACGAGATCACCGCCGTGAGCCCGACGGCGGGACCGGCGGCGGGACCGGCCGCGGGCGGCGCCGCGGCGGGCGGCGGGTACCGGCCGGCGGACGACCCGATCGTCATCGTCGGCATGGCCTGCCGGCTGGCCGGTGGCGTCGACTCGCCGGAGGCGCTGTGGGAGCTGGTGCACGCCGGGCGCGACGCCATCGCCGGCCTGCCCGAGGACCGGGGCTGGGACCTGGCCGGGCTCTACGACCCGGACCCCGACCATCCTGGCACCGCCTACACCCGCCACGGCGGCTTCCTGACCGGCATCGACCAGTTCGACCCGGCGTTCTTCGGGATCGGCCCGCGGGAGGCAGGCGCCCTCGACCCGCAGCAGCGGCTGATGCTGGAGGTCTCCTGGGAGGCGCTGGAGCGGGCCGGCTTCGACCCCCGCTCCCTGCGCGGCAGCCGCACCGGCGTGTTCACCGGGGTCTCGTTGCAGGACTACGGGCCGGCCTGGCACACCGCGCCGCCGGACGCGCAGGGCCAACTGCTCACCGGCAACGCCTCCGGGGTGATCGCCGGACGGGTCGCCTACACCTTCGGCCTGGAGGGGCCCGCGCTGAGCGTGGACACCCAGTGCTCCGCCTCGCTGGTCGCGACCCATCTCGCCAGCCAGTCGCTGCGCGCGGGGGAGTGCGACCTGGCGCTCGTCGGCGGGGTGACGGTCATGTCGACGCCGGGGATCCTGGTGGAGTTCAGCCGCAAGCGGGGGCTGGCGCCGGACGGGCGGTGCAAGGCGTTCTCCGCCGACGCCGATGGCACCGGCTGGGCGGACGGCGCGGGCGTGCTGCTGCTGGAGCGGCTGTCCGACGCGCGCCGCCGCGGCCACCGGGTGCACGCGGTGCTGCGGGGCACGGCGATCAACCAGGACGGGGCCAGCAACGGGCTGACCGCCCCCAACGGCCTGTCCCAGCAGCGGCTCATCCGCCAGGCCCTGGCCAACGCCGGCCTGCGGACCGCCGACGTCGACGCGGTCGAGGCGCACGGCACCGGCACCACGCTCGGCGACCCGATCGAGGCCCAGGCCGTCATCGCGACCTACGGCCAGGACCGGCCGGCCGGCCGGCCGCTGTACCTGGGCTCGCTGAAGTCCAACGTCGGCCACGCCCAGGCCGCCGCCGGCGTCTGCGGGATCATCAAGATGGTCCAGGCGCTGCGGCACGAGGTGCTGCCGCGCACCCTGCACGTCCGCGAGCCGTCGCCGCACGTCGACTGGTCGGCCGGCGACGTCGAGCTGCTCACCGACAACGTCGCCTGGCAACGCCGCGAGGGCCGCCCGCGCCGGGCCGGCGTGTCCGCGTTCGGGGTGAGCGGCACCAACGCCCACATCATCATCGAGGAGGCCCCGGCCGAGCCGCGCCCGCCCGCGCCGCGCAGCGGCTCCGCCGACCGGCCTCGCGCCGTCACGCCGTCCGCACCCGTCACGCCGTGGGCACCCCGCACGCCGCCCGCACCTGTCACGCCGACCGCGTCCGCTGTGCCGACCGCGCCCGCTGTGCCGACCGCGTCCGGCGTGCCGGTGCCGATCGTGCTGTCCGGCCGGACGCCGGCGGCGCTGCGCGCCCAGGCCGAGCGGCTCGCGGCGTACCTGGACCGCCATCCGGACCTCGACCCGGTCGACGTCGCCCACACCCTGGCCGGGGCGGTCCCGATTCGAGCACCGGGCCGTGGCACTGGCCGGCTCGCGCCGGGGCGGCGACGGCGGTCGGCGCCTCGCGGGGCGCCCTGTCCGCCCTCCGCGGCGGGCCGACCTGCGGCCGGGGTCGTCCTCGGCGCGCCGTCCGCGGCCACACCGGCCCGCACGGCGCTGCTGTTCACCGGGCAGGGCAGCCAGCGCAACGGGATGGGCCGGGAGCTCTACGACGCCTTCCCCGCGTTCGCCGACGACCTGGACGAGATCTGCGAACGGTTCGCCGACCATCTCGCCCGGCCGCTGCACGAGGTGATGTTCGCCGCCCCCGGCACGCCCGACGCGGCCCTGCTCCACCGCACCGAGTACACCCAGCCGGCGCTGTTCGCCTTCGGTACGGCGCTGTACCGGCTGGTCACCTCCTGGGGGGTGACCCCAGCACTGCTGGCCGGCCACTCGATCGGCGAGCTGACCGCCGCCCATGTCGCGGGGGTGTGGTCGCTGGACGACGCGGTCACGCTGGTCGCGGCCCGCGGCCGGCTCATGCAGTCCTGCCGCCCCGGCGGCGCGATGATCGCAATCCGGGCGGGTGTCGACGAGGTCGCCGCGTCGCTGGCCGGGTACGAGGGGCGGGTGGACATCGCCGCCGTCAACGGCCCCGCGGCGACGGTGATCGCCGGGGACGCCGATGCCGCCGAGCGCATCGCCGCCGGCTGGGCGGCGCGCGGCCAGGCGACGAAGCGGCTCACGGTCAGCCATGCCTTCCACTCCCCGCACATGGCGGGCATGCTCGCCGAGTTCCGAGCCATCGCCGGGCAGGTCACCCACCACCGGCCGACGATCCCGATCGTGTCCACCCTCACCGGCGAGCTGACCGGCGAACAGCTGCGCACCCCCGACTACTGGGCCCGCCACGCGCGCGGCGCGGTGCGCTTCCTCGACGCCGCCCGCAGCCTGCAGGCCGAGGGCGCCACCGCGTTCTGCGAACTCGGCCCCGACGCGGTCCTCACCGCGCTGCTGCCCGGCTGCCTGCCGACGGATGCCGCCGAGCCGGTGGCGGTGGCGTCGACCCGGGCCGGCCGGCCGGAGGCCGACACCCTGCTCGCCGCCCTCGCCGGCCTCGACACGCACGGTGTCGACGTGGACTGGCGGGCCGTCATCGGCCGCGCCGGCACCGTGGTCGACCTGCCCACCTACCCGTTCCAGCGCAGGCGTTACTGGCTGGCGGGCACCGGCGTCACCATCCCCGTCCCCCGCCAGGCCGACGCCGCGCCGGCCACCACCCCGCCGCCCGCCGCCCCGCCGCCCGCCACCCGGCCCGCCGTCACACCGGCGGGCTGGGCCGAGGCTGCGGGGACGGGTGAGGCCGGCGATCCCGGCACCTGGCGCTACCGCGCCGTCTGGCGGCCGCTGGCCGACGCCGACGTCACCGCGGCCCTCGCCGCGCAGGCCGGCGCCATCCCGCCGTTGGGCGGCCGGTGGCCCGTGCTCGTCCCGCCGGCCGGGGTCGACGAGGAGCTGCTCGCCCGCGTCACCTGGATCATCGAACGTCTCGGCGGCACGCCGCTGGTGATCCGGCTCACCCGGGCCGACCGGGGTGCGATCGCCGCGCGGCTGGCCGAGGAGGGGCTCGCCGACGCGGCTGCGCCCGCGGCCGATCCGCACGCGGGGACCGCGGACGGTGACGAGCGAGTCGGTGGCGTCGTGTCCCTGCTCGCCCTCGACGGCACCCCCCACCCGGACCATCCGATTCTCACCACCGGGCTCGCCCTCACCGTCACCCTCGCCCAGGCGCTGGGCGACCTGCGGGTCGGCGCACCGCTGTGGGCCGTCACCCGCGGTGCGGTCACGACGGGCGCCGAGGATCCCGTCACCCAGCCGGAGCAGGCGATGATCTGGGGCCTCGGCCGCACCCTCGCGCTGGAGGCACCGCGGGTCTGGGGTGGTCTCATCGACCTGCCCACCAGCCTCGACGATCAGACCCTGCTCTGGTTCGGCACCGCGCTGACCGCGCCCGGGGGCGAGGACCAGTTCGCCCCCCGCCCGCAGGGCATCCGGGTGCCCCGCCTGCTGCGCATCCCCGAGCCGGACCCCGTGCCCGCAGAGGCCTGGCGACCGGACGGGACCGTGCTGATCACCGGCGGCACCGGCGCCCTCGGCGCGCACACCGCCCGCCGCCTGGCCCGCGACGGCGCCCGCCGGCTCGTCCTGGCCAGCCGACGCGGCCCCGACAGCCCCGGTGCCCGGGAGCTGCTCGACGAGCTGGCCGCGCTGGGCACCCACGCCACGATCGACGCCTGCGACGTCGCCGACCCCGGCCGGCTCGCCGACCTGCTGCGCCAGCTGGCCGACGCCGGCGAACCGGTCACCGCCGTCGTGCACGCCGCCGGCACCGCCGGCCCGACCACGCCGCTGGCCCGGCTGACGCTGGCCGAGTTCGCGGACGTCGTCGCCGGAAAGGTCGCCGGCGCCGGCGCGCTCGACCGCCTGCTCGACGGCCCGGACGGGGCGAAGGTGGCGGCGTTCGTGCTGTTCTCGTCGATCGCGGGGGTCTGGGGCAGCGGCAACCAGGCCGCCTACAGCGCCGGCAACGCCTACCTCGACGCCCTCGCCGCCCGCCGCCGCGCCGAGGGGCGCCCGGCCACCGCGGTGGCCTTCGGCCCCTGGGCGCAGGCCGGCCTCGGCGCCGAACCGGCGCTGCGCGACTATCTGACCCGCCGCGGCCTGCGCCCGCTGGCCCCGCAACCGGCCGTCACCGCGCTCACCCGGGCCGTCGCCGCGGGCGAGACGGCGTTGACCGTCGTCGACGTCGCCTGGGAGACGTTCCTGCCGTCCATCACCGCGGCCCGGCCCAGCCGCTTGTTCGAGGAGCTGCCCGAGGCGGCCGCGGGCCGGCCCGGCGAGTCGGCGCCGTCGGCGGCCCAGGCGGTGGACGGCACCCCCGCCGTGCTCGCCCTGCGGCCCCCGCGGCGCGCCCGGGCGCTGGCCGAGCTGGTCCACGCCGAGGCCGCGGCCATCCTCGGCCACGACACCCCCGACGAGCTCGACCCGACCCGCCGTTTCCTCGAACTCGGCTTCGACTCGCTCGCCTCCGTCGAGCTCAGCCGCCGCCTGGCCGCGGCGACCGGCCTGACCCTGGCCACCCAGGTCGTGTTCGAGCACCCGACGGTCACCGACCTCGCCGCCCACCTCGACACCCTCGCCACCGAGGCCACGCCCGCCGGCCTGGGTGGTGCCGCCGGTTCGGGTGGTGCCGCCGGTTCGGGTGGTGCCGCCGGTTCGGGCGGTGTCGCCGGTTCGGGCGGTGTCGCACGGCCGGGCAGCGGCGCGGCGGCGGGTGCTGCCGCGGCGGCGTCCGGCGCGGCCGCCGGGGTCCGTAGGCAGTACCGGCAGGCGTGCGCGCAGGGCAAGTTCGCCGCGGGTGTCGGCGTGCTGCGGGCCGCCGCCCGGCTGCGCTCCGTCTTCGCCACGGCCGCCGAGTTCGGCGCGCACCCGCGGCCGGTGCGGCTCGCCTCGGGGCCGGCGCCGTTCGCGCTGGTGTGCCTGCCGTCGATGGTCGCCCCGTCGGGGCCGCACAACTTCGCCCGCATCGCCCTGCACCTGCACGGCCGCCGCGACGTCCACGCGCTGGCACACCCGGGGTTCGGCGACGGCGAGCTGCTGCCCGCCACCGCCGAGCTCGTCGTCGACCTGCACGCCGACACCGTGGTGCGCGCCTTCCCCGACACCCCCGTCGTCCTCGCCGGCTACTCCTCGGGCGGCTGGCTGGCGCACGCGATCGCCGCCACCCTGGAGGACCGCGGGGTGCGGCCCGCGGCCGTGGCGCTGCTGGACACCTGGCTGCCCACCGACCGCATCCCCGAGGCCGACATCCACGAGGAGCTGCGCGGCATCGCCGTCAACGACCAGGCGTTCGCGCTGATGACCGAGGCCCAGGTCACCGCGCAGGGCGCCTACCTGGACCTGTTCGAGGACTGGCGGCCCCGCCCCGTCGCCGCGCCGGTCATGCTCCTGCGCGCCGCCGAGCGGATGCCCCGGCGCACCGTCGCCGAGGACGTCACCGGGCCCGACCAGGCGTGGACCACCGACTGGGAGATGGACCACGACTCCTTCGACGTGGCCGGTGACCACCAGTCGATGATGAACGAGCACGCCGCGTCCACCGCCCGCGACCTGCACAGCTGGGTGGAGCGGCTGGAGCGGGGCGCCGGCGCCTGACCCGCCGGCCGGGCCGGGCCGGCGCGGCTGGTCCGCCGCACCGCTGCCGCACCAGCGGCGCGGCGGCTCTAGATCGCCGAGTGGGGGCTCGGCTGGGTGGCCGCGATCGACTGGCCGGCGGCGACGGCCCGGGCGAGGACGCCGATGTCGGCCTGGTCGGTGAACAGCCCGTCGATGCCGGCCTTGAGGTAGGCGACCTGCTCGTCGATGGCCCGGCCGAAGTCGCTCGTGGAGGTGCCGCGGCGGTAGTCCGCCGGCAGGAAGTTGTTCTCCGCCCGGAAGGTGTAGGGGTGCAGGACGAGCCCGGCGGCGTGCGCGTCGGTGACCAGCGAGGTCGGCCGCCCCAGCGTCCCGTCGGCGGCCTTGGGGATGACCTGCAGCTTGTCGGGGCCGATGCCGGTGGCGTAGGCGGCGATGGCGCGCAGGCCGGCCGGCGTCACGAGGTCGGCGTAGGTCCGCCTGTCCCCGGCGTCGACGAGGTCGAACGGCGCCCCCTCGGCCGACAGCAGCTGCACCACCGAGGTGCGCAGCCCCAGCCTGCGCAGCTGGGCGAGGTTCGTCGTCTCGAAGGACTGGACGAACACCGCCGCCTCGCGCCGGTTCAGGCCGTAGCGGTTCAGCGTGTCGACGAGGCGCTGCTCCAGGGCCAGCCCGGCCTTGGCGAAGTACGTCGGGTGCTTGGTCTCCGGGTAGACGCCGATCTCGCGGCCGAGCTCCTTCGACAGCCGGGCCCGCAGGTCGAGGACCTCGGCGAACGTCGGGATCTCGAACAGCCCGTCGTAGAGGGTGTTCTCCTGGCGCACCTCGGGCAGCCGCTCCTTGGCGCGTAGCGTCTTCAGCTCCGCCAGGGTGAAGTCCTCGGTGAACCAGCCGGTGGTCGCCACGCCGTCGAGCGAGGTCGTCTTCTTCCGGCCGGCGAACTCGGGGTGGTCGGCGACGTTGGTCGTCCCGCCGATCTCCGGTTCGTGCCGGCAGACGAGGACGCCGTCCTTCGTGGGCACCAGATCGGGCTCCACGAAGTCCGCGCCCATCCGCGCGGCCAGCTCGTAGGAGGCCAGGGTGTGCTCGGGGCGGTAGCCGGACGCACCCCGATGTCCGATGACCAGCGTCGAGCGGCGGCGCTCGCCGCCGGCGGGTGCACCGGCGGCGGGTGCACCGGCGGCCAGTGCGGGTCCGGCCGCCGCCACCGAGGCGGCGAGCGGAGCGGCGGCGAGTGGTGTTGCGACGATCCCCGCAAGCACCCGACGACGGTCCACGAATCCTCCAGCGCGCCCGGGTGGCGACCATCGCCCCCGGCGGCGCTCAACCAGCGAAGCGAGCACAGATTTCGGCGCGGAGGATCGGGCCTTGCCCGCCGGGGTCGCCCAGCCGTCGAGTTGATGAACACCCCCGCGGATCGCCGACGGGAAACGCGGCCCCGGCGATTCGATAAACCAATGGCGACGGCGGACCAGGGGCGGTCGTGGTTAGCGTTGGGCCCGTCCTGGAGTAAATGCTCCGATGCTCCGATGTGGATGCTCCGATGTGGATGCGTCGAAGGTTGATGCGTCGAAGGTTGATGCGTCGAACAGCGACGCGACCGGGAGGGAGACCGCGCATGGCGAGCGACGATCCTGCTGCCCGCGCCGCCGGAGCCCGCGCCGTGGCGTCGGAGCCGCGACGCAAGACGGTCAGCAGTCCCTTCCTGCACCGCCTCCAGCGCCGTCACTTCCTGTTGTTCGACGTGCTCCCGATCGTCGGCACGTGGCCGCCGTCGCCTTTCTGTGGGTGCATCCGCTCGGCGTCACCGACATCGCGCTGCTGTTCACCCTCTGGCTGGTGACCGGTCTGGGGATCAGCGTCGGATATCACCGGTTGTTCACCCATCGCACCTTCACGGCCGCGCCGTCGCCCGCCGTTATCACCTGTGGGTCGTGCTGGGTCTGCTGCTGCCGGCCCTCGTCGGCGGCCTGGCCTACGGGAGTTGGGAGGGCGCGGTCAGCGGCCTGCTCTGGGGCGGCCTTGTGCGCATGTTCGTGCTGGAACACACGATCTGGGCGATCAACTCTTTCCTGCACATGTTCGGTACCCGGCCGTACGAGTCCCGGGAGAACAGCCGCAACGGCGGGATCTTCGCCCTGCTGACCTTCGGGGAATCCTGGCACAACAACCACCACGCCTTTCCAGACTCGCCGTCGTTCGGGCTCACCTGGTACCGGCTCGACCCCGGCTACTGGCTGATCCGGCTCCTGGCGGCCGGCGGGCTCGCCCGGGACCTCCGGCTGCCGTCCGGGCGGCGCCGGGCGGCCCAGCGGACCGGGCGCCGCGAGGCCGCCGGGCTCGACCCCGCGGCCTGACCCCGGATTCCCCTGACCTGACCCCCGGATTCCCCTGACCGGACGCATGGAGCCTGACCGGACGCATGGAGCCTGACCGGACGCATGGAGGAGGAGACGGTGGGCGCTGCCGCTCGGGAGGGCATCGCCCAGTGGTGTCGGGAGCACGTCGCGGACATCCTGGAGCAGCCGGTGTCCGAGATCGACCTCGACGCGGACTTCGACCGGCTCGGCGTCGACTCTGCCGTCGCGGTCTCGCTGCTGATCGCGGTCGAGGACCATTACGGCGTCGACGTGGCCCCCGAGGCGCTGTTCGACAACCCCACCCTCAAGGCGCTCGCCGCCTACCTCCACGACCGGGGCGCCCGGGAGCCGGGTGCCCCGGCACCGGCCCCGCGATGACGGCGCCCGTCCGTCATCACTACGACGTCGGCGACGACTTCTACCGCCTCTGGCTGGACAGCTCGCTGACCTACTCCTGCGCGATGTGGGAGCCGGTCCCCGGGGAGAACCTCGACGTCGGCGGGGACGCCCTGGCGACCGCCCAGGAACGCAAGCTGCGCTTCCACCTCGACGTGGTGGGGGCCGATCGGGCCCGCGCGGTGCTCGACGTCGGCTGTGGCTGGGGATCCGTGCTGGCCCGGCTGGCGGTGCGGCACGGGGTGCCACGGTCGGTCGGCCTCACCCTCAGCGAGCGTCAGGCGGCCCACGTCCGGGCGCAGGCCTATCCCGGCGTGGAGGTCCGCCTCGAGAACTGGCTGGACTACACCCCGCAGGACCGCTTCGACGGCATCATCTCGATCGGCGCGTTCGAGCACTTCGCCACGCCGGCGGACCCGCCGGCCGAGTAGATCCGCATCTACCGCGAGTTCTTCACCCGCTGCCACCGCTGACTGACACCGGACGGCGTGCTGTCCCTGCAGACGATCGCCTACGCGAGCATGCGCCGCGAGCAGGCCAACGGGTTCATCCAACGGGAGATCTTCCCGGCTGCCGACCTGCCCACCCTCGCCGAGATCACCGCCGCCGCCGAGGGGATCTTCGAGGTCCGGGCGCTGCACAACGGCCGGTTCGACTACGCCCGCACCTGCGAGGAGTGGGCCCGCCGGCTGCGGGCCCGCCGCGACGAGGCGGTGGCGCTCGTCGGGCCGGAGGTCGTCGCCCGCTACGAGCGCTACCTGCGGCTGTCGGCGGTCGGTTTCCGGATGCGCCGGATCTGCCTGCTGCGCCTGGTGCTCGTCCCCTACCGCGGCCCCGGAGAACCGGTCGGATGACGCACCGCGCGGCCGCGTCCGCCGCACCGGCGGCGCCGCGGTTCAACCCGTTCAGCGCCGCGTTCCGCGCGGACCCCTACCCGGTCTACCGCGAGCTGCGCCGCACGTCGCCGGTCCTGCGGACGATGGGCATGTGGGTGCTGACCCGCCACGCCGACGTCCGCGCCGTGCTGCACGACCGCACGTTCAGCGCCGGGCTGGTCCCGCGGCTGGTCAGCCGGGCCGCCGGTGGCGACGCCCGCGGCTCGGCGGTCGCCCGCGACTGCGCCGTCGCCGGCGACTCGGGCAGGTCCGCCAACGCCGAGCGGATGGTCCAGCTGGCCCACACCTCGCTCGTCTTCACCGACAACCCGCAGCACGCCCGGCTGCGAGCCCTCGTCAACCGGGTGTTCACCACCGCTGAGGTCACCCGGCTGCGGCCCCGGATCGTCGCGCTCGCCCGCGGACTGCTCGACCGGGCGCGGTCCGACGGCGGCGGTCTGGACGCGATCACCGACCTCGCCGCGCCCCTGCCGATCGCCGTCCTCAGCGACTGGATGGCGCTGCCGGACGACGTGCGTGCCGAGGTCGGCGGGTGGACGCACGACGTCCGGTTCCTGCTCGAGCCCGGCCTGCCTCGGCGCGGCCAACCGGGACCCGGCGGTGTTCGACCGGCCGGACACCTTCGACGTCACCCGCCCGGCGGCGGGCCACCTCGCGTTCGGTCACGGTATGCACGGCTGCCTCGGCGGCATGCTCGCCAGGACCCAGGCCGAGGTCGTCCTCGGCTGCCTCACCGGCCGTGCCGAACGCCTCGCGCCCGCGGTGGACCTACACGGCGACCCTGGCGGGTGGAGCCTTCCGAGGCAGGAGGACAGTCTCATCGTCCGAGGGCTGACCAGCCTGCCCGTCGCGCTGGCAGGGTCCTGGTGACGGGCGCAGCGGCGGCGGAGGCACGGACCGATCACAATGTGGCCGGCGCGCTGCTGCCGGACGTGCTGCGCCGGCGCGCCGCCGGCGACCCGGACGGGCGGGCGTTCGTCCTGCTCGACGAGCACGGCGACGAGCGGGCGACGCTGACCTACCGGGAGCTGCACGCCCGGGCGCTGGCCACCGCCGACCGGCTGGGCCGCCGCTGCGGGCCGGGGGAGCGGGCCCTGCTGGTCTTCCCGCAGGGCCTGGAGTTCATCGTCGCCTACTTCGGCTGCCTGTACGCCCACGTCATCGCGGTGCCGGTCAACCCGCCCCGGCGCGGCGCCGTCCAGGACGCCACCCGCGCAATCGTCCGGGACTGCGCGCCCACCGCCGTCCTGTCCACCGGCCCGATGATCGACCTGGTCCGGGTGCCGCTGGAGGCCGTCGCCGGCCCGCTGGCCTGGATCGCGGTCGACGAGAGCGATCCCGGCTCGTCTCGGGAGTCATCCGGCACCGCCCCGCCACCCGCCGCTCGGCCGGCGGCCACCCTCCCGCCCATCCCTGCGCCGGGCTGGTCCGCTGAGCCGGACGCGGTCGGGTTCCTCCAGTACACCTCGGGGTCCACGGCTGACCCGAAGGGCGTGATGGTCACCCATCGCAACCTGGCCGCGAACCAGGAGATGATCCGGCTCGCCTTCGGCCACGACCAGCGTTCGACGTTCGTCGGCTGGGCGCCGCTGTTCCACGACCTGGGCCTCATCGGCAACGTGCTGCAGCCGCTGTACCTCGGCGCGACCGGCGTCCTGCTGGACCCGGGGGCATTCATCTCGAGGGCGCCGCGGCGCTCGGGCCGTGGGCCGCCGCCGAGGTCCGGATCGTCGATCCGGAGACCGGGCGCGGCTGGCCGCCCGACCGGATCGGGGAGATCTGGGTCGCCGGCGACCACGTGGCAGCCGGCTACTGGCGCCGTCCGCAGGCCACCGCCGCCACCTTCCAGGCCCGCTGCGCCGACACGCCCGGCCGGTCCTACCTGCGCACCGGCGACCTCGGCCTGATCGTCGACGGCGAGCTGTACGTCGTGGGCCGACACAAGGACATGCTCGTCGTCCGCGGCCGCAACCACTACCCGCAGGACCTCGAACAGACCGCCGCGGCGGCGCATCCCGCGCTGCGGGCCGGCGGCTGCGCCGCCTTCGCGGTGCCCGGCCCTGACGGGGACCGCCCCGTCATCGTCCAGGAGGTGCGCGGCGAACCCGGCCGACCCCGCCGACCCCGCCGACCCCGCCGACCCCGCCGACCCCGCCGACCCCGCGGACCCCGCGGACCCCGCGGACCCCGCGGACGTCGCCGGGTCGATCCGCGCCGCGGTGGTGCGCCAACACGACCTCACGCTGGCGGACCTGGTGCTGGTCCGCCCGGGCACGCTGCCCAAGACCAGCAGCGGCAAGATCATGCGAGCCGCCGCCCGCCGCCACTACCTGGCCGGCGACTTCGCCCCGTGGGCGCCGTCGACCCCCGCCGCGCTGGCGTCGTCCCCCGCCGGCTGAGGCGGCCCGATGGCGGCGCGCCCGGCCAACCCCGACTACGTCCGGTTCGTCACCGAGACGCTCCTCCTGGTCGGGTGACGAGGGAGGGGCCGGACAGGCGATCGGGTCGGGCTGGTTCGCGCCGGTCAGGCGGTGGTTCGTAGGTGTTCTGGGGGTTGGCTGTAGGGGTTGCGGCGGGGTCGGCGTAGCGGGTCGATGCGGTGGGGTGGGACGAGTGCGGGGCGGTGATCGTCGGTGAAGACGATGTCCCAGCCGTCGTGGTGGACCTGGCGGTGATGAGTGGGGCAGAGCAGGAGCAGGTTGTGCAGGGCGGTGGGTCCGCCGTCGCGCCAGTGGACGGCGTGGTGGGCTTCGCACCAGGCTGGTGGCCGATCGCAGCCCGGGAACACGCACCCCTGGTCGCGGATGGCCAGGGCGCGGCGCAGGTGCGCGGGAACGGTGCGGGTTGATCGTCCGACGTCGAGGGGGACACCGGCGGGGTCGAGCAGGATGCGGCTGATTTCGGCGTCGCAGCTCAGTCGGGCCAGGGCGGCGCGGGGCAGGGGAAGCCCCCAGCTGGTGGTGGCGGGGATGGTGCCAGCGGCGAGCAGGGTGTTCCAGGGGATGGCAACGGTCAGGTGGGGGCGGGTTCCACCGGCAGTGGGGACGGCGCCGGCGCTGAGCAGCCGGCTGATCAGGTCGATCAGAGCGTCGGCGCGGCGGCGGGCCGGAGTGCGCTGGTCGGGGGTGCCGTCGACGGCGGGGTGGGGTGCGGCGAGGCTGTCCAACGCGGTGCGGAGCAGCGCGGCGCCTTCGGCGTCGAGCTCGCCGCTGAGCAGGGTGGTGCCGGCGGGGGTGTCGGTGAGGGTGAGTCGGCGGATGTCGGCGGGATCGGGGCTGGGTTTCTCGCGGTTGTTCGTGTCCGTGCTGTCCCCATCCCCGCCAGCATCGACATTGCCCGCGCGGCCACTGCCGGGGTTGTCGTGTTCGCCGGTCCGGCTGTCGGCGTGGGGGTCGTCGCCGCCAGGGGAGGTGTCGACCATGGTCAGTGCTTCGCGTTGGCGGGCGGCGAGTTTCACCAGCTGGTAGGGATCGAACGAGCGGGCGAAACCGAGCAGGGCCTGTTCGGCTTCGTCTCGCTGGTCGGGTGTCACTCCGGCGGGCAGGGAGCGCATCGCCTCGCAGATGACGACGGCGTGTTCGACCGTGAGCTCACCGGCCGCCAGGGCCGCGCCGGTGGCCTGGCACACCTCGTGGACATCACGGGCGAGAGCGACCTGCCGACGCGCCTCCCGGGACGCGAGCGCCAGCCGGTCCCGCAACCAGGCTGCGGTGTCCACGGCTCCCTGGCGCAGCGCGAAACCCCGATCCTGCGCCTCGACCAGCAGGCGACCACGTGCCGCCGCGACCCGCCCGACCAGCCTGCAAACCCCTTCCAACAACGCCTCCAACTCACCGTCGGACAGTCGCCAGGGCTCATCCGACAGCAGCCCTTCGACCTGCCCGGCGATCACCGCCAGCCGCGCCGGTGGCATCGGCCCGTCCCCCGCGCCTTCCTTGAAACTCATAGGTCAACGGTAGGACAACAGAGACCCGATGTCGAACGTATGTTCGGCTGTGTGACCGGGGTCGACGGTCATCCGGACGGTCCACACTGCCCGCCGGGACAGGGGGCGACGGCATCGCCCAGCAGCGCGCCACACCATCCAGCGCACTGTTCGAGAACGTCGGCGTCGGCCCCCACGGCGGACGGAGAGTGGTCGGCCGTGGCGGTCCCGGGATGAGCAGCTGCCGGGAGAGTCGGCCAGTCCGGGAGAGCGTTTCGACGATTTCGGTCGGGCGGCGGTTCTGCGGTCACGTCGGTCGAGGTGAACGGCGGCAGGTCGGTGAGGGCCGTCGGTTTTCGGGCTGGAGGGGCCGTCGCGGGATGCTGCAGACGGAGCAACACGCGGGTTACGGCCTCCGCACCGGCCACCAACCACCAACAGCGGATCGGTGCCGGCATCCTCACCAGCACCCGGGAGCGACGGCCTCGCCGGCCATCACGTGACGACGGCGGCGATCGCGGCGAGTCCACTACCGGGTGGCGGTAGGGCTGCGCCTGGCATGGTGCTGCGGGCGATGCCGACGAGGGCCAGGACGCCGCCGGGGTGCAGCAGATCACGCATGCGACCCAATGCGGCGGCGGCGTCCATGTGGTGCAGGGCGGCCACCGACGTGATGACGTCGAACGAGGCGGGCTCGAAGGGATGGGTGAGGACATCGCCGAGGATGTAGTCGACGTCGTCCGGGTAGCCGCGGGCCTGGTCGATGCTGGGGCCGTCGAGGTCGATGCCGGTGACCTGCGGGACCGTCCGCCGAAGCTCGCGGGCGAGCATGCCCTCGCCGCAGCCGATGTCCAGGGCGCGCTGGGCGCCATGGGGGATCGCGCGCAGGATGCGAGGGTGGTGGTGGATGTTGTGATTCCACCGCCTGCCGTCCTTCTCCGCCATGGGCTCATCCTGCCGGGGACGGCTCTTGACCGGCGGATCCTCACAGCGACGAAGGCCCGTCGGCGCAGGCCAACTACCGCCGACGCGGCGGGTATCGGCGCGGGTGCGAGCGATGGAGCTGCCTCCAGTGCGGGGTTTCAGCGCGGGCCGCTCAGGGCGATGACGTGGGGGGCGTCGGCGCGCCGGTCAGCGCCTGAAAGCACGGTCGAAGCAGATCGATGATCGATTCGGGTGGTGCGTCGGCGAGACGACCAACGCGGACCAGATAGCGCTCTATGATCACACCCGTTATGATCGCGCTGACCAGGCCGGCGCGAAGCTCGGCATCGGCGGCCGGGATCACCGACTGCATTTGTTCCAGGCGCTGCCCGGCCGCCTCCCGGAAGCCCGCGGCCGCTTCGGAATGCGTCAGCATCGAGCGCAGGACGGCGAGCGATGCCACCGGTTCGGCGGCCAGCCGCTTACCGAGGGATGCGAGGAGCGCCTCGGCAACCTCCTGCGGGGCGCCGGTCGGAAAGTCGTCGGGCGGCAGTTTCGCCGCGTGCGCGAACAGCTCGTCCTTCGAGCGGAAGTAGTGCATGACCAGGCCGGCGTCGACGCCGGCCGCGGCCGCCACCGCCCGAATGGTGGTGCGGTCGTACCCGCGTTCGGCGAACAACTGCCGCGCCGCGCCCAGAATGCGACTCTCGGTCCGGCGGCGCTGCTGCGCCCTGGTGGGTCGGGCGGCCGCCGGTGGCTGGTTCGGGTCCGTCACCGGCTCGATTGTACGGCCGTTGAACGAACTGGTATGCCGTTGTACGGTCGTTCAATCAACGTCTGTTCAACGAAGGGGACTGCTGTGGTCACTGCCGCCCGCGAGGTCGTCGAGCAGGTGCTACAAGCCGGACGGGAGATGGATGTCGATGCCGTTGTCGCCCTGATGGCGCCGCACGGCTGCATCGAATGGCCGTTCCGGCCGGCGGGGGTGCCCGCGCGTCTGGACGGGCCGCAGGAGATCCGCGCCTACTTCGCCGCGGCGGCCAGCGCACCGGTCCGGTGGGAGACGTTCGACGACATGGTGATCCATGAGACCGCCGACCCGGAGGTCGTCATCGTCGAGTACAACGCCCGCGGCAGGATCACGACGACCGGCGCGGCGACCCCCGCGGGCGCCGGGGTGATGCCGTGCGCGCGGAGGTGGCGTTCCAGCTGGCCGACGTGGTCGACGGTCGACCGGTAGGCGAGGTAGCCGTCGGGACGGACGAGGACGGCCTCGCCGATCGCGGCGCCGTAGCGTGCCCGCGCCCGGTCGGCCGGGTCGAGGACGGGGCCATCGCCGCCGGAATGATCGCCGCCGGAATGCGCGCCGCCGGAATGATCGTCGCGGGTGTCCCGGCCGGCGGGGGCGGTCACGACGACCCGGGCGGCGTCGTCGTGCACCTCGACCTGGCGCAGCGGATGACCGCGGCGCACCGCCTCGGCGGCCAGGCCGAGGTCGTCGAGCAGCATCAGCGTGCGGCTGCTGACGGCGAGGGCACGGCTGCCGGGGGACCGGACTGATGCCCGCTCCGCGACCCGGGTGCGTACCCCGCGTCGGACCAGCTCGGCGGCGAGCAGCAGACCGGTCGGGCCGGCGCCGACGATCAGGACTCCGGCCCGGGCCGCGACACTCGGCATGCGCCGAACGTAGCGATGTCACGCACGGTAGACAACGGTAGACAACTGCTGACCGCATCCCAGGCTCGGTTTGTCCTGGTGCGGGGTGTCAGCGGCTGTCAGCGCTCGCGGATCACCGTCGCCACCGTGTACGGACGGCCCGCCGGGCCGCCCGCGCTGACCTCGTACACGGCCAGGGACCGGCCGCGGTGGACAGCCCGGGTCGTGAAGGTGACGGGATGGTTGCCGTCGCCGGGGCGCAGAAAGCTGATCCGGACCGACGTGGTGTGCGGCGGCCCGTCCGGATCCGCCAGCGCCACCGCGAGATCGGAGCCGCACAGCAGCACACCGCCGTGCACGGTGTTGTGCGGGTTCTGCATCCCGGGACCGCTCGGCAGGACGAGCGCCGGCCAGCCTGCCTCGGGCCCCGCCGCCCTGGCCGCCGACATCGCCTCGACCGCCGATACCGCCCCGGCCGCCGACATCGCCTCGACCGCCGACATCGCCTCGACCGCCGATACCGCCTCGACCGCCGATACCGCCCCGGCCGCCGGTGACGCCTGCTCGGGGATCGCTCCGGCCGACGCCGACGCCGACGCCAGATCGAGGGTCTCGAACAGGGAGTCGTGGTCCGCGGGGGGCAGGGGCGGGCGCATGCCGCCCGGCGGCAGGATATCCGCCGGCACGTAGCGGCAACGGCCGGTGGCCACGGCCACCACCCGACCGTCGCCGTCGTACACGGTGGCGGCCGCGAGCCCGCCGACGGCGTCGCGCCCCAGCAGCGTGGCGTGTGCGGTCAGCTCCGGGCCGGGCCACGGCGGGGGGACGACGACCTCCAGCGAGAGCTGGGAGGTCACCGAATGCCGGTCGCCGAGGCGGGCCCGCAGGATCGTCGAGCCGATCGCGTCGTCGACCACGACGCCGAGAGAGCCGACCGTCGGGACGCCGCCGGGTCCGGCCAGCCACGGCCCGGTCCGCATCCGCACCCGGGTGCCGTCGTCGCCGTGCACGGGGGGCAGCACCCGAAAGCGCGTCTCGGCGTACTCCCTGGCCCGGGCGCCGGGCGGCTCGGCCCGTCCAGTCGTCGTGGTCAAGCCTTCGGCCCGCCGGCGACGTAGATGATCTGGCCGGAGACGAAGCCGGCGCCCTCGCTGACGAAGAACGACACGGTGTGCGCGATGTCGTCGACCTCGCCGACCCGGCCGACCGGGATCACCCCCGACGACGCGGCGACGTACTCCTCCCAGGTCTTGCCCATGCGGGCGGCGGTGGCCCGGGTCATGTCGCTGGCGATGAAGCCCGGCGCGATGCAGTTCGCGGTGACGCCGAACTTGCCGAGCTCGATCGCCGCCGTCTTCGTGAAGCCCTGCAGGCCGGCCTTGGCGGTGGAGTAGTTCAGCTGGCCGCGGTTGCCCAGCGCCGACGTGCTCGACAGGTTGACGATGCGGCCCCAGCCGGCGTCGACCATGTGCTTCTGGACCGCGCGGGTCATCAGGAACGCGCCGCGCAGGTGCACGCCGATCACCGCGTCCCAGTCGGCCTCGCTCATCTTGAACAGCAGGTTGTCCCGGGTGATGCCGGCGTTGTTGATCAGCACGGTCGGCGCGCCGAGCCCCTCGGTGACGGCCGCGACGGCCGCGGCGACCTGCTCGGGGTCGGCGACGTCCGCGCCGACCGCCAGGGCCCGACCGCCGGCCGCGGTGATCGCCTCGACGGTGCCCTTGGCGGCGGCCTCCTCCAGGTCGAGCACGGCGACCGCCAGGCCGTCGCGGGACAGCCGCTGGGCGATCGCGGCGCCGATGCCGCGGGCCGCCCCGGTGACGATCGCGACGCGGGTGGGGGTTTCGGACACGGGCGCACTCCTAGCAGTTGAGGTCACGGCTTGTCGAGGTCAGGTAGGCCCCCCAGGGCACATTTGCGCTGACCTTCCAGCCAGTCAAGCGAATGGTCACCCTGGGCGGCCGGCGTGCCGCGATGATCCGCGGCGCGCGTCGGATGGGGTATGAAGGAACCCGTTGTAGGGCGGGCCGGTACAGCCGGCGACGCGAATGTCGTCGTGAGGAAGCTGCGAACATGTCTGTTGCCGGGCCCGTCGGAGCGGCCCACGAGGAGCGCCCGGGCACGGACCGCCGCGTGCGCCTGCCGAAGTCGGCCGAGCTCGTCGCCGGTCACCTGCGCCGGCAGATCGTCCGCGGGGAACTCGCCGCGGACGAGGCGCTGCCCTCCGAAAGTGAGCTCATGGCGCAGTTCCACGTCTCGCGCCCGACGCTGCGCGAGGCGTTCCGCGTGCTGGAGAGCGAGTCGCTCATCACGGTGCGGATGGGGCCGGGGGGTGGGGTGCGGGTGCGCCCGCCGAACATCGACGTCGCCGCCCGCTACGCCGGCCTGATCCTGCAGCACCAGGGCACCGCGCTCGCCGACGTGCTGCAGGTCCGCGAGGTCGCCGAGCCGCAGGCCGTCGCCTACCTGGCCCGCGCCGGCGGGCCGGCGGAGATCGCCCGGCTGCGGGCGGCGCTGGACGAGCCGGCCGATCCTGCCGAGTCGCCGCTGGAGACGCTGCGCCGCTTCGAGCGGTTCCACCCGCTGCTGATCGAGCTGACCGGCAACCAGACGCTGCGGGTCCTCATGGGCATGATCGAGCACATCGTCGAGCTCGCCGACCGGTCGCGGGTGCAGTCGGACGTCGGCTCGCCCGACCTGGCCACGGCGGTCGCGCGCAGCCGGGCCGCCCACGCCCGCGTCGTCGACCTCATCGAGGCCCGCGACGCCGAACGCGCCGAGCGGCTGTGGCGCCGCCACCTGGTCGCCGGCCGGGACTACCTGGAGCGCGGCGACGGCACCACCGTCCTGGACATGTTCGGCTGACCCGCCCTCCTCGCGGCGCCCGCCCGCCGGGCTCACCGCTCGGCGAGCCCGGCGAGGACGTCGGGTGACGCGGCGCCATCCGGTGCGGCGGGCGCCTGCGCGGTGATGCCGGCGAGCGCGGCGATGCGGTCGAGCTGGTGCTGCGGGTCGCGCAGCAGCAGCCGGTCGGTCGTGGCCCGCTTGAGGTACAGGTGGGCGGAGTGCTCCCAGGTGAAGCCGATGCCGCCGTGCACCTGGACGTTCTCGCCGGCGGCGAGCAGGGCAGCCTCCGAGCAGGTCAGGCCGGCGATGCTGGCCACCTCGGGCAGCTCGGCGGGGGACTCGTCGGCCGTCCATGCCGCATACATCGCCGCCGACGTGGCCGCCTCCACCTCCAGCAGCACGGTCGCCAGCTTGTGCTTGATCGCCTGGAAGGAGCCGATCGGCCGGCCGAACTGCTCGCGCTGCCTGGCGTAGTCCACCGCCGACGCCAGGGCCGCCTCGGCGACGCCGAGCTGCTCGGCGGCGAGCAGGGTGACCGCCGCGTCCAGGGCCCGGGCCAGGGCCGGCGCGCCGGCGCCGTCGGTGCCGAGCAGGACACCGGGCGTGCCGGCGAGGGTCACCCGAGTGACCCGGCGGGTCGGGTCGACGACGGGCAGCGCCTCGACTGCGAGGCCCGCCGCGCCGGCGTCGACGAGGAACAGCGACGTCCCGGCGGCGGTGGTGGCGGTGACGACGAGCAGCCCGGCGCTGCGCCCGTCGAGCACCCAGTCCTTGACGCCGGTCAGCGCCCAGCCGTCCCCGGCACGCTCGGCCGTGGTCGCGGGTGTGGCGTCCCAGGCCTGACCGGGTTCGCGCGCGGCGAGGGTGCCGGTGGTGGTGCCGGCGGCCAGGCTTGGCAGGTGGGCGGCGGCGGCCGCAGCGTCGCCGGCATGCAGCAGCGCCTGGGTGGCGAGGCTGGTCGACAGCAGCGGCGCGCACAGCAGGCTGCGGCCGGCCTCGCTCAGCGCGATGCCCAGCTCGACGAGGCCGTACCCGGCCCCGCCGTACTCCTCCGGCACGGCGAGAGCCGGCAGCTCCAGCTCGTCGCACAGCCGCTGCCAGGTGACCGGGTCCCACCCGGTGTCCGTGGCCATGTCGCGCCGCACCGCATCGGCGTCGGCGACCTCGGCGAAGAAGCGCCGGATGCCGCGGCGCAGCTCGTCGTGCTCGGGACTGTACCGGAACTGCACGGAACCTCCAGCGGGGTGACCGGGCCCGGCGACACCGAGTGCGTCGGCGAGGTCGGTGGACGTCGGCGGGACCCTGTGCTCGAGACACAAGGATAGGGATATTGTTTATCTGATTCTAGCCGTCGCGGGTGTGGGGAGGTCCGGTGGACACGCGGTATCCGGCGGAGGTGGAGCAGTTCCGTGCCGAGGTGCGGGCGGTCCTGGCGGAGGAACTGCCCCCGGGCTGGCCGGGGACGGGCGCCCTGGGCGACGCGGCGGCGGTGCGCGAGTTCGTGACCGGATGGCGCCGGACGCTGCACCGCCGCGGGCTGCTGGGGGTGGCCTGGCCGGTCGAGCACGGCGGCCGGGGGCTGACCACCCTGCACCAGGTGGTGCTGGTGGAGGAGCTGACCCGGGCCGGGGTGCCGTTCGGGGTGCAGCCGCAGGACTCGACCGGGTTCAAGATGCTCGGCAACACCCTGCTGCGCTACGGCACCGAGGCGCAGAAGGCGGCCATCCTGCCCGGGCTGCTCTCCGGCGAGCAGATCTGGTGCCAGGGGTTCTCCGAGCCGAACGCCGGCTCCGACCTCGCCGCGGCGGGGACACGAGCGCGCCTGGTCGACGGCGAGTGGCACATCGACGGGCAGAAGATCTGGACGTCGGGGGCGCACCGCAGCACCGGGATCTTCGTGCTGGCCCGCACCGAGCCCGAGGCGGCCAAGCACCGGGGGCTGTCCTTCCTGCTGGTGCCGCTGGACCAGCCGGGCGTGGAGGTCCGCCCGATCCGGCACATGACCGGCGGGGAGGACTTCTGCGAGGTGTTCTTCACCGACGCCCGCTGCCCCGCGGACGCCATCGTCGGCCGGCCCGGCGACGGCTGGAAGGTCGCCTCGACCCTGCTGACCTACGAGCGCGGCGAGGAGGCGGCGACCAACCCGATCCTGTTCGCCGCCGAGCTCGACCGGCTCGTGGAGCTGGCCCGCCGGCGCGGACTGGCCGACGATCCCACCGTGCGCCGGCGGCTGGCGTACTTCCGGGCCCGGGTGGAGGTCATGCGCTTCCTCGGCTACCGGATCCTCAGCGACGTGCTGGCCGGCGGCGAGCTGGGGGCGGCGTCGTCGGTGTCGAAGCTCTACTGGAGCGAGTACCACCGCGAGGTCACGCAGCTCGCGCTGGACATCGAGGGCCTCGACGGCCTGGTACTCGTCGGCAAGGGACCGTCGCGGCCGCTGCGGACCGACGACCCGGGCGCCGACCCGGAGTCGACGACGAGCTGGTGGGAGGTCTCGCTGAACGCGCGGGCGGGGACGGTGTACGCGGGCACCTCGGAGGTGCAGCGCAACATCCTCGCCGAGCGCGTCCTCGGCCTACCCCGCGAACCAGCCGCCTGAGGCGTCGGGCGCCCCGGGTTCGCCGGGGCGCCCGAGCAGGTCCAGCGTGGCCTCGTTGCGCCCGCCCTGGCCGAGGTAGCGGGCGCCGGCGCCGAGGTGGCGCCGCCACAGGTCCTGCGCGCCGGCGGCGTCCCCGGCCTCGATGAGATCGACCAGCATGGCGTGCACCCGCACGGTGCCGCGCTCGGCGCGCTCCAGCTCCGGGGTGCCGAGGTCGGCCTTGACACGGGTCCAGGTGGTCCGGTTGATGATCTCGCTGAGCAGGTTGATCAGCAGGGCGAGCGTCTCGTTGCCGGCGAGGCGGACCACGAGGGCGTGGAACTCGTTGTGCAGCCGCACCCCCTGCACCCGCTCGGTGGCCGCGTCGTGCTCGGCCAGGGAGGCGCGCAGCGCCCGCAGGTCGGCCTTGGTGCGCCGGCGCGCCAGCGCGGCGGCGGTCGGCGGTTCGAGCAGCAGCCGGGCGTCCCAGACGTCGGCGATGGTGGTGCCGCGGTGCTCCAGGACCAGCCCCGCATAGCGGGCCGCGGCCGTCGGGTTCGGTGACTGGACGCGGGCCCCGCCGCCCGCGCCCCGGCGGACCGTGATGAGCGACTCCGCCTCCAGGATGCGCAGCGCCTCCCGCAGGGTGGGCCGTGAGACCCCGTACTGCCCCATGAGCACCGCCTCGGGCGGCAGCGCCTGGCCCTCGGCGAGGGTGTTGCGGATGATGGCCTGCCGCAGATCCGAGGCGACCAGCTCGGCCATCTTCGGCACGCGCATCCGCCGGCCGATGGCGTCACGTGGCCGTTGCGGACCGCCTGCGGCCACGCTGTCTCCTTCGGTCGGGCGGGCGGAGGGAGGAGTGCGGGGCATTCTAAAATATAGATAATTTAGCTCTCGGGGACGGGTGTCGGTAGGGTCGGGCCGCCCGCGGGCCGCGTACCACGGCAGCGGCGCGATGACTGCCAGGTGGCGGATGTCGCAATATTTCGGTACTGTCACCAACGGCTGGTCAGCGTGCCTCGCCGCGGCGGGAGCCGCGCGGATGGCCGGGCCGGCCGTGCTACGACGATCCGCGAGTACGGGGGTGCGCGCGTCCGGCGATTCCCGGAGACATCCTTCGCGTCCGCGGGTCCGTGTTCCGTACGCCCCTCGCGTTCGCTCGGGAGTCCCGCCGGTATGCCTCGTATGTACTCATCTCTGGTTCTGGCCATCGTGCTGCTGGCGCTGGCCGGTCTGGCGGGCGGCTGCTCGTCGGGCACGCAGCCCGCGGCCGCCGGCTGCGACACCCCCGGCGTCACCGCCGACCAGGTCCGCCTCGGCCTGCTCTACCCGGACTCGGGCCCGACCGCGTCGTCGCTGGCCGCCGTCCGGGCCGGCATCGACGCCCGGCTGGGGCTGGCGAACGACAACGGCGGCATCCACGGGCGGAAGATCGTCTACGACTGGCGGGACGACCAGGGCACGACGGAGGCGAACGCGACCGCCGCCCGGGACCTCATCGAGGGCAAGCAGGACTTCGGCATCCTCGAGTACTCCCTGGCCGCCGACGGCAGCGCGCGTTACCTCGCCGAGCGGGACGTGCCGGTGGCGGGGCTGGCCGCCAGCGACAGCTGGTCGACCAACCGGAACATGTTCTCCTTCTCCTACACCACCGGTTCGTCGACCGACACCTACGGCACCTTCGTGAAGTCCCGCGGCGGCACCCGGGCGGTCCTGCTCACGACCGCCCTGTCCGCCGGTGTCAGCGGCGCCGGGGGCCGGTTCGCCGCGAGCCTGCGCGGGGTCGGCATCCCCGTCGTCGACCAGATCGGCTACACCGCGAACGCCGACAGCCCGGCCGCGATCGCCCGGCGGCTCGCCGCCACCGGCGCCGACACGCTGGTGACCGTCGTCGGCACCCCCGACCTGCCGGCGGTGCTGCGCGAGCTGCCGGCCGCCGGGTGGACCCCGAAGGTGATCCTCTCGGCCAGCGGCTACGACAGCGAGCTGCTGGCCGACGCGGGCGGCGCCATGACCGGCGTCGTCGTGCCGCTGTTCTACCGGCCCTTCGAGGCCGGCGGGGCGCCCATCACCGGTTACGTCGACGCGATGACGCGCCACGCCCCCCAGATCGCCAACCCCCGCCAGGACCTCGCGATGATCGGCTACATCGACACCGACCTGTTCCTGCGGGGGCTGCAGGAGGCCGGCGCCTGCCCGACGCGACGGGGCTTCGTCGACGCCCTGCGCTCGGTGCGCAGCTACGACGCCGGGGGCCTGATCTCGCCCATCGACCTGAGCACCAACCTGGGCCGGCCCACCACCTGCCTGGCGTTCGTCCAGGCCAACGCCGCCGGGTCCTTCGACGTCCTCGACGAGCGGCTGTGCGGCCGGGAGCTGCCGGCGTCCAGCGCAACCGGCTGACCGACGCCGCGCCGCGGGGAGCCGGTCCCGGCGAAATCCGCTAAACACATAGGTAGAGCTACCTTTTCGCCGAGACCCGGAGGTCAGATGGATCGGGGTGCGGGACCGCTGGCCGGACTGCGCGTGCTGGAGATCGCCGGGCTCGGGCAGGTGGCGATGGCGGCGATGGCGCTCGCCGACCTCGGCGCGGACGTGGTGCGCCTGGACCGCCCGGGCGGCGGGCCCTACCCGGCCACGGCGGGCGATCCGGTGCTGCGCGGGCGCCGGCACGTGACGGTTGACCTGCGCTCGCCGCAGGGCCGGGACACGGCCCTCGACCTCGCCGCGGCGGCTGACGTCGTGCTGGAGGCGATGCGCCCCGGCGTCGCCGAGCGGCTCGGGATCGGCCCGCAGGACTGCCTCGCCCGCAACCCGCGGCTGGTCTACGCCCGGATCACCGGCTGGGGCCAGCAGGGGCCGCTGGCCCAGCAGGCCGGCCACGACGTCAACTACATCGCGTTGACCGGGGTGCTGGGGGCGTTGGGACGCGCCGGGGAACGACCGCTGCCGCCGCTGAACCTGCTCGGCTTCGCCGGCGGCGCGATGATGGGCGTCGTCGGCGTGCTCGCGGCCCTGCACGAGGTGGAACGCAGCGGGCGCGGCCAGGTCGTCGACGCCGCCATCGTCGACGGCGTGAGCCTGCTCGCCCAGATGGTGTGGTCGTTTCGCGGCCAGGGGCGGTGGAACGACGCCCGCGAAAGCAACCTGTTCGACGGGCACGCCCCGTTCTTCGACACCTACACCTGCGCCGACGGCCGGTTCGTCGCCGTCGCGGCGATGGAACCGGCCTTCTACGCGAACCTGCTGCGCGGCCTGGGCCTGGCCGACGCCGACCTCCCGCCGCAGGACGACGAGGGCGGCTGGCCGGTGCTGCGCGCCCGGTTCACCGAGGCCTTCGCGCGCCGCACCCGCGACGAGTGGGTGGCCGTGTTCGCCGACCTCGACGCCTGTCTGACCCCGGTCCTGACCTTCGACGAGGTGGCCGCGCACCCGCAGATCGCCGCCCGCGGCACGGTCGTCGAGGTCGACGGGATCACCCAGGCCGCGCCGACCCCGCGCTTCTCCGCCACCCCGGCGCCGCCGCCGCGCCCGCACACCGAGGCCGAACCCGCCGAGGAGATCCTCGCCGCCTGGCGCGGTCGCTGACCGTCCACCCGAAAAGCGGCAAGATAATTCGAGTTTGCGCAGTGCTTCCCGCTTCTCCTCCATCGAGGCATGTCTGGCTACAATTCTGCTCCGTGGTCTGGTTGACGTGGGCGGACGCGGCCTCGGGCGGCTGGCACTGAACGCGGAAGACCAGGTGTTTCGCGCGGTCCGCGCCTGCGAGCCGACGACCTGGGACGTTGCCGGCGGAGCCCGAATCGCCAGGTCGGAGGCCGACGTCCCGCTGCGTGGACCCGCCGCGGCCGATCCTGATGCGGCGGCGGCCGGCATGGGGCTCGGCAGGCCGGTCTCGATACGTCGGGAACACCCTTGAGCCACCTGTATTCGTCGCAGACCAAGGTCGAATTCGCGCACCGGATGGGCCCGGGTTGGACCGATTTGGCTGATCTGGTCGGTATGTCACCTTTCGAGCGGGGTCGCCTGGAGCGCGGTGATCAGGCACGCGGCATCTGGGAGTGGCTGGACGCCCGAGGCCGTCTCGGCGCTCTGCGGGAGGCGCTCAGCACGATCGACCGTGACGACCTCGTCGAACTACTCGACGCTGACCGCCCTTCGCCTGTCGAGGCAGTCGCTGACGAGAGTCCGGCGCAGGTGGTTGAACCACGGGGCACAAGCGCCTGGACACTCCAGGAGGACACAGATCTCGATACCCATTGGCTGCCTCGCGCCCGCGGCGCCGATCCGGACAGCGCCGGCGACGGCTGGTACTTCAGCGGACGGCGCGTCGCCGTTGCCCGCATCACCGAATTCCTGACCGGACCGACGGCCCGTCGGTCCCCTCTGGTCGTCCTGGGCGAACCTGGCAGCGGGAAATCGTCGCTGCTGGCCCATGTTCTCGTGCTGGCGGACCCGGAACTGCGGCGGAAGATGCCGCGGCGTTACCGGACGGCCGGCACTCGTCGGTTGGTCGGCACTCGTCGGTTGGTCGGCGCGGTCGACGTGGCCGTCCGCGCCACCGGCAAGACCGTCGGGCACGTCGTCGCCGAGTTGGCACGGGCCGCCCGGGTCGAGTCAACCGATCAAGACCACCTGGTTGCGGCGCTGCACCGGCAACAGGGCGGATTCCACATCGTCATCGACGGCTTGGAAGAAGCGGAACGCGATCACATCAGGCAGATCGCCACGCTGCTGATTCGGTTGAGCCGGGACCCGGATCGTCGGGGAATCCGGGTGGTGATCAGCGTCAGGCGGGCTCCCGACGGCACCACGCTTGACGACATCACAAAATTGGTACTTGGCGCGACCGCGGACTCGATGCTCGAGGTCGACCGGGCGCCCTACCTGGAATTCGCTGACGTCGTTCACTATGTACGAAGCCGGCTAGACGATTCGGGGACTGCTCGACCTCGCTCGCCGTACGTGGGTCATGAGAATCTGGCCGGCCGCGTCGCGAGCGCGGTCGTGACGCGTGCCGGCGGAAACTTCCTGGTATCGCAGCTGGCCGGCCGCAACCTGGTCGACCGGGACGAGCGGGTGGATGTGACCCGACACCGATGGTGGGCCACTTTCCCGACCGACGTCGAAGGCGCGATGGACCAGTACATCGCGCGGTTCGGCGACGAGAACCGGCAGCGGTACGTACGCGAGTTGCTGGCGCCGCTGGCCTTCGCGCTGGGCGACGGGCTGCCCGACAACGACCTGTGGACAACTGCGGCGAACGTGCTCAGCCAACCGGCTCACAGGTACTCGACGACCGACGTCCACACCATTCTGGACGAGTCCGCCACCTACCTGGTCGCCTCCGATCGCACTGATCGCCGTACCTACCGGCTGTTCCACGACGCGCTGGCGCAGTACCTCCGGAACCGCTGCCGCAAGCGGAACGCCGAAGCGATGCTGGTGCGGGCGTGGCGGTCGGTCGTGCCACCTGCCCCGGACGGCCACCTCGACTGGGACGCTGCCGACCCCTACCTGACGGCACATCTGGCCCAGCACGCCGCGCAGGCCGACCAGCTCGACTCGCTGGTCACGGACCTGCGGTTCGTGGCGACGGCAGATCCGGTGGGATTGATCCCGGCGCTTGCCCGCGTACGTACCGACATCGGGGGACGCGTCGCCCGCGCCTACCGTCGACTGCCGCAGACCACGAGCGATTCCGCCCACCGCGCCGCCTGCCTCGCGCTCAGCGCGCAGCAACTCGGTGACGTCGCCCTACGCGACTCCTTCGTCTCCTGCGGTCTGACACTGCCGTGGACGGTGACCGGCGGGGCTTGGCGGACGCCCGACGAACACGAGGTCGCGGCGCAACTCGAGGACGGCACCACCGCAGCGACGCTGTTGCGCGGCAACGACGGCTCGGTAGTCGTGGTGAGCGGCGACCGCGACAGCCGGCTTCGGGTCCGAGAGTTGATCGGTGTGATCGCCTATCCGCTGCCGGGCGACGCCGCGCACTCCCCGTCCGTACCGATCGCCGCGGTGACCGGCACCCAACTGGCGGACGGTCGACATCTGCTGTGCAGCGCTGGACGGGACGGCAGCCTACGACTCTGGCATCTCGACGCCGGCCTGCTCGTGCCGTTTGGGGCGATGGCCCACGGCGCCGCGCAGGCCGTCGAACTGGCCGCGCTCACCCTGCAGACCGGGCCGCTGCTTGCAGTCTGCGACGTGGTGGGCGCGCTGACGCTGGCGGGGGTCAACGCCGACGGCACCCTCCGGGTACTCGCCCGCGGCGAGAGGCCAGGTGTCCGTCACGTCGCGCTCTTCCTGGCCGGCGACGTGCCGGTGCTGGTCGGCGCAACATCGGACGGCCACGCCGCGCTGTTCCGTCCCGATGGACAAGGCGGTTTCCAGGTCGAGCCGCTGGGCGTGGCCGGGCGCTGGTCGATCGGGTCGGTGGCGACCGTCAGCGACGGGGAAACAGCGACGGTTGCACTCGGTACCGGCGGCCGAGAGCTCTATCTCTACCAGTCGACCTCCGGCCCCGCTCGGCTGGTCGGTACCGGGTCGGGCGTGACGACGTCCGGGATCTCCGCCCTCGCGTTCGTCCCGCGGACAGCGGACACGGCGAACGGAGGAATCCTCATCGGCGACGGCGACGGCATGGTGCATTACTGGGTGTTCGACGACGACGGGAACCTCACGGTTCGCCGACGCGGCCGCCCGCATCAGGACGAGGTGATCGCCTTGTCGGTCGTGCGCACCGAAACCGGCACCATGGGCGTCAGCTACGGCCGCGACGGCAAGGTGGCAGTCTGGCCGCTCTCGGGAACGCCAGTCCCTCCAAACACACAGCAGCATGACATCGACATCGCCGGTGCCTCCGCCGGGGTCACATCGGTCTCAGTGCTCCGCCGCGTGGGATCCGGCGCTGAACGGTGGACCCTCGGGCCCGAGGACCAGCTCGTCGAATGGCCCCTACCCGGCCCCACCGAAGGCGTCATGGTCACCGGCACGGTGGACGGCAACGGAAACCTTCGCGCCTTTCGGGCCGACCTGGTGACGAGACCGGCCAAGCCCGGTTCCCGGCGCCGGCCGATACTTATCCATCCGTTCCGGGCGTTCGCGATCAGCACCATCGACGGCGAACTCGTCACGCTCGCCCTCAAGCACGACGGCAGTCTCGAGGTGTCCGGGCCGCACGGGGCCACGTCCCGCACGGTGCAGACAGGCGTTCGCAACGCCATCTCGATCTCCGTCGGGGACGCCGCTGACGGCACCCCGGTGGTGACCTGCGGCGACGTGGATGGTGTCGTACGGCTACGCGCCTGGGCCGAGCTCGACGACTGGGACGCGGCGCCGACGTGGCCACTGGGCCAGGCAGACACCTGCACGGCCGTGTCGGGCGACCTCCTGCTCACCGGCGACGCCGCAGGTGCGGTCCGGCTCTGGTCGCTGCGTACCTCCATCCCGCGTCCGTACGGCGAGTCAGCCGTTTCTCACGCGACGCCGGTGACGGCTGTTGCCCTCAGCGTGGTCGACGGTACGGGATTCGCGGTCACCGGCGACCGGGTCGGCACGGTTCTGATCACGCCTGTCGGCGAGGACGGGCTCCAAGAGCAGCCGTTGCACCGCATCGCGCTAGGCTCACGGGTGTTGTCGATCGCTGTAGTGGGCCGCCGGAAGGTCCTGATCTGGTGCCGTCAGGGCGCCCTCGTGCTGGCGTGGCCGGACCATTGATGCGACCGGCCCACCAGCGGCAGAAGCCGATTCGGCGGGACAGTCGGCTGCCGGCTGTTCTGCGAGCGGGCGCCGTTCGGAAAGAGCAGAAAAATGGATCATGATGCGGTCGAACCGCTCTACCGCGCGTGGCTTGCTCCTGATCGCAGCACGCGACTGGAGATCCTCAAAGCAGTGCCCGCGCCAGGACCGATTGCGTTGCGCAGCAGGTACCGGCATCTGCGCGATCCGATCGCTCCCGACGGCCCGCTCCAACCCGGTCTGGAGCCGTCACAGTGGCGTGAGGTGTTGGACCTGGAGACAGAGGGCGACCTGGCGATCCGGCGAGGCGACCACGACCGGGCGCGAAAGGCGTTCACGCAACTAGCCGAACATGAGTCCACGGCGGGCCACCGGGTAGTACGGATACACGCGCTCATAGGAGCTGGCGACGTTGCGCGGGCGGTGGACGAGGTCGACAGCGCTATCGCCGCCTACGAGGAAGCACTGTCGTTGTCGGTCACCGACCGCTACCGTTTCGGGCAGCTACGCGCACTGGTACCACTCGGCTACCTGACCATCGCTTACGCCTCCGCGGGTACAGCTACGGAGCGGTTCACTCTCGCCGAGTCGCTGGCCGCCGAACTCGAAGATCCACTGTATCGGGCCAATGCCGCGCTCGGCCTCGCGGACTGCGCCGAGCGTTCCGGTGACCTTAATGGCGCGATCGATCTCGCCAGCACCGCGTACACCGCATTTGAACAGGTTGGCTCACCGATTGGCAAAGCGAACGCGGCGCACCGGACGGGTGCCCTGCTGCACCGCGCTGGCCGGCTGGCGGAAGCATCCCCGTGGCTGGAACAGGCACACAGCCTGTACGTCGAGATTCGCGACCCGGTCGGTTTGACTAATGTGCTGAGCGGTCTCGGCGATCTCCACCTCGACCGGCAGGATTTCGAGCCTGCAGAGCGGTGGTACACAGCCGGTCTGCAGGAGGCCAAGGAAGCCAGGCTACCGCGTGCTCGGGCCCACGCGTTGCAGGACATTGCACGTTTGGCGCGCGGCCGCGGCCAGTGGGCGGACGCTGTCACCAAATTCGAGCAGGCGCTGGCCGCCTACCGAGAGATCGACGACATCAACGGTGTGACACACGCCCTGGACAAGATAGCCGAAGCTCAGGCCGAGCTCGAACAACCTGACGCCGTGGTACGCACCCGACTTGAATCGGTCTTCTCGGTCGAGGCGTTCCGCGCGGCGCACCGCGATGAACGTTCCCAGCGAGAATACCGCAACCGATTTGCCCAGGCGTATTCGCGTGCGCTGGCCGCCGCAATAACCCATGGTGACGCCAATGTCTTTGCGGTGGTGGCCGATTGCCTTGCCGGGCGCCGTCTGGCCGGACTCATCGAAGCCGGCGCGCCCACGTCCGGCCAGGAGCTGGAACTTCTACAGGGTCTGCTGGCACATGCCGATCAGCGACTGGTCCAGCATCGCAGGCAGCCTCGCGACGTCGAGGGCGAGAGTCGCCGCGAACAGCGCATCCGGCTACTCGGGTCGATGGGCATCCGGTACGGGTTGGCTGACAAGGCCGAGTTGTCCCTCGACGACCAGCTCGCTGCTGTCTACCTGCCGCCCGAGCGTGACGGTGCGCCGCTGCTAGCCTCCGCACCGACGGGGGCACACCTGCTGCAGCTGCTCGCAGATCCGACCGAGTCGGACCGGATAGGCTGGCTCTGGAGACCGCCCGGCGAGCCGCCACGACTCGGTTTCAGCAAGCTCGACGGCACCACTCGGGAGCTGCTGGATACGCTCTGCGGCGACGAGTCCGCACGTATCCAGCTGCACATCTGGGATCTCAGGCCGTTGGCATCCGTTTTGCCGCCGGGATTTACCGATTCGCTCATGTCAGCGCCCGAGCAGCGTCTACTCATTGTTCCGGTCGGTGAGCTGTGGATGATTCCCTGGAGCGCCGTCCCCCTGTCCGACCAGACGGTGCTCGGTGAGCATGTCCGCTACGCCGTATGCCCGTCACTCATGGTGCAGCGGCTACTTGCGGCGCGGGCCGCGGAGGCGGGCACGCCCATCAGCATCGACGGCGACACCACGGTGGATGTCTGGCGCAGTCCTTTGGTGGAGCACCACGATCTCACCGGTATCGACACCGATGCCCGTCTCGATCTTCGTCCACTCCCGTCGTCTGCTGAAGCCCGCGCCCGACTGCGCGACGGCGGGGAGATGATGGTGGTGATCGGACACGGTCGACCGGCTCCCGGGATGGGGCACTACCTCGAGTTCGACCATGCCGACTGGTTGGTGCCCGCCGATCTGCTCGGTGCCTCCACACCACGCAGGCTCGCCCTGCTGGCGTGCGGGGCGGGCTCGATCAGCCAGACACGGCCCAGCGACCCGATCAGTCTCGCCACCCTCGCGCTCGCGGCCAGATCGGACGAGGTACTCGCGACGGTCGGCGAGCTGGGCGACTCGCATCCAGCCGCCCGCTACGCGGAACAGATCCTCAACGGCATGGCCCACTGTTCCCTGCCAGACGCGCTACATCGAGCCACCCGTTGGCTGCTGTCAGATGGAGACATGCGTGCCGAACCAATCTTCCACTGGGCACCGCTGATACCAGTCGGCACTGTCCTCGACGCCGCCTAACCAGTCAGATCCCGGTCGAGGATGTCCGCTAGCTCCGGACGGCCCAGCTCACGCAGCGCAGGCGCCAACTCGTCCATCCGGAAACGCCGCTCCAACCACTCCCAGACCTCGGACGCCCCGCGACCAGCCTTAAACCGAGCCTTTTCCCAGGCCGGGACGCCGACGTAGTCGGCGAGCTCCGGCCACTCGGCGTACAAGCCTTGGCAAACCCGGACCTTTACCGGGCCAGAATAGGAGACCTCGCGACGGCCAATCCGGCCAGCACCGCCAAGATCGAGCCCTCGCACCTCGGTACTCGACAACAAGCCTCCGCTGGCGGGAATATCGATTTGATCGCTGCCGCCGGGAGAAACCGGCGACGTGAACGGGTTGGACACAACCGGTACCTGATCGGGCACCGGCGCAGCGTCAACGGCACGAAGCAATTCGCGGGCAGCGTAGCCGGCCAGACGGTAGTACCACCACCTACGATCCGGCCCAAGGTCATCGAATGTAGTGAAAATCAAGCCGTGGGCGATCAGTGACAGCAGATACTGCCTGCGCCACACCTCGCGCCCGCAACGTCGCAGGGCGTCGTCCGCGGTTCTCCAAACAGCACTGACGGTAGCGCCAAACGCCGGCGCGATCTCGTCGCACGGCGCCTGCTGGTCGACCATGACGTCCAGCATCAACCGCCGCTGCCGGTCTGACGCGTCGGCGAGCAGTGGCGAAATCGCGGACAGCAACAGCGTCACCAGGTCACGATCCAGCGGACAACGCGACTCGTAGGTCATCAGGTCCACGAGCACAAAGGTGTCCGGCTCGGCATGGTCGGCGTACTGGCGCAACAACACGTTCTGCCCATGCAGGTCGCCGTGCGCGCGGCCCACTACCAGATCGATCTGAAACTCGCCGAGCAGGGATTCACCCGTGTGCAGGAGTAGCGGGTTGGGCATCGGCAGATCCTCGCCGGTGCGCACCCATGGTAAGTGCGCCACCGCACCTTGGCCGAGGGTCTGGCGACCTAGGGACCGGGCCTTGTCGACCTCGCCGCGCAGGTAGTCGACGGCCCCGGTCGTCCGCACCTGTCGATCGGGGTTCCAATCGGCGATTAGTGAACGGGTAACCGCCTCGCAGGCGGCGGCCAGACGGCGTGGCGGCAACTCGGCCAGTGGGCGCCATTCGCTACTCGTTCCAGCCTGTGACTGGAACATCAATGTTCGACCGCCGGCCGTCGCGATCGGAGGGTACAGCTGCTCGACCAGATGCTGGCGGAATTCGGCAGGACACTCGTGAATGGCCGTGCCGTGCGCATCCGTCTCCGCTGACTGCTCCGGCGGCAGACACTTGACCACGACTAGTTGGGTGCCAGTGCAGGTGTCGGTGACGTATACGGGCGCCAGGATCGCAGCCGTGTAACCCCCGTTTTTCCAGGCGTCCGCGGGTACCTGGACCGTCAATGCCTCTCGCTCGCCCCAAGCTATCAGGGCGGCTGCGGCGTCGGCGCCGAGCAAGCCGGAGAGGGCAGCTCGGCTCACGGCGTCCGGCTCCGTCGTCACGCGGTACTCCTCGCCGCTGAGCTGGGCTGTTGCGCTGACTATGATGGCAGGGTGGCTGGCGACGGGACAGGTCCCGGGTTCGAGGTGTCCGTCTCCACGGATACCATCCTGCGTCTCGACCTGTACAACCGGGAGCAGGTGCTCGCCGCTCCGGAGCCGCGTCTGGTTCGGCAGGCAAGTGTCAGCTTCGGTCGGCCGACCGTCCACCCCGTTCGAGCCGACCAGTTCACGGGCTTGCATAAGCTACGCCCCGACCTGCACCGCAAGCAGTTCCTGTTGGTGCAGTGGCCGTTCGACCTCGAGAAGCTGCCGGCGAACCGCAGGTACGAGTCGATGACGGTGGACATCGAGTTCGACAACGAGGCTGTGGTAGCCCTTGACATCCTTCCGCCCGCTTACGATGCGCCTGGCCCCAGTGATGACGAGACGGTGCGCATCGACGTGCGAGGAGTCGGTCGTCCCCGGCTCGCCTGGGATCTCTGCCCCGTCGATCCGGCCTGTGGGTTGCGTCCCAGGAGTCGGGTGATGCTGGTAATCCTCGACCTGCCGGCCGACGTAGTCAGACTGACGGGGACGTTGGGCGCCAAGGCAGTCGTCGCCAGGCGGCGGCTGGGGCGGTTCGACACGACAACCGCGGAGTCTCAAACCCCGGCACCCTTCGAGCTGGGCATTGACGGCACATTTGCGATCCTGCCCTCCGCCTCGTCCGGGTCACCAGTGTGAGGTAACCGGTTGTCGTTCACACGGTTTCGGTACCAGGATGGCCGCCTCCTACGCAAGACTCGTCAACGAGTCGTGATCCGTGGTGTTCGGAGGGGTCGATGACAGGTATCCGTCGGATCGATCAGTTGCAAAACAGTGAGCACTGTCTGGCCCTGCTGAGGGCAGTCGCGGTGACGCACCGGCATGCCCAGCGGGCACAGAGTGTCAGCCTGGCGGTATCGCTGGTTGTCGCGGGCCTGGGCCTGGCGGCCACGCTGGTTCCCGCGATGACACCGACGACGGTGTTCGTCGGCGCCCTCTGGGCTGTCACGTACGCGATCTTCGTCGTCCCGTGGTCTGGACGGCACCTGCAGACCAGCGCGACATTGCAGGAGATGTTCGATGTCGTACTGTTCAACCTGCCGTGGAACGCGGTCGTCGCCGGCGACCGTGTGCCCGAGGACGAACTAAGCCGGCTCAGCCGCCGATTCCGCCATGACGAGAGCCGGCTGCGTGACTACTACCTGGTGGCTGCCGTTCCCCCACCATATGACATGCTTTTTTGCCTCGAACAGAACCTTGCCTGGGGGTCACGTGTCCGCCGACGTTTCGCAGCTGCGCTGGTCGCCGTCGTCACGCTTTGGTGTGCGGCAGGCGTAGTCGTCGGAATCGTTACCAACAGCACCATCAGCGAACTGGCAAGCGGATGGTTCGTCCCGTCGTTCGGGCTGCTGCTGCTCTGCCTGGACACGTATCGGGCACAGATTTCGATCACCAGTGAACGCACTCGAGTGCTCGGTTTGCTCCGCGCGGCGAGCGAGGATGCCACCTCCCCTGCCCTCGCAACGGAACCTGCTCTTACTCTGTTCACCCGCCAGATACAGGACGTGCTGTTCCAGCTCCGCCGGCAACAGCCACGGGTACCTAACTGGTTCTTCCAGCGGTTCCACGACAGCGACATGACCGATTTTCGACTCAAAATGCGCGTGCTCGAGGAAAGGTTCGGAAACCCAGCAGGCGCCGCCTCCTGACCCGGCCGCCACGCCTCCGAAGCCGCCGCACACAATCGCCGAGTTCTCGAGGCCAGGCCGGAGCATTGCGGTAGGTGCCGTCGTGCATCGCCGCCGGCGTGTTGACCTGGGTGGGGTGATCGAGTGATCCCGCGGTTGCGGTCGTTCATCATCGCCGCCAGAGAGGCCGGACGCCGCCTGTGGGCGCACTTCTTTCGCGAGGAGAGGGCGGCCCTGCGCTGCCTTACCCCCTTTCTTCGCTACCTCGTGGTCGCGCTGCGCGGTATTCGCCGTGCTATTTTTCCGGGCGCCGCCGGGTGGGCAGGCGGTGACCCGGCTATACCCTTCCGGTCAGGCTTTCGGGCAGACCTGTCGGCACCGGTGGCTGTTCGTAGCGGGTCACGGGCGCCGAAGCTCGCCGGTATAGTTCCGGCCGAGGAGGCGGCTATGCAGGATCGTCACAGAGACCGCGACGCGCCGTCGCCCCATCAGTCCCGTGGACGGACCGTGACGCGCCAGATCCGGCAGGCACCCCTCGGGGGACTGCGTGGCGCCGATGATGTCCTCGGCCTCCAGCGTTGCGCAGGCAACGCGGCGGTGGGCATGCTGCGGAGTCCTGGAGCCGCGTCTTCTCGGAGCGTGCTCGCCCTGCTCCCGTCCCTGTCCCCGGTTGTGCAACGCCAGGCAGACGACGCCCCGTCGCAGACATCGGTGCCGGACTCGAAGGCGACGCTGCGACAGCTGATCAGACGAGTGGAGCAGATCTACGCTGACGCGGGGTCCGGACCGGACTCCGAGCGGTACCTGCCCACGGTTGCGAGCACGCTCGAGCAGATGCGTGCGGTCGCCGCTGACGGTGACGAGACGGCGGCGGCGATGCTCGTGTCTGCCTTTACCGGCGACCGCCTGCGGGTGGCCGCCGCCCAGCTCACCCTTGCCTCCGAGCCCGACGCCAGCGTAGGGGTGGACGGGGCGCAGGACCGCAGCGATGCGCCGGGCGTCTCCCGCCAGCCGCTGCCGGACATCGCGTCCCGGCTGCTGGCAGTCGGTGATATTCCGGTGATGCGACACCGCGCCGGCAGCGAGTTCATCGTCCAGCGGGATGCGGCCGCCGCGCTCATCGCGGCTGGCTCGTTCCTACTGACAGCTGACGCCGAGGCCGCGCCAGTGGAAGCCGCAGCCGGGCCGCCGGGGTGGGCGGTGGCCGGTACGGTCGCGATCGTCGCCGTAGGCTTGATCGGCATTGGCTACCTTATGGCCGGTGCGCAGCCGGAGACGCTCACGGCCGAGGAAGAGGAAGCGATTCGGCGGAAAGAAGCGGGAGAGCCATACGACCGAGCGACCTACGATCGGGCGAGGCGGAAGCAGATCAAGAACGAGAAGTACGAAGGTGAACGTAACAAGCGCAAGCAACGTGGTGGGGGATGACATGTCGGACGGCGCCGCCCACTCCCTCCGCGCACTGGTCACGGATTGGACGTGCAACCAGTTCGCGATCACGGATCACGAGGGCGACACCGCGGCCCTCCTGCGCCGGTTGGCCGACAGCATCGAGGGGCTGGGCCCCATCAACATTCTGGACATCACCTACACCAGGCCCTCCGATCCGTCGATAAAAGAGATCACTGCGACGGTGTACTTCACTCTGGCCGAGGAGGGGTGAAGGCCCCGCCCCGACGCCGGCCCCGAACCCTGGGGACCGCCTAGCCGGAGCCGACCCCTGCTTGCCGGTACGAGTACGGCGCTCACGGTGTCGGTGGCAGCCTGTTCCGACCTGCGCTTTCCCATCGCCACGAGGTCCTTCCCGGGCCGCTGGCGCTACACGCCGTCTGGCAGGCGCCGGCGCGAGCGCGCGGGTGGACGCGCGGGCCGGCCGGGGGCCGACCCGCGCGGGTGGGGACTACTGCGGGGGGACTACTGCGGGGGAACTACTTGGAGCTGCCCGTGGCGGCCACCGAGGACAGCAGCGCGGTGTTGCCGCCGTCGGCCTCCGCCTTGCGGCGACCCATGCTCTTGGGCTCGATGTCGACGTCGGCCGCCTCGGCGCGCAGCGCGGCGACGGTGGACTTCTCCTTCGGCCGGTGAGCGAAGGGGTTGAAGTCGAACGCCCGCATCGCGTTCTCGTGGGTGATCTTGTTGATCTCGTCGTCGGAAACCCCGGCGAGGTCCTTGAACAGCTTCTCGGGCCCGTACGGCCAGGTGGAGTCCGAGTGCGGGTAGTCCAGCTCCCACATGATCTTGTCGACGCCGACGTCCTCGCGCAGCTTCACGCCCACCGGGTCGTCGATGAAGCAGGTCCAGATGTGGTCGTGGAAGACCTGGCTGGGCAGCTTGCCGCCGAGGTCGGTGAACGTCCACGCGTGGTGGTGCTGGTAGACGTAGTCGGCGCGCTCGAGGGCGTAGGGCAGCCAGCCGATGCCGCCCTCGGACAGGGCCATCTGCAGGTTCGGGATCCGCTTGAAGATCCCGGAGAAGACCAGGTCGGTGACCGCCATCAGGCTGTTCACCGGGGTCAGGGAGATCATGACCTCCGGCGGGGCGTCCGGGGCGGTCACGGTCACCGTCGACGACGAGCCGATGTGGATGCAGACGACCACGTTGTTGTCCGCGCATGCGCGCAGGAACGGGTCCCAGTAGTCGCTGTGGTAGCTCGGCAGGCCCAGCTTGACCGGGTTCTCCGAGAAGGTCACCGCGCGGGCGCCCTTCGCCGCGACCCGGCGGACCTCCTCGGCGGCGAGCTCGGGGTCCCACAGCACGGGCAGGCTGATCGGGATGAACCGGTCCGGGTGGGAGCCGGCCCACTCGTCGATGTGCCAGTCGTTGTAGGCGCGCACGCTGGCCAGCGCGAGGTCCTTGTCCTTGGCGCGCAGGAACAGCTGGCCGCAGAAGTGCGGGAAGGTGGGGAAGTTGATGCCCGCGAGCACGCCGCCGGCGCTCATGTCCCGCACGCGCTCGTCGGCGTCGTAGCAGCCGGGGCGCATCTGGGCGTACTCGGTCGGGTCGAGCCCGTACTCCTCCGGGGGACAGCCGGCGACGGCGTTGAGGCCGACGTTCGGGGCGAAGCCGTCCTCGAACGCCCACAGGTCGCCGCCGTTCGGGCCCTTGACGATGTGCGGAGCCCGGTCCTTGTACTTCGCTGGGATGTGCGCGTCGAACATCGTGGGGGGTTCCACGACGTGGTCGTCGACGCTGATCAGGATAAGGTCTTCGACCTGCATGACACTCCTTGACGCTTACAGAGGGCGGAAGAACGCACCAGCGTGCGTGGGTCCGGGTGCACCGGTCCTGCCGGGTCCCGGTGGGAGGGCGCGGATCTCACCGGATGCCTCCCTGCTCCTCGTCGGTGGTTTGGGCCGTGCCCGCAGCGCGCGGCTCGTCCGCTGCCGGGCGGCGGGACAGACCCGGCGACCAGGCCGCCGCGGCCCGGCGATGCGGGCCGCTCGCCTGGTGGTGAGCCGCGGGCACGTGACGCAGCTCTATGAGCTGCAACACTACTAAGACTACTGTCAGGATGGAAGGGGCGCCAGCGGATCGAACCGCACGACCCGCCCCGATCCGGGCAGCGACCCGATCCCGGCGGGGATCCGATCCGGTGGCGATCCGATCCGGTGGGGACCCGATCCGGTGGGGATCAGAACGCCGAGCGGTGGTGGCCGCCGTCGACCTCGATCCAGTTTCCGTTGACGTAGCCGGCCTGCTCCGAGCAGAGGTACACGATCATCGAGGCGATCTCGTCCGGGCGGCCGAGGCGCGCGGCGGGCACCCGCGCGTTGGTGCGCATCCACTCGCGGCGGGCGTGGGCGTCGTGCACGCCGACGTTGGCGTCCATGTACGCGATCGCGTTGGCGGTCTCGATCCAGCCCGGCGCCACCGTGTTCACCGTGATGCCGTAGCGGGCGTACTCGTCGGCGACGGTCTTGAGCAGGCCGATCGTCGACGGGCGGGTGGCGTTGGCGATGGCGTGGTGGATCGCGCCCACCGGCTCCTTGGCGGTCGCCGAGCCGATGTGGACGAAGCGGCCCCAACCGGCCTCGCGCATCCCGGGCAGCACGGCATGCAGCAGGTAGACCTGGCTCATCGTGTAGCTGCGGAACGAGTCGACGTAGTGCTCGGGCTCGGTGATGTCGGCGAAGTCGCCCGGGATGTTGAACACCGTCTGGCCGATCACGATCAGCGGCGGGCCGAGCGTCGTGGTGACCTCGGCGACGGCCCGGTCGACGTCGGCGCGGTCGGTGAGGTCGGCCGGGACCCCGATCGCGGTGCCACCCTCGGCCGTGATCTGCTCGACCGCCGCGTCGATGGCGGTCTTCGTCCGCGCGACGATCGCGACCTTGCAGCCTTCGGCGGCGAGCATGCGGGCGGCCTCGCGGCCCATCCCCTTGCTCCCGCCGGTTAAGAAGACGACCTTGCCGGCGATGCCGAGATCCATGCGCTGTGCCTCCTGGGCGTCAGTGCCCGCTCGTTCGCCCGGCCGGCGAGCCGAGGGCCGAGGGACCGGGCGGGAGTCGCCGGTCGGGTCCGGGGCCTGCGCCTCGCGGCGGGGTGGGACACGACCGTCGTGGGTGGTCGGGGTGGGGACGCGGCCGGTCGCACCGGCCCATCGCGGCCTGCGGGGCGCCGGTGGGCGCGGCGCGGGCAGGCCCGACCTGATCGACCTGTGAGCGCTGATCGCCCCGTGAGCGAGGTGTGGTCAAGCCGGCGGCCGCGATGTAGAACACAATTCTAGGAACGTCCTGGCGGAAGCGTCAACGCATCGGCGGCGCCGCAGCCCGGGGCGTGGGCGGCCAAACCGCCCCCTGCGCCGGGCCGGTGCGGGGGATACTTGATGATCCCGTCAAGTTTTGGCTGCCCCGAAAGACTGACGAGTTGATCACGACTTGGTGATCACCAGAGGGTGCGGCCGGCAGGCCGACCACAGGGAGGCCGGGTGTTGATCTTATGACTTTTCCGCTCGCGGGTATCAAGGTGCTGGAGTTCTCCGAGCACGGGTTCGTGCCGTCCGCCGCGGCGGCGCTGGCCGACTTCGGCGCGGACGTCGTCAAGCTGGAACGGCCCACCGGCGATCCGATGCGCCAGATCCACGCCAACCGCCTCGTGCCCGAGGCCGACGGCGAGGAGTTCATGTTCGAGCTGGTCAACCGCAACAAGCGGGGCGTCGCGCTCGACGTGGAGACGGCGGCCGGCCGGCAGGTCTTCGAACGGCTCGTCCGCTGGGCGGACGTGTACATCACCAACCAGCTTCCCCGGGTGCGGCGCAAGCTGCGCACCGAGCCCGCGGACCTGCTGGCCCTCAACCCGAAGCTCGTCGTGGCCAAGGGCCACGGCCAGGGCCAGGCCGGCCCGGACGCCGAGGCCGGCGGCTACGACGGGGTCTCCTACTGGGCCCGCGGCGGCGTCGCCCACGTGCTCACCGCGCCGGACGCGCCGGAGCCGACGATGCAGCGCCCGGCCCTCGGCGACGTGCCGACGGGCATGTACCTCGCCGGCGCGGTCTGCGCCGGCCTCGTCCACGTCCTGCGCACCGGCAAGGGCGTCGTCGTCGACACCGCCCTGCTGGGCGGTGCGACCTGGACGATGGGCCCCGACCTCGCCTACAGCTCGCTGACCGGCCGCCAGATGCAGATGACCGGCGGCGGCCCGCGCAGCCCCCTGGTCAACACCTACCGCACCGGCGACGGCCGCTTCGTCAACCTCGTGATGCTCGACGAGGCCCGCTACTGGGAGCCCGCCTGCACCGCCGTCGGCCTGCCCGAGCTGATCGACGCCTACCCGGACGCCGCGTCGCGCCGGTCCGCCTGGGGCGAGCTGGGCGAGCGGTTCCGGGCGGCGATCGGCGCGCTCACCCGCGCCGAGTTCGACGCCCGGCTGCGGGAGCAGGACTGCATCTTCTCGTTCTACGCGGTGCCGCAGGAGGTCGTCGGCGACCCGGCCGTCGTCGACAACGGCTACCTCATGGCCCATCCGACCCGCCCCGGGCTGCGCCTGCCCGCCGCGCCGGCCCAGTTCGACGACGCGCATCCGGTGATGCGCCTGGGCGCGCCGGCGCTCGGCGAGCACTCCCGCGAGGTGCTGCGCGAGGTGGGCTACGACGGCGAGGAGATCGACCGCCTGACCAAGGACGGCGTGCTCGGCGAGCCCCCCGCCGCCTGAGCCGCCGCCCGTGACCCGGGCCGGATCCGCCCGTCGCCCGGCGGATCCGGCCCGACCGGTGCCATGCTTCGCTCACGGATCGCCCACCACGGAGCAGCTGGACGACTGGTTCCGGCGTTCTTCGGAACACCATGATCGCTGGTGCTGGCGAACCTGTCGTCTAGCCGGCGACCGGCTCGTTGGGGACGACGCGGGGGACGACCGGCTGGTGGCTGGTCGCGCCGCCGTCGACGGTGAGCTGGGTGCCGGTGACGTACTTCGACTCGTCGGCGGCCAGGTAGACCGCGGCGGCGGCGATGTCGGCGGGCTCGCCGAGCCGCGGCAGCGACAGCATGCTGCGGATGACGTGCATGTACTCCTCGTCGGCGAGCAGCTTGCGCATGACGTCGCCGTCGGTGTTGATGAACCCGACGATGATCGCGTTGGCGCGGATGGAGTCCGGGCCGTAGTCGACCGACATCTGCCGGGTCAGCGAGTTGATCGCCCCCTTGGACGCCTGGTAGGCGGGTCGGGAGCGCACGGACAGGATGCTCGACGACGCCGAGATGTTGATGATCGAGCCGCCGCCCGCCGCGCGCATGTGCCCGATCGCGTACTTGCTCGCCCACAGCGTCCCGTACAGCGCGGTGCGGACGGTGTAGTCGAAGTCCTCGTTGGTGATCTCGTCGACGTGGTTGTCGACGCCGCTGATCGTCACGTCCGTCGCCGCCGCGTTGTTCACCAGCACGGTGACCGGGCCGTAGGCGTCGACGGTCGCGGCAACGGCGCCGGCGACGTCCGACTCGATCTTGTTGTCGGCGCGCACGAACGTCGCGGTGCCGCCGGCGTCGCGTAACTCCTTCTCCAGCGCGGTGCCGGTGGACTCGTTGCGCCCGGTGAACGCCACCGCCGCGCCCTCGTCGACGAACATCCGCACGATCCCGGCGCCGATGCCGGCGGTGCCGCCGGTGACCAGCGCGACCTTGCCCTGAAGCCTCATGTGCCGTCCTCTCGGTGCGACCGGTACGACCGGATCTGCTGCTGGTGCGGCGCGCTCATCCCCTGCCCGCGGCCTGCACGGCGATCGCCGCCAGCTCCGCGGGCGTGCTGCCGCGGTGCTCGCGCAGGATGTGACGCAGCGTCAGGTCGACGTCGGCGCCCTCGGCGCGCAGCGCGGCGACGGTGGCGCGTTCGCGCGGGCGGTGGGAGAAGGCGTCGAAGTCGAACGCCCGCAGCGCGTTGCCGTGCGTGATCGCGTTGACCTCGTCGTCGGGGATGCCGGCCAGCGAACGGGCCAGCTCCTCGGGGCTGTTTGGCCAGGTCGAGTCGCCGTGCGGGTAGTCGCACTCCCACATGATCGTGTGCAGGCCGACCCGCTCGCGCAGCACGAGCCCGGCCGGGTCGTCGATGAAGCAGCTGTAGATCTGGTCGCGGAACAGCTCGCTGGGCAGCCGGTCGCCGAGCTCGGTGCCCGTCCACGCGCGGTGGTGGCGGTAGACGTAGTCGCAGCGCTCGAGGGTGTACGGGATCCAGCCGATGCCGCCCTCGGACAGCGCGATCCGCAGGTCCGGGAAGCGGGGGAGCACGCCGGAGAACAGCAGGTCGGTCAGGGTCGACTGGGTGTTCATCGGGCTGAGCGCGATGGAGACCTCCATCGGCGCGTCCTCGGCGGTCACCGGCACCTGCGACGACGAGCCGATGTGCAGGCAGACGACGACGTTCGTCTCGGCGCAGGCCGCCCAGAACGGGTCCCAGGAGCGGCTGTGCAGGCTCGGCAGGCCGAGCTTCGCCGGGTTCTCCGAGAACGTCACCGCGTGGCAGCCCTTCGCGGCGACCCGGCGGATCTCGGCGGCCATGAGCTCGGCGTCCCACAGCGGCATGACGGCCAGCGGGATGATCCGGCCGGGGTGCGCGCCGGCCCACTCGTCGATGTGCCAGTCGTTGTAGGCGCGCACGACGGCGAGCCCCAGCTCACGGTCGGCGGTGGCCCGGGTCAGGAACTGGCCGCAGAACTGGGCGAACGTCGGGAAGTTCAGGCTGGCCAGCACCCCGCCCGCGTTCATGTCCCGGATGCGCTCGTCGATGTCGTGACACCCCGGCCGCATCTGGTCGAACCGGGTCGGGTCTAAGCCGTAGTCCTCGGGGCGGACGCCGGCGACCGCGTTGAGGCCGATGTTCGGGGTGATCTGCCCCTCGTAGGTCCAGATCTGGTTGCCGTCGGCGGTCTCGACGACGTGGGGCGCGCGGTCGCGGTAGCGGGCGGGGATGTGCGCGTCGAACATGGTGGGCGGCTCGACGACGTGGTCGTCGACGCTGACGAGGATGAGGTCACCGACATCCATGGGGGCGCTCCTGTCAGTGGGTGGCGGTTGGCGTGGGCGGCTGTCAGGCGGTGGGCGTATGTGCGGCCGCTCAGGCGGTGGGGACGGTGACGCCGATGTTGTCGACCAGCGGCGTGGTGCCGAAGCGGACCGAGGCGAGCAGGCGGACCTCGCCGTCGCTCGGGCCGCCCTCGGCGCCCGGGTCGAGGGTGTCCAGCGGGCGCAGCGTCGCGGCCTCGACGGCGACGACGTAGTCCGGGTCGGCGACCGGGCGCAGCCGGGCCAGGGCGACCTCGGCCGCGGCGTGGGCGTCGCGTTCCCCGGCGGCGATCGCGTCGGCCGCGGCGGTCAGCGCGGCGTACAGCGCTGGCGCGGCGGCGCGCTGCTCGGGGGAGAGCTTGGTGTTGCGGCTGGAGATCGCCACCCCGTCGGGCTCCCGGCGGGTGGGGCAGCCGACGACCCGCGACGGCAGGTGCAGGTCCTCGGCCATCCGCTGGAACATCACGAGCTGCTGCCAGTCCTTCTCGCCGAAGAACGTCGTGCAGGGCCCCGCGATGTTGAGCAGGGTGGCGACCATCGTGACGAGCAGCTCCATGTGCTCGCCCTCGGGCATGCCGGTCAGGTGGCGCAGCATCCCCGGCATGGCCAGGAAGGTGTTCGAGGGCCGCTGGTAGAGGTCGTGGCGCAGCGGGATGTAGAACACGTCGACGCCGGCCGCCTCGAACAGCGCCTGGTCGTGGGCGAGGTCGCGGTTGTAGGCCTGCACGCCGCCGGAGGCCCATTCCAGCTTCAGCGCGCCGTTCCAGAACACCGCGACGACGTCGCACTCCTTCTTCGCCTGTTCGACCAGGGAGATGTGCCCGGAGTGGGTGCCGCCGCTGGTGCCGACCATGGCGACCCGCCGCCCGGCCGCCCGCTCGGCGTCGAGCAGCTCGCGGACCTCGGCATGCTTCTCAGTGGTGATCATGACGCGCTCCAAGGTCGAGGATCGTCGCCGCTTGTTGCGGGCGAGGGGGATGTGATGACCCTCACGGATCGCCGTCACCGTGTCAAAGTGCTGTTCAAAAACCTGAACAAGCGTTCAGTCGCCGGAAATGCCTGAGCCACCGCGTCGCGACTGCTCGCGAACACGGTGGCTCAGGAATGGCGTGGCTCAGGAAGGCGTGGCTCAGAAACCCGCGGAGTGGGGGGTCAGGGGCGCGGCGAACGGCTGGATGGGGATGTGACGGCTCATCGCGGAGCCCGCCGGACCGTTGCGCATCTGCGCGCGCAGGTTGCGCCGGTGGAACAGTGCGAGCAGCTCGGCGTCGTGGCGGCCGTGGTCGGCGTCGGCGGCCACGAACCGCTCCAGCTCCCGCTCGGCGTCGCGCCAGCCGTCGGGACGCCGGTCGAGCAGCCGGTGGACGTCGTCGACGTCGGCGGCGCTCAGCGCGTCGCCGATCTCGTCGCTGCGGCGCAGATGGTTGGCCAGCCGGAAGGCCGAGCGGATCTGCTGGCGGGCGTAGGGATCGTCGACCTGGACGGTGCGCAGCATGCGGACGAGATGGCCGTGCGCGCCCGCGACGGGGGAGTCCCGAACCTCGGGCTCCTCCACGCCGGGCAGCTCGAGGCCGAGGTATTCGGCGATCGCCTCGGTGGCGTACAGGTTCGTCTCGTTGCACCACTGCAGGTTCGTCGCGTAGTCCGAGGCCGGCGGCGGCTCGGCGAGGGTGTGGGCGAACGAGAGCTGGTTGGTCAGGGTGAACGCGATGTGGTGCAGCTGAACCGCGGCCAGGTCCACCGGCTCGCCGACGAGCTCGCCGTAGCGGCGGTAGAGCGCGTCGAAGTCGCCGTAGTGCATGATGCTGTCGCGCATCCGCCAGCCGGCCAGGTCCATCATCGGATCGCCGACGTGGCCGAGCTCCAGGTCGACCAGCGCGGTCAGCCGCCCGCCCGCGTGGTGGAACTGCCCGGAGTCCCAGACCACCGCAGCCTCGCGGCCGTGGCTGCGCGGCGGGTGGCGGCGCAGCCACCCCAGGCAGAAGTCCAGGAACGGGTCGGGGCGCACCTGCTGGCGGCGGTAGAGCTCCTCGAAGCGCCGCATCCCGAGCAGGCCCGAGTCCTCCGGCTGCCGCGCCCGGTCGATCCCGGCGGCGGCGAACGCGGTCACGTCGACGCTGTGCAGCGCGGCGAGCGCCCGCAGGTACTCGTCGACGACCCGGTCGCGTTCGGCGACGGCCCGCGCCAGCTCGCCGTCCGCCTCCCCGGCCCCACCCGCGCCGGCCGTGCCCCCGCCCGCACCGCCCCCGCCCGCACCGCCCCTGCCCGCACCGCCCCTGCCCGCACCGCTCGCGAGCGCCGCGGCGAGGTCGGGGAAGTCGGGCCGGCCGGGCACCCGGTCCATGACGAAGGCGGGCAGCTCGTCGATCCAGCCATGGACGGCGGGCACCGGGATCCCGTGCTCGTGCGCCACCCGCTGGAAGCGCATCTCGTGCGCCAGCGGGAACACCAGGTCGGTGTCGGCGCGCTCCCCGCGCACGCACAGCCGCAGCAGCTCGCCGCCGCGTTCGACGTCGGCGAACCACACCGGGCGCCACCGCGGCTGGCGCTCGATCGCGGTGACCCGGCCGAGGTGGTCCTCCAGCCAGGAGATCACCACGGCGGTGCGGGGATCGGCGGCCCTGACCCCGCCAGGAGCCGAGCCGGCTGCGCTCAGGGCCGGTCCTTGGCGGCCGGCAGGATGGCGGGGGCGTTGCGCCAGTCGTCCAGGCCGTACTCGGCGGTGCCGACGTACACCTTGCCGCCGGAGACCTCGCTCCAGTGCGCGTGGTTGAGCTGGTGCAGGGTGAAGCAGGCGTCGAGCGCCGAGCTGAAGCCCATCGCGTCCTGCGCCTGGTTGACCGACTCCTTGACCAGCAGCGCCGCCATCGTCGGGACCTTCGCGATCCGGGCGGCGAACTCCACCGTCCGCTCGGAGACGTCCGCGACGGGGAAGACCTTGCTGACCATGCCCAGCGCGTGCGCCTCGTCGGCGCCGAGGGAGTCGCCGGTGAGCAGCAGCTCCTTGGCCTTGCGCGGGCCGAACTCCCAGGGGTGGGCGAAGTACTCCACCCCGCACATGCCCAGGCGGGTGCCGACGACGTCGGCGAACACGGTGTCGTCGGCGGCGACGATCAGGTCGCAGCACCAGGCCAGCATCAGCCCTGCGGACAGCACGTTGCCGTGCACCTGGGCGATGGTGATCTTGCGCAGGTTCCGCCAGCGCTTCGTGTTCTCGTAGTAGTAGTGCCACTCCTGGCGGGTGCGGTTCTCCGCGCCGCCGTAGGAGGCCCCGTTGCACTGGTAGGTGGGGTGCAGGTCGGGGCTGTCCGGGTCGCGTTCGGCGAGGCTCTCCGGGGTGCCGAGGTCGTGGCCGGCGGAGAACGACGCGCCGGCGCCGCGCAGGATGACCACGCGCACGCCGTCGTCGGCCTCCGCCCGGGCGAACGCCTCCCCGAGCTCGACGAGCAGGCCCCGGTTCTGGGCGTTGCGCGCCTTCGGCCGGTTGAGGGTGATCCGCGCGATCCGGCCGTCGGCGAGCGTGTCGTAGTCGAGGTAGCGGTAGCTCATGCAGGCACCTCTCGTGGCGCGGCCGCCAGCCGGGCACGCAGCGCCTTCTTGTCGATCTTTCCGGTGGGCAGGACGGGTAGCTCGTCGACGATCACCGCGGACCGCGGCGACTTGTAGCGGGCAATCTTGGTGGCCACGTGCTCGCGAAGCTCGCCGGAGGTGAGGTCCCCACCGGCGGCAAGGACGACGACGGCGCACACGGCCTCGCCCCAGCGCTCGTCGGGCACGCCGACCACGGCGCACTGCACGACGGCGGGGTGGGTCAGCACGGCGTCCTCGACCTCGAGGGAGTAGATGTTCTCCCCGCCGCTGATGATGACGTCCTTCTTGCGGTCGACCAGGTGCAGCAGGCCTTCCTCATCGAGCACGCCGACGTCGCCGGTGTGGCACCAGCCGTCGGCCAGCGTCACGCCGGTGGTGGCCGAGTCGTTCCAGTAGCCGCGGAACATCGCCGGGGAGGCCACGACGATCTCGCCGGGCACGCCGGGCGGGCATTCCACGCCGTCGTCGTCGAGGATGCGGATCTCGGTGTCCGGGTAGGGGAAGCCGACGGAGGTGAGCCGGCGGTCCCGGTCGGGCCCGCTACCGCGGTGCAGCTCGCGGGGCAGCCCCGAGGTGATCACCTCGGTCTGGCCGTACAGGTTGAGGAAGCCGGTCTCCGGCATCGCGGCGAGCGCCGCGGCCAGCGTCGGCGCCGTGATGGGCGCGGCCGAGTAGACGATGGAGCGCACCCCGCGCAGCGCCGCCACCGGCTCCGGCTCGGCGGCGCCCGGCCCCGCCCCGGCCTCGGTCAGCACCGCCTGCAGCATGCTCGGCGCCAGGTGCAGCACGGTGATGCCGTCGGCCGGCACCGTGGCCAGCAGCGCCGCCGGGTCGAACTGCCGGTGCAGCACCGCGGTGCCGCCGCGGGCGTGCAGGCCGAAGGCCATCGCCATCGCACCGATGTGGAACAGCGGCATCACCAGCAGGATCCGGTCGTCGCTGCCGGTGCGCATCTCGACGTTCATCGTCTGGCCGACGCGGAACATCTCCCGCTGGCCCATGATGCAGCCCTTCGGCCGGCCGGTGGTGCCGCTGGTGTAGATCAGGCAGGCGATGTCGTCGGGCCGGGCGGCGAACGGCAGGGCGTCGTCGAGCGCGGCGTCGCGGAACTCCGCCAGGCCCACGACCTCGCCGCCCGCGCCGTCCGCGGCCACGCTCGCGCCGTTCACGCTCGCGCCATCCGGGCTCGCGGCCGGGTCGTCGAGGCGGACGACCAGTTCGAGGCCGAGCTCCGCGCGCAGCGCCGCCACGATCGGCAGGAACTCGGCGTCGACGAAGATCGCCCGAGGCTTGGCGTCGGTGAGGATGCGGGCGATCTCGGGCGCGGCGAGGCGGAAGTTGACGGTCGCGATGACGATGCCGCTGAGCTGCCCGGCGGCCAGCACCTCGCCGAAGGCGATGCTGTTGCGACCGAGCAGGGCCACCCGGTCCTGGCGGCGCAGGCCGGCGCGGGCGAGGGCCGCCGCGATGGCCGTCGCGCGACGCAGCAGCTCACGATGGGTGACGCTGCGCCCCTCGTACAGATAGGCGGGAACGTCGCCGAACCGCTCCGCATTGCGGCGCAGGATGTCGGCGAGGCAGGGATCCGGGATGTGTTTCGTCGGCACGGGCTACTCCGTCGAAGCTCCGAGCGTTAATGTTTGACGATGATGTCAAACAACGACACCCCGGGCAAGCGCCCCCCGCGGCCGATCGACCCCCGGACCAGCGCGGTCGTCCTGGTGGAGTGCCAGAACGGGGTGCTCGGCCCGGACTCCATGCTGCCGTCGCTCGCGGCCGAGGCGGCCGACATCCGCGACGGCCTGCGCCGGCTGGTCACCGCCGCGCGGTCCGCCGGGGTGCTCGTCGTGCACGCCACGTTCGAGGGCTGGCTGGGCTCCACCGACCCCGGGACCGCGCCGCTGTGGAGGACCGCCGCCCAGAGCAGCAAGGACTGGGGCCCCGGCCACCCGGCGACCCAGGTCGTGCCCGACCTGCTCGACCCGACCGACCTGATCATCCCGCGCCACCACGGACTGTCGCCGACCTGGGGCAGCGAGCTGCTGCCGGTTCTGCGCGGGCACCGGGTGAATACGGTCGTCTTCGCCGGCGTCTCGCTCAACGTCGCCATCCCGCTCGCGGTGGGGCAGACCGTCCACGAGGGCTTCCACGTCCTCGTCCCGCGCGACGCGGCCGCCTCGACCCCGGCCGAGTACGGCCAGCACATCCTGGCGAACACCATCGCCATGCTCGCCCGCGTCACCACGGTCGACGACCTCGCCGCGTCCTGGGCCGCCGCCACCGCCGCTGTCTGAGCCGCCGGGCCGGCCGAGCCGCCGGCGGCTCCTCGCGACAGGTGTTGGCGGAAGTGTCAACTTTGGCTAGGGTCAGGCGGAGCCCGATGGCCGCGGTGCCGGGCCCGTGACGGTCCGCCGAGTGTCATCGCGTACCCGCACCGAACGTGACCGCACCGCCGGACCGGCCGTGGTCCCCGCGGCCGATCCGGCTCCCCATCCCGGAGGCGCCCCATGAGCACCAGCACCGAGCCGACGGCGAGCGGCGTCCCGGCGGCGTCGCCGTCCGGCCGCCCGGCCCCCTCTGCCAGCCCGGCCCCCTCTGCCAGCCCGGCCCCCTCTGCCAGCCCGGCCCCCTCTGCCAGCCCGGCCCACCATGCGCACGCCGTGCTCCACTGCAACCTCAACACCGTCGACGTCGACCGGTCCGCCGCCTTCCACCTGGCGCTGTTCGGCGGCGAGCCGCGGATGCGCTCGATCAGCACCGACGGCGACACCGCCACCATGGGCCTGGGCTCCGGCACGGCCAGCGTCACCACGTTCCTCTACGACCTGCGCGGCCCGCGCTCGGCCCCCGCCGTCGAGCTGGTCGGCTGGACCAAGCCACCCACCGTGCCCGCCACCGCCGACCAGCGGCCCACCGGGTTCACGGCGCTGGGCTACCGCGTCGAGTCCCTGCGCATCGTCACCGCGCGCCTGGAGGCCACCGGCGTCGCGTTCACGCCGGTGCCCGAGGGCCTGGCGGTCCGTGGCGCCGTCCGTCCGGCGCTGCGGCTGACCGATCCCGACGGGGCCGCCATCGAGGTCGTCGAGATCCCCGCCGCCCCCGGCGACCCGCGCCGGCTGCCGTTGCTGTCCCACGAGCGGATGCGCTGCACCGACCTCGAGCGCACCCTCGCCTGGTACACCGGGATCGGCTGGACGGTGCGCGACCGCGGCGAGAGCCCGACCGGACCCACCGCGTCGCTGGTTCTGCCCGAGGACCCGACGTTCTCCCTGGAGTTCGTCCAGCAGCCCGCGCCCGCCGGAGCCACGGCGACGCCGCCGGCCAACGTCCAGGGCCTCTACCGGATCGCGCTCGCCGTGGAGGACGTCCGCGAGGCGCACGCCTCGCTCGTCGCCGACGGCGCGCTCGGCGACGTCGACGACCCGGTCGTCATGCCGATGCCGGACACGCCGACCGGCGGCTTCACGGTGCTGTTCCTGCACGACCCGGACGGTGCCGTCGTCGAGTTCGTCGACCGCCCCCGCTCGGCCGTGCGCCGCCCCACCGAACCCGCCTGACCCGCCGAACCCGCCTGACCCGCCGAACCCGCCTGACCCGCCGAACCCGCCTGACCCGCCCGACCCGCCCGACCCCGCCTGCCTGACTCTGGCGGCGGGCAGTCCACCCCGGCTCAGCCGGGGTGGATCGTGGCGACGAGCAGGGCCGCGGCCTCGGCGATGACGTCGGCCTCATCCATCCGGATCTCCGTGGCCCGGATCTTGTACCAGCAGCGGTCCAGCATCGCGAGCACGACCAGGCCGACCGCCTCCGGCGAGCCGGCGGGATCGTGCTGGCGGGCGTGGAGCAGCTCGCCGAGCTTGCGGGCGACGCGGATCTGCGTGCGGTGGGAGTCGGTGCGGAAGGCCGCATCGGTCGGCGCGGACAGCATCGCGGCCAGTGCGAAGGCCCCGTGCTGGTCGAGATGGGTGAAGTAGAGCCGGATCCACTCCTCGACGGCGGTGGCCGGCCAGTCGTCGGGCACCGCGGTGAGCCGGGCGACGACGGCGAGGCTGGACTGGTAGCCGGCCCGGCCGAGCTCGGCGAAGATCTCCCGCTTGTCCCGGAAGTAGGTGTAGAACCCGGCGCGCGAGATGCCGCACGCCTCGGTGATGTCGGCGACGCTGGTACCCGCGTAACCGTGGCGCAGGAACAGCCCGCGGGCGGTGTCGACGATGACAGCCCGGGTGCGCGCGGCGCGCGGGCCGAGGTCCGCCGCCGAGACGGGGGCGCGTTGTCGGGGAGTGTCGGACGGTTGCATGGCCATCATCTCGAATGCGTCGACCGTGGCCGCCGTGGCGGGCGGCCGCACGAGGCGACCGCCGGCCACGGCGGCGGTGGTCAGATCGCGACGACCGGTTCGAGCTCGGCGCCGGCGAGCAGCTCGGTGCCGAGCTGCTCGGCCAGGGTGTGGTAGTCGCCGAGCAGCAGGTCGAGGGCGGCGGTCCGCGCGACGAAGCGGTGCAGCTCGCTTTCCAGCGACAGCCCCATCGCGCCGCAGACCTGCACGGCGTGGCGCATGACCTCGGCCTGGGCGAACCCGGCCCGCAGCTTGACCAGCCGCGCCGCCCAGGCGCCGCCGTCGGCCTGCCCGGCGCTGCCCCAGGCCACCGTCAGCTCCGAGCGCAGCGACTCGACCGCCACGTGCGCCTCGGCGAGGCGGTGGCGCACGGCCTGGAAGGTCGCGATGGACCGGCCGTACTGCACCCGCGCCGAGGTGTGCGCGACCGCGATCGCCAGCGCCGCCTCGCACGCACCGATGATCTCGGCGGCGAGCGCCCGGCGCCCGGCCGCGACCGCGCGGGTCCACGCCTCGCCGGCCGGGGTGGCGGGGCCCGCCGCGCCCGCCGGCGCCGCGGAGACGGTGAGCCAGCCCGCGGCGGTGTCGAAGCCGCGCACCGGCTGCGTGGCCGCCGCGACCAGCTCGGCCGGCAGGATCCGCAGGGTGGCGCCGCCCGCGTCGGCCGGGTCGCCCGCGTCGGCGGCGTCGAGGGCGGTCGGCACGACGACCTCGGTGATGCCGTCGAGGCCGCCGAGCAGCAGCCCGGTCAGCGGGCCGCGTGGGTCGGCCGGCTGGTCGGAGTGCAGCGGGTAGAGCAGGGCCCGCGGGCCGGTCGCGGCGGGCAGGGCGCCGGCGAGCTCGGCGAGCAGGACGTCGTCGAGGACGCGGGAGTGGGCCAGCGCCCGCCCGTGCTCGGCGAACAGCAGGGTGGTGGCGCGGGCCGGGTCGTCGGCGAGCACCTCGGCCCAGCCGAGCTCCGCCAGCGCCGCGGCGAGGTCGCCGCCCTCGGCGAGGACCTCCCGCAGGGAGCCGGCCAGCAGCTCGGCGGTGGCGTCATCGAGTCCCGGAGTGGTCACTTCGCCTCCTTCGGCAGGCCGAGGACGTGATCGGCGATGATCGTGCGCTGGACCTCGGCGGAGCCGCCGAGGATCGTCGCCGAGCGGGAGAACCACCACTCGTTGCGCCAGGCCCTGACCTCGTCGGTGGCGCCGAGGACGAACTCGGTGCCCAGCAGGTCGCGGGCGAGGTCGAACAGGGAGATCTCGACGGTGGCCAGCAGGACCTTGTCGACGCTGGCCTCGGGGCCGACCGTGTCGCCCGCGGCGAGGCGGCGCACGGTGGCGGCGCTGCGCGCGCGCAGGGCGATGATCTGCTCGTAGACGGCGCCCAGGCGCGCGGCCGAGCCGTCGGGCAGCCGGGCGCCGGCGGCGAGCCGGGTGGCGACCTGCCCGCGCAGGTCCCGCAGCCGGCGCAGCGCGTCGGCTGCGCTGAGCCAGGCGTACATCGCCCGCTCCCACTGCAGCAGGTACATCGCGACGGCCCAGCCCTTGCCCTCCTCGCCCACGAGGTTGGACGCGGGGACCACAACGTCGTCGAAGAAGACCTCGGCGAGCTCGTTCTCGCCGCTGGCCAGCGCGATCGGCCGGATCGTGACGCCCGGCGCGTCCGCGTCGAGCATGATCATGGACAGGCCGCGGTGGCGCGACTCCGGGGTACCGGTGCGCACCAGGCACACCAGCCGGCTCGAGGTCGCCCCGTGACTGGTCCACAGCTTCGATCCGGACAGGACGTAGGTGTCGCCCTCGCGCCGGGCGCGGCAGCGCAGCGACGCCAGGTCGCTGCCGGCCTCCGGCTCGGAGAAGCCCTGCCCCCACCATTGTTCGCCGCGCAGGTAGGCCGGCAGGTAGGCGGCGGCGAGCTCGGGGGCGAAGTGCACCACCGGCGGGCCGAGGGTCTCCAGCATCAGGTGCGGCGCGGGGATCGGCAGCCCGGCGGCGGCGAGGCCGTCGTAGAGGACGGCGCGGTGGCGCTCGTCCCCGCCGAGCCCGCCGGCCGACTCCGGCCAGCCGTAGCGGTTCCAGCCGGCACGGAACAGCACACCCATGAGCAGGCCGTGGTCGGCGATGCGCTCCTCGGTGTTCGGGTAGTGCCGCCCGCGCCACCGGTCCAGCGCCGGCTCGCTGGCCAGCCACGCGCGCAGCCCGCGGGCGTAGGCGTCGAGGTCGTCGCGCAGCACCGCCGGGTCGGTCACCGCCGCCTCGGTGGCCGTCGGGCCGCTCGCCGTCGTGGTGGTCATGAAGGGCGCCCTGCCGCGGCCGCGCGGGCCTTGGAACGCTCGAGGAAGCTGCGCACGAGCGCCTGGTGCTCGGGGGTGTCGAAGGAGGCGAACTCCTCGCCGAGGGCGTACTCCAGCACGCCGGCCACGGCCCGCTTGATGTGCATGTTCAGCGCGCGCTTGGTGCTCTGCACGGCCTGCGGCGGCTGGGCGGCGAGCTTGTCCGCGACCTTCAGCGCCTCGTCGAGCAGCTCCGCGTCGGGCACCACCCGGTTCGCCAGGCCCAGCGAGACGGCCTGGTGGGCGGGAATCCGCTCGGAGGTCAGCAGGTACTCCTTGGCGCGCAGCATGCCCATGAGCAGCGGCCAGGTCGGCGCGCCGCCGTCGGCCGCGGTCAGCCCGACGCCGACGTGCGGGTCGGAGATGAACGCGCTCTCGGCGAGCAGCACGATGTCGCTGCACACCGCCAGGTTGCAGCCCAGGCCCACCGCGGCGCCGTTGACCGCGGCCACCACCGGCAGCGGGAAGTCGACCATCTCGTTGAGCAGCCGCCGGGCGCCGTCGATCTCGGCGCGGCGCAGCTCACGGTTGTCCCACAGCTCGACGAAGTGCTGGAAGTCGCCGCCGGCGCTGAACGCCCGGCCCGCTCCGGTCAGCACGACCGCGCGTGCGCCCGGGTCCTCCGCCAGGTGCCGCCACACCCTGACCAGGGCGTGGTGCAGCGCCTCGTTCGTCGCGTTGAGCGCCTCCGGCCGGTTCAGGGTGACGAGGCGGACTGGACCCCTCTCCTCGATGAGCAGCTCCGGCGCGAACGGGTTGTCCATCAGTTCTCCTGTCGGTCCTGCTGTGCGCCTGCGATAGGTCTGATGCGCTAGGTCTGATGCGGTAGGTCTGAAAGGTCTGTAGGTCCGCGGCGGGCGCGTCCGCGGGGACGGGCCCGAACGCCCCGGCCGCTTCGTCGCCGGGTGGGGTACGGGCCCGGCGCCCAGTCGTGGGGCGGTGGGCGTCCGGGAAGCCTCCGGCCAGCTTTCGTCCGCCGGGGGTGAATCTCCCGTCAACTGCCCACTACCCTGCCTGGGAACGCCACCCGTGGTGCGCCACCCCGGCCATGAGACCGTTGTTTGACGGAAATGTCAAGTTCTCCTAGGGTGCTGCTGGTGGCGGCGTCAGCCGCCCCCGAGGTCCACTGTGGGACCTGCGGACGGCGGCATCGAGGGCGCCGTCCGACGAGCGCGCGGCCCGGCCGGTGCCGTCCACCGCGACGGCGCCGGGGGCCGTGGGAGGAGGCGGCGTGACGGACACGGATTCCCCGGCACATGCGAGTTCCCCGGCACATGCGAGTTCCCCGGCACCAGCGAGTTCCCCGGCATACGCGAGGCCCGAGCGGCGGCTGTTGCCGCAGCCGACCGCCGAGTCGGAGGCGTTCTGGACCGGCGGGCGCGACGGTCGGCTGCTGATCAGCCACTGTCGGGCCTGCAAACATTTCTTCCATCCCCCGGGCCCGGTGTGCTGGCGCTGCCGCAGCACCGACGTCGGCCCGGAGCCGGTCTCCGGCCGGGCGACGGTGGCCGCCTACACGATCAACCGCCAGCCGTGGATCCCCGGCTACCCGCCGCCGTACGTGGTGGCGATGGTGGAGCTCGCCGACGAGCCGGACGTCCGCCTCATCACCAACATCGTCGACGTCCCGCTCGACGAGGTGCGCGTGGGCCTGGAGGTAGAGGTGTTCTTCGAACAGTGGCCGGCCGAGCCCGGTCCGGATGACTCACCGGTGTGGCTGCCGCTGTTCCGGCCGGCCACGGCGGCGGTCGGGGGTGCGCGATGAGCGGCGGGCCGTTCGACGGTAAGGCGGTCGTCACCGGGGCGGGCAAGTCCCAGGTGGGCCGGCGCCTCGGCCGCACCGGGCTGGACCTGACCATCGAGGCGGTGACCCGGGCGATCGCCGACGCGGGCCTGTCCGTCGACGACATCGACGGCATCGCCAGCTACCCGGGGCCCGGCGTGCCGGACCTGGGCTTCTCCGGGGCCACCATCACCGAGGTCCGCAACGCCCTCGGCCTGCGCAGCCGCTGGTACCTGTCCTCGACGGAGACCGCCGGGCAGATCGGCCCGGCGATCGAGGCGTGCATGGCCGTCACCCTGGGGCTGGCCAACCACGTCGTCGTCTACCGCTCGGTGTGGGAGTCGACGGCGCAGGCCGGCGCCGGCCGGGCGTCGGTGCTGTTCGGCGGCGGGGCGCTGTCCGGGCACCTGGAGTACACGGGGCCCTTCGGTGCGCTGTCCGCGGCGAACTGGCTGTCCATGCCCGCCCAGCGCTACATGCACGACTTCGGCCTCACCCGCGAGCAGCTCTCCGCGATTCCGCTCAACGCCCGCGCCAACGCCGGGCTCAACCCGGACGCGATCTACCGCGACCCGCTCACCCTCGACGACTACCTGGGCGCCCGGATGATCTCCGAGCCGCTGTGCCTGTTCGACTGCGACGTGCCCTGCGACGGGGCGACCGCGGTCATCATCTCCCGGCGCGACGCCACGGCGGGCCTGCCGCGCCACCCGCTGACGGTGGAGTCGGTCGGCACCGGGATGTTCGAGCGGGCCACCTGGGACCAGCGCGTCGACGTCACCACCATGGCGGCGCACGACGTGGCCGCCACCCTGTGGGAGCACACCACCCTGGGGCCCGCCGACGTCGACCACGCCCAGCTCTACGACGGGTTCAGCTTCCTGACCGTGATGTGGCTGGAGGCGCTGGGCTTCGCCGAGCACGGCAAGGTCGGGCCGTTCATCGAGGGCGGCGAGCGCATCGCCCTGGACGGCCCGCTGCCGCTGAACACCTCCGGCGGGCAGCTCTCCGGCGGCCGGCTGCACGGCATGGGCTTCCTGCACGAGGCGTGCGTGCAGCTGTGGGGCGAGGGCGGCGAGCGCCAGGCGCGCAACAACCCCGAGGTCGCGGTGGTCGGCGTCGGCGGCGGCCCGGTCGGCGGCGCAATGCTGCTCAGCACCCGCTGAGCCACGGGGACGACGCCACCGCCACGACGCAGAGGGAGAACGCCCAGATGGAGATCTACCGCAGCGCGGCCGACCTGGAGGCCGCGCTCGGCACCGAGATCGGCCCCACCGACTGGCTCACCGTCGAGCAGTCGCGAATCGACCTGTTCGCCGACGCCACCGAGGATCACCAGTGGATCCACGTCGACCCCGAGCGGGCCGCCGGCGGCCCGTACGGCGCGACGATCGCCCACGGCTTCCTCACCGCGTCGCTGGTGCCGTACTTCATGAACAAGCTGCGCACCATCGAGGGCATCCGGATGGGCATCAACTACGGCCTGGACCGGGTGCGCTTCCCCTCGCCGGTGCGGGCCGGCGCGCGCATCCGCGCCCGCGCGACCCTCATCGACCTGCGCAAGCTCGACGACGGAGCCGTCCAGGTCACCAACCGGGTGACGATCGACGTCGACGGCTCCGCCAAGCCCGGCTGCGTCGTCGAGCTGCTGGCCCGGTACTACTTCGCCGACGCCGCCGGTTCCTGAGCCGCCGCCGGCGCCGTCCACTCGCGCAGGACCTCGCCGGTGTGCTGGCCCGCCGTGGGCAGCACACCGGCGTCCGGCCCACCGCCCGTGGACGGGTGGCGACCGGACTTTGGGTCGTGGCCGGCGCGCGGGGCCGGCGCCGGCACGGTCACCGTGGCGCCGTCCGGGGTGCGCAGCGTGCGCAGGGCTCGCCGGTGGCGCAGGTGCGGGTCTGTCACCACGTCGTGGGCGGTGTTGACGGGCGCGCCCGGTAGCCGCGCGGCGGCGAGGCGTTCCACCGCCTCGGCGCGGTCGAGCCCGCCCGCCCACGTCCGCACCGCCTCGCCGAGCGCCGCGCCCGCCGTCCCGACCGGCGCGCCGACGACGACGGCGAGGTCGCGCAGCTGGCGGGGGGTGGAGACGCTCACCGCGAGCCAGCCGCCGTCCGCGCAGGCGAACACGTCGCGTAGCGCCGAGCCCGCGAGCCCCCCACCGAGGCGGCCGGGTGGCTCGGCGCCGGCCGCCATCCCCGCCGCCGCGGCCACCAGCGTCGGGCCGACGACGTGCAGCATCGCCTCCACCGGGTTCACGTCGACGACCCGGCCGGGTCCGCCGTTGACCCGCACGTCGTGGCAGGCGGCGGCGACCCCGAAGGCGCCCGCGTAGGCCATCACCGCGTCGCCGAGGGGGACCGAGGGCAGCATCGGCGGCCCGCCCGGGTCGCCGGTCATGTGGGTCAGACCCGCGAACGCCTCGCCCATCGTCCCGTTGCCCGGCCGCCCCGCGGCGGGGCCGGCGGCGCCGTAGCCGCTGACGTGCGCCACGACGAGGTCAGGGTTGACGGCGAGCATCGTGTCGGGATCCAAGCCGCGGGCCGCCAGCCGCGCCGCCGGCTCGTTGACGACGACGACGTCGGCGGCGGCGACCAGGCCGCGCAGCGCCGCCCGCCCGTCGGCGTCGGCCGGGTCGAGGACGACCGACCGCTTGCCCCGGGCGACCAGCGGCCAGAACCCGGTGGCCCGGTAGGCGTCCCCGCCGGGCGGCTCCAGCTTGACCACGTCCGCGCCCTGATCGGCGAGCAGACTCGCGAGCAGGGGCGCGGCGTACAGGGAGGCGGCGTCGAGCACCCGCAGCCCGGCGAGCGGACCGCCGGCCGCCGGGGTCGCGGCGCTCACCAGCCGACCCGCGGTCCGACGGGAGCGGCCGTGGTCGGATCGCCGCGTTCGAGCATCCGCTGTCTCCTTCTGTTTCTAGGCGTGCGGCGATGGTTCCATGCGTGCGGCGGTCGTCGACCCGGCGACCATCGCCGGCGGCCTGCGCGTTGTTGACAAAGGATTCAACTCTTTGATGTGGTTGCCCTGGTCAAGGAGAGCACCGTCCGACACTGCCGTCAATCACGGACTCCCACTGCGCCGCCGGAGGCGCAGCGGTCTGCTCGCCGGGCGCCGAATTCCTCAGGAGGCCGTCATGACGTCCGTGCCGAGCGAGCAGCCCGCGGCAGGCGGTCGGGCCGCCACCGACTCCGCCACCGCCACCGCCACCGTCTCCGCCACCGTCTCCGCCACCGACTCCGTCTCCGCCACCGACTCCGTCTCCGCCTCCGCCTCCGTCTCCGACGCCAATGGGCGCGCGGCGGGGACAGAGCAGGCTGTGGACATCATGCGGGCCGCCGAGCAGTGGCCGTGGCTGCTCGCGGCCCCGACGGTCGACGGATTACTGGCCCGCCGCGTGCAGGCGACCCCCGACGCTCCCATGCTGATCGACGAGCACGGCGCCCGGCTGACCTTCGCCGGGTTCGACGCGAAGGTCGACCGGGTCGCCGCGGCGCTGGCGGCCGAGGGCATCACGGCCGGCACCCGGGTGGCCTGGCAGCTTCCGACGCGGATCAGCACCCTGCTCGTGATGATCGCGCTGCGCCGGCTCGGCGCCGTGCAGGCGCCTGTCATCCCCATCTACCGGGAGCGCGAGGTAGGTGCCGCGCTCGCCGCCGCCGAGGCGGAGGTCTTCCTCGTGCCGGGGACGTGGCGGGGCACCGACTTCACGGCGATCGCGCGGGAGGTCGCCGCCAGCGGTGGCCCCACGCCGCGGCTGCTGGAGGTCGGCCACGACGCGCCGGAGGCCGACCCGCCCGGCGCGGGCGCACGCCCCGAGCCCGTCCCGGACGAGGTGCACTGGATCTACTTCACCTCCGGGTCCACCGGCATTCCGAAGGGCGCCCGGCACACCGACGGCACGCTGATCGCCCCCGCGGTCAGCTTCGCTGGCTTGAGCGGTCTCGGTCGGGCGGCGGGTGAGGTCGGCGCGATCGGCTACCCGGTCGCGCACGTCGGCGGGATCCAGTACCTCGTCGCCGCCCTCGCCGCCGGCTTCCCGATCCTGCTGCTGGAGGCGTTCGTGCCCGACCGGGCCGTGGAGCTCTTCCGCGAGTATGGCGTCACCACGACCGGCGGCAGCACGCCCTTCTACACCGCGCTGCTGGACCTCGCCGCATCCCGACCGGGCGAGCGGCTGGTCCCGACGCTGCGCTCGCTCAAGGGCGGCGGCGCCCCCTGCCCGCCGCACCTGGTCGGCGAGGTGAACCGGGTGCTCGGCGCGGTGCTCGCGCACGACTACGGGATGACGGAGGTGCCGATGGTGGCGGTGGCCTCCCTCGCGGACGCGCCGGACGTCCTGGCCGCGACGGACGGCCGGCCGGTGCCGGTCAACCGGCTGCGTTTCGCCGACGAGCGGGGCGAGGCGCTCGCGCCGGGCTCCGTGGGCGAGGTGCAGGTCGCCGGGCACGGGGTGTGCCACGGCTACACCGATCCGGAGGCGACCCGGGCGGCGTTCACCGCCGACGGCTGGTTCCGTACCGGCGACCTCGGGCGGCTGACCCCCACCGGACACATCGAGATCGTCGGCAGGCTGAAGGACCTCATCATCCGCAAGGGCGAGAACATCGCCCCCCAGGAGATCGAGGCGCTGCTCGGCCGCCACCCCGACGTGGCCGACGTCGCCGTGATCGGCCTGCCCGACGCCGAGCGCGGCGAGCGGGTGTGCGCCGTCGTCGTCGGCCGCCCCGGTCGGCCCGTGCCGTCGCTCGCGGAGCTGACGGGCTGGTTGCGCGAGGCCGGGCTGATGCGCCAGAAGCTTCCCGAGCAGCTCGAGCTGATCGACGTCATGCCACGCACCGGGCTCGGCAAGGTCGCCAAGGCCCAGCTGCGCGCCCGCTTCGAGCCCCGCCAGCTCTGATCGGGCGTAGGGGTTGGTGCGGTGCGGCCGTCAGACGGTCAGGACCGCCATGATGAACCCGGCGATCGTGTTGACGACGTCTGCATCGTCGACTGGCAGGTGCTGGGCGTGGCAGTGGTACCAGGCGCGGTCCATCATCGACTGGACCGCGAGACCCAGCGCCTCCGGGGCATCGGTCGGCGTCCGCTGCCGGCCCCGCAGGTGGACCCCGAGCAGCCAGACCACGCGCAGCTGCATCTTCTTGCTCGCCTTGTCGACCGCCTCGTCGGCGGGACCGGACTGGGCGGACAGGATGAACGCGCCATGGCGATCCATGAAGGCGAAGTACTCCCACACCCACGCCGCGACGTCGGCCCGGGTGCACGGGCGCGGGAGGCTCTCCCACAGGGCCACGACCTGCAGGATCTCCTGGTGGGTGGCCTGGCCCAGGGTATCGAAGATCTCCCGCTTGTCGCGGAAGTACGTGTAGAAGCCGGCGCGGGAGATGCCGCAGGCGTCGGTGATGTTGTTGACGCGGGTGCCCGCGTAGCCGCGCTCGAGGAACAACTTGCGCGAGGCGTCGAGGATCGCGTCGCGGGTGCGAACCGCCCGCCGGCCCATGCTCCTGCCGTTGCTCGCTGTAGTCGAGAGCGTCGCACCGGTGCCGGCGCCACCCGTGTTGAGGATGCCGTCGGCGGAGTACCCGCCGCCCGGCTCGCCGATCCCGCCCCCGGAGTTCGTCACGGCGCTGCCCGGGGCGGACGCGTCGACGGCATCGGTGGCAGAGGAGTCGTCCATGATTCTCCCAGTGTAGGAGGGCGCCTCTCGGCCGGGCCTGACGGACATGTCGAAGCCGGTCCCCGCCGTCGGTAGAAGCGACCCGGTGGCGCCCCACATGTCCGTGTCAGGTACGTTCCGCCAAAGTTGACAGTTTCGTCAAGTCGGCCTACTGTTGCCTCGCGCAGCAGTACCCGAGACAGCACCGAGGTGGCGAAAGCCCGGTCGCCCACGGCCGATGGCACGTGACGGGGCGGCGGGTTCCCCCGGGCAGCGAGGAGCAGCAGCCGTGACGCAGTTCACCGACGCGCCGATCTTCGACGCCGACCAGCACATGTACGAGACCCCGGACGCGCTCACCCGGCACCTGCCGGAGCGCTACCGGCGCGCGGTGCAGTTCGTGCAGGTCGGCCGGGCGACCCGGATCGCGATCCAGGGAAAGATCACCGACTACATCCCGAATCCGACGTTCGACCGCGTGGCGGCGCCCGGCGCCTGGGAGAAGTTCTTCTCCGGCCAGAACCGCGACGGCCAGTCGCTGCGGGAGATGACCGGGCGGGCCATCGAGTCCCGCCCGTCGTTCCGCGAGCCCGCCCCGCGCCTGGTGGAGATGGACGCCCAGGGCGTCGACGAGGCGCTGGTCTACCCGACGCTGGCGAACCTGGTGGAGCACTCCGCGGCCGAGGACCCCGAGCTCGTGGTCGCGATGATCCACGCGCTCAACCGCTGGATGCTCGACACCTGGGGCTTCACCCACGCCGACCGGTTGTTCATGACGCCGGTCATCAGCTGCGCCCTGGTCGACGACGCTCGCCGCGAGCTCGACTACGTCCTGGAGAACGGGGCGAAGGTCGTCCTGATCAAGCCGGCTCCGGTCAAGGGTCTGCGGGGCTGGCGCTCCCCGGCGCTGCCGGAGTTCGACCCGTTCTGGGCGGACGTCGAGCGCGCCGGCATCCCGGTGGTGCTGCACTCCAGCCAGCCGCCGCTGGACGACTACATCAACCGGTGGGAGCCGCCGGACTCCAACGACTTCACCGAGATGAGCGCGTTCCGCTGGGTGACGCTCGGTCACCGCGAGATCGCCGACATGCTCACCAGCCTGATCTGCCACGGCACGTTCACCCGGTTCCCGAAGCTGCGCGTCGCCAGCATCGAAAACGGCAGCGCCTGGATTCACCCGCTGTTCGACGACCTGCAGGCCGCCTACGGCAAGATGCCGCAGGCGTTCCCCGAGCACCCGCTGGAGGTGTTCCGTCGCAACGTGTGGGTCAGCCCGTTCTGGGAGGGCTCCGTGGCCGACGTGATCTCCACGGTCGGCTGGGACCGGGTGCTGTTCGGCTCCGACTTCCCGCACCCGGAGGGGCTCGCCGAGCCGCGCGGCTACTACGCCTACGCCGAGGGCATGGACGAGAAGCGGACCCGCGACTTCATGGGTGACAACGCGCGGCGGCTGCTCGGCCTGCCGGTGCGCGACCCCGCCGGCGACCGGACTCCGGTCGCGGTCTGACGCCGTGGAACTCAACTACCAGTTTCCGACCCGTGCGGTGAAGCACTGGGAGCGGTGGATCGGCGAGCGTGACCTCGCCGATGTGGCGGTCGCCGCTGAGGAGAGCGGTTTCGACATCGTCTCCACGACGGACCATCCCTTCCCGTCCAGCGCCTGGATCTCCGGCGGCGGCCACCACTCCTTCGACCCGTTCGTCTCGCTGGCGTTCATGGCGGCGGCGACGCGGCGCGTGCGCCTGCTGACGTTCATCCTCGTCGCCGGCTACCGCAACCCCTACCTGACCGCGAAGTCCACGGCCAGCCTCGACCTGCTCTCCGGCGGCCGGCTGGTCGTGGGCATGGGCGCCGGGTACCAGAAGCCCGAGTTCGACGTGCTCGGCGCGCAGTTCGACGGCCGTGGCGGCCGGTTCGACGCGGCCATCGCCGCGATGCACGCCGCCTGGACGGGCGAGGTCGTCGAGCGCGACGACGACCCGTACTTCCCGGCGTCGGGTCACGTCATGCTGCCCCGCCCGGCGCAGCGGCCCGGCCCGCCGATCTGGATCGGCGGCAACAGCCGGGCGGCGATGCGCCGGGTCGCCGAGGTCGCCGACGGCTGGCTGCCCTTCGAGCAGCCCGCGCAGATGGCGGAGATCACCACCACCCCGAGCCTGGCCGCCGACGAGATCGGCGAGCGGATCGCCACCCTGCGCGAGCTGCGCGCGGCGGCGGGCCGCCCGACCGCCTTCGACGTCTGCTTCACCCCGCAGGTCAGCCGGGACCCGGCCCGCGCCGCCGAGACGCTCGCCGCCGCCGTCGCCGGGTACGAGGCCGCGGGCGTCACGCACCTCTCGGTCGAGTCGCACGCCCGTAGCATCGACGACTGCCTGGCCGAGATCGAACTGTTCGGCAAGGCCCTCGCGCCCCCGGCCCCCGCCCCTACGGCCCCCGCCCCGTAGGCGGGCCGCCCCCCAGACGACGACCGACCATCCGCATGAACTGGAACGAGGAGAGTCCATGACCACCCTGGCAGCCCCCGGCGACGCGGCCGTGACCCCGTCGCTGGGCTACCCGCTCTACGACGCCGACCAGCACTACTACGAGACGGCCGACGCGCTCACCCGCCACCTGGCGCCCGAGTACAAGCGGCTGATCAAGATTCTGCAGACGCCCGACGGCCGGACCCGGATGGTGATCAACAACAAGCTCTACACCACCAACCCGGACCCGACGTTCCCCACCGTCGCCGCCCCCGGCGTGTTCGAGCAGTACTTCCGCAGCAACAACACCGAGGGCCGGGAGCTCGCGGCGTTCGTCGGCAAGCTGCAGGAGAGCCAGCCCGAGTACACCGACCGCGACGCGCGCATCGCCAAGCTCGACGAGCAGGGCGTCGCCGCGACCATCATGCTGCCGACGGTCGGGGTCGCCGTCGAGGGGCTGCTCACCGACAAGCCCGACGCGCTGCACGCGATCGTCGAGTCGTTCAACCGCTGGATCGAGGACGAGTGGGGCTACTCGTACCAGGACCGCATCATCTCGACGCCGGTGCTGTCGCTGGCCGACCCCGACCTGGCCGTCAAGGAGCTGGAGCGGGTGCGCGACGCCGGCGCGCGGATCGTCGTGCTGGTGCCGGGCCCGGTCCGCGCCGGTGCGATCACCCGTTCCCCGGGCAACCCGATCTTCGACCGGTTCTGGGCGACCGCCGCCGAGGCCGGCATCGTGGTGTCGTACCACACCGGTGAGGCCGGCTACGAGTGGGTCGCCGAGAAGTGGGGCGAGGGCGCCTTCGAGGGCCTGCGCACCACGCCGCTGCCCGAGATCATGCAGCTGCACGTCGAGCGGCCCATCCAGGACACCATCGCGGCGCTGGTCGGCCACGGTGTGTTCGAGCGCCACCCGGCGCTGAAGGTCGCCACCATCGAGGCGGGCTCCACCTGGGTGCTCGACCTCGTCCGGCGGATCCGCAGCGCCTACGGCAAGATCCCGCAGAAGTTCGCCGTCGACCCGGTGGAGAGCTTCCGCGAGCACGTCTGGGTCGCGCCGTTCTACGAGGACGACCTGCTCGCGCTCAAGGACGCCCTCGGCGTCGGGCACATCATCTTCGGCTCGGACTGGCCGCACCCCGAGGGCCTGCCGACTCCGGGTGCCTTCGTCCGCGACGCCGCCGTGCTCTCCGACTCCGACCGCAAGCTGATCCTGTCGGACAACCTCAAGTCCCTGCTGCAGCTCTAGCAGCTCCCTCCGGCGCGGCGGCGGTCCTACGGGCCTCGGGGCTGACCGCCGCGTCCGGGTAGAACTGCGCGGACCAGCTGCGCAGCGCGCGGAACCCGCGGGCCTCCTCGGTCGCCAGCGCCGGCGCGTCGAGGAAGGTCTGGTTGGCCCAGATGACGATGTCGTCAGGTAGCGCCAGCTTGGCGTCGGCCAGGCGCCGCTCGTAGGTCCCGTCGGCGAGGTCGCCGTCGAGCTCGTCGATCCAGTAGGTCGCGAAGATCTCCGTGCGGCCGTCCTCGACCGGCGTGGTGTTGATCGAGATCACCCGGACGCCCTCGCCCATGTGCTCGACGTTGACGCTGACGCCGGGGCCGGACCAGAGGATCTCGATCGTGTTCGCGCTGTCGGTGCGCAGCTTGCCCTCGGCGTCGTTGGGGTGCTGTGCCCAGCCGCGGCCGAAGCCGACCCGCGACCACCACTGCGACCCCTCCACCCGCTCCTCGAGCACCACCGGGCTGGCCGCGGTGTGGTGGACGAACCGGAAGTGGTGCGGGTCGACGACGTTCTCCAGCACCATCTGCGGGTGGGCGCGCAGGTCGCGGAAGTGCTGACGGCCCTCGACGCCGGCCGGGTGGAAGCGCCGGCTCGCCGCGTGCGGGGCGTCGCCGAGCGCGTCGGGGACGTCCCACAGCGGCTCCCGGCCGGCCGCGTCGTGCCAGACGTAGATCGCCTCGTTGCGTTCGACCGCCGTCCAGGTCCCCAGCTTCGGACCGCGGTTGGGTCGCTCCTGGTAGGGGATCGACACGTTGCGCCCCTGCGGGCTCCAGACCCAGCCGTGGAATGGGCAGCGGATGCCGTCGTCGACGACGCAGCCGCCGTGGGCCAGGCTCGCGCCGAGATGCCGGCAGTACCGGTCATGGACGCGGACCACGCCGTCGCGGCCCCGGTAGGCGACGAGATCCTGGCCGAAATACCGCAGCGGGACGACCTGCTCCGGGCCGATGTCGACCGACCACGCCACCTGGAACCACCCGGTCAACGCCAGGTCCAAACCGTGCAGCTTCATTGCCCCGACCTCCGCATCCTCCCGGCCTGCAGAACCTCCCGGAATGGGTGCACCCTACGTGGGAACGGCGTTCCCAGACAAGCTGGCGGACATCGCCCGCGGGACCCGTCCCCGCCGGGACCCGCCCGCCCCCGCCGGGACCCGCTCGCGCCGGCCCGGCGGCCGGCGCACCGGTTTACTCCTGACGAAATCGTCAACTACGATGTGCGGGCTGGATCGCACCCCCCGGGCCGCGGTGCGAAGCATCCCGCCGACATCGGTGCGAGCGCCGTCCCACGGCGGCTGCGCACCCGGAGGAACCATCATGATCGTCGTCCGCGACGAGGTCGGCTGATGGCCGACCCCCACGACAGGCTGCGCCGGGAGGTCCGCGCGTTCGTCGCCGCGGCCGGCATCGCGGCGCGCAACGACAGCTGGTTGCGCGGCTACGACCCCGACTTCACCCGCGAGCTCGGCCGCCGCGGCTGGATCGGTATGACCTGGCCGACCGAGTACGGCGGCGGCGGGCGGTCGAACACCGAGCGGTTCGTCGTCACCGAGGAGCTGCTGCGCGCCGGTGCCCCGGTCACCGCCCACTGGACGGCCGACCGCCAGATCGGCCCGACGATCCTGCGGGTCGGCACCGAGGACCAGCGCGCCGAGATCCTGCCGAAGATCTGCCGCGGCGAGGTCGTCGTGGGCCTCGGCCTGTCCGAGACCGAGGCCGGCTCCGACCTCGCGGCCGTGCGCACCCGGGCGACGCCCATCGACGGCGGCTGGTCGATCACCGGGGCGAAGGTGTGGACGACGTCCGCGCACCACGCCACCCACCTGTACATCCTCGCCCGCACCGGCGAGGGGGCGTCCAAGCACGAGGGCCTGACCGAGTTCCTCGTCGACGCCGACACCCCCGGCATCACCGTGCGGCCCATCCTCGACCTCGTCGGCGAGCACCACTTCAACGAGGTGATCCTCGACGACGTGCACGTGCCCGACGACCGCGTCCTCGGCACGGTCGGCGCCGGCTGGAAACAGGTCACCGAGCAGCTCGCCTTCGAACGCGGCGGGGTGGAGCGCTACCTGAGCACCTACCCCGTGCTCGCCGCGATGATCCGCACGGTCGCGCGCCATCCCGACCGGGCCGCGACCGAGCGTCTCGGCGAGCTGGCCGCGCGCCTGACCGCGCTGCGCCAGCTCGGCCTGCAGCTCGCCGACGCCCTCGACCAGGGAGAGGCGCCGGTGCGCCTGGCCGCGGGGCTCAAGCTCGCCGGCACCCGGTTCGAGAAGGACGTCGTGGAGACCGCCCGGTACGTCTTCGACGTCTGCGAGGGCGACGCCGAGGCTCACCGGCTGCTCGTCGACGGCCTGGCCGTCGTGCCCGGCGCGTCGATCCGCGGTGGTTCCTCCGAGGTCCTGTACACCGTCATCAGCCGGGCGGAGCTGCCACGATGATCTTCGATGCCGATCTGCGCCCCGTCGTCGACGACGTGCTCGGGGCGAACGCCGACACCGCCCCCGGCGAGCTGTGGGCGCTGCTGACCGAGCTCGGCTGGCCGGGTGTCGGCGTGCCCGAGGACGACGGCGGCGCTGGCGGGGATCTCGCCGCGGTCGCCGAGCTCGCCGCGGGCGTCGGCCGCCACGCCGCCGCCGTCCCGCTGATCGAGACCGGCCTGGCCGCCTGGGCGCTGGCCGGCGCCGGGCTGCCCATCGCCGCGACCGCCGAGCGCGCCGCGCTGGCGCTGGCCCCCGCCGGCACCGTCGAGGCCCGCCGCGACCCGGATGCCGGTGACGATGCGGCCGACTGGGTCCTCGACGGCACCGTCGCGCGGGTGCGCTGGCTGCCCGAGGTGCCCACGGTCGTCCTCGTCGTCGAGCAGGCCGACGCCACCGTCGTCGCCGTCCTGGACGCCCCGCCGAGCGCCGCGCCGCCCGCCGACCCGACCGCGCCCGGGAGCGCCGCCGGTGCCGCCGGCGGGGTTGAACGTGACCTGGCCGGTGAGGCGGCGGGACCGCTGCGCCTCGACGGCCTGCGGCTGCCCGCCGACCGCGTCGCCGTGGCGCCCGCGCGGCTCGCCGCGGACGTGCTCGACCGCACCGCGGTGCTGCGCGCCGCGGCGATCTCGGGCGCCGTCGAGCGGGCCTGCACGCTGACCAAGGACCACGTCACCACGCGCCAGCAGTTCGGCCGGCCGCTGTCGGCGCTGCCCGCGGTGCGCCAGCTCGTCGCCGGCCTCGCCGTCGAGCGCGACCTGCTCGACGCGGCGCTCACCGTCGCCGTCACCCGCCCGGGGTCCGGCACGGCGGCGGCGGTGCGCGCGGTGGCCGCCCGCACCGCCGGGACGGTGGCCACCGACACCCATCAGCTGCACGGCGCGATCGGCATCACCCAGGAGTACCCGCTGCACCTGGTGACCCGCCGGCTGTGGTCGTGGCGCGACGACGAGGGCACGCAGCGGCGCTGGGAGCGGCTGCTCGGCGACGAGGTGGTCCGCACCGGTTCGGACGAACCGCTGTGGGCGCTGGTCACCGGCGCGTCCGTCTGACGGCTCGACCGATCGAAGGCTCGACCGCTCGACCGCTCGACCGCTCGAAGGCTCCAACGCTCGAAGGCTCCAACGCTCGAAGGAGAGTGGGAATGGCACAGCAGGTACCCCTGGCCGAGGATCTTTTCACCTGGCCGGCGGAGGAACCCGCCCTGATCGGCGGCCGGTCGTCGGACGGCAAGCTCGTCTTCCCGTACCGCAGCCACAAGCTGGTCGGGGGCGTCAACGAGGAGCTGGAGCGGGTGGAGCTGCCGCGCCGCGGCACGCTGTGGACGTTCACCGGCCAGCGGTTCCGCCCGCCGTCCCCGCCATACGCCGGCGACGACACGCCGAAGACGTTCGAGCCGTTCGCGGTCGGCTACGTCGAGCTGCCCGGCGCGCTGCGCGTCGAGGCCCGGCTCACCGAGGCCGACCCCGACAAGCTGCACATCGGCCAGGAGATGGAGCTGCGCATCGTCCCGTTCGGCACCGACGCCGACGGCAACCAGACCTTGATCTACGCGTTCGCCCCGGTCGGGGCCGAGGAGGGACACGGCGATGGCTCCGAGTGACGTTGCGATCATCGGCACGGGCCTGCACCCGTTCGGGCGCTACCCCGGCAAGTCGGCGCTGGAGATGGGCGAGGACGCCGTCATCGAGGCCCTCGCCGACGCCGGGGTGGAGTGGTCGGCCATCCAGGCGCTGTACGCGGGCAGCATGGAGGTCAAGAACCCCGAGGCGATCGTCGGGCTGCTGGGCCTGACCGGCGTGCCGGGCCGGGCGGTGTTCACCGGCTGCGCGACCGGCGCGACGTCGCTGGCGATGGCGGCGAACGCCATCCGCCTCGGCGACGCCGACATCGCGATCGCCATCGGCCTGGACAAGCACCCCCGCGGCGCGTTCTCCGACCACCCGTCGGTCTCCGGGCTGCCGGGCTGGTACGGCGAGGCCGGCCTGTTCCTGACCACGCACTTCTTCGGCATGAAGATCAACCGTTACATGCACGACTTCGGCATCACCCCGATCACGCTGGCCCGGGCGGCGGAGAAGGCGTTCCGCAACGGCGCGGCGAACCCGCGGGCGTGGCGGCGAACCCCGATGACCGCCGAGCAGATCCTCGAGTCGCAGTACCTGAACTACCCGCTGACCCAGTACATGTACTGCTCGCCGGACGAGGGCGCCGCCGCGGCCATCCTCTGTCGGGCGGATCTGGCGTCGAAGTACACCGACAAGCCGATCTACCTGCGCGCCAGCACCCTGTTCTCCCGCCGCGAGGGCGCCTTCGAGCTACTCAGCCCGTCGCTGCCACTGGAGACGGCCCCGAGCCCCACCGTCTTCGCCTCCCAGGCCGCCTACGAGCAGGCCGGCATCGGTCCCGAGGACGTCGACGTCGCCCAGCTCCAGGACACCGACGCCGGCTCCGAGGTCATCCACCTGGCCGAGAACGGCTTCTGCAAGGACGGCGAGCAGGAGACGCTGCTCGCCGAAGGCGCCACCGAGATCGGCGGGAAGCTGCCGGTCAACACCGACGGCGGGCTGCTCGCCAACGGCGAGCCGGTCGGCGCCTCCGGGCTGCGCCAGATCCACGAGCTGGTCACCCAGCTGCGTGGCCGGGCCGGTGGCCGGCAGGTCGGCGGCACCCCACGCGTCGGCTACGCCCACCTCTACGGTGCCCCCGGCACCGCCGCCGTCACCATCCTGTCCACCTGAGCTGGACCCGATTGCGAGGGTGAGAGCGTGAGTGTCGAGAGCGGGAAGTTGGCGGAGCTCGTCGAGCCGGGCAGCCGGGTGGCGCTGGCCGACGGGATCGGCGCGCCGCGGGCGGTGTCCGGCGAGCTCGCCGCCGCGGCCGCCGCGGTGGGCGGGGTGCGGCTGCTGCTCGGCTGGTTGCCCGTCGCCGACCGGGAGCTCGACCTCGCCGCCTTCGCCGACGTGCGCGCGGTGATGTCCGGCTGGGGGCTGCGCCGCCCGGTGGACGACGGGCGGGTGCGCGCGCTGCCGGTGCGGCTGTCGGCGGTGCCGGCGCTGCTGCATGGCCCGCTGCGCCCGGACCTGCTGGTCGCCACGGTCGTGCCGGCCCCCGGCGGCGGTTATGCGTTCGGCACGGAGGTGGCGTGGATGCACGCCGCGATCGCCGCCGGCGCCCGCGTCGCCGGGGTCGTCGCCCACGCCACCCCGCACTGCGACGCGGGCCCCGCGCTGCCCGCCGACCGGCTCGTCCTGGTGGGGGAGACCGACACCCCGCCGGTCGCGCTGGAGTTCAGCGCCCCCGGCGACGAGCACCGGGCGATCGCCGAGCGGGTCGCCGCCCTCGTCCCGCCCGGCGCCCGCCTGCAGGTCGGCCCGGGGGCGCTCGGCGTCGCCGTGCTGGAGGCGCTGCGCATCCCGGTGCACATCGACTCGGGCCTGCTGCCCGAGGGCGTCGTCGACCTCGACCGCCGCGGCCTGCTTGCCGGCACCCCGGTGACGACCTACCTCGCCGGCGGCCCCGACCTGCTGGCCTGGGCTGCGGGCCGCCCGCTGCTGCATCCCCTCGAGCACACCCACGACCTGGGCCGGCTGTCGAGCGGCCAGCCGTTCGTCGCGGTGAACACCGCGATCGAGCTCGACGAGCAGGGCCAGGTCAACGTCGAGGGCTTCCCCGGCGCGACCGTCGGCGGCGTCGGCGGCCACGCCGACTACGCCGCCGCCGGCGCCCGATCGGCCGGCGGCCTGTCGATCATCGCGATGCCCTCGACGCACCGCGGCCGCCCGACCCTCGTCGAGCGCCTGTCCGCGCCCGTGAGCACCCCCGGCCACGACGTCGACGTCGTCGTCACCGAGCACGGCACCGCCGATCTGCGCGGCCTCGACCGCCGCGAACGCGCCGCCGCCCTCCACCACCTCTGGGACCACCCGACGACCCCCTGATCTCCCCGATCACCATCCCGGCCCGGCCCATCCCGGCCCATCCCGGCCCGGCCCATCCCGGCCCATCCCGGCCCATCCCGGCCCATCCCGGCCCGGTCCGGCCCGGCGCCGGCCAGGGAACACCATGATCGGCAGTCGGCCTGCCGGATTCGCGTCCTGGCTCAGGATTCGGGTCGGTGCCGGTTCCGCGGAACACCATGATCGTCTTTTGGGTTGCCGGCTTGGCTTCCACGCGCAGTTTCCGGGTCTGCTGTCGGCCGGTTCGGGTTCCGCGGCATGCCGTGATCGGATGCCGTGATCGGATGCCGTGATGCCGTGATGCCGTGATGCCGTGATGCTGTGATGCCGTGATGCTGTGATGCCGTGATGCCGGTTACAAGCCCAGGTTCCGCGTCCGGGTCGGGGCTTCGGGTCGATCCCGGCGGAGTGTGGGCGTTGAGGCTCGATTGATCTTGGTTGGGTTTTTGTCGGTGGGGGGTGGGACGATGTTCGAGTCCGATGTTCGACGACACCCCTGGCCCGGTGATCATGATGACTGTTCCCGTGTCCCCTGTACCCGCCGATCCCTCCGCCTGGTCGGCGGTGGTGGAGGTGGATGTGGAGTCGGCGTCGTTGGGGGAGGTGGAGGAGGTGATCTGCCGGTGGGCGGGGCGGATCGCGGCGGCGACGTGTGCCTGGTTGCTGGCGGTGGCGGCGTTCGACCGGCGGGAGGGCTGGTCGGGGATCGGGATGGGCTCGTGTGCGCACTGGCTGTCGTGGCGGTGCGGGATCGGTCTGCGGACCGCGCGGGAGCATGTGGCGACCGGGCATGCGTTGGAGCGTCTCCCGGCGATCCGGGCCGCGTTCGCCGCGGGCACCCTGTCGTATGCGAAGGTCCGGGCGGTGACCCGGATCGCCGACGAACGGTCCGAGCAGGTGTGGTTGACCCATGCGCGGTACTGCACCGCCGGGCAGATCGAGCGGCTGGTGCGGTGCGCCCGGCAGGCCCGCGGCCAGGAGAGGACACGCCGGTCGGGGCCGCGGTTGGCGTGGCAGTACGACGATGACGGGATGCTCCGCGTGAGCGCGGTTCTTCCTCCGGACGATGGTGCTCGGTTGATCGCGGCGTTGAACGCGGCCCGGGCGAGCCTCGACACCACCATCCCTCTCGACACCACCACCCCTCTCGACACCACCGGCGATGCCCAGGCCCGTGCCGCCGAGGCCGAGGAGGTGCCCGCGGACGGGGAGAGCGTGGTCCGGATGCGGGATCGTCAGCGGGACGCCGAGGCGCTGGTCGCGTTGGCCGACGGGTTCCTCGACCGGCAGGCGCCCGGGCTGATGGCCCCTGAGCACACCCTGACCATGCACCTGACCACCCTCCCCGACACCGCCGTGTCCAGCAGCGACTGCCCTGCCAGCGGTGGTGGCACGGGCGCTGCGGACACCCCGGCCGGGGCGGCGGCGGGCAGCGTCTCAGGGCCGGTGGGGATGACGCGGATCGGGATCGGGGCGTGGGCGGAGGTTGATGGGGGGATCGGGCTGTCCCGGCAGGTCGTGGCACGCCTGGGCTGTGACGGGTTCCTCCGCGGCATGGTCACCGACCCCGACGGCAACCCGCTCTACCTGGGTCGGCGGCAGCGTCACCCCGGCCAGCGACTGCGTGACGCCGTCTACGCCCGTGACCACGGCGTCTGCCAGTACCCGGGCTGTGGGCACACCCGTTTCCTGCAGATCCACCACCTCACCGAGTGGGGCTGGGGAGGTGACACCGACATCGATCGGCTGCTGCTGATCTGCTCGGCCCATCATCGGGCCGTCCACGACGACGACATCCGACTCGACCGTGCTGCGGACGGTACGGTCACCGCCCGCACCGCTGACGGCCGGGTCCTCACCACCGCCCCACCGATCCTGCCCGGACCCGAACCCGCCAGCAGACTCGCCCACGCCACCCGGCACATCACCCCCACCGCCATCCACACCCCCGACGGCGGCCGACTCAGCCTCATCGACTCGATCCACGCCCTCCTCAACCCCTGAGCCGAGACAGACCCCGACGCAGCCGGTTCCGCGGAACCGCCCAGGGTTACCATGGACGCATCATGAAGCTCTGACACCACCCGCGCCCGCGACCGAGGCAGCGTCCCGGCGGGCGGGAGATGCGATCCTTTCGGTGGTGTTCGCGTGGCTCAGCCCGCTCTTTCGGCGTCCGACCTCGTCCGCTCGCTTGGTGGACGCCGCGTTCTCGACGGGGTGTCGCTCACTGCGGCGCCGGGGCATCGCGTCGGGCTGATCGGTGAGAACGGGGCCGGCAAGAGCACCCTGCTGCGGCTGCTCGCCGGCGTCGACGAACCCGACGGCGGCGCCGTCTCGCGGCCGGCGGACGTCGGCTTCCTCCATCAGGAGATGCCGTTCGATCCGGCCGCGACGATCGCCGACGTGCTCGACGAGGCGCTGCGCGAGGCCCGCGAGGACCTCGCCGAACTCGACCGGCTCACGGCCGCGCTCGCCGCGACCCCGCCGGACGGCCCCGACCATCCGGCGTTGCTCGCCGCGTACGGCATACGACTCGAACGGGCGCAGGACCATGCGGCCTGGGACGCCGACCGGCGCGCCGAGATCACCCTGGCCGGTCTCGGGCTTGGCGGGATCGAGCTCGGCCGGGCCCTGTCGGCGCTGTCCGGGGGCCAGCGGGCCCGACTCGCCCTCGCCGCGCTGCTGGTGCGCCGGCCCACCGCGCTGCTGCTCGACGAGCCGACGAACCATCTCGACGACGACGCCGCGGCCTTCCTGGAGGAGCAGCTGCGCGCGCTGCCCGGCGTCGTGGTCGCGGCCAGCCACGACCGGGCGTTCCTCGATGCCGTCTGCACCGACCTGATCGACCTCGACCCGGCCGTCGACGGCCCGACCCGCTACGGCGGCGGCTACACCGCCTACCAGGCCGCGAAGCAGGCCGAGCGGGACCGCTGGGAGCGGCGCTTCGCCGACGAGCAGACCGAACTCGCCGCGCTGCGCCACGCGGTCGCGGCCACCTCGCGCACCATCGCGGCGAACCGCGGGCCACGCGACAACAACAAGATGAGCTTCGGCCTGCTCACCAACCGGGTGGAGCAGCAGATCTCCCGGCGGGTCCGCAACGCCGCCCGCCGCCTCGACGAGCTGGAACGCGCCCAGGTCCGCCGCCCCCCGCCGCCGCTGCGCTTCGCCGTGCCAGCGCTGGCCGGCCCGTCGCCGGACGGCACCCTGCTCGCGCTGCGCGACGTCCGCGTGCCCGGCCGCCTCGCGCTGGACCGCCTCGACCTGACCGCCACCGACCGGCTGCTCGTCACCGGGCCGAACGGCGCGGGCAAGTCGACGCTGCTCGCCGTGCTGGCCGGGCGCCTCGGAGCCGGCGGCGGCGAGGTGCGCCGCCGCGGCAACCTGCGGGTCGGCCTGCTGGCCCAGGACAGTGTGTTCGACCGGCCGGAACGCACCGCGGCCGACACCTACATGCGAGCGGTGGGGCAGCGCCGGGCCGAGGCCGTGCCACTGGTCGGCCTCGGCCTGCTCGCCCCGCGGGAGCTGGGCCGCCCGGTGGGGGAGCTCTCGGTCGGCCAGCGCCGCCGCCTGGCCCTGGCGTTGCTCGTCGCGGACCCGCCCGACCTGCTGCTGCTCGACGAGCCCACCAACCACCTCTCGCCGCGCCTCGCCGACGAGCTGCAGGACGCCCTGGGGCCCGGCCCCGGCGCCATCGTCGTCGCCTCCCACGACCGCTGGCTGCGCTCCCGCTGGCCCGGCCGCGAACTGCACCTGCCCGCCCCGGCCTGACCGGCGGCGCGCGCAGTCAGGGGCTGCTGTCCGGCTCCGGCGGCGCCGTCCGCAGGCGTAGCATCGCGCGGTACATGGCGGTGCGGCTCGGCGGCGGGGGCAGCTCGGCATGGGCGGCAGCGGCGTCGGCGTCGGCGTCGGCGGCGTCGGCGGCATGGGCGGCGTCGACGGCGAAGGAGCGCAGCAGGTAGCCGACCAGGCGCCGGGAGGCCACCTCGGCGGCCGGTCCGCTGGAGGCGACGACGCCGGCGTTGGCCATGAGGATCACGACGAGATCCTGGTGGGCGAAGTCCGCCCGCAGCCGGCCGGCGGCCTGGGCCCGGCCGATGAGCCGGCCGAAGTCGGCCGCGACCTCGTCGCGCTGCGACTCCAACGCCCGCGCGGTAGGGAACGTGCGCGTCAGGACCTCGGTGAAGCCGAGGTCGGCGACCTGCATGCCGCAGACGGTCTCGATGAAGCGGCAGAAGCCGTGCCAGGGGTCGGGGTCGGCCAGGGCGGCGGACATGGCGTCGCGGTAACCGGTCATCTTCGGGAAGAACGCCGCGCCGACGAGCTCGTCGCGGGTGGGGAAGCGGCGCAGCAGCGTCGCGATGCCGACGCCGGCGTGCCGGGCGACCTCGTTGGTCGACACCGACAGCCCGTGCTGGGTGAACAGCTCCCGAGCCGCCTCGACGATCCGGTCGCGGTTTCGCCGGGCGTCGGCCCGCATCCGCTGGCCGTCACCCGTCACGGCTCCGACGGTACCGCACCATCTGGAGCACCTTTTCCGGATTTCCGCTAGGCTGCGGTCATGTGGAGCTAGTGCTCCATTTAGGGTCGCGTCCGTAGCGGGCGGGTCGACAGCCGAGTTGACAGCCGAGTTGACAGCCGAGTTGACAGCTGAGGAGACAGGCAGATGCGCGCAGTGGTCCGGCCGGCGGCGGGGGTTGCCTGAGATGCTGGAGCTGGGGGTGCTCTCGCTCAGCGACGCCCAGATCCGGCTGGGCACCGGCGTGCGGGTCGGCCACGGCGAGCGGCTGGACGAGATCGTCGGCCACGCGACGCTCGCCGAGCGGGTGGGGCTTGACCTGTTCGCCCTGGGGGAGCACCACACCCTCGACTTCGCGGTCTCCTCGCCGGCGGTCGCGCTCGCCGCCATCGCCGCCCGGACCAGCCGGATCAGGCTCACCAGCGCGGTGACGGTGCTGCCGATCCTCGACCCGGTGCGGCTCTACCAGGACTTCGCCACCCTCGACCTGGTCAGCCACGGCCGGGCCGAGATCATTGCCGGGCGCAGCGCGTACGCCGAGCCGTTCGGGATGTTCGGCGAGCACCTCGCCGACGCCGACGTGCTGTTCGACGAGAAGCTCCGCCTGCTGCTGACCCTGCGCGCCCACGAGCGGGTGACGTGGCGCGGCCGGTTCCGCCCGCCGCTGACCGACGCGCCGATCACGCCCCGAGTCGAGCCCGGATCGCTGCCGGTGTGGATCGGGGTCGGGGGGTCGCCCGCGAGTGCCGAGCGGGCCGGCCGGCTCGGCCTGCCGATGGTGCTGGGCTACATCGGCGGCCCGCTCAGCCATGCCAAGCGCGCCGTGGACATCTACCGCGCGGCCGGTGAGCAGGCGGGCCACGCCGAACAGCTGAAGGTCGGCATCTCGACGCACTTCTACGCGGCGCAGTCCGAGCAGGACGCCCGCGACGTCCACCCGTACTACTACGAGTACCTGCGTCCCAAGACGCCCGGCGGGCGTGGCTTCGTCGTCTCCGCGGAGGCGTTCGCCGACGGGATGCGCCGCGGCAACGCGATCATGATCGGCACGCCCGCCCAGCTCATCGAGAAGATCCTCGACGCCCACCAGGCGCTCGGCCTGGACCGCTTCTACGGCCAGATCGACTGGGGCGGCCTGCCCCGCGAGCAGGTCGGCGAGTCGATCCACCGCTTCGCCGAGGCCGTCGCCCCGGTCGTGCGCGCCCACACCGACAGCTGATCAGCGGCGGGGGCCCCAGGCGGTGTCGGTGCGCAGGCGGGCCTTGTCGACCTTGCCGGCGGCGTTGCGGGGCAGCGGCTCGGTCAGGATCGCGACGTACTGGGGGATCTTGAAGTCGGCGAGGCGGCCGGCGGCGTGGGCGAGCAGGGCGTCGACGTCGACGGCGGCGCCGGGGCGGGGCACGATGGCCGCGGCGACGCGCTGGCCCAGGCGCGGGTCGGGCACGCCGACGACGGCGACCTCGCCGACGCCGGCGAACGCCGCCAGCACCCGTTCGACCTCGATGCTGTAGACGTTCTCCCCGCCGCGGTTGATCATGTCCTTGATCCGGTCGAGCAGGTGGACGCGCCCGGCGTCGTCGATGCGGGCGAGGTCGCCGGTGCGCAGCCAGCCGCCGTCGAGGGCCTCGGCGCTGGCCTCGGGCCGGCGCCAGTAGCCGCTCATGAGCTGCGGGCCGCGCACGAGGAGCTGGCCGACGCCCGCGGCGGCCTCGGGGCCGTCGAGGCGTAGCTCGGTGGCGGCGACGGCCGAGCCGACCGAGTCGGCGTGGGCGAGCACCTCGTCATGGTCCAGCCCGCTGACGCAGGCGGCCTCGGTCAGCCCGTAGCCGGGGCCGAAGCGCGCGGCGGGGAAGGCGGCCAGCAGCTCCGCGACCTGGCTCGGCGGGGTCGGTGCGGCGCCGTAGCTGACCAGCCGGACGTGGGAGACGTCGGTGCGGGGGAAGTCGGGGTGGCGCAGCGCCTGCCAGTACATCGCCGGCACGCCGTTGAGCACGTCGATGCGCTCGTCGCGGATCGCGGCCAGCCAGGCGCCGGTCTCGAAGTGGGTGGCGATGACGACCGTGCCGCCGGCGAGCAGGGCGGGCAGCCACTGCATGCCGAAGGCCAGGACGTGGAACAGCGGCGCGGCGACCAGCGTCCGGGTCGCCTCGGTCGGGCCGAGGTGCAGGGCACGGCGGCACTGCTCGGCGGCGGACAGCAGCGCCCGGTGCGACAGCATCGCGCCCTTGGGCACGCCGGTGGTGCCGGAGGTGTAGAACAGCGCCGCCAGCGCCTCCGGGTCCTCGGCGAGGCGCACGGTGGGCGGGCCGTCGGGCAGCGCGGCCGGGTCGTCGACGACCAGCGTGGCGGCGGAGTCGGTGACGATGTGGGCGACCTCGGCCGGGGTCAGCCGGGTGTTGACGGGGACGGGTACGGCGCCGGCGAGGATCGCGCCGAGCACTGCCGCGCACCAGGGCGCACCGTTGGGCAGCCGCACGGCCACCCGGTCGCCCGACTCGACGCCGGCGGCCACGAGGCCGCCGGCGACCCGGCTGGCCGCGTCCCACAGCTGCAGGTAGGTCAGGCGCTGGCCGGTGGCGAGGTCGACGAGGGCCTCGGCGTCGGGCACCCGCTCGACGGTGGCGCGCGCGCCGTCGCCGACGGTGGCCGCGAGGCCGGTGAAGCGCAGTCCGGCGGCGGTGCGCACCGTGCCCGCGGTGTCCGGGCCGGGGCCCGGTGCGGCGAGCCCCGGACCCGGCAACGGCGGCGCGGTGGCCGGGTCCGGGGCGGCGCTCACACGCCGGCCTTGGCCAGCAGCCGCTCGTAGTAGACCGCCGGGCCGCCGAACAGCAGCTGGGAGGCCTTCGCCCGCCGGTAGTACAGGTGCGCCGCGTGCTCCCAGGTGAAGCCGATGCCGCCGTGGACCTGGATGTTCTCGGTGGCGACCGCGAGGAACGCCTCGGAGCAGACGGCGTGCGCGACGGCGGCGGCGACGCCGGCGTCGGGGGCGTCGGCGAGACCGTCGACGGCGCGGGCGGCCTCGCGGGCCGCGGCGTCGGCGACCTGGACGCGGGTGAGCATGTCCGCGGCCTTGTGCTTGACGGCCTGGAAGGTGCCGATCTGCCGGCCGAACTGGACGCGGTCCTTGGCGTAGGTGGTGGACGCCTCCAGGCAGGCGCGGGCGGCGCCGACCTGCTCGGCGGCCAGCGCCGTCGTCGCCACGTCGAGGACCCGGTCGAGGATCGCCGCGGCGCCGCCGGCCTCGCCGACCAGCCGGGCCGGGGTGGCGGCGAAGGTGACCTTGGCGATGCGGCGGGTCAGGTCCAGCACGGGCAGCGGGGTGCGGGTGAGCCCGGCGGCGTCGGCGTCGACGGCGTACAGGCCGGGGCCGGCCGGGCCGCCCGCGATGACGAGGAGCACGTCGGCGCCGGCGCCGTCGAGGACGAGCGGCGCGGTGCCGTCGAGGGTGACGTCACCGGTGTCGCCGCTGGCCGCGCCGGCGCTCGCCGTGACGGCCAGGGCGTCGCCGGTGCCGCGCCCGCCGAGTGACCAGCTGCCGTCGACGGCCGGCGGGGCGAGGGTGGCGGTGGTGGTGCCGGCGGCGATGCCGGGCAGGATCCGCGCGGCCTCGTCGCCGCCCGCGGCGACCAGCGCGGTGCCGGCGAGCACCACCGAGGACAGGAACGGCGAGGGCAGCAGCGCCCGGCCCATCTCCTCCAGCACGACGGAGAGCTCGACCAGGCCGTAGCCGTCGCCGCCGTGCTCGGTGGGCAGGGCCAGCGACTGCAGGCCGAGCTGCTCGGCCATCTGCGCCCAGATCTTGTCGTCGTAGCCGCGCTCGGAGTCGATCGCGGCGCGCACGGCCTGCTCGTCGGCCTTGGCGGTCATGAAGTCACGTACCGCCGAGCGCAGCTCGTCCAGCTCGGTGCTGGTGGTGTCCTCGGTGCTCATGCTCCAGACCTCGATTCCGTGGCGCCGGCCGAACGACGGAGCTCCCGGAACGGCGACCTGGTGTCGATGCCCGGCTCCTTGGGCAGGCCGAGCACCCGCTCCGCCAGGATGTTCTTCATGATCTCCTCGGTGCCGCCGAGGATCCGCAGCGCCGGGGTGGACAACAGCAGCTCCGTCCACGAGTAAGTGCCCCACGCGCCGGTGTCGGCGATCAGGCGCGGGCCGATGATCTCGGCGGCGAAGTGGGCGCCCCGGGTGAGGTTCTGGGCGTACATCAGCTTGGACACCGACGCCTCGGGGCCCGGCTGCTCGCCCGCACGGAACTTGCGGACCATCTGGTGGTTGAGGTACTCGGTGGCGAGGCTGTCGGCGTGCAGCTCGGCGAGGCGCCGGCGGGCGGCGCCGTCGTCGAGGCGGCCGTTGGCGCGCAGCAGCTCGGTGAGGAAGGGCAGGGCGACCGCGCGGCCGACGGGGCCCGCGCCCTCGCCGCCGACGCTGGCCCGCTCGTTCATCAGGGTGGTCAGGGCGACGCCCCAGCCGCCGTCGACGGGGCCGAGGCGGTGGTCGTCGGAGATGCGGACGTCGGTGAGGAAGACCTCGTTGAACTCGGAGCCGCCGCTCATCTGACGCAGCGGGCGCACGTCCACCCCGGGGGCGGTCATGTCGACGATGAACGCGGTGATGCCCCGGTGCTTGGGCTTGTCGGGGTCGGTGCGGCACAGCGCCAGCCCGATCGCGGCATGGTGCGCCACCGACGTCCAGACCTTCTGCCCGTTGAGGATCCAGCCGTCGCCGTCGCGCACGGCCTTCGTCTCCAGGCTCGCCAGGTCGCTGCCCGCGGCCGGCTCGCTGAACAGCTGGCAGGCGATGATCTCACCGCTGTAGAGCTTGGGCAGGTAGCGCTGCTTGAGCTCGTCGGAGCCGTGGGCGAGGATCGTCGGGCCGATCATGCCGAGGCCGATGAGGGAGAGCACCCCGGTCTCGGGCACCTCGTAGGCGGCTTCCAGGCCGTCGTAGACGAGGTCGTGCACGGTGGTCAGCCCGCGCCCGCCGAACTCGGTCGGCCCGGTGAGCCAGCCGAAGCCGTTGTCGAAGCGGGTGCGCTGCCACGCCTTGGCCTCGGCGACCTTGGCGTTCTCCACGTCAGGCGGATCGGTGCTGAAATAGGAGAGCCGGTCCTCGCCCTCGCCCCAGGCGACGTCCTCGGCCGCCCGGGCACGGCGGGTGGCGTGGGCGTCGAGGAACGCGGTGACCTCGGCGACGAACTGGTCCATCTCGCTCGGCATGGGCAATCTCCGACTGGGGTGTCAAGTATGGCGGGAAGTCCCGGCTGCCAGGGGTGCGCTGGGGGGTCCCGGACAAGGATTATGGCCTCATGACACTAAGGTTTGACGAATATGTCAAGTAGACCCTAGAGTCGCCAGCGTCGCCGTGCGGACTGACCGGGCAGAGGAGCTGACGGGTGTCGCAACAGGGTGAGCGTCTCCTGGAGGGACGCGTCGTCATCGTGACGGGCGGGGGCCGGGGAATCGGCCGCAGCCACAGCCTCGAGCTGGCCGCGCACGGGGCAACTGTCGTGGTCAACGACCTGGGCGTCGGAGTCCGCGGGGAGTCGTCGCAGGAGGAGCCCGCCGACGCCGTCGTCGCCGAGATCGAGGCCAAGGGCGGGGTCGCGGTGCGCGACACCGGCAACGTCACCGACTGGGCGGCGGTGCGCTCCCTGGTAGCGAACACGGTCGAACGCTTCGGCCGGCTCGACGCCATCGTCAACAATGCCGGCATCCTGCGGGACGCGACGATCACCTCGCTCACCGAGCAGGACTGGGACGCCGTCATCGGCGTCCACCTCAAGGGCACCTTCGCCCTGACCAAGCACGCCTGCGACTACTGGCGGGCCGAGTCCAAGGCGGGCCGCCCGGTCGCCGGGCGGATCATCAACACCACCTCCGGCACGGGCCTGGCCGGCAACGTCGGCCAGGCCGCCTACGGCGCCGCCAAGGCCGGCATCGCGAACCTGACGCTGACCACGGCGCTCGAGGGCAGCCGCTACGGCGTGACCGCCAACTGCATCTCCCCGGTCGCCGCGACCCGGATGACCGCCGGCACGGGCCTCGCCCAGCCCGGCGCCGCCGAGGGCTTCGACCGGTTCGACCCGGCGAACTCCTCCCCGGTCGTCGCCTGGCTGGCTTCGGAGCGCTCCGGCTGGCTGACCGGGCGGGTGCTGCGCATCGACGGCAACACCGTGCATCCGGTGGACCCGTGGAGCGTGCGCCGCGGCTACAGCGCCGCCCGCGGCGGGCGCCTGGACGCCGCCGAGCTCGACGCCGGGCTGCGCGTGGTGCTGGGCACCGCCCCGGCGGGCCTGGCCGGCCTGAACATCATTTCGTGATCGGTGTGTCACTGATCTGCTGGCGGCGAGAGGAGACGACGCGATGACGACGGTGGCCGCTGTCGGTACGTACCTGCCCCCCTGGGGCAGCGCGCGGGGACGGGTCCTGGGACCCGACGAGGACGCGGTGACCCTGGCCGTCGCCGCCGCCCGTGCGGCGCTGGAGCAGGCCACCCCGGCCGGCTCGGCGACGGCGCCGGACGTGCGCCGGGTGGTCTTCGTGACCCGGGAGCTGCCGCTGCTCGTCGGTGGCAACGCCGCGGCGCTGCTGGCCGGCATCGGCCTGCCCGACGACGTGCCCGTGGTCGAGCAGGTCGGCGGCGGGCCGGCGGTGTTCGACTCCCTCGGCGGCGCCGAGGCCGGCACGCTGGTCATCGGCGTCGACGCGGGCGAGTCCGGCCCGGTCGGCGCCGCCGCGGCGCTGCTGGCCGACGGGGCCGGGGTCGGCGTGGAGCCGGTCGGCCGGATCGTGCGCAGCCTGCCGGTACACAGCCGGGAGAACGGCGGCGGCGCCCGCGACTACTCCGACGCCCGGCTGGAGCGTGAACGCGGCGTCGGGGTCGCCATCGAGCGCCTCGAGCTGACCGACAAGCCGGTGGTCGTGGCGGGGCTGCCCGCCAAGCAGGCGCGGGCGCTGTGCGCCGGGGTGCCGCCGACGCTGCCGACGACGGGCGCGAGCGCGGCGCTGTTCGCGGTGGCGGCGCTCGCCGAGGTCGGCGCCGGCGGGCTCGTCCTCGCCGTCGAGCAGGGGTCGGCGACGGCGCTGCGCGTCGACGGGGTGCCCGCGGTGCGTCGCGACTCCCCGGCGCTGCTGGCGCCGGAGAAGCTGACCCGCACCCCCGGGCCGGACATCGCGATCTCGCTGGCCGCCTACGAGCGGGCCTTCGACGCGAAGCTGCGCTGGGACGCGGGCAGGTGCGACGCCTGCGGCACGCTGGCGCTGCCGCCGCGGCGGCGGTGCCTGAACTGCGGCTCCGAGGACGGCTGGACGCTGACCCCGCTGCCGCGCACCGGCGAGGTGTACACGGTCGTCACCGTGCACGTCCCCGTGCCGGGCCTGCCGACGCCGTACTCGCTGGCGATCGTCCAGCTCGACGACGTCGACGTGCGCGCGCTGGTGAAGGTGACCGGCGCCCCGGCCGGCACGGTGCAGATCGGTGACCGCGGCCGACTGGTGCTGCGTCGGGTCGCGGTGCGTTCAGGAATTCCGGACTACGGCTATGCGCTGTACCCGGATGCGGCCGAGTACCCGGATGCGGCGACGGCCGCGGATGCAGGCGAGGGAGCGGTGCGATGAGGCGAGTGGCGGTGGTCGGCGCCGGGATGACGGCGTTCGGCGAGCATTTCGGCCTGGGCATCAAGGAACTGCTGCCGATGGCGGTCTCCGAGATGGCCGCGCACGTCGACAAGGGCCTGGACCGCGCCGACATCCAGGCGGCCTGGTTCGGTGAGCTGACGACCTCGGACGGTTTCCCCACGGGCATCCTCGCGGACACCTGCGGGCTGCTCGACATTCCCGTCACCCGGGTGGAGAACGCCTGCGCGACGGGCAACGACGCGGTCCGCAACGCCACCTTCGCGGTCGCGTCCGGGGCGTTCGACGTCGTGCTCGTCGTCGGCGCGGACAAGGTGCGTGAGTCCTCGGCACGCAGCACGTTCTGGGAGTGGGCGGGCCTGACCCGCGACATGGCCTGGGACTACCCGCTCGGCCTGGTCGCCCCGGCGAACTTCGCCCTGCACGTCGCCCGCTACCTGCACGAGTCGCCCGCGACGAAGGAACACCTCGCGATGGTGGCCGTGAAGAACCACAAGCACGCAGTGCCGAACCCGAAGGCGCAGCTGCGCTACGAGATCACCGTCGAGCAGGCGTTGAACGCCCCCGTCGTGGTCGCCCCGTTCAACCTGTACGACTGCACGCCGCAGAGCGACGGCGCCGCGGCGCTGCTGCTCGTCTCCGAGGACGTCGTCGAGCGTTACACCGACCGTCCCGTCTGGGTGCGCGGCGTCGGGCTCGGCCTCGACCGGGTGATGCACCAGCACAAGAAGGACATGACGACGTTCCCGCCGACGGTGAAGGCGTCGAAGGCCGCCTACGCGATGGCGGGGCTCGGCCCCGAGGACATCGACGTCGCCGAGGTGCACGACTGCTTCACCGGCGTCGAGCTGATCAGCTACGAGGACCTCGGGTTCGCCGAGAAGTTCGGCGCCTACAAGCTGATCGAGAACGGGGTGACCAACGTCGGCGGGGCCAAGCCGGTCAACCCCAGCGGCGGTCTGAAGGCGAAGGGGCACCCGCCGGGCGCCACCGGCGTCGCGCAGTGCGTGGAGCTGTTCGAGCAGCTCCGCGGCGAGGCGGCCAACCAGGTCGACGGCGCCCGCACGGCGCTCGCGCACAACATCGGTGGCCCCACGGCGGTGTCCGCGGTGACAATTCTGTCGTCCCAGCGGGGCTGACCGGCCCAGAAGCCGAACGACCGGCGGCCGAACGACCGGCGGCCGAACGACCGGCGGCCGAACGACCGGCGGCCGAACGACACAGACGAGAAAGGGACCGGATGACACTGGCAGGCAACGTCGCCCTCGTGACCGGCGGAGCGGGCGGCCTCGGTGAGGCCACGGTGCGGGCGATCGTCGCCGCGGGCGGTTCGGCGATCATCGCCGACCTCAACGACGAGCGCGGCGAGAAGCTCGCCGCCGAGCTCGGCGACGCGGTGAAGTACTCGCGCACCAACGTGCTCGACGACGACTCGGTGCTCGCGACGATCGAGGCGGCCGGGGAGCTCGGCACGCTGCGCTACGCGGTGGCGGCGCACGGCGGCTTCGGTGTCGCCGAGAAGGTCGTGCAGCGCGACGGTTCGCCGGCGTCGCTGGACGGCTTCCGCAAGACCGTCGACCTGTACCTCACCGGCACGTACAACGTGCTGCGCCTGACCGCCGCGGCGATCGCGCGCGCCGAGCCCGGCGAGGACGGCGAGCGCGGCGCGGTCGTGACCACGGCCAGCATCGCGGCCTTCGAGGGCCAGATCGGCCAGTCGTCGTACGCGGCGGCCAAGGGCGGCGTCGTCGGCCTCACCCTCGCCGCGGCCCGTGACCTCGGCTCGCTCGGCATCCGAGTGGTCTGCGTCGCCCCCGGCACCATGCGCACGCCGATCATGGAGTCGGTCGGGCCGGAGGCGCTGGCGAAGTTCGGCGCGGCGGTGCCGTTCCCGAAGCGGCTCGGCCACCCGTCGGAGTACGGCGCGTTGGTCACCCACATCCTGACCAACCCGTACCTCAACGGCGAGACGATCCGCCTGGACGGCGCGCAGCGCTTCCAGCCGCGGTAGGTCCTCGCGGCCGCGGGGGCGCGGTGGCGACCCCGCGGCCGAAGCCCGTTCCCGCACTGACAGGGGACTCGAACGGACAGGGGGAGTGGCGATGATCCGAACAGGTCATCCCGGCCATGGACCGCGCATCCCGGCGGTGGCGACCCCCCGGCGCCGGCCGGGTTCGATCCGGCGTACCAGCACCGTCGACATCGCCGGCGGCCGCGAGCTCACCGGCCCGCTGGTGCTGCGCGGGCGGGGCCGCGACCTGGTCACCGACCCGGCCGGGGCCGGGTTCGAGCTGGCGCACGCGGCCGTCGAGGTCGAGATCGACCGGGCGGGGCGCCCCGCTGTCGCCCGCGTCACCGCCGACCCGCCCCTGCCCGGCGCCGAGGCGCTGGTCGGCGCGAGTGTGCCCGGCGGGTTCCGCAAGGCCATCGCCGCGGCCCTGCCCGCCGAGACGTCCTCCCTGGGGCACCTGCTGCTCGACGACGTGCCCGGCGCGGTCATCATCTCTGGGTACGCCTGGGCGGTGGAGCCCGGCGAGAACGGGCCGCAGCCCGGCGGGATGGCCCAGGCCGACATCTGCTCCGGCTGGCGTTCCGACGGCACGATGATGGTCTCCCTGCGCAGCGCCGGCGGCCTGCCGCCGATGGCCGGCCCCGTCGCCCCCGACCTCGCCGACCCCGACGACCCGGCCGCCTGGCACGAGCTGGCGCCGCTGGGCCTGCACGGGGTGCGCCGCCGCCGCCGGCTCGACCTGACGGCCCACGACGGGCTGCTCGACGTTGACGCGATGTTCCGCGACACCTACGTCGACTCCGACGGCGACGAGACCGTCGTCCACGAGTACGGCCTGACCGCCGGGATCGACGCGGCGACGTTCACCGTCGTGACGGTCGCCGCGCAGCCGCGGGTCCTGCCGTGGGTCGAGTGCCCGCTGGCCGGCGCGAGCGCGGACCGCCTCGTCGGCACCGACGTCCGCGCCGTGCGCGGGCTGGTCGGCGGCGCGTTCCGCGGCATCTCCACCTGCACGCACCTCAACGACCTGCTGCGTTCCCTCGGCGACGTCGAGGCGCTCGCCGCCGCGCTCGGAAAGAATTTCGGGGCGGTTCGCCCGGTATCCCTGTAGTACCGTCCAAGAATGGTCAGGGATATTCGTGAAGTCACCCCGGAAGAACACTGGAAGCAGTTCGAGGAGGCCTGGACGGCGCTGCTCAGCTATCGCTATCTGGGAAAGCTGAGCCCCGATCTCGACAGCGAAGTCGAGCGGGAGACGATGCCGCTGCGCCACGACATGCGCAACTCCACCGGCGGCATCATGGCGGCGCCGCTGTGCATCGCCTCGCCCGAGCCCTACTGGCTGGACAGCCAGTGCGTGCCGGCGCCGGTGGTGATGTCCTACGACATCCTCGACAGCGCCCGCGACGTCCACCAGGTCGTCGTGCACCGCGACGTCATCCACCTCGGCCGCTCCATGGGCTTCAGCCGGTCGCTGACGGTCGACGCCGACGACCCGAGCCGGGTGATCGCCGTGTCGTGCGGGACCGGCGTGAGCCTCGGCGACGTCCCCGAGGACTACCAGAAGGTCTCGAACCCCCCGGTCCCGGTCGTGGACTCCCCGTCGCTGCCGCCGCTGCACCAGGTCTTCGGGGCGCGCCGCGGGCAGGACGGGGTCTGGCGGCTGCCCGAGGTCACCCCGGAGCTGTCCTCGCCGCACGCCGCGCTGCACCTCGGGCCCATCAACATCGTCCTCGAGGCCGCGGCGACGGACGCCGCCGCCGCGCACGCGGGCACCGACGCGCTGCAGGTCGACAGCTGGATCGTCATGTTCGTCCGCCCTGGCGTCGCCGGGCCGTTCCGGGCCGAGGCCGAGGTCGTCAGCGGACGCTCCGAGCGGATCGCCACGCAGCTCACCCTGCGCGACGAGGGTCGCGGGGACCGTGTCGTCAGCGTCGCCCGCGCCGTCTTCCGCCGGGTGTGACGCACGTCGGGTGAGCGGGCCGCTTCGGGGCGTCCCGTCATTGACGATACTTGCGGCGCGTTCATAGAATAGCATTCTACGTGCGGCGAATAGGTGTCCTCCGTATCCTGCGCCGGGATTCCTCTGTCATTCGGGGATCTCGTTTGCGTCGGTTCCGCCGGCCGAGCCGCATCGAGTCCGAGGGGTGCTTCGCGTGCCGGTTCCGGTTTCGGTCATCAATGACGCCGTCACCTGGTGGGAGCTGATCGAGCGCCGGGCGCGGGCGACCCCGGAGCTGGCGATGCTCGTCGACGCCGCCGGGCGGCGGCTGACCTTCCGCCAGTTCCGCGATGTCGCCGAGCGGGCCGCCGCCGGCCTGTGGGAGCTGGGGGTGCGCCCGGGGGAGACGGTGAGCTGGCAGCTGCCGACGACGATCGAGGCCGCCGTGCTCATGTCCGCGCTGGCCCGCCTCGGCGCGGTGCAGAACCCGCTCATCCCGGTCCTGCGCGAGGCCGAGGTCGACTTCATCGTCGGCCAGCTCGGGGCCCGCTGGATCGTCGTCCCCGAGGTCTTCCGCGGGTTCGACCACCGGACGATGGCGGAGAAGGTCGCCGCCCGCCACGACGCCCGCGTCCTCGTCTGCGATCCCGCCGCGGCGGCCGGGGAACGGGAGACGGGGGTCCCGATCGCGTTGCCGCTGGGCGATCCGGCCGTGCTGCCGCCCGCCGACGCCGACGCCGACGCGGTGCGGTGGGTGTTCTACACCTCGGGCACCACCGGCGTGCCCAAGGGCGTGCGGCACACCGACCGTTCGGTGCTCGCCAGCTCCAACGGGATGGTCTACCAGCTCGGGTTCACCGACGCCGACGTCGCCTCCATCCCGTTCCCGCTGGCGCACATCGGCGGCCCGGGGATGCTGGGCCTCATGGCGCGGGTCGGCTGCTCCGGCGTGCTCGTGGAGGCCTTCGACCGGGAGGCCACCCCGGCGATGCTCGCCCGCCACGGCGTGACGATGCTCGGCAGCGCCGCCCCGTTCTTCCACGCCTACCTCGACGCGCAGCGCCGCCACGGCGACGAGCCGCTGTTTCCCCGGCTGCGGCTGTGCGTCTCCGGCGGGGCGCCGAACGAGCCGGGCCTGCACACGCGGATCCGCGCCGAGCTCGGCGGGGCCGGGATCTGCAACGGCTGGGGCCTCACCGAGCATCCGGTCGTCGGCTACGCCGCGCCCGGGTCCCCGGACGACCGGATGGAACGCACCGCCGGCCGTCCGGCGCCGGGGGTCAGCGTGCGGGTCGTGCGCGCCGACGACACGCCCGCCGCCCCGGGGGAGGAGGGCGAGCTGCGCCTGCGCGGCCCGCAGCTGTTCGCCGGCTACACCGATCCCGCCCTCGACGCCGACGCCTTCGACGAGGCCGGCTACCTGCGCAGCGGCGACCTCGGCTATGTCGACGCCGACGGCTGGCTGCACCTGACCGGGCGGCTGAAGGACATCATCATCCGCAACGCGGAGAACATCTCGGCGCTGGAGGTCGAGGCGGTCGTGCTGCGCCATCCGGCGGTCGCCGAGGTCGCCGTCGTCGGGTTGCCCGACGCCCGCACGGGGGAGCGCGCCGTCGCCGTCGTCGTGCCCGACCCCGACCAGCCGACGCCGACGCTCGCGGCGCTCGTGGCGTTCTGCCGCGCCGAGGGCCTCGCCCCCTACAAGATTCCCGAGCAGCTCGAACTCGTCGGCGAGCTCCCCCGCAACTCCATGGGCAAGGTCCTCAAGCGCCAGCTCCAGCTCGCCCTCTGACGTCGATCGGCTGGATTGTGCGGAGGTCGCGTGCGAGGGGGTGTCCAGAACTGGCTGAGCTGCAGGAATACACACATTAGGGTGGACAGGGAGGCTCGCCGGCCTGGTCGATCCGGCGGTGCGGACGGCAGCGCGACCTCGGTGGGAGAGGTGCGGGATGAGCGGCGCGTATGACGGCGTGCGGGTTCTCGACGCGAGCGGGGCGATCGCGGGCGCGATGGCCGCGATGTACCTCGCCGATCAGGGCGCCGACGTCGTGCGATTACTCCCGCCGGGGCGCGGCCCGCTCGACGACGGCCCGGGTGCGCTGTGCTGGGACCGCAACAAGCGGCTGTGCGCGCTGGACCGGACGACCCCCGCCGGGGCGGCGCAGCTTCGCCGCCTGCTCGGCGCCGCCGACGTGCTCGTCGTCGACGGCACCCCCGACGACCTCGACCGCGACGGCCTCGACCCGGACGGCGTGCGCGCCGCGCATCCGGACCTGATCCACCTGTGGCTGCCGCTGCTCGCCCCGGTGGCGCCGTGGGGTCGGCTGCCGGCCGACCCGCTGCTCGCCGACGCCGTGTCCAGCGCGTCGGGCGAGCACGGCTCCTACGACGGTCACCCGCTCGCGCTGGTCACCCCGATCGCCGCCTACGGTCAGGCCATCCTCGGCGCGACCGCCGTCGCGGCCGCCCTGCTGGGCCGCGACGGTGCCGGCGGCGGGGATGCCGGCCGCGACGGTGCCGGCCGAGGGCGGGCGGTGCTGGTCAGCGGGCTGCACGCGACGGCGGCGATGCAGGCGGCGAGCCTCACCGACGCCGAGGGGATCATCCGCGCGAGCCAGCCCGGGGGCGGCGGCTCGTCGCCGAACTACCGGCTCTACCGCTGCGCCGACGACCGCTGGCTCTACCTCGGCGCGCTCACCGAGCCGCTGTTCCTCACCGCGCTCGACGTGCTCGACCTGTTCGAGGTGCTGACCATGCCGGGCGTGGACGGCTCGATGCTGAACCTGCTGCGCCCCGGCGTCGGCGCCCCGGTCGTCGAACGCCTGGCGGCGCGGTTCGCCGAGCGGCCACTGGCCCACTGGGAGCGGCTGCTGACCGAGGCCGGGGTGCCCAACGCCCCGGCGCAGACCCGCGACGAGTGGTGGACGGGCGAGGTCGTCGCGTCGAACGGGATGCGCCGGGTGCACGATCATCCCGAGCTCGGCCCGGTGGAGATCCCCGGCGATCCGGTCCGGCTGAGCCGCACCCCGGGGACGTTCTCCCACCTGCCGAGCGCGCGGGCGTTCATCGACGCCGCGGCGGTCTGGACCGACCCGCGTCCCGCCGCGGCGGCCGGGTCGGCCGGGGAGCCGACCGGGCCGGCGGAGGAGCCGCCGGCGCCGCCGCTGGCCGGGCTGCGCGTGCTCGACCTGGGCAGCTTCGTCGCCGGGCCGTTCGGCTCGACGCTGCTGGCCGACTACGGCGCCGAGGTCATCAAGGTCGAGGGACCCCACGGCGATCCCTACCGGATCTACAGCGTCTCCTTCCTCGCCTTCCACAAGGGCCAGGACGACATCGTGGTCGACCTGAAGACCCCCGCGGGCCGGGAGACGTTCCACGACCTGGTGCGCAGCGCCGACGTCCTGCTCGACAACGTCCGCCCGGGGGTGCGCGAGCGCATCGGCACCGACTACGCCACCCTCGCCGCGATCAACTCGCGGCTCGTGCGTGGAACGGTCACCGCCTGGGGCACCGGCAACCCGCTCAGCGCCACCCCCGCCTTCGATCCGCTGCTGCAGGCCCGCTCCGGTCTCATCACCGCCCAGGGCGGCGCCGGCGCGCCGTGCCAGAGCGCCATGCTCGTGCACGACATCGGCACCGGAGCGCTCGTCGCCTTCGGCATCCTCGCCGCGCTGTACGCGCGCCGGCGCGACGGGCTCGGGCAGGAGGTCGTCACCACGATGGTGAACTCCTCGGTGATGATGCAGGCCGGGGAGTTCGTCCGCCACGCCGGCCAGCCCGCGCCGGCGGTGGGCGGCCACGAGTACGTCGGCGACACCGCGGTGCACCGGCTGCACCCGTGCAAGGAGGGCTGGGTCGCCGTCGCCGCCACGACCCCCGAGCACGCCGCCGCCCTCGTGGCCGCGCTCGGCCTCGCCGACGCGGGGCGCGAGGCCGGCGCGGTAGGGGAGGGTGACGCCGCGGCGCTGCTGCGGGCGCCGGCCGCGGGCCCGGCGGCCGATCGGATCACCGCGGCGCTCGCCGGTCTGACCAGCGCCGAGGCCGCCGATCTGCTCGCCACCGCGGGCGTGCCGGCCGCCCCGGTCCTCGACCGCGGCGGGTTCCTGACCGACCCCTGGTTCGCCGCGGCGGGCATCCTCACCCGCATCGACGAGCCGGACCTCGGCCCGTGCACGGTCGTGCGCCGCTACGCCGACTGGTCCGGCAACCCGGTCGAGATCACCGCGGCGGCCCCGCCCCCGGGGGCGGGCACCCGCCGCATCCTCGCAGGCCTGGGCTACTCCGACGACCGCATCGCCGAACTCCTCGCCGCGGGGGCGGTCCGGGGGCACACGGCGCCGTGATCAGGCGGGGTCGGCCCGCGGCAGGTCGCCGGCCTCGCTCAGCGCGAAGACGGTCCGGGAATGGTAGGTGTCGTTGAACTCCCACAGCCGGCTGATGCGCTCGCCCGAGAACTCGAACAGGAAGTGGTACGCCTGGTCGTAGCTTTTTCCGGCGACGGTGACCGCGTGGCCCTCGGTGAGGGCGGCGACCCGGTCGTCCTCGGCGGTGAGCGTCGTGACGGTCTGCTGGATCGGCGCCCGCAGCAGCTCGGTGTTCACCCACTCGATCGACGCGCGTATCTGATCGCGGGCGGAGAACCGCCGCGTCGATAGGCTGAACCAGGCGACGTCGTCGGTGAGCAGGTCGAAGGCGCCGGCCACGTCGCCGGCGTTCATCCGGTCGAAGAACGCCCGCACCGCCGCCTTGTTCCGCGTCACTGCACCGGTCTCGGCCACCTCGGGACTCTCCTTTCGTCTGTGCGGCCCTATGCTGAACATCTGTTCAGTCCTGGCTGGACGACGGCGTGGGAGGGGATGGGTATGTCGACGCAGTTGACCGGGCCGGAGGATCTCACCGCGAAGGCCCGCATCCGGGCGGCGGCCTTCGCCCTGGTCGCCGAGCGGGGGGTGCACTCGACGACGGTCCGCGCGATCGCCCAGCGCGCGGGCGTCTCCCCGGCGCTGGTGATCCACCACTTCGGTTCGAAGCAGGGGGTCATCGACGCGATCTCGACGTGGATCGTCGAGTACCTCCACCGCAACACCCGCGAACCCGATCGCGGTGGCGACCCGGCGCAGGCGCTGCAACGCCGTCTCGTCCGCTTCGAGCGGATGGTCGCCGAGGTGCCGCTGCTCGGCGCCTACGTCCGCCGGATGCTGCTCGACGGCCAGCCCGACGGCCTGGACTGGTTCCGCCGGGCGGTCGACCTGTCCGCCGAGGAGCTCGCCCACCGGGAGCGCATGGGCAAGGCCCGCCCGTCGACGGACCTGCGCGCGGAGGCGGCGATGCTGTTCATCCTCGGCTTCGCCCCGGTCCTGCTCGGCCCGTTGCTCGAACACGCCCTGGACGTCGACTTCGACGACGAGCGGTCCTGGACGCGGTGGCGCGACGCCGAGTCCGAGCTGCTGACCTCCGCGCTCTACCCCGGCGCCACGGCCGCCGACGCGCCCTGAACCACCGCCCCGCGCGGGCCGGGTGGCTCGCGCGGGGCAGGGTCGGCCAAGAACAGGGTCGGTCAGGAGCGGGGGAAGTTGAGCATCGTGCGGGCGTTGGTCTCGGTGATCTTCGCGACCTCGTCGTCGGGGACGTTCGCGAGGACCTCGGCGGCGCGCTTGCGGCTGTTCGGCCAGTTCGAGTCCGAGTGCGGGTAGTCGATCTCCAGCATGATCCGGTCGATGCCGACCTTGTGCCGGTTCTCCAGGCCGAACTCGTCGTCGATGAAGCAGCCCCAGAAGTGCTTGCGGAACAGCTCGGAGGGGCGGGCGTCGAAGTCGATCGGCTGGTAGTAGCGGTGACGCTCCCAGACGAAGTCGGCGCGCTCGAGGATGTAGGGAATCCAGCCGATGCCGCCCTCGGCCAGGGAGAACTGCAGCTTCGGGTGCCGCTGGAGGACCCCGGAGAACAGCAGGTCGGTGGTCGACCACATGAGGTTGGTCGAGAAGATGGTGATGGCGACGGCGAACGGGGCGTCGGGAAGGACGACCTCACCGGGAATGGCGCGGGTGGCGGCGAAGGAGAAGCCGGGGACGTAGCTGCCCGAGCCGAAGTGCAGCGAGATGACCATTCCGGTCTCCTCGCACGCCTCCCACACGGGCTCCCAGGCGGCGTTGTGGAACGACGGCAGTCCCAGCGGGACGGGGCTGTCGGGGAAGGAGATGGTCCGGGCGCCCTTGGCGGCGGTGCGGCGGATCTCCGCGGCGGCGAGCTGCGGGTCCCAGGTGGGCACCAGGGCGAGGGGGATGAAGCGGTCCGGCGCGCTCGCGCACCATTCGTCGATGTGGAAGTCGTTCCACGCCTGCACGCACAGCAGCGCGAGGTCCTTGTCCGGCGCCCGCTGGAACACGCCGCCGCCGAAGCCGGGGAAGGACGGGAAGCACAGGGCGGCCTGGATGCCGTCGAGGTCCATGTCCTTGACCCGGGCGACCGGGTCGTAACAGCCGGGGATCATCTCCTCGTAGCGGACCGGGTCGATGCCCCACTGCTCCGGCGGGCGGCCGGCGACCGCGTTGAGCCCGACGGTCGGGAAGACCGAACCGTCGTAGTGCCAGACGTGCTTGCCGTTGAGTTCCTGGATGCGCGGGCCCTGCTCGCGCAGCGCCGCCGGCAGCCGGTCCTGCCAGACGCGCGGATGCTCGATGAGGTGGTCGTCCACCGAGACGATCTGATGATGATCCTGCAGCGGCATGAGACGCGCTCCCTCGTCGGTGTTGCGGTTTGGCGCGAGGCAGCGTACCCAATGTTGACGCACCCGTCACCTGATTGTTGGCCGCTGGTGAGGTGATTGCTCAGGGCATCCGAGTGCCGACGTGCCGTGCTTGCAGGACGTTTGCCGTTAGTGAGCGAGGGGGGCGGCACGGCGGCTCGATCGGCCGCCCGATCCGGTGGTCCGTCGGGGCCGTCGTTGGCGCAAGTGTCAACTACGTTGTGTTTTCGCTGGTCGTCCGTGCCGTGGGGCCGCCGCCGGGACGTCGCTCGCACACCGTAGAATGATGTTCCACGCGCCGTGCCCGGCCGCCCGCGTGCGCCGACGAAGGGAACGTCGATGGCGAGTCCGCTGCGCTACCTCGACGATCCCGTCGCCCTGGCGCGCGAACGCCAGGCGTTCATCGCCGCGGCCCTGGACCTGCTCGCCGCGACCGACACGGTCGATCTCCAGGTGAGCCGGATCGTGGCGCGCGCCGGGCGGCACAACGCCGCCTTCTACCGGGTGTTCGGGTCGAAGGACGGGCTGACCCTGGCCGTGGTCGAGGAGGCGACGCGGCGCACGGCCGTGGTGGTGGAGCGCCGCGTCGCCGCCGCCGGACCGCCCGTCGAGGCGGTGCGCACCTGGGCGGTGGCACTGCTGTCACTGGCGCGGGGGGAGGCGGCGCGGGCGATCCGCGCCCTCGCGCTGGACCGCTACCGCCTGCTGCACCGCTTCCCCCAGGCCGAGGCCACGCTCACCCTCCCGCTGCGCCAGCCCCTGGCCCGGACGTTGCGACGAGCCGAGCTGCCGCGGGCGGAGCTGCTCGCCGACGCCGCGTTCGAGCTGGTCCTGAGCCGCCAGGCGGCCTGGATCGCCCTCGATCACCAGCCCGACGCCGACGAGGTGGCCGCCTACGCGGAGCTGGTCCTGGACCTCGTCGGGCTGTCCCAGCCCGCCGGCTCCCGGTAGCCGGGGAAAGCAGGGGCGCTCCGGGGCCCGCAGCCCCGGAGCGCCCGTCTCACCTGCGTGTCCCGCCCTGGCGGCGGGCGGTATCCGTCAGCGCGCGCCGAGCTTGAAGATCCCGGTGGTGTCGAGGCTACGGAAGTCCGTCAGCGTGCCCTCCTTGTCGGCGTCCGCGATGAACCCGGTGGTGGAGCAGATGTTCGGCGAGACCGAGTTGGCCTTGCCGTTGCACTGGAAGGTGGCGCCGCCGCCGAGCGGGTAGGCGGTCGGCGGCATGGTGCGCAGCGCCGTGGCGATGGCCGCGGAGGAGACGTCCGTGCCGGGCACCGAGTTCACGCCCCGCACCAGCCCCAGCATGCCCTGGTAGCCGCTCATGCTGATGGCGTCGAACTTCAGGTCCTTGCCGTAGGTGTCGATCACGGCGTTGAACAGCTTGAACTCGGGCGTGGACGGGTCGACGTTGCCCTGGGCGATGATGTCGACGCCGGCGAAGCCGCCGGGGATCGACGCGCCGTGGTCGGCACCGATGCAGCGGTCCAGGGCGGTGATTGGAGTGGTGATGCCGAGCGCCTTGATCGCCTTGATGGCGCTGGCGCAGAACGTCGGGTCACCGATCACGTGGTACATCGCCGGCTTGTTCTTCTGCGCGGTCTGAACCTGCGGGGTCATGTCGGCGGTGCCCGGCGGGATCGCGATCACCTCGGCCTTGACCCCGGCGTTGGCGAAGAACGGCGGGATGAGCTGCTTCGCCGGCTCGCTGGCCGCGGGCACGTCGATGACGAACACGGCGGCGCTGGTCAGCTTCTTGTCGCGGGCGAAGGCGGCCGGTGTGCCGAACGAGGCCAGCGGGTTGCCCCAGATGAACACGTTCTTCGTCGACAGGGTGGCCTGGGTCGCCACGAGGTTCAGGGACACCGGGATCCCCGCCGGCGAGACGATCTTCAGCCAGGGATCGGTCTGCCCGGGGCTGCCGGCCGCGGCCACGGCGACCTTCTCCCGCAGGAACTGGTTCCCACAGGCCTGCGCGTTGGCCGGGATGGACTTGTCCTCGCAGGGGACGAGCTCGATCTTGTGACCGCGCAGTCCGCCGAGGTGGGCGTTGGCGTAGTCGACGACGGCCTGGGCGGCCCGGATCTCGCCGGAGGTGTCGACGGCCTGGGTCCGGCCGGTGCTGACCCAGCCGACCTTGACCGGGGTGCCGGTGGCGGCCTTGGCGGGGCCGAGCAGGCTGCTGTCGGCCTTCGCCGCACCGCCGGTGCTGCCACCGCCGCCGCTGCTGCCGCCGCAGGCCGCCACGCCGGTGGCGACCGCCACGGCGAGCGCCACGGCCGACAGTCCGGCGCGGGCATGCCCGCCCGATCGGGACAGGTGCCCGCGGGGGCGGGTCGGACACTCGCGCCGAAGCGGTAATCGTGACCTGGAGATATGCACGCTGGAACTCCTCATGATGAGCGGGAATGCCCGGGGGCCGACCCGGGTGGTGATGGAGCTGGGCCCCGCGACGTCCGACGAGTTCGTCCGCCGGTCGGTCGAGATCGTCAGACGGTCTGGTTCGTCGGGTCGAGGGGCTCGTGGGCGACGCGGCGGGTGGGTTCGTCGAACCTCCGACGCTTCTCCCGGCCGGCGGGCAGCGTGGTCCGCGTGAGGACGGCCTCCTCCGCGGGATCTGGTGGCGGCATCCGGACGGCGCCCGGCCGGCGGCCGGTTGACGTCCGGCCGCGATTGTGGCTTGGGTCACGTTGGGTTGTCAATCGATCGTTGTGATCATTGCTTTGGGCGGCCGGGCGGCACGCGTGCCAGGATGGGAACGCCGTTCCCTCCCGGTGTGGGCGGGAACGGCGGCAGGAGTGGAACCGTCCCGGGAGGAGAGGCAGACAGTGGACCTTGGCATTCGCGACCGGGTGGCGCTCGTCGTCGGCGGCAGCAAGGGGATCGGGCTCGAGGTGGCGAGGATGCTCGCGGCGGAGGGCGCCCTCGTCGCCGTCGTCGCGCGCACGCAGCGCCACATCGACTCCGCCGTCGAGTCCATCGCGCAGGCCGGTGGCGAGGCGGTCGGGGTGTCCGCGGACATGAGCACCTCCGAGGGCATCGAGTCCGCCGTCGCCGAGGTCACCGAGCGGCTCGGGCCCCCGCTCATCGTGATCACCCAGGCCGACTTCCATGTTCGCGGCTTCTTCGCCGAGATCACCCGGGCGGAGGACTACGTCGACTCCTACCGGACCTACACGCTCAGTCAGGTGCACATGCTGCACGCGGTCCTGCCGGGGATGCAGGAGGCGGGCTTCGGGCGCTACGTGCACATCGGCTCGGCGACCGCCAAGGAGCCGCAGAGCTCCCCGCCGCACACGGTGGCCAACGCCACCCGGCCGTCCACCGTCGGTCTGCTCAAGAGCGTCGCCGACGAGTACGCCCGCCACGGCATCACCATCAACACCATCGCCCCCGGCTGGATCGCCACCAAGACGACGAACTGGTACCTGTCCACGCACGAGGGCCTGACCGAGCCGGACGCGCGCCGCAAGTGGATGATCGAGACGGCGGGGGTGCCGGCCGCCCGGCTCGGCGAGCCCGAGGAGATCGCCTCGTCGATCGTCTACCTGTGCTCGCGCCAGGCCGGCTACCTCACCGGGCACTACATCGCCGTCGACGGGGGCCATCACCGCTCGGCCTTCTGACGAAGCTCGGCCCCCCGTCAGCAGCGACGCCGCTGGCCCAAGGATTGCGGGCCGGGCCGCCCGCTCGGGGCACCGCAGACGCAGCGTGACGTGGGTGCGGAGTGGGTCCTCCGCCTAGCCGCGAACCCGCCGTTTGCCGCCCGTTCCACCGCAGGTCAGGGCATCGCTTGACAGGCTGTGAAGTAAGACACAAGAATCCAATGAGTTTAACTCAATCGGGGGGCCGGCGAGACTCGTCACGCGCCCCGACGGTCCTGTTGAGGCGCGGTGATCCGCGACCTGCGCAGGCATGAGCGCCCCTCCTGCTCTGGGACGATCCTGCGGAGTGACTTTTGAGTCAACACATCGTTTTCCTGCTCCTCGGCCTCGGCAACGGTGCGGTGTTCGGTGCCCTCGCGCTCGCGCTCACCATCACCTACCGAAGCTCGGGGATCATCAACTTCGCGACGGGCAGCATCGCGCTGCTCGCCGCGTACATCTACGCCTACCTGCGCTCCGGCGAGTTGATCATTCTGCTCCCCGGCCTGCCGACGACCGTCGACATCGGCGGTGACTTACCGATGGGTGCCGCACTGCCGATCGCGGTGCTGCTCTCCGCCCTGCTCGGCCTCGGGCTTCACCTGCTGATCTTCCGGCCGCTGCGCAACGCCCCGCCGGTCGCGAAGGCGGTGGCCTCGCTCGGCGTCTCGCTGGTCATCACGGCCCTGATCGCCGCGCGGATGGGTACCACCGCCGTCGCGGTCGACCCGATCTACCCGACCGACCTGTGGAAGGCCGGCTCGATCAACGTCCCGGGCGACCGGGTCTACCTGGCGATCACCGTGCTCGTGCTCGCCGCCGCGGTGTCGCTGGTGTTCGCCCGCACCCGCTTCGGCCTCGCCACCCGCGCGACGGCGTCGAGCGAGAAGGGCGCCTACGTCAGCGGCATCTCCCCGGACCGGGTCGCCGCCGGCAACTGGATGATCTCCTCGGCGGCGGCCGGCCTGGTCGGCATCCTCATCGCGCCGATCGTCCCGCTGATCCCCGTCTCCTACACCCTGTTCATCGTTCCCGCCCTGGCGGCGGCGATCATGGGCCGGTTCCAGCACGTCCTGTGGGCGACGATCGCCGGCATCGTCATCGGTGCCCTCCAGTCCGAGGCCCAGTACCTGCAGAACAGCTACGACTGGCTGCCGTCGTCCGGCCTGCCGGAGCTGGTCCCGCTCGTCCTGATCCTCATCGTCCTCGTGGTGCGCGCGCAGCCGCTGCCCGGCCGTGGAGCGGTCATCACCCGCAACCTCGGCCGTGCTCCTCGACCACACAACGTGGTGCTTCCGACCATCGTTCCGACCGTGCTCGGTGTCGTGGGCCTCATCGCGTTCACCGGCGATCTGCGCGACGGGCTGATCTCCACGTTCGTCTACGCCGTCATCGCGCTGTCGGTCGTGGTCGTCACCGGCTACGCCGGGCAGGTGTCGTTCGCGCAGCTCCCGCTGGCCGGGGTCGCGGCGTTCCTGGTCGGGCCGATCTCCGAGCACCTGCACATCGCCTTCCCCTTCGCGCCGATCGTCGCCGCGCTCGGCGCGACCGTCGTCGGCGTGGTGATCGGCCTGCCCGCGCTGCGCATCCGTGGGCTGACGGTCGCGGTGGTGACTTTCGCGCTGGCGTTCGCGCTGGAAGCGCTGTGGTTCCGCAACCTCGACTTCGTCGGCTCCTCCGGCGCGGCGGTGCCCACCCCGGAGATCTTCGGGTGGGACCTCGGCGTCGGCAGCGGCTCGGACTTCCCCCGGGTGACGTTCGGGGTGGTCTGCCTGCTCGTGCTCGTGCTCGTCGGGCTCGGCGTCGCCTGGCTGCGCACCAGCACGCTGGGATCGCAGATGCTCGCCGTGCGCGCCAACGAGCGCTCCGCCGCCGCGGCCGGCGTCAACGTGGTGCGGGTCAAGCTCGCCGCGTTCGCGCTGGGGGCGTTCATCGCCGGCATCGGCGGGGCGCTGCTGGCCTACAAGTTCGGCAACGTCACCAACGACCCGTTCACCGCCATCATCGGGCTGACCTTCTTCGGCACGGTCTACCTGGCGGGCACCACCTCGGTCTCCGGCGGCATCCTCGCCGGGGTCACCGTCGTCAACGGGCTGGTCTACGCCCTCGTCGACAAGGTCGTCTCCACCGGGGTCTGGTACGAGGCGGTGGCGGCGCTGCTGCTGATCCTCACCGTCATCCTCAACCCCGAGGGCATCGTCGGCCCCGCCCACCAGGTGCTCGAACGCCGCCGCTCGCGGGCTGGGGGCGCCCGTCCCGACGCGCTCGTCGCGCCCGAGGACGCCGTCGTCGCGCAGGCCGGCGAGATCGTCGCCGACGCCGCGGCGGCGACCTCGGTGCCGGCGGTTGCCTTCGGCGACGGGGACGAGCCCGTGCTGACCGTGCGCGATCTCACCGTCCGCTACGGCGGTGTGCTCGCCGTCGACAACCTGTCCCTGTCCGTGCCGCCGGGGCGGATCGTCGGCCTCATCGGCCCGAACGGCGCCGGCAAGACGACGGCGATCGACGCGATCAGCGGGTTCGCCCGGGCCACCGGCAGCGTGGCGCTCGCCGAGCAGGACCTGTCGGTGCTGCGCCCGCACGAGCGGGTCCGCGCCGGGCTCGGCCGGACCTTCCAGGCCATCGAGCTCTACGAGGACCTCAGCGTCCGGGAGAACGTCAGCGTCGGGCTGACCGCGGGCGCCTCGCGTCGCGAGGCAGGCAGCTCCCGTTCCGACGAGGTCGCGGCGACCCTCGCCCTGCTGCGGCTCACCGCGGTCGCGGACCGTCCCGCCGGTGAGCTCTCCCAGGGCCAGCGCCAGCTCGTCTCCATCGCCCGGGCGCTCGTCGGGCGGCCCCGCGTGCTGCTGCTCGACGAACCCGCGGGCGGCCTCGACACGGTCGAGAGCCACTGGCTCGGCCAGCGGCTGCGCGACATCCGCGCCAGCGGCGTCACGATCCTCATGGTCGAACACGACATGAGCCTCGTGCTCAGCCTCTGCGACGAGATCCACGTGCTCGACTTCGGCAAGGTCATCGCGCACGGCACCCCGGCGGACATCCGGAGCCATCCCGCGGTCGCCCAGGCCTATCTCGGCAGCACCCACGCGGAGGAGGTGTCGGCATGACCGCGACGAACGAGCCGACCGCGACGAAGGACGCGGCGGCGACCGGCAAGCCGGCAGCGGCGACTGAGCCGGCAGTGACGACTGAGCCGGCAGCGACGACTGAGCCGGCAGTGACGACTGAGCCGGCAGCGGTGACCGAGCCGGCAGTGACGACCGAGCCGGCCCTGGTGAAGGAGCCGGCCGCGTCGGACCCGGTGACGGGCGCCGGCACGTCCGCTCCCGCCACCACCCCTGGCGCCGCGGCCGTCAGCGCCGCGCCCGCTCCCGGTACCGCCGCGGCCGCCGGTGGGGACGGGGCGGGCGCCGCCACGCCGCTGCTGGACGTGCGCGGGCTGGAGGCCGGCTACGGCGCGGTGCGAGTGGTCCGCTCGTTGGACCTGACCGCCGACGGCGGGACCGTGCTGGGCGTTCTCGGCCCGAACGGCTCCGGCAAGACCACGATGATGATGACCCTCGCCGGGCTGCTGCCGCGGCTGGGCGGCGAGGTGCTGGTGGACGGCACGCCCGTGCCCGGGGGACGGCCGGCGGCGGCGAACCGGGCCGGCATCGTGCTCGTCCCCGACGACCGGGCGCTGTTCCCCGATCTCGACGTCCGGGAGAACCTCGTCGTGGCGCGGCGTTCCGGCGGTTACAGCCTGGACGACGTCGTGGAACTGTTCCCGAGCCTGGGCAAGCGGCTGGGCGTTGCGGCGGGTGCGCTGTCCGGCGGGGAGCAGCAGATGCTCGCCGTCGCCCGCGCGCTCGTCCAGAAGCCGCGCGTGCTGCTCATCGACGAGATGAGCATGGGCCTCGCGCCGGTGATCGTCGAGGGGCTGCTGCCCGTGGTCCGCCGGATCGCCGACGAGACCGGGGCCGTCGTCATCCTCGTCGAGCAGCACGTCCAGCTCGCGCTGGAGGTCGCCGACCAGGCCGTCGTGCTCGTCCACGGCGAGGTCGTCCGCAGCGGCCCGGCCGCCGACCTCGCCGCCGACCGCTCGGGCCTCGAGGCCGCCTACCTGGGAGCCGAGGCGGGCGCCTCCGCCTGACCCCCGCATTCTTTCTGGCCCGCATCCCGCACCAACGCCCGGTCCGTGAGCCGTATGGGCCACGGACCGGGCGTCCTTTGTAGCGAACAGAGAACTAGGGAGCACTGACGTGCGCTTGTTACCGCTTCGTTCGTCGACGGCCGGCCGGTTGCCCGCGCGGCCGCGTACCCGCACCGCGCTGACCGGCGTTCTGCTCGCCACCTCGCTGGTGGCCGCCGCCTGCGGTTCCAGTGGCAGTGGCGGTGGCGACAAGGGCGGGTCGACGAAGGCCGACTCGGCCCTGCTCGGCCCGGCCAAGGCCGCCACGGGTACCCCGGTGAAAATCGGCTGGGTCGGCACCGGCCGTACCCAGGCGGTGGACGCCTCGGCGGAGGAGAGGTCGGCGCAGGCCGTCGTCGACTACGCCAACGCCCACCTCGGCGGACTGCGCGGGCATCCAATCCAACTCGTCGCCTGTGAGGACAAATCCGTCCCCGCGGACGCCCAGGCGTGCGGCAACACGTTCGTCCGGGAAAAGGTCTCCGCCGTGGCCGGCGGCAGCCCGGGGCAGGCCGACCCCTGGATCAAGATCGTTTCTCCCGCCGGGATTCCGACGGTGCTGAACCTCGTCGCGACGCAGGTCGCCCTGACGACGAAGAACGTGTTCCTGCTCGGCAACCCGCTCGGGCCGTTCGGGACCGCCGCGGCGTACGCGCGCGAGGCGAAGCTGTCCAGCGCGGTCGTGCTCGTCATCGACGTGCCCGCGGCCAGCGGACCGGCCAAGGCCCTGTCGCCGATCTTCTTCGCCAATGCGGGAAGCAAGGCCAAGGTCATCGCGATCCCGCCGGGTACCGCGGACATGACCCCGCAGATCCAGTCCGCGCAGAAGGACAAGCCCGCGCAGTACCACGTCACGGGTGACCCGACCTTCTGCGCCAGCGCGATCAAGGCGATCAAGGCCCTCGGCATCAAGGCGACGATCACCGCGCTGGACCGCTGCGTCGGCTCGGACAAGGGCGCCTCGATCCCCGGTGGCTTCGAGGGCGTGAAGATCATGGGGCAGGCCAACCAGGACCCGACCACCGCCGAGTACAAGCTGTACTCGGCGGTGATCGACGCCTACGGCAAGGGGCTGAAGATCAACGACTCGTACACCGTCAGTGGTTTCCAGGGCATGCTCGGCCTCATCCGTGTGGTCAACTCCGTCGCGGGTACCGACGTGACCCCGGCGGCGATCACGAAGGCCGTCCAGACCGCGCAGCCCACCGCCTACCCGCTCGGCGGCGGAGCGACCTTCCAGTGCAACGGCAAGGCGAGCCCGGTGTCGGCGAACATCTGCTCGACGACCGGTTTCGTCGCCGACGCCTCGAAGACCGCGGAGCTGTCGAACTTCCGCACCATCGACGCCACCGGCATCTACAAGCTCGGCGCGAACTGACCCGTTCGTGAGCTGACCGCCGAGGGCGTGGGCCGCGTGACCCGCGGTTCACGCCCTCAGGCGAGCAGGTCGAGGGCAGCGGCGTTGCGGCCGCCCCCGTCGAGGTAGGCGGCACCGGCCCGCAGATGGCGCCGCCACAACGCCTGCGCGCCGGCGGCGTCCCGTTCCTCGACCAGATCGACCAGGGCGTGATGCGCCCGGACGGTCGCCCGCTCGGTGTCGGCCTGCACCGACGTCCCGAGGTCGCTCTCGACCGCGGACCAGGTGGAGCGGTCGACGATCTCCCTGAGCATGCCGATGAGCAGCTCGAGGGTGTCGTTGCCCGCCAACCGGACGACGAGGGCGTGGAAGTCGTTGTGCAGCCGGACCGTCTCGGCCGGATCGGCACCGTGGCGCTCCAGCGCCGCGCGCAGCAGGCTCAGGTCGGCGCGGGTGCGCCGGCGCGCCAGCAGCCCCGCGACCGGCGGCTCCAGGTACAGCCTCGCCTCCCACACGTCGGCGACGGTCGTGCCGCGATGCTCCAGCACCAGCCCGGCGTAGCGGGCCGCGACCTGCGGGCTCGGCGTCTGCACCCGCGCCCCGCCGCCCGCGCCGCGGCGCACCGTGATCAGCGACTCCGCCTCCAGGATGCGCAACGCCTCCCGCAGCGTCGGCCGGGACACCCCGTACTGCGCGACGAGCAGTGCCTCCGTCGGCAGCGCCTGCCCCTCGACCAGCTCGCCGCGCACGATGCGCTGGCGCAGGTCGGCCGAGACCAGCTCGGCCATCTTCGGCACCCGCATCCGCTGCCCCACGACGCCGACCCCACCAGCGCCGACCCCACCAGCGCCGACCCCACCAGCGCCGACCCCACCAGCGTTGCCGGCGACACCCGCGCCCGCGTCCGGCTCGGCTGCTGGCATGCGCGTCTCCTTCGTGGGGCGGATCTCCACGCTACCGGCCCGGTGCGCACCGGACCGGTACATCGACCTTCAGGTCACCGGGTCGGGGGGCGGCGGGGAAGTGATGGCCGTGTGGCGGTGACGGCCTGGGTGGGTCTGAGCGGGGGCCGACGCAGGCCGGCGGCCGGCTCGGGCGCGGTGCCCGGTTCCGCGGAACACCACGACCGCCAGGGCTGGGGTCGGAGACAGGTCGGATCGGCGTCCAGCACCACCAGACCCTGTCCGCCGCCGACGTCGGGATCGCGGGTGACGTCGAGGACGTGCATGCTCTCCACGCCGGACAACGCATCGGTCCGAGCCCACCACGACACGCCAGGACCACACTGACAGTGACGCACGCGAGGACTCCTCTCGATTCAGCCGCCTGGTCATGCTGATCTTGGAAGGCCTTGCTCCGTCTCGCCCTCGCGCCACGCCGTGGCCCCGGACGCCGCGAGACGGCTCACCCAGGCTCCTCTACGAGAGCCGAAGAATTCGGCCCCGCCACGCCGCGGTGGCGGCGCACCTCCACGAGCGCGATGGCGACCTGGCGATGGCGGCACGGCTGTACGCCGAGGCGGCCCACCAGGCACCCAACCTCGCCGAGCGCGACCACCTGACGCGCCAGGCCGCCCGGCTCAACGCCCGCCGGTGTCGTTGACGGGGCGCGCTCGGATTTGCCCGCGGGACGTGGCGCGGCCCCGTGGCCAGAGCGGTCGCCTCCCAATGAGTAGGCGGGTCGAGACCAGCTGCACGACGCGTTGCCGGCGGGGGAAGTCGCAGGTCAGCGGGGCATGCCGAGGACGCGTTCGGCGAGGATGTTGCGCATGATCTCGGTGGTGCCGCCGGCGATCGTCGCCGAGCGCGACATCAGGTACTCCCGCTGCGCGCGGTACCCGGTCGCCTCGGCGACGCCGGCGAGGCCGAGCGCGGCGAGGTGCGTCTCGCCCTGGTGCTGCATGGCCCGCGACCACAGCAGCTTGATCACCGAGTGCTCGGCGCCGGGGGCGCCGCCCTCGGCGATGCGGCCGAGCGCGCGGCTGCCGAGCAGGCCGACGAGGCGGGCCTCGACGAGCCGGTCGGTGAGCTCCAGGCGGGTCTGCTCGTCCAGGCCATGGCCGGACAGCGCCGCCACCAGGTCGTCGACGGACTGCTCCAGCCCGGCGGCGAGCTCGATGACCCCCGCCCGCTCGAAGCCGAGCGTGGTCATCGTGACCGTCCAGCCGGCGTGCAGCGGGCCGAGCAGCGCGCTGCGCGGGACGCGGACGGAGTCGTAGAACACCTCGGCGAAGCCGCTCTCGCCGGTGATCATCGTGATCGGGCGGCGGGTGATGCCGGGCAGGTCGAGCGGCACGAGCAGCGCGGAGATGCCGCGGTGCGGGGCTGCGTCCGGATCGGTGCGGGCCAGCAGCAGGCAGTGGGTCGCCTCCATGCCCTCCGACGTCCACACCTTCTGCCCGGTGATGACGAACTCGGCGTCGTCGCCGTCGCCGACCAGCTCCGCCCGGGTCCGCAGCGAGGCGAGGTCGCTGCCCGAGCCCGGCTCGGAGAAGCCCTGGCACCAGATCTCGGTGCCGGCCTGGATCGCCGGCAGGTGCGCCTTCTGCGCAGGCGTGCCGTAGCGCATGAGCGTCGGGGCGACGTTGTTCAGCCCGAGGACGCCGCCGAGCGGCTGCGGGGCCCGGTGGATCGCCATGACCCGGTCGCAGGCGACCTGGTCGACGATGCCGAGTCCGCGCCCACCATGCTCAACCGGCCACTGCGGGGCGACCCAGCCGACCGAGTGCAGCGCCTGCTGCCAGGCCATCCGGGCGGCGAACGACACCTCGTCGCCCCAGCGCTCGCGGTAGGCGGGCAGCAGGGCGGCGACGTGCCCGGCGAGCTCCGCGGCCGGCCCGGAGTCGGGCACGGTCAGCGCCGGACGCGCGCGGGCGATGTGGTGGGTCGGGTCGAGGCGGGCGCGGTGTGCCGCGGCGCCGCCGAGCAGCGGCGCGGTGGCCGCGGCGCGGCGCAGGTACAGGTGGACCTCGTGCTCCCAGGTGAAGCCGATCCCGCCGAGGACCTGCAGGTACTCGTTGGACACCACGTGGGCGGCGCGGCCGGCGGCGAGCAGGGCCAGCGCCAGGGCGTCGTCGAGCTCGGCCGGGTCGGCCGCGGCGTCGTCGAGGCGGGCGGCGAGGTGGCGGGTGGCCGCGCGGGCCTGCTCGACCTCGGCGAGCATCTCGGCGCAGCGGTGCTTGATGGCCTGGAAGGAGCCGATCGGCCGGCCGAACTGATGGCGGTCGCCCGCGTAGCCGACTGCGCCGGTCAGGCAGTGCCCGGCGAGGCCGGTGAGCTCGGCGGCCAGCGCCAGCGCAGCGGTGGCCTGGCCGCGGCGCACCGCCGCGATCGCCTCGGCGCCCGACGCCAGCACGGTGCCAGGGGTTTCGCGCAGGGCCAGTGTGCCGAGCGGCCGAGTCGGGTCGACGCCGGCGACCCGGGTCAGGTCGAACCCGGCGGCGCCGGCGTCGACCGCGACCAGCAGGGAGCCGCCCGGTGCCTCGGCGAGGACCAGCACGTGGGCGGCCTCCGGGGACAGCACGGCCGAGACCTCGCCGGTGAGGGTCACCTGCGTGTCGGTCGTCGACGCCGCGGCCGCGCGCACCGAGCCGGGCGCGCCCCACAGATCCTCGTGCGCGGTCCAGGCGAAGGTCGCCACCGTCCCCTCGGCGACGGCGCCGAGCAGCGCGGACGCCGCCGCACCGGGCAGCGCCTGCAGGGTCCCCAACGCTGCGGCGGCGCCGACGCTCGGTACCGGCGCGAGCACCGCCCCGACCGCCTCCAGGGCGACGGCGAGATCGACCCAGCGGCCGCCCCCGCCGCCCTGCTCCTCGGCCAGCGGCAGACCCGCCAGCCCCACCTCGGCCAGCGCCGCCCACACCGGCAGCTCCGAGACCTGGGCCGGGTCGGCGATCTGCTTGTGCCGCTCGTCGGCGGGCCAGTGGCGGGCGAGCTGGCCGACCACCGCCTCGGTGAGCGCGGCCTGATCCTCGGTGTCGGCGACCCCGACCTGGTCGATCACTGCTGAATACCTCGTGGGGCTCGGCGGGAGGCGCCGTGGGCGCCCCGCGGGGGTGACAAAGCAGTTACGTGCGACGGTGGGCCGGGCGTGCGTCGCCGCGGCCCACCGTGCTCGCTCAGCTGGTGGCGCCGTTTTCCTTGAACTCGATGATCTTCTCCCAGTCGTACCCGAGCTCGAGGAGGATCTCCTCGGTGTGCTGGCCGTGCTCGGGGGCGGCGGTGAGGTCGAGGTGCTTCTCGTCGAACTGCACCGGGCTCGCCGCGACGGAGAACGTGTTGCCGTTGCCGTCGGTGATCTTCGGCAGGTAGCCGTTGGCCTGGACCTGCGGGTCCTGATGCAGCTCGGGGGCGGTGCGCACGGGGTCCCAGACGCCGTCGAAGTCGGCCAGGACCTTCTCCCAGTGCGACAGCGGCGCCGACTCGAAGGTTGCCCGCAGCTCGGCGATGCACTCGCGCCGGTTGGCGAAGCGGACCTTCGCGTCGCTGTACCGGGGGTCGTCGATGAGGTCCGTGCGGCCGAGGCGGGTGCAGAAGTCCGCCCAGAAGCGGTCGGCCTGCAGCAGCACGACCGCGAGGAACCGTCCGTCGCCGGTGCGGTAGAGGTTCGCGACCGGGTTGGGCATTTCCGCCAGGTCGAACTTCGGGATCGGGGCGCCGGTGACGCCCGCCCCGACGATGTCCGGGGCGAGCTGCCAGATCGCGGCGGCCAGCAGGGACACGTCGACGATCGACGGCTCGCCGCTGCGCTCGCGGCGGAACAGCGCCGCGGCGATGCCGCCCGCGAGCGCGAAGCCGCCGTAGGTGTCACCGAAGGCGGGCCGCTGCGGCGCCGGCCAGTCGCCCTCGTGCGGGATGAGCGAGTCGCCGATGCCGCCACGCGACCAGTAGGCGGCCATGTCGTACCCGCCGCGGCCGGCCTGCTCGCCGCGCGAGCCGTAGCCGTGGCCGCGGGCGTAGATGACCTTCGGGTTCCAGGCGCGGATGTCGTCGACGTCGATGCCGGCGCGCGCCCGGGAGTCGGGCAGCAGGTTCGTCACGAACACGTCCGACTGCGCGACCAGCTTCTGCAGGATCTCGCGGCCGGACTCGCTGCCGATGTCCAGGCCGAGGCTGCGCTTGCCTCGGTTGGGCTGCTCGATGAAGTGGTTGACGCTACCGGCGCCGGCGACGATGCCGGAGCTGATCAGGCCGCGCTGCGGGTCACCCGTGACCGGGTGCTCGATCTTGACGACGTCGGCGCCCCAGTCGGCGAGCACGGCGCCCGCGGACGGGACGAACGTCCACGTCGCCACCTCGACGACCCGCACGCCAGCCAGGATGTCCTGCTTCATCGAATACCCCGCCTCATCCGCTCCGGTCTCCTACAACAGTTCGATACCCACACGGTCGGGGCTTCTCGGTCCGACTCGCCGCGAAGGCGACGCAGCCGTCCGGATGCCGCCCCCGGGGCATGCTACTCATCGCGCCGGTCGGCCCCACCGGTCGAGCATCCTGCATGTTGACATGACCGTCAAACGTCGCTCCAATGACGGTGGCGAGGCCAACGGCGGCCTCCCGAGGAGGTGGGCGCGCGATGGCAACGGACGTTCCCGACTACCGTGACCAGGGAAGAGCCCGCGCATCGTCCGCCGCTGAGCGGCTCGGCGGGCGATCGCCCGCCAAATCTGTCGGTCCCGTCAACATCGGCGTTCCCGTGAGCATCTTCGGTCCCGTCGACAGCGCCGGTCCTGCCAGCAGCGCCGCTCCTGCCAGCAGCGCCGGTCGCGGCGCCGTCGGCCCGCGGGAGGCCCGCCGATGAGCGCGCTGGCGGGCGGGCCGGCCACGGCCGGCGACGAGTCCGCCATCCGCCGGGTGCTGCTGGAGTACTGCCGCGGCATCGATCGGCTCGACCTCGAACTGGTCCGCGGCTGCTACTGGCCGGAGGCGACCGACCGGCACGGGCCGTTCACCGGCACCCGTGACGAGTTCATCGACTGGGTCGGTCCGCTGCTGGGCCGCCAGACCATGACCATGCACCATCTCGGCAACGTCCTGGTCGACATCCCCGCCGGCCACGACGTCGCCGACGCCCACGTCGCCGTCGCCGAGAGCTACGGCGTCGCCTACCACGCGGGCGAACCCGCGGGCGACCTGCGGTGGAACTACGCCGCCGGCTTCCGCTACGTCGACCGGTTCGAACGCCGCGACGGGCGCTGGCGCATCGCCGACCGGATCACCGCCATCGAGTGGGTCCGGCCCTGGGACGCCGACCGCGCCCGGATCGCCGCGTTCGGCGAGCACCTGCCGCGGCGCGACCGTACCGACCCGCTCTACTCCACGCTGCAGGCGGCGGCCGTCCGGGAATCGGCGTGAGGCTGGCGGAGACGGTCGCCCTGGTCACCGGTGCCGGGCAGGGCGTCGGACGCGGCGTGGCCCTGGCGCTGGCCGCCGAGGGCGCGGCGGTCGCGGTCGTCGGGCGGACGCTCGCGAAGTGCGAGGCGGTGGCGGCCGAGATCGTCGACCGGGGTGGGCGGGCGATCGCGGTGCAGGCCGATGCGGCACGCCGCGCCGACGTGGACGCCGCCGTGGCCGCGGTGCGCGCCGGTCTCGGCCCGGTGACGAGCCTGGTCAACGTCGCGCAGACCACCCGCTACGGGTCGATCCGCCGGCTCACCGAGGACGACCTGGACGCCGTCTGGCAGTCGGGCCCGGTCGGGTCGCTGCGGTTCATGCAGGCCTGCTTCGACGACCTGCGGGCCGCCCGCGGCAGCGTCGTCAACTTCGGCTCGGGCAGCGGGCTGACCGCCCGTCCCGCGATGGGCGCCTACGCGGCGGTGAAGGAGGCGCTGCGGACGATGAGCCGCGTCGCCGCCGCCGAGTGGGGCCGCTACGGCATCCGGGTCAACGTCGTCTGCCCGCTGGCCGGCTCGCCCGGCTTCGACAGCTGGACCGCCGACCTGCCCGACGCCGCGGCGAGCCTCGCCGCCCAGGTGCCGCTGGGCCGGCTCGGCGACGCCGAGGCCGATGTCGGCCGCGCCGTGGTGTTCCTCGTCGGCCCGGACGCCCAGTACATCACCGGCACGACGCTCATGGTCGACGGCGGCTATGACTACCTCCGGTGAGCCGGCCGGCAGCGCCGACGCCCACGGTCCGTTAGCCGGCGGTCCGTTAGCCGGCGGTCCGTTGGCCGGCGAGGTCGCGCTGGTCACGGGGGCGGGTTCGGGGATCGGTGCGGCCAGCGCCCGCCGGCTCGCCGCCGAGGGCGCGGCGGTCGCCGTCACCGACATCGCCGGCGCGTCGGCGCAGCGGGTCCGCGACGAGATCGTCGCGGCCGGCCGGCGGGCGGTCGCGTTCGCCCTCGACGTCGCCGACGAGGCCGCCGTGCGCGACTGCGTCGAACGGGTCGCAGCCGAGCTCGGCCCGATCGGCGTACTGCACAACAACGCCGCCGCGACCGCGCTGTCCGGCGGCGGCGGCGACGCCGAGGTGCTGACCATGTCGGCGGAGCTCTGGGACGAGACGATGGCCGTCAACGTGCGCGGACCCATGCTGCTGGCGCGCGCCGTGCTGCCCGCGATGATCGCCGCCGGCCGCGGGTCGATCGTCAACACCTCGTCGGGCGCCGCCGCGGCCGCCGAGCACCTGCGCCCGGCCTACGGCGCGTCGAAGGCGGCGCTGGAATCGCTGACCCGCAGCATCGCCACCCGCTACGGCCCGGCCGGGGTGCGGTGCAACGCCATCGCCCCCGGACTCGTCCTGACCGACACCGTGCGCGGGCCCGGCCGCGGGCTGCGCCGGATGCGCGCGGCGTTCGCCGCGCACACCCCGTCCCCGCTGGGCACGCCCGACGAGGTCGCCCGGGTCGTGGCGTTCCTCGCCTCCGACGCCGCCCGCTACGTCAACGGGGTCGTGCTGCGCGTCGACGGCGGCATGGGCGCCGCCCAGCCCTACCTCGCCGACCTGCTCGGCCGCCACGCCGCGGTCGAGGACGCCCCGACCGTGCTTTCCTGAGGAGTCTCCATGAAGTGGGGCATCGTCTTCGCCAGCACCGGGTTCCCCGACCCCGAGGACGCCGTGGCGCTCGCCGTCGCGGCCGAGCAGGCCGGGTTCGAGTCGCTGTGGGCGCCGGAGCACGTCGTGCAGTCCCGCCGCCCCGACGCCACCCCCTACCGCGGCGTCACCAACGGCAGCATGGACCGGCTGTCGCGGCGCGGCGGGATGCCCGACCCGCTGATCTGGCTGACCTACGTCGCCGCCGTGACCACCCGCATCCGTTTCGGCACCGGCGTGCTGATCCTGCCGGAGCACCAGCCGACGGTGCTCGCCAAGACCGCCGCCACCCTCGACCATCTCTCCGGCGGCCGGCTGATGCTCGGCGTCGGCGTCGGCGAGCTGCCCGAGGAGTACGCCGCCGTCGGCATGGAGTTCCGCAACCGGGGCCGGCGGATGGACGAGTACATCGACGCCATGCGGGTGCTGTGGCGCGACGACACGGCGACCTTCGCCGGCGAGTACGTCGCCTTCGACCAGGTCGAGTGCCGGCCGTGGCCGGTGCGCCGGGCGATCCCGCTGTTCGTCGGCGGGGCGTCACAGGCGGCGATCCGCCGTGCGGCGAGGCGCGGCGACGGCTACTTCCCGTTCGTCTTCCCCGGCCAGGACCCGCTCGTCGAGCTGCCGAGGCTGCTCGCCCGGGTCCGCGAGGAGACCAGGGCGGTCGGGCGCGACCCCGACGCCATGGAGTTCACCGCGGGCGGCGCCCGCAACGTCGAGGAGGCGAAGGTGTACGCCGACTTCGGCGTCCACCGGCTCACCGTCGCCGTGCGCGGGCGCACCATCGCCGAGATGCGCGACGACGTCGCCCGCCTCGGCGACGAGCTCATCGCCCCGACGGTCGACCTGTGACCGCCGCCGACGTCTCCGCTCCGTCATCCACCGCGCCGGGGCCGCTGTCGTTCGCGGGGCGCACCGTGGTCGTGACGGGTGCGGGGCGCGGCGTCGGCCGGGCACACGCGCTCGCCTTCGCCGCCCGCGGGGCCGCCGTCGTCGTCAACGACCTGCCCGATCCCGCCGACGGTCAGGACGAGGGGGCTGATGGGGCCGAGGGGACCGAGGGGGCCGAGGCCGTCGTCGCGGAGATCCGTCGGGCCGGGGGCAGGGCCGTCGCGCACCTCGGCGACGTCGCCGCGCCGGGGGTCGCCGAAGCGCTGGTCGAGCGCGCGTTCGGCGAGTTCGGCCGGGTGGACGTCGTCGTGGCCAACGCCGGTATCGACCGGATCGTGCGGCTGCGCGAGGTCACCGCCGACGTGCTCACCGAGTTCTTCCGGGTACATGTGCTGGGCACCTGGGCGCTGTGTTCCGCCGTCTGGCCGCATCTGGCGGAGCAGGGTTACGGCCGGATTGTGACGACGACGTCGGCGGCGGGCTACTTCGGTCTGGCCGCCGCGCTGCCGTACACGGTCGCGAAGGGCGCCCTGCACGGTCTGACCCAGACCCTCGCTCTGGAAGGGGCCCGGCGGGGCATCACCGTCAACGCGGTCGCGCCGTTCGCGGCGTCGCGGCTGGCCGCCGACCGGACCCGGTCGCGTCCCGAGATGTACGAGGCGATCGAGCGGGTCGCGCCGCCGGCGTCGGTGGCCGCGGTGGCGCTGTGGCTCGCGCACGAGTCGACGACCGTCACCGGGATGGCCTTCGAGGCCGGCGTCGACGCGGTCGGTCGGATCGCGGTCGCCACCGGCGACGTGCTCACCGTCGACGGCGCGCTGACCCCCGAGGACGTCCGCGCCGGCGCGGCCCTGCTGACCGGCGGGGAGGTGACCGTCCCCGACCTCGGCGCCGCCGACCGCCCCCTGACCCGCCGCCTCACCGAACGCGCCGCCGCAACCGCGACCGACCGTCCTGCCTAACGAAGACACCACCGTGCAGACCGGCCTCGCGGACTATGCGGCGGAAGCCGCCAGCCTCGCCCGCCTCAACTTCAACATTGACCCTCCCCGGGGCTCCGACCTGGGCCTTATGGATCTTCGCGGTGCCGACCTCGTCAACGCAGTGCTATGGAATGCGAATCTCGTATTCACCCGGCTCGACGGATCCATTCTCCGAGGTGCAGACCTTTTCGACGCAAAACTCGGACACCACCACCGCAATCCGATGAAGAGACACGGAGCCTACCTCGTCGGCGCCGACCTCACCGACGCCCGCCTCTGGAGCGCGAATCTTTGTCACGTAAATCTGAGAGGGGCCGACCTTACCCGCACCGAGCTCGGCCACGCTGACCTACGAGGGGCAGACCTGACGGACGCCGAACTGCGGGGAGCAAAGCTTGACCACGCTCGCGGGCTGACTCAGACGCAGATCGATTCGGCACGTGGAGACGACGACCTTGCTGCCACCCGGGCTTACCCGACCGTCGTCATGGACCGCCTGAAGCACCCTCTCATCCGACGGGGACCGACCCACCGTGCCCGACGACGTGTTCCCGACACAGCGACAGCGATGCACTCGTGGTCGCACACCGCGACGCGACTCCCTGCCACCGACCGCCGCCTCGGCGGCACGGCCCAGCCCGACACACCCGAGAGAGCGCGGACGAAGGACATGCATCGTCACACTAAGTCACGTCCTTCGGCAAAGCGGAGCCCAGTCTTCAGTTCGGTTAAGCCTGCGTTCGCTGCCCCATGCTGCGCGTCGACCCCCGCCAACGGGCACGTCTCGAGCAGATCATCCGCAACCTCGGCGACCGCATCGACGAGGCCACGGCCAACGGCTGGCGAGGCGAAGTCGAGGGGCTCAAGATCAGCGCGGAAGCCCGCGGTATCGCAGCTACGCGATCTCGACGTTGCGCGGCGGCGTCGGCAAGTCGACCCTGAGCTTCAACCTCGCCTACGAACTCGCCGGCAAGCGCTCGCTGCTAGTGGCCGACCTCTGTGCACAGTGCAACATGACCGAGACCCTGATGCCGGATGAGTCACCAGAGATCGACATCATTCAGGCGCTGCAGCCCGTGCTCCTCGGCCCAGCGTTCGGACGCGCACCGTCGACATTGACCTACAAGGTCTCGAGGTACTGCGACGCCTTCCATGGACAGAAGGACTGCCGACTGATCCCCGGATCGGCCGAGATGTTCGCCTTCCCCTCCACGCTCTACCAGCAGCTGCAGATTGCCAACGCCCAGGGCCGACCCCAAGTGGTCAACTCACTCCTGGAGTCACTCAAGACGGTGCTGGACGACGAGGCCAACAACATCGGCGCAGAGGGCATCCTCATGGACACCAGCCCTTTCTACGCCGGCGGCACCCATCTAGTACTCCAACCCGGCTTTTGTGATCAGTTGAGTTGTAGTTTCACGGTCTGGCGGTGGTAGTGACAGTGTTTGGCGAGGAGTTGTCGGTGGCGCCGCCACCAGGACCAGGCCAGTAGGAAGGCTTTCGTCACGGAAGGTCGTCGCATGGCTACCTCGACGAACAGGTGGCGGACCTCGTTGACGGTCAGCGGGATCAGACCCTCGGCTGGCTCGATCTTGCGAGCACGGGCCGTCGTCACGGCGAGGAACGCGTAGGCCAGCATCGCGATCATGGTCCAGCGATGCCAGGGGGTCCAGCGCCTGACCTGGTGTTCGTCGAGCGCCGCGAGTTCTTTGCACGACTGAAAATCATCTTCGACGGACCAACGGATACCAGCTACCCGCACCAACGTGCGCAACGCGACGCTGGTCGGACTCTGGGCTCGATAGAACGCGTACGCGCCGTCATCGATACTGCGACGGATCATCAGGTAGCAGTGGCCAGGCAGATCGCCGTCGGTCACACCGATGATCGCCCAGTCGTAGAGCCGCTCGCCTTTGGCGCCTTGACCTGCGGAAATACGGTTCCAGGCATTGTCGGGCAGGGTGACGGCGAGGTCGATCGCCTTCTTCGGCCCGGCCTTCGTCGTGACGATGTCACTCTTCGCGACGGCGAGGACAGAGCCGATCCCGCGACGGGCGAGCGCGGCCCGCAGTGCCGGGTTCGCCCCATAGACCTCGTCTCCGGTGACCCAGCGTGCCTGGACGCCGGCATCGACCGTCTTCTCGATCATCCTCTGGGCGAGCGCGGGCTTTGTCGCGAACGCGAGATCTTCGGGTGCGCCGGCGGCCTCGCGTCGCGCCGGGTCGTCCATCCACGACCTCGGCATGTACAAAGCGTTATCTATAAGGGCGTGCCCGATCGGGGATGCGTAGGTCAGATAGACCGCGACCTGCGAGTTCTCAATTCTCCCGGCGGTTCCGGTGTACTGCCGTTGAACACCGATGGTAGCCGTTCCCTTCTTCAGGTCTCCCGTCTCATCGATGACGAGCACGCCTTCGGGGTGGCCGAGCGTCTCGGTGACGTAGTCACGAAGATCGCTACGAAGGCCGTCGTCGTCCCAGACGGCCTTCGACAGGAAGTGCTGCATCGGTCCCTGTCCTCACCCATGCGTTGCGCGAGTGTCCAACAGGTAACCCTTTGTAGGTCGCTCATCATGCCGCGCAGGAAGCGGCGCATCCGCTGCCGGGACTCGACCCGGGGAAACCGGCGATCAAGTCGAGCCGCGAAGGCCTCGAAACCGGCGCTCCATCCGTCCGGGTCTACGCTGGGACACGGAGCCATCGGTTGATCTTTGCGAGTCCTCACAAACCGCCATGATCGCCGATGGCTTCCTCATGCCCCGACTCGCGCCGGAGCGCGCCAGCCCGGCCGCCCACCGTCAGCCCACAGCCCACCATGATCACAAAAGTCGGGTTGGAGTACTATATTGGACCCCGACTCTGATCCAGTCGCCACGCCTTACACGCCCTATCGACCCGCGTCGTGCGCTGTAACGCTGCTCGACCCTAACGCGACACCCCGCCCACAGGCACCAAGTCGCGATCCGAGCCGTTCGGGCGGCCGCATCGACCGCCTCGTCTACCTCCTCCACGAATGTCAACACGCCGTCTGGCCAGGGAAAACGGTGTTTAGCCATAAACGTTGGAAAAGCCGACGTCAGGCTGCTAGCTTCTAGTCGATGGGGTACAAGACGATGGCGGGATCCAGTCCTGCCCGCAGGGGAACCCGGTAGATGGCGAACCCGCGAGACAGCAAGGATAGTAGCGGCGACGCGACGTCGCTCCGCTCGGAGCAGGAAACCGTTATCCTGTCGACTCCAGTCGAGCTACCTGGCCCGAAATCTGACCTGGCATCTGGCGGATTGTCACAGGAGCTTGCGGCTGAGACTGCCGGCGGCGAGCCGCCGACCAACACCCTGCCGTCGCCGGCAGCGGGCATTGTCCGGCATGGCCCTGGGGTTCCGGCCATCCTATCGGGTGGCCGACGGGGCCGGACTGCCGAGCACATCTGGGGCGGGGGCACGCCGCCAGCGCATTCGGTACGGCGGCTGGGCGGCTGGGCCATCACCTCGATCCTGATCGTGGCCTCCGGCATTGTCCTGTTCCTGCGGTTCCACCATGTGCCGCTTCACGTGACCGGTGCCGCGATCACTGTGCAGAAGGCGGCTGGTTGCCGGGCTGAAGTGGCCGGGCGGGTCACGACCAATGGTGCCGCCGGCACCATCACGTACCGGTGGCAGTTCAAGCCAGGCGGACAGCAGGCTACAACGCTGCACCAGACCATCGCTCACGGGCAGCACGCCGCGGATCTGGTCATCACCCTCGAGGTCAGTGGTCATGGCTCCTCGGCTCAGACTGCGGTCCTAGAGGTCCTCAGTCCCGATCCGCGAACTGCGTCGATCCCGGTCGTGCTCACGTGCTGACCGAACAACGGGCCGGCAGCACAACGGACAGCGAGTCGTGGGCGTACGATTGCCCGTCTGCCGCATCGATGTGACCTAACCGGACGGCCCGGCGAGCCGTCCGGCGCATATCAGAAGGGGCCCCGATGGCCGCGTGGACTATTCCCGGCTACACCGAGATCGAAGAAATTGGTTCAGGCGGGTTCGGTGAGGTCGTCCTCGCCCGGCATGATGCGACCGGCATGCCCGTCGCAATCAAGTATCTGCGCGCCAACCTGTGCAGCGACCCGATGTTCATACAGATGTTCCGTGATGAGGCGACCGCGCTGGCCTCGATCGAGGATCCGAACGTGGTCCGGCTTTACGAGTACGTCGAATCCGCGGTTGGTGCCGGGATCGTCATGGAACTGGTCGACGGGGTCTCGCTGCGCGAGATCCTTGTCCATCAGGGAGCCACGACGGTCGAGGCCGCCCTGGTAGTGCTTGAGGGTTCCTTGCTGGGCCTGGCCGCGGCGCATCAGCGCGGCGTGGTGCACCGTGACTACAAGCCCGAAAACGTGCTGGTCGACGGTGAGGGCACAAGCAAGCTGACCGATTTTGGTATCGCCGCACGCACCGGCGAGCGGCCACTTCCCGCAGGCACTCTGCGGTATGCTGCCCCCGAGCAGCTTGCCGGTGCCCCTGCAAGCCCGGCCGGGGATGTCTACGCGGCCACGGCAACCTTCTATGAGTGCGTCACCGGCCGTCCGCCGTTCAGCGGCACGCGGGAGGAACTTCTCCGCCAGCACAACTCCGAGCCCGTGCCCCTCGAGCTGCTACCCGAACCGTTGCGACCTCTAATAGCCACCGGAATGGCCAAAGAGCTCAGGAGCCGGCCCGCGGACGCAGCCAGTCTGGTCGCAGATCTGCAATCTATCGCGTCACGCGCCTACGGCCAGAGCTGGCGGCGTCGCGGACGGTCGCATCTGAGTGAGGCCGCGCTGCTCCTGGCAGCGCTGTGGCCGATGGGCGCCGCGGCCGCCCAGCAGGGCACCGCAATGGGTTTCATCCAGTTACGTCAACTCGAAGATCAGCCAGGCTTTCGCCAGCGCTGGGCGTCGCGTCCGTTGCGGGCTGCCATAGCGGTCGCCGGAATCGCGGTCATCGCTGCCATCACTACCCTGGCCGTCCCCGCGCCGCGGGCTGAAACCGCGGACGCCATGCCATCCACCGCGGATCTGACCGCGTTTGTGCCGCCCACGCCGAAAATTCAGGTAACCGTCTCCACTCCTCCCCACACGGAAAAGGCAAAGGAATTTTCTGTAGTATATGGAGGTGGATCGGATGGGACTGCGCAGATAGGCGGCGAGGTCATCAATGCGGTCAACGGCGAGGTCGTCACGCTATATGCTCAGCACTTTCCCTTCGCTGCCCCGCCGACTCCAGCCGCTTCGGTCGACCTAAGCCCCGTCGGCACGATTGCCAGGTATACCTTTCGTGTGACGCCGATCGTATTGACCCGTTACTCGGTGAAGGTGTTTCGCAGCAGGATCGCGACAACGCCGCTGGTAAGTTCGCCAATCAGTGTCATCTACGTGATCCCGAACTACTCCGGGTCGTTCGTGCCTACCTGTGCGGGCACGCAGTGTCAGGCCGCGTGGTCAGTGACAATCTCCGTTCCGCCCTCGGCACTGAAAACGGAGATGTCCAGTACTGTCTACACGTATTTCGCTCTCAATTACGAAGGTTTTTCCCCGTCGTCGCCCTCCAGAGTACTTTCCCTAGGGGCCGGTAATCCTGTCATCGGCGCCCCGCGGCAGATCTCTGCCGACAAATACACCTTAACTATAAAATTCTCGTATCCGAATGATCCAAATTCTATTTCCGTATTGGCCAGCGTCTGCAAGAAGCCCCTTTATCTGAAGGATGGCATCGGGTCCCCCGGCGGGTCTGACTGCGGCAGCCGGACCATGTCGTACGGGTAGATATAAGGTCACACACAACAGTTGGTCATGCTTGGCTGGTGTGGAGCTGGCTAATTGATCCCCGCAGTCCTGGACAGGGTCTCGGTAAAGTTGCTGGTTAGCAAGCAAGCTTTATGATTGTCTCTAGTACTCCAACCCGACTTTTGTGATCATGGTGGGCTGTGGGCTGACGGTGGGCGGCCGGGCTGGCGCGCTCCGGCGCGAGTCGGGGCATGAGGAAGCCATCGGCGATCATGGCGGTTTGTGAGGACTCGCAAAGATCAACCGATGGCTCCGTGTCCCAGCGTAGACCCGGACGGATGGAGCGCCGGTTTCGAGGCCTTCGCGGCTCGACTTGATCGCCGGTTTCCCCGGGTCGAGTCCCGGCAGCGGATGCGCCGCTTCCTGCGCGGCATGATGAGCGACCTACAAAGGGTTACCTGTTGGACACTCGCGCAACGCAT
>NZ_CM001489.1:1782983-1835340 GCF_000262465.1 Frankia sp. QA3
CACGTTGGTGCGGGTAGCTGGTATCCGTTGGTCCGTCGAAGATGATTTTCAGTCGTGCAAAGAACTCGCGGCGCTCGACGAACACCAGGTCAGGCGCTGGACCCCCTGGCATCGCTGGACCATGATCGCGATGCTGGCCTACGCGTTCCTCGCCGTGACGACGGCCCGTGCTCGCAAGATCGAGCCAGCCGAGGGTCTGATCCCGCTGACCGTCAACGAGGTCCGCCACCCGTTCGTCGAGGTAGCCATGCGACGACCTTCCGTGACGAAAGCCTTCCTACTGGCCTGGTCCTGGTGGCGGCGCCACCGACAACTCCTCGCCAAACACTGTCACTACCACCGCCAGACCGTGAAACTACAACTCAACTGATCACAAAAGTCGGGTTGGAGTACTAGCCTGGTGCGCGGCCGATGGGATCATCATCCCAGTCCGCGTCGACGAGCATTCGCTGGACTCGTTGAGACTCACGCTCAACCTGCTGTCTGACCCGACGAAAGACTTCCAGGTTTGGAACGACCGGGCCGGCGGGCGGGGCGCACCGCGAGTCGCAGCGATCGTCATGACCATGGTCGGCTCCAAGAGCACACTTCGTTCGACCCCCGACCGCGCCTCTCGGATGTATATCGAACGCGCGATCGAAATCGCCGTGCAATACCCGGCGCTGTTCGACACCGACCCGGTGGACGCGATCGTGGTGACCGACGACTTCATGTCCTCCGGTCGGATCGGCGGCGCCCAGAGCATCCCAGTAGCTCGTCTCAAGGTTGGCCAGTTCCACACGGTCCAGGGAAAGCGCTTGCAGGTCAACCGGTCCGTGACGCGCTACCAGAACGAACTGGCATACCTGGCCAGCATGATCTGAAAGAATCGATATCGGAAGTCAGTCCGTCTCGGCTATGCCTCGACATCGAGCTTGACCAGTTGCACCCACGATCAAGATCAAATTCCAGTTAAGTCGGGGCGTGGGACATTCCGCCGGCGTGGGTGGAGCAGCTGGCCGACGGTGGGCGGATCGTCGTCCCGCTGCGGATGCGGGGCCTGACGAGGACCGTCGCCTTCGACCTCGACGGTGGTTGCCCGGGACTACCAGTTGTGTGGCTTCGTGCCGATGCAGGGCGCCGGTGAGAGCCGCACGGACCTGGTGCTGCTGCACGATGTCGTCGGTGAGGAGGTGGGCCTGCGCCTCGACGACGGGCAGCGGGTGAATTCCACCGCGCTGGACAGGGCCCTGCGTCAGCCTCGGGTTGAGCGCTGGTCGGGGGTGACCGTGGGTGGTTTCGAGCCGTTCGACAACCTCGATCTGTGGCTGGCCACCGTCCTGGACGGCTTCGTTCTGCTGACCGGGACAGTGCAGGCCCGTGAACGGGGCCTGGTCGCGTCCGTCTCCCCGCTGGGGGTCGCGACGCTGGCCGACGACGACAGTTTCGCGTACCGCATGGTACGGCCGACCAGCGAGGAACGGACCCTGTTCGAGTTCGGGGTCTACGGCCACGGGCCGAACGCCGACGCCCTCGCGGACTGCCTGGTCGACCAGATCCGCGTCTGGGACCGCGACCACCGCCGCGACCAGGCCCGCATCGAGGCGTATCCGCTCACCGCACCCGACGACGAGCTTCCCACCGGCCGAGTGATCGACAAACGGCACCGCCGGATCACGATCTCCTGGCCCTGACCGGAGCCCCGGCGCCAAGGCCGGGACTCGTACCCATCGATCGCCGTCATCCGGAAAGGGAGCCATGAGACATAGAGGCACCTGTCGTGGCGTAGTCAGATCTTGACGGCGGGTGCCCGTTGGTGGATCGTGCGTGAGCGGCCCACTTCGGCACACTCCTGAGTTGGGAGACCTTGATGCGGCTAAGTTTCGTGGGTATTGATCCGAAGTCGCCTGACAACGGCTGCCCGGCGGTGTTCGTCGATGAGGACACCGGCGACCTGTGGTTCCAGGGCGAGGCGGTGACCGGTCCGGAGGAGCTCGCGGAAGTCTCGCGGCACAGCCCGCTCGGCTCGACCGAGGCCGTGGTCCGGCTTCCGGCGGTCATGAAGGCGTTCATCATGGAGGCGGCCGATGGGACCTACGACCGAGACAGGCAGGGACCTGGCCCGCATCCCGGGCGTGGCTGAGGAGCCCGATCCGCCGTTCGGCGAGCTGCTGCGGGCGTGTTCGTCTTCCGCCGTGCATCTGGAGATGCGGGATTCCTACGACGGCGGGGATCCGTGGTTTCAGGCGTGGCGCGTCGGTGACCAGGAGGAGTTCCGCCGGCGGCTGACTCCCCGGCCCTGGCTGGATCTGATCGCCGAGGTGACCGGACGGGGGGTCGAGGTCCGCCGGATCCGGATCGTGTCGGAGCCGGTGACCGACTACATCAGGTTCGAACACGCGACGACCGCGTCGAACGTCACCGCGGGGGAGCAGATCCGCTGGCTGCCCCGGCACCTGGCCACCGGCCTGTTGCTCCCCGCGAACGACTTCTGGGTTTTCGACGGCCGGCAGGCACAGTTCAACTACTTCTCCGGCCGCGGAGAGCTCCTCGACACCCGTCTCTCACCCGATCCGGCGATCGCCACGCAGTGTGCGGCGGCGTTCGAGGCCGCGTGGGAGCGGGCTGTTCCGCACCAGGAGTACGAGCTGGTCTGAGCGCCGATCTTCCCGCCGTCGAGGCAGTCTTTCTCCCGTGCAGCCGTCTTCCTCCAGCGCCCGGCAGGCCCGCCAGCTCCTCGCGGACCGGCTTCGTGAGCTCCGCCGCGACGCCGGTCTTACCGCGATCGAGCTGGCTGTGCACGCCGGCTGGGAGCGCACGAAGGTCTCCAAGATCGAGCATGCCTCCCGACCCCCGTCCGCGGCGGACGTCCGCGCGTGGTGCCAGATCTGCGGCGCCGAGAGCGAGACAGCGGATCTGATCGCGTCCCTGCACACGGCGGAGGGGATGTGGGTCGAGTGGCGGCGGATGGAACGTTCCGGGCTGCGCCATGCTCAGGAGGCGCGGCTGCCCCTCTACGAGCGGACCCGTCAGTTTCGTGCCTACAGCTGCTGGATCGTTCCCGGACTCATCCAGACCGAGGACTACACCCGCGCCGTGCTGCGCGCCTACCAGCAGCGGCGCGGAGTCCACGACGACGTCGAGGCGGCGGTCGCGGCGCGGATGAAGCGCCAGCGCGTCCTGCGCCGCAACCAGCGCACCGCCGCGTTCCTCGTCGAGGAGTCCGTGCTGCGTAACGGCTTCGGCGGCCCGGCGGTCATGCGCAGCCAGTGCGCACACCTGGCCGAGATCACGACGTGGCCCGCCGTGTCCCTGGGCGTCATTCCCGCGTCTCCCGACCGCGGCGTGGCCGGCCCAGCCGAAGACTTCTGGATCTTTGACAACGAGCAGGCGAACGTCGAGTTGGTCTCCGGGTACCTGACGGTCACCCAGCCGACCGAGATCGCCGCTTACGCGCAGATGTTCGCGCGTTTCAGTGAGATCGCCGTCTACGGCGCCCGAGCCCGCGACCTCCTCGCCTCCGCAAGTCCGCGCCCGTAGTCCGAGTGGCCACACTCGGGCACACTCCTGGCCCTGATGATCTCACCGGCCCTACGGTGAACCGCGTCATCCAATGACCCCGTAGGAGCGTGACGTGACCCAGGCCCCCAGCGTGGCCAGTTTCGACCAGGCGGACGAGATGCGCGCGGCGATGACCGACCGGCTTGTCGCCGACGGCTGGATCGGCGGCCCGGAGATGGAAGCCGCGTTTCGGACCGTCCCGCGGCACCTGTTCGTACCGGACGGCACGCCGCTGGAAACGATCTATGACGCCGACCAGTCCGTGGTCACGAAGGTAGGTGCAGGCGGCGCGAGCATGTCATCGGTGTCGGCGCCGTGGCTTCAGGCCCGGATGATCGCGCAGGCGGGTATCGCGCCGGGGATGCGGGTCCTGGAGGTGGGCAGCGGCGGCTACAACGCGGCCCTGCTCGCTGAGATCGTCGGTAAGAACGGTCAGGCGGTGACCGTGGACATCGATCCGGAGGTGACCGCCCGCGCGACCGCGGGACTGGACGCTGCCGGCTACGGCGACCGGGTCGTCGTCGTCACCGCGGATGCGGAGCACGGCGTCCCTGAGCATGCGGATTACGACGCGGTCGTGGTGACAGTCGGGGCGTGGGACCTGGCGCCGGCGTGGCTGGAGCAGCTGGCCGGCGGCGGGGTGATCGTCGTGCCGCTGCGGATGAACACGTTCACCCGCTCGCTGGCGTTGCGCCGCTCGGGGGAGCACTGGGCGAGCACGTCCGCGCAGCTGTGTGGGTTCGTGCCGATGCAGGGCGTGGGGGAGCGGGCGAACCGTGGGCTTCGGCTGCGCCACCCCGCCGGCGGGCTCGTGACGCTCCTGTTCGACGAGACCGAGGTCGACGACCCGCGTCTGCTGACGGGCGCGCTGGACCACGGCCCGGCCCAGGCCTGGTCCGGGTGCACGATTCCGGTCCAGGTCGACTTCGCCGACCTGCATCTCTGGCTCGCCGGATTCCTGCCCGGCTTCTGCCGGGTCGAGGCGGGGCCCGGCACGCCGATGGCGGCCGAGGGCGTGTGCAGAACCTGGTTCCCGTTCGGCAGCGTGATCGGTGATTCGTTCTGCGTGATGGAGCTCCGCGACAGCGGGCTGCCCGGCGCGCAGCGCGAGTTCGGCGCGCGGGGATACGGGCCGCACGCCGCCGAAGCCGCCGAGGCGCTGGTCGCCCAGATCAGGGCCTGGGACGCCCACGGCCGGACGATTCCCGGCGACGCCTTCGCCTACTGGCCCGCAGGTACCGCCATCCCCTCGGCCGGGGACGCTCCCGTGTGCCGGTTCCGGAAGACCCACGGCACCGCCACCATCACCTGGCCTGCGGCCGGCTAGCTCACCATCGCCGGCCTCGCGGCACGTCTGCTCAGGCACATCCCGGTAATCCACCCATGGGAAGGAAAGCCAGCCATGACTCCATCCACCGCAGTGCTCGCGCCCGCGCCCGTGTCCAGCGAGCCTGACCCGTTCGACGTCGACCTCGACCTGCGAGTGATCGAGGCGGCCGGCCCGCTCGTCATCACGATGTGCTCCACCGACGACAACTGCGGGTCGACCTGCAAGCCGAGTGCCTGCGCCAGCAACTCCGCCGACCCGTTCTGACTCCCCGGTCCGCGCCGCCGGCGCCTCGCCCTCGGTCGTCGTGGCCGGATCACCCCTTGTTGCCGTCGGAGCGAGGAGCCCGGGATGGTCGTGCGGTACCGGCACCACCGCGTGGTTTTGCTGCGGTCGACGACGGATCCCGGCGATCTTGACCTGCCGTGCGAGCTGGACGTCGCCGATCCGGCGGCGGTCGAGGTCGAGGGCAGCGCGTGGCTCGCGAAAGCCTGGTCGCGCCAGGACATACGCGACGCGGTGACCGCGGCGAGCTCCGACCTTGCCGCCCGGGTCGGGGACATCGTCGTCGGCACCGGGCATCCCACCACCCGTGATCTGCGCCGCACGGTGCTGGCGCTCGCGGCCTACCTGCTGCGGTGGCAGCGGCGGGTCACTCCGTTCGGCCTGTTCGCCGGGGTCGTTCCCGCCGCAGTGGGACCTGCCGGGGCGGCGATCGGTGGCGCGCACCGGGTGATCGTCCGTCCCGATGTCGAGTGGATCGCGATCCTGGCCCGGGATCTCGGCCGCACCCCTGCCCTACGGGACCGGCTCATCGTCGCGGCGGATTCCACCGCGATCGTGCGGGACGGCCGGCTGATCCTGACCCGCCGCGCTGCCATCGGCGCGCGGACACCGGGCGCCGTTGCCGAGGCCTCGATCCGCGCGACCGAGCCCGTGCGGGCCGCGATGGACCTGGCCGCATCACCGGTCAGCGTCATGGTGCTCGCCGCCGCACTCGCGGACCGGTTCCCCGGGGCGGCACCGGATCGCGTCCGGGCGCTCCTCGGGGACCTCCTCGACGAGGAGTTTCTGATCACCAACCTGCATCCGCCGATGACGGCAGGTGACCCGTTGGAACACCTGTGCGCCGTGCTGCGTGCCGCCGGCGCGGACGAGGCGCCGGACGCCGCCGCGGTGCTGGGCGAGCTGGCGGACATCGCCTGCATCCTCGCCGCGCACAACGACTGCCTCCGCCCCTCCGACGCCGGGGCGCTGCGCGTCGCCGCCGGCGCGCGGATGGCTGCGTTGACGCCCACCGTGGACCGCCCTCTGGCGATGGACGTGCGGCTCGACGGGCACGTCACGATCCCCGACACGGTTCTGGACGAGGCCGTCGCGGCAGCCGACGCGCTTGTTCGGCTGACGACCTGGCCGTTCGGCGCGATGTCCTGGCTGGAGTACCAGGCACGGTTCAAAGAACGCTACGGCCCCGGGGCACTGGTGCCGGTTCGGGAACTGGTCGCCGACTCCGGCCTCGGCTACCCGGACGGCTACCTGGGCACCCCGGCCCCGCGCCCCGTGTGGCGGACGTTGACAGAACGCGACGCGACACTGCTGACGCTGATCCAGCGGGCCGCGCTCGACGGCAGCGACGAAATCCGCCTGACCAGCGGCGACATGCGCGCACTCACGATCGGTGATCCTGACGCGGTCGTCCCGCCACCCCGCGTCGAGATCGCCGTGTCCCTGCACGCCCGATCCACCGCGGCGATCAACGCCGGGCACTTCGAGCTGTGGATGACCGGGGCGGCGCGTGTCCCCGGCAGCATGGCCGGCCGGTTCAGCCACCTGCTCACCGCCGTGGAACGCGACGCGCTCGCCATCACCTTCCGCACCGCGGACCAGCAGGAGAACACCCTGGCAGTGCAGGTGTCGTTCCGGCCGCGCGTGCCGCGCACCGAGCACATGACCCGGGTCGCGCCCCTGACCGACACGGTCGTTCCCCTCGGTGAACAGCCAGCCGGCGCCGCCGCGGTCATCGGCGTCGACGACCTGGCCGTGACCGCGGACGGGGCGCAGCTGTACCTCGTCCACCTCCCCACGGGACGCCGCGTGGTGCCGCATATCCCGCACGCGCTGGAGATGACCGCACACACCCCGCCGCTTGCCCGGTTCATCGCCGAGGTCGCCGGCGCACGGTGTGCCGACCTGCGCCCGTTCGACGTCGGCGCGGCCCGCGTCCTGCCCTACGTGCCCCGCATCCGCTACCGCAGGACGGTCCTGTTTCCCGCCCGCTGGCACCTCGCGGAACACACGCTCCCCGCCCTACCCGTCGTCGACTTCGACGCGCGGCTGGCCGCCTGGCAGCACAGGTGGCGGGTCCCCGACCGCGTCGTGCTCTGCGACGGTGAGCAGCGGCTCCCCCTGGACCTGGAGCACCCACTCGATCGGGAACTCCTGCGGGCCCACCTGAGCCGCGCCCCGCACACCGAGCTCCGCGAGGACAGCCCGGCCGGGGCCGACGACTGGCTCGGCCGGCCCGCCGAACTGCTCATCCCGCTGACCCTGGCCAGCGCCCCGCCGCGGCCTCTCCCGGTCACGACTGCGCCGGGCGCCGTGCATCGCCCCGGAACGGGCCGAGTCGTGTGTGCCCGGATCACCGGCAACCCGGCACGGTTCGACGATCTCATCGCCGCCCACCTTCCCCGCCTCGCCGACCGTCTGCACTCGATGACCACCCGATGGTGGTTACGCCGCCACCGCGACATGATTAACGCGGAGATCCCGCAGCACATCGACGTGTACCTGCGCCTCGCCGACCCGGACGACTTCGGTCCGCTGGCCGCCCGACTCGCCCAGTTCGCCGCTGACCTGGAAACACGCGGCCTGCCCGCCGCACTGAGCCTCGTCCCGTACTACGAACAGCCCGGCCGATACGGGACGGGCGGCGCCCTCACCGCGGCCGAGGACGTCTGGGCAGCAGACACGGCCTCGGCGGTCGCCCAACTCGCCACCGCCGCCGGAAGCGTGACAGCCCAGGCGCTCGCCGCCGCCTCGATGACCCGGATCGCCGCCGCGTTCGCCCCCGACCCCGTCACCGGGTACCGGGCTCTGATCCACTGCCTGGACCAGGGCAGCGGCCCGCTGGACCGCAGCCTGCGCGATCTGACCTGCGACCTGGCCGACCTCGACGGCGGACCGCGCGCACTGGCCATGCTGCAGGGCGATGACACGGTCGCCCGCGCGTGGGCCGACCGCGACACCGCGCTCGCCACCTACCACGAGCAGCTGTCCGCGCAGCGCGACCCCCGCACCGCTCTGCGGACCCTCCTGCACGAGCACCACATGCGAGCACTCGGCCTCGACCCCACCTTCGAAAAACAGACCGGGCGACTCGCCCGCGCCGCTGCGCTGCGCCACCTCGGTAGAACGGGCCACCTGTGACCACCTCGACGATCAGCGCCCAGCACGCGGCAGCCCAGTCGCTCTCCCAGGGCACGGCCGGAACCGCGTTGTTGCGCATCGAACGCGCGCTCACCGCCGCCGGAACCTGGCAGGACGCACATGTTGCCCTCGTCCTCGCGACGTCCGGACCGGTGGACGGCAGCCCGAGCGGCTGCCTGGTACACGGCGCGCCTGCCCTGCGCTTCGTGCTCCACACCGCCACCGCGGACGGGGAGCCTCGCTACCAGCACGCAGCCCGAACGCTCGACCGTCACCTGCATCGCATCACCCGCTCGCGGCTCGACACGGCCCAGGCCCGCATCGCCCACGAAACCCCAGGCACGTTCGACGAGTACGACCTGTTCTACGGACTCACCGGACTCGGACTCATCCTCCTGCGCACCGCCCCGGCCAGTGACACCCTCGCCGCCGTCCTCACTTACCTGAGCCGGCTCGCAACCCAGCCCCTCACGCTCGACGGGCTGCCGGCACCGGGCTGGTGGGCAGCCCGCGACCCCGACCCGCTGTCCCCGACCCCGGGCGGCCACGCGAACCTGGGCCTGGCCCACGGCGCGGCCGGCATCCTCGCGTTCCTCGCCCTCGCCGCCCGCGCCGGCCACACCGTGGACGGCCACCACGACGCGATCACAAGCCTGTGCGCCTGGTTCGACCAGTGGCGCCAGGACTCCGACGACGGGCCGTGGTGGCCCCAGTGGCTCACCCGCGACGATCTACGTGCCGGGCACCCCGCCCAGCCGGGTCCAGGACGACCATCTCTGTGCTACGGGACACCCGGGATCGCCCGCGCTCTCCAACTCGCCGCGATCGCCACCGCCGACCCCGCGCGCCAGGCCGACGCCGAGCACGCCTTCGCCACCTGCCTGACCGGACCCCGCCTCGCCACACTTCCGGACGCCGGCCTGTGCCACGGCCTCGCCGGCATCTACCAGGCAGCAACCCGCGTCGCCGCCGACGCGATCACCCCCGCAATCGGCACCCACCTTCCCGAACTCGCCGCCACCCTCACCGCGCAGGCCGGCGCCACCGACGGGTCCACCGCGCTGCTCACCGGCGACACGGGTGTCCAACTCGTGCTCGAATCCGCCCGCCGCGCCGCCGCCCCGCCTCTGTCCGGATGGGACTCATGCCTGCTGCTCAGCTGACCGCGCCGACCGCCGGACGGGTCGCCGACGCCATCCACGCCCTCCTCGGCGGGCGCGACATCGCCGTCGCCGCGGCCGAGGTGGGCCTGCATCCGACCGACCTCGCCGACGCAGCCGACGCGTACCACCTGGCCGGCATGGCCGCGCTCGAACAGCGGGCCACCGCCCGATGGCACCAGGTCCATCTCCGCCCCGCCGACGACGCCCCAGCCGACCACGCTCTCGCGACGCTCGTCGGCCCCCGGCTCGACGCACTCCTGGCAGGCGGCGCGGCCTCCGGGTGGTGGCATGTGAACAAGCCTCCCGGCTGGCGGGTACGCCTTCTCGACGCCGACCCGGATGCGGTCCGCAACCTGCTCGACGACCTGACCGCCGCCGGGACCATCGCCGCGTGGAGGCCCGCCCTCTACGAGCCGGAAACGGCCGCGTTCGGCGGACAGGCCGGTATGGGGATCGCCCATGCACTCTTCTGCGCCGACTCCGCCGGGGTCCTCGGCTTCGTCCGGCGGGACAATCTGCCGCTGGGCCGCAGAGAGCTGTCCGTCCTGCTGATCAGTTCCATGTGCGCCGGCGCCGGCCTCGACTGGTACGAACGCGGCGACGTCTTCACCCGCGTCGCGGCTATGCGACCCGACCCGCCCCCGTCCACGGCGCGGACCACGCTAGCCGCCCAGCTCCGCACCCTGCTCGCGGCGCCTGCCCAGAAAGGATCATCGCTGTTCACCTCTGACGGGCCGGCCGCATTCGCCGTCCCGTGGCGTGATGCTTTCGAGACGGCAGGCGTACGCCTCGGTGCGGCTGCCGCCGCCGGCACCCTGAGCCGCGGCCTGCGCGCCGTCCTCGCCCACACCGTGATCTTTCACTGGAACAGGCTCGGGCTGCCCGCCCTCACACAGGCCGTCCTCGCCCACGCAGCGGCAGGCGCGTGCTTTCCCGAGGAATGACCTATGGACCTGGGAGGCTGTGAACTGGCCTATTTGCCAGGTGCGATCCGGTTGGCGGAAGACTGGATCATCCGCTGTGCTCGCAGCTGCTTCAGGCGTCGAACTCGTCCCGCAGGCCGAGGACGCCGCGGGCCATCAGCAGGGTCAGGCAGTGCAGCACCTGCTCGCGGGTGAGTACCGGATGGCGCAGCCAGGCGTTGTAGGGGAACTCGGTGAGCACCGTCCACAGCACGATCGTCATGGTGGTCGGCGTCGTGCTGGTGGGCTCCGTGGCGGTCGGCGTCGTCGTGGCGGGCCAGTGGGGCGGCAGGCGGGCGGTGACGTCCTCGAGGTGGAGGCGCACCGCGCGGGCCAGCGGCCACAGCGGCGGGTTGTCCAGGATCTCGCAGGTCCAGATGTGGAACACGGTGCCGTGCCGCTCGACGATGCGCAGCCAGTCGTCGAGCCAGCGGGTCAGCTCGTCGACGGTGCCCACGGCGAGCAGCGCGTCGAAGTGGTCGCAGATGTGCACCGCGGCGCGGTGCGCCAGCGTCGTGAAGATGGCGGTGCGGTCCGTCCAGTAGCGGTAGAAGGTTCCGTGTGCGACGCCGGAGCGGGCGATGATGTCGTTGACGCTGGTGCCGGCGAGCCCGCGCTGCTCGAAGGCCGCGACCGCGGCCTCGGTGATCGTCTCCACGGTGGAGCGCCCCCGACCGGTGACGGATCTGCGCAGCCCCGGCGGCAGCGGCGCGTCCCGCTGCGCGGGGACCTTGCTGGGTGACGGGCCGGTGGCGCCGTCAGTGCCGGCGGAATCGTTAGGTCCGTCGGTGCCGTCGGAGTCGCCAGGTCTGGCGGTGTGTGCGGCGCGGGCCAGAGCGGCGAGATCCGGGCGGGGGATGGGGCCGGTGGGGGACGGGCCGGGGGAGCGCGGGATTGGCTCGCAGGAGCGGGGGGTCGGTTCGGGGGCGGGGAAGAACGAGCGGTGGATCATGCCGGCGAGGGCGTCGTGCAGCGCGTCGTCCTCGTCGGGGTGTCGCGCGATCTTGCCGCGGGCGTCGGAGACGATGTGCGTCCACTCGACGATGCAGATCACGGCGACGGAGAGCACCCGGGTGTCCACCCCGCCGGTGTCGGCGCGGGCCAGCCGCGGCGGCAGGCTCGCGGCGAGCACCTGCAGGTACTCCTCGGACGGGTTGTCAACGTCGGACGGGTTGTCGACGGACGCGTTGTCGAGTGCCGGGCTGTCGACGGACGCGTTGTCGACGAGGGCCGCCTCCGGGATGGACAGCGGCCATTCCGCGAACACCGGTGAGTGCCGGCGCAGCACGGCGCCGAGCTCGCCCAGCCAGGCCCGGAACACCGCCAACCCCGCCGGTCCCTCGGTGAGTACCGGCAGCCGCTGGAAGTGGTCGACCAGGTCGACGCCGAGCTCCTCGAAGAAGATCCGGAAGACCTCCAGCTTTCCGCGGAAGTACTGGTAGAAGGCGGCGTCGGAGCGGCCAGTGGCCTCGGCGACCGCCTGGACGCTCGTGCCGTGGTAGCCGCGTTCGACGAACAGCCGCCGCGCCGCGTCGATGATCTCCTGGCAGGCGCGGGCGCCCTCCGCGCCGATCACCTGGCTGGCCGGATACGGCGCACGCCGGTGCCGCGGCAGCCACGAGCCCCCGCCGGGGGTGGGGGAGTCGGCGCCCTGGCGCGGGCGGAGCGTGGGAAGCGGATCGGGCGTCGGCAACCCGGCCTCCCTCGGGCCTCGTCGCAACGAGCGGGTCCCGGACGGTGATTCCGGCATCGCGTTGCGTGTGCAACGAGTGTATGCGGGTGCGCATTCCGCCAGGTCGGGAGGCACGCGCCGGCTGGCATCACCGATCGGAATCCCAACCCGGGCAACCCGGGCTTCCAATGTGACAGGTGTCTTACTAGTGTGGTGGCTCACAGGCGGCCGGTGCTCGGGGGAGCGCGCGGCCCGCTGGCCGGACCATCCGCGCCGCCCGACCGGACCGCCCCAGGTGGGCCGCCGGTCGTCGGCCGACCGAGGCGAGAAGAGAGCATCCATGGGCTTGTTGGACGACCGGGTCGTGTTCATCACCGGAGCGGCGCGCGGGCAGGGCCGCTCGCACGCGGTGACGTTCGCCGAGCAGGGGGCGAACATCGTCGGCGTCGACATCTGTCGCGACCTCGAAGCCGTGCCCTACAAGCTCGGCACCGCCGACGACCTGGCCGAGACGGCCCAGCTGGTGGAGAAGGCCGGCGGGCAGATGCTCACCGCCGAGGCCGACGTGCGCGACAGGGCCGCGCTGCAGGCCGCGTTCGACGCCGGGGTCGAGCGCTTCGGCCACATCGACACCGTCCTGGCCAACGCCGGGGTCATCCTCAGCAACAGCGACGAGCGCGACGCCGACGAGGCGCTGCGCCTGGGCATCGACATCATGCAGATCGGCGTGTGGAACACCTTCCAGGTCGCCATCCCGCACCTGATCGAGCGCGGCCAGGGCGGCAACCTCGTCGCCACCAGCTCCATGGCGGCGCTGCTGCCGCTCACCGACGGCCGCGGCGGCTCCGACGCCTACGGGATGGCCAAGAACGCCGTCATCGCGCTGGTCCGCTCGTACGCGAACTGGCTGGCCCCGCACCGCATCCGGGTCAACGCGGTGGCGCCGACGAACTGCGCGACGCCGATGGTCACCGAGAACCCGGCGCTGTTCGGCGTCATCGAGGCGAACCCCAACCTCGTCAACGCGATGCAGACGATGCTGCCCGACCTCCCCATCATCGAGCCCGGCGACGTCAGCCAGGCCATCCTGTTCCTCATCTCCGACGCCGCGCGCTCCTTCACCGGCAGCCTGCTCAAGGTCGACGCCGGCATGGACGTCCGCCGCTAGCACGGCGACGGCCAGGCCCGGTAGCCCGCTCACCCGACCGGATCACCGCCCCCCGGCGTGGTGGAGGCGGCGTACGAAGGAGGACCCGTGACGAGTACGACCCCCACCGACACCCCCACCGACACGGCGGCCGGTGCGACCGTGGTCGGCGAGGCTCGGATGCTCATCGATGGCCGGCTGGTCGAGGCCACCGGCGGCGCCGTCTACGACAACGTCAACCCGGCCACCGAGGGAGTGCTGGGCCAGACCAGCGACGCCGCGGCCGTCGACCTGGACGCCGCGATCGCCGCGGCGCGGCGCGCCTTCGACGAGTCGGCCTGGTCGACCGACCGTGACCTGCGCCGCCGCTGCCTGACGCAGCTGCAGCAGGCGCTGGAGGGCGAGCGCGAGCAGCTGCGCGCCGAGCTCGTCGCCGAGGCCGGCGCGCCCGTCGCCGTCACCGCCATCGCCCAGCTCGACTGGCCGCTGGCCGACGGGCTGCGCGGTCCGCTGGAGCTGATGGACAGCTTCCCCTGGGAGCGCTCCCTGCCCGACACCCACCTGATGGGCCCCAGCCACCGGGCCGTCTGGCGGGAGCCGGTCGGGGTGGTCGCGGCGATCGTGCCGTGGAACTTCCCGTTCGAGGTCACGATCAACAAGCTGGGCCCGGCGTTGGCGACCGGGAACACGGTCGTGCTCAAGCCCGCGCCGGACACGCCGTGGAACGCCACCCGCATCGGCCGGCTCATCGCCGAGCAGACCGACATCCCGCCGGGCGTGGTCAACGTGGTGCCCTGCTCGGACAACGCCGTCGCCGGCCAGCTCCTCGTCGACCCGCGGGTCGACCTGGTGTCGTTCACCGGGTCGACGGGGGTGGGCCGGCTCGTCGTGGAGAAGTCCGCGGCGACGATGAAGCGCACCCTGCTCGAACTCGGCGGCAAGTCGGCGATGATCGTCCTCGACGACGCCGACCTCGCCGCGGTGCTGCCGCTGGCCGGGTTCGGCGCCTGCCTGCACTCCGGGCAGGGCTGCGCGCTGCTCACCCGGGTGCTGCTGCCCCGTGACCGCTACGCGGAGGGCGTGGAGATCCTCGCCGGGGTGATCGGCGCCCTGCCCTACGGCGACCCGACCGATCCCGCGAACCTCGCCGGCCCGCTCATCAACGCCCGCCAGCGCGAGCGGGTCCTCGGCTACGTCGAGGCCGGCCGGGCGCAGGGGGCGCGGGTCGTCGTCGGCGGTGGGCGGCCCGAGCACCTGCCGCGCGGCTACTACGTGCAGCCGACGCTGCTCGCCGACGTGGACAACACGATGACCGTCGCCCGGGAGGAGATCTTCGGGCCGGTGGTGTGCGCGATCCCGTTCGACGACGAGGCCGACGCGGTGCGCATCGCCAACGACAGCCCGTACGGCCTGTCCGGCGGGGTGTACTCGGCGTCGGTCGAACGGGGCCTGGGCGTCGCCCGGCGTATCCGCACCGGCAGCATCAACGTCAACGGCGGGATGTTCTACGGCTCGGACGGCCCGTACGGCGGGTACAAGATGTCCGGTCTGGGCCGCCAGGGCGGCCTGGAGGGCTTCGCCTGCTACACCGAGGCCAAGACCGTCGGCTACGTCGGTGCCTGATTTCCGGGGCGCCGGCGCGGTGAGCTGGCTGGAGCGGGTCCTCGCCGTGCACGCGGGCAGTGCCCGCCCGGCGGTGCTCGACGCCGCCGGGCCGGTCAGCGGCGCCGAGCTCGTCGGGCGGGCGACGTACGCCGCCGAGTTCCTCACCGGGCTCGGCGTGCCGGCGGGCACACCGGTGCCGGCGCTGCTCACCAGCAACCCCGACGCGCTGGCGCTGCTGCTCGGCGGGGCGGCGGCCGACCGTCCGGTGGCCCCGCTCGGCCCGCGGCTGACCGCCGCCGAGCTCGCCGGGCCGGTGCGTGCCAGCGGCGCCGACGTCCTGCTCACCGAACCCGCCTGGGCCGCCGTCGCGGCGCAGGCCGCCGCGCTGGCCGGGGCGCGGGTGGTACCCGTGCCGGCGCTGCGGGCGTCGGGCGCGCCCCTGCCCGTGCCGAGCGGGCCGGTCGCGCTCCATCTGCACACCTCGGGCACCACCGGGGCGGCCAAGCGGGTGCCGGTCACCCAGGAGGTGCTCGCCGCGCGCACCGAGCTGCTGTCCGCCCTGCTCGAGCTCGGCCCGGACAGCCGCTACGCCACCGGCTCGCCGCTGCACCACATCGGCGGGCTCGGCAACACGCTCGTCGCGGTGACCGTCGGCGCGACCGTGCTGCCGACGGCGCGTTTCAGCCACCAGTGGTGGGCCGGCCTGCGGGAGCAGGGTGCCACGCACTGCCAGCTCGTCCCGACGATGATCGAGATGCTGCTGGCCGAGGGGACGCTCGACGCGGTGCCGCTGCGCACCCTGGTCTACGGCGCGTCGCCGATCAGCCCGGAGACGCTGCGCCGGGTGCAGGCCGTGCTGCCCGGGGTGCGCCTGGTCAACCTGTTCGGCCAGACCGAGGGCAGCCCGCTGACCTGCCTGACCCCGGCCGACCACGACCGGGCCGCGGCAAGCGCCCCCGACCTGCTCGCCACCGTCGGGCGGCCCGTGCCGGGGCTGCGGCTGCGCATCGACGACCCGGACGACGCCGGGGTCGGCGAGGTGCTCGCCGCCGCGGCGCACCTGAGCGTGCACGCCGCCGACGGCTGGCTGCACAGCGGCGACCTCGGTTTCCTCGACGCCGACGGCTACCTGCACCTGGTCGGCCGGCGCAACGACATGATCGTGCGCGGTGGGGAGAACGTCTACCCGCTGGAGATCGAGCACGCGCTCGTCGAACATCCCGGGGTCGCCGACGCCGGGATCGTCGGGGTGCCCGACGCCCGGCTGGGGGAAACCCTGGCCGCGTTCATCGTCCCCGCCGACCCCGACCGCCCGCCGCCGGAGGAGGAGCTGCGGCGGTTCGTGCGCGACCGGCTGGCCGGGTTCAAGGTGCCCGCCTACTGGTACGTCGTCGACGCGCTGCCGCTCAACGCCGCCGGCAAGCTCACCCGCCCCGCCCTGCGCGCCCGCCACGACGCCGCTGCCGCCGGCAGCGTGTCGCCGTAGCGGGCCCGCCGGGTGCGAGTGCGCGCCGGTCAGGAGCCGGTGGTGGCGGGCAGCTCGTGGCCGCAGAGGTTCTCGCGGACGACGCTGAAGGCGTCCCCGGCCTGGTTCGCCTGGACGAACGACCAGCAGGTGGTCTGCTTGCCCCGGTCGCGGGCCAGGTCCATCGGCTGGATCAGCCCGCCGGCGTCGTAGTCGCGCACCGCGTTGAGGCCGTTGACGAAGCCCTCGCGGGTCGGGCAGGGACCGGCCTCGGTCAGCCCGCGCAGGAACAGGTCGGTGTCGATGTAGGCGATCATCGCCAGTTCCTGCTGCGGGTTGGGGACCTGCGGGGCGTAGCGCGCCATCGCCGTGCGGTAGTTCGCGATCGCCGGGCCGCCGGCCTCGAACGGGCGGTAGAACACCGGGATGGTCACGCCGGCCAGCGCGCCGGCGGAGTCGTGCAGGAGCTGGGTGTCGTAGCCGCTGACCGACAGGACCACGCGCAGGTTCACCCCGGCTGCGCGCACGGCGTTCAGGACCGCGGGCAGATCGGGGGCGTTGATGACGGTGAGCAGGGTGTCGGCGCCGCTGTCGGCGATGCGCCGGGCGACGGCCGCCGGGCTGTCCGCGTTCGCGGTGTAGGCGATCTCGCTGACGACCGGGATGCCGGCGGCCTGGGCGCTCTGGGTCATCTTGGCGCTGGTGTTGCCGACCCCGGCCGACAGCGCGGTCCGCAGCAGGATCGCCTTCGTCCCGCCCTGCGAGCGCAGGAACGTGCCGTAGGTGTCGGCCGCGGCGCCGGTGGTGGAGGAGAACGAGAACATGCTGCGGTACTTCGCCCAGACGTCGCCGGTGGCCAGCCCGCCGACCGGGACGCCGTGGTCGGCGAGGTACTGGGCGCTGCCGTCGGCGGCCAGGGAGTACTCCAGGACGCCGAAGACCTTCTGTCGCTCGACCAGGTCCCGGGCGGCGACGCCGTTGGCCGCCGGGTCGCCCTGGTCGTCCCGCCAGTCGTAGACGATCTTGCGTCCGTGGATGCCGCCGGCGGCGTTCGCCAGGCCGATGCGGGCGTCGACCCCGGCGCGGGTGGCGGCCAGCGAGGCCGCCGTCGGCCCGGAGTCGGGATAAAGAAGCCCGAGCCTGACCTCCGACGAGGTCACGCCCGGGCTGTCACAGGAGGCCGCCGACGATGCCGTCGCGGACGAGCACGCGCTCGTCCCGGCGGCGAGTAACGCCAGCATCGCGGCGGCGCTGGATAACGATAAGGAGACGGATCGGCGACGCATCGTGAACCCCCGTGGGAACGGTCAGGAAAGGGAGGGGAGGAAACTATCGGAAAAGGGGAAGAAAAGGTCGTTCCCCGGCGCCGCGGGACGCCGGGGAACGAGGGAATGCTTCGCCCGCCCCCGGCGTCGAGCGCCGGTGGGCGGTGTCACCGCCGGCCGGGCGGACCCGGCGCGGTCTCAGCTCTCGTAGCGGGGTGTGCCCCGGTAGCCGAAGAACCGTTCGAAGTTCTCGTCGTTGATCGGCCGCCGCTTGTTGCGCTCCCGGGCGTCGCGCAACGCGGCGAGCCGCGCGCGTTCCCGTTCGACGCGCTCGGCGTCCACCGGCTCGGCGCCTTCCAGCTCGGCGACCAGGGCGCTCTGCGCCTCGATCTCCTCGGCCAGGCGTACCGCCACCTCGCCGTAGGTGAGCAGGTCCTGGTCGTCATCGTCCTCGCGTTGCGGGACGGCGGCGGGGTTGGTCCCTGCGTCGGTCATGTGTACACCGTCCTTCCTGCGGTCCTCACGGGGGACTGTTTCCCTACGCGCCGGTGGAGCTTCACCTCGTACTCGCCGGCCTTCGTACTCGCGCCGGCCTTCGGAGCTCGCCGATCCTCGGAAGCTCGCCGATCCTCAGAGCTCGATGGGGACCCAGCCGGCGCCCTCGGACGACCGGTGCGCCGCGTCGATGATCTCCAGGCTCAGCAGCCCGTCGGTGAACGTGGGGACCGGGGTGGGCTGGCCGTCGAAGGCGGGCAGCCAGTCCTCGAGCATCAGCGCCATCGCCCGGCTGCCGTGCCCGGCCAGGCCCTCGGGCAGGTGCTGTGGGAAGGCGGGCTCGCGCTCGATCGGGGCCAGCGGGGCCAGCCCCTTCACACGTGCCGGGCCCGCCTGGTAGGTGGTGTGGCGCAGGCTGCCGTCGGCGACGATGGTGCCGTCGCCGCCCAGCAGTTCGAGGCGGAAGTGGTCGACGTTCGCGCCGATCGTGGACAGGCTCAGGATCGCGATCGCGCCGGAGGCGAGGCGCAGCAGCAGCGCGGAGGTGTCGTCCGCGGTCACGGCCAGTTCCCCGCCGTCGGGCAGCGCCCGCGTCGGCACCGAGCTGCGCACGTCGGCGCACACCGCCACCGGCGGCCCCAGCAGCGAGCAGACGAAGTCCAGGTCGTGGACGAGCATGCCGGCGAGGTAGCCGCCGCCCTGGGCGCGGTCGTACATCCAGGCGGCCTGCAGGGGCCGGCTGGGATGCCAGTAGGAGGCGCTGCGGCTGACCCGGGCCACGTGCGGGGTACCGAGCAGCCCGGCCCGCACCTGGTCGGTGATGGCCAGCCACTCCGGGTTCCAGCGGTTCTCGAAGCAGCAGCCGGTCGGTCGGTCCGACTCCTGTGCCGCGGTGACCATCTCCCGGGCCTGCGCGGGATCGGCGGCCAGGGGCTTCTCGCACAGCACCGCCTTGCCCGCCTCCAGCGCGGCGAGGGTGATCTCGTGGTGCAGCGCGGTCGGGGTGGCGACGGAGATCAGGTCAAGGTCGTCGCGGCGCACGAACGAGCGCCAGTCGGTCGAGGTGTCGTCGATGCCCAGCCGGGCGGCCACCTTCCCGAGCCGCTCCGGCGTGCGCGCGCACAGCGCCACCGGCTCGTACCCCTGAGCCGCCCGGTAGGCCGGAGCCTGGACGATCGCCCCCCAGCCGACCCCCACGATGCCCACCCGCAGCGTCATCGGACCACCCGCGCCGTCATGTCGCCTCCCAGGGGACGGCCGCCGGCCGCCCTGCCGCATCATCGCGTTACCCAAAAATCAAGGCTAATTCGCTAGACACTAGTGCGGGAGCACCACGAGGGGCAACGCAGGCTCGGCGGGCGGCGGCGACGCGGGCGCGCCGGACAGCCACGACCCCGCTGGTCGGGTGCTGACCAGCGGGGTCGTGAGCCGCGCCGACGGGTCAGGGCGGGCGGGCTGGGTGAGGCGGGCTGGGTGAGGCGGGCTGGGTGAGGGGGCCTCAGGGTCGGCCTCGGGCCCGGCCGCTGCCGCGGCCGGGCGTCCCGCTTCCGTCGAGGGACGCCCGGATCTCTCGCGTCAGTCCCGGGTGCGCCGGGTGTAGAGCGTCGCCGCGAGCGGGGCGAAGACGGCGATGATGCCGAGTGACCAGATCAGCGACGCGGCCAGGGGATGCTGCATCGGCCAGGAGTCCAGCGAGGCCGACGGGTTCGGGTTGCCGAACTGGTCGCGGGAGGCGGCGACGACCGCGCTGACCGGGTTCCAGTCGGCGATGGCCTGCAGCACGTCGGGCATGCCCTGGGTGGGCACCATCGCGTTGGACACGATCGCCAGCGGGAACAGCAGCACCAGGCCGAGGCCCTGCGAGCTCTCCGGATCCGCGCTGAGGATGCCCAGGCAGGCGGTCACCCAGGTCAGGGCGTAGGCGAACAGCAGGGGAAGGGCGAAACCGACGACGACGCCGCCGGCCGACGCGTCGGGACGCCAGCCGATGGCCAGACCGGTGCCGGCGACGAACAGCAGGCACAGCACGGCGGTGAGGATGTCCGAAAACGACCGGCCGACCAGCATCGAGGCCCGCCACATCGGCAGGGTCCGGAACCGGTCGATGGTGCCGGTGTTGATGTCGGTGGCCAGGCCCACCGCCGTGCCGCTCGCGGCGGTGGTGAGATTGAGCGCGAGCAGCCCGGACAGGGCGAAGTCCTTGTAGCTGCCGCCGCCGGGCAGCGCCACACCGCTGCCGAAGACGTAGACGAACAGCAGGCTGAACAGCACCGGCTGGATGGTGACGTCGGAGAGCTGCAACGGCTCCCGGCGGATGTGCAGGAGGTTGCGCCGGGTCAGCACGGTGACCTCGTGCAGGCGCTGGCGCAGGCTGTCGCTTGGCGCGGGCCGGGTCACGGCCGCGGGCGCGAGGGCGGTCATCGGGAGACTCCCTGCAACTGGTCGGAGCCGACGTCTTCGGCCGAGGCGGCGGCGTCGGCGGCCTGCGCCGACGCGCCGGTGAGGGCGAAGAACACGTCGTCGAGCGACGGCGGATGCACCACCACGTCGTCGACGAGGGCGCCGGCGGCGTCCAGCGCCCGGATGACGGCGGTGGCGACGCTGGCGCCGGTGGCGACGCTGGCGCGCAGCCGGCGGCCGTCCCGGCTGACGTCGACCTGGCTCTCCGTCAGCGGCCGCAGCGCGGCGAGCGCACCCGGGTGCGGATGGGTGAGCGTGACCTCCAGCCGGGCGCCGCCGGTGGCGGCCTTGAGCTCGCTGGCGGTGCCGCTGGCGATGATCCGGCCGTGGTTGACCACCACGATCTGGTCGGCCAGGGCGTCGGCCTCCTCCAGGTACTGCGTCGTCAGCAGGAGGGTGGTGCCCTGCGCGATGAGCTCCTGGATGACCTCCCACATCCGGGCCCGGCTGGCCGGGTCGAGCCCGGTGGTCGGCTCGTCGAGGAAGAGCACCGGGGGATGGGTCACCAGGCCGGCGGCGAGATCGAGGCGCCGGCGCATGCCGCCCGAGTAACCCTTGACGAGCCGGTCGGCGGCGTAGGTGAGCTCGAAGCGGTCCAGCAGTTCCCGGGTGCGGGCGACTGCGGCGCTCCGGCGCAGCCCGCTGAGCTCGGCCACCATCCGCAGGTTCTGCCGGCCGGTGAGTGCCTCGTCAAGGGTGGTGTCCTGGGCGGTGACGCCGATCGACCGCCGCACCTGGCGGGCCTCGCGCACCACGTCGTGCCCGGCGATGCGGGCCCCGCCACCGTCCGGGGTGGCCAGCGTCGTCAGGATGCGCACGGCGGTCGTCTTGCCGGCGCCGTTGGGGCCCAGCAGTCCGAGCACCGTCCCGGCCGGGACGGCCAGGTCGATCCCGCCCAGCGCCTGGGTTTCGCCGTAGCGCTTGGTCAGGCCCTCGGCCTCGATCATCAATGTTTCCATCGGTTCTCCCTCCACGGGACATCCCGTGGCCGCCAGATCACGAATCTACCTGCCGCACGGTAAGTAACTTACCGGCCGGCCGTCAAGTAGTGTGCGAACCATGACCTCATCGACGACGCGTGCGACGGGGGAGCGCGGAACCCGCGAGCAGATCCTCGACGTCGCGCTGGAGCTCTTCGACGCCGGCGGCTACGAGCAGACCTCGCTGCGGGAGATCGCCGAGCGGATGGGCTTCTCGAAAGCGGCTCTGTACTATCACTTCGCCAGCAAGTCGGACATCCTGCTCGCGTTGCACCTGCGCCTGCACGAGGTGGGCCATGAGGTCTTCGGCGAGGTCGAACCCGACTCGGTCCCGCCGGCGCGCTGGCCGTCGCTCATCGACGCGATGTGCGACCGGCTCCTCGAGTACCGGTCGCTGTTCGTGCTGCACCTGCGGGAGCACGCCGCGATCGAGAAGGTCCACGACGTCGAGCACGACGAGCACAAGGCGGACTTCGAGGAATGGGCCCGCCGGACCCTGCGCAACACGGATGTCCCGCTGGAGGCGCGGGTGCGCCTCGCGTGCGCCCTCGGCGCCGTAGCGGGCGGCCTGTTGTTCGCCGGGGACCAGATCGGGGACGTGCCGGCCGCCGATCTGCAGGCCATCGTGCGCACCGTGGTGGGCGAGCTGATCGCCGGCGGCCCGACGGCGGCCGGTGAGGGCGCGGCCGGTCAGAGCGCGGCCGCCGCCGGGAAGCGGACGCGCCAACGCACCGCCACGCCGGCGGCGGAGCCGGCATGACGGTGCGTCGTTGAGGGTGCGTCGTTGAGGGTGCGTCGTTGACTGGGCGGCAGCGGCGTCCGTGGCCCGTGGATCTCAGCCCGCCGCCCCCTGGGTGACGTTCGGCCGCTGCGCCGGGGCCTCGGCCTCGCGCGGGCGGCGGGCCTGGGCGAGCACGATCGGCCGGTTGGCCTCGGCGGTCGGCACCGGCTCCGTCCGCTCGCGGAACACCCGCTTGAGCGTCTTGCCGGTCACGCCGATCGGGAACTGCGCCCAGTCGAGGATGTCGACCCGGCACAGCCGCGCAGCCGGGTCGAGCAGCGCGTTGAGTTCGTCGGCGAGCGCCCCGGCGCTGCCCCGCCACTGCGGGCGCACGGCGACGGCGGCGGCCGGGCGCTGGCTGCCGTCGTCCTGCCGGGCGCCGTAGACGCAGACGTCGTAGACGGCGGGATGGTGGTGCAGCACCTCCTCGATCGGCAGGCTGTGGACGTCGCCGTCGCGGGTGGCGATCACGTCCACCTCCCGGTCGAGCTGCACGACATGCCCGTCCGCGCCGATGCGGGCCACGTCCCCGGTGAAGAACCAGCCGTCCCGGTGCGCCTTGTAGGTCAGCGAGTGGTTGTTCCAGTACGCCTCGAAGACGGTACGGCCGCGCACCTCCAGCCGGCCCACCGTCTCCCGCGGCACGGGCACGCCGTCGCGGGTCACCCGGACCTTCGGCCCGAACGGGGTGGAGTGCAGCCGCCCGATCCGCCGCTGGTACCGGCGGGTCAACGTCGTGTAGTAGCGCAGCACCGACGGGGTGCCGACCTCGCTGGAACCCTGCGCGTCGAGGAAGACCGAGCCCGCCACCGGCAGGCCGAGACGCCGGAACGCGCTGCCGAACTGGGTGAACGTCCTGATGATCGCCTCGTGGGAGGCGTCGGCGGTGCTCGCCCAGTAGCGCATCTGCCGTAGCTTCGCCGGGTCGAGCTCCTGCTCCTTGAGCTGGGTGTAGGTGATCGGGAAGCCGAAGAACCCGGTGTAGCGGCCGGTCGACAGCTCCCGGACGACCTCGGCGGCGTTGAAGCCCTCCCGCCCGTACCCCTCGTACCAGTGCACGCTGATCCCGGCGAGCAGCGTCGCGTTGAAGCTGAGGATCACCGCCTGGTGGTTGTTGGGCAGGGCGAACAGGCCGCGGTCACGGTGGCGCGAGGCGTGCACGTAGGACAGCCAGCCGCGCACGGCGTGGGACTGCCGGCCGTTCTGCAGGATCACGGCCTTGGGGAATCCGGTGGTGCCCGAGGAGTGCACGAGGTAGAGCGGCTCCTGCTTCCCGCGTGCGATCGCGTCGACGGGCCCGTCGACGGTGGCCAGCAGCTCCTCGATCCAGTGCAGCGCCACGGCGTCGCCGTGCACGGCCTGCAGCCGTCGGCCGAGGTCGTCCCCGCTCACCTCGGTGTGTCCGCCCGCCTTCCCGCCCGACTTGGCCTTGGCGTCGGCGTCAGCGCGGCGGGCGGTGAGGACGACCGACGCGACGCCGCCGAGATCCCCGCCCTCGGAGAGCACCCGGCGCAGCGTCGCGGGGTCGGTGACGAGAACGCGGGCGTCGACGTTGGTCAGATACGGGCCGACCTTCTCCGCCGCGAACATCCCGTTCATCGGGCAGGCGATGCCGCCGGCCCGCACCACGGCGAGATGCAACAGGTGGTAGTCGAAGTGGTTGGCCTTGAGGATCGCCACGCGGTCGCCGTGACCGACCCCCAGCCGGTGGCGCAGCGCCGCGGCGACGTGGCCGGCGGTGTCGCGGACCAGCACCGCGCTCCACGAGGTCGCGCCGACCGTCGCGGGCAACGCCGGCACCGACCAGGTGATCGGCGTGGCGGAGGTGAACAGCGGCCGGTCGCCGTGGCGGCGCGCGGCACGGTCGGGGATCTGTTCCAGCGAGATCGGGCCGGCGGCGAGTGCGAGGCGTTCGTGCAGGCCGACCGAGTGGGCGGCGTAGGCCAGGTAGGCGGCGGGCAGGACGGCGGTGCGCGCGAGGGCGCGAAGCATGATCATCACTCCTGGGGTTTCGGGGTCCGTGGACCCGGCGCCGGGGACCCGGCTCAGCGGGCGGCGGCGAACCGGCGCGCCGGCCCGTCCTCGCGCGGCGCCCGCGGGTCGGATCCCAGCCCGGACCGCACGTAGGACCGCACGTAGGACCGCACGTAGGACCGCACGTACGGGGTGACGCCCGGGGCGCCCAGCCCGGCGCCGGTGCGCCCGCCGGCGGGCAGGGCGGCATCGGTGCTCGCCCGGTCGAACGGGCCGGTCCCGAGCAGGTAGGGCAGGTAGAAGTCGAGCCGGTCGTGCAGCCTGCGGTCGACGTCGCCGAGCCGGCGGGCGCCGGCGGCGTCGGTGAAGGCGGGGTCGGCCAGCCCGGCCGCCGCGAAGATCGCGTGCGCGACCTCCCCGACGGACGGTCCCGCCGGATTGGTCAGGTGGTAGACCCCGTGGGCGGCGCGCGCGGCGCCGAGGGCGACCATGTCGGCCACCACGGCGTCCACGGGTACCAGGTCGAGCGCCGCCGCCGGGTCCGCGACGAGGGTGGGCCGGTAGGCCGCGCCCCCGGCGAGGTCCGGTGCGCGTCGCGCCCACGCCCGCAGGACCCGGGCGACGACACCGATCGCGCCGTAGAGACCCGCGTCGCTGCGGGTGGCGAAGCGGACGCTGTCGCCGATGACGATGCTCGGGCGCAGGATCCGCCAGACGGGCAGGTCGGCCCGCACGACCAGCGCCTCCGCCGCAGCCTTGCTGTGCTCGTAGGCATTGTGGAACGACCGCGCGGGGCGCGCCGCGCCCGTCCACGGCGAGTCCGCGCCGCGGCCGGGCTCGTCGACCTCGACCCCGCGCACGTAGGCGGTGCTGACGTGGTTGAACTCGGCCACGCCGACCTGTTCGGCCCAGCGCAGCGCGTGCCGGGTCCCCTCGACGTTGGTGCGGAAGATCTCCTCCCGGCCGGCCTCGTCGAACCGCAGCGACGCCGCACAGTGCCAGAACGCGGCACCGGGCGGCAGCGGCGCGTCCACCGGCGTGCGCAGGTCGCCCGGGACGGCGATGACGCGCCGGCGGGAGTCGGGCGCCACCCGACCGTAGGCCTGCGCGGCCGAGGCCAGCTCGCGGTCGAGCCGCCCGGTCGCGCTGGCCTGGTCGGCGGCCCGGACGAGGCAGTACACCTCGGCGTCGGTTCGCTCGAGGAGCTGGAGAACCAGGGCCGCGCCGAGGAACCCGGTCGCGCCGGTCACCAGATGGGGACGCGCGTCCACGTGGTGCTCTCCCTCCACCATCGCCGGCCGGCCGGTCAGCGGACCGACCGCGGCGCGACCGGGTCGCCCGCCGCGGACGATCCGACGGTCTCGTCGACGATCTCGTCGACGAGACCGTCGACCAACTCCCCGAGCGGCAGGCCGGCGTGGCAGGCCAGCAGCAGTGCGAGGGCGCGTAGCTGCGCCTCGTCGAGCTCCCCGGCCGCCAGTGCGCCGGCCAGATGCGAGCGCAGCGGCATCACCGGTCCGGCGAGGGCCGACCCGATGATGGCGATCAGGCGCCGGTCCCGCAGGCCGAGGCCGGGTCGCGACCACACCTGGGCGAAGACGAAGCCGGCGACCCCGACGCGCAGGTAGGGCGAGTCGGGCAGGTCGATGCCCGGTCCCATCACCGTCTCGAAGGTCTCCCCGCTGCGGTCGGGCGCCGGGCCCGCTCCGCCGCCGGGCTGGCCGGACCCACCCGGGGCGAACGCCGCCGACTCGGCCCGGACGACCTCGTCGAGGACGGAGGCCACCGGCCAGCCGCAGTGCACCGCGAACTGCAGGGCGAACTCGCCCAGCTCGGCCGGCGTGATGGCGCCGCCGGTCAGCGCCGCCGCGACCTCCTCACGCAGCGGCCCCGCGGTGCCGGCGGCGGCCGCGCACGAGAGGGTGACCCAGCGGCGGTCCCGGTCGTCGAGCTCCGGGCGGGACCAGACCTGCGCGCGCAGGAAGGGAAGCATGGTGTCGGTCAGCAGGGTGGAGCCGGTCGGCCGCACTGTCACGGTCACCTCCGTTCAGGAGAAGAACAGGAAGCAGCGGGTGGCGACGGTGCTGGGCTCCAGCCGTGGGCTCGAGAACACCGTCACCGGCACCTGCCGGCCGTCCGCGTGTACCGCGATCGCCCGGTAGTTCGAGATCGACCGGCCCGTGAGGAACGCCTCGGTCATGGCGTTGAGCTCCTCGGGAACGGGATAGAACAGGGTCGCGTCCTGGCCCAGGAAGCCGCCCGGCTCGGCCTCGTGGCCCAGCATGCGGAGCTGGGCCTGGTTCGCCCGGACCATCAGCCCCTCCGGCGAGACCTGGTGGACCGCCACCGGACCGTTGTCGAAGAAGTCCTGGAGCTGGTCGACGGCGGACTGCGGCTCCTCGGCGGCGAGGATCGGATCCAGCGGGGCGCTGGTGGCGGCGGCGAGTTCCTCGTCCCAGCGGGCGGCGTCGCTGTCGTCGGCGCCCCCCGGGGTGAACCCCACGAGTGACGGGCGCAGGACGGCGCGGATGACGCCCCGCCCGCCGACCGAACCGAGGCTCGCGTCGACGAGGACGGACCGCGGTTGGCCGCTCGGCCGGGCCAACCCGACCCGCAGCCCCCGGCTCACGCCGTCCTGGTCGAGCAGCAGGCGTAGCCGGGTCCATCCGTCCCCGGCGAACAGCGACGTCGGCTTCACCCCGGCGCTGGCCTCCGGCTGGTCCACGGGCAGGCCGGCGAGCACGTGCAGGGCCCGGTTGGCGCGCAGGACCGTACCGTCGCCGTTGAGGAGGAGCAGGCCGATGGTCGCGTTCTCGAACAGGTCGGTGAGGTCCTGAAGAAGGTCGGTGGTGGCTACCGATGCGGGGGCGAGGGTGCCGGAAGGCATGGGAGGTCTCCAGTCCGTGATGGAGTGGCGGTTCGTCGCCGATACGAATACAGCATCAGAAAACTGATCAAGAATCGCTTCGAAGGCTCCGTCGGTGCGCTCCGATGAAGTGTCTGGAAGGCGATCCCGAAGAGGACCCCGAGCCCTTGTCGGCCGGCGCACCAGGGTGTGCATAGGCCGTTCTTCGGGTAGACGTCAGGCGACCGCGTAAAGTGGCCATCCTACCTCCCGGAGTCCATGGCAAAACGAGGGCAAGGTCGGGTTGGGGCAGTGCCGTTCGACCGGAGGTTCCCGATGAACGAGCCGCGGGGACGAGTGGGGATGGACGGTTGTCGTCGCAGTCGTGGTAATCACAGGCGGGGTGGGGCGGGCAGCGCTGTATGCCGCGCATCTCCCTCGTACCAAGCATTACAGTTATAGCCATGCTCGTCACGTCTGCAGCGGCCAACATCTCTCCCGGATCGGCCATCCCGGACCAGGCGGAACCATGGGACCTGCGCCGCGGAGGAGCCGCGCGCTCGGGAGCACTCTTCTACGAGTCGAAGGGGGGCTCTGGCTGGCACGTCCACGACATGCATCAGCTCCAGTACGCGTTCGAGGGCGCCGCCACCGTGGAGACGCGGGAAGCTCTGTACTTCCTCCCACCGCAGCAGGCGGTGTGGATTCCCGCCGGCCTGGTCCACCGCACGCGGCTCGACGCGGTACGGTTCGGCTCCGTCTTCTTCGTGCCCGAAGTCGTCGCCGAACCCGGCGACAGAATTCGGGTGCTCGGTGCCGTGCCGGTGATCAAAGAGATGATCGCCTACGCCGAGCGCTGGCCGGTGGACCGGTCCTGGGACGACCCACGGGCCGACGCGTTCTTCCGCGTGCTCGGCGACCTGTGCCTGGAACAGTCCTCCGAGGAGAGGCCGATCTATCTTCCGGTCAGTGCGGACCCGGTCATCGCGAGGATTATGGAGTACACGCGGGAGAATCTTCAGGACGCGACGATCACGGATGTGTGCGCCGCGGTCGGGATGTCGGAACGCTCGCTGCGGCGGCATTTCAGCCGAGACACCGGAATGACCTGGCAGCGGTATCGGCTGCATGTGCGCCTGGTGCGCGCGATGGCGATCCTGGCGCAGGACGACGCGACGATCCTGGAGACGTCGGTCCGGGTCGGCTTCGACAGCGTCAGTGCCTTCGGCCGGGCCTTCGGCGCGATGACCGGAGTGACCCCGAGCGCCTTCCGACAGCGGGCGCGGGCGGGCCGGGAACCGCTGGTGCCGACCGGGGGAGTGGGGGCGTTCGCGGCCACGTGAGCCACGTCGCGATCGACACACGACAACCGGCCGCGTCCGCCCACAGGGGGGCGGGACGCGGCCGGTCATTGCTGGCCTCGCGGGTCGACCCGCTCGTGCGGGGCCCCGCCGGGCGGGAACCCGGTTAGCGGCTGCCCACCGGGTCGGCGGTGACGAGACCCGCGGTGAGCAGGGCATGGACGTCGTCCCACAGGGCCAGCCGGCCGGCGAGCGACCGGTTTACCGCCGCCTCGGCCTGCGCCCAGCGCCGAGGGTCGTCGCCGCACAGCTCGATGACCATCTGGACGGCCATCGGCGTGTGCTCCTCGGCGTCGACCTCGACGTGCCGGTCCAGGTAGTCGCGGAACAGCGCCAGGTCGAACGGCCCGTCGAGGACCTGCTCGAACATCGCCGGGATGAGGTTCTCCCGGCCGAAGGCGAACGCGGCGGCGAGCTCGTGGGAGCTGCCGCCTTCGATGGCCGCCCAGGTGGTGCGCACGAAACGGGCGGCCGGGGCCGGGACACCGGTGCCGTTCAGGGCGCGGACGACGTCTCCGTCCTCGACGAGCCGCAGGAAGGACTCGATGGGTCGGGTGTCCGCACCGGCCTGCCGCATGGCCAGCAGGTAGAGCTCGAAATGGCTGAGGAAGTCCTCCTCGTACTCGTCACTCTCCTCGACGAGGACGATTTCGTTGATGAGGCGACGGCTGAGCCCGTCGCCGATCGGCCGCCAGGGTACGGTGACGCACGTCAGGCGGTTCTGCAGGGCCTTCAGAATCGACATGAAGTCCCACACCGCGAAGACGTGCACGCCCATGAAGCCCCGGGCCTGCTCGATGTTCGTGATATCACGGTAGATCGGGTGGTTCACAATCTTCGACCGCAGCTCGTAGGTGTTGAGCTCCAGCCTCGAGATGCGCTCGTCATTTCGGTTCCAGTGGTACCGCGCGACCATTGCAGGGTTTCCTCTCCGATGAGGGGTGTGATCGAACACACGAGCGCGCCCGGTACTGATGGCGGCTCGTCGGTGAGGGACTGGCGGCGGCGGGTTCGAGGGATCTCCGCCCGCGCCGGAAGAAGGCAGACGGTACGGGAGACAGATCCAGCAGAATCACGGCACGGCCCGCGACGGCGTGCAGCCTCGACCCGGTGGGAGATTGGCGGAATCCGTCGCCGAAAACCTGGGACCGCGTGCGGATCTGGTTCTCCGCGCAACGATGGTCCTGGTCGACAGGATCTGCTCTCGCTGCCATCCTACGGCAGCGTCGGGCTGACCCGTTACGACCTGCGGCCGGCGACCCGCCCGGATCCGGTCCCACCATGTACGGGGCGTAAGGCGTTGTCAACAACTTTACGCGCTGTGACCGGTAGCGGAAATCGAAAAATGCGTCTTCGCGGAACTGCCGCGCGGGGTCGACCGCTCGCGACGGCCCGTTCGCGGCGGCGCGGTTCCTCGCCCTGAGCTGCGATTGTCCGGGTGCCGCCGGGGTCGGGACCGCCCGTGTACCGACACCGCCCACCCGAGCCGATGCCACCCGGCGGGCGGAACGGATTCGCATCGCCAGGCCGTGACGAAGGGTGGATAGGTGAGTGGCGGGGGCCGAGAGGTGTCCGGTGCGCGACATCTTCCGCCCGGATCCGATCCGGCTGTTGACGAGTGGCGGTCGGGTTGGTTAGCTGATTCCCTGACAGCCGAGTGACCTCCCGACCGCGCTGAGCCAGCGTCCACGGGGCCGGTCGCCGAGCCCGGGCAGGACCGCCGGGCCGGCTGCGCCATCCGCTTCCTGCACACGGTTCCGCGCGAGGTTCCGCGCGGTGCCGACAGCAGCTCCACCGCCCGGACGCCGCGGGTGTTCGCCGGCAGGTGCGCTCCTCGCCGGCCTGGTCCCCACGAGTGTCCGGCTGCTCCGGTATGCCCCCGTCCCCGCTCTGCCTCCGTCCCGGCGCCGTCCGGCCGCCCGCGTGCGGTGCGCCGCGCCCCGCCCGGCTCCACCGCAGCCGGCGCGCCCACGCGGCCGCTGCGCCGCCGCGGCGTGACGCCTCCCGAAGGGAAGACCTGGCGATGACCCATCCAGCCACGACCGTGTGCCCCGCCCACGCCGGCGAGGTCGCGATAGATCACCATTCCGCGTACTACCGAGACCATGTGCACGAGCTCATGGCCGAGCTGCGCTCGGCGTGCCCGATCGCCCGGTCCTCGGCCTACGGCGGCTTCTGGATCTTCACCGACTACGCCACGGTGCAGGCGGCGGCGAACGACGACGACCTGTTCGCCTCGACGCCGGGCGTCGCCATTCCGCCCGCGCCCATGCCCGTCCCGATCCTGCCGGTCGAGTCCGACCCGCCGCTCACCCAGAAACTGCGGGCCCTGGTCCTGCCGCAGCTCTCGCCGCGGGCGGTGGAGAAACTTGAACCGCAGATGCGCCAGATCGCGACCGAGCAGATCGACACGTTCATCGAGCGGGGACGCTGCGACATCATCCGTGAGCTGACGACGCCGCTGCCGGCCCGGCTGATCCTGCGGATGCTCGGCTTCGACGAGTCACGCTGGCCGGTCTGGGTGGACGCGGTGCACACCCTCGTCCATGCCCGGGCACAGCAACCGCAGGTCGCCGCGCAGGCGGGCGGCGTCCTGGTGGACGAGCTGACCCGCGAGCGCACGCTGCGACAGGGCCGGCCGGCCGACGCCGATCTCTACTCGGCCATCGTGCACGGCATCGTCGACGGTGAACCCCTCGACGAGCTCCAGTCCATCGTGTACGGCCTGGTCATGGTGATCGGCGGGCTCGACACGACCAGCGGGCTCACCGGCAACACCCTGCTCCAGCTTCTGCACGACGACGGGCTGCGTCGCCGGCTCGTCGAGGACCGATCCCTGCTGCCGGCCGCCACCGAGGAGTTCCTGCGCCACGACTCGCCCACCCTGGGCCTGGCCCGCACCGTCAGCCGGGACGCGGAGTTCTTCGGCCATCAGCTCCGCGAGGGCGACCGCGCGCTGCTGATGTGGACGGCCGCGAACCGGGACCCGGCGATGTTCGACGACCCCGACACGATCGACATCGACCGGGCCGAACGGCGGCACATGGCGTTCGGTGTCGGCGCGCACCGGTGCCTGGGCTCCACCCTGGCCCGCCGGATGTTCGGCGTGATGATCGACGAGATCCTCACCAGGCTGCCCGACTTCCGGCTGGCGGGCGAGCCGGAGCTGTTCGAGGAGGCGGGGGAGCTGCGCGCGGTGCGGCGTCTGCCGATCGCCTTCACCCCCGGCAGGCCGTCCGGCTCGTCCGGCGCGCCGTCGCCCGGCCCCACCGCCACATCCTGACGCCGCCACATCCTGACAACGTCGAAAACGGGAGGTCACGACCGTGAGCGGTCGGGTCGAGAACAAGGTGGCACTGATCACGGGGGCCGCCCGCGGACAGGGCCGGGCGGATGCGGTGCGCCTGGCCGGCGAGGGCGCCGACGTGATCCTCGTCGACGTCTGCGCCCCACTGCCGGGGGTCCTGTACGAGTCGGCGACGCCGGAGGATCTCCAGGAGACCGAGCGCCTGGTCGAGAAGACCGGCCGGCGGGCGATCGGCGGGATCGCCGACGTGCGCGACGCGGAGCGCCTGCGCGGCTTCGTCGACGACGCCGTAGCCCAGCTCGGCGGCCTGGACATCGTGGTGGCGAACGCCGGCATCTGCATCCCCGCGCCGTGGGACGAGGTGACCCCGCAGATCTTCGACGACACCATGAGCACGAATGTGACCGGGGTCTGGAACACGGTGATCGTCGGCGCCCCCCACCTGGTGCGCCGCGGCGGCGGCTCGATCATCCTGGTCAGCTCGTCCGCCGGGCTGAAGGTCAAACCGTTCATGGTGCCCTACTCGGCGAGCAAGTTCGCGGTGCGCGGCATGGCGAAGGCGTTCGCCGCCGAACTCGGCCAGCACCACATCCGGGTGAACAGCGTCCACCCGGGGACGGTGAACACGCCGATGGGCGGCGGCGACATGGCCGACGCCATCGGCGCGGCCATCTCCCGCTATGACCGGCTGGCGCCGATGTTCACCAGCCTGCTGCCGGTGACCTGGACCGAGGCGGAGGACGTCGCGCAGGCCGTGCTCTTCCTGGCGAGCGACGAGTCCCGCTACATCACGGCCCACGAGATCGCCCCCGACGCGGGCGTCTCGGAGTTCTGAGCCCCGTCGGCTCAGGTGCGGTCGGCACCCGCCGTCCTGTCGTCCTCTCATTGTGAATCGAGGCTGATCATGGAAAACCAGTCATCCCCCGGCCAGCACGGGCCCGGCGCCGACGCGGCGGGCGTGCCCCGGCCGAGCGGGACGCGAAGCGCCGCGGACCCGGGGCCCGTCGTCGGGTTCGTCGGTGCCGGTTCGATGGGTGGGCCGATGGTCGAGCGGCTGCTGGCGGCCGGGCACACCGTGCACCTGTTCGCCCGGCGCCCGGCGGTCGCCGAGTCCCTCTCGGCCCTGGGCGCGACGCTCGAGCCCTCGGTCGCGGCGGTGGCCGCCCGGGCCGACACGCTGATCCTCTGCCCGTTCTCCCAGGACCAGCTTGCCGAGATCACCGACGGGCCGGACGGCGCGCTGCGTCATCTGCCCTCCTCGGCGGTCCTCGTCCAGCACGCGACCATCGCCCCGTCGGCGATCCGGGAGCTGACCGCGCGGGGCCGGGAGCGGGGGGTCGAGGTGCTCGACGCCCCGATCAACGGCACCTCCGACGCGACGCGGGCCGGCCGGCTGGCCGTCCTGATCGGTGGCGACGAGGCTGCGGCGGACAGGGTCGAGCCGCTGCTGCGCACCTACGCCGCGACGGTGCTCCGCACCGGCGACGTCGGCTCCGCGTCGGCCACGAAGCTCATCAACAACCTGCTGTTCGCGGCGCATGTGCAGACGGCGATCGAGGCGATCAACCTGGGAGCGTCTCTCGGGTTGGAGGGCACGGGACTGCTCAACGCGCTGGCCGCCGGCGTCGGGAACAGCTACGTCGTGGAACTGCTGCGCACCGTCGGTGACGTCGAGGTGTTCACCGAGAAGGCGCTGCCGTACATGCGCAAGGACACCGCGCTGATCGTCCGGCTCGCCGCCGACCTGGGCCTGGACACGGGGCTGCTCGGCGAGATCGTGAACACGGGGCCCGCCACGCTCGTCGCCACCTGAACGGTCGCGACCCCGGCAGGACAGGCCGACGGGCGGGACAGGCCGGCGGACACGATCGGGCGGCGGGATCGTGGCAGCGTGCCGCCTGCCCGACCGGCGCCCTAGACTTACCTGCGGAACGCCCCGCCGGGGCCGGTGGAGGAGCGCGGGCAGGTGAGGGGGCGGCGGGTGTCGGTCGAGCCCGAGCGCGAACCGGTCCTGCCGTCGCGGCGGCGCGACCCGTATCCGCTCAGCCCCGTGATCGGCCCGGAAGGCGAGCGGGCCTGCGCCGAGATCGTGGAGGCGGCCCGCGACCTGTTCGCCCGGCGCGGCTACCACGACACCAGCATCCTGGCGATCACCGAGGCCACCGGCCGCTCGGACACAGCCTTCTACCAGTACTTCCAGAGCAAGATCAAACTATTCGCCCTCTTCTACGAGCAGCTCGGCCGGGACCTCGTGCGCCACTTCCGCCGCCAGCGGGTCATCGAGCCCGGCCCGGCCGGGCTGGCGGAGTTCCGCGTCTGGCTCGAGGGCCTCGACGAGGTCCTGCGCCGGCACTCGCCCGTCTTCGCCGCCTGGCCGCTGGTCGCGGACGACGCCCTGCTGCCGGAGGACCCCTCCGAGCAGTACCTGCATGTGCTCGCCGAGGAGATGCGACCGCGGCTGGCGCTCGCCGGCACCGGTCCGGTGGACACCCGCGTCCTCGCCATCGCGATCATCAGTCTCATGCAGTGGACGCACGTCGTGCTGGATCCACGCCGCCCCGGCGTCCTGCCGCCCGAGTCCTCCGTGCATGCCACCCTCGCGACGATCATCCACTCCTCGCTGTTCCCGCGGGAGGCCGGCCCGCCGGGCGCGGCGGTCCCCCGGGACGTCGACGCCGATCCCCCGCCCTGGCCGGAGCTTCTGCTGGACAGCAGCACGGATCGCGGGGATCCGCTCGGCGCCTGGCGCGAGACGGCCCCGCTCGGTCTGCGCCGCCGCGTCACCCGGCGGTCCGAACCGACGATCCGGCGCATCCTCGCCGCCGCGAACCAGGCGTTCGAGCGCGGCGGGCTGGCCGGCACGAGCGTCGACGACATCACCACCGAGGCCGGCGTCGCCCACGGCACGTTCTACCAGTACTGGGAGGATCGCTACGCGATCTTCGCGACGCTGGCCCACCAGGCGGCGGTCGACATCTGCATTCACCTTGACGACCTGCTGCGTGCCGAGGACGACGCCGCCATCCTGGCCTGGATCGACCGCTGGCTGGACGTCCTGCGACAGCGCGGCCCCACCTTGCACGTGTGGACGACCGAGGTGCTGCCGAGCACCCCGGTGCAGCGGCTGAGCCGCCAGTTGCGCGGCCACCTCGACGCGGTCACCGCGCGGCTGCTGGCGCGCTGGGCGCCGGAACGGTCGCTGGACCCGTCGGCGGCCGCCGTGGTGCTGTGGGTGCTGATCGGCGAGTTTCCCTACCACGCCTGGCAGCGCCATCCGGTCCTCGACCGCGACGACGTGCGCCGTTCGCTCGCGCTCCTGCTCGTCGGAGGTCTGCTCGGCGCGCGCACACCCCTGCCCACCGGCGGCCCGCCGCACTGAGAGGGCGCGGCGCGGCGGCGGGGTGGGGTCAGGTCGGCCCGGCGACGGCCGTGCAGAACGTGACGAGGTGCTCGCGTTCCACGGCGTCGGGCCCCGTGCCGGTGGCGACGTGACGTTCGAGCGCGCCGAGCACCACGTCCAGGATCGCGCGGGCGTCCAGCTCCGGGTGGGGGCGCCCGGCCGCGGCCAGGGGCGCGACCAGCAGCTCGCCGAGCTGGTTGTCGAGGGTGGAGCGCCCCGGTTCGGGGCCGCCCGAGCGCAGCGTGAGCCGGCTGATCGCGATGCTCTGGGTGGCGATCTCGGGGCGGGTGAGCTGCGTCAGCAGGCCCTGTACCCAGGCGGCGACCTGATCGGCGGGGCTGGTCTGCTTGGCCATCTGGTGGCCCAGGTAGGAGCGGACCCGCAGGACGCCGCGCTCCATCACGGCGTGCAGCAGCTCGCTCTTGCCGGCGAAGTAGCGGTAGAAGGTCTGGTTCGAGGAGCCGGCTTCGGCGACGATGTCGCTCACCCGTGGCTCCGCCGGCGCCACCCGCACCGCCACCCGCAGGGCGGCGTCGAGGATCTGCTCGAGTTCGTCGAGGGCGTCGCGCTGGTGACGACGCAGCGCTCGATCGACTGCGGCGCGTACGGACGCGGGCGCTGCGTCCCACTCCAGGCGGGTCGACTCCATGGATGCCAGTGTGCCGTGCGGGGCGGGCGGAGCGGGGCCGGATCCGGCCATGGCGCAGAATCTGGTTCTGAATTGGGCAGAATGCTATTCTCTCCCTCGTCCCGCTCCCGTCGACGAGGAGGTCCGGATGTGGAACCCGATCCAGCCAGCCAACCTGAGCCGGGGCCCGCGGTGAGCGCGGGCGCGGCAGCGCCGGGCGTGGGGCTCGACGCCGCCCGCCTGGCCCGCTGGCTCGACGCCGAGCAGGTGCCCGGCGCCGGCGAGCTGCCCGTCATCGACCGGCTCACCGGCGGCTCGCAGAACGAGCTGTACTCGCTGACCCGGGGCGGCGAGCGCACGGTGCTGCGGATGCCCCCGGCGGCCGCGAGCACGTCCCGCGTCGACGGGCTGCGCCGGGAACTGCGGCTGCTGCGCGCGCTGCGCGGAACGGACGTGCCGCACGCCGAGCTCGTCGCCGGCGACCCCACCGGCGACGTGCTGGGAATGCCGTTCTACGTCATGCGCGCCATCGACGGCTGGAGCCCGACCGCCACCTGGCCGGCCCCGTTCGACACCGACCCGGCCGCCCGCCGCGGGCTGGCGTTCGAGCTCGTCGACGGCATCGCGAAGCTGTCCCGGGTCGACTGGCGGGCCCGCGGGCTGGAGGGGTTCGGCCGCCCGGAGAACTTCCACGACCGCCAGGTCGACCGCTGGCTGAACTTCCTCGGCGCCTACCGCTTCCGCGAGCTGCCCGGCCTCGACTCCGCGGCCGCCTGGCTGCGGGCGAACCGGCCGGCCAGCTTCGAACCGGGGATCATGCACGGCGACTACCAGTTCGCCAACGTGATGTTCCGCCACGGCACCCCGGCCCGGCTCGCCGCCATCATCGACTGGGAGATGACCACGATCGGCGACCCGCTGCTCGACCTGGGCTGGGCGCTGCTCGGCTGGGACGGGGAGGAACCCCGCACCGAGGGCTTCTACCTCGACGTCTCCGGCATGCCGCGCCGCGCCGAACTGCTGGAGCACTACGAGCGGGTGAGCGGACGCTCGACCGCGGACATCGACTACTACCTGGTGCTGGCCAACTGGAAGCTCGGCGTGGTGCTGGAGAAGAGCTACGCGGCCTTCACCAGCGGTGGGACGGTCGACCCCAAGGTCGAGACGTTCGGGCCGCTGGTGCTGCAGCTGCTGGCCACCGCCGCCGACCTCGCCCGCTCGCTGCCGGCCCGGAGAGGCTGACCATGGGATACGCGGACACCCTGTTCGACCTGACCGACCGCGTCGTGATCGTCACCGGCGGCAGCCGCGGGCTCGGCCGGGAGATGGCCTTCGGCGCGGCGCGCTGCGGGGCCGACGTCGTCATCGCCAGCCGGGACCTCGACTCCTGCACGGCCACCGCCGCGGAGATCGAGGCCGAGACCGGCCGCAAGGCCCTGCCGTACGCGGTGCACGTCGGGCGCTGGGACGAGCTGCCCGGCCTCGTCGACGCCGCCTACGATCGTTTCGGCAAGGTCGACGCACTGATCAACAACGCCGGGATGTCGCCGTTGTACGACACGCTCGGCAGCGTCAACGAGAAGCTGTTCGACGCGGTCGTCAACCTGAACCTCAAGGGTCCCTTCCGGCTGTCGGTGCTGGTCGGGGAGCGCATGGTGGCCGCGGGCCGCGGCGCCATCGTCAACGTCAGCTCCACCGGCTCCATCCGGCCGACGCCGGCGATCCTGCCGTACGCCGCGGCCAAGGCCGGTCTCAACGCGCTCACCGAGGGCCTCGCGCTCGCCCTCGGCCCGCAGGTGCGCGTCAACACCCTCATGTCCGGCCCGTTCTACACCGACGTCAGCCGGCACTGGGACCTCGACGCCGTCGCCGAGGCGGCGAAGTCGCACGCGCTGCAGCGCGCCGGTGACCCGCCCGAGATCGTCGGTTCCGCGCTGTACCTGATCTCGGATGCGTCCAGCTACACCTCCGGCGCGACCCTGCGGGTCGACGGCGGCATCCCCTGAGTCGACACCGCCCCTGGGTCGACACCGCCCCTGAGTCGACACCGCCCCTGGGTCGACACCGCCCCTGGGTCGACACCGGCACGAGTGCTGGGAGGAGAAAAACCATGGCATGGGACTTCTCGACCGATGCCGAGTTCGAGGCCAAGCTGGACTGGGTCCGCGCGTTCGTGCGCGACGAGGTGGCACCGCTCGACGTGCTGTTCCCCGGCTGCGAGTACCTGCCCCTCGACGACGAGCGCCGCAAGATCGTCGACCCGCTCAAGCAGCGGGTGCGCGACGCCGGCCTGTGGGCGCCGCACCTGGGTCCGGAGCTTGGCGGGCAGGGCTTCGGCGCGGTGAAGCTGACCCTGCTCAACGAGATCCTCGGCCGCACGGACTGGGGGCCGATCGTGTTCGGCACCCAGGCGCCCGACACCGGCAACGCCGAGATCATCGCCCGTTTCGGCACCCCGGAACAGAAGGAGCGCTACCTGGCGCCCCTGCTGGCCGGCGAGATCTTCTCCTGTTTCTCGATGACGGAGCCGCAGGGCGGCGCCGACCCGCGGGTGTTCACCACCCGGGCGCGGCGCGAGGGCGACGAGTGGGTGATCGACGGCCGTAAGTACTGGTCGTCCAACGCCGCGGTGGCCTCGTTCCTCATCATCGTCGCGATCACCAACCCCGACGTCCCGGTGCACCACGGCGCGTCGACCTTCCTCGTGCCGCGGGACACCCCCGGGGTGGTGATCGAGGACAGCCACCACGTGTTCGGCGCGCACCGCCACGAGCCGGGCCACTCCCTCGTCCGCTACGAGGGGGTGCGGGTGCCGGCGGACGCGCTGCTCGGCCAGGAGGGGCGCGGCTTCGAGGTGGCCCAGTCCCGCTTGGCCGGCGGCCGGCTGCACCACGCCATGCGCGCGATCGGCGTCGCCCAGCGAGCCATCGACATGATGGGACAGCGCGCCAGGAGCCGATTCACCCAGGGCAGCTCACTGGCCGACAAGCAGTTCGTGCAGGGGTTCATCGCCGACTCCTACACCGAGCTGATGCCGTTCCGCCTCGCCGTGCTGCACGCCGCCTGGCTCATCGACACGCAAGGCGAGCACGCCGCCCGCACCGAGATCGCGGCCCTGAAGGTGCTCACCCCGAAGGTCATCCAGTCCATCGTGCTGCGGGCGATCCAGGTCCACGGCGGGCTCGGCATCACCGAGCAGCTTCCCCTCGTCGACATGTTCACCACGGGGCTCGCCCTGGGCCTCGCCGACGGGCCCACCGAGGCGCACAAGGTCAACCTGGCCCGCCAGCTCCTGCGGCACTACGAGGCCGACGACCCGGCGTGGCCCGAGGAGTTCCTCGGCCGCCGCCTCGCCGCGGTCCGCGAGAAGTACGGCGACCTCGTCACCGCCGTCCCGTCGGTGCCCGCCGGGCCGCCGGGGGGGTGACAACGGGGCCGGCGTCCGCTCGCCGCCCGGGGAGATCCGGGCCGCGCGGACGCCGGCCGGGCAGACCGCCGATCGGAAGGGCGTGCCGGCTCAGGCGTCGAGCACCGCGGTGATGAACCCCCCGATCGTGTTGACGACGTCGGCATCCTCGACCGGCAGGTGCTGGGCGTGGCAGTGGTACCAGGTGCGGTCCATCATCGACTGCACCGCCAGGCCCAGCGCCTCGGGCGCGTCGGTGGGCGTGCGCTGGCGACCCCGCAGGTGCACACCGAGCAGCCAGGCCACCCGCATCTGCATCTTGTTGCTCGCCGCGCCGACGCTCTCGTCGGCCGGGCCGGACTGCGCCGAGAGGATGAACGCGCCGTGCTGGTCCATGAACGCGAAGTACCTCCACACCCAGGCCACGACGTCGGCCTGCGTGCAGGGCCGCGGGATGGACTCCCACTCCGCTACGACCTGGAGGATCTCCTGGAAGGTGGCCTGGCCCAGGGTGTCGAAGATCTCCCGCTTGTCGCGGAAGTAGGTGTAGAAGCCGGCGCGGGAGATGCCGCAGGCGTCGGTGATGTTGTTGATGCGGGTGCCGGCGTACCCGCGTTCCAGGAAGAGCTTCTTGGAGGCGTCGAGGATCGCGTTACGGGTGCGCGCCGCGCGCCAACCCAACCGGCCGGCCGCGGTCTCGGTGCCGGCCGGCTCGACCTGCAGGACCCGGTGACCGCCGTCGGGAGCCGAGCCCTCGTCGACGATCTCCGCGGAGGTGGAGTCGCCCATCGTCAGCCCAGTGTAGGAGAGCGGGCCGGCGCAACAGTGACGGACGCGTCAGAGGTTGCTCACACACGCGGGTTGGGCACACACGCGTGGGTTGGGCACACACGCGTGGGTTGGGCACAGACGCGCTCGGGTGCGCGGTCCGGCGCCCGGCCGGCGATCAGCGAGTCCGGTGCTCCCGTATCATCCGACCTGAGCGGGCTGCGCCGCCGACCCGTCGACGCCGTCGTGCGGTGGCCGGTGCGGGCATCCGGTCAGGGCGAGCGCGAAGGGGTGTGTCGGCGGGATGGGCCCCAGTGGCTGAGGCGTCGCTGCGGCTTGCCGCCGACGACCCGGACCGCGCCGAGCGGGAGCGTCGCGCGATCATCCGCGCCGCCCACCGGCTGATCGGCCGGGAGGGTCGCGTGGCGACGCCGCTGGAGGACATCCTGCGCGGCGCCGGGGTGAACAGGCGCACCTTCTACCGGCACTTCCCGTCCAAGGACGCGCTGGTCCTGACCATGCAGCGGGAGGCCGCCGCCGGGGTGCGCGACAGCCTGCGGGCGGTGGTGCGCCAGGCCGGCGACGCCCGGGCCGCCGCCGTGGCGTGGATCGAGGAGCTGCTCGCGATCGGCTGGGACGAGCGCGCCAGCCGGGACGGGCGGACGTTCATGACCCCGGAGGTCGGTCTCGTCGTCGGCATCGCCGATGCCCTGGAGGACATCTACGCCGAGCACCGGGGCATCCTCGCGGAGGTCCTCGCCGCCGGGCGCACCGACGGCAGCCTGCCCGCCGCGCAGCCGGAGTGGGACGCGCTGGCCATCCACGCCGTCGTCGTGCGCTACCTGGAGATGCGGGCGCGCGGGCGACTCGATCGGCCCTACGCCGCGGTGGTGGACGACGTCGTCCGCCGGTTCCTCCCCCCGGCGGGGCCGGGCTGATCATCTACTGGTCGCGAACCCGGCTCGGACGATGGTCACGTTGGGCGGGTATCGTCACCATCCCGGTCGGTACCGGCCGGGAGTCGAGCCGCGCCGCGCGCGGGCGTCGACCGTAGGGGAGCACATCATGACGCCGGGTCCTCTTCTCTACGCGCTCTACACCCGGCGGCTGCGCCGGCAGGTCATGGCCGGTCCGCTGCCGGCGCACGTCGGCCTGGTCATGGACGGCAACCGCCGCTGGGCCCGCGAGATGGGCTTGGCCAACCCCAGCCTCGGCCACCGCTACGGCGCCGAGCATGCCGAGGACGTGCTGTCCTGGTGTGAGGCCGTCGGCATCCGCCACGTCACCGTGTTCGTCTGCTCGACCGAGAACCTGCAGCGCCGCGGCGACGCCGAGGTCGCCTTCCTGATGCAGGTCATCGAGCAGGTCGTCAGCGACCGGCTCGCCCGGCCCGACGCCCGCTGGCAGGTCCACCTCGCCGGCATGCTCGACGCGCTGCCCGACAGCACCGCGCGGGTCCTCAAGGACGCGGTCGAGACGACCCGCACCGTCACGACCGGCTTCCACGTCACCCTCGCCGTCGGCTACGGCGGGCGGCAGGAGGTCATCGAGGCGCTGCGCGAGCACCTGTACGAACGTGCCGAGGCCGGCGACTCCCTCGCCGACACCGCCGCCTCGCTGACCATGGACGACATCGCCCGCCACCTCTACACCGCCGGGCAGCCCGACCCGGACCTGGTGATCCGGACCTCCGGCGAGCAGCGGATGTCGAACTTCCTGCTCTGGCAGAGCGCCTACTCGGAGCTGTACTTCTGCGAGGCCTACTGGCCCGCGTTCCGCGAGATCGACTTCCTGCGCGCCCTGCGCAGTTTCGCCGCGCGCGGGCGGCGCCACGGCGCCTGAGCAATCGGCCGCGCCGGCGAGCGGCGCCGCGGCGAAGGCCGTTGAGCCCGGAAACCCTCCGACTCCCGCAGGATCCGGTACAGCTTCCGTAGCTGTTCCACATGGGTGGCCGCCCAGGAACTGGCCCAGACGCGCACCAGCGAGGTCGGTACCGGCTCGTCGGGCGGCGTTCGGGTCGTCATCGCGCGGTGGGCGGCGACCGTGCCTGGTAGGCAGCGACGGTAACAAGCCGGGCCGCAGGCCAGGACGGGCCGCGGGCCGCGACGGCGGACCGTGCGACGTTCGAGCCGTTGACAGGCTTCCGGGGCCCATGGTTGTCTCTGCGTGCCCTTGCGGCGTCCATCCGAAGGGCCGGGCCCCTGATCGCGGTGAAGGAGGCAGCGTGGCGCAGCCGTCCCGCCGCCCCCTCGCCACCGCACGCCGCCGCACGCTCATGACGTTCTCGCGCCGGCACATCGACCTGCAACGGGTCACGAGCTGCCTGTGTCCCGGCGGGTGTCGCGAGGAGCGGCCCGGCGCCTGAGCCGACCGGCCGTCCTCGTGACGGCCGTCCCGGATCCGCCGGCCACCCTTCCCGCGCCACCCCTCCCGCCACCCCCTCTGCGTCCCCCGCCCTGCCTCCCCCGCCCTGCCTCCGCTGCCCTGCCTCCGCCGAACCGCACCCGCCTTCGCGGCCGCGGCCGGAACCAGCCCGTCGAGCCAGGTGCGGCCAGGCTCCTCGTGGGCCCGGCCGGCCGGGATGTCCTGCCGCGCCTCGGCGATGCCCCGGGTCCTACGCCCGAACGCCGCGCGCCGGGTGGGCTTCGCCGGGTGGCGGCGTCGGATGCGCGGCGTCGGATGCGCGGCGTCGACCAGGCCCGGGCCCCCGCCCTCGACGGGTCCGTGCAGGCCCAGGTGCTCGACCTGCTCGCCGAGCTGCAGGCCGACACCGGCGTGGCCTACCCGTTCATCTCGCCCGACCTGGCCGTGGTCCGCCGAATCGCCCACCGCGTCGTGGTGCTGCACGGCGGGCGGATCGTCGAGACGGCGCCGACCGCGGACCTGTTCGCCCATCCCACCGACGACCAGCCGACAAGGAGTCCTCATGACGAAGCAGCAGATCGAAGACCGCGCGACGTTCGAGCAACGGTGGCGGGAGTGGTACGAAGGGCGTGAGCGGTCGCTCACCGAGCCGCACGGCTTCCTCGCCGTCACCGCCCTGCACTGGCTCGACGCCGAGCCGACCCGCTTCGACGACGCCCCCGGCGCCTGGTCGACGGGCGAGGCGGGGGTGACGGTCGAGCTCGCCGACGGCGAGGAGCTCACCGTCGGCGGCGAGCGTCGCGCCGGCCGATACACCTTCGCGCCCATCGCGGAGCGGGGCAGCGTGTACGCCACCGCCGGCGACGCGGTCGTCGAGGTCGCCCGCCGCGGCGGGCAGGACATCGTCCGCCCCCGCCATCCCGGCAACCGGCTGCGCCTGGACCACGCCCCGACCCCGGCCTACCCGCCGGATCCCCGCTGGGTGCTCACCGGACGGTACGTGCCGTTCGACGCGCCGCGGCCCGTCACGGTCGGCGCCGCCGTGGAGGGCCTCGCCCACGTCTACGACGCACCCGGGCGCGTCGAGTTCACCGTCGACGGACAGCCGCTGGCGCTGACCGCCTTCCCCGGCCACGCCGCGGGCGGCCTGCTGCTGCTGTTCACCGACGCGACCAGCGGGGTGACGACGTACGCGGCGAACCGGGCGCTGGCCGTCGACGCGCCTGCCGCTGACGGCACCGTGACCCTGGACTTCAACCGGGCCGGCAACCTGCCCTGCGCGTACACGGACCTGGCGACCTGCCCGCTGCCGCCGGCGGAGAACCGGCTGCCCGTCGCGGTCGAGGCCGGTCACCGCATCCCGCACGAGCGCGGCCCGCGTCCATGAGCGCCCCGCCATCTCCGCCCGCACCGGCCCAGACCGCCCTGACCCAGACCGGGCCGGCTCAGACCGGGCCGGCTCAGACCGGGCCGGCTCAGACCGCGCCGGCTCAGACCGCGCCGCAGTCCCCGCGGCCGGCACCCGCCCCGACCGCCGCGCCCGGCGACGGCCCCACCATCACGTCGCTGTCGTTCCTCACGCCGGGCAACTATCCCGACGCCGACCCGCTCACGGGGCTGGAGGACACCCTGCGGCTGTTCGAGCTCGGCGAGCGGCTCGGTTTCGACGGTGCATGGATCCGCCAGCGGCACCTGGAGCACGGGGTGTCCTCGGCGGCGGTGTTCCTCGCCGCCGCCGGCCAGCGGACCCGGCGGATCCAGCTCGGCACCGCGGTCATCCCCATCGGGTACGAAAGCCCGTTCCGGCTGGCCGAGGACCTCTCCGTCGCCGACGTGCTGTCCGGCGGGCGGCTGCAGGTGGGGCTCAGCGCGGGCACCCCGCCGCACGCCGAGCTGCTCGGCGACCTCGTCTTCGACGGCGACTGGCGCAGCTTCGACCTGTCCTACGGCCGCATCGCCCGGCTGCGCGACAACCTGCTCGGCGACTACCTCGGCGACGCCGACACCGTCATCCACTCGCCGGGCAACACCCAGCGCCCCCGCCTGCAGCCGCACTCGGCCGGCCTCGCCGACCGGCTCTGGTACGGCGGGGGCAGCCTGCGCTCGGTGCGCTGGACCGGCGAGAACGGCCTGAACCTGCTCACGGGCAACATCGTCTCAGGGGAGGGGATCGCCGCCGGGGAGGGGATCGCCGCCGGGGAGGGGATCGCCGCGGGGGAGGGGATCGCCGACTTCGTGACCGCGCAGCGCGCCCTCATCCGCGAGTACCGCCGCCTGATCGGCCCCGACCGGCCCGCGCGGGTGGCCCTCGGCCGGGTCATCGTGCCCTTCGACAGTGCCGATCGGGCCACCCGGGAGCGCTACCGGGTGTACGCCGCCTCCCGCCACGAGCGTACCCTGCGCCCGCATGGCGAGCGGCGGACCCTGTTCGCCCCCGACCTCGTCGGCGATGCGCAGCAGATCCTCGACGGGCTACGGGCCGACGCGGCGGTGGGGGAGGTGAGCGAGCTGCGGGTGGAGCTGCCGTACGAGTTCGACCGCCGCGACTACGAGCAGATCCTGCGCGACGTGGCGCACACCATCGCCCCGGCCCTGGGCTGGCGTCCCGCGCCGACCCAGCCGACCCAACCGACCCAACCGGCACCGCCGGCCTGACCTGCCCGTTCCGGCCTGACATCTTCCCTTTGGCACTCGGTGCCACTACAGTCGTTCCCGCAGCGGGACCAGGCACGACCGGTTCCGGACCCAGTCAGCTCTAGCGATCGGGAGTGCTCATGGAGGAGTCAGGGCTCGTGCAGGTCGACCAGGCCGTCGAGGCGCCCGCGGAGCCGGTCGTGGCGGACCTGCTCGTCGAGGAGGTCTCCATCGACGGCATGTGCGGCGTCTACTGAGCGCCGACGTGCCGGACGAGCGCGGCGCGGCCGGCCTGGTGCCGGCCGTCGCCGGGTTCGACCTGGACCGCCCCTGGCGGCTGCATCCCCAGGTGTCCGTGCGGCCGGAGTCGTTCGGGGCGCTGCTCTACCACTTCGGCACCCGCAAGCTGTCGTTCCTCAAGGAGCCGGCGCTGCTGGCGCTGGTGGAGGCGCTGCCGGCGCATGCCAGCGCGCGGGCCGCGGCGGCCGCCGTCGGGCTGCCCGCAGCGTCGCTCGGCCGCTACCAGCAGGCGCTGGCGACCCTCGCCGCGTCCTCCATGATCGTCGAGGGGAGTCCCCTGTGACCACCACCGCCCCGGCGCGTCTCGTCGACCACTTCGCCCGCGGGCTCGCCGCCCCGATCTGTCTGACGTGGGAGCTGACCTACGCCTGCAACCTGGCCTGCCGGCACTGCCTGTCCAGCTCCGGGCGGCGCGACCCCCGCGAGCTGACGACCGCCGAGTGCCGCGCGGTCATCGACGAGCTGGAGCGGCTGCAGGTCTTCTACGTCAACATCGGCGGCGGCGAGCCGACCGTGCGCGCCGACTTCTGGGAGCTCGTCGACTACGCCACCGCCCACCACGTCGGGGTGAAGTTCTCCACCAACGGGGTGCGGATCACCCCGGAGGTGGCCGCCCGGCTCGCCGCCAGCGACTACGTCGACGTGCAGATCTCCCTCGACGGGGCGACCGCCGAGGTCAACGACGCGGTGCGCGGGGCCGGCTCGTACGACACCGCGGTGCGCGCGATGACGAACCTGGCCGAAGCGGGTTTCCGCGGGTTCAAGCTGTCCGTCGTCGTCACCCGCCAGAACGTCGGCCAGCTCGACGCCTTCGCCGCGCTGGCCGACCGCTACGGCGCCCAGCTGCGGCTGACCCGGCTGCGCCCGTCCGGGCGTGGCGCCGACGTGTGGGACGAGCTGCACCCGACCGCCGCCCAGCAGCGCGAACTCTACGACTGGCTCGTCGCCGCCGGCGAGAACGTGCTGACCGGCGACTCCTTCTTCCACCTGTCCGCCTACGGTCAGGCGCTGCCGGGGCTGAACCTGTGCGGCGCCGGGCGGGTGGTCTGCCTCATCGACCCGGTCGGCGACGTCTACGCCTGCCCGTTCGCCATCCACGACGAGTTCCTCGCCGGCAACGTGCGCGACACCGGCGGCTTCACCGGGGTGTGGCGCTCCTCGGAGCTGTTCGCGGCGCTGCGCGAGCCGCAGTCCGCCGGGGCGTGCGCGTCCTGCGGGCACTTCGACGCCTGCCAGGGCGGGTGCATGGCGGCGAAGTTCTTCACCGGCCTGCCGCTCGACGGCCCCGACCCGGAGTGCGTGGTGGGCCACGGCGTCGACGCGCTGCTCGCCCGCGGGGACGCCGCCCCGCCGAAGCCGTCGGTCGACCACTCCCGCCCGGTCAGGGCCGCGGGACGCCGCGGGAGCGGACCTGTGCCGGTGACGATCGGCCGCGCGCCGAGCGTGTTGTCCCCGGCCCTGCCGCCGGTCAGCGCCTGCCAGGAGAACCCGCTCGCCGGCTTCGACCCGGCGGCCGTCGGCCGTTGAGGGGTATTGACCGAACGGGTGGCCGCCGGCGCCCGGCTCGTTAGCATGACCAGATGGTCCCGACGCCGCCGGACGGGGTGAGCTGCCAGGCACTCACCCCGGTCTTCGCCCTGCTGGGCAAGCGGTGGAGCGGGCTGATCATCGGCACGTTGCTGGCCGGCCCGGCCCGCTTCTCCGAGATCGCGAAGCTGGTGCCCGGGGTGAGCGAGCGGATGCTGTCCGGGCGCCTGGCCGAGCTGTCCCAGGCCGGGCTGGTTGAGCGGGAGGTCCTCGACGGCCCGCCGCTGGCCACCCGCTACCGGCTGACCTCCTGCGGCGAGGCGCTGCGCCCGGCGCTGCACGCCCTGGAGCTGTGGGCGCAGGAGCATCTCGCCCCCGCCGACCCGCGGGCGGGCTCCGGCTGTGGCTGAGCGCCACACCGGCCGCGGGTCACGCAGGCGGCGGTCGGTGCGTCGGTGATGGCGACGGCACGCCGAGGGTGCGAACACCGGGGGGCGGGCCAGGACGTCCCGGCCCGCCCCGACGGCGCGCGCATGGCGTGCGGTGCGGCCGTGTCGTGAGGCCGCTTCGCGCAGTGGAGCTGTGGTGCGTGGCTGTGCGGTGGGTCAGGGAGCGATGAACTGCAGGTCGAGCTCGACCTTCACCTTGTCGGCCAGGGCGAGCTTGCCGGCGCCCAGCGGCAGGTTGAAGTTGATGCCGTAGTCGCTGCGGCGGATCTCGCCGGTCGCCGAGAACCCGGAGCGGACCCGCCCGTCGGCCGGGTGGGTGTCGACGCCGTAGAACTCCACCGCGAACGTCACCGGCTTGGTCACGCCGTTGATGGTCAGGTCGCCGGCGAGCTCGTACTCCTCGCCGCTGCCGGAGATGGAGCTCGACACGAAGGTCATCGCGGGGTGCGCGGCCAGGTCGAAGAAGTCGGTGGAGCGCAGGTGCGCGTCCCGGTCGGCCTGGTTGGTGTTGATCGAGGCCAGGTCGACGTTGGCCTCGACGGCGACGGACTGGAGCGTCTCGCCGACGGCGAGGGTCGCCGAGAACGTGTCGAAGCGGCCGCGGACGTTGGTGACGCCGAGGTGGCGGATCTGGAAGTTGACACCGGAGTGGGCCGTGTCGAGCGTCCAGGTACCGGGGACGAGCGGCAGCGGTGCGAGCTCGGACGAGGGGGCGGTCACGGGACCTCCAGGGGCGGTCGGGCCGGGACACCGTTGCGGCTGCAACGGTGGGCGTACGAAACGATAGTGGCTAACGAAATGCAAGTCACCGGGGGGCCTGGCCTGGCCTGGCCGTCACCCCCGGCGGTTCGCCACGCCCCGGGCGGCCCCGCGGCGGTCTACCGGCTGAGCACCCCTGCCGTCCGGACGAGCCGCTGGACATCGACCCCGCCGCCGCCCGCCGCCTCGCCGACTGGTACGCCCTGGGCGACGCGGCGCTGCGCCGCTGGTCGGCCGAGACCGCCGCCGACGCGCCGAGCGCGCCCACCTTGTGGCCGGAGCACTTCGACATCGCGATCCGCGCCGGGCAGATCAACTACGGGGTGTCGCCGGGGGACGAGGCGGTCGCGGCTCCCTACGCCTACGTCGGCCCGCCGCTGCCGCCACCGAGCCTGCCCGCCGGCTTCTGGAACGCCTCCTTCGGTGCAGCCCGCCCCTGGGCCGAGATCGGCTCCGTCGAGGCCGTCGTCGACCTGTTCCGCTGGGGTCGGGCGGTATGGCGCGGTTCCGCGGAACACCATGATCGCCGGAGCCGGAGCCGGAGCCGGACGCAGGGCGTGCGGTGCGGTTCCGCGGAACACCGTGATCGTCAGGGTCGGGGCTCGGGCGCGTGGGGCGGTTCCGTGCTCGCCACGCGGAGGCCCGCCCGGCGAGCATGGGTCAGCCATCGCGCCGTCAGACACGCGCTTTCCCCCTGCGTCGCCGGCACCGGGCCGAGGCTGGCGTACCCGTCCCGCGGTGACCGCACCTACCGGCGGAAAACGCCACCTCGCCGCGGTCATCCCGGAGCCCGCGGCGGTCAGCCGGCGGCGAGGCGTCGGGCATGCTCGGCTTCGTCCGGGCGGACCTCGTCGGGCCGGCTCGACACAAGCCGCCACCGCGTGCCCGGCGCCGGGGGAGCCGGCGCTGCGAGGTCCGGCGTCAAGGGGGCCGGAGCGGGCGGCTCGCCGGGCAGGTGACCCGCGGTCAGGGCGACCGCCATGCGCGCGCGGACCTCGCCGGCCCGGTCCGGTTCGGTGGCGAACAGGGTGCGCAGCCGCAGCATCCCGCGCTCGCGTGCGGTCGCGGTGTGATGGGCCGCCAGCGGGCAGGGCGGCGGATGCTCCCAGTGCCCGCACAGCGCCGCCGTGATCGCCGCGCCCGGCGCGCGCTCGTCGCCGCCGGGCGCCAGGACCAGGACGAACTCGTGGGCGAACGGCCGGCGCACATTCCGGATTATGCCGGCCGGGCGACCGGTGCACACAGTCACCGGCATCGCTATAGTGGCACTCGGTGCCAAATCGTGCCCGACCTGGCCGTCCGTTACCTGTGGCGTGCGGCCGGCGCCCGGCCGGGCGAGGCATCCGGGGCCCGCCGATCGTCGGTCGGTGGCGGGCGGACACGACGAGGTGGGAGTGCGATGGCCAGCACGAGGACGTGGTTCGAGACGATCGCCGAGGCCCAGCGCAGGGCGCGCCGGCGGCTGCCGCGGGGGGTGTACCAGGCGCTCGTCGCCGGGGCCGAGGCCGGGGTGACGATGAACGACAACGTCGACGCGTTCGGCGAGCTGAAGGTCCGGCCCCGGGTGGCCGACCTGCCGGCGACCCGTGACCTGTCCACGACGGTGATGGGGCAGCAGATCAGCTTCCCCGTGCTCATCTCGCCGACCGGGGTGCAGGCGGTGCATCCCGACGGCGAGGTCGCCGTTGCCCGGGCCGCCGCCGGCGCGGGCACGGCGATGAGTCTGTCCTCGTTCGCCTCCAAGCCGGTGGAGGAGGTCGGCGCAGTCACCGACAAGCTGCTGTTCCAGACCTACTGGGTGGGGTCGCGCGAGGAGATCCTCGCCCGCGCCGAGCGCGCCCGGGCGGCGGGTGCCAAGGGTCTGATCGTGACGCTGGACTGGGTGTTCGATTCGCGCCGCGACTGGGGCAGCCCGTTCATCCCGGAGAAGCTGAACCTCAAGGCGATGGCCCGCTATGCCCCGCAGGTCGCCCTGCGCCCGGGCTACCTCGCCCGCTGGCTGCGCAGCCGCTCGCTGCCCGACCTCGGCGTGCCCAACCTCGGCCCGCGTGAGGCGACGCCCCCGACCTTCTTCGGCGCCTACGGCCAGTGGATCGGGACGCCCCCGCCGAGCTGGGCGGACCTGGCCTGGCTGCGTGAGCAGTGGGACGGCCCCTTCATGATCAAGGGGATCACCCGGCCGGACGACGCCCGCCGGGCGGTGGACGTCGGGGCGAGCGCGATCTCGGTGTCCAACCACGGCGGCAACAACCTCGACTCCACCCCGGCGGCGATCCGCTGCCTGCCCGGCGTCGTCGACGCGGTGGGCGACCAGGTCGAGGTGCTGCTCGACGGCGGGATCCGTCGCGGCAGCGACGTCGTCAAGGCGCTCGCGCTCGGCGCCCGCGCGGTGATGATCGGCCGGGCCTACCTGTTCGGCATGGCCGCCGGCGGCGAGCACGGGGTGACGAACGTGCTGGAGATCCTCCGCCAGGGCGTGAGCGAGACGCTGCTGGGGCTCGGTCATTCGTCGGTCCACGAACTGTCGCCCGAGGACATCCTCGTCCCGGCCGGCTTCGCGATCGATCAGAAAGTCTGACCGTCCACGGTCGGTCGGACGGGGCAAAGAAACCCTCCGGATACAAACTGGAAACGGAATACCGATAACGCGGTTCGGGGTGCAACTTCTGATTGCACCCCGAACCGCGTTTCTCTTGCATATTGCTTTGGGCCACCGGTGGCGTGCACCATCGTGCCATGCCGTGTCGTCATCGCAATGTGACCCCTTGTGCTGGATGGCTGAGTACTGTTGTTTCACCGACCGGAAACCGAATCAGGTTCCGGCCGGCGGCGGCCCGACCGAGACGTGCCGGGCAGCCTGGACAGGGAAACGCGTTCGGTGGTCGTCTTCTCCGGGCCGGGTCGGACTGCCCCCCGGCGGCGTTCTCGGGGCGCTGTCAGTGGTGCCGCGCCGATAGCGCCCGGCCGCAGTGATTATCCCGGCTGAATGATTCCGAACCGTTTTGCGGAGCCGTTTGTGGCGGCGGTGCGCCGCGTCAGCATGGGGGTCACCTTCGAATGCGTCGCTGTGCCGTGAAACTGGGAATGTCGACGATCCTGCTGGGACTGGTCGTCGGGACCGGGGGATGCTCCGGGACGACCGCGTCGGCTGCGTCCTGCACCGGCGGAAGGGCGGCACCGGGGGTGACGCCCGACGAGGTCAGAGTCGGTCTGCTCTACCCCGACTCGGGCCTGCTCGCCGGCGCGTTTCCGGCGCTGCGGGCCGGCGTCGACGCACGCCTCGGCGAGGCCAACGCCGCCGGCGGGATACACGGGCGGAAAGTCGTCTACGAATGGCGCGACGACGCCGGGACCGCCGAGGCGAACCTGAACGGCGCCCGGGAGCTGGTCGAGCAGCGCGGCGTGTTCGGCATGCTGGAGTTCACCGTTGCCGCCGCCGGCAGCGCGCAGTACCTCGCCGACCGGGGGATCCCCACGGTGGGCCTCGCCGCCGAGGACGTCTGGACGAGATACCGGAACATGTTCTCGTTCTCCAACACCCTCGCCGCGCCGATCGACACCTACGGCCGGTTCGTCCATGAACGCGGCGGCACGTCGGCCTTCCTGCTGCGCAACGCGATGTCCGCGGGGGTCTCCGGTGCGACCCTGCGGGTCGGGCAGAGCATGCAGGCCCTCGGCGTCCAGGTCGTCGGCAGCCTCGCCTACACACCCGACGCGGACAGCGTGAGCGACGTCGCCCGCCAGATCGTCGACTCCGGCGCGGACACCATCGTCACCATGCTCACCCCCGCGGCCCTGCCGCCGGTGCTGCGCGCGATCCGCGAGGCCGGGGGGAGCCCGAAGGTGGTGCTGTCGATGAGCGGCTACGACCACAGCCTGCTGCGTCGCTACGGCCCGGACCTGGCCGGGGTGTTCATCCCGGTGTTCTACCGGCCGTTCGAGGCCGGCGGCGCCCCGATCGCGCACTACCTCGACGCGATGGCGCGCTACTCGCCGCAGACTGACAGCCCCGAGCAGGAGTTCGGCCTGATCAGCTACATCGACACCGATCTGTTCCTGCGCGGGTTGCAGGCCGCGGGGCCCTGCCCCACCCGGCAGTCGTTCCTCGCCGGGATGCGCACCCTGACCCACTACGACGCCGGCGGGCTCATCCAACCGACCAACATCGGCGCGAGCCAGGGCCGCCAGCCGACCTGCTTGGCGCTGATGCAGGTCGACCCGTCGGGCAGCGCCTTCGGAGTCGCCCAGAACAACCTGTGCGGCCGGGAGCTCGGCCCGGCCCTCTGACGGCCCCGCGCGGCGGCCCGGCCCCGGCCGCCGCGCGGGCCACCCCCGTCCGGCGGGGGG
>NZ_CM001489.1:1835440-1946902 GCF_000262465.1 Frankia sp. QA3
CCCGCCGTCACCGCCTCTCCCGCCGTCACCGCCTCTCCCGCCGTCACCGCCTCTCCCGCCGTCACCGCCTCTCCCGCCGTCACCGCCTCTCCCACCGTCACCGCCTCTCCCACCGTCACCGCCTCTCCCACCGTCACCGCCTCTCCCGCCGTCACCGCGTCGCTGTTGTCGACCGCGGGACCCGCGGACCGCGGTGGCGTGGTCTCGTCCGAGCGGTTGCGCGTGCTGTCCGCGGCGCAGGTGCGGGCGGTGCTGACCGCAAGCGGGTTCGACGCCGACCCGGCGGTCCTGCGCTCGGGCGTGGCGACCTACCGGCTGGTCTACCGCACGATCGACCCGCACGGGCGGGCGAGCACCGCCAGTGGCCTGCTGGCCCTGCCGGACACCGATACCCGCCGGCTGCGCGTCGTCTCCTACACCCACGGCACCGAGATCGCCCGCGCCGACGCCCCGTCGACGGCGACGGACCTGGCCGCGGACGGCTGGGGCCAGGCCCCCGCCCTGACCTACGCCGCGGCTGGCTTCGCCGCAGCCGCCCCCGACTACCTCGGCCTCGGCGTCGGGCCGGGCCCGCACCCGTGGATGGACGTGCCCTCCGAGGTGTCCGCGGCGCTCGACCTGCTGCGCGCCACCCGGGCGTTCGCCGCCTCGCAGGGACGCACGGTCGACCCGCGGGTCCTGGTGACCGGATTCTCGCAGGGCGCCTCGGCGGCGACCGGCCTCGCGACGGCGCTGCGCACCGGCGCCGACGCGTCATTGCGGCTCGCCGCCCTCGCGCCGGTCAGCGGTGCCTATGACTGGCGCTCGGTGGAGCTGCCGGCGTTGCTCGACGGGCGGGTCGAGTGGCCCTACGGCGTCGCCTACACCGCCTACCTGCTCGTCGCGTTCAACCGGCTGCACCACCTGTACGACTCGCCCGCCGAGGTCTTCCGCGACCCGTCGGTCGAGGCGCTGTTCGACGGCGAGCACTCCGGCCCGCGGTTCGTCGCCGGCCTGCCGGCGAGCCTCGACGCGCTGCTCACCCCCCACGGCGCCGAGCTGCTCCGCCATCCGCGAGGCAGGTTCGCGGCGGCGCTGGCGGTGGCCGACGCGACCTGCTCCACGCCGCCAGGCCCGGCGCCGGTGCGGCTCTACGTCGGCGGCGCGGACACCCAGGTGCCCCGGGCGAACAGCGAGCACTGCCGCGCGGCGCTGCGCGGGCACGGCGTCGACGCCTCGATCGTCGACCTCGGCGCGGGCGTCGACCATCTCGGCTCCAACCGGGCCGGCACCGCGGCCGCCGTCCGCTGGTTCCTGACCTCCGGCGGCCCGCGCTGAGGTCGTACCCCCGGCGGGCCGTGCGCCGCGGCCGCGCCCGCCCGGACCTGCGCCGGCCACGCCGGGGGTGTGATCGAGGCGTGCGGGGGTCGTGGATGTGCCAGGCTCGACGGTTGACATCCTCCTCCGCGTGAACGCGGGGGATTCCAACTCCTACCCATCCGCCGGAGGGGGTGTGCAGCGTTGAGGTTCGCGGTTCACGGGCCGGCTGTCGGCGTCGCCTCCCCGCGCAGTCACCCAGGTGGTTGCCCACTGAGGTCCCAGGGCGATGTTGCGTGCCGCGTTCACGTCGGCGTTCGCCTGCTGCCCGCAGCCCCGGCAGCCGAAGACGGCTTGGTTCTCGCGCGCCTGGCGGTCCCGAATCCCGCAGGTGTTGCAGGTCTGCGACGTCCACACAGGATTGATAACCCCGCCGACCGGCCGCGTTTGCGCCACGACGGCCGGCGGTGCGAACCCCGGAAGAAGTTCGCCATGGCCGCGGCGCGGATTCCACCACGACTGCTGCTCCACCGCGAGGTTCCACACGTACCGCGCATGCCCGCAATGGTCTGCCAGCACCGCCGCCTGTTCGACGGTCGGACAAAGCCGGTAGCGGGACAGGCCTCAATTCTAGCGGAAGGGATATCGACCGATGAACAAGATGGGACGGCGTTTCGTTCTCGCCGTGAACGGCGGGGTCTCCACGCCGCAATCCCGATGACGTCTGCTGTAGCGGGGCTACCTGGGGGGAGGGCGCCGGCGGCGGTGCTGTTCGACATGGACGGCCTGCTCGTCGACACCGAGCGGCTGTGGACGCGGGCGCAGGAGGATCTCGCCGCCCACCTCGGCGGCGTGTTCACCCCGCAGATCAAGGCGGCGCTCATGGGCCGCGGCCCGGACACGGCGCTGCACCTCATGCTGTCGCTGCTCGGGGTGGACGGATCGCGGTTCGCCGAGGCGGCGGACTTCGTCATGGGCCGCATCGTCGAGCTGTTCGCCGCGCCGGGGGCGATCGTCGCGCGGCCCGGCGCCGTCGACCTGCTCGGCGCGCTCGCGGCGCAGGGGGTGCCGCTGGCGCTGGTGTCGTCGTCCGCCCGGGTGCTCATGGACCACGTGCTCGGCGCGGTGGGCGCCGCCCGCTTCCAGGTGTCGGTCGCCGGGGACGAGGTGGTGCGCGGCAAGCCGGATCCCGAGCCGTACCTGCGGGCCAGCCGCCTGCTCGCCGTGCCGCCGGCGCGCTGCGTCGTGCTGGAGGACAGCGCCTCGGGCGCGACGGCGGGACTGGCCGCGGGCTGCGTGACCGTCCTCGTCCCCTCCACGCCGCAGCCCCCCGACGTCCCCGCCGACGCCGTCGTGCCCAGCCTCGCCCACGTCACCCCCGCGTGGCTGGCCGCCCTGGTCGACCGTCGGGCTCCCCGGGAGGGATGACGTCGGTCTCGGCGTCGGTCGCGGCGTCGCGGGCGATGCGGCCGTCCTCGCCGTGGTCCGGACGGCGTGCCCAGAACAGCGCGTGACCGGTGCTGCCCGCCGGGACGAAACGTTCGGACTCGACGATGAGTCCGGACGCCGCGATCCACGACCGGTAGGTGGCGGCGTCGGCCTGGCTCCACCACATCGGCCGGCCACCGCCGAGCCAGTCCTGCTCGACGCCGGTCCACGCGTGCTGGCCGGTGACGGCGAGCAGCCAGCCGCCCGGCCGCAGCCAGGTGGCGATCCGGGCCAGCAGCGTCGGTTGTTTGCGCAGCGGCATGTGTATCAGCGCGTACAGGCTCACGACCGCGTCGAAGGCGGTGGGCGGGAGGTCGACCTCGGCCGCGTCGGCGTGGAGGAAGGTGGCCCTCGGCATGAGCGTGCGCGCACGTCGCACCTGTTCGGCGGAAGCTAACGTCCCACCAGCGCCGCGGCGCCCCGTTTTCTGGAGCGTTCCGACGACGACGCCCGGCCCGCTCGCGAGGGTGTCGCCGCTGGCGGTGGTGATGTGCACCGGGCCGTTGCCCAGGTGCGGCGGCACGGTGCGACAGACTCGGCCGAGGAGCGGTGCGACCGGCGTCCGCGCCCACCGAACGCGGCGTCGGGGCACGGCTCCGCGGAACACCATGATCGTTGGGGTTGGGGCGGGATGCCCCGGCCGGCGCTCCTCCGCTGCGTCAGCCCCGGGTAGATCATCCCGGAGTTCCCGGTGGAGTCCTGATGGACCAGCGAGCCGCGCAGCACCCAGGTGACGATCTCCATAGCGATGCGACCGACACGAGCTGCGAGTGCTGCCGTGGGGCCATGACGGTCGGCGGGCGAACATGCGGTGCTCGGTAGGGCCGACGGACGCCCTGAGGCGCCACGGGTTCCAACCACGGTCGGCAACCAAGAACACGTGGTGTTTGGCGTGGTTCACGATGCGGCTGAGGTACCACGTGTCGAATCGGCCTGTCGGTTAGGCCGGGGTTACCCGGAGGACGGCCCGGTATCGGCCGGGGGACACCCCGTCGGGAGACGGTGCTGGCGTCAGCCTGGTCAGAGCGACGGCGAACGGACCAACCGTCGCGGTGGTCGCGAGGCCGGTGCCGGTGTGCAGCTCCGCCGTGACGCCCGACGGCGGTCGGCCCGTGGCCCGGTTTCGGACGACGACGGACAGCTCGACGGTCGCGTCGCCCGCCCACACGCAGCTGACCCCTGCCGGGCAGCGGCTGTCGGCACTCACGCCGACGAACGTGATGTCGAGGTCGGCGCCGTCGACCTCGGCGACCTCCCGCGGCGCCAACGTGAACTCTTCGCCCAGCGGCGGCCTGACCACTCGTGCGTCCACGACGAACCGCGTGCCCGGGGCGGTCGTCGTCGGCCCGTTGGATGCCGTCAGCCTGCCGGCCTCAGCCAGGTCGCCGTCCCGACCACCCCCACAGCCGACGACCGTGGCGGCCAGCGCGAGCGCGAGCGCGCGGGCGAGCACCGAGCCGCCGCCCGCCGCCAGTCGGCGCCGAGGCGCCCAGGAAGGGCTGGCCACAGAAGTGATCACCGTCCTTGTGTCGCGTCGACGGCGAGACCGGCCGTCGGCGGCTCGTCTTCGCCGTAGGCCAGCGCGATCGAGCCGGTGCCGCCCGGCGCGACGGCCAGCGCTGGTTCTCCCGCGACGTACGCCATCGCGGACTCCGCAGGAAGTTCGGGGAATGGACTGTTGCCAGCCGGGCCGGCGACACGCTGACTTTACAGGTGACTTGGGGTTCCTCGCTGACCTCGACTCCCGTTCACGATGTTTCCGCGCTGTCAGGTGCGGTCCGCCGGCTCCGGCGCGAGTCCGAGCAAGAACGCCGCCCCTCCACGGCGGCCCGCCGGAACCATCCGCCAGTATTGGCATCCGATGTCCGTCTGGCCCCTCTTGTGTTGGCCGGTCCGGCTCGGGGAGCATGAGATACCCGTTGCGATTCGCCTAAGCCGGCGGTAGGTGCCGGCGCGCGTTGCGGGCTCGGCGCGGCAGCCGAACAATGAGACACGACAAGTGAAAACAGCGGTCGGTCGGGCTCTTGCCTTTCGACAACACATCGAAGACGGCCGATCCAGGCTACGGCCTGGCCTGTTCCGCCGAGGAAGGAGCTCGTGGTGCGGCGGGACACCGGTGGCGCCAGCCACCGACTGTGCGCCAGAAAATCGGTGTGGCCATAGAAATGCAGGGCCGGTCGCCGTCGCCTTCGGATCCGCAAACAGGGAACGACGCCGTGGCCTCGCGTTCCTCGCCAAGGTTCACGACACACTCACTGACGAGAGGATGCTCTCGATGGGATCTTCATCCGCCGATCAAGTGGTGCAGACCGTCACGTCGCAGTGGTACAACGCGCTGGTCGATCAGCTGAATCTCAGCCCTGACCAGTTCCAGCTGGCGCAGGGGAACGTCTCTCTCCCCGGTACGTCGCCAGAGCTGTGGAACTTCCTGGACTCGATACCGCCGTACTCGGTCACGCAGTACTGGACGGGGTTCGGCCGCAATTCCTTCTCCGGCCAGTACGGACTGCTGGTTTCGCGTCTGCAGGACAATTTTGGTGACGCTTTCAAAGTGGACATGGGTGATTATTACCCCAGCTGGGTCGCTTATGCCGCGAGCAACGACCCCAAATCCTATGACGCGAAGGGTTTCGTCGACCGTCTCGGCGGCTGGGCATACGGAAATATGCCGCCCGAGCAGGCCTCGAAATGCATCTCTGATTTCCGGACCTCGCTCGACGGGACGATTGGCCAGGCGAACACGCTTTGGGGGGCCACCGGCGGACCTGGTGGGATCAAAGCGTACCAGGGCACGGTCGACGACGTGAAGAACAAAATAGGTAGGGCACTCTGGGGCAGTGTGACTATCAACAGCAACACCACGAGTTCGGACCTCTCCCGGACCTGGGCCAGGGGCTCGATCGAGGGACACCATGCGGGATTCTTCGGAAAGATCGGCGCCGAATATTCGAGCGCTACCAGTCAACTGAATGATGCCGGATTCTCGGTGACGGCGAACTTCACGAACGTATTGATACTCCCCGTCCAGCCACTGTCCCAGGGAACCGTCCTGGCCGGTACTGCAACCTACAATCCGTGGTACGTGCCGCAGGCGCTCGCCAGCGGGTACAACAACAACAACTATCGGGTGTGGTACTCGGGGAATCCTGGCTGGAATTCGTTCTTTGCTCCGGGTGGATCGCTTCCGCGAGCCGTTACCTCGCTCGTCGTGGTCGATGGGATCGAGGCCATCCTCACTTCCAACTCCGCGATCGCCAGCAGTGACCAGCAGGCGGTCGGCGCGTCGTTCAGCGCCGGCTTCTTCCCGTTCTTTGCCGCTAATGGCCAGGGCGGCTGGTCGACCGACCACGGGTTCAACGCCGAAGGTAGGATTACCGCTACATCGAAGTGCCCGGTGGGAAGCCCGCAGATTCTTGGAATCCTGCAGTCTCCCATCTCGGCGCTTGTCGGAGCGGCCGGATAAACGTCGGCACGAGCCGGCCGCCAGGGAGGGCGGTGACAGAGCCCCGGCGACGTCACCGCCCTTCGTGCGCAGCGGGACCGCCAGCGCATGGCCCGTCTACGACGCGCCCGACCTGCTCGAACCGCTGGGCAACCTGCTCGACGAGCCGATCACGGCGATCTGGGCGCGGTACCGGTTCCAGCGCAACCACTACGCCAAGTACTTGGGGCGCTCGATCCACGCCGTCGCCCGCGCCGACCGGCCACCGTCAGCGCGCCAAACGCTCAGGATCATCGGCCATGCGTGCGGCGACCAACCTCGGCTGGACAGACACCCCGTTCGGTGCCGCCCGGCGGCCGTTCGCCGACGAGCTGGCGGGGCTGACTGCCGCCGGTGGCGAGCCGGCCCACACGTGGGATCACCGCGGTAACCGGTGCCTGGAAGGACGGAAACACCGCACGCGGACTCGCCCACCTCCACGACACGGCGAGCAACCCCGCACCGGCCACCCTCGCGGACGTGTGCGCCGGCCACCGCCTCCACGACCTGCCCCCCGGCCTCGTACCGGCAGGGTCCGCCGCCTGCGCAGCACCACAGATCCTGCCAAGGAGCCCGCTGATGCTGCGTGACTGCCTCGTCAGCGTGACTGCCTCGTCAGCGTGACCGCCTCGTCAGCGTGACCGCCTCGTCAGCGTGACTGCCTCGTCAGCGTGACCGCCTCGTCATCGCTGTGGAGGGCACCCACGCCGCCGGCAAGACCACCCTCACCCACGCCCTCGCTGCTGCGCAGTCCGGCCCCGTCCGACCGCGTGCACGGTGGGACGGGGGCCGGGCTCGGCTCAGTGCGACAGTGCGGCGTGCATCTCCCAGACCAGGACCTCGGCGGGCTCGGTGCCGGTGACCTGCTGGCCGCCGATGCCGGTGAACCGGACCGCGTCGCCGGCGTGCAGCGGGCCGGCCCCCTCCAGCGTGATCTCGCCGCGGGCGACGAACAGGTGCAGGTACGGGGCGTCGGGTAGCTGCACGCTCTGCCCGGCACCGAGCCGGGCGACGTGCAGGGCCGCGTACCTGTTTCTGATCCGGATCGCGCTGGCGCCGTCGTGGCGCGCCATCCCGGAGACGACCGGGACGAGGCCGCCGCCGAGGAGCTCGCTGTCGATCTCGAGCTGCTCGTAGCCCGGGGTGATGCCCTGCTCGTCGGGCACGACCCACATCTGGACGAAGTGGACCGGCTCGTCGTGCGGCTCACCGCCACCGGCGAGGCGCCAGGCGTCGTTCTTCTCCGAGTGCAGGATGCCCCGGCCGGCGCTCATCCGCTGCGCCAGCCCCGGGTAGATCACCCCGGAGTTACCGGTGGAGTCCTGATGGACCAGCGAGCCGCGCAGCACCCAGGTGACGATCTCCATGTCGCGGTGTGGATGGGTCTCGAAGCCCGCGCCCGCGCGCACCGTGTCGTCGTTACTGACCAGCAGCAGCCCGTGGTGGGTGTTGGCCGGGTCGTAGTGGTGGCCGAAGGAGAAGGAGTGCTTCGAGTCAAGCCAGTCGATCTTCGTCGTCGGGCGCTCGGCGGCGCGGCGAATGTCGATCTTCGGCTGCGGTGTCACGCTGGCCATGACGGACCCTTCCCATCTTCATGACGTGTCATTAAGCTAGATGACGTGTCAAGTAGATCTGGGATCGGTGCATTCCCGGCAGGGCCCGTGCGGTGGCTCGATGCGCGCGAGCAGCGGGTCTGGCGCCGCTACCTGCTGATGACCAGCCAGCTCACCGCGCAGATGAACCGCCAGCTCGCCGCCGACGCGGGGCTCTCGCTGGCCGACTACGAGGTCCTCGTCCGCCTCACCGACGTCCCCGCCGGGCGTCTTCGGGTGACCAGGCTCGCGCGCGATCTGTCCTGGGAGCAGAGCAGGCTCTCCCACCACGTCTCCCGGATGGAGCGCCGTGGCCTGGTAGCCCGGGAGGAGTGCGCCGACGACGGCCGTGGTGCCCTGGTGGCGCTGACCGAGCACGGGCGGACGGCGATCGAGCGCGCCGCACCGGCGCATGTGGCCTTCGTCCGGGCCGGTGTCTTCGACGCCCTCACCGACGCCCAGGTGGACGCTCTCGACGCGATCACCGGTTCGGTCCTGTCGGGTCTCCTCCCGGACGAGCGCCGCCCGACCCGGCCGGCAGACGACGCCGCGACCGACCAGAACACCTCGGCTGGTCACGAGACCTCGTCCGGTCGTCGAACGGTTCGGCTGGGCGACCGGGATTGAGCTGCGCAGGCGTCCAGGTCGTCACGGCGGACGCCGAGGATGCGCTGGGTCTCGTGGATGCCGCTCCCGGATGATCCCGGCCTCGCGCAGGATTCGCCGATGGTGCGAGAACGTCGTCTGGCCGACCTGACAGGGCCGCCGGCCCACAGGCGAGGGGCCGCCGGCCCACAGGCGAGGGGCCGCCGGCCCACAGGCGAGGGGCGCCGTCCGTGACGGCGGTTCGGTCAGACGGCGGAGCCGGGGATGGAACGGCCGCCGCGGTCGAGCAGGATCCGGGCCAGTTTTGCCGGCTCGCTGATCATGGCGTTGTGGCCGGTGTCGAGGTCGATGATCTCGTCGACGCCGCCGAGAGCCTCGATGGAGCGGCGCTGGGTGGCCACCGTCTGGGCGCGGTCGCGCAGGGTCAGGATCCAGGTGCGGGGCACGGAGCGGTCGAGGTCGGTGCGGTCGGTGGGCTCGATCGTCACCGAGGTGGACTCGCCGTGGAGCCGGGACAGGCTGAACGCCCGCTGCTCGCGGGTCATGCCGTTGCAGAACGAGTAGCGGGCCAGCAGCCGTGGCATCGGCGCGGCGGGGCGGCCGGTCGCGGCCTTGCGGCGGGCGACCCAGCCCAGGATGCCGGGCACCGTGTCGACGATCGAGCGGCCCTGCGGCGGCACGGCCGCGCCCAGCAGGATCATCCGGCGCACGCGCGCCGGTCCCAGCCGCGCGACGACGCCGGGCACGGTCAGGCCGGCCATCGAATGGCCGACGATGATGAACTCGCCGATGCCGGCGGCGTCGATCTGCGCGATCGTGCTCGTCACCCAGTCGTCGACGGTGACTGTGGCGAGGTCGGCGGGCGCCGAGCGCCGGCCGGGCAGGTCGACGGCGAGGACCGGGGTGCCCGGCGCCTGTAATTCGATCTCGGCGACGGTGGGTTCCCAGCAGTCCCCGGCGTGCTGACCGCCGTGCACGAGCACGATGCCGACGTCCGCCATCCCCGACCTCCCGTATCCGTCCATCCCGATCAAACGTGAGAAGACCTTAGATGATCTGACGATCGCGTCAAGAGGTGCGGCGGCGGGCGAGCCGGTGGCGGCATCCGGCGCGAACGGGTCGTAACGTGACGGCCGGGGCGTCCGCATCGCCGACCGGCCTGGCCGCGGTGGACGCCGCACACCGCATGCCGACGGGACGGGGACGGGAGCGCCGATGCCGCTGTGGCAGCAGGCCGCGGTCGGGGCCGGGGCGCTGCTGGCGCTGGCCGTGGTGGCCCGGGTGGTGCACCGGTGGTGGCCGCGGCGCGCCGTCGAGCTGCTCTCCGCCGCCAGCCGGGAGGCCGGCATCATCCTCGGCCTGTTCACGCTCTGGCAGGTCGCTCGCATCCTCGGGGTGACCAGGGTCGACGGCGGCATCGAGCGCGCCGAGTGGATCTGGCGGGCCGAGCAGTGGCTGCACCTGCCGAGCGAGCTCGCCATGGAGCGGTTCATGCTCGGCCACGAGAGCCTGCTGCGGGCGGCGAACGACTTCTACGCCTGGGTGCACTTCCCGGCGATGAACCTGTTCCTGGTGTGGCTGTTCGCCCGCCACCGCCGCGCCTACCCGTCGGTGCGCACGACGATCGTGCTGTTCACCGGCTCGTCGCTGCTGTTCCACATGTTCCTGCCGGTGGCGCCGCCGCGGATGCTGACCTCCGTCGGCTTCGTCGACGAGGCGGTGCTGCTCGGCCAGTCGGTGTACGGCGAGTTCGGCAGCGGGGTCGCCGCGCAGCTCTCGGCGCTGCCCTCGGTGCACGTGGGCTGGGCGTTCCTCATCGCCTACGAGGTCATCCGGATCAGCCCGAGCCGGTGGCGATGGCTGATCATCGTCCACCCGGTCGTGACGACCCTGGTCGTCGTCGTCACCGCGAACCATTTCTGGGCCGACGGCATCGTCGCCGTCGTGCTGCTGGTGCTGGCCGAGCTGGTCGGCCGGGCCCTGACCCGCGGGCTGCGCCGGCTGCGCGAGTGGATCCGCGCCCGGCGCGCCCCCGAGGCCGGGCGGCGTCCCGACGCCGTTCCCGCCCTCGTCGCGCTCCCGCGCCCCGCCGGTGGCGACGGGCGCCGGGAAGCGTCGGCCGCGGGCCCCGACCCGACGACCATGGCCCGGTAGCGGGGGCGTCGGGCGGGTCAGCCGCCCACGATGCCGCGGTCGCGCAGGTCGGCGATGTCGGCCTCGCCGTAGCCGAGCTCGGCGAGGATCGCGTCGGTGCGCGCGCCGGCGTGGGTGAAGCCCTTCGGACTCGTCGCGGAGCGGGAGAACCGGGTGGTGGGGCCGGGGCGCAGGTGCTCGTCGAACACGTCGCTGTGCACCGTCACGCAGTATTCCTCCGCCGCGGCCGGCTCCACCTGGATGATCGTCTGCTGGGAGCGCTCGGCGACCTCGACGCAGCCGACGCCGGCCGCGGTGAGGTCGCGTTCCCAGTCGGCGGCCGGCCGGGTGCCGAACGTCTTCGCCAGCACGTCGACGAGTTCGGCCTCGTGCCCGGCCCGGCCCGGCGCGGTCGCGAACCGCGGGTCGGCGTCGAGGGCGACGTGGGCGGCGAGTGCCGCGGTGAGCCGCGGCCACTCCTTGTCCGCCGGGGCGGCGAGGAACACCCAGCCGTGCGCCGCCGGGTAGATCCGGTAGAGCGCCGAGGGGCCCCAGGCATCGTCGTCGACCTCCCGCGGCGCCGGCTTGCCGGGGTAGTCCACGACCTGGTCGAGGATGGCGTGGGTGGCGGTCGCGAGCATCGTCGCCGTCAGCGCGCCCGTGGCCCGGCCCCGGCTCCTGGCGACCAGGCCCAGCAGGATCGCCGAGGCGGCGCCGAGGGCGGCGATGCCGTCGGCCTGCACCGGCACGGCGGCCGCGGCGGCGAAGCAGCGCACCGCGCCGGTCTTCTTCTGCGCCACCGTGGTCACCGCGCTGCGCACACCGGGCGCGTCGGTGAGTGCCAGCCCGCTGGCCGCGCCGATCGCCGGGGCGTAGGCCGGGCGGTGGCCGTACGGGCCGCCGGTTCCGTAGCCGGGGGCGTTGACGTAGACCAGCTCGGGGTTGAGGGCGCGCAGCGTCGCGGCGTCGACGCCGGCGCGTTCGGCCGCGCCCGCCCGGAACGCCTGCAGGACCACGTCGGCCCGCTTCGCGAGTTCGTGGACGATCGCGCGGCCCTCGTCGGTGGCCAGGTCGACGCACAGGCTCTCCTTGCCCTGCATGACCCTGGCGCCGCCGGACTCGGGGAAGCCGGCGACCCGGCGGATCGTGTCGCCCTCCAACGTCTCGATCTTGATGACGCGGGCGCCGAGGTCGGCGAGCAGGGTCGCGGCGAACGGCCCGGCGAACATCAGCCCGAAGTCCAGCACGGTGATCCCGGCGAGCGGCTGCTCTGGCGCGGCGCCTGCCAACGGCGTGGTGGCGGTCGACGCGGCCTCGGGCGTGGGCGTGAGCGGGGTGGCGTCGGACGGGGTGGATGCGGGGCCGGACGCGAGGGGGGTGGCCGGGGCGGGGGTCGCCGGCTGGCCGAGGCGGGGTGCGGGCGCGAGCTCGCGCAGCGGCCGGCCGTCGTCGTGGACGAGGGTGGAGGGCTGCACGACCGGGCCGAGCTCGGGGTCGGTGACGGTGACGCGGCGCCCGTCGTGGACGAGCTGCGGGTGGCCCAGCGCGTCGGAGCCCCGGCGGAACGGTTCGGCGGAGATGTCGCCGTTCGCGGCGAAGACCTCCTCCCATTCGGCGAGGGTCCGCCGCCCGACCCGCTCGATCATCAGCTCCCACAGCTCGGTGCGCAGCTCCTGCGTCGGCAGCGCGGGGATGCCGGCCCACTTCGGGTCGGTGAACACCTCCGCCAGGCCCAACTCCCGCATCAGCGCGAGAAACAGCCGCGGCTCGACCTGCGCGAACTGCAGCCAGGTGCCGTCCTTCGTCGGCGCGGTCAGCAGCGGGTACACCAGCGGCCCCTGGACCTCCCCGGCGGCGTTGAACGCGTTGACGACGGTGAACGCGTCGGGCCAGCGGATGCCGACGATCTCGGTGTAGAAGTTCCAGGTGTCCAGGGCGCCGACGCCGCGGGCGAGGTCGGCCTCGACGTGCTGGCCCAGCCCGCTGGCGTCGCGTTCGAGCAGCGCGGCGAGGATGCCGTGGACGGCCGTGTGCGCCGCGCCCCAGGAGGCGAACGGCACCGACACGTACGCCGGCCCCCGCCGGGCCGTGATCGCCTCCTTGATGTGGAAGACGCCGAGCTTGGCCAGCACCAGCCCCTCGTAGCCGGGCAGGTCGCGCCACGGCCCGCCCGGTCCGAAGCCGGTGATCGACGCGCTGACCAGCCGCGGGTGGGCCGCGGCGAGGTCGGCCGCGGTCAGCCGCAGCGCCGCGAGCGTGGCCGGCCGGTACGTGGTGACCAGGACGTCGGCGTCGGCGAGCAGGGCGTCGAGCTCGTCGCGGCCGCCGGCGGCGCGCAGATCGAGCACCACGCTGCGCCGGCCGCGGCCGAGGACCGGCCAGTCGACCCGCCGGCGCAGCGCACTGCCGCCGGGCGGCTCGACCAGCAGCACATCGGCCCCGGCGTCGGCGAGGAACAGTGTCGCCAGCGCCCCGGGCAGGCTGCCCGACAGATCGATGACGCGCAGCCCCGCCAGGGGTCCCTGCCCGGCCGGCCCGGCCTGCCCTGCGACGGAAGTGGTCTCTGTCACGCCGTACTCCCTCGTCCACGATGAACCCGGCATCCGTGACGGGCATCCTAGTGCACTAGGTCAGCGAAGAGAACTTCGTTGGTGCGCGGCCGCGGCAGGGTGGATCGGCGAGGATCACCTTCTCGTGGCAGGACAGGAGAAGTCGGAGTAGTGACTGGACGGTCACGACGGGGTGGCTCCGAATGCGGCGGAGATCCGTGGCTGGGCGGGCGGCTTCCGCCCCCGCCCGGCTGCGGGTCAGCGCAGTTGCTGCGAGGTCGCCGCCTCGGGGCGCAGGTCGGCGAGGGTGAGCGGGTGCGCCGGGGGATCGGGCAGGACGGTCACGCAGTGCACCTGCCCGCCGGCGCCGACGTGGACGAGTTCGCCCGAGCGCAGCGGGCGCCAGTCGGGATGATCGTCCATGGGTTCGCTGGCTAGGACGACGGCGGGCGCGCTCGCCAGCTCCGCCGCGTGGATCCGGGTCGCTCCCGTGGCGTCACTGTGGTGCAGCGGCCGTCCGTCGGCGGGTCGCCGCAGCAGGTACAGGCGGTTGGTGTCCGGATACCGCAACGCCCACAGGTTCCTGGGGGTGATCAGTACCAGGTTGATGCTGTAGACCGGCAGGGTGGCGGCCACCCAGCGAACCGCGGCGGTGATCCCGCCCCCGATGTCACCGCCGGCGACCTGGATCTCCCGGGTGATCAGCGCGAAGAGTCGTTCGGAGTCGGTGTCGCCGGCGACCCGCGCCATCGCGGCGCCGAGATGCGCCTGCAGGACGTCGAGGCCCTCGATCACCCCGTTATGCGCGAACAGCCGGCCGTCCTGGTGGAACGGGTGGGTGTTGCGCGGCGCGAGCCCGCCGGTGGAGGCATGCCGGACGTGGGCGACGAACGTCGTGGACTGTGCCTGGCGCGCCCGCGCGGCGAACTGGCGGTCCTCCCAGGCGGCGATCGGCTGGCGGAACAGCTCCGCCCGGCCGTCGGCGTCGAAGTAGCCCAGGCCCGTGCCATCCGGGTTGCGGCGGCTCTGGGCGTCGAGGCTGTCCGGGGCGTCGAGCAGCCAGAACGTGGCCCGGGTCCGTCGCGGGGCCCCGGTCAGCCCGAACAGTCGGCACATAGGCGCACGTCCTTCCTGACCCGTCCCGGCGTCGTCCGTCCTAGCGTCGTCCTACCCGGGGGGCGGCCCAGGAGGTGCGGGGGACAGGGGCGCCGGACCCGCGCTCAGGCGCATCCAGTCCTGGTGGACGACGCAGCGTCCGGCGCCGGCGCGCTTGGCGGCGTACATCGCGATGTCCGAGGCGTTGAGCAGGCGATCGGGGTCGGTGAGGCCGGGCCCGGAGACCGCCACCCCGGCGCTGGCGGTGATGGTGACGGTGATGCCGTCGATCGTCACCGGCTCGGCCAGGGAGGCCAGGACCCGCGCGGCGACCCGCTCTACGGTGTCGACCGACTCGATCCGCGTGCAGAGCACGGCGAACTCGTCGCCGGCGAGGCGGGCGACCACGTCGCACGGTCGCACCGCGGCGCGCAGCCGGCAGGCGACCGTGCGCAGCAGCGCGTCGCCGGCCAGATGCCCGTAGGTGTCGTTGACCGCCTTGAAGCTGTCCAGGTCGACGAACACGATGCCGGTGCGCCCCGCGCCCGCCAGGCCCTCGCCGTCCCCCGCCCGCTGGTCCCCCGCCCGCTGGTCCGCCGCCAGGCTGCCGCGCAGCCGCTCCAGCAGCGACGCCCGGTTGGGCAGGCCGGTGAGCATGTCGTGCTGCGAGCGGTAGCGGATCTCCCGCTCGGCGGCGAAGCGGGCCGCGGCCGCACCGAGCACGCCGGCCACCGCCGCCACGAAACTGCGTTCGGAGTCGTTGAAGGCTCCGACCCCCGCCGGCAGGACGGTCCCAGGGGAGGTGTACGGGGGCCCGGCAGCGCCCGGGGGCCGCAGGACGGCGACGACCGCCGCGGGTTCGCCGCGCAGCCCTATCGGCTCGGCGAGGGTGAACCAGCCGTCCTGGCGCGGGTCCACCTCGCCGCCGGCGGTCGCCGACCGTGACCTCGCGGGTCCGCGCAGGGCCTCCTGGGCGACCGCGGCGGCCACGGTCCGCGACACCGACGGGCCGTCGGCGGCCACCAGACCCAGCGCGCCGGTATCCCCGTCGACCTCGTGCAGGGTCGCCGTCGCCCCGAGATGCTCGGCGAGCACCGCCGTCGCCCGGCGCCACAGCACGGCCGGCTCGAGGGTGACCAGGGCCTGGCGGGCCAGGTCGGCGAGGTGGGCCTGCGCGGCGCGGGCGTTTTCCCGCTCGGTGATGTCGATCGTGATGGCCGCGACCAGGCTGACCTGGCCCCTGGGGTCGCGGATCGGCATCACGTGCAGGTCGAGGTAGCGGCCGAACGCGCCGACGATCCGCGCGCCGGGCTCACCGGCGAGACCCCGGCGCAGCATGGCCATCGGCTGCGGGTGATCGGCGAACACCTCGAACACCGACGCCGACTCGGCGGCGGCGAGGCCCGCGGCCTCCTCGGCCGTGTGCGCGCCCACCCCGAACACCGAACGGCCCGACTGGTCGATCAGCAGCATCGACACCGGGCTGTGGTCCAGCACGAGCCGCAGGTACCGGTTCGCCTGCTCCTGCTCGGTGACGTCCTGCACCCGGCTGACGACCTGCGGCCCGTCGTCCCCGGGCACCGCCGTGGCGACGATCAGCACCGGCACCAGCGAGCCGCCCGGGCGGACCAGGCGCACCGCCAGCGGCGGCTCCGGCGCCTCGCCCGCAGCCCGGCCGCGCACCGCAGCGTGGGCCGGGCCCGGTGGGAGGCGGGCGAGCTGACGGTGGTGGTAGTCCCGCAGCCGGGCGGCGTCGCCGGGCAGCAGATGGTCCGCCAGACGGGAGCCGATCAGTGCGGCCCGGTCACGGCCGAGGATCCGGCTCGCGGTGTCGTTGACGTCGCTGATCACGCCGTCGGACGCCGTGGTGGCCAACAGGCCGATGTCGAGACGTTCCAACAGACGGTCGGTCACGTCCAGGGCGGGTCCGGCGGTCCCCCCTCCGTCGAGCGACGCGGATCGCGGCACCCATTGGGCCTACCCGGTACCGGTGGCCGGAATCGTCGTGAACGGGCCGGTCACACCCCTGTCGTCACCCAGCCGGCGCTGAGGCGCGGCGCTGCCCGCCGTCGACGCGTCGACGTCCTGGTCGACCTCGCGTCGGGCGAGCGGGCCGGCCGCCAGTCCGTTCCGCCAGCCGACCCGTTGTCCTGGTGAGGCGGTTCCCGCCGGCCGACCGGCCACAGTGGGCGCGGTCGCCGTCCGTGCCTGACAATTGTCATAACCGGCCCCTTTCTGTCCGCGGGATCCGCATACTGTGACGGTGCGAGAGCGTTGTTGCGTAGCGGGTGTGCGCGGCCGGTCCCGGCAGGGGGACGCCCGCGGGAGGTGGACCGTGAACGCCGGGGCCGCCGTCGGTGCCCCGGCGGGGCGCAGGACGGCCCGGTGAGTGGACCGGCGCCCGCCGGGCGAGCGGATCAGGCTCGGTCGGTCGGACCCGAGCTGGTCTGGTATGCAAGCTACGGCTCGAACATGCGCAGGGCCCGGCTGACGTACTACCTTGCCGGCGGCTGCCCGCCGGGCAGCGACCACCGCCATCCCGGCTGCCGGGATCCCCGCCCGCCCCGGCTGGCCGCCCCGGTGATGCTGCCGGGCGCCGTGTACTTCGCGCTGGAGTCGCGGATCTGGACGGGGGGCATCGCCTTCTACGACCCGGCGGCCCCCGGGGAGGTCGCCGGCCGGGCCTACCTGCTCACCGCCGGTCAGTTCGCCGACGTCGCCGCCCAGGAGATGCACCGCGCCCCCGACGTCGACCTCGACCTGGCCACGGTGCTGCGCACCGGCCGGGCCCGAGTGGGTCCCGGCCGCTACGAGACGCTGGTGCTCGTCGGCCACCGCGCCGGCATCCCCGTCCTGACGTTCACCGCGCCGTGGTCCCTGGCCGACGTGCACCCGACCGTGCCGTCGGCCGGCTACCTGGCCATGCTCGCCGCCGGCCTGCGCGAGGCGCACGGCTGGTCGCCACGTCGGATCGCCGACTACCTCGCCACCCGGCCCGGTGCCGCCGGAGCGTGGCAGCCGGCGGACATCGAACGGCTCGTCGCCGAGTAGCGCGCCGGACGAGCAAGCCCGAGCTCCAGGCTCGCAGCAGCCCCCGGCTCCCGGCTCCCGGCTTGAAGCTCGGCGATTCGCGGGCTCGCAAATGCCGTGCGCGCCGGTGTTGATCCCTCGGCATGATCTGGCTGCTCGGTGGCCGGGAGGGCGGGTGTCGTCTGCCGCGCGTCCCGGGCGCCCCGTGGGGGTGGCCGGGCACGCCTGCCGGGGGAGCGGGGGTTTTGTCGGCACATCGGCGGGGACAGCGAACGTCATCGACGCGGATGGCCGTCATCCGCGCGGACGAGAGGAACGAGGCCGATGTCGACCGACAGCCGCCGACCGAGCGATACCGCGAGCCGGGTCTCCGCCGGCTGGCGCGACCAGGCCCGCCACGCCGGCGTCCGCGGGCCGCTGGACGACGACGTGCTCGCCGCTCGCACCGAGCGGGAACGCGAGGACGCCGGCGTCGAGGACCGGCCGGACCCCGTGGCGGTCACCGACCCCCCGCCGCGCGCCGACGTCGACCGCGACCGGGACGAACCGCGGCGGTAGCGGCACGGCCCGGCGGCTGCGATCGCTGGCCGGGCCCGTCCGTGACCGACCGTAGAAGGTGAACAAAGGTTGAGGTCAACCTCGCCGCCCACGCCACTCTCCAAGATAATCAACGCTGTTGACGTTGTGGCGTCGATCAAATTGATCTTGGATTGGTGGCCATGGTCGACCACGACCTCCGTCGATCCGCCGGCCCGCCGGCAGTCACGTCCGACCGCTTGCTGTCCGTCAGAAGAGTGATCTGGATGACATAACCAACTCTCTCTACTAGGTTCACGGACTGGGGAGTTCAGGCAGACGCGCAGCGAGGAGAAGCGGACGATGAGCAGACCGTTCGAGGGCGTGAGCGTCGTCGAGATCGCCGGTTGGACGTTCGTGCCCGCCGCGGGCGCGATCCTCGCCGACCTCGGCGCCGACGTCGTCAAGGTCGAGCCGCCCACCGGCGACCCGCAGCGCCTGCTGCGCAACCTGCTCAACCAGGACGACAGCGGTCCCAACCCGTTCCTGGAGATCCCCAACCACGGCAAGCGCAGCGTCACCCTCGACCTGACCACCTCCGCCGGCCGCGAGGTGCTGTTACGCCTCGTCGCCGACGCCGACGTGTTCCTCACCAGCTACCTGCCGGCGTTACGGGCCCGCCTCGGCATCGACGTCGACGACCTGCGGGCGGTGAACCCCCGGCTGGTCTACGTGCGCGGCAGCGGCTGGGGCAGCCGCGGCCCGATGGTCAACACGGGCGGTTACGACTCGGCGGCGGCCTGGTCCAGTTCGGGCACCCTGCACAAGCTCACCGGCGCCGCCGACGACGAGCCGATCGCTCAGCCCGCCGCCTTCTACGACCTGCAGGGCAGCAACACGATCGCCGGCGCCGTCGCGATGGCCCTCTACCGCCGCGAACGGACGGGGGAACCTGCCGTCGTCGACGTCTCGCTGCTCAACACCGGCATGTGGGCGCTGGGCGCGGACATCGCCGCCGCGCCGTTCACCGGGGAGGTGCCGCGTGCCGACCGCCGCGCCCCGGCCAACCCGATCGCCAACTACTACCGGACCAAGGACGGCCGCTGGATCAACCTGGTCTGCCTACAGGCCGACCGGTTCTGGGACGAGCTGTGCCTGGTCCTCGACCGCCCCGAGCTCGTCGCCGACCCGCGCTTCGCCGACGCCGCCACCCGCTACACCCACAACCGTGCGTGCGTGGAGGAGCTCGACGCCATCTTCGCCGAGCGCACCCTCGACGAGTGGCGCGAAACCCTGGCCGGGTTCTCCGGGGTGTGGGCGCCCGCGCTGACCCCCGCCGAGGTCCACGACCATGTGCAGGTCCGGGAGAACGGATACCTGTCGGAACTGACCGCCGCGGACGGCACGCCGTTCCGGGTGGTCGCCCCGCCCTACCAGTTCGATGGCGAACCCGCCCGCGCCCGCACCCGCGCCCCCGAACTCGGCGCCGACACCGGCGAGGTGCTGCGCGGCCTCGGCCTCGACGCCGCCACCATCGACGACTACCGCGCCCAGGGCGCCTTCGGCTGAGCCGTTGCACGAGAGCGCCGGATAGCGCGTCTTCATGCCGCCTCACCTTGCGGTGGGGCACTCCTGGTCTGACCCGCTGTCGCGGTGCCGGGTTCCCGTTTCACAGCCACCTGCCGCACGAGTGCGGTCTTCTGGTCGGCTCCGCGGGCGTTTTGCGTCTCCGATGTACTGGCGGCGACGAGGTTGTGCAGGCCATCGCGGCGCTGGTCGGCGATCCGGTTCTGGACCTGGGCGAGCGCGGCGGCCCGCTGCCGGCGGCCGGCGGAGCCGGGCTTCGGCCGGGCGTAGGCCCGGCGACGCCCGGCGTAGTTTCCGCTCGGCCCGCTGGTAGTGCTTCGGGTTGGCCACGCTCTGTCCGGTCGACAGGACAGCGAGATGGGTCACCCCAAGGTCGACGCCGACCGCGCCACCCGTGCGCTGGCGCCACGACGGCCGGGCGGGAACGTCGCGCTCGACCTCGACGGTGAACGAGACGAACCAGCGATCGGCGGTCCGGCGCACATCGACGTCAGGATCTCGGTGATGTCACCGACCAGATCATCATCGACCTCGGCCGGGTCGACCACCAGCAGACGCCGCCCCTGCGCGGACAGCGCCGCCTCGACGTACTCGGCACCGAACCGGGCGAACCCGTCCCGATGCTCGACGACGATCGTCGTCACGGCCGGGTCACGCAGCAGGCCGAGGAACTTCCGCCGATGCCCGTTGAGCGCCGACCCGACCTCGGTCACGACCCTGCCGACAGCCAGGTTCCGGCGGGCCGCCCAGGTAACAATCCTGGCGACCCGCCGGTCAAGGTCCGGCTTCTGGCCGGGCGAGCCCTGCGCCGCGGGCCGGGACCTGCTGCGCGCGTTCGCCGAGACCGCCGCCCGCCGCCGCTGGCTGGAGTACACCCCCGGCCGCGATCGGCTCCCCGACGCCGACCACGCCCGACTATCTCGTTCCAGCGCGGCCTGAGCTGCCGGTCGCCCCGCCTGACCGGCGGGCAGCGCGGACCGCGGCCGAAGCGGCGCCGGCAACCAGGTTGGCGAGCAGCTGGGCGACGACGTCGGCCGGACTCAGCCAGCCGAGGACGACCAGCCACCCGAGGACGACCAGCCAGCCGAGGACGACCAGCCACCCGAGGACGACCAGCCACCCGAGGACGACCAGCATGGCGGCGGCCAGCGCGAGCGCGGCCGGTGCCGTCCTCGGGCGGCCGGCGTGGTCGTGGTGCGGTGCGCGCGGTGTGTCGGCGGGTGCGCAGATCATTCGTCGTCACCATCCCGGTTCGGTCTGTCTCGGCTGTCGTTGCGGAGAGCCGCGCCGGGCCCGGATCGTGCAGTCGAGCCGCTGGCCGGCGTGGGACCGGCAAGCCGGCGTGGGACCGGCAAGCCGAAAAAGGTCCGCGGGTGCTTGCACGATCCGGTGCCGGTTCGGCCACTGAAGGGATGACAACGGAGAACACGACTGGACCGCGGGGGGAAAGAGGCCGCTGCTGCGCTCGATCTTCGGGGGGTCGTGCGCCATCGGAGGGGATGTCCCGCGCCCGCGCCGCACCAGCCCGTTCGGCTCGGCGGCGCGCGGCGGAGACAACCCGCACCGGGGTGGCGTAACCCAGTCCTGTCCGGTCCTCGGTGAGAGGAATGAGCAAAGATGATCTTTAGGTGACGGGTCGCGAGGACTTCGAGACGTTCTTCCGCCGCGACTTCCCCCGCCTGGTCCTGTTCCTGGTCAAGAAGGGCGCGACGCAGTCCGACGCGGAGGACGCCGCGCAGGACGCGATGCTGCGGGCCGCGCTGGCCTGGGCGGATATCGCCAGCCCCGCGGCCTGGGTGCGTATCACGGCGCAGCGGTCGTGGTGGAAACGGCTGCGGCCGGAGGTCCCGATGCACGACACGGACATCCCGCTGCCCGCCGGCGAGGACCCGACGGCGATCGAGGAGGAGAAGTGGCGGACCGTGCAGCTGCTGCGCAGCCTGCCGCCGGCACAGCGGGCCGTGGTCGCGCTGTACTACGACGGGTTCAGCACCAGGGAGATCAGCGCCGTCGTCGGTACCTCCGAGGCCACCGTCCGTTCCTCGCTGCGGCACGGAAGAGCCCGGCTCCGGGAGATGCTTGGCTCCGGTCCGTGAGCACGCGTCGACCCGGTACGACGTTCCCGTCCGCGATGACAGAGAGGATTTGATGAGACACACCGGCCCCGAGGACGAGCGGGACGAGTTCGCGGACGTCGACGCCACCATGCACGCCCTGGATGCGCAGGCCCTGTCCGAGCTCACCGCCCGCCTGGACGTCTCCGCTCGCCTGGAACGGATCCTCGCGGCGGTCGCGGCGTCCGCCGCCGGCGGCGTGGCGGGTGGTGGCGTGGCGGGTGGTGGCGTGGCGGGTGGTGGCGTGGCGGGTGGTGGAGCGGGCGGCGACGGGGCTGACGGGGGACACGCCGCAGCGGACGCCGGCTTCTTCACCAGCCTGCGTGCGGCCCTGCTGGCCGTCGACGGCGCACCCGTCGTCGACGCGGCGCTTCGCGGGACGCTGCTGTCGCTGCGCCCCCTGCTCGCCGTCACCGGTCCCGGCGACGGCGAGCCTGCACCCGCGAGCGGTCGGCGGACGGCGCAGGAGCAGCCGCCCGCCGCGGGCTCGGCGCCGGGTCATGTCCCGGCGCCGAGCCCGCCTGCACCGCCGGCCCCGACCGCTGTGCCCGGCTGGCATCCGCGGAGCGCCGTCGCCGGGACGGCCGACCCGGTCCGCGCGGTCGACGAGCTCGCGAGCCGGAGCGACGTCGCCGACCTTCGCCTGCGCGTGGCGGCGGGCGACCGGTACGCCGCCCTGTGCCTGGCGGAGCTGCTGGTCGGGTCGGGGCAGCGGGCCTCGGCGGTCGTCCTGCTGCGGGGACAGGCCGAGGCCGGTAACTGGGACGCCGCCATCCACCTTGCCGACCTGCTGGTCGGATGGGGCGAGCGGGACGCGGCGCTCACCCTGCTGGGCAGGCAGGCACGAGCCGGCGACGCGACGGCCGCCGTCCGGCTGGCGGATCTGCTCGTCGAACAGGGCGATCTCGCCGGGGCGGTGCGGGCCCTGCGGGCACCGGCCGACGCCGGGGACCGGGAGGCCGCCGTCCGGCTGGCGGAGATGCTCGCCGCCCGGGGGGAGCTGGCCGAGCTGCGGGTCCGCGGTGACGCCGGTGACCGTTACTGCGCGCGGCGGCTCGCGCAGCTGCTTGCCGACCGGGGGGACCTGCGCGCCCTGCGGCACCGGGCCGACGCCGGTGACCGGTACGCCGCCGTGCACCTGGCGGACGCACTCGCCGCCCGCGACGAGCTCGCCGAGCTGCGGGTCCGCGCCCGGCGCGGCGACTGGTACGCCGCGGTCTGCCTGGCCCACCGGCTCGCCCTGCGCGGCGAGCGCCCGGCGGCCACCCAGGTGCTGGCGGGCCTCGCCGACGCCGGTGACTGGATCGCCGCGATGTGGCTGGCCTGCCTATTCCCCACCCCCGGCAGCCGCGACCTGGCCGCGCGTGTCCTGCGTCCCCAGGCCCACGCCCGGGGCTGGACGGCCGCTCTGGACCGGGCCGACCAGCTCGGCCGGGCCGGTCGGCGCGACGAGGCCCGGCGGCTGCGCGCGCGCTGCCTGGACGATCTGCTCGCTGTCAGCATGGAACCGTACGCCCGGAAGGCGGCCTGATGACCAATGTCGGCGACCAGCACTCCACCCCCCGTCCGGACCTGGCGAGAAGGATCTTCCTCGTCGGGTTGATGGGCTCGGGCAAGTCGACGGTGGGCAGGTCGCTGGCCGACCGGCTCGGCTGGCCGTATCTCGACAACGACACGCTGCTCCAGCAGCGGACCGGCCTGGACGCGCCCACCCTTGCCGAACTCGGCCGCCAGGCGCTGCACGCCCAGGAGTCCCGCCAGCTGCGCGCCCTGCTCGACACGCCGGCACCGTTCGTCGCCGGGATCGCGGCCAGCGTCGCCGACAACTCCGACGACCTGGCCCTCATGGCCGACGCGGGCCATGTCGTCTACCTGCGCACCACCCCGTCGACGCTGGCCCGCCGGGTCGGCCACGGCCGGGGCCGACCCTGGCTGGGCGGCGACCCGCTGACCACGCTGACCGAGATGTTCGATGCCCGCGACGACGCCTACCGCCGCGTCGGGCACGTCGTCGACACCGACGGACGCAACCCGCACGAGATCGCCGCCGAGCTCGCCCGCCTGTTCGGCGCCGGCTGACCGGCGCGGTGGACCCCGGGTGAGGTTCGTTCGACATCCTCATGGTCCGGTAAGCGATCTGAACTCGTTGTGACCGCTCGGACGGCGATCCAGATGGGTCGCCGTCGCCGTGAGGATCTCGGCGGTGATCCTGACGGTGTCGGTGGTGAAGGCGGGAAGGTCTGATGACCGGCGGGGGCGGGCCGGCGGAGGTGCGGGCGCTGACTGTCCGGCTGGTTGCGGCGATCATGGTCGTGGTCGTCGCTTTGAGTTTCCTGTTCGCGTGCGGCAATGTGTGGCTGCTCGCGCTGCGGCTCGGCGTGCCCGTCCATGTGGCGCCATAGGTGAAGTCGTCCGGAAACTTCTGGAGGAACGGCTCTTCGGTAGACGCGGGGTTGCCGAAGACGGTGGTCATCCCCCTATCCGGGCAGCGCGTCGGGCTCACGACAACCCTTGCGGGCATCCCTGCCGGTTCGGGCGTCACTTACCTCCTGCCCGGACGGTCCGCAGGAAAACCGAACAATACCGCTTTCGTGAACAGCGGTATTAGGTTTCACTGCCCCTAGGAGGGATCAAGCTCGCCGGAAGTCGACTCGGGAGTGCGCGGCTGGAGGCTGTTCGGCGTGCCGCGCATTCATTCGCTGTTGGGTGGCGGATCTCCGCTGCACTTCGAGCCGGTTGGCGTCGACAGATGGCTGCAAATCACTGTAGGGGGGATCTAGGTTGCGATGGTCGCCGTCGTTGGGGTGGACCTGCGTCAGCCAGGAATCCGCGCTAGCGTGACTGCCATGTGATTGTGCAGGAAGACGACGGAAGGGTGAGTATTATGGCCCGTTTGTCCGAGCAGCTGGCCTATCTCGCGAAGCGTGCCAGGGCTGCCGAGGGTGCTGCGGATGCTGCCGAGGCCGAGACCCGCGAGGAGCTGGCGGCCAAGGTCGAGCAGGCTCGTGCCAACGCCGAGCAGCACGCGGGCGAGCTTCGTGAGAAGGCCACGGACGTGACCCAGGAGGCTTCCAGCCGGTGGAGCGAGATCCAGGACCGCTGGAGGGACCACGTGAGCAAGGTGCGTGCTGAGGTCGATCAGAAGCAGACCGAGCGCGACGCCCAGCGTGCCGAGCGGCGCGCGGAGTACGCGGAGGACGACGCCGTCTGCGCGATCTCTTTCGCTATCGCCGCGGTGGAAGAAGCCGAGTACGCCGTCCTGGACGCCACCTTGGCGCGCGCCGACGCTGCGGCCGTCAGCACCTGATCCTCATCTCACTGCCCCGGATTCGGTTGGTGACGCCCTGCACGGCTGTCGCGCGGGCGTGTCTCGGCCTGTAGGTGGGAGACGAGATCGGGGAGCGCCCGCTCTCCCCCCGAGCGGTTGCACGATCTTCGGCACGGCTCGGCGCCGATCATGCTCGGTGAGGGCATCGACATCACGACTGTCTCGACATCACGACTGTCTCGAAGATCCTCGGTCACCCGTCGACGTCGATGACCGGGAACAGGCGCCGGCCTGCCGGCCTCGGTCTCAGACCTCGGGCGGGTGGCCGGCGGAGGGCAGGCCGAGGGCGCGGATCACCGCGCCGGCCTCCGCCACGGCGGCGGCCCGCTCCGGGGTGAGCACGCCCAGCGGGGACCGGGCGACCCGCTCCCACACCACGGCCATCGCCTCGAACAGCTCCGGCGGCAGGCCCGCGGCGGCCTGGGTCGCTGCGATCTCGCGCATCTCGGCGACGTAGCGGTGCGCCTTGCTCGCCGACAGCGCGAGCCATGATCCCAGTTCCCCGACCTGGTCGGGGAACGTCGGCGCAAGATCGTCGAGCATCATGTCGAGCACCCCGGCCTGCTCCGCCGCCACGGCCGCATGCAGGAAAAGGGCGGCGAGCCCCTTGTAGAGGCTCGCCGTGCTCATCTTCAGCGCGCTCGCGGCGCCCACCGGACCCGCCAGCACCCGCGGATCGAGCCGGGGATGGGCCAGCGCGGCGATCTCGCCGGCCCGTGGCCCGCTCAGGTACAGCCGGGTGCGGCTACGCCCGGACGCCGGTTCCGGCGGCGGGCCGGAGATCGACCCGTCGACGAGGTCCAGTCCGCCCAGGGCCCGCCCCACCCGCTCGACCGTGGCAGGGGCGAGCGCGTTGAGGTCGGCGACCAGGGGGGTCACCCCCGCCGCGGCGGCCGACCGGCGGATGGCGCCGGCCACCGCGAGGGCCTCGCCCGGCGGCACCACCGACAGGACGACGTCCGCCGCCCCGACCGCCTCGTCGAGGGAGTCGACGAGCTCCAGGCCGTGCGCGAGCGCGCGGGTCCGCTGCGAGCGGCCCGCCACGCAGGCCAGCACCCGGGCGCCGCCCTCGACGTAGCCGCGCCCCAGCGCCGAGCCCATCGCACCGGGGCTCACGATCGCCACCGTCACCACCCGGCATCCCCCTCCCGCGGCGCAACCCGAAACAATGCTCCCGGCGCGATCTCGGTTGACCCCCGACGCCTGCTGACATCTGACGTCGTCAGTGCGCGGCAGTGCGCGTCAGTGCGCGTCAGTGCGCGTGATCCAGGATAGGAGGTGCGACCGGGTCAGCCCGCCGGCCCCAGGCGCCGGTGTTCCACGCTACGACGGCATCCTTCGACGGCGATTGCGCACGTGGAGCCACTGTCTGAGGCACAGCTCCATCGGATGAATCACCATGGTGTGGTGACGGCGTCGTGCGGCTCGCCGCCGGCAGGGTCGACGACGCCGACGTGGCGCTCGTCACCGCCGGGGCGGGACGTGTCGGCGGTGTCCCGGTGTTCGGAGGGGGTCGGTGAGAACGGCGGTGCGGAGTAGATGATCAGCGGTCAACCTCACGTGCGCGTCCTCCATCCGGTCTCCCGCCAGGCGGACCCGCCGGCGGCCGGCGCCCCGCCCGCCACCCACCCGTCCACCAGGATCCCGTCGGTCAGGGTGATTCCCCCGGCCGTGCCCGCCACCGAGCCGTCCCCCGCGGCCCCCGGCACACGGGAGGACCCGGCAGGGGATGCGTCGGTCGCCGATTCGCCGAGCGCAGCGGATCTGGCGCAACGGGCGGCGGCCGCCGACGTTCCGGACGCGCCGGCTTCCGCCGCGAATATGGGGACCGTCGATCCCGCGACCGAGGCGGACCTCGCCGAGGACGCGCAGACCGTGGTTCTTCCGGGCGTGGCAGAGCGCGGCGCAGACGCTCGGACCGAGCTCCCGCCGCCCGACGACGACGGCACCGGGCCGTTGTGGGCCGCGTTGCGCGAGGACCGGTTCGTGCTGTCCCGGTGCCGGGACTGCCGGAGCTGGCTGCCACCGCGCCTGGAGCGCTGCGGGCACTGCGCGGGGCCGACCGCCTTCGAACCGGCGGCCGGCACCGGCGTCGTCGACAGCTACCTCGTCATCCGCCATCCCAGCGTGCCCGCCTTCGCCGGCCGCTCGCCGTACGTCCTCGCGCTGGTCACCCTGGACGAGGGGGTCCGGCTGCCCGGCCGGCTCGACGGGGTCGCACCGGCGGAGGCGAGGATCGGCCAGCCCGTCCGCGCGGCCTTCCACGTCCGGCCCGGCGCGGACACCCCCGGCGTCATCTTCCGCCCGCGCCAGCCGGCCGGCGTCGGGGCACGCTAGCCGTCGCCGGTGGCCGGCCGCGGCGCCGGGTGGGATCGAGCCAGACGAGGCGGGCCACCAGGGCGGTCATCACGACGACCAGGGCGAGGCCGAGCCAGAAGGCGGACTCGGCGGCGCGGATGTGCGCGCCGCGATCGGGATGGGTGCCCAGCCGGGCGAAGAACACCGCGCCGAGGACGGCGACGCCGCTGACGCCGGCGAACTGCTGGGTGGTGGTCAGGACCCCGGCGGCGACACCGGACCGCTCGCGGGGGACGCCGGCCAGCGGCGCTGCGACGAGCGAGGGCAGGATCAGCCCGTTGCCGGCCCCGATTCCGGCGATCCCGGCGACGAGCCAGGCGGGGGACAGGCCGCCGGGATGGGTGTGCAGGGTCACCGCCAGGGTCAGAAAGCTCAGCGCGGTCACGGCGCAGCCCGCCAGCAGCACCGCCGGGCCGAGGCGGGCGACCAGGCGTCGTCCCAGCAGTGAGCTGCCGATCGCCAGCAGGCCCATCGGCGCGAACGCCAGACCGGCCCACAGCGGACTGAGTCCGAGTCCGGCCTGCAGCAGCAGGCTCAGCACGAACAGGCAGCTGCTGAACGACGCCATGAACGCGGCGTTCACCGCGAGACCGGTGGCGAACGTCGCGGTGCGGAACAGGGCGGGATCGACCAGGGGCTGCCCGCCGCCGCGCGCCACCGACCGCTCCCAGCGCACCGCGACCGTCAGCGCGGGGACGGAAGCGGCCAGCAGCAGCCAGCTCCACAGCGGCCAGCCGGTCTCGTGCCCGACCACCAGCGGCAGCAGCGCGAGCCCGAGCGCGCCGGAGATTCCGACCGCGCCGGGAACATCCAGCTCCAGCCCGGTGGCCGTCCGCCGCCCGGCGCGGGGCAGCACTCGCGCCGCCACCGCGGCGACGGCCACGCCGACCGCCGCGGTGGCGAGGAAGACGGCCCGCCAGCCCAGGCCGAACACGTCGGCGTCGAGCAGCAGCCCGCCGAGGACCTGCCCGCCGACCCCGCTGACCGCGCCGGCCACCCCGTACCAGGCCAGCGCGCGGGAGCGCTCGGCGTCGGTGAACGATGCGGTCACCAGGGCCAGGATCTGGGGGACCATCGCCGCCGCGGCCAGGCCCTGCGCCATCCGGGCCGCCACCAGCTCGACGGGGCCCTGCGCGAGCCCGCACAGCAGCGAGGCCGCGGCGAAACCGGTCACCCCGGCCAGGAACAGGCGGCGGTGGCCGAACAGGTCACCGAGCCGCCCGCCGGTGACGACCCCCGCCGCGTAGGTGAACACGTAGCCGCCGACGACGAGTTCGAGCGCCGCGGGCCCGGCGCCGAGCTGGCGTTGCAGGTCGGGAATGGCCACGTTCACCACGTTGGCGTCGAAGCCGTACAGGACGTAGGCGGCGAGCACGACTGGTAGCAGCAGCCGGCCGCCGGGATCTCCCTCGAAGCTCATGCGGCTGGTTATACCAATCACTGGAGTTGCCAGCTAATAGAGGTGCCAGCGAGTGGTCGCTAGGATGGGCATCGTGACGGTGTCCGACGCCCAGCTGCCCGCCGCCCAGCTACCCGCCGCGCTGCGTCACCGCACGAGCTTCGTGCTCGCCCGGCTGGCCGCACTGACCCGGATGCACTGCGCCGAGCGGCTGGCCACCCTCGGTCTCAACCAGCACCAGCACGCGATCCTGTGCTGCCTGGACGAGTTCGGCCCGGCCATCCAGCGCGACGTCGCCGCCCGTCTCGACCTGGACAGCGGCGACCTGGTGTCCTTCCTCGACCGGCTGCAGGACGCCGAGCTCCTGCGCCGCGAGCGCGACCCGCGCGACCGGCGTCGCCAGATCCTCACCATCACCCCGGCCGGGCAGCGCCTGCTGCGCCGCGCCGAGGCGCTGCTCGACGAGGCGGAGCCGGACCTGTTCGCCGGGTTGCCCGGCGCCCGGGTGGACGAACTTCGCGCCCTCGCGACAGACGTACTGGCGCGCCACGCCGCGCAGGCGTGGCGGGACCAGGACGCCCTCGCCTGACGGCGGCGCACCGTCCCATCGGCCTGGGGGTCCGTCCAGGCATTTCTCGGTTGGATTTTTGGTGTTGTCTGCTGACGCAGATGGGCGGCCTCGGCGGGCAATGGTCGAGATCCGTGGCCGAAGATCTTCTAGTTCCGTGGGTCTGCGGCGAGTACGGATCCCGGTCGTTGGACACCCTGAAACCCGGAGGGCTGCTGATCGACGTGACGGGCACGACCGGTGCCGGCATCGAGCGCGACCTCGCCCGCGGCCAGGCCGCAGCGCGTGGCATCCGGTTCGCCGAGTTCTATGTGAACCCTTCCAGAACCGACCTGGAGGACGTCAACGCATTGATCGAAAGCGGCAGGCTCCAGGTCGACATTCAAGAAGTGCTGCCTCTCGAAGAGGCGGCCAAGGCCCACGCGATCAGCGGGACAGGACGCACCCAAGGCAAGATCGTGCTCGGTGTCTCCTCCTGACGCCGCCGGCGGCCTGTTCCGCTTCGCCTGCGCCGACGGGGTGCTGTCGCTGTCCCCGCAGGACGGCGACAGCCGCCGCCTGCGCCCCCCGTGCCGTTACGGCAGCGACGGCACCTACTCCGGCCGGCCGGGCATCACATGTTGATCATGTGGCCGGCGAGGCCGTGGATCGCCTCCTTGACCGACTCGCCCAGCGTCGGGTGGGCGTGCACGTTGCGGGCGAGCTCGGCGACGGTGAGGTCCCAGCGCTGCGCCAGGGTCAGCTGCGGCAGCAGCTCGGTGACGTCCGGGCCGATCAGGTGCGCGCCGAGCAGCTCGCCGTGCTTGGCGTCGCTGAGGATCTTCACGAAGCCGGCGGTCTCGCCGAGGCCGTGCGCCTTGCCGTTCGCCGAGAACGGGAACTTCGCGACCTGCACGTCGTAGCCGGCGTCGCGGGCCTGCGCCTCGGTGTAGCCGAAGCTGGCGACCTGGGGCTGGCAGTACGTCGCCCGCGGGATCATCACGTAGTCCAGCGGGTAGGTCTCGGCGTCGCCGATCGTCTCCGCGGCGATGATGCCCATGGCCTCGGCGGCGTGGGCGAGCATGAGCTTGGCCGTCACGTCGCCGATGGCGAAGATGTGCGCGACGCTGGTGCGGCAGAAGCCGTCGACGTCGATGGCGCCGCGCTCGGTCAGCGCCACGCCGGTGTTCTCCAGGCCGTAGCCGGTGACGTTCGGCCCGAAGCCGATCGCCTGGAGCACCTTCTCCGTCTCCAGCACCTGCGACACGCCGTCGGAGCCGGTCACGGTGACCTTCACCGTGTCGCCGGAGTCGTCGATGGAGTCGACGCGGGTCGAGGTCAGCACCTTGATGCCGGCCTTCTTGTAATGGCGGGCGAGCTCGGCGGAGACCTCGGCGTCCTCCAGCGGCACCACCCGGTCGAGGAACTCCACGATCGTGACGTCGACGCCGTAGTTGCGCAGCACGTAGCCGAACTCGACGCCGATCGCCCCGGCGCCCGCGATGACGATGCTGCCAGGCAGCTCGGGGCTGAGGATCTGCTGCTCGTAGGTGACCACCCGCTCGGACAGCGACGTGCCCGGCAGCAGCCGCGGCGTGGCGCCCGCGGCGATGATGGCGTGGTCGAACGTCACCGTGCTGGTCGCGCCGTCCTCGCCGGCGACCGACAGGGTGTGGTCGTCGACGAACGTGCCGCGCCCGGAGAACTCGGTGATGTTGTTCTTCTTCATCAGGTAGTGGACGCCCTTGACCCGGCCGTCCGCGACCTTCCGGCTGCGTTGGAACGCCGCCCCGTAGTCGAACGTGAGCTCCCCGTCGACGGAGATCCCGAACGTCCTGGCCTCATGGGTGAGGGTGTGGACGAGCTCCGCGTTGCGCAGCAGCGCCTTCGACGGGATGCAGCCCACGTTGAGGCACACCCCGCCCCAGTACCGCTCCTCCACGACGGCCGTGGTCAGACCGAGCTGGGCGGCCCGGATCGCGGCCACATACCCGCCGGGCCCGGCGCCGAGCACCACTACGTCGAAATGTTCGCTCACATCGGCAGCCTAACGACCCCGCCCGGCCACCCCGTTCCCGCACCACCCGGCGTTCGGTCACACTCACCCGACCGGCGGCACGGACACCGCCGGCCGGCGCCCGCCTTCGCCACCGGGTCCGCGGCGCATCGCCGTGAGGGCCTTGACCGAACTACGCCTCCGACGCCTGATCGGCGTCATCCCGGCCCTCCCGATCGCCGGCCCTCCCCGCCTGCTCCTCCTCGATCCGCCGGGCCCAGTAGGCGATGTTGTGGCGGGTGGTGAGGGTGTCGGGGTGGTGGGGGCCGAGGACGCGTTCGCGGTCGGGCAGGAGGCGGCGGGACAGGTCCAGGGCGCCGGCCGGATCCCCGGTCTGCCCGGTCCAGTAGGCGATGTTGTGGCGGGTGGTGAGGGTGTCGGGGTGGCGGGGGCCGAGGACGCGTTCCAAGTCGGGCAGGAGGTGGTGGAACAGGTCCAGGGCGCCGGCCGGATCCCCGGTCTGCCCGGTCCAGGAGGCGATCTCGTGGCGGGTGTTGAGGGTGCCGGGGTGGTGGGGGCCGAGGACGCGTTCGCGGTCGGGCAGGAGGCGGCGGAGCAGGTCCAGGGCGCCGGCCGGATCCCCGGTCTGCCCGGTCCAGGAGGCGATCTCGTGGCGGGTGTTGAGGGTGCCGGGATGGTGGGGGCCGAGGACGCGTTCGCGGTCGGGCAGGAGCTGGCGGAGCAGGTCCAGGGCGCCGGCCGGATCCCCGGCCTGCCCGGTCCAGTAGGCGATCTCGTGGCGGGTGGTGAGGGTGTCGGGGTGGTCGGGGCCGCGCAGGGCGTGGACGCGGGGGAGCCAGGCGGCCCAGCGGTCGAGGTTCTGGCGGGGGGTCGGCAGGGGGCGTCGCCGCAGGGCGCGCAGGGCGTTGGCGACCTGGCCGTTCTGCCAGTGGAACTCGGCCTCCGAGCCGGCGGCCCAGCGGTAGAGCGGGTTGTCGGTGTAGATGCCGGTGATGGGGGCGAGGTCCTCGATCTCGTTGAGCAGGATGCGCCGGCCGGCCGCCGGGTCGAGCCGGCGGGTGGGGTGGCCGACGAGGTGGTCGACGAGGGCGGGGTGGGCCAGGCCCACGAGTTCCCGGGCGGTGCCGGGGTGGGCGCGCACGACGAGCCGGTCGAGGCGGGCCAGCACGCCGCGGACCGCCGCGGGCTGGTCGGGGCCGTCGAGCCAGTCGGCGGCGGCGGCCAGCAGCTCGATCGGGACGGTCGGCCCGGCGCCGGCGGCGACCAGCGGGGTGAGCACCGGCAACAGGTGAGCGGTCCAGGAGGCGGGGTCGGCTGCGCCGGCGGTGTCGAGGAGCCGGTCGATCAGGGCGCGCAGCAGCCCGGCGCGGTCGTCGCCGAGGCCGAGGCGCACGAGCAGCTCGTCGCGTTCGGCCTCGGTGAGGCTGCGGTAGGTGTCGGCGAGCAGCCGGGCGAGCAGCCAGGCGCCCGTCCCCCGCGCGCACAGCTCGCCGAGCACGTCGCAGGCGCGGTCCGGCACGCCGCGGCGGCGCAGGTAGCGGGCCAGCGGGCCCGCCGCGGGCCGGTCGACGGCCAGCCCCCGGCCGCCGGGAACGTCCGGTCCGGGCTCGCGGCTGGTGACCACGACGTGCACCCGCGGGCTGTCCGGGTCGGTGGCGAGCGCGACCAGGGCCGCGGTGACGCCCTCGCCGACGGTGTCGTCGAGCTGGTCGAGGCCGTCGACGACCAGCCGGACGGGGTCGTCGCCGGGCAGGTGGCGCAGCGGGCCGGCGACGAACTGGACCAGCGGCGGCCGCTGCTGGCGGGCCTCGTCCGGTTCCGCGCCGCGGTAGGCCGCCAGCGCCAGGTGGAAGCCGGGGACGCTGACGAGCAGCTGGCGGCGCAGCTCCTCGGCCAGCGACCACACGGTGGTGGCCCGGTCGGCGTAGACGACGGCGTGCACGAACCGGTCCGGGACGGCACCGGCGGCGAGCTCCGGGCGGGCCAGGGCGGTGACCAGCGTCGACTTGCCCGACCCGGCGGGGCCGTGGACACCGACCCAGCGGGCGCGCCGCGCCCGGGCGACCAACCCCTCGACCGTCGGCGGAACCTCCAGCGCGGTGGTGAGCTGCTCGGCGAGGGCCGCGTACGGCGAGGCCGGCGGCGGGACCCGTCCCGGCGGGCGGCGCCAGTTCGGGGCGAGCCACAGCCCGGGGTCGCCGGCGGCGACGACCTCGGCGCCGTTGACCGACAGGTGCTGGGGGACCTGCCCCGCGCAGACGATGTCACGCTTGGCGTCGGCGCAGGTCAGCCAGTCGCCGGAGCCGCTGTGGCCGTGGCGGAGCAGGTCGACGAGCCGCCGGGTGAAGCAGCCGTCGGCGGCCGGGCCGTCGTGGGTGGCGGTGAGCACCTCGAAGCGTCGCCCGGCGGCCATCGCGATGTCGCTGACCAGTCGGGCCACCTCGACCGCGCCCTGACCGCTGTGGCAGGCGTCGAGGAGCAGGACGAGCCCGTCGATGCGGTCGTGGACGCGCAGCAGCTCCCGCAGCCGGGTCCCGACCAGCCAGGCTCGGTCGCCGGTGGGCCGCTCGGGGTCGTCGCAGTCGCTGGGCAGCAGGTAGAAGTCGGCGCGTCCGCCGGGGCCGTGGTCGACGCCGAGCTGGCCGTGGCCGACGAACGCCAGCAGCAGCGTCGAGGCGGTGGCGTCGGCGTGCGCGAACGCCTCCGTCACCGTCGTGCTCAGCTGCGTCATCGACGGGTCGAGCAGCAGGCCCGAGCGGTCGGGCAGCGCGGACACGCAGCCGCCGAGCGCCGCGTCGGTCAGCGCCTCGTACAGCTCCTCGGCGAGCCCCGGCAGGAACGACAGCGGTCCCGCCGCCGCGCAGCGCGCCCCGATGACCAGCGCGTGCCGTCCGGCCACGGCCACCCCCCTTCTCCGGCGGCTGGGCGGATGCCGGTCAGCCGGCGACGAGCGCGTCGCCGACCGGCCCGCCGACCTGGCGGGAGGTCAGGTAGTGCAGCGCCTCATGCGGGGCGGAGCCGTTGTCCACCGCCACGTTGACCAGCCCCGCCACGTTGACCAGCCCCGCCACGGTTTCCAGCCCCGCCACGGTTTCCAGCCCCGCGACGGTTTCCAGCCCCGGCGCGTTGTCCGAGCCCGGCGCGTCGATCCGCGGCCCGGATCCCGCCGCCGGGGCGCGGCGGGGGAACAGCCCGGTGAGGTCGGGGACGGCGGCGACGATGTCGTCGTCCGCGGCCACGTTCACCCAGCGGCGCACCGCCTCGGGGTAGACGGGCGGCTGCGGCACCAGCCGGTCGTAGACGATGCGGCGCAGCCCGAGCGGGCTGCCGAGCGTCACCAGCAGCGGCAGCGGCCCGGCCCGCCGGCAGGCGGCCTCGAACGCCACCACCGAGCCGAGCGAGTGCCCGATGAACACCCGGGTGTCGTCGTCGACGGCGGCGGCGACCCGCTCCTGCACCCGTTCCCGCATGCCGGGCTCGCCGAGGTAACGCACGACCTCCGCCAGCGCCCGCAGCACGAACCGGTGCGCCACCGCCATCCCGAACGGGGCGAACCAGCGCAGCCGGGCCAGCGCCGCCAGCGCGCCGCGGGCCGCATTGCCCATCCCCTGGCGCTCGCCGCCGGCGCCGGACAGGTCGGCGAGCTCGGCGCGGGCGACGGCGCGGTCCCGCTTGCTCGCCGCCGCCAGCGCGGCGCGGCGCAGCCACACCTCGGCCAGTTCCACCGCCGCGGCGGCCTGCGCGGGTGGCAGCCCGGCGAGGTCGACCGGCGCGGCGCCCTGGCCGTCCGGCCGGTCGAACAGGTCGGCGTAGTAGGCCATCCGCGCGCCGAGCGCGCCGGGGGACCCGGGGGAGCGGCCGACCCGGTCGGCGAGATCGGTGTGGCCGGCCTTCCACAGCCCGTCGGCGAGCGCCAGCCGCCACGGTTCGCCCAGCGTCGCCGGGCCGCGCTGCCGCTGCCCGATCCCGTGCACGAACACGATCTCCGCCATGTCGCCCCCGCCTCGTCCCCGGTCCCCGCGCACCTGCTCGGACGTTGCTGCCATTACACCCCATCGACTGCGAAGCGTGACATACCTGGTGTGATTCGCGTACTCCGACGCTGCTGGACGGCGTCGGTCCGTGCACGCCGGCCCCTGCCTGCCGGTCCGCGCATGTCGGCCTGATGCCGCGGTCAGCCATCTTCAGCCGTCGCCGATAGTGGGCTGGCCTGCTGGACCATGGCGACTCCCCTCCGTGGGCGTGCGCATCTCCGTGGCGCACCCATCTCCGCGGGCGTGCACATCTCCGGCGTGTGCATGTCTCCATGGGCGTGCGAACTGGAGGCCGGGGGCCTGCTGCGGCGCAGTCCCGACCCGGACGCGCGCGGCACCCTGCTCAGCCTCACCGAGGACGGCGAGGAGGTGGTCGGCCTGCTGCGCCGGCGTCTCGCCGAGCTGCTCGGCCGCCGCCTGGTCGGCTGGTCGGCGCCCGAGGCCGAGGCCTTCGTCGCCGGGTTGGAGCGCTTCGTGTGGGAGCTGCGCGACGAGCTCGGATGAGTGGGCCTGGTCGACCGGGCGACCAGCGCGCCCAGGGGAGTGGCCCCGCCGGCCCTCGCCGCCGGCCGGATGCCTGCCGGACGCCGGCCCCCGACTGCCGGACGCCGGCCCCGCCGCCCGCCGGCCCCGCCGTCGATCCGCGCGGGCGGATCAGGCCCTGAGCAGCCCCTCGGTGATCTCGTGGAGGCGGGCCGCCTCATCGCGGTCGAAGTACGGGGTGTCCACGTCGATGCGCCTGCCCTCCACGAAGGCGCTCAGGGGCTCGGCCGGGGGACGGTCGAGGCAGGGCAGGATCTGCCCGATGCTCTGCGCCACCGACTTGCCGGACACCTTCAGCCCGGCGACCTGCGCGGCGGCGACCCGGTCGTACTCCCCGGCGAAGCTGGTCGACACGACGCCCGGGTTGAACAGGATGTACCTGATCCGGCTGTCCGGGTGCACGGTGGCGAACCCGGCGCCGAGCAGGTCGTTGAGCCGACCGCCGTGGCCCAGCGCCCCGGTCCCGAGGTAGTGCCGGCGCAGTTGCAGATCGTCCCACTGGATCCGGCCCGTTCCCCCCGGCCCGGCGACATTGAGGACGATCGGTGCCTCGATGCGTTCCTGCAGCGGTGCCAGCCCGTGGCTGAGCAGGAAACGGCTCAGGTAAAACAGCGCAAAGTTACTTTCCAGGCCCTCGAGCGTCTCCGTGCGCACCGACCGGTGGTAGCGCGCACCCAGCACCAGGACGTCGAGTGCGGGAAAGACCCTGCCGATCTCCTCGAGCAGCCGGATGTTCTCCCTGACCAGGCTCAGATCCGCCTGAACGAAGTGGGCCCGGTCGCCGGCGCCGAGCTCGCGCGCGGCATCGAGGAACCGCTGCCCCTTCTCGGCGCTCTGGCCCACGACGAGGACGGCGTGGCCACGGTGGAGATGGACGTCCGCGAGTGCCCGACCGATGCCGTCGGTTCCGCCCGTGATCACCATCGTCCTCATCGGATCCCCTCTCCGGCTGTGCCCGCCGCCTTCCCAACAATTTTGATGAATAAAAGCATCTCCGCCCGACGCGATGCAAGCCTGCCCGTCATCGGACCGCGGAACGTGGACGACGCGCAGGTCAGACCCGGGACGACCCGCCATCAGGACCGTCGAGCAGGCCCTGGAGCATGTGGGTCTGGACCTGCAGCAGGACCCGCGCCGCCTGGTCGAGATCGACCGTCCCGATCTGGGCGAAGACCTCACCGAGCAGGTCGCGGCGGGCCAGTCGCACCCGGCGCACCACTTCGCGGCCCTTCGCGGTGATCGCGATCACGGCCACCCGGCGGTCCTGCGCGTCGGCGAGCCGCTCCACCAGGTGGTCGCGGCGCAGCGTGCGAAGCTGCAGCGAGACGGTGGAGATGTCGATGCGAAGGCACGAGGCGATGTCCGAGACCCGCATGGGCCCGGCGGCGTCGAAGTGCTCCAGCAGCCGCAGCTCGCTGGCGGACAGCTCACAGCCGGACCGACGGGTCACCTGCAGCCGGATGTGCTTGCTCTCACTCCAGCGCACGAGGGCCGACAGCGCCACCTCCAGCCGGGCCAACGGCGAATCGTCGGCCTCGTCCTCCCCGGCAGGGATCGGCGCGGCTGCGTCCATCCCGCCACGCTACCGGCATCTCCATGGATGGCTCGTCGCGCCCTCGCATCATCACGAAGGCCACCTCCTTCGCCCCGGGTATCCCCCGATCGCCCCGGCCAGGAATGGGCACGCGTATATCGAGGGAATTCGTGTAACCCCGGCCGCGGTAGCACCGTAGCCCATTCGTGTTGATGTCCCGGCCTGGCGTCGGTCACGTTCCGGACCGGCGCTCACCTGCATTTATCGAGCTGCTCGTGCCGTCTGGCGGGATCCTTCTCGCCCATCCTGCCCATCCGTGTGGAGACGTACGACACAAGTCTGGATGGGCTGAACGGCCCGCGGATAAACAGGTACATGGGTACAGGTATCCACGACGCATCCGTGCGTCGATCTGCTAGCATTATTGATCGCGTTGTCAAGGCCTGCACCCAATGCCCGGCGACGGGCCGGGGGCGCGCCTGATGACCCTCCTCGATACGGTCGCGAAGACCGGCTACAACCGGGCTTTCGCCCGTCCGCTGACCGCGGGGGACCGCGCCTATCTGGCCTTCCACCGGCTCAATCCCGGTGAATACCAGGACGTCGGCGCGGTGCTGTTCCTCGACGGGCCGGTGGAGCTGGCGGACCTGCGGGCACACGTCGCCGAACGGCTGCGCGCGCCGCGGGCGCGGATGCTCACCGACCGGTTGGAGACGGTCACGGTCCGCCCGGCCGACCGTCGCTCCACGGTGCACGAGACCTACTGGGTCTGCGACCCGGAGATGAAGGTCGACGAGCATGTCGTCGCCCTCGAGCTACCGGGCGCAGCCGAGGCCGCCGGCCTGACCGGCGGCGACGCGGTCGGTGACCGGCGCATCCGCGCCGCCCTCGACGGGATCGCCACCCGGCCCATCGACACCAGCGGTCAGCCGTGGATGCTCTATCTGCTGTGCGAGCGCGGGACCGCCGGTCGCGTGGTGGTCTACCGGACCAGCCACATCGCCCAGGACGGCGCCGCGCTCTACCGGTCGCTGCACCTGCTGTTCGGTGGCGAGGACGAGCCCGACCTGGGGCTGCCCGCGTCGATCCCCCGCCCGCAGGTCGGCGACTACCTGCGGTTCGTCAGCCGGGGGCTCAGCTGCCTGTCGCCGACCCGCGTCCTCGACGCCTGGGGCGGCCAGCCGGTCGGCCCGGCGCGGCATTCCTGGATCACCACCGAGCTCGGGCTGATGCGTGACGTCGCCCACCGCCACGACGCCTCGGTCAACGACGTCTACCTGGCTGCCCTCGCGGGGGCGGTGCGGGCGTGGTCCCTGCCGGAGTGGCGGGAGGACTCCCGGCCCGTCCACGCGCTGATGCCCGTCAGCATCCGCATCGCCGCCGACCAGAACGTGCTGTCGAACTACACCTCGGGGGTGCGGGTCCCGCTGCCGTGCGGAGAACCGGACGCCGCTCACCGCCTGGCGCGCATCGCCGCGGTCACCCGCCGGCTCAAGGACGGTGGGATGGGCGTGGTGGAACATCACCACTTCCCCGCCGTGGCGGCGCGGGCCACCCCGCGCATGCTCTCCTACGCGGCGAGCTTCGGGGGCCGCACCCGGGAGCTGGCCATGGTGGCGACCAACGCCCGCACGATCCGCGGGCCGCTGGCCGTCGCGGGCCGTGCGGTCACCGACCTGATCGGCACGGGACCGCTGCTCGTCGGACGCCAGCACCTGTCCGTCGCGCTGTTCGGTCTCGGGGATCGGATCGGGATCACGTTCGCGGCCAGCGACAGTGTGCCGAACCACACGCGCCTCGCCCAGCTGTGGCTGGCGGAGCTGACCGAGCTCGGCCGATCGACGCCGCCCGGCGGCGTGCGGGTGCCGGTCCAGCGCCACGCGGGGCCGCGGGCCCGGTAGGTCCGCCACCGGGCCGGCCGGTCCGGCCGGCGGCGCGCCGCGGGGCCCGTGGGGGGAGGAACATCTCGTGGCTGGCCAGGGGCAGCCGGAACGCGGTTGCCCCTGACCGTCAACCGCCGTCGACGGCAGCGGTCCTCCGACGTCGATGGATGCGGGCGCTTCTTGGGGCGGGCGTGCGCCCGCTGCGGCGCATGCCCGCCCCTGGAGGCGACGGACGGTTCGTACGGCAGCCGCCGCGCGGCGGCCACGGCGCCCGCCGCTACGCGGAGCCGGCCGCCCCGGGGGGCGACCAGGCCGCGCTCTGCCGCCCGGACCGGTCCGACCCGGACGTCCGGGTCGGCTCGTCGGGATACGGCTCGTCGCCGTCCTCGGTGACGGTGAGCGGGGCGGCGATGTCCTCCAGGGAACGGCCGGCCGCGTCGACGCCGAACACCAGCTCGGCGACGCCGCCGACGGCCATCACCGCCGCACCGACGAGGAAGCCGGCCATCACCGGCCCGGTGCGGCCGGTGTCGATGAGATGGCCGAACAGCAGCGGGCCGGTGATGCCGCCGATCGTGGTGCCGACGGCGTAGAAGAACGTCGCCGCCACCAGCAGCAGGAACGTCCACGAGTTCAGCGCGCCCGCGGCGAACAGCACCGCGAGCAGGACGGCCGGCGCCGCGGCCGCCAGGTAGCTCGCCGCGATCATCGTCGCCGACGATCCGTTCGGCGTCGTCGGCGCGGCCGTGGATGAACAGCCAGCGTGGGCTTTCCGGCACGTGCCGGCGCACGACGAGGATGACCAGCCCGAGCACCGCGCAGAGGCCGAAGCTGAGCCGCCAGCCGAGCTCCGTCGGGAAAATGTGCTCGGACAGGAAGAACACGGTCAGCGTGGAGCCCGCCGCGGACCCCAGCCAGTAGGAGCCGTTGATGAGCAGATCGACCCGGCCCCGCACCCGCGCCGGGATCAGCTCGTCCACCGCCGAGTTGATGGCCGCGTATTCACCGCCGATTCCGGCGCCGGTGAGGAACCGAGTCAGGAAGAAGAACCACGGCGTCCACGAGAATGCCGTCGCCGTCGTCGCCACGATGTAGACGCCGAGGGTCAGCAGGAACAGTTTCTTCCGACCGAGAGGATCCACACCGTCCCCAGCCCGACGACGATCATCCAGTGGAACCGGGCCCAGGGCAGCCGGTCGAGCCGGGCCGGAATCGCCGTGCGGATCGTCCCCAACCCGCCGCTGCCATTGCCCGGCAGGCCACCCCCACACGTTCGCAGTTCCCGTGCTCGCCGTCCGCCGCGGCCGGTTCCCGCCGCCCTGACGTCCCCACGGATGACGTTGACCTCCGGCTCCCTGGCCGCTTTCGCCGTCGATATCCCCCGCCCGCCGCCGGGTGCGTCGGGGCAGCCCTGCGCAGCAGGTCGCGTGCGGCTGGGCGGGGGCGAGCGGGCGGGGGTTCGAGCCCGGTGAGCCAGGTTATCGTGCTGTGGTGGCGACCTGGGCGGACATGCGCCGCATCGCGCTGGCCCTGCCGGAGACGACCGAGCGGCCGTCGTACGGCAACGACGCCTGGCGGGTCCGGGATGCCACGTTCGCCTGGGAACGTCCGCTGCGGCGCACCGACCGCGAGGCGCTGGGGCCGGCGGCGCCCGACGGGCCGATCCTCGACACCCTCGACGACGCCCTCGACTGACCGCGCCCGTCCCAAAGCTCCCGGCACACCGCGGGCACGACCGCGGCACGCCGTCATGGCCGCGTTCGTTGCCAACGCGGTCGCGGAGATCTTCGGCGCGATCGGTGGGATCTTCGACGACACCGCCGGGCGGATCGCCGTCATCATCCTCGCCGTGGCCTGCGGGATCACCGTTCTCGCCGGCGGCGACTACGCCCGCCATCCCCAGCCCGGTGGCCCCGGGCCCTCAGCGCAGGGCGAGAGCGACGGCCCGCCCGCCGCGGCGGGCGGGCCAGGTGCTTGAACGCCCTGCATGAGGGGCGCGCAGCAGGGTGGCGTAAGCCACCGCCGGGGTCGGGGGCTCGTCGCGCGCGTCGGTTCCGGGCCGGCGAGGGCCATGCGAGGACCACCGGCCGGCACGGTCGGGCCGAGCGGGGTAGCCGGGGTAGCCGCGCCGGGTGTCAGGATGCTCACCGCCGGCCACCGGTGTGTGGTGGCGCGCGACGGGCCCTTTCTACGATGGTCCCAGCTCCGAGCCCCAGATCCGTCGACTGTGGCCGGATGCGAAGCACCCGCCCCGTCCTGCCCGGTTCGCGAAAGCGGATGGCCGGCCCGATGACCGAGCCTCCGGGCGGGGCGGGTCATGTGCGCACACGGTCCGACGGCGGGGACAGGGCCAGGGTGGGGACAGGGCCAGGGCGGGAGGAATCGTGGGCGGCGGCACCGCTGCGCTTGCGGCGACACGCCTGCTCATCGTCTGCCTGCTGCTCGCCGGTCTCGCGGTCGGGCACGTCCTGCCCGGCATACCTCCCTGCCTCCCGATCGGCGCGGCCCCCGTCCCGCCGCTGGCTCCCGCCGCTCTGACGGTTCCCATCGCACCCACGAGCCGGACGGCCCCGGCGGCTCCCACGACCCTGGCGCGTACGGCCATCGTGGCTCCTACAGATCCCGCGGCCACAACGGGCCTGATCTCCGCCGTGGGCCGCGCCGGGCTGGTCGGAGCCGCGATCGTCGGCGCGCCGCAGGACGACGGGGCGGGTGGCCACCACCGGGTGACCTGTGCCGCGACCCGCCCGCCGCCCGGGCTGGGCGCGCTGCTGGCCCTGCTGGCCCTCGGCCTGACCGTCCCGTGCGTGCGCACCACGGCCACGAATCGGGGCCCGGCCGGCCACGGGACGCGGCGCCGCGGACCGCCGCGGGCCGGTGCGTTCCTCCTTCGGGACGTGTGCGTGTGTCAGACGTGACCGGCCGTCACCACCGACGCACATGCCCATCCCACGTCGTGCTGACGTGCACGTCCCGAAGGACATCCGAGCTTCGATGCTGCCCGCACGCCCGCGCCGCCCCCGCCCCCGGCCGTGTCCGCCGTCCCGCCGCGCCCCCCGGCCCCGGCCCGGTCCCGCCCCTCGGCCCAGTCCCGACCTCCGGCCCAGTCCCGACCTCCGGCCCAGTCCCGACCTCCGGCCCAGTCCCGACCTCCGGCCCAGTCCCGACCTCCGGCCCAGTCCCGACCTCCGGCCCTGGTCCGCAGCTCGGCCCAGTCCCAGCCCGCGGTCCAGCCCCGTCCCCCGGCCCAGTCCCGATGCGCGCTGCTCGTCGCCGGTCTGACCGCGGCGGCGCTGGTCGCGGCCTCGGCCTGCGGCACGACCACCGGCCCGACCCGCTCGGCGACCCATGCGGACGAGCAGGCGCACGCGGCCTCGACGAGTCCCGCCGCGCACCCGCTCCCGTCACCGGCCGCCGCGCCCGGGACCGGGCACCATCCCGGCACCGGAGTCGGAGCGGCCTCGGCCCCGGCGGCCCTGACGAGCGACGGCCTCACGCAGGCTGACGGGGTCCGCCTCGTCGCCGCCACGACGACCCTCACGCCGGACCAGCCCACCGCGTTCGCCTTCCAGATCCAGGGGTCCGACGGTGGGGCGATCACCTCGTTCACGCCGGACCAGGACGAGCTGATGCACCTGTACCTGATCCGCTCCGACCTCACCGGCTTCCAGCACGTCCATCCGACGATGGCACCCGGCGGCACGTGGACGGCGCACCTCGCGGCCACGCCGAGCGGCTTCTACCGTGCCTACGTCTCCTTCCGCACCCGGATCGCGGGCCGTGACACCCCGCTGGTGCTCAGCCAGCTGATCGCGGTGCCCGGGCCGGCGGTGCCCGTGCCGCTGCCGGCGCCGTCGGGCCTGGGCGCCGTGGACGGCTACACGCTGACCCTCGGCGCCCCGCAGGGCATGCCGGTGGCCGGGATGACCCGCCCGATCACGGTCATGGTGACCCGGGACGGCCGGCCGGTCACCGACCTGCAGCCGTACCTGTCCAGCTACGCCCACGTCAGCGCCTTCCACGAGGGGGACCTGGCGTTCGCGCATCTGCATCCCGAGGGTTCGACCGGCGCCGGGCGCGGCGGGCCGGACCTGGCATTCGCGGCGAACCTGCCGCGCGCCGGCAACTGGCGGCTGTTCATCCAGTTCCAGACCGCGGGCATCCTGCACACCGCCGCGGTGACCGTGCCCGTCGCCTGACCCGGCCGTGTCGTCGCGCCGGCCGTCCGGGCTGCGACGATGGGGCCGGGACTCCGGGGACGACGACACGGGCCGCCGGCCGGGGCGGCTCGCTGCCGACGGGGGAGGGCGAGGGAGGTGCGCGATGAGGGCACGAGGCTCTGCCGTGGGGTGGCCGCGGCGGCGAGGTCATCGGCCGATGGGCGGAACGGGCGGTGCCAGCCGCACGGCGGTCATGGTCTGCCAGGGACGGGCCGTCGCGCACGGCAGGCTCGCCCCCGACCGGTTCGACGATCCGACGGCGATGGCGTTCCTGCTCCCCGTCGAGCGGGGGATCGTCGACGAGGTGCGCGCCGGCGTCGCTCCGGCCGGCTGGGGACCGCGGCTGACCTTCGAGATGGTGCGCGCCTGCGGCGAGGTGATGGCACCTCGCACCGTCGCGATCGACGAGGCCGTCCGCCAGGCGTTACCCACCATCGGTGATCTCGCCACCGCCGCGGGCCCCGGCACCGACGCCGCGGATGCCGAGCACGCCCCGGATGCCGACGGCGGCGGATCGGGCGGCGGCGCCGTGCCCGCCGCCGCGGCGCAGGTCGTCATCCTGGGGGCGGGGCTGGACGGCCGGGCGTGGCGGATGGCGGAACTCGCCGCCACGCCGGTGTTCGAGGTCGACCATCCGGCCTCGCAGCGCGACAAGCGTGACCGGGCCGGTGAGCTGGCGCCGGTGGGGTCGTCACCGCGTTTCGTGCCCGTGGACTTCAGCCGGGACGACCTCGCCGCGGCGCTGGCCGCCGCGGGCCACCGCCGGTCGGTCCCGACGATCTGGATCTGGGAGGGCGTCGTGCCCTACCTCACCCGCGGTGAGGTCGCCCGGACGCTGCGGATCGTCGGCGACCGCTCCGCCGCAGGCAGCCGCCTGATCGTGCATTACCACACCCCGGCGCCCTCGGCGCCGCTCGGCCGGTGGGCGGCGCGCCTGCTCAGCGCCCTGTCCCGGCAGTCGAACCCGATGACCCGAGAGCCGAACCGCTCGGTGTGGACGCCGGCCGCCATGCGCCGCGCCGTCGGCGTCCGCGGCTTCGCGGTCGCCCGGGACGACTCCCTGCTCACCCTGGCCAAGGACCTCGCCACCCCGGTTCAGCACCGCCGCTCGCTGCGCAACGGCCGCATCCTCGTCGCCGACCGCGTCCCGGCTCCGCAGTGATGCCCGGATCAGCCGCCGCGGCTGATCCTCAGTGTCCTCGGCGGCGACGGGAGCTCGGCCGGTCACCGAGCCATGGGAGCAGGCCGACGAGAACGGGCGTCGGAACACACGGTGGTTGTGCCCACATCCTTGGTTATCAAGATAATCAACGGTGTTGACGAATTCTCGCGACATCCGGACAGCCCAGTCGGTCCGGGTTCCGCCGCCACCTGCTGTCGCTCTGTCCGTCAGTCGCTCTGTGCCGTCAGCGGTCGGGTACAGAATCATGCCGAGGACTAGTCGCGGTTTCCCGGCCCAAAACCGTGCTTAGGCCTCGGCACGATCTGGCCGTTGTCTGGCCGGGAAGTCGTGGGTCGGTCTTCCTGACGGCAGCGGCGCGGGGTCCGTGCCGGCCTTGTGCTTGCCGGCCTTGTGCTTGCCGGTCGCGGTGCTTGCCGGCCGCGTAGGAGGCGACGCAGGGGTCACCCGACCAGCCGGGCTGCTGCCGTGCGCCGATGATCGGCCAGGGCCCGGGCGACGTCGTCGTCGACGAGATGACGGTTGATAGCGGTCGCGGCGGTCGTGCCCGCCCCGGCCGCGGTGACCAGCTGGGCGGGGGAGTCGACGACGTTGCCGGCCGCCCACACCCCGGGCACGCTGGTTCGGCCGGTGGGATCGACGGCCACCCAGCCGTTCCCGCCGCGGGCGCAGCCCAGCGCCGCCAGCAGCTTGTCGCGGGGTACGAACAGGGGGCCGACGAACACCGCCGAGCGTGGCACGACCCGCCCGTCGGCGAGCTGCACGCCGCCGAGGCGAGTGCCGGCGACCAGTAGCCGGGCGACCGGGCCCTCGACGACCCGCACCCCGCGGGCGTCGAACCGTTCCCGTTCCGGCTGGGTCAGCGTGATGCCGTTCGGGAGGAAGACCAGGTCGGCCGACCACTGGCGGACCAGCGTCGCCTGGTGCAGGGAGAAGTCCCGTACAGGCCCGCCGATCACGGCCAGCGGCGCGTCGCGCACCTCGTGGCCGTGGCAGTAGGGGCAGTGCAGCACATCGCGGCCCCAGCGTTCGCGTACCCCGGGGATGTCGGGCAGCTCGTCGCGCAGCCCGGTCGCCACCAGCAGCGCACGGGCACGTAGCGCCGGACCCGCGGCGCGGCGCACGGTGAAGCCGCCCCCGCCGTTCTCGGCCTCCCCGCCGTCCCTCGTGCCACCGCCGTCCCTCGTGCCACCGCCGTCCCTCGTGCCACCGCCGTCCCTCGTGCCACCGCCGTCCCGGGCGTCGCCGGGGTCCCCGGCGTGCTCGGAGTCGCCGTGCTCGGTGCCGCCGGCGTGCTCGACCGCGGTCACGGTGTCCTCGATCAGCTCGCCACCGTAGCCGGCGACCTCGCGCCGCCCCGCCGCGAGCAGCTCCGCCGGCGGCATGCCGTCGCGGGACAGGAAGCCGTGCAGGTGCGCGGCCGGGGCGTTGCGCGGCGCACCGGCGTCGATGACCGCCACCCGCCGGCGTGCCCGGGCCAGCACCAGCGCGGCGCTCAGGCCGGCGGCGCCTGCGCCGATGACCACGACGTCATGTGGGTCCTCGCCGGTGGTGTCCGTCCTCGTCGACTTCGCCATGACGCCATCTATACCGGACGTGTCGCTCGGATCGGTGAGCCATGATCTGGTGTGCTGCAGGGCCGGCCGTCTCGCCGTCCGCGACCGGCACCCGTGTCGGTCAGCGGGCTGGTGACGGCAGCAGAGCCGCCAGGGCCTGGTGGTTGGCGGCCAGGAAGTCGTCGAAGGTGCGGGGCGCACGGCCGGTGAGGTCCTGGACCGCCGTGGTCGTCGGGGCCAGGATGCCGCTCGCCACCCCCTGGAGGAGGACGGCGACGTCGTCGGCGAACTGGGGCGGCAGCCCCTGGGAGGTCAGGGTGGCGGCCAGTTCGTGGGCGGGCAGGTTCACGTAGCGCACGGTCCGCCCCAGCGCGGCGGAGAGCTTCTCGGCGATCTGCGCGTGGGTCAGGGCCTGCGGCCCGGTGAGCAGGAAGGTCTCGCCGTCGCGGAGCCGGCCGGTCAGCAGTGCGGCGGCGCAGGCGGCGATGTCCTCGCAGTCGATGTAGGAGACCGCGGCGTCGCCGTAGGCGCCGACGAGGTTCCCGTCGGCGATGAAGACGCCCTGTCCGGTGACGAAGTTCTGCATGAAGCCGTTCGGCTGCAGCACCGACCAGCCCAGCCCCGATGCCTTCAGGTGCTGCTCGATCTGCCAGTGGGCGCCCTCGGCGAGCCGTCCACCCTCGTGGGCGTGCAGGACCGACACCTTCACCACCCGGTCGACGCCGGCGGCGCGGGCCGCGTCGATGATCGCCGTCTGCTGGCGGACCATCGGCTGCTCCCCGTCCGCCGGCTGCGCCCCGGCGCCGTTGAGGAACAGGCGGTCGACCCCGTCCAGGGCGGCGGCGACGGAGGCCGTGTCGTCGAAGTCACCGACGACGAACTCGCAGTCCAGCGCGCGGCCCTTCGCCTCGTCGCGGACCAGTGCCCGCACCGCGACGCCGTCGCGCCGAAGCCGGCGCACGAGGGGTCGTCCGATGGAGCCGGTGGCACCGGTTACCAGGATCATCCGTGTCTCCCGAAGGGCTCGTCCGATAATCTGAGGCTGCCTCAGGAAGATTATTCCGAGGCATCCTCGAGTTGTGTGGAGGGTGGATGACCGAATCCGGGCGGAGGCCGCGCGCCGACGCGCGGCGCAACCGCGAGCGGCTGCTGGCCGAGGCCGACGCGGTGTTCCGCGCCCAGGGCACGAACGCCTCGCTGGAGGGCATCGCCCGCCGCGCCGGGGTGGCGATCGGCACGCTCTACGCACACTTCCCCAACCGGCGCGCGCTGCTCGGCACGCTGCTGCGCCAGCGCAACGAGGCCCTGTTCGACCGCGGGGCGGACCTGCTCGACCAGCCCTCGCCCGCGGCGGCGCTCACCGCATGGGTGCACGCTGTCATCGCGCACGCCGCGGCGTACCAGGGACTCGCTGCCATGCTCGCCGAGGGCGTCGACGACGAGGCCTCCGAGCTGCACCAGTCGTGCGTCCAGATGACCGACATCGGCGACCGACTGATCGCGCGGGCCCGGCAGGCCGGCGCCCTGCGCCGAGACGCGACGGGCGTCGACATCTTCGCCCTGATGAACGCCGCCGCCTGGATCGCCGAGCAGATGTCCGCCGAACAGGCCGGCCGGCTCGTCGACCTCGCCATGGATGGGCTGCTCGCCCCGACGGCCTGACGGCCCGCATCGTCCGCCAGGCCGGAGCCGACCGGGGGAGCGGGGTCCGGCGCGGGCGCATCGGATACCGGGGCGAGGGGAGCGCCCACCTGGACGGCGACCGGCGGGGACGCCCGAGGTCGGTGACCCGACCCGTGCAGCACGACTTTGCCGTCGGCCTCCTTTTTGCCGTCGGCCTCCTTCTCCGCCGCCTCTTCAGCAAGATAATCAACGCTGTTGACGATACCTGTTGATCAATTTTGATCATGAAAAAACCCAGGAAAAACCGCTCCTGATCACCCAGCCTCGGACCCCGGCTGAGGACTCGCTCCGGATCTCCACGAAAATCGCAGGTGGAACGGACATCCAGACCGGGCTGCTGGGGAGGTGACCGTCCAACGACGCCGAGCGTGGTCGCGGCGCGGCGGGCGAGTCGTCCATCCGATAGCCGGGTCCGTGGTCGGCGGCGATCACGGAGGATCAGGGGTCGCGGGCTGCCGTCCAACGGTGGGCGCCAGGAGGTTCGGCCGGCGGGTCCATCGGTCGGATGATCGAGTGGGAGGGCGGTGGGGATGGGCGAGGGACGGTTGGAGGTCGACGCCGTGTCCAAGTGCTACGGCGACGTCGTGGCGCTCGACGAGATGTCGTTCGAGGTGCGGGCCGGCGAGCTGTTCGGGTTCGTCGGCAGCAACGGAGCCGGGAAGACGACGACGATGCGGATCATCCTCGGGGTGCTCGCCGCCGACGCCGGCCAGGTCCGTTACGACGGTGCGCCGTTGACCCTGCGTACGCGCCGGCGGATCGGCTACATGCCCGAGGAGCGCGGGCTGTACCCGAAGATGAAGGTCGCCGAGCAGCTGCATTACCTCGCCCAGCTGCACGGACTGGGCCCGGTGGCCGCGCGCCGGGCGGTGGCGCGGTGGACCGAGCGGCTCGGCGTGGCCGCGCGGCGCGACGACGAGGTGCAGAAGCTCAGCCTCGGCAACCAGCAGCGGGTCCAGCTCGCCGCGGCGCTCGTGCACGATCCGGTCGTCCTGGTGCTCGACGAGCCGTTCTCGGGGCTGGACCCGGTCGCGGTCGACGTGATGAGCGAGGTGCTGCGGGATCGGCGCGCCGCCGGGGTGCCGGTGGTGTTCTCCAGCCATCAGCTCGAACTCGTCGAGCGGCTGTGCGATCGGGTCGGGATCGTGCGGGCGGGCCGGATGGTCGCCTGCGGGCCGGTCGACGAGCTGCGGGCCGGCGGTGGGGGACGGCTCGTCGTCGACGCCCCCGACGCGCCGGCGGGCTGGGCGGACGGTCTCGCCGGGGTGCGGGCGCGCGGGTGGGAAGGGTCGCGCACGGTGCTCGAGCTCGGGCCGGGGGCGGACGACCAGGCGGTGCTGCGCGCGGCGTTGGCGAGCGGGCCGGTGCGCGAGTTCCGCCACCGCCGGCCGTCGCTGGCGGAGCTGTTCCGTGACGTGGTGAGCGGGTCCGACGCCCGCGGCGGCGGGGGTGATGGCCAGGGCCAGGGCGGCGCGGGCGATGGCGATGATGGCGGCGGGCAGTCGGTGGTGGCGGCGTCGGCGGAGGTGGTGCGGACGGAGTCGGATGCGGACGCCGCCGGGGACGATCGGTCCGGGGCGCATGTCGAGTCCGCGGGCAGGCCGGCGTGAGGGCCGGGCCGGCCGCGCCGGTGGACGACGGCGAGCGTGGCGACGGCGGGCGTGAGGCGGGCGAGCGGTACGCCGGTGATGGCGAGCTGGGGGCGGGCCGGGTGCTGCGCCTGGTCGCCGGCCGGGAGATCGGCACGCGGGTGCGGTCGCGGGCGTTCCAGATCACCACGGCGCTGTTCGTCGTCGCGATCGCCGCGAGCGTGCTGGTGCTGAGCGCTGTCGGCGGTTCGTCGGCGCAGCAGGTCGCGGTGACGGCGGCGGACGGCACGCAGGCGGCGGCGATCGGGGCGGCGGCGCGTTCGCTCGACGTCGACGTCGAGGTGCGCACCTACGCCGACGCGGCGGCCGGGCGCCGTGCGGTGCTCGACGGGGACGTCGACGCCCTCGTGCTGGTGGCGCCGCCGGCGGGCGGGACCGAGGGGGCGGGTGGGGGTTACCGGGTGGTGGTGAAGAAGGACCTGGGGGATTCGTTGACGTCCGTGTTGACCGTCGCGGCCCGCCAGGCGGCGCTGGAGGGGCAGATCTCCGCCCTCGGCGGTGACCCTGCGACGGTGGGCCGGGCGGTCGCGACGGCGGGCGTCGAGGTCACCGCGCTGCGCCCGGAGCCCGAGCGTGACGGGTCCCGGCTGCTGCTCGGGCTGGTCGCCGGCGGTCTGATCTACGTCTCGTTGCTGATCTTCGGCCCGGCGGTGGCGCAGAGTGTGATCGAGGAGAAGACGAGCCGGGTGGTGGAGCTGCTGCTGGCCGTCATCCGCCCGTGGCAGCTGATGGCGGGCAAGGTGATCGGGATCGGCGTGGTGGCCCTCGGCCAGCTGGTGCTGATCGGCGTGGTCGGGGTCGGGCTGGGGCTGGCCTCCGGGGAGCTCGACATCCCCGCGGGGATCGCCGTGGGGTCGGTGGCGCTGGCGCTGCTGTGGTACCTGGTCGGGTTCGCGATGTACGCGCTGATGTTCGCCGCCGCCGGGGCGCTGGTGTCACGCCAGGAGGACGCCGGCGGAGTGGTCGCTCCGATGATCTCCGCGATCGTCATCCCGTACATGCTGGGCTTCTCGGTGCTGCCGACGTCACCGGACAGCGGGCTGATCGGAGTCCTGGCGATCATTCCGCTGTTCGCGCCGATCCTGATGCCGATGGTGATCGGGATTGGCAGTGTCGCCGTCTGGCAGGTGCTCCTCGCGCTGGTCCTGACCCTGGCGTGGATCGTGGTGCTGGTCTGGCTGGCCGGGCGGGTGTACGGCAACGCGGTGAAACGCTCGGGGACGCGGGTGCCGATCCGCGACGCCCTGCGCGCCGCCTGAGCTGCCCGCCGGCGAGCCGCGGTCGGTAGCATCCGGAGCGATCGACCGGGCGCCGGCCATGCGGGCGGCGCCCAGGCCAGCGATGACCGATGCCGGCCGGTCAGGCGCCGATGCCAGCCGGTCAGGGAAAAGAGAACAGGGAGCGGTTCGTGCGAGACATCGCCGTCTTCAGCGGCAGTGCCCATCCCATCCTCGCCGAGGAGATCTGCGCGCACCTCGACGTGCCGCTGCACCGGGTGCGGGTCCAGCGGTTCGCGAACGACTGCCTGGAGGTGCAGCTACCGGCGAACTGCCGGGAGCGCGACGTCTTCCTCATCCAGCCGCTGGTCGCCCCGGTGCAGGAGAACCTCGTCGAGCTGCTGCTGATGCTGGACGCGGCGCGCGGGGCGTCGGCGGCGCGCACGACGGTGGTCCTGCCGCACTACGCCTACGCCCGCTCCGACAAGAAGGACGCGCCGCGGATCTCGATCGGCGGCCGGCTCGTCGCGGACCTGCTCGTGGCTGCCGGGGCGAGCCGGGTGTTGGCGATGACGCTGCATTCCCCGCAGGTGCACGGCTTCTTCAGCGTCCCGGTCGACCATCTGCACGCGCTGCGGGAGCTCGCCAAGCACTTCCGCCGCTACGACCTGTCGAACACGACGGTGGTGTCGCCGGATCTCGGCAACGCCAAGGAGGCGGCGGCGTTCGCGCGGATGCTCGGGGTGCGGGTCGCGGCCGGGGCCAAGCAGCGTTTCGCCGACGACCAGGTGAGCATCAGCACCGTCATCGGGGATGTGGCCGGCCGCGACGTCATCGTCCTCGATGACGAGATCGCCAAGGGCAGCACGGTGCTGGAGCTGCTCGAGCGGCTGCGTGAGCTGGACGTGCGTTCGGTGCGGGTGGCGTGCACGCACGGGCTGTTCTCCGCGGGGGCGCTCAAGCGGATCTCCGACCAGTCGGACGTCGTGGAGATCGTGTGCACGAACACGGTGCCGATCCCGGTGGGTGACCGGGTGCCGAAGCTGGAGGTTCTCACGGTGGCCCCGCCGCTGGCCGAGGCGATCCGACGCATCCACAACGGCGAGTCGGTCAGCGCCCTGTTCGACGCCTGACCCCCTTCGGCATCCCCTGCTTAGCCAGAGGGACGAAACGGGCACGAGAGACTGTGGAAGGGCAGGAGGACGGGAGCCGGTCGGGACCTGGGACCCGCGGGGACGGGGAACAGGTCAGGATTGGCTGACGTCAGCGTCCGCTGTACTGTTGGGGCATGGTAAAGGTTGCCTCACCGGCGGAGGTCCTTGCCCGGTTCGGTCACGCGCTGTCCGACCCGACCCGGGCAAGGCTGCTGCTGGTGCTGCGGGCCGGCGCGGCCTACCCGTCCGAGCTGGCCGAGATCCTCGGCGTGGGCCGCACGAACCTGTCCAATCATCTGGCGTGCCTGCGCGGCTGCGGGCTGGTCGTCGCCACCCCGGAGGGCCGCCGCCAGCGCTACGAGCTCGCCGACGACAAGCTCCGCCATGCGCTGGGTGATCTGCTCGACGTCGTCCTTGCCGTCGACACCGAGCACGTGCACCCCGAGGGCGGTGCCGTCCCGGCGGCGATGGAGCCGGCTGCCGGGGCCGGGACGGGCGCATCCGCCGCCGGGCCTCTGGCGGGTGTGAGCGAGTCATGAGCGCGCCCAGCCACGACCACGAGCCGCACGGTGCCCACGATGCCGGCCATGCCCACGGTGCCGGCCATGCCCACGGTGCCGGCCATGCCCACGGCTCCGGGCCTGCCCACGGGTCGGGGCCCGCCCACGGTCACGCGCACGGGCACGGTGTGCCGGCGGGGCGGGGGAGCGCGCGCCAGCGGCGGCGGCTGTGGCTGGCGGCCGGGCTGAACCTCGCGATCGTCGTCGCCCAGGCGGCCGCGGGGGTCGCCGCGGGATCCGTCGGGCTGCTCGCCGACGCCGGGCACAACCTGACCGACACCGCCGGGGTGGTGCTCGCACTGGTGGCGTTGACGCTGTCGCGGCGGCCCCCCTCGGCTCGGCGCACGTTCGGCGGGGTCCGCTGGCCGGTGCTCGCCGCGCAGGCGAACGCCGCGGCGGTGCTGGTGGTGACGGCCCTGCTGGCCGTCGAGGCGCTGCGCCGGCTCGGCGGGAACGGGACGGTCGACGGCCCGGTGGTCGTCGCCGTCGCCCTGGTCGCCGCCGTCGTCAACGGCGTGAGCGCGCTGGTCGTCCACGAGCGCGACGCCGACCTGAACACCCGCGCGGCCGTGCTGCACCTGGCCGGGGACGCGGCGGTGTCGGTGGCGGTCGCCGCCTCGGGTCTGGTGATCTGGCTGGTCGGCGGCTGGTACTGGCTGGACCCGCTGGTCTCCCTGCTGATCGCCCTGCTGATCGCCGGGCAGGGGGTGAAACTGCTGGTCAGCGCGTCGCGGGTGCTGCTGGAGGCGACGCCGGAAAGCCTGGACGTCGCCGCGGTGCGCGCCGACATCCTGCGCGACATCCATGTCCTCGACGTGCACGACCTGCATGTGTGGAGCCTGTCCGACCGGGTGTTCGCCGCCTCGGTGCATCTCGAGCTCGGCCATCTCGACGGGGCCGAGGACGGCCATCCCAGCCTCGCGCAGGCGCGGGCGGTGTCGGACGGGATCAAGGCGATGCTCGCCGAGCGGTACGGCATCACCCATATGACGGTCGAGGCCGAATGCGAGCCGTGCACCCCCCCGCACGACGATCCGTGCGGCATCGCCCGCGGCCTGGGCGGCGACCGGGCGGCGGCCTCGCTGTCCTAGCGCCGTGCCCGGCGTACGACGGCGAGACCGGCGCGCCGCCGGCGGAGGAGGCCACCCTGGCGGGTTCGCTATGACGCGGCCGAGCGAACGAACTGCACGATCGCTGCTCCACTGTCCGTCTGCGATATCCGTCCGCTGGGAACGAAGCCGACTCGACGGTAGAGGCGCAGCGCCCGGTCGTTGTCGGCTCCGGTCCACAGCTGCAGCCGTAGGTACCCGTGGCTGCCGGCCTGGTCCGCGAGGTATCCGATCAGTAGCTCTCCCACCCGCCGTCCCCAGTGGTCGGGGTGGACGAAGACCATCGAGATGTGACACAGCCCGTCCAATCTCGGTCCCTGCCCATCCTGACCGCGGCCCGGTTCGGCCAGCAGGATGCCGAGAACCTTCGTTCCTGCACAGGCGATCAGCAGGAGAGCATCGGGGGCGGCGAGCTTCGCCCGCACCCTGGCGATCCGCTGAGCGTCGGGGGGTCGTCCCCGGGCGCTGTTGGCCTCGCGCCAGACGTCCAGGGCGGCGGGACGATCATCGCCGTACGCGACACGGACCGCCACCGGGGCCGGTTCCAGCACAGGTTCCACGGACACAGGTTCCACGGACACAGGATCCCGGCTCCACCGGACGGCGAGGAGTGCACCGGCAAGTCCCGCGAGGACCAGCGCGGCGCCGAGGAGGTTGACGCCGGTGAAGCCCGCTCGGTGCAGGATCAGGCCGCCCACCGCGGAGCCACCGGCGATACCGGTGTTGAACACGGAGATGTTGACCGCGGCGGCGACATCGGCCGCGGAGCCGGCTTGCTGGGACACGGCGAGTTGAGCGGCGGTGCTGAAGGCGGGGAAGGCCGTCGCCAGAACCAGGGTGACCAGCCATGTCAAGATCGAGTCGGTCATGACCAGCGGGACGACGCCCAGGCTGGCGGCGACCAGGGCCGCGGCGACGATCATGGTGTGTTGGGGGTGCCGGTCGGCGGCCACCCCTCCGGCGAGGTTGCCCGCTGTGGCGGCTATGCCGTTGGTCAGCAACACCGCGCTGGCCGCGGCGGTACTCAGGCCGGTCTGTCGGGTCAGCAGGACGACGAGGTAGGTGGATGCTGTGTAGTAGCCGGCGGTGATGACGGCGTTGACGGTGAAGGTGGCCAGCAGTCGGGGTCGGGTCAGCGTCCTGACCGGGGCTGGCAGAGGTGGCGACGACCCGGCCGCGGGCTCTGGCACGACCCGGACGGCAGCTACCAGCGCTCCTGCCGACGCGATGGTGAGCACGCCGTAGACGGCACGCCACCCCACCACGCTTCCCAGTGCGGTGGCGGCCGGAACGCCGAGGACAGTCGAGACGGTCACCCCGCCGAAGACGACGGCGATGGCACGCCCTCGCCGGGCGGAGCCGGCCAGCCCCGTGGCCACGGTCAGGGCGATCGCCACATACACCGCCGCGGCCGCGCCGGTGAGTGCACGGGCCGCCAGCAGGGCTGGGAAACCGGGTGCGGCTGCGGTGGCCCCGTTGCCGGCGGCGAGCGTCCCCAGCGCGGCGATGAGGACGCGTCTGCGCGGCAGGCACCCCAGCACCGCGGTCAGCACCGGCCCCGCCAGCGCGACGGCCACGGCGTACACCGCGACGAGGGCGCCCGCCGCGCCTGCGGAGACGTTCAGATCCGCGCTGATGGCGGGGATCAACCCGGAGACACCGAGTTCACTGGTGCCCAGCACGGCAGTGCCCAGCGCCAGCACTGCCAGCACCGGCGCCGCGGGCGGTCGGGGAGAACCACCCGCGTAAGAGTCAGGTCGCATGCCACCTTCTCGGAAGACAGACGGGTCCAGGGGGCGGCAGCGCGGCGTCACCGCTGTCCGTGCGGCGGGCACGCGCGCAGACGCGTTCTCAGGGGGAGAGCTGAGCCAAAGCGCCAACAGATGACGCGGCGAGCGACGGGTCCGCAGATGGACAGCGGTCACCCGGGAGACGACGGGTCACACCCCGCCGATCGGCTCACGCAGAGCGTACCGAGGAGCCGTCGATGCGTGACCAGGATCCGCTACGTGCCGCGCGCCTGGCTGATTACGGGACTGTGAGCACACAGCTGTCGTTGCTGAGCGACCGTCGGCTCGGGCAGGTCGTGGCCGCCGCCGCCGCCCCGCTCGGGTCCGGTATCGGCGGTCGATCGGCGGAGCTGGACATCGAGGGGACGCGCGTCTTCGTCAAGCGGGTCCCTCTGGCGGACATCGAATTGCAGGCGGAGTACGTGCGGCGGACGAGACCGAGTTCCTCTCGCACCACCTCGCGTACGACCACTGCTACACCGCGAGCCACCTGCTCCATCACCACCTGCTCGGCGGCGTGCGCGGCGACGTGGAACGCGAAGCCTTCCTGCGTGACTGGGATGAGGATGTCGCCACCGCCGGCAATCTGGTAGCACAGAACGAGAACAGAACACGGCCGCCGCGTGCCTCACCCCGGGTTTCAACCGCACCGCGTTGATCCGCATGTTCGGGAACGCCTTCGCGTACTGCACGGTCATCATGTTGACCGCGGTCTTCGACGCCGGGTAGGCGTACCTCGGGGTGCCCGGGGTGGTGACCTCGGTCAGCGAGGCCAGGCCGCTGCTGATGTTGACCACGACCGGGACGGCGGAACGCGCCGGCAGCGGGAGAGACGTGCTCAGCGTCGCGGGCAGCGACCTGCGCATCATGATCTACACGGCCGAGCCCGGCACACGGGACGCCGAACGCCTTGCGCTGCTCGCCGTCCTCGGCACCCAGGCACTCGTCGGATAGCGGCCCCGCCCACCGCCCCTCGTCCATGGTGGCAGCCTCCCTATCGGGGGATACGCCAGAAATCGGGCAGGTCAGCCGGACTCCGCCCTTTCTTGGTCCGTGGTCGTTCGTTGCGTCGAGGGCAGCCGCCGTGTGGAACCGGCGGTAGGGGCTCGTACGACGCGTTCCGGAAGTGCCCGGCACCGGGCTCCTGAAAAGAGTTGGCAACGACGCGTGCAGTTCTGCCAGGATTGGCCAGTGGTCCGCGAGCTTCCTGCCGGTCTGGTGGTACGTCATCCCAACTCTGACGATCAGCAACGTGTCCTCGCCGTCATGGACGCCTGGTGGATGGGTTCCCCGGGAGACGCCGGGTCGCTGCGGCGTCTTTTGCTGCTACCGCGGTTGTTCTTCCAGCACTTCACCGCCAGCAGTTACCTGGTAGAACACGAAGACGGTCGCCTGGCGGCGTTTCTCATTGGTTTTCTGTCGCAGTCCCACCCCGAGGTTGCCTATATCCACGTCGTCGGGGTTGATCCGTCGCTGCGCCGCCGCGGTGTCGGTGCGGGTCTCTACCACCGGTTCTTCCAACTCGCGGCCACCCGGGGCTGCAGCCGGGTGCAGTGCATCACCAGCCCCGGCAACGCGGCTTCGACAGCATTCCACACGGGTATCGGCTTCCAGATCGAACCCGGCGATCTCGTGATTAACGGTGTCGCTGTCCAACGCGACCACGAAGGACCAGGACTACATCGCGTTGCCTTCACTCGGACGCTCACCAACCAGACGTCACCGGTGCGACCACCGGTGATCATCCGAGATGTGCGCGTCTGCTTTCTCGGGGATTCCTTCACCGCGGGTGTGGGCGACCCGACCCACCTGGGCTGGGTCGGGCGCCTGGCCGCACGCGCCGAGAACAGAGGCCTGCACCTCACCGCGTACAACCTCGGGATCCGTATGGACACCTCAGCGGAGATACGAGCCCGGTGGAAGCACGAGTGCCTCCTGCGCCTGCCCGAGGCGTCCGAGGCCCGGCTGGTGCTGTCGTTCGGGGTCAACGACATGACCCAGGACGGCCAGGGCCTGCGTGTCCCTCCTGACCGGTCGGTGGCCAACCTCACGGCCCTACTCGCCGAGGCGCTGCCGGTCCTGCCTGTCCTGATGGTCGGGCCGCCGCCCTCCGGGGATCCAGGTAGAGACGAACGCGTCGCAGCACTCAACGAGCAATACGCCGGCGTCTGCGCAGCAAACGACGTTCCCTACGTCAACGTGTTCGCCGCGCTGCAAGAGCAACCGTCATGGCAGCAGGGGATCGCTGACGGCGACGGCGCCCACCCCGCAGCGGCCGGCTACGAGCAGCTCACCAACCTCGTCTTCGACCCGTGGTGGCGCTGGCTCGAAGATTTCGATGCTGGCCTCAGCGGGTCTGTGGTGGCTCGGTGGGCGCTGCGAGCCACTGTGTAACGACAATGGCGGCACCTGTCCCTGGTGACCGTGGAGGATCATTCGTCAGCGCGGGCAGGTACTCGCAGATGACGATCGTGCGGGACGGTGCGGGCGGGTGGGCGGCGGCGTGCCATGCACGGTGTCGGGGTCATGGAGTGTGCACGGCACGCCGCAACGGTCCGTCACGCCTGTCCGGTGTGACGGACGACAAAGGCGGGGCGGCCGGCTCCGTGGTGGGTCAGGCGCGGTGGTTCGTGGGTCAGGCGGCGGTGAAGACGAGGGTGGCGTTGTGGCCGCCGAAGCCGAACGCGTTGGCCACGGCGGCGTGGACGGTGTCGTGGCGGGCGGTGCCGGTGACCACGTCGAGTTTGATCGCCGGGTCGAGGCGGTCGAGGTTGCGCACGGGGGGGATCGCGCCGTCGCGCAGGGCGCAGATCGTCGCGATCGCGCCGATGGCGCCGGCGGCGCCGAGGGTGTGGCCGGTCATCGACTTCGTTGCGGTGACCGCCGGGTGGGTGCCGATGGTCTGGGCGATCGCCTCGGCCTCCAGCGGGTCGCCGACCGGGGTGGAGGTGGCGTGGGCGTGCACGAGGCCGACGTCGGTGGGCGCCACCCCCGCGCGCGACAGGGCGGTGCTGATGGCGCGGGACTGTCCGGCCGGGTCGGCGGTGACGATGTCGAGGGCGTCGGAGTTGACCGCGGCGCCGGCGGCGACGGCGTGCACCCGGGCGCCGCGGGCGGCGGCGAAGGACTGCCGTTCGAGGACGACGATGCCGGCGCCCTCGCCGAGGACGAAGCCGTCGCGGTCGGCGTCGAAGGGGCGGGAGGCGCCCGCGGGGTCGTCGTGGCGGGTGGACAGGGCCCTCATCTGCGCGAACGCGGCGAGGGGGAGGTTGTCGATGGCGGCCTCGACGCCACCGGCGACGACGACGTCGGCGAGATCGTTTTGGATCATCTCCATCGCGATGGCGATCGCCTCGGCGCCCGACGCGCAGGCGCTGACCGGGGTGCGGGCGCCGGCGCGGGCGCCGAGGTCGATGCTGACCCAGGCGGCCGGGCCGTTGGCCATCAGCATGATCACCGCGTGGGGGGACATCTTGCGGGCGTTGCCGGCTTCGACGATGCGGTGCTGGCCGAGGGTGGAGGCCACCCCGCCGTAGCCGGTGCCGATGACGACGGCGAGGCGCTGGGGGTCGACCTCGGGGCGCCCGGCGTGCGCCCACGCCTCGCGGGCGGTGACGATGGCCATCTGCTCGCAGCGGTCGAGCCGGCGGCTTTCCTTGCGGGGCAGCGACGCGGCCGGGTCGACGGGCAGCGGGGCGGCGAGGCGTACGGGCAGGTCCTTCGCCCAGGGGTCCTCGAGGACGGTGACGCCCGACCTGCCCGCGAGCAGCCCGCTCCATGTGGCGTCGAGGTCACCTCCGAGCGGAGTCATCGCGCCGATCCCCGTGACCACGATCTTCTCGTGCACCGCCCTGTCTCCCTTTCGCCGCGTGGTGGAGCGGGACGGCCGTGTCAAGGTCTCGCTCCGTTGTCGGGTTCACCTTCGCAGCCGCGCCGCGCCGCGCCCAGCACTGACGCTGCCGAGGTCGGAGGCCTGTCGTTGTGGCTTTCCGACAATGACGCCAATGACGCCGGTGAGCACCGGCGTCGGCGGGGTCCCTCGCGGCGGCTGGTGCTGCCGATCCGTGTCGTGCACGCTGTGTCCGGGGCGGGTGAGCACTGGTCCGCCCGGGGACGGAGGATGCTCGTGGTCGATCTGCCGTTCGCGCTGCCCGGCCGGTTCTGGCGGGGGAACCTGCACACCCACACCGACCGGTCCGACGGGGCGCTGCCACCGCAGGAGGTCGCGCGCCGCTACCGGGAGGCCGGCTACGACTTCCTGGCCGTCACCGATCACTTCCGGGCGGCGTACGGGTTCCCGCTGACCGACACCCGGGCGCTGCGTACCCCCGGATTCACCACGCTGCTCGGCGCCGAGCTGCATGCCCCGCGCACCGAGCTGTCCTCGGAGTGGCACATCATCGCCGTGGGACTGCCCCTGGGCTTCCCGCCGCCCGAGCCGGGCGAGAGCGGGCCGGCGCTGGCGCGGCGGGCGCGCGCGGCGGGGGCGTTCATCGGCATGGCCCACCCCGCGGCGTCGCTGCTCACCCTCGCCGACGCCGAAAGCCTGGACGCGGCCCACGCCGTCGAGGTCCACAACGCCCTGTCGGCCCGCGAGGACCGTGCCGACAGCTGGCATCTGACCGACATCCTGCTCACCCGAGGCCATCGCCTCGGCGCCTATGCCGCCGACGACGCGCATTTCCAGCCGCGAGACCCCCCTGCCTGCGCGGCCTGGGTCCAGGTCCGCGCGCGATCCCTCGACCCGCGGGCGCTGCTCGCCGCTCTCAAGGCCGGTCACTACTACGCCAGCACCGGACCCGACCTGCACGATGTCGCACTCCACGACGGCATGATCACGGTGCGCTGCTCGCCGGTACGGAAAATACTCCTCACCGGCGGCACCCCGGGCGCGCAGGTGATCGAGGGCGACGGTCTGACGGAATGCTCCCTGCCGGTGGCGATGTTCGGCCACGGCTACTGCCGCGTCACCGTCGAAGACGCCACCGCCGGCCGCGCCTGGACCAACCCGATCCCGCTGAGCTAGCACTCGGGGGAGGGTGACGGGCGTGACCGAGGAGCTCGGAGGAATCGTCAGGACCCGGGGGTGCTGCCCGAACACGACGCGCCAGTTCGGGCCACGCGGCCCGAACTCGGCCGCCGGACCGAACCCGATGTCGACCTCGAGGCAGCCGGGTAGCAGAAAGACCCGAGAGACCGCCGAACGGCCGCGGCTCCTGCCGCGGCACCGTCACCACCGCCGGCCGCGCCTGGACCGAACGGTGTGCGACCTGCGGTACCGGCGGGAGCTCACGGCATTATGCGCGAAGCCCCCGCTCCCTACGGCGATTGGCCAGGTGGGACGTGCGGGGCTGGTCAGTCGCTGCGGGCGGCTTCGGGTCCGGTGATGCGGCGCAGCAGCGGGAAGGTGGAGGCGATGACGGCGAGGGAGGCGAGCAGGCCGGCGAGGACGATGAGGTAGTACTCGCCGGCGGGTGGCTGGAGCGACTGGTGCAGCTGGGCGCGTAGGAACAGGCCCGCGGCGAGGAATCCGGTTCCGATCGACACGACGGTGAGGACCAGCAGCGGCAGCGCGCTTTCCAGGGCGACGACGCGGCGCAGCATCCCGAGGGGGGCGCCGGCGAGCCGTAGCAGGCTGAAGGGCCGTCTGCGGTCGTTGAGGCCGGCCACCACGCTGACGGCCAGGCTGGCGCCGGCGATCGGCAGGCTGGTGAGGATCACGACGCTGGCCAGCTGCTGGTAGGCGGTGTTCAGCCGCAGGCCGCGTTCGAGGTCCTCGGCGATGGTGACGGGCTGGTAGGCGTAGGGGTAGGCGCGTTGGAGCACGGTACGGGCTCGCTCGACCGCGGCGGGACCGTTCGTGCCCACGGCGAGGGACTGGACCCCCAGGTGGTGCAGGTCGTCGGAGGACAGGGCGGCGGCGGGCCAGACCGTGGCGGCGTTGCCGCCTGGCGAGGCGTCGACGCCGGTGCCGAGGGTCGCGGTGTCCGCCCCGGCCGGGCAGCGGCCGAGAGTCGCGGTGGCGTGCAGCTCGGCGCAGGAGGCGACGCCGCGCAGCGGGCCGTGGCCGTAGCTGCCGGGGTCGGTGTGGATCACGGTCACGCCGGTCACGCCCGGGATCGAGCGCAGCTCGCCCAGCAGCGAGGTCGGGACTGACGCGAGGTCCTGCAGTCCTGACGGTGTGTCGGTGAGGAACCAGTCGAGCAGGGTGTGGCGTTCCGCCGGGCCGCGGGGGGAGACGTGGGTGCGTGGGCCGCTGCCACCGTAGGCGTTGATCGTGGTGATGATCCCGACGGCGACGCTGGTGACGAACAGGGCCAGGACGAGGCCGCTGATCGCGCGAAAGCCCGCCTGCGGGTTGTCGGCGAGGCGGCGCCCGGCGATGAGCACGGCGGGCCGGTGGGTGCGCCGGGCCGCCAGGCGGGCCCCGACCAGGGTCAGCCACGGCCCGGCGGTGATCAGGCCGGCCATGGTCAGCAGGATCCCGGACAGGTAGGCCTGGACCTGGCCGGGGGTGCTGGCGGGGCTGCCGGCGTGGACGAACCAGGCCAGTTCGCCCAGGCCTGCCAGCAGGGGCAGGACGCGCCAGGCCCGTGGGGGGCGGGCGGTGACCTGGCGGGTCACGCCGAGCGGGGAGATGGTCACCCGGCGCAGTGCCAGGCGGGCTGCCACCGCGGTCGCGATCGGCACGCCGATCGCGACCAGCGCGACGTCGGGCAGGTTCAGCGACAGGTCGTCGGCGAAGAACGGTGCTCCGGTGAAGGGGATCGGCGCGAGCGCCGGGCGCAGCAGGCAGAACAGCCCGAACCCGCCGGCCACGCCGCCGATCGCCGCGACGCTCGACTCGACCGCCGAGATGACCGAGATCTGCCGCGGGGTCGCGCCGATCAGGCGCATGGCGGCGAAGCGCTGCTCGCGGCGGGCCGCGGACAGCCGGGTCGCGGTGCCGATGAAGATCAGGACCGGGAACAGCAGCGCGGCGGTGACGACGGACAGGACGAGGTCGATGCCGTTCGCGTTGATGCCGATGTCGAAGCACTGCCCGCTGCAGCTGCTGGGCGGGGTGGTGGCGATGGCGGTGACCTGCGTGGCCTGCGGGATGCCCGCGAGCTGGTCGGCGCGACGACCGACGATGATGATCAGGGAGTCCGGGGATGGCAGCGCCGAGGGGCCGAGGGTGGCGATCTGGCGTCCCGGGAAGCGGGCGCCGAGTTCGGCGGCCGGGGTGGTGCGCAGCAGCGCGGCGAGTGCCGGGGAGGCGGAGAACTGCCCCGGCCCGGGTAGCTGCGCGAGCCCCGGCGGGAGCGGTGAGTGCGCTCCGGTGGCGGCGACGTCGACCCGGCCGATCTGCTCGCCGTGGAACTGGTCGACGCTGAGCAGCCACCACAGCGGGTCCGCCGCGGCACCGCCAGCGGGCGGTGTCGCCGGGTTCGACGCGGCGCCGGTCGCCAGCCACGCGTAGCGGGCGTTCTGGGCGTTGACGGCGTTGATCCCGGCGAGGGTGGCCAGCAGCATGGCGACGCCCAGCGCCACGGCGACGGCGATGAGCGCGAGGCGCGCGGCCGCCTGCCGGCCGCCGCGCAGGGTCAGGCGCAGACCGAGGCGGATCATGGCAGGAGCGGCGCGGCGGCGAAGGAGGTGACCGTGCCGTCGCGGACGATGATCTCGCGGTCGGCGTAGGCGGCCACGCGCGGCTCGTGGGTGACGAGGATGACGGTCGTGCCCTGCTCCCGGGCGCAGGAGACCAGCAGGTTCATGACGTGCTCGCCGGTCAGCGAGTCCAGGGCGCCCGTCGGCTCGTCGGCGAACAGGACCTCGGGGCGGGCGACCAGGGCGCGGGCCAGCGCGACGCGTTGCGCCTGACCGCCGGAGAGTTCACCGCAGCGCCGCGTCTGGGTTCCGTCGAGGTCGAGCCGGTCGAACCAGCTCCGGGCGCGGGCCAGCGCCTCGGCGCGAGGTGTTCCGCTCAGCAGCAGCGGCAGCGCGACGTTCTCCACGGCGCTGAGCTCGCCGACGAGCTGGCCGAACTGGAACACGAACCCGAAGCGGTCGCGGCGCAGCGCGCTGCGGGCGTTCTCGCGCATCGTGTCCAACCGGCGTCCGGCGAGGAGGATCTCGCCGGTGTCGGGGGTGAGAATGCCGGCCAGGCAGTGCAGCAGCGTCGACTTGCCCGAACCGCTGGGCCCCATGACGGCCAGGATCTCCCCGGCCTGCACCGCCACGCTGGCGCCGCGCAGCGCCGGCGTCGGCCCGAACGACAACCCCACGTCACGCGCCTCGATCAGCGCTCCGGGCGCATCGGGGTGCGCCCGCACGGTCTCGGCGTTCATGCACGCACCATGTCCGCGAGTGCGTCGAGGCGGGCCGCGGTCAGCTCGATCCAGCGCAGATCGGCCTCCAGGTGGAACAGGCCGTGGTCGGCCAGCAGCGCGTCGACCATGCCGCCGGTCCGCTTCAGGGCGGTCAGCTCGCGCATCCGCTGCAGATGTGCGGCGCGTTGCAGGTCCAGGTAGCCCTCGGCGGAGCGCCCCGACATCAGGGCCAGCACGACCTTGACGAACAGCACCGTCTGCAGGTGGGGTTCGGGTTCGACCGGCTCGCGCAGCCACGTCTCGACCTCGCTGACCCCCTGCTTGGTGATCACGTAACGCTTGCGGTCGGGTCCCGCTCCGGGCTCGGTTTCGCCGACGAGCACTTTGCCGTCGCGGGCCAGGCGACCCAGGGTGGCGTAGACCTGCCCGAACGGCAACGGCTTGCCCCGGCCGAAGTAGGCGTCGTAGTCGCGTTTGAGGTCATAACCGTGGCTCGGCTCTCGCTCGAGCAGGCCCAGCAGGGCCATGGGGACCGTCACGACCCAGTGTCTACACTGGATGTATACGCGCAGTCAATACTGCCTGGCGACGGACGGCCGGATAGGCGCACTCGATGCCGGCGAGATGCCGGCGAGATGCCGGCGAGGCGCGGCTTCGCGTGGTCCGGCATTCCCGCCGGCCGGCGGCGGGTCCGGACGGCGGCGGGTACTGCCGGCGGTGGTGGCCGCGTCCGTTCTCCTGGCGACTGATGTCGTGGCGGTTCGGCGGTTGGCATCGCGTGTTGCGGGCTGTTGCTACGTGGTGAGTGTTGCGGATCGGTCCTGGTTGCCCGGCCAGAACGGCGTGGAGAACCCGGGCGTTCGCCTGTGCGTCGCCCCGCGCAGCGCTCCCGGTGATGGGCGGGGGAGGTGAAGCGCTCGCGGGTCGACCGTTTCGCGACTGGCCTGTCCCCCGCGCACGATCCAGACCTGCGAGGTCGTCGTGGTACTGAGCTTGTCCAGACGGAACGAAGAGTCCCGGTAGCGGGCGGCGGGCGGGTGGCTTGGCGGGACTGGCCGTTCGGATGCGCGACCCCCGGTACACCGGGCTCTTGCCCCGCCCGACCAGCGCGGCGACCCGATCCGCCGGCACCCCGCGGTGCGGGCACAGCGCCAAGAACACCACCACTCCACCCAGATGTCGAAAGTTCGTTTCATTACCTCACTCGGCCGCCACCACCAAACACCCGCCGACGCAACACGCGACACAACGAACATGTAAACAAAACAAATACATAGAGGAATCGTGCAGTTACTCTCCGTGACGATCGGGTGTCGATGGCGACACCCACTGGTTCTGAGGAGCGGAGATGTCTGGTCGACGACGGCTAGGGATGTGGGCGGTGGTGTTGGCCGCAGGCGGGGTCGTGGCCCTGCCGGCTGCGGCCACCGCCGCCCCGGCTTGGGAGACGGCATCCGGGTCGCAGCACACCCTGGCGGACCCTGACACGGCACAGGCCTGGGGCTTCAACGGCGGCGGGCAGCTGGGGAACGGCACCATCGCCAACAGCTCGATACCTGTCCCGGTCACCGGTGCCACGGGTCTTACCGGTCTCAGAGCCATCGCCGCCGGGGGCGGCGGCGGGTACGCGCTGCGCCGGGACGGCACCGTCTGGGCCTGGGGCCTCAACAACGTCGGGCAGCTGGGGAACGGCACCACCACCGACAGCGTCGTGCCCGTCCGGGTCGCTGGCCTCACCCATGTCAGAGCCATCGCCGCCGGGGGCGGCGGCGGGTACGCGCTGCGCCGGGACGGCACCGTCTGGGCCTGGGGCCTCAACGGCGTCGGGCAGCTGGGAAACAACACCACCACCGACAGCGTCGTGCCCGTCCGGGTCACGGGCCTCACCGATGTCAGAGCCATCGCCGCCGGCTCCTTCAGCGGGTACGCGCTGCGCCGGGACGGCACCGTCTGGGCCTGGGGCCTCAACGGCGACGGACGGCTGGGGAACGGCACCACCACCACCAGCTTGCTACCTGTCCTGGTCCCGGGCCTTACCGATGTCAGAGCCATCGCCGTCGGCGACGGAGGCGGGTACGCGCTGCGCTGGGACGGCACCGTCTGGGCCTGGGGCCGCAACAACGTCGGGCAGCTGGGGAACGGCACCACCACCAGCCTGGTCCCCGTCCCCGTCCCGGGCCTTACCGATGTCAGAGCCATCGCCGCCGGCGCCTCCAGCGGGTACGCGCTGCGCTGGGACGGCACCGTCTGGGCCTGGGGCCGCAACAACGTCGGGCAGCTGGGGAACGGCACCACCACCACCAGCCTGGTCCCCGTCCCCGTCAGCGGCACCACTGGCCTGATCGGTGCCACAGCCATTGCCGGCGGCGGCGGAGGCGGGTACGCGCTGCGCTGGGACGGCACCGTCTGGGCCTGGGGCCTCAACAACGTCGGGCAGCTGGGGAACGGCACCACCACCGACAGCGTCGTGCCCGTCCCCGTCAGCGGCATCACCAGTGCCACAGCCATCGCCGGCGGCACCCTCGCCGGATACGCGATCGTCAGCGACTGGGACTGGGACTGGGAGTAGGCCAGCTGACCGGGCTGAACCAGCTGGTTCCCGATACCGCACACGCAGAGTCGTGAGCGGCCGGTGGCCATCCGAACCGACACCGGGGACCGTCCGCTGTCCACGGCGCTGTCGGCCGCGGTCCGCCGTGGCCGACAGCGGCGACGATGACCGTCCCACCGTGACCCGCGCCGATGAAGGGACCAACTGGGCCGTCCCTGGCTGTTCCAGCCCCAAGGATCGGTCGTCCGCGGCGGCCTGCTCGGCTTCTGCGAGCGCCCGGTAGAGAGGAGGCGACGGGCGGGACTACGCGGCGTCCCGCCCCTGCGCTAGGGCGTGTGTCGAGTTGTGATCTGTCTGTGGGATTTGTCCTTGGGGCAGGGCATGATCCGGTAGACCTTCGTGTATGACGCGGGTGCAGGTGACGGACGACGATGGCGTAGATGTGCGTCGCGTCGGTGGTGTCTTCGGTGGTGTCTGTCGATGGTGACGTCCATGCCCGCCACGCCTATGGTGTTGATGGTGACTCCGGTCGAGGCGTAGAACCGGCCGTCACGGACCGCGTTGACGATGGAGTCGACGGTCAGGTCGGCGGCGCACGCCACGATCCAGGCCTTGTTGGCGCCCGCGGCCACGACGCTGCAGTCACCGGCCACACCCCAGATCCGCTCTCCGTCCTGGAGCAGGCGGTCCCAGTGGTCGAAGGCGAACGGGCTGTGGTGGGGATCCGGGCGTTGCAGGTACCAGCCGTTCACAATCTCGAGGGCGTTGACGCCGACACAGTCCCGGATTCGCAGTGTGCCGGGGTAGGTGGGATGCAGGAGCACGACGAGGGAGTCGGCGTCGACGCGGGCGCACTCGACGATCTCCGGTAACGAGGCGGGCATGGTGACGTGCTCCGACTCGGAGGGATTCACGTGGCCGAGGTGCTGATGGGTGGTGACGCAGTGCTCGTCCAGCTCCGCCCCTGGGATGACCAGCACGCCGTAGGCGTTGAGCTGTTCGGCGTCGATGTCGGCCTGCGTCGTGTACACGTTCTGTTCGGAGAACATCACGAAGTCGTGCCCGTTGTTTCGATAGTCGTGCAGGATCTCCGGCCGCGGTCGTCCTTGGGGCCCGCCCGGGTAGACCTCGGCGTGCTTGCTGTGGACGTGCAGCGATCCCTTGTACCAGTGCCCCTCGTCGAGCGTGGAGTACGGGCTGTCCAGGTTCACCCGCCAATTCTGGCACGCCGGCCGATCAGCCGAGGGAGGGAATGCGGCCGCGACGCTCGCCAGGAGGCGCCCCGGCCGAGTCGGCCGGGGGGCACCGGCGGTGGGGTGACGCACATCCCGCCGGTGCGCACCCCAGTAGAGCCACATTCACCCAGAAACGGCCGCCTCGGCAAGACGTTCAGCTCCTTCGAGGCAGGCGGCGCCGAGCTCACCCTCTGCAAGTCGGGAGCCGACGGAAGCCAACGCGATGGCCCCGATGACACGTCCAGTTTGGACCACCCATGGATCCGGCAGCGGACCGTCACCCGGACGGGGGCCAGGCCACGGCCACGGCCACTTTCGGGGCCAGGGGGTCGCGCACCAGTCATCGACCCATTCTTGCAGAAAGCCGACCGACGATTTCCCGCGCACGTCCGACTCGACCGCGAGGCGCACGACATCATGCGCCATCGCGACCGCGGCGATCTGAAAGGCGTCCGGGGGCGGACCCGGCGGGAGTGGCTGTGGATTTAGGGAAACGAGATCCGTCCGCGCTTGGACACGCGGCCCAGTCGGGAGGATCCCCTCCCAAACTTGTGGATGGATTCTGGCGATAATAGACAGCAACGAAGCCGCGCTCATGACGTCTCCTCATTTCGCCCACTTGGCGATGACGTAATCCAACCCTCTCGGTTGTGGCTTGCCGTTGTAGATGGCGCTGTATCCGAGGTGGGTGGCGGACCGTTCGATGTTCTCGGATGCCAAGGGGTTGCCTCCATGATTTTTGTTGGCATCTTCTGGTAGTGCAACGTCGGACATCCGACAGGCAGGCTGCCATTCGAGCAGATCCGCCGGAACGTGTGGTGACTGGTGTGCTCGCCTATCGGGTTTCGGCTTCACCGCGCAACCGGCCGCCGACGATGGCATCGGCTGGTAAGGAGGTCGCGTCGCGGTGACTTCCTGCGCCAGCTCGTCAGCGAGCTCGGCGCGTGCCTGCTCGTCGGGGGTGAGGTTCTCGCGTCTGCGGGCTGTGTCAGCTGCGGGTGGAGTCGCTCATGTTCAGGTTTCCTTCGGGGTGAAGGAGATGGGGGTCAGACCCGGGTGGTCAGGGCGGTGAAGGCGCGGGCGTAGTCGGTGACCGTCGCGCCGCCGGCCAGCGCGACGCGGTTGTCGATGACGAGGTAGGGCACCCCGGTCGAGTGCTTCTTCGCGGTCGCGTGCCACCTCGGCGTCGAAGCGGTTGCCAGACAGCACGTCCGACACCTCGCCCGCGTCCATGCCGCCGGCCACGGCCGACCTGGTGAGCTCCGCGGGATCGAACGGGTTGATGGTTCCGCCGAAATAGCCTCGCTGGAGCTGGGTGAACCAGGACGCGTCCAGCCCGTGGGTCCTGGCGAGCTGCAGGACGCGCGGTACATCGTGGGTGTTGGCAGCAAGCCGGTCCGTTGTGGGGAACCTCCCCCACCTAGGAAGCCGCCGCGAAGTGGGGAAGATCGTCCGTTTGGGTTAGGATGGACGCGTGACGACTGGCGGCAGCAGCCCGAGCAAGCCGTTGCGGGCCGACGCGGAACGCAACCGGTCCGCCATCCTGGCTGCCGCGGCGCGGCTGCTGGCCAAGAACGGCCTGTCGGTGTCACTGGACGACGTGGCCGCGGAGGCCGGCGTCGGAAGCGCGACCCTCTACCGGCGCTTCAGCAGCAGAGACGAGCTCGCCTCGGACGTCCTCGGGCAACAGATGGCCGAGTACGTCGCCCGGACCGAAGCAGAACTGGCCCGGTCCCAGGACGACCCGTGGGGGGCCCTGACGTCGTACACCCACTTCGTGGTGGAACACCAGATCGCCGATCGCGCCTTCGCCGAGGTCCTCTCCTCGCCCGGGCTGGGCACCGCCGCGCTTCGAGAAGACCTCGATCGGACCTACCGAGACCTGCAGGCCATCGTCCAGAACGCCCTGGACGCCAAGGTTGTGCGACCGGACATGCACTGCAGCGACCTGCTCATGCTCTTCCGCGCGGTCAACGGCCTCATCGCAGCGGACGCCGAAACGGCCACAGAGGCGTGGCCACGGCTCGTAGCCACCTTCCTCGCGGCCTGGAGGAGCGACGGCCCTGCGCTGCCGCCGGTGTCCGCGGTGTGGGATCGGACAGAGGCCTAACCCGGATCTTTCCTCGGCGGCCCTGCCTGAGGCGTGGGCCACACGATCATCGGCCTGTCCACCGACGCGGCCGGAACCCTGCCCTCTACCGGGGCCGGTCTCACCCGACCTCCGCGAACTTCATGCCGCCGGCAGCCGGATAGATCATCGCCGTTTACGGCTGGTGACACGTTTCTTACCGGCACTCCTGGTGGCGTCGGCGTCGAGGGAGACCATCGCCTCGTCGCTGCCCCGCCCGGCGAGGTGTCGCCGGGCGGGGCAGCTGCGGGTCTCGGCGCGGGGTCAGGGGCCGTAGATGCGGGTGGGGGTGAGGAACACCGCGGTGCGGCGCTGTTCGGCCATGACCCGGTCGTAGGTGTGCCAGTCGTCGTGGGTGCCGCCGGCGGCGAGGAAGACCTCGCGCAGCAGCAGCCGCAGCCGTACGGCGTCGACGCCGGGGCGCGGGTCGTCGGGGCCGATGATCTCCGCGGTGCCCTCGACGGTGGCCCACCGCCAGCCCGAGCGCACGGTGGCGCTGGCCTGCGGGCGGGCCCGCAGGTGGGCGAGCTTGACCGCGCCGTACGTCACGAACGCGACGACCTCGATGTCGGTGAGTGGATGACGCATGAAGGCGATGTTGACGACGGATGCCTGGATGCCGCCGTCGTCGCGCAGCGTCGAGATGACGGCGAGCCCGCTCTCGGCGCGGCTGAGGGCGGCGGCGTCCTCGAAGGTGGTCACGGCTTGTTCACCCTTCGTCGCGATGGTCGGGGTCCGACCGCGCGGCCTCGTCACTATCCGTCCTTGTGGTTACGATTTCCACCGTATCGGTCAGCCGGGGGTGACCGGTGTCGCCTGCCGGCCGCGGCGGGCGCGGCGCCGGCGGCGCAGGCGGGCCGGGTGCGTGCCGGTGCCTGCGGCGACGTAGAAATGTCCTGGTGGGAGGCTCCGACGGGGGCGAGGTCGGGAGGCCGGGATGAGTGGTGCGCACGGCCCGATCGGTGGGGTGCGGGGCCCACGGGTGGTGTCGGTCAACGTCGGTCTGCCCCGCGCCGTCCCCACCGACGACGGCGGCGAGGTGCTCACCGCGATCTGGAAGGAACCCGTCGCCGGGCGGGTCGCGGTGCGCCGGGGCAACCTCGACGGCGACCGCCAGGCCGACCTGGTCCACCACGGCGGTGCGGACAAGGCCGTCTACGCCTACGCGCAGGAGGATCTCGCCTGGTGGGCGGGGGAGCTGGGCCGCGCCGTGCCGGCGGGGGCGTTCGGGGAGAACCTGACCATCGCCGGGCTGGACGTGGCCGGGGTCGTCGTCGGCGAGGTGTGGTCGGTCGGGTCGGCGCGGTTGCAGGTCGCCCAGCCGCGCATCCCGTGTTTCAAGCTCGGGATCCGCTTCGCCGACCGCAGCCTGCCGCGGCGCTTCGCCGCCGCCGGGCGGCCGGGGATCTACCTGCGGGTCCTGGCCGAGGGCGAGCTGGGGGCGGGGGACGCCATCGAGGTCACACCCGGGGCGCCGCAGGCGGTCGGGGTCGCGGCACTCGCCCGCGCCTACCACGGGCGCGATGCGCAGCTGGCCGCGGCGGTGCTGCGCGCCCCCGACCTGCCGGCGTTCTGGTACGACTGGGCCCGCGACCGGACGGCGCCGCGGGGGCGGGACCGCCCCTGACCGATCGCCCCTGACCGATCGCCGCGGACGGTGGCAACGTTCATCGGACATTCACGGTCACGGTCCGCATTCCGACTGCGCCGCAGGGGAACGTGTGATCCATGCCTTTGACTTTGATCACCGGGACCTATCGGGTGGTGGGCGCCTCGCCGGACGGCGACTCGGTCCGCTTCTACCCGCACAATCCGCAGGCGTTTCGCCGGGCGGGCATCACGGTGAAGGCCAACCGGGCGGGTGGCGTGCAGCTGCGCCTGGACGCCATCGACGCCCTGGAGACGCACTACGCCCCGCCGCACGCCGCCCGGCAATGGCATCAGCGCGCCGAGTTCGGTCGGGGCGCCGCCGACGCCCTGCTGCACGAACTGGGTTTCCGTGACGTCACCCGCGACGCCCGCGGCACCGTCACCGCCGCCACGCCCACCCAGACCGACGGGTACATCCTCACCCGCTTCGCCGACAAGTACGGCCGGGCCGTCGCGATGGCCTTCGCCGGTGCGCCGCCGGCGGGCACCAAGGACGGCGCCGCGGTGTTCCTCGACGTCGACGGGCTGCACCGGTCGGTCAACCACCGGCTGCTGGCCGCCGGCTGGGTGTACCCGACGTTCTATTCGAAGCTGTACGTCGACCTGCGCGCCGATCTCGCCGCGACCACCGAGGCGGTGCGCCGGGCGGCCACCGGTATCTGGAAGCTCGACGCCACCACGTCCGGATTCACCGTCACCTCCCGCGAGCAGCTCACCGACGATCTGGTGATCCTGCCGAAGCTGTTCCGCCGGCTGGCGGAATATCTGACCCTGGATGAGACCGGCGGGGTGGACCTGGCCGGTTTCGCCGACTTCCTCGCCACCGGCGACGACAGGCTGTTCACCGTCCCCGCGGGACACGCCACCGCCCTGGACACCCTGGTCACGGTGACGACCGATCCCGCCACCGCGCAGGAGAAGGTCACCCTCACCGTCCCCCCGGAGCGCATCGTCTTCCTCGAAGGCTGAGTCTTCCTCGAGGGCCGAGTCTTCCTCGAGGGCTGACCCACCCCGCACGGGCCGACGCCGGGTGGGGTGCGAGGGCGTCTGTCCCGCACCCCACCCGCGGTGCGGGATCAGGAAACGGCGGTGTCACCCGCGAGGCGCGACTCGGCCCTCGCCAGAAAGACCATGGCGCACAGCAGCAGCACGGTGCCGGCCAGCGTCGCCGCCGTGAGCTGCTCCCCGAGCAGCGTGACCGCGAGCACGGCGGCACCCACCGGCTCGATCAGCATGATCGCTGACGCGGTGGCGGCGCGCACGACGGTCACGCCGGCGAAGTAGAGCGGATAGGCCAGCGCGGTCGGTACCGCAGTGTGGCCGCGGCGTATCCCGCGGCGGACAGCAGTGCCAGACCGGCGCCTGCCGGGCGCACGGTGGCGCCCTGATCGCCCAGGACAAGCACCGTCAGGCCGCCGACCGCCCCGGTGATCGCCACGGCCCCGCCGCGTCCCAGCCGCTCGCCCAGCGCCCGCCGTGCGCCGAGGGCGGTGAGCACCGGCCCGGCTCCCAGCGTGACGATCGTGCCCACCGCCAGCCCGGTGATCGCGACCGCCGCGAAGTAGGCGGTCTGAAACACGGCGAGCCCTCCAGCGGTCCCCGCGCGCAGGAGCAGCCGACGGCGCCGGGGCTGGGGCTGGGGCTGGGGGCTCACGGGGGCACGGTTCGCCGCCCGAGACGCTCGCACGGCTCGTGCCATGAGCAGCAGGATCAGGCCACCGAGGAACCGCCAGAAGGACACCGCCACCGGTCCCAGGTCGCTGGATCGGTAGACGAGGCCCACCGCCGCTCCGGTGGTGCTCCAGGTGGCACCGGCAACAGCCAGATACATCAGGCCCCGCTTGACGGGCAGGCCGGCAACAGCATTCGACATGGTGCGCTCTCCGCGTCGGGAAATGGTCGTGTGGTCCCGTGTGCGGGCAGCACGACCAGCGCGCCGGAAGTCCTCACCCGGCGCGGCGGCCTTCCTCGGCGGCCCGCCTTACGCGGCGGGCGGGGAGAGCACTGTCGAACTCATGACGGCCACCCTAGGCGACACCATCCGACGACCGTGTGCCGACACCGGGTTTGCTGGGCTGGATGACGGCGGCAGGACTGGACGTCAGGAATTGATCCTGGGTTCGCCTGGGCGGTCGGGGTGGATGGGTCGGGGCGCATCGTGCGGTGGAGCCGCGGTCGTGGTCGGTGGATCGGGGCGTCCTATCCTGTCCGGATGCGGGAATCCACGGTGGATCACGGACGTCCGGTCGGCGGCTTCGAGCTGATCTGCGAGATCGAGCCGCCGACCCGACCGGACCTGACCCATGCCCGCCACCAGATCGGCGTCCTCGGCCCCGTCACCGACGCGTTCCTGATCCCCGACAACCATCTTGGACGGGCGACGGTGTCGAGCATCGCCGTCGCCCACGAGGTGCAGACGATGGGGGGACGCAGCATCGCCTGCGTGAACGCCCGCGACCGTAACCTGCTCGGTCTGCGCCGTGACCTGCTCACCGCGGCGGCCTACGGCGTCGAGGAGTTCCTGTTCGTCCACGGAGACAAGCCCACCGTCGGCAACCGCAGCGGCGAGCTGACGGTGCGCGCGATGATGGACGCCGCCCGGGCGGCCGGGGCGGACCCGGTTTTCGCCGACCGCCCGGCGTTCCGGGTCGGGGCCGCGGCCGGCCTACGTCCGCTGCCGGCGTGGAAGCGGACGGCGGACTTCCTGTTCGTGCAGGTCTGCTACTCGGTGGACGCCCTGCTGCGCTGGCGCGACGCCCATCCGGTCGAGCTGCCGGTCTACGCCGGCGTGATGGTCCTCGCCAGCGTCGGGATGGCCCGCCGCCTCGCCGAGTCGATTCCCGACATCGACATCCCCGACGCCCTCGTCGAGGCGGTCGAACGGGACCGGGCGGCCGGGGTCGAGGCGGCCTGCGCGCAGGTGCTGCACCTGCGTGACAGCGGTGCCTTCGCCGGTGTCCACCTCGTCCCGGTGAGCCGCTACCGCCAGGTCGCCGCCCGACTCGAGGACCTTCTCTGATCTCCCGGCTCTGATCTCCCGGGCCGCTTCGCGCAGATCCGGGGGCCTTGACCGGGACGCGGTGGCTGGCTCTGCACCAGGACGCGTCCTGTCAGGAAGCGTCCTGTCAGGACGCGTCCTGTCCAGCACTCGCACCCCGCCCGGCGCGTTCACGGATTCCGCGGACGAGGTGTCCCGCACAGGGCGTGGTCGGCTGCCGTCGCGAGCGCGGTCCCGGCGGGGGCGGGGGCGGGGTGGATGGTGCTGGCCAGGACGACCGTGCGGGTGGTGTCCTCGTTCCAGAACGCCATGCTCTGGTATCCGAAAATGGCGCCGCTGTGGCCCCAGTTCGCGCCGCAGCGGTCCTGGACCCGTTCGATCCCGAGGCCGTAGCGGACCTTCGGGTCGCCGGGAGTTTCCACCGTGGTGGTCGTCATCTCCCGCAGCATCCGGGCACTGAGCACCTTGCCGCCCAGCAGGGACCGGTAGAAGTGGGCCAGGTCCCTGGCGCTGGAGACGACGGCGCCGGAGGCCCAGGCATGCGAGGGATTGAGCCCGGTCACGTCGAACGGCCTGCCGTCGGGGGTGGGAGCGAGGTCAGCCGGGACGTAGCCGTGGGCGTGGTAGCCGCGCAGGTTCCCGGTGGTGGTGGGCAACGAGGTGTCGGTCAGGCCCAGTGGCCTGAAGATTCGTCGTTGCAGTTCCTCGCCCAGCGGGCGGCGGGTGATCGATTCGACGAGCAGGCCGGCGACGATGTAGTTGGTGTTGGAGTACTCCCAGGCGGTGCCGGGTGGGAAGGAACTCGGGTGGGTTTCGGCGGTGGCCACGAGTTCCTTCGGGTCGAAGACCCGATTGTGGACGATGCCCGACAGCAGGGCGGGGTCGGCTGTGTAGTCGAACAGGCCGCTGGTGTGGTTGAGCAGCTGGCGAACGGTGATGGTGTCTCCGCCGCGCAGCAGGCCTGGCAGCCAGCGTCCCACGGGGCGGTCAAGGCCGAGGCGTCCCTCCTCGACGAGTTGGAGGACCACGGTGGCGACGAACGTCTTCGTGATGCTGCCGACCCGCACCCGGGCCTGCGGTTGCAACGGTGCACCGGTGGCCAGGTCCGCGACCCCCGCAGCGGCCTGGCCGCTGCCACGCTGGTCCTGCACGCGGACCAGGATGCCGGGGACGCCGGCGGCGGTGACGTCGCTCAGCAGCGTGCGCAGCTCGGGGTCGATCCTCGCCGTGTCCGGCTCGCCGACGCGAGGCGCTGGCGTGCCGGCCAGGGCCGGTGCCGCCCCCGCCAGCAGGGGCGAGACCACAACGATGATCGCGACGATCGCGCGGAACGCGCCGACCGGCAGGACCCTGCCGGCAGGCTTCGGGCGATGTGCCCGGTGGGGGCCGCGCAGGTCCGATGATCGGCGCCACGGGTCGGTGACGAATGCGTGGAATGCAGGCCAGGTCATTGTGATCTCCATCTGGGTGGGGAAGAACGCCGAGTCGCGTTCTGGGTTGCGGGGTCAGCTCCGACCGCCGTTTCTTTCCTCGTCGACGGCCAGTGGGGTGAGGTGACGCTGGCGCTGCCAGGCGAAGATCAGCCGCCACATCCGTCCGGTGACGAAGGCCCCGGCGAACATGAGCACGTAGACCAGCGGCGTCCAGGCCCCGCCGACGGAGGTGTGCGTGCCGTTGCGATAGGTGAACGTCGCCTCGCTGGTCAGATAGGGGACCCCGGCCCAGCGGAAGGTGCCGGTGGCATCGGGGGTGGTCGCGGTGATCCCGGCGTCGAAGGCGGTCCTGCCGGCGTAGTCGACCAGCATCATGACGATCTCGACGGTGAGGATGGTGACGGCGGCGGCCGCCCAGGACGGTCGCCGGGACAGCTCGCCGTACTCGGCGGCGAGGTAGCCGGCCGCGAGGATGCGCAGATCACCCAGCTGTCGCACGGCCTGGCGGGCGCCGACGTCGGCGGCCGCGGCGTGGAGGTTGTCGCGCAGTTCCCGGCGCCGGGTGACGCGGGATCGGCGCGGCAGGTCCTGCAGCCGCGCGTTCATCGTCCACACGGCGCGTTCGATACGCAGCCGGTCGAGGGCGCTCGGTGAGGTGGCCATCGTCAGGTGTCCTCCGTGGCGGTGGGTGGGTCGGGAAGGCGCCGGACGAGCACGGGGTGGACCACCGCGGCCAGCGACAGCCAGCTTTCGGTGCCCTCCGCCAGCGCCTGGGCTCCGGCGGTGGTCGGCCGGTAGTACTTGCGCGCCGGGCCGGACCGGGAGGCGACCAGGTGTCCCTGCAGCCGACCCTCGCGTTCCAGGCGCGCCAGCGCCGGATACACGCTGCCCTCGCTGATGTCGGTCAGGCCGAGTGCGCGCAGCCGCTGGACGACTTCGTAGCCGTAGGACTCGCGCTCGGCGAGCAGTCGCAGCAACAGCAACGACAGGACGCCCTTGAGCAGCTGGGGGTCATGCGTCGGAACCATGGTGGAAAACTAAGCCAGGTACCTGGCATCGTCAAGTACTAGGCGTCGGCCAGATGAGGCATGCATGATCGGGTCACCGGACCGCGCCCGCATCCGTCGCCGGGCCGGGGATGTCTCCGGGCCGGGGATGTCTCCGGGCCGGGGATGCTGTGCGGATGCGTCTGGTCGTCGCCGGATGGTTGGCGCGCGAGTTGGCCCGCTACCGGGGGCGGAGCTGACCTACCCTGAGCGCGGGGCGACGACGGGCAGCCTGCCGGCGGGGTATCGGCATGTGCGGCGTCGCGTGCTGCTGGGGCACGGACAGCCCGTGCTCGAGACCGCCGCCGCGGTGGTCATGAGCTGGAGGATGCATCGTCACGCCGGCCTCAGGCCGGTGGCGACCGCTCCCGGGGCGGACGCCGGGGCGACCGTGGTGATGTGCGCGGGTTGGGGACGGGTCGGCGTGCTGGCCGCCTGCCGGTCAGCCGCGAGACCGTCTACAGCTACCTGCGCGCTCGGGCGGCTCGCGCGGCGGGACTGAACCGCTAACGCCACTGACCGTTCGGTTGCTGCTCGAGCCCCGAGACCTGGATAAGCCGGCCGCCCAGGACAGTCACTCCGAGTGCGAGCTGCCGCTGAACGGCCGGGAGGCAAACAGCGCTACGGTGAAGTGGAAAACGGCTCCCTGGTTCTCGGGTCTACGCCTGCGTCAGCCCACCAGCTCGCGGAGGAGCCTGCGTTCCTCCTGCTCGCTGAGGCCTTCGTGGCCCCGCGCCGGGCCGCCGCGGGCGGTGTCCCATGCGAGCGTGTCCGCCAGAGTCTGCGCCAGGGGACGGATTGTCAGCCCGGTAGCCGTCGCCCGCGTGACGTCGACCTGGTTGATGGCCTCGCACCCGGGCGCGGCGATCCACATCGGAATCCCCATCCACGGGTTGACCCCGGCGGCGATCAGCCGCCCGCTCGACACCCAGACCGCCGTGGCCGGCGTGCCGGCGTGGGCCTGGCAGGCGTCGAAGAACGCACCGAACGGCAGCGGGCTGCCGGTCACGTTGAACACCCCGCCCACCCCCGACGTCACCGACCGCACGATCCAGCTCGCCAGGTCGCGCACGTCGATGAACTGGGCGAGGTCCCTCGGGTCCCCGGGCAGCAGGACGCGCCCGCCGCGGGCGAACCGGCGCGGCCAGTAGGCGAAGCGGTCCGTGGGATCATGCGGTCCGACGATCAGGCCGGGGCGGACGATGAGCGCCTGCGCGCCGAAGGCGTCGCGCACCAGGCGTTCGCAGGCCGCCTTCCGCGCCCCGTAGAGCTTCTCCGGCGCCGTGTCGTCGTCGAGTTCCAGCAAAGCCCCGTCCTCGTTCTGCGGTGTGCTCTGGTCGGCCAGGACAGACAGCGAGGAGACGTAGACGTACCGGTCGACCCGGCCGCGTAGCGCGTCGACCGCGCGACGCACGACCGGCGGGTCGTAGCCCGCGACGTCGACGACGATGTCGAAACGGCGGCCGGCGAGAGCGGACAGGTCACGGGTGCGGTCGCCGAGGACGGTCTCGGCCGCGGGGAACAGCCCGGGGTTGGTCTGACCGCGGTGGAACAGCGTCACCCGGTGGTCGTCGGCCAGCGCGGCCTCGGCCAGGGCGCGGCCCACGAAACGGGTGCCGCCGAGGATGAGAATGCTGCGCGGTCGGGAGATGGTGCTTGGCATGATGTGCGGCTCCGGACGAGGTGAGAATGTCCCGGGCCACGGCGGGGGAAACCGCCTCAGTCGGCGACCCGGGTGAGGGCATCGCGAAACTCGCTCACCGCACCCATAGGACCGTCATCTCCCTCATGCGACTCCGACAGCGGTAACCCTAGCAGCGGCCCGCCCATCGCCGCCCGGGATTTTCGGTGTCTGGCGAGGCGGCGACGAGGCGCGAGGCGGCCCTGTGCTGGATCCAGCCGAGGCAACCGGCGACGAGGATGACAATGCCGCCGACCGCCGGTATCGGATCGGTCAGCAGCAGGCCGCCGGCGGTGAACACCAGTCCGAGCGCGGTGAGCGTCCAGGCGGGAACGCGGTTCCACCAGACCGGGCGAAGGATCATCTGTGCCCACGTCTCGGCGGCTTCGGCAATCGCCTGGTCCGGGTGGCGCCGGCCGCGTCCCGCGAGATGAACGGCCTCACGGCGCGATCGGCTCGGAACACGGCGCCACGCCGCTGCCGTGACCTTCCTGGTCGCGGGGTCAGACATGTCCGGGGTCGCCACAGGTCCATGGTCGCAGGCACGCGACGCGGCTTCGTCGCCCGAGCCGGCCGTCGCCCAAAGCGCCTGCGTGCGCCGACGCGCGATCCGCTCCGCGGTCAAGGGCGCGTGGCTGCCTGCCAGGGAATCGACGCCGGTGGGAGCCTGTGATCGCAGGTCTGTTCTTCCCGACAGCGGCCGGCGTCGTCTGCTGCCGCGGGTGAGCGGGTTCGAGGTCAGGGCAGGGTGAGGATGCGGGGGCCGTCCTGGGTGATGGCGATGGTGTGTTCGATGTGGGCGGCGCGGCTGCCGTCGATCGTGCGCAGGGTCCATCCGTCGGGGTCGGTGCGGTAGTCGTTGCGTCCTCCGGCCATGAGCATGGGTTCGATGGCGAGGGTGAGGCCGTGGCGCAGGGGGAAGCCGCGGCCGGGTCGTCCGTGGTTGGGGACGTGGGGGTCTTCGTGCATCTGGCGGCCGATGCCGTGGCCGCCGAAGTCGGCCGGCATGCCGCAGTCAGCGGTGCGGGCGACGGTGTTGATGGCGTGGGAGATGTCTCCGATGCGGTGGCCGACGGTGGCGGCGGCGATGCCAGCGTCCAGTGCCTGCTGGGTGGCGGCGATGAGTTCCAGGTCGGCGGGACGGGGGGTGCCGACGGTGAAGCTGATCGCGGCGTCGCCGGTCCAGCCGTCGAGTTCGGCTCCGCAGTCGATGCTGACCAGGTCGCCGTCGCGCAGGCGGTAGTCGTCGGGGATGCCGTGCACGAGGGCGTCGTTGACGGAGGCGCAGATCACCGCTGGGAAGGGGGTGGGGGCGAAGGAGGGCTGGTAGCCCAGGAACGGAGAGCGCGCCCCGGCCTTGGTCAGGACGGTGCGGGCGGCTTCGTCGAGCTCGCGCAGGCGGACCCCCACGGCTGCCGATTGGCGGGCGGCTGCGAGGGCCTCGGCCACGACGCGTCCGGCTTCACGCATCGTCTCCAGTGCCGTGTCGGTCTTGATCTCCACCATGTGTCGTGACTCCCTGCGATGCGACGCTATCCAATACTTATACCGGTATTAGTATCACGGACATGGTGAGAGTTCCTTTGAGCCCGCAAGAGCGGCAACGCGGAGAGCGGTTCGGGGCCCTGCTCCGCGAGGTCCGCGGTGACCGCAGCATGGTGGACGTGGCAGCGGCGGCCGGGGTGTCCGCGGAGACACTTCGCAAGATCGAGACCGGCCGGGCCCCGACCCCGGCCTTCTTCACCGTGGCGGCCCTGGCCCACGCGCTGGACCTGTCGCTGGACGACCTGGCCACAGCCTGCGCAGAGGATGCCGACGGCGGTGGCCAGGCCATGTCGGCGTGAACGTCAGGAGACCTGCCGTCCGAGCGGACCACTAAGCGACCGTGAGCACGATCTTGCCCTGGATGTGCCCTCGGGCAGCGCGTTCGTGCGCGGCTCGGGCATCCGCGAGCGCGAACGTGCTGTCGATCGCGACGCGGACCGTGCCCGCGTCGAGCAGGCGCCCCAGTTCGGCAAGCTGCGCGCCGTTCGAGCGGACCTGAGCGCTCGAGACCGTGACGCCCAGCTTCGCGGTCTCTTCCTCGTCGACGTCCCCGGGGAGTACGGGGAACTGGGCGCCGCCGCGCTTGAGCGTGCGGTCGAGTGCCGTCGGGCGATGCCGTGCCTCCTGGCGCTTCTCGGGCTGATGGGGGTAGCGAGCTTGTGGCTGAGACGTCGTCGTGAAGTCCCGCCGTAGAGGGGCGCGTTCCAGCTCTGTCAGCCTGCGTGGGTCTGGGAGGCGGAGCTGGCGCGGTGTTCGCTGGGGGTCATGCCGCGGCGGCGTTTGAAGGCGACGCTGAGTGCGAACGCGTTGGCGTAGCCCACTTTCCTGGCGATCGAGCTGACAGTGGCGTCGGTTTCGCGCAGGAGATCGGCGGCAAGGGTGATGCGCCAACCGGTCAGGTGGGCCATGGGGGGTTCGCCCACCTTCGCGGCGAAGCGGCGGGCAAGGAGGGCGCGGGAGGTTCCGGTCTTGGTCGCGAGCTCGGCGACCGTCCACGGATGGGCTGGGTTCTCGTGCAGGAGGCGGAGGGCGAGGGTCACTACGGAATCGCCTGTGGTGCGTTCCCAGGTTGGTGGGTTGTTCTGCGGGCGGTCGAACCAGGTGCGCAGGGCCGAGACGAGGGCGAGCTCCACAAGGCGGTCCAGGATGGCCTGCTGCCCAGGCTTGTCCTTGGTCGTTTCCCGGGCGATGATCTGCGTCATCGGCGGGTCGCCCGTCGCCTCCTGGACCACCAGGACGCGGGGCAGTGCGTCGAGCAGGCGTCCGCTGATGCCGGCCGGGCCCTCGTAGACGCCGCTGAGCAGCCGGGCGGAGCCTGTTTCGGTGACACCGCACGTCCGCGGGCCCAGCACGATGCCTTCACGCGCACGAACGCGGGCTGTTCGGGCGCAGTAGTCCGCGCTGGTGATCGTCAGGTGCGGTGAGATGGACGGATCGTCGGTCACAGTGTAGGGCTCGGGGCCGCGGATGACGGCGATGTCCCCCGGTCCGATCGCCACCGGGTCGTTGCCGGTGGAGACGAGCCACGCCTGGCCACGCAGCATGGTGACAAGACTGAGCTGGGCGCCGCTCGCGAAGCGCAGCGACCAGCCCGGAGTCATGACGGTCTGGGTGATCAGGGCCCCGCGGGCCCGTACTCCGTCCAGCAGGCCTGCCAGCGTGTCCACGCCGCCAATATAGACGCACAGAAATCGAAACGAGCGTTTGAGGCATGGCCCGAATCCCGAACGCGGGTTTGACTGGCCGCATGATTCGGCATCCGTTTCTGGTTACCGGCGGCACGGGTAAGTCTGGCAGCCGGGTCGTGTCCCGGCTGAAGGACAAGGGCGTTCCGGTCCGCGTGGGGTCGCGGTCGAGCGACCCGCCTTTCGACTGGACCGACCGTGACACGTGGGACGCCGCTTTGGAAGGAGTCGAGAAGGTTTACCTCGTTCCGTTCGACGGTGAGCTGCTGACGCGTCCGTTCGTCCAGCGGTGCGAGGAGCTCGGGGTCAAGCGGGTCGTGCTGCTGTCCGGGCGGGGGGTGGACGTCCCCGGCTACGCGGGCGAGAACAGTGGTGCAGGCAAGACGCACATCGACGGCGAGGACGCCGTCCGCACCTGCCGTCCGGAGTGGACGATCATCCGGCCCGCCTGGTTCGCGCAGAACTTCAGCGAAGGCTTCTTCCTGGACGCCGTGCTCTCCGGTGAGCTGCGCCTGCCGGCCGGGGACGGCGCGGCGAGTTTCGTCGACGCCGAGGACATCGCCGCGGTCGTGGTCGCGGCCCTCACCGAGACCGGGCATACGGGCCAGGTCTACGAGGTGTCCGGCCCCCGCGCGGTGACCATGGCCGGGGCTGTGGCCGAGATCTCGCAGGCCACCGGCCGCACGGTTCGCTACATGCCCGTGGCGCCGGAGGACTTCGTCGCCGAGCTCGTCGCACAGGGGTGGTCCCGGGGCGACGCAGAGGACTACGCCGACGCGGTCAGCCCGATCCGGCGCGGCATGGACAGCCACATCTCTGACGGCGTGCAGCGCGCGTTGGGCCGCCCGTCCCGCGACTTCAGCGATTTCGTGAAGCGCGCAGCGGCCGCCGGGACCTGGCAAGACTGAATCCCTGGCTACACGGGGAATCTTTGATCCGGCGATGACTTTGTGGCCACAGCTTCCAGGCGTTGGTCTGACCCTCGGTCCAGCGCTGGTCCGAGTAGGGCTTGAAGGGGTCCAAGCCCTCTAGCTCGGACACCAGGGGACGAGTGACCCGCCGGTAGCGTTCAGGGCTTCGCGGCGGTGGCCTCGCGGGAAAGGCGGTACTGCCGGGAGTGTGATGATCCGTTGCCCGCGCCACCCGGCGCCTTCCTAGCTGTAGCTGGCCATCCGGGCGGCGGCTGCGCGGTGCTGGCTGGGGCGGGTTCCGTACACGCGCTTGAAGGCCACGCTCAACCCGAAGGCGCTTCGGTAGCCGACCTGCCGGGCGATCGATTCCACGGTGGCCTCGGTGCGCACCAGCAGGTCGGCCGCCAGGGCGAGGCGCCAGCCGGTCAGGTAGGTCATGGGCGGCTCGCCGACCAGGTCGCTGAAGCGGCGGGCGAAGGTGGCTCGCGACACGCCGGTCTCCTCGGCGAGAGCGGTCACGGTCCACGGACGCGCGGGCCGGTCGTGGATCAGTCGCAGTGCCCTGCCCGCGACGGGGTCGCCGAGCGCCCGGTACCACGCGGGCGGATCGGCCTGCGGGCGGGTGAACCACTCCCGCAGCGTGGACAGCAGCAGCAGGTCCAGGAGCCTGTCGAGAACGGCCTGCTGTCCCGGGTCGTCCCGACTGATCTCCCTGCCGGTGAGGTCCAGGATCGGGCCGAGCTTGCCGTCGTGGCGAACCACGAGCACCCGGGGAAGCCCGCTCAGCAGCCGTTCGGAGACCCGGCCGTCGGCCTGATAGCTGCCGGTGAGCAGCACGGTCGGGCCGTCCGGGCTGTTCCCGCAGGTGCGAAGGCCCAGGATGACGTCGTCGCTGATGTCCTCGCCGTCGGCCGTCGTGCATTGGTCGGGGTGCACCACGTAGAGCGGCGGCGTCCCCGCGCCGGCGTCGTCGGCGATGGAGAACGGCTCCGCCCCGGTCACGATGGCCACATCGCCACGGCCGAGCGCGACGGGCGCGGCGTCGCCGGGGACGACCCAGCCCGCGCCGCGCAGCATGGTGATGACGGCGAGCGGCGTCCCGTCGGCGAAGCGGACCGACCAGGGCGGGGCCACGATGTTCCGGCTGAACAGGGCGCCGTCGGATCGCACCTCGTACAGAAGGCTCGCCAGCGGATCCACGCAGCGAGCCTAGACGCTGAGACATCAATGTGAGCGCGTGAACCATTCCCCGACTCACCGGCGCACTGTTTGACTGATCACATGACGAAACCGATCCTGGTCCTCGGTGGCACGGGCAAGACGGGACGCCGCGTGGTCTCCCGCCTCCAGCAGCGCGGACACGAGGTCCGCGCGGCCTCCCGGAAGGGGCCGACCCGCTTCGACTGGAACGACGAGAACACCTGGGAGCCCGCGCTGGCGGGCGTCGGCGCGGCCTACCTGGTCGACTCACAGCTCAGTGACGCCGCGACATCGCTGAGCTCCTTCAGCAAGCTCGCCGTGGCCAGCGGTGTCGAGCGGCTGGTGCTGTTGTCCAACCGCGACTGGGTGGTGCCCGCCGGCGAGGAAAAACTTCCCGGCGAGCGCGCGGTGCGGGAATCCGGCGCAGCGTGGACGATCCTGAAGCCGGCTTGGTTCGCGCAGAACTTCAGCGAGGATTCCCTCTTCCGAGGGCAGCTCGTTGACGGCGAAGTCGTGTTGTCGACCGGGGACGGCGCCGAGCCGTTCATCGACGTCGAAGACATCGCCGACGTCGCCGTGGCCGCCCTCACCGAGGACGGCCACGGCGGGCAGGCCTACGAGCTGTCCGGGCCGCGGCTGCTGAGCCTGGGCGCCGTGATCGATGAGATCGCCCAGGCCACCGGCCGGGACATCACCTACCGTCCCGTCTCACCGGCCGACTTCGCGGCCCACGCCACGCAGCAGGGCTTGCCGGAGGAGTACGTCGCCTTGCTGAACATGCTCTCCGGCTGGATCAGTGAGGGCCGTTTCGCCCAGCTCGCCGACGGCGTTCAGCGGGCTCTTGGTCGCGAACCCCGCGACTTCACCGACTACGTCAGGACCACCGCCGCGACCGGGGTGTGGCACGGCTGATCAGGGCTCCGTCAGGTCGGACAGCTTCTTTGCCCGGTCCGGTTCGGCTCCGGTTCGGCTCCGGTTCGGCGAGGACCTGGTGCAACAGCAGGGCGTTGACGTGGACCGGCGCGAACTGCGCAGCAGCCGGACTGAGCCGGGCAGCTTCCCGAGATGAATGCCCGCGTGCCCAGGGGTGGGCGTGGGCAGGTAGAACGAGCACTACCGGTCAGCTGTGGATCGTGCGGGAGACGGACATGACCGAAGAGGCCATGCCCGGCGGCTTCGTGAACACGGTTGTCCGGATCGGCGACACCGTGCGCAGGCCACGTACGTCCCGGTCCGACTTCGTCCACCGTCTGCTCGGCTTTCTCGACCAGCAGGGATGGCAGGCAGCGCCACGGTTCCTCGGCATCGACGAGCAGCACCGGGAGATCCTCAGCTTCATAGACGGGCCCGTTCCCTGGAAGGTCGAACACGCGCCTGCCGTCCGGTCCGACGCAGGCCTGATCCGGGCCGCCGAGCTGGTCTGCGAGTTGCACGACCTCACCACGGGGACACCGCTGGCCGACGGCCACGACGTCGTCTGTCACAACGACCTGTCGCCGAAGAACACCGTCTACCGCGATCTCGGTCAACAGCCGCACCCGTCTGATCCAACGTCGTCTAGCCCGGCAGCTCGCAGCGGGCCTTCACCAACTGCTCGAGTGCCGCGTTGAGCAGATCGGCCGGGTTGTCCTTGCCCTGCGCCGCGCTCACCGTGAACCCGTCGTGCAACTCCCGCGACGAGATCGTCCATGTGAACCGCGGATACGCCGTCCCGCATCACCACAGGCGACGATCGGCTCAGCGGCTCAGCGGCTCAGCGGCTCAGCGGCCGGGTGGGCCGGGGGTGCGCAGGGCGCGCAGTTCGGCGGCGAGGTCGTCGGCCTGGCGTTCGGCGCGTTCGGCGCGGGTGCGGGCCTCGGCGCGGGCCTCGCTGATCACGGCGAGGCGTTCGGCGGCGGCCTGGCGTTCGGCGTCGAGGCGGGCCTCGGCCTCGGCGCGGATCCGCTCGATCTCGGCGGCCGCCTCCGCGCGGATCCGGCTGATCTCGGCGGTGGTCTCGGCGCGGACGCGGTCGAGGTCGGCGGTGGTCTCGGCGCGCAGCCGCTGGGCGTCGGCGTCGCCAGCCTGGCGTAGCCGCAGCGCCTCGGCGCGTTCGACGCGGATGTCCTCGCGCAGCGCGTCGCGTTCGGCGCGCAGCTCGGTGCGGATGCGGGCGTCGCGCTCGGCGTCGCGGCGCAGCTGGGTGAGTTCGGCGACGGCGTGGTCGCGGGCGGCGGTGGCCTCGGCGATCCGCTGCTCGGCGACGCTGTGGGCCTCGGCGAGGCGGGCGGCGGCGTCGCGGTGGGCGGCGTCGAGGTCGGCGCGGGCCTGGACGCCTGCGGCCGCCACGGCGGCGTCGGCGTCGGCGCGGGCGGCCTCGGCGGCGGCGGTCGCGGCGCGCACCGCGGCCGCGGACTCCTCGACGGCGTCGGCGCGGGCCGTCTCGGCGGCGGCCAGGCGCCCGTTCGGCGTCGTCGAGGGCGGTGACGGCCTCGGCGGCCACCGCGTCGGCCTCGGCGCGGGCGGCCGCGGCGGCGCGGGCGTTCTGCTCGGCGCGCACCGCGCGGGCGACGGCCTCGGCGACCCGTTCGGCGGCTTCGGCCTCGGCGGCCTCGACCTGTGCCTCGGCGGCGGTGATGTCGCCGAGCAGGGCCAGCTGCCGGCCGAAGGCGTCCAGGGTGACGGTCAGCTCGCCGGCGAGGGTCTGCACCTGCCCGGCGAGTTCCTCGGCGCGCGCCCGCCCGGCGGCCAGGGGCCGGGGGATCGGCGCGGGCCGGGCGCTGCCCGTCGCCGGGGTGTTCTGCCCGGCGGGACGGTTGGCCAGTTCGCGCCGGCGCCGGTAGGCGGCGAGCCGGTTGTGCGCCGGCTCGTCGCAGTAGGCCGGCGGGCGGCCGGGGCCGTCGGCGGGTGCGGCCGGGCGTGTGCAGCCCGGGTAGGCGCAGCGCGCCCCCGCCGCGGCGACAGGCACCGGCCGCGCCTGATCCGCCGCCATGTCCGCGGCGGCCGAGCCGGGTGCCGGGGCCGGGTCGGCCACCGCGTCAGGGCCGGCCGGCGCCTGCGTGGGGGAGGGGATGCCCCCCGCGTCCGCCGGGACGCCGGTCGCCGCCGGCGCCGCGCCCGGCGCGGTGGTGGGCAGCTCGGGGGGCTCGACGGACGGCCGCGGCGCCGGCGGGCGGAACGGCCCGTCCGGCTCGTCCGGCTCCTGGCGTTGCTGAGGGGGGCGGGGCACCCGGCTCATCACGATCCCTCATTCCGTCTCGTACCGTCATTTCCGTATCATCGCCGAGATGAAACGTTAACTGGCATCGTTATACCACGGAACGGAACGACGATATCGGACCCCTCGCGTGTCCCTGCGCTGACGCCCGATAAGCGGGCGTTATCGGGCGCTAGGATCCGAAGATGCCACCCGAGAGATTCGTAGAAAACCGCTGCTACACAGGCACTTCACCGACCCGAACCGCACCGGGTGGACGAGACGCTTCCTCGCACAGCGCTCCACGCCCCGCTAACTTCCGTCCCGTGGACGAACTGCGATCATGGCTGGACGAGTGGATGCTGTACCTGCGCACCGGCGAGCGATCCCCCAAGACCCTCCGCGCCTACGATCAGAGCGGTAGAGGGGCGTGGACACAGCGGCTCGGCCAACCTTCCGTCGACCCGATCGTCATCAGCTCGCTACCGAGGCAGCGCCGATGACCGCGGACGGCACAGCGAGCACCCGTCGTCACCAGATCCCGCGAGCCGGGCGAGACGCCGCGGCCGTCAGCCGCCGCGCCGACAGCCGGAACTGCCAGGCACGCGTCACCGCCGTGCTCGACGGCATGCGGCGCCGACGCACACCGCTGAGCGACGCAGAGATCACCCGCCGGGCCCGCGTGAACGGTCAGTACCTCCAGCGACACCGCGACTCGAAAATCCGCGCCGCACAAGTCCGGGTAGCGCTGCCCGAAGACGCAGCGCTACCCGAAGACGCAGGGCGGCAGGCAGCCGCAGCCCCGTCCGCGACCAAGCGGGCACTGCGTACCGAGAACGCGATGCTCAGGCAGCAGAACACCGACCTGTGTCAGCGCCCGGACGCGGTCCTCGCCGAGCTGCGACAGCTTCGAGTGGACGGCCTGACCGCGTCGGCGACCGGAGCGCTTACCGGCCGGACGCCGCTCCCGCCCGCCACCGACGAACTCCAACGGCAGCTCGACGAGACCCGCGCCGCGCTGAAAGCCACCGAAGCCGACCTGGTCGCGGTGCGAACTCTTCATCAGCGGCTACTCGTGGAAAATAGCAGGCTGATTTCCCCGGGCTGAGATGATCGCGCCTTGACCCATCGGACGGTGTCGTCTGTCCAGGCTCGGCCTGTTGGCCGGTGGTCCTCGACGAGGATGGGGCTCGGCACCTGGTCGCATCCTGGCGAGATACAGCAGGCCGTCGAGGTGGTCGATCTCGTGGTGGGCCAGGCGGGCGAGTCCTCGCTCGTCGACGGTGCTGACCGTGGAGCATCGAGCGGATCTGTTCGTCTCCACGGGGAGGGCATCGTGAGCGACGCGAGAGCGACGTCTGGGGATCGTCGCTCCGTGCCTACACCAAACCGCCTGTCAGAACACGATCGAGCGCTGCCCGGCCTGCGGGTCCCCATGTCGGCTTGCCGCCAGGAAGGCCCCGGTCTCCGTTCTGGCCCATCAGCATGAGGATCAGGCTTTTCAGAGCAGCCAGTCCGCGGGCGCGCCGGATCGTCGCCTCGTCCGCATGCGCGTACACGTCGAAGAAGCGTGAGGCGGCGCCCGCGGGAAGGACTACCCATGCGGCCGCGAGGTCCCACGCCGGATCGCCGGCGAACATGTCACCGAAGTCGATCACGCCCGAGAGCGTCCCGGCCGAGACGACGACATTCGCGGGATGAAGGTCACCGTGCACCCAAACCGGCGCCCCCTCCCACTCGGGGGCCGCAACGGCGGCGTCCCAGACGGCCCGGACGTCGGCGGCAATGCCGCCGGGGGCAACGGCTTGCAAGAAGTGGTCGAAGCCGTCCGTGCACTTCTTGGGGTGAGCGCCGCGGTCCGAACTGGTCGGCGCCTCGACGGGCGCCTCCACGTGGAGCGCTCTGAGGAAACCCGCCAGAGTGTCGGCCGCGTGGTCGCCGCGGCTGATCGAGGTGTAGTCCAGTGGCTCGCCGGGAACCCACGTCCTGATGGTCCAGGGCCTCGGGAAGCGCGCGGACGGTTCACCGATCCGTACAGGGTTCGGGACCGGGAGCGGCAGGCGCGGGGCCAGGACGGGCAGCCACCGGCGCTCCTTGCGCTGGAGGTCCGGGGCGCGTTCCGTGCGCGGCATGCGCACGGCCAACTCGTCCCCGAGGCGCCACTGCTGGTTGTCCCACCCGCCCGCCACCTCGCGGATGGCCAGCCCTGCCAGGTCCGGATGCTGCTCCTGCAGCAGGTCATGGACCAGCTCTGCGGTGATCTCGATCTCGGAATCGGTCATACGAAGCCACCGTACTGGGGCAGGCGCCGACTCTGGCTCCGCTCGTGATCCGCGACTGGCCAGCTGCCCCAGCCGGTAGCCGACGGCGGTACCTCGACGACGCGGTACCTCGACGACAAAGAACAGGAAGTTGGGATTGGTCGAAAGGTCCTGGAAGCCGTCCGGGAACAGCTCACGGGCGGCCGGGTCGGGCTGCGGCTCGCTGATGACGGAAAGACGGAAGCCTGCAGTGGTGAAGGCATCGGTCGCCACCGCGGGCGAGCAGCTCGACGTCGCTGAGCGACCCGAGCCTGTCGGGGCTCACCGATGCTTTCAGGCGCCGCCTGGATCGGTCCACCACGGATCAAACGTCCGCACGGTGCCGGCTCTGGCCGCCAGTGAATCGAAGCATCGCCTCACTTGTTTTGTGGCCGTGACCAGCGAAGATGTCTCGCAGGCGCCGGCGTGAGCCCCGCCAACTCACACGAGACAAGACAGTCTCAGAGATGGTGACCACCCGATTGCAGGCCGTCTCGGTGACTCTGCTTCGATCGCGGGGGAATCTCACCGAATCTGCTCTGTCAGGTGAGAGCGGGGGCTCGTCACGGGTCGCCCGGGTTCGGGACGTCGGGAGGGGCATCTGCCTCAGCCGACTGGCATGATCAGCGGTGACCGGACCGACCTCGACACCGTCGAGCTGATATCGCTGTGGGTGGCGCCGGCGGCCCGAGGCCGCGGGGTCGGCGACCTGCTCGTCGCAGCCGTGGTCGCGTGGGCCGCGCGGGCGGGTGCCGACAAGGTCGTGCTGAGGGTGTACGAGAACAACCACCACGCGGTCCGGCTCTACCAGCGCAGCGGGTTCTCCCGGACCAGCGTCGCAGCGGCGGTCCCTGGCAGTGACCGGCCGGAGTGGGTCATGCAGCGAGCGCTGCCCGGCCGGCGCACCCTGCCAGACGATCAGTGAGGCGGCCCGGTCGCCGAGAAATGGCTCGAGCAGGCGCGGCGGCGCCGGCCGCGCTGTCGAGCGCGGCCACGTCGCCGGCGACCGTCGAGCCGACGTCTCAGAGGTTGGCCAGGGTGCGCTCGAGCAGGGAGAGCAGGCGGTCCCAGTGGCGCTGTAGTGCCGAGGGGCTGAAGGCGTCGGTGTCGGACATGGTGAAGCCGTGGAGGGTGCCGGGGTAGATCTCGCAGGTGTGGTCGACACCTGCGCCATCCAGGGCCTGGTCGAGCGCGCGGAGGGACTCGGGCGTCATGTCGCCTTCGGCGAGGCCGAGGTGGACCTGGGCGGTGAGCTCGGGGAAGAGGCGGTGCGGGCTGTCGGGTGCGTCGGTGATCAGGAAGAAGGGGTGGAATCCGGCGACGGCAGCCACCTGGTCCGGGTGGGCGGCTGCGGTGCGCATCGCCAGGACGGCACCTAGGCAGTAGCCGATTACGGCGACCGGTCCGGTGCCGACCTCGGGTTGGGTGGTGAGGAACCTGAGGTAGGCGTCGGCGTCGCGCAGGGCACGTTCGGTGGTGTGCGCCTCGATCAGGGGCATCAGCCGGGCGAAGACCGCGGGCCGGATCTCTGCTCCGATATGTGCGGGAAGTTCGATCACTGGTGCCGGGCCGTGCCGGTAGTAGAGATTGGGGACGAGCACGTAGTACCCGTACGCGGCCAGTTCGCGGGCCTTCTCCTCCAGCTCGGGCCGCACGCCGAAGGCGTCCGGGTACAGCAGCACCCCCGGGTGCCGCTCGCTGCGGTCGGGGAAGGCGGCGAAAGCGTCGGCCTGGCCGTCCGCGGTGGGAACCTGCAGCGTCGTGGTGGGCATGCATTCTCCTGTCGTGGTTGATGTGTCAAGCCTGATCAACACGACGGAGGCGGAGCCCGCGCGGCAGCACAAGAGCCTCGATCGAACAGCGGGCCCGCACCGGCCCGTACGGCGCTCAGAAGAGCACCGGGTCACCCATCCGTGTGTGGCGCAATGCCGTCCCGGTAGTCATCGCCGCACAGCCTAGCCCGGCGATCAGCGGGACAGCGCCCCACCGGGTGCGGATCTGGTCTTGGGACGGCGCAGATTCCCCAGCTCGGGGGCGGCGTCCAGGTCGGTAGGACGAAACTGGCCCATCTCGGAGTCGCGGGGGTCGCTCTGTCCCTACGCTGCGGCCATGAGTGAACCTGCGGCGTTGACGCAGCGGTGGGCGGCGGACAGCGTTCAGATCATCAGCAGTACCCCGGACCGAGCACCCGACGCGGTGACGGCCCCGCTGGCGGCAGTCGCCGGGATGTCACCACCATCAGGGGCGGCACCATGCGCACGTTGACCAGCCAGGGTGAGCAGGCGGTCGCGGACCTCTCCGCCAGGTACGCGGTGAGCACCGACGCGGTGCGGGCCATGCTGGAGGCGGTCCGGCGGGGCAACGGCACCATGGCGCAGTTCTCCCACCCCGAGTTCGGCGGCAGCGGCCAGTGGATGGCGGGCGGCATGACGATGGTCGGCGACATGGGTAACCATGGCCTGCAGGCAACGGTCAGCGGCCTGGCGAGCGAACTGTCGAGACTGCTGGCCTCCACCGCGGTGTACGCGCCCGCGCCCGATCCGGTGTCCGCGGGCGAGCCCGGCCCGGTTCACCCGGCGAACCGCGGTGCGGCGGAACCGGGTTCCTGGTGGCCGGGCGAGCTGGGGCGGCCCCAGGCCAGCGGCGGCCAGAACGACTCCCACTACGCGGTGTTCCCCCAGCTCAGACGGTTGGCCGTGCAGAGCGGCGGCGGGCCCGTGCGCGTCTACGACACGCTCGACCATGCCATCGGCGGCGTGCACCAGCAGCAGGGCGCCGCGCCGGGCACGCTGTCGTTCACCAGCCAGCACGGCACCTTCACCGTCGACAGCCTGCCGGTGGCGAGCCCGACCACCCCGACGCCGCCCGCCGCCGAACCCGCCGCGTCGACCACCGCACCTGCGTCGACCACCGCACCTGCGTCGCCCGCGCAGGCGGCCCCGGCGGGAACCGACGCCGACGCGGTGCTGGCGACCCTCGACCGGCTCGGCGATCTGTACCAGCGCGGCGTCCTGACCGGCGAGGAGTTCGCCGCGAAGAAGGCCGAACTCCTCGCCCGCCTGTAGCCCGGCGCGCCGGACACCCGACGCCGCGCCCCGCCAGGTCGCCCCCATCAGCCCCACCTGCGGTGACGGGGCGTGGAGCGATCACGGCAAAGGAGGAATGAACCCTGCCGGTATCTGCTGGACTGGGAGAAAGGCGCTGCCGGGCGGGCGCCGACCGCGAGCGGTCCACGTAGACGGTCCCCGTAGGCGGTCCACGTAGGCAGACAGGAGTGCGTCGTGGTGGGTGTCGGCGAGCAGCGGCCGTTTCGCGTCCGCTTCGGCTGGGGTGGTGAGGACCTGGCCGTTCTCGCGCCGGTGAGCGACACCGTCGTGATCGTCGACGTGCTGCGGTTCACGACGGCGGTCAGCGTCGCGGTCACCCGCGGCGCGCAGGTGTTGCCGTTGCGCTGGCGCGACGCCACCGCCGTGCGGTTCGCCGCGCAGCACGGGGCGGTTCTCGCCGGCCGGCGTGAGGATCCGACCACGCCATGGTCGCTGTCACCGGCCGACCTCGCCCACATCTCGGCCGGCACCCGCCTCGTTCTGCTCTCACCCAACGGCGCCACGCTGTCGGCCGCGGCAGCCGACAGCGGCACGGCCCCCATCGCCGGCTGCCTGCGCAACGCGGCGGCGGTGGGCACTGTGCTCGCCGACGATCTCGCCGCCGGCCGGTGCGTCGCGGTGATCGCCGCCGGAGAACGGTGGCCAGACGCGCAGGGACGCGAGCACGCCGGTCCGCTGCGTCCCGCCGTCGACGACCTGCTCGGCGCCGGCGCGATCATCGCCCGCACCGTCGAGGCGGGCGCCCTGACCCGGGCGCAGCTCTCCCCGGAGGCCCGAGCCGCCCTGGCCGCCTTCCGTGCGGCCGAACCCGAGCTGCACGACGAGCTGCGCGGGTCCGTCTCCGGACGGGAGCTGCTGGAGCTGGGCTGGGACGACGACGTCGCCAGCGCCGCGCAGCTCGACGCCGACGCCGTCGTCCCCGTTCTGCGCGACGGCGCGTTCACCGCCCTCGGCGGGTGACCGGCCCCGGTGGGCGGCGCGCGGGCGCGTCGCCCACCGGGGGGCGACCGGGACGAGGTCCTCGTCCGGCCGCCGATAAACGCGCGACGGCCGGACGTTGACCCTGACACGGTGGCAGGTCGTAGACCGGTAGGCGTCATGTTCACCATTGGAGACTTCGCCCGCCGCGGGCGCGTGTCGGTCCGGATGCTGCGCCACTACGACGCGATCGGACTGCTGCGGCCCGCCCATGTCGACCCGGGCAGCGGCTACCGCTTCTACCAGGACGGTCAGCTCGCCCGACTCAACCGGATCATCGCCCTGAAGGACCTCGGCTTCACCCTCGCGCAGGTGCGGAGCATCGTCGACGAGCAGGTCAGCGTCGACGAACTGCGCGGCATGCTGCGGCTGCGCCGAGCCGAACTCACCGCGACGATCGCGGCCGACACCGCCCGGCTCGCCCGGGTGCAGGCGAGGCTTCGCGCCATCGAAAGCGAGGAACACATGCCCACCGACACTGTCGTGACCAAGCCCGTCGCCGCCGTCCGCGTCGCGGAACTGGTCGCCACCTGCGCCAGCTACGCCCCCGAGGACATCTCCCCGGTCCTCACGCCCCTGTTCGCCGACCTGATCGACCGCCTCGCCCGCGCCGGCCTGACCCCGACCGGGCCCGCCCTGGCCTACTACACCGACACCGCCGAAGGTGACGGCACGATCAACGTCCACGCGGCCCTGCCCGTCGCCACCGGCCACGACGCCGCCGCCGGCCACGACGCCGGCCACGACCTCACGATCGTCGAGCTCCCGGCGGTCCCCGCCGCGGCCACCCTCACCCACCACGGATCCATGAACGACATCGTCGCCACCGGCCAGACCCTGGCCCGGTGGATCGACGCCCACGGCCATCGCAGCGCCGGCTACGCCCGCGAGGTGTACCTGTCCTGCCCCCCGCACGCCCCCGAGCGGTGGGTGACCGAACTGCAGGCGCCGATCACGACGCCCTGACGTGGGCCGGCCCCGGCGCGAGCGGTGCGCCGGGGCCGGCCGGGTACGGACCCACCTGGCGCGGGCGCGCGTCAGTCGTCGCGCCCGACACCGCGGTCGGGTGCGCTCATGTCCCCGGTCGCGGGCGTGCCGTCGGCGAGCCCGTAGCGCAGGTACACGGTGCCCTTCGGACTGGCTACCGGCGGTTCGAGGAGGGTGACGTTCGTGGGCACCGCGCCACCGTCGAACACCTTCTTCCCGACGCCGAGCACGACCGGGTGCACCCACAGGTCGAGACGGTCGAAGAGCTTCTCGCGCAGGAGCGTCTGCACCAGGTTCAGGCTTCCGACGACCTTCACGTGCGCGTGCCGGTCACGGATCTCGCGCACCGCGCCGGGCAGATCCGGGCCCAGCCGCGTGGACCCGGCCCAGGTGAGGTCGGGCGTGGCGCGGGAGGCCACGTACTTCGGGACGCTGTTGAACAGCGTGGCGAACTCGTTGTCCGCGCCGCCCTCCTGGTACGGCCAGTAGGCGGCGAAGATGTCATACGTCCGCCGGCCGAGCAGGAGGGCGTCCGTGCCCTCGTACGCGGCAGCGACCTGCGCCCCGGCGACCTCGTCCAGCAGGGGCGCCTGCCAGCCGCCGAACGGGAACCCCACCGGGTCCTCCTCGGGGCCGCCGGGCGCCTGCCCGACGAGGTCGAGGGTTGCGAACAGCGCGATGTGGATCAGCCCCATGCCGTACTCCCGACGAGTTGGTTGTGTCCCGGTCGGAAGGTAGACCCGCGGGCGGCCGGCAGACTCATCGCCGCGACCGCACCCCGCTTCACACTCGTCGACCGCCTCGACCGCCTCGACCGCCTCGACCGGCCCGCCCGGCCCGCCCGGCCCGGACGGGTCAGAGCCGGTGGCGTAGCAGGGCGGCGCCCACCGCCGTGGCGGGCAGCCAGGAGGCCGCCTCGTCGAGGGTCGCAGCGTCACCGGGGCGCGCGTCGCGCAGCGGCCGGCGCAGGATGCGCGACACCGCGACTCCCCGCAGATCCCGCAGCAAGATCGTGGCACCGTGCGCGGTCGCGAGATGCGTCCCTGGCGCGGTGACAGCCGCCGCCTCGGTCTTGCCCGGGGCGGCCCACGTGCGGTCGTAGACGGGGGCGAGGTCGGGCCAGGAGAGCACCTGCGGCCCGGCGGAGCCGCGCACGACCATCACGGCACCCGCGCCGGGCAGGGGGAAGATGCCCAGCGGCGCGCCACGGTACCCGGGAAGGGGCAGGGATCGCTCCCGCGTCGCCCGCTCGACGTTGTAGATCGTCTGCTCGCCGTCGAACTCGGTCAGGATCCCGGTGCCGTCAGGGCCGAAGCCGAATCTCGACATCCTCACGCGTGTCTGTGAAACCGGGGTGATCAGGCGGCGTGCCTGCACGTCATACCGAGTCAGGCGCGCTCCCACGACGAGCAGCGTGCGGCCGTCGGGGGACAGCGCGGCCCAGTGCGGTGACGGGTCCTCGACGCGCAGGCGTTCGCCGTTCTCACCGTCGGCGTCCCAGAAGGCGATCGTCCGGTCCAGGGACACGGTGAGCGCCCCGCCGCCGGACAGCGCCATCAGGGCGACCACCGCGTCCTGGTGGAAGCCGAGCTCGCGTCGGCGTTCCCCGTCGAGGAACAGGACCGCCTGGCGCGTGAACAGCCCCACCCGGGCCGCTGCGGCGAAAACCCGGCCCCCACCGGCCGCGCACACCTCGGTGACGGGACCGTCCAACCGGTCGAAACACCACAGCCGCCCGCCCGCCGGGTCGACGAGCTCCACCTGGTCGTACTGCGACCTTCTGACGTAGGGGATCCACTGCCTCCTCGTGGAGGGGACGTGGCAGTTGTTCGGCACCGCGTAGACCCCTTCGCCGGTCGGCTCCGAGACATCGTGGTGGGTCGCGATCACCAGCTCGCGGCCGTCGGGGGAGAACGACAGCGCCTGCGGCGTCGCGCGGTCCCCGGACGATCCCCTGGTGTGCCCCTCGATGCGCCTGGGCTCGGGTGGCGTCGCGAGCTGGTCGTCGAGCTCGGCCTCGCCGAACCGCGCGTGGGCGTCGGCGGCCATCGCCAGCAGCGACTCGTCGGCGACGCCCGCGGGCCGGTACCCGGCGGCGCGCAGCCGGGCCGCGACTGCCAGCGCCGGGACGAACGGCAGCCGGAACGCCAGCCGCCACGCCTGCTCCGCCCGGCCTTCGGCGATCAGGGCGCCGACGACATAGTCGATCTCCGCTCGGGTCAGCTCGCCGACGCGGTCAGGGGCGTCGGTGGGGGCGGTGGGGTCGCCGCCGAGGAACACCGCCACGACGTCGGTACGGCCGTAGCGCCGCGCCGCGGCACGCACCGCGGCCCTGGTGGTCTTCTCGGCCGCCCCGCTGGCGTCGGCGATCAGCCGGCCGTCGGCGTCCACCTCCTCGTAGCGGTCCCACTGCTCGCTGAGGAAGGAGAACAGGGCCCGCTCCGCCCCGGGTGCCGGCACGTGGTCACCTTCGACGGCAGCGCTGCGGGCCTCGTCGCGCCGGGCGGAGTCCGGCGCGAGCTGCGCGGTGACCAGGAGCTCCGCGCGGGCAGCCGGGCTGGTCAGGTGCCGCAGAGCACGCCGCAGGGCGTCCGCCAGCGCGCGCGGCACGGGCCGGTCGACCAGCGCGTCGAGCAGCAGGCCGACGCCGTGCGCGCCGTGGGTGGCAAGGTGGCCGTCGTCGTGGCGCAGCGCCGCGGCGACGACGCGATGCGCGTCGTCGGCGGGCAGGTGGCGGTTGTCGGTGAGCAGCGCGAGCCACCGATCCGTGGCCGGCGAGGTCTCGCGCAGGCAGGCCGACGCCAGCTCGTCGAGCGCCTTCGGCACCGACGTGGCCCGCAGGGTGTCCGCCGCGCCCTGGGCGAGCGCCGGGTCCGCCTCGGCGACCGCGCTGACGATCTCGCGGGGCCAGCGCCTGGCCAGCACCTCCGTGAGCAGGGCCCACTGCCTGGCCCCCCGCGCGGGCGACGCGGGCGACGCGGGCGACTGTCCGCGCAGGCGCAGCAGGAGCAGCGGCAATCTGTCCTCGCGTGGCAGGGCGCGGGCCACCCGTGCCCGGCGGCCAGTGATGTTTTGCCAGTCCTCGCGGCCCTCGCCGGTGACCGCCGTGTGCACCAGCCCGAACAGGTCCGGCTGGCAGCTGTGCGCCCAGTAGGGGGCGATCGTCGCGACGACGGCATCGGCCCACCCGCTGAAGGGCGCCGTCCCATAGCGGATACGTATCGCCAGCTCGTCGTGAAGTGCCCGCACGGCGGCGGCCGGAAGGGGTGGCGGCTGGCTCGTCGGGTGCTCGCCGGACCGCGTCGGCCGCGAGGCCGCCACCACGTAGGCCAGCGCCGAGACGCCCGCGAGCCGGCCGGCACGGCACGCTCTCACCAGCCGCCGCAACGCCCACCGGGCCCGCCAGCCGGGATCGCCGTCGCCCGCCGCGTGCGCGCGGGCCGCGGCCCGGCGCAGGCGCCAAGGTACCGCAACCACCTCGGTGAGCAGACGGAGCAGGCCGTCCTCGTCGGGGCTGCTGTCCGTGCTGTCCGCGACCTCGCCGGCCGGGCTCATCCGCCCAACGCCGCTCGCGGCTGGCAGCTCGTAGTCCGTCGACATGACGTGGAGTATGCGTCCGCCGCCCCAGGGTTGCGCGCGAATTGGACCAAGGCGCCGAAGCGGAGGACGGCCGATCGGATGCACTCGGGCCGGGCAGGCGATGCTGGGCCTGCCCGGGCCGCGATGCCCACGGTTGCGGCAGAATTGCCAGGCGTGACTTCCCACCGGCATCCCTCCCCGCAGCAACGCCGCTACGCCGACGATGTGCTGGGTGGCCCGACCGACACCGAACGTGCCCGGCTGGCCGCCATGGCCGCGGTCTGCGACCCGACGACGATCCGCGTCCTGGACGAACGCGGCGTCGGCGTCGGCTGGCGATGCCTGGAGGTGGGCGCCGGCGGCGGGTCGATCGCGGCCTGGCTCGCCGACCGCGTCACCGGTGCCGACGCCGACTCCACCACCGGCCCGGCCACCGACGCCGGGGCCGGCCATGCCACCAGGGCCGGCCATGTGGTCGCCACCGACGTCGACACCCGCCACCTCGACGTCCTCGCCGGCCCGGAACTGACGGTCCTGCGCCACGACGTCACCCGTGACCCCGCGCCCCCGGGCGGGCCGTTCGACCTCATCCACGCCCGGTTCGTCCTGGAGCATCTTCCCGACCGCGAGCACGTCCTGGACCGCCTGCGGGACTGGCTGAAACCCGCCGGCGTCCTCGTCGTCGAGTCGATCGCCGCGTTCCCCCTCGATTCCTCACCCCACCCGGCGTTCCGCCGGGCCATGCTGAGCATCGACGAGGCGCTGGCGAAGACCATCGGCACGGACTCCGCCTGGGCGCGCGGGTTCCCCGGCCCCCTGCAGGCCCGCGGCCTGGTCGACGTGGGGGTGAGCGTGCACCTGCCGACCACCGGCGGCGCGGGCGCCTCCGCCCAGTGCTGGGCGCTGACCCTGACGCGGCTGCGCCCCCACATCCGCGAGCTGGACCTGGCCGGCGACGACACCCTCGACGAGGCCCTGGACTGCCTCGCGGACCCGGCGTTTTTCGACCTGTCCTTCGCCACCGCCATCGCCTGGGGCCGCGCACCCGACTACTGATCTTTCATGGGTGGTGTCGGTTGGTGGTTCGTGCTGATGGTTCCCGGGTCGGTTCGGCGGCGGGTGTTGATCGGATACCGGGACCGCCGCAGACACAGCCATCGGGGTTACCGCCAAGCCAACCATCATGATCACCGGGCCGGAGGTGTCGTGGATCATCTCCACCCGACCCGGCAAATGAAAGATCGGTAGCCGCGCGCGGCTGGATGCGCGCAGTGGCGACCCGCCGCGCCGCCGGGGTCCGCCTGGACCTGCGGTCGGCCTCGTCGCCCGGCGGAAAACGAGTTGACCATGGTGGGTGTCGCTGGGCTAGGTTCACCCTCGTGATCGAGGTTGCGGGCAGCTACGACAGGCGGTTCACGGCGGTGCGTGACGCGCTGGCGCAGTCGCTGGCCGCCGAGGACGTCGGCGCCTCGGCGGCGGTCCACCTCGACGGCGAGCTGGTCGTCGATGTCTGGGGCGGTCACACCGACGCCGGGCGCACCGTCGCCTGGGAACGCGACACGATCACCAACGTCTGGTCGGTCACCAAGACGATGACGGCGCTGTGCGCGCTGATCCTCGCCGACCGCGGTGAGCTCGACCTGGCCGCGCCGGTCGCCCGGTACTGGCCCGAGTTCGCCGCCGCGGGCAAGCAGGGCGTGCAGGTACGCCACCTGCTGGCCCACACCGCGGGCCTGCCGGACTTCGACGATCCGCTGAGCGTGGCCGACCTCTACGACTGGCCGTCGGTCACGGCGCGCCTGGCCGCGCAGGCCCCGCGCTGGGAGCCCGGCGCCCTGGCCGGATACCACTCGCTCACCCAGGGCTTCCTCGTCGGTGAGGTGGTACGCCGCATCACCGGCCGGCCGCTGGGGGAGTTCTTCGCCGAGCAGGTGGCCGCGCCGCTGGGCGCGGACTTCCACATCGGGCTGCCCGCCGAGCACGACCACCGCGTCGCGCCCGTGCTCGCCCCGCCGTCGGCGCCGTCAGGGGACCTGGTTGCCGCCCCGCCGGGGGCCGACCGGGGCGCGTCCGCGGCGCCCGGGGTCGGCATACGCGTCAGCGACGCCAACACCCTGGCCTGGCGGCGCGCCCACATCCCGTCGGTGAGCGGGTTCGGCAACGCCCGCTCCGTCGGTGCCGTGCAGTCGGTGCTGGCCGGCGGGGGCACGGCGCGGGGCGTGCGGCTGCTGTCGGCGGCCGGCTGCGAGCGGGCCCGCGAGCAGCAGTACCGCGGCGTCGACCAGATCCTCGGCGCCTCGATGCGTTACGGCATGGGCTACGGCATCTTCGACCGTTCCTGCGGCTGGGGCGGGTGGGGCGGCTCGCTGGTGATGGTCGACCTCGACGCCCGGCTGACCGTGTCGTACGTGATGAACCAGATGCTCGACGACGGCGGCCTGGGTGACCACCGGGCCCTGGGGATCGTGATCGCCGCCTACGAGGGCCTGTCGTAGGTCCGCCGCGGCGGACGTCCCCCGCGGCGCGGACGGCCTGACCTGCACGGTCCGCCGGCACGGAGGCGGTGGGCGCGGCGGTGGGGTGTCGCCTGACAGACTACCGGGGTGCACGGTCGGCGACCGGGGCGGCACTTAGAGTGCGAGCAGTGATGGCAATCCTCCGCACGGTGTCCCTCGCCGCAGCGATCCTCCTTCTCCCCGTCGCCGGTGCCGGCAGCGCCGAGGCCTCGGCGTTCCCGCAGGCCTCGGCGTTCCCGCAGGCCTCGGTATCCCCGCCGCGTGCCGCCGCCCCGACCCCGACCCCGTCGGTGTCGGCGGCGGCGGCGGGCGCGCGGCCGCCGACGGTGGCGGGACGGCCGGTGCGGCTGGCCCTGCCCCGTCCCACCGGGCCCTTCGCCGTCGGCCGGGACACGGTGCACCTGGTCGACCGTCATCGGCGCGACCCGTGGGTGCCGGGCGTCGCGCGGGAGCTGATGGTCGACGTCTACTACCCGGCGCGGGCCGCCACCGGCACCCCGGCGCGCTACGCCACGGTCGAGGAGGTCCGCCTCTACCTGGCCGCGTTGGGCCTGGCCGACCTCCTGCCCGTGCAGGCGCTGAGCGACACCGCGATCGCCAGCCGCGCCGGGGCGCGCCCGCTGCCCGGGCGCCGGCCGCTGGTGCTGCTGTCCCCGGGCCTGGGGGTTGGGCGCCGTTCGCTGACCGGGCTCGCCGAGGACCTGGCCAGCCGCGGCCTGGTCGCCGCGGCCGTCGACCACCCCTACGAGTCGACCGGCACGGCGTTTCCCGGCGGGCGGATGCTGACCTGCCTGGCGTGCGAGCGGATGCGCACCGACGCCGACTTCCAGGCCGCCACCCGCGGACGCGCCGCCGACCTGTCCTTCGTCCTGAACAGCCTCACCGGGCCGCACCCGGCCTGGCACGGCGCGCAGATCATCGACCGCGCGCGCATCGCCGCGGTCGGGCACTCCCTCGGCGGGGCGGCGGCGGCGTCGGTGATGCTGCACGACCGCCGCGTGCGCGCCGGGGTCGACATGGACGGCACCCTCGGTGAGCCGGTGGGCGCCGGCGGTTTCGGCGGGCGGGCGTTCCTGCTGCTCGGCGCGGCGGCGAACCATCCCGGCGCCGGCGACCCCCCGGCGGCGGACGAGGATCGGACCTGGGTGCAGGCGTGGGCGCACATGGGCCCGCCGCGGCTGTGGCTCGACGTCGACGGCGCCGACCATTTCAGCTTCACCGACGATCCCGTCCTCGCCGACCAGATCCCGCTGCCCGCCGCGCCGCCGCCGCAGGCGCAGGCGCTGACCGGCCGGCAGGCGTTGGCGATCACCCGCGCCTACGTCGGGGCGTTCGTCGAACGCTGGCTGGGCGGGCGCGCCCAGCCGCTGCTCGACGGGCCGAGCCGGGCCTACCCGCAGGTGCGGGTCGTCGGCCGGTGACCCTCAGCGCGCAGCCGACGCCAGGCGCCGGCGGTAGGCGCCCGGGGTGTCACCGGTGTGCTGGCGGAAGGCGCGGGTGAACGGCCTGGGGACTGGCAGGATCGCCTATTCAACCGTCATGTACTCGCAAGATCCACACCGTCGGCCGTCCCTGTCCGTAGGGGCTGCGAGTGGCTGCTCGGCTGGGCCACGTCCCGGCACGGGCTGTTCCGTTGTTCCTCTGTTCCTCGTGCGGTTGGACGATCCGCCTGGTGGGTCAGATCCGCCTGGTGGGCCAGATCGTCGAGATGCTGGTGTAGCACGGCGCGGATGCCGGTCGGGGTGACGCCGGGCGGGTCGGCGATGCCCTGCACGACCAGGCCGTCCAGCAGCGCGTGCAGCCGGGCGGTCTCCACCTCGGGGTCCCGGTGCGCGGCGAGCCGGCCGAGGTCGTCGAGCTGGCGGATGACGGTCCGCACGACATACCGGATCAGCCCGTCGACCTCGCGCCGTTGCTCGCGTAGCTGCGCTCCGACGTGCGCGTTACTGACCAGCGTGAGCCATGCCTCGGACTCGACCCGCCGGTTCGCGTCGAGGGGCAGAAGCTGCTCGAGAATCTCCAGGGGCGTGGCCGGCGTGACGGCGCCGCCGCGGGCAGCGTCGAGCGCGTCGAACCGCTGCCGGACCTGACGGACCGCCCATTCCACCGCGAACGCGATCATCTCACCGCTGGTGGCGAAGTAGTGGCGCAACGCCCCGGGCGACCAGCCCGCCTCCCGGGCCACCGTGCGGACCGACACGGCGGGGAAGCCATCCCGCAGCGCCACCCGCCACATCGCGTCGGCGAGTTCCTCGCGGCGGGCCTCATGATCGACAACTTTCGGCACGGGCCCATAATGGCACAGCCGTGCTAAATTATTTTTGTGACACAGCCGTATGAAAACAAGGTGCGTGCCCGGCGGTCCCGCTGGGCGCCGTGGTGGGCCTACCTCCTCGTCGCGATCGGGCTGAATGTGCTGCGGCAGCTCGTGTGGCCGCCGTCGCGGGTCAGCGTCGTGCTGACGGTCGGTCTGTTCGTCGCGGTGCTGGTCGTGACCGGGGTGGTTGTGACAGCGGTGTTCCGCGCGTTCGGCGGCCGGTGACAATCGAGCACACCAGGCGCGAGGCGTACCCCGAAGCCGTCGACCAGGCCCACGCAGACTTCGCCGCGCTCCAGAGCGCCGACGTCCCCCGACCGCGCCCGGACGTCACGACACCCAGCCCACGACCATGATCAATCCTGCTGGGACGACCGAGCCGGGCTAGACCTTGCGGGCCAGGCCGCCGTAGATGTTCACAGCCGCGTCGGTGAGGCCGGCGGGCACGTCCGCGTCGGGGCGCCAGCGGTGGACGAACTGCACCCCCGGGTCGACCAGCTCCAACCCGACGAACAGGCTCTCCACCTCGGCGCGGCTGCGCAGCCGGGCGGTGATGGCGCGCTTGCGGTAGCTGTCCGCGGCCGCGTCGAGGACGGGGTCGCCGTCGCCGATGCCGTGGGTCAGCGCCAGGTAGCTGCCCGGGGCGAGCGCGTCGACGAGGCGGGCGATGAGCCCGCGCGGGTCGGCGTCGTCGGGTACGAAGTGCAGGATCGCGATGAGGAACAGCGCGACCGGGCGGGTCAGGTCGAGGGTGTCGTGCAGCTCGGCGGCGTCGAGGATGGCAGCCGGGTCGCGCAGGTCGGCGTCGAGGTAGGTGGTGCGGCCCGGCGGGCTGCTGGTCAGCAGCGCCCGGGCGTGGGCGAGCACGAGCGGTACCACCCCTTGGTTGCACATGGAAGGCTGTGATCGTCGTCCGCCTCGGTCTGTCGGTTGAGCGCCTCCGTTGGCAAGCCGACCCGTACCGCAGGCGCGCCAGCGCCGAGGAACGGGAGCGGCGCGGCAGCACTTCACGCGCTACCACCCGACTACAAGATCGGCCCGGCGCGTCCGGACGCCCACGATCGTCCTTCGTTCGCGGTCACAGCCCTGACCGCGTCCACTGGAGTTCGCTCTGGTCGGCTGGCGTCCCGGGCTTAGCTGTACGGATGGCTGTACCGCACCGCGATGCTCGGCACCGCACGACCGCACGATCTTGCCCTCACGGGATAACTCCCGCCCCACACGGGACCGGCTTTAAGAGAGGCTCAAGGAAGACGGTTCACCACCTCGCTGGTCCCGGAGGATGCTCAGTCAAGACAAAACTCGTTTCCCTCGATGTCCTGCATCACGATGCAGGAGTCGTGGCCGTCATACAGCAGTCGCACGCGCACCGCGCCGAGCACGGACAGTCGTGCGCATTCAGCTTCGAGCGTGGCGAGGCGCTCTTCACCCACGAGCCCGGAGCCGACCCTCACGTCAAGATGCAGCCGATTCTTGACGACCTTTCCTTCGGGAACGCGCTGAAAGAACAGCCGCGAGCCCACACCCGAGGGATCAATGCAGGCGAACCATGAACCCTGATCCTCAGGAAACCGGGAGCGGTTGAAATCATCCCAGGTGGTGAACCCCTTCGGGGGCGGCGACATAACATACCCCAACACCTCGCACCAAAAGCGAGCGACGCGCTCAGGTTCTGCGCAGTCAAAGGTGACTTGAAACTGCTTGATCGATGACATAGGTGCACCGTAGCATGGGAGACGTTTGCTCATCTCCCGCATTTTGACGGGAGGATGGTCCCCGGGAGCCGCTGCTGCGTCGTGCGGTCGCAGGGGCCGAGCCATGCGTGTGCAACGCGGGTATGGACCCGTTGCTCGCCCGATTGCCAAAAGATGCTGGTGAGAAGCCAGAACCTACGCCAACACGATCGGGTCGTTGTCGGCGTAGAACACGCGGGCATCGGGGGCGGCGGCCTGGGCGACCTCGTGCAGGTTCGGCCTGGTGGGGATGCCGGTGCCGATGTCGAGGAAATGGCGGATCCCGGCCTCGCCGGCCAGGTGGCGGATCACCCGGACCATGAACGCCCGGTTCTGCCGCGCGGTGATGCGGCCGTTGGGGAAGACGGCCAGGCCCTCCTCGGCGGCCTGCCGGTCGGCGGGGAAGTTGTCCTTGCCGCCGAGCAGGTAGTCGTACATGCGGGCGGTGTGCGCGACGTCGGTGTGCAGGTCTATCGGCGCCGCATGGTGCTGGGTGTCCGCCACCGCTACCAGCCCCTCACCTCGGGATGATTCGCCACGGTTCGACCCTCGTGGATCGGGACGCAGCGTCGACAGCTGATTGCGCATTCAACACATTCGGTAGGGGGCCTCGGGCCGGACCGCGCGGGCCGGCGGTGGGCGCCAGCCGGTGCATCGACCCCACCTCGAAGCGCAGGCCCGGACGGTCGCGGCGGGCCAGCCTGATCATCTGCGGGGACAGGTCGAGACCGAAGGCGTCCACCCCGAGGTCGTGCAGATGGGCCGTCAGGTGGCCCGGTCCGCAGCCGAGGTCGGCGACGGCGGCGGAAAACGCCCGCGGAGCCGACCGTAGGACCCACCCCGGTGGGCGGGTGGCCGTGAAACGGGAACCCGGCCCGGCTTCGGCCGGTCAGACCGGGAGCGCCGCCCCGCACGGGACGGCAGCGTGACCGGTGAGCGTCAAAGCTCACCGGAACGCAACGGGCTACCAGAGCCGGCCGCTGGGCAGCGCCGCCGCGCCCGGCGCGGACACGTGCAGCACCTGGTAGCGCTGCGTGCCACCGGCGTCCCCGGCGTCCCCGGCGGCGGCCGTGGCGTCGGCCCACAGCACGAACCGCGTCAGCTCCCATCGGCGGGGGTCCAGGGTGAGGGCGGCGGTGTGCACGCCAGCGCGATGGGCCAGCGCCGCGAGGGCGTCGGTCTCCCGCGCCACGCGGGTGGCCAGCCCCAGGCCCGAACCGTCGGCGTCGGGATCGGCGGGCAGCACGGTGACCCGACGCGAGGCCGCGGTCGGCGCAGCGGCGGCGGTCGATGCAGCGGCGGCGGTCGATGGGGCCGATGCCGGCAGCGGGGGCGAGGCAGGGGCCGCGCCCGCGGACTCCGAGCGGGCGGGCACAGCCGCCGAGGCTGGCCCGGCGGGGTGCGCAGGTCCGGTGACGACGGCGAGGACCGTGCCGTGTGCGACCGCCGGGCGGCCGAAGGAACGGATGATCCGGTCGAACCCGCCGCCCCCGGCCAGGAAGCGGCCCATCGCCCCGGCGTCGCGCCACAGGTAGAACGGGGCGTACTGGTTCACCGCAGCGCCCGCGACGCCGCGCTCGCGGATCGCGTACGCCTTCAGGCCGAGCCCCGCCCGGTCATCGAGGGCGTGGCCGGTGTCGGCGACCCGGCGGCGGATGATCCCCATGTCGTAGTCGGCGGGCAGGGTGATCTCGTACTGCATCGCGTACACGTCCGCGTCCTCTCCTGGTCGCTGTTGGTCGCTGCTGGACGGTCTGACGGTGCCGTGCGACCCGTCGTCCTCGCCGATCACCGGGCGGGGTGCACGTGGTCCTGGCCGGTGGGTGCGGCGTGGGCGGCGAGCAGGGCACCCAGGCCGTCGACGGCCTGGGCGAACGGCTCGCCGCTGCCGGCGGCGCGGGCCAGCACGTACCCGCCCTGCAGCACCGCGACGATCGTGGCCGCCGTGGCCGGCGGGTCGAGCCCGGTGAGCTCGCCGGCCGCCACGCCCTCGGCGAGCAGGGCGCCCAGGCGGGCGCGCAGCCAGGTGAACGTCTCCTCGACCGGGCGGCGCAGCTCGGTGTCGGCCATGACGTCGGGGTCCTGGGTGAGCCGGCCGACCGGGCAGCCGCGCAGCACGTCACGCTCGCGGCGCAGGTAGGCCTCGATGCGGGGGAGCACCGGCCCGTCCCCGCCGAGCTGGGCCTCTGCCGCCGCCCGCAGCTCGGCGGCGGTCCGCTCGATCGCGGCGTGGGCGAGCGCCGCCTTGCCGGCGAAGTGGTGGTACATGCTGCCCTGCCCGACCCCGGCGTGTGCCTGGATCGCCTTCGGGCTCGTCCCGACGTAGCCGCGTTCCCACAGCAGCGCCCGGGTGCTCTCGATCAGCCGCTCCGCCGCCTCCACCCGCCCACTGTACATACCAGTAGGTACAGAGCGGATGTTCTTGGCATGCAGCGACTCTCCCTTGTTGAGCTGCCGGGAGATCGTGCGTCGGAGAGCCGACCTCAGCCTTCACCACTGCGGGCGAGGCTTCCACCGGCCCGGTGGCCAGCCACCGTAACCGCGTCATGCCGATCGCCGAGTCGTCCACCAGCAGGCCATCCAGGTCGGCACATCGCCGGTCGGTGAACTCGCACGCCAGCCGGTCGAACGTCTCCCGCCCCGCGACCTCGCGGGCGTGCGCGACCCGCTTCACCACCGTCACCGGCCCCGGCCGGATCACACGCGCCGAGATCAGGTACTCGCACGCCAGCCGGAACAGCAACGTCGGCGAGGCGCACCAGAGGCGCACCAGCGGACGCTGTGCCGGGGCTGCGCGCCCGACCCGATCCTCGAGGGCGACGTCCTCGTCGTCGTCGACGCGGTCACCCGGACGACGCGTTCCACTCGCGGGACACGATCTCCAGCTGAGACCAGCCGCCGCTTCCGGGGAGAGCCGATGTGGAGCACTGTCTTGTCCGTCAGCATGGCGGGCCCGGTCGACCTCGAGACGCTGTCCGGCCTTCGCAGGTCTTTGGACCTGCGCCCGCACGGCCGGCTCGACGATGACGATGACGGCGACTTCGGTTACCGGTACCTGGTCGACGACGGTGTCGAGCGGAGGGTGCTTCTCACCTTGTGGCGGAACAGGCCGGACGAGTGGATGGTCACGCTCCTGGCCACCCCGGCCGATGTTCCCGACGAAACCGGGCTGACACAGCTCCTCGCGGAGATCCGGGCCGCGGCGCAGTCCGCCGGGCTCACCGTCACACGCGAGGGCGTCTGGCCTGCCTGACCCGGTCCTCACACCCGCGGCGGATCCCGACTACTACGACGTCGACAACGACGACCAGGACGTCGACGCGCCAAAGGCGCTGATCGTGGCCGCGCCGGAGCCGGTCCGTGCCGACCTGGCAGCCCTGACCACCAGCCGGCTGATCACCGTGTGGGCCGACGCCGAGATTCCTCCCGTCGGGGCCGGGGACCCGGCGGTCGCGGTCCGCCTGGCGCTGCGCAGTCTCGCGCGCCGCGTCCAGCACCCATCGTCCGAGATCACCGATCTCGACAAGATCCTCAGTTCTCTGGTTGCCGCGATCGCCCCGAAGCTGCTCGCCGTGAACGGTGTCGGCGCCGACAGTGCCGGCCAGCTGCTTGTCAGCGCGGGCGACAACCCCGACCGGCTGCGTTCCGAGGCCGCGTTCGCGATGTTGTGCGGCGTCGCCCCGCTGCCCGCCTCGTCCGGGCGGACGCACCGCTACCGGCTCAACCGGGGCGGGGACCGCCAGGCCAACGCCGCGCTCTACCGCGTCGTGCTCTGCCGGCTGCGCTGGGACCCGGCCACCCAGGCCTACGCCCAGCGCCGCACCGCCGAAGGCAAGACCAAGAAGGAGATCATCCGCTGCCTCAAACGCTACGTGACCCGCGAAATCTACGCGATCATCACGTCAGGGGCCACCGAGATACGCCAGAAAGGCGACAATGAGGAGGTGAGTGAGGCGAGAAAGCGCGCTTCCTGGTGAATCACCAGCAGCGCATCCCGGCTCCGACCTCGCGGCTCGCGTTCCGCCCGATGACCACAGGCGACCTCGACGACATGGCCGCGCTCCTCGGCGACCCGGACGTGATGCGGTACTACCCGCGCACCAAAGACCGCGACGAAGCCCTGGCCTGGATCGACTGGAACCAGCGTCTCTACCGGCAGGAAGGCTTCGGGCTCTGGCTGGTCACGCTCCGGTCCACCGGCGAGTTCGTCGGCGACTGTGGCCTGACCCCCCAGGAAATCGAAGGAACCACCGACATCGAGATCGGCTACCACGTCCGCACCGATGCCCAAGGCCACGGCTACGCCACCGAAGCCGCCACTGCCTGCCGAGACCTCGCCCGTGACGTCCTCGAGATCAAGCGCCTCGTTGCGATCATCCACCCGGACAACACACCCTCCCAGCGTGTCGCCGAGAAGACCGGCCTCGCCCACGAACGCGACGCCATAACCCGTTCAGGCCAGCAGGTACGCATCTACGCCACAGTCCTGTGACAGCCAGGACGCGATCACCCGCCCCCGGGGCCGCCCCCGGGGCCGTCGCCGGCCCACGCCCCGTGACATCCCATCACCAGTGATCATCAGTTGCGGTGAGGGAATGCAGAACAGTCGAACATGCGACCCTGCCTGTCCGGTCTCTACACGATCTACACCGCTCCCGCATCAAACGATCTTCCCGTGTCACCTGGACATCCATAGGAGCATCGATCGTGCCCGTGGGGTGGGGTAGCGGCGGGTCCGCTACCGGGTAGCGGTAGCGCGACCGGGTGGACGTGCCCTGAGCTGGACGGTAGCGGTAGCGCCGGACGGGTCGTCGAAGTCCAGCGTCCGGGAGTGGCGGGTGCGCCGCCCGGGGCGGGCCGCTACCGCGACCGTCGCCGCCGGTCAGTCCTCACCGGACCGCGGCGGTGTCTGGTGACTGTCCTGTCTCGGTCGGTGGCGTACAACCTGCCCATGGCGGATAACGGGGGATCAGCTCGCCAGGCTGGGCGGCGGTGGTTGTGGGCGGTGGCCGGGCTCGCTGGTCTCGGGGCGGTCGCCGCGGTGGTGGGGATCTGGCATCTGCCGGACCGGATGCATCCGGGTACCAGCGACGGCGCGGTCCAGGCCTGAGCGGCGTTGCAGGGCGGGCTGCTGACCGCGGCCGCCGCCCAGCTCGCCGTCGCCGGCGCGCCGATCGCCCTGGACGAGACCCGGCAGGCCAACGCCGAAACCGGGCGGGCGAACGAGGCGGCGGACACCCGCGAACGGGAAGCGAACAAGAACACCCACGTCCGGGAGCTGTTCACCCGCGCGGTGGACCAGCTCGGTTCGGACAACGGCACGGTCCGCCTCGGGGGGATCTACGCCCTGGAACGCATCGCCACCGACTCCCCACCCGACCAGCGCACCATCGTCGAAGTCCTGTCAGCGTTCGTCCGCGACCCCCGCCCTGCGCTTACCCGAACCAGCTGGCGGCGGTGTCCAAGGCGCCGGTGACATCCGTGCCGCCATCCAGGTCCTCGCCCGACTCCTCGACGAGCCTGGCGTCCCCCGCAGCAACTTCACCGGTGCCCGACCGAGTGAGGCGGACCTCTCCGGCGTCGAGCTGGTCGGAGCGGACCTTGTCCGCGCCCGGTTGAACGGGGCGAACCTCCCCGACGCCCGGTTGGAGGGGGCGAACCTCTCCGGTGCCAGGCTGGGCAGGGCGAACCTCACCAGCGCCCAGGGGCTGGTCCAGGAGCAGGTGGACGACGCTCGGGGTAATGAGCTGCTACCCCCGGCCGGGCGGGCATGGCGCCAGACGGGACAGAGCCCACGTGGCGAGCATCACCCATCAGGGGTGGGCGGCGGAGCTCGCTGCGTGGACCGATCAGAGAATATGCGGGTCGTGTCCGTTCCCATGCACGTCGGAGCAGGAGGCCGCGGAGTGTCCACTGTCGAGGAGCGCGTCAAGAACGTGGTCGTGGAGCAGCTGAACGTCAAGCCGGAGGAGGTGACGAACAACGCGTCCTTCGTCGAGGACCTGGGAGCGGACTCCCTGGACCTTGTCGAGCTGGGCGTGGCCCTGGAAGAGGAGTTCTCCATCGGTATCTCCGACGAGGACGCCGAGGAGATCAACACCGTGCAGGATGCCATCGACTGGATCAACGCGCGCCGGCGGTAGGGCACGCTGTCGGGCTGTCCACGCGATCCGCGCGCCGCGGGACGACGGCTGCTCGGTCCTGATGGAGGAGATCCTGCTGCCGCCTGCGGGCCGCGAGGGACTGTGCCGGCGCCGGCCGCGCCGGCCATCCCGACCGGGGTGGGCAGGGCGCCACCGGGCAGCCAGGCCACCCACCCGCCGCGGGAGCGGTCCCGCTCCACGACGCCGCCGGCGACATCTCCGTCGAGCAGGAGTTGGTAGCGGCCGGGGGCGTCGGGGTCGGCGCGCAGGGTGTGGGACCGGCCGGCGCGGGCCACGGTGGCCGCGGCCAGGCGCAGGGGAGCGTCGGGGTCGAGGTGGGCCCAGCGGGTACGTGCCGCCCGGGCGGCCAGTCCGGCGCGAGCGGCGATCTGCGTCCAGGTCTGGCCCTGGATCAGCAGTCCGGTCACGGTGTCGTCGTCGGGGACGTCCGCCGCGGCGGATGGCGGTGGTGCGGGGCGTCGGGAGCCCCCCGGCCGTGGTGGGGCGGCGCGGGCGAGTAGTGCCATCATCCCGGTGTGGACGGCGCCGGTCTGGGCGGCGCTGGCCACGTCGCCGGCGTCCAGGACCGCGGCGAGCTCGCGGACCGCGGCGAGCAGCGGCGCGACGGACGGCGGGTCTGCCGGTGGCACCGTGCGGGCGGCCTGGCGGGCCCGGTACGCCCTCATCTGGCAGGCCCGGGAGGCGTCCTACATCACCGGGCAGGCGCTGGTGATCGACGGCGGGCAGATCCTGCCCGAGTCACCGGCCGCCGTCGGGCTGTCCTGAGCGGGCTGCGGCACGGCCCCCTGCGGCTGTCACGGACAGTGGGATGCCAGGGGCGGAGGTGTCACGTCGTTGCGTCAAGCGCCAGGGCGGCCGCGAGGGCGTCTGGGCGTTGCAGCTCGGGGAAGTGCCCCGTCCCGGGCAACCGGTGGATACGAACGGCAGGAACGTGGTCGCGCAGCGTCTGCGGATCGCTGGCACGGTGGGACCGGTCGGCGTCG
>NZ_CM001489.1:1947002-1951645 GCF_000262465.1 Frankia sp. QA3
GAGGACCACCACCCGGTGACGCCCGGCGAGCCGGCTGATCACCTCGCTGTAGGCCTCCACGGTGACCGGCGGATCCGCGACGAACACCAGCGTCCGCCCATGTCCGACGTCGCGGACGCGCAGCAGCGCACCGGCGGCCTCGACGACGCGCACCCCCGGTGTCCGGGCCGACGCGGGCAGCCCGCGCCGCAGCGGCCGAGCGAACCGCTCGTCGATCCAAGGTCCCCATCGCGTCGCCGGCACCCGTCCATGTCATCAGACCGGTGCTGGCCAGCGTCGACCGGAGCCGGTAAAGGCGAGACCAATCCGGCGCCGGTCTGGCACCCGATCATCCCCGTGTACCCCCACCAGGGCTGCCAGCAGCAGGCCAGCCGGGGCGCAGGGGGTGCCCGAGTGTCCCCAGACTCGGTACCGGATCAGGCCCTGACCAGGGACGGGGATGGTCGGCGGGACGGCTCCGGGGATCGTCCCCGCGGCGGCCGGGCCGCGGTGCGCGCCCGCGGCCGTGCCGGCGGACGGCGACCCCGGCTCACCATTGACCAGGCCGCGCTCGCCCAGCAGCTTTACGACGGTGGCAAGCACACCGTCGCGCAGATCGCCGCGATGTTCGGCGTCCCCCGCTCCACGGTGTACGGCCACCTCGACAAGACCACCATCGGCAACCGGCCCACGATTCGACACGGGGAGCCGGTGGCATGAAGCCCGCGGACTTCTTCGACGTCCCTGAGCAGCCGTCCTGGGCCACCCTCGACGACGACCCGTTCGACATCGGCCACCAGATGGAACCCATCTTCAGCGAAGCACGCGTGGAGGCACTCCGGGCAGTCCTGCGCCGACTCGCCCCGCCCTTCGAGGTGCCCTTCCGCGATTTCTCCTCGTTCCGCACCTACTGGATCAAGAACGAGATGTCAGGCTCCTGGGCAGCCCGCCGCGAATACCTCGAAACGATCTTCGGCCCCCTGCGGGCGCGCCTGCTCCGGATGGAAGAAGCCCGCCTCGAGGACCAACTCGCCACTCCCATCAGCCCCAGAAGCGCCACCGGCTGGCCCGACGTCGACCGCGAGATCCAGGAGCTGCGACGCCACTTCCACCTTGCCTCGGCCCCCCAGGACTACCGAGGAATCGGAACCGACTGCGTGGACGTCCTCATAGCGCTGGGACGCACCGTCTACGACCCTCAGCGCCACCTGCGCCCCGGCGAGACCGTGCCGCCGCCGGACAAGACCAAGCAGCGCCTCGGTCGGTTCATCGAGGGCGCACTCCCCGGAACAGGCAACGCCGACCTGCGCGGCCTGGCTACCAAGACGAGCGAGCTCGCCCACCACGTAAAGCACAACACCACGCCTACCCGCCGCGAGGCCGGCATCGCCGCTGATGCCGTCATTCTCCTCGTGAACATGCTCCGCCGGCTCGGCGACCGACCGGATAGATCATCGCTGGCGCCAACGGCTGCACGGATCTTCCTCGACCCCCGTACCGGATCCACCGGCCCGACATCCTGGTCCAGCCGGACATCCCCGGGGTGCGGATGTGCCCGCCGGCGGCCGGCCGGCTGTGCCTGGAGGAGCTGCGCCCGCTGCTGCGCGGTGAGAGTCGCGACTAGTCATCCCGCGGCCCCCGCGCACGCGGGGGAGCCGCGCGTCGAATCGGGCGTACAGCATGGACCTGGGCCGACCTGCACATCGTCATCGACAACCCCGTTTCCCAGGACGACCGGGAAACCGGCGGATCAGGTCGGGGTGCTCCGGGCTCGGCGGAAGACCTCGGGGCGCGCGAGCCGGGTCCGGTCGCCCGTGAACCCATAGCGGGTGACCTCGCCGGCCAGGGCCGTACGGTCCCCCCGGCGCCCCCCGCGCGCACACGCGCGAGGGCCAGTCTGGCCGCGTCCTGGGGTCAAGGGGTCGCCGTAGTACCGGAGAAAAAATGGAGCACGACTCGCCGACGTTGCTGTTCCGGCTGACGTGCGAGTACCTGATCTCGGCGAAGGTGATCCGGCCGGGGCCGGTGACGGTGGTGAAGCGGGTCGCGCACGCCCGCGAGGTCGCGCGGCAGGAGACGTTCGACCGGCTGGCGCACGAGTTCACCGACGAGCGCCGCGTCGGGCTGGACGGCCTGCTGGTGACTGACCCGGCGATCGGGATGACCCGGCTGCGGTGGCTGGGCACGGGGCCGGTGGAGGCCTCGCCCGCAGCGGTGAACAACGACGACACCAAGGCCGTGTCGCGCTCCCGAATCGACCGGTTGTGCCGACGCCGCGACGTCCCGCTGCGCGAGAAGACGCTGTGGCGGATGCTCTACGAGTCCGCCAGCAGGGCCTCGGCGGTACTCGCGCTCAACATCGAGGACCTGGACCTGCCCAACAAACAGGCCCGGGTCACCGTCGAGGGCGGCGACACCATGTGGATCACCTGGGGCACCGACACCGCCCACCTGCTGCCCCGGCTGATCGCCGGCCGCGCACGCGGCCCACTGTTCCTCTCGGCACACCGGCCCGGCCCACACCGCCGCGCGACCACCGACCCCCGCGACCTCGGCCCAGACACAGGCCGGGTCCGGCTGGGATACGACCGGGCACGGATCCTGCTCGGCCACTACGGCGACGGGCTGCGCCTGCACCAACTCCGGCACAGCTCGGCCACCCACCTCGGCGACGCCAACACCTCCGCAAACGTGATCATGGCCAAGACCGGACACAAGTCGCTGCGCAGCGTGCAGCGCTACGTCAAGCCAGGTCTGGCCGCCGTGCACCAGGCCACCGAGGTGCTGTCCAGCCCGCGGCGCCGAGGGTAGCTCGGGATCATCGCAGGTCAGGCAGATCCGCCCGATTTTTCGCGAGTACTACGGCGACCCCCTCTGGAAGGGCAAGGGAGGCACCGGGATCGACCGCGGGCGGCGGCGGGTCAGGCGTCCAGGTCGAGGTCCAGGGTGCGCAGGCGGTCGGGGTCGGCGAGGATGTCGATCTCGGTGATGCGCCCGCCGCTGATCGTGAAACCCATGACGGCGAAAGGCCGCCCGGCGCTCATCGTGACCAGCCCGGCGGTGCCGTTGACCAGCGCCGGGCGGGCAGCACGGCCGAAGCGGCGGAACGTCAGCGCCCGGGCGGCGACGGCGCGTGCCCCGCGGGTCCGCCCGGAGCCGCTGACCCCCATCCCGGCGGCCCCCCGGTCGGCGCGCAGCACCACGTCGGGGTCGAGCACGGCGAGCAGGGCGTCGAAGTCCCCGCCACGGGCGGCGGCGAGGAAGGCATCGACGACGGCGCGCTGGCGGGCCAGGTCCACGTCGGGCGCGGTCGGCGCGCCCTGCACCCGGCGCCGCGCCCGGCTGGCCAGCTGGCGGGTGGCCGCCGGGGAGCGCCCCACGATCGGGGCGATGTCGTCGAAGGGGACGGCGAACATGTCGTGCAGCACGAACGCGAGCCGTTCGGCCGGGCCGAGGGTCTCCAGAACGACGAGCAGGGCCAGGCCGACCGCGTCGGCGATCAACACCTGCTGGGCGGGGTCGACGCCGTCGGCGCGGCTGACGACCGGGTCGGGCAGGCGCACGAGGTCGTCGAGGGGATCCTCCCGCCGCGCGGTGCGCGAGCGCAGCATGTCCAGACACACCCGGCCGACGACGGTCGTCAGCCAGCCGCCGAGGTTGTCCACGGCGTCGCTGTCGGCGCGGCTCAGGCGCAGCCATGCCTCCTGCACGGCGTCGTCGGCCTCGGCCAGCGAGCCGAGCATGCGGTAGGCGACCGCCCGCAGCTGGCCGCGGTGCGCCTCGAACCGGGCCGCGAGCAGCTCCTGGGCGCCGTGTCGTTCCTGCTCGTCCATGATCGCCTTCCGTGGTGGCTGCCGGGTGTCGCAACCCTGACGGATCGCACGCCACCGGCGTGACACCGCACGCCGCACCCGGTTCGGGTGACGGTGCGCGGCGGATGTCCCCCAATGCACGGTGGGCGATCCACGGCGGCGATCCACGGCGGGCGATGTTCGAAGGGCGATGTTCGAAGGGCGATGTTCGAGGGGCGCAGGGCAGGGCGGGGCACGGGCTGGTGGGCGCAGTCGTTCGCCGCCTGGTACGGCGTGCGGGTCGTCGCCGTCAAGCCGGCGGTGGGTGGGCGCGTGGGTCAGGCGTGCTCGCCGGCGACGGTGTGCCGGGGTCGGACGCCGTCGGGGCGCCAGACGCGGGCGGGCGGGCCGGTGGGGTCGGTGCCGAGGGTGTTGGCGCAGCGGGTGGAGATCCACGTCGACACCGAGTTCGGTCGCATCATCGGCCGCCAGCTCTCCAGGTCGTAGGTGTCGCCGGTGGCGTAACCCGGGCCGCCGCCCAGCGCGGGCACCAGGGCCAGGTACTGGTGGCAGCTCAGCTGGGCGTGCAGGCTGTCGGTGACGTCGCGGCCGAGGGCGGGCAGAGTGGACACGCAGCCGCCGATGGCCGTCCAGATCGCGTCGGTGGCCTCGTCGCGGTCGCCGTGGCGGGCGGCCGGGGTGGGCCGCACCGAGATCCGCAGCCGGCCGTCGGTCCACTGCTCGACGACGATCTCCTCGACGTAGCGGCTGGACCCGCAGTACGGCGTCGCCGCCGCGGGCACCGCGGCGGCGGGCGGCGCGGCGGCCGGGGTGGCCGGCGCGGGGGTGGTGGCCGCCGGGGCGGGGCGCGCC
>NZ_CM001489.1:1951745-1968720 GCF_000262465.1 Frankia sp. QA3
CGGCGGCGCCCGCCACCTGTGCCCGGGCCGCCAGCCGCCAGCCGCCGGGCGGAAGGCGGAGGGCGTTCCGCGGTGCGGTGGGCGCCGGCGGGGACGGTGGGTGCTCCCCTTTCACGCCCTGTTCGATCGTCGTCGTACACTCGGGGTACATGTTTGATTGTCGTCGAACATGTCGTGAGGGGTGTCCGGGTACACGCCCGGGGCCCGGCGCCGGCAGCGGCGCGGACGTGAGGAGGACCGTCATGGCGGTGTCGTTGGGGCGGGTGGGCGTGTGGTCGCCGTCGTTCGCCTGGACCGGATCGGACGCCGCCGCCGCCGCGGCGGAACTGGACGCCCTCGGCTACGGCGCGCTGTGGATCGGCGCCGCCCCGGCGGACCTGGCCCTGCCCGAGCAGGTGCTGGCCGCCAGCGGCCGGCTGGCCGTGGCCACCGGGATCGTCAACGTGTGGACGACCGAACCGGGCCCCCTCGCCGCCGCCTACCACCGCCTCGACGCGGCCTACCCGGACCGTTTCCTGCTCGGACTCGGCATCAGCCATGCCCGGGTCGTCGAGGGGCTCGGCCGCGAGTACACCCGGCCGCTGGCCCACCTGGGGCAGTTCCTCGACGGGCTGGACGGCGCCGACGACCCGGTGCCGGCCCAGGCGCGGGTCCTCGCCGCGCTGCGACCCCGGGCGCTCGAGCTGGCCGCGCGCCGCGCCCGCGGCGCGCATCCCTACCTCGTCACCCCCGAGTACACCGTCGCCGCCCGCGCGGCGCTCGGCGACGGCCCGCTGCTCGCCCCCGACCAGAAGGTCGTCCTGGCCACCGATCCCACCGAAGCCCGCGAGCTGGCCCGGTCGAACCTGCGCTACTACCTCACGCTGCCCAACTACGTCGCCAACCTGGCGGCGTTGGGATTCGACGCCGACGACGTCGCCGGGTCGGGCAGCGACCGGCTCGTCGACGCCCTCTACGCCTGGGGCACCCCCGCGCAGGCCGCGCAGCGCGTGCGCGACCATCTCGACGCCGGCGCCGACCACGTCGCCGTGCAGGTCATCTCCGCCGACGTCGATCTGGCGAACCGGTCGGGGCGTCCCACCGTCGCCGAATGGCGCGCCCTGGCCGCCGAACTGCTCTGACCCGCGCAGCGCAGCGCTGACCCGCGCAGCTGGTCCGAGAACAACGAGCTGGTCTGAGAAGGACGAGGCCCGGCGCCCCGGGGCGGGGCGCCGGGCCTGAGGCCGCGGGGCGGGGTGCGGCGGGCTCAGCGGTGCAGCGCGTGGCGGCGCCCGCCCACGGCCCGCCAGACCAGCAGCACGACGATGGCGCCGAGGATGGACCCGACGACGCCCGAGGGCTGCAACGCCCCTTCCCCGAAGTCCTTGTCGAACAGGACGTAGCCGAGGAAACCGCCGACGAACGAGCCGACGACGCCCAGCAGGATCGTCGCGGGGATGCTCATCGGATCGGGTCCGGGCACCAGCAGGCGGGCCACGGCCCCCGCGATGAGACCGAGTACCACCCAGGTGATGAGGGTCCAGAGCACAGCGGGCCTCCGACAGGTGAGGATCAGCGGCGGGACGGCCGGTGATCGGCGGCGAGATCGACCGCGATGTACCCGTCCGCGGCGCTTCGTCAAACACCGCATCGCCCGTCACGCGGGCGACAGGGCACCAGCGGCGGGCCACCCCGTGGCGGCAGCGGCGGGCGCGACCCCACTCGGACGACAGCCGGGGCATTCCCCCGGCCGGGCAGCGCTCCGCCGCGGCGGAGCGCTGCCCGGCCGGTCTCGGAATCCCCTTCGGTCGAGGTCGTGCAGTTGTCAGTCCGAGCGGCGGAAGCCGCCCTCGGTGTTGATGTTTTGCCCGGTGATCCAGCTGGCGTCGTCGGTCGCGAGCCAGGCGATGAGGCGAGCAGGGTCGTCGGGAGTGCCCCAGCGTTGCTGGGGGAAACGGAGGCGGACGGCTTCGTGGACCTCGGGTGGGGCGTAGCCGGTGTCGACGGGACCCGGGTTGACGGTGTTGACGGTGATGGCCTGGTCGGCGAGATGGTCCGCGAGGGTGCGCGTGATGGAAGCGAGGGCGCCTTTACTGGCTGCGTAGGCGACCGCGTCGCGCATCGGGCCGAGGTCCTGCCCGGAGGTCATGAAGATGACCCGTCCGCCCCGGCGGCCGTCGTGCTGAGCGGCGAAGGCTTGAGCCAGCAGGATTGTCGAGCGGGTGTTGACGGCCCAGTGGGCGTCGAGCATGGCCGCGTCCAGGGTGCCCAACGGACCGTCGCCGCCGCTGCGGGCGTGGTTGCAGACGAGGATGTCGAGGTGCCCGACGGCGGCGCCGGCACTGTGGACCAACTGTTCGGGTGCTTCGGGAGCGGTGAGGTCGAGCTCCACGTGGTGGATGGCCGCCTGGTCGTCGGCGCGGGCGTCGGCCACGCCGTCGATGACCGCCTGCGGTCCGCCGGGATCGGCTCCCCAGGGCTGGTCTTGGTCGTGCGGCGTGTAGTGGTGCAGGAACAGCGTTGCGCCCAGGGCGGCGAGGCGTCGGGCGGTGGCGTATCCGATGCCCGCGCGTCGGCTGACGCCGGTGACCAGCGCCACCTTGCCGTGCAACGGCAGCACCTCGTACCGGAGCTGGACAGGGTCGAGTTCGACGAAAGGCATGATCGTCAGTTTCGGTGTCGTCGTCGTCCGGTGCCACGGATTTAGCGCGGGTGTTGGATGGCGCGGTGTCGTCGGCTGATGTCGGCGGCGTAGCTGGTCCAGTCGCCGCTGCTGGCGCGTTGCCAGGCGGTGGCGACGCTGATGTGGATGCCAAGCAGGCGGGCGAGTACGGCGGCGGGCAGGTCGGCGCAGAGTTGGAACAGGGCGGTGGAGCGTGCTCGGCTGGAGTAGGCGTTGCGCTCACGGGGCCGGCGTCGCGCTGCCGCCTGGACGCCGAGCAGCTACTCGCTCCGGAGGCCGAGTTGGACCACGGGCCGCAGGCACACGGAGGGGTTGACCAGCCGTGGACGCTGGCCCGGGTCCGCGATCTGATCCTGGACGCGCACCACCGGCTTGACCGGCCAATCGTGCCTGTCTGGGACAACCTTAACCGGCACACATGCGCCGAGATGACCGCGTTCGTCGCCGAGAACGACCGCTGGCTCACCATGATCTGCCTGCCGTCCTACGCCCCTGAGCTCAATCCCAGCGCCCCGCGCGGACGTCTCGGCCTTGGCCTCCTCTCGTGCGGGCGCCAGCCCAGGAACGCGGCGACTTCACGCAGATGATCGGTACGGGTCTGCTCCCGCGCGCCGTAGGAGCGCAGCTCCCCGACCGGAATCACCAGCTGCACCGCCACACCCAGCCGGTTCGCCGGGCCCCGGTGGCCGTTGACGAACGCGACCTCCCCGGCATCAGGGTGAAGCAACGGACCAGCTCCTCCGGCGCGATCGACTCCGGGAACCCGCGCAGCTACCCCGGCTCCGCGTCCGAGAACACCCTCATCGCCACGAACCACCCCGCCGCACGCAGCCGATCACACGACGCCTGACGCTAACGTTGACGACTCGGCGACTACTACCGGTACTACCGGGACCCCTAGCATGCCCTCGAGGCCGGCGGTGGGTCCGACCCGTCCGAAGGATGGTTTTCGTGGGTGACATCGGCACGCCTGAACTGCTCATCATCATCGTCGTCGTCGTGGTGCTGTTCGGGGCGAAGAAGCTCCCCGACGCCGCCCGCTCCCTGGGTCGCTCGCTGCGCATCTTCAAGTCCGAGATCAAGAGCCTGCACGACGACGACCACTCGGCCCCGGCTGCCACCACGACCCCCGCCACCACGACCCCCGCCGCGCCCGACGCCGCCGCTGCCGTCGAGGCCCCCGGACCGGCGCCGTCCGCGGACGCGGCGGTGGACGGCCCGGCCGCCGGGGCGCGCTGAACGGCGCCGCGGAAGGCCGTCGCGCTCACGGCTCCAGCGGGGTGCGTGGCGCATCCCGGCTTGCTGGTAGGCCAGCAGGCCGTGGACGAGCTCGTGACGCTCGCCCAGCACCGCCCGCGCCGCCGGGGGGTGACCCGGACGTGGCTCCCGGTCGGGTGTGTCGAGAGCGAAGGCGCCTTTCGTGCCGCACGCCGGACGCCGACGATCGGCGCGCCCAGGTCCCGGCCGGGCGGCCGGATTCGACGAGGGCCCGCGCACCGGCATATATCCGGGCAAATGCACCCGTCATGGGGCGTGGGAATCGGCTGTCGTCGCCGACGGCAGCCGCCTTCCCGCGGCGGACGGCGGCACCTGCGGCACGGTCGGCGGCCGGGGCGAGGCCCGGCGAGGGGATCGTCGCGGCATGGCGCCCGCGGCTGACCGCGACCAGGTTGACCTGCGCCGTGGCGCCGGCCTGAACGCCGCCGCCCGCCCGGGTGCGAGGCGTGCCGGGCGTCGGCGGCGCGCCCGGGCGGGCGTGAGCGTCGCCGGCGCGTGCCGACCCGCACGCCTCACGCACACAGCACGGAGCATGCCGAGGCCCGTTGTTCACCGGCGATTCAGGTGAACGCGGTCACGCCATCGCCCGGCCTGGAGTAGGCCTGGGCTGCGACCGCCGGGGCGGCCCGACCCGGCGAGATCAGGGTCGGGCCGCCCCGGCGCGGTGTGCCCGGTTCGTCAGCAGCGGGCGGGCCGCGACGCAACGCCGGTGGTGTTCACTCGACACGGTGGCGACGCCGAGGGTCCGCCTGCTGCGGTACGCCGACCGTCGGAGCCGGGGAGCCGCGGACGAGAAGCGGTGAGAAGAGGATGGTGGTCCGCCGTGCGCGTGGACATCTGGAGTGACGTCGTCTGCCCGTGGTGCTACGTCGGCAAGGCTCGGTTCGACCGGGCGCTCGCCGCATTCGCCCACCGCGACGAGGTGCAGGTGCGCTTCCACTCCTACGAGCTGAACCCGACCCTGCCCCGGGGCCGGTCCGAGTCGCTGCTCGCCGCGTTGGCGCGCAAGTTCAGCGACGTGCCGGCAGCCGAGATCGAGGGCATGGAGCACCGCGTCGCCGACGCCGCCCGCGACGAGGGGCTGGCCTACCGTTCCGACCGGCGCAACGGCAACACCTTCGACCTGCACCGGCTGCTGCACCTGGCCGGCGAGGCGGGCCGGCAGGCCGAGGCGGTCCGCGCGCTCAACCAGGCGCATTTCGGTGCCGGCCGCGACGTGTTCGATCACGACATCGCCGTCGAGGTGTTCACCGCCGCCGGGCTGGAGCCCGCCGAGGTGCGCCGGGTCCTGGCCGGCGACGACTACACCGAGCGGGTGTTCGCCGACGAACGTGCCGCCCACGACATGCGCGTCACCGGGGTGCCGTTCTTCGTCGTCGACCGCACCCTGGCGGTGTCCGGGGCGCGCCCGACGGACCTGTTCGCCCGCACCCTCGACCAGGCATGGGCGCGCCGCTCCCAGCGGGTGGCCTGACCGGTCCCGCATCGGACACATTCCCGGCGCCGGTCCCGCGCCGTTCCCGCGCCGGTCCGCATGGCGCTTCCGGTACGGTCCTGGCATGGTCATCGCGCCAGAGCCGTCGTGGGACGTCGCCGTGGACGCACCCGAGCTGCACCGCCGGCATGCCCCGTCGCAGGCGGCGTTCACGCTCGTGCACACCCACTGCCAGATCGTGTGGGACATCGCCGCCGGGCTGCTGGCCGCGGGCGCCGCGCCGCAGGCGGACGCGGGGCTGGTGCGCACCGGGGCGCTGCTGCACGACATCGGCGTCTACCGGCTCTACGACGACGCCGGGCAGCTCGATCATGCCCACTACCTGCGCCACGGGGTACTCGGCCATGAGCTGCTCGCCGCCGGCGGGCTGCCCGAGACCGTCTGCCGCTTCGCCTCCTGCCACACCGGCGTCGGGTTGACCCGCGCCGACATCGCCCGCGGTGATCTGCCGCTGCCGCCGGGGGACTACGTCGCGCAGACCGTCGAGGAACGGCTCGTCATGTACGCCGACAAGTTCCACTCGAAGAGCCATCCGTCGAGTTTCCTGACCGTGGACGCCTACCGCGGCCACGTCCGCCGCTTCGGCGCGGACAAGGTGGCCCTGTTCGACGAGCTGGCCGCCGAGTTCGGCGTGCCGGACCTGGCCGGCCTCGCCGCCCGCCACGGCATGACCGTCCGCGGCGGCTGACCGGCCCCTGCATCTACGCGATCCGCCCTACGCGCCGGGTCCGCCAGCGCCACGATGGCCGGTGTGAATGCGGCCGGTGCGGCGAGGGATCCCGGGCGGCTCGTACGCCGCCTCGGGCTGGGCGACGCGGTGATGATCGGACTCGGGGCGATGATCGGCGCCGGGGTGTTCACCGCGTTCGCCCCCGCGGCGCGGGCGGCCGGGGCGGGGCTGCTGCCGGCGCTGGGGCTGGCCGCGCTCGTCGCCTACTGCAACGCCACGTCGTCGGCGCGGCTGGCCGCGCGCTATCCGACGTCGGGAGGCAGCTACGTCTACGGCCGCGAACGGCTCGGACCTCTGTGGGGGTACCTGGCCGGCTGGGCGTTCGTCGTCGGGAAGACGGCGTCGTGCGCGGCGATGGCGCTCACCGTCGGCGAGTACGCCTGGCCGGCGCACGCCCACATGGTGGCCGTCGCCGCGGTCGTCGCCCTGACCGCGGCCAACCTCGCCGGGGTGCATCGCAGCGCGGCGCTGACCCGGCTGATCGTCGCGGTGGTGCTCGCGGTGCTCGCCGCGGTCGTCGTGGCCTGCCTGGCCTCGGGGGCGGCGGACCCGGCCCGGCTGGGTCCGGGCGGTGGGGGTCCGGGCGATGGGGGTACGGAGGTGACGGCCGGCGGGGTGCTGCGCGCCGGCGGGCTGCTGTTCTTCGCCTTCGCCGGCTACGCGCGCATCGCCACCCTCGGCGAGGAGGTCCGCGACCCGGCGCGCACGATCCCCCGCGCCATCCCGACCGCGCTGGCGATCACCCTCGTCGTCTACCTGCTGGTCGCCGTCGCGGTGCTGGCCGTCCTCGGTCCGGGGCGGCTGGCCTCGGCGAGCGCCCCGCTGGCCGACGCCGTGCACGCCGCCGGCGCCGGGGGGCTCGCCGGGATCGTGCGGGTCGGGGCGGTGCTCGCCGCCGCCGGGTCGCTGCTCGCGCTCATCCTCGGGGTGTCGCGCACGACGCTGGCGATGGCCCGCGACGGGCACCTGCCCGCCACGCTGGCCGCGGTGGCGCCCCGCGTCGGGGTGCCCCATCACGCGGAGCTGGCCGTCGGTGCGGTCGTCGCCGTGCTGGCGGGGTTCGCCGATCTGCGGGCGGCGATCGGGCTGTCCTCCTTCGGGGTGCTGGTCTACTACGCGGTGGCCAACGCCAGCGCCTGGACGCTGCGCGCCGACGAGGGCCGCCCGCCGCGGGCCGTGCCCGCCGCCGGGCTGGTCGGCTGCGGGCTGCTGGCGTTCGCCCTGCCCGCCACGGCGGTGCTCGGCGGGCTCGGGCTGCTCGCCGCCGGGCTGGCCGCCCACGGCCTGCGTCGCCTGGCCCGCCGCCGCCGCGTGCGGGCACGCCGGGGTTCGCAGCCTCCGCCGGGCCGGTGAGCGGCCCGGCCCGGCGTCGCCGCGGCGACGCCCCGGCGGCAGGCGGCAGGCGGCAGGCGGCAGGCGGCAGGCGGCAGGCGGCAGGCGGCAGGCTCAGCGTAGAAGCGCCGCGAGCGTGTCGACCTGCGCGGGATCGTCGGCGTAGCAGTACAGCACCAGCTCGTCGGCGCCGAAGTCCGCGTAGGCGGCGACGGTGTCGACGAGCTCGGCGGGGTCGTGCAGCGGCTCGCCCCACCCGGGCCGACCGGCGAAGGCGTAGTAGTCGGCGATGGCCCGGCGGGCACGCGCGAGCGTGTCCGGCCCACCGACGGCCACGTTGACCTGGCAGACCAGCCGCGGCCGCCCGGCAGAACGCCCTCGCGGCGGCGCTCAAGGAGTACGGGGCGCTGCGACGCACGATCTACGCTGCCCGCTACCTGTCCGCCCCCGCATACCGGCGCAAGATCTCCCGCCAGCTCAACAAGGGCGAGTCGCTGCACGCTCTCAAGCGGGACCTGCTCTACGCCCACGAGGGCACCATCCGTGCCCGTCACCTCGAGCAGCAGACAGAACAAGCCGGGTGTCTCACGCTGGTCACCAACGCCGTGGTGACGCCGCTGACGGGCTAGCCGCACTAACGACGCCCCCGACCGGCGCGGCTACGTCCCCACTCGGACGGATGTCACGGACCGGTGGCTGGGCCGAGAGGACGGCAAGCACCTCGTCGTGCCGGCAGGGCTGGGCGCGCCGGCGATGTCGTATCTGGTCCACCAGTCACGCACGACGAGCCAGCCGGGCCGGGCCTGAGCGCGGCGGACCCTGCCAGGAAGATCACCCGCGTTTGCACCTGGTGACACGTTTCTTACCGGCACCCCGTAGAGGGCCACTCACGGTCGCGACTGGCCGGTAGATGGCCGCGGTCGTTGGTCATTCGGTACGTCACCGTGCTGGTTCAGGCGCGCGAGACGAGAACGCCGACCGGAGTGAATGCGATCTTCCTGGGGTTCGTCGCCGGCTTCGTGCTCGCGGCGCTCACCGCGCCGGTCGGCGTCGTGGGCGCGGCCTTCCTGCCTCAGTCCGTGGTTCGAGGGCGGGTCGACCGAGGTGGGGGCTCCATGTCCGTGGCCTGAGTCAGGTTGAGTGCGGCTCGCAGCCGTGCGTTCTCGGTCTCCAGCTCGAGCACCTTGGCGATCCCGGCGAGGTTCAGCCCGGCTGCGAGTAGATGCCCGATGCGTTGAAGCCGGGCCAGGTCGTCGCTGCTGTAGCGGCGGGTCCCGCCGTCGGTGCGGGCCGGCTCCAGCAGTCCGCGCCGCTCATACAGGCGCAGGCTCTGCGGGTCCATCCCGACCAGGTCGGCGGCCACCGAGATCCCGTACACCCCCTGGGCCGGGTTGACATCGGACGGGCTCACGGGGCGCCTCCAGGGACTCTCCCCGGACGGCCGACCGGGGTCTTGCCTCAATCTGCCACTGGTGCTATACAAAAATCTAGGTCAGCCACCATAGATAAGTGGATGATCGAAAGCTCTGATCAGCACGATCGTGATCGTGGAGGTGGAGTTCCGATGTTGGTGCGCACCGACCCGTTCCGGGAGCTGGATCGGCTGAGCCAGCAGGTGCTCGGCACCCTGGGCACGGTGGCCCGGCCGACGGGGATGCCAATCGACGCCTGGCGCGAGGGCGAGGAGTTCGTGGCGGAGTTCGATCTGCCCGGGGTGGACCCCGCAACCGTGGACCTGGACGTCGAACGCAATGTGCTGACCGTGCGGGCGGAACGCCCGGCACTGCAAGAAGACCGAGAGGTCCTGGTCGCCGAGCGGCCCCGCGGAGTGTTCAGCCGCCAGTTGATCCTGGGCGACAACCTGGACACGGAGAAGATCACCGCCAGTTACCACGTCGGCGTGCTGACCCTGCGGATCCCGGTCGCCGAGAAGGCCAAGCCCCGGAAGATCGCGATTGATACGTCCAGCGACGACCGCCGGGCCATCCACGCCTGACCCGGGGCGGGACCGATGACGACCTCGCAGGCACCGGCGCCGGTCCGGCCGGTCGAGGCGCAGCTGGCCGATCTGATCTGCTCCGACCCCGACCTGCTGCACGCCGAGTTCGACGCGATCATCTCGGCCGAGTGGGGCAGCGACGTTCCGACGGGCGGGTCGAGGCAACCACCCGTGCCGGGACCAGCGTCGCCGGGACCACCGCCGACGGCGGGCTGTCCCCAGCCTCACCCGTCCGGACCGTCGGCAGCCCGACGGCTTCGACGGTGGGCCGGGCAGCGGGCGCCGCCCAGCAGCCCGGCCCCCCGACACCGATCCAGCGGCACGGCGAAGGGAGGCACAGCCACCACTCACGATTCCCAGGCAATGTCCATCCGCACGTCGTTTCACGCGCAGGTCTGGCCCCCGCCGGGGGCCAGACCGACCTCCCGACCGGGTCAGCTGGAGGACGCCGCGCATGACCACCGACCACAACCTCTACCCGGTGCTCGGGGTCGACCCCTCGGCCTCGGGCAGGCAGATCACACGCGCCCACCGCACGCTGATGCGCCGCCATCACCCGGACACCCGCATGCCCGCGCGACAGGCCGCGCAATCCAACCACGACCACGACGCGGCCCTACGGCAGGTCGTCGCCGCCTACGCCGTGCTGCGCGACCCCAGGCGGCGAGCCGACTACGAGGGGTTCCGGTAAGGAACGTGTCACCAGCCGCAAACGGCGATGATCTACTGGCCTGCGGCTCGGCCGCGGTGAGCTGGCGGCGCGCAGCTCGCGCAGGTCGGGAATGTGGGTGTAGAGGGTGCCGGGGCTGACGCCGAGCAGCTTCGCGATCGAGGTGACGCTGGCCTCGGGGGTCGGGAGCATGTCCCGGGCGGCACGGATGATCTCGCCGGCAGCCTGACCCGGATGGGCGCAGCGGTGTCCGCGGGCCAGGCGGGTGCTACCCGCGGGTCGGGGTCGAAGTGCTACTTGCCAGGTTGGAAAGTATGGCGCATGCTTTCCGCTATGGAAAGTACAGAGCAGCCTTTCGGGCCGTCCGAGGCTCGGGCCGCGATCGCGGATGCCGAGTCCGCTCGCACCAGGTTGGCCAGCGGCCTGCGCCTGCCGTCGTTCTTCCACGGCTCGGTCGGTGTGGCCATCGCGGTCCACATCGTCACCGGCGCAACAGGTATCGCCCGCCAGGACAGCTGGGGGACGGTGCTGCTGGCCAGCGGCCTCGTGGTCTTCGCCCTGGTGGCGGCCGTGCGACTGTGGCAGTTCCGGCGGCTGAACGGCGCATGGGTCGGGGGCCTGGCTGGCCAGGTGCTGCTGGGCACGGCCGGCGTGGCGTCGGTGTCCTACACGGCGGCCTTCGGGCTGGCGACCTGGGCGGCCTTCACACCCGCCTGGTGGCTGGTGCCCGTCGCCGCCGTGGCCGGCGGTGCCGTCTACGCCTGGTCCGGGCAGCGGTGGTGGCACCGCTACCAGGGGGCGCCGGCCGAGCACAGCCGTGGTGAGAACGGCGTCGTGCTGGCCGTCGCCGGGGCTCTGGCGCTGATGTTCCTGATCGTGCTCGTGGCGCTGCGGTGACCCCGGATCTCGACCCGATCCTGCAGGCCCCGGCCCGGCTGAAGCTGATGACGATGCTCACGGCCGTGTCTGAGGCCGAGTTCGTCACCCTGCGCGAGCACCTCGCGGTGAGTGACTCGGTGCTGTCCAAGCACGTCAGCGCCCTGGCGGCCGAGGGCTACGTGCGCAGCCGGAAAGGCGTGCATGCCGGGCGCCGGACCACCTGGATCTCGCTGACCCCTTCCGGTCGCGACGCGCTCAAGGCGCATGTCACCGCCCTGCGTGAACTGATCGCCGACGTGGAATGAGGACGACCTCGTGGGGGTGCCGCCGGAATACGCCAGAAACCTGCCGTCGCCGGTAGCTGCTGGTCAGAGGCCGGGCGCCGGGTGGTCGTTTCCGGTGGCTATGGTGCCGACGTCTCGGTCCTGATCGTTGCTGGGATGTCGGGTTGGCGTCGATTGATCGGACCGCGTAGCCGCGGTTCAAGCCGGTGGTGTCGGCGCGGGAGCTGGCAGAGGCGTTCACGCCCGCCGCGGACGAGGTCGGGTGGGCTCGGTCGAAGACCGCCACCGAGCAGCACTTCTTGGCGCTGGTGGTGCTACTGAAGTGCTACCAGCGGCTGGGGTACTTCCCGAAGCTGGCAGACGTGCCGGCGGCGGTGGTCGATTACGTGCGCGGCAAGCTGGAGCTGGCCGAGGCCGTGGAGGCTGTGCACGAGTCGGACCGGACGCTGTGGCGGCACCGGGACTTCGTGCGCACGCGGATGGGCGTGAAGTACACGCCGGCCAAGGTGCGGGTGGTGGCCGAGGCGGCGATCCGCAAGGCGGTGCAGTCCAAGGACAACCCGGTTTGATCCGCACCGAAGTCAACGGCGGCATGTTCACCGCGGTGGCGGCCCGGCCGGACCGGATGCAGCGGGCACGGTTGGAGCGGCTGCTGTGGGTCGACCCGGCGACCCGGCGCAGCGAGTTGGACCGGTTGAAGGACTCGGCGCAGGCGGCAACGCTGGGCAAGTTCAAGGACCGCCTGGCGTATCTGGCCCGGTTGGATGCGCTGGGGCCGACTGGGGAGTGGCTGGAGGGCATCCCGCCAGGCAAGATCGCGCACTTCGCCGGCGAGGCGCGGGTGACCGACGCCGCGGACAGAGGACGCCGGCGGGATCGACGAGCTGGCCACCGCGGCCGAGGCGGTGTCGGCGTATCACGGCGACAACTACCTGCCGTTGTTGGAGCGGTTCTACCGTTCGCACCGGCCAGTTCTGTTCACCCTGGTCGACGCGATCGGCTGTCCGGCGACCAGGCGGCCTTGCTTACCGACTTGAGTATCTCGGTGAGGGTCGCCCGCAATGTCGGCGCCGCGGGCTCCGTCACATCCCACAGCTTCCAGGATTTTTCCACGCTACAACCGGTGATCAGCCGATTGCCGGCGCGCGCCCAGTCGACCCTCGGCCCCGGCCGGGATCGATGAACGCCAGGTCCGCCGGGGTCAACGTGAAGAACCGGAACAGCTCCTCCCGGCCGATCTCCGGGAACCCCCGCAGCCCCTCCAGCTCCTCGCCCGTGACCACCTCGACGGACACCAACACCTCCCGCCAGAGCTTGAAGATCCCCAGGCCAGGAGCCTACTGAGCCATATCCGCCCGATTTTTCTCCGGTACTACGGCGACCCCGACATGCGGTCGAGGGTGGCGGCCTGCTTGGCCAGCAGCGCGGTGGCCCGCAACGGGCCGAGCAGGACCTCGGTCTGCAGCCGCAGGCCCGTCGTGGCACCAGCGAGGACGGCCAGCGCGACGAGTGGTTCGGGATTGTCGAAGGTGAGCCGGTCGAGCAGCGCCAGCGAGAGGACGGCCAGCGCGACGAGTGGTTCGGGATTGTCGAAGGTGAGCCGGTCGAGCAGCGCCAGCGAGTCGAAGCGGGCCGCCTGCGCACGAGCGGCCCAGTCGAGCAGGCGGGCGGGATCGCTGATGGGCAGACCGAGACCGAGGTCCACGATGATCTCCGTAGTTCGGGCAGCGGACAATGAGGCCGCCACCTCCTCCTCGCGGGAGGGCGAGGAGCCGTGTCCATCTGCGACGCGTTTCTCGGAGCACGGCCTGCGGAGTTCCCGGGGTAATCCTACGGCGTCACCGGGCCCAGGGGTCCTGCACGGGCAGGGGGACACCGAGGCGGCCGGCGAGACGCGAGGAGGCGAACGCGGCCATCTCCCGCAGCCCGACCTCGCCGAGGCGGTGCATCCCGGCGAGCCCAGACCCGGAGCGCGCCTCGCACTCCCGGGCCCGTTCGTCGTCGCCGAGCACATGGTAGGCGTCGGCGAGATCGTGCAGCACCATCGGGTAGAACGCGCACAGCGGCAGCGGCACCCCGCAACGCCCGATGTAGGACTGCCGTACCTGCTCGGCCGCGGTCAGCGCCCGCAGGCACCAGGCGAGCCGGTCGCGCGGGTCGTCCTGCAGGCCGGCCATCGTCATGGCGCAGTCGGCGCGCAGCGGGGCGTCGTCGACGGGGCTCAGCTGCCGCCACACCGCGGCGAGCAGGCGGCGGGCGGCCTCAGGGCGGCCGCGGCGGGTCAGAGCGAGGCCGCGGTCGATCCGTTGCGCCCGGGGGTCCGCTGCGTGCATGGGCCGTCCTCCTCCAGCTGTGGCCGCCGCGGTGCAGGGCGGCAGGTGTACACGACGATCACGATAGGACCCGGCTCCGACAGTTTTCCGCCGCCGAGCCGACCCCTGGCAACGCCCCCGTGTCCCTCACCGCCGTCGGCGCACAGGCAGGGCAGACCGCGAGGGGAAGGCAGACCGCGCGGGGAATATCGTGGGCCGCGATGACCCTTCAGGCCCGGCCCGCTGCCCGGTGAACGGCGAGATCGTGGCCCACGGCGACATCGTGCGGTCCGCCGGCGCCGTGCCGCCGCTGGAGCTGCCCGCCGACCTGGCCGAACGGGTCGGCGACTACGCCCGCGCGGCGCGGTCGGCCGCCACGTGGCGCGCCTACGACAGCGACCTGCGCCAGTTCCGCGCCTGGTGCGCCCGTCAGCCGGTGCCGCCCAGCGCGCTGCCGGCGACCCCGGCCACCGTCGCCGGCTACCTGGCGACCCTCGCCGACGCCGGCTACAAGCCCTCGACGATCCGCCGCCGCCTCGCTGCGATCTCCGTGGCCCATCAGCTCGCCCACCATCCCAACCCGGCCGCCGCCCCCGAGGTCGGCGCCGTCTGGGACGGCATCCGGCGCACCCGCGGCGTGCGTCCCACCCGCAAGACGGCCCTGGACACCGACCTGCTCAGCCGCGTCGTGGCGGGCCTCGGCGACGACGACGTCGCCGACCTGCGCGACCGGGCGCTGCTGCTCATCGGCTTCGCCGGCTGCCTGCGCCGCTCCGAACTGGTCGGCCTCGACGTCGCCGACCTGGTGGAGACCCCCGACGGTCTCATCCTCACCATCCGGATGTCCAAGACCGACCAGGAGGGCGCCGGGGCGCTGATCGGCATCGCCTACGGCTCCTACCGGCCGACCTGCCCGGTGCGGGCGTGGCGGGCCTGGGCGGACGGCGCCGGGTTGCGCGAGGGCCCGGCGTTTCGCGCGGTCAGCCGGCACGGCCACGTCGGCGCCACCCGGCTCTACCCCGGGTCGGTGGCCCGCATCGTGCAGCGCCGCGTCGCCGCCGCGGGGCTCGACCCGGCCGACTTCGCCGGGCATTCGCTGCGCTCGGGGTTCGCCACGGCCGCCGCCCGCGCCGGCGTCACCGACCGGTCCATCATGCGCCAGGGCCGCTGGCGCTCCTCGGCGTCCCTGGACGGCTACATCCGCGCCGGGCGCCTGTTCGACCGCGACAACCCCTCCGGCCGCGTCGGGCTGTAGGCCCGCCGGGCCCGGTCGCGCCCAGGGATCCGGGCCGTGGGGGAGGCGGACCCGGCCCGGTCGGCGCTGGCGAGGACGGCCGGACAGGTGGTCGCCGAGCTCCGAGGGGCCTGGCGGGAACGCAGATCGGCGCGCGAAGCGGCCACACCGCGCGCAGGCGGGGCCACCATGGTCGTGTTCTCGTCAGCGGAGGGGCGTGGCAGGCTACCAGGTGTGAGCATGGGTGGCGCCGCGGCGGAGCCGGGCCCCGGCGCGGGCGACGCCGAGCCGGGCGGTCCGGGCGGCGAGGTCCGGGCGCTGCCGGCGGGCCCGTCGTGGGACATCATCGTCTCCCACGCCGTCGCCGAGCCGGACGCCGCCTGGGCGCGCTGGCTGTGCTGGCAGCTCGCCCAGGCCGGCTACCGGGTGCTCAGCCACCCGCTGGTCGCCGCCGGCCCGTCCGCGGCGCCGGCGGCGGGACCCGCGCCGGTCGATCTCGACCGCCATCTCGCGCTCGGCGGGGAGATCCTGGTCATCTGGTCGGCGGCGTACCGGGCGCAGACGACCCGGTCGGCCGCCGGGGGTGCCGCGGCGGGCGGCGGGCGGATCATCCTGGTGCGCATCGAGGACTGCTCGCGGCCCGCGCCGTTCGCCGGCCTGCTCGCCTTCGACCTGTTCGGCCTGGAGGCGACCCTGGCCCGGGACTGGCTGCTGCGCCAGGTCGCCGTGGTCGCCCCCCGGCCCGCGACCAGCCTCGCCCCGCCGCCGTTTCCCACCACCGCGTTCGCCGGCTCCGACGAGCAGCCCACCCCCGGGCGCGCCCGGGACGGCGCCGCCCCGCCCGCCGCGGCGGCGCGCGGCGGCGCAGGCCCCGCGACGTTCACCGGCGCGGCCGCCCGGCGCGACCGCGGCGCCGGGCGCGACCTGGCCTCCGCCCGCCGCCTGGCCGTGCTGCCCGAGGAGCGCGGCCATCCGATGAGCGTCAGCTTCAGCCCGACCGCGGCGCTTCTCGCCACCGGCGGCACCGACACCACCGTGCGGCTGTGGCAGGCGGCGTTCCCCGACGCCCCGCGGCTGGTCGCCGCCGTCGGCTACGGCCGGCGGATCAACCAGGAGTGGGCGCGGGCGGTGACGTTCAGCCCGGACGGGCGCATCCTCGCCGCGGCCGGTGACGCGGGCACGACCGTGCTGTGGCAGGTGGCCGATCCGGCCCGCCCGGTGCCGCTGATGACGCTGACCGGCCACCGCGGCTACCTGCACGACCTCGGCTTCAGCCCCGGCGGCACCCTGCTGGCCACCGCCGGCGACGACCGGGCGGTGCTGCTGTGGGACCTCGCCGAGCCGGGGGTGCCGCGGCGCGCCGCGATCCTCGCCGGGCATCGCAGCGCCGTGCGGGCGGTGGCGTTCAGCCCCGACGGCACCCTGCTGGCCACCGGCGCCGAGGACCGCACGGTCACCCTGTGGGATCTGGCCGACCCGACCCACCCGAGCGCCACGGTGACGCTGACCGGCGCCCGCGGGGCGGTGTTCACGGTGGCGTTCAGCCCCGACGGCGACCTGCTCGCCGTGGCCGGCAAGGACCGCACGGTGCGGGTCTACTCGCTGGCCGACCCCACCACCGAAACCCTCCTCGCCGAGATGGCCGACCATCGCCGCGCCGTGCACGCCGTCGCCTTCAGCCCCGACGGCACCCTGCTGGCCACCGGCAGCGGCGACCGCACCGCGACGGTGCGCGACATCAGCGACCCCGAACGCCCCGGCCCCGCGCACCGCCTGCCGGCACACGCCGGCCCCATCCAGGACGTCGCCTTCGCCCCCGACAGCCGGCTGCTGGCCACCGCCGGCGCCGACCGCGTCACCGTCATCTGGGACCTGTTCCCGCCCCCACCCGCCGCCGCCCGCTGACCGCCCGCCCCCGGCGCCCGCGCGGCCGTGACCCCCGCCTGGGCGTACACGCCAGCCGATATGATCATCGGATGCGGCGTCGACGGCGACCGGCGGTCATCGTGTTGCTCGGCATCGACGGTGCGGGCAAGAGCACCCAGGCGCGGCGGCTCGCCCGCACCCTGAGCGCCGCCGGGCAGCCGGCCAGCTATTTCG
>NZ_CM001489.1:1968820-1979929 GCF_000262465.1 Frankia sp. QA3
CGCATCGCGGTCATGGACCGCTACGTCTACTGCCAGTACGCGGTCATGCGGCTACGCGGTGACGGCGACGGCGACGCCCGGCGGGTGCGCGTCGCCTACCGCCGTTTCCCCGCCCCGGACCTGGTGGTGCTGTTCACCGTCCCGGCCACGCTCGCCCAGCAGCGGGTCGAACTCCGCGGCCGCGACCACGAGGACCTCGACCGGCTGGTCGCCTTCGCCGAGGCCTACCGCAACCTGCCGGAGGCCGCCGCCTTCCACGAACTGCCGGCGTCGGGCACCCCCGACGAGGTCCACACCGCCCTGCTGAGGCTGGTCACCGCCGCCCTGCGCCGCTGAACCCGCACACACGGAACACCCTGCTCACCGCGATGAGAGTCCGGCCACGTGGCGCGGTTCCGCGGAACACCATGATCACCGAATGGTCTGCCGGCGGCTACGATCATCGGATGCGGAGACGACGGCGCCCGGCGGTCATCGTGTTGCTCGGCATCGACGGTGCGGGCAAGAGCACCCAGGCGCGGCGGCTCGCCCGCACCCTGAGCGCCGCCGGGCGGCCAGCCAGCTCCTTCAACAACGGCGGCGGGCGCCCGCTGCTCGACGCCCTCGCCCGGCGGCTGGGCCGCCGCGACGGCCCGGACCTGCTCGGCCGGCGCGTCCACGTCGCCGTCGAGGCGACCTACCGCGGGCTGGCGATCACCCGGGCGCTGGCGCTGTCCCGGCTCACCGGCCGCATCGCGGTCATGGACCGCTACGTCTACTGCCAGTACGCGGTCATGCGGCTACGCGGTGACGGCGAGGCCCGGGGGGTGCGCGTCGCCTACCGCCGTTTCCCCGCCCCGGACCTGGTGGTGCTGTTCACCGTCCCGGCCACGCTCGCCCAGCAGCGGGTCGAACTCCGCGGCCGCGACCACGAGGACCTCGACCGGCTGGTCGCCTTCGCCGAGGCCTACCGCAACCTGCCGGAGGCTCCCATGTTCCGCGAGCTGCCCGCCTCCGGCACCCCCGACGAGGTCCACGCCGCCCTGTACCCGCTGGTCACCGACGCCCTTGGCCGCCGACTCGACCGTCCCGCGGTGCGGCCGCGGGCCACTCACCTGCTCAGGGAACGCGCGACGCGCAGGCCCACGTCGTCGAGGCGCAACGTCGGGTGGCTGCGGCGGCGCACCGAGGCCCGGCAGCTCCACGGCTCGTCGAACCACCCGCCGCCGCGCAGCACCCGGTAGCTGCCGTAGACCTCGGCGTCGTAGACGTCCCAGCACCATTCCCACACGTTGCCCAGCATGTCGTGCAGGCCCCACGCGTTGGGCTGGCGGCCACCGACCTCATGCGGCCGCTCGCCGGCGTTGGCGCGATACCAGGCGATGTCGTCGAGCCGCCCGTAGCGGGGCCCGGTCGTGCCGGCGCGGCAGGCGTGCTCCCACTCCGCCTCGGTCGGCAGCCGATACCCGTCGGCCCCGGCATCGCAGGTGACAGCGTCGCTGGCATCGTCGCCGCGGTGGGCGTCATCGACGGCTGGGGGCAGCCGGTACGCCGGCGCGAGCCCCTCGTGTCGGGACAGGGCGTTGCAGAACCGGACGGCGTCCCACCAGCAGACGCCCTCGACGGGCAGCCGATCACCCTGGATGCTGCTGGGCCGCCGGCCGGTGATCTGCGCGTACAGCGCCTGGGTGACGGGGGCTGCCGCCAGCCGGTAAGCAGCGAGCTCCACCGACCAGCGGCGCTCGGTGCGCCGGTCCGACAGCGTCACCTGCCCGGCCGGGATGGTGATCATCTCGGCGAACGCCGTCGGTTGCATCCGACGATGATCTCACCCGGATCCCGGCAACGTCTCGAACGTCGCCCTGTCGCCGCCGTCGCTTCACTGCGGCGGCCGACGTCCGACCGGCCAGAAGTAGCCCAGGGCGGGGTCGACCGCGTCGTCGGCTGCGAACAGGGCGCCGTAGTAGGCGGGATCCTTGCGCAGCAGCGCCGCGCGGTGGCTGCGGTGCAGGCGCTCGTCGCCGAGCCAGTCGGGCAGGTCACCGGCCGCGGCGAGGACGTCCTGCGGCCGCGGCGCTGCGAGCCCGGCGGCCGCCAGTTCCGCCGCGATCGAGGCGGCGCAGGTGTCCGGCCGCCCGGATCTCGTCCACTCGCCGCACACCGTGATCCCGTACGAGGCGACGGCCTCGGCATGCCCCTCCCACATCCGCACCGCCGGGTGCCGCTTCCAGCCGTAGTGCTCCCGGACCAGCGCCCGCAGCACCTGGAGGGCCTCCACCCGCTGCTTGCCCAGCCGCCGCGGGTCGAGCACGGCTGCACTGTCGGCGAAGCTCGGATAGGGCAGGAACGTCTGCATCCTCCACCGCACCCGTCCACACAGCACCAGGGGACACGACGACCGGGCGCCGAGATCGACGACCGGCGGCGTCCGTCCCCCCCTGACCTGCTGTCCTTCACCGCGCCGCCGGCGGCCAAACCGGCGCCGGTCGAGACCCGAAGGCGCCCTACAGGCTCACGTCGAGCGAACCGCATCCGGCCCTGGCGGGCACGCCGGGAACAGCCTCGTCACCACTGATCGAGAAGGGGGTGCGTGAGGTCAGCACGAGTGTCCGGACACCGGTCCAGAAGGGGTGCCGGTAAGAAACGTGTCACCAGCCGTAAACGCGGGCGATCTTGCCGCTGTACCCGCTTGGTGGGGGTGTGGGGTGCCCGCGCGATGCGGTCCGCGCCGGGTCGTCGAGGGACGCCGCCGGGCCGTCGGGCTGGCGGAGTGCGGCGAGTGGCTCCGTGGCAGCCGGCCATGGAGCGCCCGCACAAACCTGTTGGCGGCTCACGGTGACCACTGCTAGTTTGCCGGTGGCCGTGCGAGAGGACGAGGAGGTGGTACCCGTGAACGCAGTATCGACATGGGTGCTCCCCTCCGGGGTCACGGTCGGACGATAGGTCGTCCGGGAGCGCCGTTCACGAGCACTCCCGAAAGGCACGACCATGCGATTCACGTCTGAACAGCGCCTCGACGACGGCGTCCTCGAACGCGCGTTCACCCTCGGTGAGATCCCCGGACTTGTGCCGCATCACACGACTACTCGGCCACCACGAAGTAGTCGGCCGGATTGAGGGCGTTGAGCGCGATCCACCGCCGTGGTGTCGCTGCGGTAAATGCCTCAGCACTCTCCGATGAGGTGCGGAAGTAGCCCTGAACATCGAGAGTGACGCGAGGATCATCGTCGACACGCTGGGCCATTGCGTAGTAGACGGCCAGCACGTGGATACAGCGTGAAGTGTCAGCCGGGCAGGAGCAGTCGACGCCGGCGAGTGCCGGTGCGGGCGGGTGGCCGGCGTCGGTGATCGCGCGGTACAGCTCGTCGGTGAGGGCGAGCTGGACCCCGGACAACCGGCGGGAGATCTCGACTATCGCCTCCCGGGACATGGGCGCGACCTCGATGGTGACCACCGAGGGCTTGCGACCGTGCTCCACGACGGCGCGCACGATCCCGCCGTCGATCGTGACCTGCACCTTCCCGTCGCGTGCCATTCTGCGCGCACGGGGCAGTTGAGGATCGGGGCGGGTCTGGCGCAACGGCTCGGCGAACCGAACCCAGTCCCTTCCCCACATCAGGTAACCGAAGTCATTGCTGGTCATATGTCAGCTGTCCCGCTTCCGGCGAAGGACCGCGATGAGACGGTCGTCGTCCAAGCGGGCCAGCTCGGCGACACCGGACAGGTCGGCGATCTCGGAAAGCGCGGATTTACGCGAGTGCATGGCCGCGATGTGCTCCTCGACGGTGGTCCCCGTGGTCAGAGTGGTGACGGTGACGGTGCGGGTCTGGCCGATCCGATGGACCCGATCGGAGGCCTGCGCCTCCACGGCCGGATTCCACCACCGGTCGAAGTGAATGACGTCGGCTGCGCGGGTGAGCGTGAGCCCGGTGCCCCCGGCTTTCAGGCTGAGCACCAGCACCGTCGGGCCGTTGTCGGCCTGGAACCGGCGGACGATGTCGGTCCGTTGGTCCTGATTCAAGCCGCCGTGGAAGAACGGCACGGAAACACCGAACTGTTCGTCGCAGTGCCGTACCAGCATCTCGCCGGTCCGCCGGTACTGGGTGAATATCAGGGTGGGAGAACCGTTTTCGAGGTTGTTGGCCACGATGTCGGTGCAGAGGTCGAGCTTTCCCGACCTTCCTGGCAGCTCACCGAGGTCACCGGTGATCAGGCCCGGGTGGTTGCAGACCTGCTTGAACGCGGTCAGTGCTGCCAGCACCTTGCCCTGGCGCCGTACGCCGCTGCCGAAGCCGTCGTCGATCGCCTGCTCCAGCACCCGGTCGTACACCAGTTGCTGTTCCTCGGTGAGGTCGCAGATCAGATCGGCGTGGATCTTGGGCGGGAGCGAGCCGGCGACCTGGGACTTCTTCCGCATCAGCACGATCGGCTCGATTGCTCCGCGCAGTCGGGCAGCGGCGGCGAGGGAGCCGTCCGCGATCGGCCGGACGAAGCGACGCCGGAACTGCGTCCTGTTTCCGAACAGGTGCGGCGCGACCAGGTTGAGCAGTGCCCAGAGCTCCTCAAGGTGATTCTCGACAGGCGTTCCGGTCAGGGCGATTCGCGTGTCGGCCGCAATGGTTCGCGCGGCCTTCGCGACCTGTGTGCGGGGGTTCTTCAGTACCTGCGCCTCGTCGAAGACCGCGGTGACCCAATGATGCTCCGTCATGACGGGGCTGTGCAGGCGTAGCGTCGGGTAGCCGGTGAGCACCACCGTCCCGCTGCCCGCCGCTTTCAGCGGCCCGCCACGCCAGATCGTCGTCCGCAGATCAGGTGCGAACCGCGCGATCTCGTGTGCCCAGTTCCCGACCAGCGAGGTGGGACACACCACCAGGTGGGGCCCCTCCTCGGCGCGCCCGCCGAGGAAGCCGATGGTCTGCAGCGTCTTGCCGAGTCCCATCTCGTCGGCAAGCACCGCGCCGCCGTGCGCGTCGACGGTCTCGCGCAGCCAGCTCACACCGCGCATCTGGTAGGGCCGCAGCTTGGCGGTCAGCGCTGTGCGCAGTTCGGTCCCCACCGCAAGGGTGCGACGGAAGACGGCCACGGCATGCTCCGCCGATGTCACGGCGACACCGGTGGCATCGGGAAGGGCATGCGCTGCGATCGGCAGGGCCGGCTCGCCGCCCGCAAGCCACGCCCGCCAGGCATCCACCGACCGGCCGGGCGAGTCGAGGGGCGCGCCGGCGAGCGCGTCCGGCTCGATCAGCGCGCAGTCGACCTCGGACACCTCAAGCCCGTCAAGGTCCGACGTCGGGACGACCAGGGCAAGGGTCTCGACCTCACCGACCGGCGGGGCGGCCCCCACCGCGCGGCCGGACCAGGTCCACAGGGCGAACATGTGACGGTCGGGCAGGTACGTGGCGTGAACGTCGGGCACGGCACAGGAACGTTCTTGTCCGGTTCCCATCGTGTCAGTGGCTGCCCACGTCGTCGCCCCCGTAAGCGGGTTGGGTGCCGGCCCCGGACCGGGGGGGCGCCTCGCTCGCGGTGAGGCTGCCTCGACCGAAGCGATCACCCAGTGCGCCCGCGGTGAACATCAAGGTGGCGAAGGTCAGAGTGTAGGAGCCGGTGGCCCACTGGAACTGGGACGGGCTGGCGTCCAGTCTGCGGACCGGGTCCGCGAGGGTCTCCAAGGTGGTACTCAGGACGGTGTTGTCCAGCCAGATCAGCAGCGAACACAACATGAGAACGGCGAGGATCAACTGCTGCCTGGACTTCGGCAACGTTGGGGACGTGGTCATGAACACCCTCGGGTGCGATCGACAAGGATCTGACGAGTGGACCGTAGAGAATCATCCCGTCTCTGTCAATCTTCATATGCCGCGAACGAGCTGATGGTTTTCGAAAGTCACCGTGGGCATGTCGTCGCGGCTTCTGTCAATTCCTGAGAGCGGCCACCCCTGGGCATGTTTTCTCACCCCTGTCAATTAAGCGACCGGGAGTGCACCGATGGTTTTGGTGAGCCGCCGAGGGCATATCGTCGCGGCCCTTGTCAATTTCCGGGCCTGCTATTCGAGACTTCCGTGGGGTTGGATTTCGCCAGCCACCGGCCGGTGCACGCAGCGGCGACCAGGGTGACGGCGCCGGTCAGCGGGGACATGGTCAGCGCGAAGCCGACGCCGACGACTGCCAGCCGCCACCACACGTTCCCGTAGCCGGTGTCCGCATGCACGAAGCCCAAGGCCAGCAGCCCCAGCCCGGCCAGCGCCAGCGCCAGCGCCAGGCCGACGGTGACCACGATCCGGAAGCCGTACCGGGCGGCGAGCCGGCCCGCATACGGGCTGACGACGACCATTGCGAGTGAGGTGGGCAGGGTCTGCAGGCCGGCGCGCAGATTTGACGGGGTGGCCGTCCGGAGACGACGCCCGGCGCGCGGGTGCCCCTGCGGGTGTTGAGCCGGCCCCCGTGCTCCCGCAGGAGTTTCGCGAGGTAGCACCGAGGGGTGCCTGGTGGGTGCGCCTTTCCGCTGACTCGAACTCCTGGTACTCCAGCCGCAGTGATGTGTGCAGCGTATCCGGGGCGGACGTAGCGGTTCGGGAAGGCCGGGCCGAGGAGTCATCGCCTTGTTCACCGAGGCTGCGGCGCCCATACGACGATCACCTGGTGGTCGGACTGGTGACGCGGCCACCGGGCACACCCCCGCCGCTGACACTTCCCGACTCGGAGCCGCACCACCCGAGGACCAGCCGCACCGGCAGCGAGACTATGATCACCACGGCTGGAGCACCAGGGAGCAGGTACGTTCTCCACGACGAAGCGGTTGCGGATCTCCCGGTGAGCGTGAGCCTCGATTACGTAGTCATTCCCTTCCTTTTTCTGGGAGACGAAAATGGCGTGCCCGGTTGCGGAGTTGGTGAAGCGGAAGAGGCCGTTGTCCGTACGGAAGACCTTGAACACGTTGCGGCCCTCATCCGCGAAAGGATGAGCTTCAACATACCTGTCTCCGTCGCCGTCCTTGTCGTTGGACACGAAGACATACTGGCCGTTGTGCTGGACACTGAAGAACCGCACGTGATCTCCGTCGAAAAGAGCCGCTGACATGGGGTGTACTCCTCACCTTTTGAGTCATATCCTGACCAACCGCTCAAACAGCGGACCGCCGAATCACGAACCCTGCGCTGTGGTGGCGGGCCTCCGGGCTGGCCCGCCGCATCTGCCGAACTTCCCACTGTCGCCACCTGAAGTAACTCCAGTGACACTTTGTATACCCGCACAGGTTTGGCCAATACGTTCGGTCCACCCCTGGTAGGCGACGGCGGATAACCGGTAGCAACAGGACCGTCCACAAGCCCGATGACAAGATCAGCGGCACCACCCGCCATCAGGCCCGGCAGCGTCACCAGCTTGACTGCTGCCTGCGCCCAGCGACCTCGGCCGTGCTATCGATGGCCACCCCCTGGTCGGCCGCTCCTACGGCTGTCCCCACCGACCCCTGCGAGGATCAGCTAGCGCTCGGTGCCACCGTGTCCCTGGTTTCCTGATGTTGGCTTGGCCGCTCGCCGCCCATCGCGGAGAGTGGGTGATTTTCTGCGGTAGCACCCACGGTTGCCCGCGCGTACACGGGTGCTGGACGGGGCCAACTCCGGGTGCTTTTCTGCGCTGGAGCGAATGCGAGTCGCCGGCCGGGCCCGCCGCGAACTCACCGCCGCCGAACCACAGGCCGGCCAGATCATCGCCGTTTGCACCTGGTGACACGCTTCTTGCCGACACCCCCAGAACCGCACTTCGGTGAATGCTCGGCCGTCGCGTGGGAGTGCCCACAGGACGTCGACGAGACGAGGAGGCGGTGTGCATGAGAACGGCGCCACCTGTCTCTTCTACAGGGATAAAGCGGACGCCGAGCCCGGCAGAGGAGACGGGTAGCCGCTCTCTGACGCATCCGCCATGCTCGCCATGGCCGGGACGATGCCCGTGCCGGACCCCCGGGCACTCGGCCCGGTTCCGCAGAACATCATGATCACTCGCCGAGTTCCCACGCCGGCCCCGCCAACGTGGGAAGAAAGGCCAGGGCCGCCCGGAGGTTGTGCTCGGCGATGCCCCTCATGAGGGCACGGTCGGGGAAGTCGCCGTCGAGGAGCCGCAAGGGCCCGGCGACGACAGACAGGTGCATCGCCAGCGTGTAGAACGTCAGCCGCCGTTCGTCGAGGTCACCGCACGCCAACCACCGGTAGTGCTCGCCGAAACGCAGGCGTGGGAACGCGTGCTCCCACTCGACATCGAAGAACATCAATCCCTCGATGTCGATGAGGACGGGCTGCCCGCCCCGGTCCACCAGCACATGGTCCGGCCCGAGCTCACCGTGGATGAGCCCGTACCGTGCGCGGGGGCGTACCGCCGCGGCCAGGGTGCGCACCTCGGTCTCCAGGCGATCGTGGGCATGAGCGATCCGCGTGTCACGAGAGGCGGCCGCGGTGAGGTCGTCGAGGGCGCGGTCCAGGACGACCTGCTCACAGGAGTCGCCCTCGGAGGTGCCACCCTCATCGATCAGGGCGACTTTGCCAAAGCGTGGGCCCTGATGCCGCCGCATCGCGGCGAGTGCCTCGGCGAGCCGTGCCATGGTCGTCTCCATGCGGCGCGGGTCCTGGCGGAGCCGTACGTCCAGGGCGTCGCCGGGTATGTCCTCGACCACGGCGACGTCCGCCGGGTAGTGGCTTCTGCGGGGCTGCCGGTGCCGCGATCCCGCGTGATGATCCAGTAGTTCTCGGCGTCGTCCCAGAGGTAGACGATCGCGGTGGAGTCGTCGTCGAAGGTGAGGCGGTACACGCCCTTCTTGCTTGCGCCGCGCAGCCGCGTGACGCCCACCAGGCGATGTGCGGTGCCCAGTGCCGCACATGCAACGCCGTCCAGTTGTTCCCGTGTGACCACCCTGCGCGGCATGTGCACGATGTGCCTCCCCATCACGTGGTGTGTCTCCGCGTCCCGGCTGGTCTGTGTGCTGGTGGGGCTGGCGGCCTGGGTCGCCGCCGTCAGGCCGGCCAGTGCGCGGGGCGGGTCAGCGTCGCCGGCAGGGCGGTGGCGTCGTCGCCGCGGGCGGCGTCGAGTTGGGCCTGCACGACGAACAGCGCGCCGCGCAGGTCCGCGCCGCTCAGGTCGGCGCCCCGCAGATCCGCCCCGCGCAGATCCGCGCCGCGTAGATCGGCGCCCCGCAGGTCCGCTGCGATCAGCAGGCGGCCGGTCAGCTCCGCGCCCCGCAGGTCGACGCCGGCCAGGCGTGCGCCGACCAGGTCGACGCCGAGGTTGCGCGCAACCCCCGCGCCGCGATCTCGTGGTCGTCCCGCCCGTCCCCGTCCCTGGCTGCGGGCAGGGCCACGGCCCGCCGTGTCGCCCCGCCCGGTGCGCAGCAGTGCACTGGCGCGGGTGAGCAGGTCGTGCACGGTGCGGCGGTGGGCGGGCAGGTCCGCGGCGAGCAGGGCGTCGGCGTCGGCGTCGGCGAGGGCGACGGTCGCCGCCGTGATGGCCTCGATCTCGCCGAGCAGGCCGGCACGGCCGGCGGCGCCGGCCGGCGGACGGGTGGTGGCGGGACGAGCTGCGTCCGCCTGCGCAGTGGCCGGGTGTGCGGTGGCCGGGTGTGCGGTGAGCAGGTCGCGGGACTCGGCGAGGTGGTGCAGGGACTCGTGCAGAGTGCGCATGACCGCGAACGCGTCGAACATCCGCGGGGCGTCACCGGGATGGGTCCGCCAGTCGCGACCGGCGAAGGTGACCTGGCTGACCTGCTGGCCGGCGCCGAAGCAGTCGAACACCGCGCAGCCGCGGAACCCGCGGGGGCGCAGCTCGTCGTGTACGGAGCAGCCGTGGTGGGCATCGAGGTGCCGGCACGGCGTCCCGGGTGCCTTGCTGATCGGGAAGTCCGCCGAGGCGGTGAAACCCGGGGCGACGCAGCACAACGCGAAGCAGCGTGAGCAGTCCGCGCGCAGCGGCGGGTCGGTCACGGCGGCCGGCCTCCTCCACGTCGACGGATATGTCATGCTGGCGGACGCGACAGCTTCGGGAGGAAGCCGGTGCGAATCCGGCGCGGTCCCGCCACTGTCACCGGGAAGTGCGTCTTCCCGGATGGGCCTACCGGCGCGACGCGGCGCGGGCGGGCACATCCGGTGCTCGTCGCGCCCGAGCTGGGAGGACCCCCGGCGCCGGGTGGGGCGGCGGGTCACGGCCGCACCAGGCGGCTGGAAGGCCGAGGGCGCGCGCCGATCCGGGAGCCAGGATACTCCGGCCGTCGCAGGCGATGACCAAGGGCGAGGACCCTCCGGGAGGACATCAGCATGCCTGCAGCCCCACCGTCACACCAGCCCCACCAGCCCCACCAGCCCCACCAGCCCCAGCGGCCCCAGCGGCCCCAGCGGCCCCAGCGGCACGTGGTCGCGGGGGCGCGGGCGTGGTGAACTTCCCACTGTCCGCCGTCGTCGGCGCCGACGACCTGCGCCTGGCACTGCTGCTCAACGCGGTCAGCCCGACGCTCGGCGGCGTGCTCGTGCGCGGGGAGAAGGGCACCGCCAAATCCACCGCCGTGCGGGGTCTGGCCGCGTTGCTGCCCGGTGTCGAGGTGGTCGTCGGCTGCCGGTTCGCCTGCGCGCCGAGCGCGCCGAACCCGGACTGCCCCGACGGCCCGCATCCCGACGGCGCGGCGCAGGCCACCCGGGCCGCGCGGCTCGTCGAGCTGCCCGTCGGCGCCTCCGAGGACCGGGTCACCGGGTCGGTCGACCTCGACCGTGCGCTCGCCGAGGGGGTCAGCGTGCTGCGCCCGGGGCTGCTGGCCGCCGCCCACCGCGGCATCCTCTACGTCGACGAGGTCAACCTGCTCGGCGATCATCTCGTCGACCTGCTGCTCGACGCCGCCGCGCTCGGCGTCGCCCACGTCGAACGCGACGGGGTGTCGGTGCGTCATCCGGCGTCGTTCCTGCTGGTGGGGACGATGAACCCGGAGGAGGGGGAGCTGCGCCCCCAGCTGCTCGACCGGTTCGGGCTGACCGTGCAGGTCGCCGCCAGCCGCGACCCGGCGCTGCGCGCGCAGGTGGTGCGCCGCCGGCTGGCGTTCGAGGCCGACCCGGGCGGGTTCGCCGCCGCCTGGGCGCCGGCCGAGGCGGCCCTCGCCGC
>NZ_CM001489.1:1980029-1982467 GCF_000262465.1 Frankia sp. QA3
GGGGCGCGGCGGGCTGGCCAGCGTCGTCGTGGACTGCGAAAGCGGCTTCCTACGCCTGGGTCTGGCCGGCCGGCTCGCCCACGCCCTCGGCGGGATCACGATCGGGCTCGCCGCCCTGCCGCTGCTGGCCCCGCCACCCCCACCGCGCACCACCCCACCCGCCGCAGCCGCACCCTCGGCGCCGTCGGCCGGGCAGGCGGCGGCCCGCCACGACCGGCAACCGGAAAGGGTGGCCTGACATGACACCGCAGGGGCAGCCGGCCAGCGTCCCCGACGACGGCCTGACCACCCGCGAACGCCGCGACCGGCCGCTGCTGATCGTGCACACCGGCGACGGCAAGGGGAAGTCGACCGCCGCGTTCGGGCTGGCGTTGCGCGCCTGGTCGCAGGGCTGGCCGGTCGGGGTGTTCCAGTTCGTCAAGTCCGCCAAATGGCGCATCGGCGAGGAACGCGCCCTGCGGGTGCTCGCCGACTCCGGCGAGGGCGGCGGCGTCGACTGGCACAAGATGGGGTCGGGCTGGAGCTGGGTGCGTGACCGCGTCGACCCCGACGGCGATCCCGCCGCCGCCGCGGCGGAGGGCTGGGCGCAGATCCGCCGCGACCTGGCCGCGCAGACCTACCGGCTCTACGTGCTCGACGAGCTGACCTACCCGCTGCGCTGGGGCTGGCTCGACGTCGCCGAGGTCGTCGAGGCCCTGCGCGCCCGCCCGGGGCGCCAGCACGTCGTCGTCACCGGCCGGCGCGCCCCGCAGGAGCTGATCGACGCCGCCGACCTCGTCACCGAGATGACCAAGATCCGCCATCCGATGGACGCCGGGCAGAAGGGTCAGCGGGGGATCGAATGGTGAGCGCGGCGCTCGACCTGCCCCGCCTCGTGCTGGCCGCCCCGACCAGCGGCGCCGGCAAGACGACGGTGACCACCGGGCTGATGGCCGCGCTGCGCGCCCGCGGCCTGCGCGTCTCCCCGCACAAGGTCGGCCCCGACTACATCGACCCCGGCTACCATGCGCTGGCCACCGGCCGCCCCGGGCGCAACCTCGACGCGGTGCTGTGCGGCCCGCACCGTCTCGCCCCCCTGTTCGCCCACGGGGCGCGCGGCGCCGACATCGCCGTCGTCGAGGGGGTGATGGGCCTGTTCGACGGGGTGGCCCGCCCCGGGCCCGGCGAGGCCGCCGACCACGCCTCCACCGCCCATGTCGCCCGGCTGCTCGACGCCCCCGTGATCCTCGTCGTCGACGTCTCCGGCGCCGCCCGTTCCATCGCCGCGCTCGTCGCCGGGTTCCGCTCCTTCGACCGGCGCCTCCACCTGGCCGGGGTGATCCTCAACCGGGTCGGCTCGCCGCGCCACCGCGAGTTGCTCACCGACGCCCTGGCCGACATCGGGGTGACGGTGTTCGGCGCGGTCCCCCGCGCCCACGCCGTGCACACCCCGTCGCGCCACCTCGGCCTGGTGCCCGCCGCCGAACGCCGCCCGGCCGCACTCGACGCCGTCGACCGCCTCGGCGCGCTCGTGGCCGCCTCCTGCGACCTCGACGGGCTGCTGCGGGTGGCGCGCGCCGCCCCGCCGCTGCGCACCCAGGCGTGGGACCCGGCCGCGGCACTCGCCGCCGCCACGTCCACGTCTGGGGCTGATGGGTCCACGTCCACGTCTGGGTCCACGTCCACGGCTGGGTCCACGTCCACGTCCACGGCTGGGTCTGGGTCCACGGCTGGGGCTGCGTTGGCGGGCCGTGGCGGCGGGCAGGGCGCGGCGGGCGGGCCGGCGCCGGGCAGGCAGGTGGCAGGCGAGGGGGTCGGCCGGCCGCCGCGGATCGCCGTCGCCGGCGGCGCGGCGTTCACCTTCGCCTACGCCGAGCACGTCGAACTGCTCACCGCCGCCGGCGCGGACGTCGTCGCCGTCGACCCGCTGCGCGACGACACGCTGCCCACCGGCACCGACGCGCTGATCATCGGCGGGGGTTTCCCCGAGGAGCACGTCGGCGCGCTCGCCGCCAACACCCGCCTACGCGGCCAGATCGCCGCGTTCGCCGCCCGCGGCGCCGCGGTGGTCGCCGAGTGCGCCGGGCTGCTCTACCTGGCCCGCAGCCTCGACGGCGCGCCGATGTGCGGGGTCCTCGACGTCGAGGCGGTGATGGGCCCGCGGCTCACCCTCGGCTACCGCCGGGCGGTCGCCGCCGCGCCCAGCCCGCTGGCCGCGGCCGGCAGCGTCCTGGCCGCCCACGAGTTCCACCGCACCGTCCTGCTTCCCCCGCCCGCCGGGGCGCCACCGGCGGCCTGGTGGCTGCCCGTCGTCGACCCGGCAGCCGGCGCCCATCGCGGCGCCACGCCACCGGCGGTCCCAGGGGCGCCGCCCCCGGCGCCGGGGCCGGCCGAAGCGGCGTCGCGATGGCTGGCCGAGGGCTTCGTGCACCGCCGGGTGCACGCCTCCTACCTGCATC
>NZ_CM001489.1:1982567-2033176 GCF_000262465.1 Frankia sp. QA3
GCGCGGCCTGAGCCACCCGGATGACGGCCCGCCGCACGACCGACCGCGCCGGCCCGGCGGACGGGTGGACCGCGGCCGATCTGGTCGTCGGGGTGGGCGCGCGGCCCGGGGTCGACGCGGCCGAGATCCTGGCGCTCGTCGACGCGGCGCTGCGGGAGCTCGGCGTGCCGGCGGGCGCGGTGCGCCTGCTGGCCACCGTCGCCGCCCGCCGCGACGAGGCGGGCATCGTCGCCGCCGCCGACCACCACCACTGGCCCGTCGCGGGCTATCCACCGGCGCGCCTCGCCACGGTCGACGTCCCCCATCCCAGCGCCGCCGTGCGGGCCGCACTCGGGCTACCGGGCGTCGCCGAGGCCGCCTGCCTGCTTCCCCTCGACCCGCATCCGGCCGCGCCACGGCCGATCCTGCTGCTGCCCAAACGCGCCGGCCGGCGGGCCACGATCGCCGTCGCCCGCCATCCCACTCCTACGCAGGCGGCCCCATCCCCGAAATCCCCTCCATCTCCGCGCGGTCGCTGAACGGACCCCCGGTAGTAAGCAGCACAAAAACAACGCCAAGCAGTTGATCGTGGCGGGTGCTGTCAGTGCCGGCGCTGTCGCGGACGAGGGTGGTGGCGAAGGGTGTGTCGCAGGACGTGGGGGAGACCTCCAGCCCGGCGTCCCGGCCGGCGGTGCGGATGATGCGCTCGACCGAGCGGACGGACAGGCGCCGGCCCGGCGGGCGGGGAACAGCGCTGGCATCGCCTGGACGGTCGCCCGCGGCCAGGGGGTGCCCGTAGGGCGACTGGACCAGCGCCCGATGAATCAGCCCGCACCCACTTCTCGGACATCAGGACAAATAGCGTCAAGAAGCAGCCAAGTTGCGAAGATGTCACGGCATAACTTTGCTAACTTCCCATCGAAGAGCCCGCGACAGGTGGGCTGCTGATCCTCGGGAGGTTTGCGGTGTCCGCACGCCGCGATCCTGCTCGGCGTCACCTGCGCCGCACCGGCCAGGGCTCCGGCAAGAAAGCGATACGCCCGTTTCGTCCATTACGGGCCATGGTTGGTCCCGTTTCAAAGCTGATGGCGATCACCGGGGTCCTGACGGTCGCGCTGCTTGACGTCACGTCGGTACCGGCCGGCGCGGCAACCCCGTCTCCCCCCAACCGGCTGCCGGCCAACGCGGACAGCTTCGAGCGGGCCTTCCAGCCGGCATACGACTACGACGCCGACGGCTGCTACCCCACCCCTGCGATCGGCCCCACCGGAGCACTGAACAGCGGGCTCAACCCGTCGGGTTCGATCAGCGGTAACTGTCACGATCCAGGTGACCTCGACAACACCAACGGATACTCGCGCTACCACTGCGACAACGGCTGGTGCGCGATCCTCTACGACCTCTACTTCGAAAAGGACCAGGCCACCTTCGCCGGCTTTGCCGACCCCGGCCACCGGCACGACTGGGAACACGTCGTCGTCTGGGTACAGAACAACCAGGCGAAGTACGTCGCCACCTCGGCGCACGACACATTCAACATCTACCCGGCCAACCAGATCCGCTGGACCGGCACCCACCCGAAGATCGTCTACCATAAAGACAGTGTGAGTACGCACTGCTTCCGGCCGGCGAAATCCGGTGACGAGCCGCCGGAGAACGCCTATCACACGTGGCGGTTCCCGGACCTCGTCGGCTGGAACGGCTACCCCGCCGGAATACGTGAAAGGCTGTCCGCAGCCAACTGGGGAAAAGCCACGTTCGGTTTGAATACCAGCGCATTCCACCAGAACCTCGTGAAAGCCAAGCCGAAAGGCGTCACCTTCAACCCGTACAGATCCTTGGGTTTCTAACGAATTTACGTCGATCTTGACCGGTGGGGTGATCAAACCAGGGATTCGACCCAGCACCACCCCGACCACCCGAGGACCCCGGCACCACGCCGGGACCCTCACCTCTGTCCGGACCACGCCCGGCCCGGACACCCGCACGGGCGGTCGTCCGTGGTGATGGTGCCGAGCTGGTAGGTGTCGTCACCGAGGCAGCCTGTCGGCTTCCCGTCGGCTCCGACCCCGCCGGACCGCCACCCGTCCTGGTGCTGCCCAAACGCATCAGCACCCGGGCGACGGTCGCCAGCGCCCGCCACCCACGCGTCAGCGCGTGATGGGAGTCAGCCGGTCTCGGGCGTCCACCGGGGAGTAAAGCCAGCAGATGACCAGGACGGACATCCCGTCATGCCGCCGGGTAGTTCCCAGCAGCATCGGCGGTGCTGGTTGAAGACCAGCAGCAGATGATCACCGTGCCACAGCGCGACCGGGGCGAGAGGCAACGGCGCATCGTCGGCGACGGCGTCCTACCGGGCGCGGTCGAACGCCACGAGCGTGTTTCCCTCGCTATCCATTGCCAGCACGTGCACATCCTCACGGTCCGTTACTCGGACTGGAGCGACGCTCAGTCGCCGTTCTCCGCCATGTCAATGCTCAACTATGACGAACACGCGACGCGTGGCAGTGCTCAACTACCGCTGGGCGGACGACGGGTGGGTGGGGCCCACCGTCATCGGGGCCAGCGGGCTGGTGGTCCTGGGCGCTGTTGTCGCGCTCCGGTGGAAGGTGGAACGCCTGGTCCTCGGGGAACACACCCTGACGCAGGTGAACATGCTCGGTCGTGCGACCGCGATCCAGTTACGAGACCTCGCTCGGGCAACCTTCGTCAGCGTCCGGTACGCGGGCACCCCGGTGGAGTGGGTCGTCCTGGATCTGACGTCGGACGCGGCGCCGGTGAGGTTCGACGGCAAGGTCTGGAACCCTACCGAGTTGCGTCGCTTCCTCGCGGCGTCGGGCGTCGAGATACGTACGGTGGACGAGAGCATCTCGGCGAACGAGTTCCGGTCCATGTTCCCCGACTTCCGCCCGCCCGTCCGGGAACGACTGATCTCGTGGCAGCGGAGTACGATGCAGGTCCCTTGACGTCCTTTCCCGACCGGGGCGGGGCATTCCAACTCCTACACACCCACCGGAGGGGAGGACGGGCAGTGCTGGAGAACGACACGCCGTCTTCCGCCACCGACCAGCACCTGCTCACTGCCCGTCGACGGGCCGAGGAGGCGGTAGCTGCCGCACTCGCCGAACTTCTACCGGCCTCCAGGCAGATCACGGTCACTGTCGGCGTCCCCGACAGCGTCGAACTCGCCCAGGCCCAGAGCTGGCTCGCGGACGGTCAGCTCACCGCGGCCGATGCCAGCCGGCGGCTCGGCGTTGCGGTAGCGGAGCCCGAACTCGTGGGCTGGGTCAGCCAGTGGCCCGTGTCCGCCCAGGGCCTGGGCACCGTTGCGGCCACGTCTGCGTCTCCAGCAACAGACCCTGCCACCCTCGCTGTCGACCTCGCCGACTGGTTGCAACAGTTCCTCGCCGACGGGGGTGTCTCCGCTCCCACCCCGCCGTGCCCGCACCATCCCCATCCGATGCGACCCGTGGTGCACCAGACAGCGCCCTGGTGGGCCTGCCCCGGCGAAGGACTCGTACGAGCCTGGGCCCCGTCATCTGGTGAACCGTTTCGGGGTGGCCGAGGGCGGGAACCGCGACGGAGAACTACGCCGTCGCAGACGCGACCGTGCTGATCAGACGGTCCGGCCTCGGCCCGGCGCCCAGCCGCGACGCCGCTGACGCCGGCAGCTCGGGAGCGTGACGCGGTGAGCGGCCCGCCCCTCACCGGCGCCTTCCAACTCCCGGACGGCTCCTGGGTCCGCGGCCGCGGCCTGCGACATCCGGCCCCGAACGGACAGGTGCCCGACTTCGGCCTCTACCTGGGATCGGGCCGGCTTCGCCAGCGTCACGACGGGGAGCTGCGCTGGCCGCACACATGGATCGACTGGCCCGACTTCCTGCTGCCCCGCGACCGGGACCAGGCCATCGGACACATCCGCGCGCTGCACGAGCAGGCACGCGCCGGCGCAGCGGTCGAGGTCGCCTGCGGAGGCGGCGTCGGCCGTACCGGCACCGTCATCGCCTGCCTCGCCGTCCTGACCGGACTGGACCCGGCGGATGCCGTCGCCTGGACCCGGGAACACCACCACCACCGAGCCGTCGAAACCCCCTGGCAACGCCGCTGGGTGACCCAGTTCCCGAACGGCTGATCTGGTCATCCTCGGACGGCACTCCGGCTTCGTCCATCGAGCTGAGAAGCCGATCCCGCAAGGGGGAGAGCATCCCCATCGGCGACGAGCAGGCGCCGCCAGAGAATGCCGTCGACCTCGGCGAGTGAACGCAGGACCACCTCGGCCTCGTGATAGCCCGCACGATCGACGTACCGTTCCTGCGGCACAGCAACGCAGCGGTAGCCGGCGCTCTTCGCGGACCGCACGCCGTGGCGGGAGTCCTCGATGGCGACACCCTCGGAGGGATCAACGCCAAGCTTTCGAGCGGCGCTGAGATAGATCGCCGGATACGGCTTGCCGAGCTTCTCGTCCTCCGCCGAATACACGAGATCGAACCGTGACAAGAGGTCGAAACGTCCAAGCACGGCATCGATGATCTGGTAGTAGGAGGACGATGCGACCGCGAGCGACACGCCTTTGGAGCGGAAGAAGTCGATCGATATCCCAGCGGCACCGAGGCGGGCCCAAGAGGTAACGATCGGGATGCGGAGGCCGACCGTGAGCGAGTACCAGCACCACCACCAGCTAGAGCATCCCCGGTTTTACGGTGACCAAAAGTGACGAAAGGTCGTGCCTGGCCCCCGAACCCGCGACAGTCGAATACACGGCTCCGCCAGCCTCGACCCCCATGATGGGCACCCGGGGACGCCGCCACAGCCTGGGCGACCGGTGCGGCCAGGGCGGGCAGGGCGGGCAGCGGCGCACACGGGGCGCGGACCGGCAGCGGCGACCCGCGGCGGGAGGGATCATGGCGAGGCGGGAGCCGATCGGCGCGGTCGATCCGGTGGAGCGGATGTCCTACGCGGTCGTGCGCGCCCGGCTGGACACCTCCCGGCTGCCCCGGCTGACCAGGGCCGTGCTGGAACGGGTCGTCCACGCCAGCGCCGATGTGCGCTTCGCCGACGATCTGGTCTGCCGGGAGGACGACCTGCACGCCGGGGTGGAGGCACTGCGCGCAGGGGTCGCGCTGGTCACCGACGTGCCGATGACGGCCCTCGGTCTCGCCGACGACCCCCGCCACCCACCCGACGCCCACGCCCACGCCGCACCGCGCCTGGCCGGGCGGCCGGTGGTGTGCGGCTTCGCCCGCGCCGACCCCGACGTCGCCCGCCGCGACGACCTCAGCCGCCCGGCGGTGGGCGTGGCGCTGTCCGTCGACGAGGTCGGCCCGGGTGCCATCTATGTGATCGGGGCGGCGCCGAGCGCGCTGGAGGAGCTGCTGTCGCTGGCCGACGTGGCCCGCCCGGCGTTCGTGGTCGGGCTTCCCGTCGGTTTCGTCGGGTCGGTGGAGGCCAAGATGGGCCTGCGCGACAGCGGCATCCCCGCCCTGTCGAACCGCTCGGCACGCGGCGGCCCGGCCGTCGCCGCCGCCGCCGTCCACGCCCTGCTGCACACGATCGTCCCCGACTGACCCCGGCCTGCCGGGCCGTCAGCCCGCAGGCGCGGCGTCAGGAGGCGTCCTCGTGCAGGACGAGGTCGAGCAGCCCGGGGAAGCGGTGGTCGAACTCGGCGCGGCGCAGCCGGTTGAACCGGCGGGATCCGGCGTCGCGCTGCTCGAGCAGCCCGGTCGCGCGCAGCACCACGAAGTGATGGCTGCGGGTCGCCGCGCTGACGGGCAGCTCGAAACTGCCGCAGGGCAGCGTCCAGTCCGGGTGGGCGGCCAGCGTGCGCAGAATGCAGCGGCGCACCGGGTCACCGAGGGCGTCGAGAGCCTCCTGCAGACTGACCTGCGCCGGGTCCCGATGGGTCAGGCTCTGCGTGCGCGCCGGCGTTCTGGCCTGCCCGCCGGCGGTCGTCGGCTGCGTCATGACCACCTCTCTGCGGCGCGGGCCGGCGCCGGCGACGCCCTCACCGTGCGACCGTCGCGCCGGATCGCGGCCCTGCCGTCATGGTAAGTCCGCTTCGCGCGCCGGTTGTCGCGCCGGCGGTCCCGGAGGAGCCGCGCCTCGCCGGTGAAAACGGTCGAGGGCCACCGGCATCCGGCACCGGCCGGGGCGCAACCGTGCCCGACGCCGACCCACAGGACGGCACCACCATGCAGAAGCCGTAGGGCACCTCGGCGGTCGGTGACCAGCCGGGAGAACCTGCCGAGCCCGCTTCGACTCGACGGGTCCCTGGAGGGACCGAGAAATGACTCGCTGGACAGGGGCCGGGCTGGTTGGCTGTCGGGCTGTGCGTGTTCTGGTGACCGGAGATCGGGGTCTCGTGGGCACGGCCGTGACCGCGGCGTTGGCCTCGGCCGGACACCAGACGGTGGGATTCGACCTGGTGGACGGGCACGACGTGCGCGACGCTGCCGATCTCGAGCGGATGTCCGAGGGCTGTGACGGGATCGTCCATCTGGCCGCCCTCGACGAGCCGGTCGACGATCCGGACCTGGCGGAGTTCGGACCGACCACCACCGGTACGGACGCGCTGGTGTTTGAGACCAACATGCTCGGGATGAGCAACGTGCTGCGGGCGGCCGAGCGGCATGGTCTGCCCAGGGTGGTCGTCATGAGCAGCGTGGACGTGCTGGGCTGCTTCGGCGGCCGTGGTAAACCGGCGTATCTTCCCCTCGACGACCGGCATCCCGCTCGCCCGGCGGGTGCGTACGGGATGTCGAAATGGCTGGCCGAGCAGATGTGCGAGGCGGCCACCGCCGCGACGGGCGTCTGCACGGTGTGCCTGCGCCCACCTGGAGTGTTCACCGAGGAGATCTACGCCGGAATACGGCGTGCCCGACGAGACGACCCCGCCTTCGAGTGGTCCCCGATCTGGGAGTACGGTGCATTCCTCGACGTGCGGGATCTTGCGTCGGCGGTCGAACGGGCGTTGACCGCTCCGCTTGCCGGGCATCACCGGCTGCTGCTCTGTGCAGCGGATATCTCCTCGGCGCACGACGACGCCCGCACACTGACCAAGCGGCTACTGCCCGACGTCGCATGGCGCGGCGAATCCGCGTATCTCACAGACCCGTTCCGGGCATTGGTCGACACGTCTGGCGCTCGCACGCTGCTGGGCTGGGCACCGCGGCACCACTGGCGACCTTCCCGCGTGGAGTGGACCCGGGCACGGCCGGGCACCACGGCGTCCAGCGCGGGCTTACCTGGTAAGCCCTAGGGGAGGAGCCAGGCAGCGGTGGCAACGAGCACCGGACACGCTGTCGTCCCGGCGGTCGTCGCCGCCCTCGCCGGCCGCGCCCGCCGTGGGATCTGTGTCCAGGCGAGAATGAGCGGATGGGATTTTGGCTCAGGGTACGCAGAACCGTCCTGCGGCAGCTGCCCTGGGGGGCGCTGGTCACGGCTGGGATGTTCGTCATCCGATGGCAGGTTGAGCACGATCCGGCGCTGGAGGCGCTGAAAGGTGCGGTGCTGCTGGGTGTCCGGTGGACCGCCTGGATGGTAGCCGGCACGTTGCTCAGCGACTGGTGGCGTCGCCGGCGAGCGGCCGATAGCGGTAGCGGTCCGACCGACCCCCCACCCCGCACCCCCGCCCCGGGCCGGATCCGCCGGCGCGGCCGCCGGCGCCGCGACCCGATACCCACACCCATCGCTGCTGCTCACCGGGCTGCTACCGGTAGCACGGCCGCTACCGGTAGCGGGCCGGCCGCTACCTCAGTCCACGACCCCGGATACGTACACGACGGCCCATCGCCTGGGCCGGACCAGTACAAAACCGCGCAGTTCGCCACGGATGGCACACGTTTCGGCAGCATCCGACGCATCCCGCTCCGGCGCGCCGGCGCCGGCGCGGGGCTGGCCACCCTCGGGCTGCTCGTCGCCGTCACCGAGGTCGTGGTCGCCGCGATGGGGCTGTAGGCGGACTCCGCAGGGCATCGGATCCGACCCCCACGGCCGGTCAGGCGGAGGCCTGGCCGGCCGGCGGGGCGCCCAGCAGGGCGTCCCGGCCGCGGCGGGTCCGCGGTTGCCGAACGCAGTACCCCCGGCCCGCGGACTCGCGCCTGCCGTTGCCGGCCCGGGACTCGGGCCCGTGCCGGCGGGTCCCCGACGGGCCCTGCCCCGCAGGGATGCTCCCGGGAAACGTCCTCGGGAGCATCCCCAACCCGTACCGACTTCGAACGAGGGTTCGACATTGCGGGGTCGGGTGTGCTCTGCTGGCTGGTGTGGAGCAGGACGGGACGTGGCGGATCGAGGTTGCCTGGGACGGCGAGCATCGCTACGTCGCCGACGTGCTCGGCTGGCGGCTGACCGACGCTCCGGACGAGGCGCGGACCTGGCCGACCCGGCTGCAGGCCGTCCGCGAGGCGAGCGCGTTCGCGCGGGCCCGGGCGTGGCGCTACGAGTACGGCGGCGCCGCCATCGCCCCGGTGCCGACGACCGGCGACCCGGGTCCGACGGCGGGGGAACGGTCCCCGCGACCGTCCCCGTAGGGGATCCACCGAGATACACGGCAGAAAAGGAGCAACCTCCGCCGGTTGCCCGGTTGCCCGGTTGCCTCGACGAAGGGCTGGGAGCCCCACAGGGATGCTCCCGGCCCCGGGGGCACGGCGGCGAGCCTAGTCGGCCAGCGGCCCACCCACCCCTTCGTTGCGGGGTCCAGCGGCCTTGGCGCCTCGTTCGATGTAAAGGCTATTTGACGTCATGACAAGTAGCCTTTACATTGACGATCGTGGGAAGAACGTCCGCGCACGGCAGGCGCAACGGCGTCCGCCGGGCCAGGATCGCCGCCGAGCTGACCCAGGCCGAGCTGGCCACCAGCGTCGGGGTGACGCGCCAGACCGTGGCCGCCGTCGAAGCCGGTGACTACGCCCCGTCGGTCTACCTGGCGCTGGCGATCGCCCGCCGGCTCGGCAGCACGGTCGAGGACCTGTTCGCCGCCGTGCCCACCCCGGAAACCAACCCAACCGCGGACCCGGTCGCGACGCCGAAGGAGGCGTCCGCCGCCACGAAAGGACGGTGACGGCATGGACCAGCAGGTTGACGGCCCCGAGTCCGAGCACTCGGCCACCACGGCGGAACCGGACGGCACTGCCGCACCCGTCGCGCGCCGCGGCGTCAGGATCGACGCGCCGAGTGTCCGGCCCTGGCGGCTGGTGCCGTACTGCGTCATCACGGTGGCGCTGTTCTTCGGGTGGCTGCGGGCCACGGGCGACCAGAACCTCTGGTAGGCGATCCTCGCCTGCGGCGTCTTCGGTGCCCTGCGGGCGTTCCCCGAGGCGGCGATTCGGGTCCGGCACCAGGAGAAGACCCTCGATGGGGACGCGCCGGGTCGGTAGGCTGGACGGCGACGTCGCGTGCCGTCGAGCGCTCCGGTTCCGGCATGGAGGCGTGGTACCGAATGGGGTCGGCATGACCGTTCGTTTCAATCACACCATCGTCGCAGCGCGCGACAGGCACGAGTCGGCAACCTTTCTCAGCCGGCTGCTCTCACTGCCCGAACCGGTACCTGCCGGATATTTTCTAGCCGTGCAACTCGCCGACGGCGTCACGCTGGACTACGTCGACACCGGCGCCGAACTCTCGGCCCAGCACTATGCCTTCCTGGTTTCGGACGATGTCTTCGACGCCGCGATCGAGCGGATCCGGACGCAGGGTGTCGAGCACTGGGCGGACCCGGCGCAACAGCACCCGGGCGAGATCAACACCAACGACGGCGGCCGGGGCGTCTACTTCCAAGACCCGGGCGGCCATTTTATGGAAATCATCACCGTGCCGTACGGCGGCTCCTGACGGTCCACAACCGCACCCCGTCGCGCCATTGGACCACAATTTGACCACAATGTGTCCGAGCATGCCTTCCCCCATCTGGCCCTCGCAACTGGCTGCCGGGCAGCCGAAACGGTCGCCGCCAATCCGGCACCGGTAGACCGGCCAGGTGGCGATGCCGGCGGGCGGTGCCGGCGGGCGGTGCCGGCGGGCGGTGCGGGCCGGCCAGGTGGTGGACGAGGCCGGGTCGACGCCAGATGCGCCAGGATTCGCCGGCCGGCACACCTCGTCACCGCGCGGCGATCACGCTACGGCTGGTCGGGGACGGGACCGGGGGGCCCGCATGCTCGGCTTCACGGGCGGACGCGTGCGTGTCGGCTCGTCCCGATCGACTTGAACTGTACCGTCCAGACGGTACAGTGAGAGCATGGGTGACACGCGAACCCGCCTGCTCGACGCGGCGACGGAAGTCATGCTCACGGCCGGTGTCGAGCAGTTCACGCTCGCCGCCGTAGCCGAACGGGCCTCGGTCAGCAAGGGTGGGTTGCTGTACCACTTCCCGAGCAAGCAGGCGCTCGTGGCCGCCCTCGTCGACCGCCTGGTCAGCCGGTTCGACACCGCGCTGCGCACGGCCGGCCCGCAACCGGGATCGGCCACCAGGGCCTACCTCGCGGAAACCGTCGAGCCCACGGCGACGGCCGTCGGCGCCGACACCGACCGGGTGACCGTCGCCGTGCTGGCCGCCGCCCTGGTCGACCCGGAAACGCTGGCCCCGCTGCGCGAGGTCTACGCGGCGTGGCAACGCCGGCTGGAGGCCGACGGTGTCGACCCCGCCGCGGCGACCGCCGTCCGACTGGCGGTCGACGGCTGGTGGCTTGCACGGCTGCTGGATCTGGCGCCCCCGACCGGCGACGTCCACGAGCGGACCTACGCCCTGCTGGCACACCTGATCGAGCGGACATGACCACGGCCTGGCTGGCCCTCGGCGGCGCGATAGCGCTGGAGATCATGAGCACGCTGTCGCTGCGCAGCCTGGCGGCGGGCTGGCAGCCGCTGGCGACCGTCGGCGTCGTCGTCGGCTACGTCGGCGCCTTCTCCTGCCTGGCGCTGGCCCTGCGCGGGCTCAACGTGGGCGCGGCCTACGCCATCTGGTCGGGTGTCGGCACCGCCGGCATCACCCTGCTCGCCGCCGTGCTCTACGACGAGCGCATCACGCTGGTCGCCGCCGGCGGCATCGGCCTGATCGTCGCGGGTGTCGTCCTGCTCACCATCGGTGGAGCCACGCACGGCTGAGGGCCAGACCAAACGTCCGATGCCGGTGACCGACGTCAACTTCATGATCGACTGGGCGGTCGGCGAGCCGATGACCTGGGCTGCCGGGGACCGAACGATCCTCGACGCCGCCGACCACCTGGACCCCACCGACACCGGCCTGCGCGCCCGCCAACTCCGCGACACCGCCCAGGCGATCCTGCGCGGCCCCGACGTCAAGACCCCCACCGAGGCCGTCTCGGGCACCTGACCCCACCCGCCCGCGGCCTCGACCGGCACTCGCCGGCCGGGGCCGTTGCCGTGCTGGCGAGGGCCAGCAGCGGCACGAGTGGCGCCTGCCCGCGGCTGTCAGCGACGCGGCGCCGCACCGGCACCGAACCGCGCCCTCATCACGTCGCGGATGGTGATCGCGATGGGCCGCCACAGGATGCGCTGCGCCCAGCGGGCGGGCTCGACGACGACAGCGACGAGCTGAACGGTGCGGGGAAGGTGTCGCCGCCCAGCGGGGGCTCACTCCCGGCGTCCACCCCGGATACCAGCAGCGGCCGACCCGATCGCGCCGAAACACCTCAGGCGCCGCCGCGGTATGGGCGCCGCCGCGGACCTGACCCGGGTGGGGTCCTAGTCGAGGACGCTCTGCCTGGACGAGTAGGTCGAAGTCCGGGCTGGTGGTTCGTGTCTGGTGGTTCGTGCCTGGTGGTTCGTGGCGGTTTTCTGTTAGTCGAGGGCGCTCAGTGCCGCCGGGTCGCAGGCGTCGGCCAGCAGGTCCAGGGACAGGCCGAGGACTCCGGCGAGCGCGGCGACGGTGAAGAACGCCGGCGTCGCGATCCGCCCGGCCTCGATCTTGCGTAACGTCTCCGGGGACATCCCGGCGGCGGCGGCGACCTCGACCATGCTGCGCTCGCCGCGCGCGGCCCGCAGCAGCACCCCCAGCCGCTCGCCACGCTCGCGTTCCGCTCTGGTCAACGGCGTGCGCACCATACCCGTGATAGTAATGCCGGTATAGTAATTGGGTGCGGGTCCGGCGGGTGCCGTCGGCATGGCGTCAGCCGGTACCGGCGGGGAAGGTGGTCGCGATGGTGGAGCTGAAGTCGGCCGCGGCGATCGAGGCGATGGCCGCCGCCGGGGCGGTCGTCGCCCGCGCGCTGCGCGCGACCCGCGCCGCCGCCGCCGTCGGGATCACCCCCCGCGAACTCGACGCGGTCGCGCACGCGGTGATCCGCGACGCCGGCGCCATCCCGGTGTTCCTGCACTACCATCCCGGTTTCGCCCCGACGCCGTTCCCCGCGGTCATCTGCGCCTCGGTCAACGACGTCATCGTCCACGGCATCCCCAGCGACACCCCGCTGCGCGACGGCGACCTGGTCAGCATCGACTGCGGCGCCGAACTCGACGGCTGGGTCGGCGATGCCGCGATCAGCTTCACCGTCGGCACCCCCCGCCCCGGCGACGCAGCCCTCATCGACACCACCGCCGCGGCGCTGGCCGCCGGCATCGCCGCCGCCGTCCCCGGCGGCCACCTCGGCGACATCGCCGCCGCCATCGGCCGGGTCGGCCGCGCCGCCGGCTACGGCATCCCCCGCGGCTTCGGCGGGCACGGCATCGGCCGGCGCATGCACGAGGACCCCAGCGTGCCCAACGACGGCTGGCCCGGATGGGGCATGCCGCTGTCCGCCGGGCTGGTCCTCGCCCTGGAGCCGATGTTCTGCGCCGGTGGCCGCGACAGCTACCGCACCGCGGCCGACGGCTGGGCGCTGCACACCGCCGACGGCAGCCGCGCCGCCCACGTCGAGCACACCGTCGCCATCACCGCCGACGGGCCGCGCATCCTCACCACCACCGTCTGACCAGCCCTCGCCTGACGCAGGTGGCACCCGGTCCGTTGCGGGTCGGCGCCGCGGCGGTCGATAGTCGGAACTGGCCGTCACGGCACCCGCCGCCGGCCGATGATCACCCATCCGACCCGGACCCCTCGGAGCGTGCCCATGACGTCGCCGTCACCCGCACTGCAGCCCTTCACGATCGACGTTCCCGACGCGGTCCTCGACGATCTGCGCCAGCGGCTGCGCCGGACGCGGTGGACCGAGCAGATCCCCGGCACGGGCTGGGACCTGGGCACCGACGTGGACTACCTGCGCGGGCTGTGCGCCTACTGGGCGGACGGGTACGACTGGCGCGCCGCCGAGGCCCGCCTCAACCACTGGCCGCACCTGCGCACCGTCATCGACGGCACCACCGTGCACGCCCTGCACGCCCGCTCGCCGCATCCGGGGGCGGTGCCGCTGCTGCTCACCCACGGCTGGCCCGGGTCGATCGTGGAGTTCGGCGGGGTCATCGACCGTCTCGTCGACCCGCCGTCCTACGGCGGCGACGCCGCCGACGCCTTCCACGTCATCTGCCCGTCGCTGCCCGGCTACGGCTGGTCCGGGCCGACGGTCGAACGCGGCTGGCACGTGCGCCGCATCGCCGACGCCTGGGCGGAGCTGATGACCCGCCTGGGCTACGACCGCTTCGCCGCCCAGGGCGGCGACTGGGGCGGGGCCATCACCGCCCATCTGGGCGCCTACCATCCCGACCGGCTGTACGGCATCCACCTCAACCTGGTCCCGCCGCCGCCGATGACCCGCGACGAACGCGCCAACCTCACCCCCGAGGAGATCGCCGACCTCGACTTCGCCCGCCGCTTCGCCCAGTACGAGACCGGCTACCAGGCCATCCAGGGCACCAAGCCGCAGACGCTCGCCCACGCGCTGGCCGACTCCCCGGCGGGGCTCGCGGGCTGGATCGTGGAGAAGTTCCGCACCTGGTCGGACTGCGACGGCGACGTGGAGAAGGCGATCAGCCGCGACGACATCCTCACCAACATCACCATCTACTGGGTGACGGAGACGATCGGCTCGTCGATCCGGCTGTACTACGAAACGCGCGCCGCGGGCCTGCTCGGCGCCCCCGAACGGCAGGTCAGCACCCCCACCGGGGCGACGATCTTCCCGAAGGAGATCTACCGGCCGGCGCGCGCCGTCATCGCCCGCCACTACAACCTGCGGCGCTGGACCGTGCAGCCCCACGGCGGCCACTTCGCCGCCCTCGAACAGCCCGAGCTGTTCACCGCCGACGTCACCGCCTTCTTCCGCACCCTGCGCCCCTGACCCCACGGCCGGGCAACCGGCGGCGGGACCACCGTGCCCCATCGCCGGCGCCCCGCTTGCGCACCCGCGCCGAAAACATGGTGACGGCTCACGGCGGGGCCGCCAGGCTCACGGCATGAACCGCACCCCCGGCGGCCCCGCCCCGGCGCCGCCCCCCAGCCCCGCAAGGCCCGATCACCCCACGCTGCCCGGCGAGCTGCGCTGGCGGCATCCACGCGGCGCCGACCAGGCGCGGGTGCTCGCCGTGCTGGACGACTGGTGGGGCGGCTTCGGCGGCGAGGCCGGTTCCCGGCAGCGGGCCCTGCTGCTGCCGCGGCTGTTCTTCCAGCACTTCGCCGACACCTCCGTGTTCGGTGAGGCCGCCGACGGCCGGCTGACGGCCTTCCTTATCGGTTTCCGCTCCGCCGCGCAGCCCGACGCCGCCTACATCCACTTCGTCGGTGTCGACCCGGCCCTGCGCCGCCGCGGCGTGGCCGCCGGGCTGTACCGGTGGTTCTTCGCCCAGGCCGCCGCCGGCGGCGCGCGGCGCGTCGATGCGATCACCAGCCCGGGCAACGCCGCCTCCGTGGCCTTCCACACCGCGCTGGGCTTCCGCATCATCCCGGGGCAGCGCACGGCCGACGTCGACGTCCAGACCGACTACGACGGGCCGGGCCTGCACCGCGTCGCCTTCACCCGCCCCCTCACCCCGGCCGACACCGCGCCGGCGGCTCCGTCCTGAACCGCCGCGCGAGACTGGGATTCCGTCAGGACAGGCGCCGGGTTTGTCGAAGGCCACCGCCAGGGACTGGATGGGGCTGCCAGCGCCGGGAGGGCCGGATCCCCGGAAGCCTTCGAGGTTCGCCGCAGTGATCGTGCTGGTGGCCTCGGCGGGTGCGATGAGGTGGGGCCGGACCCACGACGGCATGGCGATCTGGACGGCGACGAAGACGGCGAGGGTGCCCGCCATGGCGGGCACGGCGCGGCGGATGAGGACGCCGGCGGTGACGCCGAGAGTGAAGGCGAAGGCGGCATGGCCGAGGGGGGCGATGCCGCGCGCGTCGAACATCACGGGTGCAGGCCGAGGGAAGGCGAACACCCCGCTGCCGGCACGCCGCCCGGACCACCTCGGGTCGACCTACCGCGGCCGCCCCGGCCGTCCTTGACAGATCTTGCCTCCTCGGTACATTAGTCAAGTAACTAACCGACGAACGTGAGTCACCAGCGAGGGGGAGTGAATGTGCTCGATGACGCCACACCGCTGTTCACTCAGATCGCCCAGCGGCTGGCCGAGGAGATCGCCGACGGCGCCCTCGCCGAGGGCGAACGGGTGCCCTCGACCAACGAGCTGGCCGCCTACTACCGGATCAATCCGGCCACCGCGGCCAAGGGCCTGGGCGTGCTGACCGACGACGGGCTGCTGGAGAAGCGCCGGGGCATCGGCATGTTCGTCGCGCCCGGCGCCCGCGGCCGCCTGCTCGACGAGCGCCGCCGCCGTTTCACCGAGCGCTACGTGCAGCCGTTGGTCGCCGAGGCCGGCCGGCTCGGCATCGACCCCGACGAGCTGGTGGCGCTGATCCGGCAGGCCAGCCACACCCCAGGAGGCATCACCCTGTGACGGCCACGATCACGGTGAGCGGCCTGACCCGCCGCTACCGCCACCACCTCGCCCTCGACGACGTCGGACTCACCGTCGACGGGCCGTCCATCACCGGGCTGGTCGGCCGCAACGGCGCCGGCAAGACCACGTTGCTGCGCATCGTCGCCGCGCAGGAGCTTCCCACCGCCGGGCGGGTGCTCGTGTTCGGCGCCAGCCCGATCGAGAACGACGCCGTCCTGCGCCGCATGGTGTTCGTGCGCGAGGACCAGACCTTCCCCGACATCAAGGTCCGCGACGCCCTGAAGGCGGCGTCGTGGTTCCATCCCCACTGGTGCGGCGAGCTGGCCGAGACGCTGATCGGCGAGTTCGACCTGCCGACCGACCGGGCGATCAAACGGCTGTCCCGGGGGATGCGCTCGGCACTGAGCATCGTGATCGGCCTGGCCGCACGGGCCGAGGTCACGCTGTTCGACGAGCCCTACGCCGGCCTCGACGCCGTCGCCCGCCGCCTGTTCTACGACCGGCTGCTCGCCGAGTACGCCGAGCACCCCCGCACGGTGCTGCTGTCCACCCACCTGATCGACGAGGTCGCCGGCCTGCTGGAGCGGGTGGTGATGATCGACCGCGGACGGGTCGTCCTCGACGCCGCCGCCGACGACATCCGCGGCGAGTGGACGACCGTGAGCGGCCCGAGCGCCGCGGTGGAGCAGCTCGTCGCCGGGCGCCCCACCCGCGGCCGCCGCCGGATCGCCTCCCAGGAGTCCGTCATCGTCGCCGGGGCCCTCGACGACATCGACCACCTGCGCGCCCGCGAGCTGCACCTGCGCGTCGAACCCCTGTCGCTGCAGCAGGTGGTCGTCCAGGCCTCGAATCCGGCCGCCGAGGAACCGAACGACAGGACGCACGCATGACCACCTGGCGCATCATGATCACTATCGCCCGCTACCACCTCCTGCAACGGCTCCTCTACCTCGTGCTGCCCTGGGCCATCCTGGCGTTCAGCTTCGCCGTCAACCTGGTCATCTCCGCCGAGCTGCCACCCAACACGAACCGCTCCGGCGGCCTGGCCACGATCTACGTCTACGTGTTCGCCGGCGGGCTGCTCGCCACCGTCCGGTCCCTGCCGTTCGGGCTCGCCCTCGGGGTCAGCCGGCGCTCCTACTACCTGGGGACCGCCGGGCTCGGCGTCGTCCTCGCCGCCGTCTACGGACTCGCCCTCACCGCGGCGCAGGCCCTCGAGCGGGCCACCGGCGGATGGGGCGTGACCCTGCACTTCTTCGAGCTGAGCTACCTGCTCGACGGGCCGTGGTATCTGACCTGGCTGACCTCGTTCGTGGGCCTGGTGCTGCTGTTCGTCCACGGCATGTGGTTCGGGCTCGTCTACCGGCGCTGGAACCTCACCGGCCTGGTCGCCTTCATCGCCGGGCACATCAGCACGCTGCTCGCCGCCGCACTCGTCGTGACCTGGACCCACACCTGGGCAGGCATCGGCGACTTCTTCACCGCCCTGAGCGCCGCCGGACTGACCGGCGTGCTCGCCGCCCTCGCCGCCGCGCTGCTCGCCGGCGGATTCACCACGATCCGCCGGGTCACCGTCTGATCGCCCGCGACGAGCGGCACGGCGCCGGCGTGGCCCAAGGCGGCGGCACTCCAGACGCGGACGGGCGCCGGGCGCATGGCGCCTCCGGCGATCCCGACGAGCACGCGCCGGGGCAGCCGGCGGCCGCTGTGGGCCAGCAGCGCGTTGCGCCGCCCGTCGACGACGACCGGTCGGCCCCGCTCCAAGGCGCGCAACGCGCAGGCCACCACCTGCTCGGGTGTGCGCAGCGCGCCGATGCCCGTCGACGCCCCGGTGATGACAGCGGTCTGTCCCTGCAGATCCATCGGCATCTCCAGACCATCCGGTCGGGTTGTTGGGGCAGGCGTGCGGCAACGGCCCTGGCGTGGGGCCTTGCGAGACGAGCGGCGGGCGAGCGGCCACCGGTGCGCCCGGGCAAGGTCACCCGCCGGGGCGCACCGGCACCACCCGAGGGCCCGGCAGCGACGCAGGCGAGCCCGCCGCGCCCCGGCCGCCGCACAGCGCCAGGTCGACGAGGCTGACCAGCACCCGCGCCCGCTCGGCGAAGAGGGCCGAGGCCCCGGGCCGTCGAAGGACGTCGGTGAGCGACCTCAGCCCGTCGAACGCGGCGACGAGCACCGCCGCGAGGGCGTCGGCGTCCACCTCCGCACGCAGGTCACCCTCGGCCTGCGCGCGGCGCACGACGCCCGCGAGCAGCGCCACCCAGGCCGTCATCGGCTCGCGCACCCGCGTGGTGAGCTCCGGTTCGGCGGCGAGCTCGCGGGCCAGGCGGGTGACACTCCACGCCGCCGGGTCGCGCTCGATCAGCTCGACCATCACCGGGACCATGGCGAGCAGCTCGTCGACGGCCCGCTCCCGGCCCGCCAGCGCCGCGGCGACCCGGTCGAGGAAACGGGTCTTCTGCTCGGCGAGCACGGCGAGCGCGAGCTCGGCCTTGGAACGGAAGTAGAAGTAGAACGCGCCCTTGGTCAGCCCGCAGGCGTCGATCAGCTGCGCCATCGTCGTCGCGGCGTAGCCATGCTCGGCGAACACCACCGCCGCCGTGCGCAGCAGGTAGGCCCGGGTCGCCTCACCCTTGGCCGTCGCCGGGACCATCGGCGCCGCATCACCCATGCACCCCACACCAAACCGACCGAGCGGTATGTCAACGGACGGGGTCACGCCCACCGGCCGGCCCCGAAGCCCGGCCCCGCGGTAGCGTGATCGCGATGTACATACCGGCGCCGTTCGCGGCCGACGCCGAGACCATCGGCGCAATCCTCGCGCATCCCGGCGCGGCCGATCTCGTCACCGTCACCCCCGCGGGGCCGCTCGCCTCGGTCGTGCCGTTCGTGCTGGACCCCGCCCGCGGCCCACACGGCGCGCTGCTCGGCCACCTCGCCCGCGGCAACGACCAGTGGCGCACCGGCCGCGACGGGCCGGCCCTGGTCATCGTGGGCGGCCCCGACGCCTACGTCTCCCCGTCCTGGTATGCCGCCAAGGCCGAGCACGGCCGCGTCGTACCCACCTGGGACTACGTGCGGGTCCACGTCCACGGGCGGCTGCTCGTGCACGACGACCCGGTCTGGCTCGCCGACGTGCTGCGCCGCCTCATCGACACCCACGAGGCCGCGCAGGCCGAGCCCTGGTCCCTCGACGACGCCCCGCGCGACTACCTCGCCGGGATGCTGCGCGCGGTCGTCGGCGTCGAGGTGCTCATCGACCGCGTCGAGGCGGCGGTGAAACTCAGCCAGAACCGTCCACCCGGCGACGTCGACGCAGTCCTCGCCGGGCTGCGCGCCCGCGGCGAGCACGCCACCGCCGACGCCGTCGCCCGCCACCGCCGGCGGGCCGCGCCGACCGCCGGCGGGTGATACCCGCTCGGGTGGGTCGAGGGCGGCGCGGCGAAGCCGGTATGCCCCACCGGCCAGGTCCACACCCGCGCCCGCGACCCGGCGGCACCCACCCGAGTCACCCACCCCGCACCCACCCGGCGCCCACGTGGGCCCGCCCGCGCCCACGCCGGCCCTGACCAGGTCCGCGGCCGAATCCGCGGCCGACTCCGCGCCGGATGCACCCGGTCCGATCGGGCCCCCCACAGCCCCACTACACGCCTCACCTCCCGCCCACAAGAGGAGGAATGTCCCGAATGGACAACCCGGGGGCGGTGTGGAGTTCATCGAAGCTCTGTACAGACCCCCCCGTCCGCGCGGTAGCGTGCCCAGCGTCACGTCGTCGGCCGATCCGACTACGCACCGGTAGCACCGTCGCCGTGGACGTGTTACCGATGACCCGAGGTCGGACCCCAGCTCCGGCACGCCGGAGCGGAGGGGATGGAGGGCATGGACGCGGTGGAGCTGCCGGGCGCGCAGGTGCCGGACCGGTTCGGCCTGTCCGCCGCCGCCCGCGCCGCGGCGATGATCTCCCGGGAGATCGCCTACGCCGACCCCGACCCGCTGGCACTGAGCGAGTTCGACGACCGCCTGTACCGCTACGCCACCACCCTGCTCAGCGTGCCCCACACCAGCCTGCTCGGCCCGATCATCGGCGACTGGCGCCGCGTGCAGGCCGCCCTGGCACGGCGGCTGTCACCCGCGGTGCACATCGAGCTGACCCGCGTCGCCGGCTACCTGTCGTTCTACCTGGGCGTGCTGTGCGCCGACATCGGCGCGGACACCTCCGCCCGCCGCTTCGCCACCCTCACCGAGCAGTTCGCCGCCCAGCTCGACGACCGGCTGCTCACCGGCACCTCCCGCAGCCTGGACGCCACCATCGCCTTCGCCGACGGGCGCCTCGACGCCGCCCGCGACGCCGCCGCCCGGGCCGCCGCCGTCGAGCATCCCTACCTGCACGGCTGGGCCGCCGCCGCCCAGGTCACCCTCGCCGCGGCCGCCGGGGACGAACCCGGCGTGGACGCCGCGCTGGCCCGCCTGCGTGACCGCCCGGTCGTGCGCGGCCTGCGCCATCCCGGCTGGCCCGCCTTCGACGACATCCGCGAGGCGTGCGTCGTCGCCGACGCGATGGCCCGGCTGCACGTGCCCGGCGCCCGCTCCGCGGCGTGGCGCGCCGTGGCGATCACCACCCCGGGCACCCTCGAACGCGGCTGGGCGCTGGCGGCGCTGGCCACCACGATCGTCAACCACGACCCGGCCACCGCCGGCGGCGTCCTCGACGAGATGGTCGCCATCCTCGACGTGCGCCCGTCGCGGCTGCTGGCCACCCGGGTGCACGAGGTCCTGCTGCTGATCTCCGCACCCCCGGTCGACCGCGCCCCCCGCACCGCCGGCGCCACCTGAGCGGCGCCGGGCGGCGCAACGCGCCCGCCTCGTCACGTGGCCCGGCCGCGCCTGCGGGCCCGGTCCACCCCCGGCGGCCCAGTCCACCCCCGGCGCTCGGTCCACGCCCGGCGGGTCAGTCCGCGATGTCGGCGAGGGCGACGACCTGGGTGGGGGACAGGCGCACGAGCAGCTCGCCGGGCACGCCGTTGCGCGCGCCGTACTCCTCGGCCCGCTCGGCCCCCATGTAGCGGGCCGCGATGCGCGTGGCCCAGCGGCGCACCTCGGCCACATCGTCGGACAGGGCCACCGGTCCGGTCAGGGTGACGAAGGAGTACGGCGGCCGCTCGTCGTCGACACACAGCGCCGCGACCCCGACGCGCCGCAGCGCCCGGCCCTTCACCGACTCCGCCCCGGTGTTGAACACCACGTCGGCGCCGTCGAGGACGAACCAGATCGGCACCACGTGGGGCCGGCCATCGGCGCGGACGGTGGCAAGCTTGCCGGTGCGCGTGCCCGCCGAGACGAACTCCCGCCACTGCGCCTCGGTCATCGTCGCCATGCGAGCACCCTATGCCGCCGACCCCGTCCGCCCGGCCAGGCCACACCCGGCGGACCCGGCCCGCGACCCGCAACGGTCACCCCCCACCGCGCCGCCCGGGCCGCGGCCCAGGTGCCGGCGGAGGACACCGTCCCGTCAGGCCGACACCCGGTACACCCCCCTCGCCGGACCTGGCCGGATCCGCGGCGATCGGATCCGCGGTGGCCGGACCGGGGGTGGCCGGACCGGGGGTGGCCCCGGCGGGCCGGCCACCGGCGGCGCGCAGGCGGTGGCCGCGGCGGACCAGCAGCCGCTCGGCGAGCGCGTCGGCGCGTTCGATGTCGTCCAGGGTGGCCCGGGTCCGCTGGTCGACCTCCAGGATCGCGGCCAGCAGCTCGGCGGACAGCCGGGTGCGGGCAACGACCCGGGCCACACTCGGCGGCAGCGCCGCTGCCCCACCCGCCTGCCCGGCCGCCCCACTGCGCGACCCGGCCGCACCGCCCGCGCCCGGACGACCATGGGCAGGACGGGTAGCGACCGGACCGGCACCACCCGGAGCCACCCCGCCGGGACGGGAGGTGTCGAGCCGCGCACCGGCGGTCGGGCGGGCGGGCGGAGCCGGGCCCACGATCCGGGCGGGGCACGCCGTCGAGCTTGGGCGGGCGGACCCAGGCTGGCAGGCGGGCGTGGGCTGGCAGGCGGGCGTGGGCTGGCAGGCGGGCGTGGGCTGGCGGGCGGGCGGAGTGGACCGGGCGGTCAGGTGCAGCAGAGCCATGCATCAGTGATACCGCGCCAGATACGCACCGCAACGCCTTGACTTCTCCCCGCCGCACGGGATCACCCTTTCCCCACAGGACATCCACAGGGTCACGCCGAGTTACCCACCGCCCCATCGACAGGGTTATCCACATATCGATCTTCATATGACGAACATCACAGATCATCGAGGCTCGACTGCAGGTCCGCCGAGATGCCGGCGGCGGGACTGCGCCCTCGCGCATCCGCCTGGCCGCCGTAAGGAAGGTCGCGGCGTCCTCTGCGCACGGTCTCGGCGCCGCAGATCATGCACAGCACAGACCGCCGGCACCGCACCGCCGCCGCCCGCCAGGCCGGCAGCCGTCTTCCCGGCCAGATAACGGCCACATCGTGCCGAGGTCTAAGCACGGTTCTGAGGCGGAAAACCGCGACTAGCCCTCGGCATGATTCTGCGCCCGACCGATGCCGGCAGGCCGACCAGCCGGCCGCCGTCAACTGCTGGCAGTTCCTCGCGCTCGGCCCGTCGGTGACCGACCCGACCCGGCGGATCAGGCTGATCTGCGACGCCTACGGGCTGCGGCAACGTGCCAGCCTGGTCGAGACTCCTGTGGCGGCAGGACCGATGCCGCGGCATCGAGGCCGGGGCGCGCCGCCGGGCTGCCGGCGCCTGCGCGAAGCCGGCGCCGCCGAGGAGGTACGCACGGCGCACCGCCGGGTCGCCGCCCATCGCGACCGCCTGCAGGCCGGGCTCGTCGGGCGCCGCCCCACGCGGGGGTGGCAGCCTGCGCCGGGTGCCGACCCGTCAACCACCGCCCCGGCTTCACCGCCCCGGCTTCCGCGGGTCGGCTACCCTACCAGACGGTCCTGTTACAGTAGGCGCTGACTGATCGGGGACTTGAGATGACGCAGTGGGACGACCCCCGGGCGCGCTCCGGCGGACCAGACCCGTACGACCCGCAGGCGCCGCACGGCCAGCCCCCGGCCTCGTACGGCCCGTCCGCCCCGGGCAGCCCCTCGCCCTATGGTCCGTCGGCGCCCCATGGTCCGCTGGAAGGCGCTCCCGCGGCCGCGCCGCAGGGCTACTACGACCCCTACGCCCAGCCGGGCCCCGCGGGCGGTCCAGGACCGGGCGGGCCGGGCGCGCCCTGGGCGGGCCAGCCCTACGGCGGGGCGTATCCGCCGCCGGGCGGGCCTTACCCGATGGGCGCGCCGCAGCCGTTCCCCGGGCCCGGCCCGCTCGCCCCGCCGAAGTCGGTCGCCGTCGCGCTGCTGCTGACCTTCCTGTGGCTGGGCGCCGGACACCTCTACGCGGGCCGGATCGCCACCGGCGCCACCCTGCTGATCGTCAACCTGTTCCTGTGGATGCTGTCGTTCTTCATCATCACGCTGATCCTCACCGTCCCGGTGTGGCTCATCCTCTGGGTGATCGCCATGATCACCTCGGCGACGGCGGTCAACAACTACAACGCCAGGATCGGCTACCCGCGGGTCTAGACCACCGCCCGGTCAGATGGCCGGGACCGCGCGGCGGGCGAGCATCGCCTCGACCAGCCGGGCGGCGTCGGTGAGCGCGAGCGGCGTGACGGCGAACAGGATCCCGTACATCATCGGCGCCATCACCTGCTCGACGATCTCCCCGACCGGCGGGGGGCGCTCCCCGCGGGCCTGCGCCCGGGCCACGATGATCTCGAGCTGCTCACGGATGTAGGTGTCGCAGCGCCCCGCGGGCCGGCCGGGGGCGGCCGAGGCGACGATGTCGCGCAGGAACGCCCGACCGGTCGGGGCGGACATTTCCTCCAGGTACTGCTCGGCGTAGGCGGACAGATCCCCGCCCAGCGTGCCGGTGTCGGTGGGCGGGGTGTCGGGGCGCAACCGCTCGGCGGCGACGTCGGCGAGCAGCTCGGTGAGATCCCCCCAGCGCCGGTAGACCGTCGAGGGCGTCACCCCGGCCCGCTGCGCGATCAACGGCACGGTGATGTCGTGCCGCGGCCGCTCGGACTGCAACGCGCGCACGGCGGCGTGCACGGCGGCCTGCACGCGCGCGCTGCGCCCACCGGGGCGCGGACCCTCCGGACTCACACCAGGAATTCTAACGCAAACATTTTGCGTTAGCTGCCGTCGGGGGGTAGCGTCTGGCACCTAACGCAAAATCTTAGCTTTAGCTGTTCGGTTGAAGGGACCCCCGATGCCCTCCCAGCCCACCACCAGCCAGCCCACCAGCCAGCCGCTGGCCAGCGCCACGCCCACCGGCACGGCCGCCGCGCGGCCGGACACGCACGGCCCGGCGGCGCCGGCCGGCTGCCCCCGCCCGCGTTCCGCGCCCGACCTCGCCACGCCCGACCTCGCCACCGCGGGCGACAACGCAGCCAGCGGCCACGCCGTCACCGCGGACGCCACCGCCGGTCGCCTGGACGACGCCGCCGGCCGTCGCCGCCGCGGGCTGGCCGGACGGCTCGGACCGCGCGCCGGGTTCGCACTGCAGACCTCGATGATCGTGTCTTTCCTCGCCGCCTCCGCCGCCCCGACCCCGCTCTACGCCGTCTACCAGCAGGCCTGGGGCTTCGCCCCGGTCACCATCACGGTGATCTTCGGCGTGTACGCGGTGGCGGTGCTGTGCTCCCTGCTCGTCGTCGGCGCCCTGTCCGACCACATCGGACGCCGCCCGGTGCTGCTCGTCGCCGCCGCGCTGCAGGCCAGCGCCATGGTCGTCTTCGCCACCGCCGGTGGGGTCGGGGCGCTCATGGCCGCCCGCATCACCCAGGGGCTGGCCACCGGCGCGGCCACCGGGGCGCTGGGCGCCGGCCTGCTCGACCTGCACCGCACCCGCGGCACCCTGGCCAACGGCGCCGGCCCGTTCGCCGGCATGGCGCTCGGCGCGCTGGGTTCCAGCCTGCTCGTCGCCTACCTGCCCGACCCCACCCGGCTGGTCTACCTGGTGCTGCTGGCGATCCTGCTCGCCCAGGCCGCCGGCGTCGCGCTGATGGGCGAGACCTCCCCGCGGGTCCCCGGCGCCCGCGCCTCGCTGCGCCCCCGCATCGGCCTGCCCGGCCCCGTCGCCCGCGCCCTCGTCGTCGCCGGCCCGTGCATGGTCGCCGCCTGGGCGCTCGGCGGGTTCTACTTCTCCCTCGGCCCGAGCCTGGCCCGCCTCGTCGCCGGCTCACACTGGATCGTCCTCGGCGGCCTGGCCCTGCTCTCCCTCGCCGCGACCGCCTCGCTGACGATCATCGCCGTCCGCAACACCGCGCCCCGCTCGGTGATGTTCCTGGGCACCGTCGGCCTGCTCGTCGGCGTCGGCGTCACCCTGCTCGCCGTCACCACCCGCTCGACGGCGGTGTTCTTCACCGGTACCACCATCGCCGGGGTCGGTCTCGGCGCCGGGTTCCAGGGCGGGCTGCGCACCCTGCTGCCGCTGGCCGACGCCCACGAACGCGCCGGCGTGCTGTCCACCATCTACGTGCTGTGCTACCTCGCCCTCGGCATCCCCGCGGTGATCGCCGGCGCCCTGGTCACCTCGGGCGGGCTGTCGCGGACCTCCACCGAGTTCGGGGTGGTCATCATGGCCCTGGCCGCCTTCGCCCTCACTGGCCTGCTCGCCCGCGCCCCCGTTGCCGCGGTCGCCGGCGACTGATTGCGCTGGAGGTCCGGGGCACGTTCTGCGGTGGCCGGTCAGGGGTCGAGGATCGTCGGCCGCGCGGCCTCTTCCGGCAGGACCTCTTCCGGCAGGACCTCGCGGTGCGGCGGGTCGATCCCGACCGCGCGCAGCGCCTCGTCGATGAACACACCCTTGGCGTTGGTGTAGGCGTTGCGGTTGTCGCGATGCGCCGCGGCCAGGCGCCGTTTGAGCTGGGCGTACCGCCCGCGCAGGTCCGCATCGGCGCGCAGGGCGTCGCGGAAGGCGAGCAGCGCGCGGGCCTGCGGATCGTCATAGGCAATCACGTGCAGATGGTGGGTGCGCGCGGCCGGATGGGGGCGCAGGAACCACAGGCGGTAGCGGCCGGCCGGATCCTGCGGCCAGTACAGCCAGCCGTCGGCGGCCAGCGCCGGCACCGCGCCGCGAGCGGCGTCGAGGTCGTGCACCGGGGCGAGCAGGTCGACGACCGGCTTGGCCGGCAGGTCCACCACCGCGGTGGAGCCGATGTGCTCCACCGCGGCGGCGAGCAGATCCCCGAGGATGTCGGTGAGCCGGTCGCGCTGCTCGGCGAACCTGCCCGCCCACGCCGGGTCGTGGGCGGCGAGCTCGACCAGCTGGTCCGCCGGGTGGGCCTCACCCATCACCCATCAACCTCCTGCATCTGCACCCCGGCGGCGGCCGCCGGGGTTGGGGCAGGCACGCCGGTGCCGGCGGCGCTCAGCGGCGCCAGGGGGAACGCGACGTGCTGCGCGGCAGCGGTTCGGTGGCCGCCCAGATCCGCCGCCAACGCGCCGTCGGGGTGCCCGGGGCGCCACGCAGCCGCGCGGAGATCGACACCGGGCCGGTCCCGCTGCGCGCCGCGGCACGCGGACGGTGGCGGCCGAGGGTGCGGGCCTCGCCGACGGCCGCCGTCGGCGCAGCCCCCCCGGCGGACGGGCTGCCGTTCGCTCCGTCGTCCCCCCCGCGCAGGCGCGGCCCACCGAGGGCAGGCCCGGCGAGGGCAGGCCCGGCGGCGGGGAACAGGCCGTCGGCATCACCATCGGCGTGATCGGCGGCGGTCGGCTGACGTGGTGGCCCGCCGCGCCCGCCGGGAGCGGGTGGGGTGGGGGAGTCGCTGGGCTGCTCGGCGAGCGCGGCACGGGTGGCATCCCACCAGCTGGTGGCGTCCTCGGCGCACAGCCGGTCGACCTCGGCGGCCAGCCGGGCGGTGAACGTCCGCACATCCTCACCCGGCACCGGGCGCAGCGGCCGACCGAAGCGCACCGTCACCTGCGGGCGGCCCGGCACCGGCCACGACCGGCCCCGCGGCATCGCCGCGAACGCCCCCCGCACCCCCACCGGCACCACCGGCACCCCGGCGTTGATCGCCAGATACGCCGCCCCCAACCGGAACCGGCCCCGCGCCCCGTCCCGCGACCGCGTCCCCTCCGGGAAGATCACCAGATTCCAGCCGTCACGCAGCAGATCCATCGGCGTCGACGACGGCGCCCCGCCGCTGCGGTCGATCGGCACCGTCGCGAACGCCAACGCGCTTGACGCCCCCCGCCACACACTGCCGAAGAAGTAGTCCGCCGCCGCCGTCACCGCCGTGCGCGAACGCACCCACCCCGGCAGCGAACACAGCAGCAGGGGGGCATCCAGATGGCTGGTGTGATTCGACACGATGATCACCGGGGTGTCGCGGACGGTGTCGAACACCTCCGCGCCATGCGCATCCGCGGTCAGCGAGACGTGCAGCAGCGGGTTCATCACCCCGCGCAGGAACGCCGCCCGGGTCGTGCGCGCCGCACCGCTACGCGCCCACCCCGTCGGGAACTCCCGCGCCGCCGGCCGCGCCGCCCGACCCGCCTCCCCAACCGGCGCCCACGGCGGACCACCCCGACGAAAACCCCGCGCGGCCTCGCGCAGCCCCACACCCCGTCGCGGCCTACCCATCCCGATCACCCATCCGTCCCGAGCACCATCGCCCTACCGGTCCCCTCCACCGCAACCCGCCGGCCCCGACCGTCGCGCCGCAGCCCCACCACCAGCCCACCGCCGCGCCGGCTCACCGCACATCGGTGATCAGCTGCGGCGGGCTGTGCAGATAGGTGATCGACGGATCGCGCCCCACCGACCCCGCCACGATCTCCAACGCGTCCGCCAGCGTCGACGCCGCCCGGTACCCCAGCCGCGCGCACGCCGCCCGATCCCCGCCGACGAAGACCACCTCGGCCAGATGCGCCCGCGCCGGCGCCGTCTCATACCAGCGGTGGAACGGATGCACCCCGTGATGCGCCCGCGACGTCCGGTACAGCGAGGCATACCACGGGTCGGTGGCGTACTGCCGTTCGAACTTCGCCTCGATCGTCGCCGGATCGGCCGACTCGGCGAGCACCTCCTCGTAGAAGTCCACATACGACGGCTGATGCAGCTGGGAGAACCGGGCCGCCACCGGATGGTAAACGATCATCGCTCCGTTCTCGCGGACGACGGGCCGCCCCCGATGACGGGCGAACACCTCGGCGAGCGCACCGTGCGCGGCCAGCACCGGATCCGCCGGCGCCCCACCCTGATACGCCCCGAACGGGGGCAACCCCACGACGACGACGTCACTCTGCCCGTCGACGTCGACACGCTGCTGGGCATCGACGGCCTGCCACGCCGCCGCCGCAACCCGCTGCGGCTGTCCGGCCGACAGCGAGGTGATCGCATAGTCGGCGGCGAGATCGCGCAACACCCGGGCCCGCCCCCGCCCGCCGAGCAGCTCCAGACCCCGGCCCACCCCGAACGCCATCGCCTGGTCCGCCGGCGACCACTCCCACTCCCGGCGGGTCAGAAACGGCCCCGGCCCGACCGCCGCGTCCACCGTCGCCGCCACCGCGAACACCGGCACCGCCGCGCCCAGCACCGCCCCCAACCGCTCCGCCGCGGCACCCTGCACCAGGCGGCCCTCGACCACCCCGCCGCCCCCGGCACCCGCCGCGGCGGCCTGCGTCACCGCCGCCACACTGTGCACCGCGCGCAGCGACGCATACGACGACAACCCCTCGACCAGCGCCCCGAGACCCCCCTGCCCGGGGCCCTGCACGATCCCGACGGCGACGAGCAGGTCGGCCTCGGCCACCGCGCGGGCGACAGCCACCGGCTCGCCGGCGTCACTGACCCCGACCTCGACGAGGTTCGCGGCATCCTCGGCGTCATGGCAGACCAGCCCGGTCGGCCAGAACGAGCGGAACACCCGCTCCCCGACGATCCCCGCCACCTCGGCCGCACCCAGGCGTCGGTGCAACCCGTTGGCCACCACCAGCGTCACCTCGTCGACACCGGCCGCCGCCGCCGCGCCGAGCACCTGCTCCAGGATCCGCCCGCGCACATCGCCGCGCCGCATCCGCGGCTGCGGCGTGCGCACGTCATCCACGCTGATCGCCAGGCGCATCCCCGGGCGCAGCAGCGCCGACAGCGGCGCGCTGTCCAACGGCTCGGCCAGCGCCGCACCGATCGCCGCGTCGACGTCGCCGACCCCCGCCCGCGGCTGCGGCGGATACACCACCCGCGTGCCCAACGGGAACCGTTCCAGCAGCACCCCGGCGCCGGAATGGACCAGCAGCGGGGGAGTCCGCTCGTCGACCTCGAGCACGAACCCCGGTCTCACTGTCGCGATCCTCTCCATGTCCGCCACGTTGAGCCACACCCTGCGTGCGCCCAGTCCACCCCCGCCACCCCGCCGCGGGTCACGACAGCACCGGTCACGACGGCGCCGCCGGATCGAACGCCACCCGCACCGCGCCGAGCCGCCCCGCGCCCAGCGCATGGGCGAGCGCGTCACGCCAGCGGGTCAACGGATAGCCGCCCGTGACCAGCCCGTCCAGCGGCGCCGCGCCGGCCAGCGCCCACGCCCGCGCCAGCACGTCCGCCCCACCGGGATCGGCCGTGGTGCGCGCCGCCCCCACCAGCTCCAGGCCCCGCGCCCACAGCGGCGTCAGATCCACCCGCCCCGACGGGGTACCCGCCACCACCACCCGACCGCCGGCGCGGGTCGTGCGCAGCGCCGTCGCCAGCGCCGCACCGCTACCCGCCGCCTCCAGCGCCACATCCACCCCGCCGAGCAGGAACGACCCGCCCGAATCCGGGGTCACCCGCATCGCCTGCGTGCCCCGACGCACCCCGGCGACCGCCCCCGCCGGATCGAACACCGCATCCGCGCCGAAGCGGGCGGCCAGCTGCGCCTGACGCGGATGGCGCGCCACGACCGCCACCGGCCCGGCGTCGGTGAACGCCCGCAGCGCCAGCACCGTGAACAGACCCAACGCCCCCGCGCCGACGACCAGCACCCGCGCCCCGCAGGACACCCGCGCCCGGTCGACAGTGTGCACCGCGCGGGCCAGCGCGTCGACGAGCACCGCACGCTCGTCGGGCAGACCGTCGGGCACCGCCTGCAACTGCGCATGGTGGGCGAGCATGACCCGGCTCCACCCGCCGCCACCGACCCCGACCTCACCCGCCCGCAACCCCGGCCCCGCCTGCGCCCCCGGGTCGACCTGCGCCACCGGGTCGACGACGACACGGGCGCCCGCGGCCAGCACCTGCCCGCCGGTGAGGGTCACCTGCTGCTCCACCCGGCCGACGACCTCCCGCCCCGGCACGAACGGCAGCCCGACCACCGCCGTCAGATACGCCGACGCCCGCCCGGTCACCAGGGCCAGATCCGCCCCGCCGATCCCCGCCAGCGACGGCCGCACCCGCACCCACCGCCCGTCCGGCGGCCGCGGATCACCGCGGTCCACATAGCGCAACGGCACCGCCCGCCCCAGCCTCGCCGACGTCCCCCCCGGCGCCTGAGCGACCAGCCGCGCCGCGGCCTGACGCGCCGGGGAGTCGTACAGCTCCAGCCCGCGGGTCACCACCCACCCCCCACACCACCACCAGCACCACCAGCACCACCAGCACCGGCGACGCCGGCCGCCCGGGCCCGCGCCGCCGCAGCCTGCCAGCCCCGCTCCACCCGGCTACCCACGACCAGGCGCGCTTCCCCCGCCGCCGCCGCCCACTCCTCGATCGGCCAACCCGCACCCCGCGCCACCTGATGCAACGCCACATCCGGGTTCACCGCCACCGGATTACCCACCGCGCGCAGCAACGGCAGATCCGACTGGCTGTCCGCATACGCCCACGACGCCGCCAGATCCGCACCCGTACGCCGCGCATGATGACCCAGATACGCCGCGCGGGCGTCGCCGACCAGCGGCGAGGAGGCCAACCGGCCCGTGAGCAGCCCATCGCCACCCACCTCCAGGCGGGCGGCGACGACCTCGTCGAACAGCGGCGCGAACGGCCGGGTCAACACCTCCACCGCCCCGGTCAACAGCACCGTGCGATGCCCCGCCGCCCGATGCTCCCGCACCCGGCGGATCCCCGCCGGCTTCACCCGCCGCAGCAGAATGTCCCCGGCCACCTCGGCCACCAGACGCTCCAGCTCCTCGGGGTCCACCCCGGCGTAGCGGGCGTACACCGCGCGCATCAGATGCCCCCGGTCACGGCGCTCCGCACGCACATACCCGGGCAGCGCCGCCGCCAGCCCCGCCAGCTCCCGGACACGCCGACGCGGCCCCACATCCGCCAGCCGCATCCACAGATACGACTCGATCACCGACGCGCTCGCCACCGCACCGTCGAGATCGAACACCGCCAGCACCCCGTCACCGGCGGCCAGATGCCCCGACAGCCGCCGACGCGGCGCGGCATCCCGCGGGCGACGCAGCACCGCCGTCACCGCCGGACAGTGCACCTGCTGCAGATAGTGCCGCCAGTCGAAGCACGCCGGGTCGAACCCGAACTCCACCTGGTCGGCCGGGTCCAACGCCTCGTGCAACGCCGCCGTCGCATCGTCGACGTAGACCAGCTCCGCCTTCGTGTACGCCCGGTACACATCCGAATAGCGGCGCAGGAACGCCACCCGGCTCTGCGCCCGCTCCAACTCCCCGGCCAGCCGCCGCGTGCGCTGCGACGCCGGGACCTGCGCCAGCGCCCGGCCGGCCAGCCCCACCAGCCGCTCCGAATGGCGCAGCCGCGCCTCCACCGCCGCCGCCCCCGCGAACGGCCACGACGGCACCGCGATCGCCCCCCGGCCCCGCTGCGGCAACGGATCGGCCAGGAAATACTCGCGCACATAGGTGTACAGATCCCGGAACAGCAGCGGGTTACGGAACCCCGAACACACCGTGTAGTAGGCCGGGGTGTCCACCGGCGGCACCGTCGCCGCCGCGGCCAGCGTCGCGTTGACGACCAGATCCACCGGGATGATGTCGACCACCGCGTCCGGGGAGGCGGGGAAGTCCGGCAGCTCCCCACGGCCGTAGGCCAAGATCAGCGGCTCGGCCATCTTGAACCCCTCGATCCACCCGGGGAACGGCCGCGCCAACGCGCTCTCAATGATCGACGGACGCAGGATCGTCAACGGCAGATCGCCGTGATGCTCCTCCAGATAGCGTTCCCCCAGCGCCTTGGTGAACGTGTACGCATCGGTCCAGCCCAGCACCTGCGCGCGCTGCCCGCCGGCCTCCACCAGCCGGCGCGCCACCCACGCCCGGCGCAGCTTCTCCGCCTCCGCCGACACCGTCTGCGCCCCGGCCGCGGCGAACCGCCCCTGCGCCTGCGCCCGAAACCGCGCCGAACACTCCGGGGAACGCGAGGCGTCCTCGGTCTGCTGACGCACCCGGGAGGCCGAGTCCTGCTCGACGCGCCAGTCCACGTCATGGGCCAGCGGGCCCTCGGCGATGTGCCCCGAGCGCAGCCCCGCCACATACGCCGTCGACACATGCACCAGATGCGGACGCGCCCCGGCGGCCGCCAGCGCCCGCAGCAGCTCCTGCACCCCACCGACGTTGATCCGAAACCCGTCGTCGATCGGCGGGTCGAACGACACCTCCCCGGCGCAGTGGATGACGACGTCGATGTCGCCGGGCAACGCCGGCATGCGCGCCAGGTCACCCTCGACGACCTCGACGCGGCGCGCCACCAGCTCGGCCAGCCCCGCCGCTCCCAGCCGGCCGCGCAGCTCACGAAACGCCGGCTTGCGCAGCATCCGCGCCAACCGCGCCTGCCCCGTGTGACTGCCCCGCGGCCGCACCAGCGCCACCACCGAGGTGTCGGGGAAGTCCGACAGCAACCGTTCGAGCAGAGCCTCACCCATGAACCCGGTCACCCCGGTCACGAACACACGCCTGCCCGCGAGCCGCTCGCGCAGCCCCACCCTGACCTCCGCTGCCGTCACCGCCGACACCCTCATCCGGGTACCCGCACCCGCCGTAAGTCCGGATGGGCGGGTGCACATCCGGTGGGCCACCCTAGGCGACGATCCGCCCCCGCGGCGCCAACCCGGTCATCACCGGTGCGTGCCCAGGCCGCGGTACGCAGGGAAACCTACCGTCCGCACCCCTACGCGGTGACGGGCAGCCCCACCATCCGGCCAGCCGAGTGGACAACCACCCCACCGATCTGCTTCCCCAACCCGGGGCCACTAACGGGCCACCCCGGCGTTGCCGTGCTCCCGGACGCCCCCCTGGCGGTGCCGGCAGGCCGCCTAGCCGGCGGCGACCGCGCCCAGCGCCGTCACCAGCCGCGTGCACGGCCCCGCCAGCCCCCACCGTTCACCGAGCACCGCCACCGCCCGCGGATCCACCGGGGCCGCCGGCAGCCACCCGTCGACGTCGCCGACGCCGCAGTCGCGCACCACCGCGACCACCCCCACCGCGGCGGCGAGGTAGTCGCGGGCGGCCAGCAGCCGCCGCCGCGCCGCCGCCGGCAGCCCCTGCGCCCCCGCGCCACCCGCGGCCGGGGGAGTGTCGAGCGCGGCGAGGATCGCCGCCAGCGACCCGAACCGGCCCAGCAGCGTCGCCGCGGTCTTCGCACCGATGCCGGCGACCCCGGGCAGCCCGTCGCTGGGATCGCCGCGCAACACCGCGAAATCGGCGTAGGCCCGCCCCGGAATGCCGTAGCGGGCGGCGACCGACGCCTCGTCCACCACGGCGAACCTCTCCACCGCGTAGCGCACCCGCACCCCGGCGGCATCGTCGACGAGCTGGAACAGATCCCGGTCGCCGGTGAGGATGTCCACCCCGCCGCCGCCCGCCCCACCCTGACCATCGGCCTCCAGGTCGTCGGCCTCCAGGTCGTCGGCCTCACCCCGGCTGCCCGCGGCGACCCGGTGCCGGGTCGCGAGCGTCGCGATGACGTCGTCGGCCTCGAACCCCGCCGCCGCCGCCCGGGCGATCCCGAACGCGTCCAGCACCGCGTCGATGATCGGTAGCTGGACGCGCAGCTCGTCGGCGACCTCCTCGACGTCCCCACCCCCCGAGTCCCCACCCGCCGCGGCGCCCGCCCGGTCGGCGGGCACGGCCACCCGGTGCGCCTTGTACGACGCCAGCAGCGCCACCCGGAACGCCGGACGCCAGTCGGCGTCGAAGCAGGCCACCAGCTGCCGCGGGCGGATCTCGACGATCTGACGGGCCAGCACGTCGAGCAGGCCGCGCACCGCGTTGACCGGCGTCCCGTCCGGCGCACGCACCGAACGCGGCACCCCGTAGAACGCCCGGAAGTACAGCGACGGGGCGTCGGCGAGCAGCAACCCGCCCCCGCGCTCCCGCACCGGACCGGCCTGCGCCGCACTCCCCGCGGGGCTCCCCACAGCCGGGCCTCCCGTCATCGCCGATCCGCCCCCTGCCGTCCGTCCCCCTACCGGGGGACGCCCCCCACCCCCCGGCCCGCGCCCCGCCGCCACCGCAACGATCACGCCCCACTCACACCTGATCCCGACCGTACCGGCTGTCCCACCGGGACCAGGCAACGGACCAGAAACAGCTCCCTCGCCCCGCGCCGACGTGCGTACGCTCCGGATCGTGCTGGAAGATCTCGACCGTCGAATCGTGCAGATGCTGTGCCGAGATGGGCGCATGAGCTTCACCGACCTCGGCCGGGCCACCGGTCTGTCGGTCTCCGCCGTCCATCAGCGCGTACGACGCCTGGAACAACGTGGAGTGATCACGTCCTACACGGCGCTCGTCGACCCCTCCCAGGTAGGTCTGCCCCTGACCGCGTTCGTCTCGATCACCCCGATCGACCCGAGCCAACCCGACGACGCCGCCGACCGGCTCGCCCACATCGTCGAGATCGAGGCCTGTCACAGCGTCGCCGGGGAGGAAAGCTACCTGCTCAAGGTGCGCGTCGCCAGCCCCGGTGACCTGGAGGTTCTGCTGCAGCGCATCCGCGCCGCGGCGAACGTGTCCACCCGCACCATGGTCGTGCTCTCCACCCCCTACGAGGGCCGCCCCCCGGCCCTGTAGCCCCCGGCCCGAAAGCTCTCCGGCCCCGGGGCAGGCCCCTCGCGCCCGGGAACCGGCCGGGCCGCCTCAGCCGGTCAGCGCCGCGCCGCTGGACGCGTCGAACAGGTGCAGCCGCCCCGGGTCGAACCACAGCTCGACCCGCGCCCCACGGGCCACCGTGCTCGCCGCGTCCAGACGCGCCACGATCTGCTCCCCGGCGCCGGGCACACTGGCGGCACCGGCCTCACCCAGCACCCCCGCAAAGTCCCCGACCCGCCCCGGCCCGGCGGGTACGGCGGCGTAGACGTACTTGTCCGACCCGACCGACTCCACCACCTCCGCGTTCACCCGCACCCGCCCGCCGGGCCGGTCGGCCCCCACGATCGCGGCGTCCTCGAAATGCTCCGGGCGAATCCCGACCACCAGCGACGCACCCCTCGCCGCCGACCCCGCCGCACCGTCCGCACCCGCAGCCCGCGGCGGGCCGGCGGACAGCGCCCGGCGCAGCCGATCGTCGAGGGACACCTCGCCCAGCGGCGAACGCAGCAGATCCCCCTCGACCGTCGCCGGCAGGACGTTCATCGCCGGGGAACCGATGAACCCGGCCACGAACAGGTTCACCGGCCGCTCGTAGAGCTCCACCGGCGCCGCGACCTGCTGCACCCGCCCCGCCCGCAGCACCGCCACCCGATCCCCGAGCGTCATCGCCTCGGTCTGATCATGGGTGACATACACCATCGTCGTGCCCAGCCGCCGCTGCAACCGCGACACCTGCGTGCGCGTCGCCACCCGCAGCGTCGCATCCAGGTTCGACAACGGCTCGTCCATCAGGAACGCCGCCGGCGAGCGCACGATCGCCCGCCCCATCGCCACCCGCTGACGCTGACCCCCCGACAGCATCCCCGGCTTACGGTCCAACAACGGCGTCAGATCCAGAATCCGCGCCACCTCGAGCACCTTCTCCTCGACCCGCGCCCGCGGCACCTTCGCCAACGACAACGGAAACCCGATGTTGCGCCGCACCGTCATGTGCGGATACAGCGCATAACTCTGGAACACCATCGCGATGTCACGATCGGCCGGCCCCAGCCCGTTGACGACCCGCCCACCGATGCGCAGCTCACCGTCGCTGATGTCCTCCAACCCGGCGATCATGTTCAACGTCGTCGACTTCCCACACCCCGACGGACCCACCAGGATCACCAACTCCCCGTCGGCGACGCGCAGGTTCACATCGTCGACCGCCACCTGCCCGTCGGCGAACCACTTGCTCACATGCTCCAGCTCGATGTCCGCCATAACCGTGCGCGCCTATCCCTTCACCGCGCCGGACGTCAGCCCGGCGACGATCCGACGCTGGAACACCAGCACGAACACGATGATCGGAATCGTGATGACCACCGCCGCCGCCGCGATCGACCCGATCGGCTGGGCGAACTGCGACGCCCCGGTGAAGAACGCGATCGCCGCCGGCACCGTCCGCGACGACTCCGTCGACGTCAACGAGATCGCGAACAGGAAATCGTTCCAGCAGAAGATGAACACCAGAATCGCCGTCGTCACCATCCCCGGCGCCGCCAGCGGCACGATCACCCGCGTGAACGCCTGCCACGGCGTCGCCCCGTCCACCGCCGCCGCCCGCTCCAGATCCCGCGGAATCTCCCGGAAGAACGCCGACAACGTGTAGATCGCCAACGGCAGCGAGAACGTCAGATACGGCACGATCAACCCGATCCACGTATCGAAGATCCCGATCTGCCGCCACAGGTTGAACAGCGGACTCACCAGCGAGATCTGCGGAAACATCGCGATCAGCAACGCCAGCCCCACCAGCAGCCGGCGCCCCGGGAACACCAGCCGCGCCACCGCGTAGGCCGCCATCGCCCCCACCGCCACCGCCAGCACCGTCGAGATCAACGCGATCCCGATCGAGTTCACCAACGCCCGGGTGAACAGCGACGCATCGAAAATCCCCCGATAGTTCTCCCACGTCCAGTGCCGCGGCACGAAATGCCCGTCCCCGACCGACGCCGGCGTCTTGAACGACAACGACACCAGCCACGCCAACGGCACCAGCGACACCACCACGATGACCGTGTTCACCGCCACCCACCCCGACACCGCCGACCCCCGCCGGCCACCACCACGCCCCCGACCGCCACCACGCCCCCGACCGCCAGCCGCCCGGTCGGATGTCGCCCGGTCGGATGTCGCGCCGCCCGCCGCCACGGTCGTCACCGGCCCGCCTCCCGCTCCCCGCCGGGCGCGGCGGTCCCGAACCCCTTCACGAACACGAACGCCACCAGCGCCACCACCAGAAAAATCAGAACGCTCAACGACGACCCGACCCCCAGATTCAGCGCCGTGAACAGGTTGTCGTACCCGAGAATCGACACCGACCGGGTGTCATACGACCCACCCGTCAGCACATAGATGTTGTCGAAGATCCGGAAGGCGTCGAGAACCCGGAACAGCAACGCCACCAGAATCGCCGGTTTCATCAGCGGCACCATCACCCGGGTGAACCGCGCCCACGGCCCCGCCCCGTCCACCCGCGCCGCCCGCAGCAACTCGTCGGGCACCAGCGCCAACCCCGCCAGCAGCAGCAACGCCATGAACGGCGTCGTCTTCCACACCTCCGCGGCGACGATCACCGCCACGCCCCACGTCTGCGACGTCAACGGCGCCGCATCCCCGAACAACCCCGACAGATACCCCGTCCCCGGCGTCCACGCGTACTGCCAGCCGAACGCCGCGACCACCGTCACGATCCCGTACGGGATCAGGATCACCGTGCGCACCAGCCCCCGGCCCACCACCGCCCGATGCATCACCAGCGCCAACGCCATCCCCAGCACGAACTCGACCACCACCGACACCACCGTGATCACCACCGTGACCGCCAGCGCCTTCCACCACAGCGACGACCCCAGCACCGTGGCATAGTTACCCAACCCCACAAACGACGACTGCGCCGGGAAACGCAGGTCATAGCGGCGCAACGACAGGTAGACGGCATAGCCGATCGGATAGCCCGCCACCGCGACGATCACCACCACCGCCGGCGCGCACAGCAGCCACCCCAACCGCCGCTGCGCCCGCTGCTGCGCCGTCAGCCCCACCCGCGGCCCCCGGCCCGGCACCGCCACCCGACCCACCCCCGGCGCCGGGCCCGCTCCTGGCGCCGAGGGCACACCCGGTCCCGCGGACGGCACCCGCCCGGCCATCACGGCACCAGCCCCTTCGAGTCCAACGCATCCTCGATCGCCCCCCGCAACCCACCCAGCGCCGACACCGACGCCGAGCCCGGCGGGGACAACCGGTCGGCGATCTGCAACGACACGCTCTGATACGCCGGCGTCTGCGGCCGCACACTGGCATGACGCAACGCCGCGTAGATCGCCGCCGCGAACGGATACCCACCCTCGATGAACGCCCGATCCGAATACAACGCCTCCAGCGTCGGCGCCAACCCCCCGTCGACCGCCGTGCGGATCTGGTTCGCCCGACTGCGCAGACAGCCGATCGCCGCCCGCGCCTGACCCGGATGCCGGCTGTACGACGACACCGCCAGGTTGTAACCCCCCACCGTCGTATGCGACGGCCGGCCCGCCACCAGACTCGGCCACTGCGCCCACCCGATCCGATCCACCAGATCCGGCGCGTTCGCCCGCGCCGACGGGTAGATGAACGGATAGTTCAACTGGAACGCCGCCGACCCCGTCTCGAACGCCAACCGGTTGTCGTCCTCCCGCTGGTTCGACCACGACGGATCCGCCGCACCGGAGTGCGCCAACGCCGCAATCGCCTCCACCGCGCGGCGCGCCGGCTCACCCAGCTCCACCCGCGACCCGTCCGCGGACAGGATCGACCCACCGGCCGAGGCCACCAGCGAGTTGAACAGCACCGTGTAGCCCTCGTACTGGGCCCCCTGCACCTCGACCAGATGCGGCTTACCCGCCGCCGCCAACGCCCTCGCCTGCGCCAGCATCTGCGCCCACGTCACCGGCGGCCGCGCCACCAGATCCTTGCGATACCACAGCAGCTGCACGTTGGTGTTCAACGGCGCCGCATACAACCGCCCCCGCCAGCTACCCGTGCGCACCGCCACCGGCAGCGTCCCCGCCGTGATCGCCCGCGCCGACGCCGCGTCGAACGGCACGATCCACCCGGCCTCGGCGAACTCCGCCGTCCACGTCACGTCCAACGCCAGAACGTCCATCGAGGAGTCCTCGGCGGCAAGCCTGCGCACCAGCTGCGCCCGCTGCCCGTCGGCATCATTGGGCAGCACACTGATCGCGATCCGATAGGCGCCCCGCGACGCGGCCGAACAGTCCGCCGCCGCCTTCGCAAACGACCCCGACGACTCGTCGTACACATACCAGCGCACCGTCACCGGCCCCCGCGCCGGACCCGACGAGGCGCAGCCCACCAGCCCCACCACCGCGCACACCGCCGCGACCAGCCCGACCCGGCCCCGCCCCGCCCGACGCCGCCCACCCCCCGCAGACCGCCCACCCGACAGGCACCGCCCACCCCGACCGGATAACAACCCGGCGACCCCCCCGGACCGGCGCACCCGCCACCGCGGACGCGGCCCTGCGACGACGACCACCGTGCCCGTCACCACCCATCCGGCTCCCGCACACCCCACCCCACGGCGGATCGGCGATGCCCCGCCCCACGCACCATAAAACCACGATGACAGCAACACACCTCAACCCGGCCGGTGGGGGAGTCCTACGCACCCACCGCACACCACCGCACACACCCACACCTCGCCGCCGGCCCCACACCCCCGACACACCGCCACCCACCACCCGGGGGAGACCTCCACCGCACCAGGCCGCCGACCAGCCGACCCGACGGGCGAGCAGACTCACCTGCGTGACCGACCCCGACGCCCCCCGCCGCACCGTGCTCTACCGGGGCGGCCACATCCACACCCCGACCCACCCCACCGCCACCGCCATGCTCACCCAGGACGCCACCCTCGCCTGGATCGGCTCCGACGACACCGCCGCCACCCTCGACGCCGACACCGTCATCGACCTCGACGGCGCGCTGATCACCCCCGCCTTCGTCGACGCCCACATCCACACCACCGCCACCGGCCTCGCCCTGACCGGCCTCGACCTCACCAGCGCCCCCACCCGCACCGCCGCCCTCGACGCCCTGGCCACCCACGCCCGCCACCACCGCCACACCACCATCTTCGGCACCGGCTGGGACGAGACCACCTGGGCCGACCCCACACCCCCCACCGCCGGCGAACTCGACCGCGCCAGCGGCGGCGCCGCCGTCTACCTCGCCCGCGTCGACGGACACAGCGCCGTGATCTCCACCGCCCTGGCCACCGCCGCCGACGCCGCCACCCACCCCGGCTGGCACCCCGACGGCCTGGTCACCGGCCCCGCCCACCACACCGCCCGGCGCACCGCCGACACCACCCTGGCACCCAGCCAACGCCGCCAGGCCTGGCAGGCCACCCGCACCCGCGCCGCCGCCCTCGGCATCGCCGCCCTGCACGAGATGGCCGGACCCGACGTCTCCTCCGCCGACGACCTCGCCGGCCTGCTCACCCACGCCCGCACCGTGCCGGGACCCGACATCGTCGGCTACTGGGCCGGCGACCTGCCCACCGCCATCGAACTCGGCACCGCCTGGGGCGGCGACGCCTTCGTCGACGGCTCCCTGGGCTCCCACACCGCCGCCCTGCACACCCCCTACACCGACCACCCCCACACCCACGGCAGCCTGCACCTCGACGCCGACGCCATCCGCGACGCCGTCCTCGACGCCACCGACGCCGGCCTGCAGACCGGCTTCCACGCCATCGGCGACGCCGCCATCACCACCGTGCTCACCGGCCTCGAAGCCGCCGCCGCCACCATCGGCCTCGCCCGCGTCGCCGCCGGCCGCCACCGCCTCGAACACGCCGAGATGACCACCACCGACCACCTGCCACGCCTGGCCGCCCTCGGCGTCATCATCTGCGCCCAACCCGCCTTCGACGCCCGCTGGGGCGGCGAAGGCGGCATGTACACCACCCGCCTCGGCCCCACCCGCGCCGCCGCCATGAACCCCTACGCCGCCATCACCCGCGCCGGCATCGCGCTGGCCTTCTCCTCCGACAGCCCCGTCACCCCCCTGGACCCCTGGGGCGCCCTGCGCGCGGCCGTGCACCACCACACCCCCGCCGCCCGCATCTCCGCCCGCGCCGCCTTCACCGCCGCCAGCCGCGGCGGCTGGCGCGCCGGACGCGCCGACACCGACGGCCACGGCATCCTCGCCCCCGGCCACCCCGCCACCTACGCCATCTGGGACCACCCCGGCGAGCTCGTCATCCAGGCCCCCGACACCCGCATCGCCGCCTGGTCCACCGACCCCCGCGGCGCCGTCGCCGGCCTACCCGACCTCACCGGCCCCACCCCGCACTGCCGGCGCACCGTCCTACGCGGACGCATCCTGCACGACACGCTGCGCTGACCTCCACCCCGCAACCACCCCGATCATCGCACACACGTTCGATTTCGTCGAGGGCGGCCCACCACCGCGCAGCCCGGCCGACCCGCCGACGCACCGCCCCCACGAACGGCTCACCCACCCCCACCGCACCGCCAGACCACACCGCCGCCACACTCCCACCCCCTTCGGTCCAGGGGCGACGTGGTCAGCGCGGCCCGCGTGACAGAAACTGGTCGGGTGACCCCCACGCCGGCCACCCCCAGCCCCACGGCCCCGGCGGCCGGCGACCACCGCCCCCCGCCGCCCCGCCGACCCCACCCACCGCCGTACCCGCCCAGCCCCGGCCCACCGCCGAGCTGCCCCCGGCGACCGACCCGCCACCCACCGAACCCACCGACACCGACCGGGCCGAACCCGCCCCCACCGACACCGACCAGGCCACCCGCCGGACCCGCCGCCGCGCCACCCTGCGCCGACGCACCCCACCCGCCCTGGCCGCCCTGCTCGGCGGCGCCCTGCTCTACCTCGCCACCCCACCGGTCGGCGCCTGGCCACTGGCCCCCCTCGCCGTCACCGTGCTCACCCTGACCGTCCGCGGCCGCCGCCTACGCGCCTCCTACGCCCTGGGCCTGCTGTTCGGCCTCGCGTTCTGCCTGCCGCTGCTGCGCTTCGTCTCCTTCGTCGGCGCCGACGCCTGGATCGCCCTCGCCGTCGCCGAAGCCGCCATCCTCGCCCTCGTCGCCCCCGCCACCACCCTCGCCTGGCGCCTACCCGCACCCTGGCTGTGGACCGGCGCCGTCTGGGTCGCCCAAGAGGCCCTACGCGGACGCGCCCCCTTCGGCGGCTTCCCCTGGGGCCGGCTCGCCTTCACCCAGTCCGACAGCCCCCTGACCGCACTGGCCGCCCTCGGCGGCGCCCCCCTGCTCACCGCCGTCGTCGCCACCACCGGCGCCCTGCTCGCCCGCACCCTCCTGCACGCCCACACCCTCACCCGCCCCACCACCGGCCGCTGGCGCGCCGCCCCCCGACGCCTCACCCCACCCCTGCTCGGCGCCGGCGCCCTCACCCTCACCGGCCTGCTCATCCCCCTGCCCACCGCCGCCGAACACGGCAGCCTGTCCATCGCCGCCATCCAGGGCAACGTCCCCGCCAACGGCGGCATCCACGCCCTCGGCCGCGCCTTCCAGGTCACCGCCAACCACGTCGCCGGCACCCGCCGCCTCGCCGCCGACGTCGCCGCCGGCCGCCGCCCCGCCCCCGACCTCGTCCTGTGGCCCGAGAACTCCTCCGACCTCGACCCCCTGAAAGACCCCACCGTCGCCGCCGCCCTACGCGGCGCCGCGCGCACCGCCGGCGCCCCCCTCCTCGTCGGCGCCGTCCTCGACGGCCCCGGCGCCGGCCACGTCCGCAACGCCGGCATGATCTGGACCGCCAACGGCTTCACCGGCCAGATGTACGTCAAACAACACCCCGTCCCCTTCGCCGAATACCTCCCCGGCCGCGCCCTGCTCACCCGCCTCATCGGCCGCTTCGCCGACGAAATGCCCAGCGACTTCCTGCCCGGCGACACCCCCGGAGCCCTACGCGTCGCCGGCACCACCATCGGCGACGTCATCTGCTTCGAAGTCGCCTACGACGACCTCGTCCGCGACACCGTCGACCACGGCGCCGAAATCCTCGTCATCCAGACCAACAACGCCTCCTTCGGCCGCAAGGGCGAAAGCCAGCAGCAGCTCGCCATGTCCCGGCTACGCGCCGTCGAACACGGCCGCGCCACCGTCCAGGTCTCCACCAGCGGCGAAAGCGCCCTCATCGCCCCCGACGGCACCCTGCTGGCCAAGACCGGCCTGTACGAACCCGCCATCCTCACCGCCGCCCTGCCCCGACGCACCAGCCGAACCCTCGCCGACCGTGCCGGAATCGTCCCCGAGGCGGTGCTGCTCGCCCTCGGCGTGGGCGCCATGATGGCGGGAGTGATCCGCCGCCGAACCCGCCCCACCGGCGGCCCCGACCACACCAGCACCACCCCGAAGGCCCCACGACCCCACGAGACGACACCCACGGTGACGCCCGCCGGGCCGGCCTGACGGACATGGCCCCCGATCAGGAAAGGAACCGCGTGGATCTCCACCGCGTTGTCGTCTGCGTCCCCACCTACAACGAGCGGGACAACCTCCCGGACACCGCCCGCCGCCTGCGCGCGGCGAACCCGACGGTCGACCTGCTCGTCATCGACGACGCCAGCCCCGACGGCACCGGGAAGATCGCCGACGAACTCGCCGACAACGACGAACACATCCACGTCCTGCACCGCGACGGCAAATCCGGCCTCGGCACCGCCTACGTCGCCGGCTTCACCTGGGCCCTCGACCACGGCTACACCGTCATCGTCGAAATGGACGCCGACGGCTCCCACCAACCCGAACAGCTACCCCGCCTACTCGCCGCCCTCGCCCACGCCGACCTCGTCATCGGCTCCCGCTGGGTACCCGGGGGAGAGGTCCGCAACTGGCCCCGCACCCGACTGCTGCTCTCCCGCGGCGGCAACATCTACGTCCGCGCCGCCCTCGGCATGCCACTACGCGACGCCACCGCGGGCTACCGCGCCTACCGCGCCGACGTCCTGCGCAACCGCGACCTGACCGGCGTGTCCTCCCAGGGCTACTGCTTCCAGGTCGACCTCGCCTGGCAGGCCTGGCGGGCCGGCTTCCGCGTCACCGAAGTCCCCATCACCTTCGTCGAACGCGAACGCGGCACCTCCAAGATGAGCAACGCCATCGTCGCCGAAGCCTTCTGGCGCGTCGCCTGGTGGGCCGCCACCACCCGCCGCCGCCGACCCACCCCCCGCCCCACCCACATCCCCGCGGGCCCCACCCCACGCCAGCCCACCACCGACCACCCCACCGACCACCCCGACAACGTCACCACCAGCCGCGGCGCCTGACCATCACCACCCCGCGGGGGCCCCACCCCACCCGCCGCCACGACGACGCCACACCGCACACCAGACCGGCCCCGGGCATGCCGAAGGGTCGGGCACGCACATCCCGTGCCCGACCCTGAAACCGCGGACGAACAGCCCTCTAAGCGGTACGCCGACCCTCGCCGGTACCGCGCAACACCGCCAGCCGCTCCGCCAGGACCTCCTCCAGATCATCGGTGGTCCGGCGCTCCATCAACATGTCCCAGTGCGTCCGCGGCGGCTTCGACTTCTTCGGCTCAGGCCGCTCACCATCGACGATCACCGACGCCCCACCACAGACCTTGCACTCCCACACCGACGGCACCTCCGCCTCAGCCGCGAAGGGCATGGTGAACTGGTGGCCGTTGGGGCAGTCGTAGGACGCCGACTGCCGTGGGGCAAGCTCGGTGCTGCGGTCAGTCTCGTAGGACACTGCACCGAGACGGCTTCCCCGCAGGATGCGCTCGCCCATATAACTCCTCCGAGCGTCGAGACGTGTGCAACTACCCCTCGACAACGTTCTGGCCAGCCGAGACGTTCCCGCCGAGGAAGGACCCGTAACACAATCATGAACGCACAGCGTCGCCGCCCCACCCCGAAACGTCCCACAGGCCCCATCCGCACCCTGCACACCGCCACCCTCGGCATCACCCGCTGCGCCGTCGGCACCCTCGTCCTGACCCGCGCCGTGGACACCCTGCGCATCACCGGCGTCGACCGCCTCACCGCCACCCGCCTGGCCTGGGTCGCCCGCCTCGCCGGCATCCGCGACCTCGCCCTCGGCGCCGGCCTGCTCACCGCCATGGCCACCGGCCGCGACACCGCCACCTGGCTGTGGGCCGGAATGATCGCCGACGCCGCCGACGTTTCCGTCTTCACGGCCTCCACCGCCCGCGGCCACCTCCCACCCGCCCTCGGCACCGCCATGGCCACCGCCGCCCTCGGCGGCGTCGCCGCCGCCGCACCCCTGACCCGCACCACCCACACCGGACCGGGGGAGTGACCCCACCACACCCCGCCGCACCCGTCCACCGACGGATGCCCGCAGAAAGGACCACGTGACGCCGTGACCACCAGCGACCACGCCACCGGCACCACCCCCACCGGCCCCGCAACCGGCGACGTCGCCAAAAGCGACGAACAGTGGCGCGCCGAACTCTCCCCCCAGCGCTACGCCATCCTGCGCCAGGCCGCCACCGAACCCCCCTTCACCGGCGCCTACACCTACAGCAAGGAGACCGGCACCTACCGGTGCGGCGGCTGCGGCGCGGCCCTGTTCACCTCCGACACCAAGTACGACTCCGGCTCCGGCTGGCCCAGCTTCACCGAACCCGCCGTCGCCGACGCCGTCGAACTCATCGAAGACCGCTCCCACGGCATGATCCGCACCGAGGTCCGCTGCGCCCGCTGCGGAGGACACCTCGGCCACGTCTTCGACGACGGCCCCGGACCCACCGGCCAGCGCTACTGCATGAACAGCCTCGCCCTCGACCTCGACACCCACTGACCCACCCAGCCGCGAACCGGGCCGCCGCCGGTGCGTCCACGCGCCGGCCGGCCCGCCCACCACCAACAGCCGCACCCCCAGCACCCTCAACGCCGAGCGAACCCCGCAGGCACGAGAGGCAACGGCAACGCACCCGGCCTCGCCAGATGGAAACCCCTCCACAGGCACCGCCGTCAACAGGTCACCCAACCGCGACGACGCCACCACCGCCGGCGACGCGTTCACCGCCAGCACCAACGGCTGGCAGCGGCGACACGCCGCCTGGATCCGCCAGACCATCCACCACCACGGCTGGGCCGTCCAGACCGTCCTCGCCAAACCCGACACCGACGAACCCGACTACGCCTACACCATCGGCCTCACCGCACTGCACCACCCCGAACTCCTCATCGCCGGCCTGCACCCGCACGACGCCGCCGCCCTGCTCAACCTCCTCGCCACCCGCATCCGCGCCGGCAACCCCCCGCCACCCGACACCACCCTCGACGACCTCGCACCCCCCAGACGCCACCACCTGCTCACCCTCAGCCCCGCCGCCTGCGACGAGCTGCTCCCGCACGCCAACGCCACCTACCAGCACCCCGACGGCCCCCCCGTCGCCGCCTACCAGATCCTCTGGAGCGACCCCGCCGGCACCCTGCCCTGGGAAACCGGCTGCACCGCCGCCGCCGCCCACCAGCCCCTCGCCGCCCCACCGCCCCACCCCGCCACGGGGGACAGGCCACGCCCCTGACCGCCACCGTCCAGCGCCCCGGTGCGCACCGGCGGTTCCACCCGAACACCGCCGAAGCACCGGGACGCCGGCTCAGACACGGCCGCCGCCGGGGGAGTCCGGCGACCGCCCCTCGCCCCCCGCCCCCAGGCGGCGCACCGCCAGCACGTTGTCCAACCGCACCCCCACCGACCCGTCCGGCCAGCGCACCGACCGCTCGAACTCCTCACACACCACCACCTCCCACCCACCCACCACCAACTCCAACGACGCCAGCACCTCACCCGCCGACGGGAACACCAGCCCCGGATGCCCATGCCCCGCAGGACCCGCGGCATGCCCGGCCACCAGCAGCGTCCCACCCACCACCACCGCCCCCGCCGCCGCCCGCAGAATCCGCACCCGCGGCAGCTCCACCTCCGAATGCAGAAACTGCGCCGACACCAGCTCGAACATCCCCGCCGGGAACTCCACCCCCAGATCCAGCCGCCGCCACACCACCCGATCCCCGACCCCGGCCGCAGCCGCCTGCGCCGCCGCCCGCCCCAACGCCACCTCCGACACATCCACCGCCGTCACCCGCCAGCCCCGCCGCGCCAACCACACCGCATCCCCACCCTCACCACAGCCCAGATCCAACGCCCGCCCCGGCGCCACCCCGCCCGCCAGCCGCACCAACGCCACATTCGGCTCACCACTCCAGATCCGCGGCGCACCCGCATACCGCGCATCCCAGAACTCCGCCACCGGCACCCCACCCAGCCCGCCGAACCCCGCCTCCACCATCACGACCACCCTCCACACCGAGCCGCACACCGACCCCCACACCCTCACCCACCACCCGCAGCCACCCCAAAAACATTGCCGACCCAGCAAACGACGACAGCCCAGACGACAGCCCAGGGGAGAGACCCCCAACCCAACACCACACCAGTCGAACACCAGAACGAAGCGGCGAGCGGTGCCACCAATCCACCGGCAAAGCCACCCGCAGCACCCACCACCGGCCAGCGCAACCCACGACCGGTACGACATACGCGCGCACCCGACCCAGCCCGCGCCACCTCGACAACGAACAGACGAACAGCAGCGACCGACCGAGAACGATCGGCGCACACAGGAAGAACGCACTCCACACGAAGCCAGCCGACACAGCCCGAAACCCCAGCAACCACTACCCCACCAGCCGCGCCGATAATGCACATTATGTCAAGTAGAACCGTGTCGACCGCTCCCCTCACTCCTCCCGATCGCCTCAAACTTCGGACAGCAGGTGGCATCGACGGGTGAGATCCACCGGCATCCGGACTTCTCTCGGCCCGCGAACCAGCGGGCCACCTACCCAATCAAGATCACCTTCGGCAGGTCACAACCGAGTTCGACACGATGATCATTCTGAATGATGATCATTCTGACTATTGGCCGCTCCCCCGGCATTCAGTTGCTGGGTTTCGGGATTTGTTTTTGATCATGGTGTGAGGTTTCGTCAACATCGTTGATTATCTTGGTGGAAGACCGCCGATCGATGGAACACCTTGATCGCCACTTGGGAGTGGGACGCGGCCGGGCCGCAGGGCGGGGGCGGTTGCGCGGAACACCTTGATCGCCGGAACGACTCGTTTCCGCGTCTCGTCTGCGCCAGGCTCTTGGGGTGGGTAGCGAGGAAGAGCCGTTGACGGGGAAGGTCACGACCGGCGTGGTGCGGGTGGGTGGGACCGTTCGCCGCCCGGTCGGGCCGTGGACGGACGCGGTCGAGGCACTGCTGGGACACCTGCACGCGGTGGGTTTCGCCGGTGCCCCGCGCCCGCTGGGGCGGGACGTGCAGGGACGCCAGGTGCTGGAGTACGTCCCCGGCGAGCTCGGCGCGGCCGCCGGCACGTACTCGGTGGCGGAGCTGTTCTCGATCGGTCGGATGCTGGCGGACCTGCACCGGGCCCTCGCCGGTTTCGTGCCGCCGGCCGGGGCCATGTGGAACAGGGTCATCCCGCCGGATCGGGAGGAGCTGATCTGTCAGAACGACGTCGCGCCGTGGAACCTCGTCAGGTCCGCCCGAGGCTGGGTGCTCATCGACTGGGACGCGGCCGCGCCGAGTTCCCGGCTGTGGGATCTCGCGTACGCCGCGCAGGCCATGGCGGGTCTGCGTGCCGATCGGCCGGTGGCGGAATCAGCGGCACGGTTACGCGCTTTCGTGGACGGCTACGGCTTGGAGGGAGCGTCCCGGCCGGCGTTGGCGAGCATGCTGGGTCGGCGCGCCCGGGCGATGTACAACCTGCTGCGCGACGGCGCCCAACGGCAGCACCAACCATGGGCCAGGATCTGGACCGAAGACGGCCCCTACTGGCTCGCGGTCTCCGACTATCTGGACGCCCGGACCGAGGTGTGGGCAGCCGCCCTGCGATGATCAGGGCCGACGTGCTTCCCGCGCGGTGTTCACCTCTCACCGAAGGCGTAGATCACTTCCGAGGTGAGGAGGCGGTCTTCGTCGGTGCGGAGGAGATCGGCCAGGGCGTCGGTGTAGTCGCGCTGGAACGTCTCTGTCTGCTTCGGCGTGAGGGTGGCGACCGCGTCGTGGTGCGGGCCGCGGGCATGGGCTTCCCAGGCGTGGTCGAGGTCGTGTGAGGAGAAGCGGATGGTCTCCCCCACCAGCTTGGCCGCAGTGAGCCCGGCGTCGCGCAGTACCTGACGGCATCGCGTCGACGTCCCCAGGGCGGTGGCCGGGTCGGTGAGGGTCAGGCCGTAGCGGCGGGCGTGGTCGCGAAAGAGCCTGGCCGCGACGGGGAAACCCGCCGCCATCGTGGAGAATCCGACCTGCCCGCCCGGTGTCAGCAGCCGATGCCATTCCCTCAGGGCAGCCTGGACCGGCAGGTAGAGCAGACCGGCCGAGCAGAGGATCAGGTCGAACGAGCCGTTCCCGAACCGGGGCAGGGCGGTGGCGTCCGCCCTGACCAGTTCGATGTTCGTCAGCCCGGCGGCGGTGATCGCCTGGCGCGCTCGGGTGAGCATGCCCGTGGAGATGTCAACGCCCATCACGTGTCCGGTCGGCCCCAGGGCGCGGGCGGCGGCGATCGCGGCGAGCCCGGTGCCGGTCGCGGCATCCAGGATGCGCATGCCCGGGGTGGGGGCGGCGAGTTCGACGAGCCGTTCGGCGTACCGGATGTGCCAGGTGTGGTTGCTGTACGTCGCGGCGCGCTGGTCGAAGACGGGCTCGGCGCCGTCCGGGGAGTTGGGCTCTGTCACACAGGTTGTTATGGCACACGAAGGCGAACCCGGGCCGGTCGATTCCACTGCTCCCCCGGGTGCTGTCCTGGTTGGTTTCCTAGGATGATCAAAATGCCTGGCCGATTCGTCAACAGCGTTGATTATCTTGGTGGGGTGGACCGCGGGCTCAGTGGGCGGCGTCGGACCAGCAGCGCAGGATCGACACGTCGGCGACGAAGCGCACCCCGCTGCCCGCCGCCCAGTAGGCGGCCGTGGCGGCGAGCGCGCGGCGCAGCAGGTCCGCGGCGGCGTCGGCGTGCGCGGCGGGGACGTGCAGGAGCAGTTCGTCGTGCAGGCAGAGCACGATCTCGCCGTCGAGGGCGGGCAGTTCGGCGCGGACGGTCACCGCCCAGGCCTTGAACAGCTCGGCGGCGGGGCCCTGGATGACGGCGTTGCGGGCGAAGCGGCCGCGGGCCGTCCCGGTGACGCCGCCGGAGGGTGGGGACGCCTCGTCGGGCGGCGCCGGGTCGGTCAGGCCCCGGGGTGGGTCCGCCGCCGCGGGGGCGAGGCGGACGAGCCGGCCGCCGTAGGTGCGCAGGTCGCGGCCGGAGCGGCCGGCGGCATCGGCGGCGTCGAGGAAGGCCAGCGCGGTCGGGTAGGCGCGGCGCATCCGGCGCAGGGCCTCGCCGGCCGAACCGGTGGTCTGGCCGTACATGGCGGCGAGCATGGCGACCTTGGCGTGCGCCCGGTCACGGCCGAGCTGCGCCGCGACGGGGGCGTACATGTCGTCGGCCTGGGTGGCCGCGGCGAGGGCGGGGTCGGCGGAGACGACGGCGAGCACCCGGGGTTCGATCTGGCCGAGGTCGGCGCGGACGAACACCCGGCCCGGTGCGGCGATGACGGCGGCGCGCAGGTCGGCGGG
>NZ_CM001489.1:2033276-2061752 GCF_000262465.1 Frankia sp. QA3
TCCCAGCAGGCGGCGAGGTGCACCCGGGCGGCCAGCGGCACGGCCGCGGCCGCCGGTGCCGACCACCACACCCAGCGCGGGGCGCAGCGCCGTTCGATCTCGGCGAGCTGCCCGGCGGCCTCGCCCGGCTCGGCCGCGGGCACCGCGAGGGTGACGGGTGCCGCGGCCGGGCGAGACGGCCGGAGAGGATTCGTGCCGGCCGGGCCCGCGTCACCGGCGAGATGGGCTGGCGGCGGGCCGGCGAGCGGGTGGTGGGCCAGGGCGAAGCCGACCTTCGGCACCACGACGAGCGCCAGGGGCTGGCGCGGGGCGAACTTCCCCGACCACAGGTCCGCGAGCGGTCCCGCGGCCGGGTGCGACGGGCTGGCCGACGTCATCGGTCGATTCTCACCGCCGGGTCCGACGGTTCGCGCCCCCGCCCGGCACCGGCCGGGGGCGTCCCGCAGGCGCGGCTCGCAGGGTGGCTCCGTGGCCGGACCGACCGTCATGGTGACCGGGAAAGCGGAAATGCTCCCGTTGGAAACGTGGAGCGGTAAGAATCCCCGTCGACGACGGATGTGTACCACGGGGGAAGGTGGATTCATGGCGGGGCGGGACAACGAGTACGAACGTCCCATCCTGCTCGGCTGCGGCGGTTGCGACGCCCGGTGGACGGCGCTGGCCGCGGCGCACTGCCCGAGCTGTCATGAGACGTTCGCGGGTGCCACCACCGGGTTCGACGCGCACCGGGTGAACGGGGTCTGCCAGCCCCCGCAGTGTGTCGGTCTGCGGCATGACCGGGGTTACTGGCTGGTCGCGGGCGAGCAGCCGCCTGGGCGCATCCTGCACCGCTCCGGGCAGCGGGCCGGCGGGGGCGGTGATCCGAGTGGATCGGCCCGGCCCCGCGGCGGCGGCGAGGTGCGGATGGCCGGCTGAGCGGATGGCCGGCTCAGCGTGCCTGCCCGGCGGGGCGCGCCTGGCGGGCCGCGATGCGCTCGGGGGTCGGCCAGCGCACGTCGTAGGCCCAGCCGAGCCGTTCGAACCCGCGGATGAGCGCGGCGCTCGGGTCGAGCTGGCCGGGCAGGACGCCGTGGCGGGCGCTGGTGGGGTCGGCGTGGTGCAGGTTGTGCCAGGACTCCCCCAGCGATGGGACGGCCAGCCACCAGACGTTCCTCGACTGGTCGCGGGCGGTGAAGGGCCGTTCGCCGACGAGGTGGCAGATCGAGTTGATGGAGAACGTGACGTGGTGCAGCAGGGCGATGCGCACCAGGGAGCCCCAGAACAGGGCGGTGACCGCGCCGGCCCACGACATGCTCCACAGCCCGCCGGCCACCGGCGGGATCAGGACCGAGGCGGCCACGCACCAGGGGAACGCGGCGGACACGGCCGCGATGTCGCGGTCGGCGAGCAGGTCCGGACAGAACCGCTCGGGGGCGGTGCGCTGGCGGTTGAACAGCCAGCCGACGTGTGCGTGCAGGAAGCCCCTGGCCACTCCGGCGGCGTCGCGGCCGAAGCGCCAGGGCGAGTGGGGATCGCCGTCGGAGTCGGAGTACTTGTGGTGACGGCGGTGCGCGGCGACCCAGTCGGTGACGCTCATCTCGACGGCGAGGCTGCCCGCCAGGGCGAGGGCGATGCGCAGGGGCCGGCCGGCCTTGAAGGAACCGTGGGTGAACAGGCGGTGGTAGCCCACGGTGATCCCGAAGCCCGAGACCAGGTACATCACCCCGCCGATGATCACGTCGTGCCAGCCCAGTCCGTGTCCCCAGGCCACGGGCACCGCCATGGCCACCGCGAGGAGGGGGACGGTGAGGAAGAGCAGCAGCACGATCTGTTCGCGCGGGGTCTTCAGGTCGGCGGAGATGTCGGGGCGGGCGGGCGGGCCCGCGTCGACGCGGTGGGATGTCGAGGGGTGGGATGTCGATGGGTGGGATGTCGATGGGGAGGACACATATTTCCTCTCACGAGGTTCGTCGGCTAGTCGGCAACCCTCGTCGGTTCTCCGAGCCGGGTCACGGGTGCTGGCCACCGGAACCGGTTCGGGTCCGCCCCAACAGTAGACGGGGGCGTGCCGGCCGGTCGGCGGCGCCGCGCGTCAGGCACGATCGAGGGACCATGACACTCACCGACCACCTTCCCGCGTCCGCGCATCCGGTAGCCGGCGCCGTTGGCCATGTACCCGGCGCCCCAGATCCGGACACCCTCTACGACGCCTTCACCGCCTGGGTCGCCGAGCAGGGCCTGGAGCTCTACCCCGCCCAGTCCGAGGCGCTCATCGAGATCGTCTCCGGGTCGAACGTCATCCTGGCGACGCCGACGGGGTCGGGCAAGAGTCTGGTGGCGGCCGGGGCGCACTTCGCGGCGCTGGCCGCCGGGCGGCGGACGTTCTACACCGCGCCGATCAAGGCGCTGGTGTCGGAGAAGTTCTTCGCGCTGTGCGCGATGTTCGGGGCGGCGAACGTCGGGATGATGACCGGCGACGCCTCCGTCAACGACACCGCGCCGATCATCTGCTGCACGGCGGAGGTGCTGGCGAACATCGCGCTGCGCGACGGGGTGGCCGCCGACGTCGGTCAGGTCGTCATGGACGAGTTCCACTACTACGCCGACCCGGAGCGGGGGTGGGCGTGGCAGGTCCCGCTGCTGGAGCTGCCGGGCACCCAGTTCGTGCTGATGTCGGCGACGCTCGGCGACGTGTCGATGTTCGAGGCGGATCTGACGCGGCGCACCGGGCGGCCCACGGCGGTGGTGCGTTCGGCGCAGCGGCCGGTGCCGTTGTTCTACCGGTTCGTCACCACGGCGCTGCACGAGACGATCGGTGAGCTGCTCGAGACCCATCAGGCGCCGGTGTATGTCGTGCACTTCACCCAGGCGCAGGCGTTGGAGCGGGCGCAGGCGCTGATGAGCGTGAACGTCTCGTCGCGGGCGGAGAAGGACGCGATCGCGGCGACGATCGGGAACTTCCGGTTCGCCGCCGGGTTCGGCAAGGTGCTCTCCCGGCTGGTGCGCCACGGCATCGGGGTGCATCACGCGGGGATGCTGCCGAAGTACCGCCGGTTGGTCGAGCAGCTCGCGCAGGCGGGGCTGCTGAAGGTGATCTGCGGGACGGACACGCTCGGGGTGGGGATCAACGTGCCGATCCGCACGGTGGTGTTCACGTCGCTGTCGAAGTACGACGGCACCCGGGTGCGGCTGCTCTCGGCGCGGGAGTTCCACCAGATCGCCGGGCGGGCGGGGCGGGCCGGTTACGACTCGGTGGGCAACGTCGTCGTGCAGGCGCCCGATCATGTGGTGGACAACATGCGGGCGTTGGCGAAGGCGGGTGACGACCCGAAGAAGCGGCGCAAGGTGGTGCGCAAGAGGCCGCCGGAGGGCACCGTCGGCTACGGGGAGCCGACGTTCGAGCGGCTGGTGGCCGCCGAGCCGGAGCCGTTGACGTCGCAGTTCACGGTGACGCACGCGATGCTGCTCAACGTCGTCAACCGGCCCGGGGACGCGTTCGCGTCCATGCGTCACCTGCTCACCGACAACCATTCGGATCGCGCGACGCAGCGCCGGCTGATTCACCGGGCGATCGCGATCTACCGGGCGTTGCTGGCCGCCGGGGTGGTGGAGAAGCTCGACTCCCCCGACGAGCTGGGCCGCACCGTGCGGGTGACCGGGGATCTGCAGCTCGATTTCGCGCTCAACCAGCCGCTGTCGCCGTTCGCGCTGGCCGCGCTCGAGCTGCTCGACCCGGCGTCGCCGACCTACGCCCTCGACGTGCTGTCGGTGCTGGAGGCGACGTTGGACAACCCCCGCCAGGTGCTGCACGCGCAGCTGAGCAAGGCGCGCGGCGAGGCGGTGGCGGCGATGAAGGCCGAGGGAATCGAGTACGACCGGCGGATGGAGCTGTTGGAGGAGGTCACCTATCCGCAGCCGTTGGGTGAGCTGCTCGCCGCGGCGTTCGCGACCTACCGGGGGGGCCATCCCTGGGTCGACGACTACGAGCTGGCGCCGAAGTCGGTGGCCCGGGAGCTCTACGAGCGGGCGATGACGTTCGCCGAGTACGTGGCGTTCTACGGGCTGGCCCGTTCCGAGGGGCTGCTGCTGCGCTACTTCGCCGACGCCTACAAGGCGCTGCGCCAGACGGTTCCGGACCACGCGCGCACCGAGGAGGTCATCGATCTCACCGAGTGGCTCGGGGAGCTGGTGCGCCAGACCGACTCCAGCCTGCTCGACGAGTGGGAGCGGCTGAGCAACCCCGATCCCGACGCGGTCGCCGCGGGTGGGGCCGGGGCGGGGTCCGTCGACGATCGGCCGCCGGCGGTGACGGGCAACATCCGGGCGTTTCGGGTGCTGGTCCGCAATGCGCTGTTCCGCCGGGTGGAGCTGGCCGCGTTGCGCCGCTATGACCTGCTGGGTGAGCTGGACGGCGCGGCGGGGGTGGCCGCGGGCGAGGGCCCGGTGTTCGACGCGGCGGGTTGGCAGCAGGCGCTGGCCGGCTACTACGCCGAGCATGACGAGATCGGCACCGGCCCGGACGCGCGCGGACCGGGGCTGCTGCTGCTCGACGAGCGGCCCGGGGTGTGGACGGCGCGGCAGATCTTCGACGATCCGGCCGGGGACCACGACTGGGGGATCAGCGCCGAGATCGACCTCGCCGCCTCCGACGAGGCCGGGGTGGCGATGGTCCGGGTGACCGCCGTCGACCGGCTCTGACCGGGCACACCGTCGGGGACCGGGGCACCGTCGGGGACCGGGGCACCGTCGGGGACCGGGGCACACCGTCGGGCCCCTTCGACCGGGGTCACCCCGCGATCCGGGCCGGGGCACGCGACTCGGGCGGTATCGTCACCCTGTGAGTACCGTACGGGTCTTCCTCCTGGATGACCACGAGATCGTCCGCCGGGGAATTCGGGAGATGCTCTCCGAGACCGGTGACGTCGACGTCGTCGGCGAGGCGTCCACCGCGGCCGAGGCGCTGCGCCGGATCCCCGCCACCAGACCGAACGTGGCGGTGCTCGACGCGCGGCTGGAGGACGGCAACGGCATCGACGTCTGCCGCGACCTGCGCTCGGCGCATCCCGACATCGGTTGCCTGATCCTCACCTCGTACGACGACGACGACGCACTGTTCGCCGCGATCATGGCCGGGGCCGCCGGCTACCTGCTCAAACAGATCAAGGGCACCGATCTGGTCGGGGCGATCCGCACGATCGCCGCCGGCCGATCCCTGCTGGACCCCGCGGTCACCCAGCGGGTGCTGACCCGGCTGCGGGAGGGCCCGGCGGAGGACCGCAAGCTCGCGGCGCTGGGCGAGCGGGAGCGCCAGATCCTCGTCCTCATCGCCGAAGGTCTGACCAACCGGCAGATCGCCGGGCGTATCCACCTGTCCGAGAAGACCGTCAAGAACTACGTCTCCGCGATCCTGGAGAAGCTGGAGCTGTCCAGCCGCACCCAGGCGGCCGTCTACGCGACCCGCATCGACAAGTAGCACCCCGCCGGCGCCGCGCCGCCCCTACCCCCCGACCGACGCGCCGGTGCGCGTCGGTCGTCGCCATGTCCGCGGGCCGCGCTCAGGGGCCCGGTCCTGCGCGCCCGGTCAGTCCAGATGGGTCTGGACGGCCTGCAGCGCCTCGGCGACGGTGACGGCGGTGCGGATCACCGTGGCGGACGGCCACGGGTCGGCACGCGCGGCCATCGCCCGGTGGATGGCCACCGTGGCCTCGGACGGGTCGGAGCCGGCGGCGACCCGCCGGGCGATGCGCGCCGCGGCGACCTCGGGTGCGGTCACGCAGTGCAGCTCCACCAGGTCCGCACAGACGTCCGCGGCCAGCGCGGCGACGGCGTCGCGGTGCCTCGCACTCGACCAGGACGCGTCGAGCACCACGCTCTCCCCGCGGCACAGCGCCGCCCGGGCCCGGCGCAGCATCTCGGCGTAGGTCGCGTCGGTGATCTCCGGGGCGTAGCGGCCGACCCCGAACTGGGCGTCGAACGAGGATGCGTCGCCGCCGACCGGCTGCGACCCGCCCCCGGGATGCGGCTGCCGCGGCTGCGCCTCGGCGGGCGGCTCACCGACGAGCTCCTGGCGGATGATGTCGGAGCGCAGCAGCACCCAGCCGTCGCCCACCTCGGCCAGCCGGCTGGCCAGCGTCGTCTTGCCGGTACCGGGCAGCCCGCCGACCACGACCAGGCGGACGCGGCCGGCCCGCAGGTGGCGGTGGGCGACGGCGAGCAGCCGGCGGGCGTTCTCCGCGGCGTCCGGATCCCCCTGCCCGCCGCGGATGCAGGCCACCTTCGCCCGCACGAACGCCCGATAGGCCACGTAGAAGTGCTGCAACGACCGGGGATGGACCTCGCCGCTGAACTCGCGGTAGGCCTCCAGGAACTCCGCGGCCTCCTCAGGGGCGCCGAGACGCTCCAGGTCCATGGCGAGGAAGGCGACGTCGCCGAGGACGTCGCCGAAGCGCAGCCGCGGGTCGAACTCGATGCAGTCGAGGATGCGGGGGCCGTCGTCGAGACAGAAGATGTCGTCGGCGAGCAGGTCGCCGTGCCCGTCGCGGATCCAGCCGGCCCGGGTGCGTTCGGCGAGCAGCTCGGCGCGTCCGGCGAGGTAACGCAGCGCCAGGCGGCCGATGTCGTCGACGACGGCGGCGTCGAGCTGGGTGCCGCGGTAGGCGGCGATGCCGGCCATCCCCTCCCGCCACAGGTCCTCCAGGGTGGCCCGCTCCCCCGCGGTCGCGATCAGCGGGGACGTCTCGCACCGCTGGTGGAACACCGCCAGCGCCCGGGCGACGGAGCGCAGCGCCGGGCCGAGAAGGTGCCCGCGGCGCACCAGGGTCGACAGCCGGCGGCTGGTCGGCATCCGCCGCATCACGACCACATGGTCGATCACCGCGCCGGAGTCGTCGCGCAGGTCGGCGACGCCGAGGTAGACGTCGGGGGCCAGGCGGCGGTTGAGCGCCACCTCCGCCAGGCACACCGCCTCCCGGGTCCGCCGTTCGGTGAAGTTGAGAAATCCCAGGTCGACGGGCTTCTTGCGCTTGTAGACGCGGTCGGCGGTCAGGTACAGCACGGCGCTGTGGGTCTCGCGGGTCTCACAGGTGGCGAGCTCGGCGAGCAGCGGGGCGCGTAGCCGGGGCGGCACGGACGCGTAGCCGGGGGACGCCGGCCCTGCCGTGGCCGCCACGCCAGCCGACGAGCTGCCGGCCGGTGAGCTGCCGGCTGACGAGGCGCCGGCCGACGAGGTGCCGGGCGGCGACGGGGTACCGGCGTTGCGGCTGTCGCCGGCTCCTGCGCCGGGCAGCGCATCCCGCACATACTGGACGGTCATGGCCTCTCCCGGGGTTGCGTGAAAGTCTCACGATCCTGACGGTCGACGCCCCGTTCCACCGTCGAACAGTCGAACACAGGCGTTCGATGGTTCTTCTTCGTCATGCTCGCCGTCCGTAGGCGATCTCACGACCGCCAGAGGTTGCCTACCCGGGGGACGTTCGGACCACCCGCGGTGGACATCCGTCCCGGATGCACCCAGGCCATGCCCCGCCCGCGAGGCCACATTCCCCAGGCAGGGCTGCCACCTCCACCAGGCAGGGCTGCCACGGCCGCGCCGCCCGGCCGGACCCGACCCCGTCCGGGCAGCCCGGCGGCCGGCCTGCGGCGTCGCCCGGCCGAGGCAACCGGCAGACGGTGTGCTCCGCGGCTGCGGCCCACCCGCGGAGAATGCGCGAGCGGGCCGGGAAAGAGCGGCGCGCGGAAATCCCAGGTGCGCGGGTCGCTGACCGCCAGCGGCGCGGGGGGAAGCGGCGTGCGGGGGAACCCGGTACCGCTCTCAGCGGTCCTCGAACTGGCGCAGGAACGCTTCCCGCTCGGCGGTCGCCCGGTTGACCAGAATCTCGGCCCGGGCGAAGGCGTCGTCGTCGAGTAACAGCTCCCCGCAGTACCGGTCGACGAGGCCGGCGAGGGTCAGCAGGATCGCGCGCAGCTCGGCCGGTGTCGCCGCGATCCACGACCAGGCGTTCTCCCGCATTCCGTAAACCGTGTGCAGAATGTCCTGGACGCTGAGCGCGCGCGGTCGGAGTGCCGGCACACCGTCGGCGGCCGGCCCGGAATCGGCGTCGGACCACATCCCGACCCGGGCACCGAGCGTCCAGGACGTCCACGGATCGCAGGCGACGTCGAACATCCGCCGGCCGCCACGGAACTGGACATGCCAGCAGGTCCGTTTGGCGAGAAAAAGCCCGTACTTCTCGGCCAGCGGCTCCAGAATCTCCATCACGGCCAGGTCGAACTCGGCTCCCGCTCGCCCGCCGCCGGCTCCATCGCCGTGCCCGTGTCGCATCGCCAGTCACCTCAGCCTTCCGGTCCGGACTCCCACCAGCCGGTTCCGCGGGCACGACGAGGCACGCGCGCATCGCCGGGTCGCGCCTGGGGTGCCGACGGACTCGGGGACCCGCGCTGAACTGTAGAAGACAACCGGGGATCGTGTAACGGAAATCGAGCCGCTTGTCCGCGGGATCGTGGATTGTTGGTCCGTCCGACCGGTGCTGTGCAGGTCAGCCACTCCCGGATATCCGAAACGGGACCACAAACAGGTCAGGAGACGGGCGGCGTCGATCCCCGAGATCGAAAGAGAACCGCAGGTCAGCCCGCCGAGCCAGAAGCCCAGAAACCGAACGTAACCGACCGGGAACCTATCGAAGGTGCCCCGTCGACCCGATGGTTCCACCACGGAAGGGCCATCAGGGGACACGGAAGGGCCGCCAGGGGACCACGAAAGGCCCATGGATCACCTCCACCGGGAGGAGATCCATGCCGGGCGTCGAGCGCGGCGGTGGACGGTGCGCCGAGGGACGCGCAGCGGACAGGAGTCATCGGGAAACGGTGGTCGTGCGCCGGCACGCCCTCGGCGGCATCGGCGCAATCACCGCGATCACCGGGCCGGGGACGTCGTCGATCTCCGACCCCGAGCCGGAACCTCGACCTTCGCCCACGGTGCGCCGCGGAGAAAGTGCAAGTCCCGCGCCACCACAGGACCCGCAGAGCCCGCTCTCCCCGCCCGGCCACCACCAGCCCGGACTTCGGACCTACCTCGTCTAGCGGCGGTCGGACTCGGAGCCGACCAGCCCGGAGCCGGACTCCGCCGGCTGGCCGGGGATCGCGGCGGTCCCGCCGTCGGCCTCGCTGGACGCGCCACCCGCGCGCACCGGGAACGCCAGCGCCTCCATCTGCGCCCGCCGGTGAGGCGGGATGACCGTCGGCGCGCCGTTGACGAGGTGGACCAGGATGCTGTCGCAGAGCCCGAGGCAGACGCCGTCGCGGAACAGGCCCGCGCTGTGCACGAACGAGGAGGTGCCGATCCGGCCGACGCCGCAGCCGACGACGTACGTCGCGGGATAGTGCGCCTCGGCCAGGTAGTGGATCGAGATGTTGGCGACGACGAAGGTGAAGCCCTCGAACGGCACGGGCTTGCCGTCGGTGAAGATCCGCCAGTCGAGGGTGATGCGGGCGTCTTCGTAGAAGGAGGCCAGCGCGACGTTGTTCAGGTGGCCGTTGCCGTCCAGGTCACTGAACCGCGCCTGGACGGGGTGACTGAGCGGGTAGCTGGCGAGGCTGAGCCGCTCCGGATCGCGTCTGGGGTCCATCCCGCCACTGTGCACACCTGCGGGGTCGATGGTGTCCTCGTGCAAGCAATCTCTCACCGGCGGACCTGGCGTCACCCGCCCACCGGCACGCCGGCGATGATCGTCTGGCGGACCTGGGCGGCGCAGGGGTCCCGCAGGGCCACCCGCAGGGGGCGGTGCAGCAGGCAGAGGTCGGCGGGCGCGCCGACCCGCACCCGGCGCAGGCGGGTGGGATCCGCCGGATCGCCGAGGAACAGCGCCAGGGCCGCAGGGGGGTCGAGGCGTTCGTCGGCCCCCAGGACGATCCCGGCGGCGGTCCGCCGCGCCACCGCGGCGCCGATGGCCCGCCACGGGTCGGGATGGCCGAACGGCGCGTCGGTGCCGGCGGCGAGTCCGATGCCGGCCCGCACGAGGGAGGCGGCCGGGTACAGCGACGCGGGATCCTCGTCGGTGACGTCGACGAGGTAGTGGTCGCCCCGCTCGGCGATGAAGTTGGGCTGGGTGACCACGATGAGCCCGGCGCGGCGCAGCTGCCCGTACAGCTCGGGCGGCACGACGGCGCCGTGCTCGAGGCGATCGCCGCGCCGCGGGCCGACGGTGGCGAGTGCCGCGAGGGTCAGCACCGTCTGGACGCGGGTCACGCAGTGCACGGCGACCGGGTGGCCGGCCCGGTGCGCCGCGGCGAACCGGGCGGCGAGGGCGTCGAGGTCGGGCAGCGTGTCGTCGTCGAGGATCACCTTCACCGGCCCGCCGACGACCCGGTCCCCCGCCGGGGCGTCGTCGGGGGTGGGCTGCGGTTCGGGTCGCATGAGGGTCAGCCGCTGCGGCAGCTCGCCGCGGGCGGCGGCCGCGGCGAGGGTCCGGTGGTGCTCGGCGGAGCGGCCGGGGGTCGCGTCGGTGAATCCCGTGATCCCCGCCGCGGCCGCGGCGCGGCCCACGGCGGCGAGGTCGACGGCCACCGGGGGCACCGCGGCGTGGCGGCGCAGCCAGCCGTCCATCCGCCACAGGCGCCCGGTGGGCGCCGCGGTGGCGTCGCGTTCGACGCCCGGCAGGTCGCAGCCGTCGATGCCGGCCAGGCGCAGCGCGGGCGAGTTGAACACCCACAGTGCCCCGCCCCGGTGCTGCACCCGCACCGGCCGGTCGGGCACCAGCGCGTCGAGGGCGTGCCGGTCCAGGTCGCCGGCCACCGAGGGGTGGTAGCCGACCGCGCGCACCCACCGCGCCGGCCCCGCGCCCGGCGCGGCCCGCAGCGCCGCGCGCAGCCCGGCGACGTCGACGACCTCGGGCGGCCCCACCCGCACCGACGACGCCGACGCCGCCAGCGACAGCAGGTGGACATGATGGTCGTGCAGCCCCGGCAGCAGCGCCCCGCCGGCGGCGTCGATGACGCTCTCCCCCGGGCGCGGGCGCAGCGGGTCGGCGCTGACCTCGACGATGAGCCCGCCCAGAACCCGCACGTCCGCGACCCGCGCCCGCGGGATCGGCCCGTGGCCGCCCCGCCGCCCCGCCCCCGGTGCGCCGCCGGCGGCCTGCGCGGCGGCCAGGCCAGGCAGCTCCGGCAGCTCCGCCCGGCGGATGAGCATCGCCTGACGCCCCGATGCCTGCGCAGCTTCCCCCATCCACGTCACCCTACGACCGCCGCCACACAGGACCCGGTCCCCCACCGGCCACCGGCCACCGGCACATCGGCCGGGCCGGCTACGGCTGCGGGCACCTGCTCGCCCCGGGCCGCACCGCCGTCGTGGCCCGACCATGCGCGGGTGGCGGGGCGGCCGGACGAGGAAAGCGCGGGCGCCGACCGGGTGGGCGGCCGATACTGGCTGTTCATGGGAAAGACCTACGAACGCCTCGACGGCCGGCTGCGCGGCTTCATCGAGGAACAGGTCGTCTTCTTCGTCGCGACGGCGCCCCTGTCCGCGCAGGGCAGCGTCAACCTCTCCCCCAAGGGCCGCGCCGGGACGCTCACCGTCCTCGACGAGCGGACCCTGGCCTACCTGGACTTCGGTGGCAGCCACGCGGAGACCCTCGCGCACCTGCGCGAGAACGGGCGGATCACGCTCATGTGGTGCGCGTTCAGCGGTCCCCCGGCCATCGTGCGGGTGCACGGGCGCGGCGAGCCGGTGTTCCGCGACGACCCGCGCTTCGCCGGGCTGCTCGCCCGGTTCGACCCGCGGGCGGCCGACCCCACCGGGCTGCGGTCGATCATCGTCGTGACGGCCGAACGGATCAGCGACAGCTGCGGCTACGCCGTGCCGTTCCTGGAGTACCGGGAGGAACGCAGCCTGCACCGGGAGTACTTCGGTCGCCGGACCGACGAGGAGTTCGCCGCCTACTGCGAACGCAAGGAGTACAACGGCACGAGCATCGACGGCCTGCCGGCGCTGCCTCTCCCCCTGCCGCCCCTGCCCCACCCTTCGCCGGCACCGCACCATCCCGCGCCGGCACCGCACCATCCCGCGCCGGCACCGTCGCCACCGGCGGCGGCTGGCTAGCACCGGCCGAGATGGCCGGCCCGACCGCGACCTGGAGTGTGGAGAACCGATGAGATTCGCCGTCCAGCACGCAGTGGCCGATCCCGCCTGGTCACCGCAGATCCTCACCCCGGACGCGGTGACGGGTTTCGCGCGGGCCGCGCAGGAGGCGGGTTTCGCCGCGCTCGGGTTCAGCGACCATCCCGCGCCGTCGGCGCGGTGGGTCGACTCGGGCGGGGAGGGCAGCGCCGACCCACTGGTGTCGCTGGCCTTCTGCGCGGCGGTGACGAGCAGCATCCGGCTGTTCACCTGGGCGCTGGTGGCGCCCTACCGCAGCCCGCTGCTGACCGCGCACCAGGTGGCGACACTCGACGCGCTGTCCGGGGGGCGCCTGACGCTCACCCTCGGCGCGGGCTACCTGCGCTCGGAGTTCGGCGCGCTCGGCGTCGACTTCGACGGTCGCCTCGCGGCGTTCGACGAGACGGTGGACGTGCTGCGGGCGAGCTGGGCGCAGCCGCGGCTGGCCCACAGCGGCCGGCTGCTGGAGACCCGGGGCACCAACATCCAGCCGCAGGTGGTCCAGCAACCGCACCCACCGCTGTGGCTGCATGGCAACAGCGCGTGGGGGCGGGAGCGGGCCGCCCGCTACGGGCAGGGCGTCGTCGCCCTGCTCACCAACGACACCCTGGCCCGCACGATCCGCACGGCGGCCGTGCCCGGCGTCGACGGGTTCACCAGGGTCGTCGACGACGTCCGTGCCCGCCTGGACGCGGCGGGGCGCCCGCACGACGCCGTCGACGTGGTGGCCACCGGCATGTGGCCGCAGCTCGACACCCGGCTGGGCTGGGACGCGGCGGCCATGCTCGACGACGTCGCGACGTACGCCAAGCTCGGCGCGGACTGGATCGTGATCGCGGTCTGCGGCGACGACCCGGCCGCGGCCGAGGACACCGTGCGCCGGTTCGGGGAGGAGGTCGTCGCCCACGCCGCCGACCCGGTGTAGCCGGATCCGCGGCGCGGCGAGGTGGACGCGCCGCGGCCGGTCGTCACGTGCCGGGCCGGCCCGGTGCCGGGCTGGCGAAAGGGCCGGGTTCGCGAAAGGGCCGGGTTGGCGGAGGTGCCGAGGTGGCGGGAGGTGCCGAGGTGGCGGGAGGTGGCGAGGTGGCGGGAGGTGGCGAGGTGGCGGGAGGTGGCGTGCCGGGCCTGTGCGCGGGTCGGGTGGTCATCGTCACGGGGGCCGGGAACGGGATCGGGCGGGCGCACGCGCTGGCGTTCGCCGCCGAGGGCGCCCGCGTGGTCGTCAACGATCTCGGCGGCGACCGCGCCGGCCGCGGCCGCGACGGTGGGCCCGCGGCCGCGGTGGTCGAGGAGATCCGCGCGGCCGGCGGGCAGGCGGTGGCGAACACCGACGACGTCGCCGACTTCGCCGGGGCTCGCCGCCTCGTCGCCCAGGCGATCGAGACGTTCGGGGGGCTGGACGTCCTGGTGAACAACGCCGGGATCCTGCGCGACCGCACCCTGGTCAACATGACCGAGGCGGAGTGGGACGCCGTCGTGCGGGTTCATCTCAAGGGCACCTTCGCGCCGACCCACCACGCGGGCGTCTACTGGCGCGACGAGCACAAGGCCGGGCGCGGGCGGGCCGGGCGCGTCGTCAACACCAGCTCGCCGTCGGGGCTGTTCGGCAACGTCGGCCAGACGAACTACGGCGCTGCCAAGGCCGCCATCGCCGGGTTCACCGTGACCGGCGCGCTGGAGCTCGCCCGCTACGGCGTGACGGTGAACGCGATCGCCCCGCTGGCGCTGACCCGGCTGACCGAGGGTCTCACCGGCGACCTGACCGAGCAGCAGGCGGCGAGGATGAGCGCCGAGCACATCGCGCCGCTGGTGGTCTGGCTGGGCAGCGAGGCGTCGGCCGGGGTGACCGGGCGGGTGTTCGCGGTCGTCGGCGGCACGATCACCGTGTTGGAGGGCTGGTCCAACGGGCCGGCCGTCGACATTGACGGCGTCTGGGAACCGGGCGCGCTCGGCGAGGTCATCCCCGACCTGGTCCGCGCCGCCGCCCCGAACGCCGACCTCACCGGCGCCCGCCCCCGGCGGGACACGCCTACCCGCGGCTGAGCCGGCGGCGGTCGCCCGGCAGGCCGCGCCATCATTGATGATCATGGGGGGCGACACGTCGTCAACGGCGTTGATTATCTTGCTGACGGCGGGGGCGGTCAGACCGGGACGGCGAGGGTGGCCGTGTAGCCGGCCGTGACGGCGCCGGTGACCGTGGCGAGCTGACGGTCGTAGCCGTCGCCGAAGACGTTGTCGCGGGCCAACGACAGGCGGGCCAGGTTGGCGGCGCTGCCCGGGTAGCCGGCCGTGGCGTACACCGCGGCGGCGGCGCTCTGCGGCAGGGCGAGCTGCGAGGTCCGCACGGGCGAGCCCGACGAGGTGGCCGCCGAGCGGTCCGCGTACACCTCGAAGTGCACGTGCGGCCACCGCCCCGCGTACGCGCCGGGGAAGATGCTGGTGAACCGCACGGTGCCGTCCGCGCCGGCCACCTGGACGCCGCGCAGGTAGTTCTCCCCGGCGATCGCGTCGGAGTACAGCGAGTACCGCCCCTGGCTGTCGCAGTGCCACAGGTAGACGGCGGCTCCCGCGTACGGCGCGCCGCCCCTGGAGGTGTCGAGCACCCGCAGGACGATGCCGAGCCCGACACCGGTGGCCACCGCCGAGGCGGCGGCGAAGCTCGACCGGATGTCGGCGCGCACGATACCGCTGTCGTCGAGCACGTTCGGCCCGTTCGACCCGTCGGCCGGGTAGGGCCCCGACGTCTCCTCGGGGATCGCCGCGTCCGTGTCGCCGGCCGCCTGCGCGGTGGCGTCTGCGCTCGACCCTCCAACCCCGCCCGCCGTGCCCCCGGCGGGCGGGGCACCGCGGGTGCCGGCGGTCGCCGCGGCCGTACCGGTCTGCTCCGACCCGCCGCAGCCGGCGATCCCCGCGGCGGCCAGCAGCCCGCCGCCGGCCAGCAGGCCCAGCACCCGGCGCCGGCCGAGAAGGGTCCGCAGGTCGAAGCGGAGACCAAGGTCGTGGTCGTCGCGTCCCCCGCGCCGGTCCTGACCCCGGTCCCGGTCCCGGTTCTGGTCCCGGTTCTGGTCCCGGTCCCGGTTCTGGTCGTCGACGTGGTCGTGGTGCGCGTGGGTGGTGTCGTGGTCCCGCATGGGCCTCTCCCGTCAGCCGTCCGCCCGGTCCGGCCGCGCGCCTCGGCCCGGTGTCGGCGGGTGCGGGGCTCGGTCGGCGGGCGGGACCACCGTAGGCAGCGCTCCCTGTGCGGACGCTGTGAGCCGCCTGTGTGACCGCTGTGCCGCCTCGGCCGGCCTGGGCCGGGCCCGGTCCCGGCGACGGGGTTGGAACGGGGCTGGGGCGGGGGGAGCTGGCGGGGTCGTCAGGGGGTGCCGTCGAGGAGGCGTTGCAGTCCCGGCGCGCACAGGTCCACGATCCGGTCGCGTTCCGCGGCGCTGATCGCCTCGGCGTGCACGATCTTGCGCAGGACGCCGAGGCCGAGCAGGTGCGCGAGGACGAGCTCGGCCCGCAGGGCGGCGTCCGGGCCGGTCAGGCGGGCACGCAGCCGGGCGACGACCTGATCGCGGAAGTTGTCGCGCAGCAGGGTGGCGTGCTCGCCGTGCTGGAGCGCGAACGCGACCCGGATGAGCGGGTCGCGGCGCTGCTCGTGCGCGTCGAGCAGCGCGTGGAGCAGGTGGCGGCCGAGGTCGGGCAGCGGCGCGTCGAGCAGTCGGTCGATCTCGTCGCCGAACCGGGCCACCCGGGCGAAGAGCTGTTCCTTGCTGCCGAAGTACTTCAGGACCAGCGGCGCGCTCACCCCGGCATCGGCCGCGATCGCCTTGAGCGTGATGGCGGCGTAGGGCTGGCGGGCGAACGCCCGGCGGGCCGCGGCGATGATCGCCTCCCGGCTGACCTCCGCGTCCCCCCGCGGTCGGCCCCGCCCGGTCCCGGCGGCGCCCGCCCCGGCCTGTCCGCCCCCGCCTGGGACCGCGGACCGCGGACCGCGCCGGCCGAGCTCGGAGCGGGACTCGTCGGAGCGGGTCTCGGAATGGGTCTCGGAATGGGTCGTCGAGGGGCTCGTCATGGTCCGGTCCTCCGCCCGTCCCGGGATGCGGCGGACGTCCCCGGCCGGGACGCCTGAGCCTGCACGGTACCGCTCACCGACGCCGCACCGTGCCCGCCCCGGCACCGACGGGGATGTCCGGCACCGCTGTCATCGGCACCGCTGTCATCGGCGTCGCCCTCACCGCGTCGCCCTCACCGGTGTCGCCCTCACTGCGTCGCCCTCACCGGTGTCGCCCTCACCGCGTCGCCCTCACCGGTGTCGCCGCGGCCGAGGCCTGCTCCCCCGTCCGGCCCCCGTCACCGCGGGCCGCCTCGCCGGGGCGCGGCGGGCCGCCGGCCTGCACCGGCACGGCCACGTCGGCGTGGTCACGGGAGGGCACCAGGCCGCCCGCCACGAGGGCGAGCGCCCCCACCACACCGGCCATCGCGAAGACGGTCTGGAAGGCACCGAGACTCGGCACGGCGCCGACGGAGGTCGTCATGGTGATGTGGCTGAGCAGCGCGGCGACCGCGGCGCTGCAGATCGCCTGCCCGACCGTGCGCAGCAGGACGTTGAGTCCGTTGGCCGCGGCCGTCTGCGTGCGGGGAACCGCACCCATGATCAGCATCGGCATGGCCGAGTAGGCCAGCGCCGTTCCGGCGGCGACCACCGCCGCCCCCACGACGATCATCGTCAGGTTCTCGCTGGTGAACAGGCGCAGCAGGTATCCGGCGACGAGCGCGGACGCGCCGAGCAGCAGGGTGGTCCGCGGGCCGCGGACCGCGGTGATCCGCGCCGAGACCGGCGACAGGGCGACCATCGCCACCCCGCCGGGCAGCAGGCACAGGCCGCTGGCGAACACCGACAGGCCCAGGCCGTACCCGGTCTCCTTCGGGACCTGGACGAGCTGGGCGGTGGACAGCGAGTTGGCGTAGAAGGAGAACCCGATCAGCAGCGCCGCGGCGTTCGGGGCGAGCACCGCGGGCCGCCGCGCCAGGCGCAGGTCGACCAGCGGGTCGGCGACGCGCAGCTGCCAGCGGGCCCAGCCGACGAGGATCACCGCCGCGGCGAGGATCAGGCCACCGAAGCGCGGGCTGGTGAAGCCCCAGTCGGCCGCCTTGGACAGGGCGAGCAGCAGGCACAGCAGGCCCAGCGCCAGCCCGACCGCGCCGGGGACGTCGAAGCGGGCGGGGGCGCGGACCTTCGACTCGCGCACGAGCAGCCCGGCGAGGACCAGATCGGCCAGGCCGAGCGCACCGGTCACCCAGAACATCACGTGCCAGTCGGCGAACTGGATGATCAGGGATGCGAACGGGACGCCGAGCGCCGCGCCGATGCCGACGGTGGCGCTCATCAACGCGACCGCCGAACCGACCCGGTCCGCAGGCAGCTCGTCGCGCAGGATGCTGATCGACAGCGGCACGACCGCGAGGCAGGCGCCCTGCAGGCCGCGGGCCGGGATCAGCAGCCAGATGTTCGACGTCAGCGCGCACAGGATCGACCCGGTGGTCAGCATCCCGAGCGCGACCAGCAGCATCCGCCGCTTGCCGTAGATGTCGCCCGCCCGGCCGAACAGCGGCGTGACCACGGCACCGACGAGCAGGGTGACGGTGAGCAGCCAGCTGACGTTCGACGCCGACGCGCCGGTGAGGCGGGGCAGGTCGGGCAGCAGCGGCACGATCGAGACCTGCGAGATCGCGGTGAGGATCCCGCCGACGCCCAGCACGGCACTGAGCTCCCGGGAACGCCCGCCGCCCGCCGCGGGGGGCTCCCCCGTCGCGGCGGCGCCGACCGGATGCACGGCAGGTTCGTCCACGTGACTCCTCGGGATGATCGACGACAGGCAACGGCCACCACATTGGTGAACTACCGTTCACCACCATAGTGAACGGCGGTTCACCGCCGCGTGCAACCGACCCCGTGCCGGCCGCCACCCATCGGGATACGTGAACGTGCAGGTCGGGCCCCATTCCCCGCCGCGGCGGCGGGGCGTCGTACCGTGCCCGAGGGCGCGATGCCCCCGTACGGCGGAGCACCCCGGTGGCGACCCGGGGGCTCCCCGGCCTGCCGCCGCCGCATCCCTCGCCGGGCGGACCGGGGCTGCCGGCGGACCCGGGGCTTCGCCGGCCACGCCGCTCCCCCGGCCACGCCGCTCCCCCGGCCACGCCGCTCCCCCGGCCGCGCCGCTCCTCCGGCCGCGCCGCCCCGGCCGCAGGGCTCAGTCGACCGCGGCGCTCGGCGTGGCCGGGTCCGTCGCCGGCTCGGCCAGGTCGGCCCGCTCGCCGGGGTCGGCATGGAGGCGACCGCTGGTGACCCGCAACGGGCGGCCGCTGCCACCCCAGCGACTCTGGATGATCTCCGCGGCGATCGAGACGGCCGTCTCCTCGGGCGTGCGCGACCCCAGGTCCAGGCCGATCGGGGAGTGCAGCCGCGCGAGGTCACCCTCGGCGACGCCGCTGTCGCGCAGCCGGCGCAGCCGGTCGGCGTGGGTGCGCCGCGACCCCATCGCCCCGACGTAGTGCGCCGGGGAGCGCAACGCGGCGCGCAGCACCGGGATGTCGAACTTCGGGTCGTGGGTGAGCACGCAGATGACCGTGCGGGCGTCGACGACGGTGCGGTCGAGGTAGGCCGTCGGACGTTCGCAGACCACCTCGTCGGCGTCGGGGAAGCGCCGGGACGTGGCGAACACCGGCCGGGCGTCGCACACCGTGACCCGGTAGCCGAGGAAGCGGCCGATCCGCACCACCGCGGCGGCGTAGTCGATCGCGCCGAAGACCAGCATCCGCGGGGGCGGCGCGAACGACTGGACGAACACGCCGATCGCGTCCGGCCGCCGCTGGCCCTGCGGACCGTAGTGGCGCACACCGCTGCGACCGGCCGCGAGCAGCCCGCGGGCGTCGTCGACCGCGGCGACGTCGAGTCCGGCGATCCCGGACGAGCCCGCCGTGCGGTCGGGCCACACCGCCACCTGCCCGCCCAGCCCGTCGCCCCCGACGACGGTCAGCAACGCCACCGCCTCGTCGGCGGCCAGCGCGGCGAGGACCGCGTCGAGCGCGACGCCCGCACGCCGCTCGCCCGCACGTTGATCGTCCGCGCCCGTACCCGGCCCGTGGGCCGGGTACGGGATGACGACCAGGTCGATGATCCCGCCGCAGGTCAGGCCGACGGCGAAGGCGTCGTCGTCGGAGATGCCATAGCTGGCCAGGGCGGGGACGCCGGTGCGGATCGCCTCGGCCGCGGCCTCGTAGACCGCGCCTTCGACGCAGCCGCCGGACACGCTGCCGACGACCTCCCCGTCGGCGGCGACGGCCATGGCGGCACCGGGCTGGCGGGGCGCGCTGCCTCGCACGCCGACGACGGTCCCGACGGCGAACGCGGTGCCCGCGGCCCGCCAGCGCCGAAGCACCTCGGCGATCTCGCGCACCGGCGCCACCCCTCCCGCCGCCGACCGACCCACCGACCTGCGCGGGCGCCTGCCCATGAAATCCGCCGACCTCATCGTAGAGCCCGGCGCCCGTTGATCCCGGACGGGCCGCCCCGGGGCGAACACCCCCAGCGGGCCGAGTCGCTGCTGCCCGCGGCGGAACCGGCACCGTCGGCTACCGGTCAGATCCCTTTCTGGGTGGCCACATCAGCACGCTCGCCGTGATCGCGAGTTCGAGACCACCCAGAACCACGAGCACCAGCCCCACCTTGCTCAGCGTGAACACGGGGGTGTCGACACCCCGGCCGGCGAGGTTCAGGGTGAGTCCCGCGGCCAGCATGGCCGCGCCGGCGATCAGCGACCTGACGTTCCCGGACACGTGCCCTCCTCGAAACCCACGGACCGCGTGCGCCCCCGACGCGCACATCGCTCGTCGTTGGCCGCTCCGGACACCGGCGCCGCCATCGGCCCGGTGTCGGATTCGTTCGCACGGATACGGTCCTCTCACGTCATCCAGTTAAGAATACGACTGTATTCCGATCGTGCGAGGTCGACAAGGGGTGAGACGTGCGATGCCCAGAGTGGTGGACCATGACGAGCGGCGTCGCGTCATCGCGGGCGCGGTGCTACGCCTGGCCGCACGAGAAGGTCTGGAGGCGGTGAGCATCCGATCGGTGGCGGCCGAGTGCGGGATGTCGGCCGGTGCCGTGCAGAAACACTTCGCCACCAAGGAAGACATGATGCTGCGAGCGCTCGAGCTCACCGAGGAGCGCCTCGAACGCCGCTACGCGGCCCTGCCGGACGACGCCGGGGTCGGCGAGCACATTCGCCAGGCACTCCCGCTGGACGAGGAACGGCGCGAAGAGGCGATCGTCATCACCGCCTTCACCGCCCGGGCCGCGAACCGCGCCGACTGGGGCCGGTTTCTCGCCGAGGGCTACCTGGCCGTCCAGGACTCCGCCGCGGAACTCCTGCGCCGGGCCCAGGCCGACGGCCTGCTCCCCGCCGACCGGGACGCGGACGACATGGCCGCCGGGCTGACCGCGCTGAGCGACGGCTTCAGCCTGCGCCTGCTCCAGCTGCCGCCCGGCTCACCGGAGGCCGATCGGCTGCTGCGTGCGTTGGACGCCTCGGTGCGCGCGCTGCTGGGAGTAGCGAGTTCCTGGTAGGGAGTAGCGAGTTCCTGGTAGGACTCTGTGAGGTAGCGGTCAGTCGAGGATGTCGACGACGGTGTTCGGGTCGACGTCGCGCAGCAGGAGGCTGTTGGCCAGCTCCAGGTGGCGCCGCCAGAACGCCTGGGCCTCGTCGGCCTCACCGGCGCGGATGTGGGCGAGCAGCCTGTCGTAGGCGCGGATCGCCCGCCCGTAGGCGGCGAGCTCCTCGGGGTCGTCAGGGGCGATCGACCGGCGGGTCTTCGCGGCGACGTGGCGGGCGATGATCTCCTGCATCATCTCGAAGGTCACCACCAGCGCGCGATTGCCGGAGCCCGCCACGACGCTGCGGTGCACGTCGGTGAACGCCGGGCCGGGGCGGCGGCGGTCGACCTCGTCGCGGGCGCGGGCGATGTCCGCGGCGAGCACCTCGGCCGCCCCGGGCGTGCCGCCTTCGGCGAACAGCCACGCCGCCAGCGGCTCGACGCCGAGTCGGGCGGTGAGCACCTCGGCGATCGTCGCACCGGCGAGCTGCAGGAGCAGCCCGGCGGGGCGGGCGACCATCTCCGGGCCGGGGACCCGGATGCGCGCCCCGGTCCGCGACCCGCGGCGCACCTCCACCAGCGACTCGGCCTCCAGCACCCGCACCGCCTCGCGCAGCGTCGGGCGCGAGACCCCGAAGTGCGCCATGAGCTCGGCCTCGCGGGGCAGGAAGTCGCCGGCGCGCAGCTCCCCGGCGACGATCATCCGGCGCAGCCGGCGGGTGAGCAGCTCCGCGGTCTTGGGGGAACGGATGCCGTCGCCGTGAACGGCGGGTGTCGCGAACGCCTGGGCGGTCATGGCGACGGACTCCTCTGCTGCTCCGGGCGGCCCGCCATGCCCGGCGGCACCCGCGGCCGCCGTCGACCACGGTGCGAGACTACCGGGGCACGCACAGATCCCCGCCGTGAGACCGGACACGGCGCCTGCCACGACGACGACCGTCCCAGGGCGGTGGCGAGGGCGGCGGCGCGGGCGAGACCTCTCCTCTGCGACGCGACAGCGGTAGCGTTCGGCCACCGGGTATTGCGCGAAATACAGCCACGTCCGCGACGAGATCACCCGAACGCGGCGACGCGGATGCACGTGGCTTACTGTCCGTCAACGAGGGAGCACGTATGTCCGACGAAGTTCTGGTCGAACACGCCGACGGGGTCACCGTCATCACGATCAACCGCCCGCAGGCGCGCAACGCCGTGAACCGCGCCGTGTCCGAGGGCGTCGCCGCCGCCCTCGACGAGTTCGAGTCCCGCAAGGACCTGACCGTGGCGATCATCACCGGCGCGGGCGGCACGTTCTGCTCCGGGATGGACCTCAAGGCGTTCCTGCGCGGCGAGAACGTCGTGGTCGAGGGCCGGGGCCTGGCCGGCATCACGCTGTCGCCGCCGCGTAAGCCGATCATCGCCGCGGTCGAGGGCTTCGCCCTGGCCGGTGGGTGCGAGGTCGTGCTGTCCTGCGACCTGGTCGTCGCCGCCGAGAACGCCGCCTTCGGCATCCCGGAGGTCAAGCGGGGGCTCGTCGCCGGTGCCGGCGGCCTGCTGCGCCTGCCCAAGCGCATCCCCTACCAGGTCGCCCTGGAGCTGGCGCTGACCGGCGACCAGCTCTCCGCCCCCGACGCCCACCGCTACGGCCTGGTCAACGTGCTGACCCCGGCCGGCGAGGCGCTGGCCGGAGCCCGGGCGCTCGCCGCCCGGATCGCGGCGAACGGCCCGCTGGCCGTCGCCGCCACCAAGGAGATCGTCGCCTCGGCGTCGGCCTGGCCGGCCGACGAGGCGTTCGACCGCCAGGCGAAGATCATGGAGCCGGTGTTCGCCTCCGCGGACGCCAAGGAGGGCGCGTTGGCGTTCGCCGAGAAGCGGCCGCCGGTCTGGCGCGGCGAGTGACCCTCGCCCGGCGAGGGGACTGACGGCGGGCGACGGCCGCGGCGGGGCACGACCATCCCGCCCGCGGCCGTTTCGCGTGCCGCCACGCGGCCAGCCGGCCGCCGGGAGTCACCAGCGGCGCCTCGAGCGCGCCTGTTTGTGGGGACGCAAGCCTGCCGCACCATACGCGGCCCTCCGGACGCACACCCATGCCCACCAGGCATAACACCACAAAGGTGTGCTAGGTATTGTGCTTGTGTGCGGACATTTTACGGTAATGTCCCCACCTCGGGCACGTGCCTGTTGTCACAGGCGGTGAACATCGCAATCGCGGGTTCCGGCCATGCGCACCCTGCCGCAGGCACATCGGAGTCCGCTGCGCGCCGTTCGCTGATCGTCGCCCGTCCTCGCCGATCTTCCACCGCCAGCCACCGAGGGGTTCGTTGCTTATGCGCCGCCGCCATTCCCAGTTACGTCTCGCGACCGCCGCGCTGACCCTGACCGCAGCCACCGCCACGGGCTGCGCCGGTGGCGCGGCGGGCGCCGCCGGCGACTGCGACACGCCCGGGGTGACCAAGGACGAGATCCGCATCGGTGTCATCTATCCGGACACCGGCGCGGTGTCGGGGCCGTTGCAGGCCTCCCGCGCCGGCATCGACGCCCGGCTCGGCCTGATCAACGCCAAGGGCGGCATCAACGGCCGCAAGATCGTCTACGAGTGGCGGGACGACCAGGGCACGCCGGAGACGAACGCGAACGCCGCCCGTGACCTCGTCGAGCACCAGAAGGTCTTCGGCGTGATCGAGTCCACGGTCGCGGCCAGTGGCAGCGCCCAGTACCTCAGCGACCAGGGCATCCCGGTCACGGGGCTGGCCGCCGAGGGCGTCTGGTCGAAGTACCGCAACATGTTCTCGTTCTCGTACACCACCGGCGCCCCCGTGGACACCTACGGCACGTTCGTGAAGTCCCGCGGGGGCAGCCGGGCGTTGCTGCTGCAGACCGCGCTGTCCGGCAGCGTCTCCGACGTGGGCACGAAGTGGATCCAGAGCATGCAGGCGGCGGGCATCAGCGACGGCGGGACCGTCAGCTACACGCCCGGCGCGGACAACCCGGCGGCGGTCGCCCAGCGCATCATCGCCAGCGGGGCCGACACGCTCGTCGCCATCACCGACACCGACGCCCTCGTCCAGGTGCTCGCGCAGCTTCGCTCCTCCGGGAACGCGCCCAAGGTCGTCATGGCGACGAACGGGTACGACGCCGAGCTGCTCAAGCGGTACGGAGCCGGGATGGCGGGGGTGACGGTGCCGCTGTTCTACCGCCCGTTCGAGTCCGGCGGGCCGGCGATCGCCGCCTACGTCGACGCCATGAACCGCTACGCGCCGCAGATCGGGCAGCCGCAGCGGGACATCCCGCTGATGTCGTTCATCCAGACGGACATGTTCGTCCGCGGGCTGGAGGAGGCCGGGGACTGCCCGACCCGGCAGGGCTTCATCGACGGGCTGCGCGCGGTGACGAACTACGACTCCGAGGGGCTCATCCAGCCCATCGACATCGCCCACGGCCAGGGCCGCCAGACCACCTGCTACGCCTTCGTGCAGGTCAACGAGGCCGGGACGGCGTTCGACGTCGTCAAGGAGCAGCTGTGCGGCAAGGAGATCGCCTCCTAACCGCGTCACCACCACCGCCCGTCCGCCCCGCTTCACGGGCGGGCGGGCGGTATTCCGTTAGGTCGTGCCGGAGGCTGGTGACGGCGGATCCCACAATGAGGAGAACCGCCGTCACCGTGTCCGTCTCAGTTCGCGTTCGCCCAGTCCGAGGTGTCGCAGTAGGAGGGATCCCGTCCGTCCTTGTCGAGGCAGATCTTAAAGTGGATCACGTGCCCCTCGTCGAGGTCGTACGGCTCTCCCAGGGATTTGCGGAACGTCTGGCAGTTACCGTTGCCACCGATGGTGTAGTGGTATTCATCCTTCCCCGCGGTCTTGTCGGTCACCTTCAGGTAGACCGCCCAGCCGTCGGACTCGATATCGCACAAGGTGACGACGTCCCCGTCGGGCTGGAACGTGACCCGGCCACCGGGGTCGCCGTCGTTGGTGTGCATCGTGTACGTCGTGGCCGCGAAGGCCCCGGGGGCCGTGACGGCCGCCCCCACCGTGACCGCCGTGCACATACCGGCGACGGCGACCGCCCTGCGAAACTTCATGGAACTCCCCTTCCGAGCCGTTCAGGCCACCGGGCACAAGCCCGTGAACCGTCACGGCACTCCTGTTTTCCGCGATCCTGCGCGGCGACTTCTCCCACCGGTCAGGACGACCGCGCGGATCCTCCGGCCACGAGAACGAGGGTCTTCTCCGCCGGCGCAACAAATTCCTTCGACGGCGTGCGGTGTCTCCCCACGTGGCTGCGGCCATCGTCGGCGTTCGTGCCCGTTGTTCGCCAGCACGCCATCGGGCGATCAATCAACTCCGAACAATCCGTTTGACCCCGCCGACGGCCGGCCCCAGACTTCGACAGCGTCGACGATCGACGCCGTCGAGGTCCACGGGAGGCATCAGGGCGCAGGCGGTCCGCTTCCACACCTACGGCGGCCCCGCGGTGCTGCGGGTCGAGCGGGTGGACGTGCCCGAGCCGGGGCCCGGCCAGGTGCTGATCGAGGTCGGCGCGGCGGGGGTGACCCTGCCGGTCGTGCGGCTCGTGCGCGGCAACCCGGGCGGCGGTGGAGTGCCGCTGCCGCACTGCCCCGGCGGTGAGGTGGCCGGACGGATCGCGGCGATCGGGGCTGGGGTGAGCGGGTGGCGGGCCGGTGCAGCGACGCTGCCTGGAGGCACTCGCGCCGCTGGGCCGACTCGTCGCCTACAACGGCATCGGCGGGCCGGTCGACGTCAACGAGCTGCGCAGGCAGGCGCGCTCGGTGATCGGATTCGCCATGCCGCATCTGGTCGCCCGCCGTCGCGACGTCTACGACGCCCACGCTCGCGAACTGTGGGAGCTGCACGCACAGGGCCTGCTACGACCCGTCGTCCACGCCGCATGGCCGCTGGAGCGGGCCGGTGAGGCGCATGCGGCGATCAAGGCGCGGGCGAACGTCGGCAAGATCGTGCCGAGCCCGGCCGGGCAGCGCTGACCACCGGGGCGTGGCCCGCGCCCGACGCGGGACGCCGCGGGCGTCGGGGCTGGCGTGGCGCGCCGGCTCAGGGCGCCGGCTCAGGGCGCCGGGTGCAGCTCCGTGCGCAGCTCGTGGCTGCCGTCGGGCAGGGCGGCCTCGTAGTACAGCCGGTGGGAGCCGTCCGGCAGGGGCACGACGCTGACGTAGCGCAGCGCGCCGTCGCCGTCCGGGGAGAACGCGACCGGCTCGGTGCCGACGGCGTGGAAGCGGTCGGGGGTGATGCCGACGGCGAGGCCGGTGCGCTCGGCCCAGTTCTGCGCGGCGCTCGCCCGCCCGTCGTAGTAGGCCACCGGCTGGGTGCCGCCGGTGAGCACGGCGCTGATCCGCACGCCGCGGGCGTCCCAGTGGTCCGGGCGGGGGGCGAGCGCCGTCCCGGTCCAGGTCCAGTGCACACCGTCGGGGCTGGTGGCGTGCCGGCTGTCCATCCGGTCGGTGGCCAGCGGGTCGTCGAGGGGATGGCAGGACGCCCAGAGCTGCCACTGGCCGTCGAGCAGGGCCACGACCGGGTCCTTCACGGCGAGGGTGGCCGGGTCACCGGGCAGCACCGTGCGCCGGCGCTGCGGGTCGAAGGCGGCCGGGGAGTCGGCCTCCAGCAGGTCCACCCACCAGTGCGGGCTGCCCGGGGTGGCGCAGCTGACATAGAGCCGCCACGAGCCCTGCGGGGTCGCCACCAGGGCGGGCCGTTCCAGGCTCTCCGCGCCGAACGGGTCACGCGGGACCTCGGCGATCTCGGTGAACGTCTCCCCGTCGGTGGAGCGGGCGATCACCAGCCCGTAGCCGCGGCCGCTGCCGACCGGGCGGCGCAGCCGGTAGGCCAGATAGAACACGCCGTCCACCAGCACCGCACAGGGCGCGCCGGCCCAGAAACCCGGGCCCGGTCCGGGGGAGGCTGCCACCGTGGTCGCGGGCCGCCGGCCGGGTAGGGGGATGATCTCGGACGTCGCGTACTGCTGGCTGATTGCCACGCCGCAACCCTACAGTTTCGGTGAGAAAGACGGCCTGGCAAGCCGGCCCCGGCGGGGTCGGAGCGCGGCTACGATCCTGATTTCACCGGTCGAGTTACTCGGCTATGCCTGCGCGTAGCCTTCGGCCGGCGCCGCCCCGCGCCCGGATCGACCGACGCCGATCCCCGTCCACGCCGATCCCCGTCCACAAGGAGCGACCGCCGATGGCCCTGCCCGACTTCCTCGTGCTCGGCGTGCCCAAGGCCGGCACGACCGCGCTGCACGCCGCGCTGTCGCGGCATCCGGCGTTGTTCCTGCCCGCGGTGAAGGAGCCGAAGTTCTTCCTCTCCGAGGGCCCGCCGCCGGCCCGCGGCGGCCCCGGCGACGCCCAGACGTACCAGGAGCACGTGTGGCGCCGCCGTGACTACGAGGCGTTGTTCGACCCGGCGCCCAAGGGGACGCTCACCGGCGAGGCGACCCCGTTCTACCTCTACGACCTCGACGCCCAGAACCGGATCAGGCGGCTGCTGCCGAAGGTGCGGATCATCGTCCTGCTGCGCAACCCGGTCGACCGCGCCCACTCCAACTGGACGCATCTGTGGGCGGCGGGGCTGGAGAGCGAACGTGACTTCGTCCGCGCCTGCGCGCTCGAGGAGCAGCGGCGCGATGCCGGCTGGGCGCAGTTCTGGCACTACGTCTCCCTCGGCCGCTACGGCGAGCAGCTCGCTCACCTGTTCGGCCTGTTCTCCCGCGACCAGGTGCTGCTGCTGCGCTACCGGGACCTGCGCGACTCCCCCGCCGCCACGCTGGACCGCGTCTGCGAGTTCCTCGGCGTCGAGACCGGGCTCGTCGACCTCGTGCCCTCGGAGAACGTCACGCCGTTCGTCGCCGACACCCCGGTGAACACGGCGCTGCGGGCGGTGCTGCGTACCGGCGGGCGCGTCGGTCACCACTTCCCCGTGCCGGTGCGCCACGCGGTGCGCGGCCCGCTGCTGGCGGCGCTGCAACGCCAGAAGGGCGGCCGGCCGAAGCTGACCCCCGAGCAGCGGCGCGCGGTGTTGCCGTACTTCGTCGACGACATCGCCCGGCTGGAGGAGCTCACCGGCCTGCCCTACCGCGACTGGCTCACCGTCGGCCTCGAACCCGAGGTGATCGACTGATCCCACCCGTGGCCCGCGCCCACGGCCGGACGGCGGGGCGCGGGTCGGCCGTGGGCGGGTCGGTTCAGCCCAGGGAACGCGGGTCCGCGGGGACGTCGACGGCGTGCGCGCGCAGCGCCTCCAGCGGGACGACCTCCAACGCCCGCTCGTGCGTCGAGGCGAGCACGACCGGGGCGGCGGCCCCGGCGTCGTAGGCCTGCAGCCAGCGGACGGCGACGACGCACCAGCGGTCCCCGGGGCGCAGTCCGGGGAAGGAGTACTCCGGCCGGGGGGTCGACAGGTCGTTGCCGACCTGGCGCTGATGGCGCAGGAACTCGGCGGTCACCACCGCGCAGACGGTGTGGCTGCCGAGATCCTCCGGACCGGTGCTGCAGCACCCGTCGCGGTAGAACCCGGTCACCGGATCGGTGCCGCAGGGTTCGAGGTCCCCACCGAGAACGTTGCGCTCCACTGCCACGCCGCCTATTTTCTCCCACGCGCGCGGTGGTCACACGACGTCTGGCCAGATCGGGCCGGGCGCGCGGCGGTGACGACCGGCACGTCCGCCCCGGCCGGCGCCCGCGGCGTCACCCGGGCGCCGTCGCG
>NZ_CM001489.1:2061852-2082972 GCF_000262465.1 Frankia sp. QA3
CTCGCTGACGGCCCGGGTGAGCACCACGTACAGGCGGCGCAGGCCGAGGCGGGGATGCGCCTCCCCTGCGACGATCGCCGCCGGCTCCACGGCGATGACGTGATCGAACTCCAGGCCCTTGGCCAGGGACGCGGGCACCAGGCAGGCCCGCGACGGCGTCGCGTCGGCGCTGAGCTCGTCGACGGGCAGGCCGGCGTCGCCCAGCGCCGCGGCGAGGGCGGCGACGTCGGCGTCCGCGGCGATGACGGCGAGCGAGCCGTCGCGGCCCAACGCGCGAGCGACCTGGTCGGTGACGGTGGCGGCGACGTCGGCGGTGGCCAGGACGGCGAGCGCGCCGGGCGCGGTGCGGGCGGAGGTCGGCGCGGTGAGCTCGGCGGAGATGTGGGCGAGCAGGCGGCTGGCGAAGCCGAGGATCTGCGCGGGCACCCGGTAGCCGCGGGTGAGCACCTCCACGTGCGCGCCGGGCCGGCCGAGATGGGTCAGCTGGGCCGCCCAGGACGTGGCCGCCCACGGGGTGGTGCCCTGGGCGAGGTCGCCGAGGACGGTCAGCGAGCCGTCGGCGCAGCGCCGGGCGAGCGCACGGCACTGCATCGGCGAGAGGTCCTGCGCCTCGTCGACGATCAGATGGCCGAAGCCGGGAGTGCCGTCGATGAGGTCGCGGGCCTCGTCGATGCAGAACGCGTCGGCGGGCGACCAGCGCAGGGTGCGGGCCCCGCCGGGCGGCGCGGCGGCGAGCAGGACCCCCTGCTCGGCCGCGTCGAGCACGCCGTCGGCGGCGCGGGCGAGCAGCGCGGGGTCGGTGAGCAGCCGGCGCACCAGGGTGGGCGCGTCCGCCTTCGGCCAGACCGCCTCGACCGCGTCGCGGACCGCCCGGCCGCGGGCGAGGGTGCCCATCGCGCCGTCGGTGAAGAAGTGCCCGCCCGCCTCGGCGCGCCGGCGGACGGCGCCCGCGAGCTGGCCGGCGAGCCGGTCGCGGGCGGCGGCGTAGCGGATCGTGCCGGCGCGCAGCGCGGCCGCGGCCTTGGCGAACAGGTCGGCGAACTCCTCCTCCCCCACCGTCCACCGCCCGGCCCGGGTGGCCACCGGCACCGGCCCGTCCGGCGGGCGCAGCCCGTCGTGCAACGCCCGGCGCACCACGGTGGCGATCCGGGCGTCGCCCTTGAGCGTCGCCGCCTCGGCCCCGTCCGCCCCGCGCACGGTGGCCGTGGCGACGAGCTCGTCGAGGGTGCTGTGCCGCACCGTGAATTCACCGAGGGCCGGCAGGACGGCGGCGATGTAGCCGAGGAAGGCCCGGTTCGGCCCGACGACGAGCACCCCCTCCCGGGCGAGCCGCTCGCGGTGGGTGAACAGCAGGTAGGCGGCGCGGTGCAGGCCGACGGCGGTCTTGCCGGTCCCCGGCGCCCCCTGGACGCACACGCTCACCGACAGGTCGGCGCGGACGATCTCGTCCTGCTCGGGCTGGATCGTGGCGACGATGTCGCGCATCGGGCCGGACCGCGGCCGCTCGATCTCCCGTTCGAGCAGCCCCCCGGCCGCCACCGGCGCCGACTCGCCGGGGGCGGGCCGGGGGCGGGTGAGCGGCTCGTCCTCGAAGGCGGTGAGCTCGGCGCCGTCGTAGCCGAACCGTCGCCGGCGCAGCACGCCCATCGGGTCGCCGCGGTGGGCCCGGTAGAACGGCCGGGCCACGTCGGTGCGCCAGTCGACGACCAGGGGGTCGTCGCCGGCCGACTCGCGCACGTGCCTGCGCCCGAGGTAGAACCGTCGGCCCGCGACCCCGGGCACGTCGGGGGCGTAGTCGAGGCGGGCGAAGAACAACGGCGCGGTCCCTTCACCGTCGGCGAGGCCGGCGATCCGCCGCTGCCGGGCGATCCTCAGGTACGCGATCGTCACCTTGTCGTCGATCGGGTCGCCACCGGCGACCTGCGTGCGCTCGGCCTCGGCCCGCATGCCCGCGAGCGCCGCGCGGCCCCGCCGCAGGTAGTCCCGCTCGCCCGCCAGCTCCGCCTCGCCCGCCAGCTCCGCCTCGCCCGCCAGCTCCGCCTCGCCCGCCAGCTCCGCCTCGGCCTGCGCCTCCACCTCGGTGTCGTGCTCCCGCTTGGCATCTCGTCCGATGCCTCGGCTCCCAGTCCCCACCATGACCCCTTTCTTAACCCGGTAAAGAATACGTGGCGCCCTCGGCACCCTCGGCGGTGCCGCGCATGCTGGCCGTGACATCCGGTCCGGCGAGCTCGGCACGGCGGACGCGTCGCGGTGCGTTCCGTGACGGCCCCGGCGGCCCAGACCTGACACAGCGCGCCGCAACCGGCGCCGGGCAGTGGAGGGATGATCAGCCTAGTGGTCCGGTGACGCGGGTAGGCAGCCGACCGACCCGGCGGCGCGGGCACCGCCGGCGTCCACCACGGCCCGCGCGAAGATCGGCCGAAGATCGGGCGAAGGGCGGGCACGGGAGCGAGGGAGGTGCGTGCGCGCATGGCACGGACGGCACGGGCCGGGACGTGGCGCGTCCACGACCGGTCGATCAGCCTGCCGGTGACGATCACGGACGCGCGGGCCGCCGTCGCGGTCTTCCGGGCCAGTCCCGACGCGGCTCGCGGGGTGCTGGCGGGCACCGGCCTGACCCCCTGGACCGTCGCGGGACAGGCCGTCGGCGTGCTGGGTGTCGTCCGGTACGGACCGTGGGTGCTCGGCCGCTACGACGAGGTGGCGGTCGGGGTCGCCGTGCGGGGCCCGGGCGGGCGGCGCGGCCTGCACCTCGTCGACCTGCCGGTGACCGGATCGTTCACCCGCGACGCCGGCCGGGCGATCTGGTCGCTGCCGAAATGGCTGATGACCGCCGAGGTCCATCTCACCGACGACGCGACCTCGGTCGTGGTCGAGACCGCACCGGCCGCCCCGCGACACCCCCTCCCACCTGCCCGGAGGGACGCAACGGACACAGCGGCCTCGGACACGCAGGCCTCGGACACGCAGGCCTCGGACACGCAGGCCTCGGACACGCAGGCCTCGGGATACGCAGTAGGGCGTGGCGGCGGGGGCGCTGGCGGGGGCGCTGAGTTCGTGCTGCGCGCCCGGCTGGGGGCGGGCCGGGTGCGGGTGCCGTTCCCGGTGCGCGTCCGGATCCCGTTGTGGAGTGTGCTGCCGGACGGCCCGCGGGCGGGGGTCCTGCTGCGTGGGGCGATGCCGGTGCGGCTGCGCGGGGTCCGCCTGGGCCGGGGACGGGCGCGGGTGGAGCTGGGGAGTCATCCGATGGCCGGCCGGATGGCCGCGTTGGGGATGACCCGCCGGCCCCTGCTGACCGTGACGGCAACCGGCCTGCGCGGGCAGCTCGGGCTGTTCACCGCCGCCGTCCGCGGCGGGTGTACCGGCGGCGGCACCGACGGGGCGGCGCCCGGGGCGGACCCCGAGGGCGGAGGTCAGGAGTAGTCGGGCAGGGCGCGGCGCAGGGCGTCGAAGGCCCGCCGCGTCGCCGCGACCGCCGCCGGGTGGCGCGTGGTGACATCCTCGCCCGCGCGCAGCCGGGCCCAGTTCTCCCGGGCCAGGACGCGCTGCACGGCGATGATCTGGGCGGCGGCGAGCCGGGCGGCGAGCTCACCGGCCTGCGGCGCGGCCTCGGCGAGGGCGTCGGCGAGGGCCTGCTCGTCCTGGCCGGCGTGCTGGGCGAGCCGGCCGAGCAGGCTCGGGGTCGCGAACACCATGGCGTGGTAGGCGAGCACCTCGGGGTCGTCGTTGAGGCCGGTGACGGGCTCGCGCCGGTCGAGCCCGGCGAGCAGGTGCGCCGCCACGGCGGCCAGCGGCGCCACGCCGGGCGCCCGCGCGCGCACCACCCGGGCGGCCTCGCCGCGATGGTCGAGGATGCGGTGCAGGACGAGGTCTTCCTTGGTGGCGAAGTAGGCGAACAGGGTCGGCTTGGACACCTCGGCCGCCGCCGCGATCTCGGCGACCGAGACGTCGTCGAAGCCGCGTTCGAGGAACAGCGAGATCGCCGCGGCGGACAGCGCGTCGTGGGTGCGCCGTCGGCGGCGTGCGCGCAGCCCCGCTTCGCCCATGGTCGCTTCGCCCATGGGCGCAATGTAACGGCCCTCGCGGGCGGCACAGGCGACGTGCGCACGAGCGTGGCGTCCAATAGTCAGATCATCGATATATGTTGATGGCATGGGTCTCGACGACATGCGTGAGCCGACCTTCTTGGTGCTCGCAGCGCTCGCCGACGGCGCCAAGCACGGGTACGCGTTGATCCGGGAGATCGGCGTCATCTCCGCTGGCCGGGTGACGTTACGAGCGGGCACGCTGTACGCCGCCCTCGACCGGCTGGCCGGTGAGGGTCTGGTGCGCCACAGCGGCGAGGAGGTGGTCGACGGTCGCCTCCGGCGCTACTACGACCTCACCGACTCCGGCGCCGAGGTTCTCGCCGCGCAGGCCGCCCGGCTGCGGGGGAACGCCGCCGAGGCCGACCGCCGGCTGCGGTCGCGGCGAGGGATGGGGACGGCGCCGGCATGACGGCCGCGCGACTCGAGGTCACCTACCGCCGGCTGCTGAGGTGCTATCCACGTCGCTGGCGCCAGGAGCACGGCGACGAGATCGTCGCCACCTTGCTGGACATGGCCGACACCGACGGACGTACCAGGCCGAGCCCCGGTGACGTCGTGGACCTGGTCGCCCACGGCCTCGCCGCCCGGTTCGGCGCCTCGCTGGGCCTGGTGCCCTCGGTGGTGCGTCACCGGGTCGCGGTCCTGGCGCTCGCGTCCGTGGCCGTGCTGTCGTCGGGCCTGTTCGTCGTGGCGGAGCTGTTGCCCGAACCGTTCCCGACAGGCGAAGGCTACGCGCCCAGCACCGGTCTGACCTTCGGCCCGTTCGTCACCGTGGGCGCCGCCGTCTACCCGCTGCCGGTGTCCGCGTTCGTCGCCGCGTGGGTCGGCGCCCGACGCGCCGCCCGCGCACTGTCGGGCCTCACCTGCCTGGCGACGTGTGCGGCGGTGCTGGTCGCCAGGTGGACCGACGTCGAGCGGCCGCAGCTGTATCTGCTCGTCGTGCTGTGCCTGCTGGCCGCCATGGCAGGGGGTGGGATGCCGACGACGGTCCGCCGCCGGGACCTGCTCGCCGCGGCGGCGCTGTGCGGCCTGCTTCTCGCCGTGGCGGCGGCCTCCAGCGTCTGGCTCTTCCATCGCAACGGCTACGCGTACTACGGCTTTCCACTTACCGCCTACCGCGGCTCCGGCGGGCTGGTCGACACCGTCGAGATGATGGTGCCGGCCGCAGTCATCGTCGGCGTCGGCGTCGCGACCGTGGTCAGCGTGCGGCGACCCGGCTGGGCCGTCGCGGCCTTCGTCGTCGGCGCGACGTGGTCACTGATGCCGATCGCCGCGTCGATCCGCTACGACCGTTGGGGATGGGAGAACAACTACGCGGGGGGCGGATTCGTGTTCGTGCTCGGCGCCGCCGCGCTGGCGGCCGTGCTCGATCTGGCCCACGCCGCCGGACTGCGCATCGTGCGGGACTCCCACCAGCCGGCGGGTGGTCGCGACATCTCGAAGACGCAGTGAACGAACCCGACCCGGCTCAGGCGACATGGACGAAGGGGCGGTGTTCCGGGTCGGGTTCGGCCTCGCGCAGCACCTCGCGGGTCACGGTGGCGACCTCGCCGGCGCCGAAGAACAGAAACCGCAGGAAGTTCAGGATCGGGTTGCCCTCGGACCATTCGAAGTACACGTGCGGGCGGACGCCGGTGAGGTCGCGCAGGTGCAGGAGCAGGGCGGCGATCGCGTTGGGCACCGAGGTGCTGGTCAGCCGCAGGATCCGGTAGCCGTGGCGGTCCTCGGCGCGGACGTCGAGCTCGCGTTCGAACTCCGAGGAGTCCGGGATGTCGACCTCCAGGAACAGCAGCGGGACGTGTTCGGGCACGAACAGCTCCTCGCGCGCCTTGCGGACCTTGTCGGCGTACTCGGCGGCGTCGCCGACGTCGAGCTCGTTGGCGACCAGGTGCAGCGCGCCGGTCGCGGCGGACTCGCGCACCCACCGCTGCGCAGTCGGGTCGAGGCGCACCCCGGTGACGCGCAGCTCGAAGGAACGCGCCACCCGGGAGGAGAACGACACGACGATGATCGCGATGATGAAGATCGAGCCGATGATGAGCCCGTCGGGCCGTTCGATGATGTTCGCGATGGTCGTGTAGACGAACACGACCGCGATGGCGCCGAAGGCGATCGCCGGCCCCCGCCGCCCGCGCCGGGCGGTGGACAGGGTGACCGCGAGCGCCGCCGAGGTGATCAGGACGAGCACACCGGTGGCGTACGCGCCGCCCTGCTTGTCGACGCTGGCCCGAAAGACGATCGTGACGGCGAAGCCGACGAGGGTGAACACGATGACCAGCGGCCGCACGGCGCGGGCCCACTGCGGCGCCATGCCGTAGCGGGGCAGGTAGCGCGGGACGAGGTTGAGCAGGCCGGCCATGGCGGAGGCGCCGGCGAACCACAGGATGAGAATCGTGCTGACGTCGTAGACGGTGCCGAAGGCGTTGCCGAGCTCGGTGTGGGCGAGGTAGGCAAGCGCCCGGCCGTTGGCCGCACCGCCGGGTTCGAACTCCTTCTCCGGGATGAGCAGCGTCGTGCTCAGGCTGCTGGTGATGAGGAACACGGCCATGATCGCCGCCGCGGTGGTCAGCAGCTTGCGGGCGCCGCGGATGCGGCCGGTCGGGTTGTCCTCGCTGTCGCCGGGGTCGCCGCGGACCAGCGGCATCACCGCGACGCCGGTCTCGAAGCCGGACAGCCCCAGCGCCAGCTTCGGGAAGACGATCAGCGCGAAGCCGATCAGCGCGAGCGGGTCGGGATGCTCGTTGACGAGCAGGGCATGCCAGTCGTCGAACAGGTGCGGATGGGCCACGATCGTCGCCAGCGCGTCGGCGACGACGACCGCGTTGAGGGACAGGTAGATCACCACGAGCACGACGGCGATGCCGACGGCCTCGGTGAAGCCGAGCAGGAACACCCCGCCGAGCAGGGCGAGCAGCACGAGGGTGACCGCGACCTGGTGGCCCTCCAGCGCGTGCGGCGCGTAGGGGTTCTCCAGCAGGTGGGCGGTGGCGTCGGCGCCGGACAGGGTGATCGTGATGAGGAAGTCGGTGCAGGCGAAGCCGAGCAGCACCAGGACGAGTAGCTTGCCCTTCCACCAGGACAGCTCCTTTTCCAGCATGGCGATGGAGCCTTCGCCGTGCGGGCTGTCCCGGGCGACCTGGCGGTAGACCGGCAGCGCGCCGGCGAGGGTCACCAGCACCAGCACCGCCGTCGCGATCGGGCTGACCGCGCCGGCGGCGAGCACGGCGATGCCCGGCTGGTAGCCGAGGGTGGAGAAGTAGTCGACGCCGGTCAGGCACATCACCCGCCACCACGGGTGCAGGCGGTGCTCCTCGGTGGGACGGGCGTGCGGGCCGGAGTGCTGCTGGGCCTGCTCGGTGCCGGCCAGCAGCCATTGCCGCAGGCGCCGCGGGCCGGCCGGCCGCCGCGCCGGTTCGGTCGTCGTCAACAGGGCGCGCACCTTCCAGCCGAGGTGAGGCACGGCCCGCGCCACCCGGCGGCCGGGCAGGCCATCCGGGCACGGCGAGGCAGGCGCGAACTGCGACGGTCCGGCATGCCGAGCATCCTCCCCCACTCCACCGGCCGGTACGCGCCCCCGGCTCACCCGGGCGGCCGGTCTACGTCTGCGGCGGCGGCGCGACCGTCGCGGGCATCCTCGCCAGCATCGGCCCGGACTACCCGACGCTCGGCCGCCTCGCCGCCGATTCCGCCGCGAAGGTGCTGACGGGCACGCCCGCCGCCGAGGTGGGATTCGGGCAGCCGTCGGGGGTCGAGTTCACCGTCCAGAAGGCGACCATGACGAAACTCGGGATCACGCTGCCGCCGGACCTGCTGACTTCCGCGACGGTCCAGTGATGACCCAGGTCCTGCTGGACATGCTCGTGACCGGCCTGCCGCTGGTGCCGGTGTTCCTCGGCATCTACACCGTCTTCCGGCTGCGGGCGGACTTCGACCTCACCGTGGAGGGCAGTTTCGTCAGCGGTGGCGCGGTGTGCGCGCTCGCGCTGGTGCACGGCTGGCCGAGCTGGCTCGCCCTGCTGGCTCGCCCTGCTGGCGGGCACGGCCGGCGCGGCCGCCGCCGGAGCCGTCACGGCGCTGATCCACCTGCTGCTGCGGGTTCCGGTGCTGCTCGCCGGCCTGGTGATGAGCATCGGGCTGTTCAGTGTGAACCTGCACGTGCTCGACACCCCCACGCTGGGCCTCGGCACGGCGGACACGATGTGTGGCGCTGCGCAACCTCAGCGTCACCTTCGAGCGCGGGCAGTTCGTGACCGTCGTCGACACGAACGGCGCCGGGAAGTCCAGTCTGATCCAGACGATCTCGGGTGCGGCCCGCCCGAGCCGCGGCCGGGTCCACCTCGACGGCCGCGACGTCACCCGGCTGCCCGACCACCGCCGCGCCGGCTGGATCGCGCGGGTCTTCGACGATCCCCGGGCGGGCACCGCGCCGGAGCTGTCCATCGAGGACAACCTGGCGCTGGCGATGGCCCGCGGGCGGGCGCGCGGGCTGCGGTTCGCCGTGACCGCGCGGCGCCGGGCCGTCATGCGCGAGCACGTCGCCGGTCTGGGTCTGGGGTTGGAGAACCGGCTCGCCGATCGCGTCGGGCTGCTCTCGGCGGGCCAGCGCCAGAGCCTGACGATGGTGATGGCCGCCCTGAGCGCACCGTCGGTGCTGCTCCTCGACGAGCACCTGGCGGCGCTGGACCCGGGGACGACCGCGACGGTGCTCGCGCTGACCACCGAGCTGGTGGGCGAACTGGGCGCCACCACGGTCATGGTCACCCACAACATGGATCACGCGCTCGCCCTGGGCGACCGGCTGCTGGTGATGAGCCGGGGCCGGGTGATCGCCGACTACGACGGGACGGAGAAGTCCGAGATGACGGTAGGCGGGCTGATCGACAGGAGCACCGGAGCCGGCGACTCGCTGAGCGACCGCAGCGCCCTGAGCGCCTTCGCCGCGGTCTGGCCGGCGCAGCCGCCCGCGCGGACCACCCTGGTGACCGGGTTCGCGCTCCCCGTCGTGCTCGTCGAACTGCAGGCGATCGCCGTGCGTCCGCCCCGGCGCAGCGGTCGCGCTGACCCGGGCCGACCAGCTCCCCGACCGCCGTCCGACGGGCCGGTGATCGACGACGCCCCACGAACCCGGACGAGGGCCGATGGTTCACCTACGAGGCCGGGTGCGCTGTCCGGAGGCCGACGCCCGCCCGCCCCCTGCGGCGCAGGCGGTAACGTGGCGCCGTGGCACGGCCGATCATCGGGGGGCGGGCGGTGCGGACGGCCGGCACCCGCGCAACCGCCCGGGGCACCGAGTCGGCCGCCGCCGCAGCCGACGACCAGGATGCGACGACCCGGTGAGCGTGCGCCAGCTCACCGCGGTCGAACGGGAGATCCGCGACGCCCTGCCGCTGGGTCGCACCGTCGACCTCTCCGGTCGCCTGGACCAGACCGTCCGGGCCGAGGTCCTGCGCGACCTGCTGCTCGGGGCCGCGGACGTCGGCGCCGGCCGAGCCGGCCGATCTGATCGTCGCGGCCGCGACGGCAGGCACGGCGACCCTGACCGCGGCAGTCCTGACCCCGACAACCCCGACGGCGGCGAGGAGGACGACGGCGACGGCGGCGAGGAGGACGACGGCGACGGCGACGAGGACCGCGGTGACCGCGACGGCGATGGCGGAAACGGAGACGGCGGGGACGTCGGCGGCCCGGGGCCGGCGACCGCGTTACGGCTCACCAGGGCCCACATCACGGGGACGCTGGATCTCACCCACGCCGTGCTCGACTTCCCTGTCCGGCTGCGGGGCTGCGTCCTCGACGATCGCCTCCTCCTCTACGGCGCCCGGACCCGCCAGCTCAGCTTCAACGGAACCCGGTTTCGGGGGCTGACCCTGTCGACCGCGAGCGTGGACGGCAACCTCCGGCTCAACCGCTGCGAGTCGGACGGCCAGATCCGGCTCATCGGAACCCGGATCCACGGCGCGCTGCTGCTGACCGGGACGCGCGTGCGGCAGCGGGGGGTCGCTCTGGACGCGACGCGTCTGCACGTCGAGAACGACATCGTCGCCCACCATCCCGCCGAGGTGCTCCAGTTCCCGCCCGATGCCGCGTCGCGCCCGTTCCACTGCGACGGAGAGATGCGGCTGAACAACGCGGTCGTGGGCGGCGCGGTACGGCTGGAGGGCGCGCACCTGCACAATCGGGCCGGCACCGCGCTGTCCGCGGCCGACCTGTCCGTGGGAACGATGCTGAACTGCTGCGACGGCTTCCACGCCGTGGGAAAGGTGGACATCGGCTACGCCCGGGTGGGCAGCCGGGTATGCCTGGAGGGAGCCCGTCTCGACGCCACGAGGGCCCGCGGCGCGGCCCGCACCGGCGATGGGGACGCCGGCGCCCCCGACTGCGGCGAGGGCTTCGACGACGGCGACGAGGACGACGGCGACGAGGGTGGCAGCGACGAGGACGACGGCGACGAGGGTGGCGGGCGCTCGCGCGGGGTGGCGCTCGACGCGCGGCATCTCACCGCCCGGGAGCTGGTCCTACGGCCGTTGATCACGCCGGGCGGCACCGTCGATCTGCGCCACGCCGCCCTCGGGCTGCTGCGCGACGATCCGGCGACCTGGCCGGACAGGCTCCTGCTCGACGGGTTGCGCTACGACGGCCTCGATGCGGCCGGCGACGACGGACCACGGTGGCGCTGGTTACGCCTGGATCCCGGCGGCTACCGGCCGCAGGTCTACGGCCAGCTCGCCGCGACCTACCGCGCGCAGGGTCGCGACGCCGACGCGCGGACGGTGCTGCTCGCCGGGCACCGGCACCGGCGGTCCTCGCTCGGGCCGGCGGCGCGGGTGTGGAGCTACCTGCAGGATGCGCTGGTCGGGTACGGCTACCGCCCGGTGCGCGCCGCCGGCTGGATCGCGCTTCTCGTTCTCACCGGCGGGGTGGTGTTCAGCCTGCGGCCGCCGGCACCGGCCGAGGGCGTCACGCCGGCGCAGTTCCACGCGGGGGTGTATGCGCTCGACCTGCTGCTACCACTGATCGATTTCGGGCAGGAGAAGGACTTCGCCGCCCGCGGCTGGACGATCTGGTTCGCCTACTTCCTCATCGCCGCCGGGTGGACCCTGGCCACGACCGTCGCCGCCGGGGTCACCCGCACGCTGCGCGGCGGCTGAGCGCCGCCACGACCGCGCCGGGCTGGCGCGCCAGCCCGGCGAGGCCCCTCTGGAGACCAGCGGCTTCGACACGTGCTGCAATCGGCAGGACGAGCACCTCCCGCTGCGGCGCCGTCACCGGTTGTTCTGGCATGCCCGCCGGATGCTGCGCGGCGAACCGGCATGGCGTGGGCCCGAGCGGGACGACCCCAGTCCTCCCGACGACTCCGGCGGCGATGGCGGTCCGTCGGGGACGTCAGGGGGAGACTGGCTGGATGGAGGTTCTCAGCAGTCGCATCCTGATCAGGCCCGTCGATCCGGGGCGTAGCCGCCGTTTCTACCGGGACACGCTGGGGCTTGCGATCTACCGGGAGTTCGGGCCACCGGACGACCCCGGCCTGGTGTTCTTCCTGGGGCAGAGCCTGCTGGAGGTCTCGGGCCGCGCGGACCGCCCGGCACACACCGCGGCCCTCGGCGACGCGACCGGAGCCGGGGGCTCGGGTGAGCCGGCGGGGGCAGGCGCGGGGCAGGTTCGCCTGTGGTTGCAGGTGCGTGACCTCGTCGCCGAGCACCGCCGGCTCGCCGCCGCGGGGGTGCCGATCGTGCGCGCCCCGCAACGAGAGCCGTGGGGCCTCGACGAGATGTGGATCGAGGACCCGGACGGCATCCCCATCGTGGTCGTCGAGATCCCGCCCGAGCACCCGCTGCGCCGCGACCAGCGTTAGGGGTGAATGCTGCTGCCGTTTCAGCGTCGGGTAGCGCTGGGTAGGGCTTTCGGTTCGCGCTCGACCCGAACGACGCTCAGGCCGCCGTGGCCGGCGGAGTGCTCGAAGGAGGCCTACTCCGCCGGCCTGGACCAGCTTGCCCGCGGGCTGAAGAAGTTCACCGACTCTCGCACGGGGAAACGCAGGGGGCGCCGCGTCGGTTTCCCGAGGTTCACAAAGCGTGGGAAGGCCCGTGACAGCTTCCGGTACACCACCGGCAGTTTCGGCCCGGTCGGAGACGGTAAACGCCCGTGGAGCCGACCAGAGGACCCCGACCACGGGGCAGGTGGCAGGTGGCAGGTGGCAGGTGGCAGTGAAACGGGAACCCGGCACGGCTCCGGCCGGCGAGACCGGGGGTGCCTCACCGCTAGGCGAGGCGGCATGAACGGCACTGTTCAGCGCTCTCATGCAACGGGTACCTCGCCAGATGCCGGGTCAGACCGGGCCCTGGCGGCGCTCCTCCGGCGGCGTCAGGTCCGCCACCGAACCCTCGACCGGCCGCCGAAGCGCCCCATGCTCCGGGCACACCGACGTCAACCTCCCGACCGCAGGCAGACCGGCCACGCCCAGGGCCACCCGGACACGGGACATGCCGAGAGCGCGACGGCAGGCCGAGCAGCGGAGGTTCATACCGCCCCGCGGCGGCGCTGCTCCGGCGTCGTAGGATCCTCTGGTGGCTCGGAACCGGGCCCTTCGCCTGGAGCCCAGACCGTCCGGTCCACCAAGCCGTGAGGGCAGCGTCCGGAACCGTCCTTGGACGACGCCCGGACACCCCGGACACCAGCGAGCGCCGCGCCGCGGGCCCGGCGGCATTTCCGGCAGGCAGTAACAGAGATCATCGGAACGATTTTCTCCGCGCCGACGTCCTCGCTCACTTCTTCACCCGCCCACTGCCACCACACGCCGTGCACTTCGTGACAGCATTCCCAGCGAACCGGCCGTCCTCGTCGAACTCCTGCCGGCCCGTCTCCACCTCGCCCTTCCCGTTGCAGGCGGAGCACGTGCCGAACTCGACCGGATTGTCCCCGGTGTTGCCGCCGGCCTTCCGCCTGTCCGGGTCGCTGTCGTCACGGACCACGGGCGGCTTGCCGCCGCGTTTCGTGCCACCTCTGCCCGACGACGCCCCGCCGTCGGTATTGCCCCGCTTGTTCCACACCATTGGTTGCTCTCCGTCCACGCCCGGTGTCGTACCGCGTCGACGGTAGCCCCGGGGCCGGCGGGAACGGCAGGGGAACAGCCGGAGCTGTCACCGGCCGGCGAGGGTCAGACCGCGGCGACCCGGCGGCCGAGTTCTTCCAGCGAGGGCGTGCGCGTCAGACGTCCGCTCCGGCCGGAAGTGCGGGCCGCTGCGCCGCCGCCACGAGCTCGCCAAGGTCTCGCACCGCCGGCAGTGATCCCCAGCGGGTATCCAGCCGTCGCCATGTCTGCGCGGCCGGGCCGACCACCCATGACGTGCGTTGGTCGCCGACCGCCTCCAACGCGCTGCGCGTTGCTGCTGCGGCCCGCTCCGGATCCGGCTCAGCGCGGCACAGGTAGCTGCGCGCAAGGGCGTTGTAGGAGCCGCCCAGGTTCGTCGCGCGCCCCGCGGCGCGATGGGCCTCCACCGCCCGACGCGCGAACTTCTCCGACGCCGGATCCTCCAACGTTGAGAGGATCGCGGCCGTCTGAGCCAGCGCTTGATCCTCATCCACTTGCACCTCACCAGGCAACACCGGGCCCGCCCACACGTGGCTCCACACGTCGTCGAGCGCGACCCGGGCGCCGATCTCGTCACCGCCGCGGGCCGCAGCCCGGGATTCGCACGCGGCGAGCATGGGCCTCGCGTACGGGTGTGCGTTACGACGGCGCTCGGCGGCGACAGCCTGCGCGCGATGAGGATTGTTCCGGAAGTACTCGAAGCTGCTGTCTACGGCGGCGACACAGTCGGACAGCAGCCGGTCTCCTGCCTCCTGAGCGTGCTGGCCGGCTAGGTCGAGATAGGTGTCGCTGGCCGCCTGCTCGCCCAAGTCGTTGGCGGTCAACGCCAGATAGATCGAATACTGGCCGGCCCGCAGGTCCAGGACTGTGCGCGTCCGCCCGCGTACCCGGCCATCCAGCATCTGCTCTGTCGACCGCCACCCGCGTTCCGCGCGCTCGGCCAGGACCATGGCCGGCGTGGTCATGTAGGCCCCGGCGATCTCATTGATGTCAGCCTCGATCTCGCGCAGGGTCGGAGGTGCGATCGCGGCGGCTGCGGCAATGCGTCCCGAGATCTGGGCGGCAGCGGCGGCGGCCCCGAGCAGGCCGAATTCGCGGCGGTCCGTCGGACCCACCTCCTCGTCCGTGGGGGGCACCGGTAGACCGGTACGCATGGCGTGGATCCGTCGTCTCCAGCGTGAGAGCTCATCCCCGGTGGCGCAATAGCTATCAAGGCGCGCTGCCATACGTTCAGATGGCAGCAGCTCGCCCTGCTCGACCCGGGTCAGGTCAGCCCGGTCGACGCGCGCGTCCTTGGCGAAGCCGCGTACGGATCGGCTACCGCGTAGCTCGGTGATCCGTCGCGCGAACTCGGCCATCTCGAGTTTCCACGACTCCACGGCATTCCCCCTGCTCGCGGGGTGTGGTGTGGCCCCACACCCACACCACACACACGTTGTGGCTGGCCTGGTGCGGAGTGTGTCATACCCCCACCGGCAGGTCAGCCGGCCGACACGATCGGGAGGGGACGCCGATGCGCTCGGAGTCGCTTCCTGGGCGGCCGGTCTGCGGCATCGGGCGGGGAGGGACGGGCGCGTCAACGGCGCCGTGCCCGGACCTTCCCGCGATGCGGCCCGGCGTGTGTTCCCCGAGCGCGCCGGGCGTCTGATGCTGCCCTACCCGCGGCGCGCACGCAGCCGCCCACGCGCACACCCGATCCGCGTGGGCAGATGGCTGCGGAAAACCCCGCGGGTAGGGCAGCCACCCCCCATCCCCTCTCACCACGGAGCACACCCATGCCCGACCTCATCGGCCACGACGACCTGCCCGACCCTGCCGAGCAGAAGCCGAACCTGTCCGGCGTCGACCCGAAGTCCTTGCCCTGGCAAACCAGCAGCTACAGCAACGGTGCCGGTGGCATGTGCGTCCAGGTCGCCCGGGTGCCCGGCGGAGGGATCGCCATCGGCGACTCGAAGAGCCCGGACGGCCCGGTCCTCGGTTTCTCCCGCGAGGAGTTCGCCGCGTTCCTGGACGGCGTGAAGGACGACGAGTTCAACCACCTCGTCTGAGGCCTCCCCGTTGACCGCCTGCCCGCCCGGGAGGCCGTCCGCGACGACGGCGGCGGGCAGGCACCCCACCCCCTGGGAGAAATCATGTCCTGGAAGGCCACCGCACAGGCCACCCCGGACGCGCCGGCCGTCCGGGCCGCCCACTCCGATGCCGAGGTCGTCATCCGCTACCACACCGCCGAGACCAGTGGAGACGTTCGGTTGCCGCTGGTGGTCTGGATGGGCCTGGCCAAAGCGGTCCGCGTGGGCCGCCTTGACCGGCTGGGCGAGGCATGGTCGCCGTGGGCGACATCAGGTGGCCGCGTACGGCTCGACGGGGACCGAATAGTCCTCGGGTACGGCTATCTCCACCGGCACGAGGTCCGCCTGCCCGAGCCGGTCTGGCGGGCGCTCGACGCTGCGGTGCGGGCCGGCACGCTTGACCAGCTCCCCCACCTCGGCGATCGGGAGCTCGCCGGTGCCACCGAGTCGGCCGCAGGCACCTGATCATGGGTAGAGCATTGCAGGATCCGCCGCGGCTCCTGCCCCGGCAGACACCGGCCGCCGGTGTCGACCCGGACCGGGTCCGCCGGGCACTGGCAGCCGCGCACCGGCGTGCCGCGCTGCTCGGCGGCGGCCAGTTCGACGCGCAACGTGCCGCGGATCTTGCCGGGGTCGCCGTCGCCGACATGACGGTCATCCTGCGAGTGCTGGTCGCTCGCGGCCTCGTCGCCGCTGAACGTGCCGGCAAACGCCACGTTTACACGGCCGCCGCGTTCGACGGCTACGAACCATCGTCGGCCAACCGGCCGGCCGCCGGGCTGCGCGGCCGGGAGCTGTGGACAGTCCTCAGCCTGATCCTCGGCAGCGGCCGGCACGCGCCGACGGAGACCATCGCCGCGGGGCTCGCCGTACCAGCCGGGCCGGTCGACCCGGTGTGGCTGGAGATCCGCCTCGCTGGTCTGGTCGCCGGCCGGCTGCTGCACCTGTCCGGGCAGATGTGGACGCTGGCGTCCGCCGGGGTGGAGCACGCCCGCCGGCTCCGGGGCGAGCCGGTCGACGAGCTGGACGTGTGGGCGGTGATAGCCGGTCAGAACCCGCGGGCCGGGGATGCGGTAGACACCACGGTGATCGCCCAGCGTCTCGGCGTTGCCGTGGAAGACCTGACCACCTGGCTCCGGCTGGCGATAACTGGTGGAGATGTACAGCTCGTCGGCCGCAATCAGATCATGCCGACCGCCGGTGGGCGACGTCTCGTCTCGATGGTCGACTGCCCGGGGGGCGAGTCGTGATGAACGAACGTTCAGTGATCTCCGTGGACTTCAACGATCTTGGCCCGGACCTGACGCTCTCGGCGCTCCCGGAGGACTTCCCGGGTGGAGTCCCGGTTGCGGGGACGCGCATCCGAGTGGAAGACGAGGACGGGAATTCCGCGGACACGGTCGTTCTCGGGACGTTGGTACAGCTCCAGGTCGACATAAGCACTTTCACGGACGGACGTCATGACGATTGACCTTCACGCCCATTCCACGAGGTCGGACGGCGATGTCTCCCCGGCCGACCTCGTCCGGCGGGCCGCCGCCGCGGGGCTGACCGTGGTCGCGCTCACCGACCACGACACCTACGCGGGCATCGACGACGCCGCCGCCGCACTCCCATCCGGGCTCACCCTGATACCGGGGGTGGAAATCTCCTGCGACATCAAGGTTGACGGCCAGATGCAGACCGCGCACCTCCTCGTCTACCTGATGAATCGGTGGTATCAGCCGCTCACTGCGACGCTGGCCAGCATCCGGCAGGCCCGGATCGAACGCGCACAGATAATGGTCGGGAAGATCACCGACGCCGGCTACCCGCTGTTGTGGGCGGACGTGGTGACCATCGCCGGGACGTCCACGATCGGCAAGCCACACATCGCGCAGGCGATGGTCAACGCCGGGATCCTGACGACGGTGGCGGAGGCGTACACCCCCGCATGGCTCGACTCCGGCAGCCCCTACTACGTGCCGAAGTGGCAGCCGGACATCCAGGACATCCTGCCGCTGGTGTTGGAGGCGCGGGGTGTCCCGGTGCTGGCCCACCCGCGCGGCAAGCGCGGCAGTCCGCTCGACGACCATCACCTGGAGACGTTGGCCCGCGCGGGCCTGGCTGGCGTCGAGGTTGACCATCCCGAGCATGACGCCGCCGCCCGCGGTGAGCTCCGCGGACTCGCCGCCGAGCTCGGCCTGATCGTGACGGGATCGAGTGACTTCCACGGCAGCCGCAAGCCGCAGGGCCTCGGCGCCGAGACGACCAGCCGCGAGGCATACAAGGCGCTGGTCGCCGCCACCACCGGCGCGAAGCCGATCATGGCCTGATCGTCCGCATCCCGATCACGGAACCAGAGGAGCCGCCATGCCCCCCGCCGCAACCATCACCAGCCCTGACACCCAGACCAGCCCGACCACGTTCCTATGGCTGGATCTCACCCGAGCCTGCACGCTCAACTGCAAGCACTGCTACAACCACTCCGGTCCCGCAGGCGACCACGGAACGATGAGCCTCGACGACTGGCTCACGGTGATCGACGCCGCCGCCGCCCTCGGGGTGCGCACGGTGCAGTTCATCGGCGGCGAGCCCACGCTCTACCCGGCGCTCCCCGATCTAGTCGACCGGGCGCTCGGTCTCGACCTGGACGTTGAGGTCTTCACAAACCTCGTGTACGTGACAACGCGCACGTGGAAGATCTTCGGGCAACCCGGCGTGCGAATCGCCACCAGCTATTACAGCAGCGTCCCGGCCGAGCATGAGCAGGTGACCGGCCCTCGCGGCTCCCACACCCGGACCCGCGGCAACATCATCAAGGCGATACAGCTCGGCGTCCCGCTGCGCGTCGGCCTCATCGACACCGGGACCGCCGACGTCGACGCGGCGCGCGCCGAGCTGCTCAGCCTCGGCGTCACGAACATCCGTGTCGACAAGGTCCGCGCGTTCGGCCGCGCGGCCGCCGGTGACGCGACGGCGGGGCCCTGCGGGAACTGCGGGCTCGGCCGCGCCGCCGTCGGCCCCGACGGCAGGATCACCCCGTGCATCATGACCGACCGCGACGGCGGGAACGTCCTGGACACCCCGCTGGCCGAGCTCCTGTCCGGGCAGCGATGGCGGGACGCGGTGGGCTCGGTGCCGCGGCCCCGGACCGCCGGCGACGTGTGTAACCCGGATAGCGACACCCCGCCCTGCGGACCCACCAAGCCCGAGCCCGACCCGAACGCATGCTGATGGACTGGCAGACCCACGCCCGTGCCCTGGCCGACGAGGTCACCCATCCCGGCTCACGCTGGCACCCGATCGTCGCCGGCACCCCGCGGCACGCGTTTGTGCCCGCCTGGTGGACACAGGGCGACGGGTGGGTGCTGCGCCGCGGGCCGATCGAGGACGCCTATGCCAACCGATCGCTGGCCACCCGCATCGGCCCGCTCCACGCCGACCACGCGGCCGAAAATGATCGGCCCGAGGGTCGGCCGACGTCATCCTCAACCCATCCGGGCCTGGTTCTGACCATGTACCGGCATGCCCATCTCGCTGAGGGCCTGGACATCCTCGACGTCGGTGCCGGGTCCGGGTACGGCGCCGCGCTGCTCGCCCGCCGCTACGGCGACAAGCACGTCACGACGGTCGACGTGGACCGCTACCTGGTCGAGGCCGCCGCGCAGCGCATGGCAGCCCTCGGCCTGCACCCCACTGCCTTGGCGGCGGATGCCACCGGCCCGCTGCCGGGCGAGTACGACCGGATCGTCTCCATGGTCTCGGTGCCACACATCCCACCAAGCTGGCTGGCCGCCTTACGTCTCGGCGGCCGGCTGGTCACCACGATCGCCGGAACGTGGATGATCCTCACCGTGACGAAGACCCGAAAGGGGGTCGTCGGCCAGGTCGAGCGGGACTGGGCCGCGTTCATGTCCGCCCGTAGCCGCCCTGACTACCCGTCGTCCGCGGTCGATGCCGACGAGCTCGACGAACGCGACGGCGAGCACGTCGGGACCGGACGGTACCCGGTCCTCGACATCATCAACGCCTGGGAACTGTCGACGATGCTGACCCTGGCAGTGCCCGGAATCGCGCACCGCTACCGACGCGAACCCGGCGGCCGGCACACCGCGTTCATGGCCCACCCGGACGGGTCCTGGGCGCGCGCCACCGCAGTCGGCACCGAGCCGCCGATGGTCCACCAGGGCGGGCCCCGCCGTCTGTGGGATGTGCTCGACGGCGTCCGCGACGACTGGCTCCGCCGGGGATGGACCCCGGTCCTCGGCGCCCGCGCGCAGGTCGACGACGACGGGTCGATCCGGCTCGCCTTCGGCGACTGGAAGGCAACCATCCCCGCCCCGGCGCCCTAGGGATGGGGCGGTGTCGCCGGGCCCCCGCAGGGCGCGGTCCCGGGGGCGACGAGCGAAGCGCCCTGGCTAGCGGCCGGCTGCGGCGCCGGTGACGGCCTGCCAGTCCTCGAACCGGGTCCTGGCCAGCAGGGCGTCCGGCCCGGGGACCAGGGTGTGCTCGTCCAGCAGGGCGCCGAAGTAGCGGGCCTGCGGGTCGGTCGCCACCGGGCGGGGGTCGCCGCGGCGGGCGAGGTGCTGGCGGACGAGTTCGTCGAGGCGGAACCGGTCCGGGCCGGCCACCTCGACGGTGCCCCCCACCGGCGCGCCGAGCGCGGTGACGCCGACGGCGGCGGCGACGTCCTCGGCGGCGATCGGCTGGAAGGGCGCCGCTGCCAGGCGGACCGTGCCGGCCACGGTGGCGGCGTCGGCGATGCTGGCGACGAACTCGAAGAACTGCGTCGCCTGGACGATCGAGTACGGCAGATCCCCCTGCCGGATCAGCGCCTCCTGGGCGATCTTGGCTCGGAAGTAGCCGCTCTCGGCCAGCCGTTCGGTGCCCACCACCGACAGCGCCACCAGGTGTCCGACGCCGGCGGCGGCCGCGGCGGCGAGGATGTTCGCCGTCGACGTCCGGAAGAACTCCAGCACGGCCCGGTCCTCGAACGACGGCGAGTTGGACACGTCGACGACGACGTCGGCGCCGACCAGCGCCTCGGCCAGCCCCTCGCCGGTCAGGGTGTCGACGCCGGAGCTCGGCGAGGCGGCGATCGCGGTGTGCCCGTGCCCGGCCAGCCGGTGCACGAGCTTCGAGCCGATGAGCCCGGTTCCCCCGATGACGACGATCTTCACTGTGGAGCTCCCCTCTTCGCGCCGGAGCGTGGCGGACGACCCGCCATGCAGGCAGACGGGGCAGCCCGCCGCTACGTGACAGGTGGCGTGAAGATGGTCGGCCCCCGACGCCCGCCCACCAGTGTGCACACCTAGCGTCTCCATCTCATGACGTGACGCACTCGGAGTGGGCGATGACGTGCTGGAGTACGACGTGCTGGAGTATGAGGTGCTGGAGTACGAGGTGCTGGAGGTTGCCGACGGTTCCCGTCGCCGCAGGCGTGCTCAACCTCCGGCTGTCGACCCACCGAGCCCGAACGGCGAGGGCCGGGCGCGATCATGATCCGGACGGCGGCGGGCCGTGGCTGGGCCGGGGGCGGCGGGCAGGATGATCGTGACGACCGCGCCGCCGCCGGGGTCGTTGGCCGCCTCGGCGGTGCCGCCGTGCGCGGCGGCGATCGCCGCGACGATGGACAGGCCGAGCCCGGCGCCGCCGTCGTCGCGGGCGCGGGCGGCGTCCGCGCGGCGGAACCGTTCGAACGCGTGCGGCAGGAAGGCGGCGGGGAATCCCGCGCCGTGGTCGCGGACCCGGACGACGACCACGCCGGGCGACCCGTCGGCGCGCCCCGGCGCACGGTGGCCGCGCAGTTCGACGGCGCTGCCGGGCGGGGCGTGGCGCACCCCGTTGGCGAGCAGGTTGTCGACGGCCTGGCGCAGCAGGTCCGGGTCGCCGA
>NZ_CM001489.1:2083072-2104462 GCF_000262465.1 Frankia sp. QA3
GTCGGCGACGAAGGCGCGGTCGCGGGCGCGGGCGGCGTGCAGCCGGCCCAGCAGGTCGTTCATGGTCCGGGCCAGGGCGGCGATCTCGTCGCGGGTGGCCGGCACCGCCAGCTGGAACCCCGCGCCGGCCCCGTCGCGGCTGGCGTCCCCGGCGCGGGAGGCGTCCCCGTCGCGGGAGGCGTCCCCGGCGCGGGAGGCGTCCCCGGCGCGGATCGCGTCTGCGGGCGGGGAGGTCATGCTCGCGAGGTCGGAGGCCGCCATCGCGGCGGCCTGGCGGCGCATCCGGTCCACCGGGCGCAGGGCGGCACCGGACAGCAGCCAGGCGGCGAGCCCGGACAGCGCGATCAGCGGCGCGGTCGCCGTGACCATCACGTTGCGGACCCGGTCCTCGGCGCGGTCGGTGAGGTGGGTCGGCGTACCGACGACGGCGACGAGCGTGCTCCCGGCGGCTGCGGCGCGCACCGGGATGGCGTACAGGCGCGCCTCGCCGGCGGGCAGGGCCCGGTGGCCGGCGTCGCTGGCTATCCACACCGGGCGCGAACGGGCCCGGGCGAGCTCGTCGGCGGTGAGCAGGGGGGCCGTCCCGGCGTCCACCGAGGAGGCCAGGGGGCGCCCGGCGGGGGTGAGGACCTGGGCGATGGAACCGGCCCCGGCGAGCAGGTCGGCCGGGTCCGCGCGGCCGGGCACCGGCTCGCCGGCGGCGAACCGGTCGGCGAGGCGCACGGTGAGCACGTCGGCCCGGGTCCGCAGATCGGTGTCGACGGCGTCGCGCAGGTTCGCGCGCAGCAGCAGGTAGAACAGTGTGCCGGCGAGCAGGAGCACCAGGGCGGTGCCGAGCGCGAACAGCAGGGTCAGCCGGACCCGCAGCGGCACGTCGGGCTACGTCCCGCCGCTGGCGGCCGGCGGCGTCCGGTGCCCGCGGACGCCGGCTCCGGAGTCGGCGGCCAGCTCGGTCGGAAACGCTCCGGTCCGCGGCGGCCCGGCTGGGAACCGCCCGGTCGCGGGCGGCCCGGTCGCGGGCGGTGCGGGCGGGACGCACAGCCGGTAGCCGACCCCGCGGACCGTCTCGATGAGCGAGGGGGCCTGCGGCAGGTCGATCTTGCGGCGCAGGTAGCGGACGTACTGGTCGACGATGTTGGACGTGGCGTCGAAGGCGTCGTCCCAGACGTGCTCGGTGATGTAGGTGCGGGTGAGCACCTGGTCGGGATGGCGCAGCAACAGGTGCAGCAGGGCGAACTCCTTGGCGGACAGGTCGACCGGCGCCCCGGCGCGCCAGACGCGGTGCCCGGCCGGGTCGAGTTCGACGGTTCCGACGCGCAGCACGACGGGCCGGTGCACCGCGCCGCGGCGGACCAACGCGCGCAGCCTCGCGGTGAGCTCACCGAAGCTGAACGGCTTGGGCAGGTAGTCGTCGGCGCCGGCGTCCAGGCCGCGGATGCGGTCGTCGACGTCGACGCGCGCGGTGAGCATGAGCACGGGGGCCCAGCGGTGGCCGGCGCGCAGCCGGCGGCACACCTCGAAGCCGTCGATGCCGGGAAGCATGAGGTCGAGGACGATCGCGTCGTAGGCGATCTCGGTGGCCCGCCAGACGGCGTCGATCCCGTCGCCGACGACGTCGACGGCGTATCCCTCCTCGACGAGGCCGCGGCGCAGCACCGCGGCGGTGCGCACCTCGTCCTCCACGACCAGGACCCGCATGGATCCGATGGTAGGACCCGGCGGATGTGAGGGCGATGTGGACACCCGCCGGGTCGCCGGTAGCGGTCAGCCGGGCCGGCCGGGCAGCCGGGCGGCGAGCAGGCCGATGCCGGCGGCGGCCGCGGCCAGCAGGGCGAACAGCACCGCCACCCAGTCGGCGCCGGCTCGCGAGTGCAGCAGGCTCAGCAGGGCGACGCCCAGCGACGCGGCGAGCTGCACCGTCATGAACATCGAGGTGGTGCCCTGCGGCTGCTCGGTCGGCGGCAGCGTGCGGTACAGGCTGGCCACCGTCGGTGAGGCGGTGAGGCCGAAGCTCAGCCCGACGGCGACGAACAACGCGCACGCGGCGGCGAGCGGGAGGTGCTCGGCGCTCGCCGCGAAGGTGGCCAGCAGCACGGCGGTGACGGCGGCACCGGCGCGCACGAGGGAACGCGCGCCGAGGCGGTCACTGATCCGCCCGCCGGTCGTCATCGACACCAGCAGTCCGAGCCCGAGGGCGCAGACCAGCAGCCCCTGGTCGAGGCCGTGCAGGCCGTGCCGTTCGAGGCCGATCACCGGCAGCGCGGCGATCTGCCCGTACATGACCAGTCCGACCAGGCCCATCACGGCGACGCTCGCGGCGAAGCCCGGCCGGCGCAGCAGCCGCAGGTCGAGCGCGGGGGTGGCGGTCGTGGTGAACGCGTGGCGGACGTAGGCGGCGAGCAGGACGATCCCGCCCGCCGCGGCGGCGAGGACCGGCCAGTCGCCGGCATGCTCGCCGGCCCGGTTGACCGCGAACAGCACGCCCAGGTAGCCCGCGGTGAGCAGGGCCAGGCCGCGCAGGTCGGCGCCGGGGCGGGCCGCCGCGGGATCCGGCCGGCCGGCGGGGACGTAGGTCAGGGTGGCGGCGAGCACGAGCAGCCCGAGGGGGATGTTGACGACGAACAGCCACTGCCAGTGGCCGGTCTCGAGCAGCAGGCCCCCGAGGATCGGGCCGCCCGCCGGCGCCACGTTGACCACCGTGCCCATCACGCTGAGCACTCGGCCCATCGACTCCCGGGTGGCCAGCGCGGCGGACAGGGTCATCGCGGTCGGTTCGAGCAGGCCGCCGCCGAATCCCTGGATCACCCGGAAGCCGATGAGCATCCCCGGCGAGCGGGCCAGTGCGCACAGCAGCGAGCCGAGCAGGAACAGGCCGAGGCCGGTGAGGAACACCGTGCGCCCGCCGAAGCGGGCGGTCGCCCAGCCCAGCAGCGGCAGCGCCGTCGCCGCGGCGAGCAGGTAGGCGATCGTCACCCACACGACGGTGGTCAGCGGGGCGGCGAAGGCGTCGGCCAGCGGGTCGAGGGCGACGGCGACGACGGTGCCGTCGAGCACGGCGAGCAGCGCCGCACCGGCGAGCGCGACCAGGGCCGGGCCCGTGCGCACCCCCGCCGCGGGCGCCGGTGCCGACCCGGGCGCGGGGACGGGCGCGGGGACGGGCGCCGTGGCTGCGGGGCTCCCGGGAACTTCTTTTACGCTCATGGAACGAGGTTAAACTACACGGTTTAGTAAGGACAAGGCGGCCTACAGTAAGGGCACCAGCGGCGGCGCAGAGGTGAGGGTGAGGCCCGATGGCGGGACGGCAGCGCGGCGTCGACAAGCGCCGGGCCATCCTCGACGCCGCGGCGCCGATCTTCGGCACGCAGGGGTACGAGCGAGCGAGCGTGGACGCCATCGCCGCCGCGGCCGGAGTGTCCAAGCCGACCATCTACAGCTACTTCGGCGGCAAGGAACAGCTGTTCCGCGAATCGGTCGCGGACTCCGCCGTCGAGCAGAACGGCGACGTGCTGCGCGTGCTGCAGACCCTGGACCTCTCCCCCGAGCACTGGCGGGCGAGCCTGTACGAGGTGGGCGTGAAGCTGGTGGAGTGCCAGCGCAGCACGTGCTCGATGTTCCTGTACCGCACGATCGCCGCCGAGTCCGCCCGCGATCCCGAGATCTATCGCACGGTGCGGGAGAAGGCCGGCGACCCGATCCTCGACGCGCTCACCGGGCGCCTGGCCATGCTCGGCAACGCCGGACTGCTGCAGGTCGCGGACCCGGCGCTCGCCGCCCGCCAGTTCTTCGCGCTGATCAACGCGCAGATCCCCGAGCTGACCGAGAACGGCACCCGCCCGGCGGCGGACGACGTCGTGCGCCGCGCCGTGGAGGCCGGCGTGCGCACGTTCCTGCTCGCCCACGGCGTGCCCGACCCGCGGCCGTAGGCCCCCGCTACGGTGTCCCAAACCGGCGCGGCGTCCTGAGCAGGCGCCTCGTCCTGAGCAGGCGCCTCGTCCTGAGCAGGCGCCTCGTCCTGAGCAGGCGCCTCGTCCTGAGCAGGCGCATGGCCCTGAGCAGGCGCCTTACCCCGAACCTGTGTCCTGCCCCGAACCTGTGTCCTGCCCCGAACCTGTGTCCTGCCCTGAACCGGCGCCGGGAACGCGAAGGGCCGGGCCGACCCCCGCCACAGGGGGTCGGCCCGGCCCAGGGCGCACGCCGGACGCGGCCGGCTAGCGTCGGATCCCGCGGACGGGACCCGACGGGGTCACTTCGCGCCGGCGGTCAGGATCTTCTGGCCGTCGTAGGACTTGCCGGTCGCGAAGAAGGTCTTCTTCGCCGGGTCCCACTTCTGGCCCAGCAGGGTGTTGTTGAACAGCCGGGTCAGGCCGGGGACCGGGTTGGTCTTGGTGAAGTCCAGCGGCGGGATGAGCTGCAGGTTCAGGCCCTTGGTCTGGTTGAGCTGCGTCAGCAGGGACTTGGCGGTCAGGTCCCCGGTGACCTTCTTGCCGACCTGCTCGACGATCTGCACCGCCAGCCAGCCGCCGATGGTGGAGGTGGAGTGGCGCAGGTTCTTCGCCGCGTCGGAGTCCCCGGCGGCGAAGTCCGCGTCGAGCTCGGACTCCAACCGGGTCAGCTCCGGGTACTTGGCGCTCTGGTTGAACAGCGGGAAGGCGCCGACCGCGTAGAAGTTCTTCGCGGCGGACCCGAGCTTGACCAGGTTCGCGTCCGAGATGGTGCCCGCGGCGTGGCAGTAGCTCAGCTTGTCGCCGCCGGCCTGGATGAGGCCGATGGAGCTCGCCTCGGCCAGGCCCATCGTGACGCCCTGGGCGCCGGCGTCGGTGACCCGGGCCGCGATCGGGGCGTAGTCACTCGTCGTGAGCGCCACCTTGATCTCCTGGGTGTCGACCCCGGCGGACTTGCCGCCGAGCCCGGCCAGCACCCCGAGACGGGAGGCCGCGGCGATGTCGTAGTTGACGACACCCATCTTGCTGATCTTGATGGTGTCCTTGAGCAGTGGCGCGCAGACGGCCTCGTAGTACGTCGACGCCGGCTGGTAGACGAAGCTGATCTTCGAGGTGAGATCCGAGCCGTCGCCGGCGACACCCGAGGCGCCGATGCTGGGGATCCCGCCCTTCTCCAGGATGGCGTTGATGCCGCCCGCGGTGCTGAAGGCGGAGACGACGGCGAGGTACTTGCCGTCCACCGCCTTCTGGGCGCAGGCCTCGCCCGCCGCCTGGTCGTTCTTCGAGTCGCACACGTCGATCTGCACGGGATGGCCGTTGATGCCGCCGCGCTTGTTCAGCGCGCGCACGGCGGCCTTCGCCGCCCCGGCCTGCTCCGGGAAGTTCGTCGTCGGCGTCGTCAGCGGCACGATGGACATCAACTTCACCGGGCTGGCCTTCGGGCCGTCCGTGGCCGGCGACGACTCCCCCGTCGTCCCCGACGAACCACACGCGGCCAGGGCCAGCGTGGCCCCCGCCGCCAGCGCCGCCATCGCGCTTCTGGACCGCATCGTCTTCCTCATCTCTCGCCCGAACCCACTCTCACTTGCCCCCGTCCGTCCACCCGCCCGCCGTCGTCCCACCGGCCGGCCCCGCGGGGCCGGCCGGCCGCGACGGCCGGGACGCTCACACCCCGTCGAGCAGCACGGCCCGCTCCGGGCAGGCCTCCGCCGCCCGCCGGGCCAGCTCCACCCGGTCGGCCGGCACGTCCGGTACGGCCACCTCGCCGTAGCCGCTGTCGTCATCGGTGAACAGCTCGGGGGCAAGGTCGTAGCACCGGCCGTGGCCCTGGCAGCGAGTGTTGTCGATCGTGAGCCTCATGCCTGCCCCGCAGCCGTCGGCCAGGTCAGCGCCAGCGAGTCCAGGCCGCGCAGCGTCGAGCCGTTCCAGGTGATGCTCTCCCCCGGCGCCAGGGAGTACTCGGGGATGAGCCGGTGCCACTCGCGCAGCACGGTGCGCAGCTCCATCCGGGCCAGGTGGGAGCCCAGGCAGCGGTGCGGCCCGCCGCCGAAGGCCAGGTGCCGCTTGTCGGCACGGTCGAGGTCGACGATGCCGGCGCGCGGGTCGGCGTCCGGGTCGAGGTTGCCCGACGCCAGCATCACGTGGACCATCTCGCCCTTCTTGATCGGGCAGCCGGCGATCTCGGTGTCCCGGGTGGTGATCCGCGGGACGGCCATCACCGGGGTCTCCCAGCGCAGCAGCTCCTCGACGATGGTCGGGATCGTCTCCGGGTCGGCGACGATCCGCTGCCGCGCGTCGGGGTGCTCCAGCAGGTAGGCGAGGATGCAGGTGAGGCTGATGGTGACGGTGTCGAGCCCGGCCATCATGAGCATGAAGCAGATTCCGAGCAGCTCCGGCTCGGTCAGCGGCCGACCCTCGATCTCGGCCTTGAGCAGCTCGGTGATGAGGTCGTCGCGGGGCTCGGCGCGCCGCTGCGCGAGGACCGTCCCGAACAGGGTGAACACCTGCGTGCCGGCCTCGGTCTGGATCCGCAGCTTCTCGTCGGGGTCGTCGGTGAGCGACTCCGGACGGATCAGCGCGTCCTTCATGTGCAGCAGGGCCGGCAGCTCGGACTGCGGCAGCCCGAACAGGGTGAGGAACACCGAGCAGGGCAGCGGGACCGCGAGCTCGGTGGCGAAGTCGCAGGCGCCGCGGTCGAGGAAGCCCTCGATCGTGGCGACCGTGTTCGCCACGACCTCGGCCTCCAGCGCGGCCATCCGCCGCGGGGAGAACAGCGGGTCGAGGATGCGCCGGTACTTGGCGTGGTCGGGCGGGTCGACGCCCATCGGGATGGCGGGCAGCGGGCTGCTCATGAGTTCGGGGATGAGGTTGGAGAACACCTCGGGGTTGCGCAGGACCTCGTCGATGTCGGACCGGCGCAGGATCTGGATCCAGCCCTCGTGTCCCTCGTCGTAGTCCACCGGGCACTGCGACCGCAGCCGGGAGAAGTAGGCCCGCGGGTCCTCGGCGCGCTGGCGTTCGAACTCGAGCCAGTCCAGCGTCGCGGCCCGCAGGCCGTGGCCGCCCTCGGCGGGCGCCGCCGCGCCCGCGGTGTCTTCTGGCATGTGCTGTTCCTCCAGGGTCGGTCAGGACGCCCCGCCCGGGCACGGACGGGTGCGGGTGCCCGGCGGCGCGCCCCGGTGGGGAACGGCGGCGACGGCGGGCTGGCTCAATCAGGCAGACGGGGTCGGGCTGCGGGCGGGTCGGGCTGCGGGCGGGTCGGGCTGCGAGGCAGGGGTCAGGTGAGGTAGCCCTGCTCGACGAGCGCCGGGTCCGCGCGGGCCTGGGCGGCCGGCCCGGACCAGCGGACCCGCCCGCGGCTGAGCACCACGGCCCGGTCGGCGACGCGCAGCGCCGCGCGGACGTGCTGCTCGACCAGCAGCACGGCGAGCCCGTCGTCGGCGGCGGCGCGGATCGCGCCGAGCAGTCGGGCCACCACCTGCGGCGCGAGGCCGAGCGAGAGCTCGTCGGCGAGCAGCGCCACCGGCCGGCGGGCCAGCACCCGGGCCAGGGTGAGCAGCTGCTGCTGGCCGCCGGAGAGCAGGCCGGCGCGGCGGTCGAGATGATCGGTGAGCTCGGGAAAGTCGGCGAGCACGGACTGCGGGTCCACCCCGCCGATGCGCAGGTTCTGGCGGACGGTCAGCGACGGGGTGACGGCCCGTTCCTCCAGCACGACACCGAGGCCCTGCCGGGCCCGCCGGTGCAGCGGCGCCGTGGTCGGCTCGCCCTGCCAGGTGACGGTCCCCTCGCTGGGGGTCAGTGCGCCGGCCAGCGCCATCAACGTGGTGGTCTTGCCGGCGCCGTTCGGGCCGAGCAACGCCACCACCTCCCCGCGGGCCACCTCGAGGTCGAGACCGGCCACCACGGGCCCGGCGCCGTACCCGACGGCAAGCTGGCGGCATCCGACGACGCTCACCTGGCACCTCCAGCCACCGGCGGCACCGCCGCCGCCTCGCCCACCGGCGCGGCCACCGCCGCGCCGTCCTTCCCGTCCCCGGCCGACCCGTTCTTGGCCGGGCCGTTGCCGGCCGGGCCGTTGCCGGCCGGGCCGTTGCCGGCCGAGCCATTGTCGGCCGGGCCGTTGTCGGCCGAGCCATCCGCGGGCGGCCCAGAGCCGTTGACGGGGTCACCGGCAGACGCTTCCGCCACGACCGCGCCGTCCTCGGTCGGCCCGCCCCCGTCGGCGACGTCGCCGGCCGGTTCGTCCTGCACGACCACGGCGTCCGCGGTCACCTCGTCCACGGTCACACCCTGCGCAGGCAGATCGTCGCCCGCAGCGGCATCGCCCGCAGCGACATCGCCCGCGGCAGCACCGGCCGTCTGGTCCCGCGCGCCGCCCCCGTCCGCGACGATCTCCTCTTCGGGGCTGTCGTCTTCGGGGCTGTCGTCGCTCACCGCGGCGTCTGCGACCGCGACCGGCTTGTCCGCCTCGACCGCGTCCCGCGCCGGCGGGTCGTCAGCCGGGGCGGTCTCGGTGTCGCTTTCCGCCTGGTCGTCGGCGGCCCCGTCCGCGGCCGGCTCGTCGGGGCTGCCGAGGTAGGCGGCGATGACCGCGGGATCGGCCTGGATGTCCGCCGGCACCCCCTCGGCGATCTTGCGGCCGAACTCGAGGACCACCAGGCGGTCGCAGACTCCCATGACGAAGGGCATGTCGTGCTCGATGAGCAGGACGGCGATCCCCCACTCGTCCGCCAGGCGGCGCACGAGGGCGGCGAGCTCGGCGCTCTCGTGCTCGTCCAGACCGGCGGCCGGCTCGTCGAGAAGCAGCACGGATGGCGCGGTGGCGACGGCGCGGGCGATGGCCACCAGCCGGCGGCGCCCGTAGGACAGCGCCGACACCTGCGTGTCGAGCGCGTCGGCCAGGCCGAACTCGCGGACCGCGGCCCGAGCGGGTGCGCTCAACGGCCGGTTACCCGGCCAGACCAGGCCGGTGACGTAGGCGGCGAGGTCGCGCGGGTCGCTGGCGGCCCGCAGGTTCTCCGCGACGGTGAGGTCCTCGAACAGTTCGAGGTTCTGGAAGGACCGGCTCACCCCCGCCCGCACCCGGCGATGCGCCCGCAGCCCGTCCAGGCGGGTCTCGCCCACCCGGACGGCGCCCGCCGCCGTCGCCGCGTACCCGGTGATCGCGTCGACGATCGTCGTCTTGCCGGCGCCGTTCGGCCCGATGAGCCCGACGACGGTGCCCGGCGCCACCTCGAACCCGACGCCGTCCACGGCGACGACCCCGCCCCAGCGCACCGTGATGCCCTCGACGGTCAGCGTCGCCGGCCGCACCCGCAGCGGCTCCAGCGCGAGCAGTGCCTCCTGCGCGACCCGCGCCACCTGTGGCTGCGCCGAGTCCGCGGCGGACGGGGTGTCGGAGGGTGGCACGGCCGACTCGTCGGGGCGCGGGGCGGCGACGGTCGGCACGGCGACGGTCGGCACGGCGACGATGACCGGCGCCGAGGCCAGGGCGGGGCCGCCGAGCGTGGCGGCGGCGGTGGGGCGACCCAGCCGGGCGCCGACCGAGGCGGGCAGCGGCAGGCGGGCCCGGCCGGCCAGGCCGCCGGCGAGACCCGTCCCACCGGAGCGGATCAGCACCAGCAGCAGGATGATCCCGCCGATCAGCGGCAGGTAGCGGTCGATCTCGCGCAGCCAGTCGGTGAGCCGGTCACCGAACAGCACGCCCAGTACCGCGAGGACGACCAGGGCACCGGCCGGCAGCCAGCGCGCCCACCGGGCCGAGCTTGCCCGCCGGGACCGCTCGACCTGGCCGCGGGCGAGCCCGCCGAGCCCGTATCCGAACAGGCCGGCGAGCACCGCACCGACGATGCGGGGCAGTGCGGTGGAGCCGCCGAAGCGGTCGGACAGCCAGCCGGCGAGCTGCTGGCCGAGGGTGGCGGGGGCGAGCAGGGCGCCGATCGGCGCGCCGCTGATGTAGCCGACGCCGCCGACGACGGCGTAGGCGACGACGAGGATGCCGGTGAACGGCAGGAAGTCCCCGTCGTCGTAGCTGATGTTGCGGTCGGCGAAGGCGAGCAGCACGCCACCGAGCCCGGCGATGGCCGCGGACAGCGCGAAGGCGTAGATCTTCGCCGCGAACACGCTGATGCCCAGCGAGGCCGCCGCCCGCTCGTTGGTGCGCACCGCGATGAGCCGCCGCCCGGCCCGCCCGCGGCGCACCGCGGACACCGCGAGCCCCGCGAGCAGCAGGAAGATCAGCGCCAGGGTGGCGTAGGCGCGCGGGTCGTCGGTGCGGTCGACCGGGATGCCGAGGAAGTGCAGCGGGGCGTCCGCGGTGGCGACGACGGTGCCCTGCTGGTCGAGCACGTCCCCGAAGATCGAGGAGCTCTGGCCGTCCGCGGGGGGTGAGGAGTAACCGCGCTGGAACAGGATCGCGCTGACGGTGACGCCGAGGCCCAGAGTGACCACGGCAAGCTGCAGGCCGCGGGTGCGCAGCGCCGGCAGGGCGAACAGCACGCCGACGGCGGTGGTGGCCAGCACGCCGATCGCCAGCGCGGCGGCGAACGGCCAGCTCTCGGCCGCCACGAGGCGCCCCGCGACCAGCGCGGCGATGCCGGCCAGCGCGCTCTGGGCCAGCGAGAGCTGGCCGGCGTAGCCGACGAGGACCACCAGCGACAGCAGGATGAGCGCGTACCCGGACTGGATGGCGACCGCGTTGACCCATGGATCGGGCAGCACCAGCCAGACGAGCGCCACCAGCAGGGCGAACCCGCCCACCAGCACCGGGAGGTTGATCGCCCCGGAGCCGAGTGGCGGGCGGTCCTCTGCCTGGTGGGCGCGGTCGGGGATGCCGCTGCCGCGGGCGACGAGCAGCACGACGATGACGACGACCGGCAGGGCGCTGTCGAGGCCCTGCGCCCAGTCGTGCGGACCGGTCAGGTGCACCTGGAGCTGGAGTTCGACCAGCGCCAGCAGCAGCCCGCCGACGAGCGCGAGCGGGAACGAACGGAAGCCGGCGGCGAGCGCCACCGCCAGCGCCGGGACGACCAGCAGGACCAGGCTCGTCGACGACAACGGGTTCTGCAGCGGGGCGAGCAGGACACCGGCGATGCCGGCGAGCACCCCGCCGCCGAACCAGCAGGCCCCGGCGACGGCGTCGGCCGACCAGCCGAGCGTCGCCGCCGCGGCCGGCCCCTCGGCTACCGCGGTGGTCACCGCTCCGGCGGTCGTGTACCGGAAGAACGCCCACAGCCCCGCGACCAGGGCGACGACGACGCCGAGGCGGACGAAGACGTGCACTCCGACGGGCTTGCCGAACACCTCGACGACGGACTGCGGCAGGAAGGAGGGCACGGAGCGGCTCTGCCCGCCGAAGGCGAGCACCACCGCGGCCTGCAGGACGATGAGCAGGCCCAGCGTGGCGACGACCCGGTTGAGCGGCGCGGCGTGGCGCATCGGACGCAGCACGGCCGCGTGGAACAGCAGCGCGACCGCCCCGGTGAGCACGATGACGACGGCGGCGGCGAGCGCGGTCGGCAGGCCCCACCCGTCGCCGGCCTCGTGAAACAGGTAGGCCGCGAACATCACCAGCGCGCCCTGCCCGAGGTTCAGCACGCCTGAACCACGATGGATCAGCAGGACACCGGCCGCCACGAAGACATACAGCGCGCCCGCCCCAAGACTGATGACGGCGTATCCGAGAAAGCTGCCCACAGCACCACCCCAGCCCGAACTCCAGCGAGTTCGCTCCTCACCGAGAACCGGTCGGATAGTTTCTCGACACCGCCGGTCGTCCCTGTGACGCCCGTGCTCCTGGCGGGCCATGCCATCCGGGCCGGACGGCCGGCCCGGATCTTCGCCGACGCCCCGCCGCAGTGCGCTTTTATCACATCAGCACGCGGGCCCGACTTCCCGCATCACTGGCCGGTGTCGAAGCGTTGGCCGCAGAGCGGCTGCGGGCTCACGACCTCGAAATGGTCACCGCTTCCGGCGACCCGGACGAAGTCGAAGCACGGATCGAGCTGGCCCTGATCGGTGGCATAATTGATCTTATTGACCAGCATCCCGTCGGCATCATAGTCGGTCACCCCACGCAGGCCCTTCATGTAGGACTCCCGCGTAGGACAGCCGTGCTGAGTCTTCAGTCCACGGATAAACAGGTCCGCGCTCAACCAGCCGATGATGGCGCTCTGCTGGCCGGGCGGGGAGACCTCCGGGGAGTACTCCGCCATCGCCTGCAGGAACCGGCGCTGGACCGGCCGGTTGCGTTCCAACGCGGCATAGGAGAGCGACGCGTAGGTGCCGGCGAGCTGCCGCCCGTAGGGGGCGAGCAGGCGCGGATCATAACTGACGGCGGACACGGCGACCTTGAACGGCTGCCCGGCGCTGACTGCGGCGTCCAGGACACCGGTGTAGAGGTCGAGCGGCGCCGCGGCGATGATCGTGTCAACCCCGGAGGAGATGATCTTGCGGGCGACGTCGGCGGCGTTGGTGCCGTCGACGTCCTGAGTGAGCGCGTCGATGCCCGCGTGCTGCAGGCTCTTCGTCACTCCGTCCGCGTAGAGCCTGGCGGTCTCGCTGAGAAAGCTGACGACCACCGCGGCCTTGGTGCCGCCCTGCTGGCGGACGAAGTCGCCGATCGTCGTCGTGCTCCGGCCCGTCTGGCTCGTCAGGGTCACGGTGAAGGTGTTGCGGTGCGACGCCCAGCCGGGCTGGTCGGCGGCGCCGATCACCGGCACCCCCGCGGTGTCGAGGTAGGCGACGGACTGCTGGGACACCGCGGTGTACTGGACGACGGCGAAGGCGTTCTGCGCGACCAGCTCCCGGGCACCCTGCAGGTTGCCGCGGGGGTCGGACTGGTCGTCCTGCCAGCCGTAGAGGATCTTTCTGCCGTCGACGCCGCCGGCGGCGTTCTCCGCTTCGAACCGGGCGGTGACGCCGGCCCGGAAGCCGGTGAACTGGGCGGCCATCACGCCGGTGTCCGGGTAGAGCAGACCGGCCTTGATCGAGTCGTCGGTCACGCCGGGGGCACAGGAGCCGGCCGCGGCGTTCGCGCTGTCCGAGGAGTCGCCGGAACTACAGGCCGCCAACGTTGTCACCGCGGCGATCATCGCCACGGCGAGCCTCGTCCGCCACACCTGCATGAGCCACCTTCCGACCGCGCCGAGGTTCACCCGAGCCCGCATCCAGACCGCTGCGCGCCAACGTCTTTCCGCTCTCGCCGACAAGTCCGGGATTATGTTCGGCCAACCATCTGGGCCCCGAAGACCGCCATCGCCCGGTAGCGCATCAACCTCTACCGGAGCAGTGCGGACGACTTGCCATGGCAACACGGCGGTCAGTACAGGTCCCATCCTTCGACATCTTCACTGAAGATCACAGATTTTGTCGACGGAAACCTACCAGGGCCGAGCTGTGACGGAAGCAACCGGGGGGTGCCCTCCGGTTCCGTCCCAGGTGCTCCGGATGACCGTGAACACATTTACGCCGCCACGCCCGCGGCTGCCGCGCAGCGTACTGACACTGCCTCACTCCCGCAGGTCCCCGGGATAGCACTGCGCACAGGAACCGCACCTGATTTGTATACCGAGGATCTCTGGACGAACAACGGCAGGCACACCCCGGACCGCCTCCGCCCGGGACGGCGCGGCCGACCCGGGCGCCGACCGGGCGGCGATCGACAGGCCCACACCGTGCGCGGATCCGCCGAGACGGTGAGCGAAGTCACAGCGGCTCCCCGCCCTCTCGCCGGCGTATCCAGAAGTTGGGCCCGTCGGCCACCACACCGGGGTCCGGATGCCCTGATCGGCCCGTTGACCTGCCATTGGCGCGGATTTAGTGTGGAAGCGTGCAGCTCACTCCGTGGCCTACGGCCGGCGTGTCCGCGTGCGCCTGCGTGGAGGGTCGCGACGACCAGCCACGTCTGCGGCGCCGGCGTCACGTCGACTTCGGGCACAGCAACAGCGATCTCTGTCGCCCCTGCCGCTGAGTCACCCCACCCCGCGAGTGCCCGCACCGGCCCGCAGGGGGACGCCCGGCTCGGTCTCGCGCGGACGCCGCCCCTGTGAACGGCCCGGGCTCGTCCGCCGTGGCGAACGGCCCGGCCCGCCCCCTCGTCGCCGGTCCGGCCCCGCGGGGTGGCCCGTTCCCCGGTGACACGTCCGCCCCCGGCCGGCGCACCCGCCGCCGGTGGCCCTGACCAGTACGCGTCCCGGTCCGCCCCGCCACCAGCCCCACGCCGGCGTCGAGCCGGCCCGTCCCCGAGCCGGATCCATGTCGGTCGCGCGACCGGGCCCATCGCTGGGCCGGGCCGCCGCCGGCGCCCCGGCACCGTCCATCTCCGCACCGCCGCGCTCGGCACGCGCCCAGCCGGTCGGCATCCACCGACGCCCCGGGACCACGTGCCGATCGGCACCGCGCACGCCGGCGGCGTCCGGTAGCCCAGGCCGGGTCGCCTCGGCCGGGCCGGCCGGCCGGACGCGGCGCGGCGGCGGCCGTCGGATGGGGCCCGGCCGTCGGCGCGGCCCGGCTTGATCCGTGGCACCGGGCGAACACCATCTGTCCTTCGAACCTCGGGAGCATCCGTATGACCGCCTCGCTTCGCCAGACCCAGGGAGCCCCCAGGGCGCGCGCCGTCGACGGCGACCTGTTCCGGACCGTCTTCCGGGGCCACCCGGCAGGCGTCGCCGTCATCACGACGGACGCCGGCGTGGGACCGGTCGGCTTCACCGCGACGTCGCTGGCGTCGCTGTCCGCCGAGCCGCCGATGGTCGTCTTCGCGATCTCCTCCGGTGCCTCGGCCTGGCCCCACCTGCGCGCCGCCGACACGTTCGTGGTCAACCTGCTCTCCTCGGCGCAGGAGGACGTCGCCCGCCGCTTCGCCCGCAGCGGCATCGACCGGTTCGCCGAACCGACCCGCTGGACCGCGCTGCCCACCGGGGAGCCGCTGCTCGACGGCGGCCGGGCCTGGCTGCGCTGCGCCACCCGCCCGCCGATCGAGGCCGGCGACCACTTCCTCATCGTCGGCCTGGTCCTGGAGGCCGCGACCGACCCCGCCGCGGCCCCGCTGATCTACCACGACCGCACCTTCCACGCCCTGCCCTGAGCTCGTAGCAGCCGCACCCTGAGTCCGCGAACTTCGCTTCTGCCGCCCGCCCGGCCGGCCGGCCGCAGCGCACATGGCCCGCACCCCGTCACGGGGGCGGGCCATGCGCGTGCCGGGGCCCGTCGGGACCATCGCCCGGCGCGACGAGCCGGGCTCACCACATCGTCGGCCCGCCCGCGACTGAGGCGTCGGCGCGGGCGGGCCCCCCGACAGAGCCGGACCGCAAGTGCGGACGGATCTGGGGTCGACCCCACCTAGTCGAAACGTACAAGCGGCACTATCATGCATCCAGTTTCGCATCTGCGGCATCGCTCACCAGCAGGTTCCGCAGATGCGAGGAGGGCGCGGCGGCCGCCGGAGTTCTCCGGGCGGCTCGGCGCTCGCGGCGACGATGGCGTCGCCATGGGCCGATTCGATGACGACAAGTGGCATCGAGGCGCCCGACCGCACAGCCAACAGTGGATGTTCGTAGAAGGCGGTCGACCGTGCGCGCGATGGCACCGGCGACCGGCCGTGGTGCGTAGGAACGGGGATACGTGAGATTTCGCAGGGTGAAGACGGCGCTGGCGGTCGTGGCCAGTGCCGGTCTTCTCGCCGCCGGGTGTGGAAGCGACGGAAGCGACGGGGGCTCGACGACCACGCCGACGCCCGCCGCCAGCAGTGCCTCGAGCGGTGCCACGGGCACGGTCACCGTGTTCGCCGCGGCGTCGCTGACCGAGTCGTTCACGACGCTGGGCAAGCAGTTCGAGGCCGCCAACCCGGGGTCCACCGTGAAGTTCTCCTTCGCGGGTAGTTCCGCGCTGGCCCAGCAGATCGCCTCCGGCGCGCCCGCGGACGTGTTCGCCGCGGCGAGCCCGGCCACCATGAAGACCGTCACCGACGCCGGGGAGAACTCCTCGGCGCCGAAGGTCTTCGTCCGCAACCAGCTCGTCATCGCCGTGCCGAAGGCCAACCCGAAGGGCATCGAGGACCTGCCCGACCTGGTGAAGCCGGGCGTGAAGGTAGCGCTGTGCGCCGAGCAGGTGCCCTGCGGCGCGGCGACGAAGAAGGCGCTGGCCGCCGCCGGGACGCAGCTGGCCCCCGTCACCCTGGAGCAGGACGTCAAGTCCGCCCTGTCGAAGGTCACCCTCGGTGAGGTCGACGCGGCGCTGGTCTACCGCACGGACGCGAAGGCCGCGGACGACAAGGTGACGGGCATCGAGTTCCCCGAGTCGGCCAAGGCCATCAACGACTACCCGATCGCCACGCTCAAGGCCGGCAAGAACGCCGCCGGCGGCAAGGCATGGGTGGACTACGTCACCTCCGACAAGGGCGAGTCGGTGCTGACCGAGGCCGGTTTCCAGGCCCCCTGATCCGCGGCTCGGCCCGCGCCGGCCGTCGGTAGCAGGCGGCCTTCGGCCACGGTTCCCCGGGAGGCCAGTCCTCCTGGGGAACCGTGGCCGTCTCCTCGTGCGGCCGCTTGCCGCAAACGGTCGGGCGCCCCGTCCGTCAGCCGTGCTCCAGGCCCTGTCAAACACCCCCGCGCGCAGGTCACCGGCGGGCGGCGATGAGGAAGCCGTCGGCGGGCGGGCCGGGCGCGGGGCGGCCGGTCTCGACGGCGAGGTCGGCGCGCAGCCGGGCGCGCAGCACCTGCCAGCCGTGCTGGGGCAGCCAGGCGACGGCGGGCTTGCCGAGGCCGCCCTTGAGCAGCGCCGCGAACTCGGCCAGCTCCGGCATGGCGCGCAGCTCGTCGAGCAGCCACGTGTCGGCGGCCTGGTACTCGAAGCCCAGCAGGCTGCCCGGGGCAGACAGCTGCCCGACGGTGGTGAGCAGGCGGGCGGCCTGTTCGGCGTCGAGGTAGGGCAGCAGGCCCTCGACGAGCCAGGTGGTGCGTTCCCGCGGCCGCAGGCCGGCACGGGTCAGCGCCGTCGCCCAGTCGCCGGCGAGGTCGGCGGGGACGGCGACGCGTTCGGCGTGCGCGGTGGCGTGCCGGCCGTCGAGGACCGCCTGCTTGAACGTCAGCATCTCCGGCAGGTCGACCTCGAACAGCCGGGTGCCGGCGGGCCAGGACAGCCGGTACGCGCGGGTGTCCAGGCCCGCGGCGAGCAGGACGAGCTGGCGGTGGCCGTCGCCCGCGGCGCGGGTGAGGTAGTCGTCGAAGAAGCGGGTGCGTTGCACGCCGTGGGAGTCCACCATGTCGACGAGTCGGGCAAAGGCTCCGGCGGGGCCGGTGGCGACGCCGGGGCCCCCGGCCGCCTCGACGAACGCCTCGGCGTAGGGGTCGTCGAAGAGCCGGTCGCGGCGCGTGCTCTCCCGGGCCCGGACCCAGGCCATGCCGACGGCGGTCAGGCCCACTCCGGCAGGAACCTCGATCTGATCGGACGCAGCCCTGAAGGTCATAACTCACCGTAACTCCGCTGCCGCAACCCGACCGAACCTACGGTTACCGAGCGTCACCGACTGCGTGGATGGGTCGGGGGCCGATCGTCAGAACGACACGTCGCCTGTCTGGGACTTGCCGATCCGGTGGCAGGTGGAACTGCCGCGCAGGTAGCCGAAGGCGAATGCCTGGGCGCGCTGGCGGGGCGTGCCGTGGGCGTCGGGGGCGCTGGCGGCCTCCTGGGCGAACCAGCCGCCGCGGGTGTCGCCGAGGCTGTAGAACAGCAGGGCGCCCTGCAGGGCGTCGGTGACGGCGATGCGCCCGGCGTCGTGCGCGACGGAGGCCTGCCGCCCGGCGAAGCAGTCGGCCTGGTTCTCCTCGGCGCGGGTGACGACCCCCAGGTTCCCGCCGATGCGGTCGCCTCGGTGGGACAGCTCGTGCATGAGGACGAACAGCGGGTAGGTGGGGCCGCCGACCTGGGCCAGCTCGTTGAGGAAGTCGACGCTGTAGGCGACCGTGTCGTCGAGCGTGCAGTACAGCGCGTTGTCGGCGAACACGCGGGGGTCGTTGACCTGCCGGCCGCAGGCGTCGTCGGGCACCTCGCCGTCGCGGTAGGGGACGAAACGCGGCGTCGTCCAGGCGTCGCCGAGCTCGCCGTGCCAGAACGTGTTCAGCGCGCCGGGGCAGCCGACCGGCTCGTTGATGAGCCGTTCGACGTCCCGCACGTCGGTGACCTTGCCGCCGCACGACGAGCGCGACGCCGCCGAGGAGGCGGTCAGCGCACCGTCGGCGGCCGCGGACGAGCCGCCGGGGACGCTCGCGGACGAGCCGCCGGTGGCGGTGCCCGAGCCGACGCCGCCGGCAGCGTTGAGGGGCCCACCCGTCGCGGAGGCGTTGCAGCCGGTCAGGAGGCCGACAGACATGACGATCGCGGCCAAGGCCGCCCAGATGACCCGCACGACGGTCAACGGTAGGGGCGATCGTTCCCGCCCGGGGAGCCGTCGTCGTCACCGCGACAGCCGCCGAGGGAGCGTCGCTGCGCCCCCGGCGGCGCGCAGCGGGCCCGTGGCCGCCCGGACGCCGGCCGCCCGCGCCCGCGCCGCCGCGGCGCCCGTTCCGCTTGGGCGACGCGAATAACCGCAGGTAGCGCGACCGTGAACGGACTCATGACGGCCGGCGGCAGCCCGGCGACGACGGCGAAGACGTCGGTCTCGCCGGCACTCAGGGTGATGACGATGACCGCGGCCACGGCCGCGAGGCCGAGCACGGTGGCTGCGGCGGTGAGCACTATCACCAGAAGATCGGCCGGTAAGGGGGATGGTGGCACCGGCCCGAACGGGGAACGGCGGGACATGGCGACTCCGTCTCACGCAAGAACATCATCAAGTGCATCTGCACGTGCATGATGTCATGCCGAAGGCGCGTGCATCCGGCAAACGCTTCGATCGCGGCAGGGTCGGCGGGTCCGGTCGGGCGCCGTCCCGGTTCAGGCGGGTGGAGGTGCCTGGCGGGCCTCGCGCAGGCCCCGGGCGGCCAGGGCGTCGGCGCGTTCGTTGCCGGGGTCGCCGGCATGCCCACGGACCCACAGCCACTCGACGTCGTGCCGGGCGACCGCGGCCTCCAGCCGCTGCCACAGGTCGGCGTTGCGCACCGGCGTGCGGTCCTTCGTCAGCCAGCCGTTGCGCCGCCAGCCGGCGATCCAGCTTGTGATGCCGCTGCGCAGGTAGGTGCTGTCGGTGTGCAGGCGCACCACCGACGGCCGGGTCAGTGCCTCCAGCGCCATGATGGCCGCGGTGAGCTCCATCCGGTTGTTCGTCGTGCGCGCCGGCTCGCCGCCGTGCAGCTCCCGCTCGTGCTCGCCGTAGCGCAGCACCGCACCCCAGCCGCCGGGCCCGGGATTGCCGCTGCACGCCCCGTCGGTGTGGATGTCGACGGTCGTGCGCCCGTTGCGCTGCGCCATGCCGCGCGACGTTACCGCCCCCGTCGCCCCCGCCCGCCACCGCCCGCCGCCGGCGGGGGCGGATCAGTCGATGCCGGCGGCGACGGCCAGCGTGGGACGGACCGGGCGGGCAGCCATCCCGCCGCGGCGCGGCCGGGCACCTGGCGCCAGCCCAGCCCGGGGGTGAGCAGGGTCAGCGAGCCGCCGGCGTGCCGGCGCGCCAGCGGGATGCGCTCCTCCCAGCGGGCGGGGCCCGCGGCGGTCGGCTGGACGAGCCCGACGACGAGCTCCCCCGGCAGCGTCGCCGCGCCGGCGCCGATCTCGCCGGCGCCGGCCGGCTCCCCCGAGGTGACCACCACCGACGCGTCGATGCGGTCCCCGGCCGGGGGCGTCGCCGGGAAGGTCCGGGTGACCGCCCCCAGCCGCACGTAGGCGGATGCGCCGGCCGCGGCCCCGGCGGGCAGGCGAGCGCTCACCCGGAGCCGGATCCGCTCGCCGCTGACCTGGCGCAGGGCGGTGAAGGACCCGTAGAAGCTGGCGGGCGCCGCCGGGTCGACGATCTCGTCCGGGCGCAGCCGGTACAGTGCCCGCCCCGGCACCCGGTCGGGCAGCGTCGCCGTCGCGGCGCCGAGGTCGGCCGCGTACAGCACCCGGCCGCGCAGGTCCGGCCGGTTGCGCAGCGTCTGGTACGGCACCTGGGTGTACCGGCTGGGCACCTGCGGCGTCACGACGACCACCGCCGGGGCGGGGTAGCCGTCCGGGAGCAGGGCGGCGAGGAAGGCGTTGCGGTCGTTGACCCAGCGCTGCCCGTCGAGCTTGCCGGGCACCGCGACGGCCGTGAGCAGCACCATCGTCACCGCGACCGCACCCGCCGCGGCGGGCCGCAGTACGGCGGCCCACGGGAGGGCAGCGGCGGCCGACCACAGCCGGCGGGCGCCGTCGGCGGCGAGGATCAGGATCGGGGTCAGCGCGGCGAGGTGGTAATGCGGGCCGAGCCCGTTGCGCAGCCCCGGCATGGCGAACGCCGAACCCCACCAGAACAGGTATCCGCCGACGACCGCGCCCACCGTCGCCACGAGCAGCAGCCGCTGCGCCCGCCGCCGCGCGCCCGCCGCGCCGACGGCGGCGAGCGCGACCACCACCACGCCGCCGAACAGCCAGCCCGGCGCGGCGGCGCAGGTCTGCTCCAGGGCACGCAGCGCGAGGTGGCGGGTGAAGGCGAACGTCGGCTCGGAGGGCAGGATCCGGCGCGGGCCGAAGCCGAAGCGGTCCAGCGGATCGGAAGCGGACAGCGGCATCCGCAGCGCCGAGCCGGTGACCCACCGGCAGTAGGCCAGCAGCACGGCGACGAACGGCGCCGCGCCGAGGACGGCCCAGCCGACCCGCCGCGTCATCGCCCGCGGCTCGCGGCGTAATCGCACGAGCGCGAACACGACCACCCCCGCCAGCACGAGCACCGCGTCGAAGGGGCGCAGCAGCAGCGCGAAGCCCACGCCGGCCCCGCCGCCGAGCAGCGAACGCCGGGCGCCGGTGCGGGCCCCGCGCAGCAGCGCCGCGCTGGCCAGGGTGAGCGTGGCCGCGCCGCAGGCGTAGGCCAGCGGCAGCGCCGTGTGCACGACGACGAGCGGTGACAGGGCCAGCAGACCCGCGGCCAGCACCGCGCTCGCCGCATCGTCGAGCAGCTCGCGGGCCAGCCGGTACGTCCCGGCGACCCAGCCGGCGGCAACGAGGGCCGGCGCGAGGGTCATCGTGCCGAACACGGCCTGCGAGGCGGCGAGCAGCGCCGGCCAGCCGGGCAGGTACTTGGTGAACAGCCTGCCGCCGTGCTCCCCGGTCAGCCAGGGCCGGAAGAACGGTTCCATCCTCGCCGCGTCCAGGGTGAGGTGCCCGTCGAGCAGCATCCTGGCCTGCAGGACGTAGGCGGCCTCGTCTGCGTCGCCGGAGCCGTGCCGGTACAGCGTCGCCTGCAGGATGATGCTCGCCGCGAACGAACAGGCGCAGATCACGGCGACGGCGAGCGCCGGGCGCGACCAGGGCGGCCGGCCCGGCCCGCGCAGCCGTCCGC
>NZ_CM001489.1:2104562-2152048 GCF_000262465.1 Frankia sp. QA3
ACCGACCCGACCGCCGCCCTCAGCACTCGCGCCCATGGCGGTGAGCCCGCGCCCATCTCCCCCGCCCATCCCGTCCCGGAACCGCATCGCCCCGGCGCCGCAGGCCACCGACATCGGCGGCCGCCTCCCGCCGAGTTCGCGTTCGCCGCGTCGGCCGGCCGGTGCCACCCGACCGGCATATCGCGCCATCAGACTAGAGCGCCCTTTTCTGGCTATTCGCGCGGGGTGTCCGCAGGGAGGTACCACGCCGTGTTCCCCCTGGGCCAAGGCCCGGCCGGCGGCGCCCAGGGCCCGCGATACCCGCCGCCGAATGATCCGCAAAATGATCCGCGAAATCGCACTGACCAGCCGCTTTCCGATATGAGGCGGGCGGCGGCGGGCGCGAGTGCCCCGCCGCGCGATCGGGAACGGCCGACCTCGCTCCGCCAACAGCACCTGTGACCAGGATGGTGGAGCGGTCCTGGTGATGGTGGAGCGGTCCTGGTGATGGTGGAGGTCTGGGTGGACGGACCGCAACCGCGCAGCACGCCGCGGTGGGGCGGGCGCCGGACAGCCGTAGTGCTCGGAGCCGAACCCGGGCCGCGGCGGGCAGGACTGGGCGCTATTGCGCGGGGCCGGCCGGTTCGATCGGCTCGATCGCCGCCGAGCGGCGGTGGTCGAACACCAGGCTCGTCTGCACGTCGAAGACCTCGGGCCGGGCGGTGAGCCGGTCGATGACGAGGCTGTAGAGCCCGTCGACGTCCGGCACCGCGACGTGCAGGAGGAAATCGAAGGTTCCGGTCGTGGAGAACAGGCTGACCGTTTCGGCGAGGTCGGCCGCCCAGGCGCGGAAAGCCTCGATCACCGAACGGGAGGGCGGGCGGACCCGCACGGATATCAGGGCCTGCACCGGCCGGCCGATCGCGGCGAGCTCGACCTCGGCACGAAAACCGCTGATGATGCCCCGTTCCACCAGCGAGCGCACCCGCTGCAAGGAGGTCGAGGGCACCACGTGGGTGGCCAGGGCGAGATCCCGGTTGGTCCGCCGGCCATTCTGCTGCAACAGGCGCAACAAGGCCCGGTCGAGCTCGTCCAAACCGATTCTCCTCGCCGTCTGGGCATTGATGACCCGCCCTCGGAGCATTTATTGCATGGTCGCGACATCGTAGCAACATGTCCCGGTATCGGGCGGGTTGTGCCGAGTACGTACCGCGTGGGGATCCCACGACCAGGGAAAACGCAGATGGACAGATTCCGTGCTCTGCGTGTCCGGCACTTTCGGGCCAGATGTGGTGCGCCGCGCGGCGCTGCGGGCGGCTGGAGCGGGGCTGCGGGCGGACGGACGGCGGGGCACCCGGACCGCCGCGTGGGGGGAGCGGGCAGCGGGGCGGCCCCGCGGCCAGACCGCGGACCGGTTGCCGCTGTCTGGGGCGGATGGTAAGCCCACAAGGGGTGGACGGTGATGGCGGGACGCGCCCGACGTGCCACGGCCAGCGTGGGATCCGCCGCCGCCACCGCGGCCGCATCTCGCGGCGGACCACCCATGCGTCCGCCGGTCGGCCGGCCGGGGACGGATCCCGACCCGTGAGGAGCACCGCCCGTGCCGCAGACCGTCCCGTTCGTCGACTATCTGGTCCTCGGTGAACGCCCGCACCTGGTCGCCCGCGAATGCACCGTGTGCGGCGCGCGTTTCTTCGACCGACGCAACGCGTGCGCGAGTTGTTTCGGCACGTCCTTCACCCGGGTGGACGTCCCCACCGAGGGCGAGGTCCGCGCGTTCACGATCGTCGCTCATGCCGCCCCGGGAGTCCCCGTGCCGTTCGTGTCGGCGACGGTGGACTGCGCCGGCACGAGCGTGCGCGCCAACCTCATCAACGTCGAGCCCACGCCCGAGGCGGTGCGCCTGGGGATGAAGGTCCGCCTCGCGCTCACCCCGGTCGGCGTCGACCAGGCCGGCACCGAGGCGGTCAGCTTCGGTTTCGAGCCCCGCCCCTGAGGCCCCTCGGCGTTTCGGGAACGCGCCCCACACCTTCGACAGGAGAGACGACATGGCGAGCGACGACGTCTGGATCTTGGGCATCAGCATGACGCGGTTCGGCAAGCACCCCGACTCCGACCTGATCGACCTGGCCGCCGAGGCGACCATGAACGCGATTGCGGACGCCGGGATCACCATGCGGGAGATCGGCATTCTCGCCGCGGGCAACCTGCGCGGCGGCGGCGGGATCGGCCAGGCCTTACAGAAGCAGGTGGGCCAGACCGGCATCCCCGTCTACAACGTGGCCAACGCCTGCGCGACGGGGGCGACCGCGGTCCGCGTCGTCCACATGGCGCTACGGGCCGGGGAGGCGGACTTCGGGCTCGCCGTCGGCGTGGAGAAGCTCGCGGGCGCCGGGCTGCTGGCCGGCGGCGAGCGCCAGGGTGACTCCGCCACCTGGGCGCCGCAGGGCCGTTTCGGCGCGGTCGGCCCGCTCGACGGGCGCATCGGCACCGAGACGATGCCCGGGGTCTTCGCCCAGATCGGCATGGAGTACGGCCACCGCTACGGCGGCACGAGCTTCGAGCTGTTCGCCCGGATCTCCGAGAAGAACCACGCCCACTCGACGCTGAACCCGCTGGCCTCCTACCAGCGCCGGTTCACCCTGGACGAGATCATGAACGACGTCATGATCTCCTACCCGAACACCCGGCCGATGTGCTCGGCGAACTGCGACGGGGCGGCGGCCGCGGTCCTCGTCACCGGTGCCGCGCTGAAGACCCTGGCGCCCGAGCAGCGCCGCCGGGCGGTGAAGATCTCCGCCTCCGTGCTGACCACCGACCCGTGGGAGGAGGCCTGCCAGGTGCTGCCCAACGTCAACACGCTGACCCGCAACGCCGCGCGGCGCGCCTACGACACCGCCGGGGTCGACCCGGAGGACCTCGACCTGGTCGAGCTGCACGACTGCTTCGCCACCGCCGAGCTGGTCCACTACGACAACCTGATGCTGTGCCCGGAGGGCGGCGCGGTGGACTTCTTCAACTCGGGCGCGACCTGGCGCGACGGGTCGACGCCGGTGAACGTCTCCGGCGGGCTGGAGTCCAAGGGGCACCCGATCTCGGCGACCGGCATCGCGAACATCTGGGAGGTGGCGACCCACCTGCGCGGCGAGGCCGGCGACCGGCAGATCCCCGGGGCCCGCATCGGCCTGGCCCACGTGATCGGGCTGGGTTCGGCCTGCGGGGTGCACATCCTCGAACGCGCCGCCGCCTGATCCGTGCGGCCCCTCCCGCCTACCCCGCCGCGCGGGGCGGCTGCGCCGCGCCGGACGGCTCCGCCGCGCGGGGCGGGGTGGCGGGGCGGGGGCGCAGGCCGTCCATGAACAGGTCCAGCAGGCGCCCCGCCTGCGCGCGCTGGGCGGGCTCGCCGGCGGCGAGGGTGACGCCGGCGAGCCCGGTGAGCACGTCGACCGGGCCGACGTCGGCGCGGACGGTCCCCGCGGCGGCGCCGGCGGCGAGCAGCGAGGTGACGGCGGCGATCATCCGCTCGCGGCTGTGGGCGAACGGGTCGCCGCCGGAGGCGATGACCGCCCGCAGCGCGTCGGCCATCCCCCGCTTGGCGCAGGTGTAGTCGAGGAAGGCGTCCATCCAGGCGCGGACGGCCCCATCCGGCGGCAGGCGGCCCAGCAGCGCGGGCGCCGCGTCGCACAACCGGCCGAGCTCGGCGCGGTAGACCGCCTCGACGAGCGCCTCGCGGGTCGGGAAGTGCCGGTAGAGGGTGCCGATGCCGACCCCGGCGTCCTTCGCGACGGCTTCCAGGGGCACGCCCGGACCCCCCGCGGAGAAGGCCCGCAGGGCGGCGTCGAGGACCTGTTCGCGGTTGCGGCGGGCGTCGGCCCGCAACGGCCTGGTCCTGCCCTGTACCGGCATCGCTCTCCTCCCCGCGGCCATGAACACCGCGGCCGGTCGGCGCGAGTGGGCCCGGCTGCCCCGCGGACCGCGGGCGGCGGGCACTGGGCACCGGGCGGACCGTTGCGCGGCCAGCGAACGCACGGTGACTACATTGCTAGGTGGAGGCGGCTCCACTTAGGCTGGACACGCGGCCGGGAGCTTCGCCCCACCGGAACCGACCGAGCGTTCCGGATCCCCGCGCGCCCCGGCCCGGACGGGCCGTCGCCGCGGTCGTCCCCGCCGCCTCCATCCTATCGACCGGGCCCCTGCCCGGTTCCGCCGAGCACACAGGAAGATCATCACTGTGAGCACACTGATCACCACACCGTTCTCCGCGACCTCGACCGCGGCCGAGGTGCTGGCGGACGTTGACCTGTCCGGCCGGCGTGCCGTCGTGACCGGCGCGTCCTCGGGCATCGGCGTCGAGACGGCGCGGGCGCTGGCCGGCGCGGGCGCGCAGGTGACGATCACGGTCCGTGACCTCGATGCCGGTGCCCGCGTGGCCGCCGACATCACCGCGTCGACCGGGAACGAGCAGGTCACGATCGTCCCGCTCGACCTCGCACAGCCCGCCTCCGTCGCCGCGTTCGTCAACGGCTGGGAGGGTCCGCTGCACATCCTCGTCAACAACGCCGGGGTGATGGCCTCTCCGGAGACCCGCACGCCGCAGGGCTGGGAGCTGCAGTTCGCCACCAACCATCTGGGCCACTTCGCACTGGCGACGGGCCTGCGCCCGGCGCTGGCCGCGGCCGGCGGCGCCCGGGTGGTGTCGGTGAGCTCGAGTGCGCATGTGCGCTCCGACGTCGTCTTCGACGACATCCACTTCCTCGAGCGGCCCTACGAGCCGTGGTCGGCCTACGGGCAGTCGAAGACCGCGAACGTGCTGTTCGCCGTCGAGGCGACCCGGCGGTGGGCGGACGACGGCATCGCCGTCAACGCGCTCATGCCCGGCGGCATCCGCACCAAGCTGCAGCGTCACGTCACCGATGCCGAGCTCGACCGACTGCGGGCCCAGCGCGCCGGCAGCACCGGCGGCGGGGGCATCTCCTGGAAGACGCCCGAGCAGGGGGCGTCGACCTCGGTGCTGCTCGCCGCGTCGCCCCTGGTCGACGGGGTCAGCGGCCGGTACTTCCAGGACTGCAACGAGGCCGGCCCGCACCAGCCGGGAATCCGCACCGGGGTGGCGGACTACGCCCTCGACCCGCGCTCGGCCGCGCGGCTGTGGGACGTCAGCCTCGCCACCCTGGCCGGCTGACCCGCACCGACCTGTCGACGGGCGACGTTCGGTCGAGCGGCACCTGGTCGGGCGGCACCTGGTCGGGCGGCACCTGTTCGAGCGGCACCTGGTCGGGCGGCGGTCAGGGTGAAGTCGGCGGGGGCGCAGGCGACGGGCCCGGTCCCCCGGTTGCGGCGGAAGGGCTCGGCGAGCCGGTTGCGGCGGGCCGGGCGACGACGAGGGTGACGGTCGATCCGCGGGCCACGACGCCGCCCGGCGCCGGGGTCTGCCCGACGACCGTGCCGGGCGGATCGCCGCCGGCCCGGGGGTGCTGGACGACGGTGAGGCCGAGGTCGGTCAGGGTCCGGTCGGCCTCACCCTCCGGACGGCCGTGCAGATCGGGCACGGCCACCGTGTCACTGACCACGGTGATGGTGACGGAGCTGTGGGCCGCCACCCGGGTGCCCTCCTGCGGCGCGACGGCGTCCACCTGCCCGGCGTCGGCGGTGGACGGGCCGGAGTTGACCCGTTCCACCACGGTGAGGCCGGCGGCACGCAACGCCGTGCGGGCGTCCGCGGCGTCGTGCCCGACGACCTCGGGCACCGTGACGGTGCTCGGCCCCGTCGACACGGTCAGGGTGACGGTGGCGTCGCGGGTGGGCGTCGTCCCGGCCCGCGGGTCGGTCGCGACGACCGTGCCGCGGGCGCCGCTGCCGGCCCGGTAGGCGCGTTCGACCGTGCCGAAGCCGGCCGCGCGCACGGCGGTCTCGGCCGCGTCGGCGTCCTGGCCGACCACGTCCGGGACGGCGACCCTGCCGGTGGCCGGCGAGGCGTCGGTGGGATCGGTGTGCGCGCCGGGACGGGCGGTGCTCGTCGGCTCGCCGGTTCTGCCGTCGCCGGGGGCGCCGACAGTTCGGGTGGCCGTTCGGGTGGGGGTGGCGACGGCGGGGCTGGCGCTGCGGCCCGTGGCCTTCCCGACGGGCCGGCCGACGAGCCCGCCGGGCACGGCGACCTGACCGGACGCCGTCGCGGTGGCCCGAGTGGACCCGCCGTGGGCGTGCACGAGCAGGCCGATCACCATCAGCGCGGCCGCGATCACGATGCCCGCCGCGGCCACGGCGGCGATCAGCCGCACCCGCCGCCGCCGGCCGGCCGGCCCGGGATCGCCGGTGGGGCCGGCCGGGCCGGCCAGCACCAGGTCCTGCGGGCCGGTCGCCGGGGCGGGCGTCGCGGCGACCGGCGGCGGCTCCGGCGTCGTCGCCGTGACTGCCCGCCCGGCTGCGCCGGGGGTGTCCGGTCGCCGACCGGGCGCGACGCCGACTCCCCCGCCGGGCACCGGCCCGGACCGCGCCATCGCCACCCCCGTCGCGAAACCTGGCCTCATCCCCGTCCCCGCCGCCGCGGAGCCGGGCCTCGGCCCCGTCGCTGCCGGCGCGCCGGACTTCACCCCCGCCCTGGCCGAGCCAGACCCCGCCGCCGGGGCGGAGCCGGATCCTGGCCCCGTCCCCGTCGCCGCTGCCGTCGCCGCGAGGGCGGAGCTCGCCCCCGACGCCGGCAGGCCGGCCGGCGACGTTCGGGCGGAGGCCCGCGCGGCGGATGGTGACGTGCTCGGGCCCGGCCGGGGCGGGACGATGTCCAGCGGGCTGGTGACGATGGTCTCCGCGGCGGCGCCGGGGCGCACGAGGCGGCGCAGCAGCTCCTCGGCGGTGGGCCGGCCGGCCGGCTCACGGCGCATCGCCGCGCGCACCACGGCGGCCAGCGCCGGGTCGAGCTCGCCGAGCGCGGGGTCGGTGTGCAGGATCCGGTGCAGCTGGGCCGACGTCGGGCCGTCACCGAACGGCTTGCGCCCGCTGCCCGCAAAGATCACCAGGCCGCCCCAGGAGAAGATGTCCGCCGCGCTCGTCACGGTCTCGCCGCGGGCCTGCTCGGGAGCCATGAACGCCGGGGTCCCCGCGACCCGGCCGGACGGCCCGCTGGGCGCCTCGTCCGTGACCTGGGCCAGCCCGAAGTCGATCACCCGCGCGCCCAACGGGGAGAGCAGCACGTTCGTCGGGGTGACATCGCGGTGCACCAGACCCGCGCCGTGGATGGCGGTCAGCGCCGCGGCCACGCTGACCGCGATGCGTTCCAGGTCGGCCGAGCCCAGCGGGCCGTGGGCGGCGACGGCGCGGGCCAGGGTCGGGCCATCGACGAACTCGGTGACGAGGTACGGCTGCCCGTGCGGGGGGTCGACGACGTCGAGGACCTCCGCGGTGCAGAAGCGGGCGACCCGCCGCGCCACGGCGGCCTCCCGGCGGAACCGGTCGCGGTAGCGGGGAATGCGGGCGATGTCCGCGCGGATGACCTTCACCGCGACCAGGCCGGTGTCGCGGCCCCGGCCGAGGAAGACGGTGCCCATGCCGCCCTCGCCGAGGCGGCCGAGAATCCGGTAATCGCCGAGTTCGCGCGGGTCGCCGGGGCGCAGCGGGTCCGGGCGGGTGGTGAGCCCGGTCGTTGTTTCCCGCGGCTCGGTCACCTCGTCGACGTTCTCGCGCGAATCCACAATCCCTCCGTTCCGCCGACCGGAAATCGGGCACAGGGCGCCTGCTGAATTGTCGGTGACCGGTCGTCCCCCCAGTCGTTCCTATCGCGAACTCGACACCGCCGGCGGCACCCTTCCGCCGCGCGTCCCGGTTGCCGAAGGCGGTCCGATGTCGCCGACGCAACTCCCCCGCAGCGGCGCTGCAGGGCACAAAACGGCCAGCTGGGCTGCCTGTCCGACACGCCCGCGGTGGCGGCACGGCGGGCCCGACAACGGCTGCGGTACCGGGGATGGCGCCACTGCCCGCCGCCCAGCGGCGCCCGCACCCCACCTCCCGGCGGCGCGCCGGACGTCGCCGATCTCAGCCGATCTTCAGACCGTCGCCGCACATTTCCCCGCCCAATACCTCATCACCTGGCCGAACGGCGGAAATCTTGGCGGATATCACGAGCGACCGATCACCCGACACCGGCCCGCTGACCCCGGCACGGCAATAGCCCATAAGCCCCACGAACGGGTGATCGGAACCCCGGCGCCGGGCACCCCCGGTGTCCCGGCCGATCGGCGCTCGCCTGGGAAGGACGCGCTCGCCTGGAAAGGACGTCAATGGCGCCGGCATTCCGGCGACCAGTCGCAGCGCCCGGCAGGCGACCTTCGCGCCACCGGGCGTCGGTCCGCGGCGGCGGGGCGGGCTCGGCCGGCGCGGCGCCTGCAGGCACGCCCGGCAGCGAGGCCGGCGCGGCGCCTCAGACGCGACCGGCGGCGTGGCCGACGCGGCGCCTCAGACGCGACCGGCGGCGTGGCCGACGACGAGCATCCGGGTCGTGGCGACGGACGCGGCGGCGGCCTGGTCGACGCTGCGGCGGTGCTGGGCGAACACGCCGTCGAGGTGGAACACGGCGTGCCCGTGGGCTTGGGCGAGGTGCTGCTCGACGAGGATGAGCGCGTCGCGGTAGCTCGGCACCCCGGGCAGGGCCAGCACGAGCGGGAGCAGCGTGTCGAGCAGGGCCCGGGTCTGCGCGCCGAGCTGGGGATGGCGGCTGCCCGCCAGCCCCGGGGCGAACAGAACATCCATCCCGGCGCGGCGTTGGATGACGAACCTGGTGTAGGCACCGGCGGTCGCGGCCAGCCGTTCCACCGGATCGGCGCCGGCCCGGTCCGCGGCCGTGCGCAGCTGCCCGGTGAGCTGGCGCGCCGCCGTCGCGGCGGCCGCGGCGAGCAGGCTGTCCCGGTCGGGGAAGTGCCGGTACGGCGCCGCCGAGCTCACCCCGACACGGCGGGCGACCGCGGCGACCGAGAACGCCGCCAGTCCGCCCTGGGCGATCAGGTCGAGGGCGCCGGCGACCAGCGCGGCCGCCAGATCGCCGTGGTGATACGAGGTCCGGCCGGGGGCCCGACCTTGCGGCCCGCCCGGCTGCGCGGACAGGGCCGTCCCCACCGGACCGGTCGGCTCCCCGGGGCGGACGGGCCCCCCGGGGCGGCCCGGCTCCACCATTTCCGCCTCCGGTCCCGACGCCTGGACGTCTGTGCACCATACAATCGAAGTGAGCGCGCTCTTACATTGTGGGGCCGGGGTGCCGGTCCCGGGGCGTTCGCAGGCTTTCGTCCGCGTCACACAGTGATCAACACGGCCCTCTCCGCGCTCCCGTGGCGCACCCGCCCGGGAGCGGCGAGGGCGCGAGGGAGTTCCATGGCCACCACCGCAGCGCTGGTTGTCCCCACCCCGGGCGCCAAGTTCGAGCGCTCGACGGTCGAGCGCCGCGAGCTGCGCGACCGCGATGTCCTCATCGACATCAAGTACGCCGGCATCTGTCACAGCGACATCCACCAGGCCCGGGAGGAGTGGGGCCGGGGCACGTTCCCGCTCGTTCCCGGCCACGAGATCGCCGGCGTGGTCGCCGCGGTCGGCCCGGGCGTGACGAAGTACGCCGTCGGCGACCGGGTCGGTGTGGGCTGCTTCGTCGACTCGTGCGGTGAGTGCGAGGCGTGCGAGGCCGACGAGGAGCAGTACTGCCTCAAGGGCGCAGTGCCCACGTACAACGGCAAGGGCTACGACGGCGAGATCACCTACGGCGGCTACAGCCAGAGCGTCGTCGTCACCGAGCACTTCGTCGTGCGCATTCCGCAGACGCTGCCCTTCGACGCGGCGGCCCCGCTGCTGTGCGCCGGGATCACCGTCTACTCGCCGCTGCGGCACTGGCAGGCCGGTCCCGGCAAGAAGGTCGCCGTCGTCGGCATGGGCGGGCTCGGCCACATGGCCGTCAAGATCGCCCATGCTCTGGGCGCCGAGGTGACCGTGCTCAGCCAGACGCTGGGCAAGGAGAAGGACGGCCTGCGCCTCGGCGCCGACCACTACTTCGCCACCGGCGACAAGGCGACGTTCAAGACGCTGCGCCGCTCGTTCGACCTGATCATCAACACCGTGTCGGCGAACCTGCCGCTGGACGCCTACCTCGGCCTGCTGCGCCTCAACGGCACGATGGTCAACCTGGGCGCGCCGCCCGAGGCCAGCTCGTTCAGCGTGTTCTCGCTGCTGGGCGGGCGGCGCAGCCTCGCCGGTTCCAGCGTCGGCGGCATCCGCGAGACCCAGGAGATGCTCGACTTCTGCGCCGAGCACCAGATCGCCTCGGAGATCGAGCTCATCGGCGCCGACGAGGTCGACGAGGCCTACGAGCGGGTGCTGCGCAGCGACGTGCGCTACCGGTTCGTCATCGACGTCGCCACCCTGACCCAGGCGTAGGCATCGGCGCACAGGCATGGGCCTGGACGTAGGCCCACGCCACGGCCCCACCGGCCGGCCGCGCCGGCGCCGGACACCGCGTCCGGACCGGCTCGGCCGGCCGTGCCCCGATCCCGCACCCCGCCCACCCGCATCGGGAAAAAGCCAAGATAAATTCATCAATAAAAATATCCTTGGCGTCATCGTCTTCCCGGTCCCGCGAGATATCGATGCCATCCTTTCCGCGCGCTATTTGTTTACATGACATTCACAGCGCGCGCCGTTTCGACCTCGCCCGGCCCGTTACGATTCCTTTCGGGTTCGCCGCACGGCACCCGCCCCGGCCACCGGCCGGAACGAAAGTCGTAGGCCAGCCACGGGATTACCGGCCGCCCAGCCGCGCCCCGTAGTCGATCGGAAATGAGGGCTCTCATGCCATTCGTCATCACCGCCGCGTGCATTGATGTCAAGGACGGCTCCTGCCTGGAGGGGTGCCCGGCCGACTGCATCTACGAGGGCGAGCGCAAGATGTACATCAACCCCGACGAGTGCACCGAGTGCGGCGCCTGCGCGGTCTCCTGCCCCGTCGGCGCGGCCCTCAGCGACGACCGGGTGAAGGCGAAGGACAAGGAGTTCATCGACAGCGAGGCGGCGTTCTTCAACGAGGTCCTGCCCGGCCGCGACGAGCCGCTCGGCGAGCCCGGCGGCGCCACCCGCCTCGGCAAGATCAAGGCCGACACCCCCTTCGTGGCCGCCTACGAGAAGTGACCCCCCGCGGGCGGGTCGGTGGCTCCACATCCGGACCGCCCGCAGCGGAACCCCGCAACAGGACGCCGCCGGGGATGCCGGGCCAAGCCACGACCAGCTCGGCGAACCCGACGGCGGCGCACCAGCCGAGCCCAGGCCCGCATGTCGTCTGATGGCTTGGCGCGCCAGCGGGGGTAGTCCCCGGCCAGGTGGGTGGCGGTACCACGCGAGGCGTTGACCGCCGGCCACGCGTCGTAGCTGTGCCCCGCCCAGCCAAGGGCGACCTCGGTCCGGCCCGCGCCCGCACCGACCCGGACACACTGCGCGAGATGCTCGCCCTGGTGGCGGGCACCCGCGGAAGCATCCGCCGGCGGGCCCGCCTGCACCAAAAGCATGTCTCGTGTGGCCGCGCCGGGTACATATCCGATCATGGATGTGATGGAGAGCAGCCTGGCTGTGCGGCTGGTCCCGGATGATCTGTGGGAGCTGGTGGAACCGTTGCTGCCCCGGTTCGAGACCCGCCAGCAGGGTGGCGGGACCGCGCCGCTCGAGGATCGGGCGGTGTTCACCGCGGTGGTCTACGTGCTGACCGCGGGCTGTGCCTGGCGGCATCTACCGACCGAGTTCGGGGTGTCGGTGCCCACGGCGCACCGGCGGTTCCTGGCCTGGACCCGGGCCGGTCTGTGGCCCCGGCTGCACCGGGCGATCCTCGACGCCCACGGCGGCGCCGGTGACATCGACTGGTCGTCGGCGATCGTGGACGCGGCGAGCCTGCGGGCTACAGGGGGGGAACGCCGGCCGGCCCGAACCCGGTCGATCGCGGCAAAGCCAGCGCGACACTCCATGTCCTGACCGATGGAGGCGGGCTGCCGCTGGTCGTGGGCGTCTCGGCGGCGAACAGCTCGGTCGGTACCGGTGGAAGCCGAGAGAACGCTGGCGTGGCTGGACGGCTACGACCGACCGTCCATCCGTCCGCTAAAAATATAACGGCCACAACTTCCTCGGTTTCCTCTCCCTTTCCGCCGCGTTTGCCTGCTGGAAAAAAATCCCCACGTGAGACACCCTTTAAGGCGCACCCTTGGTGGTGATCAAGGGCTGGATCGCGCAAGCTGCTTGATCCAGATCATCGAGGCGCGAACAGGAGCGGTTACCGTGGGACGAGTACGCCGGCCGTGGGCGGTGCCGGCGACATAGAGGAAGATCGCGCGTCCGACGACGCGAGGACCGACTCGTGCTCACCGGTCAGATCTCCGTGTAGCGAGCACGGAGCCGCGCCACGCGTCCAAGCCCCGACCCGACCCAACGCCGACGATCATGATGTTCCGCGGAACCGCGCCACACCGCCCAGCCACAGCCATCATGGTGTGTCCCCACGTCCACGCCTCGACGATTCGGATCAGGTGCGGCGGTGGCCGAGTGGCCAACACCCGGCCACCGACCTTGGCCTCCCGAACGGCCTTGTGGGTGCCGTCGGCCATGAGGACCGCGGTGTCACCGTCGAAACTGTTCGGGGTGCACGACTCCAACGCCCCGCCGGACGACGCGCCGGCGATGCCGTTCTGGGCGCAGAGGCGGGCCTGGGTGTCGTCGTAACGATCGGTGTAACGGTTACCGGACTGCCAGCAGGTCTGATCAGGAGTGACCGGGCGGCACGAAGTCGCGAGGGGGGCGACACCTCCACCGGTGGTGTCACAGGGGTTCTCGAACAGGTCCGGGCTGGCGGGCTCGGCAAGCTGGATGGTAGCGGCGGGCCGCACTGCGGGACGACGACGACGTGGTAGCCGGCGTTCGGGTCAGGAACGGTCAGACCGGGCCCACCGGAGGCGCTGTTCGCCTGGGCCTTGCGCTGCGGCAGATTCCCTCGCGGCCAGCCCACCGTCGCCCGCGGCCGAAGCGGCGTCGCCCGTCTCCTCGCCGACTTCGGACAGCGGGGGCGCGAACGTGCCCGCTCGTCCGCCGACACCTGCCACGACGCCGTGACCACCAGGAGGTCGGCGGGCCCGGCGACGTCACGGGCACCGACGGGGCGGTCAGGGGATGACCCGGCGACGGCGCAGGTCGTCGAAGAGAGCGTGGAACATCGTCTCGGTCTCGACGTACTCGTGGAAGCCGAAGCGGCGGGCCTTCGAGCCGTCGGCGAACATGTCGTAGTCCCAGGAGAACACCGCGTCGCCGAACCGCCAGGACGAGACCTCCTGAAAGGTGTGGCCGGCGAGGCCGTGGCAAGCGGTCATCGTCGTCCACAGTTCCTCCTTGTCGGCCATGACGGACTCGAGCTTCATCGGCAGCGGCGGGGCGACCTCCAGGCCGAAGTAGCGGCCGATCGCCGGCCACATCTCGCTCCACCGGAACAGGTCGCCGTTGTTGATGTTGAAGGCCTGGTCGGCACACGCCTCGGTGGTCGCTGCCCACACGGTCGCCTTCGCCAGCAGGCCGGCGTCGGTGACCTCCAGCAACGCGTCGTAGGCCCCCGGCGCGCCGGGGAAACGCAGCGGCAGGCCGAGTTCCTTCGACATCGACGCGTACACCGCGAGGACCATCGTGAGGTTCATCGGATTGCCCGTGGCGAACCCGCACACGACCGACGGGCGGATCGCAGACCAGCTCCAGGCCGCATTCCAGCCGCGGGCCGCCAGATAGTCCTGCTGGTCGACGTTGAACTCCGGCGGCATGTGCCCGGCGTCGGACTCCCGCGCCGGGGTCTTGAACGGGCCGAGGTGCGCGCCGTACACCTTGTAACCCTGCATCAGGCTGACGTGGCGCAGCGCCGGACTCGCCGCGTCGAGGGTCTCGACGACGTGCGTCAGCATCGCCAGGTTCGGCGCGACGAGCTCGGCCCAGGTCGGCCGGTCCTGGTAGGCGGCGTAGAACACGTGGGTCACCGTGCGCAGGCCACCGAGCGCGGCCCGGGTGGCGTCGAGGTCGAGCAGGTCGACGGCGACATGGCGCACGCGCGGCGCCGGCGGGCCGCCGCGGCGCGACACCCCGATGACCTCCCAGTCGCCGAGGCCGGCGAGGTGCCCGACGAGGGTGCGGCCGATCACCCCCTGGGCGCCGACCACGAGGGCGACCTTGTCCGCGGGACGGGTGTCCACGGGACGGGTGTCCACGGGACGGGTGTCCACGGGACGGGTGTCCACGGGACGGGTGGTGTGGCTGTGGGTCATCTGCTGCTCCTGGCATCGCCGGTGTCGGGTCCGGACCCGGTCCGCTTCGGGAACGTCCCGCTGTCTCGAGCCTGCGCACCGCAAAGACATAAGTCGAAGACATAGTTTTTGTGAGGCTCATAAACTCTGCTTATGACAACGCTGCGTCAGCTCGAGTACCTGGTGCGGGTCGTCGACGAGGGGTCCTTCACCCGGGCGGCCGAGTTGCTGCACGTCAGTCAGCCGGCGCTGTCGCACCAGGTGCGGGCGCTGGAACGCGCGGTCGGCGGCGCGCTGCTCGAACGGCTTCCGCGCACGGTCCGGCTGACCCCGATGGGCCGGGCGCTGCTCCCCCACGCCCGCGCCGCGCTCGCCGACGCCGAACGCGCCCGGTGCGCCGCGCGGCGCGCCGCCGGGCTCGAACGCGGCGAGGTGCAGATCGCGACCGTGTACTCGGTGACCCTCGGGGTGCTGCCGCCGGTGCTGCGCGCCTGGCACCAGGCGCACGAGGGGGTGCGGGTGCGCCTGTTCGAGCATCGGCACGCCGAGGAGCTCGCCGAGGCGATGCTCGCCGGGCAGGCCGATCTCGCGATCGGGCCGCCGCCGCCGCCGGCCTGGCACGGCCCGGTCCGACCGCTCGGCGAGGAGGAGTTCGTCGTCGTGCTGCCGCCGGACGACCCGGCCGTACCCGCCGCGACGACCCAGGTCGAGCTCGGCCGCCTCGCCGCCCGGGACTGGGTGCACTACGCCCCCGGTCACGGTCTCGCCGACGTGCTGGACCGGGCCGCCGCCGACGCCGGGTTCCGGCCCCGCGCCGCGGTACGCACCGAGCAGACCGCCACCGCCCCGATCCTCGCCGCCGCCGGGCTCGGCCCGGCCCTCGTCCCGGCGAGCATCGTGCCCGCCCCGTTCGGCGGGCGGGTCCTGCGGGTCGACCCACCGCTGCGCCGCCCGCTGGCCGCCTACTCGCGCGACGAACCCGACGTGCTCAGCGCGGCCTTCCTCGGCCTGCTCACCCGGCACGCCCGCCTGCTGCCCGCGCACGTGCGTGCCCTGCTGCCCTGACACTCACCGCCACCCGAGCTCGGCGGCCTGGCGGGCTTCCCCTGCGGCGCGACGGCGCGACGCCGACGGCCGCAAGCGCCGACGCGGACCGCCCGCCTCCTTGGCCTGGCCGTCGCCGCCGGGCAACCGGCCAGCGGGCGCACCTTCCCGACCGCCGAGGCCGCCACAGGCCCCCGAACACCGCCGCAGAAAGCGACACGGACACGGACACGGACACGGACGACGCCGACTCCTACGCAATCATCCCGCGGGCGTACTCGATCCACGCGCTCGGCATCCTGGGTAATCTCTCCGCCTCCGGTTACTACGTCGTGCCCACCAACATGTGGGGCGGCCCGCCGGCCCTGTTCCCACTACTGGAAGGCGATTCCACAGTCCAATGGTGCCTCGCCGCCGACGCGCAACACCGCGTAGACGGCCGCGCGACGTCGGCTACCCCGCGGCGTGCACGGCCGCAAGCCGCCTGCCGGCGGCGTCCCGGGTGAGGTGCACCAGCGCCGGCAGCAGGACGGTGCGCAGCACCAGCGCGTCGAGCGCGACGCCGACGGCCGGTCCGAGGCCGAGCAGTTTCATCGTGCGTACCTGCTGGCAGGCCAGCCCGGCGAAGAGGGCGATCATGATCAGACTGATCGCGATGACCACGTGGCCGACGTCCGCGTGGCCGACGTCCGCGTGGCCGACGTCCGCGTGGCCGACGTCCGCGTGGCCGACGTCCGCGTGGCCGGAACGGATCGCCGCCGCCGGGTCCCCGCCGCCCGCCGGCTCCGCCCCCGGATCCCACAGCCGGCGCAGCAGGGTCAGGTGCATGCCGATGGACAGACCGAAGGAGAGGACGAGGACGAACGGCTCGATCGGCCCGCCGAGGGCGCCGAGGGCGCCGGCCAGGTGGCCGTCGCAGAAGACGAAGGTGATGGCGCCGAGCGCCGCGGCCGTGGTCAGCACGCTCGCCCCGACGATCGCCACGGTGGGGCCGACCGAGCGCAGGCTCGCGAGCACGGTCACGCCGAGGGCGACGAGTTCGAGGGCCGCGAAGGCCGGCAGCACCCGGGTGAAGCGGGTCGTCATGTCGTCGAACAACGCGGTCTGACCGCCGAGAGGCCGCCGTAACCGGCACATCTGTCCTTTTCGTCCGTATTTGCGGACCACTGCGGGGACAATCTGAGCGCAGACCGACGATCAGCGTCCATCAGTGCTCGGCACCGTCCGGCCTCGGCGGCAAGAAGACCGGTGCCGAATTGCAGGCGAATTTTTAATCCTGGGAGGCTGGGCGGGCTATATCCAATCTTTAGGGGAATTTGAGGTCGCGCGTCGATACTCGCAGGAACACTCTGGGGGGCGGCCCGCCCGCCGGCGTGACCGGCCGGATACGGCGTGGGCGGCGCGGGCGGATCGCACCCGCGGCGCCGGGTCGCCGCCACCGGCGTTGCGAGGGAAGGGAAGCCATGACGCAGACGACCAGGAGCGACCAGGTACAGGTCGTCATCCCCGGCCAGGATGTGCGCGACCCCGGTCGCCGGCTGTCCCAGCTGTTCGACCCGGGCTCGTTCGTCGCCGCCGACGCGCCCGCGGGCGGCCGGGTGCTGTCCGGACGGGGCCGCATCGACGGCGTGCCCGCGGTCGCCTTCTGCACCGACGGGACCCGGATGGGCGGGGCGCTCGGCGCGCTCGGCGCTCGGCAGATCGTCGCCGCCATCGAGGAGGCGGTCCGCGACGGCGTCCCGGTCGTCGGGCTGTGGCACTCCGGCGGCGCGAGCCTGGCCGAGGGGGTCGAGGCCCTCGACGGCATCGGCCAGATCTTCGCCGCCATGATCCACGCATCCGGGCGGGTGCCGCAGATCTCCGTCGTGCTGGGTCCCGCGGCCGGCGGTGCCGCGTACGGGCCGGCGCTGACCGACGTCGTGATCATGGCGCCGGACGGGCGGGTCTTCGTCACCGGCCCGGACGTGGTGCGCAGCGTCACCGGGGAACAGATCGACATGGCGGGTCTCGGCGGCGCCGACGCGCACGGCCGGCGCTCCGGCGTCGTCCACGTCATCGCCCGCTCCGAGAGCGACGCCTACCAGCGGGCCCGGCGGATCACCACGCTGCTCGCCGCGCCGGGGCACGTCGACCTCGACGCCATCACCGCCGAGGAGGCGGCCGCCGACTCCGCCCGCGCGGCCGGGGAGAAGCTGGTCGCGCCCGACCCGCGCGACCCGCGGTCGCTGCTGCCGCAGCGGGCGCGGCGGGCCTACGACGTGCACCCGCTGGTGCACCGGCTCCTCGACGGCGACGGCGGCCCCGGCAGCTTCGAGGAGCTCCAACCGCGCTGGGCGCCGAACGTCGTCGTCGGTCTCGGCCGGCTGTACGGCCACAGCGTCGGCGTGATCGCGAACAACCCGCTGCGCAAGGGCGGCTGCCTGGACTCCCTGAGCGCCGAGAAGGCCGCCCGTTTCGTCCGCATGTGCGATTCCTTCGGCATCCCGCTCGTCGTCCTCGTCGACGTCCCCGGCTACCTGCCCGGCGTCGGCCAGGAATGGGACGGCGTGGTCCGCCGCGGCGCGAAGCTGCTCTACGCCTTCGCCGAGGCCACCGTGCCCCGGGTCACCCTCATCACCCGCAAGTCGTTCGGTGGCGCCTACATCGCGATGAACTCCCGCTCGCTCGGGGCCACGGCCGTGCTCGCCTGGCCCGAGGCCGAGGTCGCCGTGATGGGCGCCGAGGCCGCCGTCGGCATCCTGCACCGGCGCGCGCTGGCCGCCGCCTCCGACGACGCCCGGCCCGGTGTGCTCGCCCGCCTCGTCGAGGAGCACACCCGCACCGCCGGCGGCGTCGAGCGGGGGGTGGCGCTGGGCGTCATCGACGACGTCATCGACCCGGTCGACACCCGCCCCCGCATCGCGCGGGCGCTGGCGGCCGCCCCGGCCCGCCGCGGCCGGCACGGCAACATCCCGCTGTGAGGGCGGCTGCGCCGCGAAACGCTCCCCAGCGCGCCCGGGCCTGCGTAATGATCGGCTATGACCGGTGGCGAGGACAGGCGGGTGAGGCGGCGGCCTGAGGGCGACGATGCGCTGATCGCCGCGTACGAGGATCGCAGCGGCGGGGTTTTCACCCACCTGGAACGCATTGTGATCACGGTGGCGCTGGATGCCCGCCGGCTCGGCCACGCCGGTGCGCTCCCCGCCGCCCTGCTCTCCGACGCCGCCGCCGGGATGCTGCCCGACCTGCCGCTCGGCGACGACCCGCAGTGGATCGACGCCGTGCTGCACCAGCTGTGCCACGAGCCGCGCACGCACCTCCCGGACGGGCCGGGCGCGCTGGTCGAGGACCCGGCGGCGGACGGGCTCCCGGTGACCGGCTATCACCCGGCGGCCGTCCTGGTCGGGCACGCCGCGCGGACCCGCTGCTACGTCGTCCCGGCGCAGCCGTTCTGGGACGCCGCGGCCCGTCACGCCCGTTCGCTCGACGACCTGCGGCGATGTCAGGGCGTCGGACGAGCGCCGCGCGCGGCGGCGAGCCCCACCGATACCGCGGCCACCACGGCGCCCCGCTGGTCGGTCAGGTAGAAGTGGCCGCCGGGGAACACCTCGCCGCGAGCCGGCGGATGACCTCGAAGCCGACATCCGCACGTGGATCAACGCCTGGAACGAGGACCTGAAAACGTTCATCTGGACCAGGACCGCCGACCAGATCCTCGAGACCCTCGCCGCCTACTGCGCACGAATCAACGACCCAGGACACTAGATCGCGACCGCCTCGCGGGCCTCGCGACGGGCGAGCTCCTTGCGCACGAGTGGGATGATGTAGCGGCCTGTGTCGATGGCATCGCCGATGTTGCCGAGGGTCGGCAGCGAGATCACTTCCGCACCAAGTTCGGCGTACCGGACGAGCGCCTCCGCGATGGTCTCGGGCGAGCCGACCAGGAACGACGAGGCACCGCCGGCCCCGGCGATCGCTCGCGGAGTCCAGAGCACACCACCGTCATGCGTCTCGCCCTCCTGCGCGATGTCGCGCAGACGCTGCGAGCCCACGTTCGGCAGGTTGACCTTCAGCACCTCGCCGTAGTGAGCCTTGGACTGCTCGACGAGCTTGCGAGCCTTGCGTTGCGCCAGTTCGTCGGTCTCGGCGACTATCGGCCGGAAGGTGACCCAGAAGCGAATTCTGCCGGTCCTGCCGGCCTTCCGCGCCTCCTCGTAGACCCGGTCGATCTGCTGCTTGGTCTGCTCCAGCGGCTCGCCCCACAGCGCGAAGATGTCCGCCTGAGCGCCGCCCGCCGCATAGGCGTAATCCGACGATCCGCCGAGGGAGACCGGCAGCGGCTCACCAGAATAAGTCTTGTAACCGGGCCCGAAGTCATCGAAGTCGTAGAATTCACCGTGGTGCGAGAACGGCTCGTCCTTCGTCCACACATCCCGCAGGATCTGCACGAACTCGGCGGAGCGCCGGTAGCGAGCATCTTTCTCGAGGTAGTCGCCCTGCCGCTGCTGCTCCTCGTTGCTCGAACCGGAGATGATGTGGACCGCCGTGCGCCCCTTGCCCAGCTGATCGAGGGTGGACAGCGCCTGTGCGGCAACCGTCGGGAACGACGTGTTCGGCCGTACGGCGACCATCGGCTTCAGACGCTCGGTGTAGGTGAGGATTTCAGCCGAGCGAACGTACTGGTCAGGACCCGCCGAGTGGTAGGCCACCAACGTGTAGTCGAACCCGAAGTCCTCCAGCGTGCGCGAGTATCGACGGATGTACTCCGGGTCGAGCTTGCCACGCCAGAAGTCAGCCGCAAAGCCCTCGCCCGGCTCACTCCAGTGAGCGGCGTTGACGAATTCGACCGGCATCATTTTCCTCCTGCTTCGGGTTCATTCGACGACTGCCGTGACGACGCGCGTACGTCGACGCGGTGGCTGGTCGTCCGGGCGACCTCAGGGCGTCGGACGGGCGTCGCGCGCGGCGGCGAGCCCCGCCGCCACCGCGGCCACCACGGCGCCCTGCTGGTCGGACAGGTAGAAATGGCCGCCGGGGAACACCTTCAGCTCGAAGGAACCGGTGGTGTGCTCGCGCCAGAGCTCGACCTCGGCGAGTGTTGCCTTGGGATCGGAATCTCCCACCAGGGCGACGACCGCAGTACTGATCACCGCGTCGCGCGACGCGAAATACGTTTCTATCGCCTGATAGTCGGCGCGGGTCGGCGGCAGCACCATCTCGACGAGTTCTGGATCGGCGAGCACCCGCGGATCGGTTCCCCCAAGCTCGCGCATCTCCCGGAGAAAGCCCGCGTCGTCGCGGCGGTGGACGGTCTCGAACCGTTCGGCCGACGGCGCACGGCGCCCGGAGGCGAACAGCACCAGCGGCACCGGTCCGCCGGCCGCGGCGAGCCGACGGGTGACCTCGAAGCCGACGACCGCCCCCATGCTGTGCCCGAAGAAGGCCAGCGGCCGGTCGGTGAGGGGGGCGAGGATCTCGGCGATCCGGTCGGCCAGCGGCGCGATGGCCGTGTGCGCCGGCTCCGCCCGCCGGTCCTGCCGACCCGGATACTGCACCGCCTGTACCTCGGCGACCGAGGACAATGCCTTCGACATCGGCAGATAGGAGCTCGCCGCCCCACCCGCGTGCGGGAAACACACCAGCCGCGGGGCGTCGGGCGGACCCGGATGAAATCGCCGCAGCCACCGGTCGGCCTCAACGGACACGGTCATCGCCACACGCCTTCCCCCAGCGCTGCAGGACAGATCTGCGACGCGTTCGTTTCACCCCGGCCAAGGGAGCTGCCGGCCAAGGGAGCTGCCATGCTTTCACCGTATGCTGCGCGCGTCCGCTGGTGGGCGCGGCTGAGTGTTTTGGCACATCTCCCGTTTCGCTGGGCGGCGCCTACGACACGCGGTTTACGGCAGACCGGAGCGCATACCCGTTTGCGATCAAGGGGTGGTGCGTGCGAGCTCCTGGGTGGTCCGTTCCCAGTGGTTACGCTGGAAATTGCTGGAGGGTGATGACGGGTTGCGGGCAGGCGAACCAGAATTAACCTCCAGCATCTGCCGACCGCCGGGTGGCCAGGACCGGCACCGACCGACCGGTCTTCGTATCTTTGCGTGACCGGTTGGGGAACGGGAACGCACGGGAACTCGCCGAAGGTCGGCACCAGCTGCGGCCCGAAGGCCACGTTCATCCCTCGACGCCATCATCGCGATAGTCCCGGGTTCGGGCGCGCCGGGCGCGGATCAGTGGCCGCCGGCGGGCGGCGGGGCGGGAAGCTGCTCCGCCGTCTCCCACGGCGAGGCGGCGCGGGCCGGCAGGACGACAGGCGGCGCGGCGAACTCGGCGGACTCGGTCAACGCGGCAGGCGCGGTGGACGCGGCAGGCCCGGGTGCCCACCAGCGGTCCGCCGCCCAGGCGGCGAGCGCGGCGGCGGCGGAGACGAGGCCGCCGACGTAGAAGCCGGCGCGGGCGCTGTGGTGCTCGGCGAGCCAGCCGACTCCCAGGCTGCCCAGCGGCGTCGTGCCCTGCAGGATGAGGGTGTAGAGGGCCAGCACCCGGCCGCGGTAGCGTGGGTCGCCGCCGAGTTGGATGCGGTGGTTGGCCGCCTGGGAGAAGTACAGGGTGGCGAAGCCGGTCAGCGCCAGCAGGGCGATCGCCGCCGGGTAGGTCGGCGCGACGCCGGTCGCCGCCTCCAGCACGCCGAACGCGAACGCCGAGCCGATCACCAGCATGGCCGACGGGCGGCTGCGGCGGCCGGTCGTGATCAGCGCGGCGACCAGCGAGCCGGCGGCGAGCCCGGTGGTGAGCAGGCCGAAGGAGGCCGCGTCGGCGTGGAACACGGTGCGGGCCAACAGCGGCACCGTGAGCTGGAAGTTCATGCCGAACAGCCCGACGATGGCGACCAGGCCCAGCACGACCACCAGGTCGGCGCGGCCCAGGACGTAGCGCAGCCCGTCGACGATGCCGGGGGCGGCCTCGGAGCGGGCGTGGCGGTGGATCTCCGCCGGGCGCATCAGGCGCAGGCCGGCGACGGTGGCCAGATAGCTTCCGGCGTTGATCGCCATCGCTGGGCCGGTGCCGAAGCCGGCGATGAGCGGGCCGGCGGCGGCCGGGCCGACGACCCGGGCGATGTTGAAGTAGCCGGCGCTGAGCGCGGAGGCGTTGGGCAACAGTTCGGACCCGACCAGCTCGCTGACGAACGCCATCCGGGTCGGCGTCTCGATGGCGTTGACCAGGCCGATCGCCAACGCAAACGCGCAGACCTGCCACAGCCGCACCGCGCCGGTGAACACGAGCAGCGACAGCGCCAGGGCGAGCAGGCCGGCGACCAGGTTGGCGCCGGTCAGCAGCAGGCGTTTGTCGTGGCGGTCGGCAAGCCGCCCACCGTAGAGGGTGAGCAGCAGCATCGGGGTGAACTGCAGCGCCGTGACGAGCCCGAGCGCCGTCCCCGAGTCGCCGCTGAGCGACAGCACGAGCCAGTCCTGGGCCGTGAACATCATCCACGTGCCCGTGACGGAGAGCACCTGCCCCCCGGCGAAGAGCCGGAAGTTGTACACCTGCAGCGACCGGAAGACGCCGTCGATGATCCGCTCCTCGCCGTCGTGGCACCGTCACCCTCATCACCACCATCGTCGCGGAAGTCGACGCCCGGCGGGCCCACTCCCCGGTTTCGCCCGGGCGCGGGTGCTACAGGGCGCGGCCGGGGTTGAGGATGCCGGTCGGGTCGAAGACCCGGCGCAGCTGGCGCTGCAGATCGTGGCTGCGGCTGCCGAGCTCGGTGGCCAGCCAGCGGCGTTTGAGCACCCCGACGCCGTGCTCGCCGGTGACGGTGCCGCCGAGCTCCAGCGCGAGGGCGAAGATCTGCTCGGCGGCCGCCCACGCCCGCGGCGGGATCTCCGGCTCGGCCGGGTCGACGACGATGATCGGGTGCAGGTTGCCGTCGGCGGCGTGTGCCAGGGTGAAGATCTCCACCCCGGTGTCGGCGCCGATCTCGGCGACGCGGGCGGCGGCCTGCGCCAGCCGCCCGCGCGGCACGGCGATGTCCTCGATGAGCACCCGCCCGAGGCGTTCCAGGGCGGGCAGCGCCGCGCGGCGGGCGGCGAGCAGCGTCTCGGCGGTCGCCGCGTCGGCGGAGCGCCGCACCAGCCGGGCCCGTTCGGCGAGGACCGCCTCGGCGGCGTCGGCCTCCTCGGCTGCGCCCGACCCGTCGGTCTGGACGAGCAGGAACACCTCTCCGTGCGCGGCCAGGTCGCTGCCGGTGGCCGCGTCGACGGCCCGCACGGTGCGGGCGTCGAGCAGCTCGGCGACGGCGGGGACGATCCCGGCGGCGCCGAGGGCGGTGACGGCCTCGACCGCGGCGGCGACCGTGTCGAAGAAGGCGGCGAGGGTGACGGTGGACCGCGGCGCCGGCCGCAGCCGCACGGTCGCGCCGACGACCACGCCGAGGGTGCCCTCGGACCCGACGAACAGGCCGGTCAGGTCGTAGCCGGCGACGCCCTTGACGGTGCGCCGCCCGGTGCTGATCAGCTCGCCGTCGGCGAGGACGACGTCGAGGCCCAGCACCGACTCGCGGGTCACGCCGTACTTGGCGCAGCGCAGCCCGCCGGCGTTGGTGGCGATGTTCCCGCCGATCGTGGAGATCGCCGCGCTCGCCGGGTCCGGCGCGTAGCACAGGCCGACCTCGCGGGCGGCGGCGTCGAGATCGGCGGTGATCACGCCCGGTTCGACGACGGCGACGGCGTCGTCGACGGACAGCTCGCGGATGCGGTCCATCCTGGACAGGTCCAGCACGACGCCACCCGGCGCGGCCGCAGCGCCGCCGGCCAGGCCGGTGCCGGCGCCGCGGACCGTCACCGGCACCCCGCGGGCGACGGCGACCCGCAGCACCGCCTGCACGTCGGAGACCTCTCGGGCGAACGCCACCCCGAGCGGGCGGCCGTCGGGGATCCAGCCCGAGCGGTCGAGGCGGTGCGCGTCGACGACCGCCGGGTCGGTGCTCCACCGGCCGACCGGCAGCGCGACGGCGAAGGCGTCCGCGCGGATCACGTCCGCATCCGCCGGGCCGGCGACGCGGGCCCGCGGGGCGATGCCGGCTGCGGACGGTCGGGGCGGCGTGGCGTTCACCGGGGCCCGGTGGCGACCGGCCGGGCAGGGTCGGACGACCACGCCGACCAGGAGCCCGGGAACAGCGCCGCGTCGAACCCGGCGACGGCGAGGGCGGCGATCTCGTGCGAGGCCGTCACCCCGGACCCGCAGTACACGCCGATCGGTGCCTGCGCCGAGCCACCGCCGGCCGAGGCGCCGAGGGCGAGGAAGCGGGCGCGCAGCTCCGCGGCGGGCAGGAACCGGCCGGCGGTGTCGAGGTTGTCCCCCGTCGATGCGCTCACCGCCCCCGGGATGTGGCCGGCACGCGGGTCGACCGGCTCCACCTCGCCGCGGTAACGCTCGGGTGCGCGGGCGTCGAGCAGGATCCCGTCGCGGGCCACCGCGGCGGCGGCGTCGGCGTCGAGGACGGGCAGGTGCCCCGCCTCGAGCACGACGTCGCCGGGCAGCGGAATGATCTCCCCGGTCTCGATCGGCAGGCCGGCGTCGCGCCACGCGCCGAGCGCCCCATCGAGGATGCGGACATCGGCGACGCCGGCCCAGCGCAGCAGCCACCACGCCCGGGCTGCGGACAGCCCGCCGTTGTCGTCGTAGACGACGACCGGGCGCCCGGCGGTCAGCCCCCAGGAACGGGCGGCGCGCTGCAGGTCGGCGAGCTCGGGCAGCGGATGGCGCCCGGCGGTACCGCCGGGGGCGGCGGCGAGCTCGGTGTCGAGGTCGACGTAGACGGCGCCCGGCAGGTGCCCCTCGCGGTAGTGGTCGTGGCCGTGGGGGTCGCCGAGCGCCCAGCGGACGTCGAGCAGCAGCGGCGGCACCGCCGAGGCAAGCTCGTCGTGCAGCGCCTTGGCGTCGACGAGCACCTCGCCGCCCGGCTGCCGGCCCGACCTCGGCCCGCCCGCCGTGCGGCCCGCGGCCAACAGCTCGCCGAGGTCGGCGTCGCCGAGCCCGCCCGGCGGCGTGCCGAGGCGGGCGGCGACGGCGATGCGCCGCTGCACGCCTGCGTTCACCGGGGCGGTCAGGCCGTGCAGGCGGGCCAACAGGACGATCTCCCCGTTGAGGAAGTCCGATTCGACCGAGCCGCCGCGGGCCAGGCTCTGCCAGGTGGAGCTGCCCTGGCGCGGGAAGCCGGGGATGTCGTGGATGACGAGCTGGGTGGGGTCGAACCCGCCGTCCAGGCGCAGGTCCGCGGTCTCGATGCCGGCGGCGTCGAACGCCCGGCGCGCCTCGACGACGAGCTCGGCGGACGCGGCGTCGCGCCGGGGGCTCGGCGGGTAGAGCGCGTCGAGGTTGTACGCCAGGTTGCCCAGCAGCTTGCCGGCCTTCCAGCGGCCGATGTCGTTGACGATCCGCACGGCGCTCGCCCCGCGGCGCAGGTCGGCGGCGATCTCCTCGACCACCGGGTCGCCGACGCCGCCGCCGGGCGCGCGGCCCAGCAGGAAGCCGGCGACGAGCGGCGCCGCCGGGGAGATCACTTCCCCCGGGCGCAGGTGCGACGACGGGCTGAGCACCATCGCGTCGATGACGACGGCGAAGCGGCGCAGCGCGGTGCGGGCGTTCTCGATGCCGTTCTGCAGCAGCACGACGGGCAGCGCCTCGGCCGCCGTGGTGCGCCCGCCGTCGACCGGCTGCCAGGCCCAGGCCGCGAGCAGGGCCTCGGAGTCCTGCGACTTGGTGGCGAGCACGAGGACGTCGCCGGAGCGCAGCTCCACCTCGTCCGGCCCGCCGGCCACCGCCAGGTTCAGGTGTCGGACGTCGGCGGGCCCACCGTCGGTGGCCGACGGGCGGATGTAACGCAGCCCGTGGGCGCGCAGTGCCTCGAGGTTGGCGCCGCGCGCGACGACGACGACGTCGATGCCGGCGAGATGCAGCTCCGCGGCGATGGTCGCGCCGACCGCGCCGGCTCCGATGACAACGTACCGGCGGCTCATCGCCCGGATCCCTTCTGTCGTGTCTGGTGGATTCGTGTCGGTGGATTCGTGTCGGGTGAATTCACCGCGTGGTCCCAGGCGCCGCCCCGGCCGGGGCGGCGGCGAGATCGGCGGCGAAGCGCTGGCCGGGGACCGCGCCGAGCAGTTCGCGGGTGTGTTCCTCGGCCGGTGCGGTGAGGATCTTCTCGGCGGGGCCGCTCTCGACGATCCGCCCGGCGCGCAGCACCGCGACGTGATGGGCCAGCTGGGCGACCACCGCGAGGTCGTGGGAGATGAACAGGTAGCCGACCCCGAGGTCGGTCTGCAGCCGCAGCAGCAGGGTGAGGATCTGTTCCTGGACGGACACGTCGAGCGCCGAGACCGGCTCGTCGAGGAACACCAGCTCGGGTTCGAGGGCGAGCGCGCGGGCGATCGCGACCCGCTGGCGCTGGCCGCCGGAGAGCTCCGCCGGCCGGCGGTCGGCGAACGCCGCCGGCAGCGCCACCTGGTCGAGCAGTTCGCGGACCCGGGCGGCGCGGCTGGCCCGGTCCCCGACCCGGAACGACACCAGCGGTTCGGCGATGCTCTGCGCGACGGTGAACCGCGGGTCCAGCGAGGAGTACGGGTTCTGGTGGACGAGCTGGAAGCGCCGCCGCAGCGGGCGCAGCTTCGACCAGCCGGCGTCGGTGATGTCGACGCCGTCGAGGTGGACCCGTCCCTGGGTCGGCTTCTCCAGGCCCATCGCGATGCGCAGCGCGGTCGTCTTGCCGGAGCCGGACTCGCCGACCAGCCCGAGCGTCTGCCCGGCGCGTACGGACAGGCTGACGTCGTCGAGGGCGCGGAACGTGCGCTCACCGCTGGCGGTGCGGGGCAGCCGGAAGTCCTTGCCGACCCCGTCCAGGCGCAGCACCTCGGGTGCCGGGGTGACGTCGGTGAAGCGGGGCACGACGCCGCCGGCGTGCGACAGCGCCGGGGCGGCGGCGATGAGCTGACGGGTGTACTGCTCTTGAGGGCGCAGCAGGATCGCCGCGGGCTCGCCCTGCTCGACGATGCGCCCGCGTTGCATGACCACGACCCGGTCGGCCCGGTCGGCGGCGACCCCGAGGTCGTGGGTGATGATCAGCAGCGATGTGCCGGTCTCGGCGACGAGGCCGGCGAGATGGTCGAGGATGCGCCGCTGCACGGTGACGTCGAGCGCGCTGGTCGGCTCGTCGGCGACGATGAGCCGGGGATGGCCGGCGATCGCGATGGCGATGAGCACCCGCTGGCGCAGCCCACCGGAGAGCGCGTCGGGGTACTGGCGGGCGCGCACCGCCGGCCGGTCCACGCCGGCGCGTTCCAGGGCCTCGAGCACCTCCGCGCCGACGAGCCGCTTGTCCACGCCGCGGCGGCGCACCACCTCGGCGATCTGCCCGCCGATGCGCATCGTCGGGTTGAGCCCGACCATCGGGTCCTGCGGGACGAGCCCGATGACGTTGCCCCGGAACGGGCGCAGCACCCGGTCGGGTGCGCCGGTGACGTCGGTGCCGGCGATCCGGATGCGGCCGGCGGTGATCACCCCGCTCGACGGCAGCAGCCCGAGGACCGCGTTCGCCGTCGTCGTCTTGCCCGAGCCGGACTCGCCGACGACGGCCACCGTCTCGCCCGCGGCGATCGTGAGGTCGACGTCCTCGACCGCCAGGGTCGTGCGGCCGCGCTGCCGGTAGCCGACGGACAGCCCGGACAGCTCCACGATGGGGCCGCCCGACTGGTCGGCGACCGGCGCGTCCGGCGCCGCGTCGGTGCTCATCGCTTGATCTCCTCGAGGGTCCGGGCGATGTGGTTGAGGCTGAACACGACCAGGCCGACGAACAGCCCGGGCAGCAGCGACAACCAGGGGCTGGTGATGAGGAAGTTGCGGCCGTTGGAGATCAGCGTGCCCCACTCGGCGGCCGGCGGCGGCGTGCCGAAGCCGAGGAAGCTCAGGCTGGAGATGACCAGCACGGCCGTGCCGAAGTCGAGCACCGCGAGCACGGAAACCGGCCCCCAGGAGTTCGGCAGGATGTGGCGCAGCAGCACCCGTCCCCAGGAGGCGCCGCCGGTGCGCGCCGCCTCCACGTAGGGCTGTTCCTTCACCCGCAGCACCTCCGCCCTGGTCGTGCGGGCGAAGGTCGGGGTGATGGTGACCCCGACGGCGATCGCAATCGGCAGCAGGCCGAAGCCGAGCGCGGTGACGATCACCAGGGCCATCAGCAGCATCGGGATCGCCAGCAGGATGTCGATGATCCGCATGAGCACGCTGTCGACCCAGCCGCCGAAGAAGCCGGCGACGACGCCGATGGTCAGCCCGGCGACGATGGCGATGAGCACCGCACCGCCGGTCGCCTTGATGGTCAGGGTGGAGCCGTGCAGGACCCGGCTGAACAGGTCCCGGCCGAGTTCGTCGGTGCCGAACAGATGGTCCAGGCTCGGCCCCTTCAGCTTGTCCGACCCCGACGTCGCGGACGGCTTGTAGGAGGTGAACAGGGAGGGCACGAGGCCCGACACGATCACGAAGGCGACGAACAGCGCGGCGAGGACGAATCCCGGGCGGCGCAGTAGCGGTCCGGCCGCCGCGAACAGGTCGTCCCGGCGTCGCCGATTCTCCCCGCCCGCACCGGCGTCACCCGGTGCCGGCGCGGGGGCAACGGTCGACACCGTGACGCCGCCTGCCGCCGACAGATCGGTCGTGACGGCGACCGGCGCGATCGGTGGCCCGGCCGCGGCCGCGGCGCGGGCTTCGGCCGCGCGCCGCTCCGGCGCCGCGACGAGGTCGGGACCGCGGTCGGGCACGTGGTGGGACTTCGGGGAGAGGATCTTGTCGGGCATCGGTGCGGTCCCCCTCAGGCCGCTCGACCCGCGCGTGCCACGCGCGGGTCGAGCAGCGAGTAGAGCAGGTCGACGAGCAGGTTGACCACGACGAACAGCCCCGCCGCGATCAGGACGATGGCCTGGACGACGGGCACGTCCTGGCCGAGCACCGCCTGCTGCGCGAGCTGGCCGATGCCGTTGCGGGAGAACACCGTCTCGACGACGACCGCGTTGACCACGGTGTACCCGACGAGCACACCGAGCAGGGTCAGCGCCGGTAGCGAGGCGTTGCGCAGTGCGTGCCGGACCTGGATCGTCCAGCGGGACAGGCCCTTGGCGCGGGCGGTGACGATGTAGGGCTCCTGCCAGGTGTCGCCGAGGCTGCGGGTGAGCAGCTGGGCGAGCATCGCCGCGCCCGGCAGGGCCAGCGTGATCGACGGCAGCACCAGGCTGCGCCAGCCGTCGGTGCCGGTCGCGGGCAGCCAGGTCAGCGAGAACGAGAAGACCTGGATGAGCAGCAGCCCGACGAAGAACTGCGGCAGTGAGACGCCGACGGCGGGCAGCCGGGCGAGCAACGTGCGCGCCGGACCCCACTGGACGTAGGTGGCGAGGAAGGCGATGCCGAGGCCGAACACCAGCATGACCGCGACCGCGACGGCGGTGAGCGTGACCGTCGAGGGCAGCTTGTCGCTGATGAGCGAGCCCACCGAGACGTTCTGCGTCAGCGACATCCCGAAGTCGAAGTGCAGCGCGCCCCACAGGTGGTGGAAGTACTGCACGACGATCGGGTCGTCGAGGCCGTAGTGCGCCTTGAGGTCGTGCAGCTGCGCCGGGGTGAGCTGGCTGATGTCGGCGCCGCCGGCGCTGAGCTGCAGGGTGATCGGGTCGCTGGGGAGAACGTTGAGGATGATGAAGGTGACCGTGTAGGCCGCCCAGAGCACGAGCAGTGCCTGGGCGAACCTACCGGCGAGATAACGGGGCATGTGGGTACCGGTCCTACGGTGGCGGGTTCCGGTCCCACGGTGGTGGTTCCGGCTCTGGGTGCGGGATTCCTACTTGGACAGCCAGATGTCGTTGGCGCGCAGGAAGCTCTCCGAGGTCCACGCGAAGCCGTGCACCTTGGCCGAGACGCCGGCGGTCTGCAGCCGGTCGTAGAGCGGGAAGGCCACGCCGTTGTCGATCAGGGCGTCCTGCAGGTCCTGGTAGGCGGCGGCACGCTTGTCGGGGTCGACCGTGGACAGCCCCTTGGCGAACAGCGCGCTGATCTTCGCCCCGGTCGCCGGGTCCTGGGAGTACTTCGCCTGATACGACTTGGACACGGCCTGGTCCAGCGTCGAGCCGAGCACGCTCGGGTCCGCCCGGGTCAGGTAGCCGCCGGAGAGGTCCCAGTCGCCGGCGTTGCCGGTCGGGGTGAGCTGCGCGGCCGTGACGACCTTGATCTGGTAGTCGATGCCGACCTTCTTGAGCTGGTCCTGGACGAGCTGCTCACCGGGGCCGGCCGCGTTGGTCAGGAAGGTCAGCGTCAGCTTCTTGCCGTCCTTGTGTCGGTAGCCGTCGGAGCCCAGCGCCCAGCCGGCGGTGTCGAGCAGCTTGCCCGCCCCGGTGGGGTCGTAGGCGAGCTTGGCGGACTGGTCCGCGGCGTACGGGGTGGTCGAGGTCACCGAGCTCTTGGCCACCGGGTAGCCGTCCCAGTACACGGTCTTGGCGTAGCTGGGCAGGTCCAGCGCCTTGTACAGCGCCTTGCGCACCTGCAGGTCGGCCAGCGGCCGGCCGGCGGTGACGTTCGGGACCAGCAGCCCGATGATGCCGGGCAGGGCGCGGGTCTGGATGGTGCCGCCGGAGGCCTTGATGACCTCCTGGTCCGCCGAGGTGATCGGCTGGCGCGGCCAGGCGATGTCGATCGTGCCGCTGGTCAGGCTGCCGACCCGGACGTTGTCCTCGGCGATGTAGCTGACATCGATGCCGTCGAGGTACGCCTCACCCTTGTTGGTGATCAGCGAGCTGGGCCAGGCGTAGCCGGCACGCTTGGTGAGCTTCACCGACTTGCCGGCCGAGTAGCTGTCGAGGGTGAACTCGCCCGAGCCGACGATCTTGCCGGCGCAGCGCGCCTCGGGGGTCTCCTTGTAGGTCGCCGGCGACAGGATGGCCGTCGTCGTCGTCGAGGTCGCCTGCAGGAACCCGGCGTTGGGGGTGGCGAAGTCGACCTTGACGGTGAACGGGTCGACGACGGTGGTCGACTTGTAGCCGGCCAGGTAGGTGAGGCCGAGCGTCGACTTGGCGCCGAGGTCGTGCAGCCCGTCGTAGGCCGTCTTGACCGCGGTCGCGTCGAGCTTGGTGCCGTCGCTGAACGTCACGTCGTTGCGCAGTTTGAACGTGTACGAGGTGGCGTCGGGGTTCACCGTCCAGCTCGTGGCGAGCCAGGGGACGATCTTGCCGGTCTTCGGGTCCTGGTCGGTCAGCGAGTCGGCCAGGTTGCGGTCGATGCTGCGGGACTCGATCCAGTACACCTGGTTCGGGTCGATGCAGGCCTGGAAGTCCGACCAGAAGGCGATCTTCAGGCGCCCGCCGGGGACAGGCTTGCCGTCCTGGGCGCCGCCGGCCGCGGAGGTGCCGGGGCCGGAGGAGCCGCCGCTCCCGCAGGCCGCCAGGGACACGGCCGCGAGGACGGAGACGGCTGTAGCGGCCAGCCGTCGCCTCGTTCGATGACGGTGCGACGTGGTCATGGTGATGGTGCTCCCCCTTGTGACGTTCCGCGACGAGCGGATAGGACGGATAGAACGGACTTCGAGACCCGACGGACAGGTTCGTGTGACGGGTTCGGGTGTGGCGGGTTCGTGGGGCAGGGCCGCGGCGGCTAGCCGGCGGCGGGTGCGGCGTTGGCCAGGACGCGCCGGCCCGCGATGAGCAGCGCGGTGTCCTCCTGCGGCGGATGCACCCGGACGCAGTGGACGTCGCGCAGGTGGCGTTCGAGCGGGTTGCGCCGGGTCAGGCCGGGGTTGCCGATGGCGGCGACCGCGGTCTGCACCGCGGTGATCGCCGCCCGGGCGATGAGCGGCTTGGCGAGAATGGAACGCTCCGCCGCCTGCGGTGCGCCCTCCTCGAAGCGGCGGGCCACCCCGAAGGCGATCTCCTCGGCAGCGACGAGCTGCGCCTCGATCTCCCCGGCGATCGTCTGGATCCGCTCGGTCGTGGCGATCGGCCGGCCCAGCGCCGTGGGGACCCGCTCGTGCGCGAACCGCAGGAAGAACTCCTGCGCGGCGCGGGCCACCCCGATGTAGAGGGCGGTCGCTCCGATCCCGACGGCGGCGAACCCGGCGTCCGGCGTCTGGGCGGAGGCGGGCACCCCGTGGAAGTTGGCGGCGGGCACCTCGACGTCGCGGTAGATCACGTCGTGGGTGCTGCTCGCCCGCAGTCCGAAATGGTCCCAGGTGCGGACGATTTCGATGCCGGGCGAGTCGGCGGGAATGATCGCGTGCCCGAGCAGCGGGTCGTCGTCCTCGGTGGCCGCCCACACCAGGTGGTAGCTCAGCCCCTCGGAGCTGGTCGCGAAGCCCTTGTGCCCGTTGATCACCCAGCCGTCGGCGGTGCGCCGGATCTTCGTCGCCGGCAGGCCGCCGCGGGCCGGGGCGCCGAGCTCCGGCTCGGCCCGGATCGCGTTGAGCAGCACCGGCCGATCGAGCGAGTCGGCGACGACCTTCCGGTAGAGCTCCTCGGGCCAGAACGGGTCCCGGGCCTGCAGCACGTGCTGGAAGACGGTCATCGCGGAGACCAGCGCCACCGACGGGTCGCCCTTACCGAGCGCCTCGAACACCCGGATGCTGTCGGTCGGGCTCAGCGGCCGCCCGCCGTAGCGCGCGTCGATGCCCAGGCGTAGCAGGCCCGCGTCGTGCACGGCCTGCACGCCCTTCCAGGGAAACTCTCCCGACCGGTCGTACTCCTCGGCAGTGGCGGCGATCTGGGCGCCGACCCGGGCCAGCGCCTCGTCGGAGATGTCGACCTCGGGCAGCGGCGCCGCGGGCACGGCCTCGCCCACCGGCACGGACCCGGCCTCGGCGCTCGACGGCGCGATCACGTCGGACGGGGCGGTCATGACGCCACCCGCGTCCCGGCCGCGCCGACGAGCTCCTGCTGGGCGAGGCCCGCGTCGAGCGGGACGACCTCGCCGCGCCGGCCCGTCGCCTCCCGGTGGGCCAGCTCCTGGCGCACCAGTGGCAGCACGTACCGCCCGTAGTCGACGACGTCGTTGAAGTTGTCGTAGCCGCGGATCGAGACGAGTTCGGCGCCGAGGTCGACGTAGTCGAGGATCGCCGCGGCGACCGTCTCCGGCGTCCCGACCAGGGCCGTCGACGCGCCGGCGGCGTTGGTCGCCTTGGCGGTGGCGGTCCACAGCGCGCGGTCGTGCACGTCACCGCGGGCGGCGGCGGCCAGCAGCCGCTGGGAGCCGACGTTGGCCGGGGTGGCGTTGCCGCCCACCCGGAACCCCTTGTGGACGATCCCGCCGTTGCCCTGCAGGACGCCCAGGATGCGGTGTGCCTTCTCCCAGGCGAGCTCCTCGGTCGGGGCGATGATCGGCCGGAAGGTGACCCAGATCCGCGGGGTGTCGCTGCGCCCGGCGAGGCGGGCCTGCTCGTACACCGCGTCGATCTGCTGCTTGGTCTCCTTCAGCGGCTCGCCCCACAGCCCGAAGATGTCGCCCTTGGCGCCACCGACCTGGTAGGCCTCGGCCGAGGAGCCGCCGACCGACACCGGGATGGTGCCGTTGACCGGCCGGACCAGCGAGACGAAGTCCTCGAACGAGTAGTACGTCCCGGCGTGGTCGAACGGAGTCGTCGAGGTCCAGACCTTGCGCAGGATGTCGATGTACTCCGACTGCCGGGCGTAACGCTCGGTCTTGCTCAGCCGGTCGCCCTCGCGGGCCTGCTCACGGTCGTCCCCACCGGCGATGAAGTGCACGACCGCCCGGCCGCCGCTGAGCTGGTCCAGGGTGGCGAGCTGCTTGGCGGCGACCGTCGGGTACATCGTGTTGGGCCGCAGCGCCACGATGGGCCTGACCCGCTCGGTGTGCTGGGTGATCGCGGAGGCCAGGGTGAACGGGTCGTGGAACGACGAGCTGTAGGCCACGAGCGTGTAGTCGAAGCCGCCCTCGTCCAGCGCGCGCGCGTACCGCTTGAAGAACGGCAGATCGATGTCGGTCTGCCCGAGCCGGTTGAGCTCGTTGGATTGGTTGATGTTGATCGCGCTGATGAACTCGACGGGCATCAGGTCCTCCGGGAAGGCGGTCAGGCGCGGGGGCGGTGGGGGCAGGTCACGACCAGCGCGCGATGGCAGGCAGATCGCTACCGAGCCTCAGGCGTTCGAGGAACAGCACGACCGCCGCGGCGGCGGTGCGGTGGGTGGCGTCGTTGAGGGCGTCGTGCTTGCCCCCGTCGATGGTGACCAGCTCGGCCCGGGGCGCCGCCGCGTAGCGGGCGCGCACCTGGCCGAGCGGGCTGACGAGATCCGCCGTGCCGTGCAGGCCCAGTACCGGCACGTTCACCCGGCCCAGATCACCGTCGGCCAGCCAGGCCGGCGGCACGGGCGTGTCCAGGCCCCCGCGGCGCAGGTGCGGATCAGCGCTCAGCCGCGCCTGATGCGTGGGGCAGGCCGTACGCGCCGCGAGCTCGGCCGCCCAGATGCCCTCACCGTCGGCGTCCTGTCCTCCCGCCGCAGCTCCCCCCGCTGCGGCCGAAGCGGCGGCCGCCACATCATCCGCGGCCGCGGGTCCACTGCCCGCCGGAGCCGGCCGGCTGTCCGCGGCCGTCGGCAGGCCCACGAGCAGCAGTGCGTCGGCCTGCACAGCCCCCGCCGCCGCGAGGGCGGCGACGAACGCGGCACCCCCGTCGGAACCCGCAAGCACCCGGGGCGCGGGCAGGTCGGGATCGCTCAGCAGCGTACGGATGTCTGCCGTCACCGCGTCGGCGTCGAGGGTTGGGTCGCCGATCACGCGCACGCGGTAGCCGTCGAACGCGATCCGGGCGCCGAACCGCTCATAGATGCCGGGATGCTCGCCTCGCCCGACCACCAGGATGATCGTCCCACGCGGGGCGACGGCGGGCGGGTTGTCCCACGCGGCAATGGTCGGGGCCGGCGCGGGGGCGGTGGAGAGCTGGGCGGAGGTCATCGGGGCGTCCTTCGTCCGGGAGTGGGGGCTCGGTCCGGTAGGGGGATGCGTGTGCGGTCGGGATGCGGGTGGCAGGGCAGATGGTGCTGGCGGGTGCACGCGGGGTGCCGACGGCGCCGACCTCGGAGGGTGCGAGGACACCGGGGTTGCGGGCTGTCGGCGCGCGGGTCAGGTACGGACAGTCAGCCCCGTCCGGGTAGCTAGGGCACGGGGCGGCAGGACAGGCGGAGGGCTGGGGGTGGGCAGTGGTAGGGCGGGAAACGCCCTACCTGGAGAGGCTTGGGAGCGCGGGCGGACGTGCACCGCTTATGCCCCGGGCTGCCGGTGAGCCCATGCCCGCCACGCTGTCGCGCAGTGCGAGGATCGGGGCTTGACCTGCGTCTAGGGCGGCGGCGCCACATATCGCGGCGAGCCGGGACGCTCGACAGGAAGGCGCGACGGTCCCGGTAGGAGAGGGCCGTCCGGCCGGCTGGGGCGTCCCCGCGCCGACGCAGTCAGGCGGGGCCTGGGTAGTGCCCGGATCCGGCTGGCGCCAGCGGTGCGGGTCGCGTCAGAGGCAGCGACAACAGGACGACGCGAGGATGCCGAAGTCGACGACCCGTCGACGAGTCAACATCCGCCGGGGTAGCGGGATGGCGACGGCACAGCCGGCACGAGGGGCGTTGACCTGCCCGAACCGGGTTGCGCGCGACATGCCGACCATGTCCATGAGAATCGTGGGTTTTCCTGCGGTTGTCCAACGCCGATCCGCGATCGTACCGATCAGGATTCGCGATCGGTTCGTGTTATCGTGCGCCCTGTGTCCTCCGTGCTCGACATAACCGCTTTGCGCAGCCTCATCACGATCGCCGACAGTGGCGGCTTCCGGCGGGCTGCGGAGAGCCTGTGCGTCTCGCAGTCTGCCGTGAGCCAGCACGTCCGGCGGCTGGAGAAAACGGTCGGGCGCCCGCTGGTCGAGCCGGACGGCCGGGCCACCCGCTTCACCCACGAAGGTGAGCTCCTGCTCGCCGCGGCGCGGCGGATTCTCGCCCTGCACGACGGCACGCTCGAGCAGCTCGGCGTCGGTGCCCCGGCCCGGCCGTCCACCATCACCGTCGGCGCGACCGAGCACGCCGCGGATCATCTGCTCCCGCTGTGGATGGCGGCGCTCACCGCCGGGTTCCCGGATGCGCGCGTGCAATTCCGCCTCGACCGGGGCGCCCGCCTCACCGAGGCGCTCGACCAGGGCGCGGTCGATGTCGCCGTGCTGATCGGCTCGGCCCGCGCCGCCGCGTCCCGGCCGGCCGGCGCCCTGCCACTGGCCTGGTACGCGGCGGCCGGCTGGACGCCGCCGCCACCGGAGCGCCCGCTGCCCCTGGTCGCCATCAACGATCCGTGCACCATCCGCAGCCAGGCGCTGAGCACGCTGGCGCGGGTCGGCCGTACCGCTTGGGTGGTCGGCGAGGCTGGTCATCTCGCCGGGGTGCTGCAGGCCGCCCGAGCTGGAGTCGGGGTGGCGCTGCTCGCCGATGTCGGCCCGGTCCCGCCTGGCCTGGTTCGGCGCGACGACCTGCCCCCGGTCGACCCCGAGCCGTTGCACATCCGGACCCGGCGGGGTGCGCCACCCCAGCTCGCAGAGCTCATCGGCGACACCGTCGTCGCCGCGCTGGCCTGACGCCGGCCCCGACCCCTGGCAGCCGCCCGCCGCCCAGCTGGTCGACGAGACTGTCTGGCATGACTGCGGGTCACGGTGGGCATGCCCACCGTGGAGGTGGTCCGGATGGTGCCCGCGTTGGCGATGCCCGCCGCTGCGACGGAACTGTCCCAACCGGACACGGTGGTGGCGGATCTGCTCGACATCCTGCGCCGTCAGCTGCGGATGGACCTCGCCGCGCTGGCCAGGATCGACGACGAGCACCTGGTCCTGCAGGTGCTGCGCGGGGACGTTGACGGGTTCGGGTTCTGCGCGGGCGCAACGATTAGCCGGCAGGAATCTCTGTTGGGGCTGGTGCTGGCCGGCGAGCTGCCGGAGACCGTCGAGGACACCCTGGCGGATCCGTGCCTCGCCGGCAACTGCGACGTCCGCGAGCGGGGCATCGGCTCCTACACCGCGGTGCCCATCGTCGACAGCGAGGGCCGGGTGTACGGCATCCTCTGCTGCGTCGGGCACCGGGCCCGCCCGGGCAGCCCCGAACGCGACGGGCGCTTCCTGCGGCTGCTGGCGGCGTTCCTCAGCGACGCCGTCCTCGACCTGCACGAGATGTGGGAGCGGCGGCGCCAGATCTGGCAAGAGGTCAGTGACCTCATCGACAGCGGCGGCCCCCAGATCATCTTTCAGCCGATCTTCCGGCTCGAGGATCAGCACATCATCGGGGTGGAGGCACTGTCCCGGTTCCCGGATCTCGTCGGTGGGGCGCAGCGCTGGTATGCCGATGCGGCCACCGTCGGTCTGAGCACCGAGCTGGAACGGCTCGCAATCGAGCGAGCGCTCGCCGTCCTGCCCGTGCTGCCCCCCGACCTCACGCTGGCCGTCAACGCCTCCCCGTCCACCATCGCCGCCGGCCTGCTGGACCTCCTGCCGGCCTCGGTGGCCGGCCGGCTCGTCGTCGAGATCACCGAGCACGAGCATATTGGAACCGACAGGCACCTGCTGCTGGCCGTGGAGGTGCTGCGCAGCCGGGGTGTCCGCATCGCCATCGACGACATCGGCACCGGCTATGCGGGCCTGGAGCAGCTCCTGCACCTGCGCCCAGACATCATCAAACTGGACGGCGTCATCACTCGTGGCATCGACACCGACGCCGCCCGCCGTGCCATCGCGAGCGGACTGGTCGAGGTCGCCAGCGAGATCGGGGGCACCGTGGTCGCGGAGGGCATCGAAACTCCGGCGGAACTGGCCACCGCGATGGGCGCAGGCATCCCTTACGGCCAGGGCTATCTGCTGGGCCAGCCCAGCCCACCCTCGGAGGCGGCCTGGCTGCGGCCTGACACGCGGCGATCCGGCGCCTGGCCACGCAACGTCCGCCCCGAACCATCCAAGCCCGCGGGCCCCGGCCCACGCGGCCGCCCACTGGACGGGAAGCCCGCGCCAGCACCGGACACGGGCGCTCCCTCCAGCCGCCGGGCCAGGGGTGGCACGGCTGCTGCCCGCGGCGGCTCGCCACCGACTGAGGATCGGACGCCGCCGGACCGTACCGCCGCGCCCCACTGGTGAAGGCCGGGGGCCGCCGATGATCCCAAGATCTCCGGGGGGCTCCCCCCGGACGCTTGCCGAGTGCACGTCTACCTCCTGGTAGATGATCAGTCCGTAGCCACCTCTTGTCGGCTTCGGGTAGACGGGTGAACGTCGGTGGAGGTGAACCACCCCGACGCCGGGGTGTCGGGGTTGCCGGCTACGGGCCGCTGGAGCGCGACGGCTTGGACGCACTGTCCGCCTGGTCGGGCTGATCCCCCTTGGGGACCCAGGAATCGGGCTGCCGGCAGCATCTCCCGGACATGACCGAGGCCGCGATCCACCGAACTCGGCGGAGGACACGCAAGCCTACTTGCGTCTTCATCTTTCCCATGCGCCTCAGAGATGCCCGCCACCAGCCGAGCGACTTTGTCGGCGTGGTCCGAACATTACCCGTGAACCAGTCTCTGTCAAGGCCCATTCCTAGCCCTCCTCCGCTCGCTCGAATTCTCGACCACGTGGCGACCACAACACCAAGAAAAGACATTCTTACGACCGAAACCACAAGGACAGGAACGACGGTTCGACATCTCGGCGGGGCTCGTCTAATCTGCGTTCATGCATTCATCGCCACACGGGAAGGCGTCCACTGCGGATTCATCGGGGCGTCTTGTCAAACCCGCGGGCTCGCCCGTTCCGCGTGGCCCCGACGGCAGAGCCCCATCCCGCCAGGAGGGGCCCGCGGGTCCGTGCCGACTCGGCGCCCGTCCCGTCGCCGATGCTGGCCTCCGCATCGCACGGGTGCCATCTGGACAGGCCACGGGGCCGCGGTTGGGTGTTCGCGGCTCGTCCGCCATGACCGTCCCTGCGGCACTGGGTGCCTGCGCGGCGCCGGGTCGGCGGGCCGCCGTTGGCTCTCGGGCCAGACAGACGCCGGATGCATGAAAACGACCCGGGAAAACCTGCGATATCGAGGACGGTATTCACCGATGCCCTCTCGCAACAAAAGGAGATCCGATGAGGTTCCGGACGCGACGCCCGTCCATGCGACGACTCATCCGCCCGGACTCCGGCCCGCAGTCGGCGGACGTGAGTCGCACGGGAAAACACACAAGATGGCGGCGGGCGCGGGACGGTAATGCACGCCTGCTCTGGTTGGCGGCGAGGCCCGCCGGGCCGGGCAGGGGACGCCCCACCCCCGATCCGCCCCACGACCATCAGGTAAAGAAGGTAAAGCAGCACCTGTTGATCTGGACCTGGTTCCACTCATGGCACGCAAGGAGACGTGATGCCCCCGTTCTCCGTCGGTCATCCGGCGACGAAGGCCGCCGATCCGCTGCGCGTCCCGAGGCGCGCGGCGCGCAACGCCAGGACCTCGGAGGTCGTGGCCGCCTCGATCCGGTCGCAGGTCGCGCGTGGCGAGCTGAAGGCAGGCGATCGCTTTCCGCCCGAGGACCAGCTGATGGAGATCTTCGGCATCGCCCGGACGACTCTGCGGGAGGCCCTGCGGATCCTGGAGGCCGAAGGCCTGGTCACCGTTGTTCGCGGCCGGCACGGCGGACCCCGGGTGACGACCCCGACCGTGGAACACCTGACACGGCTGTTCGCGCTGCTGCTCCAGATCGAGGGTGTCGCCATGACCGACGTGTACGCGGCGCTGGCGGTGATCGAGCCGCAGATGGCCGGTCGGCTGGCCCGCAACCGGGACCCGCGCATGCTCGCGGAGCTCAAGACCGTCATCGAGACCGCCGCGGCAGCGGCCGGGGAGGAGGGCGCCACGTTCAGCGGGGCCGCTGCCGCGGTTCACGAGAAAATCTTCGAGCACGCCGGCAACGCATCCCTGGCGATCTTCGCCCGGCTGCTGCGCGAGCTCGTCACCCAGCACTCCCGCCGGTCCGGCCAGGCTGCCGACAGGACCGGGCGACGCCGTGCGCTGCGGTCGTACCGCAAGCTGTACAAGCTGGTCGAGGCCGGCGACGCCGATGGGGCCGAGGCCCACTGGCGGTCGCAGATGTCGTATCCGAGCAGCCACTCGACGCAGCCGGTGGATCTGTTCTCCTGACCGTCGTCCATGACGGCGACCAAGGCTCACCGCGGCATACGGCGTCGGCGCGCCGACCGTTCTCGAAGACTTTCGCGGCCAGACCCTCCTGGACGGCGGCGGGGATGACGAGGACGGCGAGCAGGAGTCCGAAAGTGTCGGTGATGAGGGACCGCCTGCGGCCGTCGACTTTTCTTGCCGGCGTCGTAGCCCCGGGAGTCCGCGCACCAGCCGACAAGGCTCCCCGCCGCAGCCCAACACCGAACCAGGACGCCATCAACGGCCACCCCGCGCCGGACGGGAGCGCCAGGCGAAGGCATCCCGATACGCCGACGGACGACAATCCGAAGCAGCGGCAGTCGGGCCCGGCCAGGCGCCGAGCCGATAAGCAGTGCGGGCCGCGCACCCGCTCACGGCGCCCGGCCAGACCGGATGCCGCCCGGCGGCCCGGACCGCCGCGGCCCGCTATCGTCGGCCGATGCCCGTCGATGATCCCGATCCCCGGCGTACCCAGCGGCAGCGCCGCGCCAGCAGCCGCGAACTCATCCTCGACGCGGCGGTCCAGGGACTGTTCGAGGACGGTTACGCCCGGACGACCACCGTGGCGATCCAGACCAGAGCCGGAGTGTCCCGTGGCCGGCTGCTGCACCACTTCCCGTCCCGGGAGGACCTGCTGGTAGCAACGGCTCAGCACCTGGCCCACGAGCGCATCGAGGAAATGCGACGGTTTGTCCTGGCCGCCACCCCCGGACCCACCACCGGCGGCGCACGGGTTGACCTCGCCACCGAGCTGCTGTGGGAGACCTTCCAGGCGCCGTACTTCTGGGCGGCGATGGAGCTGTGGACCGCGGCGCGCACCGACACCGATCTCGCCGCGACCCTCGCGGCCGCCGAACGACAGCTCGGCAGCGCGATCAACCGTGTCGTTGCGACGATGTACGGGCCGGTACTCAGCGCCCATCCGGACTTTCCCGCAGCCCGGGATCTGATCTTCACCAGCATGCGCGGGGTCTCCATGACCTACGCGGTCACCAGGCGCAACCCGCGAACTGATCCCTATCTGACCCTGTGGAAGCGGGTGTTGCGCGAGATGCTGACGGGGCCGGAGGGCTGAAGTGCGGCAGCGCCGCAGCCCCGTCATGTCCGACGACAAACTTACGGTCAGGTCTGACTGTTAATGTGGCGGGGTTTCCGACGCGAGGAGTACCTCGATGGCGAGCGATCGACCGTTGACGTCCCCAGCACAGCCCGACGCGGCTCTGAAGGTGCCGCGCATGCAGGACCGGATGACCCACGACGTGTGGCTTCCCGAGGAGACCGTCGCGCTGCGGTCGCAGGCCCGCGAGGCGGTGGAGAAGCGGCTGGCGCCGCACGCCCGCGAGATCGGCCGGCGCGAGGAGTCCGCGGACAGCTTCCCCTGGGCTGCGTTTCGGGGCCTGGCGGAGGAGGGCCTCTTCTCGGTGCCGTTCGGCGCGGACTTCGGCCGCGGCCTGACGTATCCGATGCTGGGGACCTGTACGGTCACCGAGGAGATCGCCTACCACTCGTCGTCGATGGCCGGGGTCTACGACGGGCAGTGCATCCTGGTGCCGCAGACCCTGACGTTCGCCTCGCCGGCGCTGCGCGCCCGGCTCATCCCAGAGCTGGTCAGCGGCCGCACGGCCTTCTCTTTCGCCACCACCGAACCGGAGACCAGCTCAGACCTCACCGCTACCCGGATGCAGACCGTCGCGGAGCGCACCGCCGACGGCTTCGTCGTCAACGGCCGCAAGCACTGGATCACCAACAGCGTCGTCGCGGGCTGAGTGTCGGTGCTCGTCCGCGCGGGACGGTCGGACCGGGCGACGATGCTGCTGGTCGACCTGTCCTCGCCGGGCGTTCGCATCGGCGCGCCGGATCTGAAGATGGGCCACCGCGGACAGATCACGGCCGACATCGTGTTCACCGACGTGCACGTGCCGAAGGAGAACGTCCTGGGTCCGCCCGACGGCGGCCTCGGTGTGGCGTTGTCCGCACTGGTGCGCGGACGGATAGGCATCGGCGCCGCCGGCGTCGGGGGCGCGCAGGCCGCCCTCGACCTCGCCGTGCACCGGTTACGCACCCGGCACGTGTTCGGCAGCCCACTCGGCGGCATGCAGCACTGGCAGTTCCAGATGGCCCAGCGAGCCACCGAGATCGAGTGCGCCCGCTCGCTGTACCAGAAGGCCGCGCTCCTGCTCGACCGCGGCGATCGCAGCGCCGAGCCGGAGGCCGCGATGGCCAAGGCATACGGCACTCGCCTGGCCAACGACCTCGTCCGCGAGGCCATCCAGATCTACGGCGCGGTCGGCTTCACCCGCCGGGTGGCCGAGAGCGGCGAATCGGTCCGCCTCGAGAAGATGTACCGGGACGCGAAGATCCTGGGAATCTTCGAGGGGGCCAACGAGCTCCAGCAGTGGATCGTCGCTCGCCAGCTCATCGGCCGCGACGTCACCCGCTGATAGACGCTGTCTTCACAGGTCAGAGCCCCAATTCGGGTGCGGGCATGTCCTCGGCCGGGTGCGAGCTGCTGTCCGGTGGCATCCGGTCTGGTCCGGTCGTATCCGGCTCGCCGTGGCCTGTTCGTGGACCAGACCGCGCCGGCTGCGCGGCCGAGGTGACGTCGGTTATCCCGTCCTCGGCGGCCAGGGCCGCGTCGATGCGCCGCCGGGCGGCCTCGTCCTGGCCGGCGATGCACTTCGCGTAGACGAGCAGGCACACCCGCACGGAATGGCCCGCCCACTCCGCGACCTGGGTGACCGGGACGCCTGCGTTCAGCCAGCCGGACACGGCGGCGTGCCGCAGGTCGTACGGCCGGCGCGCCAGCGGCGACGCCTGCTCGGCCGGGGTGAAGTGCGACCTCGCGGGCCTGCCGCTACCTCTGCAGGTACCGGGTCGCCTTCACGGGCCCCTCACGTTCCGACCGGAACAGACGTCCGTCGGCGGCGACGCCGAACGTGTCGACATGGCGGCGCAGGATCACGACGAGCCGCGGGTTCAACGGCACCGGCCGCCCCTGCCCCTTCGCCCGATGCTTGAGCTCCCGAGGCTGGCGCGGCCCGTCCGGAGCGTCGGACCAGCGGGGCGAGATCTCAGGGTTGTTGCCATCCAGCAGCGCCTCACCCCAGCCCGACGCCGGCAGCGTCAGCTGGTCGAGACGTAGCTCCTGGAGTTCACCGGGTCGCAGCGCGGCATGGTAGATCGTGGCGTAGAAAGCCTCAAGATCAGGGGCATGCTCGGCGACCACCACGAACAGGCGGCGCGCCTGATCGGCATTGACGACAACACGCCGATCGACCTCAACGAGCCTGCGCGGCGGGCTCCAACCGAGATCGACGAGCGGGTCGGCGTCCAGGTCACCGCGAGCGACGGCTTACCTGATCGTCATATCGAAGACCTGGCGTCGGCGGATCGTGGTGTTTGCCGCAGCCGGAGTTCCATCCATCCGACGGGACAACGCACCGAGGGCCGCCCGGGCGACCTCCGGGTCGGCCAGGTTCCGTGACGGGCCGGCTATGCCGCTCCATCCAGTCCAGCACCCCCGCCCAGCCGACAGGCGGCGTCGCCTCACGGCGGCGGCCATCCCGACCGGGACGGTGCGTACGCCGGTGTTGAACGTCCAACCTGCCAGGGCCTCACGGACAAGTTCCTCGAACTCCGCCGGCACGGTAGCGTCGAATAGGGCAACCGTGACCGCGCCGAGCCCCTGCGCGATCGAACGCCGACTACCAGGAGCCCGACGCTCCTCCCACTTCGCGTCCGTGAAGCCCCGAGCCACCTCAAGCCACGAACGCGGCGGCGGTGGCGCCACCGCCCGCTGGGCGAGCACCTCCCGCACCGGCAAGCCTGGTAGCGACATCGAACGCCTCCCCCTTCTTCACCGCGGTGAAGATCTCCGCCCGGCGCGCCTCAGCCGCCCCTCGTGACGAACGAGCGGGCATTCGCCGTTGGCCGGCCGGCGACCGACCAGCGGGCCTGCCACGTCGACCGCCTCTTCCCCTTAATCTCGCGAACGGACCAGACACGGACGTCGAACGAAGTCTGCAGATCCTCTCCGTACGCGCCGTTCCCAGCAGGACCGCCGGAGGTAGCGGTGCTCATCGGACCGGATCCCGGGTCAGGCCGTCGAGCCAGGTATTCAGATCGTCACGGGCGACCCGGATCTACCCGTTCGGCAACTTGATGACCTTCGGCCCGGTCCCTTTCCGCTGCCAGTCATGCCAGCTCGATCGCGGCAACGACCCGTCCGGCCCGCCAAGCTCCACAAGCACCTGGTCAAGGGTCAGCAGGATCCGCTGGTCGATCCGGACCGGCTGCTTCTTCCCCTGGGTGGGCCGCGTCGACCGAGCAGTCGGACCCGGTCGGGCCCGCCGTACCGGCCGATGCCACACCGGCCATACTCGTCTCGTCGAGGCGCGCGAGAACACCTTCCGATCGATGCGGCAATTGGCCACCGACCGTAAAGGATGTCCCCATGGCGCGGCGGTCGCCGGTATCCCCTCCCGCGCCGGCCCCGGCGCCCGATCGCGCCCCGCCGGTCGGATTCCCAACGCCGACCCAAGTGGTCAATGCGGCGAAGGCCGTCCGGCTGAGGAAGCAGCTGGCCGCCCAGCCGCCCTCGATGGTGAACCTGGTCAAGCTGGCCGGCGTCTCGCTGGACAAACACGGACTCGGCGATCACCGGGCGCGCGTGGCGCTGTGCCTCTACATCTCGGCCTCGATGGGCAGGCTCTACCGGAGCGGCAAGGTCCAGGAGCTGTGTGAGCGGGTTCTCGGCCTGGCGGTCCAGCTCGACGACGACGGCAGGTGCGACGTCTTCACCTTCGGCACCGGCGGGTACGAGGAGGGCCCGATAGACCTGCGCAACTATCACGGTTGGGTCGAGAGTCTCGTCCGCCGCCGGCGTCTGGAAGGCGGAACGCATTACAACAAGGCGATGAGAGCCGTGCGCGAGCACTATTTGCCCGAGGGCCGCGGCAAGAAGCGAACATCGCCCCGTCCGGACAGTCGTCCGGTCTATGTCATGTTTGTCACCGACGGCCACACCAGCGACAAGAACGGCACTCGGGACCAGGTCGCCTGGTCGTCCTACGAACCGCTGTTCTGGCAATTCATGGCGATCGGCCAGGCCCGACGCCCGAGCGGGGCCAGCGCCCCGCCATCGCCGCGCCCGAAAACCCTGTTCGGTGCGGGACGCGGTGGTCTCATGGCCCGCCTCGCGGCGGCGATCCAGATGGACTTCTCTTTCCTGGAGGAGCTCGACGAGATGGGCGGCCGCTATCTCGACAATGCCAGCTTCTTTTCCGTGGCCGACCCGGCGGAGCTCACCAACGAGCAGCTCTACGAGTTGATGATGACGGAGTACCCGAGCTGGCTCAGGCAGGCCACGGAGAGGAATCTGATCAACGGCTCCTGAGCGCAGCGACCGGTTGTTCTCATGGGCCGCGTCCACGGTCGCACGGCCCGCCGCGAGGTCCGCGACGAGCTCGCCAACCGCCGAGGATCACAGCGACGTCGCGTGATGCGGACAGTCTGGGTGGATCGCTGCTGTGTTCAGCCCACCCACCGACCACGCGAGACGGGAAAGTGGGTCGTTCGAGCGGCGGATAACACGCACGGTCTTAAGGGTTACGCTTGGCAATCGATCACTCGGTCGGAAAACGCTCCGACAAGCTATGCCAACCTCAGGGCCTCGACGGTAGCAGCCCCTCCCGCATGATCCAATTCGTTTTCCCGAAGCCCTGCGCCGACCTTCGGTAGCCGTCAGTGACGATCCCGCCACCGCAGCGACGGGAATTCGGGGGATTTGCGGCGACGAGCGGCAGCGGCGCTGGTAGGCCGATCCGCCGCTCGACCAGCGAGCCGAGGGCGACCGGAACCGCTGCGGCGGACCCACCGGGGCACCGCTCCCCGTTTCGTCGGTGCCTCATGCCGCTTTGGCCTCGGTTCCCACCGGCTGGTTCCGTTCGCACCCCCGTGACGCCCACGACGGCAGGCCTCCCGACGGGAGTCGACGGGTTGGCGCGATGAGTGGTAGGTTGGGCCCGTTGCAGTTGTAGGTTCCTTGAACGTATGGACGCCCGCGGGTTTCGACTGCGGGCGTTTGTCGCGTTCCGGCCGGTTCGACAGTGGGAGCGATCACCCCGCGGCACCCCGGCCGGCACCAGTCGGTCCGGTTCGGCTCCCACGAAGGAGAAGCACATGGCTCAGGGCACTGTTAAGTGGTTCAACGGCGAAAAGGGTTTCGGTTTCATCGCGCAGGACGGCGGCGGCCCGGACGTTTTCGTTCACTACTCGGCGATCGACAGCGCGGGCTTCCGCAGCCTGGACGAGAACCAGCGCGTGGAGTTCGACGTCACGCAGGGCCAGAAGGGCCCGCAGGCCGAGCACGTCCGCCCGGTCTGACGCACGCCCGCCGGCGTCTGCGTCTCGGGTGCCTCAGCATTGATCGTTAGAAACACCTGAACAGCTGCGCGGGTCGGTATCCGACCCGCGCAGCTGTCGTTGTGTCGGCGGTACGCCGCACAGGCCATGATCGCGACGAGTCCGGGGAAGCGTCAGACGGAACCGTCCGCACAGCGCTGCGCGCCGCCTGCCACTCCCCGAGCCCGCCCAGCTGGACGGCGTTGGACACGGAGCGCAGGTGTGGGATGGCGTCAGCGCCTGACATGGGCGGCCCGGGCCCGTGGCGGGGGGCTGTCGGATCGGTGAGACGCCGGCGACGGTGGACGGCCGAAACTGGGGCGGCTCCCTACCGAGCTCATGCGCTGCGATCGGTCCCACCCGGCGCGTTGGCAGATGACGCAAAGCTGACATCCCGGCCACGGAACGACGCGGATCGCCTAAGATCACCGAATATGACCGCGGTGGGCACGCCGTCGCTTCCCTCCACCCCGTCGGCGCCGGCCACGGCCGCGCCGCCTCCGTCCGCCGCCCGCGGCGTGGTGGGCACGGCCGCCGGGGGCGCCGGCCGTGTGGCCGGCTCTTCGGAAACGGGCGGCGGATCGGAAAC
>NZ_CM001489.1:2152148-2166496 GCF_000262465.1 Frankia sp. QA3
GCGCGGCCACCCCGCCCGGCCGGCTGCGACTTCTGTCGATCATCATTACCGTCGGCCTGATCGTCCTGTGGGTCGCGGCCTTCGTCACGGTGCGGGCCCGTCAGCAGGCGCTGGACTCGCTGAGGACCGACAGCGGCGCGTCGTTCATCGCGGCACAGAGCCTGCACGCCGACCTCTCGGCGGCCGACGCCGCGGCGGCGCGGGCCTACCTCGCCGGCGGCGTCGAGCCCCCCGACCAGCGCGCGGCCTACCAGCGGGCCATCACCGACGCGAGCGAGCGGATCGTCGATCTCGCCCGGGCGGCGGGGCCACGGGAGCCGCTGACCGTGCTCACCGAACAGCTGCCCGTCTACACCGGCGAGGTGGAGCGGGCCCGGGCCAACAACCGGCTCGGTCTCGTCGTCGGCGGCGCCTACCTGCGCGAGGCGTCCAGCCTGATGCAGGGCACGATCCTGCCGGCCGCCGACCGGCTCGCCGCCGCGGCCGCGGACCGCATCGACCGCGACTACCGGCAGGCCAGCCGCGCCTACCACCCGGTCCTGGTCGCCGTCGCCGGACTGGCCACGTTGGCCGTGCTGATCGCCCTGCAGGTCCGGCTGTTCCGGCGGACCAACCGCATCCTCAACCCTGCGCTGGTGGCGGCGACGCTGCTCGCCGCGCTCACCCTCGGGTGGACACTGACCGCGTTCGGGGTGCAGCGTGACCGCCTGCTCGACAGCCGCGACCACGGCTACGCGCCGATGACGATGACGGCACAGGCACGGGTGCTCGCGCTGCGCGCCTGGGGCGACGAGAGCCTGTCGCTGATCTCCCGGGGCAACGGCGCGGAGCTCGACGCCGACGCCGACGCGGTCAGCGCCCGGCTGGGCTACGACGCCCGGGGCCGGCCGACCCGCGCCGGGCTGCTCGCGGCGACCGCGGCGCTGCCCGGGCCGGACCAGCCCGCCCGCCGCGCGCTCGCGCCTGCCTGGCAGACCTACCAGGCCAGCGCGGTGCGGGTCCGCGCGCTCGTCGCCGAGGTCGGCGGGTTCCAGCAGGCGGTCGCCCTGGCCCAGGGCGGCGGCACGGACTCCTTCCGGCGATTCGACGCGGCATCGACGGTGGTGTTCGACGCCAGCCGCGGCCGGTTCGACCAGCGGCTCGCCGCCGCCGGCGACGCCCTGGACCCGCTACCGCTGGCCGTCACGGCGGCCGTCCTGCTCGCCGCCGCACTCGCACTCGTCGGTATCCAGGCACGCATCAACGACTACCGGTAGCGCAGTCATGCCGACACCATCGACGCCCACGACACCATCGACGCCCACGACACCATCAGCGACGGCGGCACCATCAGCGACGGCGGCACCATCAGCGACGATGGCACCATCAGCGGGGACGGCACCATCAGCGGGGACGGACCCGCGGGTGCCGCTGGCGCGGGGCGCTGCCCGGCGGGGCGGCACCGGCCGGTCGCGACGGGCGGGGCGGCTACCGCGGGGCGTCGCGGTGGCCGTCGCGGTGCTGCTGGCCCTCGCCGGCACCGGCTGCGCGACCGTGGGCGCAGGGCTTCCCGCCCAGGCGCGGCCGTTGGTCACGACGGCCGTCTCACCCTCGCCGTCCGCCGGCGGGACCAGCGGGGCCGCCGCGCCATCCCCCGCCTCGGGGACGCCCTCGCCCGGGGTGGAGGCGGGCGTTCCGGCACCGGCGGACAGCGGTGAGGGCTGCGGCGATCCCCAGGCGAGCCTGCGGCCCCCGGCCGTGCTCCCGACACCCGGCGCGATGCCGGCCGGCACGTTCCTCGCGGCCATCCAGCAACGCGGCTACCTGCGGGCCGCGGTGCTCGCCGACGTCCCCCCATTCGGTTCGATCAACCCGTTCGACGGGCAGTTCGCGGGCTTCGACGTGGACCTGGCGAACCGCATCGGACGGGCGATCTTCGGTACGGACGGGCACGTCCGGTTCCGCGCGACGACCTACGCCGAGCGCATCCCGGCGCTGCTGGCCGGGGACGTGGACATCGTGGTCGCAACCATGACGACGAACTGCGAGCGACGCCGTCAGATCGACTTCTCCACCGTCTACTGGTACGAGACGCAGCGGGTGCTGGTCCCGGTCGACTCCCCCTACCGCGGCCTGGACGATCTCGGGGGGCGGCCGGTGTGCACCGCGGCGGGGACCACGTCGGTGGAGGTCCTGCGCCGGGCGGCGTCGCACCCGGTGCCGCGGACCGTGCCGAACATCGCCGACTGTCTCGTGCTGCTCCAGTCCGGTCGGGTCGCCGCGATCACGACGACGAGTGCGATCCTCGCGGGCATGGCCGCCCAGGATCCCCGGGTCCGCCTGGTCGGCCCGGGGCTGTCCGACGAGCCGGACGCGATCGGCGTCGCCCGCGGTCATCCGGAGCTGACCCGGTTCGTCAACGGCGTGCTCGCCGAGGTGCTGCGCGACGGCACCTGGGCCGCGCTGGTCCAACGATGGCTGCCGGCGCTGAGTCCACCCCCGACGGTGCCGGTCCCCCGCTACGCCGAAGACGGGTAACCCGGCGCACCCGCGTCCGGATGGGACGCAACGGCCCTGCGTCCGGGCCCAGGATGTCTAACATTGCGGCGGCGCGAACCGGGCGGGATGACGACAACGCGACATTGTCCCACGGAAGGTACCGATCCGCCTTACTATCTGTCATCGTGCGACGTCGGAACGACCAGCGGGCACCTCACCCGGCACGTGCGCCGCTGCCCTCGGCGGCCGCGCTGGCCGCTGTCGTCCTCGCCCTCGCCCTCGCGACCGTGGTCGCCGGCTGCGGCACCGTGACAAGCCCGCTGCCGCCACCCGCCCGCCCGCTCCCCGGCACGTCCCCGGCCGGGGCCGCCGCGAGCCCCGGCCCGGGGGCGCCAGCCGGTCCCTGCCAGGCGACGACGGCCAGCTGGCGCCCGCCCGCGGTCCTGCCGGCACCCGGCCAGGCTGCGGGGCCGACGCTCGCCACCGTCCTACGCCGGGGCTACCTGACCGTCGGCGTCCGGCCGGACACCCCACCGTTCGGCTCGATCAACCCGGACACCGGCCAGTTCGAAGGGTTCGACGTCGACGTGGCGGCCCTCATCGGCCGGGCCCTGTTCGGCGCGGACGGGCGGGTGAAGTTCCGCGCGGTGACCGCGGCCCAGCGGATCGACCTGGTGCAGCGCGGTCAGCTCGATCTGGTCGCGGCGACCGTCTCCGTCACCTGCGAGCGGGCCGAGAAGGTCGACTTCTCCGAACCGTACTTCCTGACCACGTCCGGGGTTCTCGTCCGGCGTGGCTCGCCGTACCGCGGGCTCGGTGACCTCGGCGGGAGGCGGGTGTGCGCCGCGGCCGGGACGACGTCGCTGCGGCAGATCGAGACCGCGCCGTCCCATCCGATCCCGCACGCGGTGACCAACGTCACCGAATGCCTCGTCGCCTTGCAGGACGGCACCGACGAGGGCGTCGTCAACGACGAGACGGTACTGCTCGGGATGGCCGCGCAGGATCCCAAGACGCACATCGTCGGGCGTGGCCCGCGTACCACCCAGATGGGTGTGGTGGTCAGCCGCGCCGCGCCCGACCTCACCCGCTTCGTCAACGCCGTCCTGCAGGACGCCAAGCGCAACGGCGCCTGGTCGGCGATCTACCAGCACTGGCTGCACGCCCCGGCCCCGGCGCCGCCCGCGCCGACCTACCGGGACTGACCGGCGGTGCCCACCCGCTGGGAGGTCGAGGCGGTCCTGGCCAGGCTGCGCTCGGGCAGCGCGCAGCTCGCCGCCGAACTGCTGGAACTCGACGCCCTCGTCGACCGGCAGCTGGGTGATCCGCCCCGCCTGCATGGGCGCACGGCCGAGATCGCCACCGACGCCCGCCGCCGGCTGGTGGGGTTCTGGGAGACCCACGGCGCGATCAACGCCCTGCTCACGGCGGCCGCCGCGGAACGCGGGGAGGGTCCACGGCTCGGTGGGCGCCGCGTCGCCCGGCTGGCGGCGCTGCTGGCCGCCGAATCCTCGGCCACCGAGCTCTCGGCCACCGAGCTCTCGGCCACCGGGGCGACACCGATCGCCGTCGGCCGGGCAGGCCCCGCGGGGCCTGCGGACGCCCGGCAAGCAGCACCCGCCGAGGGTCGGGGCGGGCAGCGGGCGGGTGCGGAGGAGGCCGCCGGCGGGACGGGCGGGCAGGCGCAGCGCGACGTGCCCGCGCAGCGCCGCCTCGACGACGCCCTGGCCGGCGTGCGCGACGTGCGGGCCGCCGTCGGGGAGGTCATCGCCGCGCGGGCCCGCCACCGCGACACGCTGGCGCCGCTCGCCCGGCAGCTCAGCGACCTGCTGGCGACGGCGGAGCGCATCGGGGTTGCCCCGGGCGGCGCAACCGACGGCGGGCCCGGGGACGGATCCCGCGAGCTGTCCGACAGGGCAACCGACGGCGCAACCGACGGCGGGCCCGGCGGCGGTGACGTGCCGGAACTCGCGACGGCCCGCGCGGCGCTGGCGCTCGCCCAGGCGGCGGTGGCCGCCGACCCGGTCGACGTGCCGGCGGGGCTGCTCAGCGGGGTCGGTGAGGCGCTCGCCCCGGCCGCCGAGACACTTGCCGCGCTCGTCCGTGCGCACGATCATCTCGTGGAGGACCTCGAGGCGGCCGGCGACCTGCTGGCGCGGGTCGTCGCGGTCGCGCAGGCCGGGGAGCGCCACGCCCGGGAGGCCGTCGAGCGGGTGACCGGCGATGCCGACGGGTTGCTGCGGCTCGCCGACGGCTGGTTCGATGCACCCCGGCGGGGCCTGCGGCCCTGGTTGGACCGGCTCGCCGCCGCCGGGGAGGCCGGCGACTGGCGGCTGGTCGCCTACGGCCTGCCGGCGTGGCGGCGGACGGCGGAGGCGACCCTGGCGACAGCGGCCGGAATCGTCCAGACGAACGCGTCGCCGGCGCGCCGCCGCGACGAGCTGCGCGGGCTGCTGCGGGCGTTGCGGGCCAAGGCCGGGCGCACCGGACTGCTCGAGTCCGCCGAGCTGGAGGCCCGGTACGCCCCCGCGCTGGCCGCGCTGGGATCGGCACCGATCGACCTGGACCGGGCCGAGGTGCTCGTCCGCGCCTACGCGGCCGCCCTGCTGGCGGCCGGTGAGGCCAGCGGCGGGCCTGGGTGGGACGGCCCGGGAGGGGACAACCCCGGCCGGTACGGCGAGCGGGGCCGTGGCACAGACGGGCAGCCGCCCATCCGGAACGAGGAGTGCGCATGACCGAGGTGATCCGGTGTCCCGAGCCGGGCTGCGAGGGCGTCATCGAGGACGGCTACTGCACGATCACCGGTCTCGCCTACCGGCCGCCCGCGCCCGCGGCCGCCGACGACCGGTATCCCGCTGCCCCGGCCGTCGGCCGGCCCCCCGCGGCGGGCGCGAGCGGGGTCGGCGCGGGCGCGGGCCACGCCGCGACCGGTGCCTCCGCCGCCGGCTCCGCGGCGACGGACAGCAGCGCCACCGGCGGGACCCGCGCCACCGGCGGCTCGGCGGCGACGCAGGCAGGCGCCTCGCGGCGGTCCCGGCGGAGCACGACGAGCCACAGCGCACCCGACCGGCTGGGCGCCGGCCTCGTGCGCATGCCCGAGATCGACCTGCCGGATCCGACGTCGCTGCTGCTCCCCGACCCCCAGATCCCGCAGCGGCGGCGGCTGTGCGCCCGCTGTGGCGAGCCGGTCGGCCGATCGCGCGGGGGCCAGCCGGCGTTGGCGGAGGGATTCTGCGCGGGCTGCGGGCAGCCGTACTCGTTCCGGCCGGGGCTACGGGCCGGCGACCGCATCGGCCAGTACGAGATCGCCGGTGCCCTCGCCCACGGCGGGCAGGGATGGATCTACCTGGCCCGCGACCACGGCGTCGGGGGCGACTTCTGGGTCGTGTTCAAGGGACTGCTCGACTCCGGCGACCGGCACGCCCAGATCGCGGCGATGGCGGAACGCCGGTTCCTGGCCGCGGTCGACCATCCCGCGATCGTCAAGATCTACACGTTCGTCGAGCATGCCGGCACCGGCTACATCGTGATGGAGTACGTCGGCGGCACGTCGATGCGCCAGGTGCTGCGCCGGCGGCGGGCCGCCGCGGCCCGGCCCGACCCGCTGCCGGTGGCCGAGGCCATCGCCTACCTGCTCGCGGTGCTGCCCGCGTTCGCCTACCTGCACCGCAACGGCCTGGTGTTCTGCGACTTCAAGCCGGACAACATGATGCTCGGCCGGGAGACGGTGCGGCTGATCGACCTCGGTGCGGTCCGGCGGATCGACGACCACGACGGCGCCGTCTACGGCACCCTCGGCTACCAGGCGCCGGAGGTGCCCACCGAAGGCCCGTCGGTGGCCTCGGACCTGTACACGGTGGGCCGGACGCTGGCCACGCTCATCCTCGACTTCCGCGGCAACACCTCGACCTACCGCCACACCCTGCCGCCGGCGGCCAGCCATCCGGTGCTCGCCCGGCACGAGTCGCTCTACCGCCTTCTGGTCAAGGCCACGGCGCTCGACCCGGATCATCGCTTCGTCAGCGCCGAGGAGATGCACGGCGAACTGCTCGGCGTCCTGCGGGAGATCACCGCGACGGAGCGGGGCACCCCGATGCCGGCCCGCAGCACGCGGTTCACCGGTGACGCCCATCCGACCGGCGAGTCGGCCGCCCGCACCGCGCCCTGGTCGGTGCTGCCGGGCCTGCTGCCCGATCCGGACGATCCCTCGGCCGCCACGCTCGCCGCGCTGCCCGACGTCTCCCCCGACCAGCTCGCCGAACTGCTCGGCGCGATGGGCGCGACGAGCGTCGGCGCCCGGCTGCGCCTGGCCGACCTGCGCACCCGGCTCGGCGAGCGCGACGCGGCGCGGAAGCTGCTCGACGGCGTGGCGGCCGAGGATCCGTTCGCCTGGCGGGTGCACTGGCAACGCGGCCTGCTACTGCTCGCCGAGGGCGACGCCGCGGGGGCGAGCACCGCGTTCGACCGGGTGTACGGCGAGGTGCCCGGCGAGCTCGCGCCGAAGCTGGCGCTGGCCCGTGCGGCCGAGGCCGGCGGCGACCTGCCCCGGGCGCAGCGGCTCTACGACCTGGTCTCGCGCACCGACGACACGTTCACCAGCGCGGCGTTCGGGCTGGCCCGGGTCCGGCTCGCCGCCGGTGACCGCGACGGCGCCGCGCAGGCCTACCAGCGGGTGCCGGCGGCCTCGGCGGCCCACCTTGAGGCGCGGATGCGCCTGGCCCGGGTGCTCGGCACCGTCACCGCCGCGGGCACCCCGGACCGGGACGGCCTGCTGGCGGCGTCGACGATCCTCGCCGATCTGGACCTCGACCCGGCGGCCCGGGCGGCCCTCACCCGCGACCTGCTCGCCGGCGCGCTCGACCTGGTCACCTCCGGGGCGGTGGCGGCGGACCCCCAGCTGACCGTCGCCGGGTCGGCGCTGCGGCCCACCACGCTGCGGCTCGGCCTGGAACGCGCCTACCGGGCACTCGCCCGCCTGGCCGCGACGCCCGACGAGCGGTACGCCCTGGTCGATCTCGCCAACGGCGTCCGTCCCCGGACCCTGGTGTGACCACCGAGCAGCGCCCGCAGCCGGGCGCCCCGACTGCCGGAGGATCCCCGGGCGCCGGGCAGTGCCCGGCGTGCGCGGCGATCGTCTTCCCGCATGACCGGTTCTGCGAGCGATGCGGCACCGGGCTACGCCCGGGAGACCCGCCCGGTGACCGCGCCGACCTCGATCTCGGCAGCGCCGCGGGAGTGTCCGACCGCGGCCTGGTGCACCGGACCAACGAGGATGGTTTCGCACTGCGCGTCCTCGCCGGGCCCCTCGACGACGACGACCGGCCGGCCGCGACGCTCGCCGTCGTCTGCGACGGGGTGTCGACGGCGCCGGGGTCGGGACCGGCGGCGGTGCGGGCGGCGCGGGACGCGGTGGACCTGCTCGCGCAGCTGGCCGGAATGCTGACGGCGCCGCCCGCCGGGCCGCCCCACGCGGCTGGCGCCACCGCCACCGCCACCAGTGTCGCTGCCGCCGACGGCGACGCCCCCGACGGCAGCGACACCGCCACCACCGGCGACAGCAACGACACCCGTCCGCTCGGTCTGCGTCCCGGCCCGCTGCCCGCACCCGGCGGGGACGCCGACCGCTGGCAGGCGAGCGCCCTGCGGGCCGCCGCCGCGACCGCGCAGCGCAGCGCCATCGCGTCGATCAGCGGCCCGGACGACGCGCCGGCCTGCACCTTCGTGGCCGGGATCGTGACCCCGGGCCGGCTGGCGGTCGGCTGGCTCGGCGACAGCCGGGCCTACCTGGTCGACCAGGCCGGCGCGCGGCTGCTCACCGCGGACGACACCCTGGCCGCCGAGGCGGTGCGGGCCGGCCTGCTGCCGCCGGAGCGGGCCGAGACCGGGCCGGGCGCCCACACGATCACCCACTGGATCGGCACGGGCAGCGCGTCCGCGATCCCCCGCGTCACCGCGACGGCGCTGAGCGGGCCGGGACGGGTGGTGCTGTGCAGCGACGGGCTGTGGAACTACGTCTCGGCGGCGGGCGCCCTCGCCGATCGGATCGCCGAGCTGCCGGCGGACGCGCCGGCGCTCGCGGTCGCCCGCCACCTGGCGGCCGTGGCCCTCGCCTGCGGCGGCGGCGACAACATCACCGTGATCGTCATCGATATCCCGGGGAGCAGCGATGATCACCTTCAACTGTGAGGTCAGCCAGAACGAGTTCCTCGCGGAGGGCGTCGGCGAGGTGCACGCGGTCATCACCGTGACCGCCCGCGACGAGGCCGCCGCCGGCGCCGACGCGACCGGCCCCAACGCGACCGACCCCAACGCGACCATGACGGCCCGCGGCGTCTTCGCCCGCCCCCGGGGCGACGCCGGCCGTCCGGCGGGCGCGGCGGTCCCCGGCGACGCTCCCGGCGCCGCCGAGGTGATCATCCTGGACTGCTCCGGCTCGATGGAGTACCCGCAGTCGAAGATCATCGAAGCGCGGCGGGCGGCGCGGGCGGCGATCGATGCGTTGCCCGACGGCGTCGCGTTCGCGGTGGTCGAGGGCACCGAGCAGGCGCGGGTGGTCTACCCGGAACGCCGGGTCCTGGTGACGGCGACCGCCCAGACGCGGGCGGAGGCGGGCCGCGCCGTCGCCCGACTGCGCCCGCATGGCGGCACCTCGATGGGCCGCTGGCTGCGGCTGACCGCGCAGCTCATGGCGTCCCGCCCGGATGCCATCCACCACGCCATCCTGCTCACCGACGGGCAGAACGGGGAGAGCGCGAAGGCGTTGGAGGCGGCGCTGGCCGCATGCGAGGGCGCGTTCCAGTGCGACTGCCGCGGGGTGGGCGACGACTGGCGGGTCGACGAGCTGCGCCAGATCTCCACCCGGCTGCTCGGCACCGTCTCGCTGCTGCGCGAACCCGCCCAGATGGCCGACGACTTCCGCGCGCTGATCGCCAAGGCGCTCGCCCGCGGCGTGGCCGACGTCGCGCTGCGGGTGTGGACGCCGAAGGGCTCCACCACCCGTTTCCTGCGCCAGGTCTCCCCCGAGGTCGACGACCTGATGCCGCGCGCGGTCGAAGTGAACCCCTTCACCCGGGACCATCCGACCGGCGCGTGGGCGGCGGGCACCCGCGAGTACCACCTGTGCGTCGACGTGCCGCCGGCCGACGTCGGCGACGAGCGGCTCGCCGCCCGGGTGAGCCTGGTGGTCGGCGGCGAGGTCGTCACGCAGGCCCGCGTCCGCGCGGTGTGGACCGAGGACGCCGAGCTGTCGACCCGCATCGACGGCGTCGTCGCGCACTACAGCGGGCAGGCCGAACTCGCCCGCGCGGTGCAGGACGGGCTCGCCGCGCGCCGCGCCGGGGACGAGGACAGTGCCGTGACGTTGCTGGGCCAGGCGGCGCGGATCGCCGCCGCGGCCGACGACGGCGCGATGCTGGACCGGCTCGGCAAGGTCATCGAGATCGACGACCCGGTCACCGGTTCGGTCCGGCTGCGCCGCGACGTGGAGAAACTCGACGAGATGGACCTCGACGCGGGATCGACGCTCACGGTCCCCGCCAAGCGGTGAGGCAGGAGATCTGCCCGCTCTGCGGGCGCCCGCGCCGGCCGGTGCAGGCGCACTGCCCGGCCTGCGACCACAACTTCCGCACGGGCACCGGGCCGCTGCCGGCGAATGCCGTGCCCCTGCGCGCCGATCCGCCGCCGGCCGCGGCGCACGGCGGCGGGGCCGGGCGCTGGAGCGCGCGGCTCTCGGTCGACCGGGCTTTCTTCGAGCGGGGGGACGACGCGGGCGCGCCCGCCTTCCCCGAGCAGGCCCGCCCGGTCACCGTCGAGCTGACCGCGGCGCGCACCGTCGTCGGCCGGCGCAGCCGCAGCCAGCGCACCCCGCCGGGCATCGACCTGTCCGGTGACCCGGGGGATCCCGGGGTCTCCCGTTCCCACGCCGCGCTGGAGCTGGCGGCGGACGGCTCCCTGCGCATCACCGACCTGGGCTCGTCGAACGGCACCTGGGTCGGCCCGGACCCGGGGCATCTGGTTCGGCTGACGCCGGGCACCGCCGTGGCGCTGAGCGACGGCGACCGCGTCTACCTCGGCTCCTGGACCCGGATGACGGTCCACCGCCACTAGCGCCCCAGGCAGCCCAGGCTTGGCGGGCGGCGCACGTGGCGTGGTGGGCATCGAGCAGGGTGGTGGCCATCGCGTCGACCCAGACCTGCCCGGCCGGGTCGCCGTCGTGGATCGAGCGCAGGTCCGCGCCACGACCCGGTACTCGGTCACCCGCGGCCGCAGCCGCGGCGGCGGGGCGTCGAACACCTGGTGGCGCCGCGTCGCGAACACCGGCGCCCCGGCCAGCGGCGCGCCACAGTCCCCACATCACGGCGGGTCGATCGTGACGGTCTCGTCCGGGTCGTCGACCATGTTGCGGGTCTGACCGGGCTCGCCGCGCTGCTTGCCCCGCGACCGCCCCGACGACGTCCGTGACGACCGGGCCGGCGCCTTCGTGTACGGGTCATCCGACGACGGCGGACGCAACGATCAACAGACAAGAGCTGGAAGACGCCCGACCAACCCAGCTGAACAGCTACCGCACGACCGGCGCCATCACGAGAGAGCCGGGGAAGTCGCACCCGCGCCGGTAGATAGGATCGGATCATGGACGTGCCAACGAATACACCTTCGATTCTCGCCATGGCCGATCTGGCAACTCCTATGTCCATACGGGTGGCCGCGACGCTCAGTCTGGTGGAGCACGCGGGCAGCGCGGGGGCGACCGCGGAACAACTCGCTTCCGACACGGAGACCTCCGCCCCGGTGCTCCGGCGACTACTCGACCACCTGGTCACGATCGGTGTATTCGACCTCGACGCCGAGTCCGGCCGCTATCGCCCCACGAGCCTCGGCAACCAGATGAGCAGGGACTCCCCAGCAGGGTTCAAACTCCTGCTCGACATCAACTGTGCTGGCGGGCGCGCCGAGCTCGCCTTCGTCGAATTACTCGGGACGATCACCACAGGCGCTCCCGCCTACGTACACCGATATGGGCGCGAATTCTGGGCAGACCTCGACACCAGCCCGGAATTGCGGCGTTCATTCGACGCCCAGATGAATTGGCGATTCCAAGTGCAGGCGCCGCAGATCGCTGAACGCTTCGACTGGACCCGCTTCTCCGAGATCCTCGATGTGGGCGGAGGCGATGGGACCGTGCTCGCAGCGATCCTTCGCACCCATCCCGATCTGCGCGGGCGGGTGCTGGACCTATCTCCGACGGCTACCGCTGCTAACGACAACTTCGTGGCTGCCGGGCTCGATGATCGGGCCAGCGCCGTTTCCGGCAGCTTCTTCGACCCCCTACCTGTCGGGGCCGACGTCTATCTTCTGTCCGACATCCTGCATGACTGGGACGACGACCACGCCCGCAAGATTCTGGCCGGGTGCCGCCAGGCCGCCGCACCGAATGGCACCGTCGTGGTTATCGAGCCGGTGCTGGGGCAGGGGGCCAGTACCGCGATCGACCTGTTCATGCTGATGTGCTTCGGCGGCGAGGAAAGGACGGTCGACGAGGTAGCCAGGCTAGCCGCGGACTGCGGCCTCGTGCTCCGCTACTCAGGACCAGTGGCAGATAGACGGACGGCACTGGAGTTCGGAGTCGCGCCCACACAGTAGACGGACCCAGCGACGAACGTTGACTTCTCGATGGTGGGAGGACATGTCCACCATCTTCGGACGGATGGCAGGGCAGTGCAGTGCATGGATCCAGTTGGCCAGTGACCGCGGGTGGGATGAAACGAGTGGCCAGCCGCCTCCAGCACTGCGCCGTGTCACCGACCATGCGACAAACCTATTGCGCGGTAGGCGATATGGGGACGACAGGCCGGACCCCCAACAACCAGCGTTGGCCACCGCATTGGACCGTGGTCAAGGCGTCCCGGTCGATGCGTTTACTATGTCGTGGGGAACTGCTGAGAGTCGGTACAAACAGACGCACCTCAGCTTTGAATTCTGGGGTGGCCGGGGAATTGTCCATGACTAGCCTGCGCAGGCGCTCCTGGTGATTTCGAACGCGCGCCCCGCTTGCGCGTCGGTGACGAGAATGTTTCCGTTCGGTAGCTGTTCGCAGCCGCCAGCCACAGCGGAAAAAATGCCTGCGGGGGATGTAGCTGTTCAGCTGGAGTAGCTGGCGGTTGATCGTTTCGGTTAGGCGGGTTGGGCTGCGGGTGGGAGCCAGGCGCCGGTGGTGAACAGCCGGGTGAGCGCGTCGAGGTAGTGGTGACAGGTCCAGGCCAGGACGTCGGGGGCCAGGGCGGTCAGGACCCGCGCGGCACGGCGGACCGGCAGGTGGTGGGCGCACACCAGCCACGCCGCCCGGGCCAGCAGCCCCGGCCCGTACCCGACCCGGCCCGTCACCCCGGCCGGGGTGACGCCGGGGGTGGTCATCCCGCACCTGCTGGCGGCGCGGGGCCTCCGCGACGATCCCGACGACCCGCATCAGCTGTACGCCTGGGCGGACGTCCACTGCTCCCGCCGGTACGCCCGGGGTGCCTACGCCGCAGCCGAACATCTCGTCCGTGACCTGCACCGCCGTAACCTCGAACGGTTCGGCCCGGACCATCGCGACACGCTGGCCTCGACGCACAGCCTGGCCGCCAGTCTGTCCGCGACCGGGGACTACCGCGGGGCGCAGGAGCTGTTCGAGGAGGCGCTGGGCCGCTGGCAGCGGCAGTTCGCCGCCGCCCGCCCCCGGGCCGACCGCGCGGTTCGCCGCCCCGCCAGAGCCCGGAGGGCGCCATGGCATCCTGACGCCGGCGGCCACCCCGGGATCGACGTAACCATCATCCTGCCGGGACGGGACGGGACGGGACGGGACGGCGGGCGGGACGGCGGGCGGGACGGCGCGGGAGCGGGGCGGCGAGGCGATGGCGGACACGAGCGCGCGGATGCTGCGACTGCTGTCCCTGCTGCAGACGCACCGGTACTGGCCGGGCGGCGAGCTCGCCGAGCGGCTCGCGGTCAGCCCGCGCACGCTGCGCCGCGACGTCGACCGGCTGCGCGAGCTCGGCTACCCGGTCCAGGCCACCCGCGGGGTCGCCGGCGGCTACCAGCTGCGGGCCGGCATGGCCATGCCGCCGCTGCTGCTCGACGACGCCGAGGCGGTCGCCGTCGCCGTGGGGCTGCGCACCGCCGCCGCGGGGGCGGTGACGGGCGTCGGCGAGACGTCGGTGCGGGCCTTGGCGAAGGTCGTCCAGCTCCTGCCGCCGCGGCTGCGCCGGCAGGTCGACGCGGTCGCCGCCTACACCGTGCCCGCGCCGTGGGACGGCCCGACGCTCGACGCCGGGCTGCTCACGGCGATCGCGCTGGCCTGCCGGGGCGAGGAGGAGCTGCGGTTCGACTACACCGCCCGGGGCGGGGAGCGCAGCCGGCGCCGCGTCGAACCGCACCGGCTCGTCGCGCTCGGCGGGCGCTGGTACCTGCTCGCCTTCGACATCGAGCGGGACGACTGGCGCACCTTCCGGGTGGACCGGCTCGCCGAGCCCACCGCCACCGGCCGGCGGATCCGGCCTCGCCAGCCGCCCGGCGGGGACGCGGCGGCGTACGTCCAGCGCGCCGTCGCCGGCGCGGGGCGCCACCGGGTGCTGGTGGTCGTCGCCGCGCCGGCCGCCGAGGTCGCGCGGGTGGTCGGCGGATGGGGCAGCGTGGAGGAGGTCGACGGCGGCTCGTGCCGGCTGCGGATGGAGGTGGAGTCGCTCGCCTGGCCCGCGATGGTGCTCGGCGCCGTCGGCGCGCCGTTCGCGATCGTCGAGCCGGCCGAGCTCACCGACCGGGTCCGGGCGATGGGCGAGTTGTTCATCCAGTCGACGCCGGCGGTTCCGGCCAAGTAGGGCCGTGGGGGCCGT
>NZ_CM001489.1:2166596-2741131 GCF_000262465.1 Frankia sp. QA3
GCCGCCGGGATGGGCCGACATCGACCCCAGGTACAGACCGGCGATGGGCGTCTCGGGTCGACCGAGCCCCGGTACCGGGCGGAAGACGAGCTGCTGGTGCAGCGCCGCCGTCCCGCCGTGCACCGCACCGCCGCGCAGCACCGCGTCCGAGGTCTGCAGGCCAGCCGGGGACTGCACGTGGCGCGCCAGCACCCGGGCGCCGAACCCGGGGGCGGCCGCCTCGACGGTGCGCTCGGCCCGCTCGACGACGCGCGCCACCGCCTCGTCGTCCCACGGCCCGGCGAGGCCCGCTCCCCCGGCGTCGCCCCGCGGACACTGCGGGACGTGCAGGTAGGCCCAGGCGCTCTCGGTGCCCGGCGGGGAGCGGGTGGGATCGGTCGTGGTCATCTGCCCGAGCACGCAGAACGGGTCGGCGGGCACCAGCCCGCGGGCAAGCTGCGCCGCGGTGCGGCTGAGGTCGTCCAGGGTGCCACCGAGATGGACGGTGCCGGCCTGCGCGCACCGCGGATCCGCCCAGGGAATCGGTCCGGACAGCGCCCAGTTGATCTTTATGGTGGCATGGTCCCACTGGAAGCGGGCCAGGTCGTCGAGCAGGCGGGCGGGCAGCTGGCCGGCGCCGACCAGGTTGCTGTACAGCGACACCGCGTCGACGTCGGCGATCACGGCCCGGCGGGCGGCCAGCGGGGTGCCGTCGGCCAGCCGGACGCCGCGGGCCCGCCCGCCGCGCACCTCGACGGCCCGCACCGCCGCGCCGGTGCGTAGCCGACCACCGCGTTCGCGCAGGCGGCGGACCAGCGCGTCGGGGATCCGCCCGGCTCCGCCGCGCGGCGCGGGGAAGCCGACGTCCTGGCCGAGCATGGTCAGCAGCCAGCCGAGCAGCGCCGAGCCGACCGTCTCCGGGCCGAGATCGGCGTGCATCGCGTTGCCGGCGAGCAGCAGCGCGGCGCCCTCGCCGGTGAACTCCTCCTCGGCGAAGCGGCGCACGCCGAGCGTGGCGAAGCGGGCGAAGCGCAGCCCGTCGGCGGCGCCGAGGCGGCGGGCCAGGCGCAGCCCGGCACGCAGCGGCGGGAACGGCGCGGTGAACAGCGCGTCGAGCAGGGGCTCGCGCAGCGGCGCCCACCGGTCCACCAGCGCCCGCCAGGCGGCGCCGTCGCCCGGGGCGAAGTCGTCGAGGGACCGCGCGGTGCGGGCCGGGTCCATCGACAGCAGCGCGCAGCGTCCGTCGGGGGTGGGATGGGCCAGCACCTGCGGCGCCCGGCACCACTCCAGGCCCTGCGCGGGCAGGTCCAGGCGGCGCAGCGCGGGGCTCGCCGCGGCGAACGGATGGAAGGCGCTGAACAGATCGGTGACGAACCCCGGGGCGGTGACCTGCGCGGAGCGGCAGGCGCCGCCGGGGACGCCGGCCGCCTCGCAGACGACGACGTCCCACCCCGCGTCGGCGAGCAGGTTCGCGGCCACCAGGCCGTTCACACCCGCGCCGATCACCACCGCGTCCGTCATGGTCGGCTGCGCCCGCCTACCGGGGTCCGGGCGCCGGCGTCACGGCGTCGGGGTCAGGGCGCGCAGGGTGAGGTCCGTGACCAGGCCGTAGGCGAGATGCGGCACGGCGTCGGCCGCCCACCCGGCGGCGTCCCAGGTGCGCGGGTCGCTGACCCCCAGAGCCGTCATCGACCCGTCGGCGGCACCCATCGCGCCGGCGCCGGTGAGCACGGCCCCGGCCAGCGGGCCCGGCCGCAGCCCGAAGGCCCGCAGCACCCCGGCGAGCGCGCCGGTGAGCACCCCGGTCGCCAGGCCCGCCAGCAGCCCGAGCCCCTGCAGCCGGTTGGCCCGGGTGTCCCCCGCGCCGGGAATGTCGACGTCGACACGGGCGGCCAGGGACTCCACCGACCGTTGCGGGGTGTCGCTCGCCGGGCGTCCCCGCCAGGCCATGTCCAGGTAGGTGACGGCGTTGAGCGCGGTCGTCCCCGCGGCCCCGGCGGCCGCGCCTGCCAGCAGCCCTCGCACCGGATGCATGATACTTCTCCCTCCTCGCTCCCGGCCGCCTCACCCCCGGCCGAGGCGAGCCCGTTCCCCCTCGTTCAGCCCGCCCCAGACACCGAACTGCTCGCCGGTGCGCAGGGCGTACCGCAGGCATTCCCGCCGCACCGGGCACCGACCACAGATCGCCTTCGCGGCCGCCTCCCGGCGGGCGCGTTCCCGGCGGGGGATGCCGTCCGGCGCGAAGAACAGATCGATATCGCCCGCACCGCAGGCGCCCTCGGAACGCCAGGACGCGAGCGGAGGAACGTCGACCTCGGGTGACAGGGTGCGGTGCGTGGGAGTCAATACCGGCATGGTGCGGCCTCTCCGACATGAGCGGGATGACGGTCATGGGCGCCACGCGGCGCGAGGTGCCTATTCCCCCGCCCGCCCGCGGAAACCCGCGGCGGTCGTTCGTAGGCTGCCGTGAGCATGCCGACCGCGCCCGTCAGGACGGCACGTCAGGCATCAGGACCTGGTCCGACCCGCCTCGGGGCGACGGTCGGCGCCGGCCCGCGGGCAGCCGGTTCGGGCGGCATCGCCCAGGGCAACACCGACTTGTCTGGCATGCTGGACCTCGCCGAGAGGCACGGTGAAGGGCCGCGTCTCGTCGGGCCGTCAGGGTTGCCCGGCATCAGGGTTGGCCGACATCAGGGTTGGCCGACCTCAGGAGTGGTCGGTCGGACGGGAGGCCGGCAGGGTGGGCAGGCACAGCGATTTCGGCGACGCCGTCACCGGCGGGCACGGCGGGCACGGGCGCGACAGACCTGGGCACGACGGGCACGGGCACGGCGGGCACGGGCACGGCGGGCACGGGCACGGCGGGCACGGGCACGGCGGGCACGGGCACGGCGAAGGCGGACCGGCTGCGGTTCCCGGGCAGATGGATGATCCCGGGGGCGGCGCGGCGGGCCGCGGTGGCGGGGATGCCGGTGGCGGGGATGCTGCCGCCGGGGATGCTGCCGCCGGCAGCGACCGCGCCACGGTGCGTCTCGACGGCCGTTCCGGCGGGGTCGACCAGGTGCGCAGGCTGGCCGTCCGGATGCTGGCGGGCACCCGGTGGGAGCCGGCCGTGGACGACGTCCGCCTCGTCCTGAGCGAACTGACGACCAATGCGCTGCTGCATGGGGCCGCCCCGATCGAGGTGCGGATCCTCACCGGCGGGGCGTCGCTGCGGGTCGAGGTCAGCGACTCCAGCCAGACGATGCCGCTTCGCCCCCCGGCCGGCGGGGACGGGCTGACCGGGCGGGGAATGACACTGGTCGCGGCCTCGGCCACCCGGTGGGGAGTCCAGCCGGTGGCCGCAGGCAAGATCGTGTGGGCGGAGTTCGCCGGGGACGGCGACGTCGCGGGCGAGAGCCGGCCGGACGCCCCGGACACCGGCGGTCGGACTCCCCCGGGGCGGGCGCGCGCCGGCGGAGCCGCCCGCCGCGTGCCGGCTCGGCGGCCGGACACCGTCGGCGGCGTCGGGGCGACCGGTTCTCCCGCCGGCTCCACGGACGCCGGCGGTTCCGCGGACAACGGCGGGGCGCAGACGGTCGGGATCAGGGGCATGAGCGGCCTGCGCGGCGTCGGCACGATCATCCTGTCCGCGAGCGGGCAGCCCACGTCGTCGCCGGGGCACCTCGTCCGCCTCGGCGACGTGCCCACCGATCTCCTGCTCGCGGCGAAGCACCACGTCGACGGGCTGGTCCGCGAGTTCGCGCTGGCCGCGAGCGGCGCGGCGTCCGGTGCCAGCGCGGCCGTCCCCGAGCGATTGGCCGAACTGCTCGGGACGGTCACGACCCGGTTCACCGGGCCGCGCCAGGCGATCAAACGGCAGGCGCTGGCGGCCTCGTCGGCCGGACGGCCACGCACCCCGCTGGAGCTGGTCCTCCCGCTGAGCACGGCAACCGACGCCGAACAGTACCTGGCCGCGCTGGAGGAGATCGAGGATTACGCCCGCGCCGCCAGGCTGCTCACCGTCGAGTCCCCGCCCCAGCATGTGGCGTTCCGGCGGTGGTACATCGGTTCGCTGGTCGAACAGCTGCGCGCCGCCGAACGTGGCGAGGGCACGGTGACGACCCGCAGCTTCGAGCAGTACCTGCTCGACACCCTCGACGTGGTCGTGGCCGCCCAGCGCATCGCGGAGCGCTCCGCCCGCCTGCAGCGGGTCACCGCCGCCCTGGCCCGGGCGACCACCCCGGAGCAGGTCGCCGCCGCCGTCGTCTCGCAGGGCGCGAAGGCGCTCGGCGCCAGCGGCGGGGTGCTGATGGTCCCGCAGGGCTCCGGGCGGTTGGCGATCCCCGGGGCGGTCGGCTACGGCGAGAGCATGATCGCGGCGCTGCGCGCCGAGCGGCTCGACGACCGGCTGCCGGCGATGGACGCGCTGCGCAGCGGCGAGCCGGTCTGGCTGGAGTCGCGCCGCGAGCGCGACGCCCGCTACCCCGACCTCGCCGAGCTTGAGCCCACGGCGGTGTCGATGTGCGTGCTGCCGCTGTTCGTCGGTGACCGCACCCTCGGCGCACTGCGGTTCTCCTTCGACCACTCCCGCCTGTTCGACGACGACGAGCGGACCTTCGTCCAGGCGCTGGCGACGCAGACGGCGCTGGCGCTGGAACGGGCCCGGCTGTTCACCGTCGAGCGGGAGGCCCGGGAACGCACCGCCCTGTTCGCCGCCGCGACGGACCTGTTCACCTCCACCCTGGACACCCGACGCATCCTGGAGCACCTCGTCGCCCTGCTCGTGCCGTGGCATGCGGGGCGGGCGGCGGCGTGCCGGTTCGACGAGGAGGGTGGCGTCGAGATCGTCGCCGTCACCGACCGCGCCGACCCGCCGCCGACCGTCCCGGCTCAGGACCCGTCCGTCGTCCCGGTCCACGCCTCGTCCGCTGTCCCGGCTCGGGGTCCGTCCACCGATCCGCTCCGCGGCTGGCGGGGCAGCCGGGCGGTCCCGGACAGTGGGGGCATGACGCAGGCGCTACGCACCGGCCGGCCGGTGCGTTCCCCGGACGGCACGCGGCTGGCGCTTCCGATGGTGCTCGGCGGTCGGCCGGTGGCGGCGGTCGGCCTCGTCGCCGCCGAGGGCCACGCCTACGAGGACGACGAGCAACGAGTGGTCGCCGAGCTCGTCGACCGGGCGACGGTCGCGATCGGCAACGCCCGCCAGTACGAGCAGGAGCGGCGGACCGCGGTCACGCTGCAACGCAGCCTGCTGCCCCAGCGCCTGCCGGAGATCCCCGGACTCGCCTTCGCCTGGCGTTACCTGCCCGGCAGCGCCGGGGCCCTGGTCGGCGGCGACTGGTACGACGTGCTGCCCCTCGACGACGGCCGGATCGCGCTGGTCATCGGCGACGTGATGGGGCACGGGATCCACGCGGCGGCGGCCATGGGTCAACTGCGCGCCGCGGTGCGCGCCCACGCGGTCGCCCAGACCAGCCCCGCGGTCGTGCTCACCCTGCTCGACGCGGCCGCCAACCGGCTCGAGCAGGGCCGGATCGCGACGGCGGCGTTCGCGCTGCTCGATCCCGACGACGGCCGGCTCGTCCTCGCCTCCGCCGGGCACCTGCCCCCGCTGCTGATCCCCCCGAAGGCGCCGGCCCGCTACCTGCTCGTCGAACCCGGGCCGCCGCTGAGCGCCGGCCTGCCGGACTATCCCGAGACGGAGCTGCAGGTGGAGCCGGGCAGCACCCTGCTGTTCTTCACCGACGGCCTCGTCGAGGACCGCGGCCGGCCGGTCGACGAGGGGATGGAGCTGCTGCGGGCGGGGGCCGCGGCGCAGGGCACCCCCGAGGAGGTCTGCGACCGGGCGCTGGCCGCGCTCGGTCGGGACGCCGATCACGAGGATGACACCGCCCTGCTCGCCGTCCGCCTGGGCTGACCGTCCCGGGCCGCCCACGGGGCGACCATGGGGCAGGTGGACCTTGGTTCGGCGGTTTCGGCGGTCAGCGGCGGGCGGCGTAGATCCGGCGGACGACGTCCTCGATGTCGGGCTCCTCGACGGTGAAGTCGAGGACCTCGGCCCGTTCGGCGACCGCCGCGAACACGCGGGCAGCGGTGGTGGTTTCCGCGTCGAACGCGAGGCGCTGGCGCAGGCCGTGCGCCTCACTGGACAGGTGGCGGGCCACGCCGATCCCGATCAGGTCCGGGGACGGCTCGGCGAGGTCGACGACGAGCACCCGCTCGGCGCCGGTGGTCCGCCCGAGGCCGGCCAGGTCGCCGTCGTAGGCCAGCCGGCCGTGGTCGATGACCAGGACACGATCACACAGGCGTTCTATATCACCCATGTCGTGGGTGGTCAGCAGCAGCGTCGTGCCGTCGGTACGACGCTTGGCGATGAGGAACTCCCGCAGCCGCTGCTTGGACAGGACGTCGAGGCCGATCGTGGGCTCGTCGAGGATCACCAGCCGGGGGGCGTGCAGCAGCGCGGCCGCGACCTCGGCGCGCATCCGTTGGCCCAGGGACAGCTGACGGACCGGGGTGGCCAGGAAGTCGGCCATCTCGAGCCGCTCGACCAGCTCCTCGGTGCGGGCACGCTCGATGGCGGCGGGCAGGGCGTGGATCGCGGCCAGAATCCGGAACGACTCGCGCACCGGCAGGTCCCACCACAGCTGGGAACGCTGCCCGAACACGACCCCGACCCGGCGGGCGAGCCGGCGCCGGTCCTTGACCGGGCGCAGCCCGCAGGTGGTCACCGTGCCGCGGGTAGGCACGAGGATGCCGGTCAGCATCTTGATCGTGGTGGACTTGCCGGCCCCGTTGGCACCGATGTAGCCGACCGCCTCGCCGGGTTCGATCCGTACAGTCAGGTCTTCGACGGCGGTCAGCCGCCGCCGGCGCGGCCCGTCACGCACGGTGAACTCCCGGGTCAGTCCCGCGGTCTCGACGATCGCGTTCATCCGCCGTCCCCTCCGTCCACTGTCTGCCTCATCCACCGCCGCCGCGGTAGTGCCGCACGCCCCAGTGCCAGCACAGCAGCGCCATCGCCCACGCCCAGAGCGCGGCGAGCGGTCCGCACCAGCCCAGCCACGTCGGCAGCCACGCGGGTGCCGGCAGGCCGAGCAGCCGCAGCGTCGGCAGGAAACCGGTGAAGGCCATCGGGAAGAAGTACCCGAACACTGCCTGGAGGGGTCGCGACCATACCGACGCCGGCTGGGTGGCGGCATAGCGACCGCCGTAGACGAACGCGTTGGTCATCTCCTCGCCATCGACGAGGAAGAACTGCAGGCCTCCCGCCAGGACGAACATCGCCGCGAACGTCGCGCAGCCGCTGACCAGGGCGACCACCAGCAGCGCCACGCTGCCCACGCCCCAGGCGACGTCGTTGACGGCCAGGCCGGCGCCGAGCGCCGCCAGACCGACGGCCGCGCGCGCCAGCCGCCGCAGGCTGATGTCGCTGGTGACCAGCTGCAGCAGTAATGGTTGCGGCCGCAGGTAGAACACATCGAGGGTGCCGGCGCGCAGGTACGTGGGCAGGTTGTCGCAGTGCCCGAAGGCCAGGTCGGCGAGGGAGAAGGCCAGGTCAGCAAGGCCGAACACCAGCAGGATCTGGTGAAACTCCAGTCCGCCGAGCCGGGTCACCGCATGAAACAGCACCCAGATCTCGGCCAGCTCGACGAGGGCGGACAGCAGCGAGCTGACCAGGTCGATGACGAAGTTCGCCCGGTAGGAGGTCTGAGAACTGGCCCGAGCGGCGAGCACCACCCGGTAGGGACGCAGCCGGACTCGCAGAGTGAGCCCCTCAGCCACGCCGTACCTGGCACCGCGCGCCTCGACACCGCGCGCCTCGACACCGCGCGCCTCAGCCACCCTGCACCTCGAGATGGCGCCGGCCGGCGCGGGTCAGCGCCTGGCCGAGCCCGCCGACGCCGGCCAGCCACGCGAGCTGCGCCGCGAGCAGGGTGAGCGCGCCGGCGAGGCCAACGCGGCCGGCGAGGATGTCGATCGGGTACGTCATCATCGACGGGAACGGCGTCGCCTGGGCAGCGAGCCACAACCAGCGCGGGAACAGCCGGATGGGCACGAACAGCCCAGCCAGGAACCCCGAGACCACCAGGTAGAAGACCTGCAGGCCGCGGGTCTCCACCAGCCAGAAGCCGGCGACCCCGACCAGGTAGGCGGTCGCGACGGAGATCACGATCCCGAGCAGCAGGCTCACCGCGCCGAGCGGGTACGCCGCGAACGACCCGGGCTGCGCCATCCCGACGAACACGCCGATCACGAGCATCGGGATCCCCCGCGGGATCAGCGCGAACAGCGCCCGCCCGACCTCGATCGTGATCTCGGCGGCCTGCACGTCCAGCGGGCGCAGGAAGTCGACGGCGACCCGGCCGTCCTTGATCCGGTCGGCGATGTCGGTCCGGCCGGAGAGGTTGACCGAGCCGAGCAGCGCCTGGGAAAGCCAGATGTAGGTGCTCATCCGCCCGACGTCGTACCCGGCCAGGTCGCCGCCCGCCGCGCGCACCGTCGCGAACAGTACCTCCACCTTGAGCAGCCCGAACGTCGCGTTCGCGGCCACCCCGCCCAACGCCGCCAGCCGGTAGGCGGACTGGCGACGAAACCCCGCCCTCAGCAGACGCCAGTACACCCGCACCGTCGCGCGCGTCGAAGGACCTGCAGCACAGGCCGCCGCAACACGCCGTAACCCCGCGCAACCCGGCGCACCCCGCCCGGGCCTGACAGCGCCGCCCGCGCCGCGCGTCATCGACCTGGTCAGCGCGCGGAGGCCACCGGCGACGTGGCAGCCCGAGCCGGCGTCGCCACAGGGCCACCGGTTCGCGCGCGGTGAACTGGTCGCAGACCGGTGGCTGCCATTGCAGGCATGGTCATCGTCAAAGTCCGAGCAGGTGGAGGTCGTAGGAGGCGACGCTTCGGCCGAGTTCCGCGCCGGTGATGTCGGTGCCGCGGAAGTGGATGCCCTCCCAGACCCGGGCGTTGATGTTGTCGTTGGTCGCCTGCCGCCACGAGGCGTAGGTCCTGCTGACGCCCGGCGCGGTTGCGCTGGTCACCGTGATCGGCTGGAGGGGCCCGGGGCCGGTGAACGCCTCGAGCACGCGTTGCGCGGCGCCGGCGTAGGTGGAGTGCCCGCTGGGGTACTCGGGGTGTGCCGGCGTGGTGGTCAGCGGCGTCCACGTGGGGTCGGGCGCGGTGGTGGGGTCGCCGTCGGTGTCCGCCGCACGGATGGCGGTGACGGGGCGCCAGCGGACGTAGACGTATTTCGCGTCGTAGACGGCGATCTGGGCGTCGACGGTGACCTCGTGGAACGTGGCCACGAGGTGGACCTGCCACCCGAGCGGCCGTCCGCCGGTCTGGGCGAGCAGGCCGCGCAGGATGGGGGTGTAGCCGGCGAGGGAGGCCTGGGCCCAGAACTTCGCGACGTCGGTCTGGGCGGGAGTGCGCACGGTGCTGTCGGCGGCTCCGACCGCGCGGATTTCGGCGAGGTCGCGGCGGTACTGCGCCGATCCGAGGGGGGCCGGTGGCCCGGGGCGGAACCGGTTGGCCGGTCCGAGCAGGAACGTTCGTCCCCGGCCTTGCCCGGACTGCACCGCCGGGGCGTACGCGGGGGGTGTGGGCCGCCAGACGCCCGGGGCCGGCGGCGGTGGGCTGTAGGGGGCGTTGACCGAGGCGACGTCGAGTCCGTCTCCGGCACGTTCGGCGACCAGCGCGCGGGCGGAGCGTTGACCAGCGTCGATGCCGGCGTCCTTGTCGTGGTTGTCGGGGAGCTGGCGCAGCGTGGCAGCCAGGGCGGCGTCGAGGTGGGCGGCGCGGGCGGGGACGAGCGCGACGAGGCTGTCGTGCAGTGCGGTCGCGAACGCGGAGGTGGCGAAGGTGCGGCCAGTCGACCCTGGATGGGCGGTGAGGGCACGGTCGGCGGCGAGCCAGCCGACCGCCCAGATCCGGCTGTTGGTGACCTGGGTGGGCAGGGCCGCGGCGGCGACGGTGTCCGCCGTGACGTCGTACCAGGTGAGGACGACGTCGGAGCCCGTTGCCGCGTCCGAGCCCTGCGCGCCCGCCGCCGTTCCGGCCGGGCCCAGGACCGTGATCGTCGCGGCGGCCAGCGTGACGGCGACGGTGACGGCGACCGAGCGCACGCGCGCCCGAGCTGTTGCACGTACTACCACACGTGAAGAGAACACAATCGTCTCCGCGAAAGCGAGTGAGGGGTGCGGCGACGCCTACGGGCGCCGGCCGCGCGCGAAACGGCCCGGGGGTGTCAGATCCGGCGACAGGCCGCGCTCGTCACTCGCTGGAGGTCGATATGCGGCCGACTCACGAGGAGGTAACGCTGCACCCGTGCACTCTCGCACGGATGACGTCGGCCGTACGGCGAAACCGAGATGTCCTCGACGACGGCGGTCAATCTCGTGAAGGCCGGCCGGCCGGGCAGCAGGTCCGCTGCGTCCTGGACAACCGCCTCCACCTCGGCGAACTCACCTTCCACCGGGATGGAAGTGCAGTCGTCGTGGACGCGCTGGGTCCACCCCCTGGGCTGACCGCCCGCCTCAGCTCGCCGGCACCCGCGCCGCGCGGTGGTCGCGGCCCGCGGCGTCGGCGGCCCGGACGGCGTCGACGATCATCGCCGGTTCCAGGGGGAACGGCTCGTGATGGGCGGTCTCGCCGTCGGCGAGACAACGGCGGGCGATCCGCTCCAGGCCCGGACCGTCCGGCTCGGTCAGACCGACCTCGGCGAGGGTGGTCGGCAGCCCGACCGCGGCGGAGAAGTCCAGCACGTCGCGCAGCTCGCGATCCGGGCGGCCCTCGACGACCAGCTGGACGAGCAGGCCGAAGGCGACCTTTTCGCCGTGCAGGTACGGATGGGTCGCGGCGGCGGCGGTCAGCCCGTTGTGCACCGAGTGGGCGACGGCCAGCCCGCCGGATTCGAAGCCGAGACCCGACAGCAGCGTGTTCGCCTCGACGACGCGTTCCAGCGCCGGGGTCACGGCGCCGGCGGCGACCGCGCGGACCGCCGCCGGCCCGTCGGCGAGCAGGATGTCGTGGCAGAGCCGGGACAGGGCCCCCGCGGCGGCGGTCGGCGCCCCGTGGAGCTGGTTGGCCGCCCGCGCCTCGCCCACCGTCCGGGCCTCGAACCAGGTGGCGAGCGCGTCCCCCATCCCGGCGACGAGCAGCCGGACCGGCGCGCGGGCCACGGCGGCGGTGTCCACGAGCACGAGATCCGGGTTACGCCGGTAGAACAGGTAGCGGTCGAAGGCGCCGCCGTCGGTGTAGACGACGGACAGCGCGCTGCACGGAGCGTCGCTGGACGCCGTCGTCGGGCAGGTCACCACCGCCACGTCGAGCGTCGCCGCGGCCGCCCGGGCGGTGTCGAGGACCTTCCCACCACCGGCGCCGACGACGACCCGCGCCCCCTGGCCGCGCGCCGCCGCGACGACCCGGTCGATCTCGGCCCGGCTGCACTCCCCGCCGAAGGCGTGCACCGCGAAGCCGATGCCCGCCGCGTCGAGGCTCGCCGCCCAGCTCGCCGCCAGCAGCCGGCGCGGCGCCGGGCTCGTCACGATGAGCGCCGGCCCGGTCAGCCCCAGCCGGGCCATCTCCGCCCCGAGCGCCTCCGTCGCGCCGCGGCCCTGCACGTACCGCCCCGGTGCCCCGAAGACCGCCAGCATGCCGATCACGGTAGCCCCACCGCACCCCGGCCCGCCACCGCCGGGACGCATCGCGCGGGCAGCGGCGGCGGGGCGGCGGGGCGGGTGGGCTCGGGCGGGCTCGGGTGGGCTCGGGCGGGCTCGGGTGGGCTCGGGTGGGCTCGGGTGGGCCGGCGGCGGGACGGGCAGCCTCAAGGCGAGACGGCGGCTGGGGGCCCTACTCGAAGCGGGGGTGCATCAGGCCTTGCGGGCGACGCCGCAGTAGCCGTCGACGGCCGGGGGAAGGCTGCCGTCCGGGGTGGGGGCGGGCCGCCAGTGGGTGTGCGGGACGACGCCGGGCGGCACGAGCTCGAGGCCGTCGAAGCGGCGGGCGAGCTGCTCCGGTGTGCGCAGGATGTAGGGCACGGCACCGCTGTCGTTGTAGTCGTCCTGGGCCGCGTCGAACTCCCCGCCGCCCTCGGGCAGGGTGCCGTCGTAGCTGACGAGGTAGCTGCCGGGGACGAGCGGGGCCAGCAGGTCGTCGACGATCCGGCGGACCTCCGCGTCGTCGGCGATGTGGCCCAGCACGCCCATGAGCATCAGCGCGACCGGCCGGTCGAGGTCGAGGGTGCGCGCGGCGCCGGCCAGCACCGCGGCCGGGTCGCGCAGGTCGGCCTCGAGGTAGTCGGTGGCGCCCTGCGGGGAGCCGACGAGCAGCGCGCGGGCGTGGACGAGCACCAGCGGGTCGTTGTCCACGTACACGATCCGGGACTCGGGCGCGGCCCGCTGGGCGACCTCGTGGGTGTTGTCGGCGGTGGGCAGCCCGGTGCCGATGTCGAGGAACTGGCGGATGCCGGCCTCGGCGGCGAGCCAGGTGACCGACCGGGTGAGGAAGCCGCGGGAGGCGCGCGCCAGCTCGGCGATGCCGGGGAAGATCTTGAGGTACTCGTCGCCGGCCACCCGGTCCACCGGGTAGGAGTCCTTGCCGCCCAGCCAGTAGTTCCAGATCCGGGCCGAATGCGGCACGGAGGTGTCGATCCGGGCGCGCGGGTCCTGTTGCGGCGACGCGTCGGCTGTCATGGGTGCTCTCCGGATGTCCACGGGACGACAAGGCTGGCCAAACCGCCTCTTCCGAGCAGACGGTAATACGTCGGCGGAAACCACGTCGCTGCGGGCCGTGGCAGCGATCCGACGCCCCGCGGCTGCGCACCCCGGGCACGGTGAGGCGAGGGACGGGCTCCCGAGGCCGGCCGGCGCGAGGGAACCGCCGCTCTGGCGCGTGCCACCGCAGCTCAGCGCCATGGCGGCGCCTCGCCGGAATCGGTTGAGCGCCGGCCACCCACGGCATATACAACGTAAAGGCGTGACCCGGGTCACCGCAGGCTTGCGGTCATCGCCGGCGGCACGGCACCTCGGATCCATCCCGACGCGAAGGAGCACCCGTGGCCGACGAGCAGCGCATCTCCACCACCCGCCGGATCTCCGCCCCGGCCGGTCGGATCTTCGAGCTCGTCACGGATCCCGACGGGCACGTCCGGATCGACGGGTCGGGCATGCTCGTGGCCGCGGGCGACGCCCGGCGCGTGACGAGCGTCGGCGACACCTTCGAGATGGACATGGACCGCGAGCCGCTCGGCGACGTGCCGCTGGGCAAGTACCGGGTTCGCAACGTCGTCACCCACATCGAGCCGGACGCCCTGATCGAGTGGGCGGTCGGCGGGATCGACCATCCCCCGATCGGCCACGTCTACGGCTACGCCCTGGCGCCGGTCGACGACCGGACCACCGACGTGACCTCCTACTGCGACTGGAGCGGCGTGTCGGAGAAGTGGAAGGCCCGGGTGAGCTGGCCGGTGGTGCCGCTGACGATGCTGGAGAAGTCGCTGGCGAACCTCGACAGGCTGGTCAGCCCCGGCGCCTGACCTCGATCAGAGCATCGTCAACACCGGGTCCTCCAGGCCGAACAGGAGGCGGCCGTATTCCTCGGGGACGCCCAGTGCGCCCCGCGCCGCCCCGAGGAGCGGAGCCAGCGCGGCCATCCCCGCTCCGAACACCAACTCGGCGGGCAGCGGTGGCGTGCCGGCGACGGACCCTCCACGGACACTGACTCAGCAATCACGCAGCAACACTCTCTGTACACCACCACATCTCGGGTCGGCAATCGACCTGATCGGCACCGCCCTACCCCGTGACCGGCTCGGCTTCGTGCTGCACCTGGCTCTTGCGCACGCCCAGGCTGGCGACCCCGACACCGCAATCAGCCTGACCCACGGGGCGATCACCACGACCGCGGTCCCGTCATCGATCATGGAGGGTCGAATCGCCGACGTCTGCCGGGCGATCTCGGCTACCGGTCACCGCGGGGCGGTCGATCTCGTCGAGCACGCGCGTACGGCGATCGGCGCAGCCGACTCGGCCCAACACAGCCCCCACACCCACCGAGCGGGCGAGTGGTCGACCGGGCCGGAATCGCTGACCGCGTCCACGACACCCTCACCGGCATCCACGCCTGGGTGAGCGGTGGACCGACTTGCACCGGTCGACGCCTGTGGTCGGTCAGGTGCCGGCGGTGGGTCGTTCGAAGGCGGTTCCGGGGGCTGCCGGCGCCGGGCGGGTGGCCCAGCGGATGGCCGAGACGATTCCGTGACCGGCCAGGCGGCCGACGGTCGCCTCCGTCGCGGGCAGATACGGCAGCCGCAGCGGCCAGCGGGTCCAGGCGGGCATCAGCCCCACCGCGGCCGATGCCAGCGCACCGTAGGGGGGCCGCGCCACGAGCGGTAGTGGCGCTCTGAGCAGCAGGTAGCGGGCGGCGGCCCGGGCCTCGGGGGTGCCGGCGAGCTCGGGGCGGAACTCCCGCAGGGCCCGCGCCAGCTCGGCTTCGGTGCGCGGCGGGTCGGCGGCGCCGAGCCTGTCGGCGACGGTCGCGGCGTCGGCGACGTAGGCGTCGCGCTCGTCGGCGTCCAGCGGGCCGCCGGCGCCGTAGCGCTGGTAGGCGGCAAGGAAGCTGTCCACCTCGGCTACGTGTACCCAGCGCAGCAGATGCGGGTCGCCGGCGGCGTAGGGCCGCCCGTCGGGCGCCACCCCGCGGACGCGGCGGTGCACCCCGCGGACCCGGGCGACGGCCCGCTCGGCCTCCTCGGCCGGCCCGAAGGTCGTCGCCGCGAGGAAGAAGCTCGTGCGCTGCAGGCGCCCCCACGGGTCGTGGCGGAAGTCCGAATGCGCGGCCACCCCGGCCATGGCCAGGGGGTGCAGCGACTGCAACAGCAGCGCGCGCAGCCCCCCGACGAACATCGCCGCGTCCGCGTGCACGCGGCGGATCGGCCGGTCCTCGGCGAACCAGCGCTCACCCGCGGCGTCGAAGATCTGCTCCCGTCGACGCGGGCCCTGCGGGCCGGCGACGCGCTGCAGGACGTGCCCGCCGAGCCAGGCCCGCACCTCGTCGGCACCACTGATCATCCGTACACCCACCATCACCCCATGATGCGCTCGACCAGCGCGGCGCGGTCCTGTTGTGAGCGCCCGCCGGGCGATGGTGGAGGTGCGACGGTCAGGCGTTCGTGGGGGGGTGACCACCCGGTCGAGGTTCGCCGGCGACTTGTCCAGCATCGTCGGCGGCATCACCGGCCAGCTCACGCGGACGGTCCACTTCTCCGCGACGCCACTCCCGCCGCAGCAGGGCTGGAGGCGGAAAGCTCGGCGGCGAGGCCCCCGCGCCAGGAGGGGTGGCGGGGCCGCCAGCCGAGTTCGGTGCGGGCGAGGGTGTTGTCGGCGCCGCGGAGCCGGGTCAGGAAGAACTCCGCCCACGAGCCGGCGAGCAGCCGGACCACGGGCGCCGGCACCCGCCGCGGTCGGGGTGCGTCGAGGAGCCGGGCGAGCTCGGTGGCCCAGGCGTGCATCGGTGCCGGCTCGTCGTCGACGACGTTGAAGGTCCCGCCGCCGTCATGGGTGATGGCGGCCATGATCGCGTCCGCCGCGTCGAGCGCGTGGACGAACGAGAACATCGCCGTCCCGCCGCCGACGATCGGCAGCCGGCCGGCCCGGATCTGCCGCACGAAGGATCCGTCCGCGTCGAAGGCCGAACCCGGGGGCCGTAGAGGTGACCGAGACGCAGCACCACACCGCCCACCTCCGGCGCCGTCACCTGGCGTTCCAGCTCATGGACGGCGGCCAGCACGGGAGCGTACTGCCGCGGCGGAGTGCGCAGCAGGGGCACGTCCTCGGTCGCCGGGGCGAGATCGCCACGGGCGGCGCCGCGACCGGCCGGGCGCACCGTCGCGTCGCCGGCGGGCTGGGGGCCGGGGCCGAGCACGGCGTCGGCGTCGTAGGCGAAGGCGATGCTCTGCGCGATCACCCGCCGCACGCCGGCCTCGCGGGCCGCCGCGACGAGATTGCGGGTTCCCTCGACGCGCAGCCGGTTCGTCAAGGCGAAATCGCGCGCCATGTGCCGCGGTTCGAGCGCGGCCGGGATCGCGGTGAGCAGGTGGATCAGGGCGTCCGGCGCGGCGTCGAGCACCGCGCGCCGCAGCACGGGCCCGTCCAGCGCGTCGGCGGCGACACACGTAGCCCCCGCCCGTTCCAGCTCCGCCGAGCGCACCGAAGCCGTCCGGGCGAGCCCGACGACCTCATGCCCGCCAGCGACCAGCAGCGGCACCAGTTGGCGCCCGATCACCCCGGTCGCCCCGCCACCATGACACGCATGACCGTTCCTCCTCATCAGCCAACCCACGCGGCCGTTCAACAGGAGGAACGAGATGGGCGGAGCGGATGTGACACCGCATGACCGGACGCCGGGCCCCCGCCGCCCCGGTGTTCCCGCTCGGGGGGCGGCGGTCAGGCGCCGGGGCTGACCAGGCCGCGGCGGTTCCACCAGCTCCCACAACTCGTCCGGGACCAGCCGCACAGCCAGGCTGCTCTCCCACACATCCATGATCGGATATGTACCCGGCACGGCCACACGAGACAGGCTCTTGGCCATTTCGAGGGCCGTACCTACGCGGGGTTCCTGCACCACCTCACCCTGGCCTCGGTCTCACCCTGGCCTCGGTCTCACCCTGGCCTCGGTCGCGCAGGCGTTTTGCACCCTGGAGCGGCTGTGCCCGTCAACGGCGGCTCCGACGAGCTGATGGGCCCGCTGGCCGCTGCGGCTGCCGTACCTGCCCGCGACGGAGGCGACCGTCAGCCGCCTGGCCGGTCACGGAATCGTCTCCGCATCCGCTGGGCGACCCGGCCGGCGCCGGCATCGCCCGGGTCCGGCCCCGACCGATCCGCCGCCGACGCCTGACCGACTGGCCGCGACGGCGGCTATCGGCGCTCGAACACCCAGGCCGCGGCCAGCGCGGCGCCGACCACGAGGCCGACGAGCAGGATCCCGCCGAGCACGAAGAACCCGACCGCCTTGATCAGGGCGATGGCGATGGGCAGCCCGGCGGCGAGCAGGAACAGTCCTCGTGTGCGCACAGGGGTGTTCGCGACCGCGTACAGCTTGCGCGGCCCGCTGATGCGGGAGACGTTGAGCTCGTCGGACACCGACGGCATGAGCCGGATCGTCGTCCAGGTCAGCGCGACGAAGGCGACCGTCAGCACGAGGGCGTAGAGGAAGCCGAAGGCGCGCCCGAAGGCGTCGAACGACGCCCCGGCGGCGATCACCGTGATCACCAGCGGGATGTACCACGAGGTGGTGCGGTCCTGGCGCGCCTGGCCGGCCAGACGGCGTGCCTGGGCGAACCGCTCGCCGCGCCGGCCCGCCCCCCGATTCCCACCTGACGACTCGCCGTAATACCCGTCCGCCATGAGCGCTCGACTCCCCTCCACGGTGAGTACCGCCATGCCCCGCTCCGTGCATGGGCATGGCACTGCACCCCCCGTTATTTTCCCCCACTGCAGCGGCCCGAGGTATGTGATTTCAGGGGAAGACCACAACCTGATGGCCCTGAGGTGGCGGCGGGCGGGGGCGGCGAACCCGGCCGGGGGAAGGACCGGCCCCGGCCAGGACTGTTCGGGCCCGACGCGCCGGCGGTCCGGCGTCAGGCACCCCGAGGATCGTCGGGCTCGCGGGAGATGCGGTCGCTAACGTTGCGGTATGTGTCGCAACATCACCGAGCTGCGGGGACTCGAACCGCCGGCGACCGCCGACGAGGTGGAGGCCGCCGCCCGCCAGTTCGTCCGGAAGATCAGCGGCCTGCGCCGCCCGTCAGCCGCGGCGGACGCCGCCTTCGAAACCGCCGTCGCCGAGGTCGCGGGCTCGGTGAACCGGCTGCTCGAGGCGCTTCCGGCGCGTCGCCAGCCGCCCTCGACGGTGCCACCGCTGCGGCGCCCGGACGTACGCGCCAGGCTGGGTCGCTGACCACCCCCGCCGGCCAACCGGCGATCGCCTGCTGACCGCCGTCCGGCGCGGTCACCGCGGGGATCCACCGCGCGCCGAGACGTGCCGCGACGGCTGATTCCCGCCCCGTCCCGACGGCACCGAACGCTGACTCGCGCCGGGTGCGTGGGGCCGGCTGGCGGCTTGGTAGCCAGCGGCTAGCGGCGCTGGGCGTCGGTCCGGGAACGGCGGCGGCGGCTGCCGGAGTCGACGAGCCGATCCGGCGCCTTACCCGCGAGCGCATCGGCGCGGTCGGAAGCCACGCTGTCGGCGATCAGTTCCCGCGTCCGGTCCCGGTCCTGGTCGTCAAGGCCGTGCAACAAGCTGTCGAACATGGTCACGTGGTCACTCCACCTGGTAGCTCTGCGGCGTGGTAAGCCCTCGACACCCCCCCTTCCCGCCCTCGCGTGCATAAAGCACCGAATTTGCTCCAATCCTGCGGCGGACCACGCACAGGCCCATGAGCTGGGCATTTACCCGCGCCCAGGGTCGCGGTGGCGGCCGGCGCGCGTGTGCGCGGACGCGGTCGCGGGAACAGACACCTCGCGGGGAGGTGAGGGCGGATGACGGTAGGCGCGGCCTCGTTGCTCGGGCCGACAGCCGAGGTTCCCACGCCGTCGGCGGCGGTGGTCGAGCTGCTCGGTGTGCTGCGCCGGCGCCTGAACATGGATGCGGCCTGGCTCGGCCGGATCGAGGGCGACATGCTCGTCGTCCAGGTCCTCAGCGGCGACGGCGCATCCTTCCACATCACGCAGGGCTCCACCGTGCGGCGACAGACCGGCCTGTACGCCCAGGTCCTCAGCGGGCAGCTGCCATCGCTCATCCCCGACACCCTCGCCGACCCCCGCACCGCCGACTCCCCCGTCGTACGCGAGCTGGACATCCGCTCCTACGCCGCCGTGCCGGTCGTGGACGGCGAGCACGCGATCTACGGTCTGCTCGGTTGCCTCGCCCACCGGCCCCACCACGAGCTGCGCGAACGAGACGCCCGCTTCCTGCACATGCTCGCCGAGATCCTGCGCGACTCCGTGACCGACCTGCACCGGATGTGGGAGGCGCGCAGCCAGGTCTGGCTGGACGTCAGCCGCCTGATCGACGCCGGTGGCCCGGCGCTCGCCTTCCAGCCGGTGTTCGACCTGGAACGGGCGCGGATCATCGGGGTGGAGGCGTTGTCCCGGTTTCCGGACGCATCCCGCAGCACGTCGCAGTGGTTCGCGGCGGCCGGCGCGGTCGGGCTGACCGTCGAGCTGGAGCTCGCCGCGGTGCGCCGCGCGCTGGGCGTGCTCCCCCAGATCCCCGCGCACGTCGGCCTCGCCGTCAACGCCTCGGCGACCACCCTGTCGGCCGGCCTGGTGGAGATGATCACTGGGACCGACGCGGAGCGCCTCCTGGTCGAGATCACCGAGCACGAGCGGATCGCCGACGTCCCCGAGGTCACCCGCGACCTGGACCGGCTGCGCCGGCTGGGGGTCCGCTTCGCCGCCGACGACGTCGGCGCCGGCTACGCCGGGCTGGAGCAGCTCGTCCGACTACGCCCGGAGATCATCAAGATGGACTGCAGCCTGACCCAGGGCATCGACGCCGATCCGGCGCGGCGCGCGGTCGCGACGGCGCTCGTGCACGTCGCCGAGGAGATCGGCGGCGGCGTGGTCGCCGAGGGGATCGAGACGACGGGCGAGCTGCTCACCACCCGCGAGACCGGGATCCCCTACGGCCAGGGCTTTCTGCTCGGCTCCCCCACCCCCGTGCTGCGGGAGGCCTGCGTCGCGGCCGGCGAGTGAGCACCGCCCGCGGCACGCGGAGCGCCGGGTGGACGCCTTCCGGCGGCCGGGATGTCCAGGCGGAGCAGGCCGGCGGGCCCCATCGACATCGGCACGCCGGCCGGCAGCAGGCGGCGGCGCGGGCCGCGGCGGGGCGCGGCGGTGGGGTTGGGAGGCGGCGGGTCACCGCCGCGGCGGTGATCCAGGCCGACGAGGTGGATGAGCGCGGGCAGCAGCACCACCCGCAGCACGAGCGCGTCGAGGATCACACCGACGGACAGCCCGACGCCGAGCAGCTTCATCATCCGCACCTGCTGCGTCGTGAGCGCCACGAACACCGCAACCATGATCATGCTGATCGTGATGACGACACCACCGACGTCCGCATGCCGGCTGCTGATCGCGGCCTGGGGATCCGGGGCGTCCGCGGAGCCTCGCAACCGGCTCAGCAGCGTCAGGTGCATGCCGATCGACAGCCCGAACACGATGATGAGGATGAGGCCGAGGATGAACGGCTCGATCGGGCCGGTGCGCACGCCGAGCCCGGAGGCCAGCCATCCGTTGCAGAAGACCGAGGTGATGACGCCCAGGGTCGCCGCGAGGGCGAGCATGCTGGCCGCGGTGATCGCCAGGCTGTGCCGCACCGAGCGCAGGCCGAGCAGGACCGCGAGCCCGAGCACACCCAGTTCCAGGAGCAGGAAGGCGGGCAGCACGCGGGCGAAGCGGTCCGACATGTCCTCGAAGATCGCCGTCTGGCCGCCGACGTACACCTCCAGGGAGGTGTACGCGATCGCCGCCGGCACCGTGGAGCTGCGCAGCCGGTGCACGAGGTCGCTGGCCGCCGCCGACCGGGGCGGGTCGCTCGGCATCACCTGGATCAGGGCGCTCGCCGTCGGGGCGTTCTGCAGGACGAGGAAGGCTCTCGTCACCCCGGGGGTGTGGTTGAGCGCCTCCAGCAGGTGGGGCAGCGCGGCGGGCTGGTCGGGAGACACGCCCGTGGCGACGACGATCAGCTGCCCGTTGAGCCCGGGGAAGTACTCCTCGCTGATCAGGTCGTAGGCACGCCGGCTCGTCGTCGACGTCGGGTCGACGCCGTTGTCGGTGCCGCCGAGGCGCAGCCCGACCACCGGCAGCGCCAGGGCGGTGAGCAGCAGGACCGCGGCGCCGGCCAGCACCTGGGGATGGCGGCCGACGATCCCCGCCCACCAGACTCGCAGACCCGGCCGCACCGGCAGGCCGGTTCCGGTGGCGAGCAGGTAGGTCCGCTCGGCCCAGACCAGCAGGCCACTCCCGCAGATCCGCAGCAGCGCGGGGAGCAGGGTGGCGACGACGAGGATGCTCACGGCGGCGGCGGTGAACCCGGCCAGGGCGAGGCCGTCGAACACCCTCAGCCGCAGCGCACTGGTGCCGAGCATGACCACGGCGAGCCCGAGGCTGCCCGCGAGTGTCGCCCGGCCGGGATGGCGCATCGCCGCGCGCGCCGCGTCCTCGGGCTTCAGCCCCTGACGCAGGCCGCTCTGGCAGCGGTTGACGATGACGAGGGCGGACCCGAGACTCAGGCCGAAGGCGAGCACCAGCGCCAGCAACGGCGCGAGCTGCATGACGTTCGCCTGACGGGACAGCAGAGTCACGCCGGCCAGGGCCCCCGCCGTCGTCGCCCCGGCGGTGACGGCGCAGATGGTGACGGCAGCCGGCGATCGCACCGCCAGGCAGAGAATGATCAGCGCCACCCCGATGCCGAGTGCGATCGGCCAGGGCGAGATCGTCCCCTGCACGACCACGGTGGTGGCGGGCCCGGTGACCTCGACCTGGAGATCGGGCCCGTCGTAGTCGCGGGCGGTGGCGATCAACGCGCGCATCGCGGGGAGGTCGGGAGAGGTCGGCGAGCCCTTCATGAGCACGGAGACGATTGCCGTGTGTCCGTCCGCGCTCAGGGGGCTGCCGCCGAGCGGCACGGCGCCGAGCGGGCTGTAGGGGTCGAACACGCCGCCGACGCCGGGAAGCTTGCCGATCTGCTCGATCATCGTGGCGACCCGCGCCCGCACCTCGGGTGCCTGCACGTCGCCCGCACGGGCGCGCACGACGATCATCTCCAGGTCCGGCAGTTTCCGGTCGGGCATGATGCTGGCCACCAGATCCATCGCCTGTTGCGATTCGGCGCCGGTAACGCCGAGATCCTGGCTGAACCGGGCACCTTTCTGCTGGGCGACGCCCGTTGCGGCGATCAGCGATATCAGCCACACCGCGACGACCAGCCATCGGTACCGCTGGCACCAGCGGACCAGTAGCGTCACGGCACACTCCTCGGCAGGGACCGCTCTATGGCCCTTTTAGGTTGATTGTCGGATTCGTATGCGGGGTCAATCTGGCCCACGGACATGCATGGCGTCAACGTGAACCGGATCTGCAACGGCGAGATGGGCACTCCGGTGGGGTGCCGGCTACGTGTCCGGGGGATCACAGCACGTCCGGGTGAACCGGCCGCGCTCACGCCGACCGGCACGGGCACCCGCGCGCAGGCAGGCGACACCCGGCCACGCGGCGCCGGAACGGACGCCCGGCCCCCACACACGCACCACCGGAGCGGGCGCGTCACGCCCATCTCTGCGCGGTGCCGGAACGGACGCGCGACACCATGCATGCGCTGCATCGAGGCCGGGGCGCGCGACACCATGCATGCGGCGGCGGGCGGGCGGGGCCGCGGCCGCGGGGCGGCGGCGCCCATCGCCCGACAATCCGACATCACGCCGGATGACCTTCTCCCACCGAAAATAGGAAGTGTACAGAGCACGTTGACAACAAGCTTTCCCGACGCGGCTTCCGCACCCATTTTCTCACCATCTTCACTACGTACGGCCAACCGGCATACCGCGATCGGTCGGCCACTCGCCCCGGCCCTGGTGGCGAAAGGAAATCCGATCCCCATGCCGATCACCGAAGCCGTGCAGCACGATCAGGAAATTCCTTCTCCCCGTTTCCCGAAACGTTCTCGCCGCGTTCGTCCGAAGTCCTGGCGAAATTCGCGCGGAAAGCGTCCGCCGTCCGTGTGCGTTTCGGTCCCGGTCAGCTCCCGATCTGGCTGATCGTCTGTTATGCGCCGGCCCGGGCGCTGCTCGCCGATCCCCGCTTCTCCCGCCCAGGACGCTGGACTTCTCCCTGCCTCTGACGGCCGGCCAGACGCCCGATCCGAACTCCCTGCCCTGGCTCGACCCCCGGAGCGCACCCGGATCCGGCGCATGGTCAACGCGGGTTTCGCGCACCGGCGGATCGAGCGGATGCGGCGCTGGATCGCGGCGACGGCCCGGACCCGGATCGACGCGATGACGGCCCAGGGCGCGCCTGGCGACATCCGCGGGTCGCCGTCCACCTCCCGATCGAGGTGATCTGCCAGCTGCTCGGCGTCCCCGGCCTCGACCGGGAGAAGGTCCGGACCTGGAGTGAGTCGCTGTTCCGGTTCCATCTGGGCCCGCAGCAGGCCGCCGCCGGGCTCGGCGCGCTGTACGGGTACATGAGCGAGCTGGTGCGTGCGCGCAAGGCCGCGCCGGTGACGCCGGTAGCCCGGAGGGTCTGCTTGCCGTCCTCATCGCCGCGGCCGACGACGACAACGGCAAGCTCACCGAGACCGAGCTGCACTCACTCGCGATGACGCTGCTCATCGGCGGGTTCGAGACCACCGGCGGCGTCATCACAAACGTCGTCACGACGCTGCTCATCCAGCGGTGGCACTGGAAGGCTCTCGTCGCCGACCCGAGCGGCATGCCCAACGCCGTCAAGGAGCTCCTGCGCTACCACCCGCTGTCGATGACCTTCCCAACCCGACCCTCGGCGCCGGGGCACACCACCGCATCGGCGCGCACCTCGCCCGGGTCGAGCTGACCGAGGTGCTCACGGCGCTGATCGAGAAAGTGTCCGGGCTGCGGCCCACGGTGGCGCCCACCGAGCTGCGCTACGCGCTCAGGGCTCCGATCGGCCGAGCGGAGACGCCGCCCGTCGTCTGGTGACGCTCCGCAGCGGGGTCGCGCCGCCGGGATCGATGCGCCGTCACAGCCCTGCCCACCTGGCCCACCCCGCCGCCGGACACAGCCGACATCTGACCCTCTGCCTGGTGCCCCCGACATGTGACCCTCTCTCGGGTGCACCCGACTTCGGCCCTACGTCGAGCGCAGCAGGCGCCCGACCCCCCGGCCGGTGCAGACGGCATCTGGCCCCCCTGCGGGCGCAGCAGGCGCCCGACCTACTCGGTAGCAGCCGGCCATCTGACCCCAGCGGGCGCCGTCGATGCTTTACCGATCTTTGATTCGCCGGGTCGGGTGGATCGCTGGTGGCCGGGGTGTGTGGGGTCTGGTCGTGCTGGCTGTGCGGGGGTGGGTGTGCGGTCTCGGGGTGTGGCTGTCGCCGCGTCGGTGAGGAACGCAGGTGGTGTCTGGCTGCCAGGTGTCTGGGGTGGTGGGCCACGACGACGCGGTGGTGACGGGGTGGTGGGAGGGTGATGGCCGTGGTCGGGAAAGTGTCGGTGGTGGAGGGGAGCCTGCCCGGGTCCGATGATCCACGACACCCCCGGCCCAGTGATCACGATGGTTGGCCTTGCGGCAACTCCGACGGCTGTGTCTACCGCGGTCCCGGTAGCCGGCACGTCCCTGGCGGAGGGGAAGGTGGATACCGCCCGGCAGTGCCGGCCACCACCCACACCGTGGAACGGCTCCCCGCGATCCGGGCAGCGTGCGCCACGGGCACCCCGTCCTACGCCACGGTCCCTGCGGCCACCCGAGTCACCGAGACCGCCCCACATCGAGAAAGATCAACACCCGCCGCCACCGGGACCGACCCGGGAACCATCAACAGGAACCATCAACCGACACCACACATTAAAGATCAGTAGTCCAGTCGGGCCGGCGGTTGCCTGCGGACTCCATAGACGGACACGTGGTTGCGGCTCGTCGCCGTGAACGGCTCGCGTTCCCAGCCGCCCCAACGGTCGAGCAGTCGCAGGCCGGCGATGCGTGCCATCAGGTCGAGCTCACTCGGCCAGGCATAGCGGGTGACGATCGGAAGGAGTTGCAGCCCCTGGCTGGTGAGCACCACGTGGCTCTCGTCGAGCCGCTGCGCCACCGGATCATGGCGGCCGACGTCTAGGCGCACCTCGTCGGTAGCGATGCGCTCCGCGTCGACGTACTGGTCGTCCCGGAGCCGGAACAGGAAGGCCGGGACGAGCGCCTCCACCACGAACACCCCGTCCGGCGTGAGGTGCCTGGCCACGTTCTCGAAGCATCGGACCTGGTCGTCCTGCGTCAGGAGGTTGAACAGCGTGTTGTAGACAAGGAAGACCAACCGGTATTTTCCCTCCAGCGGGACGTCGGCGAAATCGCCCATCGTCACGGATATGGCCTCTCCGCCTGGTTTGGCGCGCAGCTTCGCGACCATAGCGGGCGACTGATCGATACCGTCGACCCGGATGCCGCTGGCCGCGAGTGGGATTCCGATCCGGCCGGTGCCGATGGCGAGTTCGAGGGCCGGCCCGCCCCGGGCGAGCTCGTGCAGGAATGCAACGGTCTGCGCCTCGTCGCCTCGGACGACGGTGTCGTAGTCGTCCGCCGCCTCGGCGCCGAAGCTGTCCATCGGATGATAGTCGCGCACATCATCAGTCAAGCCATGCACATCCCCGTAGGCAACGGGTTTTCCCGACCCGGGAGACAACGCCGAAGCGGTGACCAACGATCTCCATGAGACAACTCGCTGGCCGCACGTCGCACCCCCGCGGCACCGACACTCGCCTCCGATTAATTCAGCCGCTCCGCCGCGGCGAAAGAATCGCCCAACCCTCCACCGATCGGAGTCACCTGTCCACCTCATCAGGTACATCGGGATGGTTAGGTGCGTTGGGATTCGAGACCGAGGGCGCCGCCGACCCGGAGGGATGACCGGCTGGTCGCCCCTCGCCCGGTCGCCCCTCGCCGGTGGTCCCTCGCAGGTGGTCCCTCAGCCGGGGGTGACGGCGTTGCGGACCTTGTCCACGATCTGCTCGGCCGCCTCTCCGATCTTGCGGACCATGGGGTGCTTGGCCTGGGCCACGGCCATCGTCCGCAGCGTGTCGGTGGCCCAGTCGGCGTGCCGGCGCGCCGGCGGGAGCAGGGCGCCGGTCGAGGCCGTCATCTCCTGCTTCGCCTGGCCGTCGTCGGCCTCCTCTGCGAACGCGGCGAGCAGTGTCGCCTGGGCGACGCACTGGTTCGCCGCCGCCAGGTACGCCTGCACCTCGGCCTGTTCGAAGGTCAGCGGATCGGCGGAACCGGACAGCAGAAGAGCCTCGGTCACCTTGTCGTCGAGCGCCTCGGTGGCCCGGCCGGCGGGGCTTGCGTACTGGGGGTTGCCGCCCAGGGCCTCGATCAGGCGCTCCCACTCCCCCACGGCCTCATAGGTCTCGCCCTCCAGCTCGGCGTAGCGGTTGCGCAGCCCCGGGTTGTCGGTGCGCGTGTGCAGCGTGCGCAGCAGGTTGAGCCCCATCCGCTCGTGGGCGATGAAGGCCGAGAACTGGTCGGCGAGGAACGGGCCGTCGAGCCCGCTGTCCGCGGCGAAGTCGCGGAGCTGGTCGTCCTGCACCAGACGGTCCGCCGGGACGGTGATCATCGGTCCGGGTTTGATCGTGGCACCGGTTTCCGGGCGTACTGCGGTCGTGACCATGACGCATACCTCCTCGGTCTCAGGCCTGGCCGGCGAAGGCCTCTTCGCGGAGTTCCCGGACGGGATGGGGGCCTTCGGTCTGCAGTCGGTACTCGCGGCCGAACCGCTCCCGATGGATGTCGATGACCTCCTCGCTGGGGTTGCCGGCGGCGTTGACCCGCTTGAGGTTCTCCTGGAAGCGCTTGTGGGCGTCGCGCACGTACCCGGTGCCCAGGCTGGTCAGGTCCACCTGGTCGGCGAGCACCTCGCGCACGTACTGCTTGTTCGGCTCCAGTAGGACGGGCTCCGGCAGCGCCGCCGGCAGCACCTCGAGGGGATCGCGGCCGTCGTAGCGGCGCATCAGGTCGGCCGCGATGCGTAGTTGCTCGATCTCCATGGCGAGATGCAGCTCCCAGATCCGGCGGATGCGGGGATCGCTCTCCTGCGCCTCGAACGAGTGGTACATGTAACATTCGTTGTATTCGTGCAGGAGGAGTTGTTCGAACCAGCTCTCGCCCGGGTCGAGCATCGATTCGTACTGGGTGACGTGTTCCTCCTCGACCATTCCGATCTCCGCGTAGAGCCCCCGCGCGACGGGTTCGAGATAGCGGTTCCCGATGTTCATGTAGAAGTTCATCGTCTGCTGTTCGGCCGCCGTGATCGTGAGCGCGTGCAGTCGGCTGAGCGGGTCGACCGTGTGCCGATCGTAGTGCTTGCGGATGTTGTCCGCCGGGTGGCGGTGCTCGACCCTGGTCGGTCGGCCCGGCATGACCTCGGTGAGCCGCGCCACCACGTCCTCGGCCTGCTTGCCCTCGATCAGCTCGTAGAGGTTCGCATACCGGTACAGATGGTCGAAATCCTCCAGTAGCCCGAAATCGTAGGTCTGCCTCAGGTACGGGTCGGGCTCGCTGCGGGCCAGCCACGCGGTGAGGTCGACAGCCTCCTGCTCGTAGCCGAGGGTCACCTCGAGCGTCGACTCCTCGGCGGGGATCAGCCAGTTGACGACCTTCTGCTGCTGCTGTTCGATGCGACGGATCTCCGCCAGCGCGGCCTTCACCTCGGGCACATCGGTATGGCGGTTGAACTGGTGACTGAAGATCACCGCCTCCACCTCGATGCCGTTCATGGCGATCACCCGACAGCGGGTGTAGGGATCGACGGAGGCCTTGTCGTACGGCTCGACATTCAGCTCGGCCCAGTTTCGTACCTGTTCGTCGAGGTTGATGCCCTTTTCCGTAAGTGGGTTGAAACTCATGTTTCCTCCCAGGGGTCGCTGGCATTCACCGGACGCGCCGCGCCCTACCCCGTCGCCCTCGAACAACACGTCGGGATCCGGGACGGCACACCAGACGTGACACTTCGACCACAGAGGGCATAAGCGTAGCGACCCGAACACCTTAGGGTAACCTGCCTTTACTTGTACATTGTCCTGGTGACCAGCACAGTCCCGCCCTTCCTCGGCCCGACCGTGCCCCTCGCCGACGTGCCCCTCGCCGACGGGTTCCTCCCCGACGGGTCCAGAGCCCGCGGGCTCCGAGCCGGCGGATTGCGAGCCGGCGGATTGCGAGCCGTGGGGTTCCTCGTCGAAGGCCTCGAGCGGCACGGTGACCGCACGGCCGTCGTCACGGCCGAGGGTCGGCTGTCCTACGCCGAGCTCGCGGACCGCGTCGACACCGCCGCCCGCAGCCTCGGCCCCGGGCGGCGCCTGGTGCTCCTCGCGGCGGTCACCACGGTCGACGTGCTCGTCTCGTACCTGGCGGCACTGTCCGCCGGGCACGTGGTGCTGCTGGTGCCGGGCGACCATCCCGAGGCGACCGAAGCCCTGATCGCAGCCTACGATCCGGACGTAGTGGTCCGCCCGGACGGCGCACGGACACGAGTCGAGCAGCGTCGCGAGGGCTCGGGGCACGACCTTCACCCGGACCTCGCGCTGCTGCTGAGTACCTCGGGCTCGACGGGCTCGCCGAAGCTGGTCCGGCTGTCGTACGCGAACCTGCAGGCCAACGCGGAGTCGATCGCCGAGTACCTGGGCCTGCGCCCCGACGACCGCGCGGCGACGACCCTGCCCCTGTACTACTGCTACGGGCTGTCGGTCGTGCACAGCCACCTGCTGCGCGGGGCCGGGCTGATCATGACGTCGCTGTCGGTCGTGGACGCCTGCTTCTGGGACCTGTTCCGGGACGCGCGGGGCACCTCGCTCGCCGGCGTCCCCTACACGTTCGACCTGCTGGACCGGATCGGTTTCGACCAGATGTCGCTGCCGCACCTGCGCTACGTCACGCAGGCCGGGGGCCGGCTGGCGCCGGCGCGGGTGGCCCGCTACGCCGAGCTCGGGCGCCGCCGCGGCTGGGACCTCGTGGTGATGTACGGCCAGACCGAGGCAACGGCGCGGATGGCCTACCTGCCGGCGCACCTCGCCGCGACCCATCCCCACACCATCGGGATCCCGATCCCCGGCGGCTCCTTCCGGCTCGAGCCCCTGGCCGACGACAACCCGGCCGCCCAGGACACCCAGGTCTACGAGGTCACCGAAGGCGGGGACGGCGAAGGCGGGGACGGCGAAGGCGGGGACGGCGAAGGCGGGGACGGCGAAGGCGGGGACGGCGAAGGCGGGGCCGCGGGCATCCGGGGCGGCGAGGACGTGGGTGAGCTCGTGTACCGCGGGCCCAACGTCATGATGGGCTACGCGCGCACGCCCGCGGACCTCGCCCTCGGCGCGACGCTCGACGAGCTGCGCACCGGTGACCTCGCGCGTCGCACCGACGACGGCCTGTACGAGATCGTCGGCCGGCGCACCCGGTTCGCCAAGCTCTTCGGGATCCGCATCGACCTCCAGCACGTCGAGGACACTCTCGCCGGCCAGGGGCTGCGTGCCGGCTGCGCGGCTGGCGACGACGCCCTCGACGTGATGATCGAGGGCGACGTGATGATCGACGACGTGATGATCGGCGGCGACGGGGACACCGCCCCGATCCGCACGCTGGTCGCACGGGCCTGCCGGCTGCCGGAGAACGCCGTGCGCGTGCACCGTCTGGCCGCCCTGCCCCGTCTGGCCACCGGCAAGCCAGACCTGGTCGCGCTGCGCCAGCTCGCCCGCGACGTCCGCCCGGCGCCCCCGTCCCCGTCCCCGTCCGGTCGCACCGGCCGAGGCGGGCCGGCGGGCGGGCCGGTCGACGTCCGCCGGTTGTTCGCCGAGCTGCTGCACCGCGACGACGTCACCGACGACAGCACCTTCGTGAGCCTGGGGGGTGACTCGCTGTCGTACGTGGAACTGTCGCTGCGGCTGGAGGACGCCCTCGGTCACCTGCCGCCCGGCTGGCACACCACGCCCCTGCGGGACCTCAGGCCGCGCGCGCAGCCGCGACGACGCGGGGCCACCGGCTCGATCGAGACCAGCGTGCTGCTGCGCGCGGTGGCGATCGTGCTGATCGTCGGGACGCACGCCAACACCTTCGACGCGGTCGGCGGCATCCTCGGGGGTGCCCATCTGCTCATCGCCGTCGCCGGCTTCAACGTCGCCCGTTTCCACCTGACCGCGGCGCCGCGACGCGAGCGGGTGCGCGGGCTGCTGCGCAGCGTCGCGTACATCGCGGTGCCGAGCATCCTGTTCATCACCGCGCTCGTGCTCGCCATGGACGAACACGGCCTGGCCAACATCGTGCTGCTCAACAGCGTGTTCGGGCCGGACCTCGCGGGCCCGCCCTGGGAGTTCTGGTTCGTCGAGGCCCTGGTCCAGATCCTGCTGGTCCTCACGGCTCTGCTCAGCGTCCCCGCGTTCGACCGCTGGCAGCGGCGCCGGCCGTTCGCCGTCGCCGTCGCGGTCCTCGCCGTCGGCCTGCTCACCCGGTTCGACGTCGTGGCCCTGCCGCCGGGCCCGCGTCACACCCAGACATCGGTCGCGGTGCTCTGGCTGTTCGCGCTGGGATGGGCCACCGCCGCGGCGACCACGGTCCGCCAGCGGCTGGTCGTGACGGCGGCGGCGGCGCTGAGCATCCCGGGGTTCTTCGCCGACGCGCGCCGGGAGCACGTGGTGCTCGGCGGCGTGCTCCTGCTGATCTGGACCGCGACCCTGCGCTGCCCCCGCCCGCTGCGCCGGCTGGCGGGCACGCTGGCCGCCAGCTCGCTCTACATCTACCTCACCCACTGGCAGGTGTTCCCCCACCTGCAGAACGACCATCCGGTGCTGGCACTGCTGGCCTCGCTCGCCGTCGGCGTGGCCGCGGGGAAGGTCTCGTTCCACGCCATGGGCCTGCTCGGCAGATGGCGCCCGCGAGATGTGCCGCTCGTCACATCCTCAAGCTCTAAGGTAAGCATGAGTTAACTTCTACCTCGGCTAGGAGTTCGGGACCGATCGGACGGATCTGTCCAGGTAGCGGGGGGTGCGAGGGTGACGGTCGCGCCGCCGAACGTGAGAGGTACCAGTTGCCCAGGTGGAGGATTTCGTTGGGTTCGATAGGAAGAGCCTTCGTCGTGCTGGCGACGGCGGCCTGCCTGGTCGGTCTGACCGCGTGCGGCTCGGGTAACGACGGCACGACGCTCACGCTCTACAACGCCCAGCACCAGGACCTGATGCGGACCATGGTGGACGCGTTCACCAAGCAGACCGGCATCAAGGTCGAGCTGCGCCGCGGCGGCGACCCCGAGCTCGCGAACCAGATCGTCCAGGAGGGCGACAACTCGCCGGCGGACGTCTTCGTCACCGAGAACTCCCCGGCCATGACGCTCGTCGACCGCGCCGGCGGCTTCCGGCACCTCGACCAGGCCACCCTCGACCAGGTGCCCGACCAGTACGTCCCGGGCACCGGCAACTGGGTCGGCTTCGCGGCCCGGTCGACGGTGTTCATCCACAACCGCGGGAAGGTCACCAAGGACGAGCTGCCCGCGTCGATCATGGATCTGGCGGGACCGGAGTGGAAGGGCAAGGTCGGCGTCGCCGCGGCCGGAGCGGACTTCCAGGCCATCGTCAGCGCCGTACTCGCGGTGAAGGGCGAGGACGCCACCGCCACGTGGCTCGCCGGGCTGAAGCGCAACGCGAAGATCTACGCCAACAACATCGCCGCGATGCGCGCCGTGAACGCCGGCGAGGTCCCCGCCGCGGTGATCTACCACTACTACTGGTACCAGGACCAGGCGGAGTCGGGCGAGGACAGCCGCAACGTCGACCTGCACTTCTTCGGCCACCGGGACCCGGGCGCGTTCGTCAGCGTCTCCGGGGCCGGCGTGCTCGCGGCCAGCGACCATCCGACCGAGGCACAGCGGCTGGTCAACTTCCTCACCAGCGAGGCTGGGCAGAAGACGCTGGTCGACAGCGGCGCCCTGGAGTACGCCGTGTCGGCCAAGGTCCCCACGAACCCCGCGCTGACCCCGCTGGCGAAACTCGATCCGCCCGCCATCGACGTCTCCACCCTGAACGGGCCGAAGGTCGTCGAGCTGATGCAAGAGGCGGACCTGCTCTGAACACCGCGCCCGCGCCCGCGCCGCCACCGACGACGACGACGGCGGCGGCGGCGGCAGCGGTGCGGCGGGCGGGCAGCCGCCCGGGGTATCCGCGTCCCCTGCTGCTGGCCTGCGTGCTCGTCGCGCTACTCGCCGCCGTCCCGCTGTTCTTCGTCATCGGGTACACGATCAGCACCGGCTGGACGGAGGCCCGCCGGCTGCTGATCCGGCCCCGGGTCGGCGAGCTGCTGGTCAACACCACCGAGCTCGTGATCGGCGGGATGGCGGCCAGCGCCGTGCTCGGCACGGCCGCCGCCTGGCTGGTGGAACGGACGGACCTGCCGGGACGGCGGGTCTGGCACGTGCTGCTCGCCGCCCCGCTGGCCCTGCCGGCGTTCGTCGTCAGCTACGGCTGGGTCTCGCTGACCTCGGCCGTCGAGGGCTACCGGGGGGCCCTGCTGATCGTCACCCTCGCCTACTACCCGCTGGTCTACCTCCCTGTCGGCGCGACGCTGCGGGGGCTGGACCCGGCGCTGGAGGAGTCCGCCCGCTCCCTCGGGCTCGGCCCGTGGCGGACGTTCGCCCGCGTCGTGCTCCCCCAGCTGCGCCCGGCCGTCCTCGGCGGGTCCCTGCTGGTCGGCCTGCACCTGCTCGCCGAGTTCGGCGCCCTGCAGATGCTGCGCTTCCCCACCTTCACCACGGCCATCTACGACCAGTACCTGTCGTCGTTCAACAGCCCGGCGGCGAACATGCTCGCCGTCGTGCTGGTGCTGTACTGCGGGGTCCTGGTCGTCACCGAACTGGGCCTGCGCGGCCGGCACCGCTACGCCCGGCTCGGCTCGGGCGCCAGCCGCACCGCGCAGCCCGCCCGGCTGGGCTGGTTCGCCGCCCCCGCCCTCGCCGGGCTCGGCGCGGTCGTGGTCCTGGCGCTCGGCGTGCCGCTGGTCAACCTCGTGCGCTGGCTGGTGGTCGGCGCCTCCACCGCCTTCCCCGCCGCCGACCTGGCCACCGCCACCGCGACCGCGGCCGGGCTCGGCCTCGCCGGCGCGCTGTGCGCCGTCCTGCTGGCGCTCCCGGTGGCCTGGCTCGCGGTACGCCACCCGGGCCGGATCGGGATGCTGATCGAACGCAGCACCTTCACGGCCAACGCACTGCCGGGCATCGTGGTGGCGCTCGCCCTGGTCACGGTCTCGTTGGAGATCGTGCCGGCGGTGTATCAGACCACCACCCTGCTGATCGTCGCATACGCGATCATGTTCCTGCCGCGGGCCACGGTCGCGGTGCGCAACGCGATCGCGCAGGCGCCGCCCGTCCTGGACGACGTCGCGCACTCGCTCGGCATCCGCCCGGTGCAGGCCTGGCGGCGGGTCACCCTGCCGCTGATCGCCCCCGGCGTCGGTGCCGGCGCCATCCTGGTGTTCCTCGCCGTGGTCACCGAGCTCACCGCGACCCTGCTGCTCTCGCCTACCGGCACCGAGACGCTGGCGACCGAGTTCTGGAGCAACGTCCGCGACGTCGACTACGGCGCGGCCGCCCCCTACGCCGGCCTGATGGTGCTGCTGTCGGCCCCGGCGACCTTCCTGCTCACCCGTTCCGCCCGGAGAGGTTCATGACCGCGCTGACCGTGACCGGAGTGGCCAAGCGGTTCGGCACCACGGCCGCGCTCGTCGCAGTGGACCTGCATGTGCCCGACGGGAGCGTGACGGCGGTGCTGGGACCGTCCGGCTGCGGCAAGACCACCCTGCTGCGGCTGGTGGCGGGGTTTGGCGACCCCGACGGCGGGACCATCGACTTCGGCCCCGAGCGGGTCTTCGGCCCTGGCCGCAGCCTCCCCGCCCAACGGCGCCGCGTCGGGTACGTCCCGCAGGAGGGCGCCCTGTTCCCCCACGTCGACGTCGCGGCCAACATCGGCTTCGGCCTGCCGCGCGCCGAGCGCCGCAGCGCCCGACGGGCCGGCGAGCTGCTGGAGCTCGTCGGGCTGGACGCGGGCCTGGCCCACCGCTTCCCCCACCAGCTCTCCGGCGGCCAGCAGCAGCGGGTGGCGCTGGCGCGGGCGCTGGCCCCGCGGCCGTCCCTGGTGCTGCTCGACGAGCCGTTCTCCTCCCTGGACGCCGCCCTGCGCCTCGGCACCGCCCGCGCCGTCGTCGACGCGCTGCGCGCGGGCGGGACCACCGCGCTGCTGGTCACGCACGACCAGAACGAGGCGCTGTCGCTCGCCGACCAGGTCGCGGTCATGTCCGCCGGGCGCATCGCCCAGGTCGGCGCCCCGCAGGACGTCTACGCCGCACCCGCCAACCCGACGGTGGCGGCCTTCGTCGGCGCCGCCGCGTTCGTGCCCGCCGTGGTCACCGCGTGCACCGCCGCCTGCGACCTCGGCGAGCTCACCGTCCCGCCGGGGTCCCCCCAGGGCGAGGCCCGCCTGCTCGTGCGTCCGGAGCAGATCAGGCTCCTCCCCCCGGCGGACGGCGACCCCGACCACGACGGGACGACCGACCACGACGGGACAGCCGACCACGACAGGACGACCGACCACGACGGGGTGGGCGGGCGGGTGGTCGAGGTGCGGTACTTCGGCCACGACGCCACCGTGGAGCTTCGGCTCGACCGGTCCGGCCTCGCCGTGACCGCGCGGGTTTCGGGCGACAGCCTCCCTCGCCCGGGTGCCCGGGTGCGGCTGTCGGTGGCCGGGCCCGTCACGGCCTTCCCCCCGGGCTGAGCGCCGGCGCGGCCCTCCCCGCGCCGACTCTTCGGCTGCCGATCAAGAAGTCCGCAGAACTCCGCGGCAGGATCAGCTCAGGGCGCGGACGAGGATCGGCGGCGGCCCCTCGCCGGGTAGGGGCACCCTCGTCAGCCGCCCGGTGTGGGTGTCACACCGCAGCGCGACCCACCCGCCGTCCAGCCATCCCTCGGGCAGCAGCAGCAGGTTCCGCTCGTCCTCCCATGCTCCGTCGTCCGGCCTGACCGCGGTCGGCAGCCAGGTCACCGCCGGTTCGGACGGGTCGGTCACGTCGAAGAAGGTCATCGCCGGCCTGTCGTGGCGCAGCGTGTAGACACGCCGGCCGCCGGGGGCGAGCCTGGGCGTTGGGTCGATCGGCACCCCGAACCGGCTCCCGTCGAGCCAGGTGACCAGCGGGGCTCCGTCCCGGTAGCCAAGCTGCGCCCCGCTGAGCGGGTCGACCTGGCCCATCCCCCGCTCCAGCCATTGCGGGGCGTCGTCCGGCGTCCAGCCCAGGTACCCGCCCCGGCGCCCATGGGCCGATCCGCCGTAGTTGACCTCGACGAACGCGGTCTCGCCGTGCACCCCGACGACGCGGACGTCGTTGTCGGGGTCCAGCGGCGCGACCCGGCGCGAGCCGTCCACCACCGAGATCCACGTCAGCCGGTCGACGACGTCACGCATTCGCACCGTCGGCCACTCGGCCTCGACGACAGCGGCGAACCGCCCGCTACGCGTGACGAAGAACCGCCGATGCACGTCGTCGGCGAGCCGGTCGACCTGCCCGTCGGGGCGGACCGCGAACAACCCGTCGCCGGTGGCGACGACCACGCCGAACGGGGTCGCCACGGCGCGGCTGGGGGATCCGGGCAGCCGCGCGAGCGTCACCGGGTTCCCGCAGCGCCACACCACGACGGCGCCGTCCGAGGTGACGATCCCGTGGCGCGGCGGCGCGCCCGCGGCTGGGGCCTCGGCCCGCGGTGCCGGGCCTGGGAGGGCGAAGTATCCGGTGAACCAGGCCGATCGTCCGGTGGCGTCCGGCGGCGGGACCACCGCCGACGGGGACGGGTAGCGCTCGGCCAGCTCGCCGAGCAAGGCCTCGAACGCGTCCCGCCCGGAGCCGCCCGCCTCGCCCGCCGCCTGCTCGTCCACGCCGGTTACGACCGGGGGTTCGGTGGTGTGCGCACGCCACCGCAGGACGATCCCCGCCTCTTCGTGTGCCGGATCGCCCTCGACCGTCAGCACCTCGACGTCGACGAGGTGCCGCAGCACCTCGCGGGCCCGTTCGGTCGAGATGAGCAGGCGGTCGGCCAGGGCGGCCGTCGTGGTCGGGTACCGGCGGTCCGGCGACCAGGTCACGACGGCCAGGACATCGGCGGCGAGCTCACCCTGCGTCCTCGTCGCGTTGTGCCGGTCGAGGTTCGCCGCCTCGGCCGCCGGGATCGTCACCGTCTCGGCGACCGTCGGCGGATCGGGGTGCGCCTGGTAGGTCCGAACCCGGACGGCGTCCGCCGCGCCGGGTCCGCCGGGAGGTCCCTGATCAGCCTCGCCGGCCGGGGAGTCCGTGGCGGTGAGTTGACCGGCGGCGACCAGGAAGTCGAGCAGTTCCCCCCGGGTCCCGGGAACGGGCACGCCGAGCTCGGCCGCGAACCCCGCGAGCCGGGCCCGCCCGGCCTCGCCCTCGGCGATGCGCTCGGCGTGCCGACGCGCGAGTTCGGCGTCCTGATCCGGGTGGCCGGTGGGGTGCGGCGGCGACGGCGACGGCCACAGCGGCGCGGCGAGGGCGTCGGCGTCGGCGTCACCGCCCCGCTCGGCGTACCAGGCGGTGATCTCCGCCGCGGTCACCGGCCGGCCGAGCGCCTGGACCGCGTCGAGCAGATCCATGCCGACGTGGCCCAGGTACGTGCTCGACCAGCCGCTGGTACGACGATGGGCCGCCGCGGTGCGGCGGCGCGCCCGCCAGCGCGGCGGTTCGGGACCACCGTCGGCCGCCGTCCGGTCCGGCCAGGTCTGCACCCGCCATTCCTCGACGACGCCGTCAGCGGTCTCGCGGGGCTGGGCCTCGTCCACCGGCGCGCCCAGGTCCGACATGAACCCCTCGCGGTAGGACGCCCGCATCCGGTAGGCGCCGGGCGAGCCCAGACGGATGGTCCGCAGGCCGCCGGTGTGCACCAGTTCGTCGAGGATCACGGTTCCGCTGGCGGACCAGTACGGCGTCTCGACCACGTCCTCCCATCGCCCGCTGTCGAGGTCGAGGTCGGGGGCGTCGTCCCAGACCTCGAACCGCACCCGAGGCTCCCGGTCCGACCACCGCAGGTTGCCGAACATCCAGCCGAGCCCGGTGGAGACGAGGCCACCGACCAGGTCGACGCCGGGGACCTCGACACCCTCCTCCGCAGGTACCAGCCCCGGCGGTGGCGCGAGACGCTCCCCCGTGCCGTCCCGGAAGACCAGCAGCGAATAACCCGGCAGGTGGTCGTCCCATTCATCGGCCAGCAGCAGCGCCATGACGACTCCTGATCCGGGACGCCTGCCGCGGCCAGACCCGCACGCCGGCCGCGCAGATGGGCGCCCGGATCGGAAACCGCAGCAAGGACGAAACGTAACAAACCTATCGCCATACGTTACCGCACGGGCAGCCCGGAGTGACCAGACGCTGACCCGACCATCGACGTCGTCGGCAGGCGTCCGAGATCACTCGATCCGGCCGACCACCGGCGCACCTCACCAGGACCCGGGCTGACCGGGCGCTGTGGTCAGACCTCTCCGGGCGGGTCCCCGCGGGCGCCGTCGAGCGCGGGCAGCACCTTGTCCGCGAACAGTTCCAGTGACTCCCAGCCCAGCCTCGGGTCCAACCCGCCCCTCAGCGGGTGCAGCGCGACCACGTCGTTTCCCGGCTGTCGCAGCGTCGTGAGCAGCGTGACGCACTCCTGCGGCGTGACCACCACGTAGCTCCCGCCGGCGCGCAGCACGTCGGCATCCTCCGCCGGCCGGTAGACCCCGCCGCCGGCCGACGCGAGCCATTGCGCGTAGGAGTTGGTCTCGTGCAGCGCGTGCGGCGCGATCCGCGCCCACGCCCGTTCGGGATCATCGGACACGTGGAGGAACATCGGCCCGATCCGGGACATCGTGAGGCCAGGCTCGCGCCCGAGCGCCGCGCACTCGGCGCGACAGACCTCGACCAGCGGTGCGTCGATCGGCACGAACCCGTCGGCGACGCGCGCCGCGCGCCGCGCGCCGGGCCGCCGCCGGGGACGACCCGCCCAGCAGCACCGGCGGCCCCGGCTGGTGCACCGGCACGGGCGTCACCCGGACGGTGGTGCCGCGGTGGTCGAACGGCTCGCCGCTCCACGCCCGCCGCAGCAGCGGGACGGCGTCCTCCACCTGCGAACCACGGCCCGCGAAGGAGCGGCCGAACATCGCGTACTCCGCGGGCCGGTACCCGGCTCCGACGACCACCTCGAGGCGGCCGTCGCTGATCACGTCGAGCACGGCCAGATCCTCCGCGGCCCGCAGGACGTCGTACAACGGGAGAACGATGACGCTCAGGCTGAGCCGAATTCGCCGTGTTCTGGCCGCGAACGCCGTCGCGGGCAGAACGGGCGAGGGCAGGTACGAATCGTCTCAGCCGTGATGCTCGGTGACCTTGATGTCGTCGAAGCCCTTGGCCTCCGCCCAGCTCGCCTGCTCGAGCGCGGCGCCGTACAACTCCTGTGTCGAGCGCCCGAACTCGGCCGGCACCCGCATGTCGTACCGCAACCCCACTCGCAGCGGGGTCCGGGGCGCAACGGTGGCATCTGCTGCGATTGTCACGATCATCTCGGTCGTTGGTCGTCGAGCACCGGCGGCAGCGGCGCACCGATCGCGGCGAACATCTCGGGCCTCGCGATCATTCGATCCGGCCGACGAGGGTGCCCACCGGGTAGGTCTCCTCCGGCACACCGAGGATGACGAGCCTGCCCGCGGCGGGCGCCTCGATCTCGGTCTCGGTCTTGTCGGTCGCCAGGACGTAGAGCGGCTGGCCCTCCTCGACGCTGGCGCCGTCGTCGGCGAGCCACTCGCCAATGATGCCCTCCGTCATCGTCACTCCGAGCTGGGGGATACGCAGTTCCTCCGCCACCGGGGGTGTCTCCTTCGACTGTTCGCGGCCCTCGGCCAGTGCCTGGATCGGTGCCTGGATCGGTGCCTGGATCGCCGGCCGGGATCAGAGCGTGGATCGGATGGCCGCCGCGATCCGCGACCGGCTCGGGATGTAGGCCTCTTCGAGGGACTTCGCGTAGGGCACCGGCGTGTCGGGAGCGGTGACCCGGACGACCGGCGCCGCGAGCTGGCCGAACAGCTCGGCGTGGATCGTCGCGGAGAGCTCGGCGCCGAACCCGTTGCGGCGCACCGCCTCGTGGACGACCACGGCCCGGCGGGTCCGGGCGACGGAGCCGAGCAGCGTCGTGGTGTCGAGCGGCGCCAGGGTGCGCAGGTCGATCACCTCGACTCCCACCCCCTCGTCCGCGAGCTGCTCGGCGACGGCCAGGCAGTCGGCCACCTGGCGCCCGTAGGTGACCACCGTGACGTCATCGCCCGCGCGGGCGATGGTCGCCTGCCCCAGGGGGATGCGGTGGTCCCCGGCGGGCACGGGGCCGCGGGCGGCGAAGTAGAGCCCGGTCATCTCGACGAAGACGCACGGGTCGTCGTCGAAGATGCAGGACAGCAACAGCCCCTTGGCGTCGGCGGGGTTGCTCGGCACCACCACCTTGAGCCCGGCCGCGTGCACGAGCTGGGCTTCGAGCATGTCCGAATGCTGCGCGCCGAAGCCGCCGCCGGCGCCGGTGGCGGTGCGGACGGTCAGCGGCACCGGGGTGCGCCCGCCGGACATGTAGCGCAGCTTCGCGGCATGGTTGACGAGCTGGTCCATGCAGACGTGCACGAAGTTCATCAGCATGATCTCGGCGACGGGCCGCAGGCCCGAGATGGCGGCGCCGATGGCCGCGCCCATGATGGCCTGCTCCGAGATGGGGGTCATCCGGACGCGGTGGGCGCCGTGTTTCACGCCCAGGCCCTTGTGGACGCCGAACCCGCCGCCGCCGGGTTCCTGGATGTCCTCGCCGAGGGCGAAGACCGCCGGGTCGGTACCCAGCGCGACGTCGAGGGCCTCGTTGATGGCCTGCACCATGCCGAGCGTGCGGGCGGTCTCCTGCGTCGCCGTCCCAGCGGTCGTCATTTCCTCGCTCCGTCCTGCGCGGTGCCCGCGTACACGTCGGTGGTCAGTTCGCTCTCCGCGGGCAGTTCGGCGGTCCGCGCGAACTCCCAGGCGTCCGCCACCTCGTCCGCGGCGGCGCGTTCGACTGCGGCGAGCTCCGTCTCGGTGAACACGGCCGCGAGCTGCGCCCGGAAGCGGACCAGCGGGTCGGCCGCGACGGCGGCCCGCAGCTCCTCCTGGGGGATGTAGACCTGCTGATCGCCCATGATGTGACCGCAGAACCGGAAGGTCATCGCCTCCAGCAGCGTCGGCCCGCCGCCGGTCCTGGCCCGTCGGATCGCGGCGCCGGCGGCGTTGTACAGCTCGATCGGGTCGTTCCCGTCCACCGTGAGGCCCGGCATGGAGTATGCGGCGGCCCGATTCGCGATCCGGTCGACGGAGGTTCCCTCGCGCAGCGGGGTGTATTCGGCGTACCGGTTGTTCTGGCAGACGAAGACGACGGGCAGGCGCCAGATCGAGGCCAGGTTCAGGGCCTCGTGGAACGCGCCGATGTTCGACGCGCCGTCGCCGAAGTTGACGACGGTGACCTGATCGGTGCCGCGTAGCTGGGCCGACAGGGCCAGCCCGTTGGCGATCGGCAGGCCGGCGCCGACGACCCCGGTGGTCACCATGAGCCCGTACTCGGGCGCGGTGACGTGCATCGGGCCGCCCTTGCCGCCGCAGGTACCGGCCGCCTTACCGAGATACTCCGCCCACAGCGGGCGCAGCGGGACGCCCTTGGCGATCTGGTCGTGCAACCCGCGGTAGGTGGTGACGACGTAGTCGTCGCGGCGCAGGTGGGCGGCGACCGAGGCGGCGGCGAACTCCTGACCGCGCGGCGAGTAGTACATGCCGCCGATCGCGCCGCTGGTCATCAGGGAGCGGTACTTCTCGTCGAACCGCGCGATCCGGGTCGCGGTCCGGAACAGTTCGAGCTGGACCTCGGGATCCGGTGGCGCGGAGAGGTCCGCCGGGGCGGCGGCATCCAGGGACGTCGAGGTGGTCATGCGAACTCCCGTTGCGTGGAGGGGACGGATCCGCCCGCGGCGTGCGCACCGGCACGGCGTCCGGAGAAGACGGCGTCGGCGAGGGAGAGCCCGGACACGTAGCTGTTGCTGCACAGACCGACCGCCGAGCGACCGCCGGCGTACAGTCCGGGCACGATCGACCCGTCGCGACGCAGAACGGCGCCGCTGTCCTCGTCGACCACGAGGCCGCCGAGGGTGATGAACGGGAACGGGTACAGCGACGACGCGCGGGCCGACACGTCCACCGAGTAGTAGGGGCCGTCGCCGATCGCGCGGTGGAACTCGCCGTTCTTCCCGAAGGGGTCCGGCAGGCCGGCGGCAGCCGTCTCGTTGTATTCCCGGACGGTCTTCTCCAGGCCCGCCGGGTCGATGCCCTGGCCGCGGGCCAGCTCGGCGAGGGTGGCGGCGCGTCGGTGACCGGCGGGGCCGAACAGATAGGCAAGCTGCGGGAGGTGGAAGAAGGCCGACTGCTCACGGATCTGGCCGCGGGCGCTGCGCCACGTCTGCGCGTCGACCACCAGGTAGCCGTGGGCGTGGTGGTCTTCGACGAGCGGCGTCGAGAGGGTCGCGCCGTAAAGCTGCTCGTTGGCGATCCGGGCGCCCTCGGCGCTCACGACGATCCCGCGCATGAAGGCCGACGGCGGCGAGAGGAACCGCCAGCCGGACATCTTCTCCAGATGGGAGGTGGCGGCGTCCACGTCCGCGGCGAGGCGCAGGGCCGCGCCGGTGTCGCCCGCCGTGCCCAGCGCGGTAAGCCCCGCCCAGGCGGGGGCGTGCCGCGCGACGAGTTCCCGGTTGAAGCCGTGGCCGCCGGTGGTGAGCACCACCCCGCCCGTCGCCCGGACCCGTCGCCGCGTCGACCGCCGGCGGGCGGCGGCGACCGCGACCGCGCTCAGCCGGGCGCCGAACGCCGGGTTCCAGACGTGCGCCTTGGCCGCGAGCTCGGTGAACTTCCGGTGCCACCCGCCCGGTTCGCGCCCGGGCAGCGGCGCGTCGTACTCCACGCCGACCACCCGGCCGTCGTCGACCACCAGACTCTGCACCTCGGCGAGGGGACGGAAGGTGACCCCCAGGCGCAGCGCCGACTCCCGCAGCCGGCCGTAGAAGGTCGCCCCCGAGAAGTTCCTCGCGTGCGTGCGGTGCCCTCGCGGCGCCGGCGGCGCGACGTCGGCGTAACCGGAGGCGAGCTCGTTACCGGAGTAGTAGAGGTAATGCCGGTTCGTCGGGTACGACGTCTTGTAGGGGCAGAGGCTTCCCTCGAACTCCAGCCCCTGCCGGCCAAGCCACTCGACCATCTCCCGGCTGCCCTCGACGAACCGGCGCAGAGTCTTCTCGCCGACCGCGTCGCCGACCTCGAGGCGGAGGTACTCGTACATTCCTTCGACGGTGTCGGCGATCCCGGCCTGTTCCTGCTGGGCCGTCCCGCCACCGGCGTAGACGACGCCGCCCGAATGGATCGTCGAACCGCCGCCGTAGAAACGGTCCAGGACGAGGACGCGGGTGCCCGCCTCGGCGGCCGCTATCGCGGCGCACGCGCCCGCGCCGCCGAACCCGACCACGATCACGTCGAACGTCTCGTCGACGGCATCCGCCGTGGTGGACGCGGGTAAATTCATCGATCGAGGTAAAGCCATGCTGGTTGCTCCTCGAATCCGGACCACTCCCCCGGTGATCCCGGTGACGATGTCCGTGTTTCGTACTTCCCGGATGGGTTTCGCGACTTCCTGGCTAGGGAGAATGCGCGCGGCGCCTGCGTCGTTCCGCGCGCTAGGCGAGGCGTTCCGGATCCTCCGCGCGCGGCCGCGCACCGGGGGGATTCGGCTGGGCGCCCTTCTTCTCGACCGTCACGTCGCCGGTGACGGTGAGCCGGCACGCGAGCCGGGTGTCGCGGCTCGGCCTGCGGCCGCGACGACTGGCAAGCTGGCGGAGAACGCCCCGCTCGACGGATTCCAGCGGGCCGAGGTTCTGGTGGCCGTCGACCACCCGCAGAACGCATGCGGTGCACCGGGCCTGGCCATAGCAGATCGTTGGCCAGGTCAGGTCCGAGCGCAGCGCGGCGGCGAAGACCGACTCTCCCGCCGCGACGGCGATGTCAATGCCGGCGGGCTCGACCCGGACCCGCGCCGGGCGCCGCGTCACCGGGAGAGGTATTCGTCGATCATCCGATGATTGTTCACGATCATCGATTCGTAACGGCCGGAGAGCACGAGGTTCCGCAGTCCGAGGGTGTGCACGCCCTTCTGCTGGGCCGCCACGTTGCGGAAGTCCTCCTTGAAGATCTGCGGCCAGTCCTCGATCGCGATCGGCCCCTCGAGGACCGGCGGGTCGGGCTCGTCCTCGCTTCCCGCGGGGATCTGGACCGCCCACACCTCGAACAGGCACGACTCGGGGTCGTCGCCGTTCGGCCGCACCCGGTAGATGATCGAGTTTCCGTAGGCGGGGAGCACCGTCATGTTCGGGAAGATGTGCGCGTAGCCGGTGGTGCCGGTGGCCGGCGGCGGAAGCGGGATGCCAGCGCCCGCGGCGTACTGGTAGAGCGCCTCGAAGAAGGCCTTCGGGTACTCGTTTGGGTCGATGTCACGTTCGGCCAGGCTCTGCTGGAGGAACATCTCCCGGTCGGTGGCGTAGGCGTCGGTGCCGACGTACAGCGCGTTGTTGAACTGCGTGAAGTAGTCCGCCACGGACATGCCGGGAACGGGCACCGAGCCGTCGCTGGGCAACAGGTGCGCATGTCCGCCGGCGAAACACTCGAAGTTGCCGCCGAGCACATCGATGTCGTAGTCGTCGTCCGCCGCGCCCATGCTCAGCGACGGATGCGCCTGCATGATGTGGTAGGCCTCCATGAAGGCCTCCTGCGCCATCTTCCAGTTCGCCGGGAGAACGAGGTGGCGCCACCAGCGGACCCGCATCCGCTCGAACCCGATCGGGGCCAGGGCCTGCGCGATTCCGGCCAGGGCCGTGGCCAGCGGAGGTGCCGCGGGATCCATGTTGATGAAGACCATCCCGAACATGATGCCGACCTGGCACTCACGCAGACGCAGGGAATCGGGGGCGAGACAGTCCGGCGCGAAACCGCGTTGCGCGTAGACGTAGGAGTTGGAGCCGTCCAGGTTCCACCGCCAGCCGTGGTAGGGGCAGACGATCTGGCCACCGTGGAACGTTCCGCTGCCGTTTCCCAGCGCGGTGGCCCGGTGCCGGCAGGCGTTGAAGTACGCCTTCACCGTGTCGGCGCTCTCCCGCACGACGAGGATGGACTGGTCGTTGATCCGGTATTCGGTGAAGTCACCGGGTCGTAATATCTCGTCGAGCCGGCAGGCCATCTGCCAGGCGTGCGGCCACAGTTTCTCCTTCTCCCGCCGGGCGAATCCCGGGTCGAAGTACCGCTCGACCGGCACCAGCGACGGATCGGTGATCGCGTGTGGGAAGGCCGGCGATGCCGCCCGCTGCGGGGCTCTCGGTTCGGCTTGGATGGTCAACCCACTTCCTCCTTCGAGGGGCGCCCGCGGCGGGGCGCGTCCGGCCGCGCGCGGCCCCGATGCCAGCGGCACCGCGACGGCCGGAAGGGAAGTAAATGAACAGTTACTTACTTTAGGATGTGACCCAGCTCATGTCAACGACCTCACCGCGAAAGATCTACGGAGTCGGCGGCGTCGGTGCGCGCTCTCGACGCAGGCACGGGTGGCGGCCGGCCCCCGGCGGGTGGCGAGCGGCCAAAGGGTGACCTCAGGAAGCGGTCGGGAAACCCTGGGCGAGCAGCGATTCGGTCAGCCGGATGGCCGCGCGGTGCCGGTCGGCCGTGGCGGTCACCGACAGGTGGGTCAGCCCCCAGCTCACGGAGGTGAGCAGATCCACCATGGCCTGGACGGAGGTCTCCCCCGGCAGCTCACCGGCCTCGACCGCCTCGACCACCAGACGACGGTAGAGCGTCTCCTCGCTGTGGCGGCGATACCCGACCGCGGCCGCGAACTCGGGGGTGTGCGTCGACTCGAAGAGCAGGCTCGCCTCGAAGCGCGTCATCGACGGGTGGTCCGCCATGCACGCGAGGGCCTCCTCCAGCAGCGCGACCAGGCGCGGGCCCAAACCCCGGACGGAGAAGGCCGCCGCCTCCAGCCGCCCCACCACGTCGGCGAAGACATCGTCCAACGCCTGGAGCACCAGGTCGACCTTGGAGGGGAAATACCGGTAGATCGCCGCGCTCGTCAGGTCCGCCTGCTCGGCGATGGACTTCATCGTCGCCCTCGAGTACCCCACCTCGGCCACATGCGTCATCGCCGCCAGCAGGATGCGGCGACGGGTGCGCTCGGCGTCGGCGTTCACCGGGCGCCCCAGGCGAGCCGACGATGTCATCCGACGCTCCTCCAGATCGGCCCGCCGGGCCGAGGTCTCCACCGCCCGAGGCTCTCCAGGCCAGAACCCCAAGTATCACCGGTGTGCCGCGAGGGCCACCTCTCGCCACCGAGGGTCACCGACACGCGGCGCCTGAAGGCGGACCCGGGAGTCGCCGGGAGGTCGAGTGCCGGCCGGTCGATGACGTCATGCATCCGCACCGTCGGCCACTCGGCCTCGACGGCGGCGACGAACCGCCCGCTGCGTGGGCCCGGGGCCGGGTCTGCGCCAGCACGTCAGCACAGGCGCTCAGGTCGGCATTCGGATCGGGCAGCACGGTCACAGCGGATCGCGACTGTTTCAGCCCGCGCATTACCCACGGAACCAGGGTCCCGGCAACACTAACGGCGATCAATACAAAACGGTAAATTACCGATGATCAATTCTAGCTCTGGAGGTTCCATGGCTACAGCGTTCGTCACCGGCGCGAGCCGGGGCATCGGCAAAGCGATCGCCCTTTCCCTGGCCGAGGCCGGCTACGACCTCGCCGTCTCGGCCCGCACGGTCCAGCCGGGCGAGGTCCGCGACAATGCGCTGACGGTGCACCACTCCGATGCGCGCCCCTTACCCGGCAGCCTGGCCGAGACCGCCGCCGAGATCGAGGCCCGCGGCGGCAAGGCCCTGGTCGTGCCGTGCGACCTGACCGACCGAGAGTCGGTCGAGGCGGCCGGCCGGCGCATCCTCGACACCTGGGGCGGCGTCGACGTCATCGTCCACAACGGGCGTTACATCGGCCCCGGGCTCATGGACGTCTTCCTCGACACGCCGCTCGAGGCCTACGAGAAGATGTTCGAGGCCCACTGCATCGCCCCGATCATCCTCACCCGCGCGCTGCTGCCGGCGATGCTCGCCCGCGGTGGCGGCGCCGTCGTCACCATCACCTCCGGCGCCGCCTGGCTCGTCCCGCCCGCCCCGGCCGGGCAGGGCGGCTGGGGGCTGGCCTATGCCGTCGGCAAGGCGTCCGGCAACCCGCTGATCGGGATCCTGCACACCGAATACGCCGAGCGCGGGCTGCGCGTGTTCAACGTCGAGCCGGGCTACGTCGCCACCGAGCGCAACGAGATCACGGTGCGTGACTACGGCCGCGAGCTCGTCGGGGCCGCTCCCCCGTCGGCGATCGGCGCGACCGTGCGCTGGCTGCTGGACAGCCCCGACGCCGAACCCCTGCTCGGCACGACGATCGAGGCCCAGGACCTCTGCCGGGCCCGCGACCTGCACCCCGCCTGGTAAGCCCGAGGCGGACCCGGTCGGGCTGGACGAAGATCCCTCAGCGCGGCCGGGTCTCGGACCGCCGCGCCGCGCCGCGTCACGATTTCGCCGGTACGAGCCGCTCATCTGATGCCGTGCCGAGCGGCGGCATCGCCGGGCGCGGCGTCGGCTGTTGTCCCCGCTGCCGCGAACGAACACCTTCGCCGCCTCGACGATGGAGGATCAGGCGACGGGGTCTCCAGGCCGGGCCTGCTTGGGCACTTCCAGGAGCGCGACCGACCCGTCCTCGGTAATGGCGCCGAGCACCAGGCACTGGCTGAGGAAAGGTCCAACCTGCTTCGTTCCCAAATTGACTGCCGCAACCACCAGGCGCCCCTTCAGATCTTCGGCCGAGTAGTTCTTGACCTGAGCGCTGGTCCGAAGCAGCCCAATATTCTCACCGAAGTCGATGAAGAGTTTCCACGCCGGCCGGCGCGCCTCGGGAAACTCTTCGACCCGCACTATCTGGCCGACCCGGATGTCCAGTGCGAAGAACTGCTCCGCGGAAACGTCGGCAAGCTTCTCGGATCGCACTGAATGCTCTACTCTCCATCCGGATCCACCCGGCGGCTCTGCCCATACACATCGGCCTTGTTTTGCACCCTTACAGTAGCGATGCCCGGCAGCCACGGCAAGGATGTCGCATAGCACTGACGCCCATGCGTCGGTTGCGGGAGAGGGTGCTAGACACGGTGGACGGCCGGGTGCTGCCCAGCGAAGCGACCTGTGGGATGCCGTCACCGGGAGGGAGCGGGAGAAGCAGATCATCGAGCGGCGCATCGTGCTGCCCGCGGCCGAGCCGGCGCTGGCCGGCCGCTACGGGGTGCGGATCGTCGACGCCGGCCCCATGAACACAGAAGGTGATTGTCAAGATACGATGCGTCGACGACAGTGGAGAGTCGGCAGGCATCCATCGGACGGACGGGAGACGAGGCGATCACACGAGCCAGCGACGCACAAGCGGAGAAGGCGCGGCGGCGCCCGGCGACGACGGGGCTGGACCTCGGGCTGCTCCTGCTGCGTCTCACGATCGGCGTGACCATGGTCGGCCATGGCACCGGCAAGCTGTTCGGCTGGTTCGGCGGATCCGGCCTCGACAACACCGCGGCGTTCTTCACCAGCGCCGGCTACCCGGCTGGCCGGGCCTTCGCCGTCGTCGCCGGGCTCACCGAGACCCTCGGCGGGATCGGCCTGGTGCTGGGCCTGCTCACTCCGCTCGCCGCCGCCGCGATCCTCGGCACGCTCATCAATGCCATGGCGACCCGCTGGGGCGATGGCTTCTTCGCCCCGGACGGCATCGAGTACGAGATCCTGATCGCCATGGTCTCCGTGTCCCTCGCCCTGACCGGCCCGGGCCGTCACTCGGTCGACGCCCGGCTGCCCGTCCTGCGGGACAACCGCCTCGACGTCGGCGCCGCCGCCGTCGCCCTGGGCGGCGCGACCGCGGCGATCGTCCTGCTTATCCGCGGCTGAGGAGGGTCCGCGACCGTCCGGGTTTCGCCAGGGGCTGACCGGGGATGGCGTCGCTGACGTCCTTGCGGCGCCGCCGTGCGGAAAGCCGCCGGACGACGATCGTGACCTTCGAGGCATTCGGACCTTCGAGGCATTCGGACCTTCGAGGCATCCGGACCTTCGAGGCATCCGTGACGGTCGTGGTTCTCGCGGTGGCCGTCGCGGCCGTGGCGGCCGGCCGGCAAGGTTATGCGGACCGCAGGCCGGCCGGTCGTCTCCGTTCACCGAGGACGTCGCGGTCGGGCCCGGCCCTGTGCCGCACCGACGATCCGCCCGGGCCTGCGCAGGAGGGTTTCAGCGCGCGTTCAGCTGGCGCGTGGCACTGTGCTGGCGCGTGGCACTGTGCTGGCGCGTGGCACTGTGCGCCGCATGCGTCGCTCCCGTCACCTGTCCGCCGCCCGGTCGTCTGCGGGTCCCGTGCGTGGGCCTGTCGGGTTCCCGGTGGTCCCTGGCCGGGCGCCGTCACCGGGCGGCCCGAGCAGGCGGTCCAGATGACGGGCGAGCAGGCGGCGGGCGTCCTGCGCCGGTCTGCCGCCGAGGACGGCATTACCCAGCCCCACCGTCAACGCGAGTAGGGCGACGGCCTCGTCGGCGACCTCGACTTCGGGTGGGAGCCGGCCGTCCGCCTGGCAGGCGCGAAGCTGCTCGACCACCCAGGCCTCGAGGGCGTCGGGGTCGCGGGCGTAGGGCTGCGCGGCCAGTGCGGGTTCGGTGAGGGCGAGCGCGAAGTACTGGTTGTAGACGAGGTAGACGGGGCGGCTCTGCTCGCCCAGAGGCAGGGTCGCCAGCAGGACGAGTTCGAGGCGCTCGCGGCCCGACGGAGCCGCCGCCGCGCCGGCGAGCCGGCTACCGACCCGCTGGCCGAACTGCTCGCCGATCCGCCGCAGCCCGTACAGCAGCAGCTTCTCCTTGGTCTCGAAGTAGTACTCGACCAGCCGCACCGACACCCCGGCCTCGGCCGCCACCTCCCGGAATCCGGCGTTGTGCAGCCCGCGGGTGGCCGCCACGCGCAGCAGGGCGTCGGCGATCTCCCGTCGGCGGACGTCGTGGTCGACACGCTTCGGCATCGCTTCCTTTCGTGATGCAGAATGCCTGCGAGCTGCTCTACGAACTCATCGAGATCACGGTCCTTACCGCGGCTTACATCGTTGGCGCGGAGGCCACCACCGAAACCTGACCTTTCTCACGATCGTGCCGGTCGGCTGTCGAATCGCCGACCTGTCGATGATCCGCCCCGAGGCTCGGGATCCGCCTTCGAAGGCCGGTCTTCGGCGGGGCGATCCGGCCGACGTTGCCCATCTGCGGGAAGACCAGCGCGGAGGACGCCCCGGTGGTGGGCAGGATGGTCCCCGAGGCCCGCTCGATCAGGCCGGGCAGCACGTGCTGGATCGCGGTGACCGCCCCGTACACGTAGTACTCGATCTCCGGCTGGATGCTCGAGGGCGCCGACGATCGAGTGCGCGGGGTCCTGCCGGCCGCTGGCAGATCCACCGACCCGCCACGAGCAGTCTGTGGCGCGGCCAGTCAGGCGTATCCCGTCCACAGGAGTACATCTCGAAATCGAGCCGCGCCAGCCGAGCATAGTACCTGGTGCGATCGAGGTCACCGGCACCGAGCTCGACAATGGGCCGCAGCGCCCGATCGGTGTTGGCCATCCAGTTCTCCGTCCAGCCCTCCCGAAGAAGGAGGAGAACTTCCTCCACATCCTCGGGAGCGAATTTTTCCGCGATCAGACCGATAATTCCATCCGGGTCTTCCATGCCTGCACTCCATCGACGCAATGCAGGTTCTGTCCGCGTGGACGACGTTCTGGCAGGGACCGCGGACGGCAGGGTGATGGTTCCCGGCCGAGACTCCCGCCACCCGTGATCGGACAGTGGCGGGGGTCCGAGAGCGGGCGGCGCCACGAGCAGCCTTCGGCCGGGAGCGCATGGCCGGCGCCTACGGCCGGGAGCGGGCGGCCGGAGCCGCCAGGCCGGCGACCGCCGGGAGGGCCCGACCATGCCGGAAACGCCGCCGTCCTTGCGCCGCCCTCCGACGTCCGCTAACGTAAAACCCGATGGTTGTAGATCAGGGCTCCGCCGAGCACGCCGATCGCCTCTTCCACGCCCTGGCCGACGCGACGCGGCGCGAGATCGTGTCGCTCACCCTGACCGGCGAGCACTCGGTCTCCGACCTCGCCCGACGGTTCCCGATGAGCTTCGCGGCCGTCCAGAAGCATGTGGCGGTACTGGAGGGCGCCGGGCTGGTCACGAAGCGGCGGCAGGGCCGGGAGCAGCGCGTGCGGGGCAACGCGGACGCGCTGCGCGAGGTCCATCGACTGCTGGACGAGCTCGCGGCCGTGTGGCGGGGACGCATCGAGCGGATGGCCGCGATCCTCGCCGCGCCCGACCCGGCAGACGACAAGCCAGCAGACAACGAACGAGTAGACGGCAGGGAGCACGCGCATGACCGTGATCGACGTGAAGAAGGATCCTGAGGCCCTCAGGCTCGCCATCACCGCGAAGTTCGAGGCGCCGCCGCAGCGGGTGTGGCGGATCTGGGCGGACCCGCGCCAGCTCGAGCGGTGGTGGGGCCCGCCGACCTACCCGGCGACCGTCGTCGACCACGACCTGGCTCCCGGCGGCTCGGTCACGTACTTCATGACCGGCCCGGAGGGCGACAAGCACTACGGCTGGTGGCGCGTCCGGTCGGTCGACGTCCCGCACCGGCTGGAGTTCGAGGACGGGTTCGCCGACGACTCGGGCCGCCCCAACCCCGACCTGCCCACCACGATCGTCCGCGTCCTGCTCACCGCCGACGGCGAGACGGCGACCGTGATGACGATCGAGAGCACCTTCCCCTCGTCCGAGGCGATGGAGCAGATGGTGTCCATGGGCATGGTCGAGGGCATGTCCGAGGCCCTGGGTCAGATCGAGGCCCTGCTGGCCGGCGCCGCGGTCTGACCGCGGCGCACCTGACCAACACCGGCCGCGCGCACGGCCCGTTCGGCGATCGACGAGCCGCCAGAACCGACGATGACGGATTGTGATCTCATGATGGCGTGGGGGCTACCCCCTCCGAGGCGTCCCTCAGGCGTGGACGCTCAGCCGCCGACCGACGCCCTGGGCCTGCCCTCGGCGTCGGAGGGCTGCTCGTGCTCGTCGGAGGTGTCCTCGTCCGCGGGCTCCGATGACCCGGCGCCCGCTCGCGGCTCGGCATCGCCGCGGCCCGACTTGGCCGCGGCGTTGGTGTCCCGCGTGCCCTCGGACTCCCCGTCCCGTTCGCCTTCGTCGGTCTGTTCGACGACCTCACCGTCGCGGATCACCCCTCGCCACGAACCGCTCTCGCCTCGCCCTGCATCGTGATGTGGCGGCGGAAATTCTTGAGATCGAGCCGAGCCCGTCGACCGCCAGCCCGCCACAGATTCCCGGTCTTCTCCATGAATCCGGACGGATAGTATTCGATGACCAGCAGTATCCGGGTCAGGTCGTCGGCGAGCGGGTGGAATGTGACGGCTCCCCTGGTGGAGCCCTTCGCGCCCTCCGATGTCCACACGATCCGCCGGTCCGGTATCTGCTCCTGGACCTTGGCCGCCCAGCTACGCCGCGACTTGAAGACCTTGACCGCCAGTTCTGCTCGGTCTCGCTCTTCGCATCCACCGCCTCGACGCCCTTCATGAAGCGGGAGAATTGCGGGTACTGCGTCCACTGGTCATACGCCACGGTGACCGGCGCTCCGACATCGATCGTCTCCTCGATGTTCGTGGCCTTCGGCGGCCCACTCTTTCCGCCGGAGCCCTTACCACCGAGATGCAGCACCGACTCGACCTTGTCTTTCACCGCCGAGGCCGCCGTCGTGAACGCGGCTCGCAGCGGCGACTTCCCGCTGGCCAGCTGCTGGGCACCCGCCTTGAGCGCGGAGCCCGCGCCGCCCGTGTCGGCGAGCACGTTCAGCTTGTCCGTACTCGACGTGAGCCGCTCCGTCGTCTTCCCGACCAGGTGCGCACCCCGCGCCTTCGCCAGGTTCTTCGCCTGGTCGACCAGGCTCTTCGTCGCCGGGCTGTCCCGCAGGGTGCCGACTATGCCCGTCTGCTTCGCCGTCGTCTGCGTCATGTCCCCTCCTCATCGATCCGTCGTCACTCGGCTTCCGCCACCGGCGGGCGAGGACGAGCGCCGCGAGCGGGTGCGGGGGCACGGCCGGCGGGGCGACGGCCCCCTCACCGTCGTCGTGCTGTTGGAGGTTCTCGGTGAGACGCTCGACCTGGGGAGACTTCAGCAGCTTCACGGCCTGATCCCGGACGAGGTCCTTGGGATCGTGATTGCGTCCGGTCAGTCAGAGCGCCACGCCGACGGCCGCCTTCGCCTTCTTGGTCCGGCCGAGGACGTAGCCACCGACGAGCGCCGCGGCAATCTTCGCGCTGCTCACGATTGATCATCTCCCTTGTGTTCGTCCGAATCCGATCCCCAGCCCCAGCGGCCGGTTCCCGCGAAGGAGTCGGCGCGCTCTCCCGCTGAAGTCCGGTTGCCCGTGGGAAATTCGATGAAGTCGATGGCGGGCAACGGCCCGACATACTCGATCGCGAGCTCGGGTCGGGCCCGCCGCAGCCTCGCGACCGCGGCGTCGAAGGTCTCGACGTCGTCGGCGGCCAGCAGGAAGGCCCAGCTGAGCACGGGATCGGCCGCCCCGCCGTGGCGCCGGCGCGGCTGATCCGAGCGGGCCAGCGGCTGCAGCTCGCTCAGGATCTCCTCGGCCTGCTGCTGCCGCCGCTGCACGATCAGCTCGGCGATCTCCTGCCCGAACCTGATCCGCTCGTCCAGAGCGTCCGGTGTCGGCCGATCGGCCACCGGCGACCCGCGGAGCACCGCCTGCAACGCGGACTGCTCCTCCTCGTCCACGTCGAGACGCAGCTCCACGAGACCGTCGACGGCGTCGAGCCGCTGCGGCATCACCTCGACCAGCGGCACGAGGACCTCCGTGCGCACGGCGTCCTCGTCGGGGGCGACCGTGCCGAACCGCAGGGGCAGCACGGGGCCTCGCGCCAGCAGTCGCTGCAGGAGGTCCAGATGCTGCACCGCCTCCTGGTCGCCGAGGACCCCGACGTCGGCGGGGCAGCTCACCGCGGCCGACAACGGCCCGAACCGCACCAGATACACCGGTTGCGGGGGGTGCCCAAGGCCGGGCGGCGCCGGTTGCGGAACCGGGTGATCCGCTCGCGTGATGCCGTATACGATCACGGGCACGGCCCTCACCCCTTCTTGCCGCCGCGGCGCTCTGCCGGGGCCTCGCGACCTGCCGGCAGGTCCCGCCCGCGCCGTTCCTCGGACGGCGTGCCACGCAGAGCGCCGACCACCTCCTCGGCCGTGTCCTTCAGTCCGCCGAGCGCTCCACTCGTCTTGTGTCGAGCGGTGCCCTCGGTGACCTCGCGCATGAGCCCGGGAAGGCCGGCGACCTGCTCCCTGGGCTGCAGATCGAGCCGGTTCACCGCTTCCGCGAATCGCAGGTAGGTGTCGACGCTGGCAATGACGATCCGCGCGTCGATGGTGAGGATCTCGATTCCCACCAGCGCGACCCGAACGTAGGCGTCGATGACGATCCCCTTGTCGAGCACCACGTCGAGGACGTCGGCGAGACTGCTCGGCTGGGGAGCTCGGTTGATCGGACGGCTGGCAACGGTCATGGCGCGAAAGGCCCCCGTCGAGCCCCATCTCCGGGGCAGGGGATCGAATCGGGCCCAGAAAACATCGACAACGCGCCCCTGCCCAAGCCCCTCGGTTCAAACACGGCACCCTGGCGAGGAATAGCCGAGACAGACACTTCCCAGCAGGGCAAGGAAAGTGCGATATAAGGGAAAACTCGCCGAACGCGCTGCACCGCGAGTGGGTGCGGCCGACACGGGCTCAGTGCGTCTCCAGCGGCACGGGCTCGGGCGGCGGCGGGAACGCACGGTCGAGGCCGGCGAGCTCGTCGGGGGTGAGCCGCAGGTCGAGAGCCTCCCGGTCCTCGCGGACGTGGCGGCTGTCGTGGGAGCGCGGGATCACGACCACGCCTTCCTGCGCCAGCGCCCAGGCCAGCGCGACCTGTGCCGGTGTCACGCCGTGGCGGGCCGCGATCCCGGCGAGCGCCGGCTCGTGGACCAGGTGGCCGAGCTCGAGCGGGGAATACGCCATGATCGGAATTCCCCGTTCGCGGCACCACGGCAGCAGGTCGAGCTCCACGCCCCGGTGGGTCAGGTTGTACAGCACCTGGTCGGTCTGCACGGCCTCGCCGCCGGGCAGGCCCACCAGTTCGGCCATGTCCTCGACGTCGAGGTTGCTGACCCCCCAGTGTCGGATCCTGCCGGCCTCCACCAGCTCGGCGAACGCCTCCAGCGTCTCGGCCAGCGGGACCGGCCCGCGCCAGTGCAGGAGGTAGAGGTCGAGGGTGTCGGTGCGCAGCCGGGCGAGGCTGGCCTCGCAGGCGGCGATCGTCCCCCGGACCGTGGCATGCTGCGGGAGCACCTTGCCCACCAGCAACACCTCGTCGCGGCGGCCGTCGATCGCCTCGCCGACGAGCTCCTCCGCCGCGCCGTCGGCGTACATCTCCGCGGTGTCGATCAGGGAGATCCCGAGGTCCAGCCCGGTCCGGATCGCCTCGATCTCCTGGGCGTGCCGGCGGGGGTCCTCGGCGAGGTGCCAGGTACCCAGGCCCAGAGCGGGGATCGGTTCGCCGGAGGGAAGCTCGACGGTGCGCACGGCGGCGGCCAGCATGCCAGACCTCCCCGGGCCGGGTGCGCTCCGACGGCCCCCACCGGCCGGGGACCGTCCGGTCGCGGACCCTCCCGCACCTCCCACCGTAGGGCCGCCTGGCCGGTCCGGCACCCCGCCGGCAGCGGCGGACCGGCAGCGGCGCACGGCCCGCGGGCCCCACCGCGGCAGGCTTAATGACAACCGTTACGCTTTTCAACACCCCGGATCTCCGGATGATCGCGGCAGTGCCGCCACGAGCAGTGAGGAGCCGACCTTGAAGATCGCGTTCGTGGGCAAGGGCGGGAGCGGAAAGACCACGCTGTCCGCCCTGTTCGCCCGCTATCTGGCCGCCCAGCACCGGCCGGTCCTGGCGCTCGACGCCGACATCAACCAGCATCTCGGCATCGCCCTCGGGCTGGAGGAGGAGGACGCCGCGGCCGTGCCCGCGCTCGGTGACCACCTCGACGAGATCAAGGACCATCTCCGCGGCGACAATCCGCGGATTCCGAGCGCGGCGCACATGGTCAAGACCACTCCGCCCGGCGCCGGTTCCCGCCTGCTCACCCTGGGCGCGGCCGATCCGCTGCTGCGCCGGTTCGCCGTCGACGCGGGCGGGGTGCGGCTGCTGGCCACCGGTGCCTTCACCGAGGAGGACCTCGGGGTGGCCTGCTACCACTCGAAGGTCGGCGCGGTGGAGCTGCTGCTCAACCACCTCGTCGACGGCCCCGGCGAGTACGCCGTCGTCGACATGACGGCCGGGGCGGACGCGTTCGCCTCGGGCCTGTTCACCCGGTTCGACCGCACGTTCCTCGTCGCCGAGCCCACCCGCAAGGGCATCGGCGTGTACCGGCAGTACCGCGACTACACCGCCGGCTTCGACATCCCCCTGTCCGTCATCGGCAACAAGATCAGTGGCCCGGACGACGTCGCGTTCCTGCGCGACCAGGTCGGGGACGACCTGCTCGTCTGCCTGGAGCACTCGCCGGCCGTGCGCGCGATGGAACAGGGGCGTCTCGTCGCGATCGGTGACCTGGAGCAGGCCAACCTCACCGCCCTGGCGCAGATCCGCCACGCCGTCGACAGCACCCCCAGGGACGCCGACCGACTCCACCGCCAGATGATCGAGTTTCACGTCAAGAACGCCCTGGCCTGGGCCAATGAGGCCACCGGGTGCGACCTCACCGACCAGGTCGACCCCGGATTCGTGCCCGGCCCGGCGGTCGAGACCGCCGGCTGACCCCCGCAACCCGGGGGCCGGCCGGCTCACCGGCTGGCCCCGGCGGGAGCGTGCCCCGGCGCGACCGGCTCACCGGCCGACCGCGTCCGGGGCCCGGCCCGGTCGGCGCGGCGGCCCGCCCCGTCAGGCGCGGAAGTCCTCCGGGCGGACCTGGGAAGCGGCTGCCAAGGCCGCGGTGGTGCCGGCGACGTCGAGGTCCGCGCCGTAGACCGGGGTGCCGGGCTGCTGACGCCAGGACTGCTGCAGCGTGCCGCCGTCGACCGGGTCGAAGCCCAACTGATCGACCAGGTCGAACACCAGCTCCTTGCCGGGCCCGTCCGCGCCCGCGACCGGCAGCGCGATGCGGCCCTCGCCCTTCGGCCGGCCGTGCTCCAGCAGGTGCTTCCAGAAGATCCCGTTGAACACCTTGATCACCGGCGAGCCGACCTGCTCGGCGACCCAGACGCTCTCCGGGGTCCCGGCCTCGATGGCCTCGATGCGGCCGTCACGCTGCCGGGGGTAGTAGTTGTTCGTCTCGATCACCGGCGCCCCCGGCTTCGCTCCCTTGAGGATGCCCGCGGGCAGGTTCGGAACGTTCTTCTGCGGGATGCTGATGATGACCACGTCGGCGTCCTCGGCGGCGTCGGCCGCCCAGACGGCCGTGGCCCCGCTCTGCGCCGCGAGCTCCGCCAGGGTCTGCGGGTCCCGCGAGTTGGCCACCCGCACCTCGTGGCCGAGCGCGCTCAGCCGCCGCGTCAGCGTCCCGCCGATCTGGCCCGCCCCGATGATTCCGATCTTCATTGTCAGCACCCCTCGACGACCCGGGCGCGGCACCGGCACCTCGCCGCGTGCCGTCTCCAACCTTGTCGACCGGTGAACTGTTCCGGCTCGCGCTGCCACGCTGGCGCGCATAGTCACTCGCCGGAGCCGGACCGATCGCACCGAACCCGGGCCGCGTCGGCCCTCAGGCGCGAAACTGCGGATCGGAGCCGGTCGGGTGCCATTCGAACATCACGATGCTGGCGTCGTCGGTGAGCCGGCCATGCTGGTGTTCGAGGATCGCGCGGATGAGCCGGCGCAGCACCTCGGGGGCGGTCTCCCCGGCGGCGACCGCGCGGATGATGAAGTCGGTGAACCGCTCCTGCCCGAACCGCTCCCCGGTGTCGGAGCGGGCGTCGGTGACGCCGTCGGTGTACAGCAGGACCCGGTCGCCGGGACGGAGCTGGGCCTCGTGGACCGGCCAGCCGGCGTCGGCCAGTTCCGGGCCGAGGCCGAGCGGCAGCGCCGCGGCGCGATCGAGCGCGGCGGGCACGAGGTCGTTGCCGCGCAGCAGCAGCGGCGCCGGGTGCCCGCAGTTGGCCCACCGCAGCGTGCCGGTCGTCAGCTCCAGCCGGGCGAAGATCCCGGTGACATAGTTCTGCGGGAACACCTGGTGGAGCTGCCCGTCGACGGTGGCGACGATCTCGGGCAGGTCCGCGCCGCCGCGGCGGGCGTTGCGGCAGGCGGCGATGGTGACCGCGGAGGTGAGTCCGGCGGTCAGGTCGTGGCCCATGGCGTCGACGATCGCCGTGTGCAGGGCTCCATCGGCCAGCGAGTGGTCGAAGGCGTCGCCGCCGAGGTCGTAGGCGGGTTCGAGGACGGCGGTCGAGGTCACCTGCGGGCTGCCGATGGTGCGTGGCGGCAGGAAGGCCCAGACCATCTCGGCGGGCAGCCGCATCGGCTTCGCCCGCCGGCCGCAGGCGTAGGCGTCGCTCCAGGTGCTCTTGGACACCAGGAGCAGCGCGAGCAGTGACGCCAGGGAGCGGCAGCACCGCAACGTCGACGCGTCCAGGGCCGGCGTGCCGATCTCCAGGACCCCGATCCGCTCGATGCCGTCGATCAGCGGGATCCAGGCGGTGATGGTGCCGTCGGGATCGTCGGCGACCCGGGTGGACGTGGTGCGGTAGGCCCAGCCCGCCATGGACGCGTCGATGCGCAGACCGGGCAGGTCCACACCGTCGCAGGTGAAGGGGAGCAGGACGTCCTGCTGGACGTCGGCGAGGTAGATGGCGAGCCGGTTGATCCCGAGCGCGGAATAGTAACCTTCCAGCGCCGCCGGCAGGCGGGCGGGATCGAGCCGGTGCCCCTGCGCGAGGAGGCGGGCGAGGACCTCCTCCCCCTCGACACCGGACATCCGGTTGATCACCTCCCGGGCCCCGGCTCCCCGCGGCGCCTCGTGCCAGCCGGCCCCCTCGGCGTTCTGCCCCGTCCCGGCCGCCGGACACGGCACTCCCCGAGGTGCCCCGCCGTCGCCCGCCGAGGTCGCCGTTACCCGAGGTCGCCGTTACCCGAGGTCGCCGTTACCCGAGGTCGCCGTTACCCGAGGTCGAGGCGGGGTAGGGCGCATGACCAACCTGGGAGAAGGTGTTCCGGCGGCGCGGCTGTCCGCTGACGACGTCGCCCGTGAGCTGGAGCGTCTGCATGCCACCCGGCACGAGACGTTCCTCAACGGCAGCGAGGACGTGCTCGAGACCCACCCGCGGCGGATGTTCGAGCTTGAGGGCGAATACCTGCGCCGCCTCCCCCACGAGCCGCCGGCCGCGGACGACGAGGTCAGCCGCGGACGACGACGCGGCGCGGATGCAGCACGGCCGTTGTCCGCTCGGGGTCGAGGGCGCTGAGCCGGGCGAAGTCGGCGTTGTACCGGTCCGTCATCCGGGCGAGGACGGACTTGTCCGAGTCGGGCACGAGCTCGACGTCGGCGCGGATCTCCAGGGTGCGCGCCGGGTTGGTGGGGTCGAACACGAACAGGGTGGCCACCGGGGTGCGCCGCAGGTTCGCCAGCTTCTGTCGGGTGCTGATCATCGAGACCTTGATTGCCGGCCCGTCGGGGAGGAACCAGACGGCGGTCGACTGGGGCCGACCGCCCGCGCCGATCGTGGTCAGGACACCGGTCAGCGGGTTGTCGATCAGGTCGCGGTGGGAGGCCGGGAACTCGGCCGGCTCGGGTGTGCTCACCCCTGTATGCCTACCCGCTCGGCCCGCCCCCTGCGGCGGCGGGGGCCGGGCACCGCCACCCGCGCGCCCGGCCGAGGCGCCGCCGGCCCGTCCGCGCAGCGGTTCACTTCTCCGGCACCTGGACGCGCCGGCCGGTGGCGGCGGAGCGGGCGACTGCATCGAGGAGCTGGTGGCGGCGCAGCGCGTGGGTGAAGTCGGGCGTCACCGTGGTGCCCTCGGCGAGGTCACGGCCGATCTGGGCGTAGGCGTGGGCGACGGCGGCGGCCGGCTGCCCGGCCAGGGCGGGGAAGGCGTCGTAGGACGCCGGCGGGGTCAGCTCGGCGAGCGGCTCGCCGCCCTGGGAGCCGAGGATGGTGATCTGGCCGTAGTTGAGGCTGCCGGTCGACGAGGTGATCTGGAGGTCGCCGTCGGTGCCGTTGACCTCCCACAGGAAGCCGGTGCCACGGGGCGTCCCACCACGCAGGTGGATGCTCACGACGGCCCCGCCGACGAGGGTCCCGGACACGGCGATCTGGTCCTCGGCGGTCATCGGGACGGACTCGCCGGTCTCCGCGTTGCGGACCTGGGGTCGGCGGGTCGCGGTGGTGGCGGCGACGTCGGCGAACTCCCCCAGCACGCTGGTGACGGCGTCGGCGGTGTGGCCGAACGGGATCGTCAGCATGGTGGCGCCCAGGTCCCGGTCGAGCAGGTACTCGCCGCCGGGATGGATGACCGGGCCCCACACGCCGCCGTTGCCCACCAGCGTCGTCGACAGCACCTCGCCCACGTACCCGTCGGCCACCAGGTCGCGCAGGTAGCGCACCGCGGGGGCGAACCGCCCCTGCAGGCCGATGAACGACCGGACACCCGCGGCGGCCTCGACCAGCTCCCGGACCTCACCCAGGCCGTTGGCCAGCGGCCACTCGCACAGCACCGCCTTGCCCGCCGCCAGCGCCGGCAGGACGAGCTCGCGGTGGCGCGGCACCTTCACCGAGACGACGACCAGGTCGACGTCGTCGCGCCCGGCCAGCTCCTCGGCGCTCCCGCTGGCCGCGGGCACGCCGTAGGCATCGGCGGCGGCGCGCGCCGACTGCGGGCTGCTGGCGGCGACCGCCCGCAGCGCGAAGCCGTCGACGGCGGCCAGCGCGGGCAGGTGCGCACCGGCCGCCCAGCCGCCGTTCGCGCTCAGGCCGACGATGCCGACACCCACCGTGCGATCGGGGTCCGATGCCATCTGTCTGTCCTCTTCTCGGTCGGGCCGAAGCGCCGCTCGGGTCGAAGCGCCGCTCAGGTCGGGATGTGCGCCGCCGGCGCGACGCCCGTGGCGGGCCGCAGGTCGAACATGGCGGCCAGCAGCTCGTGGGAGCGGCGCCGGTCGGCGGGGTCGGCGATGAGGTTCTGCACCATCAGCTCGTCGGCCCGGCTCTCCGCGAGCATCCGCTCCAGCGTCGCCCGGACCCCGGCGACGTCGCCGGCGACGAACTGCGGCCAGCGCCCGTCGACGATCCGGGTCGGCTGCTCCTGCTCGGCGTCGGTGAGTTCCGCGGCGGCCTCGTCGGCGCTCGGCAGCACCGCGTCGCCGCCCTGGCGGCGCAACCGGGCGTAGAAGCCCTTCGCCGAGCCGACCAGCCGCCGCGCCTGCGCCTCGGTCTCGGCGACGGTGACGTTCACCGCCAGGATCGACCGCGGCTCGGTTAACCCGAACCCCTGCGCCAGCCCGAACCCCTGCGTCAGCCCGAACCCCTGGGGACGGAACTGCTCGCGGTAGCGCCGCAGCGCCGCCGCCGCCCCCGCCGGATTGATGAAACCGGCGAAGGCGTACCCGATGCCGAGCCCGGCCGCGAGGTTCGACCCGGACGGGCTCGACCCGAGCAGCCAGGTCTGCGGCACCCCGGGCACCGACGGGATCAGCGGATTGCCGGTGAAGGGATGCCCGGGTGGGAAGGCGTCGTACAGCCAGGCCAGCGTCTCGGCGACCTGCTGGGTGTGGTCGTCCTGCGCGGGCTGCCGGCGGTCGCGCCGCAACGCCATGTCAATGACCGGCCCGGCGGTCGCCCGCCCCATGCCCAGGTCGACGCGGCCCGGGTACATGGCCTCGAGCTGGGCGAACATCTCGGCGACCTTGAACGGGCTGTAATGGTTCATCAGCACCGTCCCGGACCCGATCCGGATCGTCGACGTCTGCGCGCCGGCGGCCGCGATCAGCAGCTCCGGGTGGTGCGACGCGCCGGACCGGCTCAGGTGGTGCTCGGCGAACCAGACCCGGTGGAAGCCCCACGCCTCGGCGTGCCGGGCCGTCTCGACCGCGTCGACGAGCGCCTGCCGCTCGTCCGTGCCCGGCGCGACGGTGCCCAGCTCCACGATGGACAGCCTCACCCGCGGCCTCCGGCGGCGTCGTCTGCGGCAACGGCGGCAACGGCGGCAACGCTCACCGGCCCACCGTAGCGGATAGTTGGTTGGCCCCAACTTGTGGTGTCGTCCCGCGCGTCTCTACCGTGGATCGATGAACCCCGCGCCTGCCCCGCCGACCGCCCTCGCCGCCCTCGAGCGGGCCCTCGCGGACGTGGCGCGGATCCTCGCCGACCGCGCCACCGTCGGCGACCTGGCGCGGCGGTCCGGCTTCGACCTGCCAGCCGCCTCGTGGGCGCTGCTGGAGTACCTCGACGGGCACGGCCCCATGCCCGTCTCGGCCGTCGCCGCCTGCCACGGCGTCGACGTCTCCTCGGTCACCCCGCGGATCAAAAGGCTCGAACGCGACGGCCTGATCAGCCGGCGGCGCGACGCCCGCGATGCCCGCGTCCATCTCATCCACATCACCGACCGCGGCCGGCATGCGCTCGACAGCGTCCACGCCGCCCGCCGCGACCTGCTCGGCGCCGCAATCGCCGGCCTGGACCCCACCCGCCTCGGCATCGCCGCCGAGGTCCTCAAGCTGATCGCAGATCGGCTCTCCACCACGCAGCGACGCATCCACGCCCACGCCCCGGCCCCCTGACCACGGCCTCGGCGGCCCCCGCACCGCTCGTCGGCTGCGTCATTCCGGGGACGGCTCGCGGGAGAACCCGCGATCCGCTCCTACGCACCCGCCGGCGCCCAACAGCTCCAGCCGCTGCGGTAGGAGCCTGGCGTTGACTCGCTCTGGGCTTCCATCCGCGGCACGACGTCGGCGTCCAGGTCCAGGCGGGCGAGCAGCAGCGGCCAGACCAGCTCGTCCTCACCATGGTGGTGGACACCGAGGCCCAGCCCGATAAGGCGTATTCGTCTAGAATCGGTGCGTGATGGTCCGGATCCGAATGCTCGGCCCGCTGGCGGTCGAGGTGGGCGGACGCGCCGTCGCCCTGGGCGGACCGCGGCGACGGGCGGTCCTGGTCCGGCTGGTCGTAGCCCGCGGTGAGCCCGTCTCGGTGGACGCCTGGCGGTTCGAATCGCTGCTCGGCGAGGCCCGCCGCGCCCTGACCGCCGTGCGCGCAACCTAGGAGTTCCGCTGCCGTGATCAATGCCCGTCATCTCGCATCCTTCCTGATAGTCGTGGTGACGCTGATCGCGGTGCCCGGACCGAGCGTGCTCTTCGTCGTCAGTCGGGGGGTCTCGCTCGGTCGGCGGGCGGCGGTGTTCACCGCACTCGGCAACGAGGCAGGCCTGCTGCTCCAGGTCGTGGCGGTGGCATGCGGCCTGGGAATCGTCGTCGAACGCTCGGTGGCGGTGTTCTCCGTCCTCAAGTTCGCCGGCGCCGGCTACCTCGCCTATCTGGGTTGGCAGGCATGGCGGCACCGCGGTGATCTCACCGTCGTGGCCGCGGGGCCGACGTCGGCTCACACCTCCCGACGCGTCCTGCGGGACGGATTCGTCGTGGGATTCAGTAATCCCAAGGGACTGCTCATCTTCACGGCGGTACTGCCGCAGTTCGTCGACCGGTCGGCGGGTGGCGTGCCCGTCCAGCTGTTGGTCCTCGGCCTGATCTGCGTGACGATCGCGCTGGTCTCGGACGTGTCGTGGGGCCTGCTCGCCGCAACCGCCCGCACCTGGCTGGCGCGGTCGCCGCGCCGGCTGTCGGCCATCGGCGGGGCTTCGGGAGTCGTCATGGTGGGGTTGGGGCTGAAGCTGGCCGTCAGCGACCGGCACTGACCCGGATGTCGAGTACCCCGGAAATATGACAGGGCTGCCGTCCGACCCGGGTGGTAGCGTCTGCCTTCCGTCGAGGGAAGGTACGTCATGCCCGAGCTGGTACACCGACCGGATGGCATTTCCTCTCCGGAACAGGTGCTCCAGGCGGCCGGAGTGCCATTCACGGCGATGGACCACGACCCGGTTGTCGGGCGGGCGGACGCGGAACTGCTGCTGGGGCTCCCGACCGAGCGGCTGCTGAAGACAATGGTGTTCAGGAATGCCGACGGCGGTTTCGTCCTCGCCGCGCTCCCGGTCACCGGCCGGGTCGACTACGGCAGGCTCGCCAGGGCGGCGGGAACCTCTCGCGCGAAGCTCAGCCAGGCCGCCCCGGAGGACCTGCGGGCCCTCGGCATGGAGCCCGGTGGAGCGAGCCCGGTGTGCGCCGTTCCGGGGGTGGTCGTGGTGTTCGACGTCGCCGTCCGGCAGATGGGCGTCGTCTTCTGCGGCAGCGGGCGGGCCGACCGCACCATCCAGGTCGACGTCGGCCATCTGATCGAGCTGGTCGAGCCTATCTTCGACGAGCTGTCCCGGTGAGGGCGAGACCCTCTCGACCTTGACGTCGATGGCCGCACGCCTACTCCACGCCACCATATTCGAGACCTACAACCTGCTGAGCACCGGCACCTGGAAGCCCGTGGTCGAGGGCCTCATCGCGCAGTTCGAGAAGGAACACCCGAACATCACCGTCAAGGGCCAGCCCCCGCACCAGCGACCGCGCCTACACCCGGATCTCCTCGAAGATCGGCTACCTGCCGCTGCGCACCGGGCTCATCGACGACCCGAACGGCCGCGATCTGGCCAGCGTGTTCGACTTCGCCGTCGACCAGCGCGGCAGCCGCCTCACCGCCGCGGTCGTGGCGCTCGCCGCGCCGGGCGCACTGCCGGCGATCGTGCACTGCAGCGCCGGCAAGGACCGCACGGGGCTGGTCATCGCGCTGGTCATCGCGCTGGTCCTCGACCTCGCCGGGGTGCCGGCCGAGGTGATCGCCGAGGACTTCGCGCTGACGTCCTCCCCCGCGCGGGCCCCGTCGCGCATTCCCCGCAATGGTCCGCGCCGAGCTTTGTCCACAGCGAGCCGCGCACTTCGACTTAGGTACGTATTAGGGTGATTCGCGAGGATCGTCTGCATACGTAAGGGGGATGGTCGCGGGTGACCAGCGGGGAGCCGCACGAGTCCGGGGTCGAGGGTTCGGGGAGTACGACGTGGTGGAGGAGTCTCGCGGGTGAGCACAGCCCGATCGACCTGAAGACCGACCAGCCGCATTCGGCCCGGATGTACGACTACTACCTCGGTGGCAAGGACAACTTCCCCGCCGACCGGGAGGCCGCCGAGCAGGCCCTCGCCGGGTTCCCGAACGCCCGCGTCGCGTCGCACGCGAACCGGGCGTTCATGGTCCGCACCACCCGTCACCTGGCCGGCGAGGCCGGGATCCGCCAGTTCCTCGACATCGGCACCGGCATTCCCACCAGCCCGAACCTGCACGAGGTAGCCCAGGACGTCGCCCCGGACGCCCGGGTCGTCTACGCCGACAACGATCCGATCGTGCTCACGCACGCCCGCGCGCTGCTCACCAGCACCCCGCAGGGCACGACCGCCTACCTCGACGTGGACCTGCGCGACCCCGAAAGCATCCTGGCCGCCCCGGAACTGCGCGCCGCCCTCGACCTCACCCGACCGGTCGCGCTCTCCCTGATCGCGATCATGCATTTCATCCCCGACGCCGACGACCCCCACGGCCTGCTGCGCCGGCTGTTGCAGGAGCTGCCCTCCGGCAGCTACCTGACCCTCACCCACGCCACCGCCGACCACGACGAGGGGATGGAGCGGCTCGCCGCCGCCTACCGGGCGGGCGGCATCCCCGCGCAGCAGCGCACCCGAACCGAGGTCGCCCGCTTCTTCGACGGCCTGGAGTTGCTGGATCCCGGCCTGCAGATCGTGCACCGCTGGCGCCCCGACGGCGAGACCCCGACCGATCTCACCGACGCCCAGGTCAGCTTCTACGGCGCCGTCGGCCGCAAGCCGTAAGCCGCCACGGGAGTCACCCACTTCCCGCCTGTCCGGAGGGTTCCGCGTCCGATTTATCCCTCTGGATAGGCGAGAACGCGCAAGCCGAGGCGGGGAACGCGCGGCTGGACGACCGGCGGGGCGACGGGAGCGGGGTGGGCGTTACGCCGGTGCGCCCGGGGCCGGCTTGCGTGAGCGGATGAGCTGTTCCTGGGCGATCGCGAGGATCAGGTTCCCCGCGGCGTCCCGGACCGAGCCGGAGTACAGCCCGAGTCCGCTGGCGGCGCTGCTGGGCCACATCTCGAGGGTCAGCCCGTCGTCGGCCCGCGCCGGGGCGTGAAACCAGATCGAGTGGCTGACGCTGGATTCGGTGCTGGCGATGGCGGGATCGGCAACCTGGCCGAAACCGGTGCCGATGTCGGACATGTAGGCGGCGGCGCAGGTCTGGGTCAGCCAGTCGTCCGACAGCGGGCCGACGGGGAGGATCTCGGCGTGGTCCGGGAAGTAGAACCGGTCGCCCTGCTGGTGGCGGGGGGTGAACTCGTACAGGTCGAGCAGGAGCATCCGGTGCTTGTCCGGCGGCTGGGTGTAGGTGCGACGCAACCGCGGCACCTCGTCGAGGACGAAGTCGCCCGTGCCCCGGGTGAACGACGTCACCATGGAGAAGATCGCTTTGCCGTCCTGGAGGGCGACGACCCGGCGCGCCGAGAAGGATCGGCCGTCGCGGTCGCGGTCGACGTGCAGGGTCACCGGGGCCCCGAGCCGTCCGGCGCGCAGGAAGTAGCCATGCAGCGAGTGCGGCCGGCGGTCGGCTTCGATCGTCATCGCCGCCGCGCGCAGCGCCAGGGCCAGGATCTGGCCGCCGTAGAGCGGATAACCGCCGGTGTCGACCAGGCTCACCGACTGGAAATCATCCTCACCGACCGGCACGATCTGCAACGCCTGCTCGAGGGTCTGGGCGACGGAATGCTCGCTCACCTGGTCATCATCCGCACGGGATCGACATTCCCACAGGCCCTGGCGAGGTAGCAACAGTTGCCTGTGCCAGCCCGGCGCCGGACCAGCCGCGGTGGCCTCGGTCATTGCGGCCACTTCTTGATCAACTGTTCGATCGTCGTCATCACCGTTGATTATCTTGGCTCCCGCCCAGGAACACCCAGCCGGGAACCAGAACGCGGCTGGTCGAGCGCGGCACCCTCGACGCGGCCGGCATCAGTCCAGGGGCCGGCATCGACGTCGGGGTCGACGTCGGAGTCGGCGGCGAGCTCGGCGGCGACGTCGACGGCGATGCTCACGAACGCGGCGACGGCGGGTGAACGCAGACCGGCGGGCCAGGCGAGCACGAGGCGCGCCGGGGTGAGTCCGGCGACGGCTCGGTAGGCGATCCGCGGGCGCGGATAGCGGCGGGCGATCGAGACCGGAACGAACGCGGCCGCGCGCCCCAGCTCCACGAGCCGCAGCAGCTGGGCGACGTCCGGGGTCGGCGGGCCGGCGGCGGGCGCGGGTTGCGGGTGACCGGGCCGCGGCCCCCGCCCGGCCTCCGGCTCGTGACCACACCACAGCAGCGAGATCTCGTCGCCTCCGGGCCCTTCCCACCGCGGCAGGGGTTCGGGGGCGAGGTCGGCGACGGCGAGGTTCCCGCGCCGAGCGAGCGGGTGTTCGGCGCACAGCGCGACCACCCGCGGCTCGGTCAGCAGGAGCTCGATCTCGAGGCCGGTGGCGTCCAACGGGGCGTGCAGGAGGGCCACGTCCGCGCGCCCGTCGCGCAGCATGCCGGTCTGCTCGCCCCAGCCGCCGAGCAGCAGGTCGACCGGCCGGCCCTGCGCGCTCTCGTAGGCGCGCAGCAGGCGCGGCAGCAGCCCCGCGTCGCTGTCGGCCTTCGTCGCGACGGCGAGGCGTGGCTGCCCGACGCCGGCGCGGCGCGCACGGCTCGCCGCCGCCGTGACGGCGTCGAGCGCGACGCGCGCCTCGCGCGCGAGCACCTCGCCGGCGGGGGTGAGGGCGACCCGCCTGGTCGTGCGCTCGACAAGCGCCACCCCGATCCGCTGCTCCAGGCGGCGGATCGTACGGGACAGCGCGGGTTGCGCGATCCGCAGCCGCTCGGCGGCCCGGCCGAAGTGCAACTCCTCGGCGAGCGCGAGGAAGTGGCGCAGCTCCCGCGTCTCGAGCGGATCCATGCCGCGAGCTTATGAATCGGTGCCGCATCGGTCTTTCCGCCGGGGCGGTACGAGGCGCTTGCATGGGACCATGACCACGACCACAACCACGACCACCCTGGCCAGGGAAACGACGACCAGGGCGACGATCGCCCTCGTCACGGGCGCCACCCGCGGGATCGGCCGCGAGACGGTCCGTCAGCTCGCCGCGTCCGGCATGACCGTCTACCTCGGGGCGCGCGATCCTGCCCGCGGCGAGCGCGCCGCGGCCGAGCTGGCCGACGCCGGTGACGTACGAAGCCTCCGGCTCGACGTCACCGACGCAGAGTCGATCACCGCCGCCGTCGAACGGCTGGAGCGCGAGGCCGGACGCCTGGACGTGCTCGTCAACAACGCGGCGGTCAACAACGACCTGCACGCGACCGGCGTCACGCCGGTGGCCGAGGTGGCCGCCGACGCCGTGCGCGCGACGTTCGACACGAACGTGGTCGGCCTGATCGCCGTCACGAACGCCCTGCTACCGCTGCTGCGCCGCGCGGAGGCGGGCCGGATCGTCAACATGTCCAGCGCGATCGCCTCACTCACGCAGCTGGCCGACCCCACGAGCGGCGCCGCCACCCGGCGGATGCTCGCCTACGCCGCGTCCAAGGCGGCGGTGAACGCCATCACCCTGATCTACGCGAACGACCTGCGCGAGTCCGGTATCCGCGTCAATGCGGCCGATCCGGGATTCGTCGCCACCGACATGAACGACCACCAGGGTGTGCTGACGGTCGAACAGGGTGCCGCCGTCCCGGTTCGCCTCGCGGCCGGCAGGCCCGACGGTCCCGGTGGCGAGTTCATCGGGCAGGACGGTCAGGCGGTTCCCTGGTAATCACGCAGGCCCCCGCGCGGGATGGGCGGGTGAACCGGTGGCCGCGAGCATTCCCCATCTGTCGACCGAGAAGGTAGAGAATACTGGACACACCGATCCCCTCATGCAGCCGGCGTGCGGCCCCTCGTCGATCTGGAGCCAGGCGTGGTATCCGAACCGATGATCCACATTGAGAGTGTCGACTGGGACGACCCGGCGGCAGTGACACTACGTAGCGCAATGGTCGCGGAGATGCGGCTCCGCTACGCCGACCGGCTGGCCTCCCGGCCGCCGGCGCCCGGCCCGGACATCGTGGCGAAGACGGTCGCCTACACCGGTGTCGCCTACACCACCGACCGGCTACCGGTCGGGCATGCCGCGCTGCGCTGGCTGGGTGACGACCTGGAACTCAAGCGCATGTACGTCGTCCCCTCCCATCGCGGCCGGTGGGTGTCGGCCAGGCTGCTGGCTGCGGTGGAACAGGCGGCGCGGCGCCTGGGCGCGGGACGGATCGTGCTGCAGACCGGGGACCGGCAACCGGACGCGGAGCGGGTGTACGCCAGAACCGGTTACACCCGCATCCCGATCTTCTCCCCGTACGAGGCGCTGACCCACTCCCGCTGCTTCCAGAAGATCCTCGTCGGCGCGGACGCGCACGTGTCATGACGGTCCACGAGTCGGTCCTCGACGCGATCGGCGAGACTCCGCTGTTCCGGCTCACGCAGCTCGGCCGCGGGATCGTGACCCCCCTCTACGCGAAGGCGGAGTTCCTCAACATCGGGGGCAGCGTGAAGGACCGGGCGGCGTTGTCGATGGTGCTCCAGGCCGAACGCGACGGGCTGCTCCGACCCGGCGGGACGATCGTCGAGGCCACGTCCGGCAACACCGGGATCGGCCTGGCGATCATCGGCCGGCAGCGAGGTTACCGGGTGATTGTCGGGGTGTCCGACAGATCGGCCCGAGAGAAGGTCGACATTCTGCGGGCCTACGGCGCCGAAGTCGTGCTCGCCCCCACCAGATTCGCCAAACAACACCCGGATCACCTCTTCAACGTCGTGCGCCGCCTGGTGGACGAGATTCCGGGCGCCTGGTTGGCGAACCAGTACGACAACCCGGCGAACCCCGCGGCCCACCTGCGCACGACCGGGCCGGAGATCTGGCGGCAGACCGGCGGACGGGTGACGCATTTCGTGGCCGGGGTCGGCACCGGAGGCACCATCAGCGGCACGGGCGAGTTCCTCAGAGGGGCCTCGGGGGGAACGGTCACGGTCGTCGGCGCCGACCCCGAGACGTCGGTCTACTCCGGCGGTGACGGCAGCGCCTACTACGTCGAGAGCATTGGGCACTTCCTGCACCCCGACACGGCGGAGGACGTCTGGCCGCAGTCCTACCACCGCGACGTGGTCGATCGTTTCGAGCGGATACCGGACCGGGAATCCCTGCTGACCGCGCGGCGGCTGGCCAGCGAGGAGGGGCTGCTCGCCGGCCCGTCGTCGGGTGCCGCTGCCGCTGCCGCGCTGCGGGTCGCCCGCACGCTCGGCCCGGATGATCTCGTCGTGGTCCTGCTGCCCGACTCGGGCCGTTCCTACCTGTCGACCGTTTTCAGCGACGACTGGCTGCGGCGGTGGGGCTTCCTGGAGGATCCCGACGGCGCCGAGCCCACGGTGCGCCAGCTGCTCGACCGCAGCCCCGGCTGGGCCGACCGCCTGGTCACGGTCTCCTCGCGGGCCAGCGCCGGCGCGGCCGTGGATGGTCTGCCCGGATCGGTGGTGGCCGTCGCGGTCGTTCTCGCCCGCGCCGAGCGCCGGCACGGCCTGTCCGCCACCGAGATACTCGGCTGGATCGAACCCGCCGCGCTCGGGGCGGCGATCGCCGCGGGAAGGATCCGTCCGGACAGCCCGGTGTCGGATCACCTCGTCGACCCGCTGCCGGCCGTCGGCGGCGGCCAGCCGGTCTCCGCGGCCCGCGCCGCCCTCGGCCCGCGCCACGCCGCCGCCGTCGTCCTGCGAGACGGCCGCGCGATCTCCCTCGTCACCCGCGAGGAGCTGGACGCAGCAATCCGGTAGGAATACAGCAATCATTCGGCCACAAAGATCGGGACTTATTATTAAGCCGCCAGACGCCCCCATCCCGGACGAATGGACCATCTCGCGCACCACCAGGCCGCAGGAATCCCGCCGCGCCACGCGCCCGGACGGGCCTGCCTGGTCGCCGGCTTTCCCCCGGCCCATCACGAGAGGACAATCATGACGATCACCGCACGGTATGCGGATCCGGAGGCGACGCTCAGCGTCGCCAGCGAGATCGTGACGCTGCAGCTCGCGCACCGGTCGGTGCGCAGGTTCACGCCCCGGCCGGTCGCCGACGACGAGCTGGCCGCGCTGGTCGCGGCCGCCCAGTCCGCGTCGACGTCGTCCAACCTGCAGGCATGGAGCGTGATCGCCGTGCGGGACCCGCAGCGCAAGGCCCGGCTCGCGGCGCTGGCGAACAACCAGCAGTTCATCAACGAGGCACCGCTGTTCCTGATCTGGGTCGCCGACCTGAGTCGGGCCCGTCGGCTCGCCGACGGCGCGGGCGCGGCACTGGAGGCCACCGACTACCTGGAGTCGACGATCCTCGGCTTCGTCGATGCCGCCCTCGCGGCACAGAACGCCGTCATCGCGGCCGAGTCGCTCGGCCTGGGCACGGTGTTCGTCGGGGCGGTCCGCAACCGTCCCGAACAGATCGCGGCCGAACTGGGCCTGCCGCCGCACGCGGCGGCGGCGTTCGGGCTCGCGGTCGGCACACCCGACCCAACCGAGCACGCCGGGATCAAGCCGCGGCTGCCGCAGGCCGCCGTCCTGCACCACGAGCGGTACGACGCCACCACGGCCGACTCGCACATCCCGGCCTACGACGAGCGGCTGGGCGAGTACAACGCCCGGTACGGGCTGCCCGGTTCGTGGAGCGAACGCGTGCTGGCCCGGCTGGCAGGCCCACAGTCGCTTGCCGGCCGGCACCGGTTGCGGGAGGCGCTGGAGAACCTCGGTCTGCCCTCTCGCTGATCGGATCCACCAGAGGGGCTTCGCCTCGGCAGCCAGCGTCGACGACATCTCCGCGCTCGGCCTCCGCCTCGCCCGGCGTGCTGCTCGCCCGGAGGTCAGCCGCCGATGTGCCACGTCGCGGCCCCACCGGCCTTCTCGAGGTTGAAGACGTACACCAGCCTGTCGTCCTCATAGATAAAAGTCTACTAACTCGATAAGTTTATGGAGAAACTAATTCACTGTCCTGTGCGCCGCCGGGCTGCTCGAACAGGTCGCTCAGGGGGCGCCGACTCAACCGGCTGCGCCGGCGCCGAGCGGCGGGCAGCCCGAGACTGGCCGGTTCGACCAGCCTGCGGTGCGCGCGCAGGCATGCCTGGCTCTGTCGACGAGATGTGACCGCGTTTGTTGCCGAGTTCTGACCGCAGCGGGGATGTGGGGGTGGGTGGTGTCAACGAGTTTGGGCACCACTCGTTCCGGTCGGGGCGTAGGGGGCTTGGATGCGATGGATGACGGCGATGGTGCTGAGGCGACGCTGCCTGCCTCCCGCCGTCGCGGAGAGACAGCCGTAGCTGACGCTTCCGGCGCCAGAAGCGAGAGAGGATGACGGCAGCGGCGGGGCGGGCACCGACAGGCCGTAGCCGAGGAAGGCCGGCTGGTCAGGTGAGGTTTGTAATCTGGGTCATGCCGAGCTTTCCGATCAAGGATGCTGCCGCGCTTCTTGGCGTCAGTTACGACACGGTGCGTCGTTGGGCGGACAGCGGCCGTTTGACGATGATCACGGACGATGCTGGGCGTTACGCGGTCGATGGTGCTGTTCTCGCCGGGTTCATGGAGGATCTGGCCGTCGAGCAGGGGTTTGCACGGTCCCCGGTGGTCGCCGAGTCGGCCCGCAACCGTTTTCCTGGGCTGGTCACGCGGGTGGTGCGGGGTCCGGTGATGGCGCAGGTCGAGGTCCAGGCCGGGCCGCACCGGCTGGTGTCGCTGATGAGTCGGGAGGCTGCCGACGAGCTCGGGCTGGAGCCGGGGGTGGTGGTGGTCGGCGCGGTGAAGTCGACCAGTGTGGTCGTCGAGCTTCCGGAAGAGCGCTGATCAGGATCACCTGGCGGGGGCGCAGGAGCGGGAGGGTTCGGCGTCGGTCAGAGGGCTTGGGTGAGGTAGACGGCGGCCAGCGCGATGGCGAGGGCACCGAGCAGCAGCCGCAGGCCGGTGTTGGGGACGTGGGCTTGGAGGCGGGCGCCGAGGTAGGCACCGCCGAGGCCGCCGAGGCCGCTGGCGAGTCCGACGGCCCAGTGGGGGGCGATGTTGCCGGTGGTGGTCAGGGCGAGCAGGGCATAGGTGGCGGCGCCGACGATCGAGGTGGCGAGGGTGGCGGCGAGGGCGGCGGGGGCGACGGTGGGAACGGGCATGCCGCGCCCGACAAGGATCGGGCTGAGGATCGAGCCGCCGCCGATGCCGTAGACGCCGCCGATGAGGCCGACGAGCAGGGCCAGCGCGGTGATGGTCCGGGGTTGCGGTGGCGGGGAGGGGTGCCCGGCCGGGTGGCGCAGGGTACGCAGGCAGAGCCAGGCGCCCAGGGGCAGCAGGAACAGGCCGAGCAGCAGGCGGAACAGCCGGGCACCGGGGACGAGGTGGACGCGGACGATCGCGCCCGCGATGACGCCGGGCAGGGTGCCGACGACGAGCAGGCGGGCCAGCGGCCCGGCGAGCTGGTTCTGCCGGCGGTAGCGGGCCAGGGCGCCGGGGGTGGCGATGACGTTGAACAGCAGGTTCGTCGGGGTGACGGCCGGGTTCGGGGTGTGCAGGACGTCGAGCTGCACGGGCAGCAGGAACACCGCCCCCGACACCCCGACGGGAGTGGTGATCGTCGCGATGAGCAGGCCGGCGGCGAACCCGAGCAGAACCGTCGTCACCTGACCGATCCTGGCCGAGGCGGGCGATGCGCGGGTGGGCGGTGAGGTTTTGGTCAGCCACCGTCGGTGGTGCGGGCGCGGGTCTGGGCAAGGCGGTAGGAGTCGGCGCCGTGCCGGTCGAGTTCCATGTAGCCCCGTTCGTCGATGCAGAGCAGGTCAACGCGGCCGTAGCGGGCGATGGTCTTGACCAGCTGCTTGTCGTCGGCGGCTTCGACGAGCTCGTTGACCAGCTCGTTGACCAGCTCGGTGGCCAGGGTGGGGCGGACGCGGTAGCCGCGGATCGCGGCTTCGGTGCCCAGCGCGATCAGCAGGTGGGACTTGCCGGTGCCGGAGTCCCCGGTCAGGCAGAGCGGCTGGCCTTTACTCACCCACTCGCGGGAGGCGAGGGTGTGGATGACCGCGGCGTCGACCTGGGGGTTGGCCGTGCTTCTTATCGGCGACACCACCAACCCGCTGGGCAAGTTCCTCGACGTCTACTGGTTCTGCGCGGTCGCCGCCTTCGGCGCGACGCTGGCCGGAGTCCTGCTGCGCTTCGTCGCTCCGAGCGCCCCGCGCAACGCGGACGTGCGGCCGCGGGAGTCCGTCGGCGCGAACCGAGCCGCGGCGCGCGGGCCCCGTCGTCGTGGACCGAACGGCGCTGCGCGGACACCGCGGTCGAGCTGGCCGGGCCACGGCGGGAGCGGGCCCGCGACGCGGGGTTCAGGCGCAGGGTTCAGGCGCAGGGTTCAGGCGCGGGGTTCAGGCGCGGGGTTCAGGCGCGGGGCGCCAGCGCGGGTCGCGGCCGAGCAGCGCGGCAAGGTTGTCGACCGGGTCGAGAGCCGGATCCTCGGGCAGCGGCGGCCGATACACGCCGCCTGGACCGTTGAGCCCGCTGCCCGGCCGAGTGATCTTGCGGGCGATGGGCAGCGCGGCGCGGGTGAGCACGTCCGGCGCGGCGTACGGGCGCTCCAGCGCCCGGGCGAGGTCCCAGCGGTGTACCAGCATGTCGACAAAGTGCACCGCGGTGACCTCGCGCGTGAGGACCTCGCCGCCGACTTTCGGGACGGTGATCTGTGGACCGGCCTGCTCGAGCGTCGCGACCCAGCGAGCCGCGATCAGCGCGAAGTCGTCGCGCGGGTCCTGATCGCCGGCCGCGTCGGCCGGTAGCGCGCCGCGCGCCAGCGCTGACACCCGTTCGTGCTCGGAGTTCATGTGGCGCACCAGGTCCAGCACCGTCCAGCCGTCACACGGCGTCGGGTTGGCCAGCGCGGCGTCCGGGATCGTCACGACCTCGCGGCCGACGAGGACGAGGGCGGCGGCGTCGAGCCGCAACAGGTCGGGCACCGGATACCTCCGTGTCGTAAATCCCTGTGCTGGGCCGTGCTGGTGTAACTCCACGAACCGGTGCGGCAGGGAATGTCGCGTGTCATCCATTCCGGCCTGGGGGCGTTCCGGCCTCAGGGACAGCGCACGATCTGGCCTGCGTAGGACAGACCACCACCGAAGCCGAAGAGCAGTACCGGGGCGCCCTTGGGAATCTCGCCGCGTTCGACGATCTTGGAGAAGGCCAGGGGGATACTGCCTGCGGACGTGTTGCCGGATTCCACCACGTCGCGGGCGATGACGGCGTTCACCGCACCGATCTTGTGGGCGAGAGGCTCGATGATCCGCAGATTGGCCTGGTGCAGCACCACGCCGCCCAGTTCCGCGGGGGTGATGCCGGCGCGTTCACACACCTGCCGGGCGACAGCGGGCAGCGCGGTGGTTGCCCAGCGGTAAACGGCCTGCCCCTCCTGGGAGAGGGTGTTCGTCGGGGTCTGGATGAGGACCGCATGCCCCATGTCGGGCACGGATCCCCATACTACGGGACTGATCTCCGGCTGTTCGGCGGCGACGACCACGACGGCGCCGGCGCCGTCACCTACCAGCACACAGGTCGTCCGGTCGGTCCAGTCGGTGAAGGCGGTCAGTTTATCCACGCCGACGACCAGTGCCTTGGTCGCGGAGCCCGCACTGATGGCGTGGTCGGCCGTGGCCAGGGCGTGGGGGAAACCGGAGCACACGGTGTTGATATCCAGGGCGGCGGGAGAGGGGATTCCCAGGCGGAGGGCCACCCGGGCCGCCGTGTTCGGGGACCGGTCCACGGCCGTGCACGTGGCCACCACGACCAGGTCGATCTCGTCGGCAGTGAGTCCGGCGTTGGCCAGGGCCTTTTCGGCGGCTTGGGCGGCCATGTCCGCCACGGACTCGTCTTTTCCAGCAATGTGGCGGGTGCGGATTCCCACCCGCGTCCTGATCCATTCGTCGTTCGTGTCGACGATCTCCGCGAGGTCGTCGTTTGTCAATATTCCGGTCGGCTGGTAATGGCCGAGAGCCAGCACGCGAGAGCCCATATCGGGTGGTATCCCCTTTACTCGACGGAAGGCTAGCCGCCTTCCTGCTCTGGGAGTGCGGCTCTGACCGTTGACCTGTTTACGTTCTGGCGAGTCTGAACTCCCACTCTAGTGCCAAAGCCGTGTAGATGGTCTCCTCGCGGCTGGTCGACCCGAACGTGACATCGATGATCGTGCGGGTGCCGCAGGCGACCAGCGCCAGCAGCCGGACAGGCGGGTAGCCGGTCGACGCGTGGTTGCCGGGCTGTTGGCGGTAGACGCCCAGGTTTTTCGCCGTGTCCGGGCAGCACAGTGTCCCTACCTGTCAGGAGGGCTTGACTTCAGCCGTCTTGACGAAGCGTCTACCTGCGCTTGTAGACGCAAATGGCACATGAGCCTCGGTCAACCGTCGTGGGTGAACGGGGGATGACCGGACCGCTGGCGCCTGGGGCGTGGGCCGAGTCACCCGTCACACTTTCGGCGGGATCCCAGGTCAACACGTACGCCTGCCCGGCGACGTGCTACTCCTCCCCCGTGGCACCGAGCACGCGCTCGGCAGCGCCCCCGCGGCGGTGGCGCGGCCGGTCGGCCACCTGTCCGTCTACGCCTTCAGCCGCGCCTTCCGTCGCGCGCGCTCGGTGCCGCCCGGCCGCTATCGCGTGCAGGCGCGCCGGAGACGGCTGCTTCGCGGCGGCGTCCGCGAGCATGTTGGGTCAGTCCCCGCTTAGCAGGGCGGCTAGTTCGGCGCGTCCGCTGGCGCCGAGTTTGGCGCTGGCCCGGTAGAGGTGACCTTCTACCGTGCGCACGGAGATGAACAGGCGGTTTGCTATTGCCAGGTTGGACAGTCCGTGGATGGCCAGGGTGACTATCTCGCGTTCCCGGGCGGTGAGCGGAAGTGTACGGTCGACCGCAGCGAGCGCAGGAGTTCTACCACCGCTGGAGGGGGCCAGCTGGACGGCCCGAGTGACGGCCGCATGCGCGGCGCCGCGGTGGCCGTGCCTGGAGTACGCGGCAGCGGCTTGGGCTGCGGCGTCTGCCGCGGAGAGGCGATCACCTGCCTCTTCCAGCCGGACCGAGGCGGCTCGTAGGGCGTCGCCGTCGTCGGCGGCCAGTGCGGCGGCATGCATGGCCGCGGCAGGTGCGCCCGGACCATGGACTCGGGGTGCCAGCGACGACAAACGCGCGGCGACGCTTCGGTCGCCGAAGCGGACAGCGGTGTGCAGCGCGAGTACCTCCCAGGCGAACAGGCCAGCGTCGCCGGCGGCCGTGGCCGCCGTGCGTACTATTCGGATCGCTTCGCTGGTGGCTCCCTCCACGGCCGCGACCCAGGCTTTGGCCAGCGTCATGTCCGGCTCGTAGAGAACGAATCCGGGGTGCCATTGTGCTTCCATGTCCGCCAGCGCCTGCCGGGCCGCTGCTGTTTCACCGGAGATGGCCAGCGCCTGCGTGAGACTCATCAGGCAACGCAACTCCCAACCGCCACTGCCACTGCCACTTTCAGTGAAACCTGCATGGGCCTCCCGAAGCCACCGGATGGAGGTCTCGACCTGTCCGCGTAGCAGAGCGGTGTGTCCCATCAGAGCGATACCCATGAGGTAGGACGGCCCGAGGGAGTCGCGGTGTTCGTCATGATAGGCGCGGGCGACGGTCTCCGCCTCGTGCAGGAATCCTGCCAGTCGTAGGCCAAGAATGTGCAGGTCTCGCAGTCCCATCCCCAGGATCGGCCCGTCACCGAGCCGGCCTGCCGCCGCGTAGCCGCGAGGTAGCACCGGCCTGGCTTCGTCGATCCGGCCGAGGACTCCGAGCCCGGCAACGACACCCCAGCTCGCGAGGATCAGGGACTCGTCGGGGAGGTCCTGGTAGGTGAGTGCGTCGAGGCCGTGGCGCACCGCCTCGTGAGGTCTGCCGAGCCAGACGTGGAACGCCGCTCGCATGCTCGTCAGCACGGGCCTCGCGCTGTTGTCGGCGATGGCCCGATCCGCTTCGTCCAGGACAGCTTCGGCTTTGTCCGGCTGATGCAGGTTCCAATAAAAATTTCCGGCCCGGGCGAAGGTCACGAGGACACGCTCGGTGTCGTCCTGGACGAGCTCGCCAAGGATCGCCAGCTCGCGGTCGGATTCCACCCCGCGATCAAGCCAGCCGAGGGTGTACCCCAGCAGAAGCCGGGAATCAAAGGTTCCGCCAGCGTTCACCGCGGCCCGGGCCAGCTTTTCCGCCAGCTGAAGGTCACCGAGGCTGCTGGCCGAACGTGCCGCCGCGGTGAGCAGGTGCGGATCCGGCTCGAGATCGGAATCCACCGCGAGTACGGCCCGGCGCAGCACATCGTCGGCACGGCGCGCCCCGGTGCCCGCCAACGCGACCGCGAGACGCCCGCGTAGCCGCCGGGCCCGCAACAGCCCCATGCTCGACCGGCGCGCCTCCCCGTACAGCGGATGGGCCAGCCGGACGAGCAACCGCCGCCCGTCTGCCTCCACTGTCGCCAGACCGCGCTCTTCGGCCTCTTCCACAGCGCGAGCATCAGTCAACCCGCCCAGCAGGGCGAGACCGAGTGGTTCTTCGACAGCGAGCAGGTCGACCGTCTCACGAATCAGACCGGGCAGGTCGCCCATACGGGCCCGTACCAGTTCGATGAGCCCCGGAGAGAGTCGAGGCTTGCCGTGCCACCGCCAGACACCGCGGACCTCCCGTAGGCGCCTGGCCTCCCGCTCACCGGCAACGAGCTGCCACAGATACAAGGTGTTTCCCTGCGCCAGCGACCACATCTGGCGGGCGGCGGCACTGTCCACCGGGCCGGCGAGCACCGCCTCCAACAACAGAACCGTCTCCTTCTCGGCGAGAGGCAACACCTCCAACCGATCCAGATACCCGTCCTTCCACAGCGCGGTGACCGCGTCCGGAGCAGGCTCGCCGGTGCGGATGGTCACGATCACCGTGGCGAGCTGCCGCGAAACCACCTGATAGAGCAGCGATGCGGAGATTTCGTCCAGCAGGTGCGCATCGTCGATGATGACGACGAGGTCGCGGTCAGCGGACTCGCCGTCGGCCGCCGTGTCGACCACCCGTCTGATCACATTCGTCAGATCGCCACCGGCGGCACCCAGCGGGGCGAACGCGCCAAGCGGAACCTTGCCCGCCGACGCGGTCGCCGTCGCCCAGCGAACGATCATCCCTCGCTCCCGGGCTTCGGCGAGTGCCTCACGGGCCAAACGGGTCTTGCCCACACCGGCCGCGCCGGCCAGCACCACACCCCCCGACCTGAAGGCCGGACTGATCACTCTGCTGATATAAGCCATCTCGTCGGCCCGGCCGGTCAACGGCCATACCCCCCGCACCCGCTGACCGTACCAATCCGCCTTCAACGCCGGGAATGATGTGCCCTCGGTTCCGTGGAATCGGCTTGCGGGATGATCTGACATCCAGCGACCTGGAGGACCTGCGCGTCCGGGAGCTATCCGCCCGAGTTCCGCTGCAAGCTGCTCGACCTGATCGATGCCGCCGACCCATCGCACAGGTCGCGGCCGACCTCAGGATGGGCGCCATCGAGCGGCCGCCACCGCTCACCGACCGGAAAACGCGAGGTCGTCACCCTCGCCGCCCATCGCCCATCGCCCATCGCCCATCCAACCAGCGGATCGCCGACCGTCCGGACGTTCCGGTACGCACGGTGAAAGGCCATCCCTAACGAGCCAGCGCGCGGCTCGGGGTCAACGGCCGCACCGAATTCGCCGCCGTGCTACGGGACAGCGGAGTCTCCACCTCGCCACCGGATCCGAGTAGCCCACTACTCGTGCACCGGACGCTGCGGTGCGCAACCCTCGATCCTTACGAGCCAGCCATCGCGACGCGTGACCTCCTCGAGACGTGCGACGAGCAGGGGGTCCGGGGAGGCAGACACATGTCGATGGTCGAGAACACCACAACGTGCCGCGAAGCACAAGGCTCGCAGGGCGAGGGCCGCATCGCGATCCACGAGCAGGGCGCCGCCGTGGGGGTGCGTGGCAACGGAAGCATCTGGCACGGGGTGGCGTGATCGGGTGCGCCACCGCTAACCGACCGCCTAACGGAGTCGATCTGGGAATCCGCCGACCTCTCCGTGACCAGCTGGGATCACGGTCCTGGAAATCAGGAGGGACAGTCGTGACAACCGCCACCGACGTGGAGGCCGTACTGCGCCCGGAAATCGGCTGCACGGAATCGCCAGCCAGCTCGAACCAGAACAAGTTCGGAGCCTGGTACGGCTGGAAAACCCCAGCCCACTCCGGCCCCGACCACATCGGCTGGGTCTCCCGTGTGGATGTTGCCGATCCCGACGCATTCACCGCGATCGAAGGAAACACCGCCGTCGGGAACGATTCCAACGGCGGCCAAGTACTCGAACGCAGCCGTCGTAACGACCGCGGCTACTGCCTGGGATTCGTCCGCATCCCGTACACCCAGGCCGTGCCCAGTGGCGGTCCTGCACCTGCCTGGCCCGGACGGTCCCTTGCCCTCGCCTCTCCACTGATGTCCGGCCCAGACGTCACCCTGTGGCAGGCACGCCTGCACGAACGCGGATGGCGCCACGCCACCCTCGGCGGCACTCCACGCCCCTTCACCGCCGACGGTGTCCACGGGGAGGTCAGCGACGCCGTATGTCGCGCGTTCCAGCTGGACAGACAGCTCACTGTCGACGGCGTCGTCGGTCCCGCCACCTGGCGGGCAACCTGGGCCTCACCTGTGACACCGCGCCGTCGTTGACGTGTCGTCCGCCCGGACCTGTCGATGCGGCAAAGCAGGCCCTGCTCCCAGCATTCCCTTACGAAGACCACCAGCCTGATGTCCCGGTCTTGACGATCGCCTGCGGCGACCGTCAAGACACCACTCCCGGCGCGCTCACGGGGCCAGCGAGAGTTACCGCGAGATCGTCGACGACCTTGACATGAGGAAACTATCGATGCCGGCGAGGCTACCGCCTGGGCTACGCCGAATTCCGAAGCTCCCGCAGCCGGCCCGGGGCACGAGTTCCGTACGTTGTCGACGAGGAGTCGTTCCCTCCCGGCTCCTCCGAGCGGGCAGCGATCGACAACGCCGTCAATCAATGAAACGGTGGGTCCAACGTGGTGAGAGGCGTACCGCGCACCGGGGAGGCCGACCTCGTCGGGTTCGTTCCCGACGAAACCAGGTGCGCTTCGTCGGTGGGCCGACAGGGATTATGTCAGCGACGACGGTGGCGGGGCCACGCGCATCTACTTCACGATGTCGACATGGAATCCGTACCAAGTTATGCTCATGACGGCGCGCATCGCACCAGACGACCTCGACGGAGACCGAGGAAAAGAGGAGAATCTTCCGTTCACGGGACAAACCCCCCGCGGGGCGACAGACCTGCCCCTTGATTTCGTCGGTTGCCGGGCTCGTTGCGTTCTCCGGCGGGTTTATCATTCTCTCTCGCGTCACCGACCCATCTCTCGTCGGGAGAACCCCATGCCACATGCACTGCCCGCCACCAAGCTTGACTCCGCCACGCCGTCGGAGATAGCGATCAACGCGCAGCCGCGGGTACCGGAGGCCGATCCAACACTAGGTATCCCGGTCGCGACCTCATGGCAGGGCAAGCCCAGGCCAAACAACCGGCTCGTCACGATCGGCGATTCGCTCACCCACGGATTCCAGAGCGGCGCGGTCTTCAACACCGACCTCTCCTATCCCGCGATCATCGCGTACGAACTCGGCTGGTACAGAAGCTTTCGGTTCCCTACCTACAACGGTGCCGGCGGGATACCGCTGAACATCGAACTCCTGCTGCGGGACCTGGCACAACGGTACGGCCAGCACGTCGACTTGTGGGAGGTCCCGCTCGCTCTCTTCCGGCTCCGGCAGAGCATGGACGAGATCGAAGACTACTGGGAGCGTGGTCCGGGGTCGGCTTCGCCCATCGGCGGCCGCCTCAACCACAACCTGGGCGTATACGGCTGGGACCTGGGGGATACCCTGGTGAAGACCGCGGACAGCTGCCGCACGGCCATCGGTACCCCGAAGGACGACCCCGTAATCCAGATAGTTCAGAACAATGGCGAGCGTGCCGCACTGCGGGTGCTGCCCTGCACACCGGACACAGCCCGGCAGATGACGGTGTTCGACGCGGCGGAACAACTTGGCAAGGACTTTGGAGACGGCGACCCGGAGCACGGCATCGAAACACTTGTGATCTTCCTTGGTGCCAACAACGCCCTGCCGACGGTCACCCAACTGGACGTCGCCTGGAGTGGCGACGGGTACGACGACCCGGCGCATAAGAACAGGTTCACCGTCTGGCGCCCCAGCCATTTCGCCGCCGAACTTGCCCGCATCGCCGACCGTGTCCGCCCCATCCGGGCACGGCACATCATCTGGTGTACCGTCCCCCACGTGACGGTCGCCCCGATCGCCCGCGGGATCGGCGCGAAAATCGAACCCGGCTCACGCTACTTTCCCTACTACACCCGGCCATGGATCTCCGACCGGACCTTCAACCCGAAACGGGACCCGTACATCACCTCACAGCAGGCCCGAGCGGTCGACAGCGCCATCGACCAGTACAACGACGTCATCACCGACATGGTGCGGGCGGAGCGGCGCGCCGGCCGGGACTGGTACGTCGTCGACATCGCCGGCATGCTGGACAGGCTCGCCGCGCGCCGATACACCGAGGATCTGCTCGCCCGACCCGACTGGTGGACCCCTTACCCCCTCCCCCCAGAGCTTCAGGCGCTCCGGCCGCTACCGGACTCGAGGTTCCTGACCAGCGACGGAAACACCCGGGCCACCGGAGGCCTGTTCTCCCTGGACGGTGTGCACCCGACCACCATCGGATACGGCCTCATCGCCCAAGAAATAATCAACGTCATGCAGCTCGCCGGGGTCACATTCCTGCACCCGGACGGCCGTACACCGCGAACGGGCCCGATCACCGTTGACTTCGCCCGACTCCTGCAACGCGACACGCTGGTCAACCGGCCGCCGGGGAACCTCACCGCCGGACTCGACATCATCGGCTGGGCGGACCAGGCCGGCGACGTTCTGCGCCGGGTACTACCCTTCCGTATCTTCTGACCGGGACCTGTGCACCGATGGTGAGCGCACGGTCGGCTTCACGGCCAAGCATGGCAGACACCGGCTACCCATCCTGAGATCGGCCTGGTGTGGTCGCTGGCCGGCAGTGGTGTTACCTGCCGCCGTGCCGACAGGAGAGGGGACGGGTGAGGCCACCAGACCTGCCACTCGTACGGCAGATTCGCCCCGCGCCGGCAACGTTGCTTGTGCTGCTCTCTCCCTGTCAGGCTCGGGTGAGACACCCTCGCGGGTGCGGATTGGCTACGGAGACGGACAGGTCATCGACGTGCTCGCCGGCGAACGGCGTGACCAGGTCGCGGCAACGGCATGGCCTATCGCGCCGACGGTGAGAGGGTGCTGGGGATACGTGCGCCCGAGACGAGGCTGCGGTCGAGGTCCGCCACGGTCGCGGCGCCGAGCAGTGCCATCGCGCGGTCGAACTCCACGCGCAGCAGCTCAATCACCCGTAGGACACCGGCCTCGCTGCCCGCGGCGAGGCCGTACAGGTATGGCCGACCCACGAAGACACCCGCGGCGCCGAGGGCCAGCGCCTTGGCCACGTCGTTGCCTCGCCGGACACCTCCGTCGAGGAACACCGTGAGCCTGCGCGCCGCCGCGTCAACCACCTCCGGCAGGATATCGATGGTCGCGGGGACGCCGTCCAGCTGCCGTCCGCCGTGGTTCGAGACCACGACACCGTCGACGCCCAGTTCGACGAGCCGATCGCACTCGTCCCCGCGCATCAGGCCCTTGAGGAGCAACGGGCCTTCCCACAACGACCGGATCCGCTCGACGTCCTTCCAGGTGACGCAGTCCGACGACGACGTGATCGTCGCTCGGGTCTGGTCGAGGCTCAGCGGGGACGGACTGCCGGGACGGCCGGCGCCGAGCTGGCCGCGCATGAAGTCGACTTTGCCGCGGATGAAGTCGGCTGCCCACGCCGGCTTGCCGGCCCCCTGCAGCAGCGTCCTGGGATGCGGCGGCCGACTCATGAGCCTGTTGCGCGTGTCGCGCTCACGGTTGCCCAGGACCGGCGTGTCGATGGTGATGGCCAGGGCCCGGTAACCTGCCGCCGCGATCCGCCGGACGAGGTTGTCGACCTCGGCGCGGTCGGGGGGCAGATAGAGCTGGTACCACAGCGTGCCGGTCGAGCACGCGGCGACCTCCTCGAGCGGGAAGGCTGCCACGGTGCTCTGCATGTACACGATGTCCGCCCGCGCCGCGGCCCTCGCCACGGCGATCTCCGCGGACGATCGCGCGAGGCGACCCGCGCCCGTGGGTGCCAGCATGATCGGCATCGACAGCCGCTCACCGAACACGGTCGTCGAGAGGTCTCGCTCGGCGACGTCCGCGAGCGGCCGCGGGCGGAACTCGATGCGGTCGAACGCCGTGCGGTTACGCCGCAGCGACACCTCGTCGCCGGCTCCACCCTCCAGGGCGTCGAAGACCGCCCGGGGAAGCCTGCGGCGCGCCAGCTCCCGGAAGTCCTCGACATTGATTGCGCCCTGCACCCTCACGCCACGGACCTTTCGCTGTCGGCTGGTCACGGGATCGCGTTCTCCCGGTCGCCAGGAATGTCAGTCACTCCAGGAGCACCCACGCGGCAGCCGTTCAGGCCTGACGGGAGCCGGTGCGGCCGGCGAGGACCGCACGGACGTCGGCCGCGATCTCGCTGACGACGGGTTCGCGGAGCACGGTGTCGTGGTCGCCACCCACGGTGCGGTAGGTCGCCTCGCCGGTCAGCAGCGGGCGCCAGGCATCCGTGCGGTGCGCAGAGGCGGTCGCCGTGTAGACCAGCGCCCGCCCGTTCCAGGGCCTGGGCCGGTACAACCTCGCGAGCACCCGCGATTGGTCGTAGAAGATGTCGTACTGGTTCATGCCCTTGAGTTGAACGACGCCAGCCAACGGGAGCTGGGCCACGCGCCAGGCCCGGCCGAGCAGGACCCGCGCGGCAGCCCCCGCGCGCGCCGGGCCCGTAGCCGATCCCCTCGCATGGTCCAAGGCTGGGGCCGGATTCGAGGTCGTGGTCGGGCCCCCTGGCAGCGCAGAGGGCAGCACCCCTCCCGCGAGGACGCTGGAGGACGTGTCGGGTGGGAAGCTGTCGATGAGGATGAGCAGTTCGACCTGCCCGCCGGCCTCGGTGAGAAGCCGTGCGGTTTCGAAGGCGACGAGGCCGCCGAAGGAGTGGCCAGCAAGGTGGTAGGGGCCGGTGGGTTGGAGTAGGCGCAGGGTGCGGGCGTGGCGGCGGGCGGCGGCGTGGATGGACCAGTCGGGCAGGCCGCGGTATTCGAGGCCGTGGGCCTGGATGCCGTAGACGGGACGTTCGCCGTCGAAGTGGCGGGCAAAGCCAAGCATGCCGATGGCGAGGCCGCCGGCGCCGCAGAAGCAGAACAGGGGCCGGCCGCTGCCGGTGGTGCGCAGCGGGACGACGGTGGGGTGACGTAGGACGTCGGTACCGGCATTGCGCAGGCGGGCGGTGAACTCGGCGACGGTGGGGGCGTCGGCGACGGTGGAGGTGGGGAGTTCGACACCGAGCTCGTCGGCGACCCTGGTGAGGAGCTCTTCGGCGATGAGGGAGTCGCCGCCGAGTTCGACGAAGTCGTCGTGGATACCGACATCGTCGAGGTGCAGGGCGGCGGCCCACACGCCGGCGACGGCCTCTTCCCACTGGTCGCGGGGCGGGTTCTGGCCGGGTTTCGGACCGGCGGGGGCGGGGGGCAGGTTCAGTCGGTCGACCTTGCTACGGTCGGTCCTCGGTAGTGCGGCGACCAGCATGACGGTGGCCGGCACCATGTAGGACGGCAGCTTGGCCCGTAGCAGGCGCCTGATCGATGCCGGGGAGACCCGGGCGCCGGTCGCGGGGACGACGTAGGCGACCAGGCGGGTCCGCTCCGAGGTCCTGTCGGCCACGACGACGGCCTCGAGCACATCCGAGCTCGCCAGCAGGGCGGACTCGATTTCGATCGGCTCGACGAGGTATCCGCGGATCTTCACGGCCGCGTCGTTGCGGCCGACGACCCTGAGCTGGCCGCTGGCATCGAGGCGCCCGAGGTCTCCGGTGCGGTAGGTGGGCGTGCCGTCTGGCCCGACGCCGAACCGCGCTGCGCTCGCCTCCGGCGCCCGCCAGTAGCCCCCCGTGATGAAGCGGCCTGCCACGACGACCTCACCCGTCTCACCGGGTGGCATCTCGATACCGTCCGGCGAGAGCACCCTCACCGCGACGTCGACCACCGGCCGCCCGGCCGGCATCACGCCGTCGGGTAGGTCGTCGTCCGACCAGATCGGGGCGCAGGTCGCCGTGCCAAGCTCCGAGGCTCCGTAGGAGACCAGGAAGGCCGCGGTCGGCGGTAGGTGGTGGCGGGCCAGCTCAACGTCGCGGGCGTAGATCGCCTCGCCAACCGACATGACGAATCGGAGATCGTCGAGCACCTCGTCCGGCTCGAGGCAGCCGAACACGGTCCGGATCAGCGCCGGCGTGGCCACGATCCCGGCCGGCCGGGTGGTGCGCAGCCAGTCGGCCAGGTCGCGCACGCCGCGGACCCGCGGGTCGTACATCTCGAGGGTGGTGCCGAAGACCAGGCCACCGACCAGCCGGTTCATCCCCGAGATGAAGGAGTAGGGCAGCAACAGCGGCAGACGGTCGCCCGGAACCAACCGCATCACGTCCCGGACCTGGATGGCGTAGTGGATGCCCAGCAGGGCGCGGTGGTGCCACACGACACCCTTCGGTACTCCGGTCGACCCGGAGGTGAAGATGAGCACTGCTGGATCGGTGTCGGCCCGGCGCGGCGCGGTCGACGCCACCCGGTCAGCCAGCGCCGGGGACCACTCGGCGACGCGCTCGTCGCCGACGTCGATCGTCTCCACGATCCCCTGCAGCGCGGCGGCAGTCTGCTGGTCGGCGGAGCCAGCCGGTCCGGTGACGCACACCGAGGCCCCTGCCAGTCCCACGACCTGAGCGAGGCGGTCGGTGGGACTCATACTGTCGAGGGGCACGCAGGGCCGGCCGCTCGCGATGACGCCCATGACGGCGGCGATCCCGCTCGCGCCGTGGGGCAACAGCACCGCGACGGGCGCGTCCGGGTCAGCCGCGGCGGGCTGGCGAAGGATGCGGTCGGCGACGACGTCCATCCAGGCGACGAGCTGGGCGAAGGTGACGGCACGATGTTCGTCGCGGACCGCCACGACGTCGCGGCAGACCGCAGCGACGGCGCGGAGCCGGTCGACGACGTTTCCGAACCGGTCGTCGGGACGCAGCGGCGGCGGCGCCGGCACCGCCTGGGTGAACTGGCCTTTCCTCACGTCAGCCAGGTTCAGTGGCCCAGGGACGGACGGTATTGTCATGGCGCCTCCCGGGCGGGCAATGGTATGGGAGCCGTGACCGCGCTCCGGTCCGTTCAGATTTAACACGAACGACTTTGCGATCTACCACCCACGTCCGTAGTAATCATTAACGTAAATGCATGGTTGCCATGTGCACCTGACGCCCGCGATACGGCTCGACACGAAGCGCCACTCCGTCTCCCTGCCGGCCGAGCCGGGTCCGTCCCGTCGACACAGGGGCCGGTGGAAGCGGCCGGCATGATCGACCGATATGTCTTCGCACCGGCAGGCCGTCGGTACCGGTGTTGGAGTTCGCAACATTCCGGTGGTACTGCGAGGCTCCGAAACAGGCAGGTAACCGGTGGCCCCGGTCGCCTCGAGCTGCTGCGCGATGCCTCTGTCTCGCTTCATTCCAAATAGCGCACCTTGAATCCTGGCGGCGCCAGCTGGACTTCGTGCTGGCCGGATTCTCCGACCAGCGAACCAGCACGCAAAAACCATCCCCGACCAGCCGGCGGATGACCCGACTCGGGCCATTTAGACCTCGTTTCAGAATGATCCTTGGAGTTGCCGTAGGCAGATGATCGAGCAGGCCAGGCTCAGGAATGCCTGGTGGATGTCGACGCGGCGTTCCCAGCGGGTGCGCAGCCGGCGGAACTGGTGAAGCCAGCCGAGGGTGCGCTCGACAGGCCAGCGTTGCCGGCCCAGGCCGGAGCCATGCGGTGCTCCGCGACGGGCGATGATCGGAGTGATCTGTCTGGCGGTGAGCCTGCGACGGTAGGCATCGTGATCATAGGCGCGGTCCGCGAGCAGGTAGCGGGGCCGGCGGCATGGCCGTCCCCGGCGTCCACGGATCGGGGGGATCGCCTCGACAAGCGGGATGAGCTGAGTGACGTCGTGGCGGTTCCCGCCGGTCACGGTCGCGGCCAGCGGCACCCCGGACGCGTCGGTGATCACATGGTGTTTGCTGCCGGGATGGGCTCGGTTGACCGGGCTCGGACCCGTCGCGCCCCCCCTTTGAGCGCGTGGACGTGGGAGGAGTCCACCAGAGCCCGGTGCAGGTCGAGCCGTCCCGCGGCGTTGAGCTCGGCGAGCAGGTGTTCGTGCAGAGCTGTCCACACCCCGGCCGTGTGCCAGTCCCGCAGCCGGCGCCAGCAGGTCACCCCCGACACCCCGAACAGGCCCGGAGGCAGTTCCCTCCAGGGGACGTCGTTGCGCAGGACCCACAGGATGCCCGCCAGCGCCGCCCGGTCGTCGACCGGCCGACGGCCCGGATAGCGGAACCGCCGCGGTCGGACCGGGACCAGCGGGGCCAGCCGGTCCCACAGTTCATCGGTCAGCACGTCATCAGTCACACAGACAGGACCTACCCCGAGCAGGCCTGATCACTCATTGTGAAACGAGGTCTTAGTGCGTGCCGCGGATCGCGTCGAGTGCGGTCTTGAGATCGTCGGGTGGGGGGTCGGCGGCGGTGATGGTGTGGCCGCCGGCCTCGATCGCGCGCCGGTTGGCGTCAGAGACCATCCCGGCGTCAGAGACCATCCCGGCGTCGGTGAGCAGGCCCACGGTGATCTGTGGCTCGATGCACCGTTCCTTGGAGAACCCGGGCTTGCGGCTCGATCTCGCGCGCCCCCCGAGGCTGCGAGTACACGATCTGCACGGCCCGCGCCCCGGACGCCGTCTTCACCGTCCGCGCCTAGGGAGCCACACCCGACGGAGCAGGACCCGTCCCACCCCCGATTAGTGCGCGCCTCCCCAACCGAAACCGCAGTTCACATCCCCGCAACCGCTACTGGTCTTTAATTCGCCGGGTCGAGCTGGAGGGGAGCCCGTCCGGTTCCGCGGAACACCGTGATCGCAGGTCCGGATCGGGGGCGGGGTTGCGCTCCGGCTGACAGCCGTCCGCGGGCCGGTCCGACACCGCCCTGATCCGCTCGACGGGTACCTCGCCGTCACCCGACCGGCCGTGGAGCCGTCATCATATCCATCGACCGGCATCGCGCATGAAAGAAAAGATCAGTAGCTTTCGCAGATCTTGGCCCAAGTCGGGTTTCAACAGCGGAGAGCTGAGCTCACCTTCCCGATCCCCGTCCGACGCATCACGCGCGCTTTTTCCTCAACGCTCACCACGACAGTCTTCAGCTAACGCAGCTTGAGGTACTTCGAAGCCTCCCCCGCAGGACGACCCGACCGTCGCATGCCGCCTGCAGCTCGGCCCACAGCGTGCGACCGCCAATCTCCGGCACCACCTGACGGCTCAGCGATTCGATGTTGAACGGAGGGTTCCGCATGGCGGTACAGCCACTTGGGGTGGTCGACGCCGACGAGCTCGGCGCCGAGGACGGGGCCGGCTTGGCGGACTTCGTAAGGCGCGGCACGGGTAGCGGCCACCATGGCTCCCTCGTGCGCGGAACATAGATAAAAGTCCGCTAACTCGATAAGTTTATGGGGAAACTAATTCGCTGTCCTGCGCGCCGCCGGGCTGCTCGAACAGGTCGATCAGGGGGCGCGCCGACTCAACCGGCTGCGCCACGATGAGTTCGACGCCCGCGCCCGAGGTCTCCTCGCCCTGGTGCTCACCGAGGACGCGACCACCGCACCGCCGTGAAGGCGGACCGGACGGTCGGCGGGCATCGGCTCAGGTTCCGCGGCGCGGGTGCATCTAGTTGGGCACCTCCACGGACGCCCCGCGTGGGATGGGCGGGTTGTCGTCCTGTCCGGCGGCGTGAGCTTCGGCGGGCCGCATGAGGACGATGACGAGCAGGCCGGCGAGGATGCCGAGCGCCCCGGCGACGGCGAAGGTCGCCTGGACGCCACTCACCGCCGCCCCGTGCGCCGCGCTGTCGAGGAGCTGCCGCCCGGCGGACGGGGCGGTCTGGAGCAGGGCCGGTGTCCCTCCCCCGGCGATGGCGTGGGCGAGCTGTGCCGCGTCCGGGACACCGCGGGCGGACAGGCTGCCCTGCGCGCGGGCGGTGAAGACGCTGCCCGGCACGAGCTGCGGCCATCCGGCCGAGCCGTGGATGAGCGCGTAGGTGGCACCGGCCGCCGCGGCGGTGAAGCTGGCCATGCCCCCGCGGTCCAGCCTGGCGCGGGCCGGTGCGTGCGCGTCGACGAGCGTGGTGGCGCACAGCAGGATGGCGATGACGCTGACCGGCAGGTTGACGAAGAAGATCCAGCGCCAGGACGCACCCTCGGTGAGCAGTCCGCCGAGGATCGGGCCCACCGTGGCCGAGCCGCCCGCCACCGCACCCCAGACGCCGTAGGCGCTACCCCGGTCGCGGCCGGGGTAGGCGCTGTTGAGCAGGGCGAAGGTGGTCGCGAACATGGCCGCCGCCCCTACGCCCTGGACCGCGCGCATGGTGATCATGCATGCCCGGGTCGGGGGCCAGACCACACATCAGCGAGGAGGCCGCGAAGACCGCGAGCCCGCCGATGTAGGCGCGACGGTGCCCGACGAGGTCGGCGATCGAGCCGGCGCCGAGCACCAGCGCGGCCAGCGCGAGGGCGTAGGCGTCGACGACCCACTGCAGCGCCCCGAAGGACGCGCCCAGGTCACCGGCCATGTCGGGCAGGGCGACGTTCACGATGGTGACGTCGATCAGCAGCATGAACGTGCCGAGACAGACGGTCGTCAGTGGCAGCCATTTACGCATGTCGACACCTGTTTCTCCCGGGGGTGGACAACGTCGGTGCGTCCCAGCGTGGCCACCGCCAAATCAGAAGTCCAACAGATGGTTCTACTGAGGACTAGAATCAACGGTCATGGATCTGAGGCAGCTGGAATACTTTGTCGCGGTCGCCGAGGAGCAGAACTTCACCCGGGCGGCCGAACGGGTGCACATCAGCCAGTCCGGGGTCAGCGCCCAGATCCGCCAGCTGGAACGGGAACTCGGCGCCGAGCTGTTCGACCGGTCGGCGCGCATCGTCACCCTCACCGTCGCGGGCAAGGCCGCGCTCGAACACGCCCGCGTCGCCCTCACCGCCGCCGGGGCGGTGAGCCAGGCGGTGGGCGAGGTGACCGGGCTGATCCGCGGCCGGCTCGCCGTCGGCATGGTCACCGGCTGCACCATCACGCCGCTGTTCGACGCCCTCGCCGCCTTTCACCGGTCGCATCCCGGCGTGGAGGTCTCGCTGCTGGAGGACAGCTCCGACCGCCTCGCCGAGGGGGTGCGCGCCGGCGCCCTCGACCTCGCTCTCATCGGAACCGCGACCGCCTCCGTCGAGGGGCTGGACGGGCTGACCGTCGTCAGCGAGCGGCTGGTCGCGGCGGTGCCGCCCGGCCACCCCCTGACGCGGCGGCGCCGGGTCACCCTGCGGGACCTGGAGTCCTACCCGATCGTCTGCATGCCTGCCGGCACCGGCCTGCGCGCCGTGTTCGACCAGGCCTGCGCCGCGCAGCACCGGCGACCGGCGATCGCCCTGCAGGCCAGCGCCGCGGACGCCCTCGCCGACCTCGCCGCCCGCGGGCTCGGGGTCGCGATCCTCAGCACCTCGATGGCCGTCGGGTACCGTGACCGGCTCGCCGCCCGCATCATCGACGACGTCGAGGCACCCGCCATGCTCGCCCTGATCTGGCGCGGCGGACCCGGTCCGGCGGTGCGCGAGGCGCTCGTGCACCTGCGCCGGGCGTTCACCGGGCCGGCGACCCCGGGGTGACGCGTCTTGGCGCCGTCGGCGCCGTCGGCGCAGTCGCCGACGTGACCGGCCGGGACGGAGCGCGAGGTGGCAGATGCCGGCGGCGCGCGGCGGCTCGCCGAGATCGAGAAGCTGACGGCCGCGACCAGACCCGACCGGCACGTCCGATCAATGGCACCGGTGCGATTACCACCAAGGTGTCCCTGGGCAGGAACGGTCGGACCACCGGCAACGCCGGCGGTCTTCGCAGTTCAGCGCGGGATTCCGGCGCCCGGGGAACCGGGGGAGCTCACCTCCGGCAACCCACCCGAACGAAGTGATAGCGAACTTTCACTTCGGTGGTACCGTCGTCGGCGTCACGTTCAGCGCGATCGGCGAAAGGCGGAGAGGTGATGGCCGAAGTATCGGAAATACCACTGCACATGCGGCGCGCGCAGTTCGATCCGATCGAGGAGCTCGCCCAGGTACGCGACAGCGCGGGCATCGCTGCGGTGGTGACGCCTTTCGGCGTTCCCGCCCATCTGGTGAGCCGTTATGACGACGTCCGCGAGGTCCTTTCCGATTCGGCGCGGTTCAGCACCGCCGATCGGCGCGCACTCACGCCCCCCGACGCCGCCGGACTGACCGAGGAGCAGTACGCGCGCGCCCGGGTGGGAAATCTTCTCTCGTACGACCCGCCGGATCACACCCGGCTGCGGCGGATGCTCACGCCGGAATTCACCGTGCGCCGGATGCGCGCTCTCGAGCCGCGGATCGTCGAGATCGTCGAGTCGGCCCTCGACGACGTGGAACGGGCCGGCAAACCCGCCGACCTGGTCTCGACGTTCGCCCTGCCGGTGCCCTCCCTGGTCATCTGCGAGCTGCTCGGCGTGCCGTACGCCGACCGGGCCGCCTTCCAGCGACGCACCGTCGACCAGCTCGACGCCTCCCACCCACCCGAGCGGCGCCTCGCCCTGCAGCAGGCCAGCCGCGAGTACATGGCCACCCTCGTCGCGCGGGCGCGCAGGGACCCGGGCGAGGACATCCTCGGGATGCTCGTGCGGGAGCACGGCGACGACGTGAGCGCCGAGGAACTCGTCGGCATCGCCTCCCTGCTGCTGCTCGCCGGCCACGAGACGACCGCGAACATGCTGGGTCTGGGCACCCTGGCCCTGCTGCGCCACCCCGACCAGCTGGCCATGGTCCGCGACGACCCGGCCCGCGTCGAACCGGCCGTCGAGGAACTGCTGCGCTGGCTGTCCATCGTCCACTCCGGCATCCCGCGCACGGCGACGACGGAGGTGACGATCGCCGGGAACACCATCGCGGCGGGGGAACACATCGTCCTCGCGCTGCCCGGGGCGAACCGAGATCCGGCGCTCGTCGACGATCCGGATCGCCTCGACATCACCCGGGAGCCCACCGGGCACGTCGCATTCGGTCACGGTCTGCATCACTGCCTCGGCGCGCCGCTGGCCCGCCTGGAGCTGCGGATCGCCTACCCTGCGTTGCTGCGGCGCTTCCCCGGCCTCGCGCTCGCCGTGCCGTACGAGCAGATCGCCTTCCGGCCCTACTCGGTGATCCACGGACTGCAGGCGCTGCCCATCACGTGGTGACGCCCCGCGGCCCGCCGGGGCCGCGCCCGGCGGATGAGGATCTTCAGGGAAGGAGAGGAGCCGTGCGGATCGTTGCCGAGCGGGACCGGTGCATCGGCGCCGGGAACTGTGTGATGACGGCGCCGGAGGTCTTCGACCAGGGCGAGGACGGCCTCGTCGCGCCGCTGGTCGACGAGGCCGACCCGGTCGCTCCGGCCAGCGTCGACGCCGCGCGCCGGGCGGTCGCCCGCTGCCCGGCGACGGCGCTGCGCACGCTGGAGGTCTGACCGCAACCACGTCCCGGCCCGGGCGTGCGACGCATCCGCCCGTCCCGCCGGCGGTGGCCCGGCGGGACGGGCAGGTTCCAGGAAGGACGCCGGCGCGCCGCGGAACCGCCGCGCCGGCGCTCTCCGGCTCCAGGTGCGGCTGGTCCCGGCCCCGCCTGCCCGGGCCCCCGCGGCTGCTACCCGTTTCCGCCGATGCGCTGCCCGCACAGCGGCTGCGGGTTGACGACCTCGAAGCGGTCGCCGGTGGGGGCGATGCGCACGAAGTCCGAGCAGCGGTCGAGCTGCCCGTGGTCGGCGGCGAGGTTGATCTTCTGCACCATCATGCCGTCGGCGTCGAAATCGGTGATCGACCGCATGCCGTTCATGAACGATTCCCGGGTCGGGCAGCCCTGCTGGGTCTTCAGGCCGCGGATGAACAGGTCCGCGTTGATGTAGCCGGCGATGGCGCTGTTCTGGCCCGGCGGCTGGATCTCCGGCGAGTAGGCGGTCATCGCCTGCTGGAACCGGCGCTGCGCGGGCAGGTCGCGCTCCAGGGCCGCGAAGGTGAGCTGGGAGTAGGTGCCGGCGAGCTTCTTGCCGTAGGGCGCGAGCAGGCGCGGGTCGTAGCTGACCGCCGAGACCGCGACCTTGATGGGGTGGCCGGCGCTGATGGCGGCGTCGAGCACGCCGGTATAGAGGTCCAGCGGCGAGGCGGCGATGACGACGTCGGCGCCGGCAGCGATGATCTTCCGGGCGACGTCCGTGGCGTTGGTGGAGTCGATGTCGTCCTGGATCACCGGGATGCCCGCGTTCTCCAGGCTCTGCCGGACGCCCGCCGCATACAGCTTGGACGCCTCGGTCAGGAAGGTGACGACCAGCGCCGCCTTGGTGCCGCCCTGCTGGCGCACGAAGTCGGCGAGGGTCGTCGTGCTGCGGCCGGCGTCGGTGATGAAGGTGTAGGTGAACATGTTGTCGTGGTCACCCCACAGCGGCTGGTCGGCCACCCCGACGACGGGAACGTGCTGATCGTCGAGGTACTGGGCCGAGCCCTGGGAGAACGAGGTGTACTGCAGGACGGCGAAGGCTCCCGCGTTCACCAGGGTCCGCGCGCCCTGGAGGTTGCCCCGGAGATCGGACTCGTCGTCCTCCCAGATGTAGTCGATCTTTCGACCGTTGACGCCGCCGGCGGCGTTCTCTGCCGAGAGCCGGGCGGTCACGCCGGCGCGGTAACCCGAGAACTGCGTTCCCATCACCCCGGTGTCGGGATAGAGCAGCCCCACCTTGATGGAGCTGTCGGTCACCCCCGGTGCACAGGTCCCGCTGGCTTGCGAAGTATCCGAGGATCCGCCGGAGCTGCAGGCCGCCAGCATTGTCGCCGCCGCGATCACCACCGCGGCCGACCTCGTCCGCAACACCCGCATGAGCCACCTCTCGACTATTATCGGGGACCGACTGAACCCCCGTGATGACGCCCACTTCCCTGCATTTCCGCCCACCGGTAGACGGCCGATCAAATGGCGTCCGTCACAAAAAAGCGCGAGCTCCAGCGCCACCATTCTTCCGACCGACGGCGATCGGAAGATATCACTCCCACACAACAGTTCGTATGATGCCTATCTCTCGACCAGATTTTCAAATTTCTTCCGGCGGAAGCCTAGCAGGGAAGGCGTACAGGTCGAACAGCTAGGGCGCACCTCGAATCCGTCCGTGCTACCCCTACCAGGCGGCAGGTCACTTGAACGCAATCATTTGCGCGTTGACAGAATCGGGTCGACGAGTGGACTCCACTCCTTCCCGTGTTGATGTGTAGTGCTAGCCCTGAGACGCCGGCCGCGGGGCGCCTTCGCCGGCGACCTGTCACACCGCCCGGGGCGGAGCCAGGCGATGACGATCCGGCGCCGATCGGGTCGCGTCCCGGCCCGGACAGCACCCATCCACGGTTGGCCCGTCACGACACGTGTCACTGTGACGTCCGTCGCGGAGAGTGATCCGCGAGCGAATCCAGGATGCGAGGAGGCTGGCGGCAGGCAGGACACATCGCCCCGGAGGGTCGTCCACGCCGACGACGACCCCCTCATCCCGGGGCACCGGCTCACCCCGGGGCGCCGACTCACCCCGGGGCACTGACTCGCACCGGGGCACTAACGCACTCAGGGCACCGACTTACACCGGGCACATGGGCGGCGGGAGGGCGTGGTCCCGGCGCCCATGTGGCTGCTCGTCGGAGCGCAGATGCGTGCCCAGTCGATCGATCTCGTACCCGTCGGGGTAGACGCTTGAGATCAGGTCGAGGACGACCTGCGGCGCCCGCTTGTCGGTGGCGTCCCGGGCCGCGTGCTCGCGCGTCGCGCGGTGGACCCGTTCCCGGTAGGCGGCGTCGGGATAGTCGTAGCCCAGCGCCGCGACGATGCGCGGATCTGTCAGGCTCATCATGACCTTCTCGACGCGCGGCGCGACGTGTGCCGGCACGAGGGTCGCCAGCAGCCGGAGCGCGGATTCGGCGAGCCGGGAGTTCTGCGGCGCGAACCGCACCTGCCGGGCGAAGTAGTCGTCGCGGAAGGCGACCATCTCCTCGACCGTGGCGGGCACGTCCCGGATGTTCATGTGCAGGGCCTGCACGCGCTCGAACTCGATCACGCCGAGCACCTCGTGCTCGGTGAGCTCACGCCAGCCGTACTCCCGGGCCGCCGTGAGCTGGCCGAGGGTGGTCTCGACCGACACGGCCGTGAAGTCCTCCGCGGTGATTGCGTACTTGCGGTGCATCTCGTTCATCCGACGCAGCGCGTCGCGCCCCCGACCCGGCACGAAACCGTGGGTGAGCATTTCGTGATGGATGAGCATCTGATCCACCAGCCGCTTGCGGTTGCGGAACTCCAGTTCACCGGTGCGGATCAGGATCCGGGTCATGCGGGGCGGCGAGATCGTCGCGAAGAATCCGGTCGCGATCTGCGGCAGCAGGGCCCGCTGGAAGTCGCGGTGAAAAAGATGAGCGATCTCCCGGGCATTCTCGACGGGGTCGAGCGCCAGAATCCTGTCCCGTAACGCGTAGGGGTCCCTGCCGTGGCTGTCTGTGCTCATCGGTCGTCGCCTCCGCTCGTATGCCGGTCGAGCCCCGATCGGGCGATCGCCAGCCCCTACCGGCCTCCCCGGCCCCGCTCATTTAGTACGACACAATCGAGTGGATGTCCAGGCTTCCCCGCCAGGTGGGCGTTGAGCGGACCACCGCAGCGTGCTGGGGCGTGATCCTTGGCGGCAACGGCCGACGGACACGCCGCCGTGGCCGGATCCGCCCTCCCGCAGCTCTGGGCCCTGGCAGGCCGCGGACATCCGTCTGGCCGTGGCGGCACTGCACATGTTCGTCTGCTGTCAGCGGTGCTGTCAGGGCGCCGAGAGCACCCGCAGGCTCGGCGACGCCCCGGGAACCGACCGACCTGCGGGGTTCCAGAGCGCGAGGAAGTCCCCGCCCGCTCCGGCCACGCCGGTCAGACCGGTACCCCAGGACGGCAGCGGGACCCAGGCGCCGGAGGTCTCGTCCAACAGCTGCGGCGTCCCTCCGGCACAGGACGGGAGCGCCACCGCGACTGCCGGTTCGAGCAGCGCCACCACCGACGTCGGACAGATGGTCGCCGTCGGCACGGCAGGACCTGGCAGGGCGACCCACCGGTCGGTCGTCGCGTCGAACCGTGCCGCCCGCGACTGCTCAAAGAGCACCGATACCGCCAGCGGCCCGGCCGCAGTGGCCACCAGGCTCGCGCCGGCGGCAGGCACCGGCGGACCAGCCGCTACGCTCCAGGTACGGGCAGCCGGGTCGAAGACGAGAGTCCGCCCGCTCTCAGGCCCGGACGAATCGTCCTGCGCCCTCGCCCAGACGACCATCCGCTCGCCGGACCAGACAGCGGCCACCGGAACGAGGCTGCCGCCGCCCGGGGCGGGCGGCAGCACCTCCCAGGTGCCTGTTGCAGGGTCGTAGCCGGCGCCGTCGGCACGGATTCGACTCGGTGTACCTGTGTTCGGGGCCGCCCCGACGGTGCCGCCCCAGATCAACAGACGGTCACCGGTCCACACCGCGACCGCCCCGTCGCGGGACTCGATCGGCGCCTGTGGGAGCTTCGACCAGGTCTGCGAAGCGACGTCGAAAGCGAGGCCGCTGGGCGGGTAGGTGGGCCCCTGCGCGGGCGTGCCCCGCGCAGTGTCCTGGCCGCCCCAGAGATACAACGTGGTGTCGGAAGCGGCGGACACGGCGCTGGTCAACGTCGTTGGGCTGGCTGGTCGAGCGGGGCCGAAGGGCTCTCCGGCTGTCCCGGAGACCGAGGCGACGTAGTGCCCGTCGTCGTAGTCGAGGGAGACAAGTGAGTGCCCCACCACGAATGCGCGTACGTCGTTGCCGGACGTGGTCGGGTCGGGTGGCGGGACGTCCCGCCACCGCCAGGAGGTGAGGTCGGGCGACCTGGCCGGTTGGGCGACCACGATCGCGGCGGGAGCCGGGCCGCCGTCGTCGAGCCAGTCCCGGACCGGGCCGGCGAACACCACCGAACCCGCCGCGACGACCGCGACTGCCGCCCCGGCCACGGCGATGCCGCGCCGGCGCCGGGCCCGGCGGACCAGACCGCGCACGTTCTCGGCCAGAGCGGGATCAGCCTCGACGCGATCGGCCGTCCGGTGTAGCAGTGTCTCGATCATCCGGTCGGTCACCTGCGCTCACCCTCCAAGGAGGCTTCGGTGGTCGCGAGCACGCCCCGTAGGGCGGCCAGGCCGCGGCTTGTCTGGCTCTTGACCGTCCCCACCGAACAGTGGAGGAGGTCTGCCGTCTCCGCCTCCGTCAGCGCGGCATAGTGCCGGAGCACCACCGCTGCCCGCTGCCGCGGTGGCAGGCGCCGCAGCGCGGCCAGCAGCAGGTCGCGCTCGTCGACTGTGGCGGTAGCGTCCGCTGCCGCGACGAGGTCGGGAAGCGTGCTTGTCGACCGTTCACGCCAACCACCGAGGCGCCACCAGGAGACGACGGTCGTCACCATGGTTCGACGCACGTACGCTTCGCGGCCCTCGGGGGCGATCCGGTCACCTCGTAACCAGGTCTTGACCAGGGCCGTCTGCACCAGGTCCTCCGCTCGGCCCCGGTCCCCGAGGAGCAGGTAGGCGAACCGGGTCAGGTGCGCGCCGCGCCGGCGCACGAACCCCTCGAAGTCCTCGTCGCCGACGTCCCGGCCGTCCGCATCCCGGCCGCCGTCGTCGCCGTCGCCGCCGTCGAGGAGACGGTGGTCCCGGCCGTCGCCCACCCGTTCACCTCCCGGTCGCCGCGCTCACCCCTCTCATACGCGAGAGCGGTCCGAAAGGTTGCCAAGGACCGGATCGGCAGGAGTGGAGTCGACAAACCCGAAGCCCGAGCTGCTGGTACGGGGGCCGCTTGCGGAGCGCAGATCGCGGCCAGCTCTGAGACGGGGAACACCAGCACGCGACGGCGGTGAGTGCCTCGAACAGCACGAGCGCATACCGGTGGGCGATCGCGGAGGCCTTCCAGCAGGTGAAACAGACCTGCGGACTGGACGACTACCAAGTTCCGTGACTACCGGGCCTGGTACGCCACATCACCTTGTCCATGCTCGCCTACGCCGCCCTGGCCGACCAGGTAGCAGGGGTCGCGTCGCAGCCCGCGAAGGCATGAGTTGCGGTGCTATGCCTTCCGGCCGACGCCACCGTAGGCGCTGACCTGGGCGTCGGTCAGGCCTGCCGGGATTGTGCCGTCCGGGCGCCAGCGGTGCACCAGCTGCACCCCCGGCTCGATCAGGTCCAGACCGGTGAACAGGCCCTCGACCTCGGCCTGGCTGCGTAGCCGGGTGGGAATGCCGCGCTGCCGGTAGGCCTCGGCCGCCGCCGCCACCGCCGGGTCGACGTCGCCGGTGCCGTGGCTGAGGACGAGGTAGCTGCCGGACGGCAACTCGTCGAGCAGCCGGCGCAGGATGCCGTGCGGGTCGTCGGAGTCGGGAATGAAGTGGAAGATGGACATCAGGGACAGGGCGACCGGCCGGCTGAGATCGAGGGTGGCGCGCAGTTCGGGGGCGGCCAGGATGCGCTCGGGGTCGCGCAGGTCGGCGTCGAGGTAGACCGTGGCGCCCTGGGGGCTGCTCGTCAGCAGGGCGCGGGCGTGCGTGAGCACGATCGGGTCGTTGTCGGCGTAGACGACCCGCGCGTCCGGGGCGATGCTCTGGACGGTCTCGTGCAGGTTCGGGGAGGTGGGGATGCCGGTGCCGATGTCGAGGAACTGGCGGATCCCGACCTCGCCGGCCAGGAAGCGCACCACCCGGGTCATGAACGCTCGGCTCGACCGGGCCGCGGTCGCGACGTTCGGGGACGCCGTCAGGGCCTGCTCGGCGGCCTCCCGGTCGGCGGGAAAATTGTCCTTCCCGCCGAGGTAGTAGTCGTACATCCGGGCCGAATGCGGCTGGTCGGTCTTGAGATCCACCGGGCTGCGCTCCTCGACGAGACTCTGCCACCACCGTCCGCCCGCCAGGTCCCGCTCGCCTTCGCCCGTCACCGCGGCCAGCCCCCTCATATCAGGACGAACACCTTGAATCACCCTAACGGCAGCCGCTCCTCGTTCCCCGACGGATGTCTTCACCGACCACGAACCGATTCCGTCCCCCGACGCCGCTAGGCCGACTGGCCAGCCCGTTCGCCCGTGAACACGCAGGCAGCACGCTTCCGGTTGGGTTGCCGCAGTGACCTGCGTGGGCAGCGCCGCGGGTCAGGGCGCCAGTCAGGCCGCTCCCGGCTGGGTGGGCGGCCGGTCGGAGGGGCGTACGAGGCCCGTCTCGTAGGCGAAGACGACCGCCTGGACGCGGTCGCGCAGCTCCAGCTTCGCGAGGATCCGGCCGACATGGGTCTTCACGGTCGCCTCGGACAGCACGAGGTGCGCCGCGATCTCGGCGTTGGAGCGTCCGGCCGCGACCTCGCCCAGCACGACCAGCTCACGGTCGGTGAGCCGGGCCAGGCGGGGATCCGCGGGAGCCTGCGGACTGTCCGGGTCGGGCAGCTTGTGGGCGAAGGTGTCGAGAAGCCGCCGGGTGATGCTCGGCGCGACCACCGCGTCGCCGACCGCCACCGCCCGGATCGCGGACAGCAGATCCGCCGGAGGCACGTCCTTGAGCAGGAAGCCACTGGCACCCGAACGCAGGGCCGCGTAGGCGTACTGGTCGAGATCGAAGGTGGTCAGGATGAGGATCCGGGCCGTCCCGCCGGCGGCGATGATCTGACGGGTCGCCTCGATCCCGTCCATGCCGGGCATCCGGACGTCCATGAGCACGACGTCGGGCGCGAGCTCGGCGGTCAGCCGGATCGCCTCCGCGCCGTCGCCCGCCTCCCCGGCGACGGTCAGATCGGGCTGCGAGTTCAGCACCATCCGGAAGCCCAGGCGCAGCAGCGGTTGGTCGTCCACGAGCAGGACCGAGATGTTCACCCGGCCACCCGCTGCGCCGCGACCCGCCTGGGCGCGGGGCCGCCCGGCGCGGCGCCGGCGGCGGGCGCGACCGGATCGGGATCGGCGAGAAGCCGCGCGTGCACGCGCCAGCCGCCCGTCGGCCGCGGCCCGGCCACCACGATGCCGCCGAAGGCCGCCACCCGTTCCCGCATCCCGACAAGCCCCTGCCCACCAGAACCGCCGGGCCCACCAGAACCGGCGGGCCCACCAGAACCGGCGGGCCCGCTGTGGTGCGGGTCGGTGGTCTGGGTGGCGCGGCGTCCGGCGGCTGCCCGGCCCAGCCCGCCGTCGAGGATCTCGACCTCGACCGCGCCGGCGCCGTACCGCAGCCGGACCTGGGCCGTCGCCGCGGGCCCGCCGTGCTTGAGGGTGTTGGTCAGGGCTTCCTGGACGAGCCGGTAGACGGTGAGCGCGGCGCCGCCGGACAGCACGAGCGGCTCGCCGCTGATCTCCATGGTGACGGGCAGACCGGTCGCCCGGACCTGCTCGACCAGCCGGTCGAGATCAGCGAGGCCGGGCTGCGGCGCGCGGGTGTCCTGCTGGGCGTCGTCCCGGAGGATGCCGAGCAGCCGGCGCATCTCCGCGAGCGCCTCACGGCCGGTGTCGGACACGGCCTGGACCGCCCGGCCGGCCTCGGCGGGGTCGGTATCGAGGGTGAACGCCACGCCGTCCGCGAGGGCGATCATCACGGAGAGGTTGTGGGCGACGACATCGTGCATCTCGCGGGCGATGCGGGCCCGTTCGGCCGCGGCGCCCAGGCGATTCTGCTGGTCGCGTTCGCGTTCGAGGCGGGCCGCGTGGTCCTCCAGGTAGGCCAGCCGCGCGCGGCGCCCACCGATGTTCACCCCGGTCGCGCAGGCCGCGATCACCATGCCGGTGAGGAACACGAAGGCGCTGAACATCTCCTGCACCGGCGGCCCGCCCCAGCGCACCGCCGCCAGCACCACTCCGAGCTCGGTGACGCCGGCGGCGAGCAGCATCCAGCGACGGGGCCGGGACGCGGCGACGGAGTAGAGGGCGATGAGCAACGCCGCGTCGCCCGGCGAGGTCACGTCGAGCAGCCACTGGACGAAGGCGATCGCGGCGAGCAGGGCGAACACTGCGATCGGCCGGGAGCGCCGCCAGATCAGCGGAACCAGCAGCACGGCCGCGAACACCATGCCCAGCGGGTGCCCCTCGGGGTGCAGCACCGCGGCGATCAGCGCCAGCGCCGCGCACGGAAGCACGATCGCCGCGTCGACCCCGGTCGGATGCGCCGCGAGCAGCTGGCGCATCCGGCCGGGGCTGCGCGGGCCGGGCAGATCGTCGACAGCCACGTCATGGGCCACGCGCTCCATTGTGCTCGCGACGACCCGCCCGACGACCCGCCCGAAGCCCCGCGCCGAGGACGCCACGACCCTAGGCGTCCCGTCGCCGCAGCACCACCGCCGCGGCGGCCAGCAGGACCGCCGCGTATCCGCAGAACAGCGCGAAGCCGGTCCAGGGCGCCATCGACGAGGAGTCCCGCACGACGGCGAAAACGGCCTGGCCGGCGCTGCTGGGCAGGTACGGATCAATGTTGTCGTACCAGCTCGACGGAAGGAAGTTGACGATCAACGGAAGGATCAGCAGCACCCCGAACAGGATGGCGATCCCGCCGGCGGTGCTGCGGACCAGCGCGCCGAGAGCGACTCCCAGCAGGGCGACGACCGTCAGGTAGAGACCCCCGCCGACCACGGCGGTGAGGACGCCGGAATGACCGAGCGTGGTCTCGATGTGCTTCGACGACAGCATCGCCTGGCCGCCGAAGAAGGCGACGAACGACGAGACCGTCATCAGCACGAACGTGACGACCGCGAACACGATCGACTTCGCCCACAGCACCGGCAGGCGGTGGGGCACCGCGGTGATCGTCGCGCGGATCATGCCGGTGCCGTACTCGCCGCTGAACATCAGCACGCCGAGCACGCCGATCGCGAGCTGCGCGAGGAACACGCCACTCAGGCTCGTGTTCGTCGGGTCGAAGGTGAGCCGGTCGATCTGCGACGCCTGATCCCAGTGGCTGGCCTGCGCCCAGGAGATGAGAATGCCGAGGGCGACCACGAAGACGATCGCCGCGAGCAGGGAGAACAGAGTCGACCGCAGGGACCGCAGCTTCGTCCATTCCGACAGCAGGACCCGCCGCTGGGTGACCCCGTAGCCGGCCTTCGCCGTCAGCTCGCCGCGCCCCGGTCCGACGCCCGTCAACGTTGTCATGATCTCGCTCCCGCCCCGTGGGTTTCGAGGTGGGCGCCACCCACCGCCTGCGCTGCCCCGTCCCCCGGCTGGTGCGGCAGCGTCGACGCCGAGCCGCCGTGGTATTCGACGGCGTCGTGGGTCAGCGCCATGAACGCCTCCTCCAGCGACGCCTGACGCGGCGTCAGCTCGTGCAACGGGATGCCGGCCGCGGCGGCGACATCACCGATCCGAGCGCTCGGCAGGCCCGACACCTCGAGGACGTCGACTCCGTCCGCGCGGATCGTGACGTCCGCGGACAGCAGCAGATCCCGCAGTTCCGGCGCGCGCGGCGACCGGACGTGCACGACGTTCTCGGAGGCGCCGGCGACGAAGTCCGCGACGGACATGTCCGCGATCAGCCGACCCTGCCCGATGACGACGAGATGCTCGGCCGTGAGCGCCATCTCGCTCATCAGATGGGACGACACCAGCACCGTGCGCCCCTGCGCGGCCAGGTCCTGCAGCAGCGTGCGGATCCAGCGGATGCCCTCCGGGTCGAGGCCGTTGACCGGCTCGTCGAGGATCAGCGTCCCGGGATCCCCGAGCAGCGCCGCGGCGATACCCAACCGCTGCCCCATGCCCAGCGAGAAGCCCCCGGCCCGCTTGCGGGCCACCCCGGCCAGCCCGGCCAGCTCGATGACGTCGCTGACCCGGCGGCGCGGGATGCCGTGGGTCTGGGCGAGGGCCAGCAGGTGGTTGTAGGCCGACCGACCGGTGTGCACCGACCGCGCCTCCAACAACGCACCGACCTCGCACAGCGGCGCCCGGAAATCGCGGTACCGCTGCCCGTTGATCAGGACGCTGCCCTCGCTCGGCTGGTCCAGACCCACGATCATCCGCATCGTCGTGGACTTTCCCGATCCGTTCGGCCCGAGAAAACCGGTGACGATGCCGGGCCGGACCGTGAAACTCAGCTCCGACACGGCGAGCTTCTCGCCGTATCGCTTGGTGAGACCTTGCACCTCGATCATCGCTGATCGCCCATCTCTAGGGATCCAAGTCCAGCAACGGTGCTGAACCTAATCCGCTGGACACGGCAGGACGACGGCCCACAGAGCGATCTATGCGGGCGTCGGTATCCACCTTGCGGCGTACCCGCCTACGCCGTGGGAGGTATCCCGCCCCCGTCCCACGAGCCGGCGGCACCATCCCGCCCCTTCCTCCCGCGATCGACATCCGCGCCGCCGTCCAGGTCCTCGCCCGCCTCCCCCACCGCGGCGCCGTCCCCCGCGCCGATCAGCTCTGTTGCGTTATGCCGAGGCGGGACGTGGCGGGCTCAGGTGGTGCCCCTGATCAGAGGGCGAGGGCGAGTTCGGTGAAGGCAGCCGCGAGCCGCTGGGGAGGCTCGGCGTCGCTGGCGAGTTCGTAGCGGCCGCGGCGGATGTTCTGGACGAAGGCGTGTCCGGAGCCGATCACCTGTGCGGATCGCAGACGTTCGAGGCCCCGCATGGGGCGGAGTCGGGCTTTGAACCTGCCGTGGTCGGCTTCGATCGGGTTGTTCGCGTACCGCTCGTCGATGTGGTGGGCGGCGGGGATGTGCGCGGCGAGGACCCGGCCGGAGGAAGCACACGCCTACGATGCATAACTCGATCATGCGCGTTCGGCCGGGTCAACCACGGCGCCGCCAACGCAACAGCGCCCGCGCTGCTGTGCACGCGTCGAGGCAGCCGCCTGATCCAGACCGGCTTCGTCACCGAGACCAGTGCCGCCGACAGCACAGCCGGGTCGTCCCCACGGTGATCCTCTGCGGCTCGGTCATCGGGCGGCGGGGTCGGGTTCAGAATCAGCGCGGTCAGGTTCAGGACCAGCGGGGGCGAGGTCGGGGTCGCTGCGGGATTCGAGGGCGGTGAGGACGGCGACCATGTCGGCGGCGGCGCGGCCCTGCGCCAGGGTTTCGCGGTAGAGCGCGTGGCAGACGTCCGTCAGGGGCGACGCGATGCCGGCGGACCGGGCCGCCTGGGCGATCAGACGGGTGATCTCCAGCACGTCGGGGACGGCGGCCTGCACGGTGAAGTCACGCTCGACGAGCTTCGGCAGCTTCGTCCGGGAGACGTCGCTGGCCATCGGGCCCGCGGCCAGCACCCGGCCGAGCACACCGAGGTCGACGTCGTTGCGCCCGGCGAAGTGCACCGCCTCCGCGAGCCCCGTCACCAGCGTGATCAGGAACAGGTTGACGGCGAGCTTCGTCGACATCGCCCGGGGAATCGGCCCGCAGTCCACCAGGTCCTGGCACATCGGGGCGAGCAGCGGTCGCACACCGGCGACGTCACCGGGGTCGCCGGCGAGCATGGCCACGAGCCGTCCGGCCTCGGCGGGCCCACGCGACCCGGACACCGGTGCCTCGACGAGGCGAGCGCCCACCCGGCGGAGGTCGGCGTCGAGGGCTCGCGAGTAGGCCGGCGAGGTCGTTCCCATCTGGACGAGCATGCGGCCCCGCAGCCGGGCCGGGAACGTCGGGCCGCCGCGGTCGAGCACCACATCGATCGCCTCGGGGCCGGCGAGCATGACGATCACGACACGGCAGCGCGCGAACACCTCGGCGGGGTCGTCGGTGGTCTCGGCCCCGGCCGCCACCAGGGGCCCGGTTCGGACGGGCGTGCGGTTCCACACCACCAGCGGCCGGCCCGCGGCGGCGAGGTTCGCCGCCATCGGCTGGCCCATCGTGCCGAGCCCGACGAAGCCGACCGGTCCCGCGTCGAAGGCCGGGTCGCCGGGCGGGTCGCTGGGCGGGTCGCAGGGCGCTGTCCCGGTCGCGGCCCCCCGATCGCCTGCGGATGCCGGGCCGGCCGTCGTGGATGCCGAGGTCACCGCATCACCCTCCCACTTCGACCGGACCGGGACATGGCCAGTATCGAGGCACGGGCCAGGATCTGGCCTGGCGAGTGGAGGCCGTGTTCCACGGCTGGCGGGACCGGCCCGGTCCCCACCACCAGCGGCTGGTCTCGGCTGGGCGGCGGCCGCGGCCGTCAACAGGCGATGTGTCCTCCCACGCCTGGGCGTAAGGAGCCGGACGGCCCGCGGGCGCCGGCCGTCTGTCTCCGCCGCGCGGGCATTCGGCTCTTTCACGGAAAGTCGCGCCTGCGGTTCACTGGACATATCGGACAGGTACCAGCGCGCAGCCCACGCAACACAGCATGGTCAACGATCCACGATCGGACCTCTCCTGCGAAAGCGAGACCGCTGATGAGTATCTACGACGCTGTCGGTGGCGCGACGGCCGTGCAGGCCGCGGTCGACGAGTTCTACGTCCGGGTGACGGCCGACCCCACCCTTGCACCCTTCTTCGCCAACCGGGACCTGAACCGTCTCAAGGCGCACCAGCGGGCATTCGTCGCCGCGGCGATCGGTGGCCCCGAGGTCTACCAGGGCCGGGACCTCGCCACGGTACACGCCACGCTCGGCATCACCGGCGCCCACTTCGACGCGGTGGTGGACCATCTGATCGCGTCGTTCGCCGGCCTCGGCGTCCCGGCGGAGACCACCGGCCAGCTCGGCGCGATCCTCGCCCCGCTGCGCTCCGACATCGTCACCGCGTCCTAGGGGCGCGTGTCGAGTGGTGATCTGTCTGCGGGATTCGCTTTTCCGGTGGGGCGTGATCCGGTAGGTCGTCGGGTGTGATGTGGGTGGAGGTGACGGGCGAGCAGTGGGGGTTCATCGGGCCTCCTCTGCCGATCTGCGGGTTCGGCCCGCACCCGGAGCGGTTGCGGCCGGCCTGTCGGCCACGACGCCGATCCCGCCACGGAACGGAACACCGCCGAACGGCTGATCAGCCGAACATCTGATCAACAGACTGAAGGTGTGGCGAGGCACCGCCACCCGCTACGGCAGAACCCCGGGCGGCTGCCTCGCCGGTCTCGGGCTTCGCATGTCCACCATCTGGATCAAGGAGTTTGCCCGGTCACCTTCTGCTCGCAGCCGGCTATGCGCCCTGGTCGCAGGGGTTTCCGGTGGGGCTGTGTGCGGGTGCCCGCTCACGGCTGGTGCTGATCTCGACGGCGGGGGTGGCCTGGTGGGTGGTGGTGGTCCCTGGCGGCTCCGGCTCCGGCTCTGACTCTGGCTCTGCTCTGCTCTGCTCTGGCGATCATGGTGTTCCGCGGAACCGCGCCACGCCTCCGGGTAGCACTGTGCGGCGCGGCGGCGCGCGTCAGACTTTTCGGCCGACCGCGCCGTAGTTGCTGACCTCGAGGTCGGTCAGGCCGGTCGCGGTGCCGTCCGGGCGCCAGCGGTGGACGACCTGTACACCCGGCTCGACCAGCTCCAGGCCGTCGAAGAACCGGGCGACCTGTGCGCGGGTACGCGGCTGAAGGGGGATGCCGCGGCTGCGGTAGGTCTCGGCGACCTGCTCCCACGCCGGGTCCTGGTCGGCGGTGATGTGGGAGAGGGCGAGGTAGCTGCCGGCGGGAAGCGCGTCGACGAGGCTGCGGACGATGCCGTAGGGGTCGTCGGAGTCTGGGATGAAGTGGAACAGCGCGATGAGGGACAGCGCGACCGGCTTCGTCGCGTCGAGGGTCTCGCGCAGCTCCGAGGAGGTCAGGATGCTCTCGACGTCGCGGACGTCGACGTCGAGGTAGGCGGTGGCGCCCTGCGGGGTGCTGGTGAGCAGGGCGCGGGCGTGGGTGAGGACGATCGGGTCGTTGTCCGCATATACCACGCGCGCGTCGGGGACGATGCTCTGGGCGATCTCGTGCAGGTTCGGCGAGGTGGGGATGCCGGTGCCGATGTCGAGGAATTGCCGGACGCCGACCTCGCCGGCCAGGAAGCGGACCGTCCGGGCCAGGAACGCCCGGTTTTCCCGGGCCACGACCCGCAGGTTCGGGAACGCGGCCAGCGACTGCTCGGCGGCCTCCCGGTCAGCGGGGAAGTTGTCCTTCCCGCCGAGGAAGTAGTCGTACATCCGGGCCGAATGCGGCTGGTCGGTCTTGAGATCCACCGGGCTGCGCTCCTCGACGAGACTCTGCCACCACCGCTCGCCCGCCAGGTCCCGCTCGCCTGCATCCGTCACCGCGGCCAGCCCCCCTCGCATCTGGACGATTCCGTCGAATCACCCTATCCGGCGCGATATCCGTTAAGGAACGCATCGATGCCGACGCGGACGGCCTCGCGGGTCTGTCCCTCGTCCAGCGGCGGCGAGCCGTAGGGGCGCATCGACACGCCGGCGGTGGCCAGGGCGATGAAGTGGACCGCCGCGACGGCGGGGTCGCCGATGCGTAGCAGCCCGGCATCGGCGAGCCGGGCCAGGCGGCGGGCGACCTCGCCCCGCACCCGCAGCGGACCGGCCTGCTGCCAGGCGTCGATGAGCGCCGGCGGAAAGTGCGACGACTCGGTCTTGATCTGCTCGACCATCGCGAAGTGCTCGGGGAACTCGGTCCGTTGCGCCACGAAGGCGTGCCCCAGAGCGACGAGGTCGCCCTCCAGGTCGGTACCCGTCAGACGGCGCTCGGCGTTACGGGCGAACTCGTCGGCGACCTGGGCCGCGCTTGCGTGCAGGACGGCCGAGAAGAGCTGCTCCTTGCTCTCGAAGTGGTTGTAGATGGTGCGCGTGGAGACACCGGCCTCGGTCGCGATCGCGTCGATGCTGGTGCGCGAGTAGCCGTCACGGCCGAACATCCTGCGGGCAGCCCGGGTGATCGCCGCATGCTTGCCCGCCCGCCCACCCGTCCGTGCCGCCGGGCCCAGCGCTGCCGCGTCCGGCGGCATCGAGCCGGAGATCGACACGCCGGGCTGCGACACGCCGGGCTGCGAGATGCCGGGCAGTGAGGTGCTCAGTGGTCCTCCACAGGTCCGGACGGCTTCCTGCCGTCCCCGCCCCCGATTTGCCATGCACGTTGTACTTTACCAGCGTCCCGCGTTACCGTCGCCAAGCCGACAAAGCCGACCGGACGCATCGGGAAGCCGCCCAGCCTCGCGAGGAGCCGCCGTGAGACGCACCCCCAGCCCCTCCGTCCGTCGCGTCGCCGGAGCACCCGGCGTCGCACTCGGCGCGTGGACCCTGGCGGACTGCGGGGGCGGCGACGGCGGCAGGACCTCCCAGCAGGGCGGCCGGTTGACCTACGCGATCGACCAGGACGGCGGCTGCATCGATCCCCACCAGTCACCGCTGGCGACCGTGCAGCTCGTGACCCGTGGTGTGGTCGACTCGCTCGTCGCGCAGGATCCCAGGACGGGCGGCTTCAAGCCCTGGCTGGCCACCTCCTGGACGGTCTCCCCCGACGCGCGGGAGTTCACGTTCGATCCGCGACCGGGGATCACCTTCAGCGACGGGACGCCCCTGGACGCCGAAGCCGTCAAGCGGAACTTCGACCGCGTCGTCGACCCGGCGACCAAGTCGACCTCCTCGGTCCTCTACCTCGCCGGCTACCAGGGCACGACGGTCGTGGACGGCGACACGGCCACGGTGCGCTTCAAGCAACCCGGCGCCCAGCTCCTCCAGGCGGCGTCCACCGCGTTCTTCGGCCTGGAATCACCCGCGACCTTCGCGAAGGGACCGCAGGGCACCTGCCAGAAGATCGTCGACAGCGGGCCGTTCACGCTGGACTCCTACACCCCGCGCCAGGAGGTCACCCTCACCAGGTGGGCGGACCACGCCTGGGCTCCGGCGACGGCGGCCCACCAGAACGCGCCCTTCCTCGACGGAATCACCTTCAAGACCATCTCGGAGGACGCGGTGCGATCGACCAGGCCCAGGCCATCCCGATCAACGATGTCGTCTACATCGTCGGGACCGCCCCCAACGTCGACGGCCTGACCTTCGACGCGCAGGGCTTCCCGTGGTTCTTCGACACCTCCCTGCGGAAGTGACGCCGGCCCACCCGGCGGCGGCCTGGCCGCCCCGTTCGACCTGCAGGCCGAGCGGGTGCTGCTCCGGAGCGCCGCCGAGCGCGTCCGCTGGAAGCGGCCTCGCTCATGACCATCACCACAGGAGGATCCTCCGTGAGCACCATTGTCGGACAGCAGCTCGGATTCGGCACGGAGCTGGGCGTCGGCTTCGATCCGGATCGCCTGGCCGAGGACGCGCAACACGCCGATGCCCTCGGATACGACCTGTTCAGCATCAGCGATCACCTCCACAGCGACCAGCCCAGGTTCGAGCCGTGGACGGCGCTGACGTGGGTGGCCGCGGCGACCGAACGCATCGGCGTCCTGCCCAACGTGCTCGGGCTGCCCTACCGCGCACCGGCGGTGACGGCGAAGATGGCCGAGGTTCTCGACCGGCTCAGCGCCGGGCGGCTCGTGCTCGGCCTCGGCGTCGGCGGGTACGACCAGGAGTTCGCGGCGTTCGGCCTGGCTCGACGCACGCCGGGGCAGAAGGTCGCGGCCCTCGAGGAGGCGGTGCGGATCATCCGTGGCCTGTGGACCGAGGAGACGGTGACCTTCGCCGGGGAGCACTTCCACACCGACGAGGCGCGCATCGAGCCCAGGCCGGCGCATCGCATCCCCGTCTGGCTGGGCACCTACGGTCCCCGGGCACTCCGGCTGACCGGTGCGCTCGCCGATGGCTGGATTCCGTCGTTGCCCCGGCTGGAGCTCGCCGAGGCGGTGGCCATGCGGGCCGCGGTCCGGTCGAGTGCCCTGGCCGCCGGGCGCGATCCCGATGAGATCACGTGCGCCTGCAACGTCGTCGTCGGGTTCGACGAGCGCCGCTCCCCCACGTCCCGGCTCGTCGTCGGCAGCAGCGAGGCGATAGCCGAGCAGCTCGTCACGATCGTCCGGGCCGGCTTCACCTTCCTTCAGGCACTCGGGCTGGCAGAACCCGAGCACCGGGAGCGGTTCGCCACCGAGGTCATCCCGCTCGTCCGTAACGAGCTCGTCCGCGCCTGACGCGGCGGAGCAGGGCCTGGGCGGCGGCATGGTGCCCGTGCCGCCGAGTCCACCGCCTCCTGAGGAGGGAAGCGGGCCTGGCGTGCCAGCGGAGTCTCGTGCGACCCGAGGACTAACGTGGCACCGGGTGCCGCACCCGGCTCGTCCCGACCCCCTCGGATTGGATCACGGCGCATGAAGCATGTGTCACTGGCCGGACTGGACGTCTCCCGCCTCGGCCTCGGCGCGATGGGGATGTCGGCGTACTACGCCGGCGCCGGTGCGGACGACGCCGAGTCGATCCGGACGATCCACCGGGCGCTGGACCTCGGCGTCACCTTCCTCGACACCGCGGAGATCTACGGCCCGTTCCTCAACGAGGAGCTGGTCGGCCGGGCGATCGCCGGGCGCCGCGACGAGGTGGTGCTGGCGACCAAGTTCGGTCTGATCTCGCACCGCGACGGCGACCGGCCCGGCCTGGACAGCTCGCCGGCGAGCCTGCGGGCCGCGCTCGAGGGGTCCCTGCGCCGCCTCGGGGTGGAGCACGTCGACCTCTACTACCAGCACCGGGTGGACCCCGACACGCCGATCGAGGACACCGTCGGCGCGCTCGGCGAGCTGGTCACCGAGGGCAAGATCCGCCATATCGGCCTGTCCGAGGCCGGCGTCGAGACGATCCGGCGGGCGCACGCGACCCACCCGATCACGGCGCTGCAGACCGAGTACTCGCTGTGGTCGCGGGAACCGGAGGCGCAGATCCTGCCCCTGCTGCGCGAGCTCGGCATCGGCTTCGTCCCCTACTCCCCGCTCGGTCGCGGCTTCCTGACCGGCCGGATCCGCTCGGCGGACCAGCTCGAGGCCGGCGACTTCCGCGGCGGCAATCCTCGCTTCGCCGCCGAGGCGCTGGCGCAGAACCTGCGGATCGTGGCTGAGGTGGAGGCCGTCGCCGGCGAGCTCGGGGCCACCCCGGCCCAGGTGGCGCTGGCCTGGCTGCTAGCCAAGGGCGACGACCTCGCTCCGATCCCGGGCACGAAGCGGGTCAGCCGGCTGGAGGAGAACGCGGGCGCGGACGCGCTCGTCCTCACCCCCGACCAGCTCGCCCGGCTCGACGCGATCGAGCCGCCGGTCGGCGACCGCTACTCCGACATGACCACCATCGGACGCTGACCCCCGTGGACCCCGAGGGTCGGCCCAGGCCCGGGGAGATCGAAGATGACGGTTCCGACCGAGGACGCCGCCGCCGGTCCGGACGCGGAATTACCCGACCGACGCGGGCGGGACGGCCAGCCGCCCGGCGCTGGCCTGACCGGCGAGCAGCGGCGGTTCCTCGCCGTGCACACGCGTGGCTTCCTGATCGTGACCGGCGCGGACGGCGGGCCGATCGGCTACCCGATGACCGTCCGATGGTGCGACGGGACGCTGGAGTTCAACACCTACCGCAGGAGCGCGAAGGTCAGCCACCTGCGGCGTGACGGCCGGGTGTGCGTGGTCGTGGTGCCGCGGGACCGTGCCGCCGATCGTCGGGTGCTCAGCGTCTGGGGACGCGTGCAGCCGGGTGAGGGGACCATCGAGCACTGGATGCGCGACGGCGACGGGCCGGAGCCGGGCCTGTCCACACCGCCCCACATCACGCCGCCCCCCGTCACGCCGCCCCCCGTCACGCCGCCCCCCGTCACGCCGCCCCATGTCGTCCGCAAGGTCCGGGAGAGACTGCTCGACGGCAAGCGGATCATCATCCGGGTGACCCCCCTCACCGCCCTGTTCACGGAAGGAGCGGATGATGCCGGCTGAGCGCCGCCGGCGGATCGCGATGAGCGCCGAGCAGCTCACGGCATTCCTCGACGGTTCCGCGGAGATGGTCGTGGCCTATGTGGACGCGGCCGGTTGGCCTGTCGGCACCCTGGCCAGGGCCGACCGCCATCGGGAGGAGATCACGGTCGAGTTCGACGATCCGACGGGGACCGCCGCCGGGGTCGGCGTCGGCGACGCCGTGTGCTGCGTCGCCGAGCAGGGGGCCAGGTACGACGAGATCAGGGGCGCGATCGTGCGCGGCGAGGTGACCGCGGCCGCGACGGCGGACGGCCGGCACCGGTGGACCGTCCGGGCGCGTCACACCAGCAGCTTCGATTTCGCGGCCCTGGCCGACCCGCCCGGAGAATCCAGCGAACCCGTCAGCCCACGCCAGCCCTGACGATGTCACCGTCATGGTGATGCGTGCCGGGGTGCCCCGAGGAGGGGGCCGTTCTCCCCTCACCCGGGGATCGCGAGCCCGGCGCTTCGCCTGTCGGCGGGCCTACTATGCTTGCCGTCACAAAGCTCGCCTCGCCCGACCGGCCAGGCGATCGTGCGGGGGGCGCCGACATGACCGGAACAGATGGTGCCGTCGGCAGGATTGTCGGAAGCCGCTATCGGATACTCGACCGTCTCGGCGCCGGCGGGATGGGCACCGTGTGGCGCGCACGCGACGAGACACTGAAAGTGGACGTCGCGTTGAAGGAGGTTCGCCTCCCGGCCGAGAGCTCTGCCCGGGAGCGCGCGGAGCGGGTCGCGCGGGCGCGCCGCGAGGCGGAGCACGCGGCTCGGTTGCGAAGCCATCCCGGAATCGTGACCGTCCACGATGTCCTCGATGACGGGGGCCTGCCCTGGATCGTCATGGAGCTGATCGCCCAGTCCGAGTCGCTCCTCGACCGGTTGCGCGCTCGGCGGCTGTCCGTCGACGAGGTCGCCCGGATCGGCGCCGACGCGGCCGACGCGCTCGCCTTCGCCCACGATCACGGGGTTGCACACCGCGACATCAAGCCGTCCAACATCCTGCTCACCCAGGACGGACGGGTCCTGCTCACCGACTTCGGCATCGCCTCGCACCACGACGACAGCACGCTCACCGCGACCGGAGTCGTCGGTACCCTGGCTTATACCGCCCCGGAGCGCTTCGGTGGCGGGCCGTCCGACCTCCGCAGCGACGTGTTCTCGCTCGGGGTCACCCTCTACCAGGCGGTCGAGGGCGTTCTTCCCTTCGGCGGCGAGAACACCGCCGCGATGCTTGCCGGAATACTTTTCGAGCCGCCGCGCCCCGGCCTGCGGGTTGGCCCACTCGGCGACGTCCTGTGGGCAATGCTGGCGAAGGCCCCCGCCGAAAGACCCGACGCGCGAACCGCGGCGAGGCTGCTCCGCCAGGCCGGCCGCCCCATGACCATCACCGCGCCGACGCGGCGCCCCACGCCGCCTGCGCCGGTGGCGCCGCGGCTGCCACCGGCTGGCCCGCCGGGCGCCATCGCGCGCCCGCCGACGCAGCGGGAACCTGGTCGCGCCGTGGGCCGTCGCGTGTTGCCCTGGCTGGCCGTTCCCGTCGGTGTCGCCGTTTTCCTGGCGCTGCTGCTCCCGCGGCTTCACCTCACGGGAAAAGACGACCCCAACGCCGGTGCCGGCTCGACCTCCGTCCCCTCCGGTCCACCGAGCCGCGGGACAGTGCCGGTCAACACTCCCACACCGACCCTGGACTCGGGACCGAAACCGCCCGCTCCGGGAACCTATGTCATCAATCGAGATTTCGTCGGCGACATTTCCTGGCGGGTGACCCTGACCTCCATAAGCGTCGGAAACGACGGCACGATGCGAGCATTGGTCCGTTACCAGAAGCTGACGGACGGGTCTTCACTCGTGTGCCCGAGCACGTCTTCGAGAAACTCCGCGAGTCTTTTCCTGGCCGACGGTACGCGGGTGCCGCTCATCGCCGACTACTGCTCTCAGCACCTCGGCGAAATGCAGTGCACATCGTATCCCTGCACCCACGTGAGCTGGGGGGACTTCCCCGTCCCGCCGGACCGTAGCACTTCCTTCTCGCTCGCCTGGTACTCCTGGGGCAGCGTGACCGGCATACGCCTCGGCTCTCCCCGCTGACACGTGCCGGTCAGGGCTGACGCGTCAGCCCTGACCGGCCCTGACGATGTCACCGTCATGGTGGTGGCATTCGTGCAACGCGCTGCGGGCTACCAGAGCGACACTGACGACCCGCCCGTCGAGGTCGATCGTCCGGCGCGACCGGCCCTCGTCCAGCTGCGTGATCGTCTCGCGTAGGCGGGCGACTCGGCGTTCGAACTGGCCGAGCAGATCGGCCAGGTCGCCGTTGCGGTAGTCCGCCGCGGCCACGGACGCGTCGGGGTCGACGGCCGGGATCACCGGAGTCTCCTCGGCGGTGGCCCGTTCGACCAGCCAACGGTGGAAGGCCATGGATTCGCGCAGGTGCCCGAGGTACTCGATCGGCGACCAGGTACTCGGCCCCGGGCGGTGCCGCACGACGTCCGCGGGCAGGGCTTGCAGGTGCTCGGCGATCCTGCCGGCGACCAGGCCGAGATCGGCGGCGACCTGCGTGACGCCGGCGGCGGACGCGTCGAAGTCGCACTCGCTGCACTGCTGTTCCACCGTCGACTCCTCTACTTCCGTCTGCGCACGTTTCAGGAAACCGTAGCGATGCGGCCGAGTTCCACTAGCCCCGACCCGCGAACGGCCGGACCATGCCCACGGGCGAGGGATCGAACTCGACCAACGGAATCGACGAGGAATCCGAAATCTCCACCCGGATCATTCTGGCAGGCGCCCGGCCCCGGACCCGGTGGATCTGAAGACCGATCGGCCGCACTCGGCCCGGATGTACGACTACTACCTCGGCGGCAAGGACCGAGGCGGGCATCCGGCAGTTCCTCGACGATCGTCCACCGGCTCCTGGACGCCCTTCCCTCGGGCAGCTACCTGCTGCTGTCCCACGCCACCACCGACTTCGACCCCGCCGCGGTGAAGGTCGCCGAAAAGAAGCCGTAACGGACCAGGCCCGGCCCGCGCACCGCGTCACCCGCGCTTATCGGAAGCCAGGAGACGTAGCAGATCTTCGGGTATGGGCGGCAGTGGATCTACCGCGTATCCGAACCATCCAATTCCGTGTGCGTCGTAGCGGAGACGGCCGACGGTGGAGCCGAGGGGCTCCTCGATGTGGTACGAGAAAAGCGCGAACGCCCATTCCCGCGGTTCCTGTACCTCCCCTTCCCCGCAACCTGTCGACTCGCTGACCGGCCAGCGTATGCCGATCAACTTGTCGGCGAGGTGGGGATGCTTCGCGTTCTTGTACACGACGCAGACCGAAGGTGCCAGCGGGCCCGTGCGATCCAGCCAGGAGCCGAGGACAACCACCCCGGGTTCGGGGGACTTACCGAGTTCGCGGACATGATGAAGCATCCGCTCGGCAGGCAACGAATCTTGATCAATTCTCATTGGTAAGCCGTAAGGATAGCAGGTGTCATTTCTCGGTAGCGGTAGAAAGGAAAGTGCGACTGTCCGATTTTTCCGGTCAGGAAGTTGCTACAACGCAAGGCAGGGATCTCGTAGACGCGGGACGACACCGGCCCGCGCGGCGCACTGGTGGCCCGATTGTCCGCGGAACGACCGCTCACAATCGCCGGTCGCGCCGGCGTCCAGCCGCGCCGGCGGTGTGCGGGGAGATGGTAAAAGGATGCCTGATCTCGTCGGCGCGGAGTCGCCGAAGATCAGAAAGGGCCTCCTCCTACAGCCCTCTCACCGCGGCGACCACCACCCCGGCGACGGCGGCGAGCAGGCCGAGGGTGGTCAGCCCGGCGCGGGCGCCGGCGAGGATGAGCCGCCGTCTCTCGGTGACGTCGGGGTGGCCTACTCGTCTTCACCGGTCGACCAACCCAGCAACTCGGACTTCGCCGGGTCGGGCCTCCCCGCCGGTCCGGTCAACCTTGGCGGTCCGGTCAACGCGATCGGGTTCGGCAGGACTCTGGAGAAGTAAGAGAGGGAGGAGGCCCGATGGATGAGGAGCGAGACGCCGAGTTCCGGGCGTACTTCGCCAGCCGGCTTCCGGCGCTGCTGCGCCTGGCGTACCTGCTCGCCGGGGACGCCGCCGACGCGGAGGACCTGGCCCAGACCGCGCTCGCCCGTGCCTTCGTCGCCTGGGGCCGCGTGCGGACCAGTGACACCCCGGACGCCTACGTCCGGCGCATCCTCGTCAACGCCCACAGTCGGCGGTTCCGCCGCCGGCGGGTCGGCGAGACGTTGATGTCGGAGGTGCCCGACGGCAGCACCCATCCCGGTGGGCTGGCCGATGTCGAGGACCGGGTCGGACTGGCCGCGGCACTGGCCGTGCTGCCGACGCGGCAGCGTGCCGTGGTGGTGCTGCGCTACTGCGAGGACCTGCCCGAGGTGCAGGTCGCGGCGATCCTCGGTTGTTCGGTGGGGACGGTGAAGACCCACGCGTCGCGGGGGCTGGCCCGGTTGCGGGCCGACCCCACCTTGCGGGCCTTCGTGACGGCGGTGTCCCCCTCCGCGTCCCCCTCCGCGTCCGCGTCCCCGCCCGCGCCCGCGCGGACCCCCAGGCGTCCCCCAGCGATCAGCGCACCCGACGACGGGAGGGTCCGGCATGAGACACCATGACGAGGAACCGATCGCGCACGGTCTGCGCGAGGCCGCGCGCGGCGTTGTCGTGCGACCCGCGGACGATCTGTGGGCCGGGGTGGAGGCCCGGGTGCCACGGGAACGTCGCCGGCGCCGGGCCCGGCGGATCGTTCCCGCCGCCGCGCTGGTCGTCGCGGCGGCGGGCGTCGTGACCGGGGTGAGTGTGCTCGGAGGCGGCGGTGGAATGTCGGTGATCCCCGCGCAGCTTCCATCCCCGCCGGGGGCGAGTCCCTCCGGCCCACCCGCATCATCGGTTCCGCACGCGGTGACCCTCACTCCGACGCAGGCCGAGGAGGTGATCATGCACTGCCACTACCTGACGCCGGAGCGTCGCCGGTCGGATCCGCTGGAATCCAGGGTGCGGCTGGTGGCCGCCGTCGGGGATGGGACCGGGGTGAGCGTGTTGCTCGCCGCGACGACCACCGTTCCCGTCCCCACCCTGGGTCTCGGCACCTACCTGGGGATGTGCACCGTCCCGCTGACCGGCTCCGGCGGCCTGGACCTGGCCGCGGTCCGCGGCGGCGGGATGGGGCTCATGCCCGAGCCGGCCCGCCGCCCGGTCGACGTGGGCGTCATCAACGTCGACCACGTCGCCGCGCGGCAGGTGACGGCGGACCGGCGGACCCTCGTCGAGACGGCCGGGCGGGTCGGCGCCGACGTCACCCGGCTGACCGCGACCGCCGTCGGCGGGCGGGTCCTCGACGTGCCGGTGCACGACGGGTACTTCGTGTTTCGGACCATGCGGGACGAGACCGGCGCCCCACCCCCGCCCTCGCGGGGATTCGGACGCAGCGGTGACCTGTCCGGCTCCTTCGACGAAGGGGCGCAGCGGGAAGGCAGCGACCAACGCTCCCGTGACTATGACCACTGGTGGCAAGGCCAGCGCATCGTCCTGCGTGCCTACGACCGTGACGGGCGGCTGCTCGGCGAGGCCCACGGCGGCTGAGCGCGGTGGCGTTGTGACGGTTCACTGCGGCTGTTCTGGGCGACTTCGTAGTCGCGTTGGGCACGGGTCCGGCCTCGGTCGTCCTGTTCGTGATCGCCATTCTTCTCGTCGCCGTCAGCATAATGGCGGCGTTCCGGGAGCACCGGAACTAGCGGACTCGGTGGGATGGTCAGCGAGCACCGGGGTCGGCATATGCCGTTCGACGTAGGCTCCGCGGCGGAGGTGGTGGCCGGTGGCGACCGCGCAGTCCCCGAAAGGCGGCTCGGGCGGCTCGGGTAGGGCGCGCAGCCTGCGGGGGCAGGGTGAGCAGCTTCGCCGGGAGATCCTGGCCGCGGTGAACCACCTGCTGGTGGAGTGGGGCAGTGCCGAGAAACTGACAATGCGCGCGGTCGCCAAGGAGGTCGGGGTCGCGGCGCCGAGCATCTACCTGCATTTCCCCGACAAGGCGGGGCTGGTCTGGGCGGCGTTGTCCGACAAATACGACGACCTGGTCGCGAGCATGGCGCGGGCGGACGAGGCCAGCGACGGCACCGACCCCCGGGAGCCGCTACGGGCGCAGACGCATGCCTACTGCCGGTTCGCGCTGAGCAACCCCGGGCACTACCGGCTCATGTTCGAGGTGCCGCAACCGACGGTCGAGGTCGCGAGGATCAGCGAACATCCGGCGCACGGCGTCTCGGCCAGTTTCCGCGCCGGATTCCGGCGGTGCCAGGAGGCGGGGTACGCGCTGTCCCTGCCGGTGGAGCAGGCGGCGCAGACGCTGTGGGCTGGGCTGCACGGCATGGTGACGCTCCACCACAGCCTCTTCCGCGACGAGTCGACGGAGAGCCTGACGCTGCAACTGGCCGACGGCCTGCTCGACTCCCTCGTCGCGAGTACGCCGGGCGCATCGCCGCCCTTCCGGTCCGCTCCCGCGGAAACCGCCGCCTCGCGCCACATCCGGGCCATCCTGGCGGGCAACGCGGACCTTCAGGGCAACGGAAAGCGATAAGCCGGCAGGCATATCGCGAATAACTGAGCCAGCAGTCCCGCCGGACAATTATGAACCGACCCCGACGGGGACGTAGCGGCGCAGAACGGTCGATGCCCGACCGAAGCATAAATGTCGTGCTTGGTTCGGGGCGGTTTGCCTACTTCACAGGTCGTGGGTACAGTCCGACTTAACTTAGTTAGGTGACCGGGGTCGACAGGTGACCGAGACCACGAAATCTGCCAGTCCCCCGGCCGGCATCGCCCTGAGCAAGGACATGCCAGGAGGTTTCCCATGAAGATTTCTGTCGATTTCGACAAGTGCTGCGGCGCGGGCCAGTGCGTGCTCGCCGCCCCCGACGTCTTCGACCAGCGCGACGACGACGGCATCGTCGTCCTGCTCGACGCCGACCCGCCGGCCGACCAGTACGACAACGTGCGCCAGGCCGCCGCGGTCTGCCCGGCGGCCGCCATCGAGGTGCACGAGTGACCGCCGCGGCCCCGTCCCGGATCGCCGTCGTCGGTGCCTCGGCCGCCGGCCTGAGCGTCGCGGAGGGACTGCGGCGCGACGGCTACACCGGGCGGGTGACCCTCATCGGCGACGAACCGCACCTTCCCTACGACCGGCCGCCGCTGTCCAAGCAGCTGCTGTCCGGCGCGTGGGACACCGACCGCCTGCGGCTGCGCAGCGCCGAGGCCCTCGAGGCGCTCGACCTCGAGCTGCGGCTGGGCGCCGCGGCCGTCGCCCTGGACACCGGGGCGCGCGAAGTGGCCCTGGCCGACGGCAGTCGGGTCGGCTACGACGCGCTCGTCGTGGCCACCGGGGTGGCCGCCCGCCGGCTGCCGGGCACCGAGGGCATCGCCGGCGTGCACGTCCTGCGCACGCTGGAGGACGCGGTCGGCTTGCGCGAGCAGCTGCGCCCCGGGCTCCGCCTGGTGATCGTCGGCGCCGGCTTCGTCGGCGCCGAGGCGGCCGCCGTCGCCCGGGAGCTGGGGGCCGAGGTCACCATGGTCACGGATGCGGCGGTGCCGCTGGCCGACGCGCTCGGCCCCGACCTGGGCGCCATGCTCTCCCAGGTCCACGCCGAGCACGGGGTGCGGATCATGCCCGGCGTCCTGGTCGACGCCATCCTCGCCGCGGGTGGCCGGGCCACCGGGGTGCGGCTGGCGGACGGCCGGACCGTCGAGGCCGACGCCGTGCTGGTCGGCATCGGCGCCCACCCCAACACGGGCTGGCTCGCCGCGAGCGGCGTCCCGGTCGGGAACGGGGTGGAGTGCGACGCCACCCTCTACGCCGGTTCAGGCGTATGGGCGGCCGGCGACGTCGCCTCGTGGCTGCACCCGCGCACCGGTCGGCGCCTCCGCATCGAGCACCGCGCGAACGCCGCCGAGCAGGGCCTGGCCGTCGCCCGCAACATCCTCGCCGGGCCGGAGCACGCGACCCCCTTCGACCCGGTCCCGTACGTCTGGTCCGACCAGTACGACCTGAAGATCCAGATCTACGGCCAGCTCCGAGGCTGCGATCAGGTACGGATCGTCGAGGGCAGTCTCGCCGAGCGCAGGTTGACGGCCCTCTACGGCCGGGACGGCCGCGTCCGCGGCACCGTCGGCATCAACATGGCCCGGGCCACGCGCAGGTACCGCCCACTGGTCGCCGAGCAGGCCGCATGGCCGATCGCGGCCGACCCCGATCCGGCCCTCAGTGATGGTCCGGCCCTCAGTGATGGTCCGGCCCCCAGCGATGGTCCGGCCCCCAGCGGGGTGGCCCTCAGCGGGGTGGCCCTCAGCGGAAGGAACGCATGATGTCGGAGACGAGGACGCTGCGGGCCGGCGTGGTGGGCCTGGGAATGATCGGCGGCGGGGTGGCCGTCAGCATGGCCCGGCGCGGCCGGGTTCCCGCGGTCCACGACGTCCGGCCGGGCGCGTCGGCGGGCCTGCCCGGCGTCGGCGACCCGCTGGACTCACCCGCCGCGGTGGCCAGGAGCAGCGACGTCGTGATGGTCGCCGTCGTCACCGCCGACCAGGCGCGCGACGTCATCGGCGGCGAGAACGGGCTGCTGGCGGGCGCCCACCCGGGGCTCACAATCGTCCTGCTGTCCACCGTCGCCCTGCCGGTCGTCCACGAGCTGGCGGCCCTGTGCGCCGGGCACGACGTGGGCTTCCTGGACTGCGGGGTGACCCCCGGCGACCGGGCGGCCGACCATGGCATGGTCGCCATCGTCGGCGGGGACCAGGCCACCGTGGACGCCGCGCTGCCCGTGCTCGACGACTGGGCCAGACGGGTGGTGCACTGCGGCCCGCTCGGCGCCGGCATGGCCACGAAGATCGCCCGAAACGTCGTCACCTACGGCAGCTGGCGCGCCGTGTCCGAGGCAGCCGCCCTGGCCCGCGCCGCGGGCGTGGACCCCGCCCGGCTCGCCGAGGTCATCGACACCGCCGACCCCGAGGGCCACACCCTGCTCACCCTGCTGCGTCTGCGTGGCTCCGACGGCACGCTGCCCGAAGCGGCCGGGCGGAAGATCCAGCCGCTGATGACCAAGGACCTCGACGCCGCCCGCGACCTCGCGGCCGCCCTGGCCGTCGACGTCCCCCTGGTCGAGGTGGCCCGGACCCGCGCCGAGCAGACCCTCGAACTGGACGGCCAGGACGCGACCGTCCCCGCCGACGGCGACCTGCACCGCCACGGACTGCAGATGATGGACCGGGTCTACGGCCCCGGCTTCAGCACCGCGATGCCGGGCGAGCGCGACCCCTTCACGGACGAGACCGTGGACTACCTGTTCGCCCAGGTCTGGGCCCGGCCCGGCCTGTCCGTGCGCGACCGCCGGCTGCTCACCCTCGGCGTCGCCGCCACCGTCGGGCGCCCCGAACTCATCCAGGTCATCGCCACCGGCGGGCTGGTCAACGACGAGCTCACGCCCGATCAGCTCCGTGAGGCCGTCCTGCACCTGGCCGTCTACACCGGCTGGTGCAAGGCCACCGCCACCCACGCCGGCGTCACGGCCGCCGTCGAGGCCCACACCGCGAAGGAGCCGAGATGACGACGCAGCACCTCATCGACCAGCCCATCACCCGCGACCCCGCCCACCCCCTCGACCCGCCCGTGCAGTACACCGAGCTGCGCGAGAACCAGCCCGTCGTCAGGGCACGCTTCCCCAACGGTTCGACCGGCTGGCTGGTCACCCGCTTCGAGGAGGGCAGCCAGGTCTTCAGCGATCCCCGCCTGAGCGCGAAGCGCCGCCGCCACGACACCCCCGAGGGCGAGCAGGCCGAGACCGGCGACGACGCGCCGTTCGACGCGGGCTTCGTGATGATGGACGAGCCCGAGCACGGCGCCTACCGGCGGCTGCTCACGGCCCGCTTCACCCCCAAGGCCGTGCAGACCAGGCTCCAGCCCTACCTGGACAGGATCGTCGCCGAGCATCTCGACGCCATCGCCGCCGGACCGGAGACCTTCGACTTCGTCCAGGCCATGGCGCTGCCCATCCCGTGCCTGGTGATCTGCGAACTGCTCGGCGTCCCCTACGCCGACCGCGACGGCTTCCACCACGCCACCGAGGCGATGATGGACATGGGCACCAGCCGCGCCGAACGCGACTGCGGGGCCCACTGGCTGGTCGACTACATCACCGCGCTGGTCGCGGACAAGCGCCGCACCGGCGACACCGAGGGCATCCTCGCCGAACTGATCGACAAGGCCGGGGCCGAGGGATCGATCCTCACCGAACGCCAGCTCGTCGGCCTCGGCGTGCTGCTGCTGTTCGCCGGCCACGACACCACGGCCGCCATGATGGGCCTGTCCACCCTCACCCTGCTCACCCACCCCGAGCAGCGCCGGGACCTGACCGACCACCCGGAGAAGATCGGGACCACGGTCGAGGAGCTCCTGCGCTACCTGACCATCGTCCAGTTCGGCCTCGGCCGGGTCGCCACGGAGGACCTGGACCTCGGCGGCGCGCACATCAGCAAGGGCGAGCTGGTCGTGGTCGCCATGAACGCCGCCAACCGCGACCCCCGCGTGTTCGGGGACCCCGACGCCCTCGACCTCGACCGCACCATGGTCCGCCACCTGGGCTTCGGCTACGGCGTCCACGCCTGCCTCGGCCAGAACGTCGCCCGCGCCGAGCTGAGGACCGTCCTGCCCGCGCTCTTCCGGCGCTTCCCCGACCTGCGCCTCGCCACCCCGCTGGAGCAGGTCCCGATGGACTTCACCGGCACCAACTACGGCGTCCGCCAGCTCATGGTCACCCGCTGAGCAGCACGGCGGCACCGATCCGGACTCCCGGTCAGGCCAACGGGCGACCACCTGGCCGATGTCGGTCGACCGGGTGGCCGGACCCCTGCTTCAGGAAAAGATCGAGAACGTTGGCGATGATTCGCGAGACGTTGTTGTCATAGTCGTTGTGCGAGAGGCTTCCCGCCCAGGCGATCGAAGAGGTCGAAAAGACAGCACCGCCGGACTCGGTCTCGAACAGGGTCATATCCGCCCGGACATCCCGGTGCTCACTGCCGCCGAGCCCCGGGTACATGAAACCGATCTCCTCCACCACCAACAGGTAGGAGTCGTCGTGGTACTCCGAGGATGCGAGCAGGTACGTGCCCGGCGGGGTGCCCAGGCGGACATCGGCACGGTCCAGTTCCTGGCCGGCCGCGCCGCCGCGCTCCAGCCCGAAGTCGCCGATCAGCTCCTGCTCGCCCACCCCGGAGAAGACCCAGGACACCTCTGCCTCGGCACTGTCCGGCATCCGCCGGTAGTACTACGAATTCACCACCGGCACCGCGGTCACGGCGGCAAGGCCGGTCGCGCCGTCCCAGCTCGCCGCCAGGGCGTACCAGGTGGCGGCCCGCAGGCCGGCGGGCGCGGTGAGGCAGCGGGAATCCCGGCCCGTGCCGAGGACGACAGCGGGCCGCAGCCCCTCGGTCAGTACCAGCGCGACGCCCGTCGAGGTGGCGGCGTCCCAGGCGGACAGCACCGGGCGCCGGGCCCCGTCGGTGGTGGGCTGAACGAAGGCGAACAGGGTCAGCGAACCGTCCGGTGAGCGCAGGATGTCGCGGGCGCCGGGAAGCCGGCCGTACGACCCGACCTGTGCCGGCTGGTCCAGGAGCGGGTACACGCCGTTGACCTCGGAGTCCAGCTTCTTGGTCGGATAGGGGCCGGCGACCCGTTCGGTACGCAGACCCGCCGGGGCGGTGGTGAATCGGGATACGTACCACCGCTCGTCGCCGCCGTACTCGACGATCAGCTTGCCCGGAATGGCGAACGATCCAAGGTAGGTGAGGACCCGGCGGAGCGCGTCGCTGTGCTGGCCAAACGGCTGGTGCTCATGCTCCGCAACGAGCTCGGGTGTCAGCGTCGGCCGCAGGTCGACGTACCTGCGTGCATGAAAGCGCGCGTCGACCATCCCGACTGGCCATCATTCCGATGACACCAGCAGGTGCCGGCACGACCAGCAATCCGCTGACGGTGGCCGGTACCGTCAGGTGCAAGTTCCCCGGCTCCGCCGAATCACTGAAGATCACCGGTGGCGGGGAGTCGCACGGCACGTCCGTGGGTACGGGCGGACGGTTCTCGGTGGTCTTCGGCAACCCGCAGCTTCCCAGCGTCGCGAATGTCGAGGTGCGATGCGATGTCGCCGGCACCAGGACCTACCGGAGCACGACCTTCCCCCTGCATCGACCGGTGGCCGGGCAGACCCTCACCGTGAACCTCCTGGCCTGACCAGCCGGGCAGACGGATGGTGCGCCCGAGTAGGGCGCACCATCCACAAACACACGGCGTGGACGCTGCTCCCACCGCCGGTCTTGCCCAAATGCCTCGCCTGACTCGATGCAGGGGCATAGAGCTCGACCACGTGACGGTGGAGGGACGCTAGCGGATGGGTGACACGCCCTTGCATAGTCTCCCGAGCAGCGCGATGTCGTGTCCGCCCGCCCCCCTGCAGCGCCATGCCGGCCAGCCTGCTCCCGCCCACTCCGAATCCGATTCGGGCAGGTGCAGGCCGCGGCGATGAAGAGGACACTCGGGCCAGAAGAACACGAACAGTTCCATGATGCATTCCTGCACGCCTGCCGCGACCGACAGGACGGTGCGGGGCAGGTCCGGACCGCCCACACAGGGCGGCGGATCTCCGCCGCCGCGGAACGGTTCGCCGTCGAATCCGAGGAGGAGCTGCGGTTCGCCGTCGTCATCGAATCGGCCCGTCCAGTGGAGCGTGAGACGACCTACCTTGGCCCCGGTCCGGTCCAGATCTCGCTGCACAACTGCCAGAGCCTGCTCGGTACGAGCAACGAGATCGGGTTCAAACCGATCGCGCGAACTTGCCCAGGACATGATCTCGCCCCATGACTCCTCGCCTGAACCGAGGTCGCAGCCCGACTCGGCCAGCACCATCGGCAGCAGGCGGAGCGCTTCGAGATCATCACGGATGCCGAGGCCGGCGAGTTCCCTCAGCATGGGTCCGTCGAACCCGGCCGCCAATGCCTCCGCCGCGAGATGCGGCAGGCTGACATGTACTTTCCCGGTGAGCTGCAAGTCGTACCAGGCAGCCTTAAGATCGTCCACCCGCCAAGTATGTCGATCGGCCGCATATCCGTCCATGACAAATGTCCGTCCATGCCAACCCGCGCGGCGCGGCGACGCTCCCACCGCGCGCGGGCTGCCACCGCCGAGGGGAGGACCCGAGCGTCACGCGGAACGCGCCTCGGCGCCGAGGATCGCCGTCAACTCCGGCCGAGAACCGACATTCATCTTGGCGAAAATCGACTTCATGTGATCGCGCAGGGTGTGCCGGGAAATCCACATCCGCTCGGCGATCTCAGCGGTCTTGTGGCCGGCGATCAGGTATTCGGTCACCTGGCGTTCCCGACCGGTCAGGCCGTAGAGCGCGAACAGCAGGGGGAGCATCTGCGCCGGCCCGGCGGGTTCGAGCATCACCGCTGTGCGGGGCGACAGGCCGGCGCCGTCGACGAGGACGTCGGCGTGCACTAACAGCCATCCCCCCGCAGGCAGTCGCAGGCGCAGCCTCGCGGCCCGCGGCGCCTCGTCGGCCGTCCCGTGGGCCTGCGCCTGGGCCTGCGCCTGGAGTGCGACGATCGCGATCGCGATCGGCGTCTCGCCCTCCGGCGGGGGGGACATCCGGTGGATCCACCGGTCCGCCTCCCGTGTGGTCGCCTCGATCCGGCCGGCCTCGTCGAGCACGAGCATGCCGGGCCGGCCGGCGCAGGCCGCGGCGGGCGGATTGCGCGCGAGGACGACCCGCAGACCGCGGCCGAGCTCGCTCGCCACGGCCGCGACGTAGCGCACCTCCTCGGGGCTGAAGTCGGGCATGTCCGTCGCCCGGGTCAGGCAGCCGACGGCCCAGGTGGCGCCGCCATCGCGGGCCAGCAGGCGCATCTCGTCGTTCAGCCCGTTGGGCGCGTGCACACTGCGGTGGCGCGAGCTGAGATCCAGGTCGCCGCCGGTCGCGGTGGCGAGCGTCGCGGCGGCCCGTCCCACCCGGTCGAGTTCGGCGAACCGGTTGAAATCACCCCCGGCAAACTCGTTGCTCGCCTTGGTGGCCTGGACGCCGAGGCCGGACGTGTCGACCGTGAGCAGATCCGTGGGCAGCAGGGTCTCCGGGTCGGTTATCGCCCACGTGCCCATGTCGTAGGGCACGATGCACCGGACCTGTTCGGCGACTTCCCGGACCAGGTCGGCCGGATCTAGCCGGTTGCGGCATAGCGCCGCGATCCTCGCACGGACCGCGTCGGCGTTACCACCGAGGGGGAGCTTCGGCACATCAACACGTTACCGCCACCATGAGGCCATTCGACACCCCCCGTCTGTGGGGGTGCCCGCAAAACCCCCAAGCGTGGGGATGGGCGGACCGGTGCATGCCCACAACGATGGCGGGAGGAAGACCGCGCACGAGGCGTCAATGGAGAGATTTCCGTCCACCGATCACCCCGGAGGGCGGGACGCCGCTCTTTCTCACCGTTGCCGCGGCAAGGATCTGTCGGGCCAAAGGGATCGGCTCGGCTGGGCCGACCGCCGCGACAACGGGGTGCGCTTCGGGGCCGTCACCGCCATTCCCTCAAGAGATATGGACAGCTGCCATGAGTAACACCGTCACCGAGGCGGACGGCCGGGTAGCCACCTGCCCTGAAGCCGGCGCGAAGCATGGGTGGGCGCTTGCCGTCATCTCGCTGGCCACGTTGATGGTTGTCCTGGATACCACCATCGTCAATGTCGCCCTGCCGAGTCTGCAGAACTCCCTGGATATCACCGACGCCAACCGGAAGTGGGGCGTCACCGCCTACACGCTGCCGTTCGGCGGCCCGCTGCTGCTCGGTGGGCGGACCGCCGACTTCGGTGGTCGCAAGCGGGGATTCCTCATCGGTCTGATCGGCTTCGCGCTCGGGTCGATCATCGGCGGCGCCCCGGTCAACCAGGGCATGCTCTACACCGCGCGCGGTTCAGGAAGCCTTCGCCGCCCTGCTCGCCGGCGGCGCGCTGACGCACTACCTCGACTGGCGCTGGTGCCTCTACGTCAACGTGCCGATCGCGGCTATCGCGTTCTTCGGCGCGCTCCCACTGATTCGGGAGAGCCGGGCACAGGGCAACGCCAAGTACGACCTGCCGGGTGCCGCACTGGTCACCGCCGGCTTCGTCCTGCTCGTCTACGGTCTCACCGAGGCCGCCACGAACGGCTGGTCCGCCGCCCGGACGATCGGGCTGCCGATCGGGGGCCTGGTGCTGCTGATCTCGTTCACCCTCTTCGAACTGCGCGTCTCGCATCCGCTGCTGCCCATGCGCGTGGCGGTGGACCGCAACCGCAGCGGGGCGTTCCGCATCGGCGTGCACACGTCCTACGCCTCGCACGTCCTCAGCCTTGAGATCATCGTCGCCGTCGGGATGGCCGGCGTGCTCGTGCCGACCACCAGCCTGGCGCTTCTCGGGGTCGGCGAGGACTCGGGTGTCGCCAGCGGCCCGGTCAGTGCGGCGCAGCAGGTCAACGTGCCCATCGGCACGGCGTTGCTCAACGCCATCGCGGCGACGGCCACCGCCTCGTACCTGTCTTCGCGCCACGGGGCCACTCGGGCGCTCGAGCAGCTCGGCCTGGCCAAGGGCCTGGTACACGGCTATTCGGTGGCTTCCTCGTCGCGGCCGGCATCTTCGCCCGGGGAGCGGTCACCAGCCTGGTGCTGATCAACACGACCAAGGAGGAAGTAGGCGGTGCCGACCCGGCCGCCCTGCCCGCGTGATCCGGCCCCCGCTCACGGCGCTGCCCCGAACGAACGGCGACGCGGTCGCCACGCCCGACGCGAGGAGACCCCGTCACCATGTCCTATCGACCTTCGACAGATAGTCAGGAGATCGCGCCCATGTCCAGGCCGAGCGTACGACCACAGATCGTGGCCGCCGCGATGAACCAGTTTCATCTACGCGGCTTCAACGGCTACGAAGTCAGAGACATCACCGAGGCGGCCGGACTGCCGCACAGCCGCGCGATTCGCAAGCAGGTGGGGCAGGGGCTGGCCACCGTCTTCGGTCCGCTATCGCCGGCCCTTGTCGACGCCACGGCGGTGTCGGCATGAGCGGCCGCGACTGGAACGAGCAGAACCGGCTGGTCATCGGGGAGTTCCGGGCCAACGCAGGGAAGGTCGGTGGCTATTTCGCCGACAAGCCGCTCCTGTTGTTGACCACCACCGGCGCGAGGACCGGAGCGTCACGCACCAACCCTCTTGGCTATCTCGTCGACGGCGACCGCCACGTGGTTTTCGCCTCCGTCGCCGGGGAGCCGACCAATCCCGCCTGGTATCACAACCTGCTCGCCAACCCGGACGTCACCGTCGAGGTGGGCACCGAGGTCTTTCCCGCCACGGCGGTCGTGGCCACCGGGGACGAACGCGACCGTCTCTACGCTCGTCACGCCGCCCAGCACCCCCAGTGGGCCACCTACCAGACCAGGACAACCCGCCAGATCCCGGTGATCATGCTGGTCCGGCGAGCAGACGTGCAGCCTCCGGCCTGACCCGGCCCGTCTGCCCGACCGCCGTCTGCTGACCGCCGTCGGCGCACCCTACCGCCGGCATCCGCAGCGCGCCCACACGGCGGGCAAGTGCATACGCGGGCTCCGAGCGGGCGATAAGACTGAATTGTTAAATGATTTATATCAAGGATCGGGCGAATCGGTCGCACGCCGGGGGGCCAGACGTCCATGGGGGTGCGATGCGATGAGTACAGGCACGAGCCGGACGTCATCCACTGTGGCGGACGATCGCCGGGCCGACGGCCGGGTGGTCGGCCGGTCACCCCGACACCGAGGTCCTGCCCGAGCTGCTGTCCCCGGCGGACCTCGTCATCCCCCGCCGTCACGGGCTGTCCCCGACCTGGCGGACCGAACTGCTGCCGGTCCTGCGCTGCCGGGGAGTGCGCACGATCGTGCTCGCGGGCGTCTCGGTCAACGTCGCGCTGCTGCTCGCGGCGGGCGAGACCGTCCAGGAGGGATTCGGGGTCGTGGTGCCGCGCGATGCCGTGGCCGGGACCCCGGCGGCCGCCCTCGACGGCACCGAGGCCCGCAGCGAGATGAGCGTCTGGTCGATGCTGGCCTCCCCGCTGCTCGCGGGCAACGATCTCACCAGGATGACCGCGACGAGGGCCGCGATCCTCACGAACGCGGCCGTGCTCGCCGTCGACCAGGACCCGCTGGGCGCCGCGCCGGTTCCGGTGCCCCGCCGCGACGGTCTCCTGCTGTGGACCCGGCCGCTGGCCGACGGTCACACGGGCGTGCTGGCCGTCAACCGGAGCGACTCCCCCCGCGCGGCAACCCTCACCGCGGCCGAGCTGGCCCTGCCGGCCACCGCCGCCGGCTACCGCGCCACCGACCTGTGGACGGGCACGATCACCACCACCGCCGACGGCTCGCTGCCCCTGACCCTCGCGCCGCACGCAGCCACCCTGCTCCGCCTCGCCCCAGCCACGACTGCCCCCGCCAGGCCCTGAACGCGCGGGTGGCGGCTCACGCCGGCCAGCGGGCGCCGGGCTCCCACACCGACATGACGACACTCGACATGTCCAGGGTGTCGCTCAGCGGCAGCCGCCCGTCGCCCACCCGGGCCAGGAACTCCCCGAACACCTTCGCCGGCTCGTCGTCGAGCTCGTAGACCGCCAGGTGGCGTTGCGGCAGGGCGCCCTCACCGGGCGCGACGTCGGCAGGCGGGATGTCCGGCCTGACCTGATAGCGCTGGGCGGAGACGACGCCGGGAACCCCGCAGACGTCCCGGATGTGCACCTCGTCGTACCACTTGTTGTACTCGTCGTCCCGCCCGTCGACGGGATTGCTCAGGACCAGGAACAGCGCGCGGGCCACGTCCGGGCTCCCCTCCTCGGCGAGAACCGGCCGTCCCCAGGACGTATCCGGTGTCCGACGATCCGGACACTAGTGACCACGCGCCGCGGCGTCCATGATTTTCTGACATACAACTGCCAGAAGGTGGCATCCATGGATGCTGCCGCTCACTCCTCTCCCGCCGGGCGGGGATGCCGGGAGAGAGCATCTGAGGTGACAGCAGGATGCCAGCCAGGAGGCGGCCCGCCGCCGTCGCATGATCGACGGAAACGTCGGACCCCGCGGCATGGCCGACGGCCCGCTCGGCCGCCCGACGGGCCCGAGGAGACTGGGCGCATGCTGCCCCATCGCGCGGCCGCCGGGGCGGACCTGCCCGTCCGGGACGTCCTGCCCGCGCTCATCGCCGCGCTGACCGACAACGGCCGTCCCGCTCATGGCGCCGGCGCGCAGGGAGCCGGCGCGCAGAGGGCCGGTATGCAGAGGGCCGGTATGCAGAGGGCCGGTATGCAGAGGGCCGGTATGCAGAGGGCCGGTGCGGACGGGGTCGGTCCAGACGCCGGTGCAGGCGGGGTCGCGGTGCTGGTGGCACCGCCCGGCACGGGCAAGACGACGCTGGTCCCGCTCGCGCTCGCGGGCGGGGTCACCGGCCGGGTCCTGGTCGCGCAGCCGCGTCGCATCGCGGTGCGGGCGGCGGCGCGGCGGATGGCCTGGCTCGTCGGCGGTGAGGTCGGTGACGCCGTCGGCTACACGATCCGCGGTGATCGTCGTGTCGGGCCGTCCACCCGGGTCGAGGTGGTCACCACGGGGGTGCTCGTCCGGCGGCTGCAACGCGACCCGGAGCTCGCCGGGACCGACGCGGTGATCCTCGACGAGTGCCATGAGCGCCACCTCGACGCCGACCTGGCGCTCGCGTTCATGCTCGACGTCCGCGCGACACTGCGGCCCGACCTGCTGCTGCTCGCGACCTCGGCGACCGCCGACACCCCGCGGCTGGCCGACGTGCTCGGCGCGCCCGGACCGCCCGCGCCCGTCGTCGGCGCCGACGCCGCGCGGTTCGACGTCGAGGTGCTCTGGGCTCCCCCACCGGGACCGATCACGCCCCCGCACGGCCTGCGGGTCGACCCGCGGCTGCTCGACCACGTCGCCGCGACCATCGGGCGCGCCCTGCGCGAGACGGCCGGGGACGTGCTCGTCTTCCTGCCCGGCGCCGACGAGATCGCCGCGGTCGCCGACCGCATCGCCGGCCACCGGGACAGCGTCGACGTGCTCACCCTGCACGGCCGGCAGTCCGGCGGGGCGCAGGACGCGGCGCTGCGAGCCGGACCGCGCCGCCGGATCGTCCTGGCGACCGCGGTGGCGGAAAGCAGCCTCACGGTGCCCGGCGTCCGGGTGGTCGTCGACGCCGGACTGGCGCGTTCCCCGCGCATGGATCATGCCCGTGGGCTGGGCTCGCTGGCGACCGTGCGGGTGTCTCGGTCGTCCGCCGGGCAGCGCGCCGGGCGCGCCGGGCGGGAGGCGCCGGGCCGGGTCTACCGCTGCTGGTCCGCGGCCGAGCACGACCGGCTGCCCGCGCAGGCCGAACCGGAGATCGCCGTCGCCGACCTGACCGGCTTCGCCCTGGACCTCGCGCTCTGGGGTCATCCCGGCGGTGGCGGCCTCGAGCTGCTCAGCGCCCCACCGGCGGGCGCGATGGACGCCGCCGGGGCGTCCCTGCGGGCGCTTGGCGCGCTCGACGACGCCGGGCGGGTGACGCCGCGCGGACGATCGATCGCCGCTGTCGGGGTCCACCCCCGGCTCGCCAGCGCCCTGCTCGAGGGCACTGCCGCCGTCGGGGCGCGGCGCGCGGCCGAGATCGTGGCGATCCTGTCGGGTGACGGACCGATGGGCGGCGGCGGGCCGGGCTCGGGGTCCGACGACCTCCTCGCCGCCTGGCGACGCCTGCGGGCGGACGCCGACCGGGCCGCGTCCGCCCGGTGGCGCGACGAGGCGCGGCGGTTGCGCTCGGCCGCCGAACCCGCGGTCCCCGCCGCCGGCAGACCGCCCGGTAGCGGTGTCACCGACGACCTCGCGGCGGGGCTCGTGGTGGGGCTCGCCTTCCCCGAACGGCTCGCGCGGGTCCGCGTCCCCGGCGGCACGACGTACCTGATGGCCGGTGGAACGGGCGCGGAGCTGACCGCCGGCTCGGCGCTCACCGGCGCGGACTGGCTGGCGGTCGCGGTCGCGGACCGTGGAGCCGGTCGCACGTCGGCGCGCGTGCGCCTGGCCGTCGCGCTCGACGCGGCGACCGCGCGCGAGGCGGGAGCGGCCTTCCTGCGCACCGTCGACGAGGTCGCCTGGTCCGGCGGTGACGTCGTCGCCCGCCGGGTGGAGCGCCTCGGCGCGATCGTCCTCACCGAACGCCCGCTGGCCAGGCCCGATCCGGCCCTGCTCGAAGCGGCGGTGCTCGACGGGCTGCGCCGCGAGGGGCTGGCGGCGCTGCGGTGGACCCGCGACGCGGTGGGGCTGCGGGAACGGCTCGCGTTCTGCCACCGGTTCCTCGGCGATCCCTGGCCGGACGTCGCCGACGCCGCGCTGCTGGCGTCGGCGCCCGACTGGCTCGGACCGGAGCTCGCCGCCGTGCGTAGCCGGGCGGACCTGGGGCGCGTCGACGCCGACCAGGCGCTGCGCCGCCTGCTGCCCTGGCCGCAGGCCGCCCGGTTGGACGCGCTGGCGCCGCAGCGGCTGGAGGTGCCGAGCGGCTCACGGGTGCGCCTCGACTACAGCGGCCCCGACGGCCCCGTCCTCGCGGTGAAGGTCGCCGAGGTGTTCGGCTGGGAACGGGTCCCGGCCGTCGCGGACGGCCGCGCGCCCGTCGTGCTGCACCTGCTCTCCCCGGCGGGGCGTCCGGTGGCGGTGACCAGCGACCTGGCGTCGTTCTGGCGGACCGGCTACCCGCAGGTCCGCGCGGAGCTGCGCGGACGCTACCCGCGCCACCCCTGGCCGGACGACCCCACCACCGCTCCCCCCACCCGCCGCGTCGCCCCCCGCGCCCGCCCGAGATAGCCCCATGGTTCTCCTGCCCATCGAGCAACGGTGAGGCGGGGTGTCGACGTGACCGGTTGACGCCGTCCGGTCAGGCTCGCACAGCTGTGAAGGGCCGGCGAGGACAGAGGGTGGCCGCGGTGGCAGGCGAACGGGACTCCCGCAGGGTCACGGTGGATCGGTCGGAGGGGTTCGGTGAGCGACTGCTGGCTCTGCTGCTGGACCGCGCTCACGAAATGCCGCCGCAGCTGATCGCCCCACTGGTGGCGGAAGAGGTGAACAGGATCGGCGGTCGGGACGTCTCGCTCCTGCTGCAGGACCATGAGCAGCTGATGCTGACGCCGCTGCCGGGTGGGAACCTCGCGATCGGGGAGCCAGAGCCGATCGACGACTCCCCCGCCGGCACGGCATTCCTTCGCGCGACGACCGTCGCACATCCGCTCGCCGACGGTGTACGGATGTACCTGCCCCTGCTGGACGGCAGCGACCAGGTGGGGGTGCTGGCCCTCACCCTCGACACCGTCGATGACGACCGCCGGTTGCTGCGGCGCCTCTCCGGCCTCGTCGCCGACATGCTGGTCACCAGGAGCAACTACACCGACCAGTTCTTCCAGGCCCGCCGCCGCGAATCGATGAGCGTGGCCGCGGAGATCCAATGGTCGCTACTGCCCCCGCTGAGCATGCTCACCCCGCAGGTCGCGGTAGCCGGCATCCTCGAACCCGCCTACGACATCGCGGGTGACAGCTTCGACTACGCCCTGAACGACGACGTACTGCACGTGTCCATCATCGACGCGATGGGTCACAGCCTGGACGCCGCCGTACTGGCGACGGTCGCGATCGGCGCCTACCGGCATGCCAGGCGTGCCGATATCGGACTTGCCGAGCTGTACATGTCCATGGACGCGGCCATCAACAGGCAGTTCGGACCCGACCATTTCGTCACGGCGCAGATGATGCGTCTGGATAGCGGAACAGGTCACCTGCAATGGGTCAACGCGGGTCACCCACCAGCACTGCTGATCCGCGGCCATCAGATCATCCAGGCACTGGAGAGTCCGGAAACCCTGCCGGTCGGCTTCGGTGGTGACATACCGCAGATCAGTGAGCAGACACTCCGGCGCGGGGACCGCGTGCTGTTCTTCACCGACGGCCTCATCGAAGAGCATGAAACCGGTGGAGAACAGTTCGGCGAGGAACGCCTGATCAACATGGTCGAGCGTACCCGAGGTAGAGATGTGCGGGAGATGGTACGGGGACTGTCCCATGCGCTGATGCGGGAACGGCGCGGAATCACGACCGACGACGCGACCCTCTTCCTGGTCGAGTGGCGCGGGGGCACCGCCGACCATCCCGCCAGCGCGGATCTGGAGCCACGGAGCCAGGTAGCGCAGCCGACCTGAACCGGGCCCCCGCGCGGATCTTGGTGGTCGTCGCGAGGCGGGCTCGACATGCGATCACCCGCATATCGCGAGACAGTCACCTGGTCCGGGGCGAGTGGGTACGGAACGCGACAGGTCGAGTGTATGCGCGGACGAGGTGACGCTGTGTGGCTCAGGTTGAGATACCCGGCGTCCTGATCCGGGAGGAGCTGGGGCGCGGTGCCTACTCTGTAGTGTACCGGGCGGAACGGGAAGGTCGGAATTATGCGGTGAAGGTCCCGCTTCGAGCGGTGGCGCGAGACGAGAGTGTGGTACGCGCATTTGCCCGCGAGGCAACGATCCTGGCCTGCATAAACCAGCCGAACATAGCTCGGGTCCGGGCCGCCGGACATACGGCGGATCACCCGTTTCTCATCATGGACCTGGTCGAGGGAGATTCGCTGAAGTCGCGGATCGCCGCCGGGCCGCTCGGGGTCGCCGAGACCACCCGGGTAGCGCGGGACGTGGCGTCGGCGCTGTCCGAGGCGCACCGGCGCGGCCTGGTGCATCAGGACGTCAAACCCGCCAACATCATGATCGGACCGGATGGGAAGGCCACACTGCTCGACTTCGGTCTGATGACCCGGGCCGGCGGGCAACCGCAGGACCGGGCCGTCGGCACGGTCCTCTTCGGCGCCCCGGAGCAGACCGGCATGCTGCGACGGCCGGTCGAGCCACGCTCCGACCTGTACGCCCTCGGTGCGGTCATCTACACCTGCCTGGCCGGCTCGCCGCCGTTCGAGGCCGGCGACACCGCCGAACTACTCCGCCTGCACGCAGTCGCGACGCCCCGTCCACTGACCCAGGTGCGCGCGGACGTTCCGGCGCAGCTCGCCGCGGTCGTGGCTCGGCTGCTGGCCAAGGACCCGGACGACCGGTACCAGTCGGCACTGGACGTCGTCGCCGCGCTGGCGCCGCTCACGCCCGGCGTGGCCGGCCCCTCGCAGCCGACGGGCGGCAGGGCGGCGGCAGCAGGAGCATCCGAAACAGACACGCGGGTCCGGTGTCGGCACATCGGACGCCGCAACGAACGGGCAGTGCTGCGGCAGGCGTGGACGCGATGTCTCGCCGGGGAACGCGGAGTCGTGACGGTCGTCGGGGAGGCCGGCGCCGGCAAGACCTTCCTCATCCAGGACCTGCTCGCCTCGCAGGGCACGGCGGACGGACCGGTGATCCTGCGCGGGCGGTGCGCCGCGAGCGTCTCCGCCCCCCTGGCGCTGCTGCACGATCTGATCGACGGCTACTTCCGCGGCCTGGCGGCCGTGCCCGAGTCACGACGGCGGGACCTGGTCGCACGAGCGGTGTCGGCCGCGGGTACCGATGCGGCGCTGCTCGCTCGCGTGCACCCGCTGCTCGCCCGCGCGCTGGGCGTGGACCGCGCGGCCGGCGAACCGGAGGCGGGCGAACCGCGCTTCCGCTCGGCCGCGGTCGGCTTTCTCAGCCGGCTCGCGATCCGCTCCCGCGGAATGGTCATCTGGGTGGACGATGCCCATTGGCTGGGTCCGACGGACCGGCGGGTCCTCGAGGACCTCACGGCCTCGACCGACCCCGCGCCGCTACTGATCATCAACTCGACCCGGGACCCGTCGCTGCGCGTGGCGGCCGGATCCGCCACCGCCTGGGACATCACGCTTGGGCCGTTGAACGAGCACGAGGTCGCGGAAGTGATCCGCGACTATCTCGGCGAGATCACCGACCGGGCCTTCGCGCGGGATGTCTCCGTGCGGTCGTCCGGGAACCCGCTGGCCGTGGCCGAATACGTGCGTGCGGTGATCGACGCTGGGCTCGTCCGTCCCGACTGGGGTCGCTTCACGCTCGATCGGACCGGCCTCGACTCGCTGCCGCTGCCCGAGGAGGTCCTCGACCTGATCCGTCATCGGGTGAACGCGCTCAGCCCGACCGCCGCGTCCGTCCTCGGGGTCGCCGCCGTGATCGGCCGCGGCTTCGAGCTGGCGTTGCTGACCGCCGCGAGCGGCCGGACCAGCGCCGCGATCTCGATGGCGACGGCCGAGGCCGAGGCGCATCAACTCGCGGCCTGCAGCCGGAACGGGACCTGGTCCTTCGTCCATGACTGCGTCCACGAGGCGCTGCTGTCGACCATGAGCCCGCAGGAGCGGACGGCCGCGCACCGCCGCGTCGTCGAGGTCCTCGACGCCGACAGCGCGCGGGCGGACGGCCGCCCGTACGAACTGGCCCGGCACGCGATCGCCGGGCAGATCGCCCCGGACCGCCGCTTCCGGTTGACGGCGGCCGCCGCGGCAGCGGCGCTCGCCACCCCGGCGCCCTACGAGGCGGTGGCGTTCTACCGGGCCGCGCAGACGGCGGCGGACGAAGCCGGCCTCGAACCCGACGCCGATTTCGAGGAGGGTTTCGCCCTGGCCTCCGCGCGTACGCTCGCGCCCGCGGACGCCCGGACACATTTCACCCGCGCGCTTCGTTCGCAGTCCGACCCGCGGCGGCGGGCGCGTGCGTTCCTGGAACTGGCCGGGGTCGAGTTCGCCGAGTTCCGGACGGCCGCGGCGCTGGAGTACGTCCACCGGGGCCTGGCCGAGATCGGCCGCGGAATACCGGCCAACCCCGCGGCGACGGCGGCCGTCAGCGTGGGCCGCTGGGCGGTGGGAATGGCCTGTCGACGGCCGTGGACGGGCTTCGGCCGGGCCCGGGGCGACCGCCGGGAGCTGCACGAGATCCGCTGTCGGCTGTATGAGATCGGCATCCTGAGCGAATGGGTTTCCGGACGGGTCGGTCCGATGCTGGCCTTCATGATGTCGGCCGTCGGCCCCAGCCAGCGGCTGGGCTCGGGCGAGGAGTACCTGCGCACTCACGGGTGCTTCATCCTCGTCGCGGCGGACTTCCGGCGCGCTCGGGTGGTGGAGCGCGGGGTGACCCGACTGCGGGATCTCGTGGCGGACAGCGATGATCCGGTGCTGCGGGCGGAGGCCTTCCTGTACACGTCCGCGGCGCTGCTGTTCCTCGGCCGTAACGTCGCGGGTGAGCGGGACTCCGAGGACACGTTCCGGCGCGCCTCCCGGTGGATCGAGACCTTCTTCTTCACCAGCAGCTACTCGATCCTCGTGCGAAGCCTCGCGCTGCGCGGACATGACCGGGAGGCGTGGAACAGCTGCGAGATCAGGCCGCATGGTGATCGTGTGCAGGCGGACCTCGCCACCCTGCGGGCGAGGCTTGCACGCACTCTGCGGTACCCTCCGGTTCCACATCCCGGGCTCGGCGCGCTCGACGCCGAGCCCGAGGCGGAGCGGCTACGCCGCTACCTGATCTGTAGCGACGTCGCCGAGCTCGAGATCGAGGACGACGAGTTCGGTCCGGCCTTCGACGCCGCGGTCGAGGCCGGCGACGCGGTCTTCCTTCATCCCTGGCGAGTGCCCGGGTTCTTCCGGAAGTTCTGGATCACCAAGGCGCGAGGCCGACTGGAGCAGGCGCGGGCCGCCCCGCCCGGACCGGTTCGAGCCCAGCGCCGCCGAGCCGCACAGCGAGCGCTGCGCGAGGCCCGTTCGGCGGGGGCCTACCCGCCGTTCGCCGCCGACCTGCGGATACTGCGAGCCATCGACCGCCAGCTCGCCGGCGACCACGCCGGCGCGCTCGACCTGCTGGACGCGGCGGAACGCACAGCCCGCACGCTCGACCTGCCTCGGGTCCGCTTCGACGCCCTGCTGGAACGCGCCCGCTGTCTGCGAGCGCTCGACGAGAGCGATCGCGCCTCCATCGAAGCAGAGCTGGCGGCGAAGGTGGCCGCGCGGTACGGCTGGATCGGACGGGAACACAAGGTGTACCGCGAGTTCGAGCTGACCGAGCGGGGACTGTCGTTCGCGGAGGCAACCGGCGCGGCGTCACCAGCCACCGCCTCCAGGGACCGGCGCCGTCTCGACGCGGTGCTTCAGGTGAGCGCGGCGGCCGGGCGGGAGACGACTCCGGAGTCCGTCGCCACCGTGGCCCTCGACGAGATCATCTCCATTCTCGGCGCGGACCGGGCGCTGTTGCTGCTCCCCGACCCGGCCGACCGCGAACGCGACGCTGGACGGCTCCGGCTCTACGCGGAGCGGCACGCCGAACAGGACGATGACCTCGGGCCGGACGAGGGGGTGCGCGGCATCGCCACGACCGTCGTGGAACGCGTCCAGGCCGAGCAGCAGCCGCTGGTGGTCACGGGCACGGACGAGGGTGCCGCACTCGGTTCCCAGAGCGCCGTCCAGTTCGGGCTGCGCAGCATCCTCGCCGCGCCGGTTCCGTTCGACGAGGGACGAAGCGGCGTCATCTACGTGGACAGCCGGGTCGCCAAGGGACTGTTCAACGAGGAGGACGCCCGGATCCTGATCACGTTGGCCAAACAGGTGGGGCTCTCGCTGAGCATGGCCGAGGCGGCCCGGTTGCAGGCGGTCGTCGCGGCGGAACGCCGTCAGCGGGACCTGGCCGAAACGATGCGCAACGTCACGCTGCAGGCGACCTCGACGCTGAACACCCGGGAGATCCTCGGGCGGGTGCTGGCGGCGGCCAGGCACGTCCTGCCGTTCGACGTCGCCTGGGTGCTGACCCGGGTGTCCGGAACCGTCCGGATCACCTCGGCCCACGGCGAGGTGGCGGACAGCGTCGTCGGTACCGAACTGCGCCTTGCGGCCGGCGGGCCCATCGCGCGTGCCTTCGACCGCCACGAGGTCGTCGCCACCGACGACACGATCGAGCTGCCGGGCGGAGGCCAGGCGGCCCGCAGCTGGCTGGCCGCGCCCGTCCCGCTACGTGAAAGCGTCGAGATGGTGGTCGTGCTCGCCTCCCGGACGCCCGACTGCTACCGGGAGACGCGGATCCAGATCGCGCAGACCATGATCGACCAGGCGGTGATCGGCTATCAGAACGCGCGGCTGTTCGAGAAGGTACAGCGCCATGCGGCCACCGACCAGCTCACTGGTCTGGCCAGCCGGCGACATTTTCTCGAGCAGGCCGAACATGCCTTCGCCGCCCATGCCGCCGCGGGCCGGCCGGTGAGCGCGGCGATGATCGACATCGACCATTTCAAGCGGGTCAACGACACCCATGGACATTTCGTCGGGGACGAGGTCCTGACGGAGGTCGCCCGGCGCATTCGGCTGGCGTTCCGCGAGGAGGACATCATCGGTCGGGTCGGCGGTGAGGAGTTCGCCGTGCTGATGTCCGGGCCGGTGACAACCGCCGAGGCACTCGGGCAGAGGCTACGGAACGCGCTCGCTCAGGACCCGATAGACACCTCGGTCGGGCCGCTCGACATACGGCTGAGCGTCGGCCTCACCCCGCGGTCGTCCGGCGACACGAGCCTGCGTGACCTGCTGGCCCGCGCCGACAACGCCCTGTACACGGCCAAGCGTGGTGGGCGCGATCGGGTCGCCGTCCAGGTCGGCCGGACCACCGCGGCGTCGGGGTGAAACATCCGCCGGCGCGGCTGATCGCCGACCGGGCTGCCGGGGGGTGGGGCGGGGAAGAGGCGCAGCTTGTCGTGGCCGGGTTGTCGACCGATCACCCGCTCGACCTCGTCGGCGGTGGTCGGTTACTGCTGGCAGCGTTCGAGGTTCTCCGGTTTGTAGCACGGCGGGTGCCCCGAGTCCTCCATCACGTCCTGACCACGTCCTCGTGTCAGGTAGTACAGGAAGCTGGAGGTGAGGGAGTCGGACGACGGCTTGCCGTAGGTATAGGCGTACTCGATCCCCGTGAAGGGGTAGGCGTTGCTGCCGTGGGCCTCGAGCGACGGCGCCCGGCCATCGATCTCCAGGATGTGCAGACCCTGGACGGCGGTGGCGGTCTGCAACTCGCTGTAGCCGATGGCCCCTGGCTGCTTGGCCACGGTGCTCAGCACCTGCTTTGTGTCGCGGCGTTCACAGCGTCGGAGACCGGCCTGAGCGACGTCTGGCTCGCAGCCCGCGACGGTGACTTCCCTTTCATTCTTGACGCCAAGGACACGCTGGTCAAACAGGCGACGGGTACCGGACGAGTCGAACCGACTCACGACCAGGATAGGGCGGTCGACGAGACCGCCGACCTGGTTCCAGTTGAGGATGTCACCCCGGAAGATCTTCCGTATCTGATCTACTGTAAGGCTCCTGACCGGCACATCGTCGTTCACCACCAGCGCGAAAGCGGAGACCGCGACACGTTCTTCCCTCATTTCTTGCGCGAGGTTCTCCGTCCTGGAACCATCAACAATGGTGATCAAGGCACTGTTGCCGCCGGCGTCCTTCAACTGCTGAAAGCCCTCATTACTACCCTGCGCGTCCACTGTAATCGTTGAATTCGGGCAGTCCGACTGGTACCTTTTGGCGACCGCCTTCATGACCTCGGAGAAGCCCGTGGAGCCATTGACCGTTAGCTTTCCCGTGGCGCATCCGATGGGCGGCGGTGCGTCCTCGGAAATGAGGATGATGCCTGCCAACCCGATGACGCAGAGGGTGAGCAGGATGGTGATCCAGCGGGCGGGCCTGCTGAACAGGGGCGGCTTGTCGTCGACCGGAATGCCCCGGTTGGGCCGCACTATGCCTTCCCGGATTCCGCCGACGACCCGAATATCGCGCCCGACGCGGCCGCCGGTGAGCAGCACGAGCAGCTTGTAGTGCTGGCCGTGGTTCAGCGGGACGCGGGGGAGATAGATCGTGTTGTCCTCGTGCCGCATCCCCCCGGCGGGAGTGAAGTGGTCCATCAGGTGCTCGTCATCGTGCGAGGTCGTGACGGCCATCCCCCTGACGGTCCGGTCCGTGAAGACGGCGGTGAGGCCGTGGACGTTGCGGCCGGTGTAATCGGATTCGGCGATGCTCTCCGCGCCGTAGTTCTCGATGCGGAGGAGGGCGAGGGTGGCGTCGGCCATATCGGGGAGGTCGTTGAAAAGACCAGACCGGATGTTCTCCTGACCCGGTCCCCCTCGGTTGTCATTGCCGATGGGGATGTCCATCTGCACCCGGTAGCCGATGCGTCTACGGCGTGGTACCCGGCGCTCATACCAGACCGCGGCGAAGGACGCCACCAAGCCGAGCAGCGCGGTAAGTACGGCAATGACGTTCCCGGCATTCAACCAGTCCACGCTTCACCTCAAGCCCCCGCATATGCGGCCGAACCGGCGTGACAGTTCAGTCACCATAAGGGGCGACAGCGGAAGCAGGGGCTCCTTCCCGGCCCGATCGTCAGGTATTCGCCGAATGTTTACCGGATCTTCGATTTCCTGCGGGGTCGTCGGTATCGCGAGGGCGAAGGCGTTCGACCAACCACGGAACCGATCGGCGTCCTCCTCCGGCACACCGGGCAGTTTGCAGATCACCCGCACCGGTAGCTGGCAGCAGAACGAGTCGACGATGTCCGTCGGCGACCCGGCGATGCGGGCGCCGGTGACGCGACTTCCTACCGAGCACGGTCAGGGCCTGCTCGCCGATCGCGGTCAGGAACGAGGTGAAGACCCGTCCTTTCCGGTCCCGCGGCGGGCCTGGCGGCGACCGGTCCGGCAGGCTGCCTGCCCCGGCAAGTCACTGTTCCGGCGGATGCTGGGCCCGGCCGTTCACGGACGGCCTAGCAGGGTTTCCACTCTGTGAGCAACCGAACGCTTGCCAAGCGGAAAGATCTTCCGTATCGTGGAGCAGTCCGAAACGGAAACGGATTCCCATTCCATGGGCCTGGCGGTCGTGCCGGGCGGCTGGATCTCGAGATGGCCCGCCGGGTCCTCCCCGCCGGGGCGCGTCCTGCTCGAAGGATGAGGATGAGTGCTCAGGAACTGAACGCAACCACGACACGGGTCGCGGCCCGTGTCGCCGAGGCTCCGTCGGAGGAGCACCGCAAGCGCCGCCTGAAGATCGCACTTGGTGTCATCGTTACCTGCCAGATGATGGTGATCATCGACGCGACGATCGTGAACATCGCGTTGGCGAGGATCCAGTCCAGCCTGCACTTCTCCGCCTCGAGCCTGGCCTGGGTGCAGAGTGCCTACTCGCTGGCCTTCGGTGGGCTGCTCCTGTTGGGCGGACGAGCGGGCGACGTCTTCGGCCGGCTGCGGCTGTTCATCGGCGGGTTGGCACTGTTCACCCTTGCCTCGCTGGCCGCCGGTCTCGCGCCCACTGCGGGCGCGCTGGTCGCCGCCCGTGCCGCGCAGGGAGTAGGGGCCGCGTTCGCTGCACCGGCGTCGCTCGCCCTGCTCGCCACCAACTTCACCGAAGGCCCCGAGCGGCAACGCGCCCTGGGTGTCTTCTCCATGATCGCCGGCCTCGGGCTGACGCTCGGGCTCATCCTCGGCGGGCTGCTGACGACGGCCTCCTGGCGGTGGGTGTTCGTCATCAACGTTCCGGTCGGCATCGCGGTCATCGCGCTGGCCCGGCCATTCCTGAACGAGACCCCGCGGCATCCGGCCCGGTTCGACGTGGCCGGCGCGATCGTGTCAACGGCGGGGATGACGTCGCTGGTGTACGGGTTCATCCGGGCCGCCTCGGACGGTTGGTCGGACAGCCTGACCGTCGTCACCCTCGCCGTCGGCGTCGTGCTCCTTCTGGGGTTCCTGCTCATCGAGGCCAAGGCCGAGCAGCCGATTATGCCGCTGCGGTTGTTCGCGGAACGGCTGCGGGCAGGGGCCTACACCAACATGCTGCTCATGTCGGCGGCGATGGGAAGTTTCTTCTTCTTCTTGTCGATCTTCCTGCAGAAGGTGCTCGACCTCAGCCCGCTGCGCGCCGGCCTGGCGTTCCTGCCCATGGCCCTGGTCCAGTTCGGCGGCGCGCGCACGGCGCCGAAACTGGTCGCGCGATTCGGCCCGAAGACCATCACCGCGGTCGGCACCGCGTCCGCGTTGGTGTCCGCTGTCTGGCTGACCCAGCTGGACGGCGCAAGCAGCTACCCGGGCGGCGTGGTCGGACCGCTGATCCTGCTCGGCCTCGGGATCGGGCTGGCTTTCATGCCCCTGAACATGGTCATCCTCGCCGGGTTGCCGCTGCGGGACACCGGGTCCGCCTCCGGGCTGCTGCAGTGCCTGCAACAGATCGGGCTCGCCGTGGGGATCGCCGTTCTCACCACGGTGTACGGCACATCGCTGCGCAATTCCGCCGATCATCCAGACGCCGGCCTCAATCCACAGGCCCAGGTCCACCATGATCTGGCCCACGGGATCGCGACCTCCTTCTTCGTGCTGGTCGCCTTCATCGCGGTCGCGTTCGTGGTCGCCGTCTTCGTCTTCAAGAACCGTAAGCCCGCGGCTGCCGGCACCTGAGCCACGGCCGGCACCACCGCCGGGCCGTCGCCCCGGCCCAGCGGCGAGCAACACATGGGCCACCAGTAGCAGCAGCGCTGAGGTGTCCCGATCTGGCCACGCGGCCGACCGGGACACCTCAGCGCACCGCTGATTCCTGCCGTTCCCCGGCACCCCTCGAACCACCGTGTGCCTGCGCCGCGGTGCACCGGGCCGCCGTGCGGACGCGGACCGGGTGCCCGGGGACGAGCCGCCCGGTCACCGGCACGTCGGCGGATCCTTGGATCTATCCGGGTGAACCCGCGCCGGACCGGCGCGCCCCACCTGGAATAGCAGCCAGTAGTTCCTTGGTATACGCGTCCCGCGGGTTTCGGAAGATATCGTCCGTGGGCCCCTGCTCGACGAGACGGCCGGACCGCATGACACCGACGAGGTCCGAGATCTGTCTGACGACCGCGAAGTCATGGGAGATGAACAGGTAGCTCAGGGTGAGCTCATCCTGGAGATCAACCAGCAGCTGCAGGATCTGGGCCTGGACCGACACGTCGAGCGCGGAGACCGGTTCGTCGAGGATGATCAGATCAGGCTTGAGTGCGAGTGCTCGGGCGATCGCCACCCGTTGTCGCTGGCCGCCGGAGAGCTCCGCGGCCTTGCGGTGAATCGTCCCCGCCGGGAGAGCGACCTGGTCGAGTAGCTCGGCCACTCGCGCGCGCTGCCCCGCCTGGTCACCCGCCTTGAACGCGCGCAGCGGCTGGGCGATGATCCGTTCGACGCTGAACCTGGGGTCGAGCGAGGAGTACGGGTTCTGGTACACGACTTGGACGCGGCGCCGTAGCCGGCGTAGCTGGTCGCCCTTCCAGTCCGTGATGTCCTTGCCGTCGAAGACGATCCGGCCGCTGGTGGGTGTCTCCAGCCTGAGTACCAGCCGCGCGGTGGTGGACTTTCCGGACCCGGACTCGCCGACGAAACTGTAGGTCTGTCCGCGTGGCACTGCGAAGGAGACGCCGTCGACCGCCGTGATCCGGTTGGTGCCCCGGGACCTCGCCGGCTGGTCGAAGTTCTTCACCAGGTCGTGGGCTTCCACGAGTGGCGCAGTGCCCGGCGGTGGCACGGGCGGTGGCGTGTTCGGCTGCGTCCTCGCGGCCTGCGCCGCATCCCCCGGCGGGCCCGGGACGCGGGCGCCCGACCGGGTCGGGACCAGCCGTTCGCTGGTGAGGCTGGGCGCCAACGCCAGCAACGACCGGGTGTACGGGCTCTGCGGACGGTCGAAGACCGTACCGACCGCGCCGGCCTCGACCACCCGCCCGTGGCGCAGGACGATGACCCGGTCGGCCCGGTCGGACGCGATCGCGAGGTCATGGGTGATGAACAGGACCGACGTCCGGTCCTGGTGCGTCAGTTCCTGAAAATGGTCCAGGACCCGCCGCTGAACCGTCACGTCAAGCGCGCTGGTGGGTTCGTCGGCGATGACCAGCCGTGGCCGGCAGGCGAGCGCCATCCCGATCAACACCCGCTGCCGCATCCCGCCGGAAAGCTGGTGGGGATACTGCCGGGCCCGCAGCCGTGGGTCGCTGAGACCGGCGCGGGCAAGGATGTCGACCGCCAGGGCGGGGGCGGACCGCCGGTCGGCGAGGCCGTGCCCCACGAGAACCTCGGAGATCTGGCGGCCGACCCGCTTCACCGGATTCAGGGAGACGCCCGGGTCCTGCGGAACGAACCCGATTCCCACCCCCCGTACAGCGAGCAGCTTCCGGTCCGACAGCCCGACGAGGTCCTGACCCGCGAACAGCACCCGGCCCCGCCGGACGGAACCGCCCGGCGGGAGCAGGCCGATCACCGTGTGAGCGATGGTGGACTTACCGGAACCGGACTCGCCGACCAGCGCGACGACCTCCCCCGGGCCGACGTCGAAGCTGACCCCGCGGACCGCGTCCACCACCTCCGAGGAGCGGTAGGAGACGTGCAGGTCCTGGACCGCGAGAACCGGGCTCGACTCCGCGGTTCCGGCGGCCGCGGACCGGGACGGTGTCGCCCGTTCTGGAACACCCACCGCTACCGGCTCCTTTCATCGCCGAGAGCCCGGCTGATCCGGTTGGCGGCCAACACGGTGGCGATGACGACCAGGCCGGGCAGGGTCGTCAGCCACCAGGCGGAGTCCAGGAAACGACTTCCGTCGGAGACCAGCGAGCCCCATTCCGGTTGCGGGGGGGAAGCCCCGTAGCCGAGGAAGCTCAGCGACGACACCGCGAGAATGGCCGTCCCGAACTCCAACGCGGCAAGCACGATGACCGATCCGATCGCGTGCGGCAGGACATGCTGCCGCAGGATCGACGGTCGGCGGACGCCGGCGGCGACGGCGGCCTCGACGAAGGTCTCGGTTCCCGCCCGGAAGACGTCCGACCGCATCACCCGGGCGAAGTTGGCGAGCGAGGCGATCCCGACCGCGATGGCGACGTTGACCGTGCCGAACCCGAGCGCGGTGACCACGGCCAGGGACAGCAGCAGGCCCGGTATCGACATCAGCACATCGACCAGCCGCATCAGCAGGTCGTCGGTACGACCGCCGACGAACCCGGACACGAGCCCGATGGCCGAACCGAGAAAGAACGCGATCGTCACGGCGATGGCGGTCGCCTTCAGCGACAGCGCCGAACCGTGGACGACCCTGCTGTAGACATCACGCCCGAGGTTGTCGGTGCCGAACCAGTACTGCCGGCCCGGCGGGTGCAGCTTGTCCCGGGGAACTCCGGCCAGCGGGTCGTGGCTGGTGAAGGCATCCGGGAACAGCGCCCAACCCAGCACCACGGCGACGACGAGGATCGACAGCGCCAGGCCCGGCCGCCGGACGAAGAACATCACCCGCTGTCGCCGACGCGCGCCGCGGCCATGGGCGGCGGGTGGGGTGGTCGCGGGCGGGTCATCGCCGGCGGGCGCGTCCTGCTGCTCCGGCCGCCCGCTCACCAGCTCCGTCATTCCCTGCTCCCCTCCAGCACCGCCGGCTCGGCCGAGCCCTGGGAGAACACCGGCAGGTCCGGTGGCACCCCGCCGGCGCCGGCCGATATCCGCGTGATCCTCGGGTCCACCAGGGGATAGATGACGTCGACCGCGAGATTGACCAGGACGAAGGTGACCGCCGAGAGCACCACGAGCCCTTCCAGTAGCGGTATGTCCTTGGCCAGGACCGCCTCCTGGGCCAGCCGGCCGATACCTGTCCGGGAGAAGATGGTCTCCACGATCACGGCGCCGGCCAGCATCTCGCCGACGGTGACACCGGTCAGCGTCAACGCCGGCAGCGACGCGTGCCGCAGCGCGTGGCGGAACTGGATGTGCCGCCGGGACATGCCCTTGGCCCGCGCGACGTCGATGAAAGGCTGCTGCCAGGTCGCCTGCAGGCTCTTGGCGAGGATCTGGGCGATCTTCGCCCCGGTCGGAACGGCCAGAGTGACGGCCGGCAGGATGAGCGACCGGACCCCCTCGTTTCCGGTGGCGGGCAGCCAGCCCAGGCGAAACGACAGGAGCTGCAACAACAGCAACCCGAGCCAGAAACCCGGAATGGAGACGCCGAGCGGGGGCAGGGAAAGCAGCATCTGCCGCCAGGCCGGCCGCTGTACATAGGTCGCCGCGACGGCAAGGGCACCGCCGAACACCAGCGCGGCGGTGAACGCGACGACGGTGAGGGCCAGGGTCTGGGGCAGCGCGTCGGCGATCAGGTGGGTGACCGGCGAGCCGGTCGGTACCGACCGGCCGAAGTCGCCGTGCAGCGCCCGCCACAGCGCATGACCGTATTGCGCCGGAACCGAGCGGTCGAAACCGTACTCGGCGCGTAACGCGGCGACGGCGGCAGGGTCGGCGTCCATATGGCTGCCGTTCGCCTCGAGGGTCATCTCGACCGGGTCGCCCGGCAGGAGATAGAGGATGATGAAAGCCGCGGTGAAGGCCGCCCAGATGACAAAGATTCCCTGGCCCACCCGCCGCGCCAGGTACCGCCTCACCGGACGCCCCGCGGCCGGATTACGGTGCCGTCGCCGATCGTTGTGTCGGCGGTGCCGGGCTGAAGGTCCACGAAATCATCACCCTGTCGGAGGAATCCGGTCGGAGGAGCCCGGTCGGAGGAACGGGGCCGGGAGTCGGTTAGGTGTCGGCCGGAGCCGCCCCGCCGGGACGACGGCGGGGCGGCTCCGGGCCGGAAACAGTCCAGGCGACCGACGTGGCGTCGGTCCTGGAATCAGGCGGCCAGCCAGGTGTCGTGGAAGATCAGCCGGGACGACGGGTCGAATGTCAGCCCGCGTACCTTCTTGGTCGCCCCGTGTACCTGAGCCAGCTCGAACAGGGGGATGGCGTAGGCATGCTCCACGATCAGCTGCTGGGATTCGGCCACAGCCGCCTTGCGCTGGGTGGGATCAATGGTCGAGGCTTCCTTGTCCAGGGCTGCCTCCAGCGGTCCGGGCCGCAGGAAGCTCCGGTTCGTCTGCTTGGTGGAGTACATGACACGGAGCACGTCGGGGTCGGCTCTGGTGATGTTGTAGAAGAACAGGTCGAAATCGCCGGTCTTCTGTAGCTTGATCAGCTCGCTGCTGCCGAGAAGACGTAGCCGCAGATCGATGCCGATTTTCTTCAGCTGCTGCTGCACCAGCTGAAGAACATCCTTGCCCGGGCCGAAGGACCGACCGAAGACGACGTCGATCGAAAGCCGCTGGCCGTTCTTCGTCCGGATTCCGTCACTACCCGGGACCCACCCGGCCGCGGCCAGGAGGGACTTGGCCCCCTCGGGGTCGTAGGCCAGCTCGGAGCCGAGGTTCTTGTAGTCGGGGGTGGACGCGGCCAGGATGCTGGTCGCGACCTTGTAGTTGGGACTCAGCACCGTCTGCACGATCTCGGCGCGGTCGATCCCCTTCAGTACCGCCTGACGCACCGGCTCCTCGCCGACGAGGGGGCGGGTGACGTTCGCGGAGAGGTTGAACGTGACGCCCGCGTTGCCACGGACGAAGAGGCCGAAGTCGTTGCCGGAGAATCGCCCTTCATCCTGGGGCTGCACGTCGCTGGTCGCGTCGAGCTGGCCCGAGGCGAGGCTCCCGGCGCGGACCTCCGGGTCGGGGATTATTCTGTATTCTATCTTGTCGAGGTATGCCTCGCCGGGCTGGGCCCAGAGCGAGGAGCCCCAGGCGTAGCCCGTCCGCTTGCTGACGATGGCTTCCTGGCGTGGGCGGTAGCTGTCCAGCACGAAGGGCCCGGAGCCGATCAACGAGCCGAGGCAACGTTGATCTGCGGGTTTGGCCACGCTGGCCGGGGCGAGCAGACCGAGGGAGACGGTCGACGACGCCTGGAGGAACTGCGCGCTGGGAGTGTTGAAGTCGATTTTCACGGTGTACGGGTCAACGACCGTGGTGTCGCGGTAGCCAGTAAGGTATGCGCTGGCCAGCTGGGCCTTGAGACCCAGCTTGACGATGGCGTCGAAGTTGGTTTTCACCGCTGCCGCGTCCACCGGGGTGCCGTCGCTGAACGTGGCGTTCCGGCGGAGCCGGAAGGTGAAGCTGGTGGCGTCGGGACTGACGGTCCACGATTCGGCCAGCCAGGGCCTGATAGCGCCGGTTCTGGCATCCTGATCGGTCAGCGAGTCCACCAGCTGGCGTCCGATGTTCAGGCTGGCGCTCAGGCCGGCCTGCTGCGGGTCGAGGCAGTTCGGATCGATTGACACGGCGAATCTCAGGGTGCCGCCGGGCCGGGGCTTGGCGGAGTCGTTCGCGGTGCCGCCGCTGCCTCCGCTCGAGCAGGCCGCGAGCGCCAGGCTGAACGCCAGAGGCAGCGCGATCCATAGCGGCGACCGTCGCCTGCGCCGTATACGGGGATACTGGGGCACCAGTGACCTTTCTATCGCTGTGACAGGGTATCCGAGGTATCCGGGGTACCGAGGTATCCGGGGTACCGGGAAGAAGATCGGCGCATGCCTGACGGCCTATCGCACCATGGTTCGGCTGCAGCCGAAAAAATCACGTCCGGGCGACCGGATTGGCCCTGGCCCGTGATGTCAGCGCCACTTTAGACGCGGCCAAGGCCCGCCAGCTAGAATCTGGCGGCCCGTTGACGTGAAAGAAAAGAAGATCGGGTCGTACCCCGGCCGGCGCTCGCCGAGGTCAACGGGCGTACTGACATCGGTGGACTGCGCGGACGCCTTGCGGATTGCTGTTGAGACAAGTTCGCGTCCGCACCCTGCGTCCCTTCCCTGATCGTCGATGCACACACCGCGGAAAGAGCCCTCGGCGCCGCGGGCCAGCCGCATCGTTTGATAGTGGTGTTTCTTCACAGTACTACTAGGTAAAGAGGGTTCGCAATCTTTTTCTTCAGCTCCGAAGGGCCGCCGGGAGATGTCAGAACTGTGCTCCCGGCCCTGGGCCGCTGTCCCGCGACGCATTTGGTGAACACGTCCCAGGTAAGGCAACGGCCCTCCCCCGTTTCCGGCCGGTGTGGGTAGGCCGTGCGGGGTGCGCGGAGGCACCGGTCTGCCTGGGCGCGCACCTGGCCCGGGCCGAGCTCCAGATCGGGCTGCGGCTCCTGCTGGAACGGTTGCGTGGTCTACGACTGGCGATCGCCCCGGATGAGCCCGCTTCACCGGTGGCCAGAAGATTCAGTGCGCTGGTCTCACTGCCGGTGACCTGCTAAGGCGTTTCGCAGGGGAGGCACCCCGCCACTTCATGTCTGCCTGGACCCCGGGCCCGTGGCTGCCAGGTCTTGCCAAGCCTGTCCCAGCCCGACTCCCGCGCCCACCACCAACTCGCCCCAGCCGGCATCGCTCCTTGACGAAGCCCGTAGGGGCACCATTCCGGCGATGGCACGGACCGGGACCGTCGTGCCGTGGAGCGGCCCGCAGTGGCGCACGGAAACAACGGGCCGGACCGCGCCGGCCGATTTGACCGTCAGGCGGCCAGCACCCGCTCCAACCTTCCCTTAATCGTCTGCGGCTGGATCAGCAGGTTCAGGATCGGGCAGGTCCGTTCCACTTCCCGATACAGATCGGCGATCTGTTCATCCGTTGCCGGGGAGGACAGCCGGACCGTATATTCGAGGTTCTGTGGGTACACCGGGACATCCGGATGGTCAGGTTGGCCGCCACGGGAGTCAAAGGTCGCCGAGACGTCAATGTCGATGGAGTCCAGCGGAACCTCGCGCAACGCCGCCTGAATGAGGAACGTGTGGGTGAGGCAGCTACCCAGCACACCGAGCTGAATCTGTGGCGACGACGGCCCGAGGCTGTGCCCCGCAAGCTCCGGCACACTGTCGCTGATGATCTGGAAATCTCCGATCCTGATGCGCCGGACCCCTGTCCTCCCCTCCGCGCGTACCGTCGCGGCGACCGGGAATAGCTTGACCTCGTCGGCGACAACTTTTTGCCGATGTGCGTGGAGGGCCTCCCGCTTGACCGCGAGGTATTCCCTCAGACCACTCATCTGTAACCACCCTGTCTTTATCCGGGAATGTGAACCGGTGCGGCCATCCGATGCGCGCCCAAGGCCTCAGCCGCGGGCCGGGATACTGGAGAGGCTCGTGACCAGCCGGCCACCGCCTATCGGCGGCGCAGGCCTTCCAACAGATAGCCGAGCAAATCGACCCCCTGACCCGATTCCGTCTCCTCCACGGTCAGCGCGATCGCATTGATCAGCTTCAGAAGGGTGGACATGTCAAGATCTGCCCGCATCGTGCCGTCGCGCTGCGCCCGGGAAAGCAGGACGGCGCCGGCGGCCCGCATGTCCTGACAGGACACAGAAAGCGGTGAGACGCCGTCATGCAGAACCGACATGACTTCCCTCGCCAATCCGCGATATTCGGCGAGGTGAGAGATGAACTGCTGCAACCAGTCGGCAAGCGCATCGTCGGGCGACCCGACCTCGACCAGGTTCACCGCGGAGACCCGCAGCGCCTCAAAATGATCCAGCAGGACGGCCTCGAGGAGCGCCTCGCGGGTCGGGAAGTGCCGGTAGACCGTTCCGGTACCCAGCCCGGCGCGCTTGGCCACCTCATACAGCGAGGCATCGGCTCCCACGTCAGCGAAGACCGCGCGCGCCGCGGTGAGCAGACGCTCACGATTGCGGAGCACATCCGTCCGGACAGGTCGGTCGGCTGACGCAGCCAGCGGCCGAGCCATCATGGCTGCCTCCCCAGTCGCCGCCAAACGGAAAGATCTTCCGTATAGTACCACAGGAATCGAGGGTCCTCCGTAGTCACGACCTCCACCGGGCCGGCGGGGCGCCCCACTCGCTTCCGTCATCACGCCTGATGAAATCCGCGGGTGTACCGCCGTCCACGGCGGCCGGCCTCCGACCACCACCGCCTGGACCCCGCCTCGGTCCGGCACCCCGCACTGCCGCGCCGGACCGGCGGGCAGCTCCGCGGGATCACGACGACAACCGCAGCATCACGAACCGCAGCATCACGAACTGCAGCATCACGAACTGCAGCATCACGACGACAGAGGAGTGGCAGATGGGCATCGGAGTAGCACTGCCTGGGTCACCGGCCGCGTTTGCCGAGGCGCACAACGGCATAGATCTGCTGCTGGAGCGGGCGCACCAGGCAGCGGCGGCCGGAATCGACAGCGTCTGGTTCCCCCAGCGGTTCGACTTCGACGCGATCACGGTCGCCACCCTCGTCGGGAGGGAGGTGCCGGGCATCGAGGTCGGCACCGCCGTCGTCCCCATGTATCCACGTCACCCCCTCGCCGTCGCCATCCAGGCCCAGACGGCACAGGCTGCCAGCAGAGGAAGGTTCACCCTCGGCATCGGGCTGGCCGCCGGCCCCATGGTCGAGCGGATGTTCGACATCCGCTACGAGCGTCCCCTGCGCCATCTGAGGGACTACATCGGCGTCCTCCGGTCGGTCTTCGACACCGGAACGGTGAACGTGCACGGCCCGACACTGACCGCCGACTTCACCGGGACCCCGGTCAGCGCGCACCTGCCCGGCGCGCGACCCGCGGTGCCGATCCTGGTCGCCGCGATGGGTCCCCAGGCGCTGCGGGTCGCCGGGGAGCTGGCTGACGGCACCGTCCCCCTGTTCGCCGGTCCCAAGACGTTGGCGAACTATCTGGTGCCCACGATCAGGGAGGCTGCCCGTTCCGCCGGCCGGCCGCAACCGCGGATTGTGGCCGAGGTGCCGACCGTCGTCACCGCGCATCCGGCCGCGGCCCGGGAGGCCGCCCGGCAGACGCTGGCGCTGTTCGGCAACGTCCCCTCCTACCGGGCCGTGCTCGACCGGGAGGGAGCGGCGCATCCGGCCGATGTGGCTCTGATCGGGGACGAGGACGAGGTGGCCGAGGGTGTGCAGCGTTATTTCGACGCCGGTGCCACCGATGTGGTGCTGACCCGATCCGAGCTGCGCTCGGCGGAGGACGTGCACCGCACCTGGCAGCTGGCCGGCGAGCTGGCCCGGCAGCGTCACGGTTGATCCGGGGCGACTGACCGCGCGCTCGAGGACATGCCGGCACAGACCATGCCATTGTAAAACGGAAGATCATTCCGTATCGTGACACCCGATCGGCACGGAACCGAGGTCCGGCGCCTCGGGGCCCGTCCACAGACCTGCGGAGGAGACGATCATGGATGTGCGCGAAGCGCTGTACACGACCCGCACAATGCGGCGAGTGAAGCCCGATCCCATACCCCTGTCGGTCCAGGAACGCATCATGGACGCCGCCGTTCGGGCGCCCAACGGCGGGAACCTGCAGAAGTGGCGCTTCATTCTCGTCGATTCCCCCGAGGTCAAGGCCGTCCTCGGCCCTCTCTACCGCGACGCGGTGGCGCGTGGCCTGCAGGGCTACTACGGCGACGCGGCGGCAATCGCCACCAGCACTCCCGACTCGGAGGAGGGCGTACTCGCCAGGCGGATGGTGCGCTCGGCGAACTGGCTGGCGGACAATTTCGAACAGGTGCCGCTGTTCCTGTTCGCGCTCATTCCAGCGACCAAGTCCGTGGGTTCGGTGTTTCCGGCTGTCTGGAGCGCGATGCTGGCCGCTCGCGCCGAGGGCGTCGGCGCGTCGCTGACCACGATGCTCGGTGTCGGCCACGGCCTGGAGACGCTTGCCGCGCTGGGGGTGCCCTTCGAGGAGAACTGGATCAACGCGTGTTGCGTCTCCTTCGGTTACCCGACCGGGCGCTGGGCGGTCGCGCGTCGAGAACCCCCGCAATCAGTGACGTATCGCAACCGTTGGCTCGCGCCGAGTGGGTTCCACGGCACCGGCCCGCTGTGGCCCGACGGCGCCCCGGCTGCGGCCATTGAGCCAGATCCCGCCGGCGCGCCGTAGTCCGCGCCGGCTCAGGCCACCTGGCGCCAGGCGTCGGCGAGTGCGGTGAAGCTGTCCCGGCGGCGCTCGCGGTCCAGGCTCGGGGTGACGATGACGATCTCGTCGACCTGGGCTTCCTGCTTGAGCTCCAGCAGCCGCCCGGCGACGGCCTTCGGCTCGCCGGTCACCATCCGGCCGTCGTCGCCGCGGGCTGCACGGAACTGCGGGGACCGGGCGAACGCACGCACGTCCTCCGGCCGCAGCGGCTCGCGGATCCCCCGGGTGATGTTCTGGATCGTCAGGGTCCAGGCCGCCTCGAACTCTCCGATCGCCTCGGAGTCGTCGCTGGCGAAGGCCAGCACGGACATCGCCGAGTACGGCGTCGCGCCCTCGGTGCGCGGAGTGAACTCACGCCGGTAGGCCCGTAGCGCCTCGACCGCGAGGTCCGGGCTCATGTGGTGGGCGAACACGGCGCTCAGGCCGTTGACGGCGGCGAACCGCGGGCCGTAGGGGCTCGAGCCCAGCACGAACAGCTCGGGCCGCTCCTCGACCAGCGGCGCGGCCACGAGCTGCGCGTAGGGATGACCGCCGGGGAAGCCGTCGCCGAGGAACGCCAGCAGCTCGCCGACCTGCCCGGGGAACTCCGCGCTCGGGTCGTTGGCCACCCCCCGGCGCAGCACGTGGGCCGTCAGCGGGTCGGTCCCCGGCGCCCGACCGAGCGCGAGGTCGATCCGCCCGGGATACATCGCCAGCAGCGTCCGGAACGTCTCGGCGACCTTGAACGGCGCATGGTTGGGCAGCATGATCCCGGCCGCACCGACCCGGATCCGCGACGTGTGCGCGCCGACGTGGGCGGTCAGCAGCTCCGGGGCGCTGCACGCCAGGCTGGTCATGTTGTGGTGCTCGGAGACCCAGTACCGCCGGTACCCGGCCGCCTCGACGGCCTGGGCGATGCTCACCGCACCGGCGATCGCGGCGCTCGGACTCTCGCCGTGCTCGATCCCGACGAAGTCGAGAACCGCCAGCGGAAGGACGTCGTCAGCAACACTCACCTCCAGCTCAATCCCCCGCCGCCCGGCCGCATTCCCCCGGCGGCCACGTGTGCCCCCGACGGGCCGTCGGCGGCGGCCTCCCGCCGGTCCCGGCATGGTTGGAGCCCGCACCGGTACCGGCCGGATGCGGCGGACCTCGGGCCATGGTGCGTGGGCCATGGTGCGTGGGCCGGCAGGAAGAAGGTCCCGCGGAGTCGGACCTGGCTCGTCCCGTATTCAGAATGCCCGGTCGGGTGGCGAAAACGCCCGCTTGGGCGATGAACCGACCCGATCTTCGGGTACCAGCCGGGAAAAGAAAGCGGAAACGATGAGCAAGAAGACCTTCACCGCCCAGGACATCGAGGACTACATCACCGAGTACCGGGCCACCGGCGGCAAGCCGACCGGCAGGTTCGAGGGGCCCACCCGGCTGCTGTTGCACAGCGGCCACGATGCCGACGGCAAGCCGCACATCGTGCCACTGAGCTACTTCCCCGACCAGGACCGTTGCGTGGTGCTGGCCATCAATGACGGCCTCGACACCGATCCGCGGTGGCTGCGGCACCTGCGCGCGAATCCGGAGGTCACCGCCGAGATCGGCAGCGACACCGTTCGGCTGACGGCCACCGAGATTCACGGCGCGGAGCGCGACGCCATCTACGCGCGCCACGCCGAGACCTACCCGGTCCTCCTGGAGTTCCAGTCGGCCACGACCCGGGTCATCCCGGTCGTCGCGCTCGCTCCCACCGGCAGCGCCTGACCCGTTCCACCGCCCCACCCGCCGGCACGAGCGTGCGGCCGCGGCTGCACCGCACGCTCGGCCGGCACCACCGGTGTCGCCGCCTCGCTCCGCCCCCGGCCGGGAGCGAGGCGGCGCAGGTCAGTCGCCGAGGGCGGCGGCGCTCGCCGTGTCGGGCATCTCCAGGTGACAGGTGAGTCCGCCGTCGATCGGCAGCAGGACGCCGGTGATGAACGAGCCCTCGTCGGAGGCAAGGAACACCGCCCCGCTCGCGATGTCGCTGGAAAGCCCGAGCCGGGGCAGCATGATCGTCTTGCGGACGGGCGCCATCAGCTTCTCGTTCGCGACCATCTTCGTCATCTCTTCGCCGCCGGTGTTCGTGAAGCCGACGATGATGGCGTTCGAGCGGATGCCGAACTGGCCGTAATCCACTGCGAGCTGCCTGGTGAGCGAGTTGATCGCACCCTTGGAGGCCTGGTAACTCGGGCGTCCGGTGATCGACAGGACGCTGGAGGCCGCGGAGATGTTGATGATCGCGCCGCCGCCCGCCGCGATGAGGTGCGGAATGGCGTACTTCGCCGCCCAGAACGTCCCGTACAGGCCGATGCGGACGATCTCGTCGAAGACGTCGGTGCTGACGTCCGCGACCTTGGTGTCGGGCCTTCCGGGCCCGGTGAGGTGCGTCGCCGCCGCATTGTTGACGACGGTCGTCAGCGAACCGTAGGTGGACACCGCCAGGTCGACCGCCGCGCGGACGTCGTCCTCCGACGCCGCGCTGCCGGCCGCGAACGTGACGTTCTCCCCGCGGGCCTTCGCCTCCTGTTCGATCTCCTTGCCGGCGTCCACCGATCGGCCGGTGAAGACCACGGACGCGCCCTCCCGGGCGAACCGCTCGACGAACTCCCGGCCGATGCCTCGGGTGCCGCCCGTGATGAGGGCGACCTTGCCGGACAGCCGCTGCGCGCTCACGCCTGCAGCGCCGCGGACGCCACGCCGACCGGCGCGGGCAGATCGAGCACCGTGACCCAGCCGGTCTTCTGCGCGGCGGCGACGCGGGGCAGGCAGGCGACCGCGCGCGCGGCGTTGAGGGCGGCGACGTGGTCGGGACCGTCGTGCGAGCCGGGCAGGCCGAACTGCAGCTCGATCGACGGGCTTCCGTCGACGACGACGCGCCAGTTGGGCTCGTTGATGTCGCTGCGCCAGTCGTCGCCCAGGCCGAGCACGGCGCTCTGCTCGTTGACGAGTTCGTAGAACGGCTTGCCGTTCGAGTAGGCGGTCAGCGTCCATCGGGCCCCGGCGACGTGTCCCTTCGGGATGACCAGGCCGCTGGGCTGCAGCGTGATGTCCTCCGGCGCCGCCCCGAACTCCTTCTTCGTCAGCTTGGTGCCGTCATACGGAATGCCGAGGGCCTGCGCGACGATCTGCGCGGACTGGCCGATGCACCACTGCCAGGACGCGTCCGCGAAGGAGAGCTCGCCGTCGAGGTCCACGTGGTCGGGGATCTCCTGGCCGAAGCCGAGGAACTCGCCGAGCTGGTAGGCCGACGGGTAGTTCGGGACGTGGTCCTTCTGCCAGGCGCGCACGAACGTCACGTCGGCGCTGTAGCCGGTGGCGAACAGCGGCAGGACGTCGCTGATCAGGCCGGGGATGTTGCCGCCGGCGATCAGGGCGGAACCGCCCTCCTCGCCGGCGGCCTGAATCAGGTCGTACGACGGCTCACTCGGCAGGAACCAGCCGCCGTGGCTGGAGTAGACGCTGGTGCCCGCGCGCAGGAACCTCGCGATCAGTTCGGGCTGCCAGTCGATGCCGTGCCACGCGAGGACGTCCGCCTTCAGCGCGATCAGCGCGTCGACGTCGCGGGTGGCGATGACCCCCGTGGGGGGAATCCCGACGATGTCGCCGGCGTCCTTACCATCCTTGTCCTCGCTGTGCACGAGAACCCCGACGAGCTCGAACGCCGGGTTGCCCTGCACGAGCCGCACCACCGTGCTCCCGACCCCGCCTGTGTAGCCGACAACCACCCGTAACGCCATGCGTCGCCTCCGCGTTCACCTCTGCGCGTCCAACTGGACGTGCCGAGGGTCACATGCGGCGGCCAGCACAGTCAACCGGCCGATCAGGAAGCTGAACAGCCGTACAGCCGGCGCACCGCCGGCACCGGCGCCCGCGCGCACGCCCACGCCCACGCCCACGTCCACGTCCGGCACGGAATCTCTTCGTCGGACGTGTTGTTCACTTCGGGCGACGGTGGACGGCAGGGCTGCCGGCCGGGCTTGGTGCGCCCGCCGGCCGCGGGGGTCTGACAGCCCCGAGACAGGCCCGTGACGAGGAGGGTGACGGTCGGACGCATGCGCGTGGACATCTGGAGTGACGTCGTCTGCCCCTGGTGCTACATCGGCAAGGCGCGGTTCGAGCGGGCGCTGGCCGGATTCGCGCACCGCGACGAGGTGAGCGTGGTGTTCCACTCCTACGAGCTGGACCCGGCCCTGCCCCGCGGCGAGTCCGGCCCCCTGCGCGAGGCACTGGCCCGCAAGTTCGGGCGCCCGGTCGAGGAGATCACGGCGATGGAGAACCGCGTCGCCGACGCCGCCCGAGGAGAGGGGCTGGAGTACACCGCGGACCGGCGCAGCGGGAACACCTTCGACCTGCACCGGCTGCTGCACCTGGCGACCGACGCCGGCCGGCAGGCCGAGGCGGTCAGCGCCCTGAACGCGGCGCACTTCGGCGCGGGCCGGCCGGTGTTCGACTCCGAGACCGCCGTCGAGGTGTTCACCGCCGCCGGGCTCGACGCCGCCGAGGTCACCCGGGTATGGGCCGGTGACGACTACGCCGACGCGGTGCGCGCCGACGAACGCGCCGCCCGCGATCTCGGCATCACCGGGGTGCCGTTCTTCGTCCTCGACGACGCCTTCGGCGTCTCCGGCGCGCAGCCCGTCGAGCTGTTCACCCAGGCTCTCGACCAGGCCTGGGCGCACCACCGGTCCGCCGCCTGACCCCGACCGGAACCGGCGGACGGGCGACCGTCCGCCGGCACTGTCATCGGACGGCCACGGTGCGCCCCTCGGCCTCGCCCCGGCGCAGGCGCTCGAGCCCGTCGGGGACGGCGTCGAAGCCGATGGTGGAGATGATCGGGTCGAGCTCGCCCGAGGCCAGCAGGGCGTAGACCGCGACCAGGTCCTCCTTGGTGGCGCCGAGGGTGCCGCGCAGCTCCAGCCGGCGCACCACCAGGTCGACGATGCTGATGGTCGTCTCCGGCCGGCCCGCGCCGACCTGCACGACCCGGCCGCCGGGGCGGGCCGCGCTCAGGGCGAGTCGCGTCGTGTCGACGCCGGCGAAGTCGAACACGACGTCGAGGCCGAGGCCGGCGAACCGGCCCGCGTCGGTGGTGAACGACGCGGCGCCCAGCTCGTTCGCCGTCTTCTCCAGATCGGTCCGGACGTCGGTGACGTGGACCTCGCCGCCGAGCAGCACGGCCACCCGGGCACCGATCTGGCCGAGCCCGCCGAGCCCGATCACGCCGACGCGCGTGCCGGCGGTGACCTCGCCGACCGCGCTCACCGCGTGGTAGGCGGTCGTGCCGGCGTCGGTGGCCGCGGCCGCGGCCGCGTAGTCGACGGCGGCGGGAACCGGCACGAGCTCGTCGACCTGCGCCAGCGCCCGCTCGGCGTAGCCGCCGTCGCGGCCCACCCCGGGTCCGTCGTGCAGGACCGGGGCGATCCCGACCCGGTCGCCGACCGCGAAGCCGGTGACGCCGGCGCCGAGTTCGGCGACCACGCCCGCTATCTCGTGGCCGAGCACGATCGGGACGTGCGACGGCATGCCCGGCACCTCGCCGTTGATGAAGGAGATGTCCGTGTGGCACAGCCCGGCCGCGTGGATGTCCACGACCACCTGGCCGGGCCCCGCCACGGGGTCGGGAATCTCCACCGGCCGCAGGGGCTCACCCGTCGCCACGAAGTGCCACGCCTTCATCACGGTTCTCCTTTTCACTCGCCGCCGCAGCGCTGGAACTGGGCGCCTGGCGCCCCTATTCCCGCTGGTGGGAAGGCCGACCAGGCCTCACGTCACGGAGACAGCAGGGGCACGAACCGACCGGGCTGCGGCGGGAATCAGGAGTAGGGCGACGGGAATCAGGAGTAGAGCGGGAAGCCGCCGGTGACCTTGAGCGTCTCGCCGGTGACGAAACCGCCCTCGGCCGAGCACAGGTAGATCAACGCCGCGACGATGTCGGCGACGCGGCCCTGGCGATGGATGAGCTGGCGCTGGTCGATGATGTCCCGGACGAGCTCCGCGGGCAGGTCGGCCATCGCGCTCTCGGTGTCCATGAGCCCGGGTGAGATCGCGTTCACCCGGATGTTGTCGGGCGCGAACTCGGTGGCGAACGCGACCGTCAGGCCACGGACGGCCAGCTTCGACACGGCGTACGGCGACGTTCCGATGTGCGACGCCATCGACGAGATGTTGATGATAGAGCCGCCACCCCTGGCCGCCATCGACGGCCGGGCGGCGAGCGAGCAGTTCACGACGCCCATGACGTTCACGTCGAACAGCTCGCGCACGTCGTCGCGGGCCAGCGTCTGGAACGGCAGGTTGTACCGGGTGAGGTGCCGGCCCGCGTTGTTGATCAGAATGTCGATCCCGCCGAAGTGCTCGACGGCCCGGGCCACCGCCGCGTCGACCGTGTCCTCGGCGGCGACGTCGCAGCGCACGGGTAACACCGTGTGCCCGGCCTCGCCGAGGGCGGCGGCGGAACGCTCGGCCGCCGCGGCGTCGATGTCGGCGAGCACGACCGAGGCCCCGCGTTCGGCGAGCTCCCGGGCGAACGCGAGGCCGAAGCCGGCCGCGCCGCCGGTGATGAAGGCGACGCGGCCGTCGAAGCGGCGGGCGGGCTCGTGGGTGCCTGACGGTGCGGTCATCGCATGGACCTCCGGTGCCGGGACGTTTCTGACGGAATCGTCAGGAGATGCTAGCGCCCGCTCGCCGCACGGCCGGCTACCAAATGCGGCCGTGATGCATCCCCGTTGCGCCGCCCAATCGCTTGACTCACAGCCCCTGGAGCCGTGAAAGGCCCTGGCTTGGTACCGGGAGTACGGGGCGGCGACGGATGTGCGGCTGGCCGGGGATGCGGCCGGGGCCGAGGGAGTACAGGGTCGGTTCGGTGCTGTCCCAGCCGGCGAGGCGGTGCACCTCCCAGCGGATGTCGCCGGCGAGGGCTTCGAGCTGCGCGGGGGCGTAGGAGCTGAGCACGGGGGCGGTCGCGTCCGGGGCGGTGCCGTCGGGCTCTCCGACGACCAGATCGATCCTGATGCCGGCCAGCGTCTTCAGCCCGAAGTGGTCGGCGAGTAGATCGGCGTTCGCTGTTGCCCAGAGCCAGTAGTCGAGTCCCTGCAGGACCAGGAACTCGTCGTCGCCGATCTTGGTCTCGATCACGTGCAGGCGGTCCGTCTCATCGACGGTGACGAAGTCGATGTATCCGGTTCGTCCGCCGGGGCGGCGCGCCGGCATCTCCCGTTCCAGCCGACGGGCTGCCCCCCGACCGATCGTGTCCCAGTGGTTGGACAGGGATGCCTGGAGACGATGTTCGGCATGGCCGGAATCCCGGTTTCCCAGCCGGTCGGCGATACCCGTCTCGACCAGCGCCCGGATCCGGGCCGCGGCGGCTCGGTCCAACGGGCCGTTCAGGGACACGGTGAGCGGGGGGGTGTCCTCGGGTCTCGGCTTCGTGCGGTTGACGCCGGCCACGAGGTCGACGCCGGATCGGGACCGCCTGATGCTGAGGAGTTGGCGGCCGGCGCAGTGCCAGGCACGGTAGCTGCCTCGATGCGCCGGGACGAGGCCGGGATGTTGGTCGGCCCAGGACATTAGATCCCCGACCCACGCGCCACGGGCACCGAGGTCGTGTTTTCCCCCGCGCAGCGCGGTCTCTCGTAGCTGGGTGAGAACATCGGATCGGTCGGCCGAGGGGACCCGCGACACGGTGGCGCCGTCGTGCGTCCAGACGGTGACGGGTTGGTCGAGGTAGGCGATGCGGCAGGCAGTGGCCGCTTCGGCGCCGGCGGGCAGCACCACGGCAAGCTCACGGCCTGGCGTGTGAGCGATGCCGTAGGCGAGCGCGGAGTCCACCGTGGCGGCGTCCTCGCCACCTCCGACGAGGACAGCCAGTGTCGTGGCATCAGCGAAGAACACCAGCGCCGATGACAGGGGGAAACCCGGACACGTGTACGGCTCGGTGGGCAGGTTGGCGGTTTCGGCTAGCAGCTTCGCCCGGGACCGGAACTGCGCGCGCCGCGCCGCGGCACGCTGCGCCGACATCGTCACCGGCGTCGCCGCCGGCCCGGCCCCGGACGTCGAAGCGGTGAGGAGAGCCCTGGCCGCCGCGGCGAGGTCGGCCGCGGTCTCCTCGGGCCCGGGCTGATGGTGCCCCTGCCGCGTGGCCATGGTCCCGCGAGGACCGATCGCGAGGTCACCATGCTCGTCCCAGGAGCTTCCCGTCATGACCCACATCATGCCGGGCAGCTCCGACAGGCCGGAGCAAGCCTCAGTAAGCACCCGCGAAGGACGGTGGCCGGATCGTTGCGCGGCGGTCAGTCGTGGGTCCTGAAGCGTTCGAGAAGCGAGCCGAGGGCGTGGTCGTGCAGATCGGAGTCCGGCCAGAGCGCTTCCAGCCTGCGGAACTCGCCATTGTGACCCTGGCCGGGCAGGAGGTGGTGGAGCAGTTCGTGCCAGAGCAGGAACTCCAACACGGCGTCCGGCACCTGCTCGGGAGGTACGCAGAGCAGCCGGTTCACGCGGATGACGGGTGTGCCTCTGAACCGGCCGCCGATGCGAGGACTCCAGTATGCCCATGCGTGTCGGATGGGCTTTCGGGTCCATTCCACCGGCGGTACGAACCTCAGGAGCTCGACCAGTTCACCTTCCTCGGCCAACAGACTCTGGCCCGTGGTGACGACCCCGCGGAGCAGGGTGGGGAGATCGCGGTCATCGAGCCGCACCAGCGGCACCCGCCCGCCACGAGAATGAGATGAGGATGGCGCGACATGTTCCGGGTTGAAGTCGCGACCAGCACGCTCCGAAAGGGAAAACGCCTCCTGCTCGACGGCCTCACAGAAGGACTGGAAACTCGGGACGGCTATGCTCGCCAAACCATTCTCATATCGGTTCCGCAACCACGCCTGCCGCTGCCTGACCGTCATTGCGGGCAGATCGAGCAGCGCCTCGGCCACCGTCCGGACACTGAACACGGCGCGTCTGTCGACGAAGGGCGGGGCTGCCTCATAGGTCTTGACGTAGTCCACGACGGCACGTACATCGGCACGGACCGGCCGGGGCACCGGCAGGTCGTCGAACAGGTCGACGGGCGACCGCGAATCTGGCTTCGTACCGTTCAGGTAGATGTCGATCAGATCGGTGAACCGTTCGCGGGTATGTTCGCAGACGGGGACGTTGACCTCGCCGAGCTCGTAGTAGCCGACCAGCACGGTGCTGGTCATCGGGACCAGGCCGGTGTGGTTCCCGATCCGTTCCGCGTAGGAACGAAGCACCCGGTACAGAACGTCCTGGGGTATCGGCTGCCCGGTCACCTCGTCGGGTACCCGCGGCAGGCGATATCCGGTCCCCTCCATGCCGCCCGCCGGCGCCTCCGAGATCGGGATCTCCAGCGGCGCGAGTACGTCGATGCCGTCATCCCAGCGGTCCCGGAGGTCCACGACGTGCGCGAGATCGTCGCCTCCGCTCTCGGTGCCGCGCAGGACCCGGCCGACCATCTGGTGCATCAACACCCGGCTACGGGTCGGGCGCGAGAGGAGGGCGGTGCGCGCGTCGGGCAGGTCCACCCCCTCGGTCAGCATGCCGACGCTGACCAGCACACAGCTCCCTTTCTCCTTGCGGAACCACTCCAGGATGACCTCGCGGGCGAGCATCGAACGGCTGTGCACCACCTGAACCTGGGCGCCACGGCTCGAGAACAGCGCACCGAGACGTTCGGCGTGTTCGATGTCGACCGCGAACACCAAGGTCTTGCCCCACTGCTCCCGCCGCGCCAACCAGGTGTCGACGACGAGGCGGTTGCGGTGCTCCTGGTCGAGCCGGCGCAGCACCGCCGGCGGCAGGTCACGATCCCCGAGAAGGCGCCGTTCGTCGTCGGTGAGTTCCGGTCGTTCGCCGGTGTCGACGGTGTGAAAGACCGGCCGCGCCAGCACGCCTGAGCCCATGAGATCCCGCGCCGCGAGGTCGACGACCCGTACCGGGAAGCGGTCGCGCAGCCGCTTCGCCGCACCGGCTCCCGACGGCCACGGGGTGGCGGTCAGTCCGACGAGCACCGGATCCGCCACCGCCGTGACGAAGTCGAGCAGCTCGGCATACGTCGGGGCAACCGCATGATGCGCCTCGTCCACGACGACGACACACGGCCGCTCCAGGAAGCGCGCGAGCCGCTTGCGGGCGGCATCCTTGGCACGGCCGCCGGCCAGGCTCGCTCGGGTGACAACGGCAACATCAAGATCGGGGTCGGCGAGACTCGTCGGTGGGCTCGCATTGTTGTGAATGCGGCGCAGCACCCGCTCGAAGGACACCGGCATGCCGCGGGCAAGCTCCACCATGGTCCGCGCCGCTTGCTCCACAAGCTCCTGCTGGTCAGCGATCCAGAGAACCCTCAGCTGGCGCTCGGCGTACATCCTGTCGAGCAGCCAGCGAACCGCCGTGTAGGTCTTGCCAGCGCCCGTCGGCAGGACAAGCAGGCCCGAGCGGGCGGTGCCATCGACGCCGCGGGCCAGTTCGTCCAGCTTCCGCCACGCCGACCGCTGGAACGGAAACGGCGTGCGAGGATCGTCCCGACCTTCGCCTACGAGCAGCCAGGACGAACCGTCTCGCTCGCCCGCGGGCGTCTCCTCGCCGCGCACCGGCATGGCCCTGCGGTGATCCTCGAGAAACCCGGCCCGAAGGCTCGCCCGCAAGCCGTTCGTCCGGTTCCGCCGGCGCAGAAACGCGATCCGTTCCGCGGTCGAGTCCAGGCGCGCGGTCCGGGCCTCGCCGGACAACGAAAGCTGAACCATCTCGGCCATGTTCCGGACGACCGCGGGATCGGCGTGCAGCAGCCAGCGGTCGCGCAAGACGTCCACGAGCGCGTTCACCTGCAGGTGCCGAGGGTTCAGCCGGGGCCCCAGAACGCGCTGCGCCCAGTCCGACAGCTCCGCGCCGCCCAGCCGTGCGAGCCTCTCGGCGTCCTCCGACCGACCGCTGTCGGTGTAGACGGCACCCAGCATCTCACGCAGAAGCCCCGGCTCCACCTCGTCCCACGTGAACCGACGACGCAACCGCGGACCGTCCGACACGTACCCGCCCCCGCCCTCGTAGCCAGCCGCCCGATACGCACCGACACTATCGGGGCCTCGGATTGGAGCGGTGTCCACGTACCTCGGGTACGGAGGATTACTCGGACAGTCGCTGACGGGTGCCAGCCGGAATCGACCACCGAAGATCATTCGACCAGGTCGAGAGCTTCATGCCAGTGTCTGGTGGATCGAAGGCACCGGCAGGAGAACCGTCCGATCCTGGCCGAGAATTCTCCCAGTCACTGGACATCCAGCTACCACTCCGCGAAAGGGCGGCGGAATGTCGCCCGGCATCGGACCCCCTCCAGAGGATGCCGTGTCCGTGGCCGCCGGGCCGGCTCGCCGAGCCATCACCACGAGCAGGTGGAAGGTCATAGTGGAAGGTCCTGAATGACGACGATCAGACGGCTGCGTGAGTTGCCCTATGCGGCGAAGGTGCTTGCTGGCCACCAATGCCGTGAGCGCTCTGGGCGGCGGCCTGGTGCTGCCATTCTTGTGGATTTACCTCACCGAGGCCCGGCATCCGGACACCTGGGTGCCCGGGCGACCCTCGCCGTGCAGGCCGGCTACGGCGCCGTCCTGCGGGACCGCCGTCTGCGAACCCTGCTCATGATGATGCTGGCACTGCTGGTCGTGGCGCTGCGTCCCCTGCTCCCCGCGCCGGTGGGGCGGGCCGGCGAGCCGGCGGTGGCGGCGGGGACCGCCACCGCCTGAGCCGGCCGTGACAAGCACGCCGTCGCCCCCGAATTTTTAGACCGGGGGTAAAAACGGGCTTCGCGGGCCCGGCTACGGCTTGCGGGCGACTCCGCCGTAGGTGCCGACCTGGGCGTCGGACAGTCCGTCCGTCGTGCCGTCGGGCCGCCAGCGCAGGACGTTGAGCAGACCGGGGTCGACGAAGTCGAAGCCTTCGAAGAAACGGAGCACCTCGTCGCGGGACCGCAGGCGCGTCGGAATGCCCTGCTGCCGGTAGATCTCCGCCGCCGATTCCGCCTCCGCCGGGGCGAAGTCCGCGGTGCCGTGCGTGAGCGACAGGAAGCTACCCGACGGCAGGGCATCCGTTAGCGTACGGACCAGGCCGTACGGATCAACCTCGTCCGGAATGAAGTGGAGCATTCCGATCAAGGACAGGACAACCGGCTGGTCCAGGTCGAAGGTGTCACGTACCTCGGCGGAGGCCAGGATGCGCGCGGGGTCGTGGAAGTCGGCGTCCACGTACGCGGTATGGCCTTCCGGGCTGCTTGTCAGCAGCGCCCGGGCATGCACGAGCACGATCGGGTCGTTGTCGACGTAGACCACCCGGGAGTCCGGCGCGAGCTCCTGGGCGACCTCGTGCAGGTTCGGGCTGGTGGGAATGCCGGTCCCGATGTCGAGGAACTGCCGAACGCCAGCCTCGCGGGCCAGGTAGCGGGTCGCCCTCAGCATGAACGCCCGGTTCTGCTGGGTGGTGTTCTGGACGTCCGGGAAGACACTGATGATCTGCTCGGCGGCGGCCCGGTCGGCCGGAAAGTTGTCCTTCCCGCCGAGGAAGTAGTCATAGACCCGCGCCGAATGCGGGATGTCCATCTTCAGATCGGCCGAGATGAATCTCTGTGCCGCGGGAACACTCCGTGACGCGCTCGACACCTCGTCCTCAGCCGTAGCCACCGCGACCGCCCTCTCCCCGTCTGACGCTCGTCAGACCCTCCGTGTACCTCACCTTAGCGGTCAAATCGCCCACAAGCAGTCATGGGTTCGGCCTTCCGAGGAGCCGGGCTCCCGATGCGGAAAGGGTCCCACGCGGCTCCGCCCCGGGCCGCCGTTTCGGTCGCGTGCACACGGACTGCGGCCCGGTCGGCAGCATGCGCCCTGACCTGGGATTTCACGCACTACCGTGCTCGCTCCGGGTGCCGTGACCCCGTCAGAGCGCGCCGCGCCGCCGCTCCTGCGGGGTGCCGGGAAGCGGTGGAGGCAGGGAGTGCGGTGGAGGCAGGGAGTGCGGTGGAGGCAGGGAGTGCGGTGGAGGCAGGGAGTTCAGACCGGGCCCCGGCGGCGCTCAGGGGTCGTGGGATCCTCGGGTGGCTCGGAACCGGGCCCTTCGCCTGGCGCCCAGACCGTCCGATCCACCAGGCCGTGAGGGTAGCGTCCGGAACCGTCCTTGGACGACGCCCGGACACCCCGGACACCAGCGAGCGCCGCGCCGCGGGCGCGGCCGCACTTCCGGCAGGCAGTAACAGAGATCATCGGAACGACCCTCTCCGCACCGACGTCCTCGCTCACTTCTTCACCCGCCCACCGCCGCCACACGCCGTGCACTTCGTGACAGCATTCCCAGCGAACCGGCCGTCCCCTCCCCGACCCGAGCACGCGCCGAGAGGTCTGTCTGCTCCACCAGCGATCCCCGGGGTTTGGCACTTGCCGGTGTTCATTCTTTGATCATCGGGAGCAGGGCGGCTGGTAGTCGACTTCGGCCACCACGGCTTTCCATTCCGCCTCGCTCAGCCGGTTGGTCGGCTTGGCACAAGCATTTTTCACCAGACGGTCCGCGCTACTGGTGGCCAACAGGTTCTCAGCCAGGCTGAAATCCATACTGGTGATGTTATTGGTGTGGCCCGCAAGAGTGGCGAGGGGTCGGGCAACCCGGCCGCGTGAAGCGGTATCCAATACCCGTATTCTATTAATAGACCTGTCGGCAACCAGCAGATTTCCACCCGGACCGAATTTCGGAAAGCTGTCCAAGTGATGGCCTGAGGTAGGAACGGTGGTACCGGCGAAGGTGGCTACCAGTGGCGGACTTGCCTCAGCGTGGTCCGCGACATCCCATACCTGCACAGTATCATCGTCGGCACCGGAAGCCAGCAGCTTTCCGTCTAGACTGAACCGAACTGTAAAACCGCCGGTGACGGTAGCATAGGGCCGAGCGGTCTGCCCGCGGGCGCTTGTATTCCACGGCTGTACGGTGCCGTGACTGCTGGTAGCCAGCACCGTCCCGTCGGGGCCGCGGCGACCCTCGCCGTGCAGGCGGTCACCGCAATGGGCGGCGGGCTGCTGTGGGAAATTGCGGTCGACCGGTTATCCCAGCGAATGATCGTTCCGGCGGTGCTGGTCCTCGCGGGCTGCTGAGCCTGCTGCTCACGATGCTGGTTCTTCTGGTCATCTCGCCGGGCAGACCAGATCGGGCATAGCCCCGGCTACCTCGAGGTGACCGGCGCGATCGGTGCGGGCGGGCTGTCGTTCGCCTTCACGCCCAACATCGTCGTGGCGGTCGTCGTGCAGTTCGTGGCCATGCCTCGCCGGGAGAAGGTGCCCCGCTCCACGCTGCTGGGCGCCAGCGGGCTGATGTTCGCGCTGGGCTGGGCCTTCGTCGGGGCGGCCGGCGCGGCCCTGCCCTGGCACCGGGGCCTGTCTCTGATCATCGTCGTGATCGCGGGCAGCGCGCTGGCCGCCGCGCTGGTCGTGGCGTCCCCGCTCCCGCGTACGAGTACCTCCCGCACCGCGTGATCGGAACCCTTTCGCACGATGACGTCGGCCCGCTCCCGGGTGGGCTGGATGTTCTCGACCAGGTTGACCTCGTTGATCTCCCGATAGCGCCTCGTCGCCTCCTCGGCGATCTCGGCCGCGGAAAGGCAGGCGTACCGACGAAGATGCGCGGGAGGATTCCCGCGTGCCGTCCGCAGGAGTGTCCGCAGGCGAGCCACATACCATCGGCGCAGATCGTCGAGCTCGGCGTCCACATACAGGGTGAGGTCGAAAAGGTCGGTGAGGTCCACGGCCGGGCCACGGCCGTCCGGGCGGCGACATGACTGCAGGACGTTGAGACCTTCGACGATCAGGATGTCCTCCCGACCCACCGTCACCGACCGGCCCGGCACCACGTCGTAGTGCTCATGCGAGTACACCGGGACTCGCACCTGCCGGCCCGCCCTCGCCGCCGCGAGGAACCGCAGCATCGCCTCCTGGTCGTACGACTCCGGAAAACCCTTGCGATCCAGGAGTCCGCGCCTCTCCAGGATCCGGTTCGGATAGAGAAAACCGTCGGTCGTGACGCTGCCCGTACTCGGGGCCGCCGGTCGGCGGGACAGCAGCTCGCCCAGCACCCGCGCGATGGTGCTCTTGCCGACGGCGACCGGCCCGGCGATCCCGATGAGGAGGGGCATTGTCGGATCTCTCCCTGGTCCTGGATATCCGCCGCCGAAACTGTCGGGGTCGGCACCCGTCCAGCAGCACTCGGGCATCCGTGACCAGGACCCGGGTCCGTGGACACGCCGCATTCGAGACCGCGGACGGGTTGCCGCCACGCTGTGATTCCGTGCACCGTCATCGTGAGACGAACCCGGACCCAAGTCAATCAGAGGGTTTGGTTCATCAGACCCAAGTGATAGCTTGGGTCAGGTGACCCTCGAGGATCTGCGGGTGTTCGTCGCCGTCTGTGCGGCCGGCAGCCTGGCCAGCGTCGCCCGGGACAGCTCCCGATCCCAGTCCGCCGTGAGTCAGCACGTGAAGCGGCTCGAGCGGGCGACGGGCCTGACGCTCATCGAGCGGCAGACGCGCGGAGTCGTTCCGACGCCCGCCGGTCGGCTGCTGTATCTGGCCGCCCTGAGCGCCACCGCCTCCCTGGACGATGCGCTGCAGCATCTGGACGACCTTCGCCGGGGCGTCGGCGGGGCCGTCCGGATCACCACCGGCGGCGTCACCGTGCGGCACTTCATGGCCGAGGCCGTCGCCGCGTTCCGTGAGCGCTATCCGAAGGTGACGCTGGAGTTCCACGCGGCGAACTCGACCCAGCACTGTGTCCAGATCCTGCAGGCGGGCCAGGTCGACCTGGCCTGGATCACGCTGGGTCAGCCGCTGCCCGGCATCGAGCAGCGGCCCGTGATCGACCTTCCGTGGGTGCTCGTCGTGCGCCCCGACGACCCGCTCGCCGAGCGCGCCGTGATCCGGCCGGAGGATCTGGGCCACATCAGTTATATTGCTCAGCCCGAGAACTCGACCTCACGTCTGCGACTCGAGGAAAGCCTCGTCCGACTCGGCATCAGCCCCCCGGCACCGGCGGGAATCGCCGACTGGGACACGGCCCTTCTCCTCGCCGAACTCGGCACCGCCCCGGCCATCCTCCCGGCGCTGCCCGGACCTACGCCGCTACCGGAAAGCCGCACCAGGATGATCCCGATTCCCGCACTCACGCCACTCGCCGTGGGCTGGGCGGCCCGCAGCTGGCGGGCGCTCTCGCCCTACGCCACCAAGTTCGCCGACACCGTCGCCGCCGCCCTGGAACCGTAGACTGCGCCGCATGTCCCAGGGCCCCGAGCGCGACCTTTACGTCGTCACCGGCATCTCGGCCAGCGGAAAGTCGACGGTGGCCCGCCTGCTTGCGGACCGCCTTTCGCCCAGTGTCCTGGTCGAGGGCGACGTGCTGCGGGTGATGGTCCGCAATGGTCGGGAGGAGATGACTGCGCAGCCCACCGCGCCGGCTCTGGCCCAGCTCGATCTGCGGTATCGACACGCCGCCATGATCGCCGATTCCTATTGTCGAGAAGGGTTCCACACCGTTCTCGAGGACGTGATTGTCGGCCGGCTCCTGGAGGTATTCCTGTCGTATCTGCGAAGCCGTCCGCTGCGGCTCGTGATCCTGGCTCCCGACGTCAACGTGGTGCAACGACGGGAGGCGGGGCGCGACAAGGTCGCGTACGGCACCCGGTGGAGTCCCGCCCAGCTCGACGCCGTCCTGCGCACCGAGACCCCGCGCATCGGCCTGTGGCTGGACAGCGGGGCGCTGACGCCGGAGCAGACGGTCGACGAGATCCTGCGCCGCCGCGACGACACCCTGCTGCCGGACCCGGACCCGGACCCGGACCCGGGCCCGGCGGCGCACGCGTAGGAGTAGGCGTAGGAGTCGCCGCGGGGCCTACGCCTCGAGCACGACGACGACGTCCTGCTCCTTCGCGTCGACCAGGACGTCGCACACCCGTTCGCCGATGACGTCGGAGCCGAGCATGCCCTTGCCCGGCTCACCCGGCTGGCCGAAGCCGTGGACCATTGCGCGGATCATGACCTCGCGGACCAGCACCTCGCTGGCGCGAGCTTCCCGCTCCAGGTGCCGGTACAGCATCCGCTGCGCCGCCTGGGCCATCGACACCACACCCATCCCACGAGCCGGGATGTCGGCCATGCCGCCGCCCATACCCAGGTAGACCGCGCCCGCCGACAGGGCCGGCAGAAAAGTCGTCGCCGCGCTCAGGTGCAGCTGAAGGTAGGGGCCGAGGTGGTTGTGGGCCTGCTCCCAGGTCGTCGAGAGAACCGGCGTGGGCGTCCACGGGATGTTGACGGCCACGACGACGGCATCGGCCGAGGCCAGGTCGAGGCGCGCCGCCAGCTCGGCCGCCTGCTCGGCGTCCGCGACGCTGCCGACGACGGTCTTGACGCCCGCGAACTCGTCGGGCAGTGCGTCGAAGCCGACGGTGTCGCGGTCGACGGCCGTCACCTCCCAACCCCGCTGGCGAGCCGCGGCGACGATGCCACGCCCGACGTTTCCAGTCCCGCCGACGACGATGAGGGAGAAGGCCATTGGGAGAACCTAGCGAAGGATGCCGCCCGGCGTCAGATGCCAGCAGATGTCGACAAGCCTGGCAACCAGGTGGTAAGGACCACGGCGGTACACGGTGCGTTCGACGGCGGAACGGGGCATGTCCCCCACGTACCGCGCCCGGCTGGTGTCGTGGCGTGCGTCCATCTTGAAGAGGCTGGTCGAAGGCGTCGTTGTAGGCGTCGAGCCAGGCGACCACTCGGGTCGCCCGCCCCTCGCTCTCGTACCCGGTCGCCGGTCAGTTTGCCTCGTCGAGGACCGCTTCCTCGGCCCTCCGGCGGTCGTACTCCGCCCGGGCCGCGGCGATCTCGTGCTGGGACCCCTCCGTCCAGTCGACCAGGGCCTGGATCGTGGCGTGCAGGGTCGACCCCAGCGGGGTGAGCGCGTAGTCCACGCGCGGAGGAACAACGGGATGCACGGTCCGGAGGACCAGGCCGTCACGCTCGAGCTGACGCAATGTAACGCTCAGCATTCGCTGACTGATGCCGTCGATGGCGCGGCGGAGCTCGGTGAAGCGCAGGGTCCGGCGGTCGAGCAGGGCGATGACCAGCAACGACCACTTGTCCGCGATTCGATCAAGGATCTGGCGAACCTCGCAGCCCTCCCGGACGTCCCACTGGAGAACGTCGTAGTCCTCGGTATCGAGGCAGTAACCCGGTGACTTCGAAGTGCCTTCTTCCATGCTCCGCGATGCTAGCCCATCATCCTTCGTAGTCACAAGAGGGAACCGACTGGCGTAGCCGGATCCAGCCGGTCTCCGTGAAACCGTGCCACGCGTTTCCATGAAGTCGGGTCCGCGTGCAGACGGCCATTTTCGTGCGCATGAAAACTGTTGCGAAGGAGTACTATTCGTGTCCACACCGGAATCAACACTGAGCAGCGGCACCGACCGCATGAGCGGGCGCGCCCGAGGCGTGCTGCTCGTGCTGTGTGGCGCGATTTTTCTCGAGGGCATCGACGTGGCAATGCTCAACGTGGCCCTGCCTTCGATCAGGTCCGACCTGGGGATGTCCACCGGCGAGCTGCAATGGGTGATGAGCGCCTATGTGCTCGGATACGGCGGCTTCATGCTGCTCGGCGGCCGCGCCGCCGACCTGTTCGGCCGCCGGCAGATGTTCCTGTTCTGGCTGGGGGCGTTCATCCTCTTCTCCGGGCTGGGCGGCCTGGCCAACGAGGGGTGGGTACTGATCCTCGCCCGGTTCGTGACCGGGGTGGCCGCCGCGTTCATGGCCCCGGCCGGCCTGTCGATCATCACCACCACATTCGAGGAGGGCGCGGTGCGCAACCGGGCTCTCCTGATCTACGCGGGCGTCGCGGCAGCGGGGTTCTCGATCGGGCTGGTCGTCGGCGGACTGCTCACCACGGTCAGCTGGCGTTGGGTGTTCTTCACTCCGGTCATCCTGTCGATCATCATCATGATCGCGTCCGTTTCCCTGATCGAGAAGTTCCCCCGGCCCGACCGGACGGGCCAGCGGGTCGACCTGTTCGGAGCGGTCACGGTGACCGGCGCGATTCTGCTGCTCGTGCTCACGGTCGAGCGGGCCACCCACGTCGACGTGGGCTGGACGATCGGCACCGCCGCCGCCAGCTTCCTGCTCTTCGTCGCGTTCGTGGTGGCCGAGCGGGTCGCGCCGATGCCCCTGGTTCGGCTGGGGATCCTCCGCAACGGCTCACTGGTCCGTTTTAACATCGGGGCCCTGGTCTTCTCCGGCGGCTTCTTCGCCTTCCAGTTCATCGCCGTGCTCTACCTGCAGGAGCTGCGGCGCTGGTCAACCGTCGAGACGAGCCTGGCACTGCTGGCGATCGGCGTGGACTCGGTGTTGTCTCCGACCCTCACGCCACGGCTGGTGAACCGTTTCGGCAACCATCGGGTGATCTTCGGCGGGATGCTCCTGGCGGTGCTGTCCTACGCCTTGTTCCTGCGGGTCGGGGCCGACTGGACTTACGCGGCGATGTTCCCCACGATGCTGCTGCTCGGTATCGCGTTCTCGCTGACGTACGGCCCGCTGACGATCGCCGCCACGGACGGCGTCGACGAGGAGGAGCAGGGGCTTGCCGGTGGCCTGCTCTACACCTCGTTCCAGTTCGGTGCCGCACTCGGCCTCTGCGCGGCGACCGCCGTGAACATCGCGGCCACCGGGGAGGACGGTTCGACGCAGACCCTGTTGGACGGCTATCACGCCGCCCTTCTCGTGCCGCTGTCGGCGGCCATCCTGGGCGCCGTCGTCAGCGCCTTCGGTCTGGGTCGGGCTCCCACCCGCGACGAACCCCCGGGCGGAACCCAGGCCGAGGTACCGGTCCCCGTTCAGGTCGGGTAGGGACCCGCGGAGCGATCCGAGGGAACTCCCCGGGATCAGCGGATTCTCGCCCCGGCCAGTCGGCCGGTAGCGCAGTCGACGTCGCCACGGTCGGCGAGGATCCTCGGCGGCCGATCAGCTGGCTGTGGGCGGCCAGACCGGTGGCAGAGTGCGGCCGAATGCCTCCAGCCAGCCGGGCGGCGGAATCTCGTACGGCCGCAGCCGGGTCATGTGGCCGTCGTCGACAAGCAGCGCCTGGCCATCACGCAGCCGGCTCGTCGGCCGTCCGACCAGGGCGCCGACGCGCCCGTCGTAGGACTCGCTGTGCCGGCGGGTCAGCACGATGCCGAACTGGTTCAGAATGTCGCGGTGCACGCGGCGCAGGCCGCCCGTGTCGATGGTCGCGATCACGAACACCCCGGCCTCGGAACCCTCCTTGAGCAGGAAGTCGAGCGGCACCCCGACTCCGGCCGCGCCGTACCCGTAGGGCGAGGCGTCCAGCCCGCGGCAGCGGTGCAGACCGTTGAGGATGACGAACCTGCAGTCGGCGACCAGGTCCACGGTGTAGGCATCGTCGGGCGCCCGCGTCTTCACCAGGTCCGCGAGCGCTTCGAGATGCTCGAGGCAGTGCACGGCGCCGTGCCGTTGCAGGCCGGGCGGCAGCGTCGCCAGGTCGGCGTGGACGGCGCCGTAGCGGTGGTTCGCCGGGGTGAAGTCGATCACCGAGACGACGTCCGGGCGCAGGGGATCGCGGCCGACACCCGCCGCGGCGAGGGCGGCCACCGTCGAGGTCACCCGCACCGCCCGTTCGGTCTCCTGGATCACCCGGTTGGTGTGAATCCGGAGCTGCTCCAGCTCGTCGAGAAAGGGCTCGTCGGGCCCGTGCGCCTCGCTCATCGCCGTTCTCCGTTCCGATGCCCGTCGACGGTCACGGTTGCTCGTCAACCGGAGGGTGGGGATCGGCGACGCGCCGCGCCTCCCGGGCCTGTTCGAGCCCCTCCGTCGCCTGGTCGAGTCGATGCCGGCTCGCGGCAAGCTCCGCCTTGGCGCGGCCGACGGCAGCCGCGGCGGCGGAGGTGTCGCACATTGTCCTCGGCCTGGCCGGCCAGGCGGGTCAACCAGCCACTCAGCTCGGCAACCGTCCCGTTGACACCGGCAATGGTGGTGGCCAGCAGCCCGACATGCGCGGCGAGCGCATCGGGATTCACCGATGCGAGTGCCATCCGCCCTCACCCCGAAAGTGCCGTGTCCTGACGACGACTCAGGGACCGCCGAGATAGTCGTCGAGCGGCCCGGCCTTCTTCCGCAGCTTCGCGGCGAGCTCGTTGGCGGTGCCGAGGAAGGAGCCGAACCTGCCGGTCACCTCGGCCACCTCGTCGGCGAAGCTCCGGTAATCGGACTGCCATGGCATCCGGAGTCCGCCGGACGAGCCCGTCGCACAACGGCCTGACCGCCGGCCTTCCCCCGAAGGCACTGTCAATCCGCGCTGCCCACGGGGAGGCCCCGCTCGGCGCGCGCATGGTCATCGTCGCAGCGCGAGGCCGCTCCCGTGGCGTCTTTCCGTGAACTGACGGTGGCCCGGCGCGGGGCACGTTTTCCCCGTCGACTCATCCGGCGCCCGGATCGCTGGTCCGCGACCCGGTGACAACGCGCCGTCCCGCCGACCGATCGACGGGGTGGCGGTGCAGGCGCGCTGGGCTGGAGAGCGACGAGGTGGTGCGCGAGGCCGCCTACGGCTACCAGCCCGACGAGCTGCTCCAGCGCTGAACCTCCCACGGCCGCCGCCCCATCCGAGGCGACCGCCGACAAGATGGCCACGAAAGCCCCTAAATCAATCTGCGGCGCCCGCATTTCCGCGGCTCGAAATCCCTGATCTTGACGCGGTCTCTTCAGATGCCTGAGAGTCGAGAACCGATGCACCGTGGATCTCGCTCTCCAGGAAGAGGGACCGTTGGCATGTCGGACGAACTGGTGCAAGCGTTCTTCACGGTGCGGGACGGGACGAGTCGGATCGGGTTTGTCGTCCAGGGTGGGCGGGTGGCCGGGTGGGACTGGGCGGCCCGGCAGGTTGCCGCCAACACCCTGAGGATCGGCGAGAGATGGCCAGAACTGGCCGACAAGGCACCTCAGTTCACAGCCGGGTTCGATGCGGCGTTTACTCCTCCGTCGCGTAATCCGTGGACGGTGGTGCTGTGTGGGGACATGTGCGTGGAGCTACAGCCGCTCACCGGCACGGCAACCTCCCCGTTCAAAATCGACGAATATCTCCCGGGACTGCCGCCCGCGTTCCAGAGTGGGATCGACGCGGCGCTACCGGCTCCCGGCAACAACCGGTTCCACCTGTTCAAGGGCAGCCAGTGCGCCTTGTACGACATGCGCTCCTCCGAGCTCATCGAGGTGAAATCGATCGAGGCGACCCTGACTGGGCTCGGGAACTACGCGCCGCAGTTCGCCACCGGGATCACCGCGGCGACGTCCGACCCCGGAGACGGCCGGTTCTACCTGTTCAAAGGCGACCGGTACACGAGCGGAGTGCTCGCCGAAAGCCGGGTGGACCAGGCGGCGGCCGAGATCAACGACACGTCGTGGCCGGGACTGGTGGCCGCGTTCACTCCGGGCCGGCTACTGGTCCAGTACCACTGGAAGCCCCAGGAGGAACCCAATCTGGATCTACCCAACCTCCGGGGCGTGGATCTGGCATCGGGACGCGAAACCGGGGTGGTCGCCGGAGTGCACGCCTTCACCATCCCGTATGACAGCCTCAACTTCAGTCCCGATGGCCGTTATCTCTACTACTGCCCGCCCGTCCTGAAGCCGCGCGTGTGCTGGAACATAGGTACCGGAGAGCACCTGGAGGACCTCGCGGGCGGCGTCGCCCTGTTGGCGGGAGTGCAGTTCAGCCCCGATGGGCAGCTGGCTCACTACGTGGGCCTGTTTCAGGGTTTCACCACCCAGCTGGTCACGGCCCGGACCGGGACCTTCGACCTGGTGAGCCAGATCCCATTTTCCGCGACCCCGAATTCCGCTGAGGCCGCCGAGGCGGGGGCGGACCCTCGTTCGGACGGAAGCTCCCCGGGCTTCAGCTTCGCGGTCGGTCCCGAGGGGCGGTACGTGTACATAGCTCAGAACTATTCCGACACACTCCACGTGCTGCAGGTGGATCTCCAGGAAAAGCGGGTCACCCGGAATGAGCGGATCGTCGGACCCTACGGGGTGCTGGATCTGCGCGTACACCCCGACGGACACACCCTGTACTTCCTGGAAAACTACAGACTGGCCTCCTTCAACCTACAGACCGAGGAGGTCCGCCGCGCCGGTCATCTGCCCGAGTTCTCCGGCCTGGGTCTCTGCCGGCCCACGGGGGAGCTGTACGGCTTGGTCAGGGGAGCGGGCGGCGGCGTCAGGGTGATCGAGCCCGCCACCTTCGCCGAGGTCGGTCGGATCCCCGTCGCCGCCGGCGGAGGTCCGGGTACACCGCGGGGAATCACCTTCAGCCATGGCGGAACGCGCGCGTACGTGTGCGACAGCGGTTCCCCCTTCTCGGTGGCGGTGATCAGCACGACCGCGCGGTCCAAGGACGCCTCGATAGCGGTACCGATGCCGCCGGGCTTCCCCGCCGGGTCGATACCGGTCGGCGTGGCGCACTCCATCCGCTGAATCCGGTCAGAGCCCCGCCCCGTTCCATTGTCACCTGGGAGAGATGATGGCCGCACGCGCGCCGATGCCGCTGTCCGAGCTCGTCAACGAGTACCTGCGCCCGTTGGGAATCACGCTCCCGTGGCCGGCGGCGTTCGCACCGATACTGGAAGAGATCGTCGTCGACGAGGACGCGGGCGGGCGTGGCGACACGCTGGTCACGGCGTGGACCCCGGGGTTCGGTGACGAGACGGGCGTGCCGTCGCCCGCCCGGTTCGTGCTGCTGGTCACCAAGGCGGTGATTCCCGGCTCGACGCTGGTGGTGGGGCTGCTGGATGCCCCGCTGGGGTTCGACGGCTCGCGGTTCACGCTCGTGGGCGAGTTCATCCCGAACGGGGCGCTGGCGTTCCCCAGGGTTCAGGTGGTCCTCACGACCAAGGAGCTCGACGTGGGCACGGTGGGGGTCCTCAACGGGGTCCTCGCCGGGTACGGGGTGAACCTGGAGGTGCCGCTGCCCAACGCGATGAGCGCGCACACGTGGTCGAAGTATCTGTCGGTGTGCATCCCCTGGCAGCTCAAGGGCGGCACGATGCCCGCACTGTCGATCTTCTGGGCGTCGGAGGACGAGTCGGACGGCAACAAGGAGAAGAGCATCTCCTTCCCGGGGATGCCGGTGTCGTTCGGGCCGTTGACGCTGGTGGGGGTGCGACGGGGCACCGTCCGGGACCACTGGCGGGTGGAGCTGGTCGCGAACCTGATCGTCGGCGGGCAGGATTTCTCGCTGGACGGGCTCGGGCTGGCGATCCCGGTCGGATTGAAAGGACTCAAGCCCAAGCCGGAGCTCGCGGGGGCGGCGCTGTCGCTGCACCGGCTGATCCCCAAGCTGAACGTCGACGCGGCCCTGCGGTACACCGGGCTGGGCGACGACCAGATCTCCTACGGGCTGGCGGGCCTGGTCCGGGTGCAGACCAATGCGGTGACGGTGCTGGGAGCCGGCGCGTTCTCCCGGGCGGTCGCCGACTACTCGATGGTGTTCCTGTACGCGGAGGCGCTGCTCAAACCGGGCACGGCGTTGTTCGGGCCGCCGCCGTTCACGGTGATCGGGCTGTCGGGCGGGTTCGGGATCAACGCGACGGTGCGCGCGCCGACGGCGGCGCAGTTGCCGGCGTTCCCGCTGATGAACCGGCTGCAGGCGGCGCCGGGCTCGGGCGAGGATGCCCCGCCGCCCCCCGAGCCGCTGGAGATGCTCAACGATCTGGTGAGCAAGACCGGCTGGGTGCGCCCCGAAGAGGGCTCCTACTGGATCGCGATGGGGTTGACGTTCACCTCGTTCCGGTTCGTGGAGACCAAGGCCCTGGCGCTGGTGGAGTTCGGCAACCGGCTCAACATCATGATTCTCGGGCGGACGTCGATCACGTTGCCCAAGCACGCCGACCCCAGCAGGAAGGTGCACGCGCGGCTCAACCTCGACCTGCGGTTCGCCTACCTGTCCGACCAGCATCTGCTGACGCTGGAGGTGGCGGTGGGACAGGGATCGTTCCTGTTCACCGAGACCGCCGAGCTCACCGGCGGGCTGGCGTTCTGCGTCTGGACAGGCGGCGGCAAGGGCGGCGACTTCGTCCTCACCCTGGGCGGGTACCACCCGCAGTTCCTGGTGAACATGCCGAAGCACTACCCGGCGGCGGCCCGGCTGGGCTTCCGCTGGGAGCCCAGCAGCCAGGTGGTGGTGCAGGCGCAGGGGTACACCGCGCTCACCCCAGGGGCGATCATGTTCGGCGGGGCGCTCAGCGCCCGCTACGACCTGGGCGGCGTCGTGCAGCTCAGCGCCTGGTTCACCGCGCATGTGGACGCGCTGATCCAGTGGAAGCCGTTCTATCTGGACCTGGCGATGGGGATCTCCATCGGGGTCTCGGCCACCCTCAAGATTGCCTTCATCAAGGTGCGGATCGCGATCGAGGTCGGGATCACGCTGCAGTTCTGGACGCCGCCGACCGGCGGCCGGGTGACCGTGAAGCTCTGGTTCATCGAGTTCGGCTTCGATCTCGGGTCGGCCCGCCTCGGAGCGCCTCCGGTGCTGTGGGGCGAGTTCCAGACGCAGCTGCCCGCCCCGATCCGCACCACGGCGGTGAAGGGGTTCCTCGCCGACGTGGAGAAGGGCGAGTCGCAGGCGCGGGCTGCGCGCCAGGGCCCGCCCCTGGCATCGATCGACGGGTTCACCCTGGCCACCGAAGCGGCGTTGCCGACCTCGCAGATCACGGTGAACGGCACCTCGGAGTACGACGGCCCGAAGATCGACATTCGGCCGATGCGGCTCACCGGCGTCGACTCCCGGCAGCTGGTCACGATCACCCGGTCCGAGGGCGGGCAGGAGGTCCCATCCGACCTCCAGGGCTGGGAGTTCACCCCGATCAGGCAGGACCTGCCCGGCGCGCTGTGGGGGACGCCCGCGCCCTCGCCGGAGGAGATGGCCGCCGGGCCCGGGCTGGTGAAAGACCGCGTGACCGGGCTGCTGATCGAGGTGCCGCCGCCGCGCCGGGGCGGTTCGGTCGGCCCCGTGACGGCCGCGGCGCTGAGCTATGAGCCGCTGGACGACGGCGACCTGCCCCTGCGCGACGCCACCGCGGCGGGGCCCGCCCCCCGCGTCGCAGACGCCACCATCCAGCGGATTGCCGAGACCCTGGCTGAGGCGACTGCGGCCGAGCGGACCGCCGTCCACGAGGCCCTCGCCCGCCTGGGGCTGGAAGTCGGCGAGGACACCGACGGGTCTCTGGCGGAGTACGCCGAGCTGATCCCCCGCACCATGATCAACAATCCGTTGGTCACGGCCGCGCCCGTCCCCGTCTCCACCGCCCCCACGAGGGAGCCCCGTTGACCGACACAGCCCCCAGGACCGACGCAGCCCCCAGGACCGACGTCGCTCCCGGGACCGACGAGAGGCTGCAGGTCACCCTTGTCGACCAGTACACGCCCCGCGCCACCGCCGGCATCTACACCGTCCGGTCCCGGCATGAGCTGTGGAAGGACGGCCAGCGGGTGGACACGGCGGCGCTGCCGGAGTCGTCCCAGACCTTCGAGATCCGGCCGGTCAGGTTCACCCTCAGCCCGAACTCGGTCCACGCCTACTACCCGCCGCACGACTGCGCCGGCAGGTACGCGAACGTGCTGCCGCACATCACCCTCAACCGGGCGGTGCTGCCGTGGGAGCGGGAGCTTGCCGGCGACCGCGCCGAGGCACACGCCGGGTGGCTGGCGCTGCTGCTGTTCAAGGAAGGCGAGTTGCCGGACGACCCGAAGGCGGGCGGCGTGACCGTCGAACGCCCGGTGCGGGACCTGATCGACTCCGGCGACGCGGCAGTGATCGGCCCGGACCTGAGCGGGCCCTCCCTGACCCCCGAGGTCCTGGCCAGCAGATGCCAGACGATCGACGTGCCCGCGGCGGTCTTCGCCCGGATCCTCCCCACCCGCGAGGAGATGTTCTACCTGCAACACGTCCGCGACGTCACGACGGCGACGCGGCGGGCGGGCGGGGAGGTCCTCACCGAGGGCATGTTCGCGGTGATCACCGGGAACCGGTTCCCCCGCGACACCGGCTTCTACGCCTGCCACCTGGTGTCCCTGGAGGGCTTCGAGCCGCACGTCGGCCCGAACCCGCCCACCGGCCACAGCACGGTCCGGTTGTGCTCCCTGCGGTCCTGGTCGTTCCAGAACGACCCCGACAACGTTGCGGACATCGCCGGCATGCTCGCCAACCTCGCCGCGCCGAGCAGGGAGGACCACGCCGACAACCTGCTGCTGCGGCTCAATCCCCCGGCGCCGTCCACGCCGTCGACATCGTCCGCGTCGTCGGCGCGAACCAGCGGGTCCAGCTCCGAGACCTACGTGCGGGAACGGCTGCGACTTGGCTACGTGGCCACCCCGTTTCGGACACTGTCCGGGGAGACCACCTTCGCCTGGTACCGGGGACCGTTCGCCCCGGTCGCCACCCCCGACCTCCCGGACCCGGGGCTCGCCGCCGGGCACACCACCTCCGACCATGCCCTCATCTACGAGGAGGAGCACGGTCTGTTCGACGTTTCCTACGCCACCGCCTGGACTCTCGGGCGCACGCTCGGCCTGGCCGACCCCGACTACGCCGCCGACATCATCCGGGCCCGCCGCCAGCTGCACAACCGGGCCGCGACACTGCGCAAACTCGCCGCCGATCCCGCCCGCGCCGCCGCCGACCCCGACCGTGAGCGGACCCTGCGCGGGCTGCGGCAGCTCGAGGCATTCGGCGGTCGCTCCCTGGCCGCCGCCCTCGCCGCCCCCCTCGCCGAGACGCCACCGCCCAGGCCCAGGCGCCGCGCGGCGCCGTTGGGCGTCCCGCAGCTGCTGGCCGACGAGCGGGCCGCGGGCCTGCTGCGGGCGGCCGCCGAACGGGCCACGGGGGCGATGCCCGCGTGGCTGGACCGGCTCGCCCGGTTCGAGGGGGTGCCGTTCTGCTATCTGGTGCCGTCGGCCGAGATGCTGCCGGGCGAGTCGCTGCGGCTGTTCCGGGTGGACCAGGCGTGGCTGCGGGTGCTGGTGGCGGGCGCGGCGGACGTGGGGTTGCACACCTCGCTCGACGTGGCGCTGGACCCGCAGATCCGCGGCGCGGTCGCCCGGGCCCGCGGCAGGGAACTACCCGAGGCGGGACTGCTCGTCCACTCCCGGCTGCTGCGGGCGCTGCCCGGCCTCGAGGTCACCGCCTACCGGAAAAGGCAGCCGGTCACCGAGCTGCGCCGGGATCTGCTCGGCCCGGAGATCCTCCTGGTCCTGTTCGGGCAGGTCCCCGACACGGTGGAGTTCCGCGAGCCGGGGCAGGGCATCCATTTCGGGATCGATCACGGCGGCGTGGTGATGCTGCGCAGCCTGGATCCGGCCGATCCGGGCTGGTCGCTGGAGGAGGCGTTCCCCACCGGCGGCGAGACCGTCTTCGAGCGTTACCTGCGGCCGGCCCCCGGCGGCGACACCCCCGACGTGCTGCGAGTGCGCGACCTCGCGCGTGGTCTGGGCGGCGCGTTGGGGCCGGACCGGACCGACCTGACGCAGAGCGAGTTCGCGCTGCAACTGGTGAACGCGCCGTTGCTGCAGCAGTTCCGTTATCTTTCCAAGCCGGGGAGCATGTGATGCCCGACATCGACCTGATCGTCCCCGTCCAGGTGCACGCGCTGGTCGTGAACCGGGCGGTGACCGAGCAGGAGAGCTTCGCCCGGTGGAAGCTGAACTTCACGGCGATGCTCTCCGACGACAAACCCCCCGCCGAGCCGCCCCCCGGGGACACCGTCGACATCAATACCGGCGTCTATGTGCAGTGGCAGCTCCCCGAGGCCCTCACCTCCGGGCTTTTCGATCCCGAGGACGGGCAGACGTCGTTTCCGCTGGTGCCGAACCGGTGGCTGGTGGTGCGCACCTACGAGGTACCCAGCGGGCTGCCCGACGAGGGGCGGCGCCACGCCGCCGCGTGGGTGGTGCAGTCGGACTATCTGCGCCTGACCCACGGCGGGTCCCAGCGGGGCACCGTGCAGTTCCTGGTGAGGGACGCGGCGACGGGCGAGCTGCGGGCCGACCAGCTCGGGCGGGCACACGACCTGCGGGCCGGCGGCTGGGAGGAGCCCGGAAACGAGCTGTTCCTGACCGCGGCGGGGCCGGGGATCCCGGCATTCGCGGGATTCCAGCCCTACCACGAGAACGTGTTCTCCTTCTACGACACCCTCGAAGATCTGACGGGACCCGCCTGGCCGGACTATCCGGGGCCGAGCACCCTCAGCTACGCGGTGATCGGCTGGTACTCGCAGGACGCGGCGGACATCCTCGCCAGGGCCGAGGAGATTCCCGGGCTGCTGCCACCCGACCCCGCCGACGCGCTGCCCCCCGGGGAGAACCACCCGCTCCCCGACGACCTGCGCACGGCACAGCGGGTGCTGCACGGCCTGCGCTGGCATCTGCCGGGCCTCACCGACCTGCCGGCGGACTCCGACGGGAAGGGCGCGCCGAAACCGACCCGGTCGCTGTACGCGGGGAGCGCGCTGGGCATCCGGTGGAACTACGCCGACCTTGAGAGGCCCCCGTCGGACCCTCGTCCCGGCCACGAGGCCCAGAAGGTCGCCTTCGGGCACAGCACCGCCGACGCGCTGGAGGCACTCGCCGCCCACCAGACGGGGTCACGGGAGACCGGGCGGCTGCTGTCGGCGCTGTACAGCGGAACGATCGACGGCCTGGACGCGGCCGACGGCGAGTACGACTTCGACGAGGTCACCCGCCGGGCCTGGTTCTCCGCCCGCTCGGGTGGCTACACCTGGCTGGTGGTGCCGCGCGACAACGGCGACGGGGAACCACCGCCGTCCACCTCCGCCGCACCGCAATGGCTGGACGAACTCAACGCCTTGCAGGCCGACTACGAAACAGCGGCGCAGGAGCTGGACGACGCGCAGGCGCGGCTGCGGACCCTGTGGTGGCTCAAGGAGCTGCCCGAGCATCCCGACAGCTTCGATGCCGCGGCGGCGCAGGCACAGTTCAACGCCTCGTCCGACACGACGCTGGCCCACCGGGCGGTCACGGCGGCGGCGACCCTGCGACGGCTGGTGCAGACCGAGGGGCTCCCCGACGCACTGCTCCCCGCGGACCTGGAGCCGCAGATCGCGGCGTACGCGGAGAAGGTCGGCCTGGACGACTCGCTGGAGCTACGGCGGCTCGCCCGCGGCGACTTCCACTCCACCGCGGACCCGGCGATGGTGATCGCGGGCGGCGGGCTGACCCAGCCCCTCACCCGCAATCCCGGCGAACCCCTGCCGACCCGGCTGGAATCGGAGCTGATCACCGCCGTCACGGTCAACGGGCGTCCCGAGTCGCCGCCGCCGCCGCCGCAGGTGAACCTGGCCGGTCTTCCGGCGGCGGCCGGCCCGCTGCTGCGTGAGTTCGCCGCCCTGGACCTGGCCGCGATCAGCATCGACCACGGGTCGAACCGGCCCGCCCTGGAGGTCGCGCTCGAGGACCGGTCGCTGATCGAGGGGACCCCACCGGAATACGCGGGGATGTGGCGGCAGCCCTGGCTGCCCCTGTACGTCCAGTGGGACCTGCGCTACCACGCGATCCCTTACCAGGATGAGACGGGCAGACACTGGGCGATCAACGACGACGGGACCGAGTACGCCTGGCTGGGCACCGGGGACGCTCCCGGCGACGGCATCGACGGCCCGTCCTGGCTTGCGTTCACCGGGCGGGCGCCGATCACCCCGTCGGCGCCGTACGTGGCGGCGGCACAGATCGACCGGCTGCTGGAAACCCACGGCGCGGCCCGGGACGCCGGGCTGCGGGCGCTGCGCGACGACTACCGGGACATGGACCTGCTCGCGCAGACCCTGGAAGGGTTCAACGACCATCTGCTGATGCGCGACATCGGGGTGCGCGCGGTACTGCCCGGCGACATCACCCCGCTGACCGGGGACGTCGCCTACGTCCCGGCCCCCGGGGACGACGGGGACGGCTCCCGGCCCCGGTTCCAGCCGCTGCGCGCCGGGCAGCTCTACTTCCGGGATCTGCGGGTCATAGACCGGTTCGGCCGCTCCGTGGTGATCACCAGTGTGCCCGGGGACCGGTTCAAACAGTTCACCCCCGTTCTGGCCGACAGCGTCACCCCGACCGAACCGCTTCATTCCACCGCCCCGCAACGGTTCCTGCAGCTGCCGCCCCGCTTGCTGCACGACGCCCGCCTCCGGTTCGAGGTTGCCCGCGCGCAGGACGACCAGGCGCTGCCCCCGGGCCGCGCCACCCCGGCCGGCACCCACACACCGATCGCCGGGTGGCTGCTGGTCAACCATCTCGACCAGAACCTGCTCCTCTACGCCGCCGCCGGGGATCCGGTCGGTGAACTGCGGGAAGTCGGCTCAGGGGTGGTGTTCACCCCGCTACCCGGCTCGGCCTACCGCGACGAGACCGACCCGGCGTTGCGCACCGACCATCCCCACCTCGCCGGGTTCGTCCACGCGCTGGTCGGGCCACCCGCCCGGTTCACCGCGCTGCTCAACACGATCAACCACTCCGTCCAGAGCATCCTCGACCCGGCCGCCGAAGACGACCGCAGCCCGGCCAAGCTGATCGGCCGTCCCCTCGCGCTCTACCGCGCCCGGCTCAACCTGGAACTGCGCGGTGAACCGCTGACCAGCCAGGCGTGGGACCAGGCGGTCACCCCCGACACCCCCGAATACCCCACCTACCCGTGGCCGATCCGCCTGGGCGACCCCGACCGGCTCGCCGACGGACTGATCGGCTACTACGCCAGCGACTCCGGGCCGGGCGGCAACACCGACTACACCCAGCTGCACGTGACCCGACCCGTCTGCGCGGACCCCTACCTGGTCGAGATCGGAAACGGGGAGGGGATCGCGCTGCCGGCCACCCCACCGGGCTCCGAGGAGCGGATCCACCACCTGACGGTCCTGGCCGATCCGCATGTGCCGGTCCACGCCACCACGCACATCCTGCCGGTCATCGCGACGCAGCTGCCCGGCGACCTGGTCCACCAGGCGTTGCGCCGCATCCGCGCGGCGTTCCGGCTCAGCCCGCTGCTGGCCCCGGTCCGGGTCTTCGAGCCCCGGGAGGCCCCACCCGCGAGCCGGACGGATGGGGCGACCGAACACCTGGTGGTGGTCCACCCGGCCGCGCACCACGGCACCTGGACCTGGGCCCAGCCGTACACCGCGCCGGGCGAGACGGAGCTGAGCTGGACGGAACTGCCGCTGCTGGCCGCCGACCAGCAGGCGCACCTGGACGATCCGGTCCCGCACGCCCGGGCCGGCTACCTGCTGCTCGACCCGCCGACCGACCGCGACGAGTGACCTGCCCGAGAGGAAGCCCCCGCATGGCCATTCACGCTCCCCGCGCCGGCACCCTGCTGGCCTACACGCTCCTGACCGACCCCCCGGTGGTGCGGGCGAGTGGCAAGGACGACCCCGAGCCCCTGCGGGTCATGCTCAAGATCACCGCCGGGGAGGGATCCACCACCTACCTGCAGAAGATCGAGATCAGGTATCGGATCGGAAACGACGAGGCCGCCCTGTCACCGACCGAACCGTCCACGGTCGGCATGGTCGTCGAGCGGCGCAGCCCCACCGACCTCGGCGGAACCTGGACCAGGAGCAAGAGGCGCGACGGCGAGAACGCCGTCTTCACTTTCACCCCCGAAACCGACTTCGACCCGTGCGAGCTGTCCGGCAGCGACACCGTCACCCTGGCGCTCACCGGCCTGTCGGCCAGCGAGACGATCGGGACCTGCTACGTCGACGTCACCGAGTGGACCTCGACGACCGACAGCGGCTACCAGCCCCGGCCGGTGGACCCGCTGCCGGTCGACAAGTGGCCGACCGACTTCACCTTCCACAATCTGCGTCCCGACCACATCTCGGTCGAGCGGGGCGAAAGCGTCACGCTGAGATGGGAGGCGAGCCTGGGCCCCCGGTACTGGATGCACTGGGACAGCGACAAGACGTCCGTCACCGGCCTGTCGACCTGGCCCTCACCGGAACTGACCAGCACGACAGCCTTCATGCTGGTCGCCGAGCGGTCGGTGGACGGCGGCGGCACCCCGATGATCTACGCGCTCACCACCGCCGTCACCGTCCGCGAACCCGATCTCAAGGTCGGCAACCTGGAGGTCAACGGCATCGTCCAGGTCCAGGGCGCCCGCCAGGACCTCGACGCGCCCACCCCCGCCCCCACCGACAACATCAGATACTTCCAAGCGCCCACTGACGGCACCGTCGTGGGCTATGTGCAGGCAGCCAGCGGCGGCCCCGCCGCGACCGTCGCCGTGACGGTCAGCCGGACCGGCGTCAACGAGTACACGATGCGGTTCACCTCCGACAACAGCGTCTCCTCCCGGCCGCCCACCGAGACCCCGATCAACGTCCCGGTACCCAGAGGCGCCCAGCTGACGGTCCGCCTGTTCGGCCAGCAGGGCGACAGCAGCGGCCTGACCTGGCTGCCGCGCGGCGTCGGACAGCTCACCGCGATCACCCCGCCCGCATCCTGACCTCGGAGTCCCCGTGTCCCAGCCCGTCGCCGCCACCGAGGCCGCGCCCCTGCTCGACTACACACTCGCCTTCGACCCGGACCCGATCCAGGCCGGCCGCCCCTGCACCCTGCGGGTGACCGCACGGGCCGGGAACACCCCCGTGTACATCCGCAGGACCGTCCTGACCCTGCCCATCGGCACCGGCGCCACCGCCCTCACCGCCAACCCGAGCGGGATCCGGCGGTTGGCGGTAACCGGCGGCGACCACCCCCACCAGGGCGAGGGCTGGCGCATCGCGGCCCCCTCCGGCGGGTCGTTCACCGCCACCCCGACCCTCGCCCGGGGATGGCTGCTGGCCGTCACGCCGCTCACCTTCGGCCTCGCCGACATCGCCGTGAACGCCGCGCCCGGGACAGCCGAGTTGCAGATCGCCGAGGACAGCTCCCTGGACGGCTCCTCCTGGCAGACCCGCACCACCCGGCTGGCCCTGCCCAAGTTCCCGGCGAACTTCTTCTTCGCGGACTTCCGGCCGGACACCATGCTCGTCCCCAACGGCGGCCACGCCGTCCTGTCCTGGAACGGCTCTCCCGCCGTCTACACGATGACCTGGCAGAGCCACTCCGGCGGCCGCGGCGGCTCGGCCGTCGTCAGCGACCAGAACCCGTGGACCTCCCCGGCCCTCCACGACACCACGGTCTTCCGCCTGGCCGCGAGCATGCCCGGGGCAACGGCCGAACGGGTACTCACCGCACTCGTCTCCGTGGCCCGTCCCCACCTGTCGGTCCACGACCTCACCGCCCTGGACACCGTCCAGATGATGGGCACCAGCCAACCCATCGAGGTCGGCCTGGGCACCACCCACTCCTTCACCGCGCCCACCGACGGAATCCTCCTCGGCCGGGTATCGGCGAACGCCGGCGGCCGGGCCACCGGCATCAAGGTCACCGCCAGGGCCCCCGGCACCGGCACCGGCACCGTGGAGTACGTCAACGACTTCGCCTCCGACAACTCCGACACCGCCAAGCTCCCCGCGGAAACCCCGTTCCACCTCCCGATCCGGCGCGGCGCCCAGGTCACCGCGGTCTGCCGCCACCTTGACCCGCCCAGCGTCCCGGAGAGCCCGCAGCCCTACTTCTCCCTTGTCTGGATCCCCGACGGAGACGCGATCAGAACCAACTGACCAATCGCCAGGCGCAGCGCACGCAGCCCGGTCCGTCTGCCGGTCCGGTCCGGTCCCGTCCCGTCCGTGCCGCTGGTCACGGCGATCAGGCCGCTCGTGTCGGCCAGACACGGCCAAGATCACAGTCGGAGCGTACATGTTGGTGTACGACCAGTTACGGGGGGCATGGCGGTGATGGGTGCCGGATGGCGTGGACGGGGTGAGGGCGATGTCACGGGCGGAGTCGGCGTTCGGACCGCCCTCGGGTGGCATCGAACCGGATACGACGGTCACGGAGCTGCTGGGGATACTGCGCCGCCACCTGGCGATGGATCTCGCCTACCTGGCACGGGCGGACGGGGAGTACCTCGTCCTTCAGGTGATCAACGGAGACGGTAGGCGGTTCGGGCTGGCACCAGGGGTCAGGGTCCGGCCCAATCCCGGGTTGTACAGGAGTCTGCTGGCCGGCACGCTCCCGAAGGTGGTCGCGGACACCCGACGTGATCACCACATGGTCGATGTGCCGGTCATGGAGGAGCTGGGCATCGGGTGCTACGCGGCGACGGTGGTGACCGACAACGACGGCGAGGTCTTCGGGGTACTCGGGTGCATCAGCCGTGATCCGCGGCCGGATCTTCGCGAGCGGGACAGTCGGTTCCTGGGCCTGGTCGCCGCATACCTCAGCGACGCCGTCATCGACCTGCACCGGATCTGGGAGGCCCGCAGCCAGGTCTGGCGCAGCGTCAGCCAGATGATCGACGCGGGCGGCCCGAAGATCGTCTACCAGCCCGTCATCGACCTGGCGACGGGTCGGATCGCCGGGGTGGAGGCGCTGTCCCGGTTCCCCTACGAGCACCGGGAGCCGCCCCGAGGCCCGCAGGGCTGGTACTCCGACGCCACGACCGTCGGCCTCAGCGCCGAACTGGAACTGGCCGCGATCCGCCGGGCGCTACAGGTGATACCCCAGCTACCCGCCGCGGTCTGTCTCGCGGTGAACGCCTCACCGACCACCATCACCTCCGGGCTGCTCGACGTTCTCCACGACGACGAGACCTGTCGACGTCTGGTCGTGGAAATCACCGAACACGAGTACTTCTGCGATGACACGAAGGTCCTGTGCGCCGTGCGGGAGCTACGCGCCCGCGGCGTGCGGATCGCGGTCGATGACATCGGGACCGGCTACGCGGGTCTGGAACAGCTCATCGAACTGCACCCGGACATCGTGAAGCTGGACTATCTGATCACCCACGGCATGGACACCGACCCGGCCCGCCGGACGACCGCCGCGGCACTCGTCATGATCAGCATGGAGTTCGGTGGCTGCGTCATCGCGGAGGGCATCGAATCCCCCGCCGAACTTCACACAGCCCTCGACGTGCACATCCCCTACGGCCAGGGCTACCTCCTCGGCGCCCCCGCCCCCACCGCCTCCCTTGCCTGCGCAGGAAGGAAAGGCACCAGCCTCATATCAACCGTAGCCCGGTAGCCGCACCCTGCGGGCAGTGACGCGGCGTTCGGCGCCCTCGGTGTCGAGCCAGCCCGACCACCGGCCAGCGCGGCGGGGCCGGCCGACAGCAGCCCGAACCCGATGAGCCGCCGCGCGGCCGGGCGCAGGCTCGGATCGCCGGTGGCGTCCAGCATGGTCGCGCTCAGCAGCGTCCCCGCCGGGCCGACCGCGTTCGCGAAGGACCGCCGCTCGCACCCGGGTCGGTTTCACTTCCACCGGCAGAGCTGGGGGTTCAGCTGTCCGGGTCGAGCAGATGCGGATGACCGGGTCGGTAGGTGAACACGTAGACCCCCGCGGCGCCGGCGCGGTAGCGCTCGACAGCGGCGGCGAACATCTCGTCGCCGTGCAGGCGGCTGAGCAGCGTCACCGCCAGCCCATGGGACGGTTCCACCGCGGTGAACAGATGCGCTGTCTGCGCACAGTGATGCCGCAGCCGCCGTGCCCAGGCACTGGCGGACCGGGCCAGATCCGCGTCGAGGACTGCCGGGCCTGACCGTTCGAGCTGAGCCACCGCCCAACGCAGATCACCCGGCAGCCGATCCAACTCCCCGCCGCCGGCACAGCCGGCCCGGGCGGCAGCAAGATGGTGCGTCAGGTAGGTCCACAGGTACGGCTCATCCGCCGGCAACTCCCACCAGCGGCTGGCACCGTCCTGCTCGACTCCGACATCCGCCCGGAAGGAGTCGAGGAACCGCCGCTGCAACCCTGCTACCTCGCCAGCAGCCCGGTGACGCAACGCCGCATGGCTATGATCAGGTAATTGCAGGCATTCCCGACGTCGATCGTCACCGGGGTCGATGGTCGCCAACGCCAACTCGACCAGCGCGTCACACAGCACCCGTGATTCGGCTGCCGTCAGCCCGGGGGCACCCGCACGCGGCGGGACCAGCCGGCGGACACAGACGCGTCGAGCCCACCCAGCTCCTGCCTCGGCTCGACGTCCGCCCACCAGCGGCTGTCCCCTCGGAAGGGTCCGAGGAACCCGAGACTGCTACTCGCGTACTCGCGTTTGTCCCGCCGCCGCTGATCGTGAAGGGCCGTATTCTGTGCACCGGTGTAGACGCGGCGGATCACCGGGGGCGGTTCAGTACAGGCCCATCACCCGATCGACGGTGATCTCGATGACGAGGAGCCCGCGCGGGTTGGGCGGACGCGACCGGTACCGTCGCGTGTACTGGCGCACCCCGTCGGCGACCCGGCCCGGGTCGTCCGAGGCCACCGCGGGGCCCTCCAGGGTGAGCCAGCGGCCGCCGTCGACCTGGCAGATGGACACCCGCCCGCCCGGTCGCGCCAGCACGTTGCGGGCCTTGCACCGGGAGGCCACGGTCATGACGCGGGCGAGCCGGGCGTCGGGGTCCCAGGTGAACCGGACCGGGGCCGCGTGCGGCGAGCCGTCGGGCCGCAGGGTGATGAAGGTGCACAGATGGTCCTCGGCGAGGAACGCCTCGGCCGCGGGAGGCGGGATCACCGTGTGCCGCCGCATGGGCCGCTCCTGTCCGGGTCCGTATCCGGGTCGTAGCTGACGTCGCGAGGCCGGCGTGGCAGGGCCGCCCAGCGGTCAGCCGGGCAGGGTCGAGGGATCGGGGGCGTCCTCGGGCCGGATGAGGGGCAGCAGCACCAGCGTGACCAGGAAGGCCGCGGCAACGAAGATCACGCCGGTGAGGAAGGCGTCATGGAAGACGTCACTGCGCGCCTGGTGCACCAGCTCGGGCCCGCCGTGCGCCCGGTCCGTCAGCTCGGCGAGGTTGCGGAAGGCGTAGGTGGCGGCGACGGCCAGGCCGATCGCGCCGCCCACCTCCTGACTGGTGTTGATCAAGCCGGCGGCGAGACCCGACTCGTGTTCGCGGACGCCGGTGAACGCCACAACCTGGATCGGCACGAAGGACAGGCCGAGACCCAGGCCGGTGACGAGGAACGCGGGTAGCAGGTCGACCGGGTAGGAGGAGTCTACGGGCGCACGCCACAGCAGCAACATGCCGCCACCGGTGAGCAGCAGTCCGATCATGAGCACCAGCTTGGCGGGGACCTTGGTGACGAGCTGGGCGGCGACACCCGCGCCGACCGCCACGACGGCCGCCAGGGGCACGTAGGCCAGCCCGGTCCGCAGGGGCGAGTAGTCGAGGACCTGCTGCATGAACAGGCTGGCGAAGAAGAACAGCGTCACGACGTTGCCGAGCAGGAGCACGGCGGCGAGGTTCGCCGCGCGCAACGACGGCCGGCGGAAGATGCCCAGCGTGATCAACGGGTCGCGGGCGCGGCGCTCGATGAGCAGGAACGCCGCGAGCAGCAGCGCGGAGACGGCGAACCCGGCCGCTGTGCGCCCGACGGGCGGGTCGGAGTCGTCGACGGTCTGCCCGAGGGAGAAGATCAGCACTACCAGGCCGGCGGTGAGGGCGACGGCGCCGGCGATGTCGAACGAGGAGCTGCGTTGGGCGGCCCTGCTCTCGGCCACCACGCTCGGCGCGAGGAACGCGCCGAGCAGACCGATCGGGACGTTGATGAAGAAGATCCAGCGCCAACCGGGGCCGTCGGTCAGCAGGCCGCCCAGGGTCACCCCGGCCACCGCCGCCAGTCCGCTGAGCGCGCCCCACACGCCGAGCGCCTTGTTGCGTTCGGGCCCCTCGGGAAAGCTGTTGGTCAGCAGGCTCAGCGCCGACGTGGCGATGAAGGCCGCGCCCAGGCCCTGCAGCCCGCGCGCGACGATCAGCATGACCGATTCCTGGGCGAGGCCCGCCATCAGGGAGGACAGTGCGAACAGCGTCAGCCCGGTCTGCAGCATCAGGCGGCGGCCGTAGGTGTCCGCGAGGCGTCCGCACAGCAGCAGGAATCCGCCGAGCAGCATGCCGTAGGTCGTCACGACATACGGTAGCCGGGTCGCGGAGATGTCGAGCTTGTCCTCGATGGTCGGCAGGGCGACATTCACGATGGAGACGTCGAGGAAGGTCATGAAGCCGGCAATGCTCAGGAAGGCAAGGATGAGCCCGGGCTTACGGACGGTCCCGGCCAGCGGCGGGGAGATGGTCTCCGTGCTCTGCACGGATTCCGGAATGGACATGACAGCCCTCCTGCCTCGGGGGCATACCGCGTCGAGCAACATCGGAGCGGGGACTCCCCGGGCCCGGCGCGAGCCGGTTCGACAGCGTTCGGTGAATGCCTTGAGAAGCTAGCATTCCGAATGTTTTAGGAACCTAGTCGAAAGCCACTTTCCTGGAGGTGACCGTGCTCGACGCGTCCCAGACCCGGCCCGCCCCGGACGGGCCGGCGACCTCGCTGCACCCGGAGCAGGCGTGCCCGATCTCGCCGGTGGTCGACATCGTCTTCAGCCGCTGGACCACCCCCATCCTGTGGGCGCTGCACGCCTTCGGCCGGCAGCGTTTCGTGGAGTTGGAGCGGCGGATCGGCACCATCAGCCCCAAGGTGCTCACGCAGCGGCTGCGCCAGCTCGAACGTGACGGGCTGGTGGTGCGCACCTACCACCAGGAGGTGCCGCCGCGGGTGGAGTACGAGATCAGCGAGCTCGGCAACAGCCTCGCTCCGCTGTTCGCCACGCTCGCCGACTGGTCGCAGGCCAACCTGGACCGGGTCGAGCAGGCCCGGCAGTCCTTCGACACGGCGCAGACCAGCCGCGCGGGCCGCCGCCTGTGAGCATGCGCCTGCCGCCCGTGGTCCCCCGCGCGGCGAGCTCCTACTCGGCCAGCTCCGTCAGGGCGTGCGCGGCGCCCCGGTAGAACACCGGGGGGTCCTCGGAGCGCCGATGGGCCTTCACCTTCAGGACCTCCCCGACCACGATGTCGTCGCCTCCCGTGGCGGGGCGCGCACCCCGCCGGACGGGCACGGAGCAGCCCGGGGCCGCCGTTCACGCTGCGCATCCGAACGCATTGGATACTTATTCGGATTCACGCCTCCACGCGGCGGTCAGCCGTTCCGACAACTCCCACAGTCGGCGGCCGGTCTCGGCGTCGGCGGCCGCCGGGGCCAGCCGCACCCGCTTCGGTGCGCCGCGCAGCTCGGCCATGCCGTCCGGCCCGATGAACTGCCCGCTTTCCACATCCGGAGCGGTCGCCGCGTACAGCTGGGGCAGCGCACCCTGGTCCGGGGACTGGGCGAGCGGGGTGAGAATGCGGCCGAACAGCAGTTTCACCATGCCGACCGGGGCGCTCGTCTGCAGGTTGGTAGAGGTGTAGCCGGGGTGGGCGAGCACGCTGCGCACCGGGCTTCCGGCCGCGGTCAGCCGCCGGTGAAGTTCCCAGCCGAAGACGGCGTTGGCGAACTTCGACTGATTGTAGAACCCCATGGGTGAATACGTGCGCTCGCCGGAGAGGTCGTCGAAGAAGATGCGCCCCTGCCGGTGATTGGTCGAACTCACCGTCACCACACGGGGGTCGTTCCCGTCCGCCAGCAGGTCGAGCAGCAGACCGGTGAGCGCGAAGTGGCCGAGGTGGTTGACGGCGAACTGCAGCTCGTGACCCTGCGCGCCGACCCTCCGGGGCGGCGCCATCACACCGGCGTTGTTGACGAGTACGTCCAGGCGCGCGCCGTCGGAGCACAACCGGTCGGCGAAGGCGCGGACCGAGTCCAGATCGGCCAGGTCGAGCTGGCGCACCTCAAGGTGGGCGCCCGGCTGCTCGGCGATGATCTCCGCGACCGCCCGGTGACCCTTGGCCTCGTCGCGTACGGCAAGGATCACGTGCGCGCCCTTGCGGGCGAGCGCCCGGGTGGTCGCAAGGCCGAGGCCGCTGTTGGCTCCGGTGACGACGAACACCCGCTTGGTCTGGTCCGGAATCTGCTCGGCGGTCCAGCTCCGCTGACTCATCATGCGACACAAGTTGCCCCGGGTGGCATTCAGTGTCAAGCCGCGCCTTGGTGTCAGCGATGGCATGGCGTATACGATGGACGCGTGGTGACTACCCGCCCTGGAGTGAGCCTGGCCCAGCGCAAGCGTCAGCTCGTCTCGGACGTGCTGACCGAGGCCGCGCTGAACCTGCTGGCCCGGAAAGGATTCGACGCGGTCACGGTCGACGAGATCGTGGCCGCCGCAGGCGTGTCCAAGCGGACGTTCTTCCGGTACTTCGCGTCCAAGGAGGACGTGGTCGTCCACTTCCTGACCGAGATGGGCGCCGGCATGCGCGCGGAACTGGCGGGCCGCCCCGCACCGGAGCCCCCGTCGGTGGCGCTGCGGCACACCGTCTGGGTCTCCATCGACGCCTGCGCCGGCCACGGCGACCGAGCGCTGCGCGTGGTGCAGCTGATCCTGGGCACGCCCGCCCTGCTCGCCCGCTTCCTGGAACGCCAGGCGCAGTGGCGCGACGAGCTGGCCGCGGAGGTGGCCCGCCGGCTGGCCCTCGACCCCGCCACCGACCTGTACCCGCAACTGGCCGCCGGAATTGCCCTGACCGCCTTCGACACAGTGCTCCAGCGGTGGAGCGCCAGCGACGGCGCCGAGGACCCCGCCGCACTGGCCGACCAGGCCTTCGCCGTCATCGCACCGGCGCTGGACGCCGCCGCCTAGGAACAGCCAGCGGGGTCCACATCGACGGCACAGACTCCTCCGATCCATCTGGCCGGTCGGTCTCGGTCTTGTTCTCCCGGGGCCGCCACAAGTCGACAGCGAGCGGACGGGCGAACCGGAGCTGGATGTGGCCAGCGATCACCGACGAGGTCCAGGCCATCCCGGCCCCGCCGTGGCACCCCGCCCACGACCCGTCCCAGGAGCTCGGGTCAGCGGAATCCCCACGACCGCCGGCACGTCGAGCTTCACGGTCTGGTGCTCCGACTCCTACGGGCCGCTGCAGTTCGCAAAGCCCGTCACGCTCTCCATCCAGACCGAGGCCTGAACGCACGTCGTCACCAGCAGGCGCACCCCGGCGGAACGGGCAACCTCACTACCCGTCGCCCGACCGGGGTGCCGCACTGCTGCCTCACACGGTCTCGGTGTCCTCGGCATCGTCGAGTACGAGCAGCCACCGGACCTCGCGCCGGCCCAGCGCCGTCACCACGCCGGCCGGTTCGACTCCGGCAGGCAGTCCCAATGCGTCGCGAAGTATCCGCAGATGGTCGACGACCAGCTCCGGGCGTTCCGCCGGTACCCACCACACGACGTCGAGCTCGGCGGCGTGCCGGTGGACGTACTCCAACGCCAGGGCGCTCTTGAGGAATCCCAGGCCTGAACCGCTACGTGGAACCCAGCCTCTTCCAGCGTCCAGGCGATCCATTCGGCCCACGCCCGGTCCGCCGGCGCATACGAGACGAAGGAATCCCAGCCGTCACCGTCGACGCCCCCACCGGTCATCCCACAGCATCCCACCGTGGCGAATCCGAAAGGACGGCAGCGCAGCGGAGATCTGCGGCCGGCGTCGAGCGCCCGGTCCTTTTCGCCAGGCTGGTCCGGTGGCCTGCACGGACCGGTGTGGCGCCGGGAGTGATTGGCCGCACGCTTCGGTGCAGCGCGGGTTCCGCGGTGCCAGGGTCGGGGGTATCGGCAGGTGGACGATCGAGCAGGTGTCGGCATACCAAGGCCCCCCCTCGCCCCATCACGGCCGTCCCGATCACCCGGATCGCCGGCCAATGTCCCTACGAGCAACAAGGACGAAAACCATGACCGTGTCCATCATCGACACCGGACCGAACCAGGTCAGCCGATCGATCCTGGTGAACGCGCCGGTGAGCGAACTGTTTTCAATCGTGGCCGACCCGCGCCGGCACGGCGAGCTCGACGGCTCCGGCACGGTACGCACCACCGTCTCCGGCCCACCGCGGCTGACCGAAGGCGCGACCTTCTCGGTGAACATGAAAGCCTACGGCCTGCCGTACCGCATCACCAGCAGGGTCACGGCGTTCGAGGAGAACCGCCTCATCGAGTGGCGGCACCCGGTCGGACACCGGTGGCGCTGGCAGTTCAGCCCGGAGTCGAACGGCACCACCCGTGTCACCGAGACCTTCGACTACAGCAGAGCGGGACGGATCAAGGCCAGGATCCGATACTACGACCTCATCCGCGCCCCGAAGTTCAACGCGGCTGGCATCGAGGCGACCCTGACCCAGCTCCAGGCCCGTTATGCGAGGTGACGATGGCATCGACTGTCGCAGGCCAAGCGCGACGATGGCACAAACAGCACGAGGACGAGGTCCTGCTCGACGTCGACGACCTCGACGACGTCGCCCCGGGCTGTGAGACCAAGCAGGGAGCCGGCCGGGTGCGTCAGACCCGGGGGCGTCAGACCCGGCCTGGCACGACACCGGTGTCGTATCACGGACACGGATGCGCGTTTCCGCGGTGATATAAAACAATCGCACCTGCGGGTCGCCCTCTCGGGCTGGCTGGTGGAAGTGTCAGGAACTCCCATCTCCTGAAGCCCGGAGGGCATCTTCATGCCCACCACACCGGTACACACCACAAACCGTCCGGCGCATCTCGGCCAAGAGGTGGGCGGCTGACCGGGGTGCTCAGGGCCGTCGGTCGAAGGCGCGGCAATAACGATTCCGGGAGTTGGGGGAACATGCTGCCCGAAACAGTGTTCCACAGCGAGGACCTACCTGCATCGGAGCGGTTCGACGCCTGGCAGGCGTGTATGAGCCGTACGCACGCGCCCCTGCAGCTGGACAGCGAGTGTGCCGCGAACTTTCGGGCACACCAGCGGTTGATCGGGCTGGGGGCTGTTTCGGTATGGCCCGCGACCTTCGAACAGTTGGTCTTCATGAGGACGCCCCGGCTGATCCGGCAGTCCGACCCGGAGGTCTACCATCTATCCCTCATGCTCCGGGGCGAGGCAGTGGCTTCGTGGGGGCGGCAGGGAAGTTCTTATCAGCCGTTCGACTTCCACACCAACGACTCCTCACGGCCGTATGAGATCTGGACCGGGCAGGGGCCGATCTCGTCCGTGGGCATCGAGATCCCCAAGGCCCTGCTGCCCATACCGGGGAACAAGGTCGATCAGGTGATCGGGCAACACATGTCGGGGCGGGCGGGAATCGGCGCGCTGTTGGCGCAGTTCCTCACCACGCTCGCCGCTGACGCCGGGCACTACCAGCCCACTGATGGCCCACGCCTGGGCACCGTCCTGGTCGACCTCGTGGCAACCATGTTCGCCCACACCCTGGAAGCCGAGCCGGCCCTGCCGCCGGAGACCCGCGCTCGGACGCTGACCCTCCGCATCAAAGCCTTCATCCGGAGCAACCTGCACGACCCCGACCTGACGCCAGGTCACATCGCCGCCGTGCACCACGTCTCGCGCGGCTACCTGCATCGCCTCTTCCAGGCTGAAGCCGACACCGTCGCCTCCTACATCCGCAGCCAGCGCCTGGAAGGCGCCCGCCGCGACCTCATCGACCCGGCGCTGAGGGCAACCCCCGTCCATGTCATCGCCACCCGCTGGGGTTTCCCTCGCGCAGCCGACTTCACCCGGGCGTTCCGCACCGCCTACGGCACCACGCCTACAGACCACAGACAGCAGGCCCCATCGCTTCCAGGGCAGGCCTCGTAGCAGACCGGAGCACGTGTGCGGTCAGAGCACGAAGACCTGTTGCTCACGTCTGGCCGCACCGGGTGCAGTAGACGCATTGCCAAGGTGATCGGGAACTCGGTGCTAACGACGAGGCGGCGACTGCCGGGCAGGCTGAGACGCGGCTCCGGGGCCGGGCGGGCCGCGAGGAGTCACGGCATGGCGCGCCCCACCGAGTGGCTGGTCAGACGGTCTCGGGCGTGGGACAGGAGGCGGTGTGGCCCGTCAGGAACGACCCGTCGACCCGGCGGCCGGACCGTTGGAGGCATTTGCCTCTGAACTACGAAAGGTCCGTGAGGACGCCGGTGGGCCGACCTATCGTCTGCTCGCGAGAAAGGCGGGCTACAGCGCCAGCACCCTGTCGGAGGCGGCCGGCGGGCAACGTCAGCCCAGCCTGGAGGTCACCCTTGCCTACGCGGGTGCCTGCGGCGCGGACGTGTCCGTCTGGCGGCGGCGGTGGTACGAGCTCGACGCCGCGCTGTGCGGACCGCGCAAAACCGGTTCCGCGCCTGCTGCCGGCTCGCCGGCCGCTATCGTCGGCTCCGCCACCGGCACGGCCCCCACCGGCGGTTCCACCGCCGCCTGCGCCGATCAGACCGCGGTCGTGTCCGGCTCGACCGTTGTCACCATCGACCCTGCCACCGCCACCCCCGCCGGGTCCGGGTCGCCCGCCGAGGCGAGCGAGCCGGTCGGCTCCGGGGCCGGCGCGGACGACCCACGGCCGGCGCCGAGGGGAGGGCGCCGGCCGTGGCGCCGCCGCGGCGTCGTGGCCGCGATGGTGGCGCTCGTGGTCGTCGCGGCCGTCGTCGTGACCGCGACGACGGGCTGGTCGACGCGGACGGCCAAGGGCACCCGGCCGCTGCCGGCGGGCGCGCCGAGCTGCCCGGCGATCCCCGCGGGCTCGGCGTTCATCGGCAAGACCTATCCCGCGGGCGCCCGGGTCCGGGCCGAGCCCCGCGCCGACGCGCAGGTCCTGCGCATCCTGCCGGGGAACTGCGACACCGGATTCGCCGGGTACTGCATCGGCGAGAAGGTCTACGACAGGACCGCCGGAACGCCGGACGTCCGCTGGTTCCGGGTCATCGGCGGCGGTGTGACGACCTCCGCGATGATCCACGGCAACCCACCGCCGGCCGCGCCCCCGCAGCGCTGCGGGGGCGACCGGCCCGGGCCGGTATCCCTGCGCCTGACCGTGGGTCCGAATTCGGCAGACCCGTGGACCATCGATCTGCAGGCGACCGGGAACACCGTCGACATCGTCGGGTTCGCCATCTCCTACACCCCGGACACCCGACTTTCCGGTGCCCGCACCTGGCACCACGTCGATCTCGTCGACTCGGCGAACTCGTCGTTCTACGCCACCTGGACGCCGGCGGGGCTCGGCACCCCGACGTCGCGGGCGCAGGCGGCCGTCGTCGCCGTCGCCTGTCTGGGTGGGGACAGTCCTACCCGGGTGAGCGACGTGCGGGGGGTGCGCTGGACCCCCCGCTCCCCGATCGACCGCATGCCGTTGAGCCCGGCCGACCTCTCCGCCGCGTCCGTCTCCGCCTGCCACTACCCCGCCGGTCGGTGAGCCGGGGCCGAGCGCACCTGCCCGATCATCCCCCGGCTCTCAGCGGATAGCCGCCGGTGACGAAGCCGCCCTCGGCCGAGCAGAGGTAGATCAACGCGGCGACGACGTCGGCGACAGAAGACGACCAGCCGGCCACTAATGTAGCCACGACGAATCTATTCCGGTCCAGGAAGATGCCGGTGCGGTCACCCGCCTCGGAGCTGTGGTCCGCCGCCGCGGCCCGACCAGAAGGCGCACCGGAACAGAAACCAGCAGCATCGTTAGCCCGACCGCCGGGCCGCCATGAGTTGATTGTCTGGAATTGATCGATCGGCCACCACGTCCCTGTCGACCAACTGCCGGGTCGCGCATGATGGGGCACACCGCAACACGCAGCGGGCTCGTTCCAGAGAGGTGCGACGGAACCGCCATCAGGTGGACCGGCGAGCATCCGACCCGTGAGCCGTCCATTTCCTCCGAGAATCCGGGGGTAATGGCCTGGCGCCGTCGGACCGTGTGCGATGTTGAGGACCTGGGCGTCGCGGGAATGGCACTCAAGGGGAGGAAGGAGGGAAGATTCTTATCGAGGCGGTGTTCCCGAGCGAGGATTTACCCACGGCGGAGCCGCTCGACTTCCGGATGATCAGCCAGTCCGATCCCAGGCAACACCATACCGCTCCCCGGCGATGCCGTCGGCGACCCGCAACGAGCACCCCGGCTCCCCCGGTCGCGAGCAGAAAACTTTTGCGCGGCAAGAGGCCGGAATCGGCTGTGGAACATTCTTGGAGGTACGAGCCTGGAACCACTCGAACACATCAGCCCAGGTCGCAGGCCACATGAATCCGACTGGTTTCAGTTTGGCCCCTTGCCGTTCGGCGTCCGTCCGATTCACGCAGACAGAGGAGATCGCTTTACGAACACGTAAGATCTATGCTGGCACAGGCGCGATCATCACCACGATTTTCCTCGCGCTTGCCACAGGTTCCGCGCCGGCCCAGGCTGCGACAAACCCGTACACGCCCGAGGAGGTCCGCGGCTCCGGCTATGCAGTAAAGCACCATTTCGCCCTGTCGGGCGGCGGCTCGACCGTCTAGCTGCTGTACAACTCCGCCAACGACAACAACTGCGCCACCACCAAGTCGACCGAAATTGGAACTCGGACGCTGACGGAGTTTATGTCACGACCGATCCCTCCGCGTGGCATGCGGATAGTAACAACTACGCTTATTACGCGGGGCCTGTCTACGTGCATGCGCCGGGTACATGCGTCTACTACGGTGGCCAGGACTCCACGTCGAACGGCTGGTACGGGGTTGGACCGACCGCCTGCGGCTGACCGTGTTTTCATGGAGGGTTGCTCAAGACCCCTGACCACCTGATCTAGATTGCGACATCGTAGTAGGCCGGTGCACCGCCAAAGATCTTGATTGAGGAGTCCTGCATGCCGTCTGGCCGTCAGGACCACGCGGCGCGGCCCCGCAACCGTCGAGGCCGAGGTGACAGCGAGTTGTCACCTCGGCCTCATCCATGATCTCCACTTTGTGCAACAGCGACCACCGATCCACCATTTCTAAACAATCAATTATTTTCATACATATGGTTCACTCGGCCGCGACAATGTGGACCGCTTCGTCTGCCAGGTCGGGCGAGATGCTCGAACTCCTTGAGAGCGGACGGCAGCTCTGACACGCCGGGCGGGTGGGGCATCGCGACGGCTCAGTACTAGAGGCCGAAGGCGCCGCCTTCGATGAGGATGAGAAGACCGATGGCGATCAGGACCAGCGGCAGCAGAATGCGTCCCCGACGGCTGAGGGTTTTGGCCACGACGGGGCGGGTTGCGAGGAACCATCCGGCGGCGCACCAGACGGCGGTCAGGATGAGGAAGACCGCGACGTAGACGCTCATGCCGCCGATTCCTGCGGTGGCGAAGACCGGCACGTAGACGCCGATGTTGTCGCCGCCGTTGGCGACGGTGACGGCGGCGACTTCCAGCGGGTTCGGTCCGCGTTCGTCGCCCTCGGTCTCGTCCTCGTCCTGATCGCCGTGGCGGTCCTTCCATGTCTGCCAGGCGGCTTTGAGGCCCAGGGCGAGGGGGAGCAGCCCGAGGTAGGGCACGGCGGACTCGGGCAGGAAGGTGGCGCCGAACGCGGCGGCGATCGCCGCCGCGAGGATCGCGGCAAAGCCGAGGTACTGGCCGGCGACGATCCGGGCGGTGGAACCGGGGTGGCCGGCGCCGCGGGCGAAGAACAGCGAGAGGATCAGTATGTCGTCGATGTTGGTGACGGCGAACAAGCCAGCCGCCTGCCCGATGATGGCCAGGCTCACCGGTGGATGGACTTCGTCACGAGCGGCATCCGCTGACCGTAACGGGTGCCCGGGACAGCTCCGGCGGCCAGGCCAGGACCGCCCCACCGGTAGCCAGTACGGGCCGCGGACCATGTCGCCCCGGTCGTGCTGGTGGTCATCGGGAGGTTTCTCGGGAGGTTCGCCGGGACGTAGCCCCGCGCAGGTCGGGTCGGCTACGAATCAGCGGGGTTCGAGGCGGTATCCCATCCCCCGCACGGTGGAGATTCGCTCCGCTCCGACTTTACGGCGAAGGTACCCGACCGGTCGGGGATGTTGCGCTCCAGATAGGCCTGAAGCAGGCTGCGCACGTCGGGAAAGGGCGCCGACGTCCGCGGGTCGACGGTCTGCTCGGCGAACCGCCGCAGCTGGGCGACCTGCAGGGCGAGTCCGCGGCCGATCCGCTCGTCCATCCGGGACAGCAGCACCCCGCGCGAGACCAGGACCGACCCGGCCAGCGCCACGGCAACGAGCAGCACCTGCCAGCCGAGGATGCGCAGCCGCGCCGACGTCGCCGCGTCGCGGGCCAGCGCCGCCGGCCTCGGGCGACGCGCCGGCAGCCACCCTCATCCATGCCGGCCTGACCTCAGCCTGACGGGCGATAACGGGGCGAGCATGAGAGGGCCATGAGGACCTTCTCATTGCGTCCCATCCCCTTCATGTCGCGCCGGCTCGATGAGCGACGTCGGCCGGCTCGGCGAGGGACGCCGCCGGCTCAGTGGCCGACGTTCCCGGCCGTCGAGGTCATGGTCGGTGGGGGCCGGACCGCGATGACGGTCGGGCCGAGGGGTGGTGGCATTGCGCACCAGGATGGGCCCGCCCAGATCGGGTGGGGCCGCCCGATCGCCGGTTCCGAAGGCGGCCTGGAGAACGTACAGCGCGAGCGGGACGGCGGCGGCGATCCCCGCCAACATCAACATGCGGGGCATCGGCCGCCGGTACCGGCGCGGCGGGGCAGGCGCGTCGCCGAGGGCCGTCTCCTCGCCCGTCTCACCCCGAAGCCCCATGGGGACCATGGGTAAGGCGCCGCGCCCAGCGGGCTTCGGCCCGGGCTGGGCGAGGCGTCGGGTAGCCGGCCCGACGGCGGCCAGGACGCGGCGCCCTGCCGGAAGGCGGGCCACCGCGGCGGGAAGCGGGGTCCCGCCGCGGTCACGGCCGTCAGGACCGTCCGGGTCGCGGCGGTCCTGGCCGCCACGGTCGCCCTCGTCCTGATCGCCGGGTGCGGGCCCGACGGCACCTCCACCCGGGACTCGCGCCCGCCGGCGGCGGTGGCGAGCGTTGATCCGGCCGGCCCGGCCGAGGGGCAGGTGGCGCCACCGGCGCCTCGGCGCGCTGCATCCCGGGGCCCGGGTGCTCATCGACCGCGCGGACGGCTCGACCGTGACGTTTGTCGTGGACCGACTGGCGCGCTATCCCAAGTCCGCGGTCCCGGACGCCGAGGTCTACCGCGGGAGCCCGGGGCCCGGCTTGCGCCTGATCACCTGCGGCGGCACCTTCGACCACGCCCGGGGCACTATCTCGGCAACGTCGTCGTCTACGCCGCCGAGTGACGTCGCGCCCGGCCTGAGCGGCCGACTTTCAAGTCGGGAACCTGACGCCATCTCCGTGTTTTCATGTGTATCGGCCACATCCGGGCCGGCCGATGTGACGCGAGGGGTGGATCTCCACGGCAACGACCACGACACGAGACGAGGGCGCCGCCAAGCCGGGACCGTCCTCCCCGTCCGCGATGGCCCACCGGCAGACGATGCGCGCCATCTCCGGTCTGCTGCTCGGACTCTTCGTCTCGATGCTGTCGTCCACGATCGTGACGAACGCGCTTCCGGCAATCATGTCCGACCTGCATGGCAGCGCCACCAGCTACACCTGGGTGGTCACCGCCAACCTGCTCGCGATGACGGCCAGCATGCCGATCTGGGGCAAGCTGGCGGACCTGGTCAACAAGAAGCGGCTGGTCCAGTCTGCCCTGGGCGTCTTCGTCCTCGGCTCCGTGCTCGCGGGGCTGTCCACCTCCCCCGGGATGCTGATCGCCTGCCGGTTCATCCAGGGCATCGGCAGCGGCGGGATGTCCTCCCTGGTCCAGGTGGCGATGGGCGCGATCATCCCGGCTCGGGACCGGGGCAAGTACAACGGGTACGTCGGGGCGACCTTCGCCGTGGCGACGGTCACCGGGCCCCTCGTCGGCGGCCTTGTCGTCGACACCCCCTGGCTGGGCTGGCGCTGGTGCTTCTACCTGGGCCTGCCGATCGCGGCGGCCGCCGGAGTGCTGATCCAGCGCACGCTGCGGCTGCCGATCGGTGTCCGCGAGGTCTCCATCGACTACGCCGGCGCCCTGCTGATCTCCGGCGGCGCGAGCTGCCTGCTGGTCTGGATCTCGCTGGCCGGGGACGCCTTCGGCTGGGCCTCGGCGCAGACCGGCGGGCTGATCGGCGGCGGCGTGCTCCTGCTGGCCATCGCGGTGGCGGTCGAGTTCCGGGTCCGCGAGCCGATGATCCCGCCCCGCCTGTTCCGCGACCGCACGCTCGTGCTCTGCGTGATCGCGGCGTTCTGCGTCGGGACCGTGATGTTCTCGACCCCGGTCATGCTCAGCCAGTACTTCCAGCTCGGCCAGGGGCGGTCCCCGGTGATCTCCGGGTTGCTCGCGGTTCCCCTGGTGGGCGCGATGGCCTACTCCTCGATCCACGTCGGCCGGATGATCTCGCGGACCGGGCGCTGGAAGCGCTTCCTCGTCCTCGGCTCCGTCCTCGTGATCACCGGCCTGCTGCTGCTCGGCCTGATCGGTCCGATGACGACGCCAGTGCTCGTCGGCCTCGCCATGGTGCCGGTCGGTCTCGGCCTGGGCATGGTCCAGCAGAACCTGATCGTGATCGCCCAGAACACCGCCCCGCTCACCGATCTCGGGGCCGCGAGCGCGACCGTGCAGTTCATCCGCAGCCTCGGCGGCACGACCGGCGTCGCCGTGCTCGGCGCGCTGATCGCGCACCGGATCACCGACCTCACCGCCTCCGGGTTGGCGGCCAACGGCCTACCAGCGAACACGCTGGGTGACGGCCGGGACATCCCGGATCTTGACACGCTCGGTGCTCCGGTGGCCTCCGTCGTCCGCCACGCCTATGGGACGGCGGTTCCCGACGCCTTCCTGAGCGCGGTTCCGCTCATCGTCGTGGCCGGAATCATCATCCTCTTCATCCGGGAAACCACGCTGCGCACCACGGTACGTGTCGATCCCACCACCGAAACCGGTCCTCGACCCGGTCCACCGGACGAGCGGGCACTCGCCGTTTCCGGAAGAAAGCAACACGGCCTTCACGGACCGCGTCATCGACGACACCAGCCAGCTGCCGATCGGTCTCTTTCAAGGGACTGAAGGCGTCGCTGACGCGGCAGACACCGTTCTTGCGCTCGCCCGGTTCGCCTGCTCGGCGGCGGGACGGCTCAGGCCAGGCGGGAACTGGGGCCGCGCAGGCCCTCCAGCCGAGCGACACGCCAGGACCAGGCGACGGTGATCGCCACCGCGGTCGCGGTCACGGCCGTGCCGGTGATCCCTCGGATCGCCACGAACACGACAGTGGACTGCGACACCAGCAGCCAGAAGGTGAAGGCGGCGTTGCCGAGATTCACCGCGGCCCAGAAGAGGGTCAGGCCGAGGAAGAGCCGGCGCACCCCGATCCGCTCGGTGACGCCCGGTGGCAGCGGGCAGAAGTCGCCAGCCAACCGGTGGACCAGTGGTCGGGGGGTTAACGCCGACAAGAGGAAGATCATGCCGATCACCCCGGCGACGATCACCGGCTGCAGAAAGTAGATGAAGGCATTGCCGTTGATGATCACGATCACCGTGCGGACGGTGAGCCCGACCGAGGAAAGGATCAGCAGGGCGGGAATGCGTTGCCGCCTCACGACCCGTCGGCCGAGGGCGACGTAGCCCCAGGCCACGGCGGTCAGCGCGGCGAGGGTGAGGCCACCCAGATGCAGAAAGATCAGGAAGAGCGCCGCGGGAATGACAGTCGCTTCGACCAGATGCGGCACCGCGTGTTTCGCGATGCTTCTGGGGCGGGGCAGCTGCACGGCGGCCGTATCGCTCACGGGCGCGGAACCCGGCGGGTCCAGGGGTGGACGCCGGTGTGGAATCGGAAGCGCCAGCTCGGCGGTCGAGTGAACGTCGGAAGAGACATGAGCTCCTAGGGGGGATCCATCCCCGGGTCGGCGATCACAGTGGAGGTTAGAACGGTACGCGACGATCCGTCTGGCATGACCGGGACCCACCCCCGATGTGTCGATGTGGTGATATGCGTGTCCAAGGCGACTCTCTGCGCAATCCGCGCGTCCCGCCTGGCATCGTTGACATTGCGGCGTTTTCCCAGGTCAGGGCATTGGGGTCCACCTCATGGGACCACGGCTTCGACCCCATCGACCGGGTCGCGTCCGCGATCTGACAGCCTGTTCGACTGTCCGCCCGTTCGGGCTTACATGTCGTCAGTGCACCCCTGGCGACCAGCGGCAGCGTTACTGCTCTCCCGTTGTCCCGGGGTGTCCGTTTGGAGTTTTTAAGCCGATCCGCAACCGGATTGTGACGCCTTGTGGATCCGTGGAAGCTGCTGCGCCCAGGGTGATTAACGGGAATCATCCGGGTGTGAGGGGGTTGGTTGCAGTGACCGAAACGGGAGCAGGGAACCGGGATCCCCACCTCACCCAACCTGCACGAGGTGGCCCAGGCGATCGCCGCGGACACCAGGGTCGTCTACGCCGACAACGATCCGACCATCCCCGCCGAACCCCTCGACGAACTTCCGCTTGCTCCCGCTGGCGGTCGCGATCACATGCGCCCCGAGCGCTTTCGCGATCTGGATCGCGACGTGGCCGACCCCGCCACCACCGCCGTGGAGCAGGACGCGGTCGCCCTCGGTCACGCCGCCGAGGTCGACGAGGCCCTGCCACGCCGTCAGCCCGACGACCGGCAGCGCCGACGCCTCGACGTGCGAGAGCGACGCCGGCCTGCGTGCCAGGTGCAACGCCGGCGCCGACACGACCTCGGCGTACGCGCTCGCCACCCGCGGGAACAGCGGCATCCCGAACACCTCGTCGCCGGGCCTGAACCGCCACGTCTGCGGCGCCTCGTCGACCACGCCGCCGATGTCCCAGCCGAGGATGAACGGCGGCTCGCCGCGGTCGATTACCCGGCCCTTCCCGGCGAGGCGGGAACCGGTACAGGGGGAACGATCAGCGGCACCCGGCCCGCGCGGACATTCCCCAGAATCACACATTTCGGACATATTTCCTATAATCAGTAGGAAGCCCAGGTCATCCGGGGTGGGACCCGGATCGGCCGGCCCGCAACGGGTTCGCCGCCCGCCACTCTTCCCCACCCGGAGGTCAGGGAAGAGCCCTCATGCCTCTCCGTCCTGGAGGCCGACCCGTCCGTCTCCCCCACCTTTCGGTAGGGTCCTGTCGTCAGCAAAATGTTTCAGTTCATACCAAGTAAATTACTTTTGCTGCCTGTATGAAAATGTTCGCGCTCTCGTCCTTGGCGAGCGAGGAACCCCGGCTCGCGTCGGCGTCTCCGTCCCTGCCCGTTCTTCTGGAGTATCCAGATATGCGTCGTCACTTATCGCTAGGTACCGCCGCGGCCGTCCTAGCGCTGGCCGCCGGAGCGAGCGCCTGCTCGCCCGGGACGACTCCGTCCACCACGGCCGTCCGCTGCACCACTCCGGGGGTGACCCCGCAGGAGATCAGGCTTGGCCTGCTTTACTCCGACACCGGGCCGAGCTCCGCCTCACTGGCCGTCACGCGGGCCGGGATCGACGCCCGTCTCGGCCTGGCCAACGCCAGCGGCGGAATCAACGGCCGCAAGGTCGTCTACGACTGGCAGGACGACTCGGGCACCCCCGCGGCGAACGCGCTGGGTGCACGAAAGTTGATCGAGGACAAGCACGACTTCGGCCTCCTGGAGTACTCCCTGGCCGCGGGCGCAAGTGCCCAGTACCTCGCCGACCGGAGCGTTCCGGTGAGCGGCCTGGCCGTCGGCGACGCCTGGCCGAGATACCGGAACATGTTCTCCTTCTCCTACACCACCGGCGACGCCGTCGACACCTACGGCCAGTTCGTGAAGTCCCGCGGCGGGACCAGGGCCGCGCTGCTGCGGACCGCGCTGGCCGCCGAGGTCGGGAACACCGGCGCCAAGCTGGTGCAGAGCATGCAGGCCGTCGGGATCCCCACCGTGGCCGAGGTCCCCTACACGTCCAACGTGGACATCCCGGCCGCGACCGCCCAGAAGATCATCTCTTCCGGCGCCGACACTCTGCTCGCCGTCGTCGATGCCGGCGTCGCCCTCCCCCCGGTGCTCACCGCTCTGCGCGCCGCCGGCAAGAACATGAAAGTGATCATGTCGGTCAGCGGTTACGACAACCACCTGCTACGCGAAGCCGGTCCCGCGATGGCCGGGGTCGTCGTCCCGGTGTTCTACCGGCCGTTCGAGGCCGGCGGCCCCGCGATCGCCAGCTACACCGCCGCGATGACCCGCTACGCACCGCAGGTCCAGCACCCCGAACAGGAACTGGCCCTGATCGCCTACATCAACACCGACCTGTTCCTCAAGGGGCTGCAGCTCGCCGGCCCCTGCCCGACCCGGAAAGGCTTCGTCGACGCCCTGCGCTCGGTGACCAGCTACGACGCCGGCGGATTGGTCCAGCCGCCGATCGATGTCAAGAACGGCCTCGGCAAACAGACCACCTGCTGGTCCTTCGTCCAGGCCAACGACACGGGAACCGCGTTCACCGTCGTCGATGAGAACCTGTGCGGCCGGGTGCTTCCCGCCGCCTGATCGAGGAACAGGGTCGGCTCGGCCTGGTCGAGACTCAGCAGCGCACCGGTGGTATCTGCGGCTCGCCCTCTCGTACCGGGAGGTCGAGGAGCTTCTCGTCGAACGTGGCATCGAAGTCGACCATGTGGCGGTGTATCGGTGGATGCAGCGTTTCACCCCGCTGCTCATCGGCACCGCCCGGCCGTGCCGGCACTCGCCGGGAGACAGGTGGTTCGTCGACGAGGCCTACGTCAAGGTCGCCGGCCGGTGGACCCAGTACCCGGGGCATGCCCGCACCGGCCGGGCTGCTCGGCGGCTATCGCCGGCCTGAACCACCCCAGCCTTTAAAGATCTCTACCAGCGGACCGCCGGCACGCTCACCTCAGGTGGGAACCGGAATCCGGTGAACTCCGAGACCGGAACGGCTGGCCGGACGTGCCGGCGACGCCTCCACCCAGCCTGCCCGATCAAGGAACCGGCCGGATGCGTCAGACCCGGTGAGGACGATCTGACGCGTAGGCAGCCGGCTCCACGGTCGTGGGGTCCACGCGGACGAGGGTCATGCCCATCACGGTGCTGACGCTGTCGCTGGAGTAGTAGTGGGGGCCGGCGGTCAGGGCGCGCAGGATGGCGAGGATGTTCCAGGCGGTGAGGTAGTCGTCGTTCGCGTGGAGGGGAATCTCGTAGGCCGTCAGGCCGTCCGGGGTGTGAGCGGCCTCGGCGCCGGCATGGGCCTGCCTGGTCGTCGCAGCCGGCGATCACGTTGTCCTGGCCGACGTCAGGAGCTCGTGAGGATGACGAGTTGCTGGGTCGCTCGGGTCATCGCGACATAGCGGTCGACCGCTCCTTCGATGCCGTCGCCGAACGCCTCCGGGTCGATGAGGACGACCAGGTCGAACTCGAGCCCCTTCGACAGCTCCGGGGTCAGCGACCGGACGCGGGACGTCGCCCGGAACGTTGCGTCTTCGATGTCACCAGTGCCGATGACGCAGGCGATCCCGTCGGCCTGCGCGGCGAGCCAGGTGTCGAGGATCGAGCCCAGCTCCGAAGCGGATCCGTGCACGACGGGGACGCCGCTGCTGCGGATGGAGGTCGGCACGTTGGCGTCCGGGAGCACGGCCCGGATGACCGGCTCGGCTTGCGCCATGACCTCTTCTGGCGTCCGGTAGTTGATGCTCAGCGAGGCGAGGGTGATCCGGTCGAACCCGATCCGGGAGAGCCGTTCCGACCACGACTCGGTGAACCCGTGCCTGGCCTGGGCGCGGTCCCCGACGATGGTGAAGCTCCGCGACGGGCAGCGCAGCAGCAGCATCTGCCACTGCGCGTCGGTCAGTTCCTGCGCCTCGTCCACGACGATGTGCGCGAACGGGCCGGCGAGCAGGTCAGCATTGATGCCGGGCTGCCCGGTCTTGTCGACCAGGGCGTCTTTGAAGTCCTCGCCGCGCAGCATCGTCACCAGGCCCGCACCGTACTCGTCGTCGGCGGCCGCGCTGAGGTTATCCACGACCCTGGCCATGTGCTCACGGTCGGCGGCGACACGGGCGTCATGCCGACGCTGACGTCGTGACGCCTCCGGGTCGCCGAGCCGCTGCCGTGCCGCGTCCAGCAGCGGCAGGTCGGACACCGTCCAGGCCCGGGCGTCCGGGCGCTGGAGCCGCGCGACCTCGTCGGGGCTGAGCCAGGGAGCGCACTTGCGCAGGTAGGCGGGTACCGACCACAGGTCTGCGACGAGGTCGGCCGCTTCGAGCAGCGGCCACGCCCGGTTGAAGGCCGCGCGCAGCTCCCTGTTGCGCAGCAGCGACCTTCGGAGCAGGTCAGCCGGGGCATCGCCGTCGTGGGAGTCCAGCAGGATCGTGAGCAGCTCCGCCCAGACCTCCTCGCGCGCCTCGTTGTGCGCGGTACCGGGCGCCGGTGCGTCGAACGCCTCGGCCCAGTCGTCGGCGCTCAGGGAGATGTCGTTCCAGTGGGTCGTGACCGTCATCGGCTTCGTGGGCGGCTCCTCGTAGAACCTGACGGCCGTCTCGATCGCCTTCACCAGGTTCGCGGACGACTTCAGGCGGGCCACGTGCGGGTCGGTCTCGATCGCTGCCGCGGCTCCCTCGGCGACGAGGTCCCGCAGGGTGCAGGTCTGCACGCCCTCCTCGCCGAGGCTGGGGATGACGTCGGCGACGTAGGTCAGGTAGGGCTGGTGCGGACCGACGAACAGCACGCCGCCCCGGCGGTGACCGAGGCGAGGGTCGGAGTAGAGCAGGTAGGCGGAGCGGTGCAGAGCGACGACGGTCTTGCCCGTACCCGGACCGCCGTCGACGACGAGAGCGCCGTGGGATCCCGCGCGGATGATGGCGTCCTGGTCGGCCTGGATGGTGCCGAGCACGTCTCGCATCCGGGTCGACCGGTTGCCGCCCAGGCTGGCGATGAAGGCGGACTGGTCGTCGAGCGCGGCGTGCCCGTCAAACCCGTCCGGGGTGAACACCTCGTCCCAGTAGTCGCTGATCCGCCCGCGGGTCCAGCGATACCTGCGGCGGCTGGCCAGACCCATCGGGTTGGCGTGGGTCGCTCCGAAGAACGGCTCGGCCGCGGGAGAGCGCCAGTCGAGCAGCAGCCGACGACCCGCGCTGTCCGCGAGGCCAAGTCGTCCGACGTACACGGGCGCGGGGCTGTCCTCGCGGACGATGTGCCCGAGGCACAGGTCCAGACCGAAGCGACGCAGGGCGCGCAGGCGAGCGGTCAGCCGGTGGATCTCCAGGTCCCGGTCCAACGCCTGCTGGCCTATGCCGCCGGGCGCCCTGCGCTCGGCATCGAGGCGGCCGGACAGCTCGGCGATCGACTGCTCGAGGCTCTCCGCGATGGCCGCGAAGTGCCGCTCGTCGCCGGCGATCAGCGCCGGGTCGGCCTTGGGACCGAGGTGGTCGGGCAGGTCAAACGCGCTGGTAGTCAGGGGGTTCACGGTATCAGTTCCGATCTGAGGCTCGTGACCCCGCGCGACCCCATCGTCGACGACAACACCCGCATTCCGTGACTCCCCTTTTCCGCAGCTTCTGGCCTCGGCCAGCGATTCTGCGGCACGACCCGGGTCTTGCCGCAAGCCCCCCAACGTGCTATACGTTAAGAGTGGAAAGGAGTGGGCACTCTCCTTCTCCTTGATCGTCCGCTGTGGACGGGCAACCTCCTCGCGAAGCGACGGCGCGCCGCGTACGGCGGTACCGTCGGCCCGGGAGGATCTCCCCTGCGCCGCACGCCGTCTTTGGAGCGTGCCTCGTGTGGCCGTGGCGGGTACATATCCGGCGCGGCAAACCCGGCTCGAAGATTCCCGTCCCGTCCTGACCTGACCGGCGCGGCCGGCCTGCCGCTGGTCGTGGCGGTCTCGGCGGCGAACCTGCCCGACAGTCAGACCCTCCTGCCGCTGGTCGCCGGTATCCCCGCGATCCGCTCCCGGCATATCTCGGCCGGCACCGGTGGAAGATCGAACGGACGATCGCCCGGCTCGGTGGCCGTCGCCGGTTGACCCTGCGCTACGAACGCAACGGCTACAACTTCCTCTCTTTATGGCCGTGTTTCCGCTTTGATTCCCGGCGGGGACACGCGTCCGGGTCGCTGCGGGTCGTTGGATGTCAGATGCCCTGGGCTGGGTGTATACATTCGAATTCGATCTCGGTTTGGCACTGCCCGAACTGGCTGGGGTAGCGTCCCTCCCGCATCTTCAGTGCGTTCGGAGAATGACCACCGAGAAGGGATCACAAGATGGCCCAGCAGGAGCAGCAGCAGCAGCGCCAGCAGGTGGAGCAGCAGCTTCGCCAGAACTGGCGGCAGCTCCGCTACCGCATCCTTGACCAGTTCAATCAGGTCAGTGCGGCGGACCTCGATGCCGCGACGGACATCGAGGACCTCGTCGCGCGGATTGCGGACAAGACGCACCACAGCGAGCGGTACGTCGAGAACCGCCTGCGGGAGCTGGTGGGCGTCGGCGGTGGCCAGGGCGGAGTGTCCGGCGAGCGTTTCGGCGGTGGCCAGGGTGGCCAGGGTGGCCAGGGTGGCCAGCAGGGCCAGCCGTTCGGCTCCCAGCAGTAGCCGTCCGAGGTCAGGTCCAGCAGACCTCGGCGCACCCTGGAGAAGCCGGTGCGCCACCCAGCTTTCGTTCGCTACTCGGCGCGCGTTCTCAGCACGTCGCGTCGAGTAGCGATCGGATCCCCAGCAGGTCGTCGATCAGCTTGACCGTGTCTGCGGTGCGGGGAAGCTTGCGTAGCACTTCCAGCATCGCGTCGGTTTCCTCTATGGTGGGGATGTCGTCGATCGACGCGGCTATCCTGACGATATCGGCCTTGGGATCACCACCTGGCTGCATACCACAGAGTCGCACACGCGGATTCATCCAAAATTAAGCCAGGCTTCCTCCACGTTAACTCCAGGGCTGGTCCGGACACAACGAGCGATGGCCTACACGTAATGTCACCAGCCGTGTCGGATACGGGAGAAGTCGGGGCTGGTGCGTTGCACGGAGTCACAGCATGGCGCGCCCTGCCCAACGGCTGACCAGACCGCCCGGGCGAGATCAGGCGAGCGTTGTCAGCGCGCCAGCAGTTTCTCGGTGATGTCGTGGAGACGCTTCGCGTCGTCGGCGTCGAACAGGCTGGGATGCAGCTGGATCCGGCGGCCCTCCACGAACGCGCTCAGCGGCTCCGGCGGCGGGTTGTCCAGGCAGGGAACCAGCTGCGCGAGGCTCTCGGCCAGCGACTTCCCGGCCAGCTTGAGCAGCTCCACCTGGGCCGCAGTCTGCTCGTCGTACTCCCCGGAGAAGCTGGTCGACACGACACCCGGATGGAACATGACCTGGCGGATCCCGGCCGCCGCGTACCGGTCGGCGCAGGAGACGGCGAGCAGGTCGACCAGCCGGCCGTTGTACCCGAGCGCCGCGGCACCGTGGTAGTCCTGGGTGTACTGGAGATCGTGCCAGCGGACCACCTGCCGGTCACCCGGCCCGGCCACGTTGAACACGATCGGGTTCGCGGACTTCTCCAGCCGGTCGACGAGCCCGTGGCTGAACAGAAAGCGGCTGAGGTAGAACAGTGCGAAGGTCTCCTCCAGCCCCTCCGGCGTCTCCCGCCGGGTCGACAGGCAGTGCCGCGCGCACATCACTAGGACGTCCACCACCGGAAACAGCGACGTGATCTGCTCGAGGACCCTCCTGTTCTCGCTTATGAGGCTCAGGTCCGCCGCCACGAAGAACGCCCGCTCGCCGGCATCGAGGTCGCGCGCGGCGCGCAGGAAGGCCTCCCCCTTCGACGCGGTCCGGCCGACGATGAGAACAGTGTCGCCACGGCGGAGATGAAGGAGAGCGACCTCCCGGCCGATGCCGTCGGTACCGCCCTGAACCACAACGGTCTTCACTGCGTCTCCTTGACCAACTCGGTCTGGCGGATCGTGGATGGTGGCGTGGGGCCGGTGGGCCCGTCCTGCGCCCGCGCCTCGGTGACCTCGCAACGGCGCACGGCCCCCGGCAGCGGGCCGGGTCGAGGCGGCGGCATCAGCGCTTCCTTTACGATCACTTCCGCGTAGCGCGACAGGTGGCGTACACCGGGTTTTCCAACTGCTTTGATGAATAAAACCATCTGCCCTGACGATCGCGCAACCCCGACGGAGGAAGACGGTCGGACCCGCGAGCGCGACGACCGTCGGACGCGCGGGCGTCAGTCCCGGGAGCGCATGAAGTCGGCCATGCCCTGCAACATGTGCTCCTGGACACGCAGCAGCACCGCGGCCGCCTGCTCCAGCTCGTCCGGCTCGACCTGGACGAAGACCTTCTCCAGCAGCTCGCAGCGGGCGCGCCGGGTGCGCCGCACGGCATCACGTCCGTCGTCGGTAATGGTGATCAGTGAGACCCGGCGGTCGCGCGGATCCTTGCTCTGGTCGACCAGCAGCTTGCGTCGGAGCTGGCGAAGCTGAAGCGATACGGTCGAGATGTCGATGTGCATGCACTCGGCGATGTCACTCACCCGCATCGGGCCGGAAAGATCGAAATGCTCCAGCAGCCGCATCTCGCTCGGCGAGACATCACAGCCTGACCGCCGCGCCACCTCAAGCCGGATGTGCTTGCTCTCGCTCCACCGGATCAACGCCGACAAAGCAGTCTCCAGCCGCGCGAGTGACGCCAGTCCGTCCCGCTCTGACGGCGTCTTCGCGGTTGGCGCCACGGCTACACGCTACTCCCGGCACCCCTGGCCTGGAGCCTGCTGTGGTCGGCTTCGATCCGGTGGTTCTCCCACCGGGCTCGGCCGGGCTCAGCTCGCCGGGTCGAGTGTGGCGAGATACGCGTTCAACGCCTTCCATGCGCGCCAGGCCCTCGTCACCCCGAACTGAGCGTTGAAGCGCAGGACGGCCCGTAGGTCCTCGTGGGACGCGCCGGAGCCCAGGGCTCGACCGACGTGCAGCTGGAACGTCTCCTCCAGCGTCTGGTAATGCACGTCGATGCTCATGGTCGCGAATGCCCGCTCCCGAATGGCGAGCGTGCCGGGGCCGGTGCCGGTGCGCATCCGTGACTGCAGATCGAAGTGCTCCGCGAAGTGCGGGTCCAACTCGCGCAGCATGGCGCGGATCGGCTCGGGTAGGGGCGTCGGCGCCGCGCCGGGGCCAGTCTCCACCAGTTCGGCGGGCAGCGGTTCGGCGTCCGGGCGGGGCAGGCCCGCCGCCGTCTCGATCTCGGCTAGCCGATCGAACGCGGCCATCGCCGCTGGATACCGGCTGTCGTAGGAGATCAGGCGCAGCAGCGCGCGGATGTCCGCCGTGGACACCCCACCCGCCAGGCCCGCCCGTACGTGCGTCTCGAAGGGGATCCCGAGGCTCGGTTGGCAGACGTCCGCGACGACACACAGGAAGATCTTCTCGCGTCCGGTCAGCTGGGGGAGCGCCCAAACATGCCTCTCGGTGGCGGCGGCCATCTGGCCGAACACCGGGTCCAGCGCGGTCAGCACATCACGGTCGAGGGAACCAGGTGGGACGGTCATGACGTCCCTGCCGGTGTCGGAGGTCATGGTCATGTTGGCGCCTTTCCTTGATGGACGTGTGTAGCGCTACAACCGTAGCGTAAAAGGTGTCCGGTTACGATGGCCCGGCGATGGACACGACCCCGACCCCGCTCCCCACGCCGGACCCGAGCGCCGCCGCCCGTCGCCGGCCCAACGCGCGCGGGCAGGGCGAACGGTTGCGCGAGGAGATCGTTTCTGCCGCCGTACGGATGCTCGATCAGCTCGCCGACGACGAAGCCCTGTCCCTGCGTGCCGTGGCGCGCGCGGTGTCGATCGCGGCCACATCGGTCTACCTGTACTTTCCCGACCGCGACGCGCTCGTGCTGGCGGCCATGCGGCGCTGTCACGAGGAGCTGGTCCGCACGGGCGACGAGGCCGACGCCGCGCACGAGGACCCGGCGGCCCGGCTACGCGCACGCATCCTGGCGCAGGCCGCGTGGGCGCGAGAACACCCCGGCCTCTACAAGGTGCTACACGAGAGCAAGGTCAGCCGGCTGCATGGAATGCCGTTCAAGGAGGTACTCATCGCGCGCACCACGGCGGCGGTGCAGCGTTGCATGGACGCCGGAATCGCGCCGCCCGACGACGCGACCACCGTCGCGATCGACCTCCGGACCGCCGTGAACGGAATGTTGACGCAGCGCATCAACGAACCCGACCTGCCCTGGCCGCCGGCCGTCGAACAGCTCGACCGCTTTCTCGCCAAAATCGTCGGGCTCACCGACCCCGACGGCCGCCGCCGTTGACGTCGGGACAGCTGAGCCGTGCCTGCCGGTGCCGAGCGCGGTGGAACCCGGCGCCACCGGACGCGGCAGGGCCGCATCCACCGCGGCGTCCGGCCACCCAGGTCATGGGAGAATCGCGCTGCCGGAATGGGACCGGCGTTCGGGACGGGCACAAGCGATGCGGATAGAACCAGCGGACGACGCCATGTTCCGCGAGCACGACACCTGGCGTTACGACCCACCCTACGACTTCTACAGTAGCGACGGCCTACCCGTGAAGAATCCCGAGCGTTTCTTCGCCGCGCGCGACGACGATGGCGCCCTCATCGGCTTCTACTTCTTCGAGCTGCACGGCGATGCGCTGTTCTACGGGTCTCAATTTACCAAGGACATTCTTTCCCGGTCGGTTCCCTACCGGCCGGCGCCAGCGCCTTTGACGTTCTAGATATGGCCGGGAAAGTGGACGAATGGAAATTGACCGTGTACAGTCCTTACCCTGGGTCGCCGAAAGATGTTCCGGCCACCGAAGACTGGGCGGTAGATCCACATGTAACGCGAGGTGGTGACTACCAACACCATCGCGATCTTGTTCGTTGCGCTCGACGTCACGGCGTTTATGCGCCACGGAAAGAGGCCGGTTCTCGACTTTCTTTTTCAGGCTAACAATTGGCTCTTGCGGGCGCCCGGAGCTCCTCGGGTCTCTCTCGTGGTCTTCGGTCCACCGCTGCGCTTCGGCTGCCGGCTCATCCCGTCGGCCTGCGCCGGCAGCTCGGCCGTCTGGTCAGGTCGAGACGCGACTAACCGCCTGCGGGGGCACTGTTGCATCTGGCCGCGGCCCGACGGTTCTTCACTCGGGCGCTGTCCCACGGCCAGGAGCCGGCCGATCTGATCAGCCGTTGGGTAGGGCGCGTCATGCCGTGACTCCGCGCAACAGCCCGGCCGCGATTATCGGGCCCGTCGGATTGGCCGCGGTCCTTGGTGTCGTCGGTCTCGTCGACGCACTGCAAGTCCGATCCGCCAGATAGCCGTGGCGCGGCAGGCGCTACGGTAGCCGCCAGGCCGAGCGCGGCCGATGTCTCCTCGGCCGACCCGCGTTGGGGTGTGATAGTTGAAGGTCGCAGACCGAGTCGGTTCCGGGCCGGGTAATCGATCCGGGCACCGGTGGCTGGTGGTGGGAGTGGCTGCGGCCGGGATGATCTTCTCATCGCTCGGGCTGCTGGTCGCCGTGGTCATGCCGCCCTTCATCAGCGCCGACGAAGCGCAGCACACCGCGTACGCGCTTGACGTGGCCGACGGATCGTTGCCCGTGCTGGACTCACCCGTGCGCTCCCTCATCCCGGGCATGCCGGGGCTGCCGGCCGACTGCCGCGCATCACCCCGGCAGACCCGGGCCGCGGTGAACACGCGCGCCGACCGCCTTTGCGGGCAGCGGCTCCGCCGGCCGCTGACGAACTTCGATCTTGTCTACACCGCGAACCATCCGCCGTTGTTCTACGCGGTCGAGGCCGTCCCGCTTCGGGCGGGCATCGCGTTGGATCACCCGCTGGCCGGTTTCCGTGCCGCCCGAGGAATCAACGTGGCGCTCGGGGTGACCGTCCTGATCGCGACGTCGGCCCTGGTCCGGGGCGTGCTGCCGAGGCGACCGGCCGTCGCGGTCGGCGCGGCGGCGATCACCGGCGTTGTCGGCCTGTTCGTGTTCCCGTCCGGGCAGGTCTACAACGACACGATGGCCGTGGCGACCATCACCGGTCTGCTCGCGGTGACCGTCGCGATCGCGCGCCGGGGACCGGGGCCGCGAACGTTACTGGCGCTCGCGGTGCTCGGCCCGGCCGCCGCGGCCAGCCGGGCGAGCGGGGCGGTGGCGTTCCTGGCCGTCGTTCCGGCCGTCGGTGTCGCCGTCGCGGCGCATACAGCCGGCCGCTCGGCCCGGCGAGCCGGCCGTGCCTTGGCCGTGGCCGGTGGGCTCACCGCGCTGACTTTCGCCGCGACCGGCTGGTTCTACCTGCGCAACATGCACCGGTACGGCGATCCCACCGCCTTCGGCCGGATCTCCGCCATGCTTCCGATTCGAGGGCCGCGGCTGTCGGCCCAGCAGGTGGCGCGCGACCCCGATTTCTGGTGGAACGTCTATCGCGGCTTCTTTGGTCGTGTCTCCCTACTGACTGGCTACACCGAGAAGATCGCCGTCGGGTTCGCGATCGTCGCCGGTGCGGGTGTGGTGGCTGCGGTGGTACGGGGTCTGACCGCACGGATCCTGGCCGCCCGGGCCCCGGGCTCCCGGGCGATCGGTGCCCAGGTGTCCGGCGGTGGGGTGTCCGGCGGTGGGGTGTCCGGCGGTGGGGTGTCCGGCGGTGGGGTGTCCGGCGGTGGGGTGTCCGGCGGTGGGGTGTCCGGCGGTGGGACGCGGGAGAGCAGCCCGCCGGAGCCGGAGCCGGAGCCGCGTCAGCCGGGTGCTCGGCTGGCCGAGAGCATCATCTGGATCCTGCTTGCCGTGCACTGCCTGCTCGTCGTCGCCACGCTGGTGGGATACGCGGCCGCCGGCGGCGCGGCGTTCGCCCGTTACCTGCTGCCGATGCTGCCGGTGCTCGCGTTCGTCGTCGCGTTCTCCTGCTGGTCGCTCCCGCTGGGACGGCGGGGGCTGCCGACGGTCGTGCTCGTCGCGGCGCTCGTCATGCTCACCGTGGTGATGATCAGCCGTGAACTGGCGTGGAGGAATCCCGCGCTCGCGCCCCTCACGACGGTGGACCGGCTGCGGACCGCGTGGGCGGCCGAGGCTCCCGGGCCGCCCGATCTCGTACTGTCCGGTCTGGCGGGATTCGCCCTGGTCGGCGGTTTCCTGCTGGCCGTCGCCCTATGGAAGCTCGGCGACCCGCCGGTAGACGGCGGCGGTGAGTTCGGCGGTACGCCGCCACGTGAAGCCGCGTGCGAGGGCCCGGCCGGCGGTGTCGCCGGGGTCGTGGAGCGACGCCAGGATCGCCTCGAAGAGATCGTCGGCGAAGAAATCCCGGTCGGATCCGTTGCATCCGCCGATCCGATTCGATCTTGACCGCACGACATGATGATCTCACCCGATCGCGCGCATCGGCCCCGCGCCGGGCGCGGCCCGGCGTTCGACCGGCCGGGGCCTGGCCCAGGCCGGCTTCAGCGCCCGGTCCGCGCGTCTGTCCCGGGCGCGTCTGTCCCGGGCGCGTCGACATGTGGCTCCAGCCGGATGACCAGCGACTTCGATGTCGGGGTGTTGCTGCGGGCGGCGGTGGAGTCCAGCGGGACCAGCACGTTGGTCTCCGGGAAGTAGGCGGCGGCGCAGCCCCGCGCGGTCGGGTACGCCACCGCCCGGAAGTTCTCCGCCCGCCGTTCCCCGTCCGTCCAGACGCCGACCAGATCGACGTGCGCGCCGTCGGCGAGCCCGAGCGCGGCGAGGTCGTCCGGGTGGACGAACACGACGCGCCGCCCCCGGCGGACCCCGCGGTAACGGTCGTCCATCCCATAGATCGTCGTGTTGTACTGGTCATGCGAGCGCACGGTCTGCAACAGCAGGTGCCCCGCCGGCACGCGCAGCACCTCGCAGACGTTCGCGGTGAACGCCGCCCGCCCGTCCGGCGTCGGGAAGGTGCGGCTGTCGCGCGGCGGATGCGGAAGCCGGAAGCCGCCGGGTGCGGCGAGCCGGGCGTCGTAGTCGTCGAAGCCGGGCACGACGCGGGCGATGTGGCCGCGGATGCGCCGGTAGTCCGCGGCCAGCCCCGCCCAGTCCACCGACCCGCCGCCCACCGCGGTCGCCGTCCCGACCGGCGCCGGGCGGGCCGCCCGGTGGGCGAGGGTGGCCTCGGCGAGGCCACAGACGATCGCGACCTCCGAGCGCAGGTCCACCCCGGCCGGGGCGAGCGTGCCGCGGGAGGCGTGCACCATGCCCATCGAGTCCTCGACGCTGACCTGCTGCGGCCCGCCGGCCCGCACGTCAACCTCGGTGCGCCCCAGCGTCGGCAGGATCAGCGCCGCCCGGCCCGTCACCGCATGCGAGCGGTTCAGCGTCGTCGACACCTGCACCGTCAGCCGGCAGGCGCGCATCGCCGCCTCGGTCACCGCCGAGTCGGGGGTGGCGGCGACGAAGTTCCCACCCAGGCCGAGGAACACCTTCACCCGGCCGTCGCGCATCGCCCGGATCGTCTCCACCACGTCATGGCCATGCGCACGCGGCGGAGCGAAGTCGAACTCGGCACCGAGCGCGTCGAGGAACGCGTCGGGCATCTTCTCCCAGATCCCCATCGTGCGATCACCCTGAACGTTGGAATGGCCACGCACCGGACACACTCCCGCCCCCGGCCGGCCGATGTTCCCCCGCAACAGCAGGAAGTTCACCACCTCCTGGATCGTCGCGACCGCGTTCGCATGCTGGGTCAGACCCATCGCCCAGCACACCACCACCCGCTCCGCGGCCAGCACCCGGCGGGCCAGCTCGTCGATCTCGGCGGCGGCGAGCCCCGTCGCCGCGGCGATGTCCGCCTCGGACAGATGGCCACGAACATGCGCGGCGAACTCCGCGAAACCGGTGGTGTGCTCAGCCAGGAAAGCATGATCGAGCACCGTGCCCGGAGCCGCGTCCTCCGCCGCCAACAGCCGCCGCGACAACGCCTGGAACAGCGCCATGTCACCGTTGAGACGGATCTGCAGGAACTGGTCGGCCAACGCCGTGCCACGCCCCAAAACCCCCCGCGCATGCTGCGGATTACGGAAACGCAGCAGCCCCGCCTCCGGCAACGGGTTCACCGCGACGATGCTGCCCCCGGCCCGCTTCACCCGCTCCAACGAGCTGAGCATCCGCGGATGATTCGTCCCCGGATTCTGACCCACCACCAGCACCAGATCCGCCGACTCCAGATCCGCCAACGTCACCGACCCCTTACCCACCCCGATCGTCGACGTCAACGCCGCCCCCGACGACTCATGACACATGTTCGAACAGTCCGGCAGGTTGTTCGTCCCGAACATCCGCGCGAACAACTGCCACACGAACGCCGCCTCGTTGCTGGTGCGCCCCGACGTGTAGAACGCTGCCTCGTCCGGGCTGTCGAGTGCCGCCAGCTCGGCGGCGACGATCCCGAACGCCTCCTCCCAGCCAACCGGGACGTAATGATCCGCACCCGGCGCCCGGTACACCGGCTCCACGATCCGCCCCCGGCTACCCAGCCAGTGGCCCGAGCGGCCGGCGAGGTCGGACACCGGATGCGCGGCGAAGAACTCCCGCGTCACCCGGCTACGCGTCGCCTCCTCCGCCACCGCCTTCGCGCCGTTCTCGCAGAACTCGACCACCGACCGCTCCCCCGGCGCCGGCTCCGGCCAGGCGCAGCCCGGACAGTCGAACCCGTGATCCTGGTTGACCAGCCGCAACGTCCGCACCGCCCGGCGCGGCCCCATCCGCTCCCACGCCTGCCCCAGCGCGTGCCCCACCCCCGCCAGCCCCGCCGCCGCCGACGCCGGCGCCCCCACCCGCAACCGGGCGTCGTCATCCCCGTCACCGGACGCCCGCGCAGTGTCCGCCGTGCCGGTCACGCCGGTCGGCTGCTCCGCCGCCGGCCCGTCCGTGCCGGCCTCGCCATCCTTGGCCACCATGCCCATCCTCTCCGCCGCCACGGGGCGCTCGCCGCTGCGCCGCCCAGGCACCGTCTCATCCCGCGACCGGGGTGGGAGTGTCCGGGGCCAGCAATGGTCAGGTTCTCAGGGTGGGCCTGCTTTCGTCGAAGGCCGAGCCGGCGAACTGGCCGCCGAGGGAGGCCAGCGACACCCTCAGCGCCGATCCCGGCCACGACCGTCGTCGCCGTCAGCGCAGAGAACGCCGCGATCACCTCTCCCACGACCCCCGGAGGCGGCCAGCACGACGGCCCCGACGCACAGGGCCGCTCCGGGGATGCGCGCCCATCGGCAACACGCGGGCGTCAGACGTTGCGGAAGACCGGTGGCCGCTTCTCGACGAACGCGGCCATACCCTCCTTCTGGTCGGCGGTCGCGAAGGTGGAATGGAACAGGCGGCGCTCGAACAGGATGCCCTCGGTGAGCGTTGTCTCGAAGGCGCGGTCGACCGCCTCCGTGACCATCACCGCCGCCGGCGCCGACACTGCGGCGATCTTCCCGGCCACCGCCAGGGCCTCGTCCAACAGGTCCGCGGCGGGAACGATCCGCGAGACGAGCCCGGCGCGCTCGGCCTCGTCGGCGTCCATCATGCGGCCGGTCAGGCACAGGTCCATCGCCTTCGCCTTGCCCACCGCGCGGGTCAGCCGCTGCGAGCCCCCCATGCCGGGAATCACCCCGAGGGTGATCTCCGGCTGGCCGAACTTCGCGGTGTCCGCGGCGAGCAGCACGTCGCACATCATCGCCAGTTCGCAGCCGCCACCCAGCGCGTACCCGGCGACCGCGGCGATCAGCGGAGTACGCACCCTGGTCAGGGCGTCCCAGCCGGCGAACCAGTCGGCCGCGTAGACGTCGCTGAAGCTCTTCGGCTGCATCTCCTTGATGTCCGCCCCGGCGGCGAACGCCTTCGCCGAACCGGTGAGGACGATCGCCCCGACCGACGGGTCACGGTCCAGCTCCGCCGCGGCCGCGATGACCTCCCCCATCACTCGGAGGTTGAGGGCGTTCAGCGCCTTCGGCCGGTTGAGGGTGATCAGGGCGACGCGGGGACGGGGCCGATCGACGGCGATGGTCTCGTAACCGTTGCTCTCGGGCACGCCGGTGGTTGCCTCCACGCCGGTGGCTCCGGCGTCGACGGTTCCAGCGGCGCCGTTCGCGTTAGTCATCTGCGGTTTCCTCGTCGTGGCGGGCGCCCACGGCGCCCTCGCGGATGGCGGTGATGACGGCCGAGAAGTCCCGTCCCGGACCGTCCGCGCGGACGAAGTCCGCGTAGATCTCGGCGGCGGTGCGCCCCAGCAGCGTCCGCACCCCTTCGGCGTCGGCGGCCGACCGGGCGAGCCGGAGATCCTTGAGCATCAGACCGGAGGCGAAGCCGCCGCCGTAGGCCCGGTTGGCGGGGCTGGTCGGCACCGGCCCGGGGACGGGACAGTTGGTCGTCAGGGCCCAGCACTGCCCGGACGCGGTGGAGGCGACGTCGAACAGGGCCTGGTCGGTGAGGCCGAGACGTTCACCGAGGACGAACGCCTCGCTCACCGCGATCATCGAAATGCCGAGGATCATGTTGTTGCAGATCTTGGCGGCCTGACCGGCCCCGGACGCTCCGCAGTGGATCGCCCGTGAGCCCATCGCGCGCAGCAGCGGTTCGGCCGAGGCGGCGGACGCCGGGTCCCCCCCGACCATGAACGTCAGAGTCGCCGCCTCGGCGCCGACCACGCCGCCGGAGACCGGCGCGTCGATGCCGCGGCCTCCCGCCTCGATCACCATGGCGGCGGCGGCCCGCGCGTCGGCGACGTCGATGGTGGAGCAGTCGATGAACAGGGTTCCCGGCCCGACCGCGGGGAGGATCTCCCGGTAGCAGTCCAGGACGTGGCGGCCGCTGGGCAGCATGGTGATGACGATCTCGGCGCCCCGGGCGGCGTCGGCGGCGCTCGCGGCGGTGCCGACGGCGGCACTCGCGGCCCGCGCGACCGCCTCCGGCACCGGGTCGAACCCGGTCACCGACGCGCCGGCCCGCACGAGGTTGACCGCCATGGGCCGGCCCATGTTGCCCAGGCCGAGGAAGGCGATTCTCCGGTCGGCGAGTTCGGTGATGTCGACCTTCTCGTCGACCTCGTCGACCTCGTCGGCGCTCACCGGTGTGCTCCCCACTCGGTGAGTCCAAGTCCGAGCTCGTGTTCACCGAGCGGCGCGAAGAAGTCGGCGACGAGGCCGTCGCCGACGTCCGCCGGCCTGCGCGGAGACCAGTGCGGGTTGCGGTCCTTGTCGATGATCTGCGCCCGGATGCCCTCCGCCAGGTCGGGCGAGTGCAGGCAGGCGCTGGAGACCCGGAACTCCTGGTCGAGCGCCGCCTCGAGGGTCGGCAGCCCGGCGGCGAGCCGCAGCGCGCGCAGGGTGACCTTGAGCGCGGTCGGGGACTTGCACCCGATCTCCTTGGCCGTGGACGCGGCCTCCTGCCCACCCTCGCCGAGCCGAACCAGGATCTCCTCGACCGTCGGCGCGGCGTAGCAGGCGTCGATCCACCCGGCCTGGGCGGCGAGATCGCTCGCCGGGGCCGGTTCGGCGAACGCCGCCACGACGCTCGCCGGCTCGTCGCCGTCCCGCCCGCCGCGGCCCAGGGCATCGGCCAGGGCATCGAGCCGGTGGCTGGGCACGAAATGGTCGGCGAGTCCACAGTGAATCGCGTCGGCACCGGTGAGCTGGGTGGTCGTGAGCGCGGCGTGGAGGCCCAGTTCACCCGGCGCCCGGGACAGCAGGTAGGTGCCGCCGACGTCCGGGACGAACCCGATACCGACCTCGGGCATGGCGAGGCGGGAACGTTCCGTCACGACGCGCAGCGCGCCGTGCGCGGAAACCCCGACCCCGCCGCCCATCACCAGCCCGTCCATGAACGCCACATACGGCTTCGGGTACCGGTGGATGCGCGCGTTGAGCCGGTACTCCTCGGCCCAGAAGTCCAGCGAACCGGTACCCCCGGACCGGGCGTCGTCGTAGATCGCGCGGATGTCACCCCCGGCGCACAGTCCCCGGTCCCCGGCGCCCTCGATCAGCACAGCGCGGATCCGGGAGTCGTGCTCCCAGCCGTCGAGCACGTCCGTGATGGTCCGCACCATGCCATGGGTCAGCGCGTTGATGGCGCGGGGCCGGTTCAGCGTTAGCCGGCCCAGGCCACCCTGAACCGCGACCAGCACGTCGGTCATTGCGCCGCCGCCAGCATCGAACGGGACACGATGACCCGCATGATCTCGTTCGTTCCTTCCAGGATCTGGTGGACCCGCAGATCGCGGACGATCTTCTCCAGGCCGTACTCGCTCAGATATCCGTAGCCGCCGTGCAGTTGCAGGGCCTGGTTCGCGACCTCGAATCCGGTGTCGGTCACGAAGCGTTTCGCCATCGCGCACAGCGGGGTGGCGTCACGCTCACCGGCGTCCAGCGCGGCCGCGGCGCGCCACAGCAGGGTGCGCGCGGCCTCCAACCCGGTGCGCATGTCCGCCAGCCGGAAGCGCAACGCCTGGGCGTCGGCGAGCTTCGCGCCGAACGCCTCCCGCTCCAGCAGGTGCCGCACCGCCTTGCCCAACGCGGCCTGCGCCCCGCCGAGCGAACACGCCGAGATGTTCAGCCGCCCACCGTCCAGCGCGGACATCGCGACGGCGAACCCGCCGCCCTCGGGACCGAGCCGGCGGTCCGCCGGGATCCGCGCGCCGTCGAGGATGACCTGGCGGGTCGGCTGGGCGTTCCAGCCCATCTTCGTCTCGTTCGGGCCGAAGGACAGTCCCGGGGTCGCCCGGTCGACGACGAACGCCGATATCCCCTTCGGACCGGGACCGCCCGTGCGGGCGAGCACCACGTAGATGTCGGCGGCCCCGGCGCCGGAGATGAACTGCTTGACCCCGTCGAGGATGTAGGAGGCACCCTCGCGCCGGGCCCGCGTCGACAGGGCGGCGGCGTCGGAACCTGCTCCCGGTTCGGTCAGGCAGTAGCTGGCCAGGTGCTCCATGGAACACAGCGCCGGGACGAAGCGGGCGCGCTGCGCCGCGTCGCCATACCGGTCGATCATCGAGGTGACCATGTTGTGAATGGAGAGATAGGCGGCTATCGACGGGCACCCCGTCGCCAGCGCCTCGAAGATCACCGCGGAGTCGAGCCGACCGAGTCCGCTGCCGCCCACGTCCTCGGCGACGCAGATTCCGCCCATGCCGAGCTGCGCGGCCTTGCGGAGCACGTCGACGGGAAAGTGCTTGGTCTGGTCCCAGCGCAGCGCGTTCGGTTCGAGGTGTTCGGCGGCGAACGCGGCCGCGGTTTCGCGCAGCGCGTGCTGGGTGTCGGTGAGGATCATCGGAGGGCCGTCAGCTCATCGTCGGGATGACGAAGCTGGCGCCCTCTTTGGTGCCACCGGGCCAGCGAGAGGTGACGGTCTTGGTCTTCGTGTAGAACCGGATCGCATCGGGACCGTGCTGGTTGAGATCCCCGAAACCGGACCGTTTCCAGCCGCCGAAGGTGTGATAGGCGATCGGGACCGGGATCGGCACGTTCACCCCGACCATGCCGGTGTTGACGCGGCTGGTGAAATCTCGGGCGGTGTCACCGTCGCGGGTGAAGATGGCGACCCCGTTGCCGTACTCGTGTTCGCTCGGCAGCCGCAGCGCCTCGGCGTAGTCCCGGGCGCGGACCACCGTGAGCACCGGGCCGAAGATCTCCTCCCGGTAGATGCGCATGTCCGGGGTGACATGGTCGAACAGCGTGCCGCCGAGGAAGAAGCCGCCCTCATGGCCGGCAACGACGTGCTCGCGACCGTCGACGACCAGGTCCGCGCCCTCCTCGACACCGCTGCGGACATAATCGCGCACCCGCTGGACGGCGGCCGCGGTGACCAGCGGGCCGAAGTCGACGCCTGCGTCGTCCGAGGCGCCGACCTTCAGGGCGCGCACCCGCGCGGCGAGCCGTTCGACGAGCGCGTCCGCCGTGGCCTCCCCGACCGGGACCGCCACCGAGATGGCCATGCACCGCTGTCCCGCGGACCCGTAACCGGCTCCGACGAGGGCGTCGACGACCTGGTCGAGGTCGGCGTCCGGCATCACGATCAGGTGGTTCTTCGCGCCGCCGAAGCACTGCGCGCGCTTGCCGTGCGCCGCCGCCGTGGCGTAGATGTACTCGGCGATCGCCGACGAACCGACGAACCCGATCGCCTGGATCCGCGGGTCGGTGAGCAGCGCGTCCACGGCCACCTTGTCGCCGTTCACCACGTTGAGCACCCCCGGCGGCAGGCCGGCGTCGGCGAAGAGCTCCGCCAGCCGCAGCGGCACCGACGGGTCGCGCTCGGACGGCTTGAGAACGAACGCATTGCCGCAGGCGATGGCCGGGGCGGCCTTCCACAACGGGATCATCGCCGGGAAGTTGAACGGGGTGATCCCGGCAACCACGCCGAGCGGCTGGCGCATCGAATAGACGTCGATCCCGGTGCCCGCGCTCGCCGAGAAATCGCCCTTGAGCAGATGCGGAATGCCGATCGCGAACTCGACCACCTCCAGGCCCCGTTCGATGTCGCCGACCGCGTCGGCGATCGTCTTACCGTGTTCGGACGACAGCAGCCGGGCCAGGCTTTCCTGCTCGGCGCGGACCAGGTCCACAAAGCGCATCAACACCCGCGCCCGGCGCTGCGGATTCCACCGCGCCCACTCGAGCTGGGCCGCGGCCGCATCGGTGATGACGGCGTCGACCTCGGCCTGCGACGCCAGCGGGACGCGGGCCTGGACCCGACCGGTGTTCGGATCGAACACGTCGCCGAATCGGCCGGATGTTCCGGGCAGCGGCTTGCCCGCCACAAAATGATGCAACTCGTTCACGATGTCAGCCACCTGATTCCCTGAGGGAGGACCGCATGACGAACAGAACCCCGTTACGTAAGCGGAACGGGACCTGAAGGGGATTCACCCGCGTACCTCCACGAGCCCGACGGGCACCTCGACGTGGCGCGAACGCACGTACTCGGCAAGCCCCTTCGCCTGCGGGTCGGGACGGGTCGCCGAGGCGACCCCCTCGCCGAGCAGGCCGACGACGACGAAGTTCACCGCCCGCAGGTTCGCGAGCTCGTAGCGCCGAACCTCCAGCCCCCGGGCCTCCGGCACCAGCTCGGCGAAGCGCCGCGCGGTCAGCTCGGCGGCGAGCCAGGCGTAGGTCTCGGCGTCGCGGGCCCAGACACCGACGTTGGCGTTGCCGCCCTTGTCCCCGGAGCGGGCGCCCACCAGCAGACCCAGCGGGACCCGTACCGTGCCACCCGGAGCACCCGGGGACGGCGGAGCACTCGGGGACGGCGGAGCACTCGGGGATGGCGTCACCGGCGACGTCCACGCAGAAGGCGCCGGGGTGGCCGGGCTGTGCGGGATGGCGATCCCGCGGCCGTCGTCGAGGATGACGCGCTGCTCCACCGCGTCCCGCCCGACGAGCGTCGGCCAGTACACGCCGTACGCGCTCTCGGCGGTCGGCGGGGTCGTCGTGTGGAAGCCGGCGTACCCGCCCAGGGCCAGCGCCATCGTCGCGTCCGAGAACGCCCGGCCCACCCGCTTCGGATCACGGTCCTTCACCGTGATCCGCAGGTGCGCCGTCGCCAGGGCGTTGTCGTCGGCGTCGGGATGGTCGAACCGCAGCAGGCGCACGTCGACGGCGTCGAACGCGTTCTCGCCGCCGAGCAGGTCGAACAGCTCCCGGCGGGCCCAGGCGGCCTTCGCCTCGATGTCGAGACCGGTCAGCACCAGCGTCATCGTGTTGCGGTAGCCGCCGAGGTAGTTCATCGCGACCTTCAACGTGCCCGGCGGGGGGCTTCCCCGGGTGCCGGAGATCCGCACCCGGTGCGGACCGGCCTGGGTCAGGCTCACCGTGTCGAAGTGTGCGACCACGTCGGGGTTCGGGTAGGCGGGCTCGGCGATCTCGTAGAGCAGCTGGGCGGTGACCGTACCGACGGACACCAGTCCGCCGGTGTCGGCGTGCTTGGTGATGACGGCCGAGCCGTCGGCGGCGACCTCGGTGATCGGGAACCCCGGATACCGCCGGTCGGTGATCTCCGCCAGGAACGAGTAGTTCCCGCCGCAGGCCTGCGGTCCGCACTCGATGACGTGGCCGGCCGCGACCGCGCCGGCGAGCCGGTCCCAGTCGGTGCGCGCCCAGCCGTGCCACCAGGCCGCCGGGCCGACGACGAGGGACGCGTCGGTCACCCGAGGGGTGACGACGACGTCCGCGCCCGCGTCCAGCGCGGCGGCGATGCCCCAGCCGCCGAGGTAGGCGTTCGCGGTCACCGGCTCCACCCCGCTCGCGGCCAGCTCGGCGAACGGACGCCCGGTATCCAGGTGCGTGAAGGACTCGCCGGCGGCCCGCAACGACCCGATCCGGTCCGTCAGGTCATCTCCGGTGACGTGGGCGACCCGAGGTGACAGGCCGAGCCCGGCGGCGACCTTGGTGACCTGTTCGGCCAGGCCCGCGGGGTTGAGGCCGCCCGCGTTGACGACGATGCGGATCCCCCGGTCCAGGCACGTGCCGAGGATCTGTTCGAGCTGGACGAGGAACGTCCGCGCGTAGCCCGCACCGGGGTCGCGCCGGCGGGCCTTCCACAGGATCAGCATCGTCAGCTCGGCGAGATAGTCGCCGGTGAGCACGTCGATCGGGCCGCCGTCGACCATGAGCCGCGCGGCGTCGACCCGGTCGCCGTAGAAGCCCGAGCAGTTGGCGATGCGGACCGCACGCCGCATCGGCTGGTCGGCGGCCATCAGCGCCCGCTCCAGACCGGCCGGCGCTTCTCGCTGAACGCCCGCGGCCCCTCCTGGGCGTCGGCGCTGAGATACACCGGCTCCCAGATCCGCTCCGCCTCGCGGTACGCCTCGGACAGGGGAAGCTGGGCGAGCAGACCGACGGTTCGCTTCGCGGCCCGCACCGACAGCGGCGCGTTGGCCGCGATCGTCTCGGCGAGTTCCCGCGCCCGACCGGCGAGGTCGGCTCCCGGGACGACCTCGTTGACGAGGCCGAGCTCGTAGGCGCGCCGGGCGGTCAACGGCTCGCCGGTGAGCAGCATCTGCATCGCGATCCGGGGCGGCAGCAGGTAGGGCAGCGGCGCGGCCCAGGGCGCCCCGCGGCCGACCTTGACCTCGGTGATCGCGAAGCTGGCATGCTCGGCGGCGACGACCAGGTCGCAGCACTGCGTCAGGAGGAATCCGCCGGCGTAGGCGACGCCGTTGACGGCGGCGACGACGGGCTTGTCGACCTCGATGTTCCGGCCGGGCTGGGGCACGTAGTCCGGTGGCGGTACCCCCAGTGCCTGGGTCGCCATCTCCTTCAGGTCGCCCCCGGCGCAGAACGCCCGATCGCCCGCGGCGGTGAGCACGAGAACGGCCGCGGCCGGATCGGTGTTGAACCTGGCGAGACCGTCCCACAGGCCCCGGCGGATCTCGGCGGAGAGCGTGTTGCGGGCCTGCGGCCGGTCGATGGTCAGCCACGCGACCCGGCCGTCGCGCCGGTAGGTGACCGCGGGCGACGTCATCGCGCCGTCCCCGCGACGGCGACGGCCTGCTCCTCGGCACCGGTCGGCGTGTCGCCCGGTGTGATGACGGCGAGGACATGCCCGCCGTCGACGGTCTGGCCGATACGCACGTCCAGCGCGCGCAGGACGCCGTCGTGCGGTGCGGTCACCGCGTGTTCCATCTTCATCGCCTCCAGAACGAGCACGACCTCTCCGGCGGTCACGGCCGCACCCCGCTCGACGGCGACCCGGACCACGGTTCCCGGCATCGGCGCGGTCAGCGATCCCGCCGCGGCGCGTGCGCCCGGCTCGACGAACCGGGGTGTCTCCCGGGCCACCGTCGACCCACCGCGACCGTCCAGGTAGACCTCCGGCCCGACGCGGTGCACCCGGACCGTCGAGCGAACGCCGTCCACGGTGAGATCGGCCTGTTCGCCGTCGAGGCGGTGCACCACCACGTCCCGTGCCCGGCCGTCGACGGTGACGTCGACCCGGTCCGCGCGCCAGCGGTACGACACCTCCACCTGGCGCCCGGCGCCGCGTTGCGATGATCCCGGGCCGGACAGCGTGAAGGCGGCCTGCTGCGGGGAGGTCGGGACGTTGCGCCAGCCGGGGGGCGCGCTCGGGAGGATCCCGTTCGCCCGGCGCTCGGCCGCCGCGGTGAGCGCGGCCGCCACCAGGTGGGTCGCGAGGACGTCGGCAGACGTCACGGGCGAACCCATCGCGACCGCGTCGTGCCGGTCGAGGTAACCGGTGTCGATGTCGCCGGAGCGGAACGCCTCGTCGCGCAGAACGGCGACGAGCAGCTCCCGGTTGGTGGTCACCCCGTGCACGCGGGTGCCGGCCAGCGCGCGGGCGAGCCGGCGGATCGCCTCGTCCCGCGTCGCGCCGTGCGCGATGACCTTGGCGAGCATCGGGTCGTAGTGGACGCCGACGACCGACCCGTCCGCGACCCCGCTGTCGACCCGAACGCCGTCGGACGCGGGCACGTCGAAGCGGTGGATCGTCCCGGTCGCCGGGAGGAATCCGGCGGGCACGTCCTCGGCGTACAGCCGGGCCTCGACGGCGTGGCCGGTGATGCGGGCGTGGCGCAGCTCGGCCGGCAGCGGCGCGCCCTGCGCGACCAGCAGCTGCGCCCGGACGAGGTCGAGCCCGGTCACCAGCTCGGTCACCGGGTGCTCGACCTGCAGCCGGGTGTTCACCTCGAGGAAGAAGAACCGCCCGCCGCGGTCGAGTACGAACTCGACGGTGCCGGCACCGACGTAGCCGATCGCCGCGGCGGCCGCGACGGCGGCGGAGCCGAGGCGCTCCCGCAGGTGTTCGTCGACCGCGACGGACGGCGCCTCCTCGATGATCTTCTGGTAGCGCCGCTGGATCGAGCACTCCCGTTCGAACAGGTGCACCACGTCGCCGTGGGCGTCGGCGAAGACCTGCACCTCGACGTGGCGGGGACGGGAAACGTAGTGCTCCAGGAACACCGTGCCGTCGCCGAACGCCGAGGCCGCCTCGCGCCGCGCACCCGCCACGGCGTCGGCGAGCGCGCGGGCGTCGCGCACGATGCGCATCCCGCGCCCACCCCCGCCGTGGACGGCCTTGACCAGCACGGGGAAGTCCAGCTCGGCCGCGGCCTTCGCCAGCCGGTCGGGCTCGGCGAGCAGCTCGTCGTCGACGATCAGACCGGGCAGGACCGGCACGCCGGCCGCGCCCATCAGTTCCTTCGCCCGGGTCTTCGACCCCATCGCCTCGATGGCCTGCGGAGGCGGTCCGACGAACACGATCCCCGCGTCCGCGCACGCCCGCGCGAAGTCCGCGTTCTCGGACAGGAAGCCGTAGCCGGGATGGACGGCGTCGGCCCCCGTCCGCAGCGCGGCGTCGATCACCAGGTCGCCACGCAGGTACGTCTCGGCCGGCGTCGCCCCGGGCAGCCGGACGGCCTCGTCGGCCGCGGCGACGAACGGGGCGCCCGCGTCGGGGTCGGAGAAGACCGCGACCGTGGCGATGTCCATCGCGTGCGCGGTCCGGATGATCCGGACGGCGATCTCGCCCCGGTTCGCGACCAGCAGTTTTGTGATCACTCGGCCCCCTGGGATCGCTCGGCTCTCTGATGTCGCCGGGCTCGGTGGTGTCATCGAGCGCAAGGGGCTCACATCCGGAAGACGCCGTAGCCACGGCGTCCCTCGATCGGGCCCGAGTGCGCGGCGGACAGGGCGATGCCGAGCACGGTGCGGGTGTCGCGCGGGTCGAGGACGCCGTCGTCGTAGAGCTTCCCGCTCATGAAGAAGGCGTGCGACTCGGCGCCGATCTGGCGTTCGATCTCGGCGCGGCGTCGGTCGTCGTCCGCGGTGTCGAACGGTCGGCCGGCGGCCTCGGCGGCGGCCCGGCCCACGATCGACAGCACCCCGGCCAGCTGGGCGGCGCCCATGACGGCGAGCTTGGCACCCACCCAGGCGAACATCAGCCGCGGATCGTAGGCGCGCCCCGACATGCCGTAGTTGCCGGCGCCGAACGACGCCGCCATGTTGATGGTCAGGTGCGGCACGGTGCTGTTCGTCACCGCGTTGATCATCTTGGCGCCGTCCTTGATGATGCCGCCCTGCTCGTAGGCCGTACCCACCATGAAGCCCGTGGTGTTCTGCAGGAAGATCAGCGGCGTGTCCACCTGGTTGGCGAGCTGGATGAACTCGGCGCCCTTCTTCGCCTCCGCGCTGAACAGCACGCCGTTGGCGTTGGCGAGCACCCCGACCGGAAAACCGTGGATCGAGGCCCAGCCGGTCACCAGGCTGGTGCCGTAGTCGGGCTTGTACTCGCCGAACCGCGAGCCGTCGACGACCCGGGCGAGCACCTCGCGCGGGTCGAACGGCACCCGGATGTCCGCCGGCGCGATCCCCAGCAGCTCGTCGGAGTCGTACACGGGCGGGTCGGCGGGCAGGCTCGGCCCGGGTCCGCGCTTACGCCAGTTGATCTCGGACAGGATCCGTCGGCCGATCCGGATCGCGTCGGGCTCGTCGACCGCGAAGTAGTCCGCGACTCCGGAGACCCGCGCGTGCATCGCCGCGCCGCCGAGGTCCTCGTCGTCGGCCTGTTCGCCGGTCGCCATCCTGACCAGCGGCGGCCCGCCGAGGAACACCTTCGCCTGCTGGTCGACCAACACCGCGTGGTCGCACATGCCCGGCACGTACGCCCCGCCCGCGGTGGAGTTGCCGAAGACCAGGGCGATGGTGGGGATGCCGTCGGCCGACAGCGCGGACAGGTCGTGGAAGATCTTCCCGGCCTGGACGAACAGGTCGGACTGGTTCGGCAGGTCGGCACCGCCGGACTCGACGAGGTTCACGACCGGCAGCCGGTTGCGCCTGGCGATGTCAAGGGCGCGCAGCGTCTTGCGCAACGAGTACGGGTTCATCGCGCCGCCGCGGACCGTCGGGTCGTGCCCGATGATGACGACCTCGACCCCGGACACCACCCCGATGCCGGTGACGACGCTCGCGCCGACGGCGAACTCCGTTCCCCAGGCCGCGAGCGGGGACAGTTCGAGGAACGGGGAGTCCCGGTCGAGCAGCAGCTCGACGCGCTCGCGCACCAGCAGCCGGCCGCGCCGGCGGTGTCGGTCTCGGTAGCGCTCGCCGCCGCCCGCCCGCGCCCTCTCGAGCTGCTCCGCGAGCTGCGCGAGGTTGGCGAGCTGGGCGGCGCGGTTCGTGCGGTACGACTCAGAGGCGGTGTCCAGGCGGGACCGCAGGACGGTGCCCTCGGCAGCCCGCGCCTGCGCCGCCGGCCCGCCCGGCGCGGTCGCCGTCGCCCATCTCGTGGCGGAATACGTCATCGCTTTCTCCTCAATGCGACCGGAGCTCCTCCACGCGACCGGAGCCCCTCGATGCGACCGGAGCCCCTCAGTACGAGCGGGGAAGGCCGAGGGTGTGCTGCGCGACGTAGTTCAGGATCATCTCCCGGTTGACCGGAGCGATCCGCAGCGTGCGCGCCATCCCCCACAGCGGCACCAGGCCGTACTCGACGGCCATCCCGTTCCCGCCGTGGGTCTGGATCGCCTGGTCGACGGCCGCGAGGGCGGCCTCCGCGGCGGCGTACTTCGCCATGTTCGACGGCTCCCCGGCGGGCAGGCCGTGGTCATGCGACCACGCGGCCTTCTGCGTCATCAGCGCGGCGAGCGACGTCTCGATCTTCGCCTTCGCCAGCGGGTGGGAGACCCCCTGATGGGCGCCGATCGGGACGTCCCACACCTGCCGGTGACGCGCGTAGTCGGCCGCCTTGCCCAGCGCGTACCGGGCGATGCCGACGCAGATCGCGGCGCCGGTGATCCGCTCCGGGTTCAGGCCGTGGAACACCTGCCGCAAGCCCTCGCCCTCGACGCCGATCAGCGCGTCCGCCGGCACCCGGGCGTCGTCGAAGAACAACGTGAACTGCTGTTCGGGCATCTGCGCGGCGACCGGCAGCGGGTGGGCGACCAGTCCCGGGGTGTCGGTCGGCACGACGAACAGCGACAGCCGCGCCCGCCCGGTGGCCTCGTCCACGCCGGTCCGGGCGACGACGAGGACGGCCGCGGCCTCGTCGAACCCGGAGATGTAGTATTTCTGCCCGGTCAGCACCCAGTCGTCGCCGTCGCGGTCCGCCTTCGTCGTCAGCCGGTGGGTGTTCGACCCGGCGCCCGGCTCCGTGATCGCGAACACCATCTTGTGGCTGCCGTCGGCGAGGCCGGGCAGCCATCGCAGCTTCTGCTCCTCGCTGCCGAAGCGGGAGATGACCTCGCCGGAGATCGCGGCCGAGACCACCAGGAGCAGCAGCGGGCAGCCCGCCGCGGCGGTCTCCTCGCAGACCGCCGCGAGCTCCACGATGCCGCCGCCACCACCGCCGTAGGCCTCGGGGAGGTTCACGCCGAGGAAACCGGCCTGCGCGAGCGCCGCCCACACCTCGCTGGTCGGCCTGCGCGCCTGCGACCGCTCGGTGTAGTAGGCACCGCCGAACGGCTTCGCGATCGCGGCGACCGTCTCCCGCAGAGCCGCGAGCTCCGCGTCCTCACCGAAGTCCACAACGCCTCCCAGCAATTGATCGTCTGTCGAACCGGCTGCGGGCCGCGCCGCTACGCATACGGCGTCCCGGTGGCCGCTCGGGCCACCAGCGAGTCGGGCGGGGTGAAGCGGTCGCCGTGGCGGTCGGCCAGCTCGCGGGCCCGGGCCACGAATCCCGCCGGTCCCCCGTCGTACTGGTTGACGTACTGGAAGACCCCACCCGTCCAGGACGGGAAGCCGATACCGAGCAACGAGCCCACGTTCGCGTCGGGCACCGACTCGACGACGCCCTCATCCATCGCGTGGACGGCCTCGATCGACTCGGCGAACAGCAACCGCTCGGCGAGGTCGGCGAGATCGGCGAGATCGGCGAGGTGCGGCCCCGGGCCAGCGCCTTCGCCTCCAGCTTCTCGGCGTGGGCCCTGCCGCGGCGCGCCGCGGCGAGGCTGACGTCCTTGAGCACCACCTCGATGCCGGCCTGCGCGGCCACGTAGGCGATGCCCGCGCCCATCATCCCGGCCCCGAGAACGCCAAGCCTCGTGGCCTGGAACCGGTCGAATCCGGGCGGGCGGCTGCCACCGGCCCGGACGTGTCGCAGGTCGAGGAACGCCCGGATCTGGTTGCGCACCACCCGGCCGGTCAGCGGGCCGACCTGGGCCCGGTGGTTCGCGAGGACGCCGCGCAGCACGGCGGCGGCGTCCTCGGCACGCAGCAGGCCGAGTTCCTCCCGAGCGCCGTGCGCGTGGCCAGGACCGCCACCGCCCGAGGCCGGCGCCGGGGACGTCACGACGACGCCGGCGATCGAGTCCTGCTCTCGTTCAAGCCGGTCGACGACGTCCCGTAGCGACGCGACGAGGTCCCGGCCGCCGGGGTCGGCCGACGCCGGCGGACCGTCGACGGTCAGGATCACCGTTCCCTCGGCGCCCCGGTCCCAGCCGATGACGCCGGCGGTGCTGACGTGCTCCATCGTTGATCCGTCCCTGTTTCGGTGGTCAGGCGGTCGGCGGCGTTCCCAGCACCAGGGCGAAGGTCGCCCGGTCCGCCAGCCCGCCGGACCGGGCGAGCGAGATGAACTTCTGCTCGGTGTAGGCGTCGAGCGCGTCGGGGCCGCCCTCGCGTCCCAGGCCGCTCTGCTTGAATCCGCCGAACGGGTAGGCCGGGTGGATGACGTGCCAGTCGTTGACGTACACCATGCCGGCGTCGAGCCGGCGGGCCACGGCCAGGGCGCGCTGCTCGTCGCGGCCCCACACGCCGGCCGACAGGCCGTAGTCGGTGTCGTTGGCGATGGCGACCGCCTCGTCGACGGAGTCGTACGTCAGCACGGTGAGCACCGGGCCGAAGACCTCTTCGCGGGCGATTCGCGCATCGTTGGTGACGTCGGTGACGACGGTGGGTTCGACCCAGTTGCCCGTCTCGAACCCCGGGCCCTGCGGGACGCCGCCGCCCAGGGCGATGGTGGCGCCGTCCTGGCGGGCCGACTCCAGGTAGGCCAGGATGCGGTCCCGCTGTCCGGCGCTGATCACCGGGCCGACGTCGGTCGCCGGGTCCAGCGGATCGCCGAGCCGCAGCGTCTTCGCCCGCTCCACCAGCCGGGAGACGAACTCGTCCTTCAGCACGCCCGGGACGAGCAGCCTGGTGCCCGCCTCACAGGCCTGCCCGTTGTTGGCCAGGACCGCGAACAGCGCCCCGTCGACGGCGAGCGGCAGGTCCGCGTCGTCGAGGACGATGTTCGGCCCCTTGCCGCCAAGCTCCAGTGTCACCCGCTTCACCGTGTCGGCGGACGCGCTCAGGATGGCCTTGCCGACCTCGGTCGAGCCGGTGAAGGCCACCTTGCGGACGTCGGGGTGGCCGCTGAGGTGGGCGCCGGCCGGGTCGCCGTCGCCCGTGACGACGTTGAGCACCCCGGCGGGCAGACCGGCCGCCTCGAACTCCCTGGCGAGCTCGAGAGCCAGCAGCGGCGCGTGCTCGTCGGGCTTGAGCACGACGGTGTTCCCGGCGGCGAGCGCCGGGGCGACCTTCCAGATGATCACGAGGAGTGGGATGTTCCAGGGCACGATCGCGGCCACCACGCCCAGCGGTTCCCGGCGCAGTACTCCCGCGGCCGGAATCGGGCCGATCTCGGGTCCGGCCTTCTCGAACTCGTAGGACTTCGCGAGATCGGCGAGGTAGCGGAGCTGACCGATCGACAGGCCGAGGTGCAGGGCGCCGGTGACGCGGATCGTCGCGCCGTTCTCCCGGCTCTGCAGGGCCGCGAGCTCGGACAGGCGCTCGGTGAGACGATCGGCCACCGCGTGCAGCAACGCCGAGCGTTCCTGCGGCGCGGTGTGCCGCCACACGCCCGCCTCGTGCGCGGCCCTGGCCGCGGCGACCGCCCGGTCGACGTGTGCGACCCCGCCCTTCGCGACGGTCGCCACGAGTTCGCCCGTGGCCGGACTTCTGATCTCGTACCGCTCGGCGGAATCGAGCCATTCCCCGCCGATGAACAACGGGTAGTGCGGTGCGGACACCTTTTCTCCCTCAGAGATGGCGGGGTTCAGTCCCGGGGCCGAAGGTGGCGGTACTCGCTGCGGTAGTACAGGAGCGGAGCGCCGCCCTCGCCGGCCCGCAGGGATTGCACGTGGCAGGTGACGATGTGATGGTCGCCGCCGTCGTGGACCTCGGCGACGGTCGCGCCGATGTGCGCGGCGGCGCTGTCCAGCGCGGGTGCGCCGTTCGGCAGCGGCGTCCACGCGACGCCGGCGAACTTGTCCGCGCCGCTGCGCGCGAATCCATTGCTGATCTCGTGCTGGTCCGCGCTGAGGATGTTGACGCACAACCGCCCGGAGCCCGCCAGCACCGGCCAGGACGTGGAGGTCCGGGCGGGACAGAACAGGATCATCGGCGGATCGAGGGACAGGGCCGTGAACGACTGGCAGGTCAGGCCCACCGGTCGGCCCCCGGCCATCGCCGTCACGATGACGACGCCGGTGGCGAAATGCGACAGGACGTCGCGGAAGGCGGCGGAGTCGACGAGCGGCGCCGGCGGCGCGGGCCGCGCCCCCGGCCCGGCCGAGTTGGCGGCGCTCTGGTCGGCACGGGTGCGGTCGGAACCGGACAGACCCGAATGGCTGTGAGAACTCATCGTCGTTTCCATGGAGTTATCCGATCTCCCGGCTGCGGCCCGCCCAGTACGGCGCGCGAATCGCCTTTTTGTCGACCTTGCCCGCGGGGTTCACCGGGAGGCTGTCGCGGAACACGATCGACTTCGGCGCCGGCACGCTGCCGAGCTCACGTTTGACGTGGGCGATCAGGTCGCCTTCCCGCACCGTCTCGGAAGGCTTGGCAACCACGACCGCGAGCACGGCCTCGCCCCACTTCTCGTGCGGTACGCCGACCACCGCGGCCTGGGCCACCGCCGGGTGGGTCAACAGCACGTCCTCGACCTGACGTGGGAAGACGTTGAATCCGCCGCTGACCACCATGTCCTTCTTGCGGTCGACGATGTAGAGGAACCCGTCGGAGTCCAGGAAACCGATGTCGCCGGTGTGGACCCAGCCGTCCCGTAACGCCTCGGCGTTGCGGGCGGGGTCGACGTAGGTCAGCATCTGCCCGAACTGCCGCGAGCAGATCTCCCCAGGTTCGCCGACCGGGAGCGGCTGGTCGCTTTCGTCCTGGATGGTGACCTTCACGTACGGGATCGGCCGCCCGGCCGAGGCCAGCCGTCGCAGACCCTGGTCGGTGTCCGCCCGGTGGTCCTCCTTGCGCAGGCACGACACGTAGCCCGGTTCGGTTCCGGCGTAGGTCTGGACGAAGATCGGACCGAAGGCGTCGAGCGCCTCGTGGAGGCGTTCCGGGGCGATCGGAGCACCCGCGTAGATCATCGTGTTCAGCGACGAGAGGTCGAACGACGTCCGCCGTGGGTGGTCGAGCAGGAGGTAGATGATCGTCGGGACCACGGCCGTGGCGGTCACCCGCTCCTTCTCGATCGTCTTGAGGAGAACGTCGACGTCGAGTCCCGGCAGCATCACGTTCACCCCGCCGCGCAGGAACGTCGGCATCACGAAGATCTGCGTGAAGTGGGTGAGGGGAGCCCCGTGCGCGAAGATCTCGCCCGGCCGGATGTCGGCGATCTCGAGTCCCGCCGTGATGCTGTAATGCGCCCAGGTGAAGTGAGAATTGACCACCCCTTTCGGTTCACCCGTGCTCCCGGACGTGAACAGCACATACGCGTCGTCGTCCTCGGACAGGGACGTCGACGGCGGCGAATCCGGTTGCGAGTCGAAGAAGGTCCGGTAGTCGAGAACGTCGAGGGCGTCGAGGACCGTTGCCTGCCCGCCACCGGCACCGGCGGTGGCCCCGTGGCCATCGGCCAGGCGGATGACCCGCTTGACGTCAGGCAGACCGTCGAGCAGCTCGGCGACGACCGCGTCGAACTGGGCGTGATAGATGAGGGTGGTGGCGCCGGCCTGTCCCAGGATGGCGCGATGCCCGCCGGCCGCGGACCGCGTCGGCATCTGCACCAGCACCGCCCCGGCCTTCCAGATGCCGTGCTGGGTCGGGATGAACTCCAGGATGTTGGGCAGCAACAGGCCGACCCGGTCGCCCTTCTCCACGCCCAGCGCCCCGAGCCCGTTCCCCACCCGGTTGGCCCAGCTCCGCATCTGCCGGTAGGTGAGCCGGCGATCATCGTCGATGATCGCCGTCGAGTCCGCGTAGTACAGACACACCCGATCGAACACCTCTGGCAGGGTGCCCCACATGACTGCTGAACCTCCAGATCGAACTGCCGTCCACCGGCCCGCGAAAAACGGGATCTCACCACCGTTGCCGAACACCGGCGAAGCGGCCGCGTCGCCGGCCGTCGCGGGATTCACGGCGAACGGGGCTATCACCCCGGGAGCAGGCCGGGGTCGAAATCCTTGTCCCAGTAGTGCGGGGTGAGGACCGGCAGGCCGAGTTTCTGGAGTACCGGAGTGTCGTTCCAGTTGGTCAGCTCACGGTCGATCCGGCCGTCCGCATCGAACTGGTGCCAGGTCTGGCCACGGGTGGACAGCGTCCGGCCGCCGGTCGGCACTCCCCGAAAGCCCGCGAGGTGCTCACCGGTCCAACGCCAGAGGATCGTCACGGCGGGCGCCCCGTTACCCCCGGTGGTCTCGATGGCCTCGAGTACCTCGAAACGATGGATCCCGACGCCGTTGCCGGCGTCGCCGTTCGCGTACGGGGCGAGGCGTTCGCGCAGCTCGGCCCGGTCGGTAGCGGTGTCGTGGACGTGGTCGACCGCCCGGCGGTCGTCGTAGAGCACCTCGTCCGCGTACAGGGCCACGGCGGCCTCGGTGTCCGTGGTGAGCGCCTGCGCCCAGCGCTGCGCGTGGTCGGTGGCCTTGCTCATCGACGTGTTCCCTTCGCTTCGGGTCTCGGGGCCTCAGACCGCGGCGGACGCAGGGACCCCGGCGGACGCAGGGACCGCGGCGGACGCGGGGACCGGGGCGGTGACGCCGCCGTGGATCGACACCGGCAGGCCCAGCGTGTGCAGCGGGGAGACGGCGTCCCAGTACGTCGACTCACGCCTGATGCGACCGTCGGCGTCGTAGAGGTGGAAGGTCTGACCGGAGGTACTGAACGTCTTCCCCTCCGTGGGGACGCCGAGGAAGGCGGCCGAGCCCTCGGGCTCCCAGGTCCAGCGGATGATCCCGCTGCGGGCGTCGCCGATGTACTCGTCGATCCGGAACAGGTTGATCCCGATGCCGTTGGTCAGGTCCTTGTTCGCGTACGGCGCGAAGACCCGGTGCAGATCCTCCTTGTCGGTGATCGACTGGTCAAGGATCAGATCCTCGAAGAGGAAGTCGTCGGCATACAGGGCGCAAACCTTCTCCGCGCTTTCACGAAATGCCTTGAGCCATAACACGGCGAACCGGTAGGACGACATCTGGCCATGCTCCTTCACGCCGACGGGGATAGACCAGTCGATGGCCGGCGCAGCGCCGGCGGGGATGACCCAACGGTAGGGCCGGACGAGACAGGACGCGTCATCCCTCGGGGTTAAACACCTTGCCCGTTCGGGTGAGCATCCGAACGGTCGGAAGACCGCCCCCGGCCAGCTACGGGAGCAGGGAGCAGGGAGCGCGGAGCCGGCGCCCGGCGGGTCGGGACCCCTGCGACGTGTCACCCCATCGAAGGGCAGAAGCTCTCCCGCGGGGAGATTTCAACACGTGCATATCCGGTCTACGTTCACCAGTACGCGGTCATCAACGACGAGGAGTGAGCTGCGGCATGGGAAAACACGATGTGGAGATAACGCCAGCCGAACGGGACGAGGTGCTCGAGACGGCCCGTACGCTGGCGAAGGAATTCGCGGTGGCCGGTCCGTCCGCCGACGCGGAGAACCGCTTTCCCACCGAGCTCGTGCCGCTCTACAAGGACAGCGGCCTGCCCGCGATCGCGGTTCCCAAGAAGTACGGCGGCCTCGGCGCCGACATCGCGACCACGGCGGGTGTCTCCAGGGAGCTCGCGAAGGGCGACCCGGCGATCGCGCTGGCGTTCAACATGCACCAGACGATGATCGGTATCTTCCGCGGCCTGCTCGACGAGGCCACCAGGGAGCGCGTCTTCTCCGAGGTCGTCGGGGAACGAAAGATCATCTGCGGACCGTTCAGCGAGGACCGGGCCGGTCTGAGCGGCCTCGCCGACACGAAGGCGGTTCCCGACGGCAGCGGCGGCTGGCGGATCCACGGGAAGAAGACGTGGGCCACCCTCTGCCTGGGAGCCGACATCGTCGCCTTCAACGCGACGATCACGGACACCGACGGGCAGCTGCCCGCGGACTTCACCGAGCACGCGGCCCGGGAGGCCGTCTTCGTGCTGCCGATGGACAGCCCCGGGATCAGCATCATCGAGACCTGGGACACCATGGGGATGCGGGCGACCGGCACCCACACGATCGTCTTCAACGACGTGCCGGCGCCCGCCGGCTCCTACGGCGGGAACTTCCGCAACGGGCTGTTCGGCGAGTTCGAGTGGGCGTCGATGAGCTTCGCGTCCGTGTACCTGGGCCTGGCGGAGAAGGCCTACGCCGAGACGCGGGAGATCCTGAAGAAGAAGAGCCTCGGCGCGACGATGGAGGGCAAGGACGTCGCCCTGAAGGGGATCGGCTTCGTCCAGTACGGACTCGGCAAGATGCTGGTGGACGTGGAGACCGCGGCGCGGGCGTTGGAGACCACCGGCCGGATCCTCATCGAGGGCCGCGACGCCGAGTGGAACCCGAGCGCGCGCACGGCGTTGATCGACGTCACCAAGGTCACCGCGACGGAGACCGCGATCAGGGTGACGGACGCGGCGCTCCGGCTCGTCGGTGGGTCCTCCTTCCGACGGGGACACGTGCTCGAACGCCTCTACCGGGACGCCCGCGGCGGCCCCTTCCATCCGCTCACCACCGACCAGGCCTACGACCTGCTCGGACGTGCCGAACTGGGGCTGCTCGGCGCGCCGTGAGGAACGCCGGGCGCGGCCGGGCGGCGAGGAACGCCCGGCCGCGCCCGGGGCGGCCACGGTGACCGGCCGCCTCAGCCGCCGTCGCCGTGCACGGCGATTCCCAGGGACCGTGCGATCGCCTGCGACCGGTTCACCGCTCCGAGCTTGCGCAGTATGTGTTTCACGTGCGATTTCACGGTGTCCTCGGAGATGACCAGCGTCTCGGCGATGGCACCGTTCGTCGCTCCCGCCACCATCAGCTCGAGGACCTCCGACTCGCGCGCGGTGAGCTCCCCACCGGGATGCCCGGTGGGGACCGGATGGGGGGGAACGGAAGTCCGTGGCATGGCTCCTACGGCCGCGTGCGGCGAGAAGTCGATACTCGCGTCGCAGAAGTCACTCACCGATTCGACCGCCGACGACAGGATCTCCCGAGCCTGGTCGCGCTGGGTTCGCAGACGCTCGGCCAGAACGATCCGCTCGTACAGGTGGCTGAAACCCTCCGCGAAGGCCCAGAGGACGTCCCGGTCGAAGTCGTCCACGCGCCGCGAAGCCGGATGGTGGTCCGCGTGGAGGAAGCCCACCACCGAGGTGCCGTGCATCAAGGGGGCCACCACGTAGGAGTCCGAGCGACCCGAGTCCACGATGATCGACCGGTGCACGGCGGTGCTCGCCGTGTCGTAGACGGCGACGGGCTGGCACTCGGTGAGCAGCCGCGTCTCGGGGATGCGGCCTTCGAGCCGAATCGGCTGGTCGACCCACCTCCCGAACCACGACTCGAACTCGTCGCCGTTGCTGAAGTAGGCCAACCACGGCCGCCAGACGCCTTCGTCGACCCGGGACAGCACCGCGCGGCCGAATCCGCAGCGCCGGACCAGTTCCTCGCATGCGTGGTCCAGCAGATCCGTCGAGTGCGGCAGCACCCGCATGCGCGCGAGTCCCTCGGAGCAGGCGGCCAGTCGACGCATGCGCTGGTCTCGTTCGTGCTGGCCGAGGTCGAAGGCGAGTTCGTGCAGGTCCAGGACGAGCAGGCAGATCCGCAGGCCGGTGGCGCCGGCGTGACCGTCCATCGCGCGCAGCCGGTCGACGCAGAGCCGGACGAGGTCCGAGACCACCTCGGTCCACGACGCCGAGGAGGCGAGGACGGTGCCGCGCGACGGTTCGATGCCGAGAGCGGCACGGACCTCGCCGTGCAGGAAGGCCAACCGAGCGCCGAGTTCGCGTTCGCGCCGCCGCCAGCCCCGGTCGCCGGCGGGTGCCGGGAACATGCTGTGCCGGCGGTCGCCGGCCGTCACGGTCATAACGCGCGGTCCGCGGTGCGGGCGAGGTACAGGTACCGAGCGATCGCCTCGGCTCGGTTCGAGGCGCGCAGTTTGCGCAGGATGTGCTTCACGTGGGATTTCACCGTCGTCTCGGAGACTGTGAGGGCGTTGGCGATCTGTGCGTTGGTCGCACCCGCGGCCAGGAGGCGGAGCACCTCACGCTCCCGCGGAGTGAGTCCGTCGGGGATCGGGGGTGCCGCCGCGATCAGAGCCGACGGTGGGGGCGAGGAGCGCCCGGCCACCGCCGCGCGGCGCTGCGTGGACAGCTTGATCGTGCGCGCCAGTTGGACCGGCGCGGTACCGAGCACCTCGCTCGTGGCGCGGACGGCGCGCAGCGCGTCCGCGATCCGATCGCGCTGCAGCCGCGAGCGTTCCAGCAGGACGGTCCGTTCGAGGATGAGTCCGAGACCGTCGGCGAACGTCTGGATGTGATCCCGGTCGGCCTCGGTGAGGCCCCGCCCCGAGGAGTAGGTGTCGGCGTGGAGGAAGCCGAGGACGCAGCCGCCCGCGACGATCGGCGCGGCGACGTACTCCCGCGTCCCGGAGATCTCGATCAGTGGCCGGAAGACGCGGCCCTCCGACTGGGCACGCCGGATCAACGCGGGCGCCCGCCGGCGGACCAGCTCGGTCTCGGGCATCGACGACGCCAGCGGTATCTCCACGTCCGTGAGGAAACGGCGCAGGGCCTCGTTGACGGGGCCGTCGGCATCCACCTCGGCGTGCAGCGCGACCGGCAGCCAGGTCGAACCGCGCAGACTGGAGATCATCGCTCGGTCGAAGCCGCCGGCCGTGCACAGTGCGGCGGGGGCGGCCCGGGTGATCCGCCCGGAGCTTGTCTCCCGGCGCAGCAGGGTGAGCTGGTCGCGGATCCGGCTCAGCGCCTGGAACGGCCCTTCCACCGCCCGCGCGCACAGCTCCGACCGCACCTCGCCGAGCTCGGCGAACAGATCGCCGATCCGGTCGAAGCGGCCCGCGCCGAGGGCGGCACGGAGCTCGGCGTCGGCGGACTCGGCCGCGAGCCGATCGAGCCGGGCCGCCAGAGCCGCCGCCGGACCGTCGTCGAAGGCGGGCAGCTGCGCCCCCGCCGCGGCGCGCAGCGCCGAGACCAGTTCCCGTCGTCGATCCCGAACCTCCACCTGCATCGACACGATCGCAGAGTCCGGCGCTCTCAAGGCTGTGCACCCTCCCAGTCCGAGCACCGCTGCCCGTGGTCACGGCACCATCACGAGATTCCCGGCGCAACACCGACACCGACGCCGGCAGGATCGAGGCTGTGTGTCGCAGGATTTACTTTCTGGACCATAAGTGACCCAGTTCACTCCGTCAAGACCGTTGGATGACCCCACCTCGAGGTACGGCCGTCAGGCGTGCAGTACACCGGCCGCGACCAGCCGCACCTTGTCCACCAGGCCAGGTCGTCCGCGCAGGTGAGATGTACGCGCGACGTCGTTGACGACGGTGAGGACCGCGTGGACGCGGAAGAGAACCGCGGTGCGGTCCAGCTCCGGATGGGTCGCGGCCAGCAGGCAGACCCATTCGGCGACGTAGTCGTGCTCGGCGCGGCGGATGCGGTGGCGGTACGGCTGGGGCACGTTCATCACCTCGGCGACCAGGACGTTCACGAGGTCGGTGTGCGCCATCGCGAAGTCGATGTAGGCGGCCACCGCATTCGCCAGGCCGTCGGCCGGGGTCGCGGCCGCGGACAGGGCCCGGGACATGCCCAGCTGCAACGACTCGGTGGCGCGCGCCACGATCGCGGTCAGCAGGTCGGCCTTGGTCACGAAGTGCCGGTAGACGCCGGCGCCGGTCACCCCGACCTCCGCGCCGACCTCCTCCATCGTCACCGACTGGTAGCCACGATCCCCGAACAGCCGGGCCGCGGCGGCCAGCAGCGCCTCCCGGCGCACCCGGGGCGGCAGGCCGGTCTCCCCGCAGGCCGCGACCGGCTCCTCGGACACCCCGCAGGTGTCGATCCGCGCCTCGCACACGCACAGGGCCATGTCGCGCAGCACCGTGGCCATCACCTCCGGGGTGGCGGCGGCCGAGTGGTAGGAGGCGCTGGTGAGCACGGCGAGCAGGCACCACGCCAGCAGCTCCGCGTCGTCCCCGCTCAGCTCGCCGCGGGCGTCACGCAGCCCGGCGGTCAGGCTCGCCAGGAACACGAAGAACCGTTCCAGCATCGGCGCGCGGTACTCGGCGCGGAGATGGCGGGTCTCCCGCGTCCACAGCACCCCGAGCTCGCGCCCGTGCGCCGCCGTCTCGGCCAGGTCGGCGACCACCGCGGCGAAGCCGCCGGGCGGCTGGCGGTCGACGACGGTCGTCGCCCGCTCGAAGCTGTCCGACAGTGCGCTGGCCAGGAGCTCTTCCTTGCTGCGGACATGGCGGTAGAGCGCGCCGGGAGTGATGCCGACCGCCGTGGCGATGTCCTCGGTGCCGACGTTGTGATAACCGAAGCGATAGAACAGGTCACTGGCCGCGGCCAGGATCTGCGCTCGACGGTCGCGCGGCCGGGGGGTCCGCCTGATCGGCGCCCGGCCGGCCCGCGTGCTCACCAGGTACTCCCGCCGGGAACCCGAACCGACCCGGATCGCCGCCGATTCCCCCCCGCGCCACCCGCGTCGCCCGTCCTGGTCGATGGACGCACGCGGCAAGGACGGCCCGCCATGGAGGCGCTTCCTCCGGTCACGGGCTTACCGCCTCCCCTCGCTGGACCAGCCGGATCTGTTGACCCCACAAGGTTACTCTTGCTTTACTTCCCCCGTTCCCCGGCACGTCCCGACAGGTCCGCCAACCGAACCCGCCACGATCAGAAGGAGCCGGCACGTGCTGGTCGACGGCCATATCGGCGGATCCACCGACGGCACCCGCGGCGCGGACATCGCCGATCTCACGGCGCAGGTCGCGCACGCCGATCGCATCGGCTACGACGGGGTGTGGAGCACCGAGGTCAACCGGGACCCGTTCCTCCCCCTGCTGCTGGCCGCGGACCGTTCACCCCGGCTGCACCTTGGGACGGCCATCGCCGTGGCGTTCGCCCGCAACCCGATGACCACCGCCACCGTCGCCAACGATCTGCAGACCTTCAGCGCCGGCCGCTTCGCCCTGGGCCTCGGTTCACAGGTCCGACCGCACATCCAACGGCGTTTCGACATGCCCTGGTCCGCACCCGCCGAACGGATGCGGGAGTTCGTGCTGGCCCTGCGCGCCATCTGGCGGAGCTGGCACGACGGCAAGCCACTCGACTTCCACGGCGAGATCTACCAGAACACTCTGATGACGCCGATGTTCAATCCCGGGCCCAACCCCTTCGGGCCACCGCCGGTACTGATCGCCGCGGTCGGGCCGAAGATGACGTCGGTCGCGGCCGAGGTCGCCGACGGCATGCTGGTGCACTCCTTCACCAGCGAGCGCTACCTGCGGGAGGTCACGCTCCCCCAGCTCACCTCCGTGCTCGGCGAGAACGGGAAGACCCGCGAGCGGTTCACGTTGTCCTACCCCGGCCTGGTGGCGACCGGGACCGATGACGAGAACATCGAGAAGGCGGTGCGGGCGGTCCGCGAGCGCATCGCCTTCTACGGCGCGACGCCCGCCTACCGCAGCGTGCTCGAGTTGCACGGCTGGGGTGATCTGCACACGGAGCTCCACCTGCTGTCCCGGCGGAACGACTGGGCCGCCATGACCGCGCTCGTCGACGACACCGTGCTCCACACCTTCGCCGCGGTGGGCGAACCGGCCGCGGTCGCCCGGGAGATCCGCCGTCGTTTCACCGGGCTGATCGACCGCTTCACCCTGTATCTGCCCTACGACCTGGCCGACGAGGTGCGCCAGGATCTCGTGTCCCGGCTGCGAGCGAGCTGACCCGGCCGGGACGGGGGCCGGATCCACGCCGATCCGGCCCCCGTCGTTCGTGTCCCGCGGAGTCAGACCTTCGTCTCGCGGGCCGCCGCCAGGTTCTCCCGCAGGGCGGCGATCGCCCGCGCCGTGTCCGGATGCCCCATCAGCAGCGCCTGACCACGGGCCTCCGTCTCCAGGGCCGACCACAGTGACGGCGAGTCCGTGCTGGCCTGGAGCGCACGCTTGGACAGCTGCACGCCCAGCGGGGGGTGGACGGCGATCTGCTCCGCAAGGTCGAGCGCGGCGTCGAGCAGCGAAGCGGTGGGCACGACCCGGTTGGCGAGACCGATGCGCACCGCCTCCTGCGCGCCGACCGGCCGCGCCGTGTACATCAGCTCGGCGGCGAGTCCTCGCCCGACGATCCGCGGCAGCAGCCAGGAGGCACCCAGATCGCCACCCGACATGCCGATCCGGACGAACGCCAGCTGGAACAGCGCATCGACGGCCGCGATGCGGATGTCGGCGACCAGGGCGAGGCTGATGCCTCCGCCGATGGCCGGGCCGCCGACGGCGGCGATCAGCGGCTGGGGCAACGTGTGCAGGGTGTGCAGCATCCGGTTGGCCGTGTCCTGCAACGCCAGCCCGCCCGTCGGACCGAGAGTCGCGAACTCCTCCGCGCCGTCGAGGTCGTACCCGGAGCAGAATCCGCGGCCGGCCCCGGTGAGGACGACGGCCCGCACCGACGCGTCGGTGGCCAGCTCCTCGGCGACTTCCCGGAGCTCATGAAGCATCGGCCGATTCAACGCGTTGAGCCGTTCGGGGCGTTCCAGGGTCACCAGGGCGACCCCGGTCCGCGGCCGTCGGACGTTGAGCGTCTCCATCAAAGACCTCCGGAGGGGACTGTCGCCTTCAGGCGTCAGGGGAATCCGGTACGGGCCCGTACCGGTTGGACCAGCAACGCTGGTGTAGCCAGATGCATGTCTCGTCGGGTGACGGTCGGCGTGGGTGGCGCCTGCGAGCTTGGCTGTCACGTCGTGTGGTGGCCGTAGTACCGCCCGTCCCCTCCTGGCCGGACCGGACCGGTCGGGGACCGCCTTGACGCGCTCGTCCGCCAGCGGTGCGCCGAGCACGACTGGCCGGTCGTCGCGTTGAAGATCGAACCGGACCATGTTCACCCGTTCGTCGAGGCTCACCCGACGCACTCCCCGTCGTAGATCGCCAACCAGTGCGCCTGCAGGGCATCGGTCACGTCAAGGTCCACCAGCACCGGCGGGTGCTCGGCAGGGTCAAGACGATCAGCGTCACACGTGAGGGCAGGCGCTGGTCTGTGATCCTGTCCTGCGACGTCCCGGCCGAGCCGCTGCCGCCCACCGGGGTCGCGGTCGGTGTGGACGTCGGCGTCGCGGCGTTCCTGACCACCTCGGCCGGCGAGCACGACCCGAACCCGACATGTCTGGACCGGTCCGCGGGCCGGCTGGGCGGCGCCCAGCGGGACCTGTCCCGCGGGAGGCGCGGCTCGGCACGGCGCCGGAAGGCCGCCGCCCGGGTGGGGATGATCAGCCGGCGGGTTGCCCGGCAGCGGCTCGACCACGCCCACAAGACCGCCCTCGGGCTGGCCCGCGACCATGATCTGATCGCCGTCGAGAAGCTCACCGTCACGGGCATGACCCGGCGGGCGAAGCCCAGGCCCGACCCGGACACCCCGAGGGCGTTCCTGCCCAACGGGCAGGCGGCGAAGTCCGGGCTGAACAGGTCGATCCACGACGCCGGATGGGGGGTGTTCCTCGGGGTGCTGCGCGCCAAGGCTGAAAGAGCCGGACGGGTCGTCGTCGAAGTGAATGCCCGCCATACCTCCCAACGCTGCGCGACCTGCGACCACGTCACCGAGGACAACCGGCCCACCCAGGCCGAGTTCGCCTGCGTGCGGTGCGGGCACACCGCGGACGCGGACGAGAACGCGGCCGTCACCCTTCTCCGGGCAGGGCGTGCCCGTCAGGCCGACGCTCAGGCGGCCTGAGAAGCCGACGGCTTCAACCGTCAGAGGAGTCACCTGCGTCGTTCCCATGCGATCCTTTCGCCAGGACGCCGTGGGCGTCCGATGTGCGGGTCAGTCGAGAGATCGCGCGGACTGCGGCGTGGTGTGCCCGGCGTCGCCGGAACCGTCGTCGCCGGTATTGCCCACCGGCTCACCGCCGCCCGCCGGCCCGGTGCCGTTCACCGGTTTCACGCCGTCCGCCGACCCCACGCCGCCGCCTGCCGGGCCGCCGGGCCCCCGCCCGCGCAGCCGCACACCCGGGAGTACGCGCAACACACGTCGCTCGCGCAGCACGGCCAGCATGATCGACGCCACGCCGAGCGCCAGCAGGACGAGCGGCGCCACGAGGCCGACGAGGATCAGCAGGATTCCCGCGGACTTCGCCTTGTCGGCGAGATCGGCGATGCTGGCGGGGGTGATGCGGAAGTCGAGGGCGACGACGGGCAGCAGGCTCACGGTCCGGCCGCCGACCGTCACGTTGACGATGACCTGCTGGGAGATGGTCTCGTCGATCGCGACGCCGGTCTGGCGATCCACATGGGCGACGATGGCGGACTTGCCGGTGTAGGTGAGCGGGATCGGGTCGGGCAGCGCGGCGACCGTCGCCGGGGCCAGGGCCGCGCGGACGTCGGCGGGCAGCAGGGGCGCCAGACCGACGACGAGGCTCTTGGGCAGAGCCGGCGGAAGGGAGGCGAGCAGGTCGGGACTGCGAACCGGGCCCGAGGGCGAGAACCGGTAGACGTTGACGGACCGGCCACCGCGGGTGTCATGCCCGGCGTAGGTCATCGGGACGACGGTCCGGGTGGCCGGGTCATAGTAGGTGTACGAGCTGTCATTTTTCGGGTGGAGCGGAAAAGCCGAGGTCAGCGCGCCCGTCGCGGGCTCGACTTTTCTCCCGGCGGGTGGCTTCACGCCCTTCAGCGTCGACCTGTCGACGGCATAGAGGTAGCTGCTGGGTAGATCCTGACCGGGGGCGTGCACGGTGAGCGCGTCGGAGAGCACGGCGGTGTCCCCGGCGGTGGACAGCACCTGCACCCGGCGGTCCACCGTGATGGGCAGGTGCGAGCGTAACGCGGAACTCGCCTTGCCAGCCTGTAAGGCCCTGCTGTCGAGCAGGTTCGCGGTGCCCTGGTAGTGAACGGTCAGATCGGTGTCGCCAGGCAGCCGGGTGGCGATCGGAACCAGGACGAACCGCAGGATCAGCCCCGCCGCCACCAGCAGGATCCCCACCACCGCCCAGGCAATGGACCAACGTCGAAAGGACACGACAGCCTCCTCAGGCCGGCCGGCGTCGCAGTCGCGGGCCGTGTCCTGCACCGGATCACGGAACGCCGGGACGCCTCGAAGGTCATGGCGGCAGTCGGGTTACGGCTCCGCGGCAGCACGTTCGCCTGGCACCGGGCGTCTCCCGACGCAGGGCGAGGATCACCCCACCGCGTCGCCCCCGAGGATGCCGGGCGGACGGGTTACCGACATCCCCCGAGCGAAGGCTGTCCGACCTTCGTCCGGGGGATTCCGACCTTTGTTTGGGTGAGATGGCTGTTCGGGTGAGATGGCTGTTCGGGGGAGATGGCGCCCGAGTCACCAGAACGGCGACGGCGCAGGCCCCGCTCCCCCGCGACCGATCCCGAGCGGCGGACAGGCCGGCCGCGACCCCGCGTCCCGCCGGCCTGCTGGGCGGTGCCTCCGTTACCGCCAGGCGGATCGGGCGCAACTTGGACATTGGCGACAATATGTCGGGCGCGACGCTCGCCACCCGCTCGCGAGAAGTTCACCTCGTTTTCCGCACCCGGCGGAGACGGTGACTCCCGAATATGCCAACCCGGCATTGGCCACGGAAGCCGCCCTGGGTAATGTTGGCGCACTGATCAGGCCCGCGGAATCGATCAGTACAGGATCGGGTGCGCGGACATTGAATCCGCCTCGACGGCGCCAGGTCCGAGTCGTCGGCGGATGTTCCGTCCAGCCACCCGATTGATACCTCCGCCTACAGATGGTCTCAGGGAGCCCCATGTTCACGTGCCGCCATTCCAAACCCCTGGCGGTGAGCGCCATGTTACTTCTGGTGGTCGCCGGTGCCGGCGGTTGCTCAACCTCCGGCGTGGCCTCGGCGTCCACCTGCGACACCCCGGGAGTGACGGCTGACCAGGTCAACCTCGGCGTCCTCTACCCCGACACGGGAGCGGTCGCGAGCGCCTTCGGCGCCGTCCGCTCCGGAATCGACGCCCGACTGGGCGTGGTGAACTCCACCGGCGGCGTCCACGGCCGCAAAATCACCTATGAATGGCGGGACGACCAGGGCGCGGCCGCCACGAATGAAACCGCCGCCCGCGATCTCGTCGACGGCCGGCGCGTCTTCGGCATCATCGAGGCGACCCTCGCGGCAAGCGGCAGCGCGCAGTACCTGGCGGACCGGGATATTCCGGTGACCGGACTGGCAGCCGAGCAGGTTTGGTCGAAGTACGAGAACATGTTCGCCTTCTCCTACGTCAGCGCCGCTCCCACCGACACGTACGGGCAGTTCGTGCGGTCCCAGGGTGGCAGTCGAGCGGTCGTGCTGCAGACCGCGCTGTCGACCGGCGTCTCGAACGCGTCGGCGAGATACGCGCGCAGCCTGGACGGCGCCGGCGTGCAGGTCCTCGACACGCTGAACTACACCCCGGGCGCGGACAGTCCGCTGACGGTCGCCCAGCGGATCGCCGCCCTCGACCCGGACACCATCATCAGCGTGATCCAGCCGGACGCTCTCGTCGCGGTCCTCGACACGCTTCGCGCCGCGGGCAGAAGCCCGAAGGTCATCCTGTCTGCGAGCGGCTACGACCGGCGGCTGCTGCGCACCTACGGCCCGCGGGTGGCGGGACTCGTCGTTCCCGTCTTCTACCGGCCCTTCGAGTCCGGCGGCCCGGCGATCGCCGCCTACACCACGGCGATGACGCGGTACTCACCCCAGATCGATGCCCCGGAGCAGGATCTCGCCGTGACGTCCTACATCGAGGCGGACATGTTCATCCGCGGTCTGGAACTCGCCGGCGACTGTCCCACCCGGCAGGGCTTCATCACCGCGCTGCGATCCGTGACGCGTTACGACGCGGGCGGTCTGATCAGTCCGATCAACATCAAGACGGGCCTCGGCAAACCGACCACCTGCTATTCCTTCGTCCAGGCCAACCCGAGGGGCACCGCGTTCGACGTCGTGGCGCCGGATCTGTGCGGCAAGGAGCTCGCCCCCTGATCCGGGGCACCCTCGCACCCTGGCCGCGTGGCCGAGGCCCAGAGGCTCCACGGGCCGAAGCGAAGGAGAACCAGATGTACCGCTCGAAGCTGGTCAGATCGAGCCAGGCGACGCCGACGGAGACCGCGCAGGCCGCGCAGGCCGGGCCCGCTTAACAGATGGAGACACGATGAGCATGGCAACGAGGACGGACACGCGGTCGCCTGCGCTGCACGTTGCCGACAGCCACGATCTGATCCGCGTGCAGGGCGCGCGTGAGAACAACCTCGCCGACGTCAGCATCGAGATCCCGAAACGCCGGCTGACAGTGTTCACCGGCGTCTCCGGCTCGGGCAAGAGCTCGCTGGTGTTCGCCACGATCGCCGCGGAGTCGCAGCGGCTGATCAACGAGACCTACAGCGCCTTCGTGCAGGGCTTCATGCCGACGCTGGCGCGGCCCGAGGTCGACGTACTCGAAGGACTGACGACCGCGATCATCGTCGACCAGCAGCGGATGGGCGCCGACGCCCGTTCCACGGTCGGCACCGTCACCGACACAGGCGCGATGCTGCGCATCCTGTTCAGCCGGCTCGGCCAGCCGCACATCGGCCCGCCGGGCGCGTACTCCTTCAACGTCCCCTCGGTCCGGGCCAGCGGTGCGATCACGGTCGAACGCGGCGCCGCCAAGGCGGCGCGGAAGACCTTCACCCGCACCGGCGGCATGTGTCCGCGCTGCGAAGGCCGGGGCGCGATCACCGACTTCGACCTGACGCAGTTGTACGACGACAGCAAGACGATCAACGCCGGTGCGCTCATCGTCCCCGGCTACAGCGTCGACGGCTGGTACGGGCGCATCTTCGCCGGCTGCGGCTTCTTCGACCCGGACAGGCCGATCCGCACCTTCACCAGGACCGAGCTTCACGACCTGCTCCACAAGGAGCCGACCAAGATCAAGGTCGACAACGTCAACCTGACGTACGAGGGTCTGATCCCGAAAATCCAGAAGTCGTTCCTGTCCAAGGACGTCGACGCGCTACAGCCGCACATCCGCGCGTTCGTGGAGCGGGCGGTGATCTTCACCACCTGCCCCGACTGCGGCGGCAGCCGGCTCAGCGAGGCCGCTCGATCGTCGAAGATCTCCGGGATCAGCATCGCCGACGCCTGCGCGATGCAGATCAGCGACCTCGCCGGGTGGGTGCACGGTCTGGCCGAGCCGTCGGTGGCGCCGCTGCTCGCGGCGTTGCATCACACCCTCGAGGCGTTCGTGGAGATCGGGCTGGGCTACCTCTCGCTCGACCGGCCGTCGGGCACGCTGTCGGGCGGCGAGGCGCAACGCGTCAAGATGATCCGCCACCTCGGCTCCTCGCTCACCGACGTCACGTACGTCTTCGACGAGCCCACCATCGGCCTGCACCTCGCCGACGTCGAGCAGCTGCTCGGCCTGCTCGACCGGCTCGTCGACGCCGGCACGTCGGTCATCGTCATCGAGCACCACCAGGCGGTCATGGCACACGCCGACTGGATCATCGACCTCGGCCCCGGCGCCGGCCACGACGGCGGCCGGATCGTCTTCGAGGGCACACCGGCCGAGCTCGTCGCCGCCCGTTCCACCCTCACCGGCGAGCACCTCGCGGCCTACGTCGACACCTGACCGCGGCCCGACACCGTGAGACGGGCCTTGACTTCGCACAGTGCAACAGAGCTCAGGCCGCGACGGCGACGACCGCGTAGTCCTGCGGCCCGAACAGCGCCGAGGTCAACGCGGCACCAACCAGCCGCGCGGTCGCCTCCTCCACGCCGTCCAACCGCAGGGCGGACAGATCGACCTGCTCACGGGGATGCAGCCGGCGGATCTCCACACCAGCGAAGCCGCTGGTAGTCACCAGGAACTCGGCGAGCGCCGGTGGAACAGGCCGCCGATGGGTCGGATCCAGGTAGAAGTTGCAAGCCCCCATGGCCAGATTCGTCGGATCGGGCGTCTCCAGGATCAGCCCACCACCCGGACGCAGCACCCGACGAGCCTGCACCAGCACGGCAAGCAGCTCGTCGGTCGCCAGATGCTCCACGACGTGAAACGCGGTGACGAGGTCCAGCGTGCCATCACCAACCGTACGGAGATGATCGAGAACATCCCCGACGACGACGCACAGTCCCCGCACCCGCGCCGCCGCCACGAACGTCGGATCGGCATCGACCCCGACCGCGTCCACCCCCCGGGCGGCGAGCATCCGCAACCACTCACCGCGCCCGGGACCGAGATCGAGCACACCCCGGCCCGCGACGAAACGGTCGACGTCGGGCAGATAGACCTCCAGCCGCCGACTGATCTCCTCCTCACCGCCCCGGAACCGGTCGGTGAACGCCGGATAATGCACGGCGAAACCGGCCCCGGCGGCAGGAACGGCAGCACCGGGAACCGCAGCACCGGCGACGGCACTGATGGGGGCGGCGCCGGTGGGGGCGGCGCCGGTGGGAGGCCGTGCGCCCGGCTGCGCGTCCCGCTGCTGGCCGTGGTCGAGCCAGCCGGCCAGGAGCCGTTCGGCGCGGGCCAGCCCAGCCCGTAGCTCGGCGATCTCGGCCCGCAGATCGGCCAGGCCGCAGCCGTCACGCTGGTCCTCACCATCGCCGCGGCCGGGATGTCCTGGGTGGCCTTGGTGACCGTTGCGGTTGTCATGGTCACGGCGGCCGTCGAGGAGATCGCCGCGGTCGCCGACGTCGGTTCGCATGCCAAGGGTCTCCCCGCCGCGACCGTCACGCATCCCCCACGGCGGGGAGATCGCGGCCAGGCCCACCGCCTCCATTCCGAACGTCAGGATCGAGCTCCAGCGGATGGTCTCCTCGAAGGAGGCGTCGCTCCAGACGTCCCGCGCGTCCCTGCCCAGGCGGTGTTCCCGAAGGCGGGTCTGTTGCATCCAGCCGGCTCCTTGAGCGGGCAGGCAGTGCCGGTTTTCGTTCTGGTGTTCCGCGGGCCCCGTGACGTAGGGGCATGGTCCGATCGGATGTATACCGGGTATGATACCGAGTATTCTCCAATGGGATGGGTGCTCATGAGCGTGCGGCATGCCCTACTGGCCCTGCTGAGCGAGGGCCCGAAGTACGGACTGCAGTTGCGTCAGGAGTTCGAGGCGCGCACCGGTGAGGTCTGGCCGCTCAATGTCGGCCAGGTCTACACCACCGTGGGCCGCCTGGAACGCGACGGCCTGGTGGCCTCCGACGACGGCGAGGAACCCGGCCCGCAGAAGAGCTTCCGGATCACGCCCGAGGGCCGCGTGGAGCTGGACGCCTGGCTCACCACGCCGCCCGCCGCCGACGTGCCACCCCGCGACGAGCTGGTCATCAAGGTGCTCGTGGCGCTGCGGCTGCCGGGGGTCGACGTCACCTCGATCCTCCAGACGCACCGGCGGCATCTGATCGAGGCGATGAGCCGCTACACCCGGCTGAAGGAGGACGCGGCCGACGCCGACCTCGGACTGCTCCTGGTCGCGGACGCCGAGATCCTCCGGCTGGAGGCGTTCGTCCGCTGGCTGGACACAGCGGAGGTCCGGCTCCGGCACCGCCCGCCCGTCGCCATCCCCGCCATCCCCGCCGCCCCCGCCACCCCCGCCACCCCTACGGCGCCCGCGGCGCCACGGCGCCGCGCGAGGGCCACCCGATGACCCCGGTACGAAGGATCCCGACACCGGCGACCCCGATCCTCCAGCTACGCGGTGTGACGAAGGTATACGGCTCGGGAACGGCCCAGGTCCACGCACTGACCAGCGTCGACCTGTCGGTCCAGGCCGGTGAGATGGTCGCGATCATGGGACCCAGCGGATCGGGCAAGTCCACCCTGCTGACCATCGCGGGCAGCCTGGAGCAGCCGACCACCGGCGACGTCCTGGTCGAGGGAGCCTCCCTGACCGGCACGTCGGCGCGCGACCGGGCCCAGACGCGCCGGCGGCACATCGGCTACGTCTTCCAGGATTTCAACCTGCTGCCCGGCCTCACCGCCGCCGAGAACATCGCGCTGCCCCTCGAACTGGACGGCACCCGGGCCAGGAAGGCGGCGCAGACGGCGGCGGGCCCTGGAGGACCTGGGGCTGGCCGACCGGGCCGGCAGCTACCCCGACGAGCTCTCCGGCGGGCAGCGCCAACGGGTGGCCGTCGCCCGCGCGCTGGTCGGCGAGCGCCGGCTGCTGCTGGCCGACGAACCGAGCGGCGCGCTGGACACCGTCGCCGGCGAGGGGGTCAGGCGGCTGCTGCGGACTGCCTGTAAGGGCGGGGCCGCCGCGGTGCTGGCGACCCACGACGCCGCGCTCGCCGCGTGGGCGGACCGCGTGCTGTTCGTCCGCGACGGAGTGGCCGTGGACCGGGCCGGTCCGGCGGCCGGTCCGGAGTCGCTGCTCGCCGCGAGCTCGGAGTCGCCGCCCTGCGCCGCGCCTACGGGACCATCGACGTGGTCGGCCACACCCCGCTGCGGGCCCCCGGTCTCGCCCGGACGGTCGACTACCGCGCCCAGCCGCCGCACGGCGCCTACACCGAGCATCTCCTCGCCCTGCACCGCGGCCGTTACCCGTCCGGGCCGAACGAGGCGGCGCTCACCGACGGCCTCGCCCGGCTGCTCGGCCTGCGCCTCGACGGCGCGCTCACCCTCGACGGCCATGCCCGCACGATCGTCGGTATCGCCGAGAACCCGAGCGATCTGGCGGACGACTTCGTCGTGGTGGCGCCCTCGGCGCCACCGATCGGCAGGTCCGGTCGGTGCTGACCGCCACCGGCCTGCTGGTCGGTGTGGTCGCGGCCGCGGGCGGCACCGCCGTCGGGCTGCTGGCCTGGACACCGGTCGCTTCCTGACTGGAGCGGGCGAGCGGTCACCGGGTCGACCGGATCGCGGCGGGACTGTCGGATCCGACCGTCGTCCCGCTCGACATGGCCTACGACCCGAGCGCCCCGGCGGAGGTCAGCCTCCAGAACAGCGAACCCGTCCGGCACGCCCAGGAACTCGGCATTCCCCGGGGCGAGCACACGTACGAGGGGGTCCCGGCCTACATCGCCACGCCGGAACTCCTGCGGCTCATGGGAGCCGACCCGGCCACGATTCCCCCGTCGACCGACGTGGTCACCGGCCGCACGCAGAACCTGGTCAGCTTCGACCAGGCACGCGGAGATCAGGGCTGGCCCACCACCCGGGCCCATCTCCCCGATCACACCTCGCTGCCGGACACCCTGCTGACCAGCGGCGCACCTGCCCGCCGGCACCTGACACCGGTCCGGGCCGGCTGGCTGGCTGGCTGCTGGAGTCCGCGCAGCCCCTCACCGGCGCGCAGCTCGCCGCCGCCCGCCACGTCGCCGCCGACCTGCGCACTCTGACCGCCGTCGGAGCGAACGCCCGGATCAGGCGCACCCTGACCGCGGCCACGGCGGCCGGGCTCGCCGTGGCCGGCGTGGTTCTCGGTACGGCCGGTGCCGGTCTCGGTCTCGTCGCGGTGTATCGGCACGACCTGGACGTCTTCGGCCGGGTACCGCCGGTCTACCCGCTGATTCTCCTGGTCGGGATCCCCCTGGCGGCCGCGGCGGCGGGCTGGGTGCTCGCCGGAAGGGAGCCGTCTGCGATCGCACGCCGTCTGCGGCAGTGACGGTGGCCGACGGGTAGGGGCGAGACGGACGGTCGCCGCGAGGCCCGGGTCGCCATGCGGGGAATGGGCCGCGTCGCCTTGGGGTGCCGGCCGCTCTAGGCCGCTCCAAGCGCCGAGCGGCTCTACCAGGCCCTCTAGGCCGGCTCGTCTCGAACGATCTTCCGCGCGACCGCCGCGAGGTTGCGCTGGTCGTCCAGTGGTAGCCGGTGGAGCAGCCGCCGCACCCGCGCGGCCACGTCCTGGTAGGTCTTCATCGCGACGGCCGTGCCCTCGTCGGTGAGGGTGACCTGGGTGGCCCGCCGGTCGTTGGGGTCCCTGGTGCGGACGACCAAGCCCCGTTGTTCGAGCCGGTCGACCAGATTGCTCAGGTTCGACTTTTCGACGTGCAGCAGCCGGCCGAGCTCGGTCATGCCGACCGACCCGCGGACGATGACCGCGCAGACCAGCTCGACCTGCTGCTGACTGAGCTTGTGGTCGCGGCCGGCGTCGGCGAACAGGTGCAGGACGTGATGCGACAGGTCGACCAGCGCCTCGGCCAGCCCCGCGTCCTGGGATGGCGCGCGGATCCCGGTCTCGGCCGGCGTTGCTGTCATGGTGTCTGCGCCCCCCAGGCTGACGGACGGTCTGCGGCTGTCGACAATCGTAACCGGTCGGCCATTTGCTGATCTTTTGTCGGCGCCGGGCCGGCGCGCGCAGCCAGGTTGGCCCCCGGCCAGCTGGACGAGGACGCCGAAAGCACGACGGCTCGGGCGCGGACGGGCGGCGACGCGACTCCACGCTCAATCTCCCGCGCCGACCTGGCCGGGCTCGACACCGCCGGCCCGTTTCTCCTTCCATTTCCAGATCGCGAGTTCCAGATCGCGAGTTCCAGATCGCGAGGCGGCAGCCTGCGCCGAAATTATTATTCGTACCGAAACAGAATTACAGACATAAGCGCCGGAAATTCGTCTGACGAAATATATTGCCCCGGTGTTGTCATCGGGCGGTGCACAAGCGGGCGGTGCACAAGCGGGCGGTGCGCGAGCAGGCGGTGCGCGAGCGGCTGCCGGTCAGATCACCGGATGGTGGCCCCGGCGCGCTCTCCGCTCCCGCTGAACGCCCTGCCGAGTGGGGTCGCGAGCAGGGCTCACCCCCGGCGGGGAGACCGCTTTGGGAATTGGAGTCGCAGCCCCGCGGCGTGGGTGCCGGGGCCGGGGCCGGCCAGATCGAGCCCCATCGGCCTGGTCGACCGCCCGGGCACGACCGGCCCGGCGCCGGCCGACCTGGTCATCGTGATCATCATGGAGCCCGGCCGGCGGCATCCCCGCGGCGCGCCGTCGGCGGGGACCACCGCCGGCCACGCCACCGGCCACCGGGACGACTTCCCCCGTGGCGGGGGTACCGGGTCCGTCCGGTCCGACCGACGACCGGACGGCCCCGCGATCCGAGTGGAAATTATCGGGCCACGACCGGATGCCCGACGCAGTCGCGCCCGACATACCAGTTCGCGACACGAACTGGTATGGTTCTTACCGCGAACCACGACCGACATGCATTGCGGGTGTCGATCAAGTTCGTAGCACGAACTCAGCTTTTCGTCTATGGGAGTGTGAGACCATGAGTCGTACGGTCGCGGTCATCGGTGGAGGATACGGGGGTGCGGCGACTGCGAAGGCGCTGGACGCCGAAGCCGACGTCGTCCTCATCGATCCTCGTGACGCGTTCGTCAACTCGGCGGCGTCGCTGCGGGGCCTGGTGAAGCCCGACTGGGCACCCAACATCTTCTTCCCGTTCGCGACGTGGCTCACCCGGGGCACCGCGATCCGCGACCGCGCGGTCTCGGTCGACCCCGGCGGTGTCACCCTCGCCTCAGGCCAGCGCGTCGAGGCGGACTACCTGGTGCTGGCCACCGGCTCCGACTACCCGTACCCGTCGAAGCCCGACGCCCACGCCACCAACGAAGCCCTGGACGACCTCCGCCGGACACACAAGGAGGTAGCCGACTCCACCCGGGTCCTGATCCTCGGCGCCGGCCCGGTCGGCCTGGAACTGGCCGGCGAAATCAAGGACGTCTGGCCCGAGAAGCAGGTCACCATCATCGACCCGATCACCGAGCTTCTGACCGGCTTTCAGCCCGAAGTCCGCGAGGACCTCTACCGGCAGCTCAACGAGCTCGGCATCACGCTGCGCCTCGACACAAGCCTGACCGCACCCCCTTCGACCGAACCCGGCACGGCGAAGCCCTTCACCGTCACCACCACCACCGGCGACGAGATCACCGCCGACATCTGGTTCCAGGCCTACGGAGTCAAGATCGCCAACGACTATCTCACCGACGGCCGGCTCACACCCCTCACCCCACGCGGACAGGTCCCCGTCACCGAGACCCTCAACGTCCGCGGACACCAGAACGTCTACGCGGTCGGCGACATCACGGACATCGCCGAAGCCAAGATGGCCGGCTACGCCCTGCAGCACGCCGAGATCGTGGCCCAGAACATCCTCGCCCAACTGCGTGGCGAGCAGCCCACCGCCACCTACCAGCCGCTGCCGTTCCCGATGATCCTGCTCCCCCTCGGCCCCCGCGGCGGCGTCGGCCAGCTACCCTCACCCGACGGCCCGGTCCTCGCCCCAGCGGCAACAGTCGCCGAATACAAGGGCGCCGACATCTTCACCGGCCGCTTCGCCGCCCAGTTCAGCCCCTCCTGACCAACCCACCCGGCCCGGCCATGAAATCGCGGGGCCGCCGCCCGGGCCGGCACCTCCAGCGGACGGTGCCGGCCCGGGTTCCACCCAGGAAGGTCAGGCGGAGTACGGGCGCAGGGCACGGGCGTCCTTGAGGGCGACGGCCCACCAGGTGAGCTTCTCGAGCATCACCTTCGCCGGGACGGTGGCATCGGACGCCCGCAGCTTCCGGTCCTGGTCGATGTGCTCCCAGACCGTGTGGAAGCTGACGGTGTCGCGGATCGTGGTCGCGTGCAGTTCCGCGAACACCTGGCGCAGGTGTTCCACCGCCCGCAGGCCGCCGGACAGGCCGCCGTACGACACGAACCCGACCGGTTTGGCCTGCCACTGCGTGCGGTGCCAGTCGATCAGGTTCTTCAGCGGCGCGGTGAAGCTGTGGTTGTATTCGGGCGTGATGACGACGAACGCGTCGGCCTGCTCCAGCCGTCGGCCGACGTCGTCGCCCGCCAGCCCCGGCTCCGGGCCCTGGCTGAGCGACAGGGGCAGGTCGATCCCGGCCGGGTCGACGACGTCCACGTCGAACAGGCCGTAGGAGCGGGCCTCTTCGATGAACCAGGTCGCGATGGCGGTACCGGTCCGGCCCTCGCGGGCCGAACCGATAATCACGGCCAGCCGCGGGCGTTGTTCCGACATGGGTTTCCTTCCTTCGGGCCTCGGGGCGGGGGTGGTGGAGCCGGCCACCGGCCGACGGCTCGGGCGACCCGGATCTCGCGCGCGGTCAGCCGCGGGCGCCGGCCAGCATCGCGCCCATCTCGGCCGCGCGGCGCGCTACCGGGCACGGCGCGCCGTCACCCACGTTCGATCGCGGCCCGTATTTTCGGAACGACTTCATGAGTCCAGCGTCCAATCGTGAGATCGGCCGGGGTCGGGTCATCGACCCGATGGTGGACGAAGCCGGCCGCCCCGTGGTCGAGCACCGCGGTGACGAGTTCGTCGACCCACTGATTCACCGATCCTCCCAACCAGCGACCGTTCTCGTCGCGGGTGACGGCCAGGGGGGTGTCGGTGATACGGCCGGTGACGTTGTAGATGGTGGCGATGTCAGCCGGCCGCCTTCCCGCGGCCACGGCGGCCTCGTCGATGACGGGACGCGACCACGCGACCCTGGCGCTGCGCCAGTCCGCGGGGTGGCCAGGAACGACGCCGAGGCCCGGAATCCAGCCGTCCGCGACCCGGCCGGTGACGGCAAGCGACTTCGTGCCGAGCGAGCCGGTCCAGATCGGCGGCGTCGGTACCGGCGCGGGGACCAGCCCCTCGACCTGGTAGAACTCACCGTCGAAATCGACGGGGCCGCCGCCGCCGGAGAGGGCTCTGATCAGCAGGATCGCCTCCTCCAGCGCCCGGACCGCCGCGGCCGGAGACAATCGGCGGACGCCGAACTTGACGATCTCGTCCCACAACCCGCCGGCGCCTATCCCGAGCACGATCCGTCCACCCGACAGCGCTGACAGGGATGTGAGGGTGCGGGCCAGCATCGGGGCCGAGCGGGTGGGCAGGTTGGTGACGCTGACGCCGGCCGCGACGCGGGAGGTGCGGCCGAGAAGCACTCCCACGGCGGCGTAGGCGTCGATACGGTCGGCGTGGTACGGATGGTCGGACAGGGTGACGAGGTCCAGGCCGCCGCGGTCGGCCTGCTCGGCATGACGCAGCCGCTCGGCCGTCGCCTTCAGCGCCGTGCTCAGGCTGGTACCGAACACGACCCGCGGGCGGGCCGCCCGCGGGTCGGCCGGCCCGGCGGTCATCGGCTGATCCACGTGCCGTGGAGTTCGGGATGGCCGGACGGGTTGAACTCCAGACCACGGACCTTGGGCGAGAACGCGAACTCGACCACGTAGTTCACGATCGGAATGACGTCGGCGTTCTCCAGAAGCAGGCGTTGCGCTTCGGCGGCCAGTTCCTTTCGCTTGACCTGGTCCGTCGTGGCGGCCTGCTGCTCGAGCAGCGTGTCCAGCGCGGACGGGCTGAGCCGGTAGGTGTTGTTCAGTTTGGTAGAGAACTGGGTACGCAGGATGTCCGGGTCGGGACGCTGCGCGTTGGCGATCAGGATGTCGTAGGATCCCGACTGCTGAATGTTGTTTATGTCGGCGACCGGGATTTCCTTGATCTTGATTCGAATGCCGACGTCCTTCAACTGCTGTTGAATGAGTTCGAGCTCCGTGTCCACGCTGCTGATGGCCCCAGGGTTGCCGATGGTGATCTCGAGTGGGACGCCGTCCTTGGTCCGAATACCGTCACCGCCGACCCGCCAGCCGTCGGCGTCGAGAAGTGACTTGGCCTTGGCCGGGTCGTATGCGACGAACGAGGACTGGTCGGCGTAGCCCGGTGTCTTCGGCGACAGGATGCTGGTGGCCGGCGTGGTTCCAGACGGGAACAGACCGGTGACAGCCTTCCGGTCGATCCCGAACATGATGGCCTGACGAACCTTCACATCCTTCAGGAGTGGGGCCGCGTGGTTGACCCACAGTGCGTTCGTGCCCGACAACGTGACTGTCCGCAGAGTTTTACCGGCGGCCTTCAGCCCCGATTCGTCCGAGCGGATCACATTGGCAATCAGATTGACCTGCTCTGACTGCAGGGCGCCGGTCCGCGCCCCGTTCTCGGGCACGATCTGGAAGAGCAGCTTGTCCAGGTACGCCTCGCCGCGCTTCGTCCACAGGGACGATCCCCAGTCATAGCCCTGACGTTTGGCGAGTGTGATCGACTGGTTTGGCCGGTAGCTGGACAGTGTGAACGGACCCGAGCCCACGATGCCCCCCGAGCAGCGCTGGGCCGGCGGCTTCGCGAGGCTGGCCTCGGCGATCAATCCCAGCGAAGGCGTCGACGTCGCCTGGAGGAAGGCGGCGTTGGGGCGGCTGAACTTCACCTGCGCGGTAAGGTTGTCGACCACGGTCGTACCGGCGTAGCCGGTCAGGTAGTTCACACCGAGACTGGCGAGCCCTCCGAGCTTCGTGGTGATGCCGTCGAAATTGTCCTTCACCACCCGCGCGTCGACGGGCGTCCCGTCGCTGAAGGTGACGCCGTTTCGAAGGTGGAACGTGAACGTCGTCGCGTCCGCGCTGACCTCCCAGCTCCGCGCCAGCCAGGGCACGATCTGCCCGGTGGTGGGATTCTGGTCGGTCAACGAATCGACGGTCTGGCGCAGCGAGTACAGCGTGTCCGAACTGCGGACCTGCTGCGGGTCCACGCATCCGACATCGGTACCCACGGCGATCGCGAGGGTGCCGCCAGACTGGCCGGGAGCGTTGGACGAGGTCGCCGCGGCGCCACCGGTTGACCCGGAGTCGTCGCTGCCACAGGCACTCAAAGGGACCGCGAGAAGGGCTGCGGCCAGGACAAACGGGCTGATGCGGCGCGGTCCCCGACGCAGTGAACTCAGTGCGGGCACAGTTTCTCCTGATGTGTACAGCACGGTGCCGGCGGACAGGTCCGCGGGGTGCTGATGGTGGTTTACTTCGCCCGGATCTCCAGGCGGAGGTCCAGCTCAGTCCAGGGCGAAGACGTACGTGAATCCGGAGCCAGCCAGGAGGCGACGGCTCGCTACCGGACGCGCCGAGAACGGCATGGATGTGTTTCCTTGCCGCCAATCGCGGGATCCCCTACCGCGAAGATCTCGGCGTCAGGCATCGGCGGCCACCGCCCCGGCGGCCACCTCGGCCACCTCGGCCGCGGTCGGCCGCGGCACGGCCGACGTCGTGCCGAGACTGGACAGGTGCGGCAGGACCTCGGAGGCGACCAGCTCGGTCGCCGTCTGTACCTCGGCGTAGGGGATGCCGCCGAGGTCGATGCCCAGCAGGTGCAGGTCGTGACCCCACAGCTCGTGCAGCCGGCCGAGCTTGTCGAGAGCCTCGGCCGGGCTGCCGCAGATCGCCGGCCCGTCCGGGCCGATGTGAGCGTCGAAGTCGAGCGGACCGCGGGTCACGCCGGGCCCGGCCACGTTCACCGACAGATAGTTGTTGATGTACTTGGACCACAGCGAGCGGGCGGCCTGGGATGTGCGCGCGACGAAGAAGTGGCTGACCGCCCCGATGCGTCCGGGTGGGTCGGTCCGCCCGGCCAGCCGCCACTGCCGGCGGTAGTCGCCGAAGACGTCGACGTAGTCGACGGGTGGCCGACCGATGGTACCGATGACTACCGGCAGCCCGTGCTCAACGGCGAGTGGGACGGACTCGGAGCCGACTCCGGCGCTCAGCCACAACGGTGGCCGGGGCTGAGCGAGTCGGGGCCGCAGACTCACCTGATCCAGGGGTGGTCGGAACTGCCCGGTCCAGGTGACCCGGTCCTCGCCCCACAGCCGCAGCAGCAGTTCGACGTTCTCCCGCTTGCGGGCGGCCTTGCTGGTGGAGTCCTGCCCGAACACCGTCCACGCGTGCGGGTAGAAGGAACTGCCGGCGACCAGCTCCAGCCGCCCCTCGGAGAGGAGGTCGACCAGGGCGTAGTCCTCGGCGACCAGCACCGGGTCGCGGTTGGTGAGCAGGGTGGTGCCGGTGGCCAGCCGGATCGAGCTGGTGTGCTCGGCGATCGCGGCCAGTACGACCGCGGGCGAGGGGATCACATCGCGCTCGCCGAAATGGTGCTCGCCTAAGGCGTACCAGGCGAAACCCAGGTGCTCCGCGGCCTGCGCCGCGCGCACCACGTCGCGCAGCCGTTGCCGCTGGCTGAGCAGGGTGCCCGTGTGAGGGTCGGGCAGCAGGCTACCGAAGGTGATCAGCCCGAGATCCACGATGTCTTCCTCATCTGTTATGTGATTCGCTCGTCATCTCGCGTGTCCCGGATGCCGGCCCCACGTCGAACCGGCACCTCGGCCAGGGATGGCGGCGAGCAGTTCGCGCGTGTACTCGTGAGTCGGGTCGGTGAACAGTTCCTCGGTGCCGCGTTGCTCGACGATGCGCCCCGCTTGCATGACCGCGACCTCGTGGGCGATCTGCCGGACGACCGCCAGGTCGTGCGAGATGAACAGGTACGCCACACCGAGCTCGTTCTGCAGTTCGGCGAGCAGCGCCAGCACCTGCGCCTGCACGGAGAGGTCCAGGGCGGAGACCGGCTCGTCACAGACGACCAGCTCGGGCCGCAGGGCCAGAGCGCGCGCGATCGCGACCCGCTGACGCTGACCGCCCGACAGCTCTGCCGGGCGGCGGTTGATCACCGTCGACGGCAGGGCGACGCGGTCCAGCAACTCGCGGACGCGAGCCACCCGGGCAGCCCGATCGCCCACCTTGAAGACCCGCAACGGCTCGCTGACCACCTCGCCGATGGACAACCGAGGGTCGAGCGACGCATACGGATTCTGATAGATCAGCTGCGCCCGGCGCCGCAGCTGTCGTAGCTGCTCGCCGCGCGCGGTAGTGACGTCCAGACCGCCGAAGAGGATGCGACCCGCGCTCGGATCGGTCAGCCGCAGCAGGAGGCGGGCGGTAGTGGACTTGCCCGAGCCGGACTCGCCCACCAGCGCGAGGGTCTGCCCTCGACGAAGGGTGAAGCTGACGTCGTCGACGGCGCGAAACGCCCGCCGCGGGCCGCCGGTGTGCGGCAGGGCGAAGTCCTTGACCAGATGGGCCACGTCCGCGACCGCCTCGGCGCCAGGTGCTGCCGGGGCCGGGACCTCCGCCGCCGACACCCTGGAAGCCGACACCCTGGAATAGGCGGTGTTGAGACTCGGCGCGCTGGCCAGCAGCCGGCGCGTGTACTCGTGCCGGGGGTTGTCGAGAACCTCGCGGGTGGGTCCGGCCTCGACGACGCGTCCCTGCGACATCACCACGATGCGGCGCGCCCGGTCGGCCGCGACGCCCAGGTCATGGGTCACCAGCAGGACCGCGGTGCCCGACTGGGCGGTCAGCTGCTGGAGGTGGTCGAGGATGCGGCGCTGCACGGTGACGTCCAGGGCGCTGGTCGGCTCGTCAGCAATGATCAGCTTCGGCCCGGCGGCGATCGCGATGGCGATCAGGACGCGCTGACGCATACCACCAGACAGCTCATGCGGATACTGGCGAGCTCGAGTAGCCGGGTCGGGAAGGCCGGCCCGCTCAAGGACCTCGATCGCGTCGGCGCGGGCGGTGTGGCGCGTGGAGAGGCCATGGATACGCAGCACCTCGGCCACTTGCTCACCGATGCGTTGGACCGGGTTCAAGGAGACGGCGGGATCCTGCGGTATCAGGCTGATCTGAGCGCCGCGCACGGTCCGCAGTTCCCGCTCCGACATTCCGGTGAGCTCGCCCGAACCGAAGCGCACACTGCCGGTGTCGATACTGCCGGTGTCCGACAGGAGCCGGATGATCGCATGCGAGGTGGTGCTCTTCCCTGACCCCGACTCGCCGACGACGGCCACGACTTCCCCGCGGCGCACATCCAGGTCGACGCCGCGCACGGCGCGGATGTGCCCGCCGTGTGTCCGATAGGAGACCGACAAGTCGCGAACCTGGAGCAGCGCGCTCTCCTCGTCGGGGTCGGCAATCGTCGCCCGCGTCACCGTTGCCGCGCCCATTCGCCGTCCAGAGCGCGGGCTATGCGGTTGGTCGCCAGCACCGTCGCCGCGATCGTCAGTCCCGGCAGCGCGGTCAGCCACCAGGCGTTGGCCAGATAGTTCCGTCCCGTGGCCACCAACGTCCCCCACTCCGGCGCCGGCGGCGGCGCACCATAACCGAGAAAGCTCAGCGAGGACACGGACAGGATCGCGGCCCCGAAATCGAGCGTGGCCAGCACCAGCACCGGGCCGATCGAGTTGGGCAGCACGTGCCGCCGCAGCACGAAATACCAGCGGGCACCGCACGAGCGCGAGGCCTCCACGTAGGTCGCGTGCCGCACCCGGAGCACCTCGGCCCGCATGACCCGGGCGAAGGCGGCGACGCTCGCGATGCCCACCGCGATCGCAACCTTCACCGTTCCGTAACCCAACGCGGTCACCATCGCCAAGGACAACAACAGCCCGGGAATCGAGAGCAGCACGTCCACGAAGCGCATCAGCAGGCCTTCGACCCAGCGCCCCGCGCATCCGGCCACGAGCCCGAGCAGGGCACCGACGACGAAGGCGACCGCGACGGCGATGAGAGTCGCCTTCAACGACAGCTGCGCCCCGTGCACGACGCGGGAATATTCATCGCGTCCCAGTGCGTCCGTACCGAACCAGTGCGCCGCGCTCGGCGCACGGAAGCTGTCGGAGGGATCACCCCGCAGCGGGTCCCGCCCACTGAGCCAGCCGGGCCAGAACGCGGCCACGATGACCAGGACCACCAGGACGATCGAGAGCAGCAGGCCCGGACGGTGCGCGAAGAAGCGGATCGCGCGGTACACCCGGGCACCGAGGCCCGGCTGGATATCAACGGTAACGGGGTCGACAACGGGGTCGGCGACAGGGTCGACGACGGGGTCGACGGTCGCCGCGGCCTGCCCGGTCAGCTCGTTGATCATGCTCCGACCCCCGCGATCGCCCCTCGTGAACCGGGGGTGGCGATGATGCGTGGATCAAGCAACGGGTAGGTCAGATCGATAATCAGATTGAGCAGGACGAAAACCAGCGCTCCGAACACGACCACGCCCTGCACGAGCGGGATGTCCTGCGTGGTCACCGCGTTCGCGGTGACCCGGCCCATGCCCTCGCGGGAGAAGACGGTCTCCACGACCACCGCGTTGGCCAGCAACTGCCCGCCGATCAGTCCCACCACCGTCAGCGTGGGTAGTGAGGCGTTACGCAGGGTGTGGCGCAGGTGGATACGCAACCGGCTGGCCCCCTTCGACTGCGCGGTCTGCACATAAGGCTCGTCCAGCGCCGCCAGCAGGCTCTTGGCCAGTACCTGCGCCACCAGCGCCCCGGGCGGGACCGCCAGCGTCACGGCCGGCAACACCAGCCCGCGCAATCCGCCGTCGCCGAAGGCCGGGAACAGCCCTATGCGAAAGGAAAGCAGCTCGATGAGCATCAACCCGACCCAGAAGGTCGGCAGCGACATGCCCAATGACGGCAGGGACAGCAGCACCTGCCGCAGCCAACGCCGCCGCGTGTAGCTGGCCGACACCGCCAGGGCGCCACCGATTACCACCGACAGCAGCAGGGCCAGTCCGGCCAGCGCGAAGGTCTGCGGCAACGCGCCGGCCAGCGTCGCGGTGACCGAGCGCCCCGTCGACACCGAGTTCCCGAAGTCGCCTCTAACCGCTTTGCCAAGATAGTCGATGTACTGTACGAATACCGGCTTGTCGAAGCCGTACCGGTGGCGAAGCTCGGCAATCTGAGCGGGACTGACCGTAGTCGAGTCCAGGCCCCCACCGAACATCGCCGCGACCGGGTCGCCAGGCAGGTAGTACAGCACGAAGAACGAGACTGTATAGGCGGCCCACAGCACGCCGACGGCCTGCGCCAGACGCCTCGTTACGTAGCGACGCATCGCCGAACCGATTGCGTCGTCCTCCACCGGGCCGCCGCGATTCCCGGCAGGCGGAACACGCCGGCCGATTCAGTGTGCGGACACACGTCGTCTCCTAGCTCAGTACCGAGGATGAAGTGTCGGTCATGCTGGACCGAGGTGGGTGCGGCCTTCTACCCCGTCGGACTGAACCGCCCCGGGTAATCCGGAATGGACCGCCCGGCGCACCGGGCGGCTGGCGGGGAACGGGTGAGCGCCGAGGCCGATCGTATGCCGGCTTCAGGTGACCTAGCCGATGAGCTCACGAATCAGGGAGGTCGACGCTGGACACAGCGAGCTCTTCACCCGCGCGAAGTCGACGTGACGGCGCAGGTAAGTGTTCAACTGTCGCACCACGTGATACCCCCGCGTCGCTCGCTCACAGCGGATATGCGCACCAGCCTGGGGAGGCCACGCCCGGGGCCCGAGTCCGGTTCGTCGCCCGATGAGCCGACGACCGCTACACGCATGCTGCCCGCGGCGCTGCCTGCTCTGAGGTTGACTGGTGAAATTTCCCCCTTGTCACTCGAATAAGTGTAGATTGCTCCGTGAACTGTTGTCAACGTGAACTTTGTGCGCCAGGCATGGTCGGCCGCCCACCAGCGCGGACAGGGCGGCCGACCGGCCGGCGACCAGCGCGTCGACGGCCGCCCGCGGTAGTAGGAGGTGGCCCGGCCGAGCGCGGCCCCTGGCGAGCGCGGCCTCCGGCGGCGGTGCCCAGCCTCCGGCGGCGGTGCCCAGCCGGCGGCCGCGACTCGGGGGACGGAGCCCGCGGGCCGTCGAACCCGGTCCGCCCGGGACGCGAGGCGTGGCCGACCGCGGCCAGGGCCCGGCCTTGGAGATCGTCCCCCGGCCGCCTGCCGCCCTACGCCGGTCCGCACGCAGATAGTTCGTCGCGCGAATTTCTTGGCGCGGGATGTTAAGCTGGTGGGGTGGGCGCGCATGGCGATGGCCAGATCGGAGTTGTGGCCGCGCTGGTGCGGTCGGCATTCCTGGTGAATGCCGTGTACGCGGAGTCGAGCCGGGAGCACGGCATCACCTCCCAGCAGGGACAGCTGCTGTGTGTGCTGATGGCGCAGCCGTGCGGCATGGGCGAGCTGGGCGCCATCCTGGGGTTAGCCAAGTCGAGCGTCACCGGTCTCGTGGATCGTACCGAGCGCAACGGCCTGGTCCGGCGCGAGCCCGACCCGCGGGACTCGCGGGCCGTGCGTGTCGCGCTCACTCCGCAGGGCGGCGGGCTCGCGGCGAAATTCTATGCCGAGACCTGCCGGCGGATCGAGAAGTTGCCGGCGGGACTCGACGCGGCCGAGCGCGGCGCGCTCGCGAGCCTGCTCGGTCGCGTCGTGCTGGACAACAAGGTCCCGGCGGTCTTCACGGAGCTGGACGAAGGAGCACTCGCCGCCCACGGGCGCTGAGACCGGGATGCCGCGTGTCACGGCACCGAACTTGCAGTCCGTAGCGTGAACAGTTATAGTTCGTGGCACGAAAATTTGCTCTTTAGCGCGGAAGCGTGAGATCTTGGGTGATCCGGCCGCACCGCCGGACAGCTCGGCTCCCCCGCCGCCGGAACCATCCCGTAACCGGCAGACCAGGTGAACTCGCCGAGCCTCGGCACCATCTTTCCACCCTCCACTCGGCACGCCCACCGGCGGGCCCCCGAAGGAAAGACAGGGCATTGTCTGTACAACAGGTCGTCTTCGGTTTCGGTGCGCACACCGGCATCGACGACGGGCCGGAGCTGCTGCGCACAGTCCAGCAGGCCGACCGTGACGGGCTTGACATCTTCTCGCTGTCGGACCACCCCTACATCGGCGGGCGCCTGGACGCCTACGCCGCCATCGGCTTCATTCTCGGTGGCACGCGGCAGATCGCCGGCTTCGCCAACGTCAGCAACCTGCCGAGCCGGCCCGCTCCCCTCCTGGCCCGGGCGGTGACGTCACTGTCGGCGCTTTCCGGCGGCCGCGTCGTGCTCGGCCTGGGAGCGGGCGGGCTGTGGGATCGGATCTCCGACCTGGGAGTGCCGCGGCTGTCCGCCGGCGACGCCGTGGACGCCTTCGAAGAAGCGATCGTCCTGGTCAAGAAGCTGTCCGGCGGCGGTCCGCCGGTCACCTACCGGGGCCGCTTCTACCAGGTGAACCAGATCGAGCCGGCACCGGTGGCCGCGCCGCCCGTGTGGACCGGATCGGTCGGGCCGAAGTCGCTGGCCGCCACCGGCCGGGTGGCCGACGGCTGGATCCCCGGCCACGCCGCGGACTGGCGCAGCGAAAGATACCGGCAGTCGCGGCCGGTCATCGACGAGGCGGCGGCGGCCGTGGGCCGCGATCCGCGCGAGATCCGCACGGTCTACAACTTCACCGGAAACATCACCGACCGGCCGCTGGCCGCCACGCGTGACCACACCGGCCGCTGGCTCGGCGGTTCCGTGGACCAATGGATCGAGGAACTAACCGGGGCCGTGCTGGAACACGACGCCTCCGGCTTCATCCTCTTCTCGGCCAGCGGCGGCGCGCAGGACATCGTCAGCGTCGGCCGCTGGGCCAACGAGATCGTCCCGGCCGTACGCGAAGCGATCGCCAAGGACGACCGCCAGACGGCAGGGCGGTAAGAGGTTGTCTCAGGTGGGGAGTTTCTTCCAGCAGGTGATCGCGGCGGCGAGGCGGAGGAACCCGAGGAAGCTGTGGCCATTGCGTTCGTAGCGGACGGTCAGCCGGTGGTACCCGTCAAGCCAGGCGATCGTTCGTTCGATCTTCCACCGGTACCGGCCGAGGCGTTCGGTGCTCTCCACGCCGCGTCGGGCGATGCGCACGGCGATGCGGCGCCGACGTAGGAAACGGCGCAGGTACGGGTAGTCGTAGCCCTTGTCGGCCCGTAGCTTGGCGGGTCGGCGTCGCCGCGGCCCACGCCGGGACCGGATCACGGGGATGCTGGCGACCAAGGGGACGAGGGCGTGGCTGTCGTGCAGGTTCGCCCCGGAGACCGCCACGACCAGCGGTAGGCCATCGGCGTCGGTCAGGACATGAATTTTCGAGCCGGTTTCGCCGCTATCGACCGGATTGGGGCTGAGCGAGGCTGTTCTCCATCACATCCATGATCGGGTATATACCCGGCGCAGCCCCACACGAGACAACCTCTAAACTCGGGGGCATGTTCACGCCTCGCCGCTTGGCCGACGGCCGCATCCAGGTGCCTCGAACCGTCACTGGGCCTGGTGGCTTCATCGGCGACGAGGTCGCGACCCTGAACCCGGGTGACCCCGGCTATGAGGATGCGTCAGACCGGATCGACGGCCGTGCCGACCGCGGCCCCCACGACGATGTCGTGCTCCCACCGGTCGACGCGTCGGCGGCGCCCCTCTACTGACCCTCGGAGGGGATGTGACATCCCCTCCCCAGCCTCGCTTCGATCTCGAGGCGGAGATCGACTGGAACACCTGGCAGCCCGGGTCCGCGACGGGCGCGACGATGGCCCGCAACCTGGCACTGCTCATCGCGCAGGCCGTCGGCCTCGAGCCGGACTGGCCTCGGCGGGCGACCGCCCGCGGGTCGCTGCTCGCCTCGATCGAGGACCGCAAGCTCGATGTCCTCGCCGCGGCAGTCGTTGACGCGGTCGCCCGTGGCGACTCGACCCGGGCCCTCGAGCGGACTCTGCTCGAGGTGCTGGACCGAACGACCTGGGCGGATCTGGTCGCGACGACCGAGATGAACCGGGCGATGACCGCCGCCGCCCTGGACACCTACCAGCAGCAGGGCGTACCAGCGCGCGAATTCGTGATCAGTCCGGTGGACACGATCATCGGCCCCGGCGGGAAGATCACCCAGACGGATCGAGTCTGCCCCCGGTGCCATCGGAACGCGGACGCCGGAGCGATCCCGCTTTCCGCCGAGTTCCCAAAGGGCGATCCCCCTGTGCATCCGGCGTGCCGGTGCACGGTGGTGCCCTCGTGGCCGGAGATCGCCAAGGCGTTCAACCCCCGGCAGGTCCGTGGGCCGGACGGCCGCTGGGTCGACATGCCCGGCGGCGATTCACACCGGGATGAGGCAGTCGGGAAGCCGCGGCCTACATCTCCCCGCGGGTCGGCGCCGTTCTGGCATCCTGCCCCGTCCTTCTGGGACGACCCGCGAGTGCAGGCGGTCAGACGAACGCTTGAGCGGCCTCCCGTCGACGATCCAGACGACATCGACGACATGGAGTTCGACCCGGACGATGAGGCCGCGTTCGAGTTCCAGGGGGACCACCCTCTCGATTACGCACGGGTTGTGCAATACGTTGCGATCGACAACACAACCGAGGCCGCCCGGCAGGAGAGCCGCCCACATCTCACGTCGGACCAGTTCCGCGCCGAAATGCAAGCTTACGTCGAACAGCTTTTCGCCGGCGAAGAGGTCGCTGTTCGCGTCACGGGTGCGACCCTCCAGTCGATACTCGAAGAAGGGCGGCTGAAAAACCAGCACGAGACGGGAACCTCACTCGGCGCACTCGCCCCGGCAATGCGATCCCAATTTGAAGATCAGTGGTTCGGAACGACCCCCTCCGAATCCACCCTCGCACAGAGGCCCGTTTATGGCTACCTGATGGTCGATGGCGAACGCGCCGCCGGGTCCGTCCACCAGGATGCCCTGTCCGGCTACGACCGTCTCCAGATCGTGATGCGACCCGAGATCGTTGGACGTACCACGGCGATGGTGGGAGATTCGCTCGACCACGTTGACTACGGGCTGCCGAGCCCGCTAGCCGCGCCGGTCTGGCAGTCGGCATCGCCGGGGCTACTACCACCGGATCGGGACTACTCGGATTCCGGCTTCCGCGAGCAGACCTACGTTGAAGCGCAGATCCACGGCGGCGTTCATCTCGATGACATCGACCGGGTTATACTGCCATCCGACCCGACGGCAAATCTCGCGGGCCGCTTGCAGGAACTAGGTATATCGTGGACGGTGAGGCGAGGTGATAGCTAATGGACGTTCGGGTACTGGCAGTACGGGATGACGGGGCGCAGCTAGTCGCCGTCTCCGACGACGCCTACGCCGCAATGATTGTTCTGCCGGACGGGCAGACGCGGATCGTCGGCCGTCTGTCGGCACTCGCTCGGACAGGTTGGACGCCACCGCCGGCTGGAGTAGTCCCGATTCATGTACCCGACGACGCTGACCATCAGCTCGCCGCCGCCGAGACTCGGTTCACGCCGGGGCTGGTAAGCGGCCGTCGACCTCCTGTCTTTCCGCTCGCCGGCCGGAAGCAGCAGTAGCCCCTCCCTCTATCGAACCTAGTACTGCAGTCACAGTGGTCTTTATGTGGCCGCGGCCGGCCTGACGATCCGCTGGGCGGCCCGGATCCTGGTCTGGAAGTGGTGATAGCGGGCGCGTGCCTGGTGGCCGCGACGCCAGTCCGACCACCAGGTGATCACGGCCGGTGGGACGGCGGCCTGGCGGATCAGGATCTGCTGGGGCCGGTTGTCCAGGCCGGCGCGGTCGATCGTGTCGACCAGCGCCCAGTCGTACAGCCGGGGTCCTTGCGAACCATCCGCGCAGGAACATGTCTGCCAGGCCCGGGCGGGGACCTTCCCGGCGAGGACGTCGACGCGGCGACGGCCGTGGGCACAGGGGTGTCCTTCTTGACGGCGAGAACATAGCCGATCCGGTGTTCTTCCAGCCAGTCACGGAGCTCGGGGTCCACGCCGTACGCCTCGTCGCCGGCGACCCGGCCGAGCTCCCGGTGCGTCACCCAGAACCGGCGGACCATGTCCAGGGCCAGCAGCGGCTTGGTCGCGAAACCGCAATAACCTCCCGCTGTAATCTCGCTGGTCTTCGTCCCAGGCGAGTCCGGTGTTGTCGTTGGTGGCGGCCCCCACGACGTGACGGCTAGCCCGCGTCCCGAGTGGCCCCGGGGCAGGACTGGCGGTCCCGCCCAAGCTCAACGACCGCTCCGGGCTGCACGGACCGACTCTCGACCGCTAACGTGATCTCTTCCCGTACGTCGATCACCCGCGGATGAGGCCCGGACAAGCGCGTTGGCCTCGGCCTGGCCGTCGCCGGCCCTTTCCAGGTAGCCGGCACGGCCAGCGCACCGGGGCGTCCTCGACACCATCGGACACGATCCCCTTAGTTGGCACGCGGCACCGGGTCGTGTCGCGCTCCGGGGCTGCCAGCCCGGTCACCGCGGGTTCGCCACCGGTCCGGGATCAGGAGACATATCCGGCTGTGCGTCCGCAGCAGGTCCTTCACCGTTGGCCCGCGCTACGGGCAATGGCACCTGTGTGGGCTTGACTTCGTCATCGCGGTAGGGAGTGCGCCACACGGGTGAGTGAACAGCGTTGACATAGCCGCGGCCGCTCTGCGACGCTGCAGCTCCCACAGCTGGCGAGGCCCGAGGGCGACGAAGGCGGAGCTGTCTCATGAGCGCGATCGATCTGTCCGGGTACGAGGTCACCGACTCCTTCTTCGGGGCGCCGTTCATCGCGGTGGACGAGGAGCGTGAGCGTCCGTCGCCCCATCGTTTTGTGCAAGGAGGATTCGGGGGTACCGATACGGAGTTCGCCTTTTACTTCCCCCCCGCCCAGTACTACACGGGCCGCATGTTCCAGCCGTTGGAGGGCGGCAACGGCGGCCATGCGGTCACCTTCGGTGGAGGAATTCTCGGCGAGATGTTCCAACGCATCGCCATGAGTGCTCGGCTGGGTGGTTACATGGTCGAGTCGAATCAGGGCCACCAGGGTGACGACTATGACCCGAAGGCCGGACAGGACCCGACGCTCTACGGTCACCGGGCCAGTGCCGAGTCCGCGCGATTATCCAAGTACGTCGCCACCCAGGTCTACGGCGGCGCCCCTCATCACAGCTACGTGTGGGGAGGCAGCGGCGGCGGGCGGCGCTCCCCGCTCTGCCTGGAGAACGCGCCCGGCGTGTGGGACGGGTGCATGCCGTCGACCAGCGGCGGCGAGATCGCCGAGCCCGGCAACACCGAGCGGGTCAAGGCCGGCAGCATCATGTCGTTCGGCCAGATGTTCAACGTCCAACGGCTGCTCGGTCGCGACAAGATCATCGCTTTGGCGGACCGGATGGCGCCGGGCGGCAGCGGCGACCCGTTCGAGGGGCTCGGCACGCACGAGCGCGAGGAACTGGCGTCGCTGTACCGGCAGGGGTTCGCCCGCGGCAACGAGTTCATGATCAGTGAGCCGATGGGCCAGATGTGGCTGTGGACCTCCCTGGCCGACGAGCTGTACCGCGACGACCCGGACTACTTCGCGAACTTCTGGACGAAGCCGGGCTACGTCGGGCACGACGCACCCGAACTGGTCGAGGGCGACCTGATCCACCAGACGGGACGGGTCGTGCGCACGCTGTCGGCCCGCGACCTGAACGAGTCGTCCGACTTCGCCGGACCCGAGTTCCAGACCATGCGGATCCTGGCGGCGATCGTCGGCGCGGGCGGCGAGGCGTACGACTTCCCCTACGCCGTCGAGATCGAGGGGCTCGACGGCGGCTATCGCGTCGGGACCGGCGTGAAGATCCTGACCGGGAAGGCCGCCGGGCGGTCGCTGTACGCCACCGGCGCGGCCGGCGACGTCTTCGCCTGTGACGGGCAGGGCGACGCGAACGTCCTGCGGTTCAAAGGTGTCGGGCCGGGCGATGAGGTGCTCGTCGACAACCGCAGGTTCCTCGCCTACTGCTACTTCGCCCGCCATCACGTCACCGACGACCCCGCGTTCGCGCACCTGCTGGTCGACGACCGGCCGATCTATCCGCAGCACCCCGTGCCGCGGATGTCCTCGCTGATGGGTGTCTGCTACTCGGGCCAGTACGAGGGCAAGGTGCTCTGGATCCACCACACGCACGACTCGTCGGTCTGGCCCGCGTGGGGCACGCTGTACCACCGGGCCGTGCGCCAGGCCCAGGGCGAATCGGGCGCGAGGCAGAACTTCCGGATCCGCTGGACCGAGTATGCCGAGCACGGCCCGTACGGCATGGTCCCGCCGGAACCGAACCGCGTGGCCGCGACCCGGCTCATCGACTTTCGTGGCATCACCGAGCAGTCGATGATCGACCTGATCGACTGGGTGGAGAACGGCGTCGAGCCGAGCGGGACCAACTACACCTTCGCCGACGGCCGGGTGCACCTGCCGTCGAGCGCGGCCGAGCGGGGCGGCATCCAGCCGGTCGCGTCGGCCACGGCGAACGGCGGGTCCCGGGCCGACGTCGGTGTGGGGGAACCGGTGACCCTGACCGTCACCGCCGCCGTCCCGCCGGGCGCCGGAAGGATCATCTCGATCGAGTGGGACTTCGACGGCACCGGAACCTATCCGTTCCGCCATGAGGAGATCGACGGCAGTGCCGCCGAGCTGAGCGTCTCGACCACGCATGCCTACGACCGTCCGGGGACGTACTTCGCCACCGCGCGCGTGACCTCCCACCGCGCGGGCGACGTGCAGGCCGAACTGTGTCGGATCGAGACGATCGCCCAGGCCCGCACCGTCGTTGCCGGGGCCGCCGTTGCCGGGGTTGCCGCCGTTGCCGGGGCGGGGGTCTGAGGATGGCGGGTTCGCTGGACGGCAAGGTCGTACTGATCACGGGTACCGGGAGCGGCATGGGCCGGGCCGGGGCGCTACGGTTCGCCGGCGCGGGCGCCACCGTCGTCGGATGCGACCTGAACGCCGAGGGCAATGCCGAGACCGAGGCCATGGTCGCCGCGGCCGGCGGTCGGATGCTCGGCATGGCGCCGGTCGACCTCGGCGACTACGCCGCGTGCGAGAGCTGGGTCGACCAGGCCGTGCGGGCCCACGGTCGCATCGATGTGCTGTGGAACAACGCTTCGGCGTGCGTGTTCGCCACCATCGACTCGATGACGGTCGAGCAGTGGGACTTCTCGATCCGCAACGAGCTGAGCATCGTCTTTCTCGTGACCAAGGCGGCCTGGCGGCACCTGACCGCGAGCGCCGGCGCGGGCGCGAGACCGGTAGTGATCAACACGGCGTCGGTGGCCGGGCACGGCGGTGGTCCGGGCGGGATCGCGCATTCGGCGACCAAGGCCGCCGTCCTGGCGATGACGCACGTCATCGCGGCCGAGGGTGCGCCGTACGGTATCCGCGCCGTCAGCATCAGCCCGGGCGCGATGGACACCCCAGGTTCGGCCGAGCAGCTCGCCCTGCCTGGCGCCCGGGAGGCGCTGCTGAGCCTCTCGCTCGTCCCCCGGCTCGGTGATCCGGACGAGGTCGCGCGGGCCGCGGTCTTCCTCGCCTCCGACGACGCCTCCTTCATCACCGGCGCCGACCTGCTCGTCGACGGCGGCCTGACCAACCACGGCTGAGGTCCGGGCGGGCGGCGGTCGGCTCGTCCTCCCCCACCCGCCGGCTGTCCGGGCCGAACCTCGGGTGGCATGGCGGATTCGATCGCGGCGGTGCGTGGCGCAGGTCCCGGCTGTCCGGCCGGGTGTTCAGGCGCCGAGACAACGCGACGACCGCGCTCCGCTGGTTCGCAGGGATCAGGAGCAGTGCGCGGGCATCGAGATCGTGGACGGGATGGTCGTCGTGAGCCCGAGCGCGTCCAAGCGTCGCAACCGGCTGGTCAAGATCCTCGCGGTCACGTTGGCGGCTGCCTTCGGTGCCATGGCAGCGCAGGGCGTGTCCGGACGGATCTACAGCCCGCCGAACTCGGTAACCGGCTCCTTGCCCTCTGGGTACCCGAGCTCATCCTCGTGCGGCCCTGGCAGGTCCTGTCCTCCCTGCACCTGTCCATCCGTGACGCTCGGGAATGGGACGCTCGGGAATGGGACGCTCGGGAATGGGACGGGCGGGAATGGGACGGGCGGGAATGGGACGGGCGGGAATGGGACGGGCGGCGGGCAACCCGGCTGCGCGGGGTGCCGCGCGACGGCAAGCTCCACCTGTTCCGTCACCTCCACCGCCTTCCCGAAGCAGACACCTACGACTTCGTCGTCGAGGGCACCACCGGTCTGCTGCTGGAACTGGCCGCCTGGTCCGACGAGCGAGAGATCGAACGGGCCACCCCGCGCAACCCGCAGCTCGGTGGCCCGCTCGACCCGGCCCGCTTGACCCGGCCCGCTTCGACCCGGACACGGTCGGCACGGTCGACAAGACCGAACCAGCCTTCCCCGAGGCCCGGCCACTGGCCGCGCTGGCTGGCGAGACGGACTTCACCGTGCTCAGCCCCCGCGGCGAGGCCTACTCCGGCTTCGTCGAACCTGACGAGGACGGGGTCGCCGTGATGGCGCACCCCGCCGCAGGACACCCATCCCACCGTCTCCTGTCGTTCATCCAGTCACGGGGAGCGAGGATCGCGGACCCCGCCGAGTGGGACGCGATCGAGTTGCCGGACGGCACCCCCGCCCGCTGGTGGTCGCCCGACAACGACCCCGAGCAGGGCCACCTACGGTTCCAACGGGCCGGCACCCAGATCTGGATCCAGGGCCGCGGCCACCAGGATCTACGCGATCTGGCCGTCAGCCTCGAGCCGATCAGACCGTGAACCCACGGCGCACCGTCCCGCCACCGCCTGCGAGCACCGACAGGGCCCGTGTTGCGGTGACGGTGTGGGTCGGGTCTGGGCGGGGGTCGGGTCTGGGCGGGGGTCGGGTCTGGGCGGGGGTCGGGTCTGGGCGGGGGTCGACGCGGGCCGGGGATCGACCCGGACGCGGAACACCATGATCGATCGGGCTACGTGCCGCCCGGCAATATCTGGCCACCGCCCACGCCGTGGAACAGCCCCCCGCGATCCGGGCGGCGTGCGCCGCCGGCACCCTGCCCCACGCCAAGGTCCCAGCGGTCACCCGGGTCACCGCGACCGCCCACGTCCAGACAGATCAACACCCGCCGCCACCGGGACCGACCCGGGAACCATCATCATGAACCATCAACCGACACCACGCATTGAAGATCGGTAGCTCACCGGACGCGGGTACACCTGCCGGCGGACAGCGGCTTACAGGTCGCCGTAGAGCGGCTCGTCGGCGATGAGGATGCGCTCCAGCAGGCGCGGCGTCGTTCCGTAGTTGCGAACCGCGTAGTGCACGGTGGCCCGGTTGTCCCAGAACGCGACCGAGCCCGGACGCCACGAAAAGCGCACCTGGTTCTCCGGCTTGCGGTACTGGTCGATGACCGCGGTCAGCAGCTCCCTGCTTTCGGCGCGGTCGAGCCCGATGATCGTCGGGCGCTGGGTGAAGTTCACCCACGCGATCTTCTCGCCGGTCTCCCGGTGGATCCGGACGACCGGATGTGCGACCACCGGATAGTCGTGCCCGGAGGCGGCCAGCGCGGCACGAAAGTCGTGGGTGACGTGGCGGCCTTCGAGCCGCTCCTTCACCTCGTCGGACAGACCCTGGTACGCCAGCGCGGCGTCGACCCAGATGGTGTCCCCACCGACCTCGGGCAGGTGCACCGCCCGTAGCACCGCACCCCAGGTCGGAACGAGCCGCCAGCTCGTGTCGGTGTGGTATGGGTCCCAGACGTCGTCACCGGCCTGCGGGGTGTGGACCTTCGCGTACTTCTCGAAGTCGTCGGAGGAGATGCGGTGGATGGCGGCGGCGCGGGGATCGGCCTTCGCGGCACCCGGGTGCGTGTAGAGGGGACCGAACTGCCGGGCGAAGGCCTCGTGCCCTTCCTGGGTCAGGTCCTGATTGCGGAAGAACACAACCTTGTACTTCAGCAGGGTCGCCCTGATCTCGTCACGCACCGCGGGCGGCAGCGGCTGGCCGAGATCGACGCCGTCGATCTCCGCGCCGATGGTGGGTTGCAGCGGCCGGACGGTCAGCGGCGATTGGACGGGTGCCTCCACGACAGTGGTCACTGTCTGTCCCTTCGGTCGGGTAACGCAGATCGGTCGGGTAACGCAGATCGGTCGGGTAACGCAGATCGGTCGGGTGATGCCGATCAGTCGGATGATGCCGATCAGTCGGGTAATGCAGGTCAGTAGTGGATGGGGCCCAGGGTGCCGCCGCCGGCGGCGATCGCCTCGCCGGTCACGGCGACCGCGAGCGGGGAGGCGAGGAAGGTCACGACCGCGGCGACCTCGTCGGCGGTGACGGCCCGCCCGATGGAGATGCGCGCCGCGGCGGCCTGGATCTGCTCGTCGGAAAGAACGAAGCTCCCGCCGTGGTCGCCGGTCAGGGTCAGCCCCGGGTGCACCACGTTGACGGTGACGCCGTGCGGGCCCAGCTCGTCGGCCAGGGTCTTGGTGAGGGCAGCGACGCCGACGTTGCGGATGGAACCGGAGGCGAGGCCGACCTGGCGGGCCGCCAGCCCGCCGATGTTGATGATCCGCCCCCAGCCCTGCGCGACGAAGTGCGGCGTGACCGCCTGGGCGGTGCGCAGGTAGCCGAGCACCTTGACGTTGAAGTCGGCGGCGGCGTCCGCTGTGGACAGGGCGCCGACCCCCCCGGGTCCGCCGGCGCCGCCGGGTCGGGCCGCGTTGTTGACGAGAATGTCGACGCCGCCGAGTTCGGCGACGGTGCTCTCGACCAGGGCCTGGACGGAGGCGTCGCTGGCGGTGTCGGTGACCACCGGGACCACCGTCGCACCGCCCGCGGCGGACAGCTCGGCGGCGGCGGCCTTCAGGACGTCGGCGTCACGGGCGGCGATGACGACCTGGGCTCCTTCGGCGAGCAGCGCGCCGGCGATCGCCCGCCCGATGCCGCGGCTGCCACCGGTGACGATCGCCCGTCGGCCCGCAAGTTGGAGATCCACTCGTGCTCCCTGTCGGTTGTCTGGTCGCCCGGCCGTGAGTTCCCCTGGCCGAGGCAAGGGTCGCCCGCGGGACGCGCCGGACGACGTAGCGCCTCAGCAAACAACGCAGCGCCGCAGGCGGACGGCGTCGCGCCCCAGGCGAACGATGTGGCGCCCCGGGCGGGCGGCGTGGCGCCCCGGGCGGGCGGCGGAGAAACCCGGGCGGGCGGCGGTCCGGCCGCCGGCTACCGGGGGTCGAGACTGGTCGGACTTTGGGCGTCGGCGCTGAGCATCGGCGCTGGGCGTCGGCGTCAGCCGCGGCGATCCGGACAGCTCGCGGAGGTGACTCGCAGCAGGTCGATGTGCTCGCGCCTGGCCAGAAAGGCGATCGTCAACACATCCCCAACATGACCCCGCATTGTCGATCGGTCAAGTGAGACAATACAGTGACGTACACCACATAATGAGATCCGGCACCTGCTCCGGTAACCCCACACACCGCCAGCCTGCACGTCGGGCGCCGGCTCGCTGGGGCCATGGATCGATCGTCCCTCGAGATGGAAGGACCCGACCGAATGACGCTCTCCCCCCACGATGCGCCCCCGGCACCAGCGACGGCGCCAGCGAGCCCGGTCGCCGCAACGTCCGACGCCACGGCACCCCGCGATACGGCGCCCGATGACGGACGCGGGTACCCCTGGGCCGGACTGGTCTCCCCCGCCGAGGGCGGCCAGTGGCCCCGCCCGGTGCCGGTCCGCACGGTCGAGCAGGAGCGGCTGCACCGCAAGCAGAAGCTCGCCGCGGCGTACCGGATCTTCGCCAAGCTCGGCCTCGCCGAGGGCCTGTCCGGCCACATCACCGCCCGCGATCCCGAGCTGACCGACCATTTCTGGGTGAACCGGTTCGGCCTCGACTTCAGCCGCGTCACGGTGTCCAGTCTGCTGCTGGTCAACGCGAAGGGCGAGGTCGTGGTGGGGCGGCCGCCGCTGAACACCGCGGCGTTCGCGATCCACTCGCAGATCCACGCCGCCCGCCCGGACGTCGTCGGCGCCGCGCACACCCACTCCCCGTACGGGCGGGCGCTGTCCGCGCTCGGCGTGCCGCTGCATCCGATCTCCCAGGACGCGTGCGCCTTCTACCAGCAGCATGTGGTCTTCGACCAGTACAACGGGGTCGTGTTGAGCGAGGAGGAGGGCCGGAAGATCGCCGCCGCGCTCGGCCCCCACAAGCTGGCGATCCTGCGCAATCACGGACTGCTCACCGTCGGCACCAGTGTGGAGGCGGCGGCCTCCCGGTACATCGCTGCCGAGCGAGCGGCCAGGACCCAGCTCATCGCGGCGGCGGCCGGGCCGCTGCACATCCTGGACCACGAGACCGCCAGCTTCACCGCCGGCCAGGGGCGCAGCGACGACCCGGACCGCTGGGCCTTCGACGCCCTCTACGAGATCATCATCGAGGAGCAGCCCGACCTGCTCACCTGACCTCCCCGCAGCCACCGATGGTCACCAGGAACCGCACGTCGCGCGCCGGCACCGGCCGGAACAGCCGGACTGGGGTTGGCAGGTCGGGACGCCGTCGATGTCGCCCAGCCGGTCGGCTACCAGGGACTGTTCAGTGGAATCGGCGGGATCGGGCGCGCTAGACCGCCACCGCGAGGTCACGCCGGTCGTTCAGGATTGCGTTCTGCAGCCGGCGCATGGTCTCACTCGGCTCGAGCCCGAGTTCCTCCCGCATGAGGCGCCGCGCGCACTGGAACTCGCGCAGCGCCTCGGCCCGTCGACCCGACAGATGCAGGGCCAGCATCAGCAGTTCCCGGAAGGCCTCGTGGAACGGATACTCGTCGATCCAGTTGGTGAGATCGCACACCAACTCCCGGTGACGTCCGGTCCGCAACGAGCAGCGGGCGATCGACTCCAGGCACCCCAACCGCATTTCCTCGGCCCATCGCATGAAGGTGCTGACTATCGCGCCGTCCCGTATCCCGGCAAGTACCGGCCCACGGAAGAGCGCGGCCGCCGCGGTGAAGCTGACGAACGCCCGCTCTGGGTTGCCGGCCAAGTCAGCACGCCCGCGGGCATATAGCCGCTGCAGGTCGTAGACGTCGGTGAGCGAGTCGTCCACTCGCAGGACGTAGCCGTGTGCGTGAGTGGCGATGACCGCGCCCTGGCTGTCCGGGCCGGGGCAGATCTTACGCAACTGGGAGACGTAGACATACAGTCCGGCCCGGACCCGGCTGGGGCGGTCGTCTCCCCATATCTCGCTGATGAGCTCCTCGGCGGAAACCGAACGATTCGCCCTGATAAGAAGCGCGGCGAGCAGGATCTCGACTTTCGGCGCGCTGATCCTTCGGGGTTTCCCGTTCATGATCTGGAGTGGCCCGAGCAGCTCGTATCGCGTGGCTTCCACAGTCTGTCCTCCACGGACGGGGAGACGGACCGAGGTCCGCTTCACCTGGCGTCGGCCATTGTCAGGGACGGGAGAAGCGGGCACATCAGCGGAAGTGCGTATCTTCGGTGCGGCCTTGTACGTACTCGACGAGCCGGCCGGGCCCTGATCATGGGTGGTCTCGGTCCGCCCGCCAACCGGTCGCCCCGGGGAGCAGTCGCAACGAATCGAAACGGTGGACGATACGAAGAGGCTCCTCATACGATGCGTAGGTGCTCCGCAGTCCTTCGCGCCGCGTCCACGTTGACTTCGCCCGCGTGGCCAGTGCTTTGTGTCCGAAGGCTGACTGTCCAGACCTCTGACGTCGGGGCGCCGATACTTTCGGCCTGGGCCGCCTTTCCGGCGGCCGGGCCATGTACAGATCCGCACACGGATCTCGCCGCCGCACCCCGCCGTACCGCCACCTCGACGACGGTACGGCTGAGCCGGCGCCGGGCATGGTCGCCCCGGTGACCGGCCCTCGTGACGAGGCCGAGAGAATGCGACACGATCAACGCGTCAGCGGGGCGACGGACGCGGCTCCGTCGCCCGGCCCGACGCATCCGGGGACAAGGGGAATGCCCGATGGAGTCGTCGCTCCACGCCATGACGCCCTGTGCACCCGCGCACCTCGACCGGTCCGGTCCCACCGTCGTGCGGACGGCCGAGCTCCAGTTGTTGCAGACCCTGGTGCGCGAACCCGGCCGTGCGGGCAGGTTGATCGCGGTCGTCGGCGAACCGGGGTCGGGCAAGACGCATCTGCTGGCCGCTCTGGTGCGCGATCGGTACCGCGGCGAGCGCCCAGCCACCGTCTACCGGTTCACCCCGGGCCACGACCAGGACCCGCACAGCCCGCTGCACCCTGCGCTGACGCCGCCACCAGCGCCCGGCGCACCGGACCTGCCGGCCGGGAACGTCTCGCGGCTGCGACCCGGCTCCGCCAGCCGGGACCTGCTCGTCCTGGAGGATGCCCACCTCGCGAACGTCGCGACCATACGGGAGCTGACGGCGATCGCGGCGGGAAAGATCCGCCCCCGGTGGGACGTGGTCGTCTCGCTGCGGCCCCGCCAGACCCCCATGGAGCTGGCCGAGGCGATAGCGCTCGGCGTCACCTTCGGCCACTCCAGTCGCATCGACCTGGCGCCGCTGACCGACGAGCAGGTCGTCGCCCTGCTGTCGCGACCACTGACGCAGGAGATCCGCCACGGCGACCGCAATCCCTTCAACCTCCGCGCGCTGCAGGCTCTCGAACAGAGCCGGCGGCACCACCGGGACACGATCGTCGCGCCCTTCGAACGCGCCGCCCTCAGCGAGACCCAGGGTCTGGGCGCGCAGGAACACCGCGTGCTGCAGGCCGCCGTGGTGCTGCGGGAACACTTCGACGTCGAGCTGCTCTCGGCGGTTGCCGAGCTGGACCATGCGCAGGTCTCCGCGGCGGTACGGGCGCTCGTGCGTCGCGACCTGCTGCGGCCGGACGGAGTCGGACGAGGCTTCTCCGTACGCCACGATGTCTTCGGCGCGCTCCTGCACCGGGCGATGGACCCGATCTGGGCGGAGAACGCCCATCGGCGCGCCATCGGCAGCCTCGCCAGCCGGGGCCTGACCAGTCGGGAGCTCGGATTCCACCTCGTTCACTCGCTTTTCCGCGCGCGCCCCGAGGAACTCGCGCAGCTCGTCGCGGCGGCGTGGGACGTCATGGAGTCCGATGTCTCGGAATCCCTCTCGTGGCTCACCACCGTCACCGAGTGGACCTCCCCCACCAGTGCGATCGGACGACAGGCCCGACTCGCCCTGGTCGCCGCGCTCGGAATCTCCGGGCGCATGACGGAAAGCCGCGACCTGCTCTTCGACATCCACCGGCACCAGGAGGATCTCCACGAGGCCGGCTGGGCCGATCAGGTCGCCTTCGTCTGCGTTGTGGAGGGCATCGCCAGCCACGACGTCCAGACCCTCGGCCTGCTCGGCGAGCAGCTGGACCTGCCCGCGGCGCGTTCCTCGATCGCCTGGCCCCGGATGGTCTTCGCCCACGGCCTGCGGCTGGCGATGAGGGTCGGGACGTACGACCGCCAGCTCCTCGACGCCGCGGTCGAGGTCGCCCGGCACAACGGGGCGGACGCGGACATCTGCGGGCTGCTTGCCATCCGGGCGCTCGCCTCGATGCAGGCGGGGGACTTCGACGCCGCCCACACGGACGCCTCCGCCGCCGGGGAGGCGCTTTCCCGGTGCCCGGAGCGGCTGGTCAGCCAACGGCTGGAGTACGTCTTCGCGGTCGGTCTCGCCAACCTCTATCTCGGCCGGTGGTCAGATGCCCGCCACCAGCTCAGACGCGGGGTGGCAACAGCCAGCCGGTCGCAGCGGACCTTCATCCTGCCGGGCCTGCTGGTGATGCTCAGCGAGGCCGAGCGCAGCCTCGGGCTGCTCCGCCAGGCGCGCGAGTCGGCGCAGGCGGCCCACCACGAGGCCGGATCCAGCTGCACGCTGCGCTGGCCCCAGGCACTCGCCCTGCAGTCGCTCAGCGAGGTGTGGCTGCAGCCGCCGGGCAGCGGGCGAGCGCGGGCACTGGCGAAACAGGCGCTGTCCGGGTACCCCTTGGAGTCGCAGGTGCCAGTCCGCGGTGACATCAACGGCAGCGCGTCGATGGCGGTCCTGTCCCTGGCCATCTCGGCCTGGCTCGACGGCGATTCCCAGCACTGCGTGACGTTGCTGCTCAACGAGGGCAAGGGGCCGCAGCTGACGGGACTGCCGCTGTTGCAACGCGGGAGAGGCTGGGAGTTGCTCTGCGCGGCCGGACTCGACGCCGGACTGCCCATCGCCGAGTGGGCCGCACGCAACGAGCGGCACGCGCGCGCGGTATCGCTGCCCTTTCACCACGCCTACGCGCTCCTCTCTCGCGGCCACGTGCTGCGTGGGACCGGCCGGACCGCCGACGCCGCCGGGTGTTACCTGGAGGCGGCCGCGCTGTTCGCCTCGGCCAGCATGCCGATCGACCAGTGCTACTCCCTCGGACTCGCAGCCGCGGCGCTGCGATCGCTCGGCCGCGCCACGCAGGCCGCGGACCTCGCCAACCTGGCGGCGGAGATCGCCGGGCGCCGCGGCGCCCTGACCCTGCTGCACTGGCTGGGCCGCCAGGACGGCCGGCCAGGCCGGCCGCAACCGCGGGACCCCGCCGAACCCGAGATACTCGGCGCGCTCACCCGGCGCGAGCGCGAGATCGCCTTCCTCATCTCGTCGGGAATGAAACGGCGGGAGATCGCCGAGCGACTGACTATAAGTATCAGAACGGTCGACGTCCATCTGACCCGAATCTATCGGAAGACCGGATTGAGCTCCATGGTGGAGCTGGCTGTCGCGGTCAACCGGACCACCGGGGGACAGCACCGAAATCATGACCCGGATCGAACGGCGAGGGCCACCGTCAGAATGTAGTTTCCAGCTGGGGGACCGCGGCGAGCAGCGCCTGGGTGTATGGATGCCGCGGGGCGCCGAACACCTGCTCCGCCGCTCCCTGTTCGACCACCCGCCCCCGGTGCAGGACGACCACCCGATGGCTGAGGTAATGAACGACGCCCAGATGGTGGGAGATGAAGACGTACGCAACGCCCAGGCGGGCCTGGACGTCCCGGAAAACCTCGAGTACCTGTGCCTGGATCGAGACGTCCAGGGCCGACACCGGTTCGTCGCAGACGATCACCTCCGGCTCGGGCGCGAGCGCGCGGGCGATCGCCAGTCGCTGCCGCTGGCCCCCGGAGAGCGCCCGGGCCCGCTCGGGCAGGACCTCCCGCCCGAGCCCGACATGCTCCAACAGCTCCCTCACCCGCTTCGCCCGGTCGGCGGACGACATCGACGACACCCGCAGCGGTTCGGCGAGGATCTGGTGTGCCGTGTAGCGGGGGTCGAACGAGCCCAGCGGGTCCTGATAGATCATCTGGACACGTCGACGGGTCGCGCGTCGGGCGGCGCGGTCCAGCGTGTTCCACCCGACGCCGTCCACCCTGACCTCCCCGGCGTCCGGCGCGACGAGCCCCATCAGCATCCGGCCGACCGTGGTCTTGCCCGATCCGGACTCTCCGACGAGCCCCACGGTCTCCCCCGCCCGCACGACGAAGGAGACGTCGTCGACCGCTGTCAGTCGCTGCCGGCCGGGTAGGTGGTAGGTCTTGACCAGTCCGCGGGCCGCCAGCACCACCGGAGCCGGATCGGCGGGCACCGCCGGGTCGGGCGGCAGGCTCACGGACACCGGTGTCGCCGACGCCGACGCCGAGGGCGCCGGCGTACCGCTGCCGTGTGCGCCCAGCGCCGAGGCCGCCGCGAGGAGCTGGCGGGTGTAGGTGTGCCGGGGCGCGTCGAGCACGGTCCGGGTGGTCCCCTGTTCGACGAAGACCCCGCCCCGCATCACGTAGACGTGGTCGGCCAGTTCAGCCACGACCGCGAGATCGTGACTGATCAGCAGCATCGCCGTGCCGTCCGCGGTCCGTTCCCGCAACAGCGCGAGCACCTGCTTCTGCACCGTCATGTCCAGCGCCGTGGTGGGCTCGTCCGCGATGAGGAGATCCGGCCTGGCGGCGAGGGCGGACGCGATCAGGGCGCGCTGACGCAGCCCACCGGACAACTGGTGGGAGTACTGGCGCAGCCGGGTCCGCGGCTGCGGGATGCCCACCTCCGCCAGCAGGCGGACAACCTCCTCCTCGACGTGGCCGCGTTCGACCGTGCGGTGCTCTCGCAGCGGCTCGGCGACCTCGGCGGCGATGGAACGCAGGGGGTCGAGTGAGCCCATCGCGTCCTGCAGGACGAAGCCGATCCTGCCGCCGCGCACCGAGCGCCACTGCCGCGATCCCAGTACGCGCAGATCGATGCCGTCGAACGACAACGCCTGCGCGCGCACCGCCGCGTTGTCGCCGGCCAGTCCCACCAGACTGCGGGCGGTCACGCTCTTGCCGGATCCGGACTCTCCGACGATCGCCACGATCTGGCCTCGTCGGATCTCGAAGGAGACTCCCCGCACCGCCTCCACAACCTGGTGCTCACGGGAAAAGGAGACGGCGAGATTGCGCACCGCGAGCAACGGCTCGTCCTGCTCCTGCGGCGTATTCCCGCGGCTCATCGGGTCAGCCCCTGGATCCGCTCCCCCACCACGGTGACGGCGAGCACGGCGACGGTGAGCGCCAGGCCGGGGAAAACCGCCGGCCACCATGCCACCTCGAGGTAGTTGCGACTACCCGCCAGCATCGCCCCCCATTCGGCGGTCGGTGGCCGGGGGCCCAGCCCGACAAAGCTCAACGACGAACTTGCCACAATCATGCTGCCGAGACCGACGGTGGCGAGGGCGACGATCGGTCCGACGGTGTTCGGGACGACGTGGCGCACCACCACCTGCACTTTGCTCCAGCCCAGTCCATGCGCGGCCTCGACGTAGTCACAGGACCGGACGCGGATGACCTCCGCCCGGGTCACCCGCGCGAATCCGGGTAGGCCGACCACCGCCAGGCCCACCGCGGCGTTTGTGCTTCCGGTGCCGAGGACGGCGACGATGAGAAAGACCAGCAACAGTCCGGGCACCGACATGACGATGTCGAGCAGTCGGCTGATCACCTGGTCGACCACGCTGTTCGACTGGGCGGCGAGAACTCCCACCACGACGCCGCCGACCAGCGCCAGCAAGGACGCCCCGACCCCGATCAGCAGCGAAGGACGGGCGCCGTACACGATCCGCGCGTAGAGGTCCCGACCGTTCTGGTCGGTGCCGAACCAGTGGTCCCCGCTCGGCGCCCGCAGCGTCTGACGCAGATCGACGGCGTTCGGGTCCACCCCGGTGAACAGCCCGGGAGCGGCGGTGACGCAGGCCAGCAGGGCCAGTACCGCGAGCCCGAGCCCGAGCCCGACCACGGACCGCCGGCGGGGACGGCCCGCACCGACCCGTCCGGGGATCAGCCCGACCCCCGTCTCAGGACGCTCGGCGTCGAGCGTCGTCGACACCCGGGTGGATCTCTGCGCGACTGTCATCGGTGTCTCCCTTCCTGGTCAGTCAGGTCGGTCAGGTCGGTCAGGTCCGCGTCCGCGGGTCGATGAACCAGGTGAGGATGTCGACCAGGACGGTGATGATCACAAATGTCGTCGCCGCGACGAGGACGATCCCGATCACGACGGGCATGTCCCGGTTCTGGACTGCGGAGAGGACCAGCCGGCCCATCCCGCGGCGCGAGAACACCGTCTCGATGATGATCGCCCCGCCGATCAGGGAGCCGGAGATCCAGCCCAGCAGGGCGGTGGCTGGCAACAGGGCGTGGCGCAACGTGTGCCGAAGGCGCACCGCCGGCTCGCTGATCCCCCGGGTCCGGGCCGTCATCACGAAGGGCTCGTCCAACGCGCGCACCATCCCCTCCCGCAGCACCCGGGTGGTCACCGCCACCGGCCCCGCGGCCAGCGCGATCGTGGGCAGCACGAGCCCGGCTGGAGCGGACGACCCGATGGCGGGAAACCAGTGCAGCCAGAAGGAGAACACCGTCAGCAGGACGAGCCCCAGCCAGAACGGTGGAACGGCGACGACCAGCGACTCCACGGCGGCGACAACCGAACGCAGCGAGCGACGGCGGGTGGCGCTGAGCGCCGCGAACAGTACCGACGCGACCACCGTGGTCAGGACCGTCGTCGCCACCAGGACGAGGGTGTCCGGAAGCTGCTCGGTAATCGCCTGCCACACCGGCTTGCGCAGCATGTACGACTCGCCGAAGTCGCCGCGGAGCACTCGGCCGAGGTAGGCGAAGTACCGCACCGGCAACGGATCGTCCAGGTGGTAGCGCGAGATGATCTCCGCACGCACCTCCGGGCCGGCCTGGGACTGGGCGAGCAGCACATCGACCGTGTTGCCATGCATCAGCTCGAGCAGGAAGAAGGTCGCTGTCACCGCTCCCCACAGCACCGCCACGGAGGCCAGCACCCGGGTCAGCACCAGCCGGGCCAACGGGGCGCCGAGGCGGCGGCGCCCGCCGCCGCCCGGCGTCCCGTCGAGGCCCTCGTCCCTCGGTGCCGTCGAGGTCAGGAGGTCAGCCATGTGTCGTAGAAGCTCGGGCTACCGTCGATGTCGAAGGTGACATCCCGGACTCCGGAGCGGGCCGCGACGGTGGACAGGGGCGAGTAGATGGGAAACACCGCGGCGTCCGCGGTGAGCTGGCGCTGGGCCTGGCCATAGATTCGCAGCCGGTCCGTCACGCTTTCGCTGGCCGCGGCCTGCAGGAAGAGCTTGTCCAGCGCGCCGCTGGCATAGCGGGAGATGTTGTTGGCCAGTCCTCGGGTAGGCGAGGGAACGTTGGCCGAGCCGTAGAGGACCTTGAGAACCTCCGGGCCGGGGGAGGCGAAGTTCGTGTCGGCGAGCTCGTAGTCGGCGGACAGGATCCGGTCGACGTACGTGCCCTCGTCGATGTTCTCCTCGACGATCTCGATCCCGAGCTCCTTGGCGGCAGCCTGCACCTGAACGGCCAGGTCCTCGATGGACGGGTCGGACCACAGGTGGCGCAGCGTCAGGCGCGCGCCGTTCTTCGTCCGATACCCCTTGGCGTCACGCCCCGTCCAACCCGCCTGGTCGAGCAGCCGGGCGGCCTCGGTCGGGTTGTAGGCGTACGCCGACTCCTGGGACCTGTCGTAGCCGAGCGTCGTCGACGTCAGGACCCCGCGAGCGGACGGGTAGACACCGAAATAGACATTCTTGACGATCTGGGCCCAATCGATTCCCGCCCGGAAGGCCTTGCGGACACCAACGTCCGCCAGCACTCCGGACGCCGTGTTCGGGAAGTAGCTGTAGGGGATGCCCGGGAATGGCACCGAGAACAGGTGGAACCCGTCCGCGGTGCGGAGTTCACGCAGGTTCACCGGGGACAGGGTGGTGATCGCATCGACCTGTCCGCTGCTCAGCGCTCCGTACCGGGCGGAGTTGTCGGAGGCGACCCGGATCCGGATCCCGTCCAGACGGGCGGGGCCGGTGTGTCCCAGGCCGGCCGGCGCCCAGGCGTAGTCGCGGTTGCGGACGTACTCGATTCCCTGCTGCTGACGGTAGCCGCCCGGGCTGGCGAAGGGACCCGTGCCGACGATGGTGGCGCAGAGCGCGTCATTGCTCCGGGTAAGGGTGGCGGGCGATTCCATCCCGAGATTCGGGGTGGCCAGCACGTCCAGAAGCGACGAGGACGGCTCGGAGAGTCGCACTTCCACGGTGTGCGCGTCGATCGCCCGCGACGACTCGTAGCTGGCGATGAGGCTTGCCGCAAGCAGCGACTTGGTCTTCGGGGCGACGATGTGTTCCAGGTTCGCCACCACCGCCGCGGCGTCGAAGGGTGCACCGTCGGTGAACCGCACGTCGTCCCGGAGGGTGAAGGTGTAGGCCTTGCGATCCTCGGCGATGGTCCAGCGACTGGCCAACCAGGGCTTGATCGCCCCCTTCCGGTCCTGGTACACCAGGGAGTCCACAATCGGTCGGGATACCACGCGGGCGGCGGCGCTCGGACTCTGATGCGGGTCCAGGCAGTTGGGCTCCCTGCCGATGGCGAGGTTCAGGGTTCCGCCGTCCCGGGGGGTGCCCCCGTCCGCGCTGGTCTGCGATCCGCCGGCGCAGGACGCCGCCAACGCCAGGACGGCGCCGACCGCGACCGCCGTCACCGCCCGTCTCCTCAAAGCCACACTAAACCGAACTCCGGAAATCATCCAACATCCATAATCGTCTAATCGAGTTGACGGATTGACCTCGGCGACGGGCCTCGGCGCAGAGCTGAGCACAGGGCGGCCGCGGACGCCGGCGGCACGGTGGATTCCCGCGGCACCGAAACGGTGTGCCACCGTACCGGGAAATCCTTGAAAAGCCACCGGAGGCCGCAGCCGAAAAAACGCGGATAAGTCGGTGGCCTGCGGATGCTCCGCCGGCCATGACATTACGGTCGCCGTCTAAAGCCATTCTGAAGTCGGGCCACGCGCCGGGCCGGCTCGACGCGACCGCCGGAATTCCTGCCCACCTGTCAATCGCTTCGGCCGGGGTGCGGGACATCCTCGACGGGCTCCCACAGGTGGCCCACCAGGACGCCCTTATCGCCGACGGCCACACGTGGCACCGCTCGATCGCGGAGGCCGCTGGTCTCCTCGATCAGAGGGAGGCGGCGGCCTTGGCGAGCAGCTCGTAGGAGCGGATCCGTTGCTCCAGCCCGGGGATCTGCGAGAGGGCGAAGAACTCGTCCGCTCCGGATTCACGCACCAGTGCCTCGAACCTGGGGGCCACGGTGGCCAACGAGCCCACGAGCTGCGGGTCGATCCGCTCGCGGCGGAAGCCTTCCTCCGCCCCGCCGAAGCGGTGCCGCCGGGCCTCCTCCTCGGTCGGCAGCAGGGTGTCGGGATCGGTCGTGCGCATGAGGATCTGGCCGAGGACGAACGCGTCGGCGAGAGAGTGCGCACGCTCGTCCGAGTCGGCGAGCACCACGATGGCGGACACCGCGCCGCGTGGATATTCCAGGTGCACCGACGGCCGGAACGCCTTGCGGTAGGCGTTGAGTGCGACGGACGCGAGCCCCGGCACGATCGTGTGCGCATAGACATAGGGCAGACCGCGCGCGCCCGCGAACGCGGCGCTGCTCGGGCTGGAGCCGACCATCCAGAACTCGGGTGCGACCGCCGGTTCGGGTACGGCACGTACCTGCGACGCCCCACCCTCGCGGTGGAAATACCCGACGAGCTCGTCGAGCTGGGCTGGGAAATCACGCGGATGCGGGTCACCGAGCCGCGCGCCCGCGGCGGCCGCTCCCCCCACGGCCCGGCCGACTCCGAGGTCGACCCGCCCGGGGTGCAGGGACCCGAGCACGCCGAACTGTTCCGCCACGGCGAGCGGCGCATGGTTGGGCAGCAGCACCGCACCCGAGCCGACCCGGATCGTTGCGGTGACGGCGAGGATCTGGCCGGCGAGCACGGCGGGAGCCGAGGTGGCGAGCGCGGGCGTGCTGTGATGTTCGGCGACCCAGTACCGGCGGTAACCCAGCGCCTCCACGGCACGGGCGAGGTCCACGGTGTCCCGCAACGCGTCGGCGGCCGTACCGGACCGCCACACCGGCACCGTGTCGTGCGCCGAGACGAAGGTGGGTTCAACCATCGGGTTCCTCTCCTGGCTGCACCTCAGCAGAATCCGAGGCAGCCTCGATATCGGCGTGATCAGCCAACCTGAGCATGCCTCATGTTGTCAACGGGCCGCCGTCACCGGTCCGGTCTGAATTCCCCGGCGACCCGGCGCGGTTCCGCGGAACACCGTGATCATCGCTGGGGTCGGAGCCGAGGCGCGGTTCCGCGGAACACCACGATCACTTGTCCAGTCGTGGCTCATCACGATCTCGGCATCTCTCGGCATCTCTCGGCTCTCTCGGCTCTCTCGGCATCACGGTGGATGACGGAGCTCGGCTCGGGGCCGCGTCAGTCCGCGACCGGTGCCGCGGCGCCGGCGATGGAACGATTCCGGACTGTGAGCCGCCACGTACCGTCGGCAGCGCGGACCAGCCGGTCGTCGTAGCGGCCGAATCCGGTCACCGCGTAGGTCCCGGCCTCGGTGACCTTGATATTGACGACGTCGGTCAGGGCATGCGCACTGGAACCGGTGACCGTGATCGCCGGTTCTCCGAGCAGGTGCACGCCACTCCAACCGTTGTCGGGGACCTTGCTGATCTCCGCTCGGATCGCCTCCCGGCCGTACAGGGTGCCGCCCGGAGAGGTCAGGACCGTGTCGTCGGTCAGGTACGCGGCGATCCACTCGTCGTGGCGATGAAGGTCGTAGAGCTGAACGAGCCGAGCGATGAGAAGGCGGATCTGCTCGATGTCGCGCTCGGTATCACCGTCGCGCTCGATGTCGCGCTCGGTGTCACTCATGGCTGTCGCCCCGTCACTTTCGCCGGCCGGCCAGCCGGTGGGGAGGCCGGGGGCAGCAGGGGGGTGGGAAGCCGCCGGGCGAACGTCCAGCGGCCGGCACCGTCCCGGACCAGTTCGTCCTCCAGCCGGACCACTGACGTGATCGCGAAGCCGCCCGCCGGGTCAAGGCTGACGGTGAAGCTGTCGGTCCAGGCATGGGCGACGGGCCCGTCGATCTCGATGACCGGGATGCTCTGGAAGTGCACCGCGTGGGATTCGGCGGGTGACGCGAGCCCCAGCAGGGCGCGCACCGATCGCGACCCCTCGGCCAGGGCGCCCCAGATGGTCGTCTCGGTCGTGTACTGGGCGATCCATTCCTCGTCACGGTGGTCGCCGTGGGCCTGGGCAACCCGGGCCAACACGGTCGCGACGTCCTGAGCGTCACTCATGTGCGCTCCCGGCCGCGAGCGAGTGTTCGGTGCCGGCCGGCTGGCTCGCGCCGGCCTGCCGGCTCGCGCCGAGCGGCAGGTGGGTGACCAGCCGGGCGGCGAACCGCCACCGCCCGTCGGCGTCGCGGACGAAGTCGTCCTCGTAGCGGCCCGCGGCGGCGACCTCGTACCGGTGGTCGGCGGAGTACCGATGGTCGGCGGAGTACCGATGGTCGGCGGAGTACCGGTGGTCGGCGGAATCGGCGTGCGCCGCTGCGGCCCCGGCACCCGGCACCGCAGCCGCCGGCAGACTGTCCCTCAGCCGCAGGAGGGCGAAGTCGGTGGCGGCGTGAGCCCGCTCGCCGGCGACGTCGATCACCGGTTCGCTCAGGAAGTGCGTGGCGCGCCAGTGGTCGGACGCCGCAGCGCGGAAGTGGGCCAGGACCTCGTCCCGGCCCTGGTACGAACCGCCGCCCCCCGGCAACGGATCGTCCACCGCCCGATAGGTGAAATCGTCGGCGACGAGGTGGTCGGCCCACTGGTCGTGGCGCTCGCGGTCGCGCAGGTACGCGAACCGCGCGATGAGCGTACGGATGTCCCCGATATCGGTCACGGGTCTCCTTGTAGGTCCGGTCGGCTGAAATCCTGGTGGAGTGAAGGCCGGTCGGGTGACGGCCGGTCCGTCCGGCGGCGACCGAGCGGCCGAGTGGGTCGCGGGGGTCGCGGAGGCCGCAGCGCGGCAGGCGCGGGATCCGGGGCGCGCCGGGCGGGGGTGGCCGGTCATCAGCGCGGGCCGGTCGGGGTGTCGAAGGCCTGGGAGATCCGGTTGAGGGCCAGGACGGTCAGCACGACGGCGAGGCCGGGCGCGGCCGTCATCCACCAGGCGGTGTCCAGATAGCCCCGACCACCCGCGACGAGCGCCCCCCACTCCGGGGTCGGCGGCTGGGCGCCGAAGCCGAGGAATCCCAATGCGGACACTGCCAGGATCGCCCCGCCGAAATCCAGCGCGGTCAGCGCGAGCACGGCGCCCCTGGTGTGGGGCAGGATGTGGCGGCGCAGCACCGACAGCCGCCGCGCGCCCGCGACGAGGGCAGCCTCGACATACGCCTGCTCCCGCACCCGCAGCACCTCCGCGCGCATGAGCCGGGCGAAGCCCGCGACCGAGCTCGTGCCGACCGCGAGGGCCGTCTGGACGGGGCCGAAGCCGAACGTGGTCACCAGCGTTGTCGCCAGGAGCAGGGACGGCACGGCGAGCAGCACGTCGACGAGCCGCATGACCGCGGCGTCGAGTGCCCCACCGACGAAGCCCGCGGTCAGGCCCACGAGCGACCCGGCGATCAGACCGACCAGAACGGCGATGGCCGCGCAGGACAGGGACAGCCCCGCCCCGTGCACGACCCGCGCGAACAGGTCGCGGCCGAGTTGGTCGGTGCCGAACGGGTGCGTGCCGTCGGGCGAGTGCAGCTTCGCGGTGGGCCGTACCCGCAGTGGGTCTGCGCCGGTGAACGCGGCGGGGGCCAGCGCCGCCGCGACGGCCACCGCGACGACGACGACGCAGGCCGCGAGTATCGGCTGGCGCAGGACACCACGACAGATCTCCCGGCCCCGCCGAGACAGGCCGGTCCGACGCCGCTGCGCCGGTGGCCCACCGAGGCCCCCGTCGTGCGCAACGGACTCGGACGGCACCCCGAGCCCGCTCATCGGCGTCTCACCATGGCCACCGTGACCTGCGGGTCGAGGAGGTGGTACGCCAGATCGACCAGGAGGTTGACGGTGACGAACACGACCGCGAACAGCACGACCAGGGCCTGCACGACCGGGATGTCCTTCGAGGTCACGGCGGCCTCGACCACACGGCCCAGACCGGGGCGGGAGAACACGGTCTCCACCACGACGGACCCCGCCAGCAGGTTGCCGACCAACACCCCGGCGACCGCCAGCACCGGCGGCAGCGCGTTGCGCAGGGCGTGACGCAGGTGGATGCGCCACCGGCCGAGTCCCTTCGCCCGCGCGGTTGTCACGTGCGGATCGGCCAGGACTCGCCACAGGCTCTGCGCCAGCATCCGCGCGAGAAACGCGGCGGTCGGCACCGACAACGTGATCGCGGGCAGGATCAGGCCCCGCGGCCCGTCGTCGCCGAAGGCAGGCAGCAGGTGCCAGCGAAAGGACAGCACCTGCAGAAGGACCAGCCCGATGAAGAACGACGGGACGGCTACCCCGAGTGCCGGAAGTGCCAGCAGAAACCGCTGCAACCAGCGGACGCGGGTGACGGTGGCACCGAGCGCCAGCGCCCAACCGACGAGCACGGCCAGCAGGAGCGCGGCGCCGGCGAGCTCGAGGGTCGACGGCAGTGCGCCGCCGATGATGTCGAGCGCCGACTGGCCGCGCTGCAGCGACCGGCCGAAGTCCAGGTGCAGGGCATGCCAGAGGTTCGTCAGATACTGGGCGGGGGGCGGCCGGTCGACGCCGTACTCCGCCCGCAGCTGGGCTATCTGCTGTGCGGTCACCGAGATGACGCCGCTGCTGCTCACCATCATCTCGACCGGATCCCCGGGAACGAGGTAGAGGATGACGAACGACAGCGTGTACGCCGCCCACACGACGAACACCGAATGCGCCAGCCGGACGGCCAGGTAACGCCCGACCACGCCGCCCCGTCCCAGTTCGGGGGCGACCGCGACCAGCTCAGCCATTGCCCAGCCAGGTGTCGTAGAGGAACAGGTTCGCGGAGGCGGTGAAGGCGAATCCGCGTACGTCCTTCGCCAGTCCCACCACGGCCGGGATCTCGTACACCGGCACCGTTATGCCGGCGTCGACGGCGAGTCGCTGCGCCTCGTCGACCACCTTCCTGCGCTGCGCGTCGTCCACGGTCGCCGCCTGCCGGGCCAGGGCGGCGTTGAGGCGGTCCGCGGGAGACCCGGGCGCCGGCGGGACGACGGGCCCAGGCAGCACGATCTTGGCCCGGAGGATGTCGGGATCCGTCCGGAAGGCCCCGGCGCCCCAGGCGTAGTCACCGATTCCGCGCTGCATCGCCGGGAAGGCCTGCCCGGTCACGAACTGCCGTAGCGTCAGCTCGATGCCCACCTGGCGCAGTTGTTGCTGGATCAGCTCCAGCACCTCCTGGTCGGGGCCGCCGTTGGTCGTCCAGGCGACCGCGAGGGTCAGCCGCTGCCCGCCGCGCCGCCGGATCCCGTCCGGCCCCGCCGTCCACCCCGCGGCGTCGAGCAGCTTCCTGGCGCCGGCCGGATCGTAGGCGAGGGAAGCGCCGAGGTCGGCGTAGCCCGGGGTCGAGGCGGACAGGATGCTGGTCGCGACCTTGTAGTCGTCGCTGAGCACCGTGCCGACGACCTCCGCACGGTTGACCGCCTTGACCACGGCACGCCGGACACTCGAGTCGTCGATGGCGGGCCGGGAGACGAACGGGTTCACGGACAGGCACGCGACCACCCCAGGGATGATCTTCCTGGCGACGGTGAGGCCAGCCTGCCGGACCTGGGAGGTGTCCTGCACCGGCAACGCGGTCACCCCGCCGACCTGGCCGGATCTGAGCGCACCGGCCCGCACCCCGCCGTCGGGGATGATCGAATAGGTGATCTTGTCCAGATAGGCGTCGCCGGTGTGCCGCGCGGTCGCCGGGCCCCAGCGGTAGCCGGCACGCCGATGCACGGTGACGGACTGCCGGGGCACATAGGAGTCCAGCACGAACGGCCCGGATCCAATGATCCCGGAGACGCAGCGGTCGGCCAGCGGCCGGGCGAGCGTGGCCGAGGACAGCAGCCCCAGGCTCACCGTCGACGTCGCCTGCAGGAACTGCGCGTTGGGCTGGCCGAAGCGCACCCTGGCGGTGAGCGGGTCGATGACGTCCGTCCCGCGGTAGCCGGCGAGGTAGCTCGCCGCCAGTGGGGCCCGTCCGCCCGCCCGGACGACCGCGTCGAAGTTGTCCCGCACCGTGGTCGCGGTCAACGCCGAACCATCACTGAACGTGACCCCCGACCGCAGGTGGAACGTGAACCCCGCGGCGTCCGGGCTGACCTGCCACGACGTGGCGAGCCACGGAACGATCGCGTTCGTCTTCGGGTCCTGCGCGGTCAGCGAGTCGACGATCGATCGCTCGATGTTGATCGCGTCGGCGATCCCCGACTGCTGAGGATCGAGGCAGACCGGATCAACACCGAGGCCGAGGCGCAGGTTCCCCCCCGTCCGCGGCGACCCGTCGCCCCCGGCACCCGCCGGACCACCGCTGCCACCGCACCCGGCGAGACCGAATCCGAGCGTGGCGGCCAGTCCAACAGAAAGTACATGAACGGACCAGAAACCGCGCGTTACCACGAAAAGATCCCCCAGATTTTCCGACAGGTACCGGCCGTGACGACAAAGCGGGGATTCAGTCGTTCCCGGTTTCGACGTCCTCGGAATCGCGATCGCCCGTACGACTTCGACAATTCTCTCGGACGTCACTTAAGCGAGCCTAAAATGGAAGGGAGCGGCAATTGCGAAGCCGTTCCCCGAGCTCTTTCCCGGCCATCGCCTCGACTCGAGCCGCCGCCCTCGCCTGAGGCTCATCGACTGGCGCCGGCGAGGCCGGAGGCGACAGCCACCGTGCGACGACGTCGGCGTCGTCCGCCACGCCTCGCCGTCGGCCAGGTCCGCCGCCAGGCTCCCCCGCCCTATCCCCCGGCGACCCGGGGCAAGGTCGCGCCGGTGTCGAGCAGGCCGATCAGCCAGCCCGGCGTGGCCCCCAGGTAGAGCGCGTTGCACAGGACCGCGACCGTGGCCGCCTCGGGGTCCTGGTTGATCAGCGCGACGAACGCGGCCAGGCCCGCCGCCTCCAGGCCGAACGTCAGAATCGAACTCCAGCGGATGGTCTCGGAGAAGTAGGCGTCGGTCCAGACGTCCTGGGCCTCCCCACCCCAGGTGGTGTTCCCGAAGGCCACCGCGCGGGCCCAGATGTCGCGCAGGTCGGCCTGGGTGTCCTCGCCGACGATCGCCTTCTCGTAGGCGTCCGGGTCGGCGGCGACGGCCCGCTCGAACGCGGAGCGCCAGACCTTCAGATAGTCCGGGGTCGGCAGGTCGTAGTCGACCCGCATGAAGTGACGCGCGTTGATGCGCACCGCCGACGGCCTGGGCGCTCGGTGCGGGCGGCGCTGACCGATCGGCGGGTCCTCGGTCTTCACGACCTGCACCCCGGCGTTGTAGGCGATGCCGTGGACGGGACCCGACGGTGCGTCCTCCCGCAGGATCGAGGGCAGGATCTCCAGGCAGCGTTCGCCGCCGTCGCGCAGGGCCGCCAGCCGCTGCCCCATCTGCGCGACGATGCCCTGTTCGACCTCGGCGAACGGCGGCGACAGGGCGATGCCGAGCCGCTCGATGACCGGCGGCATCCCCCAGTGCTCGCGCAGCTCCATGCCGCCCCAGTAGCTGGAGGCCAGGATCGCCCAGGCCTGCTCGCCGACCTCGTCGGCGGAGACCGTGCCCCGCATGATCGGGCCGGACAGCCGGTCGGTCATCCAGCCGTTGAGCCCGACCCAGTACGCCTGCGGGGTCGCCATCGTGGCCGCCGTGGGCGCGAACTCGGCCACGAGGCGGTCCACGAGCGCCGGCGCGGCGGGCATCACCGCGGCCAGTTCCGCCAACAGCGGTGGCCCGTCGCCGTCAATGTGCAAGGTCATGCGTGCCTCCTGGACTGGCCCTCGGCCTGCCAGGCGTCTGCGGTGAGCGGTTGCAGACTCAGGTGGATGAGCTTCTCGTGCCGGGCACCCGTGCCGGCGATGAGGAACTGCTGGCGCTGCGTCCAGCGGTGGAAGTACTGCACCAGCGCAACATCGAGGTCCGGGGAGGCGCGCAGCACGAACTGCTCCAACGCCGCCTCGGCGGTGGCGAGATCCGGCTGGCGGGTGCCGAGCAGCTCGGAGATCTCCTCGACGGCGGCGCCTTCCAGATCGGCGCCGAAGGCGTGGACGTGCTCGGCGAACCGGGTCACGGCGCGGGCGCTGTCCGCCCGGAAGCCCTCGTAGGCGCTGGCGGTGGGCCATTCGTCAAGCAGCGACATCAGGTTGGTGTAGGCGGCGCTCGAGTAGGACGACGGGCGCTGTGCGGGTGCTTCGACGGTGGGCAGCGGCGCGCCCGCGACCGCGGCGATGGCTTCCAGCGCCCAGCGGCCACAGCCGACGAGCCAGGTGAAGTACTCCAGCCAGCTGTCCCCGGGGGCGGGGTTGCGCACGGAGTCCTCCCACTGGAACGGGGTCATCAGCGACCAGCCGGCGGTGTGGAACTCCACGGCGTCGCGGTCGACCGGCTCGCCGGTGACGGCCTCGTACCGGCGGGCGATCCGGCCGATGTCGCCGAGGGGCTCCTCGCAGTCACGGCTGCGCATCGCGGCGAACTCGGCGATCGGGTCGCCGATGTAGGCGGCCTCGAAGTCGATCAGGCCGGTCATCCTGCCCTGCTCGAACAGGAACTGCGCCGCGTCGGCCTGGATGAGCCCCTGCTGCGTGCGCCCGGCCGGGACGTTGCGGCACAGCCACCGCCACATGAACTCGATCATCGGGCTGGGCGCGGTCTTGGCCCGGCGGTAGTTGCGCTCGCCGGTGGCGTACATGTTCAGCGCCGCGGCCCGGTTGTCCGCCGGGACGGGCAGGCCGAGTGCCCCGAACTCGTTCACGTCGATCGCGTGCATGCGGCACATGGCGTCGACGTACTGGTCCAGCACGGCCTCGCGTTCGGCGTCGTCGAGCGCGGTGGCAAGGTTGACCCGGCCGGGCAGCCGGTCCATGACGATCGCGGGCGGGTCGTCGATCATCCCGTGGACGCGCGGGACGGGCACGCCGTGCCGGTGGAGCACCCGGTTGATGTCGGCCTCCTGCCCGAGAGTGATCATCTCCCGGAAGTTGCCGCCGCGATGGCCGCGCACGTAGTAGCTGCGCAGCTCCCCCTGATTCTTCAGCTCGGCGAACCAGGCGGCGCGCCACCGCTCCTGCCGCTCGAAGGCCACGACGGTGCCGTCGAGCTCCCGCTCCAACCAGGCCCTGACCTGCTCATCCTGGCTCACGGTTCTCCCTCCGTGTACGTCTCGGCGAGGCTACGGGATCTTTCCTGGTGGAACATCCTCAATCCGCGCGCATGGCACGTTCGAGCCAGTCCACGGCGGCCCGCGCGTCAACTCGACGTTGCCGAGGTCCATGCGTCAACCGGAGGCCGACGGCAGCTGTCGCACTGCGCGCAGCGACGACATGGCACGCCCCCGTCCCACCGCTGGTCAGCGGGGAGGGCCCCGCCACCAGGGCGGGCACCTCGCCGGCGGTCTACCTGGGCACGGCGGCGTACGCGATCAGCCGGGGCGGTGCGCGAAGACGGTCTTTCCGACGGTGATACCGGCACGCAGGTCGGTGAGCACCATGGCCGCGCGCTGGATGGGCACGACGTCCGAGACGCGGACGGCGACCTCACCGGTGGCGACCAGGCGCAGGGCGCGGCGCAGGTAGCCGCCGACGAGTTCGGGCTGGGTGGCGCTGAGCGCGCCGAGATTGAAGCCCAGCCTGAGCGCCTCCTGCCGCTTCGCCTCGCTTCCCACGACGCCGACCACCCGCCCCGCGCCGACCACCCGCCCCGCGCAGCCTGGCCACCTGGCCGAGCTGTGAGCCGAGGCCGCCCGCCGCGGCCTGGACGAGCACGGACTCCCCGGCACGCAGGTAGCCGACCCGTTCGAGCGAGAGCAGAGCGGTCGTGGTGTTCGACGGCACCGCCCTGGCCAGGGCGGGATCGAGCCCGGGGGGCAGCGGCGCGACGAGCACCGCGTTGGTCACCGCCACCTCTCCGTAGGCGCCACCGGTGTCGATCGTCAACGCGGCGACCGCCTGCCCGGGCTCGAGGCCGGTCACACCCGGTCCGAGCTCGCGGACGCGGCCTGACGCTTCGATACCGGGAACCCACGGCAATCGACATCGTCGCCAACAGGGCGAGCGACCACCGGCGCCGCCGCGGGCGCGGACCGCGGCCGCAGCAGGACCAGGGCGATGACCACGGCCACCGCCACGATGACGACATCGACGAGGACGCCGAGGTGCACGCCGTCGACTGTCCGCGCGGCGGTCGGCCCGGCGCCGAGGCGGGTCGCGGCGATCGTCGAGAGGACGGGCGTGCCGATGGTGAGGCCGAGCTGCTGCGCGGTGTAGGTGAGGCTGGTCGCCATCCCCTGTTCCTCGTCCGCCACACCCGAGGTGCCGATGACCATGTAGCCGACGACGGCGAAGACGTGGCCGAGCCCCACGACTCCCGTGGCCACCAGCAGGATCGCCAGCCCACCGTCGGTCCGGATCCCGAGCAGGGCGGCGGTGCTGACCGCCTGAAGGAGCAGACCGAGTACCAGCGTCATCTGGACGCCGAGGCGGGCGATGACCCGGGCCGCGAACAGGCCGCCGATCACTGCCATGCAGCCGAGCGCAGCGAAGGAGAAACCGGTGTCGAGGGGGGACAGGCCGCGAACCTGCTGCATGTAGAGGGTGAGCAGAAACACCACGCCCGTCACCATCGAGAAGGTGACCATGCCGGTCAGGTTTCCCCAGATGACGGTGCGCCGCCGCAGGATGCGCAGATCGATCAGTGGCGCGGCGATCCGTGACTCGATCAGCGGGAACATGATCAGCAGCACCGCCCCGGCGACGATGGTGCTGCCAGTCACCGGGTCGCCCCAGCCGGCCCGCTCACCCGAAGTGACCCCGAAGATGAGCAGAAGCAGGCCACCGGTGACGGTGATCGCGCCGGCGACGTCCAGTCGGGGGGTCTCCAGGTTACGGCTCTCCCGGATCAGGATCGTCGCGCCGACGAGTGCGAGCAGCCCGAACGGAACGTTGATGAACAGGGTGGAGCGCCAGCTCGTCAGCTCCGTGATGACCCCGCCCAGGACCACGCCGATCAGGAATCCGAGGGAAAGCAGCGTGCCGTTGATCCCCAGAGCGCGGGCACGCAGCTTGCCCTCCGGGAAGGACGTGGTGAGCAGCGACATCGCCGCGGGGGTGAGCATCGCCGACGCCACGCCCTGGCCCGCCCGGGCGGCCAGCAGCATGCCGGGCGATACCGACAGACCCCCGACCAGGGAGGACGTGATGAAAAGCGCCATGCCCGCGAGGTACCACCGTCGGCGGCCGTAAAGATCTGCGGCCCGACCGAACAGGAGCAGCAGTCCGCCGGAGGGCAACGCGAAGGCAGTGATGATCCACTGCAGGTCCTTGACCTGAAAGTGGAGATCATCACCGATCTTCGGTAGCGACACGCTCAGAATGGAGAAGTCCAACGCGAGCATGAACTGGGTGCCGCACAATAGGACAACCACCAGCCACTGCCTGGTACCGAACCGGGCCGGCGCATCGTTCTCCAGTGAATCCATGGTCATACGACGAGACTCGCGCAGGCCGGCCCTCTTGAGAAGCTGGAGATTATCCTACCCCTGTGAGTACCACCCAGGATCCGACGCCCACCCGACCGCGTCGCCGAGATGATCTACGTCACTTCCTTAAGATTGCACGGGCAAGGTTGTCGCCGGAGGACGTCGGACTGGCGGGCGGTGGTCGGCGCCGCACACCCGGCCTTCGCCGTGAGGAGGTGGCGGTGCTGGCCGGTATCGGCACCTCGTGGTACGTGGCGTTGGAACAGGGGCGTGACATCACGGTCTCGGCCAACGTCCTGAACGCGATCAGCTCCGCGCTACGCCTGTCTCCGCTGGAACGGGACTACCTCTATCGTCTGGCCGGGGTCAGTCCTCCCCAGGCCGTACTACGCGAGATGCCCACCGCGGAATGGCTGACCCGCCTGGTGGACCACTGGATGCCGAGCCCGGCCCATGTCATCGACCAGTACTGGGACATACTGGCGACAAATCGCTCGGCCCGGGAGGTTTTCGGGTTCACCGCCGAGGACCACAACTGCCTGGTGTCCTTTTTCGTCAACCGGTCCTACCGGGAGCGGATCGGGAACTGGGACGAGCTCGCCCTGAATCTCGTCGCGGAGTTCCGCCGCGACGTGGCGCGTTTCCCGGAAAATACTCGGTGCGACCGGCTGGCAGCCCGGCTCCAGCGGATCAGCCCGGAGTTCGCCGACCTGTGGGCGCGTCACGAGGTGACGGCGACGACGCGGAACATCAAGGAGGTCAACCATGCAGCCATCGGGCGCCTGGTCTTCGACTCCATCACGCTGCACCTGCCGGACCGGCCCGACATCCGGCTGATCCTGCATACTCCCAGGTCCGGCACCAGTACCGGTCACAAGGTGGCCGGCCTGCTCGGACGGCCCGACACCGACGACGGCGCCCAGGCGGCAGGGATCATGCACCAGGGGCCGCCGGGTACCGTCGCGGTATCAGCGCCGCAGGTTCAGGAACGGTTGACGCCGACGTTCCTGCCGGACGGTCGAGGAATCCCCGTGACCGGGTAGCAGCGAGCCGCCGTCCGGCATCGGTCCGAACACCTCGGCGACCGCCTCCTGCAACGACCGGAGGTTACCCGAAAAGGCCTGGCCGATAGATCCGGCGAACAGCGCGTCCCCGGTGAGCAGGACGTCGTCCTCGGCCGTGCAGTGGAGAATGACCGAACCCGGAGTATGGCCTCCGACGTGATGGCTGTGCACGGTGATCCCGGCTATGGACAACGGCGATTCCGGTCCGGGGAGATGGCGTACGTCGGTCGGCTCACGGTGGGGATGCCCCTCCAGCAGATCCGCCGGAAACGAGTCCGGAAGTCCGGCCTCGGGCACGCCGAGCATGAAGCGGTCGCCCGGATGAATGTAGACCGGTATGTCAAAATCCCGACAGAGGGGGACGGCGTCCCAGGTGTGGTCCATATGGCCATGCGTGAGGAGCACGGCCTCGGGGACGAGCCGGTGCCCGGAGATCAGGGTCCGTATCTTCTCGGCGGATCGTTGACCGGGATCGACGATCAGGCAGCCGCTTCCGGGGGCTGGCGCGATAATGTACGCGTTCGTCGTGAAGGAGCCGGCGGGGAAATCAAGGACGAGCACGGAAGATCACTCCTTGGCCGGCAGCGGGTCAGAGCGGCGGCCGATCATCGGAAGAAGGATCCATCTATCCGGTTGCCCCCGCCGCGTCGACTAGATCGTGTGACAGTTTCAAAGGATTGCCGTCCGCTGGGCAGGAAAGCCCAGCGGACGGCCGGCGAGGCGCTCAGTACCGGGTGCCCCGCGGTGCGGGAAGATTGTCGAACAGCGCAAGCGCGTCCTCGGACAGCAGCAGGTCGGCCGCCCGAAGGTTGTCCTCGAGGTAGCGCATCGTCTTCGTGCCGGGAATCGCGACCACGTGCTCGCCCTGATGCAGCACCCACGCCAGCGCCACCTGCGCCGCGGTGACGTTGCGCCGGGCGGCGAGCTCACGCACGGGCTGGACGATCGCCTGGTTCGCGGCGATCGCCTCCGCCTGGAAGCGGGGTGTGGCATGGCGACCGTCGACCACCGGCAGGTCGCCGCTGCCGCTGATCGTGCCGGCGAGGAATCCCCGACCCAGCGGCGAGTAGGCGATGAAGGTGATGTCGTGCTTGCGGCAGTACTCCAGCACGCCGTCGGACAACGGCTCCCGGCTCCACAGCGAAAGCTCGGACTGCACGCTCGCGACCGGGTGGATCTGCCGCGCGCGTTCGATCTCGTCCACGGTGGCCTCCGACAGCCCGATCGCCGTCGCCTTACCCGCGTGTACGAGCTCCGCCATGGCCCCCCAGGTGTCCTCGACGCCGACGGTGGGGTCGATCCGGTGAAGCTGGTAGAGGTCGACGTGGTCCGTCCCCAGCCGGCGCAGGCTCGCCTCGATCGCCGCGCGGATGTGCTCGGGGCGGCCGTCGCGATGGCTCGCGAACGTGGCGGGATCGTCCACCACCAGCCCACACTTGGTGGCGAGGACGACCTCGTCGCGCCGGCCGCGAAGGGCCTGGCCGACGAGCTCCTCGTTCGTGAACGGCCCGTACTGGTCCGCGGTGTCGATCAGGGTGCAGCCAAGCTCGATCGCCCGGTGGATGACCGACACGGACACGTCGTCGTCCCGGCCGAGCCGATCGTAGCCCCAGGACATGCCCATGCAGCCCAGACCAACGACGCCGACCGGCGGCCCGGAGCCGCCCAGCGAGATGACGCGCATCCGATTCCTCCCGGATTCCTTTACCAGTACCCTGTCATAAGACAGAATACAGTTTCATGGCGTCGGCGCGAGGAGGACCGCGATGGATGTCGACAGGCAGCGGCCCGAGGCGACACTCGGGCCGGTACCGGTGCTCCCGAGGTACGCCGCGGAGCAGCCTGCCGACCGGCTCGGCATCGTGGTGGAGACCTGCCGGCCCGACCTGGTGGTGGCGACGATGCCCGTCGCCGGCAACCGGCAGTCGATCGGCATCATGTACGGCGGCGCGAACGCGGCGTTCGCGGAGACGCTCGGCTCCCTCGCGGCCTGGGTGAACGCCGGCACGGACCGGATCATCGTGGGCCAGGAACTGTCCTGCACCCACCATCGCGCCGTCCGGCACGGCACGGTGACCGGCGTCTGCCGCCCCTTGCACGTGGGCGGCGGCACGGCGACCTACGAGATCGTCATCAGCGACGAGCGGGGGCGGCGCACCTGCACGGCCCGCCTGACCTGCGCGACCCCCCAGCCACGACGCCCCGCCCGCGCCACGTAGACCACCGTAGAGCGTGTGTGCAAGGCTGTTGAGATGTCGGACGCACCAACCAGCAGGGTTGTCCCTGCGATTTCCCCGGGCGCGGCCGTCGCCGCCGAGCGGTTGGGGCACGCGATCAAGCGGGCCGAGCAGGCCATGATCGCCCGCAAGACGCGGGTGCTGCGTCGGTTCGGGCTCACGGTGCCGCAGTATGCCGCCCTGCTGCTGCTCGCCTCGATGGAGGGGATGTCGGCGGCCCAACTGGCGCGGGAGTGCATGGTCACCCCGCAGACGATGGCGACGATCCTGCTCAACCTGGAGCGCGGTGGCCTGATCGAGCGGCACGGCTCGGCGTTGCACCAGAAGGTCGTCGTCAACGCCCTGACCGCACGCGGTCGTAGCCTCGTCGAGGAGGCCGACGAGGTGATCCTGCGAGTCGAGGGGGCGCTGAGCGCGGCCTACTCCGACACCGAGCGGGCGGCATTCGACGAGTTCCTCGAACGCAGCGTCACGGTGATGAACAGTCTCGACGAGGCCTGACGCCGGGTCCGGCGACCCGACCCGCGCACCCCCGCCGGCGTGCCGGCGGGGGTGTCAGTACCAACGGATCAGCACCGCTCCCGCGGTCATGCCTCCACCGACGCAGGCCAGCAGCACGACCTCGCCACGCTGAAGCCGGCGGCTCTGGTGGCTCAGGGCCAACGTCATCGGAACGGACGCGGCGGCGGTGTTGCCGTATCTGTCCGCGGAGATCTCGACGCGGTCCGGGTCGAAGCCCAGGTGCCGAGCCAGCCACTCGACCATCCGCACGTTTCCCTGGTGCAGGATGACCCGGTCGACCTCGTCCAGCGTGAGGCCCGCATTGTTCACACCCGTGCGCTCTTCTATCCATTCCGGTTCGGCACCGGTCCATTCAGCGATCCGACTGTTGTCGATTTCCGTTTCCGGCGCACAGCAGTCGACGCCCAGCACTCCGGTGCCCATCTCGCCCCTCATCGTCACCGATCATCATTTCTACCGTTTCACTTTATCGACTTCCCAACCTCCAGGGCGACGCGAAATTTGAGTGACGTACACCACCCGGACGGCCCGGACCGGCTTTTGGTGAGGTAGAAGAATTGCTCCATCCGGCCACTGGCCCAGCTCTGGCGCGTCGACGGGAATCCTCGCTTCACCCGTGCGTCCGAATGGACCCGGAGAAACAGTCGGCGGAACTTCCGGTGGTTTCCCAGAAAATATCGGGGTGACCCGTCGGTGCGGTGCCGCTCGGCCATGACCTTCGCCCGCGCGGTGAGAGGACGGGACCGGCGTCGATCCGCCGTCCGCACCGACACCGGCCCGGCCGGCCGGCGGAGCACCGGTCTGCGGACACCCGGTCTCCCCGCCCGAGAATCGTGATCATCAGACGATGAACGCAGCGCCGGGGTCACGACACCACACCCCGCCTCCGGCGGCGGCCGATGATCAAAATGCCACTGCGGACCAGCGATGGCGAAGAGAGCGGCGGCAGTCCAGGGTCACAGACCCGGGCCTACTTCCGGCGTCCCGCGGGTCGGTGATGCCGGACAGGGTCACCGCACCGTCCGTCCTGGCCGGGGAAAAATGCTCCGAAGCCCGCAGTCAACGATGTTCACCGCACGGCTGGAGAGTGGTACGGTGCCGCCGTGACCATCATTTCGCGACGCACTGCGCCCACCATGACTGACGGCGGACCACCTTTACGCGGGCCGCCGAGTAGCACGGACGGGCCGCCGAGTAGCACGGACGGGCCGTCGCGCGGCCCGGGGATCGTTCTGACCGAGTAGCCCGCCGATACAATTCCCTTTTGCCTCGCCGGACGTCGTACGCGCGGTATGCGGCGCCCTTCGCGGGCGGTCGAACGCCGTCGTCGGGGCCGACAACGCCGCGGTACATCCGGCGGATGTCCGGCGCGCGTGCGCCTCTTTTCTCGGCCGGTTCTTCGCGCCCGACATGTCAGGTGGCCGTTGTGGCGGGACTCCCGTGCGACGAGAGGAGACGAACAGTGACCGTGGATCCGAAGATCCTGGGCGGCGGCGGCGGAGCGGGCGGGGTGGACGTGACCCGCACCCGTCCCGCGCTGCTGGCGATCGAGCCCACCTTCGGTGCCGGCGTGCTCTGTCCGGCCGTCCACGCGGCGCTGCACCGGCTCGACCTCGGGCTCGACGACGTCGCGGTCGTGAACCTGGTGACGCGCGCCGCGCCGCTGGGCCCGGTGCCGGCCGACGTGGTGGTGGCGACCTTCTACAACGTCAGTCCCCGGCTGGTCGAGAGCGTCATTCCCGCCGTGTGGCGCACGGCGTCACCCGAGGCGATCCTCGCGGCGCAGCAGGCGGCGTTCGCGCCGGTGCTCGCCGCGGCGCTCGCGCCACTCGACCCGACGGAACTCGGCGAGCTCGCCGAACTCGCACGCGCGGCCAGCGAGACCGCCGCGGCGAACCGGGAGGGCCGCCCCCTGCTCGCCGGGCTCGCATCGCTGCCCTGGCCGCGCGAGGACCCTCTGGTGATCTGGCACGCCGCCAAGATGCTGCGCGAACACCGGGGCGACGGACACATCGCCGGGCTCGTCACCGAAGGGCTACGCGGAATCGACGCACTCGTCATCCACGCCGCCTACGAGGGGTGGCCCGGCGAGGCGCTGCGTGACTCCCGGCACTGGGACCCGCCGGCCTGGGACGCCTCGGTCGCGAACCTGCGCCGTCGGGGATGGCTGACCGAGGCCGAGACACCGGAGTCGACGCCGAAGCTGACGGCGCAGGGTCGCCGCCGCCGGCGCTGGATCGAGGACCGCACCGACGAACTCGCAGCGCTGGCCTACGAACCGATCGGCGACGCGGGCATGGACCGCATGATCGAACTCGGCGCCAAGGTCGTGGCCGCGCTGGGCGACGCCGGCCTCGCCACGAGACTGCGCCGCCCCGCCGCCAGGTAGCCGACCGCCCCCGCGGCGGCGTGGATCAGGAACGTGTCGCGGGGGCCGACCTCCAACTCCTCGACGGCGGTGTGCGCGGTCCGCCCGGCCCCCGACAGCCCGCCCGCAATCTCCCAGTCCAGCGCCGCCGGCCGGCGACGATCTGTAGCACCTCCGGAGATCCCGGGGCGAAGAATGCCGCAGCCCTCATGAGGAGTTCCTGTTCTGTCGGATTCCGTCGGACCGCACCGTCAGCACGTCCGAGTTCGGCTCGGGTGGGGCAGGGGCTGGCGCGGTGGTCCGCTGCTCCACCGTGGTCAGGGCGAGGACGGCCGCCACGGCCGCCAACGCCGCGATAATCCAGAAAACCGGGCCCAACGCGTCGGAGAAGCCCTCAAGAATGGGCCGGGCCAACCGCGGGTCCAGGCTGTCCAACGCAGAGGTGTCGTTCAGGTCGATGGCGGCGGTACCGGCGCGCAACGCCTCGACCACGGTACGGGTGTCCGGGTCGTTGACGACCGTCGGGTCGGCGAGGGCCGCGGCCACCGACGGCGTGGATTCGACGGCGCGGAAACTGTCGACGATCCGCCCCGTCGCGAGGGAGAAGAACAGTGCGACGAAAACCGAGGTGCCGACGACGCCGCCGATCTGCCGGGAGAACCCGTACAGACCACTGGCGACACCCAGGTGGTCCGGCGGGACGCTGTCCTGCAGGGCGCTGAGCACGGTCTGCAGGAACATCCCCTGGCCCAGGCCCATCATCGCGACCAACCCGACCATGGGCCAGGTCGGCGTCTCCGCTCCCACCATGGCGAGCGCGGCGTAGGACAGGCCCATGAGTCCGAGGCCCGGCACCAGGAGAATCCTGTGCCGGCCTGTGCGGGCGACGACCGGACCGCAGAGTTTCGCCCCCGCCGTCGTCGCGATCGACTGCGGCAGCAACAACAGACCGGCCGTGATCGGCGACATGCCCTTGACGATCTGGAGATACAGCGGGATCAGGGAGAGGGCGGTGAAAGCGCAGACACCACCGAGGAAGTTGACGACGTTGACCTTCGCGAAGGCGGGGGCGCGGAACAGGTCCAGGGGCAGCAGCGCCGTCTCCCCCGCCGCGCGCTCGACCATCAGGAACAGAACCAGCCCCAGTCCACCCAGGGCGTAGGCGACCCACGCCAGGCGAGATGACCAGCCCCATTCCCGACCCTGCTCGGCGACCAGCAGCAACGGCACCAGAAACAGGACCAGGCAGAGCGCCCCCGCGAAGTCGATGCGATGGCTGATCCGTGCCGGGCGGACCGTGTACAGCCGCCCGACGAGCACCAGGGCCATCAGCCCGATCGGCAGGTTCACCAGGAAGATCCATCGCCATCCCGCCAGCCCGAGCAGGCTGTCCATCCCGGCGAACAGACCGCCCGCCACAGGGCCGACCACGCTGGCGACGCCGTAGAGGACCCCGACGTTGGCCTGGTACCGGACGCGCAGATCCGGGGGGAACAGGTCGGCGATCGCGGCGAGAGCCAGGGACGCCAGTCCGCCCGCGCCCAGCCCCTGAATGCCCCGAAAGATCGCGAGCTGGTAGACCGAACCGGCGACCGCGCACAGCAGCGACCCGACCATGAACACCGAGGTTCCGATCAGATAAAGCTGTTTGCGCCCAAACAAATCCGACAGCTTGCCGTACAGCGGAGCCGAGATGGTCATGGTGATGAGATAGGAGCTGGTCACCCAGGCGAGCGCGGTGAGTCCGTGCAGTGAATCCGCGACGGTCCGCAGCGAGGTGACCATGATCATTCCGTCGAGCGCCGACATGAAGACGCCGATCAGGAGGCCGGCGAGGACCGCACGGGCGGCTCTGGGCGTCAGGTCGGGCTCGCTCGCGACAAGCACATGATCGGGAGGCATCGGGGCGGTCCCTCCGCAGGACGGGTCAGAACGGCCGCCGGCGAGCGGCCCCCTTGGGATGCGCTGCGCGACCGATACATGACCGAGCGGCGCGGGACCTCACAGTGCTACCTCAACTCCGGTTGAGGTCAAGCGCACGCCTTATCAACCGCTCACGTCACCTCGGCCCCACCCCGGCATGCCCAGGGGCCGGAATCCTCCGGATTGTTACAATTCGCGTCTGGTCTGCTCCAGGATGCCGTGGTGGTTGGTCGACCGTCCGGCGACCCCCGGAACCTCCCGCGGGGCATCGCCGCCGGGCGCAGGCGGAACGGGCCCGTCGCCGAGGACCCAGGCCAGCACGGCGGTATGACCGGCCGCGGCCGCACGTAAGTCGGCCCAGCCCCAGGTCAGCAGTCCACGCCGCAACCCGTGCACCATGGTCCGGAAGATCAACGGTCGGCCGTGGCTACCCGTGTCGTCGCTGGTCATCCCGGTCCAGAAGGTGTGGACCTGCACGCCGGTCCCCGCCACCACCACCGCATCCAACGCGACGTGGCCGTAACCGCACCGGCCGGACAACGTCTCCCACGCCGGCCTGCTCACCAGCTGGCCGGCCCTGTCGAAGTAGCGGGTGGTGGGCACCGACACCTCCAGACTGCCCGATATACCCGAATCGTCGCATGCTTTACGGCTCGTGCGCACTACTCCCTAACGGGTACCCCTGACGGCTCCTTCTCGGTCATCACGACGCGGTCAACACGACGCGGCCATCACGACGCGGCCATCACGACGCGGCCATCAGTGGCCTGCCGGCGCCGCGGCGGGGTGTTGACCGCGGGCAGGTGCACCATCGACATGCGCACTGCGCTGCCGTCGTGCAGCAGCTCGGCGCGGGCCGACTCGAAGAAGCCGCGGCAGGCGAACTTCGCCGCGCAGTACGGGGCCTGCAGCGGGATGCCGATGAAGGCGAGAGGTGTCGAAGCCGTGATCGGCCAGGGCGAGCGCCGTGGCTCGTCCGGCTCCCGCCGACGAGCGAGGCCGACAGCGGCGCGAACACGGGCGGTCCGGGTTCCGGGTTGTAGCGGGTGATCCCGCCGGGACGCTGCTTCACGCCCCGCCAGTGCAGATAGCGCCGGACGAACCCGGTTGGTCCGGTCGGTCGGGATTGCGGTACCTGCCTCGGCCCCGCGGCGAACGTTCCTCGCCGGGCCGCCTGCGGTGTCGCGGGTGAAGAATGTGCGGCTATGGACGTGCGGAGCAGGAATCATGTGATGATCACCGGCCGGGAGGGCGCCCCGGTCGTGATGCTGGCGCACGGGTTCGGCTGCGACCAGAACATGTGGCGTCTGGTGGTCCCCGCGCTGGCCCGCGAGTTCACCGTCGTCCTGTTCGATCATGTCGGCGCCGGCCGGTCCGATCTGTCGGCCTGGAACCCGCGCCGCTACGCCACCCTGGACGGCTATGCCGAGGATGTCGTGGAGATCTGCACGGAGCTCGCCGTCGGGCCGGTGACGTTCGTGGGTCACTCGGTGAGTTCCATGATCGGAGTCCTGGCCGCCGCCCGGCGGCCGGAGCTGTTCGCCCGGCTGGTCCTGCTCACCCCCTCCCCCTGCTACCTCGAGGACGGCGACTATCACGGCGGCTTCAGCGCCGCGGACATCGACGAGCTGCTGGCGTCGCTGGAGAGCAACTACCTGGGCTGGTCGGCCACGATGGCGCCGGTCATCATGGGCAATCCGGACCGACCCGAGCTGGGCGAGGAGCTGACGAACAGCTTCTGCCGCACCGACCCGGACATCGCCCGGTCCTTCGCCCGAGCGACCTTCCTGTCGGACAACCGGGCCGATCTCGGCCGGGTCCGGGTACCCACCCTGGTGGTGGAATGCTCGAACGACGCGATCGCGCCGACGGGCGTGGGGGCGTTTGTCCAGGCGAGTATCCCGGGCAGTGAGCTGGTGACGTTGACGGCGACCGGCCACTGCCCGCAGCTGAGCGCGCCGGAGGCCACGGCGGCGGCGATCGTCGCGTTCGCGGGCACCGGGCGGTGATGGGCGAGAGCGGAGGCGACGTGGTGTGCGCGGACTCCGATGATCAGATTCCGTTCGCCGCGCTGCTGGAGGACAGCCTCGAAGATCTGTACGACAACGCGCCCTGTGGCTACCTCTCCACCCTCCTGGACGGGCAGATCGCAAAGATCAACGCCACTCTGCTCGGCTGGCTGGGCTACCGGCGCGAGGAGCTGGTCGGGCGGCGCCGCTTCGCCGACCTGCTCACCGTCGGGGGGCGGATCTACCACGAGACCCATTTCGCCCCGCTGCTGCGCATGCAGGGCGAGATCAGCGGCATCGCGCTGGAGCTCAAGGCCGCCGACGGCACCCGGTTGCCGGTCCTGGTGACCTCGACGGTGCGGACCGGCGGCGACGGGCAGCCGCTGCTGATCCGCACCACGATCTTCGACGCGAGGGACCGTCGCGCGTACGAGACGGAGCTGCTGCGCGCCCGGCAGGAGTCCGAGCGCGAACGCGGACGCCTCCAGCGCCTGACCACCTCTCTGCAGCGAACCCTGCTACCCCCGGTCCTGCCGCCGGTGCCCGGCCTGGAGGTGGCCGCGCACTACCACATCGCCTCGCTCGACGAGGTCGGCGGAGACTTCTACGATCTGTTCCCCCTCGCCGCCGGCACCTGGGGGCTGTTCCTCGGTGACGTGCGCGGCAAGGGTGCCGCCGCCGCGGCCGTGACCTCCCTCGTCCGCTACACGCTGCGGGCCGCCGCCGTGTACGACCCGGATCCGGCCGCGGTGCTGGCCAATCTCAACACCGTCCTGTGCACCGAGTACCGCGACTACGAGCCACGCTTCTGCACGGTGATCTTCGGGCTGCTCACCCCGGACGCGGACGCCGGCGGCTTCACCCTCGCGTTGGCCAGCGGCGGCCATCCCCCGGCGCTGCTGCTGCGGGCCGACGGCACGGTCGCCTCTCTGTCCACCCCCGGCGGGCAGCTCATCGGCGTCCTGCCCGACGCCCGGATCTCCACCACCCGCGGGCGCCTCGCAGCCGGCGACACCCTGCTGCTCTACACCGACGGGCTGACCGAGGCCCGCACCGCCGGCGCCGGCCAACGCCGCTACGGCGACGACGCGCTGTTCGACCTCGCCGCGGGCCTCGCCCCCACCACCGCGGCGGCAACCGTCGACACCCTGGTCGGCCTGTTGAACGGCTTCGGCGACGGACTGGACGACGACACCGCGATCCTGGCCCTCAGCGTGCCGGCCGAAGGACGACGAAGACCGTCTACCTAACCGGGGCGCGCAACGGCTCTTGCCCGCCCTGCGGTCGCGCGGCCGAAGGGCGGATCGGTCTGAGCGCCGCCCCTGCCCAGTGCGACACTTCGGGCAGCGGACAGACCCGCGGGCTGCGTGACCCGGATCCAGTTTCCGGCCCCCGTTTATCCCGCCCCGAGGTCGGGGCCGCTGAGAGGACGGACGATGCCACACGCGCAATCCCGCGGAGCGGCCGCCGAGATCGCCGTCATCGGGGCGGGGGTGCACGGCGCGAGCGCCGCGTTCCACCTCGCTCGCCGCGGGCTCGACGTGGTCGTGTTCGAACAGGGACGACCGGCGGGCGGACCGACCGGGCGATCCAGCGGCATCTGCCGGGCCTACTACACCCAGCCGTTCCTGGCCCGGGTCGCCCACGACAGCATCGCGTTCCTCGCGGGGTTCGCCGAGCACACCGGCGGCGGCGATGCCGGCTTCGTCCGCACCGGCGGCCTGTACCTGCATGGCCCGGACGACGTCGCCGACGCGCGGCGCACCGCGGCTACGCTGGTCGACCTGGGTATCGACCTCGAGACCCTCGACGCGGACGAGGTGGCGGGTCGGTTCCCCGGGATCGACGTCGGCGACGGCGCGGGCAACGGCCCTGGTGCCGACGGCAGGGACGGGAACGTCGCGATCGCCGTGCGGGAGGAGCAGGCCGGATACGCCGATCCCTACCGAACGACCTGGGGTTTCGTCACCGCGGCCCGGGCGCACGGCGCGCTGGTCCACACCGACGCCCGCGTCGTCCGGATCGCCGAGACACCCGGGCAGGTCGAGCTCACCACCGCGGACGGCACGACGCACCGGGCCCGCCGCCTGCTGCTTGCCGCCGGGCCGTGGACGGCGCCCCTGGCCGCCCAGCTCGGCATCACGCTGCCGCTGCACGCCGAACGGCACGTCGTCGCCGTCCTCGGCCCCGCCTGCGCCGCCTCCGCCGCTGGCGGCGGCACGTCCGGCAGCGGCTCCGCCCGCCGCGGGGCGCCTGCACCAGGCATCCCCGGGCCCGACGCCGACGCCGGGGTGATCATCGATGTGGCGGGCGGGGACTACGCGGCGCCGCAGCCCGACGGCGGCTGGCTGCTCGGCGGCCTCGACTCCACCCCACCGGTCGACCCGGACACCACGCCCGCTCCAGTAGGCGACGCCGAGTTCGCCCAGCTCGCCGAGGCCGCCCTGCGCCGACGCCCGGGACGGCCCGGTGAGGCGCGGGCCCGGGCCGGCGGATGGTCCGCGTTCTACGACGTCAGCCCGGACTGGCAGCCGGTGATCGGGCAGATCACCGACCGGGTGTGGGTCGACGCCGGCACCAGCGGACACGGCTTCAAGCTCGCCCCGGTCCTCGGCGACCATGTCGCCGGTCTGCTCGCCGGGGAACAACCCGCCCCCGGCCTGGCCGCGTTCAGCCCCAGCCGGTTCACCACCGGCGATCCGCTGACCGCCGGCTTCGGCACCGCCCGCATCCTCGGGTGAACCCGCGCGGCGGGCGTCGAGACGTCGTCCACCAGGCGCTGCGCACCGCGCTCGGCAGACCCTCGTCCGGCCGCCGTGTCGATCCGCGGCTTTCCCGTTCGACCTGGGAGTGGGAGGGTCGGGAGGCGACCCGTGATCAAGGAGATCAACGATGGCGAAGTACATGCTGATCATGCGAGCCACGGACGAGTCTCTCGCGAAGATGATGGAGACGCCCTTCGAGGAGATGCTCGAGACGGTGGGTCGTTTCAACGAGGAGCTGATCCGGGCCGGCGTGCTCGTCGCCGCCGAGGGCCTGGACGACCCGGCCCAGGGCGTGGTGGTCGACTTCAGCGGCGAGACTCCGGTGGTCACCGACGGCCCGTACGGCGAGACGAAGGAGCTGTTCGGCGGCTTCTACATGATCGACGTCGCCTCGAAGGAAGAAGCTGTGGAGTGGGCCCGGCGCCTGCCGGCGAGTGCCGGCGCGAAATGCGAGATCCGCCGCGTGCCGACCATCGACGAGTTCCCGCAGGACAATGAGTGGATCATCAAGGAGCGGGCGTGGCGCGAGCGGACCGGCCAGCTCTGATGCCCGCGGCTGTCGGTGGCCCGCCGAGCACCGAATCGGTGGGGCGGGCTGTCGAGGCCGTCTGGCGGATCGAGTCCGCTCGGATCGTCGGTGCGCTGGCCCGCTACACGGGAGACTTCGAACTCGCCGAGGATGTTGCGCAGGAGGCGGTGGCGCAGGCGCTTGTCACATGGTCGCGCGACGGCGTACCGGCGAACCCGGTGGGCTGGCTGCTCACGACCGCTCGGCGGCGCGCCATCGACGGTTTTCGCCGCCGGTCGACACTCGACGAGCGGTACGCCCTGCTCGCCGGTCAACTGGCCGAGGGCGAGGCGAGCTCGGGCTCGGCGCCCCCGCGGGACCGGTCGGACGACCTCCTATGGGATCCCGACCGGGTCGACGACGACGCCCTCGCGCTGATGTTCGTAGCCTGCCACCCGGTGCTCTCGCCCGAGGCCCGCGTGGCGTTGACCCTGCGCGTGGTCGGGGGCCTGACCAGCGAGGAGATCGCCCGGGCGGTTCTGGTACCCGTGTCGACAGTCCAGGCGCGGATCACGCGGGCGAAGAAGACCATCGGCGCGGCCGGAGTACCGTTCGCCCTGCCGCCGGCCGAGGAACGACGCGGGCGGCTCGGCGGTGTCCTGAGCGTGCTCTACGTGATCTTCACGGAAGGTTCGACGGCGACGACCGGTGACAGCCTGCTACGCCCCGATCTCGCCTACGAGGCGATCCGGCTGGCCCGGATGCTGGCCGCACTGTTGCCCGCCGAACCGGAGGTACACGGGCTGCTCGCCTTGTTCGAGCTCACCGCCGCGCGATTTCCCGCCCGCACCGGCCCCGACGGCGAGGCCGTACTCCTGGCGGATCAGGACCGGCACCGTTGGGATCGTTCGGCGATCCGCCGCGGTCTGGCAGCCATCGGCCGGGCCGCGGCGCTCGGACGCGGCCTGGGACCGTATGGGCTGCAGGCGGCGATCGCCGCCTGCCACGCGTCGGCGCCGTCGGTCCCGCAGACCGACTGGGAGCGGATCGCGCTCCTCTACGAGGCGCTCGGCCGCGTGGCCCCGTCACCCGTCGTCGAGCTCAACCGGGCCGTCGCCGTCGCGATGGTGAATGGACCACAGCAGGCGCTGGCCATCGTGGATGAACTCGTCGCCACCGACCGCCTGACGGGCTCGTACCTGCTCCCGAGCGTGCGCGGCGAACTGCTCGGCCAGCTCGGCCGGACGACGCAGGCACGATCCGAGCTGGAACTCGCCGCCCGGCTGTGCCGCAACGTCCGCGAGCGGGCGGTGCTGCTGCGCAAGGCGGCTGCGCTGGCGTGACCGCCTTGCAGACCACCCGGGTACCAGCCACCGCGACAAGGCCGCTCGAGGCCGTCGGCTCCGGCGCCGGTGCCGGCCCGCCGGTCACGGCCTGGGGCGCTGCGCGGTCCCGTCGTGCTCGGGCCGGAAGGACGGGATCTGCTCGCCCGCCTCGATCGGGATCGTGAGGCGGTTCTGCGGCGGGGCGAGCGGGCAGGGGGCGTACGGGGTGTAGGCGCACTGCAGGTTCCCCGCGCGGTTGAAGTCGAGCACGATCTGCGTGCTGCCCGGCGCGGGCAGGGGGACGATCAGCCGGCGGCTGGCCGCGTAGGTCGTGACTCCGCTCGTCGCATCGGTGAACAGGACGAGACCGACCCCCGCCAGGTGCTCGGCGTGGAAGAGGACCAGCCGCTGCTCGGTGCCGTCGAGCGCGAAGACGGCTTCGCCGACGGCCTCGTGGGTGTGCACGATGCCGTCGATCGCCGCGGCGACCTCGACCGGGCGCGGGGCGGGATACGGCTCGAACTCGGCCCGGACCACCCAGGCGGGGTCGTAGTCGAACGTCGGCGTCCGCACGTACGTCTCGCGCAGCCGGTGCCGGGGATCGAGCGAGCGGAGCAGGTCGTGCCCGCCCCGGCGGGACAGCTCGACGACGACGTCGCCGAACGACGCCGCCCTGCGGAACTCCCGCTCGCGGACGGCGCCGAAGACATGGCGCCCGGCCACGGTCTCGCCGTCGACGGCGAGCGACTCCCCCGCGTCGAGGTCGACGACCGGCCCCTGCTCGCCCGTGGCCCACCGTCCCGGGAATCCCTCGACGCGGCGGGGCTCGCCGTCGAGGAAGTGCAGCGCGCTGTAGGCGAGGAAGCCGTACGGCTCGCGCCGCTGGCGCTCCGAGGCCTCTCGCCAGGCGTCCCATTCGGCTCGCGCGGTCGCGCTGGCGGCTGCGCTCGCCGTCCCGGTCACTGTCGCCGTCTCGGTCACTGTCGCCGTCCCGGTCACTGTCACCGTCCCGGTCGCTGTCGCCGTCTCGGTCACAGAGGTCATGGTCGGTTCCTCACGTTCGATGGTCCAGGTGCGACGTCGTGCTCTGCGGTCATGCCGTCGGTGCCCGGTCGTGCGCCGGGAGGCGGGGGAAGATCTCCTGCGCGATCAGCCGAAGCCCGTCGCGGAACCGGGGGGAGGACTGCGGCAGCGGGAGGCTGAACAGGTAGTCGGTCGACCGCGTGAACGCGGCGTCCGCCAGCAGCTGCCCCACGATGTCGTCCGGGTCGCCGTACTTCACGTTCGACCTGGCCAGGAACTCCTCGGCCGTGCCCGGCGGGCCGCCCGGGGTGACGTACTGGGCGGGGTTGCGGCGCAGCTCGGCCTCGAGCAGGGAGACCGCCTCCTGCCGGGACTGCGCCGGGAGCAGGACGCGGGAGATGCCGATCCGTGGGCTGCGCTCGCCGGTGTGGGCGTCGAGGTAGTCGTCGATGAGACCCGACTGGATCTGGCCGGCGTCCCCGGACGCGACCAGCCGGTGCAGGAGCAGACTGTCGCCGGCGCGCCCGATCTCGGCCGCCGTCCGCGGGTTCCCGGTCGCCTGCCACAGCCGCGGCAGCAGCCCGGCCGGCGGCGGGTACAGGGTCACCTCCTTGTCGCCGGCGGCGATGGTGCCGCCGAGGGCCCGGCGCAGGTCGTCGAGCGCGTGGGCGTACAGCGACTCGCGGTCGTCCTCGGACAGGTTGAAGGCCTCGAAGGCGACGGTGGAGAAACCCCCGCCGTTGCCCTTGCCGACGCCGAACTCCAGCCGCCCGTCGCTGAGCGCGTCGACCAGCGCCGCCGTCTCGGCCAACCGGATCGGGTTGTCGAAGGTGAGCGGGACCACCGCGGTTCCCAGCCTGATCGTCGTCGTGGTCTGCGACGCCGCCGCGAGGAAGGTGAGCGCGGACGGCAGACCGATCAGGGTGAAGTGCGCCTCCGCGGCCCACACCGTCTCGTAGCCGAGCTCCTCCGCGAGGCGGACGACCTCGAGCGACTGGCTGTACGTACGGACGGGCTCACCGTCCGCGGGGATCGTCAGGAACAGCGACAGGCCGCGCTGCGCAGAGGACGTCGCATCCACCGTCACCATCGGGACCTCCGATTCACGATTGTGGGGAAGCCCGGGCCGCCGGCCGGCGCCCGGAGATTGGCCCGCGAGCCGCGGGCCGTCAACGTTCGGCCGCCTCGACGAGCTGCCGGAAGCGGGTGCCGGAGGCCTCGCCGCGGCCGTAGACCAGATCCAGTACCGCGCCCGCGTCAAGGTCGTCGAGGTCGTTGCCGTCGCCGCGCCAGGCGACGTGATGGTCCGGCCGGACGAGCGCGTACCGGGCGCCGTACAGCTCGCGCGCCGCGGGATCCGGCAGGTGGATGACCTCGAGCTCGAGGCCCCGGGCGTCGGCCGCCGCCTCGAAGGAGCCGACGGCGTCCGCGTCGTCGGCGAGGACGAGCAGCGCGACGTGGGAGCCGATCCGGTCGTAGAGGGTGAACCCGAAGGGGTCGAGGTTGCCGTTCGGCGCCCGGTGCCCCGGCCGCGCGTCGTCGGCGTAGGCGAAGGCGTTCCAGGGCGGCTCGGACTCGACCTGCCCGTCCTCGTACCGGATGACCGACGAGGCGTCGTACCGCTCGTCGAAGACGACCCCGAGCGGCAGGCTGCGGCCCGCCCCGAGGATCGCGCCGATCTCGGCGCGCCGGCGTGCCGCGTCCGGGCTGGTGTCGGCGTCGTCCGGGACCCCGAGGGCGCGGACGCGCTCGTAGGCGTCCGTGTGCCTGTCGTCCTCCGCCAGGGCGTAGTCGGCGATCCGCCAGTTGTGCGGGCGCCGTTCCTCGTCGTAGGAGTCGAGCAGGCGCGGGCCGGCCTGGCCGCGCAGCACGGCCGCGAGCTTCCAGCCGAGGTTCACCACGTCGCCGAAGCCCTCGCACAGGTTGCCGCCCGGCGTGCGGACATGCGCCGCGTCACCCACCAGCGCGATCCGGTCGCGGTAGAACGTGTCGGCGATGCGGGTGCTCTTGAAGAACGGGGTGAGCGACACGACCTCGAGGTCGACGTCGAAGCCGAACGCCGCCCGGGCCTGCGCGATCAACTCGTCCGTGGTCGGGTCACGGTCGAGCGGGTACGGCCCGGCGTACGCCCGCCAGTCGGTCTCGTTCAGGGCCGCGAGGAACCCGCAGTAGCGGTCGTTGTAGATGACCGCGGTGGCGGGCGGGAACGCCCCGAGCGCGGCCGAGGTGTCCGAGGTGGTCCGCACGACGAACCGGAAGTGCCGCTCCTCGGCGTAGCTGCCCGAGCGCGGAATCCTCGCCAGCGTGCGGACCGTGCTCTTCCCGCCGTCGGCGCCGACGACGTACCGGGAGCGGATCGTGCGCCGCCGGCCGGTCTCGACCTCGACCACCGTCGTCGTCACGCCGTCGGGGTCGCTCGCCAGCCCCTCGACCCGCCAGCCGCCCGAGACCGCGGTCCCGATCTCCGCGAGCCGGTCGAGGAAGACGCGCTGCAGCACCGTCTGCGGCCGGCGCAGCATGGTCTCGGTCGAGTATCGGCTGGTCGCGCCGAGCGCGAACGACCGCAGGGTGGTCCCCGCGAGCTGGTGCCCGGCGAGCGAGGTGAGCAGGAGGTTGCCGTTGTTCCACTCCGGCGGGAAGGTCCACTCGTGCTGGATCCGCTGCAGCAGCCCCCACCCGCGGATGACCTCGAGCGCGCGGGGCGTGTACCCCGCGGCGCCGGCCCGGACGAGCGTCGCGCCGGCCGCGGCGTCCACCACCGCGGCCGCCACCCCGTGGCGGTGGAGCTCGAGCGCGGTGCCGAGGCCGTTGGGCCCGGCACCGACCACGAGGACGTCGACCCGCTCGGCGGGCTCGGTCCGCGGGAACGCGAAGGCGTCGACCTGCCGCTTCCCCCGATTGATCTCGTTGCGTGCGGGCATGGCTACCGCCGCCCCCCGCCGCGGACCGGTCCGCTGGACTCCCCCGTCGCGGTTGCGCCGCCGGGCGGGGCGCCGGAGACGCCCAGGTTGTCCCGCAGGGTGTCGTGGGCGTACTCGCGGCGGAACCGGCCGCGGTCCTGCAGTTGCGTCACCACGCCGTCGATGAACTCGACGAACCCCGCGGGCTGGACGTCGATGTTGATGACGAAGCCGTCCGACGCGCGGGTGTCGACCCATTCCACGATGTCGTCGGCGACCTGCTCCGGGGTTCCCACGATCATCCGCTGGCCGCCGGTGAGGTTGTGGAACAGCAGCTGGCGGACGGTGAGCCCGCGGCGGCGCGCCTCGGCGACGAGCTGGTCCCGACGCGCGGTCACCGCCGGTGCGGCCGCGCGCGCCGCCAGCTCGGCGTAGGGCAGCTGCGCGTCCAGGTCCAGCCCGGAGACGTCGAACTCAAGCTGCGCGGTGAGGAGCTCGACCAGCGGCCCCACGGCGAGCAGCTCGTCGAGCTCCCGCTTGCGCTCGCGGGCCGCGGCCTCCGTCGCCCCGAGGACGGTGAACAGGCCCGGCAGGACGAGGAGATCGTCGGGATTGCGCCCGTTTGCCGCCGCGAGCCCCTTGACCTCGGCCGAGAACTCCCGCGACAGCTCCGGCAGCCGTTGCGAGGTGAACAGCGCGTCCGCCCAGCGGGCGCCCAGCTCCTTGCTCTGCCTCGACGCCCCGGCCTGGAAGAGCACCGGGCGGCGGCCCCGGTAACCACCGGGCAGCGGGAGCACCCCGGACGTCCGGTAGTACTCGCCGGCGAAATCCGCCGGCCGGGTGCGCCGCGCGTCGATGTAGAGGTCGGCCTGCGCGTCGGCGACCACCGCCTCCTCGGGCAGCGAGGCCCACAGCGCGTCGACGGCGGAGATGAACTCCTCGGCCTTGCGGTAGCGCGCCGCCGGCTCGAGGACCTCCTCGACGCCGAGCGCGGCGCGGGTGACGTCCTCCTGGCTGGTGATGATGTTCCAGCCGGCGCGTCCCTTGCTGACGTGGTCGAGGGTCGCGATCGACCGGGCGAGCAGGAACGGGTTGCCGTGGATCGCCGGGTTGGTCGACACGAGCCCGATGTGCTCGGTCTCGCGCGCCAGCGCGGCGAGCAGGACGGTCGGATCCGTCCCGCGCCAGGGCCGGCGGTAGGAGGCGGCGTCGAGCGAGCCGAGGCGGTCCGCGATGAAGATCGCGTCGAAGCGGGCCCGTTCGGCGAGCCGCGCGATCTCCGTGTAGTAGTCGATGCCGGCGATCCAGTCCGATGTCGGCGGCAGGGTCTTCCAGGCCGCGTCGTGGCGGCCGGTCGCCTGCAGGTTCAGGCAGAGTCGCACCTGTCTGGTCACGGTTTTCCCTTGCGATCGTCGGAATGGGGGCACGGCGAAATCAGGAGACGAAGAGCCCGGCCCGCAACCGCTCGCGCTGCACGCGGTCGGTCGGTCCGGAGCTGAGGGTCGGCGCCGACCCCACGAGCAGCCGGGTGTAGGGGTGCGCGGGCGCGGTGACGATGCGCGAGGTGTCGCCGGCCTCGACGATCCGGCTGCGGTAGAGCACGATCGTCCGGTCTGAGATCCCCGCGACCGACCCGAGATCGTGGGAGATGAACAGCATCGCGACGTCGATGGTGGAGCGCAGCTCGCGCAGCAGCTCGAGGATCGCGACGCGGTTGGCCGAGTCCAGCGCGCTCACCGGCTCGTCCAGGATCAGCAGGCGCGGTGAGCTGATGAGCGCGCGGGCGATCGCCACCCGCTGGCGCTGCCCACCGGAGAGCTCGCCGGGGAACCGGTCCAGCAGCGACTCGTCGAGCCGGACGGCGCGGAACTGGCGGCGGACGGCGTCGTCGATCGCCGCCCGGTCGAGCCCGCCCCGGATGCGCAGCGGTTCCGCGACGGACGTGGCGACGGTGTGCTCCGGGTCGAGGCTGCGCAGCGGATCCTGGAACACGTACTGGACGACGCCGTCGCGGCCGAACGCCCGCCGGTCACGCCCCGACAGGTGGGTGATGTCCCGCCCGGCGACGTGCACGGAACCGGCCGAGACCCGCACCAGGCCGAGCACCGCGCGCGCGAGGGTGGACTTGCCCGCCCCGGACTCGCCGATGACGCCGACGGTCTCCCCCGGGCGGATCACCAGGGAGGCGTCCTCGAGCGCCTGCTTGCGCCCGCGGCCGCGGCCGAAGTGGACACCCAGCCCGTCGACCCGCAGGACCGGCTCCGCCGACTCGGGCACGGTCGAACTCCTGGGCTCCGGTACCGACACCGACACCGGCACCGACGCTGGCACCGGCACCGACGCTGGCACCGACACCGGCACTGGCGGGTGCGGGCCGGTGGCGGAACCGCTCAGGCCGTACTGCTCGTGCTCGGCGACCAGCAGCCGCGTGTACTCGTGCTGCGGGGCGTGCAGGATCTCGGACGTGGCACCCTGCTCGACGACGTGCCCGTCGCGCATGACGAGCACCTCGTCGCAGAGCTGGGCCACGACGGCGAGATCGTGCGAGACGACGACGAGCGACAGCCCGATCCGGTCCTTCAGCTCGACGAGCAGGTCGAGGATGCCGGCCTGCACCGTGGTGTCGAGCGCGGTCGTCGCCTCGTCCGCGATGAGCACCTCGGGTTCGAGGGAGATCGCGATGGCGATGAGGACGCGCTGCAGCATGCCGCCGGACAGTTCGTGCACGTACTGCTCGTAGACGTAGTCGGGATCGCGCAGGTGGACGGCGTCGAGCAGTTCGATGGCCCGCTGCTTCGCCGCGGCGCGGCTGAGCCCCTGCTTGATCCGCAGCACCTCCTGGACCTGCTTGCCGACGCGGATGGACGGATTGAGGTACGACGCCGGGTCCTGGAAGACGGCGCTGATCGAGTTGCCGCGCAGGGCCGTCCACTCCTGCCGGGACAGGCCGGCGACGTCGCGGCCGAGCAGCTCGATCGAGCCACCCGAAACCTCGACGTGCTGCGGCAGGACGCCGAGCACGGCCTTGCAGGTCAGCGACTTGCCGCTGCCGGACTCCCCGACGATGCCGACGACCCCGCCGCGGACGAGCCGCAGGCTCACCCCGTGCACCAGCTCGGTGTCGGCGGCGTCGTTGTGGATCCGCACGTCGGTCAGCGTGAGCACCGCCGCGTCGCGGTCGGCGGGGCCGTGCGCACTCGGCGCCATCCGTTGCTCCTTGATCATGGCTGGGCCGGGTCCGCCGGGGCGGCGAGCCGCCGTGCTCTGTTGGTCCTGGCGGTCTTCGCCCCGGTCAGGGCGCGACCGGTCTCGCCCGCGGCGTCCCGGATGGCGTCGGCGAGCAGGTTGCAGGCCAGGACGGCGGCAAGGATGAGCAGGGTCGGGAAGACCGGTGCGTACGGCTTCTGGGCGAGGTAGCCCAGATCGGACGCGAGGATCCCGCCCCAGGTCGGGGTGGGCGGCTGGATCCCGATCCCGAGGAAGGTCAGGCTCGAGATCACCACCAGCCCGATGCCCAGGGTCTGGGCCAGGGTGACGGCGACCGACGGCAGCACCTTGGACCACACGTGACTGCGGACGATCCAGGCCGTCGACGCCCCGGCGATCGAGGCCGCCTCCACGTACTGCGACCGGGCGACGGACATCGTCGCCGCCCGGCTCACCCGGTAGAACACGGGCGCGATGAGCATGCCGACAACGATCATGGCCTGGGTGATCCCGTTGCCGAGCAACGCCGTCATCGCGACCGCGAAGACGAGGAACGGCAGGGCGATGAACGTGTCGACGACCCGCAGGCTCAGCCACTCGAACGCCGAACCGAGATAGACCGACAGGATGCCGGGGATCGTGCCGAGCACCAGGGCGATCCCGGCGACCTCCAGCGTGCTCACGATGCTCAGCGGCGCGCCGGCGAGGATGCGGCTGAGCACGTCGCGGCCGATGTAGTCGGTGCCCAGCCAGTGCTTGCCCGAGGGCCCGGCGAGCGTCCGGCCGCTCCCCTTGAGCGGGTCGTAGGGCGCCAGGACGGGGCCCAGCACGGTCACGAGGGCGATGATCGCGAGCAGCGCGAGGGCGACCCGCGCGCTCGTGAGCCGCAACAGCGTTCTGATCATGCCTCAGACTCCCCGGTCAGCGTCGGGGGTGACGCGGTTGAGCACGATGTTGACGAGCAGGTTGAACACCACGACGAGGATGACCGAGACGACGAGCACACCCTGGACGGCCGGCACGTCGCCGCGGACCGCGGCCTGGCTGGCGTACACGCCGTACCCGGAGAGCCCGAAGATCGCCTCAATGATCACCGCGCCGCCCAGCAGGTTGGGGAACTTCAGGCCGAGGACCGCCAACGCCGGCGCGATGCCGTTGCGCAGCACGTGCACGAAGAAGATCCGGCGCGGGCCGAGGCCGCGCACGATCGCGCCGGTGACGTAGTTCCCGCGGTAGGCCGACACCAGGCCGTTGCGCAGCTGCCGGGCGACGTCGGCGGCCGTGTCGAAGCTCAGCGCGATCGCGGGCAGGATCAGGTGGCTCAGCCACGGGCCCAGCCCGGCCTGGATCGGTACATAGCCGGCAGCCGGCAGGATCTGCAGGCCGACCGCGAACACCGCCGCCAGCCCGATCCCCACGATGAACGGCGGCAGCACCGAGATGGCCGTGGTGAAGGTCGTGATCGCCCGATCGGGCCAGCGGGTGTGGAAGTGCGCGGCGAGCGCGCCGAACAGAAACCCGAACACGATGCCGAGGACGAGCGCGACCCCGGCGGCCGAGAGCGTGATGGCGGCCCGCTGGCCGAGCGCGTGCGCCACGCTGAGCCCGTTGTACCAGCTCGTTCCCAGGTCGCCGTGCAGGACCGAACCGAGCCAGTCCCCGTACTGGACGAGGAAGGGGCGGTCGAGGCCCCACTTGTGTTCGATGGCCGCCACGGCCTGCGGGGAAGCCGCGTCGCCGAGCTGCAGGTAGGCGGGGCTGCGCCCGCTGAGATGCCCGAGCAGGTAGGTGAGGAAGGTGCCGAGCAGGAACACCGGAACGAAGATCGCCAGCAGCCGGGCGGTCGAGGCGACCGCCCGGCCGATCCGGTGGGCGACCACGCCACGACGGGCGGAAGGCGGCGCGGTGAGCGCAGGCGGCGGTGCGGACACTGGTTCTACTCCCGTTGATCTTCCGTCGTGCGGGCTACCCGCTGGTCGTCGGGGTCGGGCGGGCAGGCGGGGTCGGGCGGGCCGGCGGGGCCCCGTCCTCACGGGCCCCGCCGGCGCCGCTTCAGTCGCCGTGGGTGAACGTGACGCCCTTCCAGCTCAGGAAGCCGTCGATTGCGGGCAGGTCGGACAGCGACTTCTTCTTCGCGATGGCGGAGGCGTAGGTGTAGAGCGACACCGTGGAGCCGTTCTCGTAGCCGGCCTTGGCGGCGGCCTGCAGTCGGGGCCCGTAGTCCGGCGAGTCGAGGGGCGTGGCCCGGACCGCCTTGAGCGCCTGCTGGAAGGGCGCGGACGTGTACGGCGAGCTCAGGTTGAGCACACCCCCGGTGTCGTAGTGCTCGGTGAGCGCCTGGACGTGGGAGTCGCGGCCGACGTAGCCGAAGACCGACGCGGCGAGGGTCTTGCCGTAGTAGCCCTTGCCCCAGTTGGCGAAGTCGGTCAGCTTGATCGTCGTCTTGATGCCGACCGCCTTGAGCTGCTCCTGGAGGACCTCCGCGACCTGGTCGAAGTTGTTGGCGACGCCGCCGATCTCGAAGGAGATCTCACCGTCGGAGTAGCCGGCCTTCGCGAGGATCTCCCGGGCGCGGGCAGGGTTGTAGGGGTGCTCGGCTTCCAGCGCGTCGACGTAGGCCGGGTGGCCCTTGGGGAAGGGCTGGTGGGTCGGCTCGCCCTTGCCGAACCCGAGCTTGTCGGCGAACTCGGCTGGGTTGACGGCGTAGCGGATCGCCTCGACGACCTTCGGGTCGGTGAACGGCGCCTTGTTGAGGTTGAGGCTCAGGAAGGTCGACCCCCACTGGCGGTCGACGCCCGCCAGGATGTCGAACCCCGCGCTGCGAGCCTGCTGGATCTGCGCGCCGTCGATCTGGGCGAAGTTGTACACGCCGGACTGCAGGCCCGGCACGAGCGTGCTCGCGTCGATGCCGAAGTTGATCTCGATCCGCTTGACGTGGATGTTCGCCGCGTCCCAGTAGCCGTCCCACTTCTCCAGGACGATCTTCGACTCCGGGACGATCTCCACGACCTTGAACGGGCCGGCGCCGACCGGGGCCGTCTGGCTGAGCTTGACCGGGTCCGCCTGTGCCGCCGCCTTGCTGGGCAGCATGCCGCCGCGCACGGCGAGCAGGCGGGGGATCTGGTAGTCCTGCTGGCCTAGATCGAGCCGCACCGTGCGGTCGTCGATCACGGTCGCCGCCTTGACGTTGTTGTACGACCCCTTCAGCGCCGAGTTCTGCTGCGACTTGATCCGGTCGATGTTGAACTTGACGGCCTCGGCGTTGACCGGGGTCCCGTCCTGGAAGGTCAGCCCGGGGCGGAGCCGGATGGTGATCTTGTCGCCAGCCGGGTTGTACTCGTAGCCCTCGGCGAGGGCTGGTTTCACCTCACGCTTCTCGTCCAGCGTGAACAGCGACTCGTAGATGGGCGTGAGGTAGTTCGTCGCCGCGGTCGATCCGGTGACGACCGGGTCCCAGGCGACCGGGATCTGCTTGGTCCCCCAGTGGACCGTGTCCGAGCCACTCCCCCCGCCGGCGGCTGAGCCGCCCGAGCATCCGGCCAAGAGTGCGCCGGCCGTCACCAGCGCGGTGAACACGCCGAGGCGCCTCTTCGTCGTTCTGATCATCTCTCTCCGATCGGATGGGATCGTTCGCGTGCCGCAACGGCCGCACCGGCGGCCGTCGCGCGGCGGGCGCGATGGTCTGGACGACGGGAGGCCTGTCCCGTCGGCGTTGTCGACGTCGGTGTCGGGGTGGTCGACGTCGATGTCGGGGCGGTCGATGTCGGGGCGGTCGGTGTCGGGGTGGTCGGTGTCGAGGTGGTCGGTGTCGGGGCGGTCGTCCTCGTCCCGACCGACCGGCCGGGTCAGGGTGCCCGGCGACGGTGCCTCGGGGGGACGTGTCCGGACCCGGCCACGCCTCTGGGGCCGCGGCGGACTGTGGGGTTACTGCCGAAGATCGTCAGGGACCGTGTTCTCGGGCGACCGCGAATCGGCCCCGCGAGGATGTCGTATGGGTCGCGGTTCGAGCACTCACGCTCGGGGGCGCCGTCCGGGCCCCCCGCCACTCATCGACAGATGGCGCTACCGGTGCGCATGAGGTCGACCTCACGACAGGTGACGAGCGGCATGAGCGCACGAAGGCCCGGCGCACCTGCCCACGCTTCCTCGATCGTCACGCGCTCGATCAAAGCCGGCCGGGACGGTAATGTCAACCCATGTACCAATGATTCTGTTCGGGTAGCACCAGCATGTTCCTGCTACATCGACCCTCATCTCATGCCATCATCCCTTGATGACCTTCAGGGTCCAGCAAGCCGAGGAGTCACGTGACCACATCCGTTGCGGCCGAACCCGCCCCGATGCGCACGACCGCCCGTGCCAGGCCGGTCGACACCGGAAGCCTCTGTCTCGACCTCGTCGCCACCCGCACGCCGGGCGGCCCGGACCTGCTCGCCACGGCAGACGGCGCGGCGGCGTGGCTCGACACCGTCGACCTGCCGACCCCGGCGGGTGGGCTCACGTCGCGTGACGTGGACCGGGTCCAGGTACTGCGCGCCGCCGTGGACCGCCTCGTCCGGGCCCGGCTCGCCGGGGCCGGCGCCGGCCCCGATCCCGAGGACGTCGGGCACCTCAACACCTGCGCCGCGGCGCCGACGCCGACGTTCTTCCTGCGCGGGGATGCCTGGGGGCGGGTCGAGGTCCCGCAGCCCGACCTGGCCGGCGTGCTGTCCGTCCTCGCGCGGGACGCGGTCCACCTGTTGACCACCCGCGGGCCGAGCCGCCTGCGCGCCTGCGAGGGCTGCGGGCTCGCCTTCTACGACCGCTCGCCCTCCGGGGGCAGGCGCTGGTGCTCGATGAAGCGCTGCGGCGAGCGCAACGCCTCCGCCAACTACCGCAGCCGCCACGCCGATACCGACAACAGCGGCGTCCCGGCCGGCCCGCCGACCCCCACACCGAGGGCCCACACACCGACGGCCCACGCCTCGCGGAACGCAAGGAACAGCTGAGAACCGGCAGTGTCCCCGGTCGGGCGCGGGCAGACGCCTACGCTTGCTGGCTCTGTTGCATGCGGCCAGGGCGGGACCTTCGTGCTGGCGGCCAGGCCTGATCAGGTGATGGGTCGAGGTGTCGTCCGTCCGCCGGTCCCGGTCTCGGAGTTCGCGGGCTTCCGGTTCCCGCCCGAGGTGATCGTGCTGGCGGTGCGGTGGTACTTGCGGTTCGCGCTGTCATACCGCGATGTCGAGGAGCTGCTCGCTGAACGCGGGCCGAAACGGCGATCATGCGACGGTCTACCGGTGATTGCAGCGGTTCACCCTGCTGCTTGTTCGATCGGGTCGGTGCCGGCGGCGGCGAGAAGGGGGACAAGGGCATCGGCTGAGAGCGCGAACACCCCGGACTGGGCTGGTGGCGGCCCGGCACCGGTGCCAGGGCGCTCCGGGATGGTGAGGACTGCGACGACCTCACCGGAATCGTTGAACAACGGGCCACCGCTGGCCGCCGCCGGCAGGGTGATCCCGGTCTGGACGAGATACAGGTCCTCGTCGGGGAAGTGTTCGAACTTCTCCACGGTGCCGTCCCGGAGCAGACCGGGCCCATCCGCGTCGGACGGGGACTCCGGCACGGGCGCGCCGGGCCGCGGGAGCGACCATGGGGACGTGCCGGTTGTCCAGACCCGGTCGCCGAGCCGCAGCAGACGGAGATGACCCAGTCCCAGCCCACGCGCGGGGGCCGGTTCCCGCAGCGCCAGCAGGACGAGGTCGGTGCCGCTTGCCGCCGGCGCGTGAACCTGGCCTACCGCCCGGGTGCCCCAGAGCTCGTGCCCGACCTCGACCCGGTCGGCCGGTGCGGCGAGCCGCCGGTCGTCGGTGGGATCCATCAGCCAGTGCCGGTTGGTCGCCACCAGCCGGTCGGCGACCAGGAACCCCCGCCCGATCCGCCGGCGTCCGTCGGGCCAGGTCGTGGTCACTGACACGAGCGCGGGCGCAATCCGGGCCGCGAACGCCCCCGGGTCGGACGGGTCGAGCAGGGGCACGGCGAGCAGGTCGCCGGCGACCAGCAGGGTCCGCCGGTAGCGGTCCGCATCACCGACCTCGGCCAGACAGCGCAGCAGGCGGCGCAGATCGCGCGGGTCCTCAGGGAGCTCGGCACCGAGCGCGCGCAGCGCTCCCAGGTGGTCCCCGGCGCCGAAACGAATCCGGAACAGGCCAAGTGGGTCGGGGTCACGGGCGGCCAGGCTCTCCAGCAGCGCGATCCGCCGGCGCACCCACCTGAGCAGGTCACGCCGGCGGGCGAGCGTCCGTTCGAGCTCGGCGGCGAGATGACGTCCCTCCTCGTCGCCGGCGCCGCGACCGTCGTCGCCGGGGCCGTCCGTACCCTCTCCCGGGTGTGTGATCGTGCTTGTGTCGCGGGCGAGATACTCGGTTGCCGACCTCGCCACGTCCCGCAGCACCTGGCCAGCCAGCCGCAGGTCGGCCGCCGCGTCCGCCCGCACCGCCGGATTGAACATCTCGGCGAGCATGTCCTGGGTGGCCGCCTCGATCGGGGCCGCAGGGGGCCGGAAACCCGCAAGCAGGTCCTCGAAGGAGCGGAACAGCTCGTCGCCGTCGTCGGAGCGGGCCTCCACGGTCAGTGCCTGCAGTCGTTCCCGCAGCTCATCGCGCTCGGCCGCCGCCCGCTCCCGCTCGCGCTGACGGGCGAAGCGCCGGGCCATGGCCTCGCGTTCGGCCGGTGGCAGCAGAGTGGTGTCGTCCACCCGCACCGTCTCCGACCGGCCAGTCGCCACATCCCGGGCCGTGACCTCCAGTACGCAGCTCGCGTCGAGGGCGAACGTCACCTCGATCCGGGTCTGCCCGCGCGGCGCCGGCCGAAGGCCGTCCAGCAGGAACTGGCCGATCTTCGCGGTGGCCTCCAGGCTTCCGTTGAAGATCTCCACCCTGATCACGGTCTGGTCGTCGGCGTGCGTACTGTAGACGCCCTTGCGTTCGACCGGGATGTGGGTACCGGCCTCCACCAGGACCGAGAAGGTCTCGCGGTCGTCCTCCTCGAACGCGCGGATACCCAGCGGCAGCGGTGTCACGTCGAGCAGGACCCGCTCCCGCAGCCGGCCGTCGAGAACGGCGGCGAGGATCGCGGCGCCCCCGGAGACCGCCGTTCGCGGGTCGGCGACCATCGTCTGGTGCGCGTCGAACACCTCCTCGACCACTGCGCGCACGACGGGAGACAGCATCGGCCCGCCGACCAGGACCAGGTGCCGCGGACGTTCGGCCAGCTCCGAGCGAACCCGGGCGCAGACCTCGCGCAGCACGCGCAGCGACCCGGCGAGGATCTCTGCCAGCTCGTTCCGGTCCAGTTCCAGGAACACGTCCGCGCCGCGATCGAAGCCGACAAGGGCGTAGTCGGCCTGCCGCCGGGAGGACAGGCTGATCTTCAGGTGCTCGGCCGCGACCGTCAGCCGCTGCCCTGCCCGGCCTGCCGCCGGCGCCCGCATGCCCCGCTGTTCGAGACGGCTGACAAGCGCCCCCCGGATCGCGTCGTCGAAGTCGCGACCGCCGTACGCGGTGTCGCCGGTCACCCCCTGCACCTCGTACATGTCGTCGTCGACGTCGAGCACGCTCACGTCGAGGGTGCCGGCGCCCAGGTCGACCACGACGACCTGACCCGCGAGGCGGCGCTGCCGGGCCTCGCTCATGCATGCCGCGGTCGGCTCGTGCAGCAGCCGGACCAGCTCGACACCCGCGATCGCGCAGGCATCCCGGGTGGCATGCTTCTGGTTGTTCTGGAAGTACGCCGGGATGGTCAGCACCGCCCGGCCCCGCTCCAGACGCAGGTCGTGGTTGGCCTCCAGCCAGATCAGCCAGTCGTCCGGGACGACCCCCAGCTCCGCTCGCGAGAGCTCGCCGACCCGCTCCCGGACCTGGGCGGCGAGGTGGTCCTCGACCAGTCCGCGAGCATGACGGATCAGCCGGGCGGCGATCTCCTCCGGCCGGTACGTCCGGTCCCGGACGCGATAGACGGTCGATGTGCCCATCCGCCGCTTCGCGCCGCTCATGTGGCCGAGTAGGCGGTCGGTGAGGGTCTCCTCACCGGAGAGCCCGACCACCTCGTTCCCGTCGGCGTCGAGGCTGAGGGTCGCGGCGAACTGTGCCTCACCGCCCCCCGAGCATGACACCGCCGCTCCCCGCACGGTGTCGTAGATGGCGGCCGAGCACGTTGACGTGCCCAGGTCCAATCCCCAGATGCCGGCGAAACGCCGATCGACCTCGGCGCGGGCGGCGGCGACCCACTCGGCGGCTCGCTCCTCGAACGGGCGCCGTCGATCGACGTCCACCTCCACCAGCGCCGCCTCGACCTCGCCGGCCAGGGCCGTCGGCACGAGACCGTCGGCGCGCAGGCGCCGCAGTTCCTCGACGGCGACCGTCACGACCCCCGCGCCCGGCGAACTCGACGCGGACGGCTCGAGGACGCGCAGGCAGAGCCGGACGAGCTGGTCAGCGTCACCGGCGCGGCGCAGGAAGTCCCCCAGCCGGGGGTCCGCCAGGGCGGAGTCACCGTGTGCGCGCAGCAGCGCTGACGCCGCGGTGGCGAGTTCGCCGGCGGCCGCGAACAGCTCGGCGGCCTGTTCGCCCTGGCCGGCCTGCTCGTACAGGCGAGCCGCAGCCAGCGTGTCCCCACCTGCTTGCGCGGAAGCGGCGCGGGCGGCGAGCCCGCCGGGGGACGTGTCATCACGCAACACCCGGTCGGCCTGCCCGAACTGCTCCGCTCGCCGGTACAGCAGGTGCGCTCGGTAGGGATCGCCGGCCTTCTCGGCGGCCAGTGCGGCACTCGGCCAGTCACCGTTGGCTTCCTCGAACTGACTCAGGGCCGCGTTCACGGTGGCCCGCTCTCCCGCCGTGGCAGCCGTCTCCAGCCGGTCGGCGAAGTAGCGGCGACCGGTGACCTGCACGGCTGTCAACCTCGCGGCCACATCCTCCCGTTGCGCGTCCAGCTTGCCCTGGCTGATCGCCGGGTCCGCCGCGTTCACCCCGGCCCCATCTCCGGGGCTGGCCGCACGGTCGAGGTGGCCAAGCAGCTCCCGGATCCTGCCTGCGGCCTCGGCGTAGGCCGCTCGACGCACGGCGGCGTCAACAGCCGGCAACGCCAGGTCGACCAGCCGCGCGATGCGCTCCGGGTCGTTCGACGGGCAGCAGTCCAGCGCCTGCGCGACCCGGCCGAGCGCCTCCAGACAGACGCTGAGCCGGTGCGGGCGGTCGGCATCCCGGAACAGCGGCAGCGCCTCGGCGTACCGGCCCGCGCCGAAATGCAGTTCGGCGGCGTGCTCGCGCAGCGCGCGCAGGATCGGCGCCTGCGCGCCGGAACGCTCCGCCAGTGCCAGACCCGCCACCGCGTCATCCACGCGGGGAGAACGCAGGCAGCAGTCGAGCGCGGTCTGGACCCGGGCAGCGCTGTCTGCCAGCCGGACGGCGTCAGCGCCTCGGCCGAGGAAACGATGCACCTCGAACAACGGCGGCAGGAGATCGACCGGCAGGTAGGCGAAGAAGGCGCTCCACACCTGAGCCGCCCGATCCAACGCCCCCGGAGCACAGTGGTCGCGTAGCACCTGCGCGAGCAGGTCCCGGTCGAGCATCCTCAGGTCGGCGCAGCGCAGCAGGACGGCGGTCAGCACGGCCGGGTCCGACTCGCGGCGGAGCACGACCGGGAGGCGTCCACGAGCGGTCGCGAGCGCCGCCGGCCATCCCAGGCGAACCGACAGCTCCGTGACGACGCTGAACGCCTCCCGCCCACCGCGCTCCAGAACTGCGGTCATCCGAGCCTCGTCACTACCGAGAGCCGTGGCATGCAGGTCGGCCGGCACGCGGGAATCGAAGCAGGTGAACAGGCACACCGCGAGCGGCTGGCCATCGGTGAGCAGGCGCATCAGCGCATCGCGGTACAGGCGAGCGGCATGAGCGGCCCTGCCGGTGACACCCGAAGAGCCCATCTCAAGGGCCGCAGACAGCTTCGACAGCGTTCTGCGTAGACGCCGATCGGCATGTTCATCGAGGGTCCGGGCGCAGTCAGAACAGGGCGGATGGGGGATCCGAGCGCCCGGCTGTGCTGATGTGTGCTGGGCCAAGGGAACCTCCAGCCGCCAGTGGCCGACCACCTTTCAGTATCTTTACGCGTTTCGTCAGTCGCTGACCGTTCGAACCCTGGACTGTCGCGTTTCCGACACGTCGGACACGAACTGACGATCTCGGCCGCGTTCACCGGTCTCACCCTCGCGGTCTGATCACCGACTCGACAGAGCCATCCATGTCTTGCCTTCCCGCAATGCAACAGGCCCCTGTCGCGAATGCGACGGCGATCGACGATAGGCGGTCCGATGACCGCGCGCTTCGAAGCGGAGGTTAGGAGCTCTGATCGAGAACTCTGCGCAGTAGCTCGTCGTGTTCCTGGAAGACCGCACGGCCATGTGCGTTCAGTCCGTCGGCGAGCGCCAAGTCGTCGGCAAAGATCGGTGCGTCGAGAGGAACAGCGGATGGCGGCACGGCGGCTTCCGCCAACGTCGCGTTGTCCATCGCAACCAGCTCGGCGCCGTATGTGTGGGCGACGGTGGTGGCGATCCGAAGACCCGGGCCATCAAGGTCACCGGCATAGCGCAGGGTGACTCCGCAACGCTGAGCGAGGGCGAGCAGCGTGTGGTCCACGGCACGGAGATGACCGCTGGTACAGGCCAGCGGCTTGCGGACGCCTCGGATCAGTGCGATCTCGAGCACCGACGGGTTCTCGACGATCGTCAGCTGCTGAGGGCACAGCACGGGCGGTGTTTCGAGGAGGTCCAGCAGAGTCAAGGCGACGGGCGCAACCGCCTCCCGCAGCCTTCGGTCGACGGGCCCGTCGCCACTGGCTGCCACATTGAGTAACAACACAGTTGCCGAGAGGCGATCAGCGATGACACCTGCCCCGGCGAGCAGGGCACGAACCCTGTCGGGTCGGGTCGGCTGCTCGTGGCCGGATATCTCGGCGACCGCCGCGACCAGCCGGCCGCCGGCCGTAGTGTCGAGGTCGAAGAAGTGCGGGTCGCCGGCCGTGTCGTGAGCGAGCTTCGCCAGCGGGACCGGCGGCCGCGCCGGGATCCGGGCCAGTGCCGCGGCGAGTGCGTCGATAAGCCGACGAATGTCGGTGTCGTCAGCGCCGACACCGGCGGCCCGCATACGGGCAAGCAGGCGGGGTACCTGGGGCAGTCGCTCGGCCGCCTCCTCCCACAGACGCTCGCGGCGGCCGGCTCCGAGGCGCTGCGCAGCACTACGATCGACCACGGGAACGCCCACGGCGCGTTCGACAAGTGCCTGCAGCTGCTCCGCAGCCAGCCCGAGCACGCCGAGGAGCTCGCGCAATGGCACCAACGTGCCGTCCGTGTCGGTCCGGACCGCCGACGGCCCGCGACGGCGTCGGGTGGTGGTGTCCAACCAGGAACGCAGCGCGGCGACCCCACTGCGGGACATGCCGGCGACCCGCACTGTCGCGAGGGCATTCGCGGCCTCACCGGCGCACAGCCGTGCATGCACGGCCTGCCACAGCGGCGCCAGCTCGGGATCGTCCGCGAGCATCGCAAGATCGGCCGCCACGTCTACGGCCCGTCCGTGCCGGCGGACCACAGGTCCAGCGTGAGCGGCCGCGGTTCCCCGGAGCCCTGCCACAGCCATGGCACGGTCACCCGAGTGCGGCCGGTGGTGACCACCTGGTGCACGACCACCTGCCCCGCTTCCCGCTTGATGAGCGGAGTGATCGTCGGAGTCGTCGCGAGTACATCGAAATCCCAGGAGCGCAGCAGCGCCAGTACCTGCCGCAGGTTCTCCTCATCGAACGCCGCGTCGATCTCGTCGATCGACAGCAGTCTGGGGCCACGGTAGCCGTCGCCGGAGTACATCGACCAGGCGGCGGCGAGCAGCGGCAGCATCGTCGCGAGCCGTGACTCCCCCGTCGACAGCGCCTTGAGCGGATTGGATCGAGCGCTGACCGGCCTGAACCGTTCTGTTCCCTCCTCCCCAAAGCTCGCATGGGTGACGGAGATCTTCCACTCGTGCCAGGAGCGGTAGTCGAAGGTGTGGGCAACCCGGTCTGCCCACGCCTCGCCGCGAGAGTCCTCCATCCGCAGGCGTAGCACCTCGTACATCTGCTCGAACGTCTCGTCGGACGGAGGCGCAGAGATCAGCTCGACCATGCGGCGGGCGTCTGCGTCCTCGCGCACTACCCAGTCGACCTCGACCCCGACCCTCGCGACCCCGGTACGCACACCGGCCAGCGTGGTGCGGATCTGGCGGACAAGGTCCCGGGCCAGCTCCCGGCGATCCTGGATGTCCCTCCGGAGCTGGGTGAACATCGAGGTCTTCAGCGTCGCCTTCACGTCGTCACGCAGGTCGGACTCGAGTCTGGTACGGGTGGCGCGCAGGGCTTCGACAGCCACGCGGAGGTCCTCGCCCATGGCCGCGTTCGGAGCGGCCAGGGTGGCCCGCCGCCACTGGGTGCCGGTGATGGTGGCGATGTCGACCTGCTGATCGAAGCGGGCGATGGCTCCGTTGACCGTGCGCGCGCTGTTCTCCAGGGCACTCAGTGCCCGGTCCCGGCTGTTCGTCAGCGCCGCGACGCGATCCGCGTCCCCGGAACGCCCGGCGAGTATCCGTCGAGACCAGGTGAGCGCGGCGGTGATGTTCGCGGGGCGGCCGACGTCGTCGACCGGGATCCCGTCGGGAACATCCGCCAGGCCGTGGGTGACGAGCAGCGCCATGGCGTGGAAGCGGGCGTTCCTGTCCTGTTCCGCCTGCGTGCGGGCCGGCTCGAGCTCACGGAGGGTCGCCTCTGCTCCGAACGCGGCGCGCGACGCGTCCTCCCATTCCGCGATCTGCTGGTCGTCGGCGGCCTTCGCGTCGGCGATCCGCTCCACGAGCGCATGGCGGGCTGCCCGCAGCTCCTCGTACTCGGCTCCGTGCAGCTGAAGGACCAGCGTGATCTGAGCCTGGAGCCGTTCGACGGCCAGGCCGATCCGTTGCAGGTCACCTTCTGACTCCCGCGCCGCCCGTTCGGCTCGCGCGGCGTCGGAGGCGGCCCGCGCGGCGTCGCGCAGGAGGTCGCCGGTGCGGGAGGCCGCGTGTATCCAGGCTTCGACGCGCCGGCTCAGGTGGTTCAGCGCCGAGACAAACCCGTCCAGTGCCTCGGTGGCGGTGGGAAGCATCGCCCCGTCCGGGAGCGTCGCCGCGTCGTGCACCGCGCGCAGCGCCGTCGCGACCTTCCCGCTCGCGCTCCGGTGCCGGTCACGCGCGGCCACGGTCGCCGCCTGGGCACCGGACAGCGCACGGTCCGCGAAGTCCTCGGTCCGTAGGGCCTCACGCAGCGGACCGAGCGAGGGAAAGCGGGCGCGTTCGGCGTCCGCCCGTCGCTGCGCGGACTCAGCCTGGTCGCGCAGGGCCGCGGCGTCTGCCGCTGCAGTGCGGGCTGCGCGCAGATCGGACTGTGCCGAATCCTCAGCGACGACCGCGTCGGCGGCGGCGGTGGCGGCCTGGGCCGCCCGCTCGCCGGCGTCTGCGACGCGGACATCGAGGGCCGCCTCGTCGGCCCCGATGTCGGCCAGGGCTTCCCGAAGCGCCGTGTCCGCGGCGGTGATGAGCTCGGCAGTGCGCCGCTGGGCGGCTTCGACCGCAACCCGCAGTTCCACGATGGCGCCGCGGCGGTGACGCAGCTCATCGGCGGCGGGGAAATCCTCCCGCTCCGCGGCGGCGGCGAGGACCTCGGTGTCAAGCCCCGCCCGCCACTCCTGGGCCCGATCAAGGTCGGCCCGCGCGGCGCGGTGCCGGTTCTCCAGCACGACGACGTGTTCGAGCCGCGCGCGTTCCCGGGTGGTGCGGCCGATGAACGTCGCCCGGTAGCCCTCGGGGCTGGCGGCCGTGAGGATGCCGTTGCGCAACAGGCCCTCGCTGGGCTCGCCAGCCGGGCCGCCTACGCCGACGCCGCTCAGCACGGTTTGGACGCGGCCACCGTCGACCTCGGGTTCCTCCTCGATGACGAGCAGGTCGGCCAGAGTGCGCCCACCCGCCACCGGAGCATCCGGGGTAAGAGTGAGGTCCCCGGCGACCACCTGCCCATCGGGGGTGACCAGAGCGTCCAGGAGACCGGCGACAAGCAGTGCTCCTTCCAGCCGGTCGGCCTCCGGCTCGCTGAGTCCCGGGTGGAAGTCAACCAGCGACCACAGCGGCCACCCTTCGGCGTGCCGGCGGCCCTCCCGCCACGGGGGCGCGGGCGGGACCGGCGCCGCGCGGCGGGCGACTGCCAGCTCGGTCTCGACGGCGTGAACGGCGTCCCGGACATCCTCGACCGCCCGGTCGGCGGCGACGACACGGCCGCGCAGCGTCGCCATGGCCTCGCCATAGACGCGTTCAAGGTCGCGGTACGCCGCGTCCGGGTCGAGCTCGTCCGGATCGTCGGGGAGCGGCACCGCGTCGGCCGGCAGGTGGACCAGCCCGGTCCGCCAGGCCGCGACCTGCTCCGCCCAGGTCCGGCCGGCGGCGGCAGCCGCCTCCCGGCCCACGCTCAGTCCCGTCCGTGCACGTGTGGTGACTTCGTGCGCGGCCAGCTCGGCGGTGGCGTGGCTCTCGTGCGCGAGCCGTCGGCGGGCCTGGGCCTGGGCGCGCCGCTGTACCGCGTCCTGTTCAATCGCCACCCGCCACGACTCCGTCTCGCGCGCCTCCGCTTCCGCCCGCCGGCGTGCCTCGGTGGCGGCCGCGGCCGCCGCGGCGGTCTGCCTCGCCGCGATGTCGGCGGCGGCCGCAGCACGCTGGTGGTCGACCACCGCGATCCGGTCGCGGGCGTCCTCCCACGCACCGCGCAGCCAGTCCGCGATGCGGTCGGGGTCCAGCCGGTCGTCCGGCTCGGTCAGCATGTCGGGAACAGCGTGGATCTCGGCACGGTCCGCATCCCAGGTGGTGATGGCGTCGAGTACCCCCTGTTCGGAGGCGGTTCGCGCCTCAGCGGCGGCGAACGCCTCCTGTCGGAGCCGGTCCTCGTCGTCCTCGATCCGTCTCAGCTCCACTGCGGCCGCCTGCTCGTCACGCTGCGCAAGTGCATGCGTGTGGAGCGCGTCCCGCACGTGTCGTGTCTGCGTCTGCCGCATGTCGGCCCACGCGAGCGGAACGGCGCCGACCTCGTCGACGGCGATGCTTGAGGTCTGCCCGATGCCCACGTCGGCGAGGGCGCGCCCGGCACCGAGCAGCCGCTCGAGAGCGGCATCGGCGCCCCACCGTGTTCCGGTGGCCTCCAGCTCACCGCCCAGCTCCGTGAGGTGGACCTGTGCGTCCCGCGCGGTGTGGGCCGCCTCGGCGGCCCGGTCGACCACTTCACCGGCAGTCACCCGTTCCCTGCGCGCTCGATCGGCGTCACGATCCCGCTGCTCACGTAGTCCTTCCAGCCTCTTCTCCAACTGCGGCAGCTCGGCGCCCGCATGGTCGCGCAGACGGGTGTCGACCCCGTCGAGCTGACCCTCAAGATCGGCTGTCTCGGTGCGGAGATCGGCGCGACGCTCCCTGGTCGCCGCCAGGCGGGCGTTGGCCCGCTCCAGCGCATGCGCCGCCTCGCGCGCCAGCCTGGTCTGATCGTCGAAGACGGTGACGGCTTTGGCGAGGTGTGCGGCCTCGGCCGCGGTGACGGCGTTGACATAGCGGCGGTAGAACTCGTCCGTCCGCGCCAGCAGACGGGTCTCCTCCAACGTCCGCTGAAGCTGCTCCTCCAGGTCGGAGATGCGTTCCATGGCCTCCGCGACGACGACGAGCCGGTCGCCGTCAAGCGCGGGCAGCGCGTCCGTGAGCACCCGGCTCATGTCGTTCGGGGAGATCGCCTCTGCGGTGCGGACGCTGCGCAGGCTGCGCAGCACGCCGACGAGCGCTTCGAACTGAACGTCGTCGAGAGGGGCGAACAGCCGAGCGAGCAGATGCGGGCGGTACTGGTCCTCGTCGGCGACAGAAAGGTGCGCGGCGGCTTTCGGCCGAAGGCGCGACGAGGAGGTGAACAGCTGCCCATGGGTCGTGGCAAGCTGCTCGGCCAGTTTCTCGACGGGGACAGGCACCCGCTCGTGGTGGAGGTCGAGGCCGGCGCCCACCCGGGCAGGCGTGACGAAGAATGCGCGGTGCAGTGCCCCTCCCACCGACCGAAGCCACAGACCGGTGGTGAGGTAGTCGACGAGGCCGTTCGCGTCCCGCCGGCCGTACTCGATCCACCAGGTCCCCGTGCGGTCCTCGCGGTCGTTGCGGTCGGTATGGCGACTCAGAAGCGTTCCGGTGGCCTCGCCGGAGACCGACAGTGCCCGTTGCGAGCTGTCCGCATCGAGCAGGAGAGTCACGAGCATCGACGCGGTCAGCGACTTGCCGGAGCCATTCGGCCCGGCGAGCGCAAGCCAGCCGTCGGCGAACAGCAGCTGCTCGTCGGCCCAAGCCCACGAGTTCACGACGCCCGCGCGGGTCGGCTGCCACCGCCCGTCCCGGACCGGCCGGCCCACCTCGGCCTCCGCGGAGTTCGGTGGCACTGCCAGAGTCGGATGAGAGGGCTGGCGCGGTACGGTCATGGCTGCTCCCCGTGGCCGAGGATGGGCTGCTCAAGCCGCTGCCCGGACTTCGAGGGCACCGGGGGAGCAGTCCCGGTGGGCTGTCCGTGCCGGACACGGACGCGCCACAGATGGACCCCGGGCGTCGGTCGCCACCGGTCGACCTCGTCCACGACGGTCAGCAGGCCCGCGACGACAAGCTCGGCGGCGGCGGCACGGGCGAGCGCGGGCAGCCGACCGACGTAGGACGCGGCCCATCGCGGCAGCGCCGCGCGCCAGCGCTCCAGCATGGCCACGATCTCTGCGAGGAGCAGGTCGGTGGCAGGCTCCGGTCGTTTTGGCAACTCGGCGAGCAGCGCGAGGGCCGCCTGCCGTTCGGTGCGACGGCCCTGAGGGAAGTCCGTTGCGGCGCCGGACGGATCAATGATCTCCCACCAGTCCCGTCGGACGGTGGCGACGAGCCCGAGGGCCGCGACGACGGCGAGCGCGCGTTCCCGGCCGGCCGATGTCATCAGGTAGCCGACTGGACCGGGATCATCACCTGGGTCAGTCGACGGGTCGTCCACCACCCGGCGCAGCGCGGTCAACCTTCGTCCTTCGACGCTGCTCAGCCGGTCGGCGACCGTGGCCAAATCGGCGTCCGGTAGTGAGGGGGCACTGAGCGCGGCGATGTGTCCGTCGACCGGACGACCGCTAAGACCCAGCAACGATGGTGACAGCGACGCGAACTTCGTCGACAGCCGCTCCCGGTCGGCGGCGATGAATACGTCGACATTCTCATCGGCGACGGCCAGGTCGAGATCGGAGTCGACCGAGATCTCGCCTTCCGCCACCAGCAGCTTGAGCGCGTCGACGATGTCCTGGCGGTCCTGCTGGGCCTCGCGCTTACTCACGCCGTCGCTGGCGACGACGCGAAAGCGCGGCAGCCGTCCAGTCGGCGCCTCCGCGGCGCAGACCTGCGCCACCGCCTGCAACAATTCCCGCAGGGTGATCCGGGGCCGACGCCATAGCTGCTCACACACCAACGCGACGAGTACAAGAACCTTCGCGGAGGCGAGTCCGCCTTGCCGGTCGGCGCGGACCAGTCGCGGTCCGCGGTCCCCCGGCGCGTCGTCACGTCGCTTGTGCAGCCGCGCGAGCCCGGCCACCTCCCGCACGTCCAACTCCCAGCCCAGCTCGCGGCGGAAGAACTCGACCAGCTCACGGCGCCCCCGCAGCACGGCGCGGTACCGGCCCGGGTCGTCCACAGCCGTGACGCGGCAGGTCCTGGTCAGGTACAGGGCGGCTTCGGCAACGTCCGGGTCCAGCGGCCGCGCGCTCACGCGGCACCACCGGCGGCGCGGGCCGTGGCCGTGGCCTCGGCGCTGGAGCTTTCGGTAGCCGTGACGGTGACACGCAGGTCCGGGCCGGTCAGGTCGCCCTCCGCGAGATGAACCGTAACCCTTCGTTCGGGAGATACGCGTCGCACTCGCACCAGAACGCTGGCCCCTTCGGCATGGCACTCGCCGTACCCGGTCTTCGAGTCGACGCGCTGCACGGCGACCTCGACCGCGGCCAGGAGGATCGCTGCCGCCGCCGACTCCAGGCCCACGAAAAAGGTGAGCGACACCTCGCCTTCGGTGACCAGAAGCGCGGTCAGCCGCCTCCTGCGTTCGGCGATCGCCGCAGCCTCCTTGAGGGCGGCACTCCGGTCCCGCGTGGAGTCGGGCACCTTTCGCGGACGGCCACCGGCCGGCCCGACGCGCTCGTGCTCACGTAGAGTCACCTCGATCTGGTGGCGGGAGGCGCCGGCCGCGGCGACGGTGGCAAAGGCGACATCCTCCTCGACGGTCGGGACGGCGGCATGCCAGGACGGCCAGGCCCCGAAGGCCGCCGCGTAGACCCGACGAGTGTCGTCGTCGCTGAGCTGGGCGTGCAGGCTGTAGGCCAGCTCGCGGAAGTCGGCACCGAGATCGGACCCGCGTCTCAGCGCCGTGTACCGACGGTCGATCGCCACGAGAAGGGTGTGGACTGCGCCGGTGGCGGAGGTGATCAATCGCTGTACCGAGCCTGCGGGTGCGAACCAGGCCGCCAGATCGGCCAGTCTACGGACCCGCTCGTCGACCCAGTGCTGCTGGTCTCGCGGGTCGATCAGACCGGCATGAGCCACCGCCGCCTCGGTGACCTGCCGATGGCCCACCTCGGCCAGGTCGACGAGCGCCTGTTCAACACGACGCAACGCACGGCCGTACTCGCGCGGGAACTGGCGAAGGGCCTCGACAATGCGGTCGCGGTTGTCGCCGAAAAGCTGGTCGTCGGTGACGTCCGACTGCACCATACGTCCGAGCGACGCATAGAAGTCGGCAGTGACGCGCTGCAGCTCCTCGATACGAGTGCGAACGTCATTGAGGTCCCCGGGTAGCAGTCCGTGGTCGCCGTTGACGTGCTCCAACAAGGCCCGCACCGTACGTTCGACGCCGTCCAGCAGCCGGTTCGGCAGCTGGAGGGCACGTCGCGAATCCACGACCGCGCTACGCACGGCCGCGACCACGGCGCGCCCGGTTCGGGTCAGCGCCCAGGCCTCCTGCCGACGGACCACCGCGTCCAGACCCGAGTTCAGCGCAGCATAGTCGCGGAAAGGCTCCACGAGGTGGACTGTCGTCAGATGGTCGAGGGCGTCCCGCAGCTCGAGATCGGTCAAAGGGTCGTGGTAACCAACCTGGCGAATCCGGGCAATGATATCGCTCAGGGTGGACATCGGCGCCCGCGTCGACAGCTCCTCCAACGAGGCGAGCAACGCGGTGTTCCGCTCACGGGCAAGATCCTCAGGCTGCCCGAAGCAACGCCAGACGACCGGATCGATATCCTGCCACCACAACCGTGGCTCGCCGCTCATTCGCCACCCCCAGCAAACGGTCCTTGGACAAGTCTCTCCGACCGCACCGACAGAACAGCGCTGGGTACCTGAGCCGGCGGGCTGGCGGTCGCCGGCGCGGGCGACACCCGAGAACTGGACGTCCTGATCTTCTGACCGGGCTGGCACTCGGGCCGTTCAGGTGGCGAGCAGCACCCGCTTGCGGAACAAGTCGAACTCCTATCCGCAATCCTCGTCTTCCGTCTGCTGCCGCACGGTTTCACCGACCGTGATCTACGCGAGCATCTCGCCCCACTGCTCGGCCGCGACCCGAGCACCATCACCAGCGGACAGATGAGCTGCGACCTCCGCCGACTCCGCCTCCATGGCCTGATCGAACACGTTCCCGGAACCCACCGCCACCAGATCATCCCGACCGGCCAGCGCCACACCCTCCAGCCGGCCGGAGACCACCCGCACGATGACCGCGCTGGTGCGCGGCGTGCTCGACAGGAAGTAGGACAACCGATGAGCAGGACCTACCTGTTCGCCCTCACCGACGGCGGCGGCACCGTCGCGCCGGAGCTCGGCGTCGCGCGCCGGCTCGTCGCCCGTGGCCACCGGGTCACGGTCCTCGCGGAGGACTCGATGGCGCCCGCCGTCGCCGCGACCGGAGCGGCCTTCCAGCGATGGCGCCACGGGCTCAACCGGCCGGACCATCTGCCGGAGCACGCGCCGTATCCAGAATGGGAGCTGCGCAGCCCGACCGCGCTCGTGCGGCAGATGATCGCCCACCTCGTCGTCGGCCCGGCGGCCGGCTACGCGCGTGACGTCACCGACGCGATCCGCGCGGACCGTCCGGACCTCGTGCTCACGTCGTTCTTCGCGTTCGGCGCGATGGTGGCCGCAGAGGCCGCCCAGACGCCCTTCGACGTGCTCATGCCGAACATCTATCCGCTGCCGGCCCCCGGCCTGCCGCCGTTCGGACCGGGTCTGCGGCTCGCCCGTGGCCCGCTCGGCCGCCTGCGGGACCGGGTATTCGGCGTCATGTCCCAACGGCTGTGGGACGGTGCGGCCCTGCCCGGGCTGAACGACGTCCGCAGTGCCCATGGCCTGCGCCCGGTGGGGCACCACCAGGACCAGGTGCACCGGGCCCGCCGCCAGCTGGTGCTCACCAGCGCCGAGTTCGACTTTCCGGCGGTACTGCCGCCGTCCGTGCGATACGTCGGGCCGGCCCTCGACGGCCCGGTGTGGGCATCGGGTCGTGGCAGGAGCCGTCCAGTGACGCGCCTTGTCCTCGTGTCGATGTCGACGACGTTCCAGGACCAGGCGGCCTGCCTGCGACGCGTCGTGGACGCCCTGGCGACCCTGCCGGTCCGCGCACTGGTGACGACCGGGCCCGTCATCGACCCGGCCTCGATCGCCGCACCCCCCACCGTGACGGTCGTCCCAGCCGCGCCGCACGCGGCGGTCCTGCGTGACGCGGCGCTCGTGATCACCCACGGCGGCCACGGAACCCTCGTCAAGGCGTTCGCGGCGGGCGTGCCGGTCGTCATCCTGCCGCACGGGCGAGACCAAGCCGACAACGCCGCGCGGGTGGTGCACCACGGCGCCGGGACGTCGATCGCCCGCACGGCCGCCCCGGCGAAGGTCGCCGATGCCGTCCGCCGCGTCCTCGCCGACCCCGTCTACCGCCTGGCCGCCGGGCGGCTCGGTGCGGCGCTGCGCCATGACGCCGACAGCGGCCTACTGCTGGCCGCAATCGACGGCCCCGACACCGCCGGCACCGGCTCCCGAGCTGGCGACACCCGCCGTACAGCGCGACCGTAACCCTCGCCGCCGCCGATCCTCGCGTCCGGGCCGCCGGCCTCGCATGCCTCGTCGGTGCCGCCGTCAGCGAGGGTGCCCTCGGCTACGAGACCCGGCTGCGCACCCGCCGCCCCTACCAGCTCCGCGGCCCCATGCACTGCGGGATCTACCGGCGGCGGATGCCAGGCAGCTGGAACAACGGCAAACCCCGCTATCGCTGCTTCATGATCCGGATGATGTCGAGGAACCAGGTCAACACGATTGACTATCTTGACCCATGCCGGACGCCTGGGGATAGGTGGTTCGTCGACGAGACCACGTCAAAGTCGCCGGCCGGTGGAGCTACCTCTACCGGGCGATCGAACGGGGATCACCTCGGAGGAAAGGCGCACCAAAACAGCCGTCAACGCTGTTCACTACACGGCTGGAGAGTGGTACGGTGCCGCCGTGACCAGCATTTCGCGACGCACTGCGCCCACCATGACTGACGGCGGACCACCTTTACGCGGGCCGCCGAATAGCACGGACGGGCTGCCGCGCGGCCCGCGGCTCGTTCTGACCGGGTAGTCCGCCAGCGCAATTCCCCTTTACACCGCCGGACGTCGTACGCACGGTATGCGGAGTCCTTCGCGGCCGTCGAACGCCGATATCGGGGCCGACAATGGCGCGGTACATCCGACGGATGTCCGGCACGCGCGTGCGCCTCTTTTCTCGGCCGGTTCTTCGCGCCCGACATGTCAGGTGGCCGTTGTGGCGGGACTCCCGCGCGACGAGAGGAGACGAACAGTGACCGTGGACCCGAAGATCCTGGGCGGCGGCGGAGCGGGCGGGGTGGACGTGACCCGCACCCGTCCCGCGCTGCTGGCGATCGAGCCCACCTTCGGTGCCGGCGTGCTCTGTCCGGCCGTCCACGCGGCGCTGCACCGGCTCGACCTCGGGCTCGACGACGTCGCGGTCGTGAACCTGGTGACACGCGCCGCGCCGCTGGGCCCGGCCCCGGCCGACGTGGTGGTGGCGACCTTCTACAACGTCAGTCCCCGGCTGGTCGAGAGCGTCATTCCCGCCGTGTGGCGCACGGCGTCACCCGAGGCGATCCTCGCGGCGCAGCAGGCGGCGTTCGCGCCGGTGCTCGCCGCGGCGCTCGCGCCACTCGACCCGACGGAACTCGGCGAGCTCGCCGAACTCGCACGCGCGGCCAGCGAGACCGCCGCGGCGAACCGGGAGGGCCGCCCCCTGCTCGCCGGGCTCGCATCGCTGCCCTGGCCGCGCGAGGACCCTCTGGTGATCTGGCACGCCGCCAAGATGCTGCGCGAACACCGGGGCGACGGACACATCGCCGGGCTCGTCACCGAAGGGCTACGCGGAATCGACGCACTCGTCATCCACGCCGCCTACGAGGGGTGGCCCGGCGAGGCGCTGCGCGACTCCCGGCACTGGGACCCGCCGGCCTGGGACGCCTCGGTCGCGAACCTGCGCCGTCGGGGATGGCTGACCGAGGCCGAGACACCGGAGTCGACGCCGAAGCTGACGGCGCAGGGTCGCCGCCGCCGGCGCTGGATCGAGGACCGCACCGACGAACTCGCAGCGCTGGCCTACGAACCGATCGGCGACGCGGGCATGGACCGCATGATCGAGCTCGGCGCCAAGGTCATGCCAGGCGAACTCCGACACCGGCACCGGCGAACGAGGACGGCAGCGAGCCATCACCCGATCATGCCTCGGACCAGCCCGGACCGCGGCATCCGCCAGCGCGACCGACCCTGTCACGGCCGGATGCAACAGCCCCCTCAGCTCCACCCGGCGGAAGGCTTTGCGTTCCGCTGACAAGCAGCTTTTCCGGAACCCTGCCGCGCGCCCGCCATGACAAAGCTGTCAAATGTGGGCGGATTGCCAATCGGTGCCGGAACTGGGACGGCGACGGCAAACTCTGGCCGCCCGTCCCGACGGCTGCCTCGCAGCAACATCACGGACGCAGCCATAAATGGATGACATAGTTGACAGTGGTCGAAGACCCCGATTAGTATTCGTATCGTCGCTTCAGAGAAATGTTGAACCTGCAGCGTCAAGGTGCACCGAGAAGGCGCCGAAAATCGGCGATAGAAGTATTACGTTGCCACCAGCACAGCGGAGCCGTCTTGTTCGTCAATCCAGCGGAACGTCCCCGATCGGCCGCACGGTCGAGACGCGCCGACGCCTGCCGCCCCGACGCGGGAAGCGTCCTCGTGTCGGCCTGAAAAACCTACCGCACCCTTCGGGGCGCCGGGTGTGAAGAAAAACACCGGTTCAAGTGAAAAGGAAGTCGATGTCCCTACCGCTCGACGAATTCCTCGGTGGACTTTACCGCACCTTCGGCCCTCCGAAGACCATGGGCGAATCGGCGCCCGCCTCCGACCGCCCCCACTTCTTCCTGCATCGCAATTTCCTCGGCGAACAGGACCTCGCGATCCTGTTCAACACCAAACGCTGCCGCTACCAGTGCAAGTTCTGCGCCCTGCCGTTCAAGTCGTCGCGTGAGTGGATTCCGGAGGTTGGGGTTCTCGCCCAGTTCCGGCACGTGCTGGAGGAGAACAGGCATGCTATAGGCGTCCTGGAGCGCATCAGCATCGCCAACGAGGGTTCCGTCTTCGACGAGACCACCTTCCCCGCGGAAGCACTGACCCAGATCACCGCCGCCATCCGCAGGCTCCCCCGCGTACGCAAGATCGTGCTGGAGACCCGCCTGGAGTTCCTGCGCGTCGAACGACTCCGGGAGATAGCGGCAGGAAGCGGCAAGCAGCTCGACATCCTTACGGGCTTTGAAACCCTCGACGAGGACCTGCGCGAGCGAGTCCTCGGCAAACGCGAGCCACTGGCGGGGTTCCTCCGCGGCCTCGACGTGGTGGCCGCGGCCGGCTGTGAGCTGACCGCGTACGTCCTGTTCAAGCCGGACCCGGTGATGACCGACGAGGAGGCTTGGGCTGAGGCCGAGGCCTCCATCGACTACCTGCACGAGCACTGCGCTGCGCGTGGTGTTCCACTGACGATCCGCCTCAACCCGATGTACGTCGCCCGCGGCACGCAGTGGGCCAGCCGCGCGGAGAAGGTCGAGAACTACCAGCCGCCGCGGCTGTCCGACATCATCGCCCTCGCCGAGCAAAAGCGCGGTCAGGGCATCGCCGTCTATCTCGGCCTGACCTCGGAAGGCCTGTCGGACGAGGACAGGACGTACCGGGCCAGGGAGGACTTCACCCGTCGGCTCCTCAAGCAGGGCATCGTGATGAACGGCGACGGCTTCGTCAGCTCCCGCCACCACCTGCTGCCCCTCGTCAAGGCCGACGCTGCGACGTCCGGGCTCGCGCTGGAGAACAGGTGACTGCCCCGGGACCGGTCGTGGACTGCACGGTCCTGCACACCGGTCCCAGCGGCCCTGCGCTCGTGGAGGCGGTCACGGACGTCAGCGCCGACACCGGCTTCACCCGATGAACGACGACGGCGCCCAGGGCGAATAGGGCAACGGTGCGGCGGCTCCATCGTGAACGCCTCGCGCGCTCCCCGCGCGCTCGCCCGGACGAACGGTTAGGGGAATCCGTTGGAAGAAACCTGGAAGCGCGGCCGTGTGCTCCTGGACGAACTGCGGCCAACGGGCAGCCAGGTGGGCGCCCTGGCCGAGCGGCTCACCGACACCGAGGGCCTGTCCGGTCCCGAAGACCCGTACGCCTGGCTGTCGTGTGTCCTGGGGCTGTTGTCGGTGAACGAGGGCAACTACGGCGTCGGTGCCGTCGTCGTCCGTGGAGGCGGCATCGTCGCCGAGGGCCGTAACCGGCTGCTGTGGCCACGCAGGAACACCTCGGCACACGCAGAGGCGGAGGCCCTCGACGTGTTCGAGGCTCGGTTTCCCGAGCTGGACTCGGGGCGCGGCACCATCATGTACACCTCGCTGGAGTGCTGCCCGATGTGCACAGTCAGACTCCTCAACTCCGGTGTCCGCACCGTGCGTTACCTTGCGCCTGACCCGGACGGTGGCATGTGCTCCCGCCTGGACGGGCTGCCACCGTACTGGCGGCGGCTCGCAGCAGGCCGCACCCCCGCGCAGACCTTCGAGCCATCCGCCTGTGCACCCGCTCTCTCCCGCATCGCGGCGGACGTCTTCGCCGCGACCGAGACGCAGCTGAACGAGCGGATCGTCCGCTCCTGACGACCCGTGCCGGGGTGCACCGTCTGACGGCGGGCGTGCACCTGTCGGCCGGCGGCACGCCCGTACGGCTCGACCCCGTCGAACCGCGCGACCGCGGCCCCGTTCCCACGACACCCGAAGGAGCTGAACGCAACGTGCTGATCCTGTCGTTCAAGGAAGGCCATGACGGCGCGATCGCCGCGATCGAGGACGGGAAGCTGCTGTTCTCGCTGGAGGCCGAGAAGGACTCCTTCCCGCGCTATGACCGGCTCACCGCCGACCTGCTCGTCCGTGCGGGCGACCGCCTCGGCCGCCACCCCGACGTCGTGGCCGTCGGCGGCTGGGTCAAGGGCTGGCACTCGGTCGAACCCCCCACCCGCACCGGCTACTTCGGCGTCGGCCCCGGCTCGGTGTCCGACGAGGCCGGCACCTTCTTCGGGCGCCAGACGCGAATCTTCTCCTCCACCCACGAGCGCTCCCACATCATGACCGCCTACGGACTCGGCCCCGTACCCGAGGGCCAGCCCTGCTACTGCCTGGTGTGGGAGGGCAACATCGGCTCGTTCTACCGTATCGACGAGTCCGGTCAGGTCACTCACCTCGAGCACGTCCTGACGGACCCGGGCAACAAGTACGCGTACCTTTTCGCGCTGGCCGACCCCAGATTCCCCGATCTGCCCGGTCACTTCCGCTTCCAGGACGCCGGCAAGCAGATGGCGCTGACGGGTTTCGCCGAGCGCGGCGCCCTGCTGGCGGAGGAGAAGGAACTCATCGAGTACCTCCTCGACCAGGAAGGCATCCTGCTCGACCTCCCCAAGAACAAGGTGTCCTGGTCGCCTTACCACAACATCGGCGTCCAGACGCAGGAGTACAAGAACCTGGCGGCGAAGTTTTCCGACGCCATCTTCGCCCGCTTCTACGACTACGCAGCCGAGCACCTCACCGAGGGGCTGCCGCTGCTCATCTCCGGCGGCTGTGGCCTGAACTGCGAGTGGAACCGGCGCTGGGCGGACTGCGAGCTCTTCCCCTACGTCTTCGTGCCGCCGTGCCCCAACGACAGCGGCTCCGCCCTCGGTACGGCCATCGACGCCCAGCTCCACTACACCGGGTCGGCCCGCGTCACGTGGGACGTGTACGCGGGGGAGGAATTCGTCGAAGACGCCGCCTTCGACCCGTCCCGCTACGACGTCCGCCCCCTCAACCACGCCGAGGTCGCCCGGTACCTGGAACAGGGCAACCTCATCGGCTGGGTTCAGGGCCGCTACGAGATGGGGCCGCGCGCCCTGGGCAACAGGTCCATCCTCGCCGCGCCCTTCAGCAGGCAGACCCACACCCGGCTCAACGCCGTCAAACAGCGCGAGAGCTACCGCCCCATCGCCCCGATCTGCCTGGAGAGCGACGCCCACCGCTGGTTCTCCGGGGCGCTTCCCGACCCGCACATGCTCTACTTCAGCGACGTGCGCACCGATGCGCTCCAAGCCGTCACCCACGTCGACGGAAGTGCCCGCGTCCAGACCGTCACACCCGAGCAGAATCCCGAGATCGCACGTCTGCTCACCGCGTTCCGCGACCTCACCGGCTACAGCGTGCTGGGTAACACCTCCCTCAACTTCGCCGGCCGCGGCTTCATCAACCGCACCAGCGACCTCGTCGCCTACGGCGAGCAGCACGGCCTCGACGGCTACGTCGTGAAGGACGAGTTCGTCACGCGGAAGAGCGCATGAACGCACCGACCCGTCATGCACCCACCGCCGATCGCACCCCCGACCCCACGCACCGTACCTGCCTCGCGCTCGCCCGCGGGCAGGCCGAGCGGACGCCCGACGCCGTGGCCGTGATCTGCGTGCGCCAGGGCCGCACCCACCGCGTCACGCACGCCGACCTGCACGCGCGCGCCGACCGGCTCGCCCGCGCGCTGCTGCGCGCCGGCATCCGCCGCGGGGAGCCTGTCGCGGTGCTCACCGCGCGCTCCGAGTGGACGGTCTCCAGCCTGCTCGGTGTGCTGTCGGCCGGGGCCGCCTACTTCCCACTCACTACCGAATACCCCGCAGAACGCCTTCGGCTCCTGCTCGCCGCCAGCGGCTGTCGCCTCGTCGTCGCCGATGAGGCGGGGCGCCGCGCCGTCCCCGAGTTCGGCGACGGCGACCTGACCGTCCTCGCGCCCGATCAACCCGGCACCCCAGGACCCGCTCCTGAGGCGGTCCCAGGGCCGGGCGACCTCGCCGCGCTGCTCTACACCTCCGGTTCCACCGGCCTCCCCAAGGGCGTGCTCATCGAGCACGGCAGCCTCACCAATCTCGTCACCGGCCTGCAGAACATGCTGTACGCGCCCCTCGGCGGGCGCACCGTCGAGGCCCTGTCGGCGCCCTTCGTCTTCGACGCCGCACTCCAGCAGAGCCTGTCCTGCCTCGTCAACGGCGGCACCCTGCTCGTCCTCGACGAGCACGACCGGCGCGATCCGCACCGCTTCCTCGAGCTCGTGGCCCGCCACCGCGTCGGTCTCATCAACGTCGTCGCCCCCTTCCTCGCCGCCCTCGTCGACGTCGGCCTCGGCGACACCCCCACGGCCCTGCGGCACATCGTCACCGGCGGCCAGGCTGTGCCCACCGCCGTGGTGCGCCGGCTCCTCGACCGGCCCGCCGGTGGCTCCCTCACCGTGTGGAGCATGTACGGGCCCACCGAGACCACGGTCGACGCCACCTGCCTGCGCGTCGACCGCAGCACCCCCCTCGACGGCACCACCCTCGGCCTCGGCGCCGCCCTGCAAGGCGTCACCGTCGACGTCAGGGACGAACAGCTGCGCATCCTGCGGCCCGGTGAACCCGGCGAGATCTGCATCGGCGGAGCGGGCCTTGCCCGCGGCTACCTCCACCCCGAGCAGGCGGGCAGCACCGGTTTCGTCACCGAGGGCGCGGGCGGCCCGCGCCTGTACCGCACCGGCGACCTGGGCCGCCTCACCGACACCGGGGAGCTGGAGTTCCTGGGCCGCGCCGACGACCAGGTGAAGGTGCGCGGTTACCGCGTCGAACCCGACGAGATCGGCAACGTGCTCGTCTCCTACACAGGCGTCACCGAGGCGGCCGTCGTCGCCGTGCCCGACGGCGCCGGCGACCGCGACCTCGTCGCCTTCTACGCGGCCGACGCCCGCGTGGACGACGACGCCCTGCGCCACTACGCCCGCGCCCACCTGCCCCCCTGGATGGTGCCGTCCCGCTTCCTGCGCCGCGCCGAGCTGCCGCACACCCAGAACGGCAAGGTCGACCGCGCCGCCCTCACCGACGAGGCCACGGCGGCGGCCGGCGGCGCCGAGGCCGTGGCGGCGGCCGGCGGCGCCGAGGCCGCGCTCGCCGCCCTCGGCGAGCCCGCCGTCACGGGCACCGTCGACGACAAGGAGCTCGCCGCCCTCTTCGGCGTCGTCCTCGGCCGCCCCGGCCTCGCACCCGACGAGGACTTCCTCACCGCGGGCGGTCACAGCCTCAAGGCCATGCGGCTGGCCAACCGCATCTACGCCCGCTGGGGCATCGCCGTCCCGCTGCGCACCGTCTACGACCACCCCACCCCCCGCACCCTCGCCCGCGCCCTCGCCCGCGACCTTGGTGCCCTCGGCCCCGACAGCGGCACCGCTCCCGCTGCACACCTGCCCCGGGCCGAGGACGCCGACGACTACCCCCTGTCGTACGCGCAGCAGCGCATGTGGACCCTCCACCAGCTCGGCGGCTCGCTCGCCTACAACGTGCCCGTCGTCATGGACCAGGGCGATCTGGACCGCACGGCACTCGAGGAAGCGCTCGCCGTCGTCGTCGATCGGCACGACAGTCTGCGCACATCCTTCACCGTGCGCGACGGCGAGCCCCGCCAGATCGTCCACGACCGGATCAGCCTTGCGCGCAGGACCGTCGACGTCTCCGCCGCACCCGCACCTGCCGAGGCCGCCGAGCAGGTCGTCAGAACGGAGGCGGCCACGCCGTTCGACCTCACCGAGGCGCCGCTCGCCCGCGTCGTCATCGTCCGGCTGTCGGCGGACAGGTGCTGGCTCGTCCTCACCCTGCACCACATCATCTGCGACGGCTGGTCCATCGTCGTTCTCTCCCGCGATCTCAACGAGGCCTACCGGGCGGCCCGCCGCCGACAGCCCGCCGTGCTGCCCGAGCTGCCTGCCCGCTACCGCGACTTCGCGGTGTGGGACCGCACCCGCGACGTCGCCGCCCGCGCCCCCGCCTGGCGCGAGCGGCTCGGCGGCGTCGCCGGCCATCTGCCGCTGCCCGCCGACTCCCGACCCGACGCCGAGGAGGCGTTCCGCGGCGGCACCTGCGCCCGCACCCTCGACCAGGAGTTGTCCGCCCGGCTGCGTGCGCTCGCCGCCCGCTCCGAGCGCACCCCCGCCGCTGTCTTCCTCGCCCTGCTCGGCTGGCTGCTGCACCGGCTCACGTCCCTGGAGGACATCTGTGTCGGCATGGGCAGCGCCGCCCGCATCCACCCCGACGTCGAGCACCTCGTCGGCTTCTTCATCAACGTGTTGCCCATCCGGCTCTTTCCCCGCCCGGACATGGAATTCGACGAGCTGGCCGACCAGGCGTTCACGGCCCTCTCCGCCGCACTCGAACAGCAGGACTGCCCCATCGACGTGGTCGTCAGGGACCTCAACCCCCAGCGCACGGCGGGTACCCAGCCCCTGACCAACGTCATGTTCGCCTACCAGAACTTCGCCGACGTCGTCGGACCCGCCCCGGCTGACCCACCGCCCGGCAGCGGCGCCGGTGGCAAGGCCGACGGGCTCTTCCTCAGCCAGTCGAGGCTGATCGACGTCACCCTCGACACCGCCAAGTTCGACCTGACGCTTTACGTCCACGACACCGCCGACGAGTTCCGGGTCGCATTCGAGTACGACGGCCGCCTGTTTCGCCGCAGCACGGTCGAGCGTTACCTGGCCGCGCTGGAGCGGCTGGCCCGAGCCGTCACAAGGGAGGTCCAGGCGTGAAACTGTCCGACGTGGCTCTGTGGGAGAGCGACGACGAGGCCGCCGGCGCCGAGCACGACACGAACGACACCGTCCGTCCCTTCCCGCACGACCGTACGGTCGGCGACCTGTTCACCGAGCAGGCCACCGCCACCCCCGACGCCGTGGCCGTCGTCGACGGCTCCGCCCGCCGCACCTACGCCGAACTCGCCGCCGACGCCGACCGGCTCGCCGGCTTCCTCGTCGATCAGGGCGTCGGCCCCGGTGTCCACGTCGGGGTCCTGCTGCGACGCTCCTACCCGCTCGTCGTCGCGCTCCTCGCCGTGCTCAAGGCGGGCGGCGCCTACGTGCCGCTCAATCCCGAACTGCCCGACGCCCGGCTGTACGCCCTCGTCGGCGACACGGCACCCCGCGTCCTGATCTCCGAACGCTCCCTCATCACGACCTTCAACGACCTCTTCTGGAACAGCCCCGCGACCAGCGGCGCCATCTGCGTCGACTCCTTCGGCGTCCTCGGCGAACTGGAGCCTGCCGGTGCCAGGATGAGCCTGGAGCTGTGGAACTATGTCGCCGACCACGCCGACGACCCCGTCGCTGCCAACGGCTGGCGCAGCCCCTACACCGGCGCCCGCCTCAGCGACGCCACCCTCGACCGGTACGTGCGCGCCACCGCGAACAAGATCGCCGCCTACCTCTCCCCGGACGCCACCATGCTGGAGATCGGCTGCGGCACCGGCATCACCCTCACCGGCCTCGCCCCCCTCGTGGGCAGGTATGTCGGCATCGACCCATCGGCCGGCGTGCTCCGCTGGGCCCGACGCGCCCGCGAGGCCAACGCCCTCGACAACGTCTCCCTGTACGAACTCGCCGCCCTCGACCTCGACGAACTGCCCGTCGAATCCGCCGGCCCCTTCGACATCGTCGTCTTCAACAGCGTCGTGCAGAGCTTCGGCGGCCTGAACTACCTGCGCACCGTGCTGGGCGAGGCCATCGCCAGAGTCGGTGACCGCGGCGCCGTCTACCTGGGACACGTGTGGGACGCCGCGCGCCGCGAGGAATTCCTCGCCACCGTGGCCGCCCGGCACAGGCCCGAACACGGCGGACGCCCCCTGTCCGCCGCCGACGCTCTGTTCATCCCGGCCGCCTTCTTCGAGGACCTTCCCCACCACTTCCCCGAACTCGTCCGGGTCGAGATCACCCCGATGGCCTTCCACAACGCCGAACTCACCACCTTCGCCTACGACGTTCTCCTCCACGTCGACAGGACGGCATCCCGCACCGCCACCGCTTCCGCCGCCTCCGCTACCACCGCCACCGCCACCGCCACCGCCGACAAACGCCAGTACGACCGGCGCGCCCTCGACGTCCGTCCGGCCACCCCGGTGGACGACCGGCACAGCCCCGACGCCGCCGCGTACGTCATCCAGACCTCCGGCTCCACCGGCGTCCCCAAGAGCGTCGAGGTCGGCATGCGGTCCCTCGTCAACCTGCTGTGGTGGTACACGGACGCCTGCGCCATCGGCCCGGGCACGCGGGTGCTGCAGGTCATCACCTGCGGCTTCGACGCCTCCATCAAGAACTATCTGGCACCCCTGATCTCCGGCGCCGCCGTCGTCCTCGCCCCCGACACCGCCTACGACCCCCGCGCCCTGCTGGACCTCGTCGCCCGCGAGCAGGTCACCGTCCTCAACCCCGGTGTCCCCGCCGCGGTCTACCCGCTGGTCGACCTGGCCGCCGCCGACGGCTTCCGCCCCCTGCGCTCGCTGCGCCACCTCGCACTCGGCGGCGAGACCCCCGACCTCACCCGGTTGCGCCCCTGGCTCGAAGCGGGGGAATGCCGGGCCATCCTGCTCAACATCTACGGGCCCACGGAGGCCACCGACATCAGCTGCGCCGCCCGGATCGACCCGGCACGGGCCGTGGCCGACTCCTCGCCGGTCCCCATCGGCCGGCCCATCCCCAACGTGCGCGCCTACGTCCTCGACAGCCGTCTGATCGAACAGCCGCCCGGCGTCGTCGGCGAACTATGCCTGGCCGGCGTCGGACTGGCCAAGGGCTACGTCGGCGACCCCGCCCTGACCGCCGAGAAGTTCACCACCGCATCACCGTCCCTTCCCGGTGAGCGCCTCTACCGCACCGGCGACCTCGCCCGCCGCCTCCCCACGGGCGACCTCGTCGTCGTCGGCCGGGCGGATGCCCAGGTCAAGCTCCTCGGCCACCGGATCGAACTCGGCGAGGTCGAGCAGTGCCTGCGCGCGCTGCCCGGCGTGCGTGAGGCCGCCGCCGTCCTGCGCCCCGCGCCCGGCACCGATGAACTCCGCCTGTGCGGCTACGTCATCCCCGAACCCGGCGAGGAGCCCGACGCCCTCAGCCTGCGCGCCGCCCTCGGCCGGGGTCTGCCCGCCGCGGCCGTGCCCTCCGACGTCGTCGTCGTGGACAGCTGGCCCCGCACCCCCAACGGCAAGATCGACCGTAACGCCCTGCCCGCTCCCGAGCAGGCCCGCCGGGCGGCCGCACGTCCACCCCGGACCGCCACGGAGCGGGTGCTGCTCCCGTTGTGGCGCGAGGTGCTCGCCGACGACGCCGTCTCCCTCGACGAGAACTTCTTCGTCGCCGGCGGCCACAGCCTCGGTGCCGCGCTGCTGGCCATCCGCATCCGCGAAGTCCTTCGCCGCGACGTGTCCATCATCGACGTCTACCACGCCCAGACCGCCGCAGCCCTGGCTCGACTCATCGACCAGCGGCCCGCGGCCGACAGCCCGCTCAAGCTGCTGGCCGACGGCGACGGCGCCACCGTCTACTGCTTCCCGCCCATCGCCGGCTACGCGTGGACGATGGCCGGCTTCGCCCAGCACCTCGGCCTGCGCGTCTACGGCTTCGACTTCCCCGACGCCGCCGACGCCGCCGACGCCGACACCGCCGACCCCGCAGCCACCGCCGCCGGCCTCATCGCCGCGACCCGAACGAGCGGCCCCCGTTTCCTCATCGGCTACTCGGCCGGGGGCGTCCTCGCCGCCGCCACCGCCCTTGCCCTGCAGGCCCGAGGCGAATCCGTCGACGGCCTGGTCCTGCTCGATTCGGCACCTCCCTCCGGGCGCACCCCGGCCACCGACGACGACGTGGCACAGACGGTCCAGGAGGTCCTCGACGACCCGCGTCTCACGGCGCACGTCCACCAGACGGGTGCCGACCGCGTCGCCGACACTGTCGCCCGCTACGCCCGCTGGTACGCCGAGGCGCCCCTGGACGGAACGATCCGCTGTGACCTGCTGCTGCTCACCGCCTCCGACGGCCACCCCGGCGATGTCACCGGATGGCAGGCCCTCACCACCGGAGACGTCCGTGTCCAGCCCGCCGACGGCAGCCACGCGGACCTCCTCTCCGGCACCCACGCGGTCACCAACGCCGGCCCGGTCCGGGCCTGGTTCGCCCAGCGGGCCTGGCTGAACGCACCGCGAGCTGCGGGGTGTTGACCGGCTGTGCAGAGGGCTTCGCATAATGGCTGCCTGTGACCATTGCCCGTTCTTCCGCTGATGCCGCGCGACAGACGGTGGTGGAGGGGGTGTTGGAACGGATCACCTTCGTCAGCGAGGAGACCGGCTACACCATCGCCCGTCTGGCCACCGAGCGGTCCGGCCCGGACCTGCTGACGGTAGTCGGTCCGCTGCTGGGCGCGCAGATCGGGGAGAGTCTGCGGCTGACCGGGCAGTGGGGTAGCCATCCCAAGTACGGCAGGCAGTTCCAGGTGCACTCCTACACCACGGTGCTGCCGGCCACGATCCAGGGCATTCGCCGTTACCTCGGCTCGGGGCTGATCAAGGGGATCGGGCCGATGATGGCCGACCGGATGGTCTCGCACTTCGACACCGACATCCTGCGGATCATCGAGGAGGAGCCGGCGCGGCTGATCGAGGTGCATGGGTTGGGACCCAAACGCACCAAGAGGATCGCCGCCGCGTGGGAGGAACAGAAGGCGATCAAGGAGGTGATGGTGTTCCTGCAGGGGGTGGGGGTGTCCACCTCCCTGGCGGTGAAGATCTACAAGAAGTACGGGGACGCCTCCATCGGCGTGGTCCGCACCGAGCCCTACCGACTCGCCTCCGATGTGTGGGGAATCGGGTTCAAGACCGCCGACACCATCGCCCAGGCGGTCGGCATCCCCCACGACAGCCCCGAACGGATCAAGGCCGGGTTGCAGTACACCCTGTCGCAGGCCGCCGATGACGGGCACTGCTTCCTACCCGCACCGAACCTGATCACCGAGGCCGCGAAGATCCTGGAGGTCGAGCGGGAGCTGATCGGCCCATGCCTGGACCAGCTCGCCGCCGACGAGGGCGTGATCCGCGAAGGGGTCCCGGCCGCAGACGCCACTGTCCCAGCGGTCTATCTGGTGGCGTTCCACCGGGCGGAGACCTCCCTCGCCGGCGGGCTGTTGCACCTGCTCCACGCCGGCCAGGAACGGTTGGCGTCGTTCGTGGACGTGGACTGGGACAAGGCGCTGAGCTGGCTACGGGGCCGGACCGGTCAGGACCTGGCCGACGAACAGGCAGAGGCGGTCAAGCTCGCGCTCACCCGCAAGGTTGCGGTGCTCACCGGTGGGCCTGGTTGCGGCAAGAGCTTCACCGTCCGTTCGGTGGTGGAGCTTGCCCGGGCCAAGAAGGCCACCGTGGTGCTGGTCGCGCCGACCGGGCGGGCCGCGAAACGGCTGGCTGAACTCACCGGCCATGAGGCCTCCACCGTCCACCGGCTGCTGGAACTGCAACCCGGCGGCGACCCCAGATATGACCGCGACAATCCGCTGGACGCCGATCTGGTGGTGGTGGACGAGTCCTCGATGATGGACGTCGTCCTGGCCAACAAGCTGGTGAGAGCGGTCGCGCCGGGAGCACATCTGCTGCTGGTCGGCGACGTCGACCAGCTTCCCTCCGTCGGCGCCGGAGAAGTCCTGCGCGACCTGCTCGCCGCCGACACCATCCCCAGGGTCCGGCTGACCAGGATCTTCCGGCAGGCGCAGCAGTCCGGCATCGTGGTCAACGCCCACCGCATCAACGCCGGAACACCACCGCAACTGAACGGTTTCGGTGATTTCTTCTGGTTTACCTGCGAGCCGGCCGAGGACTCCGGTCTGCATCCGGCGGAGGAGACCGCCAAACTGGTGGTGGACATCGTCGCCCACCGCATCCCGAAACGCTTCGGACTTGATCCCCGCCGCGACGTTCAGGTACTGGCGCCGATGCACCGCGGACCGGCCGGGGCCGGTAACCTCAACATCCTGCTGCAGGAAACCCTCACCCCCGCACGGGAAGACGTTCCCGAGCGCCGCTACGGGGGGCGGGTGTTCCGGGTCGGCGACAAGGTCACCCAGCTTCGTAACAACTACGAGAAGGGTAAGGCCGGGGTTTTCAACGGCACCCTCGGCGTCGTCACCGGCATCAACTCCGAGGAACAGGCGCTGACCGTGCTCTCCGACGAAGACGAAAGTCTCGTCTACGATTTCTCCGAACTCGATGAACTCGCCCATGCCTACGCCGTCACCATCCATCGTTCCCAAGGCAGCGAATACCCTGCCGTCGTGCTTCCACTCACCACCTCGTCGTGGATGATGCTGCAACGCAACCTCCTCTACACCGGGGTTACCCGCGCCAAGAAACTTGTTGTTCTGGTCGGCTCCCGCAAGGCGCTGGCGGTTGCGGTCCGGACCCCGGGAGCCGGGCGTCGTCACACTGCCCTCACCCACCGCGTCGCCCTGTCGTGAGAGCCCCAGTGGAGCCACGAGGCCCTGCGGACAGCCGCACGCGCGGGTCAGCGTCGACGCCGAGTTCGTCGTGCCCGCGGCGGATGTTCTGGACCAGCGCATGCCCCGAGCTGATCGTCCGGGCGGAACGCAGCCGTTTCAGCCCGCGCATCGGGCGGAGGCGGGCCCTCAGCCGGCAGCGGACGCGACGACGTCGACCAGACCGCTCACGCCGTCCGCCTCGTACCGGCCGATCCACAGATCGACCGTCGGCCGGGACACTCCCGCCAACGCCGCGATCCGCCTCTTCGGAAGGCCGTCGGCATGCCACAACACGATCCGCGCCCGCGTCGCCACGTTCGCCGGGGTATCGCGACCGTTCACCAGCCCGGACAACTCTGCCCGCCGTTCCGTCACCAACTCCAGAAAATCATTCCACCCGACTCGATCGAGTAAAGAAAACAGGCTCACGAGACACTGGTCCCGGCGAGTTCCTCCCGGGACCGACACCTTTGTTCCCGCGAAGGCTACGATCACAGCTGTCAGTGCCCAACACTGGATGGTCTACGGGGGCGCACATGTCACGTCGACGAGTTGGGGCGGTGGGCGGCGGCGTCACCTTCGTGATGGCAGGCGCGGCGGGGGCGGCAGGTGGTCAGCTGGGTGACAAGGCACTGTGGGCGTGGGTATGCCTGCTGGTTGCGCTGCTTGTCGGCGGGGTGGCCACGTCCTGGGTGGCATGGCGGACCACGGATGCCGATCCTGTGCGACCGTCGGGCGACACAGGTCCGGATGGTCCGCCCTCACCGGATGGTCCGCGGATGGGCGATGTGCGGGTGGGTGACATCGTGGCGCCCGGCGGTCAGGCTGCGGGGATTAACTACGGGCAGTTAATCCAAGGCCAGGGCGGCCATTCATGAACCACAAGCCCGAGGTGACTCCCGCGGTTCCCGGTGCTGCGTCGTTATCCGACGACAAGGTTCGCGTCATGGTAGGTGATGTGTCCGCGCCTGGCGGCGGGCAAGGGATCGGCGTCAACTACGGTACCGCCCTGCACCAGTATTTCCAGGGCTCGTTACGGTTACTGCGGCAGGCGACGATCGCCCTCGATCCATTACCGGGCGATCTACGCTTGGTTAGTCCGGAGGATCCGGATAATCCTGTGGGCCTCTTCCAGGGCAGGACTCAGCTGATCGAGAAGATCGACGCTTTCCTCGCCCTGTGCGTACAGCGTCGGCGCGGTGGTTTCCTCCTGGTCGAGGCCGAGGCGGGAATGGGAAAGTCGGCGCTGGCGGCCTACCTGGCGTTCACAAGGGCGTGGCCGGCGCACTTCACCCGGCTTGCTGACGGCCGCGTGCCGGAAGCGGCCCGGCGGAACCTGGCCGCCCAGCTCATCGCCCGGTGGAAGCTGCAGGACGCGGCACCGGGTGGGATGCTCCCGGAGAACTCGGAAAGTACCGGGTGGTTGCATGGTCGGTTGTGTGATGCAGCTAGAGCACGAGACCGAGGCGAGCCGGGGGCGGCGGTGGTGCTGCTCGTCGATGGGCTGGATGAAGCGCCTCTCGCCGCAGGTGGCGATCTGCCGTTGGGCCTACCACCGAACCTGCCGGCGGGCACGGTGATCGTCGCGACGACACGGCCGAAGTCGGTACCGATCCCAGTGGGGTCGAGGGTGGTGGAACGGATCGACGTGGAGAGCGAGGCGAACCGGTCCGATCTGCTGGCCTATCTGACCTCGGTCACCGCACGCGATCCGTATCTGGCTGGCCCCCTGGCCAGAGCCGGGACGGATCCAAGCCGGTTCTGCCGGACCTTGTTGCATCGGTCGGGAGGCGTGTGGATCTACGCTCTGTCCGTCCTCGACCAGATTCGTGATCAAGGCTGGTCGCCCGACGAGGTTGATCGGCTGCCCATCGGGTTGGCGGCGTACTACGCGGACAATATGCGCCGCTGGCGGGATGAACTCGGTGAGGACGGCTGGGAAACCGTCGGGTTACCGGTTCTGGCAACGCTCGCCGCGATCCGGGAACCCACCTCCGCAGCGAAGATCGCCGCCTGGTCCGATGTTCCTCCGGGTAAGGCGCGCGGCGTTTTGCGGGAGATGATGAAACCGTTCCTTGCAGTGCGCCGGGGCGGTGATCCCGATCTGTACTTCCCACGACATCAAAGCCTGCGCGAATTCTGCGAAGGCACGACTCTGCTCGACCACGATGTGGACCGGCTGCGGGAGCTGGCCTACGATCTGGCCGCCGCGACCCGCGCAGCGCATCGCCGTATTTCCATGGCTCTGGAGCCCTCGAGCCCTGTCGGCCAGCGACGTTGGAACTCTGCAGACCATTACGCGCAGACCTATCTTGCCGAGCATGCCGCTCTCAGTTACCGACTCGATGACCTGATTATGGATCCGGAGTTCGGAATCTTTGTCGGCATTTCCTCCCTGCTTCGTCAACGGCGGCATCTGACCGCAGAGCAGGCGACGAAGGCGCTCGCCGCGCTGGAACTCGCGGCTGGTCATGGCGAGGATCAGGCGTCGCGTCTTCGGTGGATCGAGGTGTCCGCCCGAAAGATGCGCGCCCACGCTCTTGCCGACAATGCCGCATCCCTCCTCGACAGATCATCATGGCGTGTCACACGAGCCATGTGGAAAGGCAGCAGCCACCGCAACCTCACCGGCCATACCGGCGGGGTGCGCGCGTTGGCCGTGGTGCCGCTCACTGATGGCCGGGTGCTACTTGCCTCCGCCGGCGACGACGATTCCGTGCGGCTGTGGGATCCGACGAGCGGTACACAGATCAGTGAACTCACCGGCCATGCCGCCGCGGTGAATGCGCTGGCCGTGGTGCCCCTCGCCGATGGCCGGATACTACTTGCCTCCGCCGGCGACGACGATTCCGTGCGGCTGTGGGATCCGACGAGCGGTACACAGATCAGTGAACTCACCGGGCCATGCCGCCGCGGTGAATGCGCTGGCCGTGGTGCCCCTCGCCGATGGCCGGATACTACTTGCCTCCGCCGGCAACGACGATTCCGTGCGGCTGTGGGATCCGACGAGCGGTACACAGATCAGTGAACTCACCGGCCACACTGGCATCGTGTTTGCGCTGGCTGTGGTGCCGCTTGCTGATGGCCGGGTGCTGCTTGCCTCCGCCGGCGACGACGATTCCGTGCGGTTATGGGATCCGGCTACTGGTGCGCGGACCGGTGAGATCACCGGCCATGCCGCCGCGGTGAATGCGCTGGCCGTGGTGCCTCTCGCCGATGGCCGGGTGCTGCTTGCCTCCGCCGGCGACGACGATTCCGTGCGGTTATGGGATCCAATGACCGGAACACGAACTCTCATTCTCACTGGCCACGCTGGAGCAGTTCGCGCGTTGGCGGTGCTGCCGCTCGCTGACGGCGGCGTGGTGCTTGCCTCGGCGGATGACGACGATTCGGTGCGGCTATGGGACCCAACGGCCGGAACACTGATCGGCGAACTTTCCGGCCACACCGACTGGGTGCACGCGTTGGCGGTGGTGCCGCTCGCGGACAGCCGGGTGGTGCTTGCCTCGGCCGGCGACGACGATTCGGTGCGGCTGTGGGATCCAACCGCCGGAACATCGGAACTCGCCGGCCACACCGACGGAGTGAACGCGATGGCAGTTGCACCGCTTGCCGACGGCCGGGTGTTGCTTGCCTCCGCCGGTGCCGATCGGTCGGTGCGGCTGTGGGAGCCGACAACGGGCGCACAGATCAACGAACTCACCGGCCACACCGGCGTGGTGTTCGCGTTGGCGGTGGTGCCACTTGCCGACGGCCGGGTGTTGCTTGCCTCCGCCGGTGCCGATCGGTCGGTGCGGCTGTGGGACCCGGCAACGGGCGCACAGATCAACGAACTCACCGGCCACACCGATGCCGTGAATGCACTGACCGTGGCACCGCTCGCCGACGGCCGGGTCCTGCTCGCCTCTGCCAGCGACGATCGGTCGGTGCGGCTGTGGGACCCGACAACGGGCGCACAGATCAACGAACTCACCGGCCACACCGGCGCGGTGTTCGCGTTGGCGGTGGTGCCACTCGCCGACGGCCGGGTCCTGCTCGCCTCCGGTGGTGCTGAGAATCCGGTGCGGTTGTGGGATCCGACTACCGGCGCGCAGACCGGCAAACTCCCTGGCCACACCGACTGGGTGTACGCATTGACGGTGGTGCCGCTCGCCGACGGAGGGCGACGGTTGACCTCCGCCGGTGCCGATCGGTCGGTGCGGCTGTGGGACCCGGCAACGGGCGCACAGATCAACGAACTCACCGGCCACACCGATGCCGTGAATGCACTGACCGTGGTACCGCTCGCCCACGACGGAGTGCTGCTCGCCTCCGCCGGTGACGACCGATCTGTCATTCTGTGGCAAGCGCCGGGGCTTGGCGCGGTCGCGTGACGCCGACCCCTGGCGGTCCCCGCTGCGGTCGAGACGGTGCCGGTGGTACCGGCGCTGGCGGGATGGCCGCCGCCATGATGGCTTCTACGGCTTGCGTCCGACGGCCCCGTAGAAGCTGACCTGGGCGTCGGTGAGGTCGTTGGGGGTGTCGTCGTCGGGACGCCAGCGGTGCACGATCTGCAGGCCGGGATCGAGCAGGTCCAGGCCGTCGAAGAAACGGGCGACGTCGGTGCGACCGCGTTGCTGGGCGGGAATGCCGCCGGCCCGGTAGGTGGCGGCAACCCTTTCCATGCCCTCGTCGTAGTCGGCGGTGGCATGGGTGAGGGTCAGATGGCTGCCCGCTGGCAGCGCCTGCAGGAGACGGCGCAGGATGGCGTGAGGGTCGTCGGAGTCGGGGAAGAAGTGGATCGTCGCGATCAGGGAGAGGGCCACCGGCCGGGTGAGGTCGAGGGTGGCGCGCAGCTCGGGAGCGTCGAGGATGCTCTCGGGGTCGTGCAGGTCGGCGTCGAGGTAGGCGGTACGCCCTTCGGGGGTGCTGGTGAGCAGGGCCCGGGCGTGGGTGAGCACGATCGGATCGTTGTCGGCGTAGACGACCCGGGCGTCCGGCGCGATGCCCTGGGCGGCCTCGTGCAGGTTCGGGCTGGTGGGGATGCCGGTGCCGATGTCGAGGAACTGGCGGATCCCGACCTGCGCGGCCAGATAACGGGTGGTTCGGATCATGAACGCCCGGTTCGCCTGAGCGGCGATGCGGGCGTTCGGGAACACGGCCAGGGTCCGCTCGGCCGCCTCCCGGTCGACCGGGAAGTGGTCCTTGCCCCCGAGGTAGTAGTCGTACATCCGGGCCGAATGCGGCTGGTCGGTCTGCAGGTCGACCGGGTTGCGCACGTCGGCCAAGGTCTTCCACCACGTCCCGACCTGCGTGCCGTGTGGATCCGCACTCGTCACCCGCGACCAACCCCCTCACGTATCGGATGATCCTCGCGAATCATCCTAATGTAGCGACCCTATGAGATCGCGGCAGCGGTACTCGGCCGGCTGGTCACCGCGGCGCGAGTAAGGCGCTGCGGACGGACCGCCCACAGCCGGCGGATTGATCAACACCGGTTGCTTCCGGGTGGCCCTCGCCCACCGCGCCGTGCCGGTAGGGCACGCCAACCGCGAGGCGGCTACCCCGGAAGCCATTTTCTGGTCAACGCCATCACCTCCGCGCGGCTGCGACGGCCGTGATCGGCGACGATGAAGCGGAAATAGCAGGTTCGACCCCGTCCAACTCGGTCAGCAACGCGGGTGCCGTCGGATGAACCGCCGCGAATTTAGTACTGCCAGGATGCGGCGCCAGCTTGAGCTTCACCTAGTTGAATCTGATCTCCGATGTATTGGGGGTCGAAGAGCAGGAAGCTGAGCAACTCTCGGTCGTCGCCACCGATACGCAGGAAGGGAAGCACGGTCTGCAACAGACCGAGCGCGTGATAGTCGGTATCACGTAGGTAGCCGAGGGGTGAGATCGCCCGGAGCCCCCGATAGCGGTTGCGGAATATAGTCGCCGCCATGCCGGCGAGCTGGCCACTGCCCGGCGAAACGAGAAGAAAACGGATACGCTTGTACAGGTTGCCGCTCGGCGAAATTGCTTTATTGCCCGCGAGTTTGACGAGGTGGTTGACGCGCCGCAGGTTTCCGATATCCTCGATCATGGCGTCGCCGAGCACCGCATTCAGCGACTGCGCGCCTGTGCTCAGGACATCGGGTGCACGACCGGTGGGACCCGCGGGCGGCGGAGGATAGTCCGTCGCGTGACTGGATATTATCATCACGCGTGTCGCTCCGAGGTCGAGGACAGGCTTGATAGGCGTGTTCAGCCGAACCCCGCCGTCGATGTAGAAACCCGCCGCGCCCTGGGTATCGATTTTCTCGGGAGGAAAGAACACGGGTATCGCCGAGGACGCGATGACATGTTTGTAGTTGAGCGGTGTCCGTACATAGTCCAAAGCACCGCCCGCGGCCACCTGCGGCGCGGGGCTGTTACTGTGGAGGAACACCCGGCTGCGCCCCCCGGTCCCGTCCTGCTGGCACAGCGTCGCGACGACACCGACGGCCTCGGGGTATCCCTTGCTGACGTTCTGAGCGACCTGGCCCGGGCGGTAGAGATCCTGCGCAGTTCTACGCAGCGGGGCCGTGTCAGCTATGCTGGTAATTCTGGGAGAAAAAAAGAACCCGGGCGCTCTCCTGGCCAGGGTGAGGGCGGAGAGTATGGGATTGAACACCTTCCGGGAATCGATCTTTCTCCAGGCGTCTGTCAGGTCGGCGGCGATCTTTTGCGGGACGTCGTGTGCACTCTGGGCCAGCAGTGCGGCGTTGACGGCCCCCGAGCTCGTGCCAACGATCACTACTCGCTCGTAACTCTTGATCGTTGGCGCGAGGTGCGCGAGCGCACCCGCCGCGTACGCTCCACGTGCTGCGGCTCCCGCGATTACGATGCCGAGTACTTCGCCTGCTCGGACCGTATTCTTCACATTCGGCATATTCTCGCTGCTCCGTGGCCTGCTCGCCTGGCGGTTCATGAGGTGCTCCGCGACCCTAGAACACTGCACCGAGGCGCGCCATGGCACATGGGCCAGCCACGGGTTTCCGTAGACGTTACGGCCAGGATCGGTGAACACGGAGGTTTCGGGTCGAGCCACCGATCCAGCCGATATCGCGGCCATCTTCCAGCTCGCCGCGTAGCGCTTTGAGAGACACTTCGAGCCGGGTGACCGCTGCGCCGCGGCGGTCGAACATCCTGATGGCGGTGCGGGCCCTTTCCAGACCGGACAGGGACGGTGACGACTGCCGAGGGTTCGTCGCGCTCCGGGGCCCTCTGGGGCCTCGGACCGTTTCTACCCCTCGGCTATCGCTGGGCGGCCACGGCCGGTCGCGGGTGGGCGCCCGCCCCTCACAGGCTGGGCTGCGGGACGTCACGGTGCCGCGTGATCCACGAGCCCGCCGGGCCGTTGAGCATGCGGGCCCGGTGGAGGCGGCGATGGAACAGCCGGACGAGCTCGGCGTCGTGGCGGCCCTCGTCGGCGAGGACGAAGTTCTCCAGCTCCCGCTCGCCGTCCGCCCACGACCGCGGGCGCCGGCCCACCAGGTCGGCCGTGTCGTCGAGGTCCGCGGCGACGACCGCGGCCCCGATCTCGTCGATCCGCTGAAGGTGTCGGGCGAGCCGCACGGACATGCGGTTGTGGTACCGCTGCGCGCCGGCGCCGAGGTCCTGCCGCTCGAGAGAACGGGTCAGGTGCAGGTGCGCCGGCCCGTAGGCCGACACGACCGGCTCGGGTTCTTCCACCTCCGCCAGCTCGGCCCCGACGACAGTGGCGATTCCTTCGAGCGCCATCAGGTTGGTCTCGATGCACCAGTGCAGGTTGAGCATGTAGTCCGTGCCGGGCACCGGATCGGCGAGCACGGAGTGGAACTCGAGCTGGTTCGACAGGGCCCACAGAATGTAGTGGTAGTGGACGGCCTGGAGATCCACCGGAGTGCCGCTGCGTTCCTCATAGCGGCGCATGAGCGGGGCGAGGTCGCCCAGGGCGACGAACGGGCTGCGTACCCACATTCCCCCGAGATCCTGCATGGGGTCGCCAATGTGCCCGAACTCCAGATCGAGCAGCGCGGTGATGCGTCCGTCGGAGTGCAGGAGTTGGCCGGCATCCCAGACGATGGCCGACTCGCGGCCGCGCGAGTCGGGGCGATGACGTGACAGCCAACCCAGCACGAACTCCTGGAAGGGGTCGGGACGCTTCTTCAACTTCCGGTAGGCGGTCTCCTCGAAGTGCCGTAGGCCCACCGAGCCGGGATCCTCGCCGGCACCGGCGCGCACGATGTCCGCGTCCACGAACGGCGCCACGTCGAGCGCGTGCAGTCGGACGAGAATGTCGATGTAGTCGTCCATCGCCCGGCGACGTTCATCGTCCGGCACACCCTCGAAGGAGTCCCGTCCCTCCACGCGCGCCATGACGTACGCCCGCGGCTCCTCCGACCAGCCGTAGACGGCCGGCACCGGAATGCCGTGCTCCTGCAGGACCGACTGGAAACGCATCTCGTGCCGCAGCGGGAACGCCGACGGCGAGTCGACCCGCTCGCCACGCACGTACAAGGGCAGGAGCACGCCGTCGCGTTCGACGTCGACCCACCAGGCCGGGCGCCATCGAGCCTGCCGCTCGATGCGTACGACCTTCCCGCCCACATCACGTTCCAACCAGTCGATGATCCACCTGGCGTGCCCGTCACTGCGGTCAGGCAACCTGGCCTCCCAGCTTCATCGCGGCCGAGGCCCGCGCACACACGCCGCGCTCGTCACCGACCTGCCACGGTCTCTCGGTCTTCGGACCTCGCTCGGCTCGCTTGGCGGGGGTACGAAGGTCATCATGAGCGTTGCGGCACCAGGTGTCACGGGTATCACCGAAACTGGCACGGCCCAGTGCCAGCACAGCAGCGCCAGCGCCCACGCCCAGAGCGCGGCGAGCGGTCCGCACCAGCCCAGCCACGTCGGCAGCCACGCGGGTGCCGGCAGGCCGAGCAGCCGGTTTCGCCTCGTAGCCCCAGGCCAGCCTCCGGTGCAACATCAGAGTGTCGAACGTCCGCTCGACCCTCCACCGTTTCGGCAGCGGGGTGAACCCCCGCGCTCCCGGCTGCCGGCCACTGATAGCTGCACGTGAAGTAGCCAGACCGCCCCGCGGCGGCCGTGTTCACCGTCCGTCGTCGGCGGCGGAGCCTGGCCGGACACTTCGGTCCGGGCCGCCCAGCAGGCTCGCGATGCCCCGGCCGAACTCCTCGGGAAGCCAGACCCAGTCGTGGCCTCCGGGGAACTCCCGGTACGTGAGGTCGTAGCCGCGCTCGGCCAGCACGTCGCGCAGGCGCCGGTTCGCAGACAGCATCGCGGGCAGCCCGCCCGGGAAGGTGTCGTCGTCGAGCAGGCCGGCGGCGACGTACAGGCTGACCGGCAGCCGGGGGGACTGCGCGTAGTGCCGGATCAACCAGTCCCGTTCGCCGTTCCGGTGGGCCCCGACCGCGCCGATCACGGAGATCGCGCCGGTGAAGACGTCCGGGTGCCGCAGCGCCGCGTAGAGCGCGGTCAGACCGCCCAGGCTTGCCCCGCCGACGACCGTCGCCGAGGGCCGGGCCGCGACACCGAGCTCGGCACGCGCCCAGCCCACGAGCTCGTCGGTGAGGAAGGCAACATACGCGTCGGAGAGATTGAAATCATCGGCTCGGTATTCACGGGGATCGGGCATTACCGCGACGAACGGGGGGACGGCGCCGCTGGAGACCAGCTCCTCGAACACGGACACGATCGACCCGATCGCCACCGCCTCCCAGCCGTCGAAGAGGACGACCAGTGGAGTCGACGCATCGATCGTGGACCGGGGCGGGGCGTACACGTACACCGGCACCGCTCGCCGGAGGGCCGCGCTGGCGACCTCACGGACGCTGACCGGGCCGGCCGCGGCCTGACCGTCACGGCGGTCCACCCGGGCGTCCGCACCGCCGTCCCGGGCGGCCGGGGACAGGTCGAGAAACGACACGGTACGTCCCCAGGGGCTGAGGATGCCCTGCTCCGGATAGCTGATGGTGCGCGGGTTGTACGGGTCGACCACCCGGGCGGCGAAGTGGCTCGCGAGGTCGAACGAGCGCCGGCCCGCGCCCAGGCCCACATCGGTCGTGAACGTGTAGGTGACCCTGGTCCCCCGGGGCAGGCGCAGCGTGACGTACCAGACGTCGGTGCCGGCGACGTTGGTGAGCGTGAAGGCGGACGACGCGCTGGGCGAGACCCCGTCCGCCAGAGTCCAGGGCCCGGACGCGGGTCCAGCCCGCAGGACGAAGGTCACATCGAGCGCGTCCGGATCGTCGGCGACCTCGTCGACGAACGGGGCGCCCGAGCGTTCCACGTCGGACCAGAACCGGGCGGGCGAGGCACTCGCGGCCTCGATCGCTCCCGCCCGCGGGCTCCGCGGCGTCGTGCGCCAGGCCCGCTCAGGCGCGGTGCCCATGTTCATCCGGCGTCCGCCGGCAGGTCATGATGCATTGAAACTCCGGGGAAGGTAGCAGGTGAGTCGGGTCCGGCCGGGTGCTGATGACCGCGACTGGGCCGGGCGCGGCCGGCACGGCCAGATCGAGCATCAACGGCCGACACCCGGGAACCGGGCGTACACCGCGTCGCGATACACGTTCCTATCGCGACGATGTTCGACATCGGGAACAAGGCCCGTGGGCCACGACCACATTTCATATCACCCTCACCGAATCTGCGGTAGTCCGGTAAGGACTCGGCGCCTCGCCCTGCACGACGGGCCGGCCGAGGCTGCGCTGCGCCCGACGCTGGGCGAGCGCGACCTCGCCTACCTGCTGGCCGGCCACGCGCCACCGGCCCTGTGTGGCTCCAGCATGGGCGGCTTGGGTGCGTGGTCGTCCCCAGCGTTGCTGGCGTTCGGCGCGGGCGCGGGCGCGTTCGCGGCGTTGGGCTTGTAGGACGGTGGGGTGGCGGGAGTTGGCGATGCGCCGACGCAGGTAGGCCTGCAGCTTCCGGGCGAGCGTGGGGTGGTTCGGGTGGTCGGAGTTGCCCATGCCGAAGGTGCGTAGCGGGTCGAGCTGGGCCTCGACCGGGTTCACCCAGGATGCATCCGTCAAGGTGAGGCAGAGCCACACTGCACCACCGGTCCAGAAATCTAGTCGTTCGCGTAGGTTTTTTCAGTATCAGTAGTAGTCTCCTTGCCATGGCATTGGAGCGCGCGGCCGATCGCGCCCTGCAGCGAGACGGTTTCCGTGGTCGCATCGACAAACGGCAGGCAATCCTGCAGGCAGCCTGGACGGTGTTCTCGCGCGACGGTTACAGCCACGCGACCATCGAGGCGATCGCCATGGAGGCCCGCGTCGCCAAGACCACGATCTACAACCACTTCGGCGATAAGGAGACGCTGCTGCGGCACGCCGTCGCGGCGGATGCCGAGCGCGTCGCCGCCCGCAACATCGCCGCGATCGAGAGGCTCGTCCCCGACCGGACGCGCCTGCGTGCCGCCCTGGAGGAGCTGGGTTATCAGCTTCTGCGCTGCCACTGCGACGAACAGTCATGGCAGCTTCGGCGGATCCTCGTCGCCGAGGTCGGCCGCCTTCCCGACCTGCTCGACATCGCCGACCAGCGAGCGATGAGCCGCATCGTCGGCGTGCTCGCCGACCGGTTCGCCCGCCTGACCATCGCCGGCCTGCTGACCACCGGCGATCCGCTGCTCGCCGCCGAACAGTTCAGCGCGCTGCTGAATGGTCCGGCCGACGCCAGGTCACGGCTGGGTACCCGGCGGATCTCCGACCGCGAACTGCACGCCCTCGCCCGGGACGCCGTCTCGACGTTTCTTCAGGCCTTCGGTCCACCGGCCCGCGAGGCCTGAGGACGGCCCGCCCGCACACCCGCACGGCCGCGCTGCCCGTCGACGGCGGTCCGGCCGCGCCCAGGCGTGATCAGTAGACGCCAGAGTAGTTTCGCTGCGTATCTATATCGTTACGCGCGAACGAGCGACGACCAGAAAACGCTACGGTGGCGTCCACCTTTCTGGACGAATGTTGAAGCGCGGGCCTGGTCGGGCTACTGTCGCCGCATGTCACTGGTGCGGCGTCGCTTCGTCGACCTCATGCGGATCGTCAGCGCAAACTGTTAGTTCCCCGCCGGGCGAACTAAATCCCGGCCGTCCACCATCTCCGCACGCTCGAATCGTGTGGTGTTTTCCGTCGACTCCGAGGAAACCAGCGGCAAACGGTGCCCGTCGCCCGTCCCCGCAGGGTCTCGACACGGAACCTCTGCTGCTATCTACCTGCCCTCCCGCGGATTCCCGATGAACGTGACCGTGCAGTCCAGATGAAGGGTGCCCCTGGCAATGCTGCGCTACGCGCTAGGACGCGTCGTTCAGGCGGCAATGGTTCTCTGGGCCACGTACACGGTTTCCTTCGTCGTCCTGTACAGAATTCCCGGGGACGCCGTTCTGGAACGTACCCGCTACGAGCCCACGGACATCACCGCGGAGCAGATGAACACGCTGCGCGCGGAGTACGGGCTGGACCAGTCCCTGGTCAGCCAGTACCTGCACCGCACCGCCGACGTACTCACCGGCGATCTGGGACGGTCGCTGGTCAACGGGCGGCCGGTCGTCGAGCTTATCGGCGAGGCCCTGCCGTGGACGCTGCAGATCGCCGGCCTGGCGCTGGTCGTCGGCCTGTTCTTCGGCGCCGGGCTCGCCCTGCTGGCCAACTACGTCCAGGCCGGGTGGCTGCGCCAGGCACTGCTGAGCCTGCCCCCGCTCGGCGTCGCCGTGCCCTCGTTCTGGTTGGGGTTGGTGCTGCTGCAGATATTCTCTTTTCGAATCACCTGGTTTCCGGCGACGGGTCACGGCGGATGGCGCACGATGGCGCTGCCCGCGATCACCCTGGCCATCCCGATCGGCGCCCAGATAGCCCAGGTGTTCGCGAAGAGTCTGGAGCAGGCTCTGGCGGAGACCTACATCCAGACAGCCCGGGCCAAGGGCCTCGGTCACGGCCGGATTCTCGTCGGGCATGCCACCCGCAATGCCACACTGCCGGCGCTGACGATTTTCGGACTCGTGGTGGGCGACCTGTTCGCGGGTTCCGTCATCATAGAGACGGTCTTTTCCCGCAACGGGATCGGCCAGCTCACCGCGGCCTCGATATCAGCTCAGGACATGCCGGTTGTACAGGGCCTGGTCCTCCTCGCGGCCATCGTCTACGTGCTGGTGAACCTCGCCGTCGACCTGACCTATCCACTACTTGATCCACGGGTCGCGCGTCTTTCGCGCCCGGTGCCGAGCGGAGCGTGAAGCCATCCGTGACCGAACAAGACCTCGCGCTCACCCCGTCGCCGGCCCTACCTTCCGGCCATGCCGGGACGTTCCAGGACGACGGCGCCCAGCCGGCCGTCCCCGCGGCCGGGCCACGATCCGGGGCGCCGTCGAGGCGGCGACCGCGTCGAGAGCACCTGGTCTCCGCCATCCGCCGGCTGCGGCCGGCCCTGCGCCAGCCAGGGCTCGTGCTCTCGGTGGCGTGGATCATCGCGCTGGTTCTGGCGATCGTCCTGCCGGACGTCGTCAGTCCCTCGGAACCGACCCGGGCCACCGCGAGGCGGCGGCTGGCGCCGCCCGGCCCGGACCACCTGTTCGGCACCGACCAGCTCGGCCGGGATCTGTTCTCCCGCATGGTGCACGGCGCCTCGTTGTCGCTGCGCACAGCGGTGCTGTCGGTACTGGTCGGGCTGGTGATCGGCGCGTTCCTCGGTCTGCTCGCCGGCTTCCTGCAGGGCTGGGTGGACGTCGTGATCATGCGGGTGATGGACGTGTTGTTGGCCGTGCCGAGCCTGCTGCTGGCGCTGACCCTCATCGCCGTGCTGGGCGGCGGCTCCATCAACATCGCCGTGGCCGTCGGCGTGTCCGGTATCGCGGTGTGCGCCAGGACCATGCGCGCGGAGGTCATCCACGTACGCCAGAGCGTCTTCATCGAAGCGTCGTTCGTCTGCGGTGCCCGTCGGTCGGCGGTGCTGCGACGCCATGTACTGCCGAACTCCGCCGGCCCGGTGGTGGTCCTGGCGGCGCTGCAGTTCGGACCGGCCATCCTGGCGGTTTCCGCGCTCAGTTTCCTCGGTTTCGGTGCCCGTCCACCGACGCCGGAATGGGGCTCGATGGTCGCCGGCGGACGCGACTTCCTCGCCACGGCCTGGTGGCTCAGCACGATGCCCGGACTGACCATCCTGCTGACCGTGCTGGCGGGAAACCGCGTCGCCCGCGCTTTGAACGGACGATGACCGCTCCGGCATGTCCCGCCGCTCGTACCCGTAATCCTTCCGCTGTTTCCTGTCCGCTGTGCCGAAGCACCTGCCATGCCGAAAGGCCCATGATGATCGACAGTTCCCCTCCGCGCACCCGACGGCATCGGCCACCGGCCCGGCTTCTCGTCGCCGCGCTCGCCGCGGTGACGCTGGGCTTGTCCGCCTGCGGCAGCGGTAGCGACGGCGGCTCCACCGACGACGCGAACGCCGGCTCCGACGCCGCTGCGGTGCGCGGCGGCACCCTGACCCTGGCGGTCGGGGCCGATCCCATCTCGCTCAACCCGCAGGGCGGGGGCTCCGGGACCGACCCCATGGGCGCGAACCTGGTGGACACGCTGACCGCGCAGGATCCCAAGACCGGCAAGCTGCGGCCCTGGCTCGCCCGCGAGTGGACGGTGAACGACAACGCCACTCAGTTCACCTTCACCCTGCGTGAGGGGGTCACGTTCTCGGACGGGTCGGCGCTGACCGCCGAGGTGTTCAAGCAGAACTTCGACGACATCGTGAAGAACGGCGCGAAGGCGGACTCGGCCATCGCCCAGTTCCTCGGCTACGACCGCACGACGGTGGTCGACCGGGACACCTTCCGGGTCGAGTTCAAGCAACCGAACGTGGCGTTCCTGCAGGCCACGTCCACCAAGGCGCTCGGGCCGCTGGCGCCGGCCACCCTTGCGCTGCCCTTCGAGGACCGGGCCCGCAAGGTCATCGGTACCGGCCCGTTCGTCCTCGACCACTACACCCCGAAGAGCGAGGTGGTGCTCACGAAACGGGCTGGCTACGCCTGGCCCGCACCGACGAGGACCAACACCGGCGAGGCCTACCTCGACAAGGTCATCTTCAGGATCGTGCCCGAGGCGAGCGTACGCACGGGGAGTCTCGTCTCGGGCCAGATCGCCGGCATCGTCGACGTCCCCCCACAGGACACCGACACCCTGCGAGGGCGGGGCTTCCAGCTCCTCACCCGGGCGAACCCCGGTATTCCGCTGAGCCTCTACACCAACGTCTCCCACCGGCCGCTCGACGAGGTGCGGGTCCGGCGGGCCATCGCCAGGGCCCTCGACCCCGAGCAGGTCCGCGCCGCGGCGCTGAGCTCCGACTTCAAGGTCGCGACCAGCTCCCTGTCGGCCACCACGCCCGGCTGGACCGATCTGTCCGAGCAGATCAAGCGTGACCGCGACGAAGCGGGCCGGCTGCTGGACGAGGCCGGCTGGCGCCGCGGCCCCGACGGCATCCGGCAGAAGGACGGCCGGCGGCTCGCGCTCACCCTGGGCTATGCGCCCTTCTTCGCGCCCAGCCAGACGGCGGTCGAGGAGATCCAGGTGCAACTGCGCGAGGTCGGCATCGGCGTCGATCTGCAGCTGCTCACCAATCCGAGCATCCCGGCGGGCCAGACGGCCGGCTACTACGACCTGACCTTCGGCAACCAGTCCCGGGCCGACGCCGATCTGCTGCGTACCACCTTCTCCACCGAAGGGACCAATGCCTACCGGCTGGCCGACCCCGAGCTGGAACGGCTGCTCCAGGACCAGCGCGCCGCGGCCGACCCGACGAATCGCGACAAGATACTGGCCCAGCTTCAGCGGCGGCTGGTCGACCAGAGCTACCTCATCCCGCTCATCGAGTTCACCACCGTGATCGCGACGGCGAAGGACGTCCACGGGGTCAGCCAGGGAGCCGACTCCCGGATCGCGCCGCTGAACGACGTGTTCCTCACGCACTGACCACGCCGCACTGACCACGCCGCACTGACCACGCCGCACCGGGCGCCGAGCACGCACGGCCCGAGTCGAACCCGCCCCTGACCCTGGCGAGTTCCCCGAGCCCGTGCCGCCGCCCCGGACGGCACACCGACGGAATCGGAAGCGGGATACGGAGATGACGGACGTCGCCGAGGGCGGGACGGCCGCCCGCCGCGCCGCCCTGCGCGAGCTGGCGGACAAGTGGCAGATCCATCAGACGACGATCCGGCTGTGTCACGGGCTCGACCAGGTGGACGAGGAGATCGTCGCGGCTACCTTCCATCCCGAGGCCGAGGCGACCGTCACGGCCCGCGACGAGGAGATCGTCCTGCGCGGTGCGGCGCGGGTGACGTCGGCCCTCCTGGCCCGCGCCCCGGCGGATCCAGGCGCGTTCGTGGCGCACAGGTCCTTCAATCCCCGCATCGAGCTGCAGGGGGACCGGGCCGTCTGCGAGACGTACCGCACCGCGTTCGTCGGCCTTCTCGACCCGGTCACCGGGCGGGGCCGGGCACAGCACACGTTCGGCCGCTGCACGGATCTGTTCGAGCGCCGCGCCGGGATCTGGCGGATCCTGCGCCACCACGTCGAGGAGCTCTGGGTACACCGCCCTGTCGACGGGGGGAGCTGGCCGCGGCGCGCCGAAAGCCGGCGCGACCGCAGCGACCCCTCGTACCACCTCTTCGACGAGGTGGAGACCGCCGGCGCCGACAGCCCCGGCGCCGACAGCCCCGGCGCCGACAGCCCCGGCGCCGGCGACCCGGATCGCGATCGCGACGACGGCGCGGAGGAGACCGCACTGCGCGACGCCGTCGACGGCTGGCTCGTCTACGAGACGGTCGTCCGCTACTGCCGTGGGGTGGACCGCTTCGACGAGGACCTCCTCGCCGCGGTGTTCCATCCCGACTCCACCACGGCGAAGGTCTGGAGCGCCGCCGAGCCGGACGTGGTCATCCTCGACGGCGCGGACATCGCCGCGATCACCATCGCGAAGGCGCGGGAGGCCTATACGGACACCTTCACCCTGCACTCGGTCACCACCCCGCTCATCGAGATCCGCGGCGACTTCGCCTCCAGCCAGAACTGGTCGGGAGCCTCCCGCGGCCTCACCCGCTGCCTCGACCTCTTCGAACGTCGGGACGGGCGGTGGCGGGTGCGCCGCCGGCGGGTCCTCGGCGGTTGGAGCCAGCCGGGGCCGGCCGGCGGGCGCCGGATCGACGCCGCCGACAGCCGGCAGGACCGCTCGGATCCGAGCTACCGGTTCCTCGCGTGGCCGAGCCGGCCGGCCGTGGCCGAGACCGCCGGGGAGAGCGACGCCGACCTCGTGGCGGACAAGTGGCAGGTCTTCGAGACGGTCGTCCGGACCTGGCACAGCATCGACCGGGGCGAGGAGCGGCTGCTGGCGTCGGCGTTCCATCCCGACGCCAGCCTGACGACGAGAACGTGTGCGGACGGCCCCGTCGACGTCCACGGTACGGAGGTCGCCGCCGCCCTGCTGCGCCACCTCGGGCAGGGCGTCACTCTGCACCTGGCGATGAATCCCTGGATCGAGGTGCGCGGCGACCGCGCCGCCTGCGAGACCCACCTCACCGTCCTTGTCGTCCCCCGGCAGCTCGACGACACGGCGGTCGTGCACCAGAGTCTCGGCCGCTGCCTGGATCTGTTCGAACGCCGCGACGGGAGCTGGCGCATCCTGCGCCGTCAGATCATCCCCGGCTGGTATGAGCCCCATCCGGTTCTTCACCGACCGAACTAACTAACACGAACCTCAGACGGACCGATCTGTTCTGCTGTTGCAACAGGGAACGGTTAAAGGTTATGCTCTTCCATATCACCGGTACGACGCCGGCCATATCCTACGGCGAATTCGCCGACGGCCAGCCGCGTTGAGCACCTTCCCGGCGCCGCGGTTCCGACCGGCCACGCCGCCGTGGAACGCCGCGAAAACCGGGACCTCAAACACCGGGAATCCAGGACCCCGAGGAACAAGAATCCGAGGAAATCCGAGTGCCACCCGAGCTCATCACGTTCTCCCACCGCGCCGCGAGACGGCGCGGGCCGTTACCCTTTCTCCTGTTCGTGCCGCGGGGCGGCCACCGCCACCACGCGGAGGCGAGCCGCCGCTCCCGACGGGCGCGGCCGTGATCCGGCGGCTGCGGGCCGTCGCGGCGCTGGCGGCCGCCACCGTCGCCGCGGGAGTGATCGGCGCCTGCGGGTCGTCGGATTCATCCTCCGCCACCCGTTCGATCACGGTGCTGCAGGGGTTCTCACCGACCTCCTTCGATCCCGCCACCATCGCCTCCGTGGGAAGCAGCGACGGATCCGTCGGCTATGCCGTCTACGACAACCTGTTCCGCATCGAATACTCGACCGGCAGGTTCATCCCCCGGCTCGCAACGTCCCTGACCCCGAACGAGGACGCCACCGTCTGGACGCTGCAGATCCGTGCGGGCGTGAAGTTCAGCGACGGGACCCCGTTGAACGCGGAGGCCGTCCGGTTCAACTGGGATCGGATCCGGGACGACCCGGCGCTGGCCTCGCCGTGCTATTCGACGATCAAGGGACTGAAGTCCTACCAGGTCACCGCTGCGCAGACACTCGTGATCAGGCTTCCCGAACGGCGCAGCGCCTTCCCCCAGCAGCTGTTCAGCAGCGGTCAGGTACGCGGCGGCTTCTGCACCAACGTGGCCTCCCCGACAGCACTGCGCCGGTACGCGGCGCGCTACGGCACGAGTCCCGAGACGACCGTCGGCGCCGGTCCCTTCGTGCTGAAGGAATGGGTGCGGGGAGACCACCTGACGCTGTCCAGGAACGCGGGTTACTGGGATGCTCCGCGCCCGTATCTCGACGGGATCACGGTGAAGCCGTCCCCGGACATCACGACCTCCGTCAACGCCGTGCTGACCGGAGCGGCGGCGCTCGCCGGAGTCGGCGCCTGGACCCCGGATGTGGCGCGTTACGTGCAGGCCGGCTACAAGTACCACGTCGAACTGACCAGTGGCGCGGCGATGGTCACCTTCAACCCCGCCCGGGCGCCGCTCGATGACGTCCGGGTCCGCACGGCCCTCACCCTGGCCACCGATCTCGAGGAGATAAACCGGAAGAACTTCGCCGGCCTGGTCACCCCGGCCAGGACGTGGTTCTCGGAGAAGTCGGTGTTCTACGACGCCGAAGCGGCCAAGGCCAGCACGCAGCGGACGAACGACCTCGCGGCGGCGCAGCGGCTGATTGACGAGTACGTGGCCGAGAAAGGCGGCCCGGTGAAGGTCACCCTGCTGGCGTCACCGACCAACCTTCCGTTGTTCACGACCCTGCAACAGCAGTGGCACCGCCTCCACGACGTCAAGGCCGAGATCGAGCAGGTGACCGGCCAGGTATGGAACCAGCGCAATATCCAGGGCCAGGCCCAGATAGCACTGAACTCGCTGGGCGCGAACGACGTGGAGGGTATGATCGCGTCATTCGGCGCGGGCGGTGCGCAGAACTACTTCAAGTGGTCCGACCCGCAGCTGGAGAAAATCCTTATGCAGGCGCGACCGGAGAACAATCAGAGCGAGCAGCGGAAGCTGATGACCTCGGCCGCGCAGCGCCTTTCCGAACTGCACTGGTTCGTCATGCTCTACCGGCCCGGCCAGGAGACTCTCGTCGGCAAGGACCTGACGAACATCGTGCTGCACGACCCGTCCCAGGTCGATCTCGCTCAACTCCAGCTCAAGAACTGACGGGACCAGCTCAGGAGATGACGGGACCAGGAATGGCGGACGAGACAACGAGGGAGCGGAGTTGACGGACCTGCGAGCGGCCGCGGACCGGTGGCGGATCTACGAGACCATCGTGCGGGTCTGCCGCGGCGTCGACCGGACCGACCATGCACTCGTCGCCTCCGGCTTCCATCCGGACGCGGTGGCCACCAAGGCCCGAGGAACGGAGGTGGCCACGCTCACGGGCGCCGAGATCCCCGCCGTGCTGACCCGCGACACCCCGCAGCGGGCGGGCTCGCTCAGCCTGCACCTGGCCTTCAATCCCGTCATCGACGTGCGCGGCGACCGGGCCACGTGCGACACCGCCTACCTGGAGCTGGCCGTGCCACGTCAGCCCGGCCCCGACGGGGTCGAGCTTGCCTTCGGCCGCACCCTGGACCTGTTCGAACGTCGCGGCGGGGGGTGGCGGATCCTGCGTCGTCAGGTCATCGACGGTTGGCACCAGCCGCTGGCCGCCGGTGGTCACTGGCGGCGTCCCGACGACGGATCGCGCGATCGTGACGACCCGTCCTACCAGGTCCTCGACACGGGGGACGCCGACACGGGGGACGCCGACACGGGGGACGCCGTCACCGCGGGCACCGACGACGGCGCCGTCGAGGAGTTCGCCGAGAAGTGGCGGATCTACGAGACCGTGCTGCGCTATTCCCGTGGCGTCGACCGCGGGGACCAGGATCTGATCGCCTCGGTGTTCCACCCCGACTCCACGACCGTGAAGAGCTGGGGCGGCGAGGAGCTGGTGACTCTCGACGGCCGCACCATCGCCGCCGTCACTGCGGAGAAGGCCAGGGCCGCCTTCGGCGACAGCTTCGTCCTGCACGGGCTGTCGAACCCCTACATCCAGGTGCGCGGCGACCGGGCCGCCGTCGAGACCTACGCGCTCGGCGTCATCGCCCCCTGGAAGGAGCCGGACGGCACGGTCACCGACCATCAGGGCTTCAGCCGCTGCCTCGACGTGCTGGAACGTCGGGACGGCCAGTGGCGGATCCTGCGCCGGCGCGCCATCGGCGGCTGGAGCCAGCCGCAGCTTCCCGGTGGGACCCGCTGGGACGCCGAGGTCAGCACCCGCGACCGACGCGACCCGTCCTACCACGTGTTCGAGTGGGCCGGCACCACCGACAGCACCCCCGAAGCCGACGGCGCGCCCACCACCGACAGCACCCCCGAAGCCGACAGCACACCCACCGCCGGCAGGGCACCCGCCACCGCCACGGCGACCAGCCTCGAGGACGTCACCGCCCGCTGGGAGATCTACGAGGCCGTCGTGCGGTACTGCCGCGGGGTGGACCGTGGCGACGTCGACGCCATCGCCGCGGCCTTCCACCCCGACGCCACGGTCACGACCAAGGTCTGGGGCAGCGAGGAGGTGACGCTGACGGGCCCGCAGATCGTCCCGTTCCTCGCCGAACGCGCGCGCGGGGACGATCACGGCTTCAGTCAGCACCTGATCTTCAATCCCCTGGTCGAGGTGCGCGGCGACCTGGCGTCCTGCGAGACGTACTACGCCGTGCTCGTCATCCCCGCGACGGTCGGCCCCGACACCTCGCTCGTCCAGAGCTTCGGTCGCTGCCTGGACCTGTTCGAGCGCCGGGACGGCGTCTGGCGCATCCGGTACCGCCGCAGCATCCCCGGCTGGTGGCAGCCGCTGCCGCCCGGCGGTTACGACCTCGACCGCACGAGCCGGCGAGACCGGACCGATCCCTCCTACCACCTCTTCGAAACGGTGAACCGTTGACTACTCAGCCCGCCACGGCCGCGCCCGCCGCGCCCGCGCCGGCCACCGGCCGACCCGAAACCCTCCGGCAGCCGACCGCCCCCGCACCGGCCCGGCCGGCGCTGGTCGACCCGGGCGGCACCATGCTCGCCGCGGTCTCCTACGAGGGCGAGCAGCGCTTCCGCCTCGAGGAGGTTCCGCTGCCCGAAATCGGTGACGGCGACGTGCTGGTCCGCGTCGAGGGCGCCGCGATCAACTACGCCACCCTCCTGCGCTGGCGGCGTTTCACCCACTTCTTCCGGCTGCCCGGCGTGCTGGGCATTCACGCGGCCGGCACGGTCGCCGCCGTCGGCCGGCACGCCTTCGGGGTCGAGGTCGGCGAGCGGGTGCACGTCGATCCCACCCTGTCGTGCGGACGATGCGCCGAGTGCATCGCCGACCGGCGGGTGTCCTGCCGGGAGGGCGTCGTGGTGATCGCCTCCCATCCGGGGCCCACCGCCAGCGAAGGAGCCCTGCGCCGCTACGCCCAGTACTCCTGGGGCAGCCTGGCGCAGTACTGGCGGGTACCGGCGGACGCCCTCAACCGGGTCCCCGACCACATCCCGTTCACCGTGGCCGCCGGGCTCGGCCTGCTCGGCGTCTCCTACCATTCGCTGAGCAGCGCGCGGCTGCCGCTCGACGCGACCGTGGTGCTGACCGGGGCCACCGGCGGCAGCGGGGCGGCCGCCGTCCTGGCGGCGACGACGTTCGGCGTGCGGCGGTTGATCGCCGTGGGCCGTTCGGCCCGCCGCCTGGAGGCCCTGCGCACGCTGGCGCCCGACATCGTCGAGCCGCTCGCGTTGGAGGAGCTGCCAGCCGACTGGGCGGACGGCGGCGGCCTGACCCGGGCCATCCGGGACACCACCGGCGGCCAGGGTGCCGACGCGCTGCTGGACTTCCTGCCCGCCGGGCACACCATCACCACGCAGGCGCTGTTCGGCCTGGCGAGCGGGTCCGCCGCGGTGATGTACGGCGGCGACGGCAGCGAGAACCTGTCATTCGACTACGCCCACGCCATGCCCGTCTCCCAGTACCGGCTGCTGGGCGAACGCGGGCACAGCCGCCGCGACATGCTGGAGATCCTGGCGCACCTGCAGGCCCGCCGCCTCGATCCGACCCCGCTGCTGACCCACCGCTACCCGCTGACGGCCATCAACGACGCCGTCGACCTGCTCGAACGCCACCAGGCAGGCGCCGACATCACCAAATGGCTCGTCACGATCGAGCCGCACCAGACCCTATGAGCGATCCGATTCTCGATGTCCGTGACCTGCGGTTGTGGTACCTCACCGGGCGCGGAGCCGTGCGTGCGGTCGACGGCGTCAGCCTCGCCGTCGACCAGGGACAGACCCTCGGGATCGTCGGCGAGTCGGGAAGCGGTAAGACGACGCTGACCCGCGCGATCGCGGGGCTGCCGCTGGCGACCCGGACGGTGCGTACCGGCGAGGTTCACCTCGACGGCCGCGATCTCGTGACCCTGTCCGCGGCGCAGCTGCGGTCGGTCCTCGGGGCCGAGCTGGCGATGGTGTTCCAGGACCCGATGACCTCACTCAACCCGGTGATGCGCGTCGGCGCACAGCTCACCGAGGGGCTGCGGCTGCACCGGTCGCTGTCGCGCCGCCAGGCCCGGCTGGCCGCCCGGGAGCTGCTCGCCGCGATGCGGCTGCCCGATCCGGACACCATCCTGCGCCGCTACCCCGCCGAGCTGTCCGGCGGGATGCGCCAGCGGGTGACGATCGCGATCGCGCTGGCCTGCGGACCGACGGTGCTGTTGGCCGACGAACCCACGACAGCGCTCGACGTGACGGTGCAGGCCCAGATCCTCGACCTGCTGGCCGAGATGCAGCGCGAGCGGTCGATGGCGGTGGTGCTGGTGACCCACGACCTGGGCGTGGTGGCGACCCGCACGACCCGGATAGCGGTGATGTACGGGGGGAAGATCGTCGAAGAGGGTCCCACCGCAGTGGTCCTGCGACGCCCGCACATGCCCTACACCGAGGCCCTGCTGCGGTCGGTCCCGCGCTTCGACGCCGGCCCGCGCCGGCCGTTGCGGACGATCCCCGGCCAGCCCCCGGGACTGCTGGATCCCCCGCCGGGCTGTCGTTTCGCGTCCCGCTGCGACCGGGCGAGCAGCCGCTGTGTCGTCGACGAGCCGCCGCTGCGCGAGGCGTCCACGCCGGGACACCGCTTCGCCTGCTGGCATCCGGTCCACGAGGCACCGGTCCACGAGGCACCGGCCCACGAGGCACCGGCCCACGAGGCACCGGCCCATGAGGCGCATGTCCACGAGGCGCCGATCCCGACGACGACCCGGAGGCGGGACTAGATGGCTGGTACCGGGACCGCCCATCTGCGGACGGATGCGCTCCTGCGAGCCGAACACCTCGTGGTGGAGTTTCCGGCCGCCGGCGGGCGGAAGGTGCACGCCGTCTCCGACGTGAGCGTCGACCTTCGTCCCGGCGAGACCGTGGGGCTGGTCGGCGAGTCCGGCTGTGGAAAGTCGACGACGGCGCGCGTGATCGCCCAACATCTGCGCCCCACCTCGGGCACGGTGCACCTGGCCGGGCGCGACCTGGCCGGCCTCGACCGTGACGAGCTGCGGCGGGCCAGGCCGCGGCTGCAGATGGTGTTCCAGGACCCGATCTCCTCCCTCAACCCCGGTCACCGGGTGGAGGACATCGTCGGAGCCGGGCTGCGGATCTGGCGTCAGGGCGACGCCAGACAACGCGCGGCCAGGGTGGCAGAGGCCATGGAAGCCGTGGGCCTGCGCTACGACCCCCGCGCGCGCAGGCGGCGGACGCACCTGTCGGGCGGCCAGTGCCAGCGGCTGAGCATTGCGCGCGCCCTCGTGCTGCGCCCGCAGGTCCTCGTCTGCGACGAGCCGGTGTCCTCGCTGGACGTCTCGGTCCAGGCCCAGATCCTCAACCTGCTCGTCGAGCTGCGGACGCAGTACCACCTGTCGATGATCTTCATCTCGCACGATCTGGCGGTGGTCGGGCACATCAGCGACCGGGTGGTCGTGATGTATCTGGGCAGGTTGTGCGAGGTCGCCCCGCCGGACGTGTTGTACCGGCGGGCCCGCCATCCCTACACCAGGGCGTTGGTGGCGGCGGTGCCCGGCCTCGACGCGCGAGACGGTGTACCTCCCGACCGGGCGGACCCGCGGCCGTGGCAGCAGCCCTCCCCACTCGCCCCGCCCTCGGGCTGCCGGTTTCGCACCCGCTGCCCCCGGGCGAGTCGGCGGTGCGCCGAGCAGCTCCCGCAACTGCGGGAGATCGAACCCGCCCACTTCGTCGCCTGCCACCACCCGGTCGAACCGGAGGGGGTCACGCAGCCGGTGGCCGTCGCCGTGGACACACCGAGGTGAGCGGGCGGCGTATCGCCCTGCGGCTCACCCGCTTCGGCGCCACCTTCCTGCTCGTGACCTTCACGACCACGCTGATGCTGGAACTGACCCCGGGCTCGCCGGCCGTGTTCATGGCGGGCGACAACACCGCGCCAGAGGTCATCCAGGCGATCAACACGAAGTACCACTTCGACGATCCGATCCCGGTGCGTTACGGCCGCTGGCTCGCGGGTGTCCTCCACGGTGACCTCGGCGCGTCGTACCTTACCGGCCAGCCGGTCCTCGCCGCGATCCGCCAGCGTCTTCCGGTGACCGTGGAGCTGGCCGTCCTGGCCACGGTGGTCGCGCTCGCGATCGCCGTCCCGCTCGCCGTCGCCACGGCGCAACGCGCCGGATCACGATTCGACCGCGTCGTCGCCGCGCTCGCCTCCTCGGCGATCTCCCTGCCCTCGTTCGTCATCGCGATGCTGTTCGTCTATCTGTTCGCCTACCGTCTGCGGATGTTCCCGATCCTGGGTTGGACGCCGCTGGACGATGATCCGTTCCGCAACCTGCGCGGCGTCGTGCTCCCGGTGTTCTCGGTCGCCCTGGCCGAAGGCATCATCCTGCTTCGGGTCCTGCGCAGTGAACTCATCGAAACCCTGCGTCAGGACTTCATCGCCCTCGCCCGATCCAAGGGACTTCCCCACCGCACCGTCCTGTGGAAGCACGCGCTGCGGCCGTCGTCGTTGTCGTTGCTGACGCTCTCGGCGCTGACGCTGGCCCGGCTGCTCGGCGGAACGGTCATCGTGGAGAGCATCTTCGTCCTGCCCGGCCTCGGGACGCTGCTGCTGGACGCCATCACCAACAAGGATCTGGTGGTCGTGCAGGGCGTCGTCGCCTTCATCGCCGTCGTCGTGCTGACCGTCAACTTCTGCGCCGACCTGCTCCACGGCGTCCTCGACCCACGCACCAGGACCGGGCGGTGACCACCGCCGGATCCGGAGGACCTCCGGCCAGATCCGACCGCCACGTGCCGGTCGGCCTCGTCGTGGCCGTGGTGTGGCTCGTCGCCGTCACGCTCGCCGCCCTGGTCGCACCGCTGCTGCCCCTCACCGATCCCGACGTCGACGCCGGAGCCGGCCTTCGGGTACCGCCGTTCGAACTGTGGTCCCATCCCCTGGGCACCGACGCGTTCGGCCGCGACCTGCTGTCCCGGGTGGTGTACGGCGCCCGCGTCTCACTCGCCGCGGCCGGCGCCTCCGTCGGCATCGCGTTGGTGATCGGGCTCGCCCTCGGCATTCTCGCCGGCTACTTCCGGGGAACGATCGACCACCTGCTCGGGCTGTTCTTCGACACCGTGCTGGCCTTTCCCGGGCTCATCCTGCTGCTCGCCCTCGGCGCCGTGCTGCGCCCCGGGCTGCGCACGATCGTGCTCGGGCTGTCGATCATCGCCTTTCCACCGTTCGCCCGCCTTGCCCGCGCCGGCACGCTGCGGGTGGCCGAGGCGGAGTTCGTCCTCGCCGCGCGCGGTCTCGGCGCCAGGAACCGGACCCTGCTCAGCCGCGAGATCCTGCCCGCCGTCGCGCCGCCGGTCCTGGCGTACGCGGCAGCGATCATGGCGGTGCTCGTGATCGTGGAGGCATCCCTGAGCTTCCTCGGGCTGGGGGTGCCGGTGCCCCGCCCAAGCTGGGGCAACATGATCGCGGAAGGACGCGGCTACCTGCAGGCGAGCCCCCACCTGGTCTTCGTTCCGGCAGGCGCGCTCGTTCTGACCATCCTGGCGCTGAGCACGATCGGTGAATGGCTGCGATCCCGCGCCGACGCCGGACGGCCCTGACGACCCGGCACTTCGATGCCCGGCGGATCAGGACCTGACGTGGCTGACGGGTTTCTCGGGGACGACCGTGCTCGCGACCAGAGCCCAGTCGTACAACCGGGCGTCTTTCGTACCGTCCGCCGCGGAGAAGGTCTCCCACGTGCCCACGGGAACCATACCCGCCGGCGTGTCCACCCGGAATCGGCCGCACTCGGTCGGACACCGTCCGGTCGCGGGCAACCGCGAGGACGTAGCCCACTCCCCTGGGTCCCGGCCCACCCGGCGAGGAGAGCCATCCACGACCACGACGGGTAAGGAACTCTTGTTTATTTTCTTATCAAAGTGACAAAACTGCCGGACATACCGAATCCACGCGCGACGGCGACTATTGATCCGACCTTTATTGGCACGTCCGACCTGAAGATCATACAACATGCGGATGAACCTGTAGAAAACCGGGATCTGATCGAAGGATTCGACTACATCGTCGGGGCGAACACTCCTTTTTCAGTTCGAGGGAGGACTCTGGGAGTGTTCCTTCCGGGCTGGTCGGGTGCGGCTGAAGGCCACGCTCGACGAGCCGTGACGGAACCTTCGTGTTCCACACCCACACCGGGGCTGTTGCGTCTGGGGAGCCGGGGCCTGCGGCGTGGACGAGGCTGGTGATGCGGGTGGTGGAGCTTGCCCGCAGCGCAGATGCGCGAGCACCAGCAGGGCCTGGCGGTCCGCGGGCGGACGTCGCCAGCGGGCGCCGCGCTCACGGCGGCAGGCGCGCGACAGATCGCTCGCGTCCCTCTCGTCAGGCCCTGGTCCCTTCAGATCGTGTCCCGCAGTCCTTCGACCCGGCGCAGTCCTACGGCGTAGTCAGCCTGCTCGCATAGTCGCGCTGCCCGGGTGAGCAGCCGCCGGGCCTGGGCGGTCTCCCGGCGTCGCAGACGGGCCTCGACAAGATCACATAGTGTGTCCGCGCTCTCCACGGGCAGGCCGGCCGCGGTGTGCCGGGCGAGGGCAGTCCGGAGGATCTGCTCGGCTTCCTGTGGATGGCCGCTCGCGGTCCGTGCCGCAGCGAGCCAGCGCAGCACGAGGGATCCGTCCAGCGTCGCGCCCAGGGCGTCGAGTTTCTCGCCCGCAGTCTGGAACACCGTCCCTGCCTCCGCGGGCTCGCCGGAGGCCAGGGCGACGCGTCCCCGCACCGCCTCGGCGCGCGCCGCACCGAGCGGGCAGCCCGCCTGCGTGTAGATCAGGAATGCCTCGTCCAACTCGGCGGCAGCGTCTGCCAGCCTCCCTTCCTCTACTGCGATGCAGGCCCGCAGCCGCAGTGTGTCGGCCACGCCGAGCGGCAGGTCCTTACGCCGGAAGTCGTCGAGAACCGGTCCGGACAGCTCATGCGCCGACCGCCGTTCCTGGTAGCGGAGGTGCAGCTCGGCACGGGCGCGGCTGGTGGCGGCCCGCCCCAGGACATCCGTCTGCGGATACATCGCCAAGGCGGTCCCGAAGCGACGTTCCGCGGCGCGGCGCTCGCCACGCAGCGACGCCAGCTCACCGTGCGTGCGTTCCCCGAGAGCGCGGGCATAGATGTTACCGCTCGCCTCGAAGATATCCCGAGCCTGGCCGAGCCGACGGCCCGCCTCCGCGAGATCACCCGCGATCAGCTCGACGGCGCCGAGGCCATGCACGGCGTACCCCAGCCCGAGACCCTCGTCGACCAGGGTGAGGCAGCGGTCGAAGGCGGCTTTCGCCGCGGCGAGGTCACCGCGCGCCGTCGCCAGTTCACCGAGCCGGCGATACCACGGAATCTCCTCGGCGGGATCGCCGGAACGTTCGAGTGACTCTCGCGCCTCGTTAAGGAGGTCCTCCGCGTCACGGAGGCTTCCGTGGCGCATCGTGCGGGTCGCGGTTTCGAGCAGGGAACGGCCGAGAGCCCGATGGTCGGCCCGAAGTCTGGCCATCGACTGGGCGCTGCTGGCGAACCGATGGGCATCGTCGATTCTGCCCTGGATGCGGGCCAGGTCGGCGCCGTACTGGTAACCGGCCTGTAGCAGGGCCGGGCGGTGACGACGCAGCCCGCCGCGCTGTTCCGGGGCCAGTACGGCATCCACCAACAGCAGGGCCTCCTGGATGTCACCGCCCCGGTAGGCCGCGTCCAGGCGTGCGAGCCATTCGTCGCTGCGCTGGAAGTCGTTGCAGGCGAACCGGTGGTACAGCTCCGCGTCGAAGGATCCCGTACGGGCGAAGTACTCCGCGGCCGCACGGTGCAGCGCGTCCCATGCGGGCTGGCCGCGCAGGTGGTTGAGCACACTGCCGCGAATCATGGAATGCACGTACCACGCCGGCTCGCCCGTCGCGTCGCCAGAGGGCGACCGCTGCACGAACGACAGCGAGCGCAGCGCGTCCCTCGTGCGCTGGAGTTCGGCATCGGACATGCTGCGTCCGACCCGGCCGGCCGTTGGCGCACCAGATTCCTCCGCAAGCACCTCCAGCAACGTCCTCAGCAGCTCATCGTGCACGATCCGGCGAGGGACCGCCGCCGCGTAGATGGCCTGTCGGAGCCGGACCGGGATGTGCTCGCTCAACAGGCCCGTCCATATCCCCTCAGGCGTGCGTTCTTCGAGGTCCTCGATGCGCAGCGGCCGGCCGGAACCCTGCACAAGGTCCGCCAGCGCGGCCGCCCAGCCCGGGATTCCCTGCGAGGTCGCCGCCACCTGACGAATGTCCACCGGCCCGAGACGGCGGGACGAGAGGAACGCGGCGGTGTCCCCGGAGCGCCACGGCTCCACCGCGGCATGCAGGGCCCGAACCTCCCTGGGGAGCGCGACGTCCCCCTGCCCGGCGAAGACGACCTTCACGTCGGCGAGGAGGAGACAGCGGAGGAGGTCCGTGGACAGCCAGTGACCGCTCAGCCGGAACCCGCCCCAGTCCCCGGCGTCGGGTTCCCGGGTCTCCCGCGGCACCGGGCCGTCGAACCGGGACATGCGTTCCGCGACGTCAAAGAAGACGCAGGTCTCCGGCAGGCGGAGCTCTGCAAGGTCGGCGGAGAACGCCTGGGTCATGCGCTCGCGCCGTAGCCGCCGTACGTGGAACAGGAACTCGTTGCTTCCCACGACGATGCTCAGTGGGCTTCGCTCGATGCGGCCGCCGAACAGCGCGATGACGCGGCTGCGTACGCTGATCCGCGGTAGTCGCTCCGCCTTCGGGCGCACCGACCTCTGATGCCGGTATCGGGACAGCGGCCTCCCGGCCTGACGCTCGATCTGGTCAGCCAGAACCTCCAGCAGGCGCAGCGCCGGGTCGTCGTCGCTCCTGTTGTAGGTCGGATCGGTCAGGTCGACCATCAGCCGGCGCTGCACCAGATCGGACAGGTGCACCAGCAGCGCGCTCTTGCCGATGAGCGGACCGCCGAAGAACACCAGCACCTGCAGGTCGTCCGCCGGGTCCAGCAGCCGCCGGAAATACCCGATCTCGACTGTCCGATCGGTGAACGCCCCGGCCGGGCCAGACACGCTCATCACGCGGACGACCGGATGACGGTCATTCGATGGTGGTCGGCGAGTCCTCCACCGTGCCACCCCGACCCGCAAGCACCTGGGAGCGGATGCGGCCACGCCCGAGGATCCTCATCCCGGAGCGCGTGACACGTCCCCGTCCGCCGGCCCGCACCGTCGCGGTCACGTCCTGCGCTCGTGAACCCACCGTGATGGGCGAGCCCTGGACCGCCCCTCCCCCGGTCCCCCGCACCGACGTCGACACCCTGCGGGACCGGCGGTCCCGCGCGCCACCGCCGGCCCGCCAAGCCTCCAGCAGCGCCCAGATGACGGCGGTCCCCACCAGGCACACGAACGCCGCCCAGTGGAACCCACCGGAGACGAAACCCGCGATCACCCCGACCAGCACACCGACCAGCGTCGACACACCCGCGATCACACTCTGCCGACCGATTCTCGCCATGACGGCCTCCTTCCCTTTCTCGGCGGACGAGACGAGCATCGTGAATCATCTGATCCGGGCAATGGCCAAGCACACACCCATATTCTTCCTTCCAGGGTCAGGCCAACCGGCATTCCGGCGCCCCAGCAGGCGAATGGGGGCGAAGTGGTGTCCCCGATGTGCACACGCAACAGGTCGTCCGGAGGTGCGCAGCCTCAGCACAGTCGGGTCTGTTGCGTTGTCCGGAGCTGCGGCGCGCCTGACCTCGCCGGTGTCGTGATCGGACGGCGGTGGCAAGCTCGACGAACGCCCTCGCCAGCCGTAGCCGAGGTTCGACGCTCGGCGAGCAGCTCCTCGACGTCCCTGACTGTGACGGCCTTCGGGGTCGGCTACTGGCTGTGGTTGGGGACGAGGGTCCGCTCGGAAGCCATGCCGCGGCGCCGTCCGCGGACGGCGGGCCGGTGCGCGGGCCGGGCGGACGGGCCGGTGTTGACGTCGGCGTACGGGGTGTTCCTACGGACCTGGTAGACCCAGCTCTTGCTGACCGTGATGCCCTGGGCGGCGAGCACCGCGACCGTCTCGGTGACCGACCCGCCGGTCTGGTCCAGGGTGCGCACGATCGCCTCACGTTTCGCGGCCGGGTCCGCCGCGCCGTCCAGCCCGGCGGGCGGCGCGGCATCCGGCCGGTCGGTACCCGCCTGATCGGTGTCCCCCCCATCGGTGTCCCCCCGATCGGTGTCCCCCCGATCGGTGTCGTCGTCCGCCCGGGACGAAGGTCCACGGCTGTCGGTCCGGCTCGGGTAGTCAGCCGCGTCTGGCGCCGGGGCGGGCGGGGGCGCCGCCGTGGTGGTCATAGCGGCGGTGGCGGTAGCGGCGGGCGTCGGGCCGCGTTGCAGCGGGATCGGTAGGACGGTGGTGACCGGATCGTCGGCGGTCCGGCGTGCGGCCGGGTGGATCTGACGCATGAGCAGCTCATAGGAACCGAGCAGGGCCAGCGGCGGCCAACCGGCGATGATCCGGGCGGTGAACGTGGGTTCGGCGTGCAGCACGTTCGCGACCAGCGACGCGCAGGCCCCCAGCGCCAGCAGGACGTAGGGCAGCCAGGCCCGGTTCCGCCCGGCGCGGCGGTCCGCCAGCATCGCCATCGACGCGGCCACGATCAGCCCGTCCACGCTGAACGGCAGCACCGCCGCGGTCATCGGGTCCTCCCCGTGCGCAATCGCGACCCCGCGCATGTGCCGATAGGACACGAAGGCCGCCACCACCGCCACCGTCGCCACCGCGACCACCGTGGTGACCCGGATCGCCCGCTCCGCCTGGACACCGGAGGATCGACCCTCGCTCACCGGCTGATCACCGTCCACACCGATCTCCTCGCCTGCTCCGGAAAAGCCACGTCCGGACACATCCTGCTCCGAAGCCGGCCGCACGGTCCGGACACCCCAACCGGTGCGGAATGTTCGTATTCGCCCTGGTGCCGACCGTGAAAGACCGGTCCACCCACGCATTTCCCAGGTCACAGCGCGCGACCGCCAGCCCTGACCGTCCGGACCTGGCCTGTTACACCCAGTCGGCTCCTCGACCGGACCGGCCGGGCGGAAAGGTGCGGCCCGGGGGACTCGAACCATTACTCCACCACCGGCCGCCCTGTCCGGTGAGCTCATGAACGCAGGTAGGGAATTCCTCGTTAATCTCTACCGCGATCGGCTCCGGTGCATCGCGGCCGGCAGGGCGACGGAGCCGGCCGCGAATCATGATCTTCTCTGCGCCGCAATTCTGGTGACGCCGGCCGTCGCAGGGGCGTGGTGTTCGGCCGCTGATTCCGGGACCGGCTGTGCCCCTCGCATCATGGCGACCACGGCGGCCCGGCTCTGCAGGCCCAGCTTGCGATAGATCTGCTCAAGGTGTTTGTTCACGGTGCGCGGGCTGATTCCCAGGGCGCGGGCGATCTCGCGGTCACCGATCCCGTCGACGAGGCGAGCCACCACCTCACGTTCCCGGGGGGTCAGCCCCGACAGGCGGCCGGCAGCCCGCTCCGACGCCGAGGCGTGGCGCTGGGCATCCCGCAGCGCGCAGGTCAGCCGGGTGAGCCGCTCCCGGTGCACGATCGCCTGGCAGACCAGAGGCGAGACGAGATCGAGCAGCTCCCGGGCCCGCCCGGAGAACCCTCGTCGTGACCGGTTGAAGACGAGCAGCGTGCCCTGGTGGCGGCCGACCGTCACGATGTTCAGCAGCTGGTCATGGGTCTGGCGTGGCCGGTAGAAGTCGGCGTAGATCGGCAGGCTGCGCAGGGTGCGGAGGTCCACGAGGTCCGTCAGAGCCACGGAGCTGCCGGTGGGCAGCCGTCGTTCCCGGTGGGCGACGAACGCCGGATGCTGCCCGAGCACCGCGGCGAAGGCGGCCGACTCGCTGAGGTCGGTGCTCGCCGGCTCGACGACGGTCGCCAGCAGCCGCCGGCTGGCGTGGTCAACCCGGCAGTAGGACGCCGAGTCGCAGCCGACCATGGCCGCCAGCCGCGCCAGCACCGGAGTCGGCATCTCGCCGCCCACAGTGTCTGCGTGTAGGACGCCCACCAGCTCCAGAATATCTCGCAAGTCCTTCTTGGTGGCTTCCGCCGGCATATCCACACCTCCTCCTGCGCCCGCGAGCGCACGCGGTTCCTTGCGCGAGGATTCCATACACGGCTAGCCTGGGGACGCGGTTGTCCGCCAGAAGACACAATGATTCCTGGTCGCCGTGGGACTCGGGCCCCGGCTACGCAGAAGTGCGTATTCCTCGGTGGCCCACCGAACTGGTTCGGTGAGGTCGACACATTCAGGCGGCCACGCTTCGACGAGTGCGGCGTGGCCCATTTCGAAAGAGGTCGACCGAGATGTCTCGTTCCATCGTCACCCGCTCCCGTCTGTTCGTCGCCGCGACCGCGCTGGCCGTGACCGGAGCCCTCGGGGGGACGGCGCTCGCCGCCGACTCCCAGGCGGACAACACCGGGGAGTCGTCGCCGCGCACGTCGAACGCGCCGGCGGCCAGCGCGCTGCCCGTCGACGCCCCCCGCTTCGCCGTGATCGACCAGTTCGGCCAGGTGGTCCGCGGCAGCCTGGGCGTCACCGCCGGTCTCACCAGCGCGCAGAACGTCGAGGTGCTGTTCGACCGGGACATCCGAGGTTGCGCCTACACGGCGACCATCGGCGGCAAGGCGAACGACGTGCCGCCGCCCGGGTTCATCACCGCGTCGCAGCGCGCCGGGAAGGCCAACGGCGTCTTCGTGGCGATGCGCAACAGCGACCTCACCAAGGCGGTTCTGCCGTTCCACCTGACCGTCACCTGCTGACGGTCGTCGCCGGCACGGCGGCGGCCGGTCCCCTGGCGGCCGTCGCCGTGCCCAGCTCGCGGGTGAACCTCGCTTCTCGGTGGCGCTGGTGTAGCACTGGATTCGTGCAGCCTCTCTCGGTCGTCATCGTTCACCGTGATCAGCCGAAGCGACTCGTCGACACGATCGACGCGTTCCGCGCGCAGGACGTTCCTGTCGCGATCACGATCGTCGACAACGGATCAGCGGTCGTGCCGCCGGTCGAGGCCGCCGACGTCGCGGTCGTGCTGGCCGGCGCCAACCTGGGGTTCGGACCGGCGGCCAACGTCGGCTACCGGGCGTTCCTCGCCGATGAGGACGCGGGCGAGTGGGTGGTGCTCGCGCCGCACGACGCGCTGCCCGAGGTCACATGCCTGAGCCACATGCTGAGCGTGCTGGCGGAGCAGCCACGCGCGGGGTTGGCGTGCGCCGACGTCGGCGACGCGGCGACGCCGGTCATCGACCCCTACTTCGGCGGGATCCTCGTGCCGGCGAGCGTCGACGAAGGCTGGGAGCCGGCCGGCCACCCACACGGCACGCTGATGTTCGCTCGGCGCGCGTGCCTCGACGAGGTCGGGATCTTCGACGAGCGCTACTTCGCGTACTGCGAGGAGGCGGACCTTGCGCTGCGGGCGAGGTCCGCCGGTTGGGAATCCGGACTCGTGCGGGGCGCGATGGTCACCAACCCGCACATCAGCTCGACCTCCGCAGCGATCGACTACCTGCAACTTCGCAACACCCTGCTGCTCGTGCGGGAGCACTCCGGCCGCTACCACGCGTTCATCCGTCTCTGCATCGCGCTGTGGCACCTCGCCTCAGGCGCAGTCGTACCGGCCCGGCGCGGCCCCTACTGGAACCTCGAAGGGCGCCTGCGCGCGCTGTTCGACTTCCTCCGCGGACGCTTCGGCCCTCCCCCTGCGCACCTGCTCGCCAAGCGCTGACGTCGCAGCCAGGCAGGAACGATCATCCACGTGGTGCTGACGCCCGTTCTGCCATCACCCGTAGGCATCGGGCGTAGACCCGATACCCGCTGATCGCCGAGACCGGCGGCCTGCCGGTGGCGTGCTGGTTCGGGTCCTCGCAGCACTCGCCGGCGCGGACACCGACACGGTCATCCCGCCGCTCGAACAAGCCCTCGACCAACGCTGAGACAACGCGAGCGACCCGACCGAGCTGGTTCCACGCGACCCGCCGAGGCGCCCCTTCCCACCGTCATGCCATGATCAGATCATGATTGCGCTCAGCATTACGGCACTCATACTGTCCTTCCTTGCCGTTGTCGTCTCAGTACGGCAGGCGCGGTATGCTCGCCAGGCAAACCATCTACCGCTGGCCGTCGACATCATTCAGTGGTATCGGACGCCAGATTTTCAGGATTCCTATGCGTGCGTGCGAGACGAACTCGGTTCGCACAGCCCGTCCCAAGGACTGGCAGGGCTTCCCGAGCCGGTGCGCAAGAAGTCACTTGACGTAGCGTACTTCTTCAACTCGATCGCCTGCCTGGTCAAGTACGGAGTGGTGGACGAGAAATTCGTGATGGCAATCCAGCATTTCGCCATACTAAACAGCTGGGAGGCGCTCCGGCCGTACATCATGGCGGAACGGGACAGAGAAAGACCGATCGGTTATTTTAGATTCTTCGAGCACCTCGCCAAACGTTCCGAAGGACTGCCGAGAGAAAAGATCTGGAAAGGACTGGAACACTACTGAAGGTTTCCTGCGGGCCTAGTTGACATCAACTTTGGCCATCTCATCGTCCCGATCGCGAACGCCGAGCCATCATCCACTCCGAGGCCGGACAGCAGCGGGACCGGCACCTCGCCGCACGTGCTTGCGCCGGTGGTCGTCCCGACCAGCTCCCGCATCAGCGGACTCGCGGGAAGAATATCAATGTCCTTCCAGGCTGAGGCAGATCGACCTCGACCTGCGGGCTGAGTCTCGGTCATGCCGGTTGCCTTCCAACGGCCACTGATCCCACCGCACCCCCAGGCGCCGACAGCCGCTCTGGGAAGCGATCGCTCGCCCAGTAGGCGTCGGCTATAGTGCACGATGTCGAGGGCGTGGGCACGGTAGACGACGACGTCCGGACACCGACTGGTCAGCGGCACATCCTTAAGCCGGACGTCGACGTCGAAGTCCGCGTTCCAGGCCGGCCCGACAGCAGCCTCCAAACGCGACCGCGAGGATCTTGACCAACTGGTTGTGACGCTTGGACGCGCTACTCGGCCTCATGGCCGCGAACGTATTCGTGGCCCTCAGTAACGGCTCCCGATTTGTCGGCACCTCGGTCACATGGCACGACTACTTCGCCGTCGGCAACGAGGTCCCGTTGGGCGCGTCGTTCTGGTGATCCGGTGACCTTCGGGTAGCGGGTCGAGAGCTGCCCGAAACTGCTCGCCGGATTCGCGGGGGCGGGCGTCACGACCTCGCGGCGTCCGCCCCCGGTCTCATACTGGTTGGCGGGAATATCCCGATCCGCACTCCCCGCTGTGGGTGGCCGAGTAGGCGGCGCCGTGTCGTCACGTGGTTACGGCAGCCGGTGGGCTTGTGTCGCAGCCCTGGACGCGCTGGCCGGGGTGGAACTGGTCGACCCGGGCCAGACCTTCGGTGTAGGTCATGGATGGATGCTTTTCGTCGACGGCTGCTCGTCCACCGCCCGCGGCTGGCGCTCGAGGCACCCTGGTCTCGCTGGCGCGCGTCCGGGCAGCAGCGCACTCGCGGCAAGGGCGGCAGCGGTGAACACGAGCATCCAAGTAAGTGCCGAGGCGAAGCCACTCGCCTGGAGAATGACGGCGGTCAGCGCCGTGCCGCAGGCGGCACCGACACGCTGGACGACGGTGCTGGCGCTGGTGGCCCCGGGGACCGCTGTCGGTCGCAACGTTGTGTAGAGGGCAACGCTGACGGGCAGGCTGGCGACGCCGAGTCCGAGGCCGCGCACGAACAGGGCCAAGCCGAGCATCCGCAGATCACTGTGATCGGTTGCGAAGACGAAAGGCACGGTGGCGGCGGTGGCGACGGTCAGACCGGCGGCCGCGACGGGACGCGGAGCCACCCGATCGGTATAGCGCCCGACCACCAGGAACGCCAGCCCCAGCCCGATGCTCTGGGGTGCGAGCGCGAAACCCGCATCCAGCGCGGACAACCCCCGAAGCTGCTGAAAGTAGAGCGGGAACAGGAGCATGGGGCCCCAGGTCGTGACTCCGAGGACGAACATCATCATCGTGGCGCCCCGCAACGACCGGTCCCTGAAAAGTCCCGGATCGATCAGGCTGGCCGCGCCGCGGCGCCTCGATCGCACGACGAACGCCGTCAGGAGGGCCGCGCCGACGACGAGGGCGGCCACCGAACCGGCCGGCCGGCCGGACAGAGCGGCCTCGAGGCTGGACAACGCGTAGATCAACGCGACCACCGCGGCCGGGAGCAGGAGTAGACCGACGACGTCGAGCGGCTGGCCGGAGCGATGCTCGTCGCGTGGGAACCAGCGCCAGGTCATGGTCAGCGAGATCAGCACGATCGGGATGTTGACCAGGAATACCCATCGCCACCCCCAGGTGTCGATGAGTAGGCCGCCCAGCACCGGCCCGGACACGGGGGCGAGCTGCCCGGCGAGGCCCACGACGCCCATCACACGCCCAAAACGCTCCGGCCCGGCCTCCCGCGCCACTATGAGCTGAGTCAGGGGAAGGATCATGCCGCCGCCCAGCCCCTGCAGCACCCGGAAGGCAATCAGGGCGGTCGCCGACCAGGCCAGCCCGGACAGCACCGAACCGGCCAGGAACAGTCCGAGGGCCGACACCCACATCCTTCGAGCCCCGAACCGACCCACGGACCAGCCCACCACGGGAATGACCGCGGTCATCGCCAGCACGTACGACGTGGTGACCCATTGGATCGCCGTCACCGTCGCATCAAGATCGTGACGGAGCTGGTCGAGCGCCACGGCGACGATCGTGGTGTCGAGCAGTGCCGCGATCGCACCGACGAGCAGCGTCGTGGCCAGCGGCACGATACTCGCGGCTTCCGCACCGGTGCGGGTGCCGATCACCGGCCCGGCCGGCCCGGTCATGGGATCAGGAGGGTCTTGCCGATGGTCGTGCGTCCCTCGATGGCGCGGTGAGCCTGCGCCGCCTCGGCTAACGGATAGGTCTGACCGATCACCGGGTGGAGGTGGCCGGCAGCCGCGAGGCTCAGTGCCTCCTGCGCGAAGCCGCGGATCTCCACCGGGCTCGGCACGCCGGCGTCGGGGACGACGCGCACCTGCTGCGGCCCGGGATCGGTCCAGCTCCCGGCCGCCATGCCGTAGAGGCTCACCCGTCCACCCGGGCGCAAGGTCGTCACGGCCCGCGCACCGAGCTCGCCGCCGACACCATCGAAGATCAGGTCGACACCCGAGCCGGTCGCCGCGAGGACCTCCCGCTCCCATCCCTGCATTCCGTAATCGACATAGCCGACCGCACCGAGTCTGGTCACCAGTGCACCCTTGGCCTCGCCGCCGGCGGCGCCGATTACCTTCGCCCCCGTTCTCACCGCCAGCTGGACGAGCAGGCTGCCGAGCCCACCGCCGGCGGCGAGGACGAGCACCCGCTCCCCCGGCGTCACCGCCGCGCGCCGGTGCAGCATCACGGCGGTGCGACCGTCCGCGAGCAGGGCCGCGGCGTCGCGCATCGACAGCCCGGCCGGGAGGGGGATGATGTCGGCCACGTTGGCGACGGCGAGCTCGGCGTAGCCACCGGTTCCGCCCGTCGTGGTCACGACCGGAGTTTCGACGAGATCTCCCGCAACGTCGGGGCCGACGGCCGTAACCAGACCGGCGACCCCGTTGCCGGGGATCCGCGGCAACGGCGGGCGCTGCCGGGCTGCCGGGCCTCGCCCGCCCCGCACCTGCGTCTCGACAAACGTGATGCCGGCGTACTCGACCGTCACCAGCACCTGCCCCGGCCCCGGCGAGGGGTCCGCCACCTCGCGGTACTGGAGCACCTGCGGGCCACCGAACCGCTCCATGACGACAGCGTGCACGCCTTGAGCACCTCCCCTCTCCTGCCACCTCAATCGGAGCAATGCACTCCGATTGCCCGCACACTATAACGGAGCGATTTGCTCCGCAACGATAGGATTGCGCCCGTGACCGGGAGCAGACGCCGCGCGCCTCGCCAGGCCGAGGCCGAACGCAATGACCGGGCTCTGCTGCAGGCGGCCCGGGACGTGCTGGCTCTCGAGGGCTCCCATGCCTCCGTCGCCGCGATCGCCGCCCGCGCCGGAGTCGGGATCGGCAGCCTCTACCGCCGCTACCGCAGCAAGGAGGAGCTCTTCCAGCGGCTGTCCCTGCTCTCCCTGGAACACTGGAACGAGGCCGCTGAACGCGGCCTCGCCGCGGCCGACCCCTGGGACGGACTGGTCGGCTTCATCACGTCATGCGTCGAGTTCGGACAGGGCACGCTGGCACCGATCGCCGGGACGATCGAGATCACGGAGGAGATGGCGGCCAGGAGCGCACAAGGCGACGCCCTGCTGGCCACGCTCGTCGCCCGCGCCCGCGCAGCCGGCGTGCTGCGCCCCGACGTGACGGCCGTCGACGTCTCCCTGCTCATCGAACAGCTCGGGGGGTCGCCGGTCCTCGACCAGCTCCGCCGACAGGGCCGTGACGACCTCATCGACGCAGCCACCCGGGCCCGCAACCGACTCATTGCCATCTGCCTGGACGGTCTGCGCACAGGCGGCGCCGTCCGCCCGCTGCCCGGCCCCGCGCCCACCGACGAGCTCTTCGACGAACGCTGGGTCCGCGGCCCGAGCTGAGAAGGGTACGGTCGACGGATCGGAGGGCGGGAACACCTCCCACCATGTCACGCCGGTGGCGGCCGCCGTCTTCTCGAGCAGAGCTCGACGGGCCCGCGGGCTACGGGCTGCCGTAGCCACGGTGACCGACGCCGTACCGTGGATCGTCGTGAACACCCACTTCCACGGTGATCAGTCGATCGAGGCCCGCGGCTGACCTCAGGGAAGCGGGCGGTGCCCTGCCAGGCCAGGGGCGGACGCTCAGCGCGGAAACACAACGGCTCCGCGAGGAGCTCTGTTGCACTCCGTGGGGTCGAGGTGTCCCGTTCTTCACCTCCGGCACGCCGAGGATCGAGCCGACCGTGAAAGGGTCGATCGAGCTGGAGTAGATCGTGAACCCGTCCAGATCGTCGGTGGTCAGCCCGGCGTCCGTCAGCGCTGCCAGGATGGGCTTGCAGGCCAGCCGGGTGAGCCGCTCCCGGTGCACGATCGCCTGGCAGACCAGAGGCGAGACGAGATCGAGCAGCTCCCGGGCCCGCCCGGAGAACCCTCGTCGTGACCGGTTGAAGACGAGCAGCGTGCCCGCTCTGCATCGCGCTGTGGCACCTCGCCTCGGGCGCAGTCGTACCGGCCCGGCGCGGCCCCTACTGGAACCTCGAAGGGCGCCTGCGGGCGCTGTTCGACTTCCTCCGCGGACGCTTCGGCCCTCCCCCCTCCGCACCTGCTCACCAAGCGCTGAGGGTCTCGCGAGAGCCGGTTGGAACGTACTGTCGGTCGAGGGGTTCTCGGCGGGGTCCTTCCCTGAACGCCCAATCGATTGGAGACTTCCGTTCTGTGAGCATCCTCGACGACGCCCGCGAGGGCATGGACCTCGACGTACGACCGCAGGACGACCTGTTCGGCCACGTGAACGGCCGGTGGCTCGCCGAGACGGAGATCCCGTCCGACCGCTCAAGCTGGGGCCCGTTCGTGCAGCTGGCCGATGCCGCCGAGCAGCAGGTCCGCGACATCATCACCGACCTCGCCGCGCAGGACCCGGCCACCCAGGGCGAGGACGCCCGGAAGATCGCCGACCTCTACAACTCCTTCCTGGACACCGAGGCGATCCAGGCGCTCGGCCTGGGCCCGGTGCGGTCGCTGCTGGACGGCGCGCGTGGCCTGCGCGACGTCCGCGACCTCGCCGCGTTCCTCGGCGAGCTGGAGCGGACCGGCGGCCCCGGGTTGTTCGGCTCCTACGTCGACACCGACGACCGCAACTCCGACCGCTACCTGTTCCACCTGGGCCAGGGGGGCCTCGGCCTGCCGGACGAGTCGTACTACCGCGACGACAGGTTCGCCCCGACGCGCGAGAAGTACGTCGCCTACCTGACCCGCATGCTCGGGCTGGGAGAGCACCCCGACCCCGAGGGCGCCGCGCAGCGGATCCTCGCCCTGGAGACCCTGCTCGCGAAGGGCCACTGGGAGCGGGCCGAGACCCGCGACGTCCAGAAGACCTACAACCTGACCACGGCCGAGGAGCTGACGGCGCTGTGCCCGGCCTTCGCCTGGGACGCCTACGTCACCGGTCTCGGTGGGCAGCTGACCGGCCCGCACGCGACGCTGGCGGAGGCGTGCGTGCGCCAGCCGTCGTACTTCGCCCACCTCTCGACCGTGCTGACCGACACGCCGATCGAGGTGTGGCGCGACTGGGTGCTCAGCCGCGTGCTGCGAACGGCGGCGTCGTACCTGCCCGACGCGTTCGTCGAGACTCATTTCGACTTCTACGGCCGCACGCTCAGCGGCACGCCCGAGCTGCGGGCCCGCTGGAAGCGCGCGGTGGCGTTCGTCCAGGGCGCGATCGGTGAGGCCGTCGGCAAGGAGTACGTCGCCCGCCATTTCCCGCCGCGCGCCAAGGCGCAGATGGACGACCTCGTCGCGAACCTGCTCGCGGCCTACCGCGAGTCGATCTCCCGGCTGGACTGGATGACGGAGGAGACCAAGCTCCGGGCGTACGACAAGCTCGAGACGTTCCGGCCGAAGATTGGCTACCCCGACCAGTTCCGGGACTACTCGGGGCTGCGGGTCCGCCGCGGCGACCTGATGGGCAACGCCCTGGCCGCCGCCGCGTTCGAGACCGACCGGCAGCTGGCCAAGATCGGTGCACCGGTCGACCGCGACGAGTGGTTCATGCTCCCGCAGACCGTCAACGCCTACTACAACCCCGGCACCAACGAGATCTGCTTCCCGGCCGGCATCCTGCAGAGGCCGTTCTTCAGCCCTGACGCCCACCCGGCCGAGAACTACGGGGGCATCGGCGCGGTCATCGGCCACGAGGTCGGCCACGGCTTCGACGACCAGGGAGCGCAGTACGACGGCGCCGGCAACCTCAACGACTGGTGGACCCCCGCCGACAAGGCTGCCTTCGAGGTGAAGTCGAAAACGCTGGTGGAGCAGTACAACGCGTTCGAGTCGCGCAACCTGCCGGGCGAAAAGGTGAACGGCGCACTCACCGTCGGCGAGAACATCGGTGATCTCGGCGGCCTGACCATCGCGCACCGGGCCTACGTCATCTCCCAGGACGGTGAGGCGTCGCGCGACGACCGGCGGCGGCTGTTCATGAACTGGGCCTACGTGTGGCGCACCAAGCGGCGGCTCGAGCTCGAGCGGCAGTACCTCACCACCGACCCCCACAGCCCGCCGGAGCTGCGCGCCAACATCGTGCGCAACCTCGACGAGTTCCACGAGGTCTTCGACACCGCGCCCGGCGACGGGCTGTGGCTGGACCCGGCCGACCGGGTCCGCATCTGGTAGGGGGTGCCGCCTTCCGACGGGCCGGAGCGCGAGCCCCGGTCAACGCCCTGTCAGACGGCGCGGACGAGTTCGGTGAATGCAAGGGATGCCGCTACGGCGTCGATGGGCAGCTACTTCTTTTCCTTGCCGAGCCGATGCTGCGTCTCAACGATGCGCTCCCGTACCGGCTTGGGCGGCGGCTCGCCGGAGTCCTGGCCTGCCGGGTTGGCCCGCTCCGGGCTGACCGCCTCGAGTTCTGTCGTCGCGGCTGCCAGGGCGGCACTGTCCGTACCGCCGGCCGCTGCCCACAGCTCCTCCACGGCCTCGGCGATGTCGCGCCACAGCACGGGATGCGCCCGCCACCCAAGGGCCTCCGCGAGAATCTGCAGTGCGTGCCGCCGCGTTCCGTCGCTGAAACCACCAGTCGCCGTTTCGTCCCCACCAGGCATTGGCCGACATTATCGTCGGGTACCGTCACCGTTTCTCGCGGTGACCTTCGGGTTCGGGGGGTCGGGTGCCGGGCATCGAGGCGGACGCGTCGCTGGTGGCTCCCGAGTTGGCGGTGCACCTGTACGTGCCAACCGGCGGGCCGCACGCGTCGGAGCTGCTCGAAGTCGGACAACAGGATGAGCGCCAGGTTGGACAGCCAGCCCGCGCGCTCGACCTCGTCGAGCGAAAACGACGCGGTTGCTTCGCGTGCGGTCCGCACGGCGTCGGCCAGCAGGTCCGGATCCCGGGTTTCCCGGTAGCGGGCATGCAACACACTGGCCAGCACGTCCAGGCACGGACCCCGATGGGCATGGCCGAGCGGGACCAGCGCCACGGCCTCGCCGCCATATTCGACCGCCCGGCGCAGCAGTTCGGCGTCTCCCAACCGTTCGTAACGAAGGAGCAGCACCGTCGCAAGGTTGAACAGGGCCGGCACGCGGGTTGGCGAGCGGTCGGGCAACAGGTTCAGCGCCGTCTGCCCGGCCTGTTCGGCCTCGGCGGCATACGTCTCCTCGCCCAGCCAGCGGTAGGCGGTGACGAGCGCTGCGGTGAGGTTGACAAGTCGTGCAGCCCGGGCGCTTTCCCGCCCACCGGTTGCCCCCAATGCCTGCCGACCGCGGCGCACGGCCTCCGCGAGGAGGTCCAGATCGCCGGCATGCTCACCGAGCTGTCGGGCGAGCATGCCGATCTCGGCGGCAGCGTCCGCCCATCCCGCGGAACCCGGCGAATGGTCCCGCAGCGCCGCCCGGGCAAGTTCCAGCGCCACCGTGGCGTCGGCGGAACGACCGGGCCGGCGCGACAACATCCGCAGCGCCTCGATCAGGAGGCCGCGGGCCAAGTCCACCGCGGGGTCGACAGCAGCGGCCGCTGCCGCACCAGACCCGGGGACCGCATCCGCTCCACCGAGCCCATCATGGGGGCCCTGCACCTCAGCCGGGCGCGAGAATTCAGACGGGGCGGCCGCGCCGGGCGGAACGGCCGCGACGCCGACCAGAACGCACGCGTGCCGGGCCGCGGCGAGCGCCTCGTCCAGCACCGGCTCGTCCGGGGCCCGCCGCTGCCACAGCAGCAGCGCCGCGGCGAGATTGCTCAGGCGTATCACCAGGCCCGGGTCGGCGGCGGCGGATGTCATCACCGCCCGGCGCAGTACGGCGACCGCCTCCCGTTCGGCGACGGGATCGTCGACGGCCTCGCAACGCCGCAACAACACCGTGCCCAAAGCCGTCAACCGCCTGGGATGGGCCGGGTGTTCGGGTGGGGTGACCGCCAAGGCCCGCCGGGCCGTCGTGACCGCCTCGGCCAGCGCCCGGGTATCGCCATCCCACTCGAACAACCGGGACAGCGCGAGGGCGAGGTTAGCCCACACCGCGCCGCGCAGGTCGGTGAGCTCGCCCTCCCGAGCCCGTGGGGTGCCCGCGATCAGCGGCTCAGTCCCGATCTCTGGCCCGTTGCCGACCGACGATTCCCCGGCACCAAGGCGGGACGGTCCAGGCGGCGCGGTGTCGAGCAGGGCCGCCGCCGCGCGGAACAGTTTGATCGCTGCGGCAAGGAGTCCGAGGTCGCACGTCCGCCCAGCCTCGGTGAGCAGCACGGCGGCCCTGTCGTTCAGCCGAGCGGCGTAGGCGAAATCCCCCGATTCAACCATGTCTACAGATGATTCCAAGCGATGGATGGCGCGTACCCACTGCGTCCCGCAGGATCTGCAACGCCACGGTGTGTGACCCGTTGCGTTCCTCCGCGAGCTCGCCCGCGCCGGCTGGGCCCCAGGCCGAGCACGCCCTCCGCAGGCCCCGGTGCCCCGGACGCAACAGCCCCCGGGGCGGTGTAGGTGCTGGCGGACAGGGCCTACAGCTCGCAGCGGACTCCGGTTCACCGAGGCCGACGTCAGCCGACGTCATCGGAACGAGGTGGTGCCGGCGCCGCGAGGCGAACGAGTGGCGGGCAGCGCGGTGGCCAGGCCCGGGACGTCGGTGGCGATGTTCGCCCGTCCCGTCAGTGCCGCGTCGCGTGCGGCGGCGGCCAGCGCCGGCGGCGGCGCGCACAGCGCCAACCAGAACGTGTCGAAGTCGTCGGCCACCCGACGCAGCAGCCGGGCGCTGATCTGCTCCGCGCTCTGGTGGTCGTCGTCTCGTGCGTCGTCGGCGTCGTGGAACCACACCGATCCGGCGTCGTCGCCACGGACGCGGACGGCGAGCGAACCCCCTTGGACGTATCCGATCGCGAGGTGGTCGGCGGTCAGCCGGTCGTCGAAGAAGGCGTTCGCGTAGTAGAGATCCTGGTGCCGGTCGGTCCTGGCCAGCCCGAAGAACGGCTGGTCGACGACGAATCCGTGGTCGGGGTGCACCGCGGGCCTGGCCGGGGCGGCGCCGTTGGTCCGGACCAGGAACAGGCGGTAGGCCTCCGGTAGGCGGTAGCCGAGTCGGCTTTCCATCGTCCGCACCAGCGCGTCGGCCACCCGTTGCGACCCGATCAGCCCGACGGGTGCCGACCCCGCCGGTTGCCCTCCTGGGTCAGGGCCGCCAGCCAGCCCAGACAGCCCAGACAGCCCAGCCAGCCCAGCCAGCCCGGCCAGCCCGGCGAGGCCGCCGCGGTGCCGAAACGCGCCATGGGCCTCGGCCGGAACGAGCGCGATCCGGCGACCGCTGCCGGCGGCGGTGTGGCGGGCGGGCAGGTGTGTCCACACCCATCCCGACGCCGTGGGGTACGGACCCGTGCCGGAGGCGCGGTCATCGGCGCCCACATGGTTCTCCTCGCGAGTGTGGTTCTCCTCGCGGGTGTGGTTCTCCTCGCGGGTGTGGTTCTCCTCGCGGGTGCTGTCGCCGGGCGTCGGCATCCACGTCGGTCCGGTCGCGGCCACCACGGCGTTCGCCGTGAGCACGTCCAGGACGTGGATCTCGTCGACGGTCAGGGCAGCCGGCGGGTCGGGCAGCGTCACCACGGTCCGGGCGAACGGCTCCCAGCGGGGAAACCCCGCCCCGTCGATCTCGATGCCGGCACGGTAGCGGACCCTCAGCACGGGAGAGTCGAACGGCCGTCGGTGCCCCGCCCATCGGGCCCCGGGCACCGCCGGCCCGGCGGTGGACGCCGCCGGTTCGGCGCTGGACGCCGCCGGTTCGCGCGGTTCGGCCGGTCGGACCTCGTCGTCGTCCTCGGTAGCCAGCGCTCGGCGCCAGGCCTCGCGCAGGGCGACCAGAAGCTCTCGGCGAAACCGGTGCGGCTCCCGGTTTCGCAGCGCCCGGCCGGCGTCGGTCCAGCAGGCCGAGACAGGCACCGTGTCCGCGTCCGGGGGCACGAACCGCAGCACCTCCTCGACGGCGGCGAGCGCGAGAGCCGGGCTCGGCTGGATCCGTCCCGGCGACGGCGGCCGGCGGGAGAGCCGGGCGAGTGCCGGCGTCGGCTCGGCCGCGCGGGCGCGGGCGCACGCGTCCGCGACCAGCAGCCACTGGCCGGCGTCGATGAGCTCGGATGGCCCCTGCCCGCCGAACATCGGCGCCGGCCCGGTGCCGCCCGAAAGCGGCCGTTCCGGCAGCCGGAACCGGAACTCACGGTCGCGTCGGCAGCCGGGGCAGGTCCCGGTGTAGCGACGGACGGCCACACCGTCGAGCTCGTGGAGCGCGCCGAGCCATCGCGGTGGCGGCGGACCTCCACACGCCTCGCAGGAACGCAGTTCCAGGTACAGGAATGCCTCGGCCCGACTGCGGGCCAGCGGCGGGGCCGAAGGTTCGCCGGGCGCTCGGTCTGGTGGTGGCGGCGGTGGCGTCACCTCGATCTTCGCGCCACCGCGTGCGGCCTGCCGCCGCGGATCCCGGCCGCCGATGTCGATCACTCGTCGTCAACGATGATCGCGGACACGTTGTCCGGACCGAGATAGCTGGTCAGCGTCGCACTGATGAGGCTGATTCCGTGCTCGTCGCGAGGTGTGCGATACCGCCGTTCGGTCGTGACCCATCGGGGTAACCGCAGGTCATCCGCTTCCCGCGCCGTCACATACCTCCGGATGTTCCTACCCGCCGATGGCCGGAGCGGCCATTCGGTCACCTCCGGGGCGATCGCGGGCCCTTCCGCCGGCGGGTCGCCGCCCGTCGCGTTGCGCGCCATCAGATCTCGAAGACCGACCAGCTCCCAGGCGACCGTTTCGGTTCCCACGACCTCGGCGCGGCGCAGGCGGCCCACCTTCGCCAGGTGGCCGATCATGTTGCGGGCATGCCGCTCCGCCTCCGCCATGGCGGACCGGTTGTACTGCGCGGAGGTCGAAAAGACGTTTCCGGACTCCGCGTGACCGGGGAACCCCGCGTAGGCCGGGCCGCCGTGCCCCTTGTCGAGGCCCGCGCCCGGGAGGTGTCCGTCGGGCGCGTCGGTCGCGCCGCGGTCACGACCGGTGATCCACCGGGTGTCCCTGCCGGACGACGATGTGGTGCCCCGCGCCTCGTCGGCCTCCACCGTGAACCGGCTGCCCAGCTTGTTGGTGAAGATCCCGCGGTCGTCCGAGGAGTCGGGATGGATCGTCGCCGCCTCCCTCTGTTCCTCGCGCGTGAGCCGCGCGGCAGGGGCGGCGGAGGCTGCGGCCGGGGTGCTCAGATGAACGATGTACCTGTACTCCACCAGGCCCTTCTCCCGCTCCTCGCGGTCGGCGCGGGTGACGGACCCGTCCTGGTACTCGGTCCTACGGACGTAGTCGTGCACGGAGATCAAGACGTCGATCCCCAGCGCCGCCGCTGCCGCGCGCTCCTGCGCGGGGAGGACCCTGACCAGGTCCGCGTGCGCCGCGCTCCTCTCGGTGTTGGTCCGGAAGTATCCGATGACCTTCTGGCCGGTGGGCAGGGCGGGCAGCGCGTCGCGTGGCGTCGGCATCGCCTCGACGAGCCGCTCGATCTCACCTCCGGTGAACCTGATCGTGGAGATGCTCGTCGTGGTGTCGTCATAGATCAGCCAGACGCCCGCGGCGGCGCCGACGGGTGTGCCGTCGGGGTAGCGTGAACCGAGGACGCAGGTCTCGATCTCGTAGCGCACCGTCGGGTTGTCGAGCAACCGAGACGGGTCGGCCAGCTCGTCCGCGGAGATCGGCACCGGATCCGCGGCGGTACGTTCACGCCAGCTCCGCCAGTCCGCATACTCGTGATGGGTCTCGCTGATCTCCCGCGCCAGCGTCGTGACCAGATGGTCGTCGGCCAGCCGTTCGTGGACCGTCAGCAGATGCGGATCCTCTCTGCTGCCCTGGCGGGTCCGGGTCCGCGCCAGGACGTCGCCGTCCGGCCCGGCGGGCTCGGCCGGATGGGTCGTGACCTCGAAATGATGCGTCCCGTCGGTGGTGGTCACCACGATCAGCTCACGACCGGCGGGGCGATCGCGAGGCCCGGGCGTCGTCGTCTGGTCGGTCTCGTGGCGGGCGGATCGGAACCAGTCGCCGCCGACGTCGGCCGGATCGATCCGATCGCCGCCTGCCGCCGCAGCCGAGGCGGTCAGGCCCGCCTGATGCGCCGGTCTGCCGAGGGGCGGGCCCGCCGGCCGTCGGGTGTCCGGGTGTCCGGGGCCCGGGTGCCGAGGGTCCGGGCTGCCGGGGTCCTGATGGCCGCCGTCCTGATGGCCGCCGGTCGGAGGGCCGCCGGTCGGAGGCGGTCGCTCCGGGCCGCTTCCTCTTCCGTACTCCGGGCGCGTACCCCACTCACCCACGACGGTCGCCGGCAACGCGTTGCGCCATCCCCGAGACCCGTCGCCCACCAACGGTGCGCCGTCGGTCGACCTGGGCCCCAGCAGGACGATCTGTTCGCCCCCACCGGCCAGGTCGGCGTGCACGTCGGGGCGCCCCGCCACCGGCTGGTCGGGCTTCCAGAGGCGTTGCGGCGCGGTAGGGCCGCGCAGGTACTCATGACCGGCGGGAACCTCGATCGCGATGATCGCCGTGTAGCCGTCGTCGCCGTACGTCACACCGCCGTCGCGCCACTGTGGCGCGACGGCGAGCTGATCCGTCAACGCCCGCGGGCCGGCCGGGCGCTCGGCGGTGAAGTAGTTCCCGTGCAGAGCCCTGCCCAGGAGTGCGGCGTCGATCTCCTCGGAGAACCGCCGGCTGGCCTCCTCCCACCGGGTGGGGTCGTCGCCCACCGCGTCCTGGACCCGGCGACGCAGTTCGCCTACCTCACCGTCACCAAGCTGGACAGACCGGTAGAAGGTTCTCGGCTCGCCGGTCTCCCACACCTCGTAGGTGCCGGAGCGGAACGTGTTGGTCAGCTCCGCCGCCCTGGACGTGACGTCGACCGTCTCGCCGATCGCGCCGTGCTGACGCAGCTCGCGTAGCCGCGGACCGATGAGGTCCTCGTCGACCGGCGTGTGCCGGGCGACGAAACGGTCGCCTGCCCGGCCATCCGACGGCCCTGCCCCGGGAGGATGCGCGGACCCACCGCCGGTAGGCGCGGCGAGGACGGGAGGCGCCGGCGGCCCGTACGGCGTCGCGCTGCCCTCGGCACCGACAGGCGCGGGTGCGGCGGGGGGCTCGGCCCGGACCACCACGGGTCGATTCGGCAGCGTCGCGTTCTCGCCGACGTTCTCACCGACGGACGTCTGGCCGCCGGGCAACGCGCCGACGGGAGTGTGACCGGTGTGCGCCTGACCGTCGGGTGCCCGAGGAAGCGGTGTCTGCGCGCCGAACGTGTCGCCGCCGGGGTGCGGGCTGCCGTCGTGCCCGCCCATGGCCCCCGAGCCGGCGGGCATGCGGGCAGTGCCCGCCGCGTCGACGCCCGCCGATCCGGTCTGAAGCTCCTCCGAGGCCCAGGGTGGCAAGGGCCGAGCCGATTGCCGGTCGCCGGCCTGCGGCAGGTCTGCTGTCGACTGGTTGCCCTCCGGCGGATGTGCCGCCAGCGTGCTCTGCGTCGTCGGTGGATCGGCGGTGACCTGATGATGGTCGGGGTTGGCGACCGTCGGGTCGTGAGCCTGAGCCGAGGTTCCCCCGGTAGCCGTGACGGTCTCGACGGCGGTGTTCTCGGCTGCGCCGGTGGGGGCGGCCGTGCTCGGCGTTCCCACCGGTTCCTGGAGCGCCGGCGGTGTCCTCGGCTCCTGACCGGATGCAGTGTCCTGGCCTACGGGTTCCTCGCCCGCGGAGTGCCGGGGCACCGGCTCCTGCCGTCCGGAGGTCCGCGGTGCGGAGTCCTCGCGCGGTGCGGAGTCCTCGCGCGAGGTGGAGTCCTGCGGCGAGGTGGAATCCTCGGGCGCGACGAGGGCCGCCTGCTGCTGCCCGGCCTGGTGCTCCCTACGGACGTGGTTGACGTCGTTCAGTGAGCCGGAAACCGCCGCCTTCGCGACCCGGTCCTTCTCCCCCTTCAGCCAGTCGGTGAAGCTGACCTGGTCCCGGTCGCGGGCGGCGTAGACGCCGAGGTCGTAGGTGAACGTGCCGGCGGCCTGCGAGAAGATCCCGCTGCCCGGTCCGTGGTACGCGTGGCGGAACGGGGTGCTGAGGGCGCCGATACCGAACGCCTCGAACGAGTCACCGGCGAGTTCGTCGATATCAAAGTTCTCCCGGTGACCGGACTCGATCTGGTAGAGCTGCACGGCGCCCTCACCGAAGCCGGTCTGGAGGGCCTCCGTGCCGCCCTGCCACAGCGCCTGCCTACCGAGCTTTCCACCGAGCTGGCGGCCCAGCCCGGTGGCGGAACGCTCCGCCGCATCGGCCACGGCCTCGGCGGTCACCCGCTCGATGGCTTTCGGCGCCGTCCGCAGCGCGAGTCGGGCGAGCGTCTTCGCGGCGAGCGCGGCGATCGCCCGCTCGCAGGCCGCGATGGCGGCCGGGACGGCGCCGAGGCTGGTACCGGCGGTGGGCAGCACGGCCATGACCGCCGCGAACAGCGTGCCGGCGAGCACCAGCAGGCTGACGACCGCCTCGAACTTCATCATTTCGATCTCGTTGCCGAACTCCTGCACGCCGCGTTGCAGCTCGGCGTAGGCGTTTGCCGTCGCGGTGACGTTCTGCAGGTAGGCGGTCCAGCCCTGGGCGTAGGCCTGGGCGCCGATGTCGCCGACCCAGCTCATCGCGATGGCGTTTCCCGCGTCCGCGACAGCGTCGAGATGCTCGGCCAGCGCCTGGGCCGCCGCCCCGTACGCATCCGCGAGATCGTAGAGCTCCAGCTCCCGGCCCTCGGGAATCTCGGCCAGCATCCGCAGCAGTGCGCCGGCCACGGGTACGTGGCTCTCGAACTGGCGGATGTATTCCAGGACGTCGTCCAGCGCCTGCTGGGCGGAGCTCACGGGGCGGCCCTCGCGGCCCTCGCGGCCCTCACGGCGCCAGCGACCGGATCACGGCCTCGCTGCGGCCGTCCGCCGCTTCGATGTCGACCATCGCCAGGCTGGCGCCGTCCGCGATCCGCGCGAGCAGGCCCGGAAGGTCACCGAGCAGGTCACGGGCGGCGTCCGCGGGCGGCGGTCCCGAGCCGGCCCCGGCCCGGTAGTAGGTCCCGGCGAACTGCTCGCCGTACTCGTCGTGTCCCCATGGGGCGGCGCGCTCGGCGCTGTCGATCGTTCCCGCGACCGCGTCCAGCGCCGCTTGCAGTGACACGCTGGCCTCGGTCAGGCTCGCCGCGTGGGCCCGGACGTCGGCCGCACCGCCGCGGAGCTCAAGAAAGCCCATCGAGGCCACCATCCTTGATCAGGTCGGAGTCGCGGGTTCGCAGGACGACGTCCAGGTTCAGCGCGCCGAGACCGGTTGCCCGCAGCTCGGCCGGCGTGTGCGCGGCCAGCAGCTCCTGGCCGCGGGCCATCGCCTGGTCGGCGGCCTCCCGCGCGGTCGCCAGGATCGTGGCCGCGAGCGCGGCGGCGTTCAGCCGCTGGTACGCGAGCGGGTCGATGTCGAGCTCGACGAGCTGGCCACGCGGCCCGACCACGACCTTCACCAGCCGGTCGGGGGACCGGGCGGTGCCGGTGACCTGGAGCATCTCCCGCTGGACGTCCTGCATCTGGCGTAGCTGCGCACGCAGCCCCGTGGTCAGGTTGACGAGACTGTCCCAGTCCGGCCGACCGGAATGATCCATCACCTGCCCGCTCTTTCTCCGAACCCGCGGCCGGTTCGCCGCATTGGTGGCCCGATCCCCCCGCCGGGGCCCGGCTCTTCACCGGACCGCCCGGCACGAACCGCGTCCTGCGGTACGGTTCCCGCCCGTCTCCCATTGGACCGGAAATGGGGACCGACGACAACGGCATCGGCCGCATTCCCCCGGCGGCGACTCCCCCGGCGGGGACTCCCCCGGCGGGGATTCCCTCACGGGGGTGACGGCGACGGCGGCGTGGGTCGCGACGGCGGTATCGCCGCCGCGCTCGGCGTCATCGTCGCGGTTTGGCCGGCGCTGCGCTGTCCGCCGGGCAACGCGACCTCGAGGTCACCGCGGGCGGCGCGGGCGACCGTGTCGATCCGGACGAAGGCGTCGATCGGCGTGCCGAGGTTGAGGGCGAGCCGAAGGTGCGGATCCGGCCAGGTCTCCACCAGCTCGTCGAACGACAGGGAAAGGAATCCGTCGGCGACGTCAGCCATGTTCGCCATCAGAAGCCGCGGCGAGGTGAATGCGATCAGGAAACGACGGTCACCCACCTGCCAGGTACAGAAAGTCGTGGCAGCCGGACCGGGTGGCGCTCCGGTCGACCGGGTCGGTATCCGCAGCCGGCTGGACATGACCATCGTGAAGAAGGCGGCGCAGTCCGCACGCGACACAGCGTCCAGCAGCGCCCGCTCGGCCGCGTCGGCAGGCTGCCATTGCGGCGGGCCGGCATCGGTCCCACCGACCCGCGCGTCCTCGCTCCGCCCCGGGCCGGACTCCGCCTCGCCGTGGTGCGCTCCGCCGCTTCGCGCTCCGCCGCGCACCTCGCCGTCTGCGGGTGTTCCGCCGGGCGATGCCTGGTCGCGGTATGCCTGGTCGCGCATGATGTAAGCGTTTCCCCGTCGCCGGCGGCCGGTGATCCCGGGCAATCGTCCGGTGAAGCTTACAGCCGGGTCCGGCTGCGTTAGGGTTCGCTGGGAAACTCGTCCCGGACGGAGCCATGACGCGCGTTCTTCTGGTCTCGCCGCGCCAGCACGGCGCCTTCGGCACGATCGAGGACGCGGTCTGCGCCGCGCCGGCGGGTGCGACGATAAGGATCGCGCCCGGTGAATACGCCGAATCCCTCGTCCTGACCGCCGACAACCGCGATCTGCTGCTGACGGTCCTGGGTGACCCGGGCTCGGTGGTGGTCGAACCAGGTGATCACGATCGGTCGGCCCTCGCCGGTGAACTGGCGGCGGGCCAGACGGTCACCGTCACCGGTCTCGTGCTGCGCGCGGTCGACGCCCCGGCGGTGGCGGTCAGCGGTGGGCGGCTCGCGCTGCGGGACTGCACCGTGGCCTCGGCCGGCGGCCACGGGATCGTCGCGGGCGACCAGGCCGAGCTGGCCCTCGCCGGCGTGCGGGTGACCGGTGGGCGCGGCGGGCTGGTCATCGAGGACGCCGGCGGCCTCGTCGAGGGCTGCGAGATCACCGACGTCGACGAGGACGGGATCATCGTACGGCTCGGTGCCGACCCGACGATCCGGGACTGCACCATCGAACGCTGCGGGAACCGCGGCGTCTACGTCTACCAGGGCGCGCGCCCCGTCATCGAACGCTGCGACATCTCCCGCAGCGGAGGGTTCGGCCTGGAAATCGCGCACAGCAGCTCGCCGCGGATCATCGACTGCTGGATTCACGACACGCGCGACGCCGGGGTTCGGTTCGGTCCGGGCTGCGGCGGCCTGCTGTCGGACACCCGGGTGGAGAACACGGCGCCGCCCGGCGTCGACATCGCCTCCGGCGCGAACCCGACGGTGCGTGCGCACGAGTCCGCGGGCCCGGGGCGTGGCAACGGCCAGATCGGGGCCGGGGCGGCCGGCCCCGCGATCGAGCGCACCTCGCGTGGGGATCCGGAGCTCGTCGCGAAGCTGCTCGCCGAGCTGGAGTCGATGATCGGTCTTGCCGCCGTCAAGGCCGAGGTGCGCGCGATCATCGATGAGCTTCGGGTGAACGAGTGGCGGCGCGCGGCCGGGCTCGGGGTGAGCGCGGTGAGTCATCACCTGATCTTCGCCGGGTCCCCGGGCACGGGTAAGACGACGGTCGCCCGGATCTACGGTGAGTTGCTGCGGGCGCTCGGCGTACTGCCCGGCGGGACCTTCCGTGAGGTCTCCCGGCGGGACCTGGTCGGCCAGTATGTCGGAGCGACCGCGCCGCAGACGGCCGCGGTGGTCGAGTCGGCGATGGGCGGGGTCCTGTTCATCGACGAGGCGTACACGCTGTCCGGCGGGCTCCCCGGCGACTTCGGCCAGGAGGCGATCGGCGAGCTGGTGAAGATGATGGAGGATCACCGCGACGAGCTCGCGGTGATCGTGGCCGGCTACACCCGGGAGATCGAGGAGTTCCTCGCGGCGAACTCCGGGTTGGCCTCGCGGTTCGCGAAGAGCATCGAGTTCGAGGACTACTCCGCGGACGAACTGGTGATGATCTGCGAGCGCATCGCCGGCCATGACGACTACATGCTCGCGGCGGGCCTGGACGGAGCGTTGTTCGAATGGTTCACCCAGCTACCGCGCGGCCGTGGCTTCGGTAACGCGCGGGAGGCACGCAGGCTGCTGGAGGGCATGCGTAAGGCACAGGCCGGCCGGCTGAGCCGGCTTGGCCGCAGGCCGAGCCGCGACGACCTGCGCACGCTGCTCGTCGAGGACCTGCTGGCCGCCACCGCCTGACGCCGGGCCTCGCCCGCCGCGCGCGATCAGCCGCCCGAAGGGAAGAACCGCCCGGCGGCGCGACCGTCCGCCGCGCGCATGTCGAGCCCGGCGTTGCCGACCGCCGTGCCGAGCAGCCCGAGCGTCGTCGCGATCTCATCGGCGGCGGCGTGCCATTGCGTGCTCTCCTGATGGAACGCATCGGCGCCCGCGCCCGTCCAGCCGTTGGCGAGCAGATCCTTGAACGCCCCGTCCACTTCGCGCAGGTTCTCGTCCATCTGCCGCACGAAGGCCGCGATCGCGGCGGCGACCGTGTCGATGCCGTCGTAGTTGTAGATGAGGTCATCCGCGTCGTTGACCATGCCAGGTCACGCTCCCTTCCGAGGAACTCCGTGCCGTCCGGGTCAACCGAGTGATCGGATGACGGCGGCGGTGAGGGGTGAGGTCTGGCCGAGGACCTGGTTGATGGCGCGGGCGGATTCCGCGTCGGTCGCGCCGAGATCCCGTCGGGTGGCGTCGACGTTGTCGGCCATCGTGTTCAGCGCGCTGAGCAGCCGCCGCAGCTGTTCGTCGAGCTGCACGGACACGGCCGTCAACGACGTGCCCGCACCGCCCCGCAGCGAGACGCCGACCTGCGTCTCGATGGTGGTGCGCAGATTCGCGAGCTGACCGCCGATACCCGCGCCGACATCCCGTGCCTTGTGCGCGGCACCGGCGAGCATCAGCGGCGTCAGCGAGGTCGCCACGCTTCCTCCCTCAGTTCTGTGACGGGACGTACAGTTTCCGGTGACTCATGATCTCACCACGGGTCGGTGGGTGTGGGGAAGACGGCTGTTTCCAGGGCGCTTTCCCGCCCCGTCCGGGCGCGGTCAGGAACCTCTGCTCGGCGGGAGACCCGCACGCGCGCGGTCCGTGCCCGCCGTGTCGTGAGCGCGGGCGGCGTCGTCCGCGCTGAGTACCGGCCCTTCCGGGAGCAGTGCGAGCAGGCTGCCCGGTACTCGCACGGAGCGTTTCGGGGGGTAGCCGAGTCTTTCCAGATCCTGGACCGACGGCACCCGGAAGCGGGTCCCGGCCTCCGTCACCAGCGTGAACTCCGAGGCGTTCGACGGCTCGGGCGTACTCGGCGTCGGCATGCCGGAGGCGGGCGCGGCCCCGTCCGACGCGACGACGGCGATCCCGCCGGCCGTGAACGCGACGCGGTCCACCCCGCTCGTGCCCCCGGTGCCGGTCGCGACGCCGAGATCCGCGGGCAGATCCGCCGCGACCCGGATCGTCGGCGGGTCGTCCGGCCCGCCGTATTCGGCGCAGACGCCCTTGCCCGCCGGGACGACCGACGGAATGCCGTCCGGAGCTCGCGCCAGCCCCGCGGCGTATGACGACCTGCCGAAACGCCCGGATATGTTCGGAACGTCATTCTCCTCGCCGATATGGTGACCGCCTTTCGCGAGGTATTCCCGATAGGCGGCGAGCTGTAGACGGCCGAGCGGGTAGGCGCCGTTCTCCAACAGGATCTGATATTGACCCTGAGTGCTCAGCAGATCACCGACACTGCGGTCGGTTCCGGGAAACCGCACACCGAAGTAGTCGACCACAGGAGGTATGCGCTCTCCCTCGGTCAGGCCCTCGATCCAGGCATGATCCACCGTGACCGGAGAGGCCCGGGGGAAGAGGTCGCGGACGACACTGTTGACGATCGGGAACCGGTGGCCGCCGGCGACCAGGTACACAGTGCCCTGCGTCCTGTCCCGTACCAGGAGCGCCGCGTCGGCGGACAGCGCCGGTTCCGATCGCGCCTGGCCGATCTGGAGAATCGACACGCTGGGTCGTTCCGTGGTCGGGGTCGTCGCGCAGATCGTCCAGGGCCCGCCCGCGACCTCCCGCGCTGGTGGCAGCGAGCCCGGCGCACCGGCAATCCCCAGCGAGGGTCCCCGCCGGGGCGGTTGCCGGGTGTCCGCCGAGACCACCACGGCGAGCGTCTCGCGGGACAGCGCGCGCAGCGGTGCTCCGGCCCCGAGGAGCAGGCGCGCGGAGGCGTAGTTCGGCACCGGTGACAGCACCCCGTCGCGGTACACGAACAGTGCGCCGGTCTCGCGTTCCAGCAGGATCTCGTTCCCCCGCAGGGCCGCGTTCTCGCTGCCCTTCCAGATCCCGTAGCCGAAGGAGCCGACCGCGATCAGAATGGCCACCATCACCGCGGCGAGCACGGCGCCGCGCCCGCGGCGCAGCGGTGGGTCGGCCGGGTCGCGCTCCCGCATCACCAGCGCCGAGACGACCCGCTGGACCTGGAACTGGTGCGAGTGGAGCTGATCGCGTCGCGTCGCCATGGTCGCTGTCCCCGTCCCGCCTCGTCCTCGCCGGCTTCCCCGTCCCCGCCGCGCTCCTGGTCAGGGCTGGACGTGCTGGACGTAGTCGAAAAGGCCCGCGACGCCGCAGGCCAGCGGCAGGAGGACCACGATCACGGCGATGTCCGCGAGGTCGCCGATCCGGCCCAGATGGGGTGAGGGTTCCCGCCGGGTGAAGAGCAGCCCCGCGGTGAACGCCGCCACGCAGACCGCGGCGGCCAGCAGCGGGACGACGGCCGGAAGCGGCCGCGAATCCGGTTCGCCGACGCGGGCGAACACCGGAGCGACCGCAAGCAGGACCAGCCCGACACCGCCGCCGGCGAGCAGGCTCAGCCGTTCCCGCACGGTCGGGAACTGCCGCGCGTGCAGCAGCAGCGCGAGCGAGCCGACCAGCGTCAGCAGGATCGTCGACGTGCGTGGCGGCGACGCCAGCACCAGCGCCCACGCGCAGACCACGCAGACCACGGAGATCGCGATCAGCAGTCCGGTGCGGATCTCGGCGGTCCGGATCACCGCGTCGAACATGACCCGCTGGTCGAGGCTCGGGTGGGGTGCCCGCGCGTCCTGCTCGCGCCGCGGCGGCGACGGCACCGGCACCCGGCCGAGCCGCATCGCGACGAACGGGCAGCCCGGGATCAGCGCGACCGCGACCGTCCAGACGATCCCGGCGATCTGCGGCAGGCCGAGCTCGGGGAGGTCCTCCGCAAGCGGCAGGAGGCCGACGACGCCGGCGACGACGCCGAGCAGGCCGGCGCCGGCGCCGGCGGCGAACACCCTGGTCCGGGCGCCCACTCCCAGCTGGCCGGCCAGCGCGGACACCACCAGCGCCGCGGAGCCGAGGAGCACCTGGCGGGACTCGAGGTCGATCAGGCCGCTCTGGTAACGCGGCGCGGTGAGCAGGGCGCCGCCGACGAACGCGAACGGCAACCCGCTGCCGGCCACCGCCGCGGCCGCGTCGAGATCGCCGTTGGCGCGCACGAGTGCCGTCGCGGCGGCGATCCCGGCGAACGCGAAGGCGAGACCGACCAGGCCGAGCAGCCATCGTGGTCCACCCGCGAAGGTCAGACCCAGTGCGCCCAGCGCCGCCGCGACGGTCGCCGCCGCGAACGCGCACCGACGGGTCGCCGACGCGTCCCAGGCGGCGCCCGCCTGCCGGGCGCCCGCCACGACGACGTCGACGATGTCGTCGTACTCGGGCTCCGGCCAGTCCGTCCGGCCCGGTACCAGGTAGAGCACCTCGCCGTCGCGCACCTCCTGGGCGCCGAGGCTCTCCTGCGTGCGCACCCGCTGGCCGGTCGCCCGGTGCAGCACCCAACCGCCGTGCCGCTCCCCGTCGTCGGCGAGATGGGCTCCAGCCCGGCGCAACAGGTCGGGAAGAAGGAAGGCGACGGCGACCGCATCGGGCAGCGCCACATCGATCCGGCTTCCGGGTGCCTCGACGGTGACCCGCGTCAATCCTATTCCGACCGGCGCTCTCAAAGCCCCCCCGTAGCAGCCGAGGCAAACGGGGAAGTACGGTCTTCGTGCGGCTCTCCCCCGCCCAGACGGTAGCACCCGACGCGACGCGGCCAGTTCGATTCCGACATCCGGCCAGCGCGGCCGGCGGTAGAATCCGGCCCACGGTTTACTCGCGGTCGCACCGGAATCCGGCGGACCGGAGGGGCTCGGGGGTTCTCGCCAACGTGGTTTCACTGTGACTACGACCGTGATCAGGCGGTATACGCGCCAGCCGGCTCCCGCCCTGCCGGTGGACGGCCCGGTGGAGCTGGAAGAACCGCCCACGGTGCCGGCGGTCGGCACGACGAGCTGGACCCGCGTGCTCATGTTCCTGCCGATGATGGCCGGCGGCGGCGCCATGGCGATGATGTGGAGCAACGGGCGCGGTGGCGCGCTCGGCTGGCTCGCAGGTGGGCTGTTCGGTCTGTCGATGCTCGGGATGATCGCCGTCCAGTTCGCCCATGGCACCGGCGGGCGCGGCAAGCGCGAGCTGATGGAGGTCCGCCGCGGGTACATGCGCCGGCTGAGCCGGACCCGCGAGCAGGTCAGGGCCATCGTCCGCGAGCAGCGCGCCGCCTACCACCACGCCCATCCACCGCCTGACTCGCTGTGGTCGACAGCCGCGAGCGCCCGGTTGTGGGAGCGCCGGCCGACGGATGCCGACTTCGCCGTGGTCCGGTTCGGGATCGGTTCGTACCCGCTGCACACCGAGCTGAGGATGCCGCCGCTGCGGCACTGGGACGAGCTGGAGACCGTGTGTGCGCAGGCTCTGGTCGGTTTCGAACGCGCGTATCGGTCGGTTGACGAGCTGCCGAAGTTGTTGCCGCTGCTGACGCAGGCGCACCTGTTCGTGGACGGTCCGCCCGACCGGGTCCGCGCGCTGGTCAGGGCGATGCTGGCCCAGCTCGCGGTGTTCCACGCGCCGGATGACCTGCTGATCGCGGTGTGCGCCGCCGACGAGCACCGCGAGTGGTGGCAGTGGGCGAAGTGGCTGCCGCACGCGTTCCACCCGCGCAAGCGGGACCGCGCCGGACCGGTCCGGCTGATCACACCGTCCCTGCACCTGCTGGAGGCGCTGCTGGACGACCTGCTGCCGACGCGCCCGCGGTTCGACCCGAACACGGTGCGCCCCGGTGGACCGCACCTGGTGGTGGTGGTCGACGGCGCGGACGATCTGGGCGCCGACCACCTCACCACGGCGGGCGGGCTCGCCGGCGTCACCGTCGTCCACCTGCTGGTCACGCCGCCCCGGGTGCTGGACGAGGGCGGTTTCGCGCTGACCGTGGACGACGGCGGTCGCATCGCCGGACGCGAACTCGACAACGCCGGCGAGCTGGGCGTCGCGGACAGCCTCAGCCTGGTGGAGATGGAGGCGCTGGCCCGCCAGCTCGCGCCGCTGCGGCTGTCGGCCGATGCCCAGGAGGGCGAGCCGATGGCCCGCGACATGGGCCTGACCGAGCTGCTCGAACTCGGCGACCCGCGGGCCTTCGACCCGGCGCACACCTGGCGCCGACGGTCGAGCCGGGACCGGCTGCGGGTACCACTCGGGGTCGGCGGGCAGGGCCGGCGGATCGAACTCGACCTCAAGGAATCGGCGCTGAAGGGAATGGGGCCGCACGGCCTGCTGATCGGGGACCACGGGTCCGGCAAGAGCGAGATGCTGCGCACTCTCGTGCTCTCGCTGGCCGTGACGCACGACCCGGAGACCCTCAATTTCGTGCTGGTGGACTTCAAGGGTGGCCTGACGTTCGCGAAGCTTGACCGACTGCCGCACACCAGCGCCGTGATCACCAACCTGCGGGATGCGCGGCCGCTGGTGGATCGCATGAAGGACGTGCTCGAAGGGGAGTTGCTGCGCCGCCAGGAGCTGCTCAAGCAGTTCGCCTTCGACTCGCAGCACGAGTACGAGCGGGCCCGGTTGCTCGGCGCGCGGCTCGAGCCGCTGCCGAGCCTGCTCGTCATCTGCGACGAGTTCAAGGAACTGCTGCAGGCCCGCCCGGACTTCCTCGACATGTTCCTCCAGATCGCCCGGATCGGCCGGGCGCTGGGGGTGCACCTGCTGCTCGCCTCGCAGCGGCTGGACGAGGGGCGGCTGCGCGGCCTCGACACGTTTCTGGACTACCGGATCGCGCTGCGGACGAACTCGTCCATGGAAAGCCGCGCGGTGCTCGGCGTCGACGACGCCTACCGACTGCCGCGTGGGGTGCCCGGCCTGGGCTACCTGAAGGTCGGCACCGACGAGCTGGTCCGCTTCCGGTCCGCCTACGTCTCCGCTCTGACGGGCGCGGGCGCGACGGGTCTGGCCGGTGGCGCGACCGCGCCGGGCGACCTGGTGGTCGGTTACGGCACGGACTACCAGGCGCCATCGGTCGCGGACGACTCCGCCGACGACGACGGCGACGACCCGTGGGGCACCCGGCACCTCCAGCCGGTCGGGGACCGTGGGGCGGTGCGGGACCGCGCGCTGTCCGACGGCAGCGTGGCGGCCGGGGACGACCTCCCCGCAGAGGCGGCCGGTGACGGCGCGGAGACGCTGCTGGACATCCTGGTCGGCCGGCTCGCCGACCAGGGGACGCCGGCCCAGCGGATCTGGCTGCCCCCGCTGGGCGTACCACCCACCCTCGACCAGCTGCTTCCCCGGCTGATCGTCGATCCGGATCGCGGTCTGACCACCTCGGCCGGCTCCACCTGGGGGGCGCTCACCGCCGTCGTCGGGCACGTCGACCGGCCACGCGAACGCACGCAGGACCCGCTGCGGATCGACCTGTCCGGGGACGCCGGCAATGGCAACCTGGCGATCGTCGGCGGCCAGCGCAGCGGCCGGTCCACCCTCGTCCGCTCCGTCATCGCCAGCCTGGCGCTGTGCCACACGCCGGCCGAGGCCCAGTTCTACTGCCTGGACTTCAGCGACGGCACGCTGACGACGCTGGCCGACCTGCCGCACGTCGGCGGGGTGGCGTCGCGCGGCGACCCGGACCGGGTGCGGCGCACCGTCGCCGAGGTGCGTGCCGTGCTGCTCGACCGGGAGCGGCGCTTCGTGGGCCGGCGGGTCGGGTTCGGCGCCTACCGGCAGATGCGCCGCGACGGCGAGATCACCGATGACCCGTTCGGCGACGTGTTCCTGGTCGTCGACGGGTGGGCCACCCTGCGCACGGAGTTCGCGGACCTGGAACCGGTCGTCGCCGAGTTCGCCGGCCGCGGGCTCGGCTACGGCATCCACCTGATCGTCACGGCCAGTCGGTGGATGGACCTCCGCCAGCAGGACATGTTCGGAGAGAAGCTCGAGCTGCGTCTCGACGGTGCCGCCGACACCCTCAACCGCCGCGCTTCGTTCAACATCCCCGAGCGGTCGCCCGGACGCGGCATCACCCCGGCCGGTCTGCACTTCCACGGGGCACTGCCGCGTATCGACGGAGATCGCGACCCGGCGACCCTGGATGCCGGCGTGGCGATGCTGGTCGAGGCCATCGGCCACTACAGCACCCGGCCGCCGGCGCCGCGCGTGCGGATGCTGCCGCAGGTCCTGCCCTACGTCGACCCGCCCGCGGTCGCGGTGCCGGCGCACCGCTCCCGGCTGCCCGTCGGGATGGCCGAGAGCGACCTGCGCGAGGTCACCCTCGACATCGACGCCGACCCGCACTGCCTGCTGTTCGGCGACGTGGAAAGCGGCAAGACGGCGTTCCTGCGCGCGCTCGCCCGGTCGATCATGTGCCGTTACCCGCCGGACGAAGCACAGATCATCACGGTCGGCCGGGGCCTGCGCGGGGTCGTGCCGGACGAGTACCTGTGCGAGGGCGAGGGCCACGCGGCCACCGCGCAGGACCTCACGGACCTGATGGTCGGCGTCGTCGAGGTCATGTCCAGGCGCAGCAAGGCCATCCAGCGCGCGCCGGTGGGCGGGGCCGGCGGGGCCGGGCAGCGGCGACCGCCGCGGATGTTCGTGCTCGTCGACGACTACGAGCGGATCTCGATGGCGATGGCCAACCCGCTCGCCGCGCTGATCCCGTACCTGCCGGACGGCCAGGAGATCGGCCTGCACGTCGTCGTGGCCCGCGCGGCGCGGGGCGCGGGGCGTGCGCTCCTCGACCACGTCATCTCCGCCCTGCGCAACTGCGGGTCGCCGGCGATCCTGCTGTCCTGCCCGGCCGAGGAGGGTCCGCTGTTCGAGGTCAGGCCACGGCGTCTGCCCAGGGGCCGGGGCCTGCTGGTGGATCGGCGCGGGACCAGTGAACTCGTCCAACTCAGCTGGCTGCCCGAGCCGGGGTCCCCGGTCGGGCGGCAGCCGTCCGGCCAGCCGCCCACGACGCCTCCGGAGGACACATGAGCGACGAGCTGCGTGCCGACCCGGCGGAGATCTCCCACTACGCGGCGGAACTGCCGCTGCTCATGACGAACCCGGTGCTGGATGTCCAGGCGGCCCTGGCGCGGATCATGCCGGCGACGTTCGACGCGTTCCGGGGCAGGGACAGCGACGCGGGCGCCTTTCCCGAGGGAGCGATGATCGCGGATGCGGTGACCGGCAACGTCGACCGGTTCCAGCAGTTCCTCCGCGACGTCGGACTGGGCGTCCAGGTGATAGCGAACGCCGCCCAGCTGTGCGCGGATGCCTACCGGGCGACCGACACGCGGTCCGCCGAGAGCATGAACCTCGTCGGCTTCGCGTTCGCCCGGCCGGACGCCACCACCCGCCCGCCCGGCCTGGATCCGTCCATCGCAACCCAGACGCTGCGCCAGCAACGCGAGGAGTCCATGGTGGACGCGCAGCGAGATCCCACCCATCCGACCAACCAGTACGGCAGCGACGGCTACCACGAAGCCGTCTACGCGGACGGCTCGGTCATCACCCGGGTCGATACCTCCGCGCCGTCGCAGGACGGCCGCGACACCGTGTACACCACCGTCACCACGGTGCGCGGACCAGACGGCCAGCCGGTCGCGGAGAAGACCGAGAGGGTGCTGACCCGCGCGGACCGCAGCAGGGTCGAGACAGTGATCGAGGGCGGGGTGATCACGACGACCAGCACGGCGGCCGATGGCTCCGTGCGGATCGAGATCACCTCCGGCGGTCAGACGACGACCCGCGAGCTGCCGGCTCCGGCCGCGCAGCCGGCCACCCCGCCGCCCGATCCGGCCGGGCCGGTGCAGGACGCGGTCCAGCAACTGGGCCTCGACAACGCCCGCAGGCCCTGACCATGTCCGTTGACGAGCCGTACTACGGCTACACGTCGGCGAGAGGCTCCGTACCGGCGAACGCCTGCCCGGTGGACCCGGAGTCGTACCCGCTCACCAACGAGCCGTCGACCGGCTCCTACGTCCCCACGTACGAGCCGGATCCGGACCCGAAAAAATGGAAGAAGGCCAAGGGAGCAAAGCACGACGACATCGAGCTGATCTACCCGAGGGTGATGAGTCAGAACGCGTCCGCGGTCCGTGGCATCGCCGACTACTGGCGGACGGCGTACACGGCGCTGGAATCCGCCGCCGGGCAGCTCAAGGACCACACGGACAAGGTGCGCGCACACTGGCGCTCACCGGGGGCCACCGAGTTTCTGCCCACCGGGCCGGGAGCGGCGCTGAAGTCCCTGGACGACTGGATCGAGGCGGCCCAGCGCAATATCAGGAGCCTGGAACTGGTAGCCGGCGTGATCGAGAAAAAGCAGAACGAGATGCGTGTGCTGTGGGAGGAGTACCTGGCCGCGGCGCGCCTCTACAAGAGCGATTTCCTCAAGGAGCACGGCGCGGCCGACATCGACGGTCTGAAGGGCGGGAAGGAGTACATCCCGACGCCGACCATCGCCGTGTGGACGGAAGATCTCGGCGAGACCTATCTGAACGGCCTTCGAGATGTGGCGGGCAGGTTCCAGCACCGGGCGCAGCTCATCGAGTGGGGGCTGGCCACGGGCTACCAGGACGCCGAGCTCGAGCTGCGGCTGGGCGTCGCCGGGGTGTATGAGGCACCGCTGGACGGAATCGCCGACCAGCCGCGCCCGCCGATGCCGGCACTGCCCTCGACGCGACCGCCTGAGCCCGCCGCTCCGCCTGGCCTCGCCGCTCCGCCTGACCTCATGGCTCCGCTTGGGCTCGCGGCACCGCCTGGGCTCGCGGCACCGCCTGGGCTCGCGGCTCCGCTTGGCTTCATGGCTCCGCCTGGCCTCATGGCTCCGCTTGGGCTCGCGGCACCGCCTGGGCTCGCGGCACCCCCGCATCCGGGGGGCTGTCGGCCGCCGCGCCGCGGCCCCTGGCAGCGCCGCCTGCCGCGCTTGGGCCGCCGCCTGCGCGGACCGGTCCACTCGCTGACGCGACACCGCCCGGGCTGCCGCGTGCGGCACCCGACGCGCGAGGTGTCCCGGCGCCGCCGCTCGGCCGGGTCGGGCCTGGCCTCGCCCCGCCGCCTTCCCCTGAGGTCCCGCTGGCGTCGTCCTCGGGCGCTCTACCCCCGGGTGGACTACCGCGCGGTGCAATGCCGTCGATGCCACCGGCGCCACCACTGCGGCCTGTGAGTAACGGCGTCACCAGAAGCCCGGACGGCCGACCTGCGGCACCGTCCATCCCTCCCGGCCCACCCCTGCCACCCCCCGGACTGCTTCCCCGAGGCGTGGCATCGGCCGGGCCGAACCCGAACCCGAACCCGCGGACTGCCGGCTTGCCCTTCGAGCCGACCGGTGCCGCCTGGCCACCCGGCTCTGGACCGTCCCGCCCGGTCGATCGCTCCGGTTTCCTGCCGCCGCCGTTGCTGGGCCGGCCCTCGGTGTCTGGACCAGTGGTGCCGCGGGACACCGCCGGACCGCCTGGCCTCGCCCGACCGGGTGGCCTCGCCCGACCGGGTGGGTCGCGGACGCGGGTGGGATCGGCGACGCCACCCCGACCGGCCGAACCGGTGAGACCGGCCGCACCGGTGAGACCGGCCGGACCGGTGGGACCGGGTTGGACGCCGCCCCGGCCGGCCGACACGGTGCCGCCCCGGTCGACGCCCGGGAGCGCCGCACCGCGCTGGGGAGGCGCGGACAGGCCAGCGGGCCGCCCGGTCTCCGAGGTTCAGTCCGGGATCGGTTCTCCGTATGGTCGAGGGATGGTCGAGGCCGACGGTCCGCGCGATCGGCGCGGATTCGCGCCGCCGGGCCCGGTCGAGCGCACCCGGGCCGGCAGACGCGCCGACGGCTCGTCGGACGACCCTGCGGATCGTTAGGAGATCGCCGCCGGACCGTGGGCGGTCACCGGCGATCCGGTGGACTCCCGTCCCACGACCGGCTCGACGGGCCGAAATGGCGCTGCTCGACGCTCGTGGGGGCGCTCCACAGCCACCTGCCGGCACTGGCCGTATGCAGCAGCAACATCTCGTCGTTGAGTTCCGGGAGGGCAGCTTCGGTGTGTTCCGGCAGGTGGAGCGCGGCGCACGCGACGGCCGCCTCGGCCCGACTGATCCGCTGTAGCACGACGAGGTCTGCCGCTGAGAGCGCCGACGCGGACCTCGGTCCGAGGTCCGGCAACACCCGTAGCCGGGTCTGCCACGCCCCTGGCGCCGTCGGATCCCCACGGTCGCGGCCGCTACCGGGCGCTCCGGGCATTCCGGCGCCGGGCGGTGCGGCGCCGGGCGGCTGGCCTCCGTCATACAGAACCAGGACCGGCGCCGCGGCGGATGCCGATGTGGTGACCGCGGCGGTGGCGGCCACGGCGGACGGCGTGCCCACCGACGGGACGACGGTGAACCGGTCCTGCCGGCCGGTGGACCAGGGCCCGAAGCCGAGCCAGATCTCCGGCCGATCGGTGTGGATGACGATCCGGGCGCCCAGCGCCAGCACCCGCAGCGCGAGCAGGCGGGTGATCCACAGGCCGCCGACGAGCAGCATCTCGGTGCCGGTCGGCCGGAACAGCCGGGTGCTGACCGGCCGGCTGTCCTCGTCGTAGCCGAGCAGCAGCCCGGCGCCGAGCGACGGCAGCGTGATGGCACGCACCGTCTCCGGCGCGGTGACATGGTGCCCGATCCGCAGCGCCGGAAGGGGCCGCACCCGTGCGGTCCGACGGCGCGGCGCGGGCCGCGTGGTGGTCGACGGGTCGCGCGGTGCGACCTGTCCCGGGCGCTCACGAGCCCCGTCCGTTGTCGGGGGGTGGGGGCCTGGCGGCCGGGGGGTGGGCGGGCTGGGCCAGACCAGGCGGGCGGACGGCGTGGTGGGGTCGAACCGGCGCGCGCGTTCCGTCGGGGAGCGCTCCGCCGTGTGCTCACCCACGCCGTGGGCGCTGTCCGAGGGCGGGACCGTCGGCGCGGCCTGGTCGGTGGCTGGCGGGATCCGCCTGACGGAAAAGGCGGTACCGGAAGCTACAGCTCGGCCTGGGGGCGGGCTCGCGGTATCCGGACGGCGCGGATGCCGCTGGTCGGGCGGATCGGTGGAGCGGGCGCCGGCGGCGGGCCGGGCGGGCGAGGGGGGAGCGGATGCGTCCGGCCCCGGCAGGGGCTGGTTGACCGTGGGCAGCCAGCCGCCGGTGGCATCGGGCTGGCCGGCGTTGCCCGAATCGCCACCGGTGGGGGTAGGCCCGTCGGCGTCGGACGTCTCCGCGGAGTCGGTCACGCTGGACCGCCCGTCGGCGCGGTCGCGTAAGCGGCGACCGCCTGTTCCCCGTCGAGCCGGCGCAGCCGGCAGCCGAACGACTCGGCACCGCGCAGCAGCTCGTCATGGGCGGGGCCGAGCAGGCGCGGGATGGCGGAGATCCGGACGAGGCAGCGCAGGTCCGTACCGTCGGGCCGGGGGCGGATGGTCAGCGCGAGATGCACCACCGCGGCCGCTGTCCGCAGCAGCAGATCGAGCAGCGGACCGACATCCTCCGGTTCCGGCCAGTCCTCCAGCCAGAAGGACGCGTGCGTGAGCTTCGCGGACGACCAAGCCCACCACCGCTCGCCTGGCCCGTCTTCCCGGCCCGGTCCGTCGGTCGGCCTCGGCAGCCGACCGGGCGCCGCCTCGGCGCCGCCGGCCTCGTGGGGTGCGCCGGCCTCGTCGGGTGCGCCGGCCGCGTCGGGTGCGTCGGCCGCGTCGGCCGGGAGATCCAGGCACCGTCCGAGCGTTTCGAGCACGCCCTGCTCGTCGAGCGGGACGCAGGGCGAGCCCGCCCGGTTCAGGATTCGGCACGCGCGACGCATCGTGGTGGCAAGCGCCCGGGGGAGGTCACTCTCCGCGTTGCCGGGATCCACTCCGGTCAGGGTCATGGCGGCTGCTTCCACCCGCACTGCCAACCACATGTCGGTGGAAGCCGGGACGACGTCGCCGATCCGTTCCATGAGCTCCTGGTAGGACGCGCCCGCGAGGTGACCTGGTCCGACCGCGCCGGGCAGGGACTGCTCGGCGCGGATCACGAGCTGCATCCCGAGCCCTGGCAGTCCTGCCTCGGTCAGGAGCGTGGTGAGCTCGGCGAGGGGCAGCCCGACGCCGCCGCTGCCGGTCCCACCCGGGTCGGGAGTGATCGCGGCAACAGCGAACCAGCCGCCGCCGTCGCGGCAGACTCCGATCGACGCGCCGTCGGGCATCGTCACCGGCTCGATCGCCAGGTCCGGAACAATCTGGTGCAGGGCTCGCAGCCTCGGATCGTTCGTGGCCAGCCGGCCGCTCGTCGCCCGGCGACGCAGGTCGTGGCCACGGACCAGAGCGTCTGTCCACCACTGGCCATGGCGTCGCCAGCAGGCCGCGGTGGCCCCACCGATGCCGAGCGAGGCTCCGGCCAGCCGGATCAACGACGGGTGGAGGAAAAAGAAAACGAGCAGGAGGACCGCACCCTCCACGACGAGCACTCGGGTCACGGTCAGGTGCCCCACCCGGCCGGGCTGCCGGCGGGGCCGTATCCGGCTCGTGTCCTGGGGCCGTCGCCGCGGCCATGTCCGGAAGCTCGGCACCGTCGGTGAGCGGCGATGGGGCGCCGCCGATGAACCCTGCGACGCATGCCGTGAACGGGCGTCGGTCCGCTCTTGCCGGTCGGTCCGCTCTTGCCGGTTCGGAAAGTCCCCCGTCGCACGCTCGCTCAGGGACCTTCCGCGAGACCGGTTCGTAGAGCGCGGTGGTCCGCCCATAGTGCCGTGCGACATGATGGTTGTTTCCCCCGTGGCGTCCGCCGCTCGCGGCGCGAACTTCAAACATCGTAGTCCGCCGGGTGGTGCCCTGATGCGCGCTGCCGGCTTTTCCGTGGGTGACGGGGCTGTCGCGTTGCGCGCAGTCACGGCATGGCATGCCCACCGAGCGGCTGATCAGACCGCCCAGGCGAATTCGGCGAAGGCAGCCGACACCCGCAGCCGCGCGCGCCCTCCACGCCGAGCTCCTAGTGGCCGCGACGGATGTTTCTGGGCAAGTCCACCACCGCCCGCCTGGCCGTCGACGCGCTGAGCGCGGCCGGACTGCCTGCCCGTCCACGCCACCTGCCAGCCCTTCCGCTCCGCGCTAGTACTGAGTCGAAAATGACTCAGTACTAGGCGGTGTAGCCGCCGTCGACGGCAAACTGCGCCCCGGTGATCCATCGCCCGCCCTCGCCCGCGAGGTGGGCGACGGTGGCGGCGACATCCGCGCCGGTGCCGTACCTGCCCAACGCGGTCGCCGCCCGGTTGCCCGCCGCCGGGGGACTGTCTGCGGGGTTCGTGACGGTGTCGACCGGACCCGGGTGGACGAGGTTGACGGTGATCCCTCGACCGCCCAGGTCACGCGCGAGTCCCTTGGTGAGGCCGACCAGGGCCGACTTGCTCATGGCGAAGAGGGTCATGCCGGCGGCTGGTACCCGCTCCACCAGGCACGTCCCGATGCTGATGATGCGTCCGCCGTCCCGCATGTGCGGCACGGCGGCCTGCGCGGAGAAGAACGCCGCTCGCGCGTGGACGGCCAAGGTCCGATCGAACTCGGTTACCGTCACCTCCTCGATCGGGCCGTGGGGAAGACCCCCGCGTTGTTCACCAGGATGTCGAGCCGACCGAACTCGGCCACGGTCTGCTCGACGGCGGCCACCACGGCCGCCGGGTCAGCACTGTCGGCCTGGATGATCAGGCCGCGCGCGGCTGCCTTGATCCCGTTCGCGACGTCCCGCGCCTGGTCATAGGCCCTGAGATAGGTCAGGGCCACGTCGGCGCCTTCCGCCGCCAGCCGGGTGACGACGGCGGCGCCGATGTCGCGGTTTCCGCCGGTCACCAGCGCGACCTTGCCCACCAGTCCCCCGCTAACGCCGCCTGCACGCCGACCCTCGTAGGTTCCCGGCTCGATCTGGTCCTTGCCGCTATGCGTCATGGCGTCAACGTAGGAGCAGCGGACCGATATCGTCCAAGACTAGGATCTGCCCATGTCATAAGCAGGAGGAATGAACGGCGCTCCACGGTCGTCGCCTGTGAACACTCGATGTTGGAGGTGCACGTGAACATCGAGCTTCGCCATCTACGGGCCTTTGTCGCGGTGGCCGAGGAACTGCATTTCACCCGCGCGGCAGAGCGGCTGCACGTGGCCCAGCCTGCGCTGTCCCAGCAGATCAAGCAGTTGGAGTCGGCCGTCGGCGCCACCTTGCTGGTCCGGGGGCCCGGCGGCACGGCGCTCAACGACGCCGGGCGGGCCTTCCTCCCCGAGGCACGACGGACCCTGGCTCAGGCTGAGGCGGCAGTGGCGGCGGCGCGACGAGCCCACCGGGGCGAGATCGGCCGGCTCCGGGTCGGCGACGCGCCCACCGCCTCGTCGCAGGCGTTCCTACCGGTGCTGGCCGCCTACCAGCGAGGCCATCCGCAGGTCGAGCTCAGCCTGCGGGAGCTGCCGCCCGGCGACCCGTCTGACCTGCTGCGCTCCGGCATCATCGATCTTGCCTTCGCCGCCCGGATCGGTCCGTTCGGCGACCGGGACGACGTCGCCGTAGCCGAGATCGCCGACGAGCCGTTCGTCGTAGCGGTGCCGGCGGACCATCGACTTGGTCGCCGCCGGCCTGGCTGTCGCGCTGGTGCCTGCCTCCACCCGGGTGCTGCGCGCCGCGGACGTCCGCTACCTTGCGATGGCCGACGGCGGGCCACACATCATCTCGCTCGCCGCCTGGCGCTCACGCGACGAGACGCCGGTACTGTGCCGACTCCTCGACACACTGAGGACCTGGCCCACAGGCCGGGTACCCAGGTTCGTCAGGGGCGGGCGCCCTGTCAGCCACGACGCCGACCTCTACGCCGACCTCTACAAGGAACGGAACACCGCGGAACGTCTGATCAACAAGCTGAAGGCCTGGCGAGGCATCGCCACCCGTTATGACAAGACCCCAGGCAGCTACCTCGCAGGCCTCCACCTCCGCACCTCAATGATCCAGATCGATGATCTGGATCAAGGAGCTCACGCGCACCACCCTTGATCACAACCAAATACGCGCCCTGGCGTCCTGAGTCGTTAATTCGCCGGCAGTAGGCGGCGAGGGTGGTCAGGATCTCGTCGGCGGTCTTCGTCCAGATGAACGGTTTCGGGTCCTTGTTCCCCACGCTGATCCACCGGCGGATGTCGGCTTCGAGCTCGACGACGAAGCGGTGCGTGGAGCGGCGGAGTTTGCGGTCGGTCAGTTCGGCGAACCAGCGTTCGACCAGGTTCATCCGGGACGCAGAGGTCGGGGTGCGGTGCAGGTGGAACCGCGAGTGGCGCAGCAGCCAGTTCTTCACCGCCGGGGTCTTGTGGGTGGCGTAGTTGTCCAGGTCAGCGCCGGCGCTGGCAGCGGGTCGGCGGCCTGACCGGGCAATCCTCGGCCGGCGCCGAGCACCAGGTTCTCGAAATCGACGAACACCGCCACCTGACCAGCCTTCGTGAGACGACCGCCTGACTGTCCTCGACCCGGCCGATCGTCGTCCGGACCGTCCGCATCAGCAGACCGCGCCACGTCGGCCTCACCCCCGGCCTGTCCAGTGGCCACAACCCCTACGACGGGATCGTCACGATTCGCATCTTCTCTGTTTCAGAATGCCGTGTCGGTTCGTCACCTGCCCGGCGATCCCCGCATCCTCCCGCGGGGCATCGCAGGGAGGCACAGGCCGAACGGGGAGAACGGTACCCGCAGATCGGGGTGAGGGTTGGGGCATGGGGATGGGCCCGTCGCCGAGGACCCAGCTCAGCACGGCGGTATGACCGGCCGCCGCCGCGCGCACGTCGGTCCAGCCCCAGGTCAGCAGTCCACGTCGCAACCCGTGCACCATGGTCCGGAAGATCAACGGTCGGCCGTGGCTACCCGTGTCGTCGCTGGTCATCCCGGTCCAGAAGGTGTGGACCTGCACGCCGGTCCCCGCCACCACCACCGCATCCAACGCGACGTGGCCGTAACCGCACCGGCCGGACAACGTCTCCCACGCCGGCCTGCTCACCAGCTGGCCGGCCCTGTCGAAGTAGCGGGTGGTGGGCACCGACACCTCCAGACTGCCCGATATATCCGAATAGTCGCATGCTTTACGGCTCGTGCGCACTACTCCCTATCGGGTACCCCTGACGGCTCCCGTCCGCGGTAGATGTCGACCATGCGCTGGCGGTGCGCCGCAGCAGGGCATACGGCCACCGGTCAGCACGGAGACCGCGACCCTCATCGAACGGCTCGCGACCGAGAACACGACATGGCGGCAGTTCCTACGCACCGTTCTGGCCGAGTACACGCGGCACTACAACACACGCCGCCCGGTGCAAAAAGGTGCGCCTTGCTTGGCATGCCAGCGGCGCCTCGTGGTGACGCGGCGGCCGTAGGCGCGTTCAGCCTGGTGGCAGGGCCTGCTCCAGCGCCTGTCGGAGTTCTACCGCCGACTGGAAGCCGATCGCGGGCTGGTCCCGTAGAGCATGGTCGATCACGTCCGCCAACGCGGTCGGAATGGCGGGGTTGCGCTGCCGGATCGGCACCGCCTCGGTCTGGAGTACCACGTGCCAAGGGTCGCGGCGGACCGGGAAGTCGCGAGGAAGGGCACCGGTAAGCATCCAGTAGAGGCTGGCCGCGAGCGCCCACACGTCGACGTCAGGCTTCGCGTGCTTGAAGTTCAGGACCTGCTGGCGTGGCATGAACCAGGGTTTGCCCGCGGCGGCGCCGGTACGGGTCAGACCGCTGAGGCCCGCCTCGTCGAAGGCCTTCGCGAGGCCGAAGTCGCAGATCTTCGCCACCGGCGACCTCTCTCCGGTCAGCAGGATGTTCTGTGGGCTGAGGTCGCGGTGCACCACCTTCAGACCATGCGCGTGGTCCAGCCCATCGAGCGCCTGCAGCGCAAGCGACACCGCCTCGTCGACCGCGAGCTTGCCGCCGCGGCGCGCCACCAGCTTGTCGACACTGCCTCCAGGGCAGTACTCGACGGTGAAGTAGAAGGCGCCGCGCACGCTTCCGGCGTCGTACAACGAGGCGATGTTCCGGTGCCGGAGGGCACGGCTCAGGTCGATCTCACGCATGAACCGTGCCCGCGCGTCGGGACGGGAGGCGACCCTGGGCAGCATCATCTTCAGGGCCACGGACTTGCCGGTGACGTCGTTTCGTGCGAGGAAGACGGCGCCCATCCCGCCGCGGCCGAGCTCGCGCACGAGCGTGTACGTCGCGGTCGGCGCACGGTCGCCCTCGCTGACCTTGCGGAGTAGGAACCGGGCGAATTCCACCAGATCGGTGGAGTGGCACGACTCGCACAGTCCGCCGCCGCGCTGATCGCCGTGCAGCTCACGGCCACAGCCGGCACAGCGCGAGCCGTCCTCCGGCGTCGGCCCCACGGACGGCTGTTCCGGTCCGGCGCCGGACGGCACCGCACGGCAGGCCCGGCACTGGTCCTTCCCGCCGGCCTTGTAACCGTTCGCGCTGGCCTCCACCAGCATCGATCGCCCGCAGTCGTCACAGCGCAGCCGAATGGCCACGGCGAACACGGTGTTCCCGAGCTTGATTTTATCACCGTGGGTGAGGTCGTGCTCGGAGAAGGGTGTCGCTGCCGCTTCCTCTGGGGTCTGACCCGCCTGCCGCTGACCGATCTTGACTCCGTTGACGTAGGTGCCGTTCAGGCTCCCGAAGTCGCGAATCCGGATGTCCGGAGGGTTGATGTCCACCAGGCAGTGATGCCGGGAGACAGTGCGGTGGTCAGCGTCGTCCGGCAGTACGGGCGAGCAGTCAGGCGCCCGGCCAAGAATGCAGGTGGTGCGCTCGGCGTAGGCGTACTCCCGTTCCATCAACGCGCCCGCCGTCACCGTCAGGACGACCGTCGCCGAAATCGCTGCCTCCCTTCCCTACCTGTCTGTGGACGTGACGCACGATGCCGAGAACGGCGCACGGCGATGATCGGAACCCGTCATGCTGATGGTAATGCGGCGCCGATCGGGATGAGTGCGCTCGGACAGGCGCGGCCGCTTGAGATGCCAGCACCGCCCGCCTGCTAAGCCCCGGATCGGCGAAGGATCTCCTCTTCGATCCGCCTGGCCAGCCGGGCTTCCTCGACGCGTCCGAGCCGTTCGAGTGCGAGGGCCTTCACCTTGTAGTTCAAGGGGAAATCGGGACCGGAGTCGATGGCGATGTCGACCGCGGCGAGGCACTCCTGGTCTCGCCCGAAATTAACCAAGATCATAGCCTTCGTTCCGAACGCTCTCGACCGGGCATAGCCGACCTGACCGACGTATAGTTTTCCCTGCTCGATCGCTATAGCCTGGTCGACCACCCGAAGCGCTTCCTCGTACCGGCCGAGAGTGTTGAGGATTGAGGCCCTCTCGAGCTGTGCCAGCAGGAACCGCGGTTCGACGGCCACCGCCATCTCGTAGGCGGCCAGAGCCGGCCCCGGCTGCTGGTGCCCGAGCGTCCAGCCTTTCTCCAGCATCGCCTCGATGTTCAGCGGATCGATCAAAATTGCCATGTCGAAGGCGGCGACCGCGTCCGGATTGCGGCCGAGGTCCCGTAGCGCCCGGCCCTTCAGCGTGTGCGCCGCGGCAAATTTCGGACGGAGGGCGATCGCCTTGTCGAGCACCGCTACCACCAGCTCGTTGGCTCCGTCCTCCCGGTGCTTCGCCGCTTCGTTGTACCGCAGGACGGCCTCCGGGTGACGCGACTTTCCCTGCCGCTCCCACCCCTGGCCGTCGACGAGTTCACCGGTGCACCGTCGGCACCGGACCGTTCCCCGGGGCCTGTCCCGCGCCGCCGGCGCGCAGCGGTCGCAGAAGTGGGCCCTGCAGTCCATGCACACCGAGTAGACAATGGAGAATTCGTCCGGGTTCTCCAGCGCGGTCGGGTTGCCGCCCGGGATGACAGAGATGGAGATCGACCTCGGGCAGCCGTAGCCGCCACAGAACAGCAGCATGTCGCGTCCTCCAGATGTGTTGTCCCGGCTGAGCAGACAGGGACCCGAGCGATCCCGGTCTCCCAGCGCTGCTAGTCGTCGGGAAGATCCGGCCTATGCCGTCTTCTTCCACGCAGTCCGAGCCTCCGGCCGCGATCATTCGGACCGTGGCCCGGCAGGCCCGAACCGCCCGCGGGCGGGCCCGGACCTTCCGCATTCCTCACGGCGGCCGCGCGTGCGAGCTCCGCGCGGACACCGTCAGGACGCAGCCAGCCCAGACCCGCTGCCTGCAGGCCGTCCAGCAGGCTATGGACGTCGTCGTCCGTCCAGGACACGTCGATCCACCGGTGACGTTCCAGGAAGGCATCCACATACGGGCGGGCGTCCTCGTCCCAGTCAGCCGGCGGCGGGAACTCGTAGTCCCACGCCAGCTGCCACACCTTCGCCTTCTTGTCCTCGCCGAGCGACAACACCGTGCGCGCGTCGGAGCCGCATCGCACCGACAGCACGCTGCCGGTGTGCGCCGCCAGGCTGCGCAGGCAGCGCCCGGCCGCCAGGTCCCAGACCCGGATGGTCCCGTCAGCCCCGCCGGTCAGGGCGAACCGGCCGTCCGGCGTCAGCACCAGCGAGGTCACCGCGCCGGTATGGCCGGTGAGCACGTGCATGGGACGCTTCACCGCGGCCAGATCCCACACTGTCAGCGTGCCTTCGAGGCCCGCCGAGCAGCCAAGCCGCCCGTCCGGCGTCATCACGACCCTGCCGAGCTTCTCCGGCCCGGACAGCAGCAGGGTCTCGAGACGGCCGGTGAGCGGGTCGAACATGCGCAGACTGTTCCCGAGGCTGCTGATGCTCAGCCCGATCCGACTGTCACGACTGATCCTGGTGGAGTGAGCACTGACTTCCCAGCAGGGTGTGGTCTGCAGCAGCCGTCCTCGTTCCAGGTCCCACACCTGCGCGAAGTGGAGACTGTCGTAGTAGCCGCCGGTCAGCTCGAACTCGTGGGAGATCAGAATGCGGCTGTCGGTGCTGACCGCAAGCGCGGTGACGAACCTGTCGGCCTCCCGGAGCGTGCGCAGGCACCGTTGCGTCGCCAGGTCCCACACCTTGATCGTGCCATCCAGGCAGCCGGCGATCGCAAGCCGTCCGTCGACGCTCAGGACGACCGCCTCCACCGAGTCAGGGTGGTCGCCGAGGGCGACCCGGCATTCGCCTGACTGTGCGTCCCACAGCTGGAGGTAGCCGTCCCTGTTCCCGGTCAGCACCGACCGGCTGTCCGGGCTGAACACCGCGCACCGGAACGGGGGTCCGTACGTGGACAGCGTCTGGTGGACCTCGCCTGTCGCCGTGTCCTGGATCCGCAAGCTGAAGCCGTGCCGGGTCAGCGCGAACCGGCCGTCCGGGCTCAGCGCGAACCCGTTCTCCAGCAGCGGAGAGAAGCTTCTCGTGCTGCCGGCCGGGATGGACAGCCCGGCACTCAGGTCATCGGGAGCCTCGGCGAGGTCGCGCAGATGCCAGGCACTGAGCAGCCCGACGCGCCGGCCGTGCCGGCCTACCTTCGCCCACTGGTCGAGAAGGTCGAGTTCGTATTCGTATCCCGGGGTGTCGCGAGCCCTGCGCAGCTCGTCCGCGGCCGCCTCCCACCGCCCTCGCCGGGCGAGCCGTTGCGACCTCGCCATGGCGATGGCGACGACCTCGGCGTCGCGGGACATCTCGGTGGCCGGCCTCGGCCTCGCGTAGCTCCACGGCGACGGCGGCCCGACCGCGCCCGCCGTCCAGAGGCGCAGATCCGAGTTCCCCAGGGAGATCCCGGACCGGCCGTCCGCGCTCAGCGCGATGTGGTGGCTGGTGAACGGCATCGTCCTGAGGCATCGGGGTACCGCGAGGTCCCACACTTCCGTCCCGGCCGCGCTGCCGCACACCGCCTGACGGCCGTCAGCGCTGACAGCGCCGAATTCGCGGTCAAGCTCGAGCTCGCGTTCCGCGCGCATGGTCTCGGTGTTCCAGACCTGCATCACGCCCTTGCCGGTCACCAGCGCGCGACGCCCCCCGACGCCGACCACGGCGTCCTGATGGAAGAGCTGAACCGAATGTTCGAGATGACCGGTGCGCAGGTCCCAGACTCGCAGCCGCCGGGTCGGGCGGTCCCAGTTGACGACCCGGCGACCCTGGTCGGTGACCGTGACCGACTCGCCGAAACTCGTCACCGACGGGCGTTCCTGCCGCAGCGTCCGGACAAGCCGCCCAGCGGCGGTCTCCCACACGAGGATCCTGCCATCGTCCGCCAGCGACACCAGCACCGCACCGTCCGGGCTGACGGACACGGACCTGACCGAACCCGTGTGGCCGGTCAACCGGTGCAGCAGCCGGCCAGACGGCACATTCCAGACCATGACGACCTGGTCCACTCCCCCGGATGCCAGTAGTCGGCCGTCCCCGCTCAGCGCCACCGTCTCCACGCTGCGGTCGTGACCGCGCAGGACCTGCAGACACTGGCCGGTGGCGACATCCCATACCCGGATGTCGACCTGAGCGCCCTTCGATCGGGGCGGCCTGGCCCCTTCCCGGTCGGCGGACGCGGCGATCCTGCCGTCTTCACTCATTGCGACCACCGCCACCCAGTTGCCGTGGCCGGTGAGCACCTCGGGCTGACGCGGCTTCGGCATCCGCCGTGCGCGCGCCAGTGCGGTGTCCACCTCCGCGACTCCCACCGTGGATCCCGCGTCGTCGCCGTCGCCTGACCGCCTGGCCGCCGCCTCGAACAGCGGGATCGCACTGTCCGGATCATTGCGCTCCAGGTGCACGCATCCGAGCAGGTAGTCGTCGCCCCAGGCCTGCTGGCGGCGGTGCCCTGTCCGCACATCCTCGAGCTCGGCGACGAGCTGTGCGTCGGAGCCGAGGCCCGCGCGCCACCGGTGCAGGCCTCGGTTGTAGATGGCGGGCGCGTGGTGCGGGTCGGCCTGCAGGGCCTGCGCCCACAGCGCCTCGGCCTGCTCGGGATGGCCGAGGTCGAGCATCGACAACGCCTGGTTGGACAGGCCGTCGGCGAGCAGGTGCACGCCGGACGGCCGGGCTCGCGGGTAGGTCTCGCCGGTGACCCGCTGGTAGATGCCGATCAGCTCGTCGGCGAGCTCGTCCATCCCCGAGGGACGGGCCGCGGGCTGTTCCTGGAAGCAGCGTCGCAGCAGGCTGACGAGCTCGGGGGGAAGCGCCGGCAGCTCCGGGGCCGCCGGTGGCTGCTTGACGAACGCCTCGAACACCTCGCCCGCGACCTGACCGAACCTCGTCAACGGTTCTCCGGCGAACAGTTCGACCACGCTCACCGCCCACGACCAGACGTCCGTCGCACGGCTCACCCGGACGTACCGGCCTGCCGCCGCGTCCGCCTGCTCCGGAGAGCAGTAGGCAGGGGTGCGGCCGGCGAAGGTGGCCAGCACGGTCCCGCCGACCGGCATCGCCTGTCCGGCCGCGTTCGCCCGCTCGCCGGCCAGAACACGCGCCTTGGCCAGACCGAAGTCGGTGACCTTGGCGGTTCCGTCCCGGGCCAGCATCACGTTGGCCGGCTTCACGTCCTGGTGAACCAGCCCGTGCTGGTGGGCGTGGGCCAGCCCCCACGCAAACTGGATCGCAACGTCGAGGACGCGGCGCAGGGCCGCCGACGGCCCACCCCGGTAGATCCGCCGGTTCCGTACCGCATCGGCGAGGCTGCCGCCGTCCACCCACTCGGCGAACACATGCGGCACACCGTCGAGTCGACGGACATAGGCGCAGCTGACGACGTGCGGATGCAGGCCGAGGCCGACCCATGCCTCGGCCTCGGCCTCGAAAGCGACCCGGCCACGTTCCGAGGCGACGAACTCCGGGCGCGGTGTCTTGACCGCCAGGTCGATGTTCCAGCCACGGTGCCGGACCTTGTACACCAGGCCCATCCCGCCAGTCCGGACGACATCGACAACGTCGTAGAGACGGAGCACAACCTCGCCGACACGCCACGTGCGGGCTGACCCGCCGGCCGTGAAGTTCCGGCCGCGTTGCGCATCAACCATGCGCGAATTCTGTCACGAAGAATCCGACTTAACCTCCCGCAATGGAGTCCAGAACACGACACCGCGCATCGCCGTCCTCCTCGGCCCGCTGGCGCGGAACCCATCATGTTGTCGCCGCTCAGCGCGATGTGTTGGAGGGGTGGACGCGTCGGCAAGGCCACGCACTAGTTACAGATTGTGATGGACCTTGCGTACCACAATCCGACTATTTGATCTTGAATCAAGGTCCTGAAATCACCGTCCGACCGGTCTCCGCACGACACCCGGCCAGGGGCGATGCCCGGCGACCGCCCGGCCGGCGGCGTCAGCGACCGAGTCGAACACACGTTCCGCACACCTGGTAGGTCCGGAGCCTGCGGGCTGTCTGGTGACCGCGATCGTGGGGTCGCGCTCAGGCTGAGGCCGCTCGGCGCCGACGTCGGCGACCGCGCCGTCGGTCGCACGTGTCCTGTCCAGGCGCAGATGGCGAACAGCGTGCGCGCCGAGCTGGGCGTCGCCAGATGGGTCCGGACGGCTGGCCGCCGAGTTGTCCAGAATTACCTGGCGGCTTGAACGGCTGCGGAGGTCCTCCCGCCGGTCAGGATGGTTGTCGTGCTGCTCGGATCGGGCTTATGACTGACCGGCTGGTGAGGACGGGTCGAAGGTGTTGGTGGCTGAGAAGGGCGTGGCGGGGGTCGCGGTCACGCGCGAACCAGTGGACTCGATTGCCGTGTCCGCGCAGCATTGCTCGGTTTGTCGCGTTGACGCGGCTGGGACGGCGAATACGCGCGGGGGTGAAGAGGGCCGGCGGTCGGATGGGAAGCTGGCCGCCGTCGGTCTGGATCAGCGTATGACCGGGTCGGTGGGTGGCTGGTCGTCATCAGGCTGGGGAGGCTGGTAGGGGTAGTAATTGGGCTGGCTGATGCGGCGGCCGATCTCTGCGGCGACATGCTGCTGTCGGTGCGTGTTCTCGGTGACGACCTGGCGCCAGTTGGTCGAGGTGAGGATTGCGGCGATGTCGACCGCTTCGGGGTAGATGGCGGCGAAGAGTCTGGATAGGCTGAACGTGGTCAACGCACCACAATAAGAACCCTTTGATCTTGGTTCAGGGACCCGAAATCACTGTCCGACCGGTCTCCACGAGGCTCCTGGTCAGGGACGAGGTCCCGTGAGTCTCCGGTCGACAACATCATCCATCGAGTCGAACCCGCGTTCCGCGGGTCTGGTGGGTCCGGACGCCCGCCCTGGCCCGCCTGGTGACCATAATCGTGGCCGGGTCTCACTCGCCGCATGCAGCTGGCCCGGCGAGGCGGGCGGAAAACTACCGGCTCACGTGCGGGCGAGCGGCATGCCAGGACACCCGCTACGCCGCTGAACGGGGGATGACTCGGACGTCGAGGTCGGCGTCGAGAGCCTCGGCGAGCCGTTCCAGCACAGGCAATGTCGGTACGGTGCCACCGGCCTCGAACCACGCCACCGCCGACTGCGTCATGCCCGCCGCGCGGGCCAGTTCGGCCTGACTCCAGGCGCGCCGCTGGCGCAGCTCCCGCACCGATCTACCCAGCTCAAATGCCAGCCTGGCTGCCTGGTAGGCCTCGCGCGCGCCCGGCTCGTCCATCCGGCGTTCCCTCAGCCCCGCCCAGCCCGCCCGCTCAGCCATCGCCGTCACCCCCCTCGTCCTCACTCACCGTGTGCGGCCCTGTCGGGCAGCGTGCCAGCGCGCGCCTCGCCCTGGACACCTCGGCGACCTCCCTCATCCGCGACTTGGCAAACACCGTCAGAAGCACCACCCTCCGACCCGGCGCGATCCAGTAGGTCACCCGGATCGCCCGGCCCTCCAGATGAAACCGCAGCTCCCGCAGCTTGCCGTCGAGCTGCCGCGTGTACGGGGGCCGAACCATCCGACCCGTGCGACTGCCCTCAGCGCGTGGGCCGCGACGCTGGCCAGGACCGGCGCCGCCGGGCAGGTGGCGTTCGATACCTATTTCCCGGAAGCGGGCCGCTACGGTGCCGACGCGGCTCTCGCGGCCGCCGAGGCCGTTTTCTGCGCCGACACCACCGCCGCGATCATCTCGCTGCGCCAGCCACCGGCCGGCCTGCATCGCGACACCGTCGTGGCGTTGTCGATGCTCGACATCGCCGCCGCCTTCCTCGGCGGCATGCGCCCGGCCGCCGACTATCTGACCGCACGGGTCATCGCCAAACCGCAGACCATCGATCACCGGATCGTCGGCGAGACCACCCGGCTGGCCCGCCACGGCGTACCCCGCGACCTGCCGCACCTACTCGGCGACCTCGCCGATGCCTGGGCGGCCCGTGCTAAGGCTCTGATTGTCTACCGTGCGGCGTTACCCGGCCAGATGGACACCGTGACGGTCGCGGGGTCCCTGTTGCACCTCTCCTACAATCGGCACCGCGGGATCAACCGGGACCACGAGGCTGCCTGCCTTCGGCTGGCCCGCGGCGCCGCGCTCGCCTGGCGCACCTCCCACCAGGCGGCACCCGCATGAGCGCGCCCGTTCACTACCGGCCGATGATTCCGGCCCGTTCCGTTCCCGGCGGAGAAACCGGCGGACATGGGCGGAGGACGGGCCTGCCGGACTCGCAACCGGACCGACGCGCCGCTGTTCGCGCCCCCTGCTCCGATCAACGGTGTCCCCTGCTGCATCCCTCGCGACCAACTCTCCCTCCGACAAGGACACGTTGATGACCACTTGAGGTGGTCCCCGTTCTTCGGACAGTGATCCCTATGTGGGATAATCGATCCGTGGGCGGAGGAGATCAATGAGTCAGTCGCGAAGGCGGTTCACGCCCGAGTACAAGGACGAGGCCGTGAAACTCGTCATCGATTCGGGTCGGCCGGTGTCGGCGATCGCGAAGGATCTCGGCATCAACGAGGGAACCCTGGGGAGTTGGGTCGCCACCTGGCGCCGCGCCCACCAGCACGAAGAAGAGCCGCTGTCGTTGTCCGAACGCGCACGGTTGAAGGAGCTGGAGAAGGAGAACCGGGAACTCCGGATGGAGCGCGAGTTCCCCTCGAAAACGGCAGCCTTCTTCGCGCAACGCCATCAGTGACCGACAAGTACGAGCTGATCGCCGTGGAGAAGGACACCTACCCGATACGCAAAATGTGCCAGCGGCTCGTGGTGTCCACGTCTGGGTTCTACGACTGGTACCGCCGGCCGGTGCCGCCCAGGACCCGCCGGCGCACCACCCTGGACACCCAGGTACGGGCGTTGTTCACCGCGTCCCGCCAGACCTACGGCGCGCGGCGGATCGCCGCAGCCCTGACCGCGTCGGGCCAGCCCACCTCGGTCCGCCTCGCCCGGCGGATCATGCGCCGGGCCAGGCTGAAGCCCTGCCAGCCCAGGGCCTACCGGCGCACCACCATCCCCGGCCAGGCCCCCGCGCCCGCCGACCTCCTCCGCCGCGACTTCACCGCCACCCGGCCCGACGCCAAGCTCGTCGGGGACATCACCTACATCCGCACGGGCGAAGGATGGCTGTATCTCGCCACCGTCATCGACCTGTACTCCAGCAAAGTCATCGGCTGGTCGATGGCGAACCACATGCGCACCGACCTCATCATCGACGCGTTCACCATGGCCACCTCCCGCACCGCCCTCACACCCGACGCGATCTTTCATTCCGACCGCGGCGCGCAAACACGTCCGACGCCTACCAGCGCATCCTGACACGGCACGGCGTGCGACCTTCCGCCGGCGCCACCGGCGTGTGCTGGGACAATTCCGCCACCGAATCCTTCTTCGGCACCCTGAAAAACGAACTCTTCCACCGGGAAAACTATCCCACCCGCCGCGCCGCCCGCACCGCGATCACCGAATACATCGAAGTCTTCTACAACCGGCAGCGACTCCACTCCACCCTCGGCTACCACACCCCGGAACACATCGAGCACCTCTACCTGACGAGGCAAACATCGATACCAGAGGCGGCATAACGCTGATATAGTCCAACTATCGTGTGTCCGTGGAACGAGCAGCACCTCAGTCCTTGGTGCGCCGGCCGTACAGAACGGCGGCGAGCGACGCGCAGATTCCTATGATCGCGAACGACCAGATGAGTGCGGCGGCGAGCGGGTGCTGCATCGGCCAGGCGTCGAGTCCGCTGGAGGGGTTGGGGTTTCCGAGCAGGTCGCGAGCGGCCGCGGTGACGGCGCTGACCGGATTCCAGTTGGCGACGGTCTCCAGCCAACCCGGCATGCCCTGGGTGGGAACCATGGCGTTGGAGACGATGGCGAGCGGAAACAACAGAACCAGACCGAGACTCTGCGCGCTCTCCGGCCCCTCGGCGACCATGCCGATGCAGGCCGTCATCCATGACAGCGCATAGGTGAACAACAGCGGGATGGCGAGTCCCGCCACCGTCGATCCCGGCGACGCGTCCGGGCGCCAGCCGATCGCGAGACCCGTGACCAGACCACAGCCAGGCAGACGATGTACGACAGGAGGTCGGTGAACGAGCGTGCCACCAGGACGGTGGCACGCCACATCGGCAGCGTGCGGAAGCGGTCGATGACGCCGGTGGTCAGGTCCGTACTCAGGCCCACTGCCGTCCCGCTCGTCGCAGTGGTGAGGTTGAGCGCGAGCAGCCCGGCGAGCGCGAAATCCTGGTAGCTGCCGCCCGGGATCGTCACGCCGCTGCCGAACACGTAGACGAACAGCAGGCTGAACACGACCGGCTGGATGGTGACGTCCGACAGCTGCAGCGGCTCGCGAGCCACGTGCACAAGGTTACGGTGAGTGAGCGCCGACACTTCGCGACTCAGGCGCCGAAGGGCGTTGCCGGGGTCGACCGCGCCGAGCGCGCTGGTCGGGACCGCGACGCTTTGGCTGGACGTCATGCGGAGACCACCGTTCGGTCGGAGTCGACCGGCGTGCCGGTCAGGGCCTGGAACACGTCGTCCAACGACGGCGGCTGGACGGCGACGTCGTCGACGAGGACTCCGGCCTGGTCCAACGCCCGGACGACCGCGGTAGCCAGACCCGCGCCCCCCTCGACGGCGGCCCGCAGCCGCCGACCGTCCTGACTGGCCTCGACCGTCCCCGTCACGAGCGGTCCCAAAGCCCGCGCTGCCGCGCCGTGTGCGCAGCTGAGTGTCACCTCCAGGCGCGCGCCGCCGGTGGTGCTCTTCAGCTCGCGGGGAGTGCCGGCGGCGATGACGCGGCCGTGGTCGATGACGACGATCTGGTCCGCCAAGGTGTCGGCCTCGTCGAGGTACTGCGTGGTGAGCAGGACGGTCGTGCCCTCCTGCACGAGCTCGCGCACGACGTCCCACATCCGCTGCCGACTCACCGGGTCCAGGCCCGTGGTCGGTTCGTCGAGGAACAGCACGGGCGGACGTGCCACCAGCCCCGCGGCCAGGTCGAGGCGGCGACGTGTCCCGCCCGAGTACCCCTTCACCGCCCGGTTCGCGACGTGCCCGAGTTCGAAGCGTTCCAGCAGCTCGGCCGCTCTCGCCGCCGCACGGGAGCGCGGCAGGCCGCTCAGACTGGCGAGCATCATCAGGTTCTGGCGTGCGGTCAGCGCCTGGTCGACGGTCGCGTCCTGGGCGGTCACCCCGATCCGGCGCCGGACCTCGCCCGGATCGGCGCGTACGTCCCACCCCGCGACACGGGCCGACCCGCTGTCCGGCCGAGTCAGCGTCGTCAGTACCCGGACGGTCGTCGACTTGCCGGCGCCGTTGGGGCCCAGCACGCCGAGCACGGTTCCCTGGGCGATGGCCAGCGAGACGCCGGCCAGCGCCTGGGTTTCCCCGTAGCGTTTCGTCAGGCCCTCGGCCTCGATGACCGGCGTACTTACGCGGCACCGCCGTGCCCGGAGGCCGGGCGGCCAGCGCCCGGTGCCGCCTCGGGCTTGCGGGCGTCGAAACGGATCTGGTGCGGTCCGGCCGCGGTGACGGTCACGGCGGTGAAACCGGCGGCGTGAAGGCGCTCGCCCAACGTCTCGGGTTCGAGCGGCACGAAGATGTCGTCGACGTGAGCGCCCCGAACCAGATCGGTGTCCGCCGAGTCGACCCCGACCAGCGGCGCGCCAGGGCGCAGCACCCGGTGCAGCTCGGCGAACAGCTGGTCCTGGGCCTGAGGGGACGGCATGTGGTGCAGCATCGAGAAGCAGGTCGCGGCGGAGAACCGGCCTGGCGGCAATTCCACCTCCGTCGCGTCACCGGAGATCACCACCACGTTCGTCCCCATGAGCCGCTCGGCCAGGGCCGCGGCGAGACCGCTGTCGATTTCGACGGCGGTGACCAATGCGCAGCGTTCCCGGAGCACATCGGTCGTCAGACCCGGGCCAGGGCCGATCTCGAGGACGTCGTCGCCCAGTTCGGCGACCGTCTCGAGCCAGGGCAGCAGGTCGGTTCGCAGTGCCGCCGCCCATTCGGGGCTCGCCAGGTAGTCCAGATGCCCCTGGTTCACAGCGCCACGGCCCAACTGGAATCGGTGTCGCTGGAATCGGCGTCGTCAGATCCGGTCAGGAACAAAAATGTCATGCCAGTATTGATACTGTTCTCAACTATGACCGTCGCCGCACTATCGGCCGATGATGCGCCTTTCGCGGCCACTGCCACGATGATCTCGCCACGCTCCACCACGTCAGTGGCTGCCGGGACGTACCCCTACACCGCCGTCGACCTCACGACCGACTGGCACGTCCACGATCTTCATCAGATCGAGTACGCGATCGAAGGCGTGGTCCAGGTCGAGACCTCGACCACCCGTTACGTGCTGCCACCCCAGCGAGCGGTCTGGATCCCAGCGGGTCTGGCCCACCGGACGACGATCAAGAAGGTCAGCACGGTCTCGGTGTTCTTCGAGCCCGAAACCGTCACCGAAGCCGGCGAGCGTGCCCGCGTGCTCGCGATCGAACCCGTCCTGCGGGAGATGATCAGATACGCCGTCCGCTGGCCGATCGACCGTGAGTGCAGCGATCCCGCGGCGGACCTCTTCTTCCGCGCCATGGCGACCCTGGTGGCAGGCTGGCTGGAGCACGAGGTGCCCTTCCATCTGCCGACCAGCAACGATCCGGTCGTCGCCGCGGCCATGCGCTACACCGACAGCCACCTGCGCACGGTCGGCATCGCCGACGTCTGCGCGGCCGCCGCCGTCTCCGAACGGACGCTGCGGCGTCGGTTCGCCACCGAGACCGCCATGACATGGCGGCAGTACCTGCTCACCAGCCGGCTGCTCCGGGCCATGACGATGCTGGCCGAGACCGAGGGCACCGTGTTGCGCATCGCCACCGACGTCGGTTTCGCGAGCCCCAGCGCGTTCGCTCGCGCCTTCACCGCTTACACCGGCCAGTCCCCCAGCGACTACCGCCATCACGTACGGGAAGGATCACGCCCCTGACAATCGGAGACCGGCTGCTGTCCGCGCAAGCAGCTGCGCGACCTTCGGCACGGGTCGGCGTCGATCCTGCTCGGCAAGGGAGTCGACGTCACGATCTCGTCGAAGAGGCCTGGTCGCTCTTCGACATCGGTGCCGGGGAGCCTGTACGCGCATCTGCTGCGCTCGACGGGCACGGGGCGGCCAGGACGGTGTCGGCGGCCATCCCCCGAGCAAGCCGTTCTGGGGACCAACCGGGTACCACCACTCAGGGACCTTTCCCGACGGGATCACCGTCATCTGTTTCCGCTGGTAAGAGCGTGTCTCAGGTGGGGTGTGCGAGGCGTCGAGCAGCAGCGTGATGGCGGTGGCCCGCGTCGAGCGCGGGGAGAGTCGGGTCTGGGGCAGGCCCGCGTGGCGGGCGAGTTGGCGAACCTTGCGCCACACCGCCGGCCGGTCCAGGCGCCGCCCGGTTGACGTGGCAAACAGCGGCCCGTCGACTCGGCCGTCGAGGTAGACATCGATGGCGTGCCCGGTAGCGGGGGCGAGCACGACGACCGCCGCCTTCACGCCTTTGCCGACGCCGACCATACGATGTCCGGGTGACGGGGGACGTACGGCAGGGGCTGGAGCCTTGGGACGTTGAGGACGGGGTGCCGGGTCCACGGGCGCGGCGGTATTGCGATGTGCCCGGGCCAGATGAAGTGGTGCCGCGCCGGCTCGCCGACCTTGGGATCCTGGCGTATACGGCCGAGGCCACCGAGGAGTTCATCGCTTGTTTCATCCCGACCGTGCTGTATCCGGGAGACGAGGAGTACGACGCATACTCCCGGCGACTGCCGGCCGTGGTGGTCGCCGAGGCTCTGCCCGAGCGGCGATGGTGGCGAAGGAGAACGTGATGCACCGGAACGATGATCAGGGGTCGGATGACGAGTTGCCGGACAGGTTCGAGCGGTTCGTCGGTGGCCCGGGTGAAAGCATCGCGTACGGCCCGGACGGCAAGCCGTGGAAGCCCGGCGACCCGATCCCTCCTCCGAAGAACGAGCCGACGCCGGACGAGTGACGCGGTCTGGGTTGTGAAGGCTGGCCGGGCCGTCATGCTGCCGCCCGGCCGTCGTCGCCGAATTCCAGGGGCATCTGGCCGGTTGTCCTCGCGGCCGTGGCGGCGAGGGCTTCGAGGGTCGCCGGATGCAGCACGCGGGAACAGCCGGGGCCGATGCCGAATGCTCGGGACGGAGCAGAGTTCAGGGGGCGACCGCAGCGCCGGCAGGTGACGCCGGCCTTGATGGTGGTGGTCATTCGTGCACGCCCTTTCGGACGGGAACGATGGTGGATGGCTGGACGGCTGGCAACAGGAACGAGGTCAGGTCAGTCCCCCGTAGATGACCTTTGGGTGGATGTCGTAGACGGGAGATGAGGGCCGGCCGCCTTTGCGCGGAGGTTCCGGCCGCCTACGAATCCACCCCATCTCCGAACCTCGCCATGAAAGAGATCATGGCCGGCGGACGGCTTTCTCGGTCAGCTTCATTCAGTCGGCGTGGGAAGCTCACGCCCGGCAAGACATCCCACTCGATGGTAGAAGTCCGTACCTCCGCACGGTCATCCACACAGGCGGCTCCGCCGGGCTCGCTCCAGCCGACAGCCGACCGGATTTCCCGCTTCGGCGGCCGAGCCCCGGCGCACGTCACAAGCCGGGTAGCGTCGGCCGCAACAGCGATCTCCCGGGAGGGGTCTTGTCCAGTAGCCCGGAGCCCAAGGCCACGTACTTCACGGATTCCGACGAATGGCGCAGCTGGCTGGAGGCGAATCACGAGACGGCGGGCGAGGCGTGGGTCGGCTTCTACCAGAAGGGAGCAGACAAGACCGGCATCACGTGGGCCCAGGCGGTCGACGAGGCATTGTGCGTGGGGTGGATCGACGGCAGGCGCCAGAGGGTGGATGAGCAGTATTACGTCATCCGGTTCACGCGGCGCAAGCCCGGCAACGTGTGGAGCGACGTGAACCGCAGGCGTGTGGCGGAGCTGCGCGCCGAGGGGCGGAGGCGGCCCGCCGGGGAGAAGGCGCTCCAGGATCGGTCCGAGGCGAAGGCCGGGTCGTATTCCTACGAGCAGGACAGGGACTCTGTCGCCTTCGAGCCCGACCCGGAGAAGCGGCTGAAGGCCGACGACTTGGCGTGGACCTTCTTCCAGGGCCAGCCCGCCTCTTACCGCAGGGCCGCCATCTGGTGGGTGACCAGCGCCAAGAAGGACCAGACCCGGGCCAACCCTATCCGTCAGCATGAGGTGAGTCAGGCAGCAGCTATCATCTTGTGACCTGGGCGAGGTAGGGAGAGGAAGATCGTGGCGATGGCGGTGTCGGCTGGGCGTGGCCTGGTCGATGATGTCCGTAGTGCTCGGCCGCCGCGCGCCCAGCGGAGGTCAAACACGCCGTCTTCGCTGGGTCGCGATGGGGATGGGGAACGCTGGCGGGCAATCAGTGCCTTCACCAGCGCCACGGGCGAGGGAAGCACCGCGGTATGCACCGGCGGCCTATGCGTCGTCGCCCAGCAAGGCCTACGCGGGCCCCGAACAGGGACGATGCTCGGTGATCGTGCCGATCAGAACATTGTCCACGGAGGAGAGCAAGCGTTCCGAACGCCTGGCGGTCCGGGCCGCCGGGCAGCTCCAGCGAGGCCATCGTGCCGCTGCCGGACAGGCCAACGGCTATCGCCCGGCTGCGAGCCACCGCCAGGCGCAGGCCGTCGGCGAGGGAGATGATGCCGGCCGCGCAGGCGGCCGCGAGCTCACCCTGGGAGTGGCCCACGATCGCGGACGGCACGACACCCGCCGAGCGCCACACGTCGGCCGACGACACCATGACCGCGAACAGCGCCGGCTGCACTACGTCGACCCGGGTCAGCGCCTCCTCGTCGGCGAGGACCGCCCGCAGCGACCAGTCGACCAGCCCGGACAGCTCCTGCGCGCACTCGGCCATGCGGGCCGCGAACACCGGCGAGACGTCCCACAGTCGCAGCGCCATGCCGACCCACTGCGAGCCCTGGCCAGGGAACACCCACACCACGCCCGAGGCGGCAGCCGAGGCCGCGCCGGTCGCACCGCCTGTCACGACGCTCGCCGCGGGCAGGTCGTTGGCCAGCGCCTCCAGGCCTCGGAGCAGCTCGTCGCGGTCTTCGGCGACGACCACGCCACGGTGGCCGAGCAGGGAGCGGGTGGTGACCATGGAGTAGCCGACGTCGTCGACTCCCAGCTCCTCGTTGGCTCTCAGCCAGTCGCGCAGCCGGGATGCCTGGGCGCGCAGCGCCGCTGCGGAACCCGCGGACACCACGACCGGCACCGCGCGGGCCGGCCGCTCTCGCTCACCCGGGTCCGATGCCGGCTCGGGCGGTGCGCCGACCACAAGATGGCAGTTGGCGCCGCCGACGCCGAACGAGCTGACACCCGCGAGTGCCGGCCCGCCCCCCGGCCAGGCCCGCGCCGCCATGTTCACCGCCAGGTTCCACTCGACCAGCGGGATCGACGGGTGTGGCTCGGCGAAGTTCAGGCTCGCCGGGATCAGGCCGTGCCGTACCGATAGCGCGACCTTGATCAGAACGGCCGCGCCGGCCGCCGCGTCGAGGTGCCCGATGTTCGTCTTCACCGAGCCGACCAGCAGCGGCCGCCCCGCCGGCCGGCTCGCGCCGAGCACCCTGCCCAGAGCGCGGGCTTCCACCGGATCGCCCGCCCGGGTGCCGGTGCCGTGCAGCTCGACGTACTGGACCTGCCCGGGCTCGACGCCAGCCTGCCGGTAAGCGGCGCTCAGCAGGGCATGTTGCGCGTCGGTGTCGGGAACGGTCAGCGCCTGGCTCGCGCCGTCGTGATTCACCGCGCCGCCGAGCAGCAGGCAGTAGATCGGGTCGCCATCGGCGAGCGCGTCGGCGGCCCGTTTGAGCACGACGACTCCGCCCCCCTCGCCGCGCTCGACGGCCTTCCACAGCGACCAGTGCGCGTCCCGGTCGAATACGAAGACGACATCCCGATTGACCATCGCAAGGCCCGGCATGAACTGGTGCGTGCCGGCCATCGCGTTGGCGAAACCGATGTTCGCGACCGTGCCGGTGGCGAAGCTGATCGCCGCCTCCTTGCCCAGGTACGCGGCGACGGTCCGTTCCATGTCGACGTGCGCAGGGGTAATGCCCTGGATGACCCGGGTGCCACCGCTGCCGACTCCGTATTTCCTGGGCGCGTCGATGAGGCAGTTCATCACGTCGTCGCGGCGCTGGAGGTTGAGCAGATTCACCGAGGCGAAGTTCGAGATGAGCGTGTCGGTGCCGTGCTGGGCGCCCGGGATCACCCCGGAAACCGGCACGTCACCGACTCCCATCGCGCGGATACCCGCGGCGAACTTGTCAAAGTTCCAGCCCGGCACTTCTGTCACAGTGTGCCGCCTTGTCCTCGTTACCCACACTCCCGGTGGATAACAGCTGGCACCAGCCGCAATCAGGTATAGCGTGGCCAGTGCTTGCCGATCGACCGGATCAGCTGCGGATAGACAATTCTGTAGCGGATCGGCTTGATTCCGATCATGTAGAACTTCCCGAAGGCGCCGTTTGGCTTCACCAACGCCGTCATCTGCCCGTGGTAGCCGCCCTTGCCGTCCTCGACCCAGCCGACGTGCATGAGCGCATGCACCGTCCGGTTGGCGATCTCCGACACCCACTCCGTGTGGGTCAGGTACACCGAGCGGAACGGGACGTCGGAGAAGTCCGGGCCGCGGTCCCCGGCCTGCAGATCCTCGGGCAGCCGATCGCGCAGGCTGACGACACGCTTGTTCACGCCCTTGTCCTCGCCGTCCCAGCCGAAGATTCGGCCGAGCCTCCACCGAATCGCGAACAGGACCTTCGTCGCCCGGTCCGAGATCTCGTCGGTGCCCGGGGCGGTGAATCCCCGGGCGAATCGGGCCAGATCATCCGGCCCGCCCGGAGTGGGCAGCGACCACACATCCTCCACCACAAAGTCACCGGCGAATTCGTGAATTCGCCACGGGCGGTCGATGAACTCGGAGTTGAGGATTCTCATGAAAGTGTTCTCCTCACCGGGTGAATAACCTGTTCACCGGCGATTATACGGCCGCGCAAGTCCTGGTGGGGGTCAGCCGGCCACCGGTTCGGCGACGGGCCGAGGGCGTTTCGTGCGCGGAGTGAGGCGCAGCCGCGCGCCAGGCTTGGGGGTCATCGTCACCGTCCGGCTTGTCGGCGCCTCCGGGCGCGGGTTCGGGCGGTGCAGCTCACACGTCGAAAGCACCTCCCGGAGCACCTCCTTTGTCTCGACGATCGCGATCCGATCGCCGAGGCAGCGGGTGTGGCCGCCGCCGAACGGAATCTACGTGTACGCACCGGGCCGCATGTCGAGGAAGCGTTCCGGGCGGAAGACGTCGGGATCCGGGTAGACCTCGGGATCTGTGTGCAGCAGATGGCCGCTTGCCCACAGCTGGTCTCCCGGTTCGTACCCAATGCCGCTCGATTAGCTGAATCGATGCAGGGTCAATTCTGACACGCCAATGGTCTGCCAGGATTTGACCACAGGTCTCCGTATGTACGTTGGTGTATGTCCAACGGCCACCGGTCGATGGTTGATCCCTGGGTCGATAGAATGCGAGCGTGGCGCGCCTTTCTGACGCATGCGAACTGCCCGCGGTCGGCGGTGACCGGTTGACGGATAGGATCTCGATTGGCGTTCTCGCGCGGATTGTTCCGCGGGACGTGATCGACGAGGTGCTCGCCGAGACGAGGCGGACCGAAAAGCGGACGAGGCTGCTGCCCGCGAGAGTCGTTGTCTATTTCACGATGGCGATGTGCCTGTTCTTCGATGATGACTATGAGGAGGTGATGCGTCGACTCGTCGGAACGCTGCGGTGGCTCGGGTCGCGCCGGCTCATGGCCGTCGACGGCTTCTTCCTCGATGTCGCGGACACCGCCGAGAACGCGGCCAGGTTCGGCAGATCTACGAACGGGCCGAAATCCGCCGCCTACCCCCAGGTGCAGGTCGTCGCGATAGCGGAATGCGGTACGCATGCTGTCGTCGCTGCTGCCATCGGGGGTGTAACAGCGATGAACGGTCATTGGCAGCACCACTGCTCGACGGCTGTGAACCAGGGATGCTGCTGACCGCCGACCGTAATTTCTACAGTTTCACACTATGGCACCAGGCACTTGCCACCGGCGCGGACCTGCTCTGGCGAGTGAACTCACTGCTTACGCTACCAGTCATCAAAGCGCTACCCGACGGCTCCTACCTGTCCCTGCTGGTCGACCCGAAAATTCCTGTGGCCAGACGCGGCCCCCTCGTCACTGCGGCCCGATCAGGAAAGCCACCAGACCCCGCCAAAGCGCGAGCAGTCCGGGTCGTCGAATATTCGATAGAAGGCCACGGCGGAAACGGAACCGGAGAACTCGTCTGCCTGGTTACTACTATCCTCGACCATACCGACGCCGCCGCAATCGAACTCGCAACCGCCTACCATGAACGCTGGGAAATCGAGAACACCTTCGACGAGATCAAAACCCATCAACGCGGCGAAAAACGTGTCCTGCGCTCCAAACTCCCCGGGCTCGTCGAGCAGGAAATATGAGTGCTCCTACTCAGCCACTACGCCCTACGAACCCTCATGGTCGAAGCCGCCGATGAAACCGACGTCGACCCCGACCGGCTCTCGTTCATGAGAACGCTACGCGTCATCCGCCGCCAGGTCACCGACCAGGCGGATTTTTCCCCCTGAGCGCCACGCGAACGCCCTCCGACAGACCTACATCGAAATTCTTGAACGTCCGACACCTGATCGCCGTCACCGCGCCTACCCGCGCGCTGTTCGACGAACCCGTGACAACGGCTACCGCGCTAAACGACCAACAGACGGCGAGACCCGCCTCACAACTCCTTCCAAGATCATACTGGCGCGGACCGCCTAACTAAGCGGCATTGGGCTCGAACCACAGACGCCAGGGCACGGGCGGCGCCGGAGGCAAGGGGCATCGTCCAACTTTTCCGTGCCGCCTGGGACGGGCGGCCAGTTCGATCCGGACATGCTCCGTCAGCTCATGGATCGCGGTCAGCTCAGGGACCGCGGTCAGCTCAGGGATCGCGGTCAGCTCATGGACCGCGTCGGCGTTGATCCCGACAACTTCGCGGCTTTGATCGATCTCGCGGCGGTTGCGGTAGCCCGGATGCCGTGGCGTGACGGTCCGATCGAGGACTGGCATGCTGGCCCCGACAGCCGGCTCGGCGACGTGGAGATGATGCACGCGAACGCGGCCACCACCCGCCTCGCGCGCGACCTTCTGGCCGCGCACCTGCCTGGCTCTGAGCCGGCCGGGAAAACCGCCCTTCACGGTGCCGGAGACGTATTCCCGGCCATCGCGTTCCCGGCCATCGCGGATGCCCTGACGGACCCGGATCGTCCAATGCCCGATGGGCGGCGGCTCACCGAGATCGCCCTGGACCGCCCCAGCCTGCAGCGGTACCAGCGTTCGGTGCGGACGTGGTGGCGCCGGTGGGCTGCCATCACCGATCGGGCATCACCGATCGGGTCGGTATGCACGCGGTGCTGCTGTTCCTGGCGTCCTGGACGCTGACGACCAGCCGGCACTGGTGGCTGGGCCCCGACTGGCCCGCGATCGTCGACTGGTGTTCCCGTTCAGGTGCGGCACGCACTCCCTCCTCGGGCTCCGGCTTGAGGGCTTCGGCCTGGGGCGTCGCGTTCCGGCGGGTCCTGCACACCTGCCCCGGACAGCTGGCGGGTGGCCTCCAGTCCGTCCATCACCGGCATGCGGATGTCCATGAGTACCACGGTGGCAGCTCGCTGCCGGGCGAGGGCGACAGCCTGCCTGCCGTCCTCCGCCTCGCCGACGACGTCGATGTCGGGTTCGCCGTCGAGCAGCCATCTGGTCAACGGCTTACACCTACCGGCAGCTGCGACGAGGCGGGCAGGAAGGAGAACAGGAAGCGCGCAGCTGGTACGGCCAGGTGGAGCTCCCCGAACGCCGCCGCGGGAACGACACTCGCCCCCGTCCGCCAAGGCGACACAGACGGCATGGCCATGCTCCGCAAGCAGGCCACCGCGCCGAGGAACGTGGCGCGGCGGCGCGGCTCCGGCCGGCCGTCGGTGTCCAGGCCGAGGCGCTTACCGGGCTGGCGGCGAGGCCCGCCTTCGGCAGCGCGAACAGCACAGGCCTTGACGGAACATCTGCGGCGACGCCCGGATTGAACGCGATATGACTGTGTCTCCGAGTGCTGCGGCGTCTTCGAGTGCTGCGGCGTCTTCGAGTGCTGCGGCGGCCGCGTCCCCGTTGAGCAGCGAGCGCCTGCTGGACGGGGCGGACGCGACGCCGCTGTTCACGCCGTTCTCACTGTCCGGCGTCGAGCTTGCCAACCGCTTCGTGATGGCGCCGATGACCCGTCGATTCTCCCCCGGCGGCGTGCCGGGCGAGGACGTGGCCGGCTACTACGCGCGGCGGGCGGCGCACGTCGGCCTGATCGTGACCGAGGGCACCTATGTGGATCATCCCTCCGCCGGGTCCAGCGACCGGGTTCCGCGGTTCTACGGCGAGGAGCCGCTCGCCGGCTGGCGCCGGGTCGTCGACGCCGTGCACGCGGTGGGCGGGCGGATCGTCCCGCAGCTGTGGCATCTCGGGGCCGGCCGCGCGGCGGGTGCCCCGCCGCACCCGGAGGCGGCGGTGTTCTCCCCGTCGGGCCTGCGGCCCGACGGAACGGTGGTCGGCGACGAGGCGAGCACCGCGGAGATCGACGAGCTGGTTGCCTCCTTCGCGCGCGCCGCGGCCGACGCGCGCCGGGCCGGGTTCGACGGCGTCGAGCTGCACGGGGCGCATGGCTATCTGCTGGACCAGTTCTTCTGGCCGCGGACCAACCGCCGTGCCGACGGCTACGGCGGCAGCCTGGCCAACCGGGCCCGGCTCGGGGCCGAGGTCGTCGCCGCGGTCCGTGGCGAGGTGGAACCGGACTTCCCGGTGATCTACCGGTTCTCCCAGTGGAAGGGCGGCGACTACGACGCCCGGATCGCCGAGACCCCCGCTGAGCTCGAGGCGCTGCTCACCCCACTCGTGGACGCCGGCGCCACCGCGCTGCACGCCTCCACCCGCCGTTACTGGCTGCCGGCGTTCGACGGTTCCCCGCGCACCCTGGCCGGCTGGGCCAAGGACCTCACCGGCCTGCCCACCATCGCGATCGGCTCGATCGGCGTGCCGACGGCCTTCCGCGGCGACGACGAGGGCGCGGCAGCGACACTGAGCCTCGCCCCGCTGCTGGAGCTGTTCGACCGTGGCGAGTTCGACCTGGTCGGCCTCGGCCGCGTCCTGCTCTCCGAACCCGCCTGGACCACCAAGCTGCGCGACCGCCGCCTGGCAGAGATCCGGACCTACGACAAGGCTGACGAGTCCCGCCTGACCTGACGATCAGCGGCCGGGCGCCGGGCTTTCTCCACCCGCGCCACCGGACCGTGGGATGCCGTGGCTCTGTCGCGAGAATGTTACACAATCATGCCAGAGCAATGTCTATAGAGCCGGTGGGGATTGCGGTTTTCGTGTGCCAGAGCTAATGTCCGACTGTGCCCTGGCGGCTCGTACGCGGGAGGTCCGGATGTCGGTGATCTGTCGGCAGAAGCGCGCCAGCCTCCCTCCCACCACCATGACCTCGTTCCGAGGGCACGTTTCTGGCCGCATTGCCTTCGGGCGCGTCACAGCGGCGCTCTGTTGACCTGACAGACCCGCCGGTGGCCTGGCGCGGCCGGCCTTTGCGGCGATATTGACCGCGATGACCGGCGGGTTCACGGGAAACGCGGTCCCGCGTTCCTTGCCTCTCCTCGGCCGTGCGGCATTTCCTGCCCGATCGGCGGACCGGCCTTCGCCACGCCCCATTCGGAACGCGATCCAGCAAGGTCCGCGTGCCGGTCGCGGGCACGGGACGCGCGGGTCTTACCGCACCAGACAGCGCCGGCTGTGCCGTGGCGCACGGTCGACGACCTTGACCCATTTGGCAGACATTACATCCCACCTTGAGGGGGTCACGGTGACCGCTACCCGTACCGCGCCGTACGACATCCGCCCGGCCAGCCCCGTCCTCGGCGCCGAGGTCATCGGCGTCGATCTGGCTGGCGGCGTCGATGACGCCACCGCCGAAGCCCTGCGCGAGGCCTTCTGGAAGCACAAGGTCCTCGTGTTCCGCAACCAGGACCTCTCGCCCGACGCGCACGTGCAGGCAGTACGGATCTTCGACGAGCCCTTCGACCACCCCAAGTGGCTGTACCGCCACGAGGACAACCGGCTGGTGTACGTCTTCAACCTGGAGAAGGCAGGGGGCGCCTCGACGTGGCACGTCGGCGGCACGTGGCGGAATCCACCGTTCCACATCGAGTCGCTGACCTACCAGGTGGTGCCGGAGATCGGCGGGCACACGCTGTGGGCCGATCTGCAGGCGGCCTATGACGGCCTGTCCGAGCCGTTCAAGCAGCTGCTGGAGTCAGTCAGCGCCGTGTACAGCGCCGACCCGGGCGACGGGACCTACAACCGGCCGCCGGTGACCGAGACCGTCGAGCACCCGGTTGTGCGCACACACCGCCACACCGGTCGCAAGGGGCTCTTCCTCAGTTCCTCGGCGCTCAGGCTGACCGGCGTCAGCCCGGCCGAGGGTGAGGCCCTGCTGCCGTTCCTGCTGGCGCATGCATCCTCGCCCAACTACACCGTCGGCTTCGGCTGGAAGCCCGGGGACTTCGTGATCTGGGACAACCAGGCCACCTGGCACTACGCGGTCAACGACTACGACGGTCCGCGCGTCTATCGCAAGGTCATCGGCGGCTGACCCGCGACGAGGCACGTCCGCCCGCGCCCGGCCGATCTGGGGCGTCCGGGCGGCGGGCCCGGCATCGTCGCCGGCCGAGGTGACGCAGGGTCGACCGGATCGGGTGTCACTGCAACGGCATCTCTACCCACTCGATCGGAATAGCGGAAAGCTCGTCGGCCTTGGAGAGGACGGGCCCGCGATCGGCGTGGCCCCTCCCACAGCGACCCGAGGAGGACGCGCATGTCCCAGGCTGCCGCCGTCTCCCAGACCACCGCCGTCTCCGGGACCACCGCCGTCTCCGGGACCGCGAGGCCGGGGTATGCCAGCCCGACCGACGTGGCGACCTACGGCGAGTACACGATCAGACGGGACCCCGCGGACACCCGGCCGCTGTACCGGTTCACCGGGCGGATCACCGCGGACGGGTCGAGCGGATTCCCGGCCGAGCCGGGCCGCTACCACATCTACGCCGGCTGGTTCTGCCCGTGGGCACACCGCGTCACCCTCGAGCGTGCGCTCCACGGGCTCGAGGACGTCGTCAGCGTCTCCTACGTCGACGGCACCCGCGACGCCCGCGGCTGGGCGTTCCGCGAGACCTACGGCCCGGACCCGGTCAACGGCTTCACCCTGCTGCGCGACGCCTACGAGCTGACTGAGCCGGGCTTCGACGGCCACGTCTCCGTCCCGACGCTGTGGGACCGCAAGACCGGTCAGGTCGTGTCCAACGACTTCAGCGGCTTGGGGATCGACCTGGCCACCCAGTTCGGCCGCTGGTCGAACGGCGCCGACACCTACCCCGAGCACCTGCGCGCCGAGATCGCGCAGCTCGACTCCTGGATCGGCCCGGCGGTGAACCACGGGGTGCACCGGGCGGCGCACGACGAGGCGGTCCGCGCGACGCTGCTCGACGCGTTCGCGACGCTCGACACCCGGCTCGCCGACGCCCCGTACCTGGTGGGCGGCCAGCTGACGGAGGCCGACGTGCGCCTGTGGGTCTCCCTGGTCCGCTACCGCGGCCGCCGCCACGACCTGGCGACCCTGCCGCCACTGTCGGACTACCCGCACCTGTGGTCCTACGCCCGCACCCTCTACCAGCTCCCCGCCTTCCACGCGACGACCGACTTCTCCACCTTCTCGGAGCCGACCGCCGTCCTGACCGCCTGGGAGACCGCGCCCAGCGACGACGCGTAGGCGCATCGGGACGAACGCCGGGACGGTGCTCCAGCGGCCACCATCCCGGCGCCCCAGGTTCCGGCGGGTTCATGTCGCCGGCCGGCCCGGCTTCCTCTCGTCCGCCCCCGCAAGCAGCGGCGGCTCGAGCACAGCCCACCGCCGTTCGTCAGATCACCCCGCGCCACACAACAGATCATCCAGACGATATGACGCCAGCCGACCGCTAGCAGCACACAACATCCACTTTCAAAACAGACCCTAGTTCAGCCCAGCGCTGGACGACTCGCTGGCCTCGTCGAGGTTACTGACGAGCGCGTCCGGTGCACGCATCCGCCACGCGTCGGTTACGAGCTCCCCCAGACGTTCGACCGCTACCTCCGCCAGGCGCACCATCACCAGGGGCCATCCATCGTAACCAGGCGTGGTGAAGAAAATGTCGGGTTCGCCGAGCAGGAGAGCCTGTTTTTCGGCCTCATCGCCGACGAACAGCACCGCGATATCGGTTCGGATCAGGCGCGGCTTCCCCGGCATGCGCTCGGGATAGGACCAGACGAACCCCTTGTTGGCCACCCGGAAGTCAAAGCCGTCGCTCTCGATCTCCACCACGTGAGGCAGAGCCAGCGCCAACCGGCGCACGTCGTCGGCGTCAGCCATCGCGGTCCTCCCACAGCGTGCCCTCCGTATACGAAGAGGCTACCCGCCGGAAGCCGAACTGCGGACGAAGGGCATCTACAGCGGTCACCCGGCGCTGTCCACGCACAAACTTGTGGACGCGCTCCTCCCGCGCGTGGCGATCCGTCATCGCCGCGCCGGCCTGGGAGGTCATCGCCTCGGCGACGGCGGTGGGCCGGGCGGCGTTTCCCTCATCGCCGCGCCGGCCTGGGAGGTCATCGCCTCGGCGACGGCGGTGGGCCGGGCGGCGTTTCCCTACATCCCGGGCCTGCTGTCGTTTCGGGAACTGCCGCCGCTGCTCGACGCATGGAACACCGTTCTGAACCGCCCCGGGTTCGCAAAGAACCCGAGGCGGTTCACCCGCTCACGTGAGCCGTGTTTCTCAGGTACTCAGCTCCGGGGCGGCGCGGTGCTCGATCGCCTCGCCCGCCGCGAGCGTCGAGTGATGCAGGTCGAACGCGGGACGCTCGGAGCGGATCCGCGGCAGCGACCGGAAGTTGTGCCGCGGCGGTGGGCAGGACGTCGCCCATTCCAGCGAGTTGCCGTACCCCCATGGGTCGTCCACCGTCACGATCTGCCCCTTCCGGTACGACAACCACAGGTTGTACAGGAACGGCAGGGTCGACAGCGCAAGCACGAAGCTGCCAGCGGTGGCGATGGTGTTCAGCGTGGTGAAGCCGTCCTCCGGAGTGTAGTCGGCGTATCGGCGCGGCATGCCCCTGACGCCGAGCCAGTGATCCACCAGGAAGGTCGCGTGGAAGCCGACGAACATCGTCCAGAAGTGAATCTTCGCGAGCCGCTCGTTCATCATCCGGCCGGTGACCTTCGGGAACCAGAAGTACACCCCGCCGAAACCGGCGAACAGCAGGCCGGCGACGACGTAGTGGAAGTGGCCGACGACGAAGTAGCTGTCCGACACGTGGAAGTCGACCGGGGGGCTGGCCAGCAGGACACCGGTCAGACCACCGAACAGGAACGTCACCAGGAAGCCGACGGCGAACAACATCGGCGCCTCGAAGGTGATCTCCCCGCGCCACATCGTGCCGATCCAGTTGAAGAACTTGACCCCGGTGGGCACCGCGATGAGAAACGTCAGGAAGGCGAAGAACGGCAGCAGCGCCGCGCCGGTGACGTACATGTGATGCGCCCACACGGCGATCGCCAGCGCCCCGATGCCGATGGTCGCGTAGACCAGTCCCTTGTAGCCGAACAACGGCTTGCGGGAGAACACCGGGATGATCTCCGTGATGATCCCGAAGAAGGGCAGGGCGATGATGTACACCTCGGGATGCCCGAAGAACCAGAACAGGTGTTGCCAGAGGATGGCGCCGCCGTTGCTCGCGTCGAAGACGTGCGTGCCGAACCGCCGGTCGGCCTCCAGGGCGATCAGCGCGGCCGCGAGCACCGGGAAGGCGATGAGCACCAGGATCGAGGTCACCAGCAGGTTCCAGCAGAAGATCGGTAGCCGGAACATCGTCATACCGGGCGCCCGCAGGCACAGGATCGTCGTGATGAAGTTGACCGCGCCCAGGATGGTACCCAGACCGGAGACGGTCAGGCCCACCACCCACAGGTCACTGCCGACGCCCGGCGAGTAGGCGGCGTTCGACAGCGGCGCATAGGCGAACCAGCCGAAGGAGGCGGCGCCGTTCGGCGTGAGGAAGCCCGCGGTGACCGTCAGGCTGCCGAAAAACCAAAACCAGAACGACAACGCGTTCAGCCGTGGAAAGGCCACGTCCGGCGCGCCGATCTGCAGCGGGACCAGATAGTTCGCGAACGCGAACGCGATCGGCGTCGCGAACATCAGCAGCATCAGCGTGCCGTGCATCGTGAACAGCTGGTTGTACTGCTCGTTCGAAATGTACTGCAGGCCCGGCTTGGTGAGCTCGGCCCGCATGAACATCGCCAGGACTCCAGCGAACGCGAAGAACAGTAGCGAGACTATGAAGTACAGCAGCGCGATGTCCTTGTGCGACGTCGTCCGCACGTACTGCAACAGGGTCTTCACAGCCCTGGGTGGGGCCTCGCCCACCGGCGGGTCCGTATGCCCGGCCGGCGTATCGTGCACCAGTGTCACATTCCGCTCCCAATGGTGTTGCCGCTGCCGGCGGTGGTGCGCGGTCCCGGCGTCGGGTTTCATGACCGCCGCCGGGCAGTCCACAATGAATGTGTCGTCACCGTCGGCGGGGACGGGCCCGGCGGATAGCCGGCCCCGCGCCGCACGGCTCGGCGCACCGGCCGAGGAACCTGCCGGCGCTGGTCAGGTTATCCGCGCACCGGTCGTCGCGGCCCGGTCCGACGTCCCGAATTCGAAGGAACTCCGGCACCCGGCACGGGCGCACAAAGTCCCGCCAGGCGGATCCACCATTGGCCTAATCATTTTTCGACCGACGGACAGGTAGCACCGGTCGGTGAGCTGCCATTCATCGTGGGTTTCGATGGGAACCGCACCGGCCAGGCGTAGCAGCGCCTGCCCTGGTCGCAACGCAGCCGCGCACAGACACAACGCTGGGCCACGAAAATCTCCGGGTAGCGGCGCTGGGTGAATAATCTACCCAGACTTGCGGCGCGGTGGGCCGCTGGCGGTGCTGGGGGCTCGGTACCGGGCGGGCCGACCCCCTACGCCAGTTCGCGGGGCGGACCCGCGGGTCTCGCGGGACGTCGAACCGCCGGTGGGACTCGGCTGCGGTTGCGGGCACTCGGCGCGCAGGTGCGGGTGTGCGCGTCGCCGCGCCGGCCTGGACCGTGGGGCGGTCATGCCTCGACGGTCGTCCTGCGCGTTGCGCGGTTTCGCAGGGTCAACGAGTGTCGTTGGGCGAGGTGGCGCGCAGGTGCGCGATCGCGTAGGCGCGGCCGCCGCGTGAGAGCGCGAGGAGCCGGCGGCGTAGCTGGATCACGAGAGGCGACGATGGCGTCGATCCGGTCGAGGATCTTGCCGTCGAGGACGGTGTCGGCGCCGGTGAGCAGGTCATCGAGCTGTCCAGTCGCCCAGCGACCACCGCCGGCACGCGCGCGGCGGATCGGCCCGCCGACCTCGACCAGCGGTTCAGGTCAGCAGGTAGACCAGCACGAAGAGAGCCGCCGTCAGTCCCAGGCACCAGGCACCAGGCGAGGACCGATACGGATTCCCTGATCAGCGTGCCCCGGTCCGTCGGCGGCAGCATCTTCGCGTGGACCGGGTCGTCGTCGATCGGGCTCCTACCCATCAGTTCCTCCGGGTCTACGGGACGTAAACGCTGTCATGGCCCGTCGACGCGCGCATCGCGACCAGCGGAATGACCAGCATGCCGAAGAAGGTGACCTGGAAGACCACGAACCAGGTTCCGAAGCGAGCGAGCTCGAACTTCCACCTCGGTATGGTGACCTCGTAATCGAGCCAGATGAAAGCATGCACCATCCAGTAGACGAGCATGCTGGTCGCCAGGAACAGAAGGCCCCAGGTCAAGCCGCCGCCTGATGGTGTCGGTGATCGCCAGGACGATGACCAGACCGCCCAGCAAGGGGATGACCCAGTTGAAGAACCATACTCCGCTGGGGTCGATCGGGGCTGGTGGGACCGGCGGCTCGGCCGCATGGATTGTCATCTCATCTCCACTGGAGAGGCTGTGGACCGAACTCTTCCGGACCGTCTACCGGGCGCAATCGCGGTGAGCCGGAGTTCGACGCCGGCCTTGTCGGACACCGGTTGGCCCAGGGCCTTGACCGTCCCGGTCACCGATCCTGCGTCGATCACGGCAAGGTCGACGCTGGCGATGTGGCGCTCGCGCGCGTATTCGGCCATCACCCCCAGCACTCCGGGGAACCTCCCTGACCAGAGAAAGGACCGGTCGCTGGTGAACGACGTCACGATGTCCCTCCGACCAGGTCTGGCGAGCGGATTCTGCGGGCTCTGGTCGTACCCAGAGAGAACAAAACAGGCCACGTCCGGGTCGCGAGCGCGAAAGATTCGACCGAATCGGTTCAGACATCCCGGGTGAGGGGGTCTGTTGTGGTCACGGCTCCTCCTCGGTGCCGGCGGGACGGCCGGTCAGCCGCGGGCCACGCCCCAGACGACCGACTTTGTCTGGAGGAACTCGTCGAGTCCGTGCTCGCCCCATTCACGGCCCAGCCCGCTCTGTTTGTAGCCGCCGAAGGCGGTGTACGGGCTGAGGCCGCCGCCGCCTCCGTTGATCGTGACGAACCCGGCGCGGAGCTGCTTCGCGAGGCCGTACGCGCGGACCGGATCGTTCGCCCACGCGGCCGCGGCCAGACCATAGGGACTGTCGTTGGCGATCCGCACGGCGTGGGCGTCGTCGTCGAACGGGATGATCACTCCGACCGGGCCGAAGAATTCCGTGCGCGCGATGGTCATGGCATTACCGACCCCGGTGAACAGCGTCGGCTCGACGAAATACCCCTTGTCGAGCCCGGCGGGCCGCCCACCGCCGAAGACGATCCGGCCGCCCTCCTCCTCACCGGTACGGATGAGCTTCTCCACCTTGCCCCGCTGCGCCTCGCTGATGAGCGGGCCCATGGCGGTGTCGGATTCGGCGGGGTTGCCGACCTTGACCTGGGCCAGGGCGGCGGTGACCTTCTCGACGAGCTCGTCGTGGCGGGAGCGGTGTACGAGGGTGCGGGTCAGCAGGGAGCAGCCCTGCCCGGCGTGGACGGTGATGCCGCCCAGAACGTCGCCCACGGCGAGGTCAAGGTCGGCGTCGTTGCAGATGATGTTCGCCGACTTGCCGCCGAGCTCCAGCACGACCTTCTTCAGGGTGGGCGCGGCCTGGCCGTAGACCATCCGGCCGACGTTGTCCGAGCCGGTGAAGCTGACGAGGTCGACCATCGGGTTGCTGGTCAGTTCCTGCCCCGCCTCGAGGTCACCGGTGACGACGTTGAGCACGCCGGGAGGAAGCCCGGCCTCGTCGGCGATCTCGGCGATCAGGAAGGACTCGAGCGGTGTCGTGGGAGCGGGCTTCAGCACGGCGGTGCACCCGGCGGCGAGGGCGGGCGCAAGCTTCATCATGCTGAGGAAGAAGGGGAAGTTGTAGGCGGAGATGAGTCCGACGACGCCGAACGGCTCGCGGCGCAGTACGCCCTGGCCGATTCCGGCGCCGACGAACGGCATGAGCGGCTTCTCCCAGGCGAAGGAGGGCATCACCCGCTCGGCCATGTCGCGAAAGTGCGCGATCGGGATGCCGACCTGGACGGATTCGGCCAGCCAGCGGACCGACCCCGCCTCGACGACGTTCAGATCGACGATCTCGGCCGTCCGCCGTTCCAGCACGGACGCCATGCGCAGCATGATCTCGGCGCGTTCCCGAGGTCCCATCCGCGGCCATGGTCCGTCGTCGAACGCCCGCCGGGCGGCCTCGATCGCGCGGACCACGTCGGCGCGGGTCGCCTGCGGCACCCGGCCGATGATCTCCTCGGTCGCCGGGTTCCGAACCTCGATCTGCTGCGTGCCCTCACCGTCGGTCCATGTCCCGTCGAGGTAGAGCCGGTAGGAAAGGTTCTCGGTCATGCGTCAGATCTCCCACCGCAGGCGCAGGGACTCCAGGCCCCACACCCCGCCGCCGTGTTCGAGCGGAACCTGCACAAGCTCGTAGTCGGGAATGAGGCGGTGCCACTCCTGGAGCAGCACGATCATCTCCTGGCGGGCCAGGTGGGAGCCGAGACAACGGTGCGGGCCGCCGCCGAAGGAAAGGTGACGGATCGTCTCGCGATCGAAATCGACCCGCTTGGCCTGGGGATAGGCTTCGTCGTCCCGGCCGGCCGCGGAGAGCGGGAAGGCTGCCATGTCGCCCTTCTTGATCGGACAGCCGTGGAACTCCGCGTCCCGGGTGGCCTTACGGGCGGTCTGCACGATCGGATAGGCCCGTAGGAGCTCCTCCACGGCGTGCGGGACCAGTGCGGGCTCGGCCACGATCCTGGCCCGGTCCGCCGGGTGCGTGGCAAGGTGCAGGAGGGCATACGACGACTGGCCGGCGACGGTGTCGAGACCGGCCATGAACAGCAGCAGAAGGCAGTTGAGCACGTCCGCGTCGGTCACCGGCTCCCCGTCGATCTCCCAGGAAATCGCGGCGCTGACGATGTCCTGGGCCCGGGGGTCGGGGTTCGCCCGGCGCTCGGCGACGAGCCCGGCGAAATAGGTCTGGACGGCCTGCATACCGCCGAGGCGCACCGAGCCGTCGGGGTCGCTGTCGTTGTTCTCATGCAGGATCATGTGCTCCCACTGCATGAACTCGTCGAGCTTCTCCCGCGGCATCCCCATGATCTCCAGAAAGATGATGCTGGGGAACACCTGCGCGAAGTCGCGCACGAAGTCACACTCCCCCCGACCGCGTAGGCCCTCGATGAGTTCGACGGCGAGTCGGTGCTGGTCGGCCTTCATACCCTTCGTCCGGCCGGGCGAGAAATATGATCCCAGCAGATGCCGCCATTTCGTGTGCTCCGGCGGGTCAAGCATGATCGGGATCCACCGGTAGGGCGGATCGGACTCGGTGGGGACGATCACCGAGTTCGACCAGAGATCGGGACGCTGGAGGCCGTCGAGGATCACCGATTGATCCGTGAAGATCCAGTAGCCGCCGGCCTCGTCCGTGCGCACGGCGGGACGGCCGGTCGCCTGATGGCCGTCCATGCGTTGGAACAGGGATAAGGCCGGGCCGGGTGGCGGTGCTAAGGCATAGTCCACGACTGGGCAGGCGCGGACGTCGGCTTCTCTCTCGGTCATGATGAATCCCTTTTCCTCAGATGGCCACCGAATCGGCTAACTATAGGACCTGGGTCACATGTGGAGTAGCCCTCAATGGTGACGGCATGGCCCACTGGTGCTGGCCAGGCAACGAACGACCTCGCCGGCACGGACGTCCTCAGCCAAGGTGGCGGGTTACCCGCTCAGGACGGGTTGGTGAGCGGCGGCCAGGTGCGGGAATGCAGTGCGCCGGACGCATGGCGCATCAGGTGGTCGTCCCGCATCACCCGGTTCCACAGGTATCGCGTGAAATCCACATCGCTGACCCGGCCGGCGGCGTTCGCCCGCGCGAGAGCGTCGCGCCCGGCCGGCAGGGACAAAGGCGTGAACCCGAGAAGCGAAGCGATGTCCGACCGTTCGAGCTCGTTGCCCGCCCGGCCGCAGGCATCCAGCTCCCGCAGGTACCGGACCAGCCGGGCTATCCCCTTCGACCACTGGACGGCCAGCGCGTCGCCCATCCGGGGCGTGATCGTGCGCAACATGGCCAGCACGTCCCCGTACAGAGGTTGCCAGTCGGACGAATCGACCGGCTCGGGCATGACCGGTTTCTTCAGTCCTAGGCCCATCACGGCGTTCAATGCCTCCAGCCACAGCCGGCGATGCAGCTGGGCATACAGCAGGTGGTTGCCGACGTCCTTGTCCGCTCCTCCTGATCCGTCTTCCGCTGCCGGGGCCCGGGCGCCCTCGTTCGGGGTGAGGGTCGCCATCGTCGTCTCCGCGAAGACCCGGTAGTAGCGGACCCGGTCCACATCGATCGCGTGACCGGACAGCTTCTCGTATTCCGCAAGGCGGTCGGGCAGGTGCGTGAAGGTGTCCTGCACCGTCCGCAGCGACAACCACGCGATGTCGTCCATGGGGTCGCCGAAATGGCAGAGCTCCCAGTCCAGCACCGCGGTGACCCGACCATCCTGGTACAGGAAGTTCCCGGGCCCGGTGTCGCCCTGGACCAGGACCACGGGGCCGTCATAGTCAGGCACATGGGATTCCAGCCAGTCGGCCGAGAGGCGGACCAGGGGATCGATCGACCCGTCCGGGGCCGTGCCGCGCCGGCGGATCTCGGCGATGCGCTCCAGGGCGTGTTCCCGCGCCGATCGGACGGGCCCGAGACCGGGCACGCCCAGGTCGGCCGGATCAAGGCGGTGGACCTTGGCCAGGCTCCGGATGAAGTCCTGCGCCACCCGCACCTGCTCGTCGGGGTCGCGGATGCGGTAGAACCACGTTTCTCCCGGGACCCGCTCGAGCAGGACCGCCTCCTCGACGGGATGGACCGCACACACCGCCGGGACGGCGACCCCCGCGCCGCGCAGGGCCCGCAGCACCTCGGCCTCGGTGGCCAGGCGATGGAAGGCGCCGCGGTCGGGCAGTCGCTCAGGGCTGTACCGCAGGAACAGCTTCCCGGAACCGTCGCCGGCGGCAGCGGCGGCAACGTCGACGAGCCAGCCCTGACGGGTACCACCGCCCGGTATCCGGTCGGCTTTCAGCACAGGAGATCCGGCTGCTTTCTCGATCCACTCCAGGATCTTGGCAGGAAGTTCGAGAGCGCTCATCCCGCACTCCCGGACCGGCTCCGCGTCGCGCTTCGGAGATACTGCCACTCATGGATCGGACAGACGTCCTGGTCCTCGCCGTAGACAGTGCGGCCGTCAAGATTCCAGACCAGCGAGGTGTTGACACACAACGTCGTCGCGCCAGGAAGGATCATTCGGCTGGCGGGCTCGGCCCGTCCGGCCAGGGCCCGGCCGTCGTCATCGACGACCTCCAGATCGATGCCGGTTATCCAACCATGTTTCGGATCGCGGTGTACCGTGCGATGGCCACCGACGATCCGGGCGACCCTGCCGTCGCGGCGAAGATAGCCGGAATGCACATTCTCCGGGATCACGCCGCCCGCACGGGCTTCCGGAGACGTGTACGTGAGCAGGCTCAGGTCGGGCGAGGCGGCCCAGGTGTAGCCGACGCGCCGGTAACCACGCTCCGTCCGGCGCCCCCATGAACGGTCCCGCATGGCGTAGCAGTCGACGTCGATACGTTCACCGTCGAGCAGCAGGTGGCCGGTCACATGCCCGGTCTGGTCGTAATGCGCGGCCTTCGGATACGGCGGGGCCCCGCGGCGCAGCGGTACCGGAGGTTCGAGGGCATCGAAGCGCAGCTCGATGCGGCACCGGTTCCGGTCGTCATAGCCGAGGCGATAGGACAGGGCGGGCTCGCGAACCTCGACTGTCAACCCGGTCGGAAACTCCAGGCGGCCCGACGAGGTCTGTCTCGGGGCCTTCAGGTGCCCGAACTGCTCGTAGAAGGGTATGTCCCACGGCGCGCTGCCGGCGGCGTCCCAGATCCAACAACCGCCGCCCGTTCCGCCGGCATTATGTTTGACCGCCGCATAGAGCCAGGCCCCGATCGCCCGGTCCGGAACGAAGAACGAGAACCAGAAGGTCTCGGTCTCGTAATAGTCGGTCGAGGAAGTATGCAGGCCGTCGTCGGCGGGGATGAAACGGTCCTGGTCGTCGTCCATATTCACTCCCTTCGTCATCCCGCTCCCTTCGTCACCCGCTTCCTTCATCGCGGGACCACGAGAGCTTCCACCCCGTCCGGGCCGCGGATCAAGAGCCTTCCCGTTGACGCACCGTTTCCCGATCGTGGACGATCCTCCGGGTGGAAATCGATCAGCTCGAGGTGCTCGTCGCCCTCGCCGACGAGCTGCACTTCGGGCGGGCCGCCGCCCGGCTGGGCATGAGCACCTCCAGCGTCAGCAAGCGTCTGCAGGACTTCGAGGCCAGCATCGGCATCCGGCTGTTCGACCGAACCAGCCGCCGTGTGGCCCTCACCCCGGAGGCCCGGCCCCTGCTCGACCAGGCCCGGCTCGTGCTCGCCAGCATCGAGACCTTTCGCGCCGTCGTCGCCGACACGAGGAGCGGCGCCGCCGGAACCGTCGGGCTGTTCCACGCCAGCAACCACTTCGACGTCGTGTCGTTGCTCGTACGGTCGCTGCAGTCCCGGCATCCGCAGCTGAGGCTCGACTATCGGGAGAGGCCGAACGGCGAGATCGCGGCGTCGGTTCTGGCCGGGAGGACATCCCTCGGCATGTGCTGGGGAGACGTGCCCGCAGGGCTCGAGCTCTACCGCTTCGACGTCCTCATGCTGGACACGATCTTCGTCCCCGCGTCGCACCCACTCGCCGGTCGATCCGAGATCGGCCTCCCGGACCTGGACGGTGAGACCTTCATTCTGACCGGCCCTGATCCCACCACCTTCTGGCGGACCGCGGGAATCGATATCACCGTTCGCCGCCTGCCGATCTGGGGGCGCGACGAACTCGCCACCCGCGTCGAGACCGGCGAGGGGATCGTCCTCACGGCCTCACGGGCGGTGCCGAGATACCGGCACCGGGCCGTCGTCGCGGTCCCGCTCGCGGACCCCGCCTCGTGGTTTCAGTTAGATCAGCTTCTGGTCTGGCGAGCCGACGAGATCAGTCCCGCCGTCCGCAACGTCGTTGCGACCACGAAAACCCTCGGTCTGCTGACCACCAGCACATTTTGACCGGATGTCGCCCAGCACCGAAGGAGGTCGAGCTCCTCGTCCTGCGACACCAGGTGGCAGTGTTGCGACGGCAGGTCCACCGTCCGACGCTGGAACCGACGGACCGGGTGATCCTTGCAGCCCTGTCCCGGTTAGTCCCCCGGGCCCGCCGGGGTTCGTTCTTCGTCACCCCCACCACCGTGCTGCGCTGGCACCGCGAAACCACCAGTGACGGGAATGCCGGGTCCGACGGTGTTCATCAACGCGTTCAGACTTCCCCAGCGTCGGCCGAGTTCTTCGAATGCCCGCTCGACCTGATCGGGCCGTGACAGGTCGACCGACATTCCGATCGGGTCAGGGCTTCCGGCCGACCGCAGCTCGGTGGTGACCTCCGCCAGTGCCTTCGCCGAACGTGCGAGTACAGCGGCCCGGGCACCGTCCGCCGCGAAACACAGCGCCGCCGCACGGCCCATGCCGGCGGTCCCGCCGGTGACAACCACGGTCGCGCCCGAAAGGCCGAGTTCCATGTTTTTTTCTTCTCATCCGGCGGGGAGGCGTCTGACGCGAGCCAAGGCCCAGCCGGCCGCACCCCCGCGAGGCGCCGGACCGCTGCTGGACAGTCAACCCGGCGCCCGTGGTGACCTGTTCCTGCGTGCGAAGCCTGGCCGTCGCCCTGGCTGGCCGTCGCCCTGGAAGGTCACGCCCCCGCCCAGCGCGCCTACGCGGCGTCGGCGGGCGCAATCGGGAGTCGGGGCTGGGCGGTGCGCGGAAGGATGTTAGGTTCCGCATCAGGGTGGGGGGCTGCGATGACAGGGGAACGAGTACGGCCACGGCGGTGCCGCTGGCTGCGGGGGCTGGTGTGCGGGGCTGCGGTTGGCATCATCGTGATGCCGCTGCTGGCGGCATGCGGCGGCAGCGATGCCGCCTCCGTGCCCACCGTGCCCACCGTCGGGCGCTCGTCGAGCGCTCCCAGCACCTCTGTCGCAGCGGTCGCGCCCCAACCGCAGACGGTCGAGGCCGCGCGAGAGCTGCTCGACAAGGCGATCGGCCGCGGAGCCGCCGGCGACCACGCCGGCGCCTGGGACCTGCTCGTCCCCGAAGACCAGGCCCTCATCGACCGCGGGGACTACGTCGCCTACCAGCGGACGTGTAACGCCGACAGCCCGCAGGGCGCACCGTATGAGATCAACGACATCCGGCTTGAGGACCCCACGACCGCCCTGGCGATCGTCAAGGTCCTGGGTGTCAGCCTGCCTGTCCACGCCTTCTACCGCGACGGGCAGTGGTTGACCCGGCTCTCGGACACCAACCGCAACGGCGTTACCGTCTGGACCACGGCACGAACCTGCCCCACAACCAACCCCTGACGGCTCTGTTGCGTCCGGCTGTGGCGGGATGCCGCGCCGACGGCCAGGCATGATCAGGTGATGGGTCGAGATGCGCTCCGTTCGCCGGTGCTGGTGTCGGAGTTCGCCGGGTTCCGGTTCCCGCCGGAGGCGATCGTGCCTGCAGATCGCTTCTGTGGCGGGATGGTTGCACTGGGAGCGTTACCTGGTCCTGGACCCAGGGGAGGATCAGGACGATCTCGCCGCCGCTCTGGATCTGTTCGCCCCGGTGTACCAGGCACTCCCCGACGCGGTCCCCGACCAGATACGCACCTTCTTCAACGAGGACAGACCCAGCACGTCCGACCCTGCCCAGGCCGGAGCTGACGGGGCCGTCGACCTCCTGGAGAAGACCCTGCGTACCGGTGGCCCCGCCGCGCTGAACACCGCAATCGACCTGCTCCACCAGGTGGTGGATGCCACTCCCGGCTATCACCCTGGCCGAGCCATGATGCTGTTCGACCTCGACCTCGCCCTCGCCCTGCAGGCGCGGTTCGAGCGCAGCGGACAGCTCGCCGACCTCGATGCCGCCGTCACCGCCGGGCAAGAGGCAGTGGAGGTGGTGGGTGTCTCGCCGCGGATGCGGGTGCGGGCGGCTGTCGGCTGGGGGCGGGCAGCCGCGGGCGGGGAGCGGTGGGAGGAGGCGGTAGCCGGGTTCACCCGCGCGGCCGAGCTGGTGGGCCAGCTCGCTCCTCGCAGCCTGGACCGCGATGATCAGGAACATCTCCTCGCCGAACTAGGGAATCTCGGCGCGGACGCGGCGGTGTGCTGCATCCACACCGGACTGGCCGAGCGGGGGGTGGAGCTGTTCGAGGCGGGCCGGGGGGTGTTGCTCGGGCAGGCGTTGGACACCCGCACCGACCTGACCGCTCTCGCCGGCCAGCATCCCACCCTGGCCGAGGCGTTCACCCGCCTGCGCGACGAACTGGACCAGGCGGACCCTTCAATCGGTCCCGGAAGTACCCTCACAGCCGGTGACAGCAATGAGAGCGGACGGCGGCAGGCGGCCGGTGTGGCGTTCGAAGCCGTGATCGACCAGATCCGCGGGCAGGCCGGATTTGAACGATTCCTGCGCCCCCCGCTGATCAGCGAACTCCACGCTGCCGCCGACAACGGGTCGGTGGTGATCGACCGGATCATCTCCGCCACCACCCCCACCCTGCACGCCCTCACCCACACCCGCCCCACCCATCCGGAAGACCAGGTCAGCCTTACCGGCGGGGGGCGGCTGGTCGCCATCGCCATGCCCCCGACGCCACCGACCTGCCCGGCGCCCAAGCCGCAACCACCCACCTACTCGAGCGTTTCCCCGACCAGGTCGACCTGCTCACCGGCCCGCAGGCCACCCGCCCGGCGGTCCTGGCCGCGCTCCCCACGGGCCGGTGGGCGCGCTTCGCCTGCCACGGCGCCGCCAACCCGACCGATCCCTCCCAGGGCCGGCTCCTCAACGACCGCTACGCCGTCACCCTCGCCGACAACATCTACACCGCCCTGTCCGCCGGCCACAGCCCCGCCCACGCCGTCCACCACGCCGTCCTGGACCTCCGTGACTACCGGCCCCGCTTCCCCTCGCTGTGGGCCTCACACCTGCACACCGGCGCCTGACCCCTGCCAGGGAGAACCCCTCATGACCAACACCGACACCGACCAGGGCATCCGCATCGCCGCCCAGGTGATCCGCCCCTACCTGACCGACTGGTTCACCGCCGGCGACGCCGCCGACCTCGACCGACGCATCGCCGGCATCCTCACCACCCCTGCCGAACCCGCCGCCCGCGCCCACCAGCTCCGGGCCCTGCTCGACGCCCACCCCCACACCCGCCGGTTCCTCCACGACGTCCTCGCCGACGCCCCCCACTACCGGCCCCCCGACCAGCAACCCGACAACCAGCCCGGCCGTCCAGGCGTCGGCCTCGCCGGAGACCCCGGTCCCGCGGGAGCCGACCGTTACACCTGCCCCCACGGCGACTACACCTGGTACCGACCTGATGTCGCCGCTCCCATCCCCGACTGCCCCACCCACCAGGTCGCCCTGGCTCGAAGCTAAGCGCATGCTCGACGAGTTCTGGAAAGCCATCGGCAGCAAACTCGCCGACCGCTGGGCCGCCCTCACCACCCCCGCCCTCGTCTTCTGGCTCGCCGGACTCGCCGCCTGGACCCACCACCACGGCGGCCTGCACACCCTCGCCCCCCACACCGCCTGGCTGGACCGGCAAACCCCCGCTGTCCAGGTCCTGGCCATCCTCACCGGGCTGCTCACCGTCGCCGCCTCCGCGGTGGTGGTGAACCAGGCCGCCCCCTCCGCCCTGCGCCTGCTCGAGGGCTACTGGCCGGCCTGGGCCGACCCGCTGCGCCACCGGCTCGCCGCTCGCGCCGCCACCCGTGCCGCCGCTGACCAGCAGGCCTGGCAGACCGCCTACGCCGCCGTCCAACCCCCCGCAGTCCCGACCAGCCGGCAGCTGGCCGTCTACACCCGCCTCGAACGACGCCGCCGACGCCACCCCTCCCCCGCCACCCCCGGCTACTTCCTCCCCACCCCCATCGGCAACATCCTGCGCGCCGCCGAACGCCGCCCCACCGACAAATACGGCCTCGACACCGTCATCTGCTGGCCCCGCCTCTGGCCCGCCCTCCCCGACACCCTCCGCACCGACCTCCTCGCCGCCCGCACCGCCCTCGACACCGCCACCACCACCGCCCTCTGGGCCCTGCTGTTCACCGCCTTCGCGCCCTTCACCCTGCTCGCCATCCCCACCGGCCTGGCCGTGGCCGCCTTGACGGTCACCTGGGTCATCCCCGCCCGCGCGCAGACCTTCGGCGAGCTGATCGAAACCGCCTACGACCAGCACCGCACCACCCTCTACACCCAACTCCGCTGGCCCCTACCCGCCAGGCCGGCCGACGAGAAGGCCGCCGGCCAGCAGCTCACCGCGTACCTGTGGCGCGGCTCCGACAACGCCATCCCCACCTTCACCCCACCCCCCTGACCAGCAGTCCAGACAGCACAGCGTCCGAGAAGCCTGCGCAGTTTCCGCACACCATGCCGCTGCTCACGAACGCCACGGGCCACCCGCCACGGCACACCGGCAACCACCTCAGCCGCACGCAATCCATCCAACGGCCGACGGACCTCGCCATCGGCCAACCGCAGCAGAACGACCGTCTCCCCGGCCGGCGCGCACTCCCCCACCGGCGCGCCCTCCCCCGCCGGCGTGCCCTCCCCCGCCGGCGCGCCCTCCCCCGCCGGCGCGCTCTCCCCCACCGGACCATCGACATGGCGATTCATCGGAAACCATCACCTCGCGGGACGCAACGCTACGAGCCGCGAACCCCGCCCCGCCGCACCCAGAGCCAACGGGACACGACCAAGACCACACCACCGAGCGTGACCGCCGGCAGCGAATGCTCCAAGACACCTGACCACTGCTCATTTACTGTTCATGTACGCGGCCGGTTGCTCATCTGTGCCTGGCCCCTACATGTGCGACCTTCTCAGCGTCTTGTCCCAGGGTTTGCTCGCAGCATTCTGCCCATTCCTTCAGGGGCGGGACCGGCGCCGGAGAGGACCAGGGTGGCTGGCCAGCGGCGTGTGCGTGCAGCCTGCTGCGGGTATCCGACCGCGCGGCCATCTGCTGCTGTCCGTTACGGTCCGCGGGGAGCGGGACCAGTACCAGCGGCGGGGAACGAACATCGCCTTGGCCGTCGTGCTCCCGCTGGCCGAGGGAGGGGCGACGCGGCCCGCCGTACCGGGTGTGCCGGAACCGGTGATTCTAGCGCCGCGCCGAGCTGACCGCATCCTCCTCTCCTATCCGCAAGCCGACGCCACACTCACCCTCGAACCACGCTCGGACAACCCCGGTGTCAGGTTTACTGTCGCTGTCTGCTCAGATCGGAATGAGAGAGCTGAACCAGCGGGGGATCTCGGTGCAAATTCGATGATCGAGACGGTGTTCCGAAGCAAGAACCTGCCCGTGGCGGAACGCTTCGAGGCCTGGTGCGCGATGGCTCACTGGGCGCCCGTAGCCAACGCGCTGGGGGTGCTCCCACCTGTCCGACTTCAGCCACGCCTTCCGGGCCGCCCGCGGCATCCCCCTCGGGACTACCGCCACACAGCGCACCACGCCTCCGAGTAGAAGCAGCGTTATGAAGCCGGGCAGACACCGCTAACGACTTCCCGTCCACAAACTGGCCTCGTCCTCGACTGGTTAGAACATCTCAACCGCCGGCCCCTCAGACGCGGGACCGGCTGCCCAGAAAGGGCGGGCTCATGGCCGTTTCCATGCTCGGGTTCCTGGGACAGTTACTACCCGACGCCCTGGACCGCATTGTCCTGCCGGTCGAAATCCGGCGGCTCCTCGAGCACCTCTCGACGGATCTGTCGCCGCCTGCCGGGCCTGCCGCCGTGCCACTCTCCGGCGATGTCCAGGCCGCCGGCGACGATTCGGCCGGCGGCTTCGCCGAACTCACCATCGACCCGCTCGGTCCCGCGATCCCGTTCGACCTTCGGCTGACCGGCCCGGCGGCCACGCCTACCGGCTTCCAGCTCGACCTCAAGCCCGCCGACGGCCTGCTGAAGCTCCCGGCCGCCTGCGTGCCGGCCGCAATCCAGGTCGATGCCTCCGGCAGGCGTGCGATCGTCGCGGCGCCGGCCGGCGGCAGGGTCGCGCTCACTCTCAACGGCGCCGACCCTTTGGCGATCCGTATCGAGGGCAGCGTCGAGCGCCCCGCGCGGCAGGGCATCGTCGCTGTCGACGCCGCCGCGCGGGGCGTCCTGACCGTCGGTACCGCGCCAGCCGCCTTCCTGCTGGGCGGTCAGGGCTTCGGCCTTCACCTCCCCGGCGGTCTGACGGTCGACTCCTCGCCCACGGACGCGCCCGCGCCGGTGTCCGGCGGGGTCGGCGGCCCGGCACGGTCCGCGGCGCCGGGCTGGGAGGGCGTGGCGATCCGCGCGGCCGAGCTCTTCCTGCCGGCGCAGACTCCGCTGGTCGGGAGCGGCCCGATCCCGGTCGAGTTCGACCTCGGCATGCCGGGCGGCCTCTATGGACGCACGGAGGCGCACGTCCCGGCCGACGGGTCGCGCCCGGCCTTCGACGTCACCCTCGTGTGGGACGACCCCGGCGCGACCTCCCTGGCCTCCGCGCTGCCGGCCACGGTCGAGATCCGCACCACCTGGAACCTGGACGAGGCCGCCGGCCCGCCGGGCGTCGGAACCATCGAGCTGCTCGGCGGCCGCCCGCTGCGCGTGACCGGCCGCTTCGCGCGCAGGCCCGGCACGAGCGAGTTCGACTTCGGCCTGGTGGTCGAGGCCGGTGGCGACCAAGGGCTGCTTTGCGTGCGGGGCCAGGACCCTGCCGGCAGGGTGGTCGTTACCGCCGCGGCCCTCGCGACCGCCTTCATCGCCGATGCCGCCCCGCCCACACCGCAGCAGAGCGAGTACGACGGCTTCGGCGCGACGCTGCACATGCTGCTGGTCGCCGCCGCCGGCCTCAGCGCGTTCCTCGACGACGGCACGGTCGTCCTCCACGCGGTCGAGGTGGACGCCGGGCTCGGCTCCGCCGGCACCAGGGTCGCCCTCCGTGTCGACTACAGCGTCGACGTCGTGGTCAGGCCCATCGACCTCGGCTTCATGAGCATCGGGATGAAGCCCAGCGTGCCCATGCGCCTGCGCTATCGCAACGTCCGGCTGCTGGTCGACTTCGCCCAGTCCGGCCTGGACCGCTTCCACCTCTCGTTCGGTGAGGCCGACGTCGACGTGGAGGACCCCGGCGGCTGGCAGGTCCAGTCGCCCGGCACGCTCAAGGACCTCTTCGACGTGCTCGGCAGCCGCTCCGGTCATGGCTCGCAGTGGTTCGAGATCGATCTGCGGTTCGCGGTCGACCTTGGCCCGGTCCGGGTCAGCGGGGCGACGGTCCGCGTCACGCTCGGCCGCAACGGCGCGCTGCGCCCCGAGGTGCGTGGGCTCGACGCCGCTCTCAACATGCCGGGGCTGTTCACGGCCAGCGGCAAGGCGACGCTCGGCCCCGACCGGCTGGACGTCGCCCTCGCCGCCACGGTCGTCCCGCTCGACGTCGGCGCCTTCGCCAGTCTCACCTACTCCGACCTCGGCAACGGCGTCACCGCGCTGATCTTCTCGCTGGGGGCGGACCTGGCCGGGCCGATCCCCTTCGCCAACAGCGGCCTCGGGCTCTACGGGCTGGGAGGTGTCTTCGGCGTCAATGCCGCTCTGCCCGTCCCCGGACCGGGCAAGGACCCCGTCCTGTTCCAGCTCGAACTGGACCCTTTCGACACCGAGGCGTACATCGGTGCCCCCGGCGGGAGTGTCTTCGGCCTCGGCGTGGTGGTCGGCACCGCCCCGGACCTGGGCTTCACCTTCAGCGCCAAGGGCGTCGTGGTCATCGGTCTGCCGGACACCGCCGTTCGCGCGAGCCTTCAGGGCCGCGTGCTGTACCCGCGGGTGAAGACCGACGACGACCTGGGACCGCCCGCCGCCGGCGGCGGCTTCGTCGGCGTGCTCACCGTCGCCAAGGACGGCGTCACCATCGCCGCCCGCGGCCACTACGAGGTGCCCGTCCTGTTCACCGTCGACGTGCCGTTCGGCGCACACTTTCCGACAGCGGAGACAGATCATCCGGAGCGCTGGTACGTCCGGCTCGGCTCGGACGGCTGGCATGATCGCGGCCCCGGCCCCATCCAGGCTAAGGTGCTCCCGGGCATCCTTACCGCCAATGCCTGGGCCTTCTTCATGGTCGAGGGGGCCGGCATCCCCGAACTCGGCGGCCCTCACTCGACGCTCTCGCCGAACGGCTTCTCGCTCGGCTTCGGCGCCGGCTTCACCGCCGTCTACGGCATCCCGCTCATCCACGTCGACGTCTCCGCGTCCGTCATCCTCGCGCTCGGCACCCATCCCCTGCTGCTCGCCGGGACCGGCCACCTCTCCGGCAGCCTGCACCTCGGTCCCGTCTCCATCGGCGCCAGCGCCGCGATCGACTTCCTCATCGCCCCCGATCTCGGCGAGCCCTGGGTGAGATTTCAGGTCTGCGGCGAGGTCGACCTGTTCTTCTTCAGCCTCGAGGGCTGCGTCACCATCAGGATCGGCAATCCGAGCGAGGCGATCCCCGACCCGGACGACTGGCCGCTCGAGTCGGTTGTCCTCGCCGACCACCGCTACACCAGGCTGGCCGACGCCGTCCGCGCGCCGACCCAGCCGCCGCTCGAGAAACTCCCGGTCGTCTGGCCGGACGTGATCCCTCTCCTGCAGTTCACGCACGGCCCGGCCAACGGCCTGCTACCAGGCCCGTTTACCGAGAAGATCGACTGGACCGCGGTACCGGTCGGCAGCGGCATCATCGGTAACGAGCGCCTCAGCTACACCTACACCCTCACCTCGATCACCCTCACCGCGATCGACCCGGCCACCGGGGCCGCGACACCGGAAGCCGGGCCGCTGGAGGCTGCCTGGCAGGAGCCCGTCACGGGCGCGCCCGGAGAACCGGGCGCGCGGGAGCTGGCGCTGCTCACCTGGGAGTCAGCCCTCTGGATACGCAAGCTGGCCGACGGCGCCGTCAACGCTCCGCACGACCCCGTCCCCGGTATCGTCCGCCGCTGTCACGAGCGGTTCGTCGCCGAACCTGGCTGGGCGCTCGGGAGCCTCGCCGACCGGCCCGGCCCAGGCCGGCCGTGGCGGTTGCCGACGGAACCCGCGCCCGGCCCCTACGCCTCGGGGTTCGACGTCCACGTCACCGCCGAGTGGTGGGGAATCCCCGTCGACAACTCGGCCACCGGGTTCTTCCCGGTGACGTTCCCCCTGCGGCTCGGAGCGCCCACGGCGTTCGACGCCCCGCTACGAGGGATCGGCCGTGCCTTCACCGGCGGCTTCACCCTCCCCCACGTGGTCGGTCTGCCCCTCGACCTCGAGCCGCACGAGAGCGCCCCGGGAATCGCCGAGCTGCCGGTCAGGGTCGTCCTCACCTTCTCCGAGCCGTTGCTCGACCCACACCTCGGCCTGAGCCTGCCGCGCTGGCCGCCGGACTACGCCGACCGCCGGATGGAGGTCAGCCTGATCGGCCCGGGTGGGTCGGTCCCGTTACCCGTCCTGGGCGACGAGCCCGTCTCGGACGACGCCTTCGTCCGCGGCTACGGGATCGCCGGTGGTCCCTACACCGCCATCGCGCTGGAGTACCACGCCGCCCTCGCGCCGCGGGTGCTCGGTGTCCGCGGCATCTGCGGGCGGGCGAGGGACGCGGCGGACACCGCCACCGCGGCGACCAACAAGGCCGGCCAGGCCGTCGCCGCCAAGGCCCCCACGGTCACGCCACGGCGGATGCTGCGCCCCAACACCGTCTACCGCATTGATGTCGGCCTCTCCGGCCAGAGCCGGCGCGACGGCAAGAACGGCGACGTGCACACCCACACGGACAGCTACTGGTTGCGCACTCCGGACATGTCCGGACCCGCGCTGAGCAACGGCGTGCAGTACCTCCAGGGGACCGGCGTCGCCGCCGCCCTGGAGCACTACGAGACCTACGTCGCCGCCCCGGCGGTCCTCCGGAAGGTGGACAACTTCGACCCTGCCTACCTGGAACGCTACGTCCTGTCCTGGACGCCGGCCGACCGGACCGGCCACTGGTTCCGCGACGACCCGGTCGGCGTCCAGCTCGACGTCAACCACGTGCCGGACCTCGCCGCCGTCTACGACCACGACACCCTGGTGCGCGTCCGGCGTACCGACCCGACGAAGGGGGAACCCGACCCGTTCGAGGAGCAGACCTTCCCGGCCACCAACATCTGGCAGGCCGCCGTCTCGGCCCTGCTGCCGAAGGCGGATCTGCGCTTCCACGAGGCGACGTCCGCGGCAGGCGCCTGCCCGTACCCGTCGCCGGGCGCGACGCTCGGCGGGCGGCCCACGCTGCGCCCGCTGTCCGACTACGAGCTGTCCCTGGCCTTTCCCTTCCTCGACTCCGCCGGCTCCGGGCGGTCGGGAGGCGCCGCGATCCGCGGCGGGATCTTCGGCACCTCCCGCTACGCCAGCCCACGCGACCTGCTCGCCGACCTCGGCTTCGTCACCCGCCACGCGGGGGGCGGCGGCGTCGCTGGCGACCTACGGGTCGACCGGATTCCGGTGACCGCCGGCGACACGACCGCCGACGGCGCCGTCGAACGCGCCCTCACCAGGCTCGGACTCGGCCGGCTCCCCCATGCCCGGCTGGCTCGCGCGACCGCGCTCTGGACGGACGACGGTGGCGTCTGGGTGCTCCACGGCGTGCTGCTCGAGGCTCCCGAACCCATCCACCGGGCGGACACGCTCGGCCTCGCCGACTTCGGCGGCCGGCTGCGGGTGGACGGGCTCTCCTGCGACGGGCAGGTGTTCGAGGGGATGATCCGCTCCACCTCCGGCGACCGGCTGCTGTTCCTGACCGACTTCCCCCTCGTGCCGGCCGCCCCGCTCCTTCTCGCCCTGACCCTCCAGGACATCCCGCTGGAGGCCGCCACGGTGCCGGTCACGACGGCGCTCGAGTGCCCGGTGTCGCCGACTCCAGGCTTCGCGGAGGATCTGCCATGAGACCAGATGTCGCACAGCCAGCGCTGTTCCGGGCGAGCGCCGTCGCCGCCGACGGCGTGCCGTGGCTGGCGGCGGGGTTCCACCTCCGGGTCCGGCTCAGCCCGTTGGTCGGCTTCCCGCTGCACCCGTTCGCCGCCTGGAGGCTGGAGCACGGCCACGACGCGGGCGAGCCGCCGATCCGGTGGCGCGACGCCGCGGGTAACTCTCTGGCCGTCCCCTTCGACCTGGAGCGGGTGGGCGGGTTCGCCGAGGGCTCCCTGTTCGGCGTCTCCGCGGCGAACCCCTACGTCTGGATCGAGGTCGACGTCGACAACCGCGGCCTGCGTCTCGACCTGCTGGACACCGCCGAGACGGCGGGTGGCGGCGCCCACGTCATCGCCACCCGCCGTCGCGAGCCGTTCCGGTTCGGCCACACGGGCGTCGTCCGCCTGCGGGCATCCGGTGCCGGGACGATCGGCACGACCCGGGCCCTGCCGCGGTCGGTCCTGGCCATCGAACAGGTCATCGAGCGGGAACCGGACCTCACCTTCGGGCTGCCGCTCGCCGCCGGCTACTGGTATGCCCCCGGGCCGAACGACCCGCTGGCCGCGGCGAAGGAGCGCGTCGGCCTGGCCGCGCCGCGCCGGCTCAGCCCGCCCGACAACCCGACGGGCGCACTCCCCGACGACACCGACCCCGGCGACGAGACCGCGCGGATCATGGATCGGATCGCGCCGGAGCTCGTCGACCCGTGGCTCGCCCGGGGCTGGAGCGACCGCGACCTCTCACCAGTCCACGCCACGTTCAGCGATACCGCTCCGGCCCCTGGCAACCAGCCGGTCACGGCCAGTGCCGCCGTGACCCCGTCGCTGCTGACGATGGCCGTCGACCCTCAGATCGCCCGCTACCTCGGCCTCGTCACCGCCGTCCCGTTCGGCGCCACCAGGCCGGTGGAACGGGCCAACGTCTGGGTCATCGCCAGCCGCTGGGCCATCCAGCGGGGCCGCGCCGTCCTCCGGCCGAGCGGAGCGCGCCCACTGACCCTCGACGACGTGCTCGGACGCCGCTCCCAGCTCGCCGGCCGGCTCGACGGGCTGCTGCACAGCGTCTTCCCGGACGCGCGGGACCTCCTGGCCGACCTCCCCGGACGGCCCGGTGACCGCGAGAGCGGCCCATGGTCCAGTGTGCCGCTGGTCGCGGTGGCGGTCGCCGCCGGTGACGCCCCACCGGACCCGCCCGACCCCTTCCAGCTCACCGCCGCCGAGCCCGGCGCCTGGAACCCCCAGGGCGAACCCGGCCGCACCGGCGGGGAAAGCTGGCGGCAGCGGATCTCCCTCGGCGCACGGCCGGCACCCGGCATGGTCGGCTTCGCCCGGATGGCGCCGAGTGGTCCCGTCGCGCTGCACCGCCTCGAGCCACCGCCGGGGCAGGGCTATGTCACCCGCGCCCTGCCGCTGGTGCCGAACCGGGCCAGTGATGACAGCCACAGCCGCGTCCTTGAGGACCGCGCCGTTCCGGCCGGCCCGGCCGGCGCGAGCTGGCGGGTCTGGGTGGCCGACGAGTTCGGCCAGTGGTCCGGCGGCTCCGATCTCGCCCTGCCCTCGCCCGACCGGCCCGCGCCGCCCCCGCCGGTGGTGGAGGCGACCTTCCACGCCGACCCGGACGACGGCACGAGCGGACCGCGCGTGCCCGGTACCCTCCACCTCCGCTACGCCGTGCCGGACCCCGCCCATGCGTCCCCCGGCGGCCTGCCGGTCACGGAGCTGCGGGTCAGCGTGGACGGGGTTGCACTCCCACCCAGGCCGGTCACCCCGGGTGACACGGTCGTCCTCGAGCCGGCACCGAACCCGTTCGAGGTCGGCGAACAGCGCGGTGTGCAGGTCGTCTCCACGTACCGCGACGCCGCCGGCACCGCGTCGGTACCGTCCACGACCGACTGCGCCGCGTACGACGCCCGCGCGCCGCGGGCAATCCCCACCTCGCCAATGCTCCTGTGGACTGGCCAGCGGGACGCGACCGGCCAGGCCGAGCTCGCCCTCCGCTGGCCGCCGCGCCCCGGCGCCGCCCGCTACCGGATCTACCTCGGCGACGCCCGCCGCCTTGCCGGCGAACTCGGTATCTCGCTGGCCGACACCCCGGTCCGGGCCGCACAGGCTAAGGTGATCCACCCCGCCAGCGCCAACCTCACCGCCAAAGGGGCCTTCACCTTCCTCGGAGAGATCACGGGCACCCCCGCCGGCGACGGTTTCGTCCCCTTCGCCACCCGCATCCCCGGCGGGCTGCGCGGCGTCCAGCTCGTCCGCGTCGTGCCGCTCACCGCCGGCGGGGCGGAGGCCGCCTTCCAGACCTGCGGCCTGGTCCCGGTCGCCGTCCCCAGCATCGACCGACCGCCGCCGCCCCTGCTCGACGCGGTCACCGACCCCGCAGGCGGCCTCACCCTGACGGTGCGCGCCCGCGGCCTGCGCCCCGAGCCGCTCGCCGCCGCACCGGGCGGCGCGCCGGAGTACCGCCTGCGCCGCACCCGCCGCGGCCTCGCCCGCCACTTCGCCCCCGTGTGGACCAGCGGGAACCTGACCGGCCCCGACGCCGACGGCGGCTGGACAGCGACGGTGACGGTGCCGGCCGCCGAGCTCATCCCCTTCGTCCGCACGGTCTGGTACGCCGAGGCGCGTTACCCGGCCGAACCAGCCCTCCCGCCCGGGACGGTCGCGCTGCCCGCCGACGGCGGCGTGGAGCCGGTCTGGAGCGCGGTCGGAGACAGTTCCGAGGGGCTTTGGAGCGAGCCCTCCCTGGCGGCCGAGTCGCTGCCCATCCCACCAGCCGACCCCGCCCCGCCCCCCGCGCCGGCCGTCACCGCGACCGCTGACGGCTCCATCGAGCTCACACTGAGCGGCTTGCCCACCGCCCATCCCACGGCGAGTACGCCCTACCACCTGGAGATCTACCGCGGCACGCCCGGCACCGCATCGGAGCGGCGGGCCGTCGTGGCCGTCCTCGACCCCGACCTCGCCTGGACCGACCCAGCTCCGATCCCCGCTGGCGCGCACTACGACCTCGTCGTCGTCGACCCGATCGGGCGGCGCGGCCCGGCGACACGCGCCTAGCCGACCACAGCCGACGCCGATGGCCCATCTCGTCCGCGCGCAGCCAGGGACGCCGAACAGCTGTATCGCCAGCACCAGCCACTCGCTCGTCACGAAGCCTCGCTCAGGCAGGAAAGGAATGTCATGGCTTCCAGCGCCCGCATCGACGGCTCGGTCGTCCTACCCGGAGCCGGTGACATCGTCACCGTGTTCAGCCGCGGCTGGGCCGTCGACCACGACTTCGGCGCCGACCCCGACCGTGTGGTCGGCTCGGGTCAGCCTCGACGGATCTCGTCGCTGGGTTGGCCGGCGCCGTTCGACCGTGACCTCGACGGCGTGCTCGCCGGGCAGGGGGCCTACGCGGACTTCGTCTACGTCTTCGCCGGTGGGAAGTACCTGCGGTTGCGCGCCGACACGCTCACCCCGGACGGCGAGCCGCGCGACATCGCGGGGCCGTGGTCGTTGCCCGCCTCGTGGACCCACATCGACGCGGTGTTCACCGGCGGCGGGGTGAAGTCAGGATTCGCCTACTTCTTCCGCGGCAACGAGTACCAGCGGTACGACTGGCTCAGGGACGCCGTCTCCTACCCGGCACCCCGCCCGATCGCGCCGCACTGGCACGTCGACGACCCGCTCCTGGCCGGAGACTTCGACGGGGCGATCACCGGCCGCGGGGCCTGGCACACCAAGGTGTGGCTGTTCAAGCGGGTGAAGGCCACGGTCGACGACCACGGTGCCCTCGTCCCGGCCGGCGGTCATGTCGTCAGCGCGCCGCGCTACCTGCGTTACGACTTCAACAGCGAGACCGTCGACTTTGTCGAGAGCGTGCCCGCGGACGCCGTCACGAACTGGAAGGGGCTGCTGCCCCTGGTCGACAGCGGCGAGGCCGTGGACGAGGCAGTGGCCTGGCTGAATGCCAGCATCGCCGCGCTCGACGCGGGGATCCCGACGCCGGCGCTGACAACCGCGTTCGGACACCACATCATGACGACGTCACCGGACGCCGCGAGCCTGGTCACGTTCGTCACCCGGCTGACGGCGGCGCGCGTGATCCTGGAGGCGATCCCGGCACGGTTCGCCTGGGCGGTCATTGATGAGTTCCCCGCCCACACCTACCCGCCGCCGAACACCCGCACGGAGGTCGGCGACCTGTTCTCCACACGAAACGGACCGCACGCCCGCTCGGCATCTCTCATCCACGAGGCGGTTCACGCGACCCTCTTCGACACCATCGGCACCTCGCGGGTCGACGTGCCGGAATGGTCAGGCGCGACGATCAACGGACACGACTGGTCACCGGCGGTCGACCCGACGACACATATCCAGCTACCCGCCTACCACACCATCAGCACCGCCGACGCGCTGGAGAATCCCTCTTCGTATGCCGCGTTCGCCGTCGAAATCGGCACCGGCGCCGACGCCCGCTATGGCGCGGGGCGGCCGCAGGAGTGACGGACCCGGCCGCGGCGCCCTCCCCGCACCGAGTTGACTCCGGTGCCCGCTGGCACGACACGGGCATCACCGCGAAGATCCACGACGCGTTACGGGACAGGGCGCGCGAGCAGGAGGGTCGCGACACCGAACCCACCGCCGGCGTGATCGACTCCCAGTCGGTGAAGGGCGCACACACCGTCTTAGTACTACAGCCGCAGTGATTTCTTTGTGGTCGCTGTCTTGGTTCTGCTTGCTCGCCGGGGTTCTCGGTGAACCGCGACGCGGCGTTGGTAGTGGCAGCGCATGGCGGTGGCCTGGTGACGGCGGCGGAAGTCCGATCAGCTCAGCACGTGCCCGCGCCGGCGACGCCGGCAGGGTCAGCGATAGGAGTTGACGAGCCGGGCCAGATGCCTGCCCGCGAGATGCAAGGGCGTCTCGCTCTGCGACACCTGGGCGGACATCTCCGCGCCTTCCAATGTGTTGATCACCGTGTGCGCGAGGTCGCGCGCCACGTCCTCGGGGAAGCCGGAACGGCGGAGCTTGTCGTCGACCAGGCCACGCCAGTTCGCGAACGCCTGTTCGGCGGCGCGCTGGATGTCCGGGACGCGACCCGCGCTTTCCAGCGCGGTGGTGGTGACGGGACAGCCGTCCAACCATCCGGAGTCGCGTAGTTCCTCCGCCAGCCGGTCGGCGCACGCGGTGATCGCCTCTGCCGGATCGTCCACCCGCTCCAGCGCGGCCCGCAGGAACTCGGAGAACTCCCTGTCCCCGTACGCAATGGCCGCGATCGTCAGCTCGGTCTTGCCGCCAGGGAAGAAGTGGTAGACCGAGCCGAGCGTGGCATGGGCCTCCTGTGAGATCTGCTTGAGGCCGGTCGCCTCGCAACCCTGTCGTTGCATGAGGCGGGATGTGGCCTGGACGATCCTCTCCCTGGTGCCGATCTCGTGCTTGGTCCTCATGTCACCATCCTAGCGAGTAGAGCGTTCGTTCTAGTAGGGTGGACACGCCGAGTAGAACGTTCTTTTTAGTCCGGACAGGAGATCCATGACTGACACCTCCGTAACCGTGATCGGCCTCGGGCCAATGGGGCACGCGATGGCCAACACCTACCTGGACCAGGGCTACGAGGTCACCGTGTGGAACCGCACGCCGGGCAAGGCCGACGGGCTGGTCGCCCACGGTGCTCGTCGAGCGGACACGGTGGAGGCCGCGCTCAATGCCAACGATCTGGTGGTGCTGAGCCTGACCGACTACCGCGCCGTGTACGCGATCCTCGAGCAGGCCCCCACCGCCCTGGCCGGCCGGACCGTGGCCAACCTCACCTCCGACTCTCCCGCCCGGGCTCGCGAGGCGGCAGGGTGGATCTCCGCCCGCGGCGCCGTGCAGATCACCGGTGGGGTGCAGGTGCCGCCACCGGCCATCGGCACTCCGGAAGCCATGACCTACTACAGCGGCCCGAGGGAGGCGATCGAGGCCCACCGCACGGACCTGGAGGTCCTGACCGGTATCGACTACCTCGGCGAGGACCCGGGCCGGGCCGCGCTCTACTACCAGATCGGGATCGACATGTTCTGGACCGGACTGGTCGGTTACCTGCACGGTCAGGCGGTGGCGCAGGCCAACGGCATCTCGGCGCGGGAGTTCCTGCCCCACGCCGTGAAGACCATGGACTTTCGGTACTTCCTGGAGTTCTACGCCCCGCGCATCGACGCCGGCGACCACAAGGGCGACGTGGACAACCTGGCCATGGGCGTGGCGAGTCTCGAGCACGTGCTGCACACCGCGCAGGAGGCTGGCGTGGACGGTTCGGTCCCGGCGGCGATGCTGGACCTCTTCCGGCGCGGCATAACCGCCGGCCACGGCCAGGACAGCCTCACCAGCCTGACCAGGCTCCTGAAGCCATAGGAGCTCCAGGGCAGCGTGAGGCGGGACTGTCGGTTTCCTGGCTCTGTCGCACATTCGGTTTGCGCCGTGAGGCGTTGTGGCTCGAGTGGAGGTGAGAGACCTTCACCGCCTGTCCTGTCGCGGTAGGGCGGGTGGAGCTGAGGGCAGCCTGGTCCAGGGTGCCGGTCAGGGTGGGAGCAGCCCTGACCAAGCCGGGACTTTCCAGTACCGCCAGATGGGGCGGGTCCGGCGAGCGTGACGGAGAGGAGTACGCGAGGAACCGGCGTCTTACGTCCCTGAAAGCGACACCGGCTCGAATCTGGCCGGCTCCAGATCGCGGCGATCTGGTCTTCGCGCAGGCTCGACACCCTGATACCGCGATGACCCAAGTTCGGTGGAATCCGTCGACGCCTCGTAGGCGAGCCGCGTGCGCTCGCCTACGAGGCGGTCCGTCACCAGAGCGACGTGGTGCCCGGACCATCGTGTCCGGTGGCGCCCGTTCACACTGCTACGCCACCCCGTTACTGAACCGCCGCCCGCGTCGGGTTGAACAGCCGGCTGCGGGCGGCGGCGAGTCAGGGCCGGGCGGCGAGGGCCTCGACCTCGAACAGCACGTCAGGGGCAGCCAGGCTCGCGACACCGATGAGGGTTTGCGTGGGCGGTTTCGTACCCCAGCCCTCCTGCACGGCCCCGGCGATTGGCCCAAGCTTGCTGACGTCATGGTCCACCACATACGTCCTGAGCTGGACGACGTGGCTGAGGTCGAGCCCATGGGCGGCAAGAGCGACGCCGATGTTGCGGAACGTCTGCTTCACCTGCTCGGTGAAGTCGGTCGAGACAACCGCGCCGTCTGGGCCCGATCCGTACTGACCCGCGATGAGCACCAGTTCCGTACCTGCAAGGACGGTGGCGGTGTGGCTGTAGCCGAACGGGACCGGGTCGTGCAAACCGTCCGGATTGACAATGGCGTGTGCCATGTGGGTCTCCAATCGTGTGCGTGAGACAAGCCTCCCAGCAATACACGACATCTTGTGTCGTGTATTGCTGTAAAGTTCTCGTATGCGCGCCGACCGGTTGGTATCGCTGGTGCTGCTGCTGCGCCAGCGCGGTCGGCTGTCCGCGGTCACGCTGGCCCGCGAGCTGGAGGTGTCCACCCGCACCGTGCTGCGCGACATCGAGGCGCTGTCCGCGGCCGGCGTCCCGGTCTACGCCGAACGCGGCCGGCACGGCGGTTTCGCGTTGTTGCCCGGTTTCCAGGCCGAGCTCACCGGACTGAACCACGACGAAGCGCTCGCCCTGCTGGTAGCCGGATCGCGGCGCGGCGCGCAGGTATTCGGTCTCGGCTCGGCGCTCGCTTCGGCCATGCTCAAGGTGGTTGACGCGCTACCCGAAAGCCACCGGGACATTGCGGCCGGCGCGGCCCAGCGACTGCTCATCGACCCGGAGACCGACCTCCTCTCGCGCCGGCTGGTCGCTGAGGAGGTGCCCGACACAATAGTGGCCGAGGTCCGGCGCGCGGTGTTCGCCGGACACAAGCTGCGCATCCACTACGCGGCTGCGGACCAGACCCCGAAGTGGCGCACGGTGGACCCGATCGGCCTGGTCACCGTACGCGACCAGGGCTACTTGCTGGCCACGAGATCTGGCGCGGACCGCACCTACCGGCTGTCCCGGGTCTTGGCCGCCGAGGAACTCCCCGAACCCGCACAGCGACCGGACCTGGTCGATCTGGACCGGGCCTGGCAGGAACGCAGCACGCAGTTTCGGACCGGCGGCGACCAAGTCGCCGTGCTGGTACGGGTGAACCCAGCGCGGCGGGAGGACCTGGTGGGCACCGTGCTGGCCGTCTGCGCCGAAGAAGCCGACGCAGACGGCTGGCTGCGGCTGGAGGTGACCTTCCAAGATCCGAGACACGCCGAATGGGCGCTGTGGCAGCTCGCCACGAACGCGGAAGCCCTGGCTCCGCAGTGGTTGCGCACCTCCCTGCGCAACCGCGCCGTCGCGATCGCCACCTGCTACGGAGTGTCATCCTGAGCTTGTCGTTTAACTTGCCTGCCCTTCGGATCCTGTGACTGTTGGCCTGTCCATGGTCTTCCCGACCGGTTGGATGATTGCCTGTCGTCGGTTGGCGTGGCCGGGTGGGCGGCCGGGGCCGGGTCGGGTGGGTTTCGGTGCGCGGGCCGGAAGTGGTGTCTTCGGGCGGAGGTTCCGGAATCCTCTGCGGGCACGGGCTGGAGTCAGCCTTGTGGGTTCGGCGGGTCGTTCCCAGGGGCGGCGCAGGTCCGCGGTGAGCGTGCGGGCAACCCGGAGTTGGGGTAGGCGGCGAGGACGAGCCAGGTCCAGCGGTCCGCCGCGTGAGGGTCACGGATCTTCGGGGCGGTCCAGCCGAGGGTCTGCTTGAACAGCCGAAAGATGTGTTCACGATCGAATCTTCGGAGGAACGCCCGCCAGGCGCGGTCGACGTCGGTGGCGCTCGCGTCGACGGTGGAGGACCACAGCCAGACCGGTTTCGGGTTCCGTTCGCCCGGGAGGTGGTCGACGACGAGACGGATCAGGGTGCCCTCGATGATCGGAAGCTGGACGGTGTGGCGCTCCCAGGCGGCGCGGCGGGTCAGCCGGGAGTGGGCCCGGTCCCACGCGGTGGCGGCCGCGGTGCCGTACCGGCTGGTGGCGGTGGTCGTGGTCACGGCCGGGGTGGGCAGGCTGGCCGGGTAGGCCAGGCGCAGCTCGGGACCATGGCGAGGTGGCCGGCCGCAGGCGCGTGGCGGGCGGGGCGGAACGGGCAGGTGGAAGACGCGGTCGGAACGCAGCCGGCCGACGAGGTCGACGGGCAGATCGGCCAGCAGCCAGGCCAGGCGGGTGACGTCGTAGCCGGCGTCGAACACGACGAGGATGTTCGGGGTGCCGGCGGTGTGGTGGCCGGCGGCAGCGAGCCGGTCGACGACCTCACGTACCTGGGTGGTGGTCACTGTGGTGAGGTCGTCGTCGGGGCCGAGGCGGACCGCGTCGAGCGGCGCCGTCCACGAGGTGCGGCCCGGTTCGAGGGCGGCGACGAACGAGTAGGGCCAGCCCGGGATCAGCTGGGCGTTGCCTCTTCCTCGGCCGTAGGTGTGGCAGAACAGCCGGCCCGGGCTGGTGGCCGCGTCCGGACGCAGCCAGGGGCTGACGTCCACGCCCAGGACGATGCGACCGTCGGCGGCCCGTGGGAGCCCCAGCCCGGCCAGCGACCGTCGCAGCCGGTCCACCTCCACCCGGCCGTGGTTCACCGCGTCGTACAGCGCGCCGTGCCCCCGGCGATGCTCCGGTGCCAGCGACAGGCCGACCAGGTCACGGACCGGGCCGTCCGCGCACAGCACGGCGTCGGCGAGCTCGAACAGGGCATCCGCCCGCCGGGTCAGACAGTCGTAGAGCTCCTCCCGGAACCGACACAGCACCTCCAGGTGCTCGACGGCAGGGACATCGTGGGCCAAGCCGTCCTCCACGACCTTCTGTCTGATCACGGTGTCTTGGGCGAGAAACCAGGATCAACAGAAGGTCGCTTCACGTCACGGCGACACGCCGGTCCACCCCACACCACCAGCAGCTACTACGCAGAGTAACATCCAGAGGTTGAACGACAAGCTCAGACACCTCCGTGATCTACGGGCGGCGTGCCTGCTCCGCTGTCGGCGACACGTGGCCCCAACCGTGTCCCGACCCTCCGACCCGAGGAGCGTCGCGATCACCACCGGCCAAGGGATCGACCGGTCACATCGTCGACACGCCGGAGCCTTGGGGTGAGCGGCCGGTCCGGAGCAGGTCCACCGTCTTCCGGCGGGGATCGTCCGTGGACAGCGGTTTCGATTGTGACGCCCGCGTTCCTCCCAGAAACAATTATCACAACGATTCTAGGTGTGAACGGAATCGGGGCAACTTCACACGGACCCGGAGCGAACTGTGGTCGACGTTCCGACTGTCCGGCGTGACCGCCCGCCGTCCCTAAGCGGCTTCAGAATTGGTTCGACCAGGTCGTACATCGCGGTCGAGGGTTCCAGGTGCAGGTCCCGGCGCATGAGTTCCCGGTAGCTGTAGAATGCCTGCAGCGCCTCGAACGTGTTTCCCTCCGCCAAGTGGATCTGCACCAGCAGCCGGTGCGGGGTCTCCCTGAGCGGCTCGGTGCGCAGCGCCTCGATGGACGCCTGCAGAGCCTCCCCGAACTCGCCCGCGCGGACATGCGCGTGAGCGATGCGTTCCAGGGCGTGTAGTCGCAGCTGGCGCAGCCGCTCCCGATCCAGCAGCACCCAGTCGTCGTACCAGCCGGGCAGCAGGTCGTCGCGGCCCGCGGTCAACACCTTGAAGGCGAGGCGCAGATCGCCGTCGGCGCGCACGTCGGTCGCTACCCGCACCAGGTCGTCGACGTCGACGACGATGCCCGGATCGAGCCGGACGGAGTCGCCATCGGCGATCATTATGCGGCAGGGGTACTTCCGTAGTCGCCACAGGCCGGTGCGGAACCGGGAGAGCGCGCGTTCCTCCGGGATGTCAGGCCAGAGGAGGCCGGTCAGGTAGCTGCGACTACAGCCGGGGTGCAGACCGATGACGGCGATGAGGCGCTGCAGGCCTCGGGGAACGCCCGCGGATTCCCCGTCGTGGACCAATCGGAAGCCGTCAAGCAGGAACAGGCGGGTGGGTGCGGTACCCGTCGAACGGCGGGTGGATGTCGGGCCAGGGGTCAAGCCCGAGGTCGTTGAGGCCACGGAAACCCCCATCGAGCAGCTCGCTGTGATCGAGTATAAGACCATGCCATAGCTGTGCGCAGCGTGACCTGAATACTGTCGCTATCATCCGCGCAAGAAGTCCTGCAGCCAGACGTCGACCAGGTGGCTGAGCTCCGTGGGATCGGTCGTGGCGCCCATTGAGGTCGCGGTCCAATCGTTTCTCTCGCCCGCGCAGAGCAAACGGGCGGTCATCCGACCGGCCTGGCCGCTGACCCGCCAAACCCGGATCAGCAGCACCTCGCTGCGCACGCCGACATCCCCCTCGTCCCCCATGCCGTACCAGTCGCCGCGTTCGCCGTGAGGATCGGTGTCGAAAGTCATGAATCCTCCCGGGTTCTCGGCGTGCGCCGCACGCGTGCCCGGCGGCGAGATACCCGGGTCCTGATCGGCGACACGGCATCGGGGCCCTTGGCGCACTGTGCATCGATCACCGTCAACGACACGTCAACGAATCCGGACCGAGGCTGATGGCCGTGTGACGTCCTGGAGACGCCGGTGCGCGCACCGTACTGCCTTGGCGGGCGCAGGACTGCCTTGGCGGGCGCAGGCCACGTGACCGATCCGCCCGCGGCTCGTAGGGCACGGCCGACCGTTGACACCGCGTGAACGACCCGAAGGAGGTTCGAATGACCGCGCTCGTTGTGCCCGGTGTCCGGGTCGAGGCCACGTTCGACCCGGTCCCTCCGCCGCCGTCGCCCGCCGGCATCCTCGGGCTGGTCGGCGTCGTCGACCGGCGGCCGAACGGCCTCGTCGGGCTGACGTCCACGACGGAGATCGCCACGCTGCTCGGCCCGGGCACCCTCTCGTCGATGCCGGAGCTGGCCGACGCCCTTCGCAACGGTGCGTCCGAGGTCGTGGTCTCGGCGGTGGACGATGCCGCGGCCGGAACCGGGAAGCTGCGGCTCAAGGACCGCGACGGCGACGACGTCGTCGAACTGCGGGCCCGTTCGGCAGGCCCCTGGGCCGATCAGGTCGAGGTGCGCGTCGACGAGGTGCTGAGCGCCGACGGCCGCAGCGTCAGGGCCGTGGACGTCACGGTCTACGTGGCGGGCGTCGTCGCGGAGGTGCACCGCAACCTGGTCCTCGACCCGCGTATTCCCGAACGGGATCTCTTTCAGGTGATCAACCTGGATTCCACCACGCTCGTCGCGCTCGACGCGGCGCTGCTGAACGCCGAGCCCACCGTCGTCCGGGACGGCGGTGCCTTCGCCAACCGGCAGCCGGCCAGAGCCCAGCGCGTGCTGACCGCGGGCAACGCGCCGACCCTTCGCCTGACGGCCAGGAACGCGGGCGAGCGCGGCAACCAGATCTCCGCCCAGGTGCTGGCCGGGCGTGCCGCCGCCGTCCTCACCGACGCCGCCGCCGCTCCGACGATCCGGGTGACTTCGCGCGAGGTCAGCCTCATCACGCCCACGGTGACCGTCGCGGCGGGTTCGGTGCCGAACACCGTGACGGTGACCGTCATCCGTGGGACGCAGGATGAGGTGTACGCCGATCTGGCCTCCGTCGGAGCTGTCGTCGCGGCGCTGGGCGGCTCGGAGTTCGTCCGCGGCCAGGCGATCGACGGCGGGGCGCTGCCGGCCGCGGCCACCACCCCGCTGGCGGCCACCCGCACGTTGGTGGTCCGCGTGGCCGGTGCCGACGACGTGCTGTCCGAGGACCGGCTGACGGTCGACGAGGTGGTGGCCGGGCTAGCAGGCAACGCGTTCGTCGACGCGACGATCCTCGCCTCGACCGGGGCGGCGCTGGACACCGCCGCCGAGAACTCCGGCTTCCTCACCGGCGGCCGCGGCCGGGAACCAGTCGTCCGTCTGGCCGACGCCGCCGACCGCGACGTCGCCGAGATCGGTGCCGCGCCGGACGTGGATCCGGCCGGCTGGGTGCTCCGCCTGACCACGACGTCCAGCGGCTTCCGACTCTCCCTGGACAACGCCGACGGCACCACACTGGAGCGGCACGAGGACCTCACCACCGACCCGGACAGCGACCGGTACCTGGTCGCCGTCCTGGGTGCCGAGTCCGAGCGGATCCGCGCGTTCGACCTGTACACCCGCGCCGGGGTGACGGAACTGCCCGCCGCCACCGCAGGCCGCAGGCCGCTCAGCGCCAGCGCGCCACCGCCGACCGCCGCCTACCTGGCAGCCATCGACGCGCTGGCCGCCGACGAGCGCATCGACCTGCTGGCCGCGTCCCTCCAGGTCTTCGACAACGATGCGCTCGACGTCCGGCAGGTCGACGGGGCGCTGCGGGCGTTCGCCGAGGCCACCGCCGACCGCGGCGTGCCGGCGATCGCCTTCGGTTCCGTGGGGCCCGCGGAGGATCAGGTGGCCGAGATACTCGACCACGCGAACTCCGTCCGGTCGCCGCGGTTCGTCCTCTGCGCGCCATACGGCACTCATGCCGCCGTGGCCGGGCTGGTCGGTCGCCTCGACGTGTTCCGCTCACCGACGTTCAAGGGCGTGCCGCAGCTGCGGACCTCGCCCGGGCACTTCCGCGAGTCCGAGCTGCGGCGCCTGGTCGACCCGGTCGCCGGCAACGTGCTCGTCGTCCAGCAGCACCCCACCAGGGGCGTGATCGTGGTCAAGGGCGTCGCGACGAACGGGTGGCAGATCAACGTCACCCGCACGGCCGACCAGGTCGTCCGCGATGTGAAGCGGATCGCCGAGGGCTTCATCGGCGAGCTGAACGACGAGGCGAACCGGACCGCGCTCGGGCAGCAGGTGACGTCGTTCCTACTGCGACTGGAGCGGGACGGCGCGATCGTGCCGAGCGCGGACGGCAGGGACCCGGCGTTCGAAAGCCGGGTCTACGCGACCCCGCTCGACTTTGCCCAGGGCATCGTGCGCATCGATCTCGCGGTCAGGCCGGTCCGGGCCGTCGATTACGTCTACGCCAGGCTCCGCGTCAAGGCGATGTGAGGGAAAGGAGCGTCATGCCCCTGGTCTTCTCCGCCCGAGACTCCGAGGTGCGGGTCGGCAACGACCTGATCGAGGGTGTCCGGGGGATCGAGTACCGCTCGACCCGTGACCGCCGCGAGGTCACCGCGATCGGCAGCGACGAGCGCATCGCCGTCTATTACGGTGCACGTTCGGTCACCGGCCGGCTGCGTGTCGCCTCGACCGCCGTCGTCCTCGACAGCCTGCTCACCACCCCGGCCGAATTCCAGGTGGTCGCCACGCTGCGGCACGGCGGCGCCCAGCGAACGGTCGCCTTCGACGAGTGCTGGCTGGAGTCCAAGCAGGTGGCGCTCGCCGAAGGCGGCCACAGCGAAACCGTCTACCAGTTCTCCGCCACCCGGGTGCGCGAGGAGGACTCGAAGGTATGACGACTCCCGTCACGTTCGACAGCGTCCGCGTCGAGCCGGGTGCGCTACGGCTCGGCGACGAGATGTTGCCGCTGCGCCTCGTCACGGCCGATCCCACGACCGACGTGGCCGCCGAGGTGACCTGGCGGGGGGTCGGATACCGGCTGCGCGCCTGGACGTTCCGCGAGCGCCGCAGACTGCTGGTCGCCCACCTCACGGCGGATGGCGAGCTGGACGTCGCGGCCCTGGCCGCCGCGGCCCTGGCCGTGCTCGTCCGGCCCGTGCCCACCGAAACGCAGGACCGCGAGGTCGTCGGGCTGGCCGCGTTGGCCTGGAGCGCCACGGCAGGCGCGCGCACGCCGGCGCCGACTCCGGGTGTCGACCCGGCGACGCAGACGGTGACGCTCGCCGCGGCGACCGGCTGGCGGCCCGGGGACATCGACGGTGCGCCGGCCGCCGACGTCGACCACTGGTTCGCCGCCGTCCCGAGCAGCGCCGGGCCTGTCGCGGCGGCACCGCGGGCGACGGACGACCCGACGTTCCGCTCGTTCCGGTTGGAGGACTGAGCACATGAGTGCCCGGGTGGCCAGAGCCGAGGTGGAGGCATGGCTGCGGGCCCTGGCCGCGCCGATGGTCCCGCCGGTACCGGCCGATCGCGGGCCGGTACCCGAAGATCGAGCCCCGGCGTCCTCGGTCGAGCACCCGGACCCGGTCGCCGAACCGGCCGGTGCACCGGTCGCCGCCATGTCGGGATGGGAACGACCTGCGGCGAAGGGAGCCCAGGTCGCAGCCACTGCCCGGCCCGGCCCGGTCGTCTCGGCGGGCGAGCCCGAGCCGTGGACGCTCGGCGCGTTCGGCCGGGAGGAATTCGGCCGGGAAGGACCGGCGGGGGCTGGGCATGCGCCGACGACACCCGTGCGCGCCCCCGAGCTCACGCCGTCCGCCGTGCTCGATGGTGGCAGCGGCGAAGGCTCGGCGCCGGGCCGGGGTCCACGGCGATCGCTTCGCTTTGATACGGCGACGAGAACCACGGTGACGGTTCCGCCGGCGGTCTCGGTACCGGCGGTCTCGACCCCGGCGGCCCCCGGTCGCGCTCCGATGATCGCCCCGACCGCGTGGCGGGACGAACTGGCTCCCGTCACCGACGTCGAGGCTGCCCTCGCGCCCCTGCTGCCACCGACCTCCGAACCGGGTACGGGCACCACGACCGGTGTGCCCGACGTCCTCCGCACGTCGCCGGGTCTCTCTGTTCCCGCCGGCCCGGATCCGATCGCCGTCGGTGACCTCGCCGACCTGCTCGCCGGCGTGCTCGAGGACGAGGCGCGCGTGCTCGGCGTGCTGGAGCTGGAACCGTGAGGGCCGTCCCGATGATCGGCGACGTCGCCCTGCGGGCCGTGCAGCGGATCCGGCATGAGGTCGACGGCGGGTTCGCGCTGATGCCGGTCGAGAACCTGCCCGGCCGCCTGGTGCAGCGGCACGGCCGCGGCTCGCACGTGATCGAGCTGGAGGGCGTCCTGTACGGCGACACCGCCAAGGACGACCTCGCCGCCCTGCAGGATCTGGCCAGGAGTGGGGACGAGCAGGTGTTCACCGCGGACATCGTCACGGCGCTGGACCTGGGACACGTCGTGGTCGAGCGGTTCGTGGCGGGCCAGATCGCCGGGCACGTCGACCATTACGCCTATCGCCTGCGCCTGGTGGAGTCCCCCGAGCTGCCCGAGCCCGCCACCGTCGGCCTCGGGCTGGGCTTCGGTGACCTGGGCTTCGGCGACCTCGGCCGGTCGGACCTGGGCCTGCCCGATCTCGGCATCGACCCGTCGGTGCTCGGCGACATCGCCGACCTCGCGGGTGATGTGGCCGGGGCCGTCGACGCCGCGATGGATGCGGTCGACACCCTGCAGAGCCTGGCCGCAGCCGCCGGCGGCCTGGCGGTCGGCAGTCCGGTGCAGCCGCTGGCGGATGAGATCGGCAAGCTCGGGCAGCTGGCGGACCGCGCGAGCGGGGCCGTCGCCGCCGTCGTCTCGGCGTTCTTCGAGGGCTAGGGGGCGCGCACGATGTTGACGCTGGGCCACACCCTCGTCCTCGGGGGCCGGGAGTTCACCTCCCACGCCGTGCACGTGCGCTGCGAGCGGGCCGTCGCACCCGGTGTCGGGCGGCTGCGGGTGCGGTTGCCCTACGTCGGCGGCCTGCCTGCCGCCGTCGGCGACGACGTCCGCCTCGATCTCGACAGTGGCGACGTCGCGGCCGGTTCGGCCACCGTGTTCACCGGGACGATCACGGCGCTTCGGCACGGCCCGGCCGGGGTGGACGTGCATGCCGGTGACGCGTCCTGGGCGCTGGCGCACTACCGGCCCGCGATCACCTACGAGGGACAGACCGCGGGCGGTGTGGTGGGCGCGCTCGCCGGGGAAGCCGGCGCGAGCACCGCCACGCTGGACGACGGGCCGACCCTGCCGGCGTACGTCGCCGACGGCGCCACCACCGGCTGGGAGCACATCGCCCGCCTCGCCGCCTGGTCAGGCGCCGACGCGTACGTGACCGCCGACGGCGACGTCACCCTCCGAGCCCGGGACGCGTCGTCGGTCGATGCCGCGCTGCGCTGGGGCCGCGAGGTGCTCGCCGCCGGCTCGACCGATGCTCCGCTGCCGGCCTCCGGTGTGGCCGACGCGGGCGAGGGACCCGGGCCGGCCGACGACCGTCCCGGCGCCTTCCGGTTCACCGCCACCGGCGCGCCGCCCGCCGCGCCCGTCGCCGTCCGGTACCGCCCCGGCCTGCGGGCCACCGATGTCACCAGGGTTGCCACCACGAGCTGGATGACCCGCGAGGCGACCCGCCGCCGTCCGATCGAGCTCCTGACGTTCCTGCTGCCGGCCCTCGGCCCCGGCGACCTCGTGGAGGTCCGGGACGCACCGGTCCCGCTGTCGTTGCTGCAGGTCAGGAGAGTCGAGCATCGGGTGGACGCGGCGGGCGCCCGGACTCGGATCGTGGCTCGGGCCGGCGCTGGCTCCGACCTGCTCGGCCAGCTCGGCAGCCTGCTCGGCAACCCCGCGGGAGCTGTTGGAGGTCTGTTGTGACCAGACTGGCAGAGGCGGTCACGGCACTGGCCCGGCACGAGGTGGCGCGGCTGCGGGTCTGCGAGATCGGCATCGTCCGCTCCGTCTACTCCGCGGCGACCGGCGATCCCGGCGCCGACCACGCCTGCGGGGTGGAGCTGCGCGACACCGGTCTGGTGCTGCCCCGTGTCCCGGTCGCCGTCGGGGTCACCGGCGCCGCGTCCCTCCCGCGGGTCGGCGACCTGGTGGCCGTGATCTTCGCCGGCGGCGACCTGCACGCGCCGATCGTCATCGGCCGGCTCTACCACGACGGCCTCGAGCCGCCGGAGCACGCCGCGCAGGAGAGCGTCGTCCGGCTGCCCGCGGGCGAGAGTGACTCGACGGCGCGCCTGGACGTCGTCGCAACCGCGCCATCGGCGTCCGGTCGCCTCCTCACGATCGGCCTGGACGGCGACGTCCCGGTCCAGGTGCGGATCGCGCCCGCCGAGGTGGTCGTCACCGTCGGCGACGCCCGCCTGTCGTTGCGGCAGCCGGGTGGCGGACCCGGCCGCGCGACGCTCAAGGTCGCCGACTGCCAGGTCGACCTCGACGGCAACGGCGACGTCACCGTCCAGGCGAGCGGGACCCTGACACTCAAGGGCCGGACGGTGAAGATCGCCGGCGACACCCAGGTGACCGTCAAGGGCCAGACCGTGGAGCTGAACTGAGATGGCCGGGCAGCCCGCGGCCGCGAAGGACAACCGGGTGGTGGCCGTCGACACGCACATCGTGATGGTTCCCTCGCCGTCCGGCGTCACCCCGCTGCCCCTGCCGCACAGCTTCAGCGGCGTGCTGGACGGTGGCCTGGTCAGCACCGTGACGATCGGCGGGCAGGCCGCCGCGGTCGTGGGCTCTACCGCGTCGAACACCCCGGCGCACGTCCCGACGCCCCCCGGAGCGTCGTTCCAACGGCCGCCGTCGGACAAGGCCACGGTGCAGGTCGGCTCGGCGACCGTGACGATCGGCGGGAAGGCCGCCGCCCGCAACGGCGACGTAGCCATCACGTGCAACGACCCGGCCGACCTGCCGGCCGGTACGGTCCTCGCAGCCGGGACGGTGATGGTCGGATGACTGAGCGGACGAGCGCGCAGCGGCGCCTCGGCACCGACCTCGCGCTGACCGCCCTGTTCGCGGCCGACGAGTGGGGCGCCCACGATCTCGGGACCGTCCTGTCGCGCCGCGGCAGCAGGGTGGTCGCCGCCGTCCTGCCGGACGGTTCGCACGCACCCGACCCGACTGATCTCGCCACGCTCACCGGCCGCCAGAACCTGGCGCAGTCGCTGATCCTCCGGCTGCTCACGCCGCTCGGCACGCTCGCCCCGCTCGGACACCCCGGCTACGGCTCCCGCCTCGGCGAGCTCGTCGGCCGGGCCAACGACCCCGTCGCCCGGTTCCTCGCCCGGCGTCACGTCCTGGCGGCGATGGCCCAGGAGAGCCGCGCCCAGCTCGTCGACCTGGTCTTCGACGACCCGGCGACCTCCGGTCCGGGCACGCTCGGCTTCACCGCCATCGTCCAACCCCTGCTGGACGGCGAACCCGTAGGCGAGCCGATCGGCCTGACCGTCGCCGTGGAGCTGTGACGTGTTCACCGCGCGCACCTACCCCGACATCGTCGCCGAGGTCCTCGTCGCGGTGACGCAGGGAGTCGTCGGCGACGTGCTCACCGTGCCCGGCGTCGTCCCGGACGGGCACCTGTTCTTCCTGCCCCGCCGGCCGGTGCGGCGGCTTTCGCTCGTGTCCGGTGTGGTCGAGGCGCCGGACGGCTCGACGACGCCGTGGCGGTTCACCGACGCCGACTGGGAACTGGTCAGCTCCACCGGGAGGCCCGAGGAGCTCGACGCCCTGCGGTTTCGCCCCCGCCGCCCGCGCCCGGCCGGTGGGTCGGTGCTGCGGGTGAGTTACTGGCCGCGCGACGTCCCGGCGGTGCCGCTCACCGACCTCGGCGTGGGCTCCGTGACCCGCACGCTGCTGGAGACGCTGGCCCGGGAGATCGCCGACGCCGAGGCCCAGCTACAGATCGTCTACGACTCGGCGTTCGTGGACACCGCCGAGGGCCGGGCTCTGGACCGGGTCGTGGCCCTGCTCGGCATCGAGCGCCGGCAGGCCGACGTCCCGGTCGGCAAGGTCCGCCTCCTGCGGCGTCCCGGCACGGCCGGGCTCGTCACGGTCCCGGTCGGCACCGTCGTGATGTCCGCGCAGGGGGCGCGCTACCTCACCACTCGGGAGGCGACGCTGCGGGCCGGTGAGTCGTCCGTGGAGGTCGGCGTCGCCGGCGAGGCCCGGACGACGCCGCTCGTGGGGGTGGGCGAGCTGGAGCGGCCGGCGCTGTCGCTGGCCGGCGTCGATCGCGTCACCAACGAGGCGCCCACCTTCCAGCCGACCGGCCCGGAGGAGGACGACGCCCTGCGTGCCCGCGCCCGGCGCGCCTTCCACGGCGTCGGCCTCGGCACGCTGGACGCGCTCACGCACGGCCTCGGCGGCCTGGACGGCGTGACCGGCGTCCAGGTCACGGAGTTCCCCGACGGCAAGCCCGGCACCATCGCCGTGGACGTCGCTCTCACCGATCCGGACGACCCGGACGCCGTGGCGGCGGTGGCGGCCACGATCGAGCGGCTGCGCCCCGCCGGCATCCGGATAGTCTGGCAGTCCGCGGCCCAGGTCGAGGTCGTCGTCGACGTCACCCGGCTCGTCCTGACCGGCGGCAATCGGCCGGTGGCCGAGCTGGAGGACGTCCGCGCCGGGCTGACCCGGCGGCTCACGACCGCGATCTCCGAACTGCCGCCCGGTGGCCGGCTGGCCGCGCCGCGCGTCGCCGCCCTGGCGCTCGCCGACGACCGTATCGCCGACCTCGACCTCACCTTCACCCTCGACGGCGAGGCAGGCCGGGCCGAGGTCGCGCTGCCGGCCGGGAAGTCCGCGCACCCGGTCACGCCGATCGCGTTGCCGCCGCCGCGGTACACCGACGTCGGGGCGCCCGGTCCGCAGGTCCGGCTGCAGGTGCGGGTGATCGGGCCGGTGCAGCTGATCGGCACCACGACGCTCGCCGCCGCGACGGACGCGATCCGGACCCGGACCCTGGCCTGGCTCGCGGCGGCGACCCTGCTGGACTTCACCGCGTTCGCCGCGGCGGTCCGGGACGACACCGCCTACGCGCTGGTGCTCGAGGAGGTCGCCGTCGTGCTGGAGCGCGACGGCCGCTTCGAGCAGCTCGTGCTCGGCTCGCCGTCCCGGCCGGTGGACGCCCGGGAACGCCCGAAGCTGGCCGGCGTCGAGCTGGGGGCGCGGTCGTGACCCGCACCGACGCGATGGCCTCCCGGCTGCCTGCGATGTACGACACCCGCCCCGGCACGCTGCTCACCCGGCTGCTGGACCAGATGGCCCTGCCGCTCGAGAAGGTGGACGACGAGCGGCTCGCGGTCCAACGCGCGCACTGGCTGCCGACCGCCGTCGACCGCGCCGACATCGGCAAGCTCGGTGCGCTGCTCGACCGGCGACTGGAGGACTGGGAAAACACCGCTCTGTTCCGCGTCCGGCTGGTCGCGATCGCCCGCGCCCGGTTGGCCGGGGCCGTCACCGCCGGGCCGATCCTCGGCTACGTCGAGGACCTGCTGCGGGCCGGCCGCCTGAGCCTGGGCCTGGACGTTGCGGCGGCGGCGGGTGGGGCGCGCGCCGTCCTGGTGGAGAACCCGCCGCTCACCGGGCGCACCGTCGTCGGTCCGATGACCCCGCTCGACCGTTTCACCGCCACCAACGACGGCCTCGATCCCACCGTCCTGGAGGCCAACCTGGTGGCGCTGCCGGGAACCCGCGCGGCTACGCCCGTGCTCGCCGTCCCGGGCACCGGCTACCTGCTGGGCTGGGCGGGAGTGATCCCGGCCGGGTCGCGGCTGCACCTGCGCTGGGACGCCGAGGCGAAGGCGCTGACCGCCGACCTCGATGGCGCGGACCGCACCGCCATGCTGTTCAGCGTCGCGGACTTCGAGCCGGGGAAGAGCCTGACCGCGGCGCAGCTGCGACGCCCGGCGGAACCGTTGAGGCTGCCGGTCGGGACGACCACGGTGTGGTACGTGACTGCCGGCCTGTTCGACCGGCCGGAGCTGGACGCGGTGATGTTCGCGGTGGCGCGCGAGGCGCTCCGCCAGGGTCGGTTCGACCAGGACGGGTGGGACGACGCACTGATGTACCAGCCGCCGCCGCTGTGGGGCGAGTTCTTCTGGACCTCCCCTGCCCCGGCGAGTTTCGACGTCCACGTCCCCGCGGGTGTGCTCGCCGCGGACCGGCCGCTGTGGCCCGACCGCGAGCAGGCCCGGGAGCGGCTCGGCCTGCTGGCCGCGCAGGGTGTGGAGGAGCTGCGCGCGGCGGGCGTGCGGGCGCGCACGGACCTGGTCCCGCTGCGCGAGGTCATGCCGTTGCGGGACCGGGTGACGGTCGGCGAGGGCCTTCTCCTCGTGGACGGCGCGCCAGCGGCCGGCAGCCCGGTTCCGGAGTTCGGGGCGCTGCTGGACGGCACTCCGATGGATCACTCGCGACTGGAGTGAGGGATGCGATCAGATGGGAACCCCCGAGTTTTCCGGTCCGGCGCCTGGCTGGTGGTCGAGCTGCACGACCCCACCGGGACGGCGATCGCCCGGCGCCGGGCGCACAACGCGGTGCTCGCCGGCGGCGCCCAGCTCGTCGCCGACCTGTTTCGCGGCACCGTCGGCGCCGGTCCGGTGAACCGGATGACCGTCGGGGCCGACCCGGCGCCCGAGGTGCCGCCCTTCGCGACCACCGAGCTGTCGCCGTCCGCCCCGGACACCGGCGAGCTGACCGGGCCGCGGGACGTCGAGCTGGCCCCCGAGGCGTTCACCGTGGCCCTGGACGCCGAGCGGAGGCGGATCCTCGTCACCGCCCGCGCCGTGCTCCCGGCCGGCGACCCGGGCACCGCGCTGCGCGGCCCGGTGGCGGAGGCGGCCCTGCTGCACCATGCCGAGGACGGCACCCGCCGGCTCTACAACCGGGTGGCCTTCGAGCCCGTCGTCAAGCGCCCCGAGCAGGAGCTTTCCCTGTACTGGGAGGTTGCCTTCCCGTTCGGCGACCCCGACTGACTGTCCCCGATCCCGACCACCCCGACATCTCCCCGACCTCGACCACCCCGGAAGGATCACCATGGCGACCGGTGCCTTCAATATCCAGGTCAGCGGACACGCGCCGGCCCGGCGTGACGTCACGCTGGAGATCATCAGCGAGACCACGGGCGAGAAGCGGACGGTGACGCCGTTCCTCGACGGGTCCGCGATGGTGCGTGGGCTGCCCACTGGCGCCTACCAGGTCCGGGTGCTGCACCCGAACGTCGTGGGCGAACTCGTCGACATGCGCCGGGTGCGGTTGTTCGAGGGGCTGCCGACCCGCATCACGCTGCCGCTGCCCGAGGACCTGTTCCGCGACACCCCGGTGCGTAGGACGCCGGATACAGATCTCACCCCGGTCCGCGACGCCGCCGTCTCGGCCCGCGACCTCGTCGGCCCGGCAGGTGGGAAGAAACCCGGCGACCCGATCCGAAGCGAGGACTGGAACGCCGTCGTCGGCGCGCTTGGCGACCTCGCCGGCGCGGTCGCGGAGCTGACCCGGCTGGTGGCGCCGCAAGGGCACGATCACCACGAGCTGGAAGAGAAGATCGACGAGGTCAACGGCAACGTCCGGCGGTTCACCGACCAGTTCGGCGCCCAGCTCGCGCGGATCCAGCGGACCCTGCAGACGCTGGCGATCGAGCGCCAGGTGAACGACACGTTCGCCGCGGCGGGGACCGTGCCCGACGCCGTGCGGGCCGCGGTGGCCGAGTCCGTCGGGACGCTGAAGTCCTACTCCGATTCGGACACCCTGATCTGGGGGGCACGGAAGAAAACCGCGTACGCCACCATCCTCAGGGCGATGGGCGACCTGCGCGACGCGCAGCCCGACCCCACGCCGCTGGAGGACAACGAGCTGTTCAAGAGCACGCTCGTGGTCGCCACCGAGGAGGCCTCGGTCGCCGCACCACGCACGGTCGGCGGCGAGATCGACCAGTACGGCAAGGTCAACGCCAAGACGTCGGGGGCGCTGCTCTACCGCGCCTTCGGCGCGTAGAGGCCGGCCGTGGCCGCCGAGGAGGAGCGCGCGGCTGTGATCGCCGCCGTCCTCGACTCGCTTTCGACGTTGGGGGGCCGCGCGCCGGGCAGCCCCCTGCGCGCCGACGACTGGAACGCGCTCGTCGCAGCCCTCGGCATGGTGGTCCGGCTGTCCGCCGCCGGGGACGCCGGGACGCCGGGTCCGGCGGCCGGAGCCGCGGGGGAACTGCCCCCCGGCTCGGTGAGCATGGAGGAGCTCGCGCCGGACGTGCGCAACCTGCTGCGGTCCGGCCCGTTCGCGGACCCGGAGCAGACCATCGGCCGGTTCTCGCTCGACCGGCGGCTGTCGGCCGTGACCGAACGGCTGGACGCGCTGGAGGCCCGGCTCGAGGCGCTGCTGGCTTCGCTGCACCGCACGGAGAACGACGTGTCCCGCCAGGGGAGCGACCTGCGGCTGGTCGACCAGCGGGTCGCCGGCACCACCGGGCTCAGGGCCGAGGTCGGCGACCTGCGGACCCTGCTCGGCAACGTCCGCGCCGACGTTGCGGACGTGCTCGTCCTCCGCCAGCAGCTCAACGGGCTCGACCTCGCCCAGCTGCGAGCGAACGTCACCGAGCTGACGGCGTTCCGGGACGCCTGGCGCGACGGTGAGGGTCAGGTGACGGCCTTCGCCGGGTTCAGCCGCCGGCTCACCGAGATCTCCGACCGTGCGGTCACCGACGACGAGCTCCGGACGATCCTCGACTCGCGCTTCGACACCTTCGTCGTGGACCCCGGTCCGATCCGCACCACGGTGACCAACGACTTGCGGGCCGAGGTGCTCGCGGCCAAGGAGGAAATCCGCCGCGGCTCGGCGATCTCCGTCGCGCGGGCGCTGGCCGACCTGCGCGGCAGCCTCGACGCCGAGGTCATCCGGGTCGTCGGTAGCCAGGTGGCCGGCCTCACCGCCCAGCTGTCGGACGTCGCGGCGCGCGCGGCCGACGAGCGGCTGGCCGCCACCCGGGACGAGCTGCGCGCGCAGACGGCCCAGCTCGTCGACGGCCGGATCGCGCGGCTCGGCCCCCGGGTGGCGCCGCAGGACCTGGCCGACCTCGAGGCGCGGCTCGACACGCGGGTCGACGCGGCGCGCTCGGCAGGCATCTCCAGGGACGAGGTCGGCACCCTGCTGACCCAGGCCCGCGTCGATCTCGGCGGCCGGATCGACGACGTCGTCGCCGGGGTGGAGAGCAACCGCCGCGGCCAGGCCGAGCTCGGGGCGACGCTGCGGCGCGAGCGCGCCGACGCGGCCGCGGCCGAGAGTCGCCGGCTGGAGGGGCTGATCGACGCGCAGGCCCGCCGCGAAAGGCTCGAGCGCGCAGGCGCGATCGACGCCGCCGCGCAGCGGGTGACCACCGATCTCGGTAGCCGGATCGACCTGGCCGCGCAGGCGTCGCGGGCCGAGCGGGACTCCGCGGTGGCCTCGGCCGTGGAGGCACGCACCGCCGCGATCCGCGGCGAGCTGGAGGCTCGGGTCCGGGTCGTCGCGCAAGACGCCGTGGCCGCCGTCGAGTCCGACATCGTCGACCTGCGTGGGCAGCTGCGCGGCCTGGACGGCCGGCTGAACGACGCGAGCCGGCGCGTCGGCGGGACGCACCTGCGGCCCGGACTCGCGGGCGGCGGCCTGATCGAACCCGGAGGTGGCTTGATCGAACCAGGAGGCGGCTTGATCAGGCCGGGAGGTGACGGGTGAGTGTCGCGCGGATCGAGCAACGCCTGGCCACGCTGCTGTCGACGCCCGCGTTGACCGTCGGCACCGGCGTGGTCACCGTCGGCGGGCATTCGATCGCGGCGGCGGTCTCGGTGTCCGGGGTGACGCCGCGCCCGCAGTTCGCCACCCACCTGCCGACCGAGTTGCTTCCCAGGACGCCGCAACGGGTCAGCAGCGTGACCGTGCGCGCCGTCCTCTCGGTCGCCGCCGCGGCTGGGGGCAGTGGCCGGGCCGACGCTCTGGAGGCGGCCACCGTGCTGTGGTGGCGCTGCGAGGACGCCCCGGTCGCCACCGGATCCGGGTTCCCGGCCGACGACCTGACCGAGGGCTATCGCGTGGTCGAGGTACGGCCCGTCGGCTGGACGACGCCCGAGTCGTCCGCCGCGGACGAGCGGCAGTACCACCGGATCGACCTCGATGTCGACGCGCTGGTCTGGCCGCGTACCGTCGCACCGCGGGCCGGGGACACGATCGGCCCCGTGCTGATCCGGCTGAGCGGCGCGCTGGCCGGCGAGGAACCGATCAGGGTGCGTCCCGGCGCGCAGGCGCAGATCGGGGTGGACGTCGATCTGCGATCGCTCGTCCTGCACCCGCGCGCGCCGGGCGACCCGGCGCCGCTGCCGCGAGAGGCCACCGTGACCGTCGTCCCGGTGGGGGACGCGGCGGCCGGGTCGGTGGCGGCCGCGACGGTACCGCTGACGGGTGACCGCGCCGTCGTCACCTACACGGCGGGTGCCACCGGCGGCCGGGACGAGTTGCGCTTCACCCTCGCCCCGGACGGCGCGGAGCCGCTGGCCCTGGGCGCCGTGCCGGTAGAGGTGGTGCCATGACGGTGCGGACGTTCCCGCCGGCGGGCCGCTTCCCCGCCCTGTCGACAGGTGCGCCGGTCGACGTGGAGTTCCCGGCCGAGGGCGGCACGGTCCCGCTGCGCCTCACCTTGACCGCCGCCGCCCCCGTCGCCGACGCCACCGGCACGACCCGGCTCGGTGTCGACCTCGACCTGGTGTCGCTGACGATCAAGCCGCTCGATCACGAGGTGGCGGTGCCGGTCCCGCCGACGATCGGCAAGGTGCTCGCGGCCGACCTCGACATCGACCAGGAGGTACGCCGGGTCCGGATCTTCGACCTCTCCCTGCCCCGTCACGGCGACACGCTGTACGCCTTCGCCGACGGCGACGTGCGGGTCGAAACGCCGCGTCAGGACGGTGATCCGCAGGCGCGCACGTCGGTCCGGGCGGTGCTGTCGGCCGGGCCTCGCGGTGCCCAGGCCACGCCGCCGACGCGCGGGTTCCCGGGCTTCGGGCCGCCGGATGCGGCCCGGCTCTACGGGGACCAGCTGCCCTGCGGCAGTACCAGGGGCACCCCGGCTCAGATCACCCTGGACTGCGGGGCGCCGGTCCGTGGCGGCCGGGTGGAGCTACGGTTCTGCACCGGGGACGACCCGCTGCACCTCGCCCCCGTCACGGTGAGCGCCCGGGCCGAGGTCGTGCGCTCGGCGCCGCCGCGTGGGCTGCGGCTCACGGTCGGGCCGGCGAGCTCACCGGTCCTCGCCTGGCAGCACGACCCGCCGCTCACGGCCCCGGACGCGGTCGAGCTGGTGCCGGTGCTCGGCGCCCTGCTGGACAAGGCGGCTTCCGCTCCCGGGCCTGTCACCGTCGACGCCTCGCTCACGTGTGCCGTGGCCGCGAAGGTGCGGCTGGTGTTGTCCACTCGCGGTGCCGCCCGCACCCGCGGGCGGTACCAGGACGACCCGGCCCGGGTCGCGCTGGCCGGTGCCGGAGGTGTCCTGGCCGCGGGCGTCGTCGGCGACCCGGTCGCCGCCACCGCGACCGCACGGCTGACGGGCAGCGCCGGCCCGGTCCGGCGCACCGCGGCGTCACCGTCGCCGCTGGCCGACCCAGCCCGCACGGGCACCGTCGTCACCGACACCCGGTACGTCGCCCGGCGGCTGGACGCCACGGCGCTGGAGGCGCGGCCGCTGGTCCGGGTCGGGGTTCTGGCCGCGGCGGTCGCCGGCGAGCTGGTGGTGGAGCTGCGCGCCGACGCGGGCGGCCCGGGTCCGGTGCTCGCCCCGGGCGGGGTCACCGCCGTGAACACGCACGCGGTGCCCGCCTGGTGGACCGTCGAGATCCCGCCGTTGCGGCCGGGCGCCGTGCCGGCGGCGGGCTGCTGGATCGTGGCCCGCACGAATGCGGGCCGTCTGCTGTGGGCCGACGGGGATCCGCCGGGCGAGACGATGACGAGCGAGGACGGCGGGCGCAGCTGGTATCCGGCGCAGGGCCGGTCCCCCGCCCTGGCGCTGTTCGTCGACGATCCGGGTGGCGCCGTCCCGCCGCTGCTCGCCCGGATCGGCACCGTCACCTCAGCGTTGCTGCCCGAACCCGGCGCCGCCTTCGACTCCGTCGTCACCTGGCCGGCCGAACTGCGCCAGGCCCTGCCCACCGCGGCGGCCGCGCACCTGGACTGCGCCCGTGACCTGCGGCTCGAGGTCGTCGACCTGCGTGTCTCCTGGACCGCCACGCTGTCGCTGGGGAGGGCCTGATGAATCTCGCCGCCGACGTGCGCGTCTCCCTCGACCTGAGCACGCCCGTAGGTGCGGCCAAGGGCACGCTGCTGGCCCACCTCGACACCGACGCCGTGCTCAACGCTCTCGTCAGCGGCGACGCCGCCACCCTGGCCACCGGCGATCTCGGCATCGCGCTGGCGGACCTCGGCAGCGGTCTGTTGGCCTCGCCGGAGACCCTGCTCGGGCCGTTGGAGGAGGCGTTGAGCCAGCTCGCCGGCGAGCTGGATCTCGGGCCCCTCGGCAAGCTCGGCGACCTGCTCGACACCCTCGAGGTCGTGGGCCGGGTCGCCGAGCGGGTCATCGCCCTGACCGCGCCGGGCGTCGCGCCGTTCGACCTCGGCTCGGCCTCGGCCGGCGGCGGGTTCGGCCTGACCGGCTCACCGCTGCCCTCGATCATCGGCGGGTCGTTCGGCGACGTCGTCAATCTGGTGCTGGACAACGTGGATCTGCCGAACCGGCTCGCGCCGGTCGGGAAACTGCGTGCCGCCGTGGACGCGGTCGACGGGCTGGTGCTGACCGGTGACGCCGCCGCCGTCCTCGAGGCACTCGCCCCGCTGCTGCTTCCCCTGCCGCTGCCGGCGCTGCGGCAGCTACGCGCGCACCTGGACCTGTTCGACGCCCGCCTCGACCGCGTCCCCGCACCGGATGCGTTGCTCGCCGCGCTCGACGGCTGGTCCGTCGCGCTGGACGCCGTCGCCTCGCTGGCAACGCCCACGCCCCAGGCGCTCGCGGACCTGGCCCGCGCGCGAGACGCGGCCTCCGCCGCGCTCGACGCCCAGGTCACCGGCCTCGACGCCTGGCTGGACGGGTTCGGCTGTGGCACCTGGACCGCCGAGCTGCGCCGCCAGCTCGGCCTGCTGCCCGCCGTCCCGGCTGTCCGGATCGACGCGCTTACCCGTGACCTCGCCGCCGACATCGGCCAGGTCCGGGCCATCATGGCAGCGGCCGGCGACCAGGCGATCCTGGACGGCGTTGGCCGGTTCGCCGCCCAGGCGCACGCGTTCGTGGAAGCCACGCTCGGCGGCATTCCGGTGCTGCTGGATTCGGCCGAGGAACGGGTCAGGGAGCTGTTGTCGCAGCTGCCGACGCATGCCTTCCGGGCCGGGCTGGTCCAGTCGGTGGACGACGTGATCGACCGGATCGACGGCCTCGGCATCGACGCGGTCCCGCGGGCCGTCGAGGACGCGGTCGCGCAGCTACGCTCCGTGGTGCAGGGGGACGTCGTCGGCCGGGTGCGGGCCGCCGTCGGCGGCGTGGTCTCCGACGTGCGGGACGCCGTCGGCGAGCTCGAGCGACTGCTGGACGACGTCACCGGGGCGCTCGACACCGCGGTCGGCGCGGTGACGCCCGTGCTCGCCCGGGTGCGGGCCGCCGTCTCGGGCTTCACGGGCGAGATCGACGCGGTGGTCAGGCTGCGCGGCGAGATCGACCTGCCCGGGGCCGCGCAACGCGGCGTCGACGCCGTCACCGAGCTGGCCGATGCCGTGCAGGGCCTGCTCGGCGGCGGCGTCGTCCCGGACGCGCTGCGGCCCGTGCTCGAGCAGGCCGCGGACGCGCTGGCGAGCGTCGACCTGAAGGCGATCCTGACGGAGCCCGCGTCCCAGGCCGTGGCCGACCTGAGGATCGAGCTGCCGGACGACGTCACCGACCTGCTCGCGGACGTCGCCGCCCTGCTGCGGGACGCGCTGCCGCTCGCCCTCATCGCCGAGCTGGACGCGCCCGTGCTCCGGGTGTCGAGGGCGCTGGCGGACTTCGACCCGGTGTCGCTGCTGTCGGGGGTCTCGCACGCCCTCAGCGACGCCGCCGGGACGGTCGAGTCGCTCGATCCGCGCCCGCATGTGTCCGGCGCCGAGGAGGTGTTCCAGGAGGTCCTGGCGCGGCTGGACCGGCTCGACCCCATCCGGCTGCTGGCGCCGGTGGCCGGTGTCTACGACGATCTGCTCGGCAAGCTCGGCGGCGTCGACCTGCAGGGGGTCGGCGACCGGATGCTCTCCGGGTTCGAGGCCGCCGGCGCGCCGTTACAGGAGGTCGTGACGACGGCGGCGCGCCGGCTCGCCAGTGAGGCGAAGACGCCACCGGCCGGCGGCACCCCGCCGCCGGCCGTGCCGGGCGACCCGGCGCCGCCCGCCGACCGGCCGGCGGCGCTGTTCCGCCCCGGCGATGGGATCCGCGCTCTCGGGGCCGTGCTGGACCGGGTCCGGGTCGCGTTGGCGCCCGTCGACGACGCCGTCCTGGTACCGGTGTTCCGGGAGCTGCACGCGCTGACCGTGGGGCTCGCGGTCCGCGCGGTGCCCGAGGACCTGCACGGCCGCCTCGTGACCGCGTTCGACCGGGCGCTGGCGCCGGCGCGGTTGGAGGCATCGCTGCCACCGGCGGTGCGGCTGCGTGCGGCCTGGGACCGCGCGTCGGCCCGGCACGGCCTGGACGTCGCGCTGTCCCCGGCCGTCCTCTTCGATGCCCGGACGACGGCGGCCCGGGCGCTGAGGGCGCGGGTGGATGACTGCACCGGCGACCTGGTCGCGATCGGCGGGCAGCTGTCCGCGTTCTGCTCCGGTGTCCTCGCCGCGATCCCCGGGGCGCTGGCCGAGGAGGTCACCGGTCGCGGGCCGATCGACGCCTTCCTCACCCAGCTCGACCCGGAACCGGTGGCCGCCGCCCTCGACGCCCTGGCGCAGGAGGCGGCCGAACGACTGCTCGCCGTCGGCGACGCCCTCGCCCAGGCGCTGGAGAGCCTGCGGGCGGACATCGAGGCGCGCCTGGTCACCCTCGGCCCGTCGGCGATCATGGAGCGGCTGGCCCGTCTGCTCCTGCTGTTCCGACAGGAGCTGGACCGGATGCACCCGGCCGAGATCGGCCGCGACCTGCGCCCGCTGTTCCTCGCCGTCCGCGGCCGGATCGAGGCGTGGTCACCGGTGGCGCTGGCCGGGCGGGTGGCCGAGGCGCTGGTGGTCGTCGCCGACGCGCTGCGAGCCCTCGACCCGGTGGTGCTGCTCGGCGACCTGTCCGATCTCGACGGCCTCGCCGAGCGCGTCGCCGGCCTGGCCCCCGGACGGCGGCTGCGTCCGCTCGCCGACCAGCTCGGCGAGCTCGGTGAGCAGCTCGCCGGCCTCGACATCGAGGCGAGTGTCACGGTGATCACCGACGCGGCGGCCGAGATCCTCACGGAGCTGTCCGCGGCCGTGGACGTCGTCCTCGACAAGCTGGCGGATCTGCTCCGCTCGCTCGGCTCGAGCGCCGACGTCTCGGTGACCATCGACGTGGGGGTGTCCGTCCGATGACGATCCCCGCCCAGGCCCCACCGCTCACGGAGCTCACCGTCGTCCGGGACGGCGATGGCCGCGCTGTCGCGCTCGAAGGGGACGGCGTGCGGCACCACCGCCGGGACGACGAGGGTGGCTGGACCGTCATCGACGACCCCGCCGGTGCGACCAGCCTGCGGCAGGACGAGTACCGCACTGAGCTGCTGCGCGACGGTCACCTCCTGGCGCAGCGCCGGGCGGGCGACGCGGAGGAGTGGACGGTGCCGGGCACGCCGCAGCCGGTCCGGATCGAACGGGACCCGCAGGGCCAGGTCTGCCTGGTGCTGGTCGGTGACCGGGTCGTCGCTCGGCGCGCGGACGGCGCCACGGCCCGGGTGCTGCGGTGGGCGAGTGGGGACGTCGGGCACGGCCCCGAGGGTCTGTTCGCCGCCGGGCCGCGCCAGAGGTCCCGACTCGAGTGGGCGGCGCGCGCCGAAGGGGGCACCCTCACGCTCGGCCGCGACAGCTATCGGTTCGACGCCGAGGGCCGGGTCGTCGAGCACCGCCATCCCTGGCTTGGCGCCACCCGGTACGCGTTCGCCGGCCGGGAGCTGGCCGCGGTCGACACCCCGGACGGGCGGGTCGAGCTGCACCACAGCGCGGACGGCCGGGTCCGGGTGCGCCGGGACACGAGCGGCCGGACGACGTACGGCTACGACGAGGCCGGCCGCCGGGTGCGCGAGACCGGACCGTCCGGTGTCCGCCGCCTGGAGTGGGACGGGCTCGACCGGCTCGTCGCCGTCGCCGACGAGGGATGGACGGTCCGCTACGGATACGACGGCTTCGGTCGTCGGGTGCGGCGGACGCTGGAGGGAGCCGCCGGCACCGACGTCCGGCTCGAGCATCGGGACCTGCAGGGGCGGCTCTGGTCCGTCACCGACGCCGGCGGCCGGGCCCTGCGCACCTTCGTCTGGGACCGGCACAGGTGCCTGGCGGCGTTCGACGGACCGGCGAGCGGCGCCCCACCAGCGGCCGTGTACGTGACCGCGCCCAGCGGCGTCCCGGTGGGCTTGATCGACGCGGCGGGTGACGTGCGCGACCTGCCGGCCACGCCGTACGGAGAGTACCGGTCGGCCGACCACCCGGCGCTGTGGTTCCACCTCGCCGACGAGCGCACCGGCTACGTGCACCTGACCCAGCGGGACGCGGATCCGGCCACCTGGCAGTTCCTTTCGGCGGATCCGTACCACGGCGACGACGCCGCGGACGATCGGCGGCGGCTGCTGCTTGGTCTGGACGGCCCGCTGCCGCACGAGCGCGACGACCGGACGACGCCGTACGCCGTGTGCGGGTTCGACCCGGTCCGCCGTGTCGACCCGAACGGCGCGATTTCCGCCGGCACGGTGCTGTGGCAGATCTTCGGCGGCCTGACCTGGCATCTTCCGGCACACACGATCAACTGGCTCTGGATCCACCCGTTCGTGAACCTGTCGTTCGCGTCGATCCTCGCCTGGCTCCCGGCGGCGGGCTTCGACCCGCGCGGCGCCTACGACTCGTGGTGGGAGTTCTGGCTGCCGTCGAACTACAGCTTCGAGGAGTCCAAGCGGCAGGACATCGGGGCTGAGCTGATGGCCGGCTGGATGTCGTCCAACCGTACGTTCACGTTCCAGAACGCGATCTGGGGGCGCAGGCGGGAGTGGGAGACACTCGGCAACGTCGCGAGTCTGCAGCCGTCAACCCCCTACGCGCAGCAGCGGCCGGGGTCGCTGCTGCGGATCAGCCGCGGCGACAGCAGAGCCGCCGACGCCGTCGACGCGTGGACGATGGTCGCGGACGGGATCGACACGCGAGCGGCGGCGACCAGGCAGTACGACGTCGCCGGCGGTACCGACCACGAGGCGATCCTCGGCAGCGGCCGCGAGCGGCTCCTGACCGGCGGGAACCTGCACGTCTTCCGGCAGATCAGGAGCGCCGGCGTCAGCCTGCCGGGCACCGACCCGGCGGCACCGGCAGCCGGTCCGATCGCGATGCACTCGCGGGCGACGGCCGTCCAGGAATGCGCTCCCGGGGCGGCCTGCGCGCTGGTGACCCTGCGCACCACCGCCCAGGTGTTCACCTACTCCGGCACGGACGCGGCGACGGCGGACGGCGACGTGATCCGGCTCGGGGGCGTGCTGACGATGGTGACCGCGGTCCAGGTCAACGGTGCCGGCACCCCCAGGACGGCGACCGAGATGTCCGTGCAGCCCGGCAACCAGACCGTCACCCTGCCGGTGCCGGGCGACTACCGGGCCCAGTGGGCGAGCCTGGATCCGGCCGGCGCGCAGAGCCTCGGCTCCCTGTCCGGGGACACCACGCGCCTGCAGTTGCCGGACTCGGCGGTGGCCTGGACGCCGAACAGCATCGCCCGGTTGGACGGCGTCGCCCTGGCGCCGGTCGACGCGGTCGAGAGCCATCTGCCGGTGAACGCGCAGGTGACGCTGACCGCCGGGTCGGCCGTGGTCGCGTTGGGGGCGCCGGTGCGGGTCGCGGCCGCACTGGAGCCGGACGAGCGGCTGCGGGTCGCCGACAACGCCGTGGGTCAGGGTGTGGTGCTGCTGCTTGCCCGCGGTGGTGGCGTCCGGCTTGCGCGCGTGACGGCGGTGGCGGACGACGATCTGAACCACCAGGATCTGCTCACCCTCGACGCAACCCCGACGGCCCTCGGCCTGCCGGGCGCCGGCGACCCCCTGGTCGACATTGTGACCGCCGGGCCATCGCGGGGCACCCTGGCGGCGAACGTCCCGCCAGGCGCGGGTGACGCCGTGACGAACCTGGCCGTCAACGCGTCGCTCGGCGCCAACGTGGTGGGTCTCGACGTGGGCGGCGCGCTCGCGACCGTGACCGGGGCCGAGACCCGCGCCCTCCACCTGACCATCGCGAACCCGGTGGGCGGCGCCGGCCCGTGGAACGTCGAGCGCTTCACCTTCCCGGCCGGCGCCCGCACGCACGACGGCGCGCTGTCCGGCCCGCTGGAGATCGTCCGGTTCACGGCGGGGGACGGTGCGGCGACGATCGCGTCGGACGCCCTGCTTCGGCTGCGCGCGGTCACGGTTCCGGCGGCGGTGCCCGCGGTGGCCGGCCTGGTCCGGGTCGGTGACCACGAGTTCACCCGGCCCTCACCGGACCCCACGCTGGCCGCCGGCGACCTGCTCGCCGTCCAGGGCACCCGGACGGACGTCGTGTCCGTGGCCGATCTCGCGATCACAGTGACCCTCGACCGACTGGTCGGCGCGCCCGGGGACCACGTCCGCCGCGTCTGCGCCTTGGTGAACGGGGAACGGCTCTACGACGCCGTCCGGGTTGACACCACCGTCCGGCTCACCGGCACGACAGGCATCACCAACCCGGCGTTGCTGCCGGACTGGGTGGCCGGCGACATCGTGCAGATCTCGATCGGCGGCACCACGCAGGAATGGGTCCTCGACGCCGCCCCGGACGGCGGGCGGCTGGCGCTGCGCAACGGGCCGGGCGTCATCCCAGGAGTCGCCGGCGCGATCGGGACAGTGCGGCGACTGGCACCGATCTGGCCGCCCCTGGCCCGCGAGGTGACGGACCCCGCCCGCATCTCCACGGTGCTCGCGCAGGTTCCACGGCCCGCGGCACCGGGGACGCTGGTCTCCCAGCACGTCTGGATCACCGGCACCGGCGCGCTGACGGGTGCCGTCGGGCTGGAGATCAACGGCACCGTGTTCGTCGCGCGGGTCGACGCCGTGAACGCGCTCTCGGTCCGCTCCTCGACGCTGCCGCCGGGACCGCTGGCCGGCTACGTGCGGCTGGCGGCGTCGTCGGCGTCGGATCGGATCAGCGCGCGCTGGCATCTGATCGGTGACGAGATCCGGATCGACGACCAGGCCGCGCCGACCCCGGCGGGTGGCCCGACGGTGGTCCTCGATGCCCTGGCCCCGATCGCGCAGAGCGCGGTCACGCCCAAGGAACAAGCCCTCATGCTCCCGGCCGAACCCGAGAACGAAGCGTGGATCCTCACCGCCCGGCAGGCCCTGCGCGAGCACGAGTTGCGGCACACGATCCAGGCGTCGAGGTGGGGGCCGATGTTCCTCGGCCTGCCGCTTGGCATCGTCGGCGACGCGCTGTGGGACCTGCGCGGTGGGTCCGGGTCCTTCGAGTCGTCGCCGTTCGAGACGGTGAGGCCGCTGCCGGAGGAGACCACCGGCGACCGGCCCCGCCCGGCGGGCTTCCGGCTCACGGCGCCGACCGGGCAGTTCCGGCTGGGCGTCGGCGAGGTGGTCGAGTTCGAGCTCGACGGCAGGGCGTGGCGGACCGTGATCATCGCCGTCGACCAGGGCGACGGGGGGAAGTTCTGGGTGCGCAACCTGCCCCCGGACGGGCTCGGCGAGGCAACGGCGCGGGCCCGGACCCTGCATCACACCGAGCCCCAGGGCGATGCCTGGCTCAAGATCTTCAGGATTCTGGACCTTCTCACGAACGCGCACATCATGGAGTTCTCGACGGGTCTGATCTGGGAGGGCCTGATCGGCCTGTTCTGGCGGGCCGGGCGCCTCATGGACTTCAAGCTGACCTCCAGCGTGGACGTCACGGTGACGGACGCCGGGCGGGTCACCCTGCACGCCGCCGACGAGGCGGCGTTGGCCAAGCTGCACCTGGACGTCGGCGGCGAGGTGATCGTCGACAGTGACGCCGCGCGGGACGACTCCACCCGGACCGTCGTCACCGGCCTGCTCGGCGCCGACGTGACGGTGCGCGACGCCGTCCCGCGCTACCCGGGTGGCGCCCGGATCCGGCTGTGGCGCGGCCAGGGCAAGGACCCGGACGACGTCTGGGACCTGCGCACCTACCGGCCGGCCACGCTGGAAGCCGGTGCCGCGGACGTGATCTCGGTTCCCGGTGACGCGCCCGGGTTCCGCCCGCTCGACGTCCTGGTGCTGAAGTGGACCGGCTCGACCGGGACCAGACACTCGCTGACCACCCGGGTGACCACCGCGCTCGACGGTGCCCCGCCGCGGTACAGGCTGGCCGACGCGATCGATCTCGACGGCGCCGACCCCGACACGCTGCGGCTGTCTCGGCTGCGTGACGACGACGACCCCGCCACGCAATGGTTCGACACCGGCTTCTACGAGACCCCGATCCGGATCCGCCGCGTCACCCGGTACCTCTTCGACCCATGGCGGGCCTTCACCCTCGGCACCGAGTTCACGCAGCCGGCGGACGGCTCGACGTTCAAGACCGTGCTGGCCTGGATCGCGCGCGGCGTCCGCTACGCGGTGTCGAACCGCACCTGGACGCCGCTGTTCGGATACGTCTGGTGGACAAGCATTTTCGGTCGGGACTCGAACAGCGGGCTGGAGCAGTCCGCCTCCTGGAACGGTGGCGATCTCTACTCGACCATCACCCGCAGCGGCGACCCGCGGTTCGCCGCGTCCGAGGGCGGCCATGGTGATGAGCCGGGAAGCTACGGAATTTTCGAAGGCGAGCTGCTGCGGATGTGGACCTGGGAGTCCTGGCGCTGGAATGACGTGTTCGCCAGCATCGAGGCCATCGGGGGTTCGCCGGTCAGGCCGGTGTACGCCTCGGGCACGCACACGGCGACGCAGAACCCGGCACTGATCAGCGCGGCGTCGCCGGTCACGCCGTGGGACGATCGCTGGCGGTTCACGCCCCCGACCGGGCTGGTGACCGGGTTGGAATACCCGGCGGAACTGGCGCAGAGCTCGACCACCGGCGCGGTCGCGGGGTTTCGCCCCTCACCCCTGCTGCAGATTCCCACCCGGGCCGATGTGGCCCGCAACAGCGGTGTCTACTTCGTGGCCTGCCAGGCGGGAGCGTGGCGGGTCGGCGTCGCGAAGCCGACCGGCATCGACACCGCCGCGCAGGGGGCAGGCGCCCAGTACCACACCCGCACGGTCCAGGTCGGCGCGCTGACCGTCACCGCGGGCGGCACGAACCTGCCGTGGCAGCCGCCCGGTGCGGCCGCGGCGCTCACGCTGTTCCTCACCCAGGAACTGCCGGTCGACGTGACCGGCGGGAACGGCGGGACCTACCGGTTGCGGCTGCTCGACCCCCAGGCGGGCACCGTCGTCAACCAGACCGCGGACCTCAGCCTGCGGGCCCGCATCATCACGGGCACGACCGAAACCGTCGAGGTGGTCAGGGTTTATCGGCCCGACGACCCCTGTTTCGCCCGGTTCGGCACGTACCTGGCCCAGCCGATCGCCATCCCGGTGCGGCGGTTCGGCGTCACCGTCACCGACACCATCACGCTCCGGAACGGTCCCGACCCGACGTCCCCGGTGGCGAGCCCCGGTGCGCCCGTGCGGCCGGGTGCCGCCCTCTCGGCGCTGCTGCCGGTGACGACGTCGGCCCTGCCGACGGTCGCCTTCGCCGGACCGCCTCCCGTCGGTGCGCCGCCGCTGCCGGTCGTCACCGGGCCGTCGCCGGCGGGGAACCTGAACCGGTATCAGATCGCGGTCGATCCGCAGCCGCCGGAGCAGTCGGTGACGTTGCGGGTCACGTTCCGGTTCGCCGACCCGAACCCGGCGGGCGGCGGGGCGACGCGGGACGTCGTCACGTCCTTCGACGTCCAGCCGGCGGCAACCCTGTCCGGCCCGGCCCTGGTGGGTCCAGGAGCCACGGTGCTGCTCACCGTCGTCCCGTCGGACGGGGCGGCTCTGGTCGCCGCCGATGTCACCCTGCCATCGGGGGCGGATGTCCCGGTGGCAGGTGTGACCGTGTCGGTGACGGCCGCGGGTGAGCTGCGGGTCGCGGCCGGGGCGGGGGCGCCACCGGGAACGCCGTTCCTCGTCCGGGCCCTATGGAAGGGCCAACCGGCGCGATCCTCGATGGCGATCGGCTGACCTGGCGCGGGTCGGCACTGTCGCATTGAGTGGGACGGGCCAGGGCGGTCCCCGGCTGATGCCGTGATCAGAGCGCCAGAGCGAGTTCGGTGAAGGCCGCCGACAGCCGCAGCAACGGGTCGGGGTCGGTGGCAGGTTCGCAGTGACCGCGGCGGATGTTCTGGACGAGGGCAGGCCCGGCGCTGATCGTCTGGGCGGAGCGTAGGCGTCTCAGCCCGCGCAGGTGCCGGAGTCTGCTTTCAGGCGGCAGGGTCGGGCGGCATCGACGAGCAGTGGCGTGAACCTCTGCACCCACCGGTAGACGGTGACGTGGTCGGAGTCGGTGGACGGACACGACGTCGGCGCATCATTCGATCATGACTGACCGCTGGCCGAGACGGCGGACCTCGCCAACGCAACTGTGCCGACCTGGCGGTCAGGCGTTCGGCAGCAAGGGCGTGCTCGGCCGTGCGTCGGTGTGGTGGTCGAGGACCCGGCGCAGGAGCAGGGTCAGTTGATCACGTTCGTCAGGGGTCAGGGCCGCGAGTAGTTCGTCCTGGACGCGGGTCAGTTGCTTCTCCAGCCGTCGCAGCTGACGGCGCCCGGCGGGGGTGATGGTGATGATGTTGCGTCGCCGGTCGGCCGGGTCGGGGGTGCGTTCGACGAGCTGCTGGTCGGCCAGTTCGTTGATGGTTGCCACCAGGTCGCTGAGGTGGATGCCGCTGCGGCGGCCCAGGTCGGCCTGGCTGGTGGGGCCGAGCTCGTCCAGCCAGGCCAGCGCCCGGTAGTGGTAGCCGCGGGCACCGACCGCGGCCAGGCCGTCCGACACCAGCCGGTGAGCCTGCTGGGCGGTCTGCGTCATCAACCAGCTCGGCATAGCGGCGAACCGGCCCGCAGCCGTCGCGTCATCCGGTGCTCGCATGTGACCAGCCTAACAAATTCGTCGCCGCCCTAACGATGGACAGTCTATCGTTCGCCTCCCTAACGTTAGATTTCTAAACGTTAATCATCCGAACGAATTGGGTGAAGTCATGACCACCACCGTCCAGATCCTCACCCCCCAGATCGTCGGGCAGGCCGAGAACGCCCACAAACCCGTCCTCGCCCGCGTCCTGGCTCCCACGGGCACCACGAAGAACCAGTGGGTGGCATTGGTGATGACGGTCACAGCCGGTGGCGCCGTCGAGACCGATCAGTTGGCCGACCGGATAGCCGGCGCGCTGAAGGTCGACCAGGTCGTGGCGCGGGACGCGATCGCCGAGCTGGTCGCCGCGGGGCTCCTGGCCGCCGAGGCGTCCCGGGTCGCGCTCACCGAGGCCGGGCGGTCGCGGTACAGCCAGATCCGCGCCGCGATCGACGCGGTCATCGTGCCGGCCTACGCCGACATCCCGTCCGAGGACCTGGCCACAGCGGCCCGCGTGCTGACGATCATCACAGACCGTCTCAACGCCGCGTAGTCCCAGCACGCCTCACCACTCGAGGAGAAACCGATCAGGCCTACCGTCAAGGTTCTCGACTCCCACATCGCCTGTCACGACAGCGGCGTCGGCGGGCCGCCCGTGTTGTTCCTGCACGGCAACCCGACCACCTCCCATCTGTGGCGCAACGTGACCCCGCACGTCGCCGGCCAGGCCCGGACCCTGGCGCCGGAACTGATCGGGATGGGCGCTTCCGGCAGGCCCGACATCGACTACCGGTTCGTCGACCACGCCCGTTACCTCGACGCCTTCATCGACGCGCTGGGCCTGGACGAGCTCGTGCTGGTCGGCCACGACTGGGGAGGTGCTCTCGCCCAGGACTGGGCCGCCCGGCATCCCGGTCGCACCCGCGGGATTGTGCTGTCAGAGACGTTTCTGCGGCCGCTGACCTGGGCGGACTACCCACCGCCGGTCGACGGGCTGTTCCAGGCGATCCGCACCCCGGGTACCGGCGAGCAGATGGTCCTGGAAGAGAACTGGTTCATCGAGGTCGCGTTGCGCGCCACCAACCCCGGCATCTCCGGCGAGGACCTGGCCGTCTATCGCTCGCCCTACCCGGACCCCGCCTCCCGTCGGCCGCTGCTGCAGTGGGGCCGCGAGTACCCCGTGGAAGGCGAGCCCGCCGACGTGCACGACCGCGTCACCGCTTACGACAAGTGGCTGGCCGACACCCCGGAGGTGCCGAAGCTCCTGCTCACCATCGAACCCGCCGGCCTGGTCACCGACGACATCGAACAGTGGGCCCGCGACAACATCGCCGCGCTCGAGGTCGAAAGCATCGGGCCCGCCGGCCACCACGCCCCGGAAGATCAGCCCGACGCCATCGGCCACGCCATCGCCAACTGGCTGACTCGACTCGGTCTCACCAAGCCACAGCCGACAACCCGGTGACATCGGGCCAGCCCCCCGCGGCACCCCCACGGCCCGGGGCGCTGGCCCGTCACCCGGCCGCCAGCGTCAGGCGACCCGTGGAATGGAGGGAAACAACATGCCAGCCACATTTGACTCGACCCGGCAGAGAGCAGATCCGCCCGACGTCCGGGAACTCGTCGATGAACTCGTGGACCGTGCCCGGATCACGGATCTGATCTCGCGCCTCGCCCGCTGCCTGGACTCGCGCGACTTCGACGGCCTCCGCGACCTGTTCAGCACGGACGCGACCGTGACGACCCCCGGTGGCACCGCGACCGGGCACGACGCCATCGTCGAGCAGGCCCGCCGGCGGCACTCGGTCGATGCGGAGATCCAGCGCATCGTCACGAACCTTCTGATCGACCGCCACGGCCACGACCGCGCCGTCGTCCGGGCGAACCTACTGGTGAGCTTCGCCCGGACCGGACCGGCCGATCCGACTCCCTTCGTCCTCGGGGAGGTCTACGACCTCGCCCTGCGCCGCACCCGCGCGGGATGGCGCCTCACCAACCTGACCAGCACACCGGTCTGGACGATCAACCGACCCGCGGGGTGAACACCACAGGGTCGGTGCCAACGGCAGAAGCAGCCATCGCCTGACCCGTCGCGCGAGCTACGCAGCAGCTGGCCTGCCGTCCTGCTCACCCTGAAAGAGCGAGTCGAAGGCCGTCCCCTGGCTGGGGCGGCCGGCTGATACCCGGCCGCCGCCCGATCCTGCTCGGCGGCGTTGCGCCGCATCGACCATGGCCACGCTTCGTTCGACCGGCCTCCTCCTCGCAGATGCCCCTCGCGCGCCGACGCGACAAAGCCAGCCCATCGACGTGATCGGGCTCTGGGCCCGGAGCTTGGCAGCCGGCACGGCGGTCACACCCCGCCTCGTGATCCGACGGAGAAAGGCAGTCGAACACGGCTGGCTGCACACAGGAAGGATCTTTACGTGAAGCCAATCATCGATGGCTCCCAGGACGAGCACCTGATCGAGACAAACCGACGGACCGCGAGCGCCCCAGCCGAGGTGGCCACCGCCAACGCCACCGGCTCCGACGGCTTCAGCTCGCAGAGCACCGACGGGTCCTGTGCTATCCCGACGTAGACCGACACCGACTGCGCCACCACGAACTCGCCGAGCCCGTAGTTCCGCCCGGTGGTGCCCGGCTCGGACCGACTCTCCACGCCTTCTGTCACCACGCTCAGCTTCTGCACCCGGTGAGCGGGCACGAAGATGTCCTTCGCGGTGGTGGTGGAGCTACCGGTCGCCGCGACCGACGAGACCTTCCAGTCGTCGGCGATCTCGAACTGGGACATCGGCGCGATCAGCGCCATCTGCTCAGTTGTTCCGTCCGGCAAGGTAAGCAGGGCGCTGACGCCGTTCCAGTCCGCGCCCCGGCAGCCGGTGTTGAACTTCCAGAACCCGTTGAGCAGGTAACCCCCGCCGACCGGGGTGAGTGTCGCCGTGGGGGTGAACACCCCGGAGACACGGACCGAAGGCGAGGCGTAAACCTCCTGCTTGGTCTGCTCGTTGTGGCCGCGGGCGACCCACGAGCTGGCCAGCCACACCGAACTGACCCAGCCCGTGGAGCCGCAGCCCCGGGAGATCTCCTTCAGCAAGGAGTTCTGGTGGGCCAGCGAGGCGTCGAGGCCACCGTGCCGACGTTCCGTCGCCATCCGGAACACGCCGGCCTTGTCCAGCAGCTGCAGATTCTCATCCGGTATCCAGCGCTGGTCCTCCGCCAGGTGCCCGTTCTCCCGAAGAGTGGGCACAATGTCCTTTACCGCGTCCACCACGTGGGCGGGCTCGAGTTCGGCCGTTGTCATGCTGCTCCCTTACGAGCTCGGTCGCCTTACATCGGCTGATCCCAGCTTGCGGCGGCCCGGATTCCCGCCGGTCTTGCCGCGGTAACCGGCGGGATCAGCCGGCGGCCCGTGAGACGGACGGCGCTCCCGACGTGGCGTGGCGGATCGTGCCGAGGTTCAGCAGCAGCGCGACCACGCTGACGCCCGCGGCCACCAGGCCGAGCCGGTCCGGCGTCACCCGCTCCTGCAACAGCCCGCCCAGCGCGCCTCCGAGCGCGATGCCGACGTAGATCGACGACGAGTTCAACCCGAGCAGCACGGCCGAGGCACTCGGCGCGTGCGTCACCAGCCTGCTCTGCTGCGGGACGACCGGCAGCGACACGCAGACGCCCCACAGGACCACCCAGATCGTCGCGGTCACGAACGTGCCGATGACCAGGGGGCTGATGGCGAGCACGACCGCCGCCGCCGCCAGGCCGCCGGCCACGACCCACTGTGGCGGATAGCGGTCGGCCAGGCGTCCTGCCGCGATGTTGCCGATCATGTTGCCGACACCCCAGGCGAGCAGGATCACGGTCAGCACTCCGACCGAACCCGCCGTGGCGCCCTCCAGTGCGGAGCTGATGTAGGTGTAGAGGACGTGGGTGCCCGCCAGGGTCATCACGGTCACGATCAACATCTCGAACACCCACGTTTCCCGCAGCGGCGCCAGGCGGGCGCGCAGCGAGTCCACGGGCAGCGAGATCCTCGGCAGTGAGATCGCGATGCCCACAGCCGCCACGACACCGAGCCCGGCGACGGCCCACAGTGTCAGCCGCCAGTCCGCTCCGCCGATCAGCGTGCCGGCCGGGAGGCCGAACGCGATCGCCAGCGTCAGGCCGCCCATGACGAACGCCAGCGCACGCCCGCGCCGTTCCTCGGGCGCGATGGCCGCGGCAGCGCTGAAGGCCGCGGCACCGATCAGTCCGGCGCCGACGGCCGTGACGATTCTGGCGCCCACCACCATGCCGTACGTCGTGCCGATCGCGGTCCCGGCGTTGCCGACCACGAAGGTCGCCAGGGCCAGCAGCAGTACGGTGCGCAGGTCCATCGAGCTCGTCATAGCGCCGAGGATCGGCGCCGACACGGCGAACGCCAGGGCGAACACCGTGATCAACTGGCCGGCCGCGGAGACGCCGACGCCCAGGTCGGCGGAGATCTGCGGCAGGAGGCCCGCGATGACGAACCCGTCGGTTCCCACCGCGAAGGTGCCCAACGCCAGAGGTAGCAGTAGCTTGAACATCAAGCCTTCGGCGGTCAATTCCTCACATCTTCCGTGTGTCCCGGGGGTCCGGATCAGGCCCGGGCGTCTTCGGTGATGAACCCGGCGGCTCGTTCGGCGAGCATGGCCACGACCGCATGGGTGTGGCCACGTGGGAGGGACGGGATGACCGAGGCGTCGACCACCCGCAGACGCTCGACCCCGCGGACCCGCAGAGACGGGTCGACGACGGCCTGCTCGTCGCCGGCCGGACCCAGCCGGCAGGTGCCGACCGGGTGGAACATCGTCGTGGCCTGGTCGCGGACGACCCTCGCCAGTGCGTCGTCGTCGACCTGTCCGGGCCACGGCGGCAGCGGTCCGCCCACCATCGGCCGGAACGGGTCGGTCTCGAAGAGCCGCTCGGCGTGCCGCAGGGCACGAACGAACATGCGCAGGTCGGCGCCGGCATCGAGATACGCCGGATCGATCCACGGCGGGTCGAGTGGGTCGGCGCTCCTCAGCCCGAGGCGGCCGTGGCTCTCCGGCTGCAACGGGATGACGGTGAACCCGATCCCCGGCACGGGACCCTCGGGCCCGAATCCGACGGGGGTGAAGATGATCTCGACGTCCGGCGCGCCGGGACCGCCGTCGGCGCGCAGAAAGCAGACGGCCTCCGCCAGGTTGGACGTCAGCGGGCCGAGACGCTGCTCGGCGTACCGCAGCCGGTTGGCATCGGTGTCGGCGCCGACCAGGCGGAACTCGCCGGTGGCGCTCATCGTGGGCGACACCGACATGTGGTCGCGCAGGTTGCGGCCCACACCGGGCAGCTCGACCAGCACGTCGATCCCCACCTCGTGGAGCTCGTCCGCCGCCCCGATCCCGGACAACAGCAGCAGATGCGGGGAGCCGACGGCACCGGCGCTCAGCACGACCTCCCGGGCGGCGTGCAGCGTGCGGTCACCGAGAGACACCCCGGTGGCCCGGCCTCGCTCGATGTTCACCCGGTGGACCTGGGCCCCGGTGACGACCTGGAGGTTGGGCCGGTCCAGCACCGGCCGGAGATACCCGTCCGCCGCACTCCAGCGCGCTCCACGCAGCTGGTTGAGCGGGGTCACCGTCGCGCCGGTCGGGTCGCCCCCACCGAGGCCGCCGCCGATCTCCTTCAGCCCTAGTTCCGCGCATGCGGCGAGGAACGTCGCGGTGTGGGGGTCCGGGTCACGCGGCGGCGAGATCCACAGGGGACCTCCGGTGCCGAAGCCGTAGCCCTGCGCCGGATCACCGGCCCACCGCTCGGCGGCACGGAAGTACGGTTCGACCGCCTCCCAGGTCCAGTGCTCGCCCCACGGGCCGAAGTCCTCCCGGTGGCCCGGGACCCACATCTGGAAGTTGATCGTCGACGAGCCGCCGAGCGTCCTGCCTCGGGGCCACGGCACGGCACGACCACCGAGCCCTCGCTGTGGCTCGGTGGTGAACGCCCAGTCCAGCTCGGAACCGAACAGCCCGAACAGGTCCATCGGCGCCTGGATCGCCGGATGGCGGTCCGGGCCACCCGCCTCGACCAGAGCCACACGCACGTCCGGGTCGGCGGAAAGCCGCCCGGCAAGAGCGCACCCGGCCGAGCCGGCCCCGACGATGACGAAGTCGAACGCATCTTCCACCACTTCCACCCTCTCCACCCGGCCCCCACGTCCGTGCGTACCAACCAGTGGTCACCCTCCGGTAATCGCGCTGGTACCAAAGGTGTGCATCACGCACAATTCCGCTCGTTCGTTCAGAGGATTGGCGTACCGGCGTCCAGACCGACGAGCATCCGGCCGTGGACCTCCAGGCTGGTGGTCAGCAGCAACAGTCCGTGCATGGAGTACGCGCGCAGGTCCCGGTGGAACCGCTGGATGTGCACCGATCGCTGGATCGCCGAGGCTCCGCTGGCCTCGAACAGCTCGTCGACAGCCTCCTTGGCGAGCTGGATCGCGTACGAGCCGTGGGCGCGGACGGTGGCCCTCTCGGCCACGGACGGCAGCTCCCCGGCGTCGGCCCGATCCTGCAGCAGCCGGGCGAGCTTGCCCACCAGCGCTTCCGCAGCGGCGATCCTGGACTCCGCCCTGGCTACCTGGATCTGGGTCAGCGGTGACTCGCTCTGCTCGCTCCACCCGGTGTAGGTGATCCCGCGCCCGGGCAGGCGCTCCAGGAACAGCTCCAGCGCCCCCTTGGCCATGCCGACGCAGGCCGCCGCGGACTGGGTGACGCTCAGGCTGATCAGGCCGTAGGTGCGCTCCGGCGCGGCCAACCGGCCGGGAACGGCCGAGCCCAGCGCGTCACCGAACCGGATCACCCTGTGCGCCGGGACGAACACGTCCTCGGCCACGGTGGACGCACTGCCGGTGCCCGACGCGGACGAGGTGTCCCAGTCGTCCAGCACCGTCAGCTCGTTCGCGGGCACCATGGCCACGAGCACCTCGTCGGTGCCCTCCAACATCGCGACCGTGACGTTCCAGTCGGCCGCCCGGCAGCCCGTGTTGAACCGCCAGGAGCCGTCGAGCCGGTAGCCACCCTCGACGGGACGCAGCGTCCCTGTCGGGGAGAACACGCCGGTGACCCGCACCGAGTCGCTCGTGAAGACCTCCTTCTGGACGTCTTCGGGAAAGAGCGTCGCGCCCAGGTGTTGGACACGTACACCACCGCGAGCCAGCCGGTCGCCGAGCACCCGCGGGAGATCTCGGCGATCATCGCGCACTGGTCGGGCACCGGCAGGTCCAGTCCACCGAACCGGGCCGGCACGGTCACGGAGAAGGCGCCCGCCTTCGTCAACAGCTCGATGTTGTCGGCAGGCACCCAGCCCCGCCTGTCGGCTTCCTGCCCGTTGTCGCGCAGCCGCGGGACGAGGTCCCGGACCGCGTCGAGGACCTGTCCGGCGGCGCCGTTGGTAACCATGTTTCCTCCGTTCGTCCGAGATCCGCGGCTCAGCCGAGCCGGCGGTTGGGGTTGTCGATGGCGAACCGCCACGTCCCGTCGGGGATCTTGCGCAGCACGTCCACGCCGGTGCCGTGGAACTTCTGGTCCTCGGTCTCGATGATCCAGTCGACTACCATCAGCGCGGCGTCGTCGGTCACGTACGACTCCTTGAGGACCGTGGTCATCCGCGGCCGCAGCTGAAGGAACTCGACCATCTCCGCGGCGCGCTCGGCGCCCGCGACGGGGTTGTCCGGCTCCCAGGTCGACACCGCGTCCGGGGTGTCGAGCAGGTTCACCGCATCGGCGTCACCCGAGTTGAAGGCCCGTTCGTAGAGCGCAACGGTCTCGATCGCATCGGTCGACGGCTCCAACGTGTCCATGTCAGCCTCTTCTCGCAGTACGGCCGGCGGCGCCGAACGACACCAGGATCGGGTCGCCCGCGGGGATGGTCACGTCGTCGTCGATCTCTATGTCCTCCACGGCGAACCGCAGCGGCATGTTGACCAGCGGCGCCTGCCAGCGCAGGGTCTCCTCCGTGACGTCCTCCCAGGTCGCCTCGCCGGAACGGACCATGGCGAGCTGGTCAGGCTGGGTGAGCATGGCGTAGACGGCGTGGTCGAGCAGGTTGACCGTGGTCTCATGCCCGGCGGTGAACGCCAGCAGCAGGGTGTCGATCAGCTCGCGCTCGGTCAGCCCGTCCCCGCCCTCCCGGACGGTGATCAGTGACGTGGTGAGGTCCTCGCCGGGGTCGGCGCGCTTGATCTCCAGCAGCGTGGCCATGGTGTCGTACAGCGCCACGACGTTGGCCTCCGCCTCCTCGGGCGTCAGCGTGGTGTCGAAGATGCCGTGGACCAGGCGCAGCAGCGTGGGACGCAGGTCCTCGGGGATGCCCAGCAACTCGCTGATCACCTGGGTCGGCAGCGCATACGCAAACGAAGCCCGCAGGTCGACCGGCCTGCCGTACCGTCCGGCCTCGGCCATGTCGTCGAGGAGGTCGGCGGTGATCTGTTCGACACGCGGGCGCAGGACGGCGGTGCTGCGGGCGTTGAAGGCCTTCACGACCAGCTTCCGCAGCCGCGAGTGCTCCGTGCCGTAGGCGGTCATCATGTTGCGGTCGGCCACCCAGATCGCCAGCGACCAGGTCTTCGCCAGCTCGCCCTCGCCGTTCTCCCAGGCCGGCCAGTGCTGGTAGCTGTCGCGAGAGACACGTGGGTCGGTCAGCAGGCGCTTGATCAGGGTGTAGCCGGTGATCATCCACGCGATGACGCCCCCGGGGAGCTGTACCTGGGTCGCGTGGCCGCGCGCGCGCAGCATGGCGGCCTCGGCGTGCACGTCACGGCCGGTCGGGTCGATCGCGTACGGGCAGGTGTGGATTTCCATCTGATTGTCTCCCAACGGATAGCTCCGTCAGCTCGGGGTCGCGGCCAAGCCGTGACCGAGGCCGCCGTCCACGGTGAACTCGCTGCCGGTGGTGAAGGTGGCGTCGAACCCCAGGAACAGCACCGCCTGCGCGACCTCCGCCATGGTTCCGTGCCTCTTCATCGGCGTGATCGCGTCACCGACGGCGGTGAAAGCGGCACGGTCGGCCTCGGCGATACCGGCGATACCCATCGACGGGGTGTCGATGAATCCGGGTTTGACGGCGTTCACCCGGATGCCACGCGGTAGCAACTCCGTGGCGAATCCCTTGACGAACGCACGGACCGCGGCCTTCGCCCCGGCGTAGTGCGTCATGCCGACGTTGCCGGTGTCGTTGGCAACCGACGTGGTGAACACGAACGAACCACCGTCGCGCAGGAGCGGCGCGAGCCTCTGCACGGTGAAGAACGCGCCCCTGGCGTTCACGTCGAAGGTCCTGTCGTAGGACTCGGGCGTCACCTGCGCGAAGGGCTCGAGTACCGCGTGGCCCACGTTGACGTGCACGAAGTCCACCGTCCCCAGCCGGTCCTCCACGATCTTGGCCAGCTCGTCGATCTGCGCCAGGTCCGCCGCATCCGAACGGATCATGTGCGCTGCGTCACCGAGCTCGGCCCGGGCCTTGTCGATGTTGTCCGCGTTGAGACCGGTGAGCACCACCTCGGCGCCGCCGGCGAGCAGCTCGTCGACGACGGCCCGGCCCATCCCGTGCGTTCCTCCGGTGACCACTGCTCTTCTACCCGAATACTTGCCCATTCGCTTGTCCTCCCAGCAAGATGGTGGCCGAGAAATGGCCCGAGGCGCCGCACGACGAACGCTAGTCCAACCCGGAATCGGGCCTTACTTTCTGCCAGCACCCGGCGGTCATCGCGCGCTCCGACCCGGCGGTGACCGCGCTATTACCGCGATGTGTTAACGAGGTGGCGGAAAGTACCCGGTGCGCACGAAGAACCGGATATAGGATCGGATGAGATCGTCGGTCATCGGCGGGCAGGCGATTCCCGTGCCGGCAAGTGCCGTCCGGGTCTCGCTGGTGTCGATGGGCGGGTAGAACTGTCCTGCTCCCGAGCACATCAGCTCGAACGCGTCCAGCAGCGGGATCAGCGCGTTGTCCCGGTCGGCCCGCACCCGGCCGCTCCAGACCGCCCTGTCCAGCGCCGGGAGCTCGTAGCCGTGCTCTCGGAGCAGCCGGACGAACTCACCGAACGGCATCCCGCTGTCGTTGTAGAGGTGGAACGTGCGGCCCGCGTTGGCGGGCTCACCGGACAGGGCGACGATCGCTGCACCGACGTAGTCCACCGGCAGCAGGTGGAACGTGCCCGGCAGGTGGGCGGGCACCGCGCCGGCCTGCAGCAGTCCCTTGAGGCTCAGCCACAGGAAATCCCTGGTCTGCCCGGCTCCCCTGATCGCGTCGCCCGCGATCAGGTCGACCCGGTAGACCGACACCGGCATCCCACGCTCCCGCGCCAGCGCGACGACGTGCTCGGCGACGTACTTGCTCTGCACGTAGCCGTTGAGCAGTGCCTCCGCTGGGCCGATCGGGTCCGCCACAGCCAGCGGCGCCGAGGTGGGCACCTGCGGGAACACGCCCGTGGAGGACACGTAGTGCACCGGCACGGTGCGGTGGCGAGCCGCCAGGCGCAGGATCTCCCGCGTGCCACCGACGTTCGCGGGCCTGACCGACGCGTACGGCAGCAGCCAGTTCACCGTCGCCCCTGCGTGGTAGACCACGTCGATGTTCCGTGCGAGCGCGTCGAAGGCCGCCTCGGACAGGCCGAGCGCGGGCTCGGCGAGGTCGCCCGCGATCACCGACAGCCGAGTGGTGTCGACGTCGTCATCCAGCCCGTACCACCGGAGGTTGGCCCACAGCCGGTCGGCCGCCGCGGCCTCGCCGTCGCCCCGGACCAGGCAGTCGGTCCCGATCGGCGACCGCTCGGTCCAGTGGCTTGAGGACCACCACGGCGCCGCCCTCGCCGCGCACGTATCCGTTGGCGCGGGCGTCGAAGGTGTAGCACCGGCCGTCCGGCGACAGACCACCGAACCTCTCCCCGGTCAGCGCGCCCTCGGCGAGAATATTGAGGTTCACCCCGGCGGCGATCGCCAGTGTCGACTCGCCGGTGCGCAGGCTCTCGCACGCCAGGTGCACAGCCACCAGGGACGAGGACTGCGCGGTGTCGACGGTCAGGCTCGGCCCCGTCAGCCCCAACGCGTACGACACCCGGTTGGCCACCATGCCCCGATGCACACCGGTGTTGGTGTGCTGGCCGATCACGTCGCCGTGCCGGTAGACCAGGCTCGTGTATTCGTCCCGCATCGTGCCGGCGAACACCGCCGTCGGGCTACCCGCCAGCGTGCGGGCGACGATACCGGCGTCCTCGAGCGCCTCCCAGGACAGTTCCAGCAGCAGGCGCTGCTGCGGGTCCATCGTGACGGCCTCGCGGGGCGAGATCCCGAAGAACGCGGCATCGAAGTCGCCCGCCTCGGCCAGGAACCCGCCCCACCTGGCGGCTCCGGTCCCGGCCGCGGGCAGCGGCGAGACCGACTCCCGCGGCGACGCCTGTGCGATGACGTGGCCGCCGCCGGCCAGCAGGTCCCAGAGCGCGGCCGGATCCGGCGTCCCGGGCAACCTGCAGGACATCCCCACGACCGCAATCGGTTCCGCGGTTGACTGGCTGTAAAGACTCGCCATCGCGGTCGACACGCCAGCCTGACCCGCCGCGTCGCGTTCAGGCCGCGATCCGCCGGTAGCCGCCGCCGAAGTACAGCAGCGCGTCGTCGGTGGATCCGCGACTCAGGCTCTCCACCGAGCCGAGGAAGACGGTGTGGTCGCAGGCCGCGTGCATGTCGACAACCTCGCATTCAAGCCAGGCCACGGCGCCCAGGAGGAGGGGCACGCCTGTGCGCGGTCCCGCCTGCCAGTCCACGCCATCGAACTGGGTGGGCCCCAGCGGGCGGAACTTGTCGGCGAAGAACGCGGCCTGATCGCGCTGGCCGGACGCCAGGATCGAAACACCGAACCGGCGCTCCGTGGTCAGCGCGCGGTGCATCACCGCGCTCTGGGCGATGCAGCACAGCACCGTCGGAGGTTCGAGCGAGACCGAGCTGAACGCGTTGGCGGTCATCCCGTGGACGTGGTCGCCACCCACGGTGAGCACGATCACCCCGGTGGCAAACCGGGACGACACAGAACGCATCGACGCCGGCGTCACCGCCTGCTCGACGAGCAGTTCCATGACTGGTGAGTCGTCAGTCATTGAATTCCTTCCGATTCTCTCGACAAAATCTCGCAACCCCTGGCCCGGGGGCGACCTTATCCCTGGCCCGGCCACACCCACTCTCCGGCCGGTAACCCGCCGGACCGGGCGGATGGTTACCGGCCCATGACCCCAACCCGAAAATATGCGGGGCACACCGACCCCGGCAGAGATGGGACCAGCAGATGAGTTCACCCACCGCCGAAGCCGAGCTCGAGCTCACTGAACCGACCATGCGGGGCTGGCTGTCCACCATCGGACTGGACGCCGTGTACGTCCGGGCCGAGGGCAATACCCTTTACGCCCAGGAGGGTGCCGAGGAGATCCCGGTTCTGGACTACGTCGGGGGGTACGGTTCGTTGATCTTCGGGCACAACAACCCGCGGATCGTGGCACGCGCACAGACCCTGCTGGCCGAGCAGGTCCCGGTCCACGCCCAGTTCTCTCGCCATCCTTACGCCAACGACGTGGCCCGCCTCCTCAACACCATCATCGGCCGCGAGCTCGGCACCGACGAGCCGTACTCCGCGATCTTCGCCAACAGCGGGGCCGAGGCGGTAGAGGTGGCGATCAAGCACGCCGAGCTCGATCGGGTGCTCAGGGCCGCCACACTCGGCGAGCAGATCGCGGCCGAGATCACCGCGGCTCGCGCGGCGTACCGCGGGGACCCGGCCGAGTTCGACGGACTCGCGGCGGACGTCGCCGCACACAACCTCGCGGCGATGGCCACGCCGCCGGTGGTGCTGGCGGTGGAGGGATCGTTCCACGGGAAGCTCGTGGCCAGCAGCCAGCTGACCCACAACGAGGGCTTCCGCACACCGTTCCAGGCACTGAGCCGCACGGCACGGTTCATCCCCCTGAACGACGGGGACGCCCTGAAGCGCATCGTCGTCGCCGAGCAGGCCTTCCTGCGGAGCCTGGTGGTCGAGCAGGACGCGCTGTTGGTGGCCGAGCGGCCGCTACCGGTCTTCACCGCGTTCCTCGTGGAGCCGATCCAGGGTGAGGGTGGCATCAGGATGGTCACCGAGGAGTTCGCGGCCGAGGTCCAGCGGACCTGCGCGACGATCGGGTGCCCGGTGATCGTCGACGAGATCCAGTCGGGGATGGGTCGGACGGGCACGTTCCTTGCCAGTACCGCGATCGGCCTCCGCGGCGATTACTACACGCAGGGCAAGAGCCTGGGCGGTGGTCTGGCGAAGACCGCGGTGATGCTGACGCGCACGTCGACCTACCGCCCGGAGTTCGAGTTCCTGCACAGCTCCACGTTCGCGAAGGATGCGTTCTCCTGTCATATCGCCCACACCGTGCTGGAGATGCTGGAAGCGGACGGTGGTGCCGCCTACGCCACCGCCCGCGAACGCGGAGACCGGCTCAAACTCGCGCTGGACGGCCTCCGAGTCGACTTCCCCGATGTGGTCAAGGACGTCCGCGGCCGGGGCCTGATGCTGGGCCTGGAGTTCCAGGACCAGTCGCACGCACCGGCCGACCAGATCCGCGAGGCGGCCCAGGCGGGGGTGTTCTGCTACGTGATCGCCGGATACCTGTACCGGCAGCATCGGATTCGGGTGTTCCCCACGGCGAGCGCAACGCACACCATGCGGTTCGAGCCCTCGATCCACCTGACGGACGCGGAGATCGGCCGGCTGGACTCGGCGATGCGCACCCCCTGCGCCCTGCTGCGTGAGCAGCGGGGAGACGAACTCACCACGCTCTGAGCTCCGTCCGGCCCGTCCCGGGCGCGCCACGACCCGGGACGGGCCGGACTCACCGGTGGCTGAGCTGGAGGCAGCCCGCGGTCGGCTCGACGTCGAGCGTGAGTGTGGTCGAGTGGGGTTCACCGCCGCCCCAGTCCGGACGGCGTTGCAGCAGCTCCGGACGACCGGCGGTGACGACCACCATCAGCGGCACCGTGTCGAGGGCCCCGGGCAGGCCCTCCACGAAGTTCAGCAGGTTGTCATCGGCCAGGTGCAGCTCGTCGATGAACACCACCATCGGCTGGTCGTGCACGATCCGAGTGACCACCTCGGTCCACTCGCGTACCGTGGCCGCCCCCCGGTCCTGCGTGCACTGGCTGTCGTCGCTCTGCTCCACCAGCAGCTGGGTCAGGCCCGCCACCGCCCGCTCCATACGGTGCTCGGAGGCGTCCATCACCTCGCGGACCGTCCTGGCCAGCTTCTCCCTGACCAGCCCCGGCGGATCGGCGGGCTGGACCCCGCAACACGCCAGCAGAATCTCCGTGCGCAGCCCTCGTACGCCGGCGAACGCCCGGGTACGCAGCACCTGCAACGGCTTCAGGCCGTGCCCGGTCTGGCTCCGCACGCGGGACTCGAACGTCGCCATGAAGCAGGGTTTGCCGTTGCGCGGCAAACCCAGCACCGACACCAGGTGCGGCCTGCGCCGGTGGATCACCCGTGACAGCAGGCTCTGCAGCACCACCAACTCGAACTCGAACTCCCGCTCCCCAGCCGCGTGCAGCACCGCACCTCGCAGACCCGCCACCCGCCAGCCGACGTGGGGGACACGGGTGCGCTCGAACGCGATCACCCCGGACGCCGCCAGTCGGGTCCGGTCGCACACGAAGATCTCGCCACCCTCGCCGTGCGAGACCAGGACCTGGCACTCCACCACCAGCGCGCTGTTGACCGGTGGCGCCGCGCTCGAGTACGCGGGGTAGAGGTCCTGCTCGTCCGGTGGGCGCGCGATCGTCCTACCGGTGGAGACCGCCGCCTGGAGCACGATGTGGTGCCCGCGCGGATCCGCCTCGACGCGGTTCCTGATCGCCATCGCCACCAGCACCGCGTGCTCGGCGTGCACATCGCGCCGGCTGTCGGCGGTGAACAGCGCCAGGTGGATCGCGCCGATCGAGGCCGCCATGGTGCCGCCGACCCGCTCCACCTCGCTGCGGACGATCCATTCGACGTCCGCCAGCAAGTCGTCCGCGCTTCCGTCGTCGGCGCCGAGGGTTGGGCGTATCTTGACCTGGACCATCAGGGCACTGGCCTGTCGCAACGCGATCGGGTCCGCGGCAACCGACTCGCCGGTCGGCCACCGGGGCAGCGACTCGGCCGCTGTCGCCGGCGCGGCCCGCGCCCTGCCCGCCTCCAGCAGCGCGCTCTCCCTCCGGACCGGCGGTCCCGACGGCTGGCCGGGCAACTCGAGGTTCGCGGACTGCGCAAGGATCGACTGCTGCAGCACCTGCAGCTCCCGGCCGGGGTCGAGACCCAACTGCTCGACCAAGGCGGCGCGGAACCGTGCGTAGACGCTCAGCGCGTCCGCCTGCCTTCCACAACGGTAGAGCGCGAGCATGAGTTGCGCGACCAGGCGTTCCCGGAACGGCTCGGCTTCGACCAGCGACTCCAGGTCGCCGAGCACGGTGTACTGCCCACCGCATTGCAGCTCGGCGTCAAACCGGTCCTCCATCGCGACGAGGCGCGCGCTCTCGATCGGCGCCAGCTCCGGCCAGACAATGCCGGCCTCGACGAGGTCGGCCAGTACCGGGCCGCGCCACAACGCCACTGCGTCGCGCAACAGTTCGAGCGCCTGGCGGGGCGCATGGTCGGCGAGCGCCTGGTGCCCCCTCGCCGCCAGGTCATGGAACTGGAACACGTCGATCTCGCCCGGGTCGATATTGAGCACATATCCTGGTGACCGGGTCTCCAGCGACACCTCGGACCCCGGCCGGTACGCCGACGCCAGGCTTCCACGCAGGTTCCACACCGCGTTCTGTATCATCTTACGCGCGGAATTTGGCGGATCCTGACCGGACCACAATGCGTCGACCAGCCGGGATGCGGAGACCACGCGATTTGCCTGCAACAGTAGAAGACCCAATGTCGCGCGCTTCGTTATCCCGCCGACTCGAATCGGCAGGTTGTTCTGACTCCACTCAAGCGGACCCAAGACCCGGAACGGCATCTCCACCACCCCAAGAAGGATAGCCCGAAGAATCAGGCATGGTTACCATAATATCACCCCGCCAACGAAGGAGGGACTTCCCGTAGCCGGCCAGTTCCCATCCGGGTTTCGACTTGACCTGGACTGGCTGATCTTGATGATCGCGAAGTGCCGGACGAGTCCAGGGTCGCCGCGGAGCAGTAAGGAGCAGCCCGCGGCGTTGGCCGCAGCGATGATCGAGCAGGTGCGGGCGGAGAACGCGGACCCTCGTCGCGCATGCCGATCCTCACAGCGTCGACCCAATGCCACGTGAGCGTCTTTGATCTTTCAGGACACCTTCTTGAGGACACCTGTCGGGTGGGCAGGGTACGCGAGATGCACCGGTTGCGGCGATAGTGCGGATCGGCGCGCCGGACGGCAAGGCCGGCGGACAGGTCTCGATCGACCCGCGGCCCCGGCGGCGTCGCACCCTGCAGCACTGGTACCGGTGGCCGACCCTGGCGGTGGATACGGCGTGGCCCGCGCCCACGCGAGGAACGCGTCGGCGATGGGGACCGCGCCCAGGAGATGGCGCCGCGTACCCCACCACCGCACCGGCACGCCGAACACGTCGGCCTCATGGGTCAACGACACCGCCACCGCGACGTCACCGTTCGACCTCGCCGCGCCGATCGCGACCGCGGTCGCCGACATCGACAGGCCGGCGAGCAACGGCCCGGAGTCCACATCCCCACCACCCGCCACACCGGCCGGATACTCGCGGACCCCGACAACCCCGAAGCGGCGAGTGACGAACACCGACCGGAACCGCCGGTACGACGTGGGCGCGCCGGCGGGATCGAGCAGCGGCCAGAACCTCTGGATCAGGCTCTGGGAACTGCCCCGCGCACCGCTCACCCTCCGGCCGGTGACCGGATCGGTCTCGTGCGGGAGCAGCCCCGTGCCGGGATCCGCTCGCGCCCGCGCCCGGTCGACCCAGCGGGCGATCAGAGCGCTGTGGTCGGCGCCCGTCGCCAGGTCGGCGCGCCGCAACGCCGCCACGGCCACCACGGTGTCGACCGGTCACGAGCGCCCCGGATAGGCCGGCAGGAACGGCGAGGCCCCGGCGTCGAGCGCCGCGCGCACCGCCTCCGCCATCCGGTCCGCCGCCGCCAGACCAGCCCGCTCCCCGCCGGGCAGGCCCCCACCCGACGCCGACGGAGGCCAGCCAGCCGGCACCGCCAGGTCCCCGCCGCCGCGCGCTGCCAGGGCCGCGGACTGCGCCCGCAGCAGCAGCGACCAGCCCGCGTAGAAGACGCCGTACTCGGGCGACAGACCCCGCTCGAACACCGCGGTGCCCGCCGGCGACGCCAGGCGGCCCAGCACGCGGGCCGCCTCCGCCCGGGCCTTCCCCGGGTCGCCGTGGCCGCCCGCCGCGAGATCGGTCAGCGCCAACCCATACAGCACGTTGGAAAAGAAGTACCCCTCGGGGAAAAGACGCTGCATCCTCTCCCCCGCCCCGTGATCCAACGCCGAACCCAGAAAAGAAAGCTCACCCCGCACCACGCCGACGTCATCCGGCGAACCATCACCGACCACGAACAGAACACGCCCCGTAACCGCGACAACCATCGCAGTCAGCGCCGACAATGCAACGAGAAGCCAGCGCACCCTGCGGGACCGGGGCGCCGACATCGTGGGCACCTCCCGAGTATCGATCCCGGTCCTGGAGCGTCCTCGCCTTCCTGCTGATGGCCAGGCATGATCAGGTGATGGGTCGAGGCGCCGGTGGCTGCCCGCCGCCCGCTGGGCCCAAGGCCCGATCACGACGGCACTCCCGTCGCGGGATCGCCCCGTAGGCCCGCTTCTTACGGCCACCAGCGGAACGTGTCGTGGAGTGCGGTCGCCAGGTGCTGGACGGCCTCAGAGCCTCCGGACTTGTGTAGTTGTGCTGGGACGGTTTTCAGCAGGTGCAGTGCGGCCTGTCGTCCGCCGTCAGCGCTGAGGTTGGCGGCGTGGCGCCAGCGGCCAGGCCAGTGGGTCGCGAGCAGGCGGTCGGCGCAGAAGGCAACCGCCACCGCGCCGCGGCAGACCTCGATATGGATGTCCAGGGCTTCCTCGACCAGTTCGATCGCTTCCGCCAACGTGCCGTGATGTTCGCTCTCGGGTAGGTGGGGTGCGAGGGAAGCCAGCGCCCAGGCCGCGCTTTCCGGCGAGTGGAGTGACCGGGCCGCGGCCACGGCTTCTCCGAGGAGACGTGATGGTAGGAGCGGCGCCAGTCCTGCTAGGCAGGTGGCCTGCAGGAACGGGAAGTTTCCGCCTTCACGGATTTCGGTGAGTGTTTCGGCGAAGACCGTGCCGGCTTTTTCGGGTGACAGACGTGGTGCGATTGCTGCGAGGATCTCGAAGCGGCGGCCGCCGGATGCGGCGGGGAGGCAATGTTTACGGGTGATGGTCAGCACGTCGTCGAGGAAGTCGGTGGGGAGATAGCGGGCCAGGTCCATCAGGGCGATGGCGCGCAGGTCCGGGTCGTCGATTGTTTCGGCCGCGCTGAGGGCGGCGGTGAAGGCCGGCCGCGCCTCGTGGACGGAAAGCTGTCGCGCGACGGTGACCAGGGCGGAGACCCGCTCGCTCGGCCTGTCGATCATGCTGGCGGTGATGAGGGCCTGATCGAGGATCTCCTGCCGGGAATTGGTGCCTGCGTGTTTGGTGAGAGCGACCAGTGCCAGCAGGCGATCGGTGGAGTCGGCCACCGCATGCGCGATCGTGAGGGCTTGGGCACGCAGGCTGGGAGGTAGAGACGGGGCGAGCGCGGTGAGTGCCTGCTCTTGGGAGTAGGGGGCGTCGGTGTCGGCGCGGATCGCGTCCAGCGCCTCGGTCAGGATCGGATCCCGGTCGCCGGCGGGCAGGTGTGGTGCGACGGCGGCCAGCGCTGATGCTCGGTCGGACGGTCCGCTGATCGCGTGGGCGGCGGGCAGGAGGGCCGCGGCCAACTCTGCGGGTAGGTGTCGCGCGAGCGCGACGATGGTGTCGCGTTGATCAGACGAGTCGTTGATCGTCGCGGCGGCGGTCAGGGCGTCGGCCAGGACGGGCCCGCGCCGGTCGGCGGGGAGGCGTGGTGCGAGCGCGGCCAGAACCGCGGCGCGTCCGGCTCGGTCGCTGATCGAATCGGCGGCGGCCAGGATCGTGGTGAGCTGCTCGTCGGCCAAGCGTGCGCCCACCTCGTGCAGGATCTCGGCGAGGTGATGAGGATCGATGCTTTCCCGGCCGGGCGTGACCGCGGCGGTCAGGGCTGCGGCGAGCCGGTCGGCGGGCAGGCACGCGATGATGCCGGCCAGCGCCCGGTTCCTGTACCACGAGGGCATCGTCATGGCTGCGGCGTGGGCGTCGTGGAGTAGGTCGGCGGGCAGGGCGGGCGCCAACACGGCCAGCGCCGAGGACCGCTCTCCCCACGAGCCGATGGTGAGGATCCTGTCCAGCGCCTCGCGCAGCAGCGACCGCCTTTCGGTGGCGGGTAAACGCGGTGCCATCTCCGCGAGGCTGTAGGCGATGGACTGCCCGAAGCCGCGCCGCGGGGATTCCACGGCCATGGCCAGCGCATCGAGGATCGCGGCTCGGCGCTGGTCGGCGGGTAGATACGGCGCGAGCGATACTGCCGCCATCGCCTGATAGCGGTGGTCCCTGATCGCCCGGGCCGCAGTGAGTGCCTCGGGGAGTAGAGTGCCCACGTGATCGCCAGGAAGATCGTCGGGAATGCGGGACAGCATGTGGGCGAGTGCGTGGGCGCGGTCATCGGGATCGGCAATCGTCCTGGCCGCGGTGCGGGCCTGTTCAAAGGCTGATCGCCAGGTGTCCGCGGGCAGTCGCGGGAGGAGTGCCGTGAGGGCCTGCCACCGTGCCTGAGGTTCGTCCAGGGCATGGGCGAGGGCAAGTGCCTCGGTGGCGAGATCGGCGGGAAGCCGCGGCGCGAGGCCGGCGATCGTGCCGCCACGGATCGCCGAATTTTTGATCGCGGTGATTCCTGCGAGCGCCTCGGCGAGGACCGCGTGCCGATCGTCGTCCGGCAGATACGCGGCGAGATCCGCGAGGGCGAGCGCCCGGTACTGCGGATCGCTGATCGTACGGGCGATGGGGAGCACGTCCCGGAGAAGATCGGCGGGCAGATGCTGCACCGCGTCGGCCAGGACCTGCGATCGCACCCGACTGTTCGGGATGGCCCGCAGCGGGGCGAGGGCTCGGCTGGGCGATATGACACCCTCCGCGACGGCGGCGGCGAGTAGCCGGGGCGAAGCCCGGTTGGCCACGCTGACGACCGAAGAGACGATCAGCAGGTAGCGCAACTCCAGGCCGATCGTGGCCGCGGGCACGCCGCTGGCGAGCACATCGTCGGTGGTCTGTTCGGCCAGCCGCCACGCCAGCCGGACGTCCGCCAGATAGGCGAGGACCAGGCCGGCCCGGTCGTGGGCGGTGTACCAGACATTCTCGGATCGTTCGTTGACCTGGCGGTGTTCGGCGGCGAGAACCTGGTGGACGAGGTCGCCGCGGCCTGCCGCGGCCAGGTGGGGGACGAGGTGCGTCAACCCGTACTGCGTCACCGGCTCGACCGCCGCCTCACCTTGGCGCAGGCCGGGCAGACCGGCCGGCAGACCACCCCAGGTGTCCATGAGGATGGTGGCAAACCGGCCGTGCAGCGCGCGGACTCCGTCGGCGCCCACATCGGCTCGGATGTAGGCAAACAGCAGGTCGTGCACGGTGAGCGTGCGGGCGTGCGGGTCGAACTGGACCAATGACCGGCCACCCAGCAGGATGATCAGATCTTCGGTGTCAAGGTCGTCCATCCCGGCGGTGGACCGCCACCACCGGGCCACCACCACGATCGGCACCCGGCCGTGGCCTTCAAAAACCGCCAGGTCCCGGAAGCGGTCGCGGCTGGCCGCCGACAGTGTGCCGACACTGGCGTCCAGCGCCCGTAGCAGGTCCGGGTGCGGATAGCCGGCAAAGCGGTGCGCCAGTCGGTCGAGGTCCGCGCGGGCGAGCCTGGCGGCCACACTGGACCACCGCCGTCCCTGCGCGACCATCCCGCCCGCGACCGCCAACGCCAACGCCAGACCGCCGCACGCGGACAGCACCGGCTCCGCCTGCACCGGCAGCACCCCGTTCGCGCAGCGGGCATAGCGGGCCAGCAGGCGGCGAGCATCCTCGTCGGCCAGGGCGCCCACCGAGATGGTGACGGCGTCGTCGTCGACGACCTCGACGCTGCGGCTGGTGACCAGCAGGCCGCAGCCCGGCCCACCGACCTCCAACGCGGCAACTGCATCGGCGTCCCACACGTTATCCGCGACGATCAGCAGGGCGCTGTCGTGCAGCAGGCGACGCAACGCCCTGCCGGCGCGGCGGATGTCGCTGATCGGCTCCGCCCAGCCGACCGCCTCAGCGAGCTGGGCGAGACAAGCCACCAGGTCCGCCTCCGGGCCGACGTCGATCCACACCGCGCCGTCCGGAAACCGGGCGCGGACCGCCGGATTTACGGCCACCGCCCGCGCCAGCGTTGACTTCCCGGCGCCGGCCATGCCCACCAACGCCGCCACCGGCATCCGCCCGTCCCGGGCCGGGCGACACAGTGCCGACTCCACCGCCGTCGTGAGCGTCGAACGCACCACGAAACGATCCGGCACTGCCGGTACCCCCGACCATGCCACCGACACCCCTGAGCGTGTACCGCCAGCGGGCTGCTGCCCCACGTCAGACCGCGGCGACGGGCGAGGCTGCGGTGGCGGCGGCGTGGCGTCGGGCGGCTGGGGTACCTCGCGAGTCTGCGCGCTCCGGGTCGGGACGGGGCCGGTTGCGATGACAGGGATGGTGGTCGGTGGGATATACCGGGGCTGATCCCCGGCCGCATCGTCATCCCCAGCTTGAACATCCGGGATCTGGTCGGCCCTGGCGCGGCCGGGCAGATTCAGCAGCTGGACAAGTAGCTCGGGCACGGTCGGCCGGTCCGCCGGTCGCTTCGCCAGGGCCGGCGCCACCAACCGGCGCAGCGTCGCGTCCACGTCGTCGAGCGCTGGCGCCCCGCGCAGTACCGTCTCCCGTAGCTCCCTCAGCGTCCGCCCCTCGAACGGATACCGTCCCGTCGCCGCGTAGACGACCACACCCGCCCACGCGAACACGTCTGTCGCTCTCGTCACCTGTTCGCCCGACCACTGCTCAGGCGCCATCAATACCGGCGTGCCGGGCTGCGGGCCAGTTGCCGTCAACGACCCCGACGCAGGGTCGTCCATCCTCCGGGACACACCCAGATCGATGACGCGTGGCCCGGTCCGCGACAGGATGATGTTCGCCGGTTTCAGGTCACGGTGCACCACACCGGCCCGGTGGAACGCGAGCAGCGCGGCCAGCACGTTCACCGCGAGCTGCGTCAACTCCTCCGTCGCCATCGGTCCGCGGTCGGCCACCTCGTCGGCCAACGTCGGACCGTCGATGAAGACGGTCACCAGATAGGGCAAACGGGCCGCCACGTCGGCGTCGAGAACCGCTGGCGTGTACGGGCTGCGCACTCGCCGCGCGAGCTCCACCTCCCGCGCGAACCTGGCCCGGCGGTGTTCGTCCCGGGCGAGATGCGGATGCAGCATCTTCACTGCGACCCACCCCGCCCCACCGTCGCTCGCGAGATATACCGATCCCATGCCGCCGGCCCCCAGCCTCGCCAGCAGACGATGCGATCCGAGCTGACGCGGATCCGCCTCATCCAACGGCTGCGCGTGCGGGGGCAGACCAGCCGGCACCCCGACCCGGCTCATCCGCACCTCCCCACCAGCCTGACCCACGACTACCGGCTGCAGACACCGGCGGCTCTGCGGCGAGTCAAGGTCGCCGGATGCCTCCACAAACAGCGAAGCCATCCAGTTCCCATCATCCCCTTCGACCGACTGGGAAGTAATCAGAGCATTACAGGCCGCGCCTGTCGCCAGCCGGACACCCGCGGGCGGCGCCGGCGCTGCGAGGCGACCGACGGCCATCGTCCGCGACCACTACGAGCTCGGTACCGACGTCGACCCGCGGCTGCGGCTGGCAGCCGCGTTCACCGAACTCGCCCACGCCGTCCGACCCCGGCCGACGAGATCATTGGCCTGCGCCGCGCCCTCCGAACGCGACAGAGTCCTTACCGGCCAGACCACTTAACCTCGGGTGGCCTTCTGAGCGTCCCAGGCGTCGAGCAGGGAGCGTTCTTCGTCGTCGGTGAGACCAGCTACCGGTTGCGCAGGCAGTGCGCGGAGTCCGTCGAGCAGTGTTTCCGCCAGCGGCCGGCTGACCAGACCCAGAGCGCGCGCCGCGGTGTTGTCGAGATCATTGAACCCGGAGTAGCCGGGTTGCCGCAGCCACAAGGGCAGCGATCTCGGCCCGGACCAGGTTTTCACACCGTGTCCGTCGAGCCAGCCGGGTTCAGCCCACACGAGGGGGCCGCGGTGGCCGGTGATCTCGCGGGTGAGAGCGATGTGCGCCTCGAAGGAGATCGCGTCGCCGGTCGCGTTCACCGTGCCGGTACGGTGCTGACGAGCGGAGTCGACAAGCCAGAGCGCGAGATCGCGCACGTCGATGACCTGCGTCATGAGGTCCGGGACGGCGGGGACGAGTACCCGCCCCTGCGGATTCGACGGGGCCGCGAAGCGACCCGGCCAGTAGGTGGTTCGCCCGGACCAGTCACCCGGTCCGCCGATCAGACCGGAGCGAGCGATCAACAGACGGGACGGCCCGAACACGTCGGTCACCGCCTGCTCACAAGCTACCTTCGCGGGACCGTAGTCGGCCATGGTGGCCATGACGTCGCCGTCAAGCGGCTCCAGCAGGGGCGCGTCGACAGTTTTCCGCAGTGCGGACGGGTCGGCGTACACATTGCCGGTGGACACGAAGATGAAGTGCGAGCAGCGCGGCTCCAGCGCCACAGCCGCGCTACGCACCTGCCCAGGCTGGCGAGACACATCCACCGCCGCATCGAACTCGCCCGGCAGGAGATCGTAAACGGCCGGATCACGACGATCACCACGAACCAGCCGCACACCCTCGGCGGCGTCACCCGACTCCCCACGAGCCAGGCACACCACACTGTCACCCGCGTCGCGCGCCGCCTCGGCCACAGCCCGACCGAGCCAGGCGGTACCCCCCAGAACGAGCAATCTCATGGCACACATTCCACTACGCGATACTCCGTACCGCCACCACCTTCCGGCCCGATGCCGAGGTGGCTCCAATCCTTACCGAGGGCAAGCGCACCCCCGAAGGGAAAGCAGGCAGACAATTCTCACTTTCGTGGTCACGGCAGAGACCCCTGGTCGGGTGGCCCGGGGGTGCGATCCCCCGGGCCACCCGACCAGGCTGAGCAGATCCTGGTTTCGTCCCGCGGGCCAGGAAAGTCTCGGCGGTAGGCTGTCCTGATTAGGCTGTCCTGATTTGGTCACGGCACACGTGGCCGCCGTGCGCCGTGGCAGAGTCCAGCCATGCGCGAGCCTCGCGACGTCGTCGACGACCTCGAACGCCGGAGGGAAGATCGGCCAGACCGGACGAACGCGGTGGGTCGGCTGGATCCGCGGCATCCGGCGGGCGAGGATCGGTTCGCGGGCTACGGGGTCATGGGCCTTCCGTTCCGTTCCGGGCACGTCCTCGGTCTGCGCCGGTTTCCGGAGTCCTCGGTCGGCCCCGGCTATCGGTCGGTCTGGCATCGCGACCCCGACGGCCGCTGGACCTTCTACCAGGACCAGCCCGCCGAGCTGGCCTGTACCCGCTACTTCGGCTCGGCCGTCGACGATGTGCGCGAGGGCCCGATCCACATCGACTGGGCAGGTCCGCGGACGTTGCGTGTCACCGCCGACGACGGCGATCTCGACTGGACGGTGACGGTCGCGGCGACACCGGTGACCCGGCTCTTCAGCGCCCTGGGTTCCGCCCTGCCGGATCGCGCCTGGCGTTCCCGCCCGCTGCTCGAGGTCACGTCGCGGCTCGCTGGCGCCGCGCTCGGGGCGGGCCGGGTACGGCTGACCGGTCTCGCACCGAACGGGCAGCGATTCGTGGCCAATCCATTGCGCCTGTGGGTCGTGAGCGACAGCACCGCGACGGTCCGCGGTGCGCACCTTGGCGAACCGGGACCGATTCCCGCCCAGGCATTCCTTCGCGATTTCGCCATTCCGCAGCGCGGACTGTTCGTTGTCGGGCGGGCGGTTCTCAGGGACCCAGGCGCCTGGCCCAGATCTTTCGCGCCTTGATCAGATGTGATCGCGGGCCGGTCTCCCACTCTTGTTGATGTTGAGTTGTGCCGCTCGGTCTGGGGGTGGCCGTGGTGGAGTGCCCCGCTGTCGCGCGAGATGGGCGCTCGGTCCACGTCCAGGCTGATTCTCCTGGTTGACGGGGTGGGAGGTCTGTGGCCGCGGGTTATCCGGGGCGGGCAGTGCGCGCGGTGTGGTGATCGACTGGAGGGCCAGCCCGGCCCAGGGGTGGTGGGCGGCGAGGTGCAGGACGGTGGTGCGGGCGTGGTGGGCAAGCCGGCCCGCCAGCCAGAACAGCCGGTGGCGTAGCCGTTTCGGTTCCCACCGTCGCGCCGGGTGGTCGGGTAGGGCGAGCAGCTGGCTCCAGGCGATCAGGTCGAGCGCGAGCGCGACGATCTGGCACCAGAGCTGGTTCTGGGCGAAGTCGTGCAGCGGCAGGTTGGTCAGGCCGGTGTCCTTGGCGCCGCGGATGCAGTCCTCGCAGCGGGCACGGCGGCGGTGGCGCAGTTCGAGGTTGGCGAGCTGGCCGCGGGCGGTGTTGGTGACGAACGCGGTGATCCGGTTGCCGTCGACGTCGGTGATGCGTAGCTGCGCGCCGGGGTGGGGGCGTTCCTTGCAGGCGATGACGCGTATCCCGGGGAGACTCGAACCATTACCCCACCACCGGCCGCCCTGTCTGACGAGCTCATTCGCGCAGGTCACACGGTATGGTCGAGGACGCATGTCGGTACCACCCACGCGATGGCCCCGCGTTCCGACGACCGGCGGCGCGAGCTGCCATACGGGTCGATCGCTGTGACTTCGGTATCCGCGACCGCGAGCCGGTCGTCATAGATGGCCAGGCCGCTGCGCTCCATCCCGCACCTGGTTCACGCACCCGGAGCGCCATGAGGCGCCGCGCGCCAGGCCGTAGGACAGGGACCACACGTTGACCCACCAGCCTGCCTGACGCAGGCCCCGCTGCCACCCGCAAACGTGCAGGTCATCACCCGAATCGGGGTTCTGGAGCCCCACGCCGGACGGCTCGCGAAGCGCGTCGATGAGATCAGAATGGTATCGCTCTCCCCTGGAAGCTGTTGTGGACCAGGCAGGCCGGATCGTGCTGCCCAAGTCCATCCGGGACGCCCTGGGCCTGCTCCCGGGTACGAAGATGGACATCTCGCCTTACGAGGCTGGTGTGCAGGTCGTACCCACGGGCAGGACCGCGCGCCTCGTCGAGGAGAACGGCGTGCTCGTGTCGGCCGGCGACACGCCTGTCGATGACGATGTGCTGTTCGGCCTTATCGACGCGGGTCGCACGTGACCATCGCGGTCGACACGAGCGTTGCCATTCCTCTCCTTGTCCGCTCACATCAGCATCACGCGGACGTAGTGCGATGGTGGGACGGACAGGAACTCACGCTGAGTGGGCACACCCTGGCGGAGACCTACTCGGTACTCACCAGACTGCCGGGCAACACGCGGCTGTCCGGGCCGGACGCCGCACACCTGCTTGATGCGAGGTTCACGGCGCCGCTGGCGTTAAGCGGCTCGCCTGTCCAGAAGGTCCACACGACCCTGAGCCAACTCGGCATCGCCGGCGGCGCCGTGTATGACGGACTGGTTGCGCTCGCCGCCAAGGAGCACGGCCTGGCCCTCGCGACGAGGGACGCACGCGCGCGCGGGACCTACGACGCGGTCGGAGTCACGGTGATTCTGGTCGGGTGAAGCACCTCGTGCTTCCGCCCGCCTCGTCCCCGTTTTGACCGCGGCCGGAGACCGCGACGGTGCGAACGCCGTCCTGCACGCTCAGGCCGATGCCGGCGACGGCGGAACCGCTCTTCAGCTCGCCGCCCGGCCGACCATCCGCGAGCTACTCGCCCGCGCCAGCACCGGCGACGTCTGGGCCGGCGACAGGCTGTACGCGCTGCTGAGCGGAGCCGGGGATCATCGATTGCGCCGCTATGGCCTCATAGCAAGGACGCCGCTGACCTGTCCGTGCTGGTCGACGGCCCGGAGTAGGTAGATCCAGCGGCCGGCGACCTTCATACAACCTCTCCCGGCGCAGGATCGTACCCTTCGCCCCCGGCGACGTCGCCGCCTCATACTCGGCCAGGATCCGCGGCTTGTACGCCGGCGAGAACGACCGCCGCCGCGCCTTCGGCTCGACCTCCGGGTCCGGCCGGCGGCCACCGCCCTCACGATCTCCCACCCGGACATCATCGACCAGGCCCCGCCCGGTCGTCACCGACACCACCACGCCCCGTTCGCAGCTACCCACTCCTTCAGGTTCACACCATGATCATGGATCACTATCCGGCGCTACCAGGCACTGGATCGGCAACAGTCGTCAACCCCACCCTAGGACCGCGCGGGCCCCGCGGGGCAGCGCGAGGCGGTGCGGTCGGCAAGCCGCTCGAGCTCGTGGGCGTCCCGGGGCTGCCCGCAGCTGCGGCAGACGTCCACCCGCGGGGGCACCGGGCGCGCCGGCGCGTCGAGCGAACCGAGCTGCGCCGGCCCCATGAAGCTCAACAGGAAACGGTAGAAACGGCTGGGCCGGTCCGCCGCCACGCCCGTCCCACCCGCCGCGCCGACGGTGCTGTCCTGACGCTTCATCCGTCGCCCTCCCTCATCGGCCGCCACGCGTGTCGCGTAGCCGGCCGAACCCTGGCGCCCGATTAGTTCGTGCACACAAGAATCGTACGCGATTGCTTCGCTGACGTGCCAGGTATCCTGGACCATGACGCACGCCACGAAGGGAGGGACCGGCCCGTGATCGAGGACGACGCAAGCATCGGCGAGGACCTCGGGGAGGATCCCCTCGCGCTGGACCGACAGGTGTGCTTCGCCCTGTCGGTCGCGTCCCGGCTGGTGATCGGGGTGTACCGGCCGCTGCTGGAGCCCCTCGGTCTCACCCATCCCCAGTACCTGGTGATGCTGGCCCTCTGGGAACGCTCGCCGCGCTCGGTGAAGGACCTCGGCGCCGCCCTGCTCCTGGACTCGGCCACGCTCTCCCCGCTGCTCAAGCGGCTGGAGTCGGCCGGCTACGTGACCCGGCGCCGGGCCGCCACCGACGAACGCTTGCTGACCCTCGAACTCACCCCGGCCGGCAGCGCGTTGCGGCAGGAAGCACTGAAGATCCCCCGCGCCGTCGTCGATCGGCTGGGCGTAGAGGTCACCGATCTGCAGGACCTGCACGGCGCACTCACCCGGATCATCGAGGCCGCCCGCCAGGTACCGGCCCGCTGACGCCCACAGAATGGATTGGTAGCGGCACTTGGCGTGCCGTTCGTTGACGGCGAACGAGAGTGTTGAAACGGCTGCGGTCCGTCCAGACGATCAGCACCGGGCACGCTCTGGTCCAGAACATCCGCCGCGGCCATTACGAACTTGCCATCGACATCGACCCACAGCTTCGGCCAGCCGCCGCGTTCACCGAACTCGCCGCCGTCTGACCGCCGATCACCGGGCTACTGGCATGCCTCGCTTCCTCCGAACACAACACTGCCGGACAGCACATCGACGACGGCGACAATGGCACTGGTTCAACCGTGGCGGGTGTTCCCAGGCAGCGCAAGCCCGACCCGGGCAGCGCCGCCATAGCTCCAGGTACGCTCCTCGAATGTGCGCGGCGGGAAGAGGCCCGCTACTGAGCGGAGCACCACCGGCCGCACCGGATACGATCATCGCGATCAAGTGACGGCCCCTCCGGATCGGCTGGGAGCAGCGCCGAGGCCGTGCGCCAGCACTTGCGGGGCCGAACCTCCGACCGTCCGTTCTTCAGGCCGAACTGACCGTCATTTCAGCGTCCGTAGACGTGCGTCTTCGTGCGTGGAAGGCCGCTGACGTACGCGCTTGTCCGCCGGCGTTACTACACGTCAGGCCCAGCCCTCCGCCTTGATCGATCAATGTCACGGCAAACAGCCGCGAACTCCGGCCGCGGGTCCGGTCCGTTACTCACCCAGCCCCCCGCCCGAGGTGATCCCGCGAGTGTCCGGCGACACCGGACACCCAGAAAATCCAAGACAGGGACGAAGCGATCAAATTCGTCATCAGCTCGGGTCGGCCGGCGTCCGCTGCTGCAAAAACCGGCGCTCGTCCCAGCTCTACGCGAACGCGCGGTGTCAGCCGCATACCGCCCGTTACGCGAATACGCGCGAGGGCACTGACGGACGTTTTGAGACTGCTGTGCGGCGTGTCAGCGAACCGACATCAAACGTGGCCTCGGGTCCCGCGCCGGGCCGCCACACAATGCTGGCCAGCCAATGTTGCCAGCCAATGCGGGACCTCCCTTCCCTGAGACGGGCCGGGCGTCTCGCGACGAAGGAGACAATGATGCCCGTAGCACCCTCCGCTGTGCGCGTCCGCGCAGCCACTCGTCTTGCAGCCGTAGCCGCTCTGGCCGTCGCGACCGGCGCGGTAGGCCTGGGCACTGCCGCCCAGGCCGCGACGCCCTCGCCGAGGAAGGTGCCGGCGGTGGACCTCGGGGCCCTGCCCGACCTGCCGACGACCGGTGCGGTGGACATCAACAGCCGGGGCGAGGTCATCGGACTGGGACAGGAGTCCGACCGCGCGTGGCCCCACGGGATCCACTGGCGCGGCGGACGGATAGAGCGGCTCCCGGACGGGGCAAACGTCGTCAGGTCCATCAATCAGGCCGGGCAGATCACGGGCATCGAGGGGCCCGTCAGCAGGACCAATGGCTTCGTGATCCCGCCCGGCGGCGCCCTGGTCGGCCTGCCCTTCCTGCCGTCCGACCAGAACGAGTCCGGTCTCGTCGTGGGCACGAGATATCCCATGTCCAACCTCCGGACCGTGGCCATGACCTGGTTCCGCGGGCACCTGCGCACGCTGACCCCGCCTGCCGGCTACGCCGTCTCGATCGCCACGGGAGTCAACGAGCGGGGTCAGATCGCCGGAACGCTCGAAGCCGACAACGGGGGGTCGCGCGCCGCGCTGTGGACCGACGGTCAGTGGACGGTGCTGCCGCTGCCGCCCGGAGCCGACAAGGCCTACGCCAGCGATGTGAATGACCGCGGCGACGTCGTCGGGCGTACCGACGCCGGCCTCCAGTACAACCCGACGATCTGGAGCCGCGGTCGGGCCCTCGTGATCAGCGACCGGACCGGCGAGGCAACCGCGATCAGCAACCGCGGGGACGTCATCGGCTACCTCGAGAGCTCCGACCAGCGCCACGCCTTCCACTGGCAAGGCGGGAGGCTCACGGAGATCAACCCTGACGGCACGGGCTGGTCCGATGCGGTCGACGTGACCGACGACGGCCTGGTCGTTGGGAACACGTCCGACAACACGCGGTCCCGCGGCTTCCGCTGGAACAACGGGCGGGTCGAGTTCCTCGGCGCACTCGGCGGAGCCGACAGCTACGCCAGCGCCGTCAACAACCGAGGTCAGATCGTGGGCGCGGCCCTGCTGCCGGACGGACAGCGGCACGCGGCTCGGTGGAACCCCTGACAGCCGGCTGCCAGCGTAAGCGACCCGCCGGGTAGCTGCCGCAAGAAGCCGAACAGAACCCTCGGTCCCGGCCGTTCGACGTAGCGGCCGGGACCGAGGCGAGCTGCGGCCGTGCAACATTGCCGCTGTAGCTGGTACCACATCAGGCTAGGTTCGCCCCGTCGACGATTCGGCCTGGCTGGAGGAGGGTTCGCCTCGGTTCTCGCCCCACAGGGCTCTGTTGCATGCGGCCAGAGCAGGACCGGCGTGCTGCTGGTCGGGCAGCACCTCACAGCCACGAACAGTGCCCGCCGATCGTCCAACAGGGCACCGTTCTCCAGAAGCGCCGAGACCTCCCGCCACATCTCCCGCCACATCTCCTCGGCGGTGTGCAGGTTCAGAACGGGGTGCCGACCAACCTCCAGGCCCGCCGCCACCAGAACATGCCGGGCCGAGACCTTGTCCGGAAAGGCACTCGCCAGCGCGCGGACCTCACCGTCCGACAAACCGTCCACCAGCCGCACCACCCCGTCTCGCCCAGCGCGCCGTCACTCCGGTCGCGTCCCGCCGCCGGCCGACACGGACATCATCCACCGCCTCAAAGGATTGCGGTGGTGGCGGACTCCGTCAGGCTGGCCCGATCACGCCGTCGACGCCAAGCTGGACAGCGCCGGAGTGAAATGGTGGGTTCTTCCCTCAAAGGAGTGATCTACGTGCCGTTGCAGGTGATCGGCGTCAACGGCCGCACCCAGATGATCACCGCTGGACCGAAGACCCAGGTGGCCGCTGTCGTTCTTCCCACCATGGTCTCTTCGTGATCACCCGAGATCGGCTGTACGTCGGCGGCCGCTGGGTGGACAGCGACTCCACCGAGACCCTGACAGCGATCAACCCCGCGACCGAACAGGTCATGGGGGGTGGTGCCACAGGCGTCCGCGGGAGACGTCACCCGGGCGATCATGGCCGCGCGCGAGGCGTTCGACGACGGCCCTTGGCCCAGAATGAAACCGTCCGAACGGTCCCGCTTACTGATGCGGATGGCCGAGGTCATGCGGCGACGTCAGGCCGAGCTCGTCGACCTCGACGTCGCCGAGGTGGGTCGAGCTCGGATGCTCGCCGAGTCGGTCTTCGTCGACGTGCCGATCGAGCACTTCGAGGACATGGCCGAGCGGGTGCTGCTCTCGTTCGAGTTCGACGAGCCGATGCTGCCCTACGAGACCCCGCTCGGCGTCGGCCAGGGCGTCGTGCGCCGCGAGCCCTACGGCGTGGCTTCGATCATCACGCCGTACAACGCGCCGTTCTTCCTGGCCGCGTTCAAGCTCGCACCGGCGTTGGCCGCCGGGTGCACGAGGCCGTGCTCATGCCGTCGCCTTACACTCCCCTGTCGGCGTTCCTGGTCGCGGAGATCGCCGAGGAGGCGGGCCTGCCACCGGGAGTGTTCAACGTCGTCATCGGCACGCCGGCGGCCGGTGAACTGCTCACCTCGCACCCAGCGGTGGACATCGTCAGTTTCACCGGCTCCGACACGGTCGGTCGCAAGATCGTGAAACAGGCGGCGGACACGCTCAAGAAGGTCGTGCTCGAACTGGGCGGCAAGTCGGCGAACATCGTCTGCGAGGACGCCGATCCGACCAAGGTGATTCCCGACGTCGTCATGAACTTCACGCTGAACTGCGGTCAGGGCTGTTCGATGCTGACCCGGACCCTCGTGCACGAATCGATCCACGACGACCTCGTCGCGGGTCTGAAGGGGGCCATGGACCATGTCAAGATCGGCGACCCGGCCGACCCGGCCGACCCGACGGTGACCATGGGCCCGCTCATCAGCGCCGCACAGCGGGACAAGGTGGAGACGCTCATCCGCGCCGGCCTCGACGAAGGAGCGCAGCTCGCCTACGGCGGCGGCCGCCCGACCCACCCGCCGACGGGCTTCTTCGTCGAACCGACCGTGTTCGTCGGGGTCGAGAACTCGATGACGATCGCGCAGCGCGAGTTCTTCGGGCCGGTCACCGTCGTCATCCCGTTCCGGGACGACGACGAGGCTGTCCGGCTGGCGAACGACAGCGACTTCGGACTCGGCGGCGGAGTCTGGTCAGGTGATCCGACGCGGGCCTACCGCATCGGGGGCCAGATCCGCGCAGGCATGGTGTCCCTCAACGGCGGCACCGGCGGACTCAGCCCACACGGACCCTTCGGCGGCTTCAGCACCCCACCGACACACACGCCACAGCCGACACGGACAAACCGGCTGGGCCGACTGGCCACCACCGCTGTCCTGATCATCGGCGGCGGCGCCATCACGCTCGGAGCCTGGCTGGGCGGCGACCGGCCGCTGGCGCTTGCAATGGCTGTCTTTTACTTGGTAATCGGTGTCGTCACATTTGTGGTGTCCGGCGGCCGCAGCGACGTCGCGGCCCTCATGCGAGTGGCCGGTGACGAGCGGCAACGCTCTCTCGACCTACGCGCAACCGCCTTGTCCGCTCTGGCGATGGAAACGTTCTGACGCGGTGGCACGGTCATCGACCTGGCCAGCGGCGGGAGTGGCTACCCGTGGGCATTGGTCTGCGCGGTCGGAGGCGTGTCTGCCATCGCCCTGGCTGTCGTCTGGACCCGCCACTGAACACGGACCCGACAACCGGACTCGATTGCTACGGATCGTACGTCGCGGTACCGGGTCGGTGGTGACGTGGCGGCGGGCGCAGATGGTCCTGCTGTCCGCGCAGCGGATACCGGTGGCGAAGATCGCGCAGGTGACGTTCACGTCCGAGGACCGGGTCCGCGACGTGATCCATAACTTCAACGCCGACGGGTTCACCTCCCTCTACCCGAAGTACGCAGGCGGGCGGCCCAGGAAGTTCACCGTGGCGGAACGCCGGGAGATCAAGAAGATCGCGAAGTCGCGGCCCTCGGAGCACGGGCTGCCATTGTCGACCTGGAGCCTGTCCAAGCTGGCGGAGTTCCTGGTCGCGGAGGGGATGGTCGACGACATCAGCCATGAGGGCCTGCGGGTCGGAGCTCCGTGAGGAGGGCGTGTCGTTTCAACGGGTGAAGACGTGGAAGACCAGCTCGGATCCGGAGTACGAGCCGAAGAAGGCCCGCGTCGAGCACCTGTACGCGATCATCGACGGTCAGGTCGTGCCCGAACCCGGCGAGCCGACGGTGGTGTTCGGCGTCGACGAGTTCGGGCCACTCAACCTGATGCCACGGCCTGGCCGGCAGTGGGCCGGGGTCGGGGGTGTCAAGACCGACCCGAAGCGAGGTCCGCGGCGCCGGCAGCGGGCGACGTACACCCGCACGCAGGGATGCGGCATCTGCTGGCCGCCTACGACCTGGGCAAGGACTGGATGTACGGGCATGTGAGGACCACGAAGAACCGCACCGTGTTCCTGACCTTCTGCCGCTACCTGCGCGGCCTGTACCCACCCGACGTGCGGATCGCGATCGTCGGCGACGACTACGCACCCCATCTGTCGACCCGGGTCGATGGGCGGGTCGGGGCGTGGGCGGCGGCGAACAACGTCGAGATCGCCTACACCCCGACGAACAGTTCCTGACTCAACCGCATCGAGGCCCAGTTCACCGCGCTGCGTTACTTCGCGTTGGACGGCACCGACCACCGCAACCACCGCGCCCAGGCCAGCATGATCCGCCGCTACCTCGGCTGGCGGAACCGCCACGCACGCGACCAGAAACTACGCGCCGTCGTCGCCAGGGCGAACGTAGCCTGATGCGGCACTAGATGTTCGCGGTCGGGGTGAGGACGGCGGTGAGGAGGCCGGGGAAGCGGACGTCAAGGTCTTCGTAGCGGATGGTGACGACGCGGCGGCGACCCTCGACCGTGGTCGTGGTCAGGCCGGCCTCGCGCAGCACGCGGTAGTGGTGGGAGACGGTCGGGGCGCCGACCTCGACCCCCTCGGCGATCACGGAGCAGTCGACCGGGCCGGTCCGGGAGTACATCGCCTGCATCAGCGTGAGCCGGACCGGATCGGCCAGGGCGGCAAGGAGCGTGACCAGGTTGATCGAGTCACGGCTCGGCTGAGGGAGCTGTCGAGACACGGCGTGCTGCCCGGCTCAGCCTCTCAACCGACCACTCAACCGACCGCTCAACCGGTCGGTTCGCCGACCACCTCGTCGACCGCCCAGCGCGCTTCGCCCATCCCGATGCTTTGACACCCATCGAACTTACCCCTAGCCTCACGCTGTGACGATTCGACAAGGATCGAACTATGAGCCTGGGAGCGAGGGCGGACTGCGCGGCTGGCAGCTCGGTGTGCTGGCGGCCGGCACGTTCACGCTGGGCGTCGACGGGTTCGTGCTCGCCGGCCTGCTGCCCGCGATTGCCGACGACCTGTCCGTGAGCATGTCCACCGCCGGCCAGCTCACCACGATCTTTTCCATCACCTACGCGGTCGGGTCGCCAGTGCTCGCGACCCTCACCGGCCACTGGGACCGGCGCCTGCTGCTCGGCGGCGGGCTGGCGTTGTTTCTTCTCGGGATGGCCGGCCAGGCGCTCGCCCCCTCCTACGCCGTGATGGCCGCCGGTCGGGTCGCCGCGGCCCTCGGTGCCGCGGCGTTCCAGTCCAACGCCTACGTCATGGCCGGCATGCTCGCCGGCAGCGAGCGTCGCGGCCGCGCGCTGGCCGCCGTCACCGCGGGTACCTCGCTCTCGACGGTGCTCGGGGTTCCCTTCGGTGTCCTGGCCGGACAGTGGTTCGGCTGGCGAGCGGTGCTGTGGGTCATCACGGCGCTCGCGGCGCTCACCGCGTTCTGCGTGCCCCTGCTACCCCGGGCCCACGTCCCCCCGACGAGCATGCGCGCCCGGCTGGGCGTGCTGACCCGGCCCGCGGTGCTCATGGTTCTACTCGCGACGATCGTGGTGCTCGCGCCGCCGTTCCTGCTGATCTCCTATCTGCCGGTCGTCCTGGGCATGGACGGCACGGAGGGCCGGCTCGTGGTGATACTGCTCGCGTTCGGGCTGGGCAGCCTGGTTGGCAACCGGCTGGTGGGTCGCCTGGTCGACGGTCGCGGCGCGCTGGGAGTGCTGCTGGTCGCCGTCGCCGGGCTCGCCGTGTCGTTCGCCCTGCTGGTGCCGGCGCGCGAGGAGTACGGCGCGGCGCTGGCCGTCCTCCTCGCCGTCGGCGCCTTCCAGGGACTGTCGATCACGCCGCAGCAGCACCGGCTTTTCGTCGTCGCCCCGGACGTCGCCACCGTCGCCCTCGGGCTCAACGGATCAGCGATCTACATCGGCAGCGCCCTCGGCGCCGCGCTCGGCGGCGTGACCCTCGACGTGGCCGGGGCGTCCACGATTCCGGCCGCGGCCGCCGTACTCGCCGCAGCAGGGCTCGCCCTCATCGCCACCACCGCCCCGGAACGACGACCCCGGACCGCCGCAACGCCAGTGGACACAGCGCCTACGGGCCCAGCGCCAGCAGGACCAGCGCCAGCAGGACCAGCGCCCGGGCAGCCGCGACCGCTGATGGACTCAAGCCCTTCCACGGCCGCCGGGTCTGCAGCCGCTTGCACTGCTCGGCAGCGTGAGTCCGGACGGTGACGACGACCTTGTGATCGAGAGAGCCGGTCGCGCTGGCGCTCGCGCATCCGGTACCAGCTCTCCAACCGACCTGGAGACAGGTGGTTCATCGACGAGACCTACGTGAAGGTCGCCGGCCGGTGGACCTACCTGTACCGGGCCGTGGACCAGCATGGCCAGGTCATCGACGTCCTGGCCAGCGCCCGACGCGACCAGGCCGCCGCCCGCCGGTTCTTCGGCCGGGCCTTGGCGCACGGCCGCCGGCCGGTCGAAGTCACCACCGACAAGGCACCCGTCCACCCACGCGTCCTCGACGAACCGCTTCCCGAAGCCTGCCACGTCGATGCCGCCCGGAAGAACAACCGGATCGAAGCCGATCACAGCCGGTTGAAGGCCCGACTCCGGCCGATGCGAGGGCTGAAACGGCTGCGTTCCGCACAGACGATCAGCGCCGGGCACGCCCTGATCCAGAACATCCGTAGCGGCCACGACGAACTCGCCGTCGACACCAACCCGCACCTACGGCTGGTAGCCGCGTTCACCGAACTCGCCCACGCTGTCTGAGCACCGCGCCTTCGAGGGCCCGGCATGCCCCGGCAGCTCGCAAGGCAACAGCGCCGCCGGAAGAACTCATACTAAAAACAGCCACCTTAGGTAGCTGTTTGATTTCCTAGAGTGTCCGAGGGGGGACTAGGTCACTATGCACACGCCCTTAACCAGCGCACGCGCTTTCCCGCCCTTCGGCCGGCAGGTGACCGGTGACCGCGAGCGAGGAGGACATCGCATAGACAGCAGAGATCTGCGGGTCCAGCCGCTTGTTTCACCCGGCGGCCGGCGGCGAGGTCATCGCCCCTCGTTTCATGATCCAAATTGTTGCCGTATGGCTAGGTCGACATGATTGACTATCTTGACCATGCGGACGGTCGGGCCGCTCAGATCCATCCGCGACTGGCCAGCGGGCGGATGGCGAGAGGCTGATGGGGGACTTCGACGCCGAGGTCCAGCCCCTCGTGGGGCTGGACCATCCCCATACCGCCCGGGCGCCTAGCCGGAGGCGCCGGACAGAGAGGGGAAGGCCTCGCACCGTGCTGGCGTACCGGAAACAATCAGGCCGTCGGTGGAGAATCCCACCCGCTGGCCCGGATTGATGGCATCGACATAGTGCTCTCCCCCACCGATGATGGTCCCGGCCGCGTCGAAGCAGACAACGCTGCAGACAACGCTGACGTAGACCTGATGTACCGGCTGTTGATACCCGCCGACGATCTCGCCGAGGACCTGACTGCTACCGGATCCCGTCCCTTGCTGGAGATGCACTCCCACGGCGGTGAACTTCGACTCCGGATGATCGTCCTTCTGCGCCAGATTCTCCAACGGACTCACGGTCGCGACCACCCGACTGATCTGCGATCCGGCAGGAACCTCGATGGACGTCCCCACCGCCATGCTGCTGCCGGCCCGCATGATCGGAGCCGACGTCGACGACTGCCCAATGACCGCCGCGGCCTGGTCATACACGGAGAACGACGCGGTAAGGCCGGTGATGAGGTCGGTGTTGTTGCTGACCATCGTGACCGCCCAGACATAGTCCGGCAGCCCAGAACCAGCACCGGAGCGGGCAACCCCGAAACCGATCCTGCCCGCCACCAGCTTCCCAGCCGCACCACTCGACGTCCCCGCAGGCGCGGGCTGCGACTGCGACGAGCTCGCGGCGTCAGCCCCACCACAGCCCGCCAACAGCCCGAACGCCAGCAGCGCCGACACCATCCATCCCCCGCACTTCCCCACACTTCCCCCGTATCGCCGACCATAGGACGGGCCCTCCTCGCATACCGTTGTCACGTCACCAGGCGAGGGCCGGCAACATCGCAACGCCCAGCGCTCCGCCAGCACATGCCGCTGGCATTGACGCGGACCGTGCGGGTGCGGCACCAGCTCGGCGCACTGTCGGCAGGCGGAACAGCGCGCCCATCTGCAGCCTGGAAAGCCAGAATCAACCCAACCCCAGGCCACCGGATGGCAATAAACGACTGTGGTGGGACGGTGCGTTCCAGCGAGCCGCAAAGCCATCGGTGTGTGCCGATACGTTTGCTTGTCGCGTGCGCAAGGGAACCTCGGGGGTAACACATGGCACTCGGGCCGCTACGGCCATCCGACCCGGCCGACATCGGCGGGTTCAAGATCTCCGCCCGTCTCGGCGCCGGCGGTATGGGCGTCGTCTACCTCGCCGCCGACGGTGCGGGCCGACCCGTCGCCCTGAAGCTCGTGCGGGACGAGATCGCCGGCGACCCGGAGTTCCGGGCCCGCTTTCGCCGCGAGGTCGCCGCCTGCCAAGCCGTCAAGGGCCAGTGCACCGCCGCCGTCGTCGCCTGGGACGCCGAATCCGACCAGCCGTGGCTGGCCACCGAGTACGTTGCCGGCCCGAGTCTGCACGACCTGGTCAGGGGCGACGGGCCGCTGACCGCGGAGATGCTCTCGACGCTCGCGCTCGGGCTCGCCGAAGCACTGGCCGCGATCCACCGTGCCGGCCTCGTCCATCGAGACCTCAAGCCAGCAAACGTGCTGATCTCCCCGACCGGACCACGTGTCATCGACTTCGGCATCGCCGCCGCGGTTGATGCCACCTCCGCGACCCGCTCCGGCCTCGTCGTCGGCAGCCCGGGCTACCTCGCACCCGAACAGGTCCTCACCGACGTGCCGGTCGGACCACCGACCGACGTGTTCGCCTGGGCACTCACCGTCCTCTACTCGGCATCGGGCAAGCCACCGTTCGGCACCGGCCGCCCAGATGCCCTGCTGTACCGGGTCCTGCACGAGACACCGGACACCTCCGCGCTCCCGGACACGCTGGCACCCCTTGTCACCGCGGCGCTCCACCGCGACCCGGCGGCGCGTCCCACCGCCGCCGACCTGCTCACGCGGCTCACCGCCGACGCCGACGATCCCGAGCGGGCGGCGACCCAGATTCTGGCCAACGCGTGGCGGCTGCCCGCCAGTGCCGTAGCCCCGGCCGAACCGGCCCTGGTCAGCATCGCCGCGGGCGCGACGTCGGCACTCGCCACCGCCCCGCTGACCGATCCCACCTCCCACAGCCCCGGCCCGACCCCGGGTTACGGAACGGCCGCTCCCGGCCCGAGCAGGTTCGTCCCGGCCGTCCCACCGACCTCGCCGCCTGCGCCGGGACGTCCGGCCCCAACGGGCCGGTGGCTCTGGGCACTCGCCGTCAGCATTGTCGTCATCGCTGTGATCGCGAGCGTGTCCATCGTTGTGGTGCGCGCTCAGAACAACCACGTGGCCAAGGTCTCCGCGCCGCCACCCACGCAGTTCGCGCCCACCGGCCCGGCAGGTCAGGTCACGACCGCCAGCTTGCCAAGTCCCACGGCGGTCGCCACCCAGGCGAACGGTATTCCCGTGACTCCGCCCTACCACTACGACAATGCCACAGGCGTCTGCGCCCCCACATCAGCGAACGTGCCCCCCATGAAGACCACCAGCGACATTCTCACCAGCGTCCTCGACTACAACGCGCCGGTCGACGAAGCCCAGGCCGCCCCCATCAAGACCCGCGACCCGAAGGCCACGACAGGGGCAGGCTCGACCCCCGTCCTCATCACCATCGTCACCCCATCCGGCCACGCCTTCTATGACCAGTTCGCGCTTCAGAACTCCGACTGGAACGAGGTCTACTTTCCATCCGATTTCACCGGCGAACCGGTCGAGCCGGAGGTCGGCAGCTACACCGTGATCTGGGCGCTCCACACCGACGACAACCTGCCGAGCTACTTCGACTGCGGGGGCTTCAGCTACAGCCGCGGCTGACCCCGCCCCCACCACAGCGGCGGCGAACGGGCGCAGGCCGCCGTCCCCAGCGGCCGAGCACCGTCGGCATCCTGCCCCTACGCGCCAGATGGCAGCCCGCGAGTACGGGAGACAGCCCGCACGACAGGATAAGGAGCGAAGAGAACGTATGAAGCCGCCAACGCGGCTGGGACCGATTGAGATCCTTCGCCAGATCGGCGCCGGCGGGATGGGCGCCGTCTACGAGGGAGTTCTCGACGGTGCCCGGGTTGCCGTGAAGGTCATCAAACCGGAGTACGCCGCAGACACGGAGTACCGCGCCAGGTTCAAGCGGGAGATCCAGCTGGTGCGCCGGGTATCCGGCACCTGCACTGCCCGCATCGTCGCCGCCGACGCTGACGCCGACCCGCCGTACCTCGCGACCGAGTACCTCGACGGCCCGAACCTGATGGACCACGTGCGCCGGAACGGCCCGATGGACGAGACGGTCGTCCGGGCGCTGGCCGTCGGGCTCGCCGAGGCGCTGGTCGCGATCCACAGCGTCGGCGTGGTGCACCGTGACCTGAAGCCGTCCAACGTGCTCCTCACTCCACTGCGGCCCAAGGTCGTCGACTTCGGCATCGCTGCGGCTGCCGATGTCACGGTGCTGACCCGCTTTGGGGAAGCGATCGGCAGCCCCGCGTTCATGAGTCCCGAACAGGTCCGCGGCGACACGGCGACCGGGGCGACAGATGTATTCGCATGGGCAGCCACGGTCGCCTTCGCGGCCACCGGACGCTCACCATTCGGCAACGGTGGCGCCCAGACCGTGATGAGCCGTGTCCTCAACGACCCGGCTGACCTCGACGGCGTACCGACAACACTGCTCCCGTCGCTCACCGCCGCCCTGGCCAAGGACCCACAGCAGCGCCCCGACATCCGCCACCTGCTGCGTGCCCTGCTCGACGAGACCGACCGTACCCAGCTGACGGCCGACGAGGACCTCGAACCCGCGGTCACCCGAATGCTCGCCACGAACTGGACGCCCGCACCAACCCGCGGCGCTTCCCGGCCTTGGCTGCCCGCGCTGGCTCCCACCGAAGCCGGCGCAACCCCGCTGCGGGCCCCAGCGCCCGGAGGCACCATCCCACAGCAGACCGCCCCGCCCACCATCATCGAGATGGCCGCAACACCGCCGGCGCCCTCCGGTGGCGGCAGGCAACGGCCGCCTGGCTTGCGTGTCGCCGGCCCCGTTACCGCGATCGCCATTTCAGTCGTGATCGCCGTGGCTCTGGTCGCCACGACCCTTCACCTCACCCGACCTACCACGACCACCGCCGCGCACGATGCCGGGGAACCGGCAGCCACAACCCCGGCATCGCCGGCCTCAGACACGGCCGCTCCGGCCGCCGCCGTGCGATCCCCCGCGGCCACCGTCAGCCCCGACCAGCTCGCACCAGGCGTGCAGATGTTCCTCTACGCGATGGATACCGGCGCCAAGCGCTGGATGTGGAGAATCCAGGACCTGCAGTACGGGACGACCAGCGGCGCCGTTTACCAGGCCCCGCTGCTCGGCGCCTGGTGGGCACTCGCCGACTGGTGCCACGACCACGGCCGCGGTCTGGTCGGCGAGTGCTACGACTACGCGGCCAACTACGTCTACTTCTGGTTCACCTATGATCCGCGCCAGATCAACTCCCGTACCTGGACCGGCGGCGCGATCGGGAGCAACATCTTCGACGGCCATGACGCGACCGAGCCCTTCCTCGGCATCACCACGCCGTCGACCGAGGCGCTGATGGACAACCGCCCCGGGGTCGACATGCTGTGCACCCCCAACTGCGCGGCCGTGCTCGACCGTTCCTGAATGGGCTACCGGCGAGTTTGTTCGCGAGAAAACTTACAGTCATCTCGTTGAGCTTTACTCAATGCAACAGCCAGTAAGCCTTTTTTCAACCTCGGTCTGTGGCGTCAAGGCGGAGGGTGAGGACGGCCTGGACGAGGCTGGTGATGCGGGTGGTGGAGCAGCGGATCTTGCGTAGCAGGCGCCAGGTCTTGAGTGCGGCGAGGCCGCCGGCGCGGATGTCATGGACCGCGCCGGGCAGGGCGGGTGAGGCCCACAGCAGCCGGCCGGCGGGGTCGGCAAGAAGCTGCACGTTCATCCCATGCTTCTTGTGCTTGCCAGAGTAGAACGGCCCGTCGGCGGCGATCCGGTCGATGGGCAGCCCGCATGCGGGATCTGGCCGGCACCGCCCCTGTGGTCACACTGTCTTTATCGCGCCTCCGTCGATGATGTGGTCCGCCCCGGTGGTGCTGCCGGCGAGGGGCGAGGCGAGGTAGGCGACGAGGGCGGCGACCTCGTCGGGGCTTACGAGCCTGCCGGTGACCATGCCCATGGCGGTCGGGAGATGGGCCAGGAGCTGTTCCTGTTCCAGGCCCATCGACCTGGCCAGCTCGGCTCCGTAGCCGTCGGGGCTTTCCCACATGTCCGTGCGGACGGGACCGGGCGAGACGGTGTTGACGCGCACGCCCTGGGGGCCGAACTCCTCGGCCAGCGCCTTGCCGAACGCGGTCAGTGCAGCCTTGGCGGTGGTGTAGGTCATGGGGCCCGCATGCGGGGTCCTGGCTCCGTTGGAGGAGATATTGACGATGGCGCCGCGGCTGTTGGTGAGGTGCGGCAGCGCGGCCCGGGTAGTGCGGACCGAGGCGAGGAAATTCAGGTCGAACGCGTCGTACCACTGCTGGTCAGTGAAGGTGAGGAAGCCGCCCGTCTGGCCCTCCCCGGCATCGCCGCCGCCGACGTTGTTGACCAGGAGATCCAGCCCGCCGAGCTCGGCTTCGGCCTGGGCGACGAGCCGGGCAGGGCCGTCGGCTTTCGAGAGGTCCTCGGACACGCCGATCGCGCCGGTGGCCTTGAGCTCCGGTGTGATCGTCCGTGCCGCGGCCACCACCCGCATGCCCTCGCTCACCAGTGCGGAGACGATGGCCAAGCCGATCCCCCGGCTCGCGCCGGTCACGACAGCGGCCTTGCTGGTCAGCTGCAGGTCCACGGAGCACCCCTCTCCATAGATGAGTCTTACTCGATGCGTTAACACTACAACATGCAACATTTATGTTGCATGTTACGGATGAATGGCGACCGTCCAGTAGTATCTCGGCGGGTTGGAGAGGGAGCCTCGTGGATCAGAAGAGTCAACAGCGGCCACTGCGCGCGGACGCGGAGCGGACCGTGAGGGCAATCCTGGAAGCCGCCGAGCGTGTCCTCAGCTCCAATCCGGCGGCCACTGTGGAGCAGATCGCGGAGGCGGCGGGCGTCGCTCGAACGACCGTGCACCGCCGGTTCACCAGCCGCGAGGCCCTCGTGGACGCCCTGACAGCCTGGGCAACGCGGCAGTTCCACGAAGCCGTGACGAGCGCCCATCCCGACACCGCTCCACCACTGGTCGCCCTCTATCAAGCGACCGCCAACGTTCTCCGGGTCAAGATCGGATGGGGGTTCGCAATGAGCAGGACCACACCGGAGGACCCCGACGTGGCACGAGCACATGCCGATGTGCTCGATCAGTGCGACCGCCTGTTCCAGCGCGCACTGGAAGCCGGTGTGCTACGCCCTGACACCGACCTGGCGTGGGCTCGCCGCGTCTATTACGCCCTCATTCACGAGGCCGCCCAGAATCGCTCGGACGAAGCCGGCGATGTCGATGAACGGGCAACCCTCGTGGTCGACACATTGTTGCGTGGCGTGGGTCGACAGGGCAGCTTCCTCAGCTCTTGACGAGTTCTTTGCACTGCGCACCCCGATGAGCCGAGTGGGGGTTTGGGCCTGCGTAGGCTGCACAAGTGATCGCCCAATGCATCAAGATCATAAATCTTGCGACGTTGGCGGTTGTGAGCGAGCATCCGGCCATCAGAGTGGGCGAGGACTACCCGGTTCTGGAGGTGTTCGCCGAACGAACTCGGGCGCTGTTCCGCCTCCCGGATCGGGTTGAAAGCAGAGAGCCCATCGATACCCCCGGCATGTGGGACGCAGCCATGTTCGAGATCGTGTCCGAGCGGATGCCGACGTGCTGGGTGGCCGGGCTGGACGAGGGCAGGCTGACGCCGGCAGCTCAGGAGTGGCAACGCCCCGTTGTCTGGAAGGAGTACTTCGACCACCTGTCGGCCGCGGTGGCCGAGTACGACCGACTGAAGGCTCAGAAGATCATCGCCGAGGGGGATCGCTTAGCCGAGTGATGCGACTCCGGCCTCGCTGTGACCGGCTTGGGCTCGCATCCGCTCGGCCTGCTGTTTCTTGTCGGCGAGGTGTCTCAAGCTCTCCCGCAGGCCGGCGGCCTCGCCAAGCCACTGCATTCGCTGGGCCTCCCCGAGTCGCTGGCGGGTGTTGGTCTCGATCTCCAGCAGCCGGAGCTCCTGGGCCAGGTCGAGCCGGAGCATAAGGCACCTGACCGCCGGTTCGCCTCATGGGGGCGTGGGTTCGGGCCGACCGCCATCGGCGGCGCCGCCCACCTGATCGTCCGCTTCACCAGCGGCCACGAAACCACCCGCGACCTCGTCACACTCGCATGGTCCACACTGCTGCCGTTGGCCTGGCTGGTCATGGTGTCGAGGACCCCACTTCAGGGTGGAATGACGGCGGATGCGGCTCCGACGTGGTGGTGACCTCGTTTTCGGAGGTTCTGCGGGCTATACAGTGGCTGGCACTCAGCGAGGTCGAGTGCCAATCCTCGGTGCGACGGGTGCCTGCATGAACGCCGAGCACCGTCCGCGGTGCCGGGCACCCCATCGATGACTGGTACCTCTCCGCGCAGGCTTGCCCCCCTGAGAGGACCCATCACGCATGCCAAAGATGATCGCCTTCGATGAGGAGGCTCGGCGCGGCCTGGAGCGCGGCATGAACCAGCTGGCCGATGCCGTCAAGGTCACGCTCGGTCCGAAGGGTCGCAACGTCGTACTGGCGAACAAGTTCGGTCTCCCCACGATCACCAACGACGGTGTGAGTATCGCCAGAGAGATCGAGCTGGAGAACTCCTACGAACGGATCGGTGCGGAGCTCGTCAAGGAAGTCGCGAAGAAGACCAACGACGTCGCGGGTGACGGCACCACGACCGCGACCATCCTGGCTCAGGCCCTGGTGCGCGAGGGTCTGCGCAACGTGGCCGCCGGCGCCAACCCCCTCGGCCTGAAGAAGGGCATCGAGGTCGCGGTCGAGCGCGTCTCCGAGGAGCTGTCGAAGCAGGCCAAGGAGGTCGAGACCAAGGAGCAGATCGCCTCCACGGCGTCGATCTCCGCCGGCGACCCGGCCATCGGCGGTCTCATCGCCGAGGCCCTCGACAAGGTCGGCAAGGAAGGCGTCGTCACCGTCGAGGAGAGCAACACCTTCGGTCTGGAGCTGGAGCTCACCGAGGGCATGCGCTTCGACAAGGGCTACATCTCGCCGTACTTCGTCACGGACGCCGACCGTCAGGAGGCCGTCCTCGACGACCCGTACATCCTGATCGTCAACAGCAAGATCGCCGCGGTGAAGGACCTGCTCCCGCTGCTGGAGAAGGTCATGCAGACCAGCAAGCCGCTGGTCATCATCTCCGAGGACGTCGAGGGCGAGGCCCTGGCGACCCTGGTCGTCAACAAGATCCGCGGCACCTTCAAGAGTGTCGCGGTGAAGGCCCCCGGCTTCGGGGACCGCCGCAAGGCGATCCTGGGCGACATCGCCATCCTCACCGGCGGCCAGGTCATCTCCGAGGACGTCGGTCTCAAGCTCGAGAGCACCTCGCTCGACCTGCTCGGCCGCGCGCGGAAGGTCGTCGTCACCAAGGACGAGACCACCGTCGTCGAGGGCTCGGGCGACCCCGACCAGATCGCCGGTCGGGTCAGCCAGATCCGCAACGAGATCGAGAAGTCCGACTCGGACTACGACCGCGAGAAGCTCCAGGAGCGCCTCGCGAAGCTGGCCGGCGGCGTCGCCGTCATCAAGGTCGGCGCGGCCACCGAGGTCGAGCTCAAGGAGAAGAAGCACCGCATCGAGGACGCGGTGTCCAACGCGAAGGCCGCCGTCGAGGAGGGCATCGTCGCCGGTGGCGGCGTCGCGCTGCTCCAGGCGTCGATCACCGCCTTCGAGAAGCTGGACCTGTCCGGTGACGAGGCGACCGGGGCGAACATCGTCCGGCTCGCGCTCGAGGCGCCCATCAAGCAGATCGCCTTCAACAGCGGTCTCGAGGGCGGCGTCGTGGTCGACAAGGTCCGCAACCTCCCGACCGGCCACGGTCTGAACGCGGCCACCGGCGAGTACGTCGACCTGATCGCCACCGGCATCATCGACCCGGCCAAGGTCACCCGCTCCGCGCTGCAGAACGCCGCGTCAATCGCCGGCCTGTTCCTCACCACCGAGGCCGTGGTGGCGAACACCCCGGAATATGCGGCGGCCGACGCCGCCAACGTGGACGCCGCCATGCGCAGTCAGGGTTTCTGAGCCGTCGCGTCGGACCGCCCGCAGGCCCTGACATCGTTGGGCCCGCGGGCGGTCCGGGCCACGCACCGGGACCGGCGCTGTTGCATCCGGAGGAAACGACACGGCACTGTTGTATTAGCGGGCACTGTTGCATTGGTGAAGTCCGCCATCGCGAAGCTGCCGACCAGTCATGATCGAACAATGGGTCGAGGTACGGTCACTCCGCCAGCGCCGGTGTCGGAGTTCGCCGGGTTGAAGCTGCCCCGGTTTCGTTCACACCTAGGACTTTGAACGATTATGCTGCGTTATCGTACTCGTAGAAAAGGGCTTCGTGCTCGTGGGGGCTGAGGTATCCGTTGGTGGAGTGACGGCGTCGCCGGTTGTAGAAGCCCTCGATGAAGTCGAAGATGGCGGCCCGGGCCTGATCGTGTGTGGCGAAGGTGGTGCGATCGAGGAGTTCACATTCGAGAGTTGCGAAGAACGACTCGGTGACCGCATTGTCGTAACAGTCGCCGGCGGATCCGACGGAGCGCTTCACCTGGTGGCGGCGGCAGATCTTTGCGAACTCCCGAGACAAATATTGCGTTCCTTGATCGGAGTGGTGGATCACTCCTGGTGCTGGGCGACGGTGGCTCAGTGCCATTTTCAGCGCGTCGGCGACGAGTGGGGTTTTCTGCTCGGCGGACATCGACCAGCCCACGATCCGCCGCGAGTACAGATCGAGGACGACCGCCAGGTAGAGCCAGCCCTGGTCGGTCGGGACGTAGGTGACGTCGGCGGTCCAGACCTGGTTCGGGGCCGGGGCGGTGAAGTCACGGTTGACCAGGTCGGGTGGCAGGTGCGCTGCGCGGTCGGACCGGGTCAGGCTGACGCGTCGGCGGCGGTGAACTCCTTGCAGGCCAGCCTGTTTCATGAGCCGGGCGACTCTCTTGCGGCTGACGTGCACGCCGGCGGCGGCCAGGTCGGCGCGCACCCGCGGTGCGCCGTAGGTGGCCCGGGACGCGGCATGCACCGCTGTGATCTTCGTGGTCAGTGTCTGGTCGGCCGCGGTCCGGGCGGACTGCCCGCCGCGGCGACGCCAGGCGTAGTAGCCCTCGCGTGACACACCGAGCACGCGGGCCAGAACGGAGACAGAGTGGTGTGTTTTCTCCGCATCGATCAGAGCGAACTTCATTTCTGACCGGTCTCCGTCACGAAGAAAATCGTGGCCTTGCGGAGGATGTCGCGTTCCTCGCAAAGCTGCCGGTTCTCCTTCCGGAGACGGCTCAGTTCCTCCCGCTCGGCAGTGGTCATCTCGTCTGCTCGGGCGTCGTCCTCGCGGGAGGCTTCCCGCACCCAGTTACGGATCGACTGTCCCGACGGGCCGTATTCCTTCGCCAGTTCCTCGGGCAGCCGGCCAGCCCGGACAAGACCCACCATCTGCTGGCGGAACTCCTCCGTGTAAGGCGGTTTTGATCTCGGCACCTGCACTCCTCCCTGGGGTCATTATCTCAAAGAGCCCAGGTGTGAACAGGATCGGGCCAACTTCCCTACAATCCCGGTAGGGATCGCGTGATGTTGGCCGGAACGCACGCTCGGCGGTGCCTTGTTGGCCAGTGCCAGCGCACCGGATGCCACCGCAGTTGGCCAGCCCAAGCACGGCCAGCCCAAGCACGGCCAGCACGTCGCACGGATCAGCGGCTCGCGCGTGGAGGGGTGCCGGTAAGAAACGTGTCACCAGCCGCAAACGGCGATGATCTATCCGGCTGCCGGCGGCATGGAGTTCGCGGAGGTCGGGTGAGACCGGCCCCGGTAGCGGGCAGGGTTCCGGCCGCGTTGGTGGACAGGCCGATGATCGTGTGGCCCACGCCTAGGATGGTCGGCCATGACCGAGTCTGCCCCGAGCTATCTGGCGACCGTCGCGGCGGCCTATGACGGCGTGGCCGAGGTGTACGCGGAGCTTTTCGCCGACGTGCTCGACCGCCAACCGCTGGAGCGTGCGCTGCTGTCCGCGTTCGCCGACCTCGTGCGCCCCCTGCCCGGCCCGGTCGCGGACCTTGGCTGCGGGCCCGGCTACGCCACGGCCCACCTGCACCGCTCGGGGCTGGACGTGTTCGGTGTGGACCTGTCGCCGGAGATGATCACCATCGCTCGACGCTCACATCCACAGCTGCGGTTCGAGGTGGGCACGATGACCGCGCTGGACCTGCCGGACCGCATCCTCAGCGGCGCCCTCTGCCGCTACTCGCTCATCCACACCCCACCCGCCGACATCCCCGCCATCCTTGCAGAGGTCCACCGCGTCCTGGCACCCGGCGGCCACCTGCTGCTCGGTTTCCTGGCCACCGACGAGCCCGCGGCCGGAGTACACCCCTACGACCACCGGGTCACCGGCGCCTACCGCTGGCCACCCGACCACCTCACCGGACTGGCAAGGCAGGCAGGGCTGGTCGAGGTCGCCCAGCTGGTGCGAGCACCGACAGACGAAGAACGAGGCCGACAGGCACAGCTGCTGGCCCGCCGCCCGCAGGAGACGTAAGCCTCCACCGGACTACGCCGGTACCGGCACCGAGGGGAAGGGGTGCGATGGACTGGGGCACACTGGTTGCCACCGCCAGCGGCGCGGTCATCGCGATCGCCGGCACCGTCCTGGCCGATCATCTGCGTGGCCGGCGCGAGGACGACCGAGGCCACTTGCAGCGGCGGCGGGATGCCTACATCGCGTTCATCGTGGCCGCGGGTGTCTGCCACACCCGGCTGCGCCAGATCGCCCAGGACAGCGCCGGCAACGGTGACCTCGACGCGGCGTCGCGGGCGGTGCTGGCCGACGCGGGCATCTACGACGTGCGCGAGCGGTTGTTCATCGACGCCACCGCGACGGTCGCCGGCGCCGGCCAGGCGATGTTCGAGCGGCTGCGCGCGTTGCGGCACGTGGTCGCCACTGGAGCTGGCCTATCGTCGGCGGCATTCCACGACGCCTACCACCCCTATCTCGACACTGTTTGGCGCTACCGGGCGGCCGTTCGCGCCGAGTTGGAGGCCACCGCACTATCGCCTATGGACTTCGGCTGGGACAGCTGGGACGGCAACGACCGCTGCCCGCTCTGCCGATCGGCCTCTGGCGACGCCTGACCGGAGGCGGTTCTACCCTGGCTGCGAACGCGCCAGGTTGCCCACCGGCCTGACCGAATCGCGATATAGCGCCGCTCTTGACGCGAGCTTGATCCTACGGGTTTAGCTGGCCAATCCGGACTGCCGAGATGGCCGCAGAGACCAAGGCGATCAGCGAGTTCCTATAGTGACACCATGACTTCGCTCATACGCAGTATCGAGTTCGACTGCGCCGATGCCTACGCTCTTGGGTCCTTTTGGGCAGAGGTCCTGGGAGGGGTCCTCCACGAGGACGACCGGCCCGAGGTCCCGGAGGTACTCGTGAGCACCGGAGAGGGCAGCGGGCCAGGCCTGCTGTTCCTCGCCGTACCCGAGGGCAAGAAGGTCAAGAACCGGCTGCACCTGGATCTTCAGCCACAGGACCGATCTCGGGATGAAGAAGTCGAGCGGCTGTTGGGCCTAGGCGCCAAGCTTGTCGCGGACTTCCGCAAGCCGGACGGTACGGGCTGGGTCGTTATGATCGACATTGAAGGGAACGAGTTCTGTGTGGAGCGCAGTCAGGCAGAGCGGATCTTGACCGGGGATATCTAGTGCCTCGTCAGGCCACGTTCGCCCGCTGGACGATCTGCCGCAGTTTCTGATCTTCTGCGTGCTGGTTCCGCCGGGCGATGTAGTCGTAGATCATCTGGTTCTGGGTGCCGTGGTCGGCATGGTCGGTGCCGTTGAGGGCGAAGTAGCGCAGCGCGGTGAACTGGGCTTCGGACTGGCCAACCATGACGGTCGGTGGCCATCTACTGGCCAACCGACACGGCGAGTTGGCCATCTGTCCGCGATTCCTACAGCGTCTGTAGGGATCGCTCGAAAATGAGCATTCGGTCCTGGGAGTTCGGGCCTATCTGAGCAGCATCGTCGGCTGTTTGATCGGGATAGCTGAGCAGGCGACGTGCGGTCTCATGTGGATTGACGCCCCTCGCCGGCTACTGAACGTCGTCGCCGGGTGAGGTCGAAAGGCGGGGTTGGGGCCCCTCGTGCGGGACGGCTCGCGGGTTCGACGTGGGCAGCCGGCATCGTCAGATCGACTTGACGTCAGGCCGATCTGACGACAGGGTGGGCGAGTGATCACTCCTGATGCCGTCGAAATGCAGGTGACGTTGCGGACCGCGGTCGCCCGTTATGAGCAGTTGCGCACGCGTGACTCGCTGGCCGATCCGAACGCGCTGGACTCCGACGTGGGCGACGCGCAG
>NZ_CM001489.1:2741231-2783506 GCF_000262465.1 Frankia sp. QA3
GAGCCAGCGTGCACTTCCTGCATGTCCGCTCGCCCGAACGGCATGCGCTGCCCCTGATCATGACTCACGGCTGGCCCGGATCAGTCGTGGAGTTCCTTGACGTCATCGGGCCCCTGACCGATCCACACGCCCACGGCGGAGACCCCGCCGATGCCTTTCACCTCGTGCTCCCGCACATTCCGGGTTTCGGCCTCTCCGGGAGGACGTGCGCACCTTTTTCCGCCCGCTGCGCTAATCATCCCGCGAAGCTGGAATCTGCATCGCGCAGCACATCGAATGTTTTTTCGACTGGCGAATCGCAGAAGAAACATGTCCTGGGCTGCGGCGGGAGGAGCTCTCGCAACTCGCGGGGGTTAGCGTCGCCTACTACACGCGTCTGGAGCAGGGCCAGAGTTCGAACGCCTCGGACGCCGTTCTAGACGCGATCGCCCGGGTGCTGTGTCTGGACGAGGACGAGTGGGCCCACCTGCACCGCCTGGCTCGACCGGCACCGCAGCGGCGCAGGCGGGCCTGGCCGGAGCGGCTCAGGCCCGACGTATGCAGGATGATCGAGTACGGGAAATTCCTCGTTAATCCGCGACTACCGGGCTGACTGAGTTCGACGTACGGGAGCTCCGAGTCGTCGAACACCGACACACTGGCAACGCTCGGCGGCCTGCACGCCGCCGTGCTCACCGCCGGCGCCGTCTGCCTGCTGGCGGTTCTCGTGGCTGCCACCCTGCTGTGCGCCGCGCAGTGCCGAGCACAGTCGCCGTGTGAGCCGGTCTCAGGCGTCCGCGAATCTCGACCAGCGCCGGGAGGACCCGTCCCGGGGAGTCCCACGCCGGCACTGTTGCGTTCTGGGATGGCGTGCATGCCGGGCCAGGCTGTCGGTGGTCAGATGGCGTGGGTGAGTTCGGTGAACGCGGCCGTCAGTCGCGGATGTGGGTTGGTGTGAGTGGCGAGTTCGTAGTGGCTGCGGCGGATGTTCTGGACGAGGGCGTGCCCGGCGCTGATCGTCTGAGCGGGGCGCAGCCGTTTCGATCCGAGCATCGGCCGGAGTCGGGCTTTGAGCCGGCCGTGGTCGGCTTCGGTCCGGTTGTTCTCCCGGGCGGCGTCGACGTGACGGGCTTCGGGGAGCAGCTCGTCGAGGATCCGCGGGTAGACGGGCGCCTTGTCGGTGGTGGCCTCGACCTGCCGGCGTTCATGGGTCAGCGCCCGGACGAGGAAGCGGCGGGCGGCGGCCTGGTCGCGGCGGGTGCTGGCCAGGACGTCGATGACCTGCCCGTGCTGGTCGACGGCCCGGTACAGGGAGGTCCACCTCCCGGCGACCTTCACCTACGTCTCCTCCACGCACCACCTGTCGCCAGGCCGGTGCCGGCGGGGCCGGGCGGCCTCGACCAGCAGAGGCGTGAAGCGCTGCACCCACCGGTAGACGGTCACGTGATCGACGTCGAGGCCACGCTCGGTGAGAAGCTCCTCGACGTCGCGGTACGACAACGCGTACCGCAGGTATCACCGCCCCGCCAGCACGATCACCTCCGGCGGGAACCGGAACCCCGCGAACTCCGACCCCGGCACCGGCACCGGCGGACAGACCGCACCTCGACCCATCACTCGACCATGATTGATCGGCAACTGCGCGGCGGCGGACTCCGCCGACGCAACAGTGCCATCTCTCGTCGTAGGAGGATTTTCGACGCTTCACCAACGGTGACAGCGATAGCGGTAATGGCGGCAGTGACGGGCATAGCCCGCCGTGCTGGCCATGGCCGCCCTACCGGCCGCCGCTCCAGGCGCCCTGCCGGCCACCGCCGCTCCAGGTGCCCTGCGCGCCGCTGCCGCTCCAGGTGCCCTGCGCGCCGCCGCCGCTCCAGGTGCCCTGCGGAGCACCGATCGGCAGAGCCTGCACCGTAGCACTTGCCAACATGATGGAGAAAACTGCGAATATCATTACTCCAAGGCTCAATGCTTTCCTCGTAAGAGTCACCGTCTCTCCTTTCGTCGCCGTAACCTTGTTCCCGATCGCCCTCCAAAAAAACGGTTTAACTCGCCATGAAATTTATGGTGGCGCGAGGTTTAGGGTGGTTTTATCCCAGTTACGCAAAGTTTGCCGCGAATGCAGAAAATGGGCCGCTTCTTGGCGCGATAGATCCTTCGGCGCTGTTGCATCGGCGAAGTCCGCCATCGCGGCTGCCGCCGATCGGTCATGACCGGGTGGTGCGTCGACGTCGTGTCCGTCCTTCGGCTCCGATGTCGGAGTTCGCCGGGTTCCGGTTCCCACCGAAGGTGATCGTCCTGGCGGTCCACTGGTACCTGCGGTACGCGCTGTCGTACCGCGACGTCGAGGAGCGTCTCGCCGAGACCAGACCGCCGCCCGCCGGTTCTTCGCTCGGGCACTGTCCCATGGCCGTCGGCCGGCCGAGATCACCACCGACAAGGCCCCGTTCCACCCGCGGATCCTCGACGAGCTGCTCCCCGAGGCCTGCCATGTCGACGCCGCCCGGGAGAACACCCGGATCGAAGCAGACCACGGCCGATCGAAAGCCCGGCTTCGCCCGCTGCGCGGGTTGAAACACCTGCGCTCGGTCCAGACCATCAGCGCTGGACACGCCCTTGTTCAGAACATCCGTCGCGGCCACGACGAAATCGCCACCGACATCGATCCACACCTTCGGCTCGCCGCGGCGTTCACCGAGCTCGCCGGTGCAGTCTGACCGCGGTCGTGGAGACCCCTGGCGTGCGCCGCGTCCTCGCGATGCAGCAGCGCCTTCGCAGGTCCTCGCCATGATGGAAGCCGAACGTGTCGGCTGGATGCCACTGCGCTGTCAACAGCACCCTCCTGTGATGGCCGTCCAGATGGGGCCCCATCATCTGCGCGGTGAGCGAGAGCGCGGAGACGAGCGCAGGTGGCGGGGCCGCAACCAGTGGGATTCCGCGACAGTTGCCGGCCACCGCGGAGTCGGTGCCCGCTGCCGCCGGCGTACCGGTGATACCGGCTCCGCCGACACCGATCAGGCGTACCTTCGGCGGTGCCAGCACCCCGTTCCGAGACGGCCCCGACACCGACCCTCCCCCTACCACTCCTCCTCCCACCACGGAGCCGGATCTCTCCTCGGCGGTCAGCGGAGCGCAGCGGGGAGACGAGGCGTCCTTCCGGCTGATCTACCGGACGGTCCAGCCGGGTCTGCTGCGATACCTGCGGGTACTGGTGGGCGACGACGCCGAGGACGTCGCCTCCGAGGCGTGGCTGCAGATTGCTCGTGACCTGCCGACGTTCCGCGGGGACGCCGATGGTTTCCGCGGCTGGGCGGCCACGATCGCGCGTCACCGGGCGCTCGACCACCTGCGCAGACGGGGTCGCCGCCAGCGGGAGGACGTCCCGGTCGAGCTGGTGACGGCGCAGCTGGCCGGCCCTGACGACACCGCAGGCGAAGCGTTGGAGGCGATGTCCACTGAGGCGGCCCTGCGTCTGATCACGGGCCTGCCGTTGGACCAGGCCGAGGCGGTGCTGCTGCGGGTGGTGATGGGGTTGGACGCGAAGACCGCGGGACGGGTCCTGGGCAAGCGGGCCGGTGCGGTGCGTACCGCGGCGCATCGGGGGTTGCGCAGGCTCGCCGAACAGCTCGGTGCGGTCGAACACCTCGGTGAGCGAGGGGATCAGCAAGACCGGTCGGCCAGGAGCAGACGAACATGATCGGGATATCGGCGTGCAGCGATGACCACGGGTTTCGGCCGGGTGTAACACCGGCGAGGACTTCGACGCTGAAGGACGTGAGATGAGCACACACCGACCTCGTCCGGACGGTCGGGTCGACGCGGAGCGGCTGCTTCGCGGCGACCCGGTCAACGCCGGGATCGGTACGGATCCCCTTGCCGATCTGCTCGCCGCCGCGTCCGCTCCGGCCCGCGACGGGGAGCTCGACGGTGAGGAGGCGGCGATGGCCGCCTTCCGGGAGGCGCGTCTCGTTCACGTCCCCCAGCCGCGGAGAAAATCGATGTTGAAGTTGATGCTCGCGAACGCCCTGACCATGAAGATCGCCGCCGCGGCGGTCGGAGCCACCGTCCTCAGCGGCGCTGCCGTGGCCGCCAGCACCGGAGTACTCCCGCTCACCGGTGGAGACGGCGGCACCGTGTCGGCGACGGGTACGCCGTCCGCCACGGTGACCACCCCGATGGTCGCCGTGACGAGCCCCGGCGCCGCCGTCTCGGCGTCGCTGCTCGCGCTGTGCCACACCTACACGGCGGCCGCGGCGAGCGGCGCCAGCACGGCTCTTGACTCCCCGGGCATGACTGCCCTGGTCACCGCCGCCGGCGGTCGCGACAAGGTAGGCCCCTTCTGCGGGCGGGCACTACAGGCTCAGGTCGACGCCACGGTCGCACCGGGCGTGCGGGCCGATACCCGTCTCGACCCGGGCGGTGTCGGGGCCGGCGCCGCAGTGGGGCCGAACGCGGCGGTGGGCGCGACCGCGGGGCCGGGTAGCGTCGGGGCCGGCGCTCGCGTCGGAGCGGGCACCGGGGTGGGCGCGCAGGCGGGGCAAAGCGGCGTGGGTCTTGGCGCCACCGTGCCGGGCGCGGGTGTCGGCGTCAGTGCCGGACCGGGCGGCCGCGGTCTTGGGGCCAGCGCGCCGGGCACCGGGGTGGGCGCGCAGGCGGGGCAAAGCGGCGTGGGTCTTGGCGCCACCGTGCCAGGAGCCGGTGTCGGCGCCAGCGCCGGACCGAACGGCCTCGGCCTCGGGGCCAGCGCGGCGCCGACGCCTCGCCGCTGACCCTCAGGACCGCTGACCCTCAGGACCGCTGACCCCCGGTGCCTGGCCGTCGAGCCGCTGCCGTCGGAGCCCACACCGCGACCGGTAGGCATCTGCCAGACAGCCGGGCACCGCAGCCGGCCCGCCGCCGTGGACATGACCCCTCGGCGGCGGGCCGCCCGCCGCGGCAAGCCCGAGTTCGCCGGCTGCGGGTCAGATGACGGGCCTGGCCGCGGTGGCCGAGCTGGTCGACCGGCTCGGTGTCGTCGAGACGCTCGACGAGCGGGGTCGGCCCGGTCAAACAGCGGGCGCCGGGGCTGACCGGCGGGGAGCTGCTGGTCGGGACGGCGACCGGGCAGATGGCGAGGCAGGCATCGCTGTCGGGGTTGGACCGGCTGCGGCGACGCCCCTCGGTCACCGTGGAGCAGCCCAGCCGCAGATACCTGCACGCGGTCCTGCCCGGCATCGGGATCGGCCTCGACCAGCGGCTCACCGCAATAGTGCTGGCCCCGCGACACGCCGACGACCCGCATTCCAGTCACACAGGGTGAACATGATCTCCTGCGGCCGGACGCCCACAGCCTTTGACCCCCTCCGAGGAACGTCGAGTACCCGCCGACCTGACGCCCCCTGGAAGGACCGCCCCTCTCCAATCAGGCCACAGTCAAGCCACGATCTCCGGTGTGGCGTTGGGGTCCTGAAGTCCATCGGGCTGCCTCCGGCACCGAAACGCCACCCCGACACGACGTGGTGGCAGTTCCTGCGCGCCCAGGCATCGACGATGCTGGCGGTCGATTTCCTCCACGTGGACTGCGCCGTGACCCTGCGGCGCCTGTACTGCTTCTTCGTCCTGGAAGTCGGCACCCGTTACATCCACGTCCTCGGGGTCACCGCCAACCCGGACGGGCCGTGGACCGCCCAACAGATCCGGAACCTCCTGATGGATCTCGGTGACCGGACGGCCGACTTCCAGGTCCTGGTCCGCGACCGGACCGGGCAGTTCACCGCCTCGTTCGACGCGGTCCTCGCCGACACCGGCATCACCACCCTCACGATCCCACCCCGTGTCGCCGACCCCGCGGGCGAACGCCTACGCCGAACGGCTCGTCCGCACCGTCCGGACCGAGATCACCGACCGGACGCTGGTCTTCGGTCAACAGCACCTGCGCACCGCCCTGACCGAGCACGCGACCCACTACAACGAACGACGACCCCACCGCGGCCGCAACCTTCAACCACCCCCGCCCGACCACCCCATCGCCAACCTCACCCACGAACGGACCAACCGCCGACCCGCCCTCGACGGCCCGATCAACGAAGACGAACGAACCGCCTAAAACCCCAGGTCAGCACCAGTGGCCGAGTTCTGGCGCCCCACAGCCACGGTCACGACGGCCGCGCATAGGAGCGTGACACCACCGCCCCCAATAGAATCACCTCGAGTGAAGGGGCACCCAGGATGACGCTCAGCGAGCTCGCCGAACGCACGCGCTTCGCGATCTACACCCGCCTCGCCGCGGACGGCGCGCTGCCCCCGCGGGAGGAGCTTGCCCGGCAGCTGGACGTCACGCCCCAGGACTACGACGCGGCGCTGACCGAGCTCGCCCAGACCCGCAACGTCGTCCTCAAGGACGGCGAGGTCGAGATGGCCCACCCGTTCGCGACCCGGTCCTTCGGCTTCTCCGTCATGGGAGCGCGCACCCTGTGGTGGGGCGGGTGCGCGTGGGACTCCTTCGCCATCCCGAACCTCGTCCCCGACTCGCCCGAGGTGCTCGTCGCGACCACCTGCCCCGCCTGCGGCACCGCGCACGCCTGGACGGTCACGAACCAGGGCCCGCCGGAGGGATCCCAGGTCGCGCACTTCCTCACGCCCGCGGACCGGATCTGGCCCGACGCCGCCCACGCCTGCGAGAACCAGCTCATCTTCTGCTCCGAGGGCTGCGTCGAGGACTGGCTCGCCCGCACCGGGAACGACCGCGGCTACGTCATGTCCCTGGAGACCCTGTGGCGCCTGGCGGCGCACTGGTACGAGGGGCGGCTGGACACCCCGTACGTCCGCCGCGAGCCGGTGGCCGCGGCCGACTACTTCCGCAGCGTCGGACTTCACGGACCGTTCTGGGGGCTCCCCGAGCAGGAGGAGAGCCGGTAAGCCGGCCGTGCCGGTGACGACGGGCTCGACGACGAGCGGATGGCGGCGTTCGCGCGCTGGACGAACCTCTCCGAGGCCACCTTCCTGCTGGCGCCGACTGTCGCCGGCGCCGACCACCGCCTGTGGATCTTCACCCCCCTTGGCGAGCTGCCCCTCGCCGGGCACCCCACGCTCGGCAGCGCCCACGCCTGGCTCGAGGCCGGGGGCGTGCCCGACGGCACGAACGTCGTGCAGGAGTGCGGCATCGGGCTCGTCGAGCTCCGGCGGGCCGGCGACGCGCTCGCCTTCCGCGCCCCCGAGCTCATCCGCTCCGGGCCGCTCGACGACGCGACCCGCGAGCAGGCGATCGCCGCCCTCGGGATCACCCCGGCGGACGTGCGGCGCGCGGCCTGGGCCGACAACGGACCCGGCTGGGTGGGGCTCATGCTGGACTCCGCGGACGCCGTCCGGGCGATCCGCCCCGACTACGCGCGGATGGGGCAGCTCGCGAGCGGCGTCATCGGACTCGACCCGGCGGGCCCCGCCGACGTCGAGGTGCGCGTTCGCCGCCGGCATCGGCGAGGACCCCGTCACCGGGAGCCTGAACACGGCCTTCGCGGTCTGGCTCACCCGCGAGGGCATCCTGCCGCCGGCCTACACCGTGCGGCAGGGCACCGCCCTGCAACGAGCCGGCGAGGTGCTCATCGCCACCCACGACGACGGCAGCATCTGGGTGGCCGGCACGAGCAGGACCCTGATCCGAGGCGCGCATCGGCTGGAGCCGGGCTTTCAACCGGCCATGATCTGTCTCGATCCGATTGTTCTCCTGGGCGGCGTCGACATGGCAGGCCTCGGGGAGCAGGTGGTCGAGGAGCCTTGGGTAGACGGGGGCCTTGTCGGTGGTGACCTCGACCGGCCGACGGCCAGGGGACAGCGCGCGGGTGAAGAAGCGGCGGGCGGCGGCCTGGTCGCGGCGGGTGCTGGCGAGGACGTCAATGACCTGGCCGTGCTGGTCGACGCCCCCGGTACAGGGAGGTCCAGCGGCCGGCGACCTTCACGTAGGTCTCATCCACACACCACCTGTCGCCCGGCCGGTGCCGGCAGGCGACCGGTAACAGCCTGCGAGCCTCCCCGCGCCTCCACTCACCGACCACTCATGCACCAGTGCACGGGGGATCCCGCCGGCCGGCCGGCCAGCCTGCTCGAAGCCGCCCGGCAGACATCGCTAGAGCCGAGCGAGATCGACCTTGACCGGGAAGGGTGCGACGGCATCGACGACGCCCGTGAAGACCTCACCGTCACGGTAGCTCCCGGTTGCCGGGTCGAGGACGTAGGTATGGACGACCGGGACGCCGGCGGGGGGCTGCTCGACCCGCCAGTAGTACGAGATCCCGGCCCTCGCGTACTGCTCGGCCTTGACGATCCGGTCGGTCGTCTCCGAACCGGGCGAGACAACCTCGATGACGAGCAGAATGTGCTCGGGACGGGCCGGGATGATGTCGATCGTGTCGGCGCGGTACACGACGACGTCCGGACGCCGATTGGTCAGCGGCACGTCCTGAAGCCGAACATCGAAATCGAAGTCCGCGTTCCAGTCCGGCCCGGCGGCGGCCTCCAACGCAACCGCGAGGATCTTGACCAGCCGGTTGTGCCGCTTGGACGCGCTGGGACTCACGACCACCATCCCGTCCACGACCTCGATGCCCGCGCACTGCTCGGCGGACCAGGAGTCGTACTGCTCCGCCGTGATCTGCTCGTGCATCCACGCAGGAGCGATCATCTCCGCGGCGATGGCGCACCTCCCTCAGGCGACCCGACAGACCTGATCCCTCCGAACCAGCGTAGCGCCGTCAGGCTCACCCGCCGGCGGGCTACAGTCCGCAACCGACAGCCATGAGCTGCGGGCAGCCTCAGGGACACCGAGAGGCCCAAGCAGGGAACACGACACCGCGCCCCACCCCACGCTGGACCGGACAACTCTCCCCGGCACTGTTGCGTCGGCGAAGTCCACCATCGCGGCTACCGATCAGCCATGATCGAATCATGCGTCGACGTCGTATCCGTCCACCGGCTCCGACGTCGAGCCTGGTCGCCAACGGCTACAGAGTCCTGGACGTGCGGGAGGCGCCGGACCGCCCAGGGCGTGAGTTCGTGTTCATCGCCGAACGTTCGGCCTGATACCTAAAAGACGGCTTCGCGGTTCAAGGCCCGAGCTCAAGCCAGCGGACTGGCGCCCCGTCGCGCAACCCTCCAACCGACAGCGGTGACACAGCAGCACCAGGACCACCTGACGACTAGGACCGCCTCGACGTCCGGACTTGCCAACTACGACGGCGACTCGCCATCCACTCGCCAACTACGACGGCGACTCGCCAACGAGATCCGATCCCTACAGCCTGTGGAGGGATCGGGTGAAGATGGCCAGCCCGAGCTGCCCAGATGGCCTCGTCGGCCAGCCGGAACGCCCCTGGAGCGCGGCTGCTTGGCCATTTTCAGTGCTCGCTGGTGGAAGGTCAGGTTGGCCAGTCGAGTTGCGAGTCAGGGCGTTGCACGCCACGCTCGTCACCGACGGCCGATAGTGACACCATGACTTCGCTCATACGCAATATCGAGTTCGACTGCGCCGATGCCTACGCTCTTGGGTCCTTTTGGGCAGAGGTCCTGGGAGGGGTCCTCCACGAGGACGACCGGCCCGAGGTCCCGGAGGTACTCGTGAGCACCGGAGAGGGCAGCGGGCCAGGCCTGCTGTTCCTCGCCGTACCCGAGGGCAAGAAGGTCAAGAACCGGCTGCACCTGGATCTTCAGCCACAGGACCGATCTCGGGATGAAGAAGTCGAGCGGCTGTTGGGCCTAGGCGCCAAGCTTGTCGCGGACTTCCGCAAGCCGGACGGTACGGGCTGGGTCGTTATGATCGACATTGAAGGGAACGAGTTCTGTGTGGAGCGCAGTCAGGCAGAGCGGATCTTGACCGGGGATATCTAGTGCCTCGTCAGGCCACGTTCGCCCGCTGGACGATCTGCCGCAGCTTCTGATCTTCTGCGTGCTGGTTCCGCCGGGCGATGTAGTCGTAGATCATCTGGTTCCGGGTGTCGTGGTCGGCATGGTCGGCGCCGTTGAGGGCATCGGCGATGAGCCGGCTACGTTTGGCGACGGGAATCCTGGGGTCGACTAGAAGGGACAGGTAGGAGCCGTCGGGCAGTGCCCGGATGACGGGGAGCGTGAGGTTCATGTTGACCCGCCAGAGCAGGTCCGTGCCGGTGGCGAGCGCCTGCTGCCACAGGCCGTAGCCGTAGAAGTTGCGGTCGGCGGTGAGGAGCATGCCCGGCTCGCAGGCGTCGAGCAGCGTGGCCGCGAGCGACCGTTCGTCGCTGGCGTAGGTGCCGATGGCGGCGGCGAACACCGCGTGGGTGCCGCATTCGGCCAGTGCGACGATGTGGACCTGGGGAAAGGCTGCGATCCTCGGCCCGTGACTGAAACGACCGAACGCCTCGGCATTCTCGGGGTGTCCGCGGTGTCGAGGCGGACGCCGTCCACGGCCACGAGTCGACGGGACGCGAGCCAGGCGCCTTTCGTGCCCAGGCCGGCGACCGGCACGGCGACCCGCTCGAACAGCAGCTTCAACGGTTCCGGGCCAAGACGTGTCCGAGCTTGTGAGATCGCCCCGGTACTCGGAATCTTCCACTCCCCGCGCCAGGACCCGAGCCAGCGCAGCGTGCCGACCAGCCTACGCATCACTTCGTCGTAGTCATCGTCGAGGAACAGACACATCGCCATCGTGAAGTACACGACGACCCTGGCTGGTAGAAGCCTCCTAGGCTGTTCCAGCCGTCCCGTCTCCGTGAGTACCTCGTCGGCCAGATCCCGAGGAACCACACGTGCGAGAACGCCGATGGAAATTCGATCCGTCAGCCGGTCACTGGTGACTGCGGGCAGTTCGAGGGCATCCGGGAGACGCGACACACCGGCATTCCATCGACGTCTCGATCAATAAATCGCCGGCGTGTGCTGTAGAAGCTATGACTCGCGCGAGAGAAAGCGTGTCGGCTTGATGTCGCCTCGTTGAGCGCGTCGCCGTTGACAACGGAACCAGCTCCCTAACCAAGCGGCATTGGTTTCGATCCACTCGTCGTGTTGCTCGGCGAGGACCGCGCCGACGAGACGCACGATGGCGTCGCGGCCAGGGAAGATACCGACGACGTCGGTCCGCCGCCGGATTTCCTTGTTGAGTCGTTCCTGCACTACTTCCGAGAGGAAGACGATCCCGCCGCCTACCGCGAGTACTTGGCGGGCGACCGTAGCGGACCCTCCCCGGTACGGAGATGGCTTTGGGTGTGCACAACAGTGCCGGCTCCCATGACCAAGCAAAGTTTGGATTCTACCCGTATCAGCATCCAAACGACTGGGTGGCGGCACCGCCCAAGTCGCCCGGCGACGGGGAGGGGCGCGACTCGGGCGGCTGGTACAACCGTGTGCTGTCGCCCGAAATCGTCTATGCTCAAGGCAAATTACGAAGCTTCCGGGAGAGCAGATGTGGAAAACGGTCCTGGCCACCAGCATGCAAGGTCCGATCGACTATGAGAAGGTCCGCACCCTCCGCCGATCTCTGAATCTTCAGCCGCGAGGCCGGTGGGATGACGACGACGATGAAGCCTTCGGCGAACGATACCTCGTCGACAGCGGTGAGGATCGTGCGCGTCTGACCTTGTGGCGAGGCAGGGCGGACGAGTGGATGGTCACGCTCCTCGCTACTCCGGCAGCGGTCCCCAGCCGGGATAATCTGACTCAGCTCCTCGCAGAGATCCGGACCGCGGCGCAATCCGTCGGGCTCACCATCCAGCGCGAGAACATCTGGCCGACCTGACGGTAGATCCACGAGCCGCCGACATCCTCGCCTCCACCCCCTATCGCGCCATGCCGGGTGCCTGGCCGCGACGCCGCTACACGTCCACGAGCGAGGGCACGGTGCCTCGTGATGGACAGCCATGTGCACCAAGATCAACGAAAAGCGGCGGGCCGCAACCGTCACCACCTGTTGCATGCGGGTCCCTGACAATCCCGAACCCGGCTACCCACCCCTACCGGGTGCACCAAACAGGAGCGCGTCGTGGCCCGCGTTCCTCACCGCTGCACTGCGCGCGTAGCCATAACAGGCCGCCGCCGCCGGAACTGGGCTCGGCCAGGAAGCGCCTCTGCGGAGTGCACCAGAAGTCGGCGCTCACCCTCGCCGCCATCTGGGATAGCCGCACCAGACGCCGCACGCTCCCCGCACGGGCACCCGCATGGCAGCCCACAGCCACCTGAACAGCCGACCCGGACATCCGACGGGTCTTCACCGCCGCCGCCTCGGGCAACCGAGCCGCCGTCGACGACGTCAAACAACGGCGCCCCGTCGACTACGAACGCGCCGTCCAGCAGGCATCCATCGAAGCGAACGCCGACCAGCTCCGCAGGCAGCTCGCCGCGAGGGCTACTTCCGACCCGGCATATGCGCGGTTCGCGGACATGACAGCAGACCAGTTCCGTGACGGGATGACACGCCACGTACGAGAAGCGTTCACCGGTCGGAACGTCGCGATCCGTATGCAGCTCGACCAGCAACGCTTCGAACGATTCCTCGCCGCTGGCCGCTACAGGACCCAGTTCGAACCAGGTATCGAAACCGGTTACGACAGCCGCGCATCCCGCCGGACCCGCGAAGAGCAGTGGTTCGGCTACCCACCGGACCTCGACCCCACTCGACGACCTGTCTACGGCTACCTCGATATCGGCGGCCCACGTTCGGTCGGCGTATACGACTTCGAAGCCCCCCTTGACCTCCGAGACGACCTCTCCGGGTACGGCACAGTCCAAATTATCCTCAAACGAGATGTTGCGAAACGCTCCACGGCACTTGTCGGAGACTCCCTTGGCTCAGTGGGATTCGGACGACCCACCCCGCTGACCGCTCCGACCTGGGAGTCGTTCAGCCCACGCCTCGAAGGCGGCTGGTCGGCGGGAGGGACCGCTGGCACCTTCGATGAACGCGACTACATCAGCTCCCGGTTTCGCGCCGAGAGCTACATCGAAACCCAGATCCACGGCGGCGTTACCATCGATGACATCCAAGAGGTAGTATTGGCAGGTACGCCCAAACAGCAGCCACGGGCCGCGATGAAACGTTCAGGATGGAACTGGTCCATCCTCCCCCCTCTTGAACAGGAAGGCGCCAATGCCGAAACTCGTAATCCTGGGAGTTGACGGCGACACGCAGCTCGTGGCACTAGAGGGCCCCTACCACGACCACTCCGCAGGGGCAATCGTCAGTCCCAACACCAAGCCACGCATTGGCCGTCTCGGGTCCATCCTCGCCCACAGCGGCGGCTGTTGGAATGCTCCTGGCAAGACACGGCCAATCGAAGTCCCAGACCTCGCAGACAAACTCGCAACCGCCGCACAGATCCTCAGCCAACCCGGCGGTGCATCAGTCTGGATCAACGTCTAGTTCTTCGTCCGACCCGCACAGGCCAGGAGCCTGACCCGCGGAGCCCCTACACGTCCACGAGCGCGGCCACGGTGCCTCGCAGTGGACAGGGGAAGGGGAAGCCTCGCGGGGCCCATGTACCAGTACAACCCGCCGAACGCGTGCGCGAACTCGCGGAGCGCGGGCTGAGCCGCAACGAGATCGCCCAGGCGCTCGGCCGCGGCACGAGGGCTCTGTTGCGTTATGCCGAGGCGGGACGTGGCGGGCTCAGCTGGTGCCCCTGAGGAACTGCCGATCGGTCATGATCGGTTGATGCGTCGACGTCGTGTCCATCCCCGGTTCCGACGTCGGAGTTCGCCGGGTTCCGGTTCCCGCCGGAGGTGATCGTGATGGCGGTCCGCTGGTACCTGCGGTTCGCCCTGTCCTACCGGGACGTCGAGGAGCTACTGGCCGAACGCGGCCTCGAGGTCGACCACGTCACGATCTACCGGTGGGCGCAGCGCTTCACACCCCTGCTCGCCGAGGCGGCCCGGCCGTGCCGGCGCCGGCCTGGTGACAGGTGGTTTGTCGATAAGACCTATGTGAAGGTCGCCGGCAGGCGGGCCTACCTGTACCGGGCCGTCGACCAGCATGGACAGGTCATCGACGTCTTCGCCAGTACCCGCCGCGACCAGGGCATCACCCGCCGGTTCTTCACCCAGGCGCTATCTCATGGCCACCGGCCGGTCGAGGTCACCACCGACAAGGCCCCGGTCTGCCCAAGGCTCCTCGACGAGCTGCTCCCCGAGGCCTGCCATGTCGACGCCGCCCAGGAGAACAATCGGATCGAGACAGATCATGGCCGGTTGAAAGCCCGGCTCCGGCCGATGCGCGGCCTGCAACGGCTGCGGTCCGTCCAGACCGTCAGCGCCGGACACGCCCTGGTCCAGAACATCCGCCGCGGCCACGACAAGTGCGCCGTCGACACCCACCCACAGCTCCGGCTGGCAGCCGCGTTCACCGAACTCGCCCACGCCGTCTGACCGAAGATCACCGTGGCCGCTGGCATGCCCCGCGTCCTCCGAACGCAACAGTGCCCATGGCGGCGGTCCTTCCGGTGTGGCTGGTACTGGTTGGTGATCTCCTAAGCGACGTAGGAGAATCGTGCTGCTTCAGCCGAGCTCCTCGACCAGCCCGATGATGATGCCCTCGGGGCCGCGGACGTAGCAGTACCGGCAGTAATCCTCGTACTGCGCCACCTCACCCACGAGTTCGGCGCCGTGGGCGCGCAGGCGGTCGAGGACGTCGTCAACGGCGTCGACGACGAACGTCAGGCGAGGGATGCCCGGGGTGTTCAGCGGCGCCCTCGGCGCAGTGCTGGTGGCCACCGGCGAGTGGAACGTCGACAGCTCGACCCGGCCGTGGCCGTCCGGGGTCCGCACGACGGCGATGTCCGCTCGGACGCCTTCCAGCCCGACGAGCTGGTCCACCCATGCACCCTCGACCGCTGTCTCGCCCTCCAGTTCCAGGCCCAGTTCAACGAAGAACGCGATGGCAGCCGCGAGATCGGTGACCACAACGCCGGCGTGATCCATCCGGTGGATCGTCATGACTTCCTCCCGTGTCGCGCGGCCCTCGTGGCCGCTCGTGTCCCTGGGACGGAGCCGGCGCCACGTTCTCGACACCCGTGGCCGCCATCACAGCCTCCTCGCCGCCCGGTCGCCCATGGTGATCACCGCCCAGTATCGTGCAGACCCGACCACCGACCCCTCCCTCGAACGAATCCAAACCATCCCACCTGGCCTGGGCGGCACTGTTGCATCGGCGAAGTTCACCATCGCGGCTACCGATCAGTCATGATCGAATGATGCGTCGACGTCGCGTCCGGCCACCGGCTCCGACGTCGAAGTTCACGGAGTTCCGGTTCCCTCCCGAGGTGATCGTGCTGGCGGTCCGCTGGTACCGCGGTTCGCGCTGTCCTGTCGGGATGTCGAGGAGCTACTGGCCGAACGGGACATCGACGTTGATCACGTCACCGTGTACCGGTGGGTCCAGCGCTTCACGCCACTGCTCGTTGACGCCGCCCGGCCGCGTCGGACCGTCCTGGTGACCGGTGGTTCGTCGACGAGACCTACGTCAAGATCGCCGGCCGGTGGACCTACCTGTACCGGGGGCGTCGACCAGCACGGCCAGGTCATCGACGTCCTCGCCAGCACCCGCCGCGACCAGGCCGCCGCCCGCCGGTTCTTCGCCCGCACGCTGTCCCACGGGCGCCGGCCCGTCGAGGTCACCACCGACAAGGCCCCCGTCTACCCAAGGCTCCTCGAGGAGCTGCTCCCCGAGGCCTGCCACGTCGACGGTGCCCGGGAGAACAATCGGATCGAAGCCGATCACAGCAGACTCAAAGCCTGGCTCCGCCCGATGCGCGGACTGAAACGGCTGCGCTCCGTCCAGACGATCAGCGCAGGTCATGCGTTCGTCCAGAACATCCGCCGCGGCCACTACGAACTCGGGACCGACGCCGACCCGCACGCACGGCTGACGGCCGCGTTTACCAAGCTCACCCTCGCGATCTGATCACCCGATCGACAGGGCAATCCATGTCTTGCCTCCCGCAATGCAACAGACCTGACCGGGCCGGGCGGCGTCCACCAGCAGAGGCGTGAAGCGCTGCACCCACCGGTGGACGGTCACGTGATCGACGTCGAGGCCACGCTCGGCGAGAAGCTCCTCGACGTCCCGGTACGACACCACGTACCGCAGGTACCACCGGACCACCAGCACGATCACCTCCGGCGGGAACCGGAACCCCCACAAACTGCGACACCAGCACCAGCGGACGGACCACACCTCGACCCATCACTCGATCATGATTGACCGGCAGCTACGCGAAGGCGGACTCTGAAAAAGTACCTGATCAGTTACCTCCGCCAGGTCGAACGCGTGCGGCCAACAGAAACCACATCGCCGGTCCGCGGCTATCTCCCCGCGATCTTCCCAGGCTCCCGCGGCCTCGCGCGGAGAAACGGGAGCATGCGGTTATATGGCTGAGATAGCGTTTATGTGAACTCGAGAACTGATCTCTTGCGGAACCGGCCCATCTGTTTCACTCTGGCTACGTGGACGTGGGCAGAGTGGACCTGGGTAGAAACGAAGCAGCGAGGATCGGGAGAGATCATGGCGGTGAGACTGAACAGAAAGGCCTATGACCATGCCCGGAAGCTGATCGAGGACAGGAAGGTCGTGCTGGACGAGCGGGACGACTGGAGCGAGCATCAGCCGTCAGCTCAGCAGGAGAACAGGTTCGTCGAGGAGCACGGCCTCGGTGAGTACCAGAAGTGGTACCTGGGGATCGACGACAAGATCGGCGAGGACCGGAAGACGCGGTACAAGTTCCCCTACGGAGACTTCGAGAACGTGCACCGGTGCGGGGTCCTGTCGGCCGAGTCGAGAGCCGGGCAGTACAAGCATTTCGACGTTGAACAGGCCGCCGCCCACCTGCATGGAATGCTTGACGTCGTGCGCGCCGGATAGTGGCGCGTACGCGACCAGCCGAGGGAGGATCACCATGCCGGTTATGGGCGTGACCAGATTCGAGCGATTCTTCCGGACCGCCGCGGGTCTGGACATGGACAAGAACGACGTGAAGCGTTACGGCGATTTCGTCAACGACAAGGTCTTCGATCTGCTGCTCATGGCGCAGGCGACCGCGAAGGCGAACCTCCGAGATGTGATAGAGCCCTGGGACCTGCCCATCACCAAAGGGCTCCAGGAGAGCATGCACCATTTCCGGGATCTCGACGAGGAGATCGAGCTGCGTCCCATCCTGGAACAGATCGCGGCTCGCCCCCCGCTGGACCTTGCCCTGAGCGACGACACCGCGGCCCGTCTTCCCCTCATCGTCGGCGGACTGAGCCTCGCACTCGCCAGAGCCTTCACGATCATCGAACCGAAGCTCAAGAATCCCGGGCCCAACGAATGGGAGCGCGTCAGCCACATCTTCGACCTCCTCCTTTGAATCTCCTTTGAACCCCTGGGGGAAGGCGCGCGAGGAAGGGAAGGCGTGGTCCGGTCAGCGCGATCGGATCAGCGCGGTCATGGCACGTCAGTCGGGTCAGCCGTTGGATGATCCCGCGCCGGATGTGTGCGCGCTATGTGTGCGCGCTGGACGCTCCGGCTTCGGATGACGCGGCTTCGGACGACCTGGTGGTGGCGTCGGTGTACTGGCTCGAGGCGTCATCGATCGTCCGGCCGCTCTGCGTCGCCGTGGGTCCGGAGATCTCGATGTGGCGGGGCTGGCTGCTGCGGGCCTTCGCCAGCCGGACGGCCAGCACCCCGTCGTCCAGGCTCGCCGTCACCGATTCGGGGTCGACGTCTCCGGGCAGCGTGATCTGGTGCTCGAAGTGGCGGAGCAGGTTAATGCTCTACCCCACGCCTGTTGCGCAAGGCTTCTGGCGTGCACTCCAATCGTCGTCCGCGCCCGCTTCGCCGGCAAACGCAGACACCGTGGATGTCCGCACCGGCTGCCGCGGCCGCCAGCACGAGTCGGTTCTCGCGGCCCCCAGAAATCTCGGGCGTACTCGGTTGGGCAGCCGGCACGCGGGCAATCTCCAAGAACGACCGCGTTGTTCGGGGAGATACCTTGGATGCCCTGCGCGGTGGCGCAACCACGACCCACATCGAGTGGGGGCGATCGATATGTCACATGGTAATAACGATTTCGGGACAGATGAGGGCGGTGCCCGCGGTTCCCGATCGCATGACCTTGGAACAGGTGCTCCCCGAGCAGGAGTCCTCCACCGCGGCGACCCGCGCCTTGATGATGCTCGGAGTGAGCGGGGGACGGACCGTGCGGACGGGACCGGCCGCACGGTCGGCTCACAGAAAGTGGTCGCCACCTTCAGTACCTACGCCGATGCCGAACGGGCCGTCGATCGACTTGCCGACCTTCACTTCCCGGTGGAGAAGACCGCCATCGTCGGCCGCGACCTGCACACGATCGAGAAGGTCACGGGTCGGCTGACCTGGGCCTCCGCGGCAGGCCGGTCGGCGCTCGCCGGTGCCCTCCCGGGCGCGCTGATCGGCTGGATCTTCGGCCTGTTCAACTGGATCAACCCTGTTCAGACGGCGGTGCTGCTCGCGCTCTACGGAGCCGTCTTCGGCGCAGTCCTCGGTGCTCTGACGGGTCTGCTGATCTACGCGTTCAGCCGGGGCCGGCGGGACTTCGTCTCCGTGTCGGCGCTGAGTGCCGATCGCTACGACCTGCTCGTCGATGCCGACGTGGCGGACGAGGCGGCCCGGTTCCTGGCGGAGACCGAGTTCGGCCGGCTCTCGTCCGCCGGGAGCGGCCGGAGCTGACATTGGTCAGCCGCCGGCCCGGCACGCGCGGTGGCGCGTCGTGCGGACGTGTCGGCCTCTGGTCCGCCGTCTTGCTCTGGTTCGCCGGGTGGCGGCGTGTTGCGGTCTTCGTCCGGCCGGTCCTACCGTGGTCGTGAGGCCTGCCGCGGCCCCGCCACTTCCACCAGAAGGCTCCCACCGGGAGGTCATCGTGGGAAAGGCAGTAGGAATAGATCTGGGGACGACGAACTCGGTCATCGCCGTCGTGGAAGGCGGCCAGCCGAACGTCATCCCCAATGCCGAGGGAGCCCGGACGACCCCCTCCGTGGTTGCGTTCACGGAGAGCGGGGAGAGGCTGGTCGGGGAGCTGGCCCGCCGTCAGGCGATTCTCAACCCGAAAGGCACGATCACCGCGGTCAAGCGGTTCATCGGCCGCCGGTACAGCGAGGTCACGAGCGAGCTGAAGACAGTCACGTACGACATCACCGCCGGGAAGGAAGACGCAGTACGGATCGTCGTTCGCGGGCGCGAGTACGCCCCCGAGGAGATCTCGGCGATGGTGCTGCGGAAACTGGCCGACGACGCCGCCAAGTTCCTCGGCGAAAAGGTCACCGAAGCCGTGATCACGGTGCCGGCGTACTTCAACGACGCGCAACGGCAGTCGACCAAGGACGCCGGCCGGATCGCCGGCCTGGAAGTCCTGCGGATCATCAACGAGCCGACCGCGGCCGCGCTGGCCTACGGGATGGACAAGCGCTCGCACGAGACCGTGCTCGTCTTCGACCTCGGTGGCGGCACCTTCGACGTGTCGATCCTCGACGTCGGCGACGGCATCGTCGAGGTGCGCGCGACCGCCGGCGACACCCATCTGGGCGGCAACGACTGGGACCGCCGCCTCGTCGACTTCCTCGCCGAGGAGTTCCGGAACCAGACCGGCATCGACCTGCGCAACGATCCGCAGGCACTGCAGCGCCTGTTCGAAGCCGCCGAGAAGGCGAAGGTCGAACTCTCCTCCGTGACGCAGACACAGGTGAACCTGCCGTTCATCACCGCCGACGCCAACGGCCCGAAGCACCTCAACACCACCGTCACCCGCTCGCAGTTCGAGCAGATCACGGCCGATCTGCTCGAACGGTGCATGGGACCGCTGCGGCAGGCGATGGCGGACGCGAAGCTCTCCGAGCAGGACATCGACGAGGTGATCCTCGTCGGCGGCGCCACCCGCATGCCGGCCGTGCAGGCCCTGGTGCGCCGGCTGACCGCCGGCAAGGAACCGAACATGACGGTCAACCCGGACGAGGTCGTCGCCGTCGGTGCCGCCATCCAGGCCGCGGTGATCAAGGGCGAGGTCTCCGACGTGCTGCTGCTGGACGTCACCCCGCTCTCCCTCGGGGTGGAGACCCTCGGCGGCGTGAGCACGAAGGTGATCGATCGCAACACCACCATCCCGGCGCGGCGCACCGAGACGTTCTCCACCGCGGAGGACAACCAGTCGGCCGTCGACATCGTCGTGCTCCAGGGCGAACGCGAGATGGCCGCCGACAACCGGACGCTGGGCCGGTTCCGCCTCGAGGGCATCCGCCCCGCCCCGCGCGGCCAGGCACAGGTCGACGTCACCTACGACATCGACGCCAACGGCATCCTCAACGTCACCGCGAAGGACACCGGCACCGGCGCCGAGCAGCGGATCACCATCTCGGACAACACCAACCTGCCGTCGGAGGACATCGAGCGCATGGTCGCCGACGCCGAGCGCAACCGGGCCGAGGACACCCGGCTGCGAGAGAACGCCGACGCCCGCAACCAGCTCGACACCATCGCCTACCAGGTCGAGCAGCGGCTCACCGAACTCGGCGACCAGGTCCCCGTGCACGAGTTGGCCCGCGCCGAACAGCTCATCGCCGACGCCCGCCGCGCGCTGGAGGAGCACGCCGACGTCGACCGCGTCCGGCCGCTCATCAACGATCTCCAGCAGATCCTCTACGGCCTGCCCGCCGCCGCGCAGCGCGAGGCGGCATCGGCGGCCAGCGGCGGAGCCGGAGCAGGAGCAGGCGGAGCTGGAGGCGGCGGAGCTGGAGCCGGTGGATCGGGCGAGACCTCGGCCGGTGGGGACGACGTCATCGACGCCGACTTCACCACGCGTGACGATGGGTGAGAACCGATCGGATGCCGAGCGGCCCGAGACCGCCCCGGCACCCGACCTCGCCGCGGAGCTCGAGCAGTGCCAGGCCAGCCACCTGCGGACTCTCGCCGACTTCGACAACTACCGTCGGCGGACCGGACGCGAGATCGGCGCCGCGAAGGCAGCCGAGCGGGATCGTGTGGTTCTCGCGTGGGTGCCGGTGCTGGATCATCTCGAGCTCGCCCTCTCGCACGCGGACGCCGACCCCGACTCGCTCGTCGACGGGGTACGCGGGGTACGCCAGCTCGCTCTGGACGCGCTGCGGAACTCCGGGGTCACTCGGCTCGACGACGAGACCGGCGCCTTCGACCCGACCCGTCACGAGGTCGGCGCTGTCGTCGACAGCGGCTCGACGTCCCCTCCGCCCCCGGCGGGCACCGTTGTCGAGGTGCTCCGGCCGGGCTACCAGGCCGACGGCCGCGTACTGCGCCCCGCGTCCGTGGCCGTGAGCGCCGGATCGAAACCGAACAACGGAGCAAAATCGAACAACGGGCCGGGGCGGGATACCTGGTCAGAACCAGGAAAGGGACCAGGAACGGATACCGAGCCGGAAGCATCGTGACATGAGCAGCGGCCAGACCACGGATCGGGCCAGCGAGGACTTCTACGAGATCCTCGGGGTCCCCCGGAACGCCAACGCCGACGCGATCCAGCGGGCGTACCGGAAACTCGCCCGCCAGTACCACCCGGACATCAACTCCGATCCAGGGGCCGAGGAGCGGTTCAAGGACCTGTCGGAGGCGTATGACGTGCTCTCCGATCCCGACACCCGGGCGCGCTACGACCGGTTCGGCGCGGATTTCCGCCGGATGCCCGAAGGCGCCGAACGATGGGCAGGCGCAGGCGCGGGTGCCGGGGCGCGTGCCGGGGCGCGCGCCGGCGCCGGTGGCCCGGGCTTCCGGTTCGAGGGGTTCGAGGGGTTCGAGGGGTTCGACTTCGAGGACCTGTTCGGCGGTACGGGCGGCGGATTCTTCCGCGGTCGAGGCCGGGCGGGACCGGTGTCCGGCGCCGACCAGGAAGCCGAGATCGAGGTCACCCTCGCCGAGGCCTACCGAGGCGGTCGGCGCAGGGTCACCCTGGCGGGCCCGACCGGGCCCCGCGAGGTCCAGGTCACCATCCCGCCCGGAGTGACCCACGGGCAGCGGGTGCGGCTCGCGGGCCAGGGCGGGCGCGGCCGGGACGGCGGGGATCCGGGCGACCTCTACCTCGTGGTGCGCCTCGCGCCCGGCCCCCGATTCCGGGTCGAAGGCCGGGACGTGCACACCGATCTGCCCCTCGCGCCGTGGGAGGGCGTGCTCGGCACGAAGGTCGACATCACCACCCCGGACGGAGAGCAGGTGACCGTCACCGTCCCGCCCGGCACCTCCACCGGCCGCAAGCTCCGCCTGCGCGGCAAGGGCCTGCCCCGCCCGGCGCGTGGTTCGAGGCGCGGTGACCACGCCGGCGACCTCTACGCGCACGCCCGAATCATGGTCCCGCCCAACCCCACTGCGCGGGAGACGGAGCTGTTCCGCGAGCTCGCCGAGGTCTCGTCCTTCAACCCCAGGGAGAGGTCATGACGACACTGCTCGTGCGCGCCAGCGCCCGTACCCAGGGCCTCGACCTGGACGCTTTCTGTGTCGCGGCGCACCTGCAGCCCGAACTCGTCCGACGGCTGGTGACGCTGGGTCTCCTCGACGCGGAGATCGACCCCGCCGGCCACTACACACTCGCGACGACGGCGGTGGCACGCGCCGGCCGTATCGAACGGCTGCGCCGCGACCTCGGCATCACCTACACGGCGACCGGGGTCGTGCTCGACCTGCTCGACCGGATCGACGAACTCGAACGGCTCCTCCGTGCCCGACCCGCCCGAGGCGAGGTGCATCCATGGACATGAACAAGCTGACCGAGAAGTCCCGCGAGGCCCTTGAGGCCGCGCAGGCACGAGCGGTGCGCCTCGGCCAGGTCGAGGTGGACGGCGAGCACCTGCTGGCCGCGCTGCTCGAACCGCCCGAGGGACTGGTGCGCCGCCTGCTGATCGCCTCGGGCGGGGATCCGGCCGCGGTCGCCGAAGCGGTCGAGAACGAACTGCGGCGCCGGCCCAAGGTGTCCGGACCCGGCGCGCGACCCGGCGAGGTGTATGTGACCCAGCGGCTGTCCCGCCTGCTGGACGCCGCCAGCAGGGAGGCCGGTCGGCTCAAGGACGAGTACGTGTCGGTCGAGCACCTCCTGCTCGCCCTCGTCGACGAGGGACAATCCAGCGCCGCCGGCCGGATCCTCGCCCAGAACGGCCTCACCAGGGAGAAGCTGCTCACCGCGCTGACCGAGGTTCGCGGGAACCAGCGGGTGACGTCGGCGAACCCCGAGGCCACCTACGAGGCGCTGGAGAAGTACGGCCGCGACCTGGTCGCGGAGGCCCGCGACGACCGGCTCGACCCGGTCATCGGCCGCGATTCCGAGATCCGCCGGGTCGTGCAGATCCTCTCCCGCAAGACGAAGAACAACCCGGTGCTGCTCGGCGACCCGGGGGTCGGCAAGACGGCGATCGTCGAGGGCCTCGCCCAGCGCATCCACCGGGGCGACGTACCTGAGGGACTACGCGACCGGACGGTGTTCCAGCTCGACCTGGCGGCGCTGGTCGCCGGAGCCAAGTACCGGGGCGAGTTCGAGGAGCGACTCAAGGCCGTCCTCAGCGAGGTCAAGGCGGCCGAAGGCCGGATCCTGCTGTTCGTCGACGAGTTGCACACCGTCGTGGGCGCCGGCGCCGCCGAGGGATCGATGGACGCCGGGAACATGCTCAAGCCGATGCTCGCCCGCGGCGAACTGCACCTCATCGGCGCCACCACCGTCGAGGAATACCGCAAGCACATCGAATCCGACGCCGCGTTCGAACGCCGCTTCCAGCCGGTGCTGGTCGACGAACCGTCGGTGGAGGACACCATCTCCATCCTGCGTGGACTGCGCGAACGGTTCGAGATCTTCCACGGCGTGCGGATCCAGGACGGTGCGCTGGTCGCCGCGGCCGTGCTGTCGCACCGCTACATCTCCGACCGGTTCCTGCCCGACAAGGCGATCGACCTCGTCGACGAGGCGTGCGCCATGCTCCGCACCGACATCGACTCGATGCCGACCGCGCTCGACGAGATCACCCGCAAGGTCACCCGGCTGGAGATCGAGGAGGCCGCGCTGGCGAAGGAGAGCGACCCGGCCAGCATCGCCCGGCTCGACCAGCTCCGCAAGGAACTCGCCGACCTGCGGGCGGAGGCCGACGCGATGCGCGCACAGTGGGAGTCAGAACGACAGGCCATCCGCAAGGTCCAGGAGCTGCGCGAGGAGATCGAGCAGGTCCGCCGGCACGCGGACGAGGCCGAGCGTGCCTACGACCTCAACACGGCCGCCGAGCTGCGCCACGGCCAACTCCCGGAACTGGAACGCCGGCTGGCCGCCGAGGAGGAACGACTGGCCAGCCGCCAGCACGGGCAACCGCTGCTGCGTGAACTGGTGACCGAGGAGGAGATCGCCGACATCGTCTCCCGCTGGACCGGCATCCCCGTCACCCGGCTCGTCGAGGGCGAACGCGAGAAGCTGCTGCGCCTCGACGACATCCTGCATCAGCGGGTGGTCGGTCAGGACGAGGCCGTCAGCCTGGTGGCGGACGCCGTCATCCGCGCGCGCTCCGGTATCAAGGACCCCCGGCGCCCGGTCGGGTCGTTCATCTTCCTGGGACCGACCGGCGTCGGGAAGACCGAGCTCGCGCGCACGCTCTCCGAGGCGCTGTTCGACTCCGAGGAGGCGATGATCCGCATCGACATGAGCGAGTACCAGGAGCGCCACACGGTCAGCCGGCTGATCGGCTCTCCTCCCGGCTACGTCGGCTACGAGGAGGGCGGGCAGCTCACCGAGGCGGTGCGCCGCAAGCCGTACTCCGTGGTCCTCTTCGACGAGATCGAGAAGGCCCATCCCGATGTCTTCAACACGCTCCTGCAGGTCCTGGACGACGGCCGGCTGACCGACGCGCGGGGCCGAACCGTGAACTTCACCAACACGGTGATCATCATGACGTCGAACATCGGCTCACAGTGGCTGATGGACGCGGTGACGCCCGACGGCGAGATCGAACCCGAGGCGCGGGCCCGGGTGATGGCCGACCTGCGAGAACGTTTCCGCCCCGAGTTCCTCAACCGGCTCGATGAGATCGTCCTGTTCAAGCCGCTCACCCTGGCCGAGATCGAACAGGTCGTCGACCTGCTGGTGGAGGACCTGCGCCGGCGGCTCGCGGACCGCCAGATCACCCTGGAGATCACCGAGGCGGCCCGGTTGTTCATCGCCCGCGAGGGGTTCGACCCGGTCTTCGGCGCCAGGCCACTGCGGCGGTTCATCCAACGCGAGGTCGAGACCCGGATCGGCCGGGCGCTGGTCGCCGGCGACGTCACCGACGGTTCCCGCATTACCGTCGACCTGGTCGAGGACCATCTCGCTGTCACGCATGACGTGCCCGCGACGCAACGGGGATGACGGCCGCGGGGTACCTCACTCCGCGATCGCAGCGGCGACGGTCGTCTGGATCCCGAGTACCGCGAACGCGGCGCGACCGCACGGTACGTGAATATCGACGACCGGGTCGGTGGCCGTTGACGAACCGGGAGACGGAGCTACCGGAGAGAAGACCGCCATGACTACTACTTTCCGACTGGACAGGACGCTGGTCGACCGGTTGGTTGACGGCAGCCTGGACCCGCAGGGAGAGGCGGCCCTCGCGGAGCAGGTGGCACACATCCTGCCATTCCACTGGAACCTTCCCAACCCGATCGAGGCCGCGCTGTCGAGGATCATCGTTCACTTCGGTGGGCAACGAGCCCTGCTGGCATGGCTGGAACGTTACCCCGGTCGGCCCCGGCTGGTAGCACGGCTGAATGTGCTCGTTGGGCTCCTCGAACGCCTCAGCGACGAACCGGCCATCGTGACCGCATTGCAGGAGCTGCGAACACGAACGCCCTACCCGCCGGGCCTGTCCGGGTACCTCCCGCCCGACACCGACGGCGCGACGCTCGCCAGTCTCGCTGGCCAGATTGAATCGCTCCTGGCATATGACCGCGCGGACGAAGCGGTACGGCTTTCCCTCGCCGTCATAGCCATGCTTCAGCAAGCTGCCCCGCAGATCGGGACACTCGAACTGGACGGACGCGACATCGCCGATCTTCTGGAGCAGGTTCGGCAGGATATCGTCGCGGTTGGCCCTGCCCGGCAGCCACGATGAACGAAAGATCGGCGAAGTCGGACTGGCTAGGCCCTCCGGCCTTGTCCGAGCCTGCTTGAGTTCGTCCCGGGTTGTCAGGACAGCAGACCCAGGCCCTCCGCGAGGGCAGGCCACTGTGCCGTAGGCAGCGGCGGGTCTGCCTGTGCGGTGAGGACCTGGATGGCGACGTGGTCGGCACCCGCGTTGTGATGCTGCTCGATCCGGCCCCGGATCGTATCGACGCTCCCCCACGCGACCAGGCTGTCGACCAGGTGGTCGCTGCCCAAGCCGACGAAGTCGTCCTCGACAAATCCGAGCCTGAGCAGGTTGTCCGTGTAGTTCGGCAATGCTGGGGAGACGGCGAGCGCGCGGCGGGCGATCGTCCGCGCCTGGGTCGCGTCGATCGTGAGGACGACCTTCTGCTCCGGCGCGAGCAGCGGGCCGAGGCCCAGAATGTCGCGGGCCCGCCAGGTGTGCTCCGGGGTCACCAGGTACGGGTGCGCTCCGGCGGTGCGGTCGGCGGCGAGCCGGAGCATCCGCGGTCCCAGCGCGGCGAGCAGCCGCGCATTCCGCGGGACCCGCGACTGCGGGAGGTCCAATCGGCCGAGATAGCTTTCCACGGCCCGGAAGGGATGCCAGTAGCGCTCGCCGACGAGGGCCGCGTGGCCGGCGCCGATACCGATCAGCAACCGGTCAGGGTGGGACTTCGACACGCGGGCGTAGCTGTCCGCCGCCACCTTCGCCGATTCGGTCCAGACGTTGAGGATGCCGGTTACCGCAACCAGCCGGCGGCTGGCATCCAGCAGAGCCTCCGGAAGCTCGAGGTCCGCCGTCGCGCCACCGAGCCAGAGCGCGCCGTATCCGAGTTCGTCGAGTTCGGCGGCAGCGTCCGCCCTTGCCTGCCGGTCGTCCGGCCATCGCGCGGTGGAGGTCCAAATACCAAACTTGCCAACGTTTACCGGCACGATTTCCCCCTCCGCCGAAAGATTCGGCGAGATCGCCGCCTGATCACCGCCTCCGCTGTCAGGAGCGGTGGGCGTATATCTCGGCCAAAATTCCATGCAGGCGGGCGGCGGCCTGTTCGATGGCGGGGTACCTGTACTGCCTGGCTCCGGACTCGACCGTCAGGACCCCGCAACGGTGCACGTTCGAGGTCCCCGTACGGGAACTTGTACCGCGCCTTCCGATCCCTATCGACCTCGTCATAGAATTTCCGACTCAGTTTCACCGACATAAATAACGATCTTCCTTCCGGCCGAGATCGGCGGATGGCCACCCGGCGGACGGTTCGTGGGGCCAGGGTTAGTGGCACGCCCGATCTGGCGGGGCGTGGTTGGGAACGAACCGTCCCGGTAGCCAGCGTGAAACCGCCGCCCGGGTTGCGCCACAGGTGGATGTTCCTGAGCCAGGGCCGCGGCCGGAGTGTGGTTTCCCCGGCTACGAAGCGGGCATCACGTGAATCTTGCCGCCGAGTGGGCAGGGGCCGTTTCGTGTGGAATCTTCTGTACGGAAAGCCCGTCACCTCGACCGAAGATTTCTTCGCGGACCTTCGCGGCCTCCAGCCGGGACAGAAGGGCACGTTCGGTCCTCCGGGGCGAGGAGGCGACCGGCAGGTGACGGTCACGCCCTCCGACCAGCCGAGCTGACTGTCCGGGCCGGCCTGTGTTCACCGGCGCCGGACGGGGCACACCCGCAGGGAAAGCATCCGACCATCCGCTGCGAAGGGGAGAGTCATGGCTGCCGCTGCAAACACCCTCGAGGACGAACGTGAGCTGCTGGTCGGCTGCATCGAGGACGCCTTCGAGGCGATCCGGCTGCTACCGGGGCTGGACGCGAACGGCCCCGCTCTGGTCTGGCTCGCCGACCATCTCCTGGACGCCCGCCGCCAGACCGCCAAGGAAAGTTAGACGGTCGCGCACAGGAGATGGTCATCGGAGGGTGGACAGAGCCGACGGGATCACGGCAGCGGCTCGGCGCGCTGCTGGCGGGCCACTGGGACGACGACAAGCTGCGCCAGGCCGGCAAGGTCGACACCGGGTTCGACGACGCGAGACTGCGGCGACTCGACGCCCACCTGGAACGGCTCGAACGGCCCCACCCGCCGTTCGAGCCGAATCGTGAGCTCCCACGCGACGCGCACTGGGTGGAACCCGACCTCGTCGCGCAGGTCGCCCTCACCGCATGGACCCGCGACGGGAAGCTGCGCCACCCTTGCTACCAAGGCCTACGCGCGGACAAGCCGGCCCGCGCGCCGGCACCCATTTCCCTACGTGGATCCGCCGGGTCACCGTCCCGAAGGAGGCCGGCTCCGTCGAGCGCGTGATCGCCACCCGTTCGCGATGATGACCGGTGGCGGTGGCGGGGAACCCGCAACAGCTGACCATCGAGCAGCGCAGGGCAGCCCGTCGCGGCCGGACCTACCTCGACGTCATGCGCCCTTGCGTCCGGGCCGCGGCTGCAGGTCTTCGGCGGTGGCCACGCCGGGGATCTGCGCAGGCAGGCGGGCGGCCTCGGAGACCGACAGGCTGAACGGCAGGGGCGGCGCGACGTAGCGGTCCGACATGCGGTAGTCCTTCATCGTCCGGTTGCTGGGCAGACGGGGTACCGAGTCGAAGAACAGCGGCCAGCCGGGGAACCGCGCGGCAGCAGATTAGACGTCACGACCACCGAGATCAGCGCCTGGTCCGCCCGCCGCCGGCACGTCAACAACCACTCCGGGAAGTACGACCCCCTTCCGCGCCTTCGGAATCGCCAGATCAGTCGTTCCCACGCGGGTGCCCACTCCCGCATCCGGTACCCATTCCGACGCTTCGTCCGATCCGGCGATATCTCCCCGTACTCGGCGTTGCAGACACCGTCGATTTCGGCGTTCGCTCACCGGACGTACCGGCTGCGTCGATTCGACCGTAGGCCGGCGCACCGGGATCCCGCAACCAGAGACGGCGGCGAACGGTATCGACGGTCGCTCGGGGGTACGTACCTCCGAAGAAAGACGTCACGCTGGACCGTACCGGACGTGGCGCCGGACTCGGCGCGCCCGGTGAGCCGGACCGCCTTCACGGCGGAACACAACGCCGTCACTGTAGAACAGTCGATGTTCGGAGAACGTGATGACCATCGCCATTGATCCGCATCTCCGTCTGGTGCGCCCCGTCGAACCGCTCACCCCACAGGGGTGCGCCGAATGCCTGCGGATCGGCTCCCCCTGGGTGCACCTGAGGCTCTGCTTGACCTGCGGTCATGTCGGATGCTGCGACTCGTCGCCGCTGCGGCATGCCCGGGCCCACGCGCACGCGATCGGGCATCCCATCGTGCAGTCGTTCGAGCCGGGCGAGGACTGGCGGTGGTGCTACGTCGACGAGGTCTACGTCTGACGACGAGGTCCACGTCGGCACTCCCCGTCCGGCACTCCCCGTCCGGCAGTCCGGCACTCTCCGGTCCGTCCACCCCGGACGGCCTGGTTGTTCTGAGGTGCCCGGACCGCGCAGGTTCACCCCTTCGTCCCGGAGTCTGCGGTTGCCCTCGAGGTACGCCCAGAGAAGCATGGCCTATGTAGTCAATGAGTAACCATGAGTTACACCTGGAAGGCCTGGATCATGAATCGACCCACCCGGCGGGTAGGCCACGTCGAACACCAGATCGTCTTGCCCGGAGATGTCGATCCCGATGCGGTCTCCGCGACGTTGGACAGTGGCTTGCTGACCGTCCGGCTGGTCAGGGCCGCAGGAGCCAGCCCCGCCACCTCGAGATCTCCGGCCCCACGACCACCTCGTCCCCGGCCGGATCCGGCCCGGGCGCAGCCACCTTCGGCGATCAGTCGACTGGCGGCTCCGGGTCCGGGTCCGGGCTCTGATCATCAATTTCCGTCGACCCTGACGGCGAACGGGGGATCCGATGCAGCCCAGCCAGGAGGACATCGGCGGCGCCGGGCAGATCACCGAGACGCCGGACACCCACGGGGCCTACCCGCGTCTGGGCGTCGACCAGCTCGCCTCGTTGGAGGCCGTCGGTCGACGACGCCCCACCACGGTCGGGGACCTGCTGTTTCGGGAAGGCGACCGGACGACCGACTTCTTCGTGGTGCTGTCCGGTCTGGTCGCTTCCGTCGATGGCTACGGCACTGCGCGCGAACGGCAGATCAGCCTGCACGGTGAACGTCGCTTCCTCGGTGAGCTCAGCCTGCTCTCCGGGCAGACGGCCTTCACCTCCGTGGTGGTCCGGAAAGCTGGCGAGGTCCTCGCCGTCCCACTGGACCGGCTGAGGCGGCTGGTGGCGACCGATCCTGGCCTGGGAGACCTGGTATTGCGGGCCTACCTGGTGCGCCGGTGGCTCCTCATCGGCCTGGGCGCGGGACTGCGCATCGTCGGGTCCCGCTACAGCCCCCAGGCCCGCCGGCTGCGGGATTTCGCCGCGCGCAACCGGCTGCCGCACCAGTGGGTCTGTCTGGAAAACGACCCGTCCGCCGAGGAGCTGCTGCGTACCCTCGCCGTCGAACCGGCGGATACCCCGGTGGTCGTCTGGGGACGACGGGTGCTGCGCAACCCGAGTATCGCGGAGCTCGCGCGTGCGGTCGGACTGCCGGTGCCCGCCCAGGCGGGATCCACCTGGGATCTGATCGTCGTAGGCGCCGGTCCCGCCGGCCTGGCGGCGTCGGTGTACGGGGCGTCTGAAGGACTGGCGACCGTCACGCTGGACTGCCTCGCCGCTGGCGGGCAGGCCGCCACCTCCCCCCGGATCGAGAACTATCTCGGGTTCCCGTCCGGCATCTCCGGCGGTGATCTGGCCGAACGCGCGGTCCTGCAGGCGGAGAAGTTCGGAGCCTGCCTCAGCATGCCCTCCCGGGCCGTGGCCCTCGGCCGCAACGACGGGCTGCACCAGGTGACCCTGGACAATGGTGAGACGCTGGCTGCGCGGACCGTGGTCATCGCGACCGGGGCATGGTACCGGGAGTTGAACGTGCCCGGCCTGCAGGAGTTCGAAGGCACGTCCGTCTTCCGCGCGGCGACGCTGGTCGAGGCCCAGACCTGCCGGGGCGATCCCGTCGTCGTGGTAGGCGGCGGCAACTCGGCCGGACAGGCGGCGCTGTATCTGGCCCAGCACGCCGGCTTCGTGCGACTGTGCGTCCGCCACGATGATCTGAGCCGCGACATGTCGCGCTACCTCGTCGACCAGATCGTCCGCACCCCGTCCATCGAGGTGCGCCGGCACCGGGAGATCAGCGGCCTGCGCGGAGGGAGCACTCTGGAGGCCGTGATCCTCGAGGACAAGCAGACCGGCGCGCAGGAGGAGGTGCCCGCCCGGGCCCTGTTCGTGTTCATCGGGGCCCGCCCGCACACGGACTGGCTCGCCGATCAGGTCGCGCTCGACGACCGGGGATTCGTCCGCACGGGGGTGGACGCCGAACCGGCCGCCGAACCGAGCATGGCCGGCGACGGATCGCCCGATCCCTGCCCCCTGGTGCTGGAGACCAGCCGGCGCGGGGTGTTCGCGGTCGGGGACGTACGCAGCGGATCGGTGAAGCGGGTGGCCTCCGCGGTCGGCGAGGGCGCCATGGCCGTCCGTCTGGTCCACGAACGGCTCTACCGCGCCTAGCCATCCCGATTCGGTGGAAGGTCGGCCGGCGGACTTCCGCTCCGGCCTGCCACCGCCTGCCACCGCCTCCCACCGCACGTCGTTCCCGGTCGGACGTCGACGAGAGCCGGGCGTCGTTTCTCAGCCGGGCGTCGGAAGGGTGTAACGCAGCAGCGCGCCGACCCGTTCGGTCGGTGATTCCGGCACGTCGGCCGGGACGCTGTGGACGGCGGCTCCGGTGCCCAGCGCGGCCCGGATGAGCGCATCCACCCGCCCAGCCCGGATCGGGTGGGCGACCGCCGGCAGGTCCGCGGGATCCAGCGCGACCTCACTGAGGTCTGGACCGATCCAGGCCGGCGCGCCAGCCGGGATTCCTTCGGCCAGCAGCAGGTCGCTCACCTGGGCCAGGCGCAGGGCAGCGACCGTGGCCCGCGGCCCGTCAGCGGCATCCAGTGCGATCCGCTCCCCGGATCGCGGCCCACCGCCCGTGTCCGCAGGACCCGACCCTTCCGGGTGGTCGACGCCCGCCGCGGACACCGATCCGAGGGACCTCGGAACGGTGCCAGTCGCCGCCCCGACCAGCGAGGTCGCGCGGCGGCGATACTGTTCGAACTCGGCCAGCAGACTCGCCGTCCGCCGGGTCCGCTGCTCGGCGAGCACGTCCATGACCCGACCGGCCAGATGGTCGTCGGACCCGTCCCGGGCGCGGCTACCCTCGACGACCACGACCCTGGTCGCGACCTCGACCGGCAGCTCCTCGCGGACCAGCGAGAGCTCCTTCGGATCGCCGGCCAGGATCACCACCTCGGCGGCGATGTCGCGCGCGGCCCGGGCGATGCGATCGGCGTCCTCCTTCGCACCGAGCTTCCAATGCTCCTCGACGTGACTCTCATAGCGTCGCTGGGCCCAGCCTCCGGTGTGCGCCTTGTGCCACGGGGGCCGGGTCGTGTCCTGGGAGACGCCGCCGGCCGGCAGGGGACCGTCGGTGTAGGCGAGCACATCGACCCCGCGCCGATCGACCAGGGCGATCACGTGTGGGATCCGACCGTCGGCCCAGTCGAGCAGCGGCAGCAGGTGTGGCAGCGGTCCGACCGCGACGACGTCGACATCCGACCGGCCAGGGAGCCATCGCGCGAACGGGACGTGGGCGGATTTGCCCTCGCCGACGGCCACGACCACGCGCGTCCCACCCTCCCGGTGATGGGAGTCGCCCCGCTCGGCGAGCAGCGCATCGCGGGTAGCCGGCCCGACACCCTGGCCTTCGAGATCGGCGAGGATGTCCGTCCACCGCAGGTCGTAGAGACGGGCGGCGTTCTCACGGGTCTGATCTGTACTGGCGTACACGGTCACGACCGGACCATCGAAGTCATACAGGCTGCGCAGCTCGCTCATGTCCATGAGGCGCTCCTCGGCAGGTGACAGAAGCGGTGAACCGATTCGACGCCGCGGGCGAGCCCCTCGACAGGGACACCCCGGGGGCGGCCCATCGGACACCTACCTGAAGGGGTGCGCCTTGGGCGCGGGCCCAAACCTGCCCACCACGCTGGCCACCCGGTCAGCCGGCCGGCCAGGCCGCCCCGGCTGGCGGCGCGGGTCACCCCAGCCGGTGCCGCGGATCGCGCGGGCCACGCCTGCCCCTGCCTCCGGAAAACGACAGGAGCCGGCATTCGCGGCATTCCAGTTCGGCCGCTCGCCGAAGCGGAGCAGCGGTCAAAAAGACGCCTTTGATCGGTTAGGTCCAGCTCGACAACACCGGGGACCGGCGAGGTTTCGACGGCAATGAGAGCTGGAATGCCAGGAGAATCGGCATCAGTGCAATCAGCCCGGGTCTGAACCTCCCGAGCAGGTCCGGGCCTTGGTGGGAGCCGCACGCCGTACCCAAGACACAGTTGCCCCGGAAGCACCGGAAAGACCGAGATGTGTCGTCAGGCGCGTGTTCTGGAGGATGGATAATGAGAATTCTTGATGACGGACAGACGCGAGCGAACGAGGGTCCGGCGGCCCGCGGAGATCGGCTCGGCACCGCCCTGGGATGGTTCAGTGTCGGACTGGGCACGGCCGAGATCGCCACTCCGGGGGCGATCACTCGAATCGTCGGGGTCGACAACTCGGCGACGAACCGGCTCATCTCGCGGACCCTGTGTGGTGCGCGCGAGCTGGCAGCCGGCATCGGGATCTTCGGGGACGAACGTCCGGGACGTTGGCTGTGGGGACGGGTCGGGGGCGATGCCATCGATCTGTCGCTGCTGACGGCCGGTGTCTATCGGCACCGTCACGAGCCAACGCGGCTGGCCCGGCTGCTGTTCGCCACCGGTTCGGTCATCGGCGTGACGGTACTCGATGTGATCGCCGCCCGGCGTCACGTCGGCCCGCGACACGTGTCCGGACATACGGCGCGGGCGAGGGCGACCACCACGGTCCGCCGCACGCCCGAGGATCTGTACCGCCGGTGGCATGATTTCGATGCGTTGCCGACGTTCATGTACCACCTCGACTCGGTGCACACGACCAACGGCACCTCACACTGGAAGGCGAAGGGGCCCGCCGGTACGAAGATCGAATGGGATGCGGAGATCGTCGACGACCGTCCGGACGAGTTGATCGCCTGGCGGTCGGTGAAGGGCTCGAAAGTCCACAACGCCGGGACGGTGCGCTTCCTGCCGGCACCGGGCGATCGTGGAACCGAGGTCCATGTCGACCTGCAATACGACATTCCCGGAGGCACGCCGGGGTACGCGGTGGCGAAGCTGTTCGGCGAGGAGCCGAGCCAGCAGATCACCGACGATCTGCGGCGTTTCAAGCAGCTGATGGAGACCGGTGAGGTCGTCCGTTCGGAAGGTAGTCCGACCGGAGCCCGCAACGCCGTGCATCTGCTCGGGCAGCACCCAGCCCAACCGCTCGGCTGATCGTGCGTTCGGCTGGCCTCGCCACCCGGTTTTTCGTCGAGGGCCAACACAACCGCCAAAAAAGCCAGCGCTACAACCCTGAATTGTCGGAGGACTCCACTCATGCGTGCAAACTGCTGGCTCGGTCGGGGCGAGGTCGAGATCCAAGAGGTCCCCGATCCGAAGATCCTCAACAGTCGTGACGCGATCGTGCGGATTTCCAAAACCGCCATCTGCGGCTCCGACCTGCACCTGTTCAACGGGTTCGTGCCGACGATGATGAAGGGGGACGTGCTGGGCCACGAGTTCATGGGCGAGGTGGTCGAGGTCGGTCACGATGTGGAGACCCTCCGCATCGGCGACCGCGTCGTCGTGCCGTTCCCCATCGCGTGCGGGCGGTGCAACACCTGCCTCGCGGGCGACTTCTCGCTGTGCGAGAACTCCAACCCGAACGCCGCGCTGGCGGAGAAGATCCTCGGCCACGCCCCTGCCGGCATCTTCGGGTACTCGCACATGCTCGGTGGATTCCCCGGCGGCCAGGCCGAGTACGCCCGGGTGCCGTTCGCCGACGTCGGACCCATCAAGATCGAGGACGACCTGCCGGACGAACGCGTGCTGTTCCTCTCCGACATCCTGCCCACCGGGTACATGGGGGCCGAGTTCTGCGACATCACCCCCGGTGACGTCATCGCCGTCTGGGGGGCCGGGCCCGTCGGGCAGTTCGCCGTCGCGAGCGCCTTCCTGCTCGGGGCCGAGCGGGTCATCGTCATCGACCGGTTCCCCTACCGGCTCGAGATGGCCCGGGACAACTCCGGGGCGCAGACCCTCAACTACGAGGAGACCGACGTCCGCGAGGCGCTGCTCGAGCTGACCGGCGGCCGCGGCCCGGACGCCTGCATCGACGCCGTCGGCCTGGAGGCGCACCACGCATCGCCGGCCGCCTACTCCTACGACCGCGCGAAGCAGGTCGCCCGGTTGGAGACCGACCGGCCGTTCGCCCTGCGCGAGGCCATCCGGAACTGTAAGAACGGCGGCATCGTCTCCGTCATCGGCGTCTACGGCGGGTTCGTCGACAAGTTCCCGATGGGCTCCCTGATGAACCGCGGGCTGACCCTGCGGGCCGGGCAGTGCCACGTGCAGCGGTATCTGCGGCCGCTGCTCGACCGGATCCGCGGCGGCGAGATCGACCCGAGTTTCGTCATCACGCACCGCCTCAACCTCGACGACGCGCCCGAGGGATTCGCTACGTTCAAGAACAAGGAAGACGAGTGCGTCAAGGTGGTCCTGACCCCCTGACGATCGACCACATTCGTCCATCGTCCTGGAAGAGGATTGTCGAAAACTTCTCGAGGCCCGCGGCCGCGAGTGCCGTATCAGCCGCCGACTATGGCCCGACTATGGCGCCGACGGTTCGATTCCCCGGACGACCACTCGCTGGATTCGGTATGGGATCATCGCCGACACCGCTGTGACCAGCGGAAACGCTCGGCGGTGATCCCACCGGAGAAGATCCGCAAGTGGTGGTACCCAGTCGGTCCCCAGAACGGTTCGCCCGGGGGATCGCCGCAGACACCGTCTCGGCCGCCTTACGACCTGTCGACCGCAGCAGATGCGCGTACAGGTTCCCCGTCACCGACGTCGAAGAGTGACCAAGCCTCTTCGACACGATCGTGATGTCGACTCCCCCGCCGAGCAGGATCGAGGCCGAGCCGTGGCGAAGGTCGTGCAGCCGCTTGCGCGACAGCAGCCGGTCCCCGATCTCGTCGCCTACAGCCAGGGCTACCGGCAACGGCCCGGCCAGATGCAGCAGCGACCGCGAGCCCTGCACCGTCGCGCCGAGCACCGTCACCGCGCCGACCGGTTCCCGGTCGCGGTACAGCGTCCACGTGCCCTCGGCCGGCCGGTACCGCGTGCCCACGACGACGGTGGTCACCCCGGCCGCCGCCGGTACCCGGACGGTGCCGAGCAGGCCGACGCGCCGGGCGATCTGCTGCATGCGCTTGGTCAGGTACTCCGGGAACAGGTAGCGCCCGGACGGGTGCGTGAAGATCAGGTCTCGGAGTTGGACCGGGTTGCTGTGATCGTCGGGCAGGATGCCGTTGTCCCACCCATCGCCGATCGCCTCCCGCTCGTCCTCCTGGCGGAGGCGGTGGGCTGCCAGCGACCCGAGGGTGACGCCGTCCAGGTCGACCTTCCGCCGACCTGACCTCGTCTTCGGCGCCCAGACGCCGAGCACGCCGCCACTGCGGACGATCTGTTGTCGGATCGTGAGCACGGACCCCGCATGGTCGAGTCCGGGCCACGTCGCCCCGCACACCTCCCCACGGCGCACCCCATGCAGCGCCATCAACTCGTACGCGGCGGCAAGTCGATCGTCGGCCGCCTCGTCGAGGAACCGACCGACCTCCTCGGGCTCCCACGGCTCCACCTCGGGGGCCGAGTGTGAGGCCAGCTCGACGCCGGCCGCCGGGTTGAATTCGATCATCCTTTGCCTGTGCGCGTCGTTGAGCGCGGTGCGCAGCATCTCGAAGACGTCGCCCACCGTTGCCGGCCCGATCGGCCGCCCGCGCTCCCGGGCGGACTCCGCCGCCTTCTTCAGCGCGGTGTCGATGTGCTCGGCTCGTAGCGCGACAAGTGGTATCTGAGAAATAGTCAAGACTTGTGGGTGGTGATCTTTAGGCGGCTTGGGTGACGGGTGCGGTGGTGGGTCGTTCGACGAGCTGGCCGGCTTCGAAGACGGCGCCGGCGCGGACGAGGGCGACGAGGTGGGGCGCGTTGACCGCCCGCCAGCGGGCCTGGGCGGCCTCGATGAGCGTGAACGCCATCGCGAGTCCGGCGGCCCGGGAACCGGGGCCCTTGGTGACCCGGGTGCGGTGGCGCACGGTCGCGAACGTGGACTCGATCGGGTTCGTGGTCCGCAGATGCACCCAGTGCTCGGCGGGGTAGTCGTAGAACGCCAGCAGCACGTCCAGATCACCGGTGATCTTCGCGGTGGCTTGGGGGAACTTCGCTCCGTAGGTGGCGGCGAACGCCGTCGCCGCGGCGGTGGCGTGGGTCTTGTCCTCGGCGTTGTAGATCTCCGCGAGGTGCTTCTTCGCACCGGGGTGCGCCGACTTCGGCAACGAGGCCAGGACGTTCGCGGTCTTGTGGACCCAGCAGCGCTGTTCCGCGGTGGCGGGGAAGACCTCGCGCAGCGCGGCCCAGAACCCCAGCGCGCCGTCGCCGACCGCGAGCACGGGTGCGCCCATGCCGCGGCGCGCGCAGTCGCGCAGCAGGTCCGCCCACGACCCGGTCGATTCCCGGTAGCCGTCCGCGAGGGCGACGAGTTCCTTACGGCCGTCGGCGCGGACCCCGATCAGGACGAGCAGGCACAGCTTCTCCTCGTCCAGGTGGATGTTGACGTGGATGCCGTCCGCCCACAGGTAGACGTAGTCCACGCCGGCCAGGTCCCGGTTGGCGAACGTCTGGTAGTCGGCCTGCCAGCTGGCGGTCAGCCGGGTCACCGTGGACGCGGACAGGCCGGCACCCGAGCCGAGGAACTGCTCCGACGCGGGCACGAAGTCACCCGAGGACAGGCCGTGCAGGTAGAGCAGCGGCAGCACCTCGACGATCTTCGGGGAGCGGCGGCACCGCGGCGGCAGGATCGCCGAGGAGAACCGCTGCCGTTCGCCGCTGTCAGGGTCGACGCGGCGGTCGTTGACCCGCGGCGCGGTCACCTCGACCGCACCGGCGGCGGTCATCACCCGCCGCGGCTGGGCATGGCCGTTACGGACCACCAGCCGGCGGCCATGGTCGTCACGCTCGCCGGCGAGCTCGGCGATGTAGGCGTCGACCTCGGCTTCCAACGCGGCCGCGAGCATCCGCCGCGCACCCTCCCGGACGATCTCATCGATCAGCGACGGCCTGGCCGCCGAGCCGTTCTCGGGCGTGCTGTCCTCGGGTACTACCGTGAGCACGGGCGTGCCTTCCCGACCGACGCGCCAACGTCGGCCTGACTGAGACCTCAACCTCGATCACCGGGAAGGTACGCCCTCCCAGCCGATCCACAGGTCTCAACCATTGCTCGTGGACGGGTCGGGCTGTCCGCTGCAACTGGCTCTGTCTCCGGGCTGTCCGCTGGCATGCCCCCTGCTTGCTCTTCTGCCCGCTGGCGTGCGCGACGGCGGGATGCTGACCGAATCATCGTTCCATGGCTGGATCCCTCGGATCCGGTGGTCCGGCGGCCCTACCGGCGGATTATGAGATCACCGGCGGTTCGTCCATCGACGTACGTGGACCTCCGTCAGTGCAGGCCAAGGGCTCGGCCTCGTCCACCGAGCCCCGTGGCCGTCTCCGACCTTAACCAGCGGGTTCGGCGCGCTCCGCCGGGTTTCGGCGCACGTGCGCACGGACGGGTCCATCGTCCCGACGAAGGCCGAGGCGATGAGGGCGACGGCCGGATCGCCGTTGTTGGCGAGATGCCACAGAACGCCCAGCGCGCTGGTGCCCCCGATCTCGACGAGGGCCTGGGCCAGGTGGATCCGCACCGCCGAGTCCGCGGGGTGGGCGGCGAGCGCTTCGATCAGAGAGATCGCGAACCGCGTGCCGCGCGGGCGCCAGGTCGGTGTCACGGCTGAACGAATGCCGACGCGGTGGGCATTTCCGCAGGCCAGGCGTACGAAGTCGACAGACAGGCAGGTCGATCCCTTTCTTTCAGGCAAGCTCAACCGACTGATCCTTCACTCGTCAACCAACTCCGCACATCCCGAACGGGTGAAAAATCTTCCAGCACACCTTGACCGACAGAACCATTTTTAGTACCTTTTTTCCTACTTGGTAGAAGTTCCCAGAACTGACCGGACTTACCGAAATAGCCGTCCCTGCGGAGGTCGGAATGAAGTGGTTACGCGTCATTCTGCTAGCTCTCCTACTCTCTCTCGGCTCCGGACTGCTAGCGGCGGCGCCTGCACATGCAGAAAAACTGGGCACTAGACCAGTCTGGGGTGCGTGCGGCTGGCGAACCAGCGAAGAAAAAGTGGTCTACAACTTCGGTAGTCTCATCTTGAGGTGCGGCAACAGCAGCTGGGGATTCTTTCACATGAGAGATGGGGGTGAGGGAGAGAAGGGACATCTTGAAGATTTTCAGACCCTGGCTAAACCCGCCGGGCTCAATTGGAGCGATCTCGCCCATTGGGCCATTTACTACAACGTCAAGGATCCAGACCACACCGTCGTCGAGGGTAATACGGGCTGCCGAGATCGACTGCTGTACGCGGAAGATCAAAATGGCCGCACAATATGGGCGAAGCGATTCAAGGTAATCTACAACAGCGTAAATGGCCGTATCATTACCGCCTACCCCACGTCGGGTATCTGCACTCCTTGAATCGCTTTATCGTTGCCGATGCGTGCCCGACTCTGATCTCCGGTATCCGGCGGCTTCGATGGGTGAGACCAGGTACCGACCCAGGGCCGGCACACGTTTACTGGGCAGCGGCTGGTGGGTCGCGCTGAGGGGACTGTAGTAGTTCTGAGATGTGAGGCGAGTCCGGCTCTGGCCCAAAAATGTGGCGAGCATGCCACCTAGGTGATCATGGGTTTCTCAGGCCATCCTGATCACCCAAGGTGTCATGCCCGCCGCACCGCACGCACGCGCTGCCCACACAGCGCCGCCCCCACCTGGCTCGTCGAGCACGGCGCCCGCTACCTCCTCGTCGCGCAAGCGAAACGGGACACCAGCGATGTGCCCTGTTCGGGGACGACTACGAAGAAGGCTGAACTGGGGAAACGACCGTTCACCCAGGCCACCAGCGGCACCCCGGCCAACCCTGACACTCAACCCGCGGCCCGGCCCATCCCCATCGATGCCGCGCGACGTGCCTCAGGAGTCAGGCCTGTCAGCCGTCCAGGAGATGCCCTCCAGGTCCAGGCCTGCCGGCGGAAATGATCTCCGATTGGGGCCGCGTCGTTCGGCAAGAAAGATCTTGCCTTTTGTTGACCGTTCGAGCCGGAGCTCAACGAGCGACAGGGACATGTCCGACTCGAAACTTTCCTCAATCTGCATGATGATGTGTTCCAACCGGGCTTCATCGCGCGCATCCCCCTGCGCATAGGAAAGTGCAATGACGTTTTTCTCGGTTAGCTCATCGAAGTACCTTTCCAGAAGATTCAATGTAAGCGTGACGCGAACAGATCGACCCTCGCCATGAAGATCGAATGTGCCGGCTGCAGGATTCAGGTCAGAAAGCTGGTGCCGGCGCCCAAGAGTTTCGGCAATGGCATCGAAGATTGCCTCCTTGTCGACCATATACACCTCCGCTATTCGTGGCACTCGTCACGACGGGCCGCTTGTCGGCGTGTAGCTAAGCAAAGAATCCTCGCCGACAGGAGAGGCGTCGACAAGGACCGATCAGGATCTGTCGGGCAAGGGTCTTTCTGACATGCTATCGCGCGGGCGGAGGATCTGGAGCTATCGGGCAGCTAACTTGGGCTGTTCCTCCAGGAGTTTTCCTGATCTTGATGCGAGGGTGTGCCCGCACCGAGAAGGCGCCTCCGGGCTGGGACGATGCGCGCGTCTAGCCCGAGACTGACACAGCGAACTCCTGCGGACTGTTGCGCGACCAACGAACCTGCCGAAATGCGAAACCTCAGGTCAGACCGCCTGCGATGTGGCCGCGGCCTTCATCTGTTGCTTGAAGTCGCGGGCCGTAGGAAGGGGGTCGGGTCCGGCGATACCGGCGGCCGGCCGTCGGCCGTCCGCCTCCCGGTACGGGCTCGACCTCACGCGCCACCCCGGCTGGCTCACGAAGATCTTCGCCATCTGCTGGCCGAGGCCTGGCGGCGCCGAGACCCGCACGGCGATGTGAGGAAAGTGCTCGCGCACGGCCCGCGCAACCATTGGGCAAGCGGGTTTGAGCACCTCCTCACACGCCGGTGGCGGACCGCGATCAGCCGAGCTCGTTGGCCGCGCGCTCTGTGGCGTACACCGCCATCAGCGCATTGACGTAGTCAGGCAGGCGCGTCGTCTTGGGCTGCCACCACGAGTCGCACGAAAGAGACTTTAGTCACTCGCCAGTGGGCGGAGCGGCTCGGCTGTCGCGACCTGACCGAAAGGCTCTGTTGCATCGGCAAAGTCCGCCATCACGCGGCTGCCAACCGGTCATGATCGGATGATGCGTCGACGTCGTGTCCGTCCACCGGCTCCGACGTCGGAGTTCGCCGGGTTCCGGTTCCCACCAGAGGTGATCGTCCTGGCGGTGCGGTGGTACCTGCGGTTCGCGCTGTCCTACAGGGACGTCGAGGAGCTGCCCGCCGAGCGCGGCATCAAGACCGATCACGTCACGATCTACCGGTGGGTGCAGCGCTTCACGCCCCTGCTCGTAGACGCAGCCCGACCCTACCGACACCGTCCTGGCGACAGGTGGTTCGTTGATGAGACGTATGTGAAGGTCGCTGGCCGTTGGACCTACCTGTACCGGGCGGTTGACCAGCACGGACAGGTCATCGACGTCCTCGCCAGAACCCGCCGCGACCAGGCCGCCGCCCGCCGATTCTTCACCCAGGCACTGTCCCATGGGCGCCGGCCGGTCGAGGTCACCACCGACAAAGCACCCGTCTACCCGAGACTCCTCGACGAACTGCGTCCCGAGGCCTGCCACGGTCACGTCCGCTGGCGTGGTGTATGGAGGGTGACTCCGCGTGATCCTTAGTTGAAGTTTATGCGGTGAGTGCTTCGGGTGTCACGCTGATCTCGGGTGTGTCGGACGGCGTGTCTCGCGCGTCGACTTTCGCGAGGATTTCCACGCCGAA
>NZ_CM001489.1:2783606-2784977 GCF_000262465.1 Frankia sp. QA3
CGCGCTCGGCGGGCAGCTCCTCGACGTCCCTGTAGGACAGCGCGAACCGCAGGTACCACCGCACCGCCAGGACGATCACCTCTGGTGGGAACCGGAACCCGGCGAACTCCGACGTCGGAGCCGGTGGACGGACACGACGTCGACGCATCATCCGATCATGACCGGTTGGCAGCCGCGTGATGGCGGACTTTGCCGATGCAACAGAGCCCGGCTCGGAATTCGCATTCGCCAAAGCATTCAAACGTGAGTTCGGCAGTGCACCCGGCAGGTACCGGCGCCATGTACAGCCCAGCCAAGATCTATTCAAGAACTGAATGGTAGGGCCCGCAAGGATCGATCCCGGTCACCAGTCGGGCCGGAGCCTCCGGAACTACCAGACCTTTGGAGCACATGTTCGATTCAGCTGTCGATGTCGCCGGCTGCGCGTTCACCGGGCATCGTCCCTGGTCGGGACTCGCGAGAAGACCGGGCGGATGGTGATTTCGGGACCTTCGACCAAGATCAAGCGGTTCTTACTGTGGTGCGTTAGGTCCACGAGCTGGCCCGCCGTGGTCGCTGACCTTTGGTCAGCTTCCCGGCGGGCCGCGATGTTTTCGGGGGGACGACCCCCCGAGTGCCGAGCTTCGCTCGGCCGGGCATCGGGTTCGAGTAGCGATGGTGAACGTCCACGGCCGGCCCGAGGCCGTCCGCCGCGGGCAGGCACAGTCGGGTTCAGCGGCGCCTGGAAGTCAGCGGCGGAGCTGGTGCTCGTCGAGGCCGGTCATTTCCTTGCCGGATGGAAGTTCCTCTTACGGGCCCGCCCTGGGAAAATGTCGGTCTAGTACTACAGCAGTAGTGATACTTGTGTGGCCGCTGCCGGCCTTACGATCCGCTGGGTGGCGCGGATCCGGGTCCACACTCCCCGGTTGCGGGGGAGGTCAGCTTACGTGCACTGGCTGAGTCCGGGGGAGGTCAAGAAGGAGAGCGGTCTCCCAAGTCTTATGCGCGAGGCCGCCGACGAAGCCGACGTCGACCCCGACAGGCTCTCCTTCATGCGATCTCTGCGCGTCATCCGCCGCCAGGTCACCGACCAGGCGGATTTTTCCCCCTGACCACCGCGCAGACATGCTTCGGGAATGTCGCGGGCGCTCGGAGAGCCGGCTGGAAGGTCGTTCTCTTTCGAGACACCGCCGAGGCGATCGCTGAGATCGACGCCTTTCTGGCTTCCTGATCCCACGGCGTGCCCGGGCAAGGCGCCGAGATCTCTCAGAGTCGATCAACAAGGGGGCGCCGGACCGGCAGGCCGTTCGCCGGTGCCGGTGCCGGTGCCGACACCGCTGCCGCCGACGTCGGCGGCGACGCCTCGGACGGCGCCGGTGGCGGCTGGCGCGC
>NZ_CM001489.1:2785077-2788003 GCF_000262465.1 Frankia sp. QA3
CACCCGGCGCGTCGAAACCCCCAGAAGATACGACGTGGCGACCACCGAGATCAGCGCCTGCTCGGCGCGTCTCCTCCGGGTCAGCAGCCATTCCGGGAAATACGACCCCTGCCGCAGCTTCGGGATCGACAGGTCGATCGTCCCGGCCCGCGTGTCCCACTCCCGCGTCCGGTAGCCGTTCCGGCGATTCGTCCGCTCCGATGATATCTCCCCGTATTCCGCCCCGCAGATCCCGTCCACCTCGGCGCCCATCAACGCCTCCGCGAACGCCTTCACCATCGACCCCAGCAGATCCGGACTCGCCGCCGCGAGTTCCTTGCCCACGAACTCCACGTCCGGCACAGTCGGGCGCACGGCCATCGCGTTTCCTCCTCAACGAGCTACTACGACAGGTTTCTCGTGAGGATCACGCGGTGGCCGTCCCACGTCACGGACCGCCACTCCGGCGAGTCGTCAGACGATCACAATCCGTACACCACGTCCGTGGACTCCACTGCCTGCCACGTCGACGCCGCCCGGCAGAACAACCGGATCGAAGCCGACCACAGCCGGCTCAAAGCCCGCCTCCGCCCGATGCGCGGCCTGAAACGGCTGCGCTCCGCCCAGACGATCAGCGCGGGGCATGCGTTCATCCAGAACATCCGCCGCGGCCACTACGAACTCGGAATCGACACCGACCCGCACACACAGGTGACGGCCGCGTTCACCGAGCTCACCCTCGCGATCTGATCACCCGATCGGCAGGGTCAGCCATGCCCTGTCGTCCCCCAATGCAACAAGCCCCCGACAACTATGCCGAGGCCCTGGGTACTGGTCCCCGTTGCCCGGCCGCCGCACGCTCCGGTTAAGGGAATATTAAGTGCTGGACATTTCTACTTCGGCGTGCTACTGAAGTAGCCCATGGATATCTTTTCGCCGTTCAATACCGATCTTGATCTGACCGGGCTGCGAGGAGTTCAGGCCGGCGTTGTCCACGAAGTCATTTCCGACCTGGACCGTCCCAATCAGCCTCTCGCGCCCGCAGACAGAGCGACCGCGCAGGCCGCGGCCATTGCTCTGTACCGCGCGGCTGGGCTTCCCGACCCGCAGGTCGTGTGGACGGAGTCGCCGAACAGCGACTTTCAGCCGCCTCGCGGCTGGTCCAACCTGCGGGAGCCGGCCTTTCAGGCCGCGAAACACCCGGATCGCGAGACCGGAGAATGGATGTTGCCCGCGCTCACGGCCGCCATCAGGAGCCCCTCCTCGGGTCGTTTCCGGCGAGCAGCCCTGCGGCGGCTACTCCCCACCCGCCGAAGCGCCGGCCAGAGGACGGTGAGTCCACCACCGCAGTGGGGCCGGCGGCACCGGCTGGAGCTCTGGGCTGACCTACGCCGCTCGTGCGGCGGCTGGTGGCCGTTCGCCGAGGTGTGCTTCCTTTCGGAGCGGCCGGTCGAGGCCGACACCCGGCATTGGTGGCACCAGGAGGGCCCGCCCCCGCGTAACAGCTCCCCGCTGGTCCTTCGCTATCCCGACGGTTACCGCCTCTACCGCCTGCACGACGTGTGGATGGATGAGGAAGCAGCCCTTGATCCCCTGCTCGGGAGCCCGCTGTCGGAAGCGGAACGTGCCACGGTGAAAACCACCCTCGACGCTGCCGATCCAAGTACGTTCGCCCGGCTGCTGTGCCGGGATCTGCGCGGCGCCGACCTGCGCGGCGTCCGTTTCCCCAAGTACATCCCGCTGGAAGGCATCGATCTCTCTCGCGTCGATCTGCGCGGCGCCGACCTGTCCGACGCGTCCTGGGGCTGCGGATACGGCGTCGACTGCGCCGACGCCGTCCTGGCCGGCGCTGACCTGCGCGGCGCAGAACTCGGCCCGGAGTGCGACTTCACCCGGGCCGACCTTACCGGCGCCAACCTCTCCGGTCTCCAGCTCAACGGCAGTCCGTTCACCACGCCGCGCTTCACCGGTGCGACACTCGTCCGCGCCGACCTCACCAACACGTCTCTGGTCGGCGCGAAATTCGCCGATGTGGACCTGCGCGGCGCCGATCTCACCGGAGCCCGGCTGCCTCCAATGAGCCCCTGGAATCGACCGAAAGCAGATCTCGCCTTTCTGGTTGAGAACTTCTTCCCCGGCGCGCGTTGGGACACCAGCACTCGCTGGCCAGCCGACCTCGCCGCGTGCGCCGAGCAGCTCGCCGAAAGGTCCGAGATTCTGCCGGACGGCACCCGAAGAGTACCCCCGATGCCTCCCAGGCCTGCGCGGACCGTCTCCATGGTGTCGACCGGCACCATGGATCTCCCGGACCAGCAATCTCCTTGGGGAGTCTGGTGATTCAGGGCCGTTTTTTCCCGAACGGTCGGACCGGTCCGACCAGGGGGCTTGTTGCATTGGGGGACGACAGGGCATGGCTGACCCTGCCGATCGGGTGATCAGATCGCGAGGGTGAGCTCGGTGAACGCGGCCGTCACCTGTGTGTGCGGGTCGGTGTCGATTCCGAGTTCGTAGTGGCCGCGGCGGATGTTCTGGATGAACGCATGCCCCGCGCTGATCGTCTGGGCGGAGCGCAGCCGTTTCAGGCCGCGCATCGGGCGGAGGCGGGCTTTGAGCCGGCTGTGGTCGGCTTCGATCCGGTTGTTCTGCCGGGCGGCGTCGACGTGGCAGGCCTCGGGACGCAGTTCGTCGAGGAGTCTCGGGTAGACGGGTGCTTTGTCGGTGGTGACCTCGACCGGCCGGCGCCCATGGGACAGTGCCTGGGTGAAGAATCGGCGGGCGGCGGCCTGGTCGCGGCGGGTTCTGGCGAGGACGTCGATGACCTGTCCGTGCTGGTCAACCGCCCGGTACAGGTAGGTCCAACGGCCAGCGACCTTCACATACGTCTCATCAACGAACCACCTGTCGCCAGGACGGTGTCGGTAGGGTCGGGCTGCGTCTACGAGCAGGG
>NZ_CM001489.1:2788103-2813634 GCF_000262465.1 Frankia sp. QA3
CTCGGACGGCGCCGGTGGCGGCTGGCGCGCGTCGTAGCTGGCGCGGTGCACGTCGACCTCGGCGCGGTGGCGTTCCGCCCAGCCGGCAAGCGCGACGACCGGCTCGAGGAGCGACTCGCCGAGCGGTGAGAGGGCGTATTCCACCCGCGGCGGCACCTCGGGGTAGGCCACCCTTGTAACAAGCCCGTCGCGTTCGAGACTTTTCAGTGTCTTGGCGAGCAGACGATGCGAGATCCCGTCGATCCGCTGTAGCAGGACCATGAACCGCACAGGACCGGGGGAGAGTTCCACGACGACGTTGAGCGACCATTTGTCGCCGACGCGGCGGAACAGCTCACGGACCGACTGGGCGTCCCGCTCCGTCGCGCAGACTCCTCCGCCGACGACCGCTGGCGCGTCCGATGCGACGTCCACTTCACTCACGAGCCGGCCTCCTTTGTCAATACGCACCTCAAAGTACATAACGCATGTCAAAGTGCAGTCTTCCGGGTTCATCGGCCGCCCTGCAAGCTGGTTCCCATCCACGCCGAGCGGGTTCGTTCTGGCGGGCGGAAGAGAGGGCCACGTGTCGAAGATCGAGGTCGCCGTAGCGTGATTCGCTACCTGCTGCTTAGGGTGGGTCAGGCCGTCTTCGTGGTCTGGGCCGCGTTCACCCTGTCCTTCGTCGTGTTCTACGTCCTGCCGAGCGATCCGGTGGACGTGATGGCCGGACCGATGTCCAACCTCAGCCCGGAGGAGCTCGACGCTGTCCGCGCCGAACACGGCCTGGATGGGCCGATCATCGGGCAGTACCTCACCCGCCTGGGCCGCGCGCTGCACGGGGACTTCGGCCACTCGATGCAGAGCGGCCAGGACGTGCTGAGGCTGATCGCCCACGCGCTGCCCGTCGTGGCGGTGACCGCCCAGCTGCTGGCCAGGAGCCTGGAGACCGAGCTGCGCGCCTACCACGTCCAGACCGGGCGGGCCAAGGGGGCGAGTCGCCAGCGGACGCACCTGCGGCACGTGCTGCGCAACGCCGCGCTACCCGCGCTGACCATGGTGGGGCTGCTCGTCGGCGGGCTGATGTCCGGCGCGGTGGTCGTGGAGACGGTCTTCTCCCGCCCCGGGCTCGGCCGGATCGCGACGCTCGCGGTGAGCAAGCAGGACCTGCCGGTGGTTCAGGGGCTGGTGGTGCTCAGCGCGCTGGTGTTCGTCACCACGAACCTGCTGGTCGACCTCGCGTATCCGGTGCTCGATCCGCGCCTTGCCCGCAAGGCCCCGCAGCGTCCTGACTCTCGCCGGCTCGTCGCGGACGCGGAGGCATGACGGCGATGACCGCACTGAACACCGAGCACTCGGACCCCGGCGACTCCGGCCCCGGGCGGCGGCCTGTCTCGCGCCCGGGGGCCTGGCTCGCCCCGCGTCGTTCCGTCCGGCGAGGGCAGCCGCGCCGGGGGCCGCGCGCCGGACGGCTGCCCGCGGTCGACGCGCTTCGTCCGGGGCTGGTGGTGGCGCTGGCCTGGCTGCTGCTGCTGATCATCGCCGCCGTCGGGCCAGGGGCGTTCACCTCGCGGGATCCGCTCGCGGTGGAGCCCGCGGCCAGGCTCACTGGCCCGTCCTGGGCACATCCGTTCGGCACCGACCAGCTCGGCCGGGACCTGTTCGCCCGGGTGGTGCACGGCACCGGAGTGTCGCTGACCTCGGCGCTGCTGGCGACCACCCTCGGGCTGGTCATCGGCTCGGCGCTCGGCCTGCTGGCCGGTTTCCGCGGGTCCTGGGCGGACGCTGTGGTCATGCGGCTCGTCGACGTGCTGCTGTCGGTTCCCAGCCTGCTCACCTCGCTCGCGCTGATCGCCGTGCTCGGGGCCGGCACCCGCAACATCGCCATCGCGATGGGGCTGGCCAGTGTGGCGACCTGCGCGCGCATCACGCGGTCCGAGGTGCTGCGGGTGCGCGAGAGCCTGTCCGTGGAGGCGGCCTGGTCGAGCGGCGCGCGCTGGACCAGGATCCTGCTCCGGCACGCGCTGCCGAACTCGATGGGGCCGGTGTGGGCGCTGGCCGCCCTGGAGTTCGGCGCCGCGATCCTCGCCGTGTCGGCCCTGAGCTTCCTCGGCTACGGCGTCCGGCCGCCCGACCCGGAGTGGGGCTCGCTGGTGTCCGCGGGGCGCGACCACCTGCGCGACGCCTGGTGGCTGACGACCTTGCCCGGCCTGACCGTGACCGCCACCGTGCTCGCCGCGAACCAGGTGTCCCGGACGGTGTACGACGCAGGGATCCCGGGGTGAGCGGCGAACCGGCGGCCACCGCCCGACGGGAGCCGGCCGCCCCCTTGCTGGCCGTCCACGAGCTCGCCGTGCACTACCGGCTGCGGCGCGAAGTGACCCACGCCGTCCGGTCCGTCAGCCTGAGCGTGCTGCCCGGCCAGACCGTCGCGGTCGTCGGCGAGTCCGGGTCGGGCAAGTCCACCGTGGCCCAGGCCGTGCTGGGGCTGCTCCCCGGGTCGGCGCGCCTGACCGGCGGGCGGATCCTGTTCGACGGCCAGGACCTGATCCGGCTCGGCGAACGCCGGTTCCGCCCGCTGCGCGGCAACGAGATCGCGCTGATCCCCCAGGACCCGGGGACCGCGCTGAACCCCGTGGCCCGGATCGGCCACCAGGTCGCCGAGGCCCTGCTCGTCCACGGTGCCACGGACCGGCACACCGTCCCGGCCGAGGTACGGCGGATCCTCGCGGACGCCGGGGTGGACGAGCCCGAACGGCGGACCCGGCAGTACCCGCATGAGCTGTCGGGGGGCCTGCGCCAGCGCGTGAAGATCAACCCGTCGCTGGTGGCGAGCCTGCGCACGTACCAGGAGACCCGGGTGGTCGACCCGTCGACGGTCACCTTCGTCCTGAAGACGTCCGACGCCCCGTTCCTGCAGGCGCTGACCAGCTCCAGCCTGGGTGGCCTGGTCGCCCCGGCCACCCTCGCCCTGCCCTTCGACCAGCGGTTCGACAACGTGATCGGCAGCGGTCCGTTCGTCCTGGAGAAGGACACGAAGGACACCGAGGTGGTCCTCAAGAAGCGCACGGGCTACCGGTGGGCCTCGCAGATCCGTAAGAACAGGGGCGACGCCTACCTCGACCGGGTCGTCTTCAGGGTGGTCCCGGAGGCGAGCTCGCGGATCGGCAGCCTGCGGTCCGGGGAGCTCCAGACGATCGACGACGTGCCGGCCGACCAGATCAAGTCCGTCCGGGAGGACGGCCTGACCGTGCTGAGCCGCTCGAACCCGGGAGCCCCCTACGCCCTGGTGGCGATCAGCTCGCCGCGTCCGCCGCTCGACGACGTCAACGTCCGCCGGGCCCTGCTGCACGCGGTGGACACCGCCGAGATCCGGGACACCGTACTGAGCCCCGAGTTCAAGGCCGCGACCGGTGTGCTGTCGTCCACCACCCCCGGCTACCTCGACCTGAGCTCGACGCTCACCTATGACCCGGCGGAGAGCAAGCGGCTCCTCGACGCCGCCGGCTGGGCCCCGGGCGCCGACGGCATCCGGCAGAGGAACGGCGCCAGGCTCACCCTGACGGTTGGCTGGCTGCCCATCTTCAGCGCCAGCCAGACGGCGCTGGAGCTGACCAAGGCGCAGCTCGCCAAGGTCGGCGTCGAACTGGAGCTGTCGACGTCCACCACCGACCTGAAGTCATTCCAGAACATCACGATCGACCTGTTCCTCACCAGCACCACCCGGGCCGACGGCGAGGCGCTGGCCTCGTACGGCGGCGAGCCGCCCAACTACTACCACCTGAACGACCCGACGCTGGACTCCCTGCTGGCGCGGCAACGGGCCATCGGTGACCCGGCGGCGCGCGACAAGGTGCTCGCCGACGCCCAGCGGCGGGTCGTCGACCAGGCCACCGCCATCCCGCTGTTCGAGGGGAGCACGGTGCTGGCCGCCAGCACGTCGGTGCATGACCTGGCGCAGAGCTCGAACTCCTGGCTGGCGCAGCTCAGTGACACCTGGCTGTCCTGATCAGCGCGCCCCCCGGTGACATCAGCCCGCCCATCCCTGGGAGATGACAGATGAAGTTCCTCCTCCTGCCCTACGTCCCGCACGAGCGCAAGTCGGCGCGCCAGCAGCTCGCGGACCTGGTCGACCAGGCCGTCCTCGCCGAGCAGCTCGGGTTCGACGCCTACGGAATCGGCGAGCGGCACGACGGCCTGATCGCCGGTTCGTCGCCGGCCGTCATTCTGGCCAACGCCGCGGCCCGTACCAGCACGATCCAGCTGCTCACGACGGTCTCCACCCTCGGCCTGCACGACCCGCTCCGCGCCTTCGAGGACTATTCGACGCTGGACCATCTCGCCGACGGGCGCCTGGACCTCGTCATCGGCAAGGGTGGCTACGCGGAGACCCATCGGATCTTCGGTGTGACCCCGGACGACCAGTGGGACCGGCTGCGCGAGAACTACGAGGTCTTCCGCCGGTTGTGGAACGAGACCGAGGTGACCTGGGAAGGCCGGTTCCGGCCGCCGCTGGAGCGGGTGACCGCCCTGCCCCGGCCAGGGCGGCCCGAGGTGCGGATCTGGCACGGAGCCAACACGAACCTGGCCAGCGCCGACTTCGCCGCCCGGCACGGCGACCCGCTGTTCACCTCGATCGGGACCGCCGCCGTGGGCCGGTATCTCGAAAGCGTGCGGTACTACCGGGAGCGGTTCGCCTTCCACGACCACGACCCGCAGCGCGCGCTGGTGGGCGTCGGTACGGGGGGCTTCCACGCCGCGGCGACGAGCCAGGAGGCGGTCCGGAAGTTCACGCCGGTCTTCGATCGGCGCCAGGTCTACAACCGCCGCTACGAGCACGCGGCCCTCGACCGGCTCGGGATCACCACGGTCGAGGACTACATCGCCAAGACCTCGGCACTCGTCGGCAGTACGCAACAGGTGATCGAGATCGTGCTGGCGCAGCATGAGACCTTCCAGCACGATCTCCTGCACATTCACGTCGACGCGGAGGCACTCACTCCGGAGGACTATCGGGCCACCCTGGAGATCTTTGCCACCGACATCGCGCCGGCCATCCGCAAGGAGCTCCCGAACAAGCCGATCGACGACTGGCAAACGCCGCCGCCCGCGCCGACAGCATCGGGGGTACCTGTCTCGGCGGCCGTGGATCGGGGCTGAGGCCCGTCTGTGTGCCGTCCTCGGGCACGATGGCGTCATGACTGCCTACTGGATCAGTATCTACAAGGAGATCGTCGATGAGGGCAAGGTCGCGGCGTACGCCGAGCTGGCCGGCCCGGCGCTGCGTGCGGCCGGCGGCACCTTCGTAGCCCGGGGTCTTCCCGAGCAGACGTACGAGGCCGGGGAGAAGACCCGCACCGTGCTTATCGAGTTCGATTCGGTCGAGGCTGCCCGGACCGCACACGACAGCCCCGCCTACCAGAAGGCCCTGGCCGTCCTCGATGGCGGCGCCGTTCGTGACATGCGCATCGTGCCGGGCGTGTGACGAGTCGGGGCGCTCTGGTTCGAGGGCCGGCGCAGCTGGGAGACGAAGACCGGCACCGCGGCCGCCGCCCGGGCCGGGGCTGCTCCGGCTACAGGTCGTCAATGAGCTGCTCGACCGAAACCACCCGGCGGTGCGATGCTGATGATGGTCAGCGCTGCATAGACGTTTCGACAGTGCGAGGTGACCATGGAAAGTCTTGAGGACCGTCTTCAACGGCTCGAGGACCGCGATGCGATCCATCAATTATTCGTCGATTACGGTCGGCATCTTGATCAGGGCAACTGGGAGCGGTTGGCGGCCCTGTTCGCCGAGGACGGTGAGGTCCTCCTGGGACCGATGGGGCGGGCCAAGGGACCCGAGGCCATCCAGGAACTCCTGGCCCGGACCCTCACAGCCGGGCTCGGCACCTCGTTCCACATCATTTCCAGCCCCGACGTGATCCTCGCCGGTGATACCGCGACGGCGGAGGTCATGTGGACGGTGGTGGAACGGCGCCCCGACGGCAGCCTGGGGATATCCCTACTCGGGCGGCACCTGGACCGACTGTCCCGGACGCCCGAGGGCTGGCGCATCCAGCGTCGGAAGGGCGATCTCCACCTGGTCGCGAAGCCACCGGCAGCGGGGGCCGCCCAATCCTCGTCGAGCGGGCCGTGAGCGGGCCGGAACCCCGCCCGCGGTAAGAGCAGATCGCCGTGTCGGCGTCCGCGCCGCACACCGTGCGGATCACCCTGGAGACCAGGGCCGGGGCGAACCAGACCCCGCGGATCCCCACCCCAGCGGGGTCAGGCGCGGATCGTCGGCGGTGCGCACACTCGGCTCCATGAACAGGCACGGGCACCTCGCCGACCTCCTCCAGGCGCGCCGGGGCCAACCGCGGCCCGAGGACGTCGGGCTGCGGACCTACGGTGATCGGCGCCGGGTGCCGGGGCTGCGGCGCGAGGAGCTCGCGATGCTCGTGGGCATCAGCGCGCCCTCCGAAAACGTGGGCTTCGCGGTCGCGGGCGGCGCCGCGCTCATCGCACGTGATCTCGTCGACCGCGAGACCCACGACGTCGACCTGTTCACCGCCCTCCCGCCCACGGCATCGATCCCCGACACGGCGGCGGCGTTCGAACGCGCGGCGGCCTCGAAGGGCTGGGCCACCAGACGGGTCCAGCTCACGGACAGCTTCGCCAGACTTGTCGTCGAAGCAGGCAGCGAGGCGCTGATCGCGGATCTCGGCGTCGACAGCCCGCCGGACGAACCACCCACCCTCACCGAACCACCCACCCTCACCGAACCACCCACCCTCACCGAACTCGGCCCGACGCTCAGCGCCCATGACCTGGGCGGCCCGCAAGACCCTCGCCTTGTTCGGCCGAGCCGAGGCACGCGATTTCACCGATGTGCACGACCTTGTGAACGTCTTCACCAAGAAGGAACTCGTCCACCTCGCCCAGACCCAGGACGGCGGCTTCGACGTACAGGTGTTCGCCGACATGGTCGGAACCATCGGCCGGTTCACCGACGACGACCTGGGACTGCCCCGCCCGGCCGCCGACCGGCTACGCCACTTCTTCCACTCCTGGCGTCAGGAAATCACCGGCGGATGAGCGACGACCGGCCTGCCCCATCCGGATCGCTGCCATGAGCCCACGCCGGACGAGATCGTCGCCCGCGATTCCCTCCCACCACGGGCGGGTGACTCACGTGGCAAGATTTCCACCGACCCTGCGGAACGTGTGTTCGAGGTCGACCACGGTGTGATCATTTCGATCCTGGTCCGGCATCGTCCCTGGTCAGCTGCCGCGTCCCGACCGAGCGGACGGTGATTTCAGGACCTTCGACCAAGATCGAGCGGTTCTTCTGCCGCCACGTTAGGTCCACCACGATGCGTAACAATGCCCTGACCTGGGCAAATAGATAAGATCTGTGAGATCTGATGACTGATCGAATAAAAATGTCCAGGTCGGGGTGTTGATCGTTTGGTTCGATTCCCAGATTCATCGACAAGTCTCGACTACGTGGCGTAGCGGCAGGGGGTTGATCAGTCAAGAGGCGCCGACCGCCAGCGTGCACCTCTAAGGTGTCTCCGCTGGGATCTGGCGGCGTTCGCTGGCGGGGTAGAAAGCTGAAGGCGGCGGCGGTCGAACCCGCCCCGAGCGGTGTCCCACGGTGTCGGGCGCCGGCGGCCTGTGCGACGTCCTCCACCAGGGCGAGGCCGTGCCGGGCGGTCACTCGCGCAGGGCGTCGAGGTCGGCCGGGTGCCCGTACAGGTGGACCGGCAGGACGGCTGCGGTCCGCGGGGTGAGGGCCGCCTCGACGCGGGCGGGGTCGAGCGTGAAGCTCGCCTCGTCCGGCTCGACCGGCACGGGCCGGGCCCCGGTCCGCGAGACGGCCAGCCAGGTCGCGATGAACGTGTGCGACGGGACGATCACCTCGTCCCCCGGTCCGATGCCGAGTGCGCGGAGGCTCAGCTCCAGGGCGTCGCAGCCGTCGCCGACGGTGACGCAGTGCGCCGCCCCGCAGTAGGCGGCGAACTCCTGCTCGAACGCCTCGTTCTCCGGCCCGTGCAGGTACCACCCCGAGTCGAGGACCCGGCGGGTGGCGGCCTCGAGCTGCGGTCGGAGCTCCGCGGTGGCGGCGTGCAGGTCGAGGAACGAGACGTCTGTCGACCCGGTCATCGTCCGCCCCTCCTCGCGGCGTAATGCCGCGATAGAGTAACCGCGCCGCGCTGAAGGTCACAAGTCTTATAGGACGGATCCGATTGGCTGACCCGGCATCGGGTGGTGTAGGGTCAAGATCATGATGTACACAGGCATTGCGTCGATGAGGCTCCGCAGCTGCCGCTGACGGCGGCGCCCACGAGCATTACTTCTCCGGCTGTCCGCCGTCCCGGTCCACCGCCGGGCGGCTGTTCGAGCTTGCCCGGCTCCCACCGAGCCGCGGAGTTCTTCTGTGTCCATCATCCCTACTAATCCGTCCATGCCCCGGGGCGACCAGGATCCTCCCGTCGAGCCCATCCCCGTGCCCGCCGGCGAGGCGCTCACGGCCGGTCGCCACGCGCACCTGCGGGCCGAGAACGTCAGCGTCACCTTCGGTGGGCGGCAGATCTTGCACAACGTGTCGCTCACGGTCTCGGCCCAGTCCCGCCTGGCGGTCGTCGGGGAAAACGGCCGCGGCAAGACGACCCTGCTGCACGTCCTGGCCGGGCTGCTGACGCCCGACACCGGTTCGGTGCACCGGGTCGGCACCATTGGCTTGGCCGAGCAGATGCTGCACGTCGAGGAGGGCCGGACCGTCGGCACCCTCACCGCCCAGGCCCTGCGCAGCTCACATGCGGCCGTACGGGCCCTGGACGCGGCGGCCGACGAGCTGGCCCGCGGCGTGCAGGGAGCCGAGCAACGCTACGCCGCCGCCCTGGAGGTCGCCACCGACCTGGATGCCTGGGACGCCGAGCGGCGGGTCGACATCGCCCTGGAGGCGCTGAGCGCGTGCACCGACCGCTCGCGCCTGCTCAGCACGTTGTCGGTCGGCCAGCGCTACCGGGTCCGCCTGGCCTGCCTGCTCGGCGCGCGGAACGACGTGCTGCTGCTCGACGAGCCCACCAACCACCTCGACGCCGACGGGCTGGCGTTCCTGACCGACCGGTTGCGCGCCCACCCGGGTGGCCTGGCCCTGGTCAGCCACGACCGCGCGCTGTTGCGCGACGTCGCCCACGAGTTCCTGGACCTGGACCCCAGCGAGGACGGCGGCGCCCACCTGTACGCCGGCGGCTACGACGGCTGGCGGGAGGGACGCCGCCGCGACCGGGAGCGCTGGGAGCACGACTACACCGCGCAGCAGGTCGAGCACCGCCGCTTGCAGGTGGCCGTGCAGCAGGCTCGGGACCGGCTCAGCACCGGGTGGCGCCCGGACAAGGGCACCGGCAAGCACCAACGCCAGTCACGGGCGCCGGGCGTCGTGCAGGCGCTGAACCGCGACCGCGAGGCCCTCGAGGCGCACCGCATCACCGTGCCCGAGCCGCCGCCGTCGCTGCGTTGGCCTGACCTGTCGGCGCGCCGCGGCGCCGCGCTGGTGCGGGCGCAGGAGGTGCGGCACACCGGGCGGCTCGAGCAGCCCGTCACGCTGCACCTCGACGGTGGCGACCGGCTGCTGCTGACCGGTGCCAACGGCGCGGGCAAGTCCACCCTGCTGTCGATCCTCGGCGGCGACCTGCAGCCGACCGACGGTTGGGTGCACCAGGTGCCGACCGCGCGGGTGGCCTTCGTCAGGCAGGAGGTTCCGGACTGGCCGGAGGGCGTCGGCGCCAAGGAGGTGCACGAGCGGTACACCGGCCGGCTCATCGCCGCCGGCCGGCTCCGCGACAGCGAGGTGGTGCCGCTGGGTGCCACCGGCCTGCTCGACCGCGAGGCGATGCGGACCCCGGTGCAGCGGATATCACAGGGTCAGCAGCGGCGCCTGGACCTGGCGCTGCAGTTGTCGGTCCGGCCCAACCTGCTGCTGTTTGACGAGCCGACCAACCACCTGTCGATGGCGCTGGTCGACGAGCTGACCTCGGCGCTGCTGGACACGCCGGCCGCCGTCGTGGTGGCCACGCACGACCGCCGGCTGCTCGCCGACCTGGCCGGCTGGCCGCACCTGAACCTGCTGCCCGCCGGGGCGGCCGACGAGAATCCCGACGTACAGCAGAAGATCGCCCGATGAAGTCCTCGTCCCTGGGGGCGCTCGCCCCGCTGCGCCGCCGCCACTACCGCCTGCTCTACGGGTCGCTGGCGCTGGCGCTGTTCGGCACCGGCGGGTGGACCATCTTCCTGGCGTTGCAGGCGTTGTCCCTGAACGCCTCTGCGGTGGCCCTGTCCGGCGTCGTCGCCTGGACCGGTATCGGGCTGCTGGCCACCGCTCTGCTCGGTGGCGTAGCCGCCGATCGTTGGCCCAGGAAGCGCCTGCTGGCCGGGGTGCTGGCGATCAACCTTGCCACTAGCCTGGTCGTCACGACGCTGTCGCTGACCGACACGGTGCAGCTGTGGCAGCTGAGCTGCTCCGCCTTCGTCATGGGCGCGTCGCTGTCGTTCTTTTTCCCCGCCTACACGGCGCTGGTCCCCAGCCTGGTGCCGGCGGAGGAGCTGCTGGCCGTCAACGGCCTGGAGGGGGCGACCCGGCCCACGATCCAGCAGGCGATGGCGCCGGCGGTGACCGGCGCGGTGGTCGGCGCCGCCGTGCCGGGTCTCGGCTCGCTGGTGGTGGCCGGCGCCTTCTTCCTGGCGCTGGGCTGCATCTTCGCGGTGCCCGAACCGCAGCCGGAGTCGACGCCCGACGCGGAGCGACCGCATCCGGCCCGCGACCTCATCGAGGGTTTCCGGTATACCCTGCGCACCCGCTGGGTCCTCGCCACCGTCATCTACGCCGCCGGCATGAGCCTGGTCGTCACCGGACCCGTCGAGGTTGTCCTACCGGCCACCATGCGCAACGGGTTCGACAACGGCGCAACCCTGTATGGTCTCGCCGTCGCGGCGCTCGGCGTCGGCGGCCTGATCGGCTCGCTGGTCACCGGCTCGCTGACGGCACCCCGGCGCTACTTCTCCGTGATGATCGGCTGCTGGGCGATCGGCTGCCTGCCGCTGATCGTGCTCGCCTTCACCATCACACCGTGGATCGTCGCCTGCGCGCTGTTCGTCCACGGCGGCCTGGTCGGCGCCGGCATGGTCCTCTGGGGCACCCTGCTGCAGGAGAAGGTTCCCCTGGAGATGCTCGGTCGGGTGGCCAGCCTCGACTTCTTCATCTCCGTCGCCTTCATGCCCCTGTCCATCGGGTTGACCGGCCTGCTCGCCGAGCATTTCTCGGTGAAGCTGATCTTCTTCCTGGCCGGGATCGTGCCACCCGTTCTCGCCCTCACCGTCACCCTCGCCGCCCGCCTCCGTGCCGAGGAGATGAGCCAGCCTCCCTCCCAGCCCGAACCCGCTCTCCGCTGATCCCGAGGAGGGGCAGCCCTCGCTGCCCCTCCTCGCTCATCCACCCGGCCGCCACACGACGCCCAGGGCCGGGCTCCTCGACCCGGTCCCGGCCGCGGCGGCCGAGCGGCTCCTGGAGGTCGCCATGGCGCTGAGCGCCCCGCGAGACCGTGCACTCCTCTTGGCCGCGATCGCCATCGCACACCCGCGCATGCCCCGCCTGCTCGATTCCGTCGCGAGCGTCGAGGATGCGGCCGCACGAGCGCCGCGCTCGACGGACACCGACAGACAGCGAACTGTTCGACCTACTCCGGCACGTGAGCGCTGTGGCGGACGCCTGGAGCCGCTCCTGGCTCGACTGGTGCTCAAGGGTTCGCACACCGTCGAAACGAGAAGATCAACAGGTGCTGGCCCGCCGTTCCATAAACGCCAGGTCAAGCCGATGAAAGGGTCGCGTTTCGAAGCGCGCCTCAGGCGACGTGGTGCCCCCGGCCAGGGACGTAGCTGCCGCCCTCCCGGTTGAACGGCAGGTCTAGCTGGGCGTGCTGGTCCCCGACCTGGACGAGCAGCGCGCTCGGCGCGGTGATCAACCCGGACACCGTGATCGATCCGTGGGTGCCGCTGATACGGGCGGTGCTGTAGAGGTGCGTGCGTAGCGAGGTCGTGACCGCCGCGATCGCGCCGCCGCTGTGGCTGGTCAGGACGGCGACGTGCTCGTCCACTCCGGTATCACCGATCTCTCCCAGCGCGGTCACGTGCTCCGGTGTGCCCAGCAGCATGCTGGCCAGCGAGAGGGGATATATGCCCTCGTGGAAGAGCGCCGTCGGCGGCGGCCCGTATCAGTGAGAAATCGTCCGGTATGTGTAGGCGGCGCGCGGCAAACCGTCTCCGGGCCTGCCTTCACCGCACGGGATGTGTGGCGGCCTTCGGCCAGGCCGGATCTCCGCCTGCACGGCGGCGTCTGCAGTGGTGCCGCGGCGCACTTCAGCTATCGGCAGATGATCTCTGCGGCCAAGGTGAATCCGACGCACGTCTCCGCGCCGCCGGAGCCCCTTCTGCTGCGCGATGCGCTGCAAAGATCATCTGTGCACCATCGGCGACGAAACACCGTGTGACACGGCCACCGTGTATCGGCCAGCGGCGGCACACGCGGCTGGTGATGTCCTCGACGGGCGTGCCAGGTATCGGCGTTCACTGGTACCTGTGTGCAGGCTCTACGCCGGCTGCAGGGAGCAAGCGTGATCTGCTGGATGAACGGGTCCTTCGGGGCGGGCAAGACGACGCTCGCCGAGGAGGTAAGGAAGCGGTGCCCGGACGCGCTGATGTTCGACCCGGAGGAGGTCGGGTTCATGCTGCGCGATATGGTGTCCCCGGCACCCGCAACGGGACGAGGTCCGGCGATGGCGGCTGGCCCAGATCGACCGGTGTACCGCCGCCGAGGACACCCTGCTCAGCGACACGATCATCCTCGACGGTGAGTTGCCGCCGCCAACCCTGGCGGACGAGGTGTTGCTGGCACTCGGGCAGGATGGCCAGCTCGTGCCGTAGGACGGCAACGATGGCCCGCCTGCCCTCAGGCAATCTGAGCACGGCGGGACTGGCCGGTGGGCCGCGACCTTGTTCGGCCGCTCTGCGTGGCGGGCACTACAGGCTTTGATCATCTGGTCTCGGTGAAGCTGGGCCGGGCGATGAGGTGGTCCCGGATGGTGGCGGGTCGCTACTCGTCGATCGGGATGCCGAGCTGGGCAAGCCGGCGGGTGCTGATTCGCTACTGGCGGCTACGTGGCGGCCCGCCGGGCGACGACGGGAACCTGTCGCCAACCACACTGACGACGCCGCTGCGATCGGGACGCCCAGGGCGCCCCCCCAGCGCCTGAGAGGCGATGAGTGTCAGATCCTCGGCGAAGAAGCGGCTGCCGGTGAACGGCACAGTGGCGAGAGCCGGGCGCAGCGTGAGGTAGAGGCCGAAGTCGACGGCTGTACCGGCGGCGGCTGCCAGTGCGGACTCAACCGCCGCGATCAGCGAGCGCCGCAAGACGGCCAGTGTTGGAGCGACCGTGCCGTGCCTCGGTTCGCCGGCCGGTTTCAAGGCCGGCGAACGCGCCATCAGCGCCTCATGGCAGCAGCGCGACCGGTTTCGTGAGGCGGACGACAGAGAAGTGCCGCCGGTCGAGGGTCGCGATGGCGTCCGCGTCGAGCCGTTCGGTGATCGCGAGCACGGAGGCGTCGACGGCGCCGAGTGGGAAGTCGCTGTACTTTTCGACCAGTTCGACCATCCGGTCGAGGTCCTGGCGAGCAAGCGGGATCAGGCTGATCTGCCCCGTGCTGATGGAGCGCAGGAACGCCGCTTCGGCGCGGGTGCCTTTCTCCCGTTCGAGCATGAAACAGACTTCGGTCAGGACGGGATAGGGAACGAGTAGCGGCCGGGGCGTGCGCCGCATGAGAGCGACGCTGCGGGCGTGGTGCTCGTCGTCGGAGTCGGCGGCGGCGATCAGCGGCCCGGTGTCCCAGACAATCACTCGGGGTCGCGTCCCAGTTCCGCGCGCAGGATCTCAGCCGAACGGGCGGCGAGATCGCCCTTGCCGCTGGCCAACGCACCGACGAAATCCGGCAATGGCCACTCGCCGCCGCCGCCCTCGATGGGCGCGCTCTCGCGCACGAGAGCCAGGATCGGCGCCACCTGCGACTCGGGCAGGCGGTCGATCAGACTGTGCAGCTCGTCCCGCAGAGTGCTCACCCATCGAGAATACGACCAACGCGTCGCCAGCCACCGAGATCCGCCGGGACGTGAGCTGAACGGCGGATCTCAGGCCCACGCGGCCGTCACGATCGCGGATGTGGGTCACGTTGACGACGTAGACCAGGTTCCGGTCGTTGAGGTCAGGGCGGGACTCGGCTGAGTTTCCGTAGCCGGCGTCGGCGAGGACCGGGCGGGCGCATCCCAGCCGGTGAGTTCGGCTGGGGCTTGCCACCGGGGGATGCGGCGCCAGGCCAGGACGAGGGCGACTCACCCTTGACGGGACGACGGGACCGGCTCGGCGCCACCAACGGGACCTGCAGCGTTCAGACCCGCCAGACCTGCGGAACGCGTGTTCGACCCTGGCGATGATGTTGTGAGTCGGGTGCTCACTCGGCATCGCCCCTGGTCGGGAGTCTCGTAGAGACCGGGCGAACGGTGATTTCAGGACCCTGAACCAAGATCAGGCGGTTCTTGTTGTGGTGCGTTAGGTCCGCCTCTGGCAGTGGGTCGTCCGGGGAATCGTGGGAAGGGTCTCTTTCGCAGGCGAAGGACCGCACGAAGGCGCGACGACCGGGGTCCCAACTCTCCGGGCGCCTCCCTCAGGTCTGTGGCTACAGCGCTGGGTCGCGAGCCCGGCGAGACAGTGAGCAGGGGCACACCGCCCGAGCGGGCATCAGCCCAGAGCGTCGGTGATCGGCGCGTCCGTCCCCATCGTCACGATCAGCTTCCGGTTGGCGAACTCCTTGATGCCGAGGTGGGACAGCTCCCGGCCATAGCCGGACCGCTTGATGCCGCCGAAGGGCAGTTCCGGCTCGGATGACGTCGGATGGTTGATCCACACCATCCCGCTCTCGATCCGGTTGGCGACCGCACGCGCCCGGGAGATGTCGCTGCTGAACACCGCACCACCGAGACCGTAAGGCGAGTCGTTCGCCAAGGAGACCGCCTCGTCATCGTCTTGTACCCGATAGACGACGGCGATCGGTCCGAACAGCTCCTCGCGAAAGGCGCGCATCTTCGGCGTGACGCCGACGAGGACCGTGGGTTGCACGAACGCTCCGGGGCGGTCGACGTGCCCGCCGCCGACGACCGCGGTCGCTCCCTTGTCCAGCGCGTCGCGGACCTGGTCCATCAGTGTCTGGGCGGCCTGCTCGGAGCACACCGGTGCCAGCGTGGTGGCCTCGTCAACGGGGTCGCCCGGAACCAGCTCGCGCATCCGCCCGGCCAACGCGGTCACGAATCGGTCGAATATCTCGGATATCACGATCATCCGCTTAGCGCTCACGCAGCTTTGCCCCATGTTGTGCAGCCGGCCGACCAGGGCCGCTTCGACGGTGCGGTCGAGGTCGTTGTCATCGAGCACGATGAACGGGTCGCTGCCGCCCAGCTCGAGGACGCTCTTCTTCACGTTTCGGCCGGCGGTCTCACCGACGCTGACGCCGGCCCGGTCGCTTCCGGTCAGCGATGCGCCCCGAACGACATCAGACTCAATCACCCGGTAGACCTCGCGGCCGGGAACCAGGAGGTTGGTGTACACGCCTCGCGGCGCGCCCGCGTCGGCGAACAGCTGCTCGACGGCTAGCGCCGACTGTGGCGTATTGCTTGCGGACTTGAGCAGAACAGTGTTCCCCAACACCAGGTTGGGCGCCGCGAACCGGACGATCTGGTAAACCGGGAAGTTCCAGGGCTGGACGCCAAGGATTACCCCCAGTGGGTCATTGATGATAGCGGCCGAACCGTCCTTGAAATCCAGCGGCTCGTCGGCGAGCAGCACTGGGGCCGTGTCGGCGTAGTACTGCAGTATCCGCGCGGAAAGGTCGATCTCGACGCGGCTGTGCCGGATGAGCTTGCCCATCTCAAGGGTCACCAGCCGGGCCAGGTGCTCGGTGCGCTCACGCACCAGCTGCGCGGCTCGACCGACCAGCGCGGCCCGTTCGTCAACGCTGGTACCGCGCCAGGACTGGAATGCCTGATGTGCCTCTCTGACCGCGCGGTCGACGGCCTGCTCGCACATCGGAGGAAATTCGCGCATGATTTCGTTGTTATATGGATTGATGCTGGCGATTGGACTATGCCGGACGGCGGAAGACGTAGGCATGGGCTGTTTCCTCCTCGACGTTCCGGACACATGCGTCCTTGCGGCGAACACCGGGCAAAGCCGAATGTGTACCCTCAGCACGACCTAGCTCGGTTTACCCGGTGGTCCTGGTCGTAGTCCGACAGGACGGAGCCAGCCGACGTGTACGGGTCAATGAACGGATCCGCACCGCCCAGACGAGCGCAAGGCCAGCAGTAGCCACATAGAGATCGCTGTGACTGTCGTACTAGTCCTAACCAGCCCTCACTCGGTGGCCCCGGAGCGGGTGACCAGCGTTCTCGTGGGTATGGCGACTCGTGTGGAGAACAAACCGCCGCGAACCGAGCGCGATGTCGACCATCCGACGGATGCTCCGACGAGCGGGGGGCGGGCCGCCACCGCGATGGTGTTCAGCCCGTCGCCGCTGTTGACCGTGACGGTGGAGTCGCGGCCGGATGGTGCGTCCGATATCCACCTGCATGCCGGCGGCCAGGGGATGTGGATCGCGCGGCTGCTCGCGGTGCTGGGTCTGGACGCGCGGCTGTGCGGGCCCTTCGGCGGCGAGACCGGCGCGGTGCTCACGGCTCTCGTCGAGCGGGAGGGCGTGCTCGTACGGTCGGCCGGCGGGACCGCCGACGCTGGGGGATACGTGCACGATCGGCGCGGCGGCGAACGAGTGGAGATCGCCACCGCCCCGGCGCCACCGCTTCCCCGTCACGAGCTCGACGAGCTTTACAACGTCGCTTTGGTCGAGGGCCTTGACGCGGATGTCGCCGTGCTCGCCGGGCCGGACGATACGGATGTGCTGCCCACCGACACGTACCGCCGGCTTGCCGGCGACCTCACGTCCAACGGCGCGTGGGTTGTCGCCGACCTGTCCGGCGAGTACATGGAGGCGGCGGTGGCCGGCGGTGTCGCGGTGCTGAAGGTAAGCCATGAGGATCTGGTGGAGCACGGCCATGCCCGTTCCGACGAGCCAGACGAGCTGATGGCGGTCGGCGAGCGGCTGGCACGCGAGGGCACGGAGACGGTGGTCGTGTCCCGGGCCGACCAGCCTGCCCTGGTCCTCGCCCACGGCTCGTGGCTGGAGCTGCGAATGCCGCGGTTCACCCTGGTCGACCATCACGGCGCCGGGGACTCGATGACCGCCGGCATCGCCGCCGGGCTGGCGCGCGGCGCCGATCTCCTCGACGCGCTGCGGCTTGGCGCGGCCGCGGGCGCGCTCAACACGACCCGGCACGGCTTGGCGACCGGCGAGCGTGACCTGATCGAGCGGCTCGCCCGACGCGTTGAGGTCCGGCCGTTCGAGCATGAGACGACCGACTGATGCGCGCGTTGATCACCAATGATGACGGCATCGACAGTGTCGGGCTGCGCACGCTGGTCCGGGTGGCGCTCGCCGCCGGACTGGAGGTGACCGTGGCCGCGCCGCACACCGAGCGCAGCGGGAGCAGCGCCTCGCTGTCCGCGCTGGAGGTCGGCGGTCGGCTGCTCATCGAGAGTCGGGAACTGGACGGATTCAACCTGCCGGTCGCCGAAGACACCGTGCGTGCCGACCTCGGCGACGCCGTTGACGCGGCGTGTTTCAGGGACCCGGTGCTTTCCGCCGAGGCGGTTGGCGGTCGGCGGCCGCCGGAGGCGTTCGCGGTGCACGCCACCCCGGCGATGATTGTCCTCGTCGGGGTCCGCGGCGCTTTCGGGCTGCCGCCTGACGTTGTTCTCTCCGGTGTGAACCACGGCCCGAACACGGGCCAGGCCGTGCTGCACTCGGGAACGGTGGGCGCGGCGCTCACCGCCCGCTCGCATGGCGTTCCCGCGCTCGCGCTGTCGCTCGCCTCGGCGCGTCCCACGCATTGGGAGACCGCCGCGCGGGTCACCGACCAGGCGCTCGGTTGGCTGTTGACGCATCTCACGGATCATTCCGCTTCGCGAACGCCTGTCGTGCTCAACGTCAACGTGCCTGACATTGCGCCCGAACAGTTGCGCGGACTACGGCCCGCAACGCTGGCCTCGTTCGGTGCGGTCCAGGCCGAGTTCGGCGAGCGCGGCGAGGGCTACATCACCACGACATTCACCGATATCAATGCTGAGGCCGAGCCCGGCACGGACGTCGCCCTGCTGCGCGCGGGCTGGGCGACCGCCACGGCCCTGACCGGCCCGACCGAGGCAAGCACGATCGGCCCACGTTCATCGAGCTGAAGACGCCGGCTGCGCGCGGCGGAGAAGCTCGTCCCTACGGATCGCATCCGTCTACCGCGGGGTCGACCGCCACGCAGTGGACGGTGGGCTCGGTCTCGTCGATCGTCGACCGGATGCGTGACGCCGTGCGGTGACGGGACGGCGTCACGCATGAGAGTGCCGGTACGGCGCCGGCGCTGTCAGCGGGAGGCGAGGCGGGCGAACCCGAGGAAAAAGTCGTCGATAGAAACCGGGTGTGCGGGCCGGCACGTAGCAGCCGGTCCACCAGGCGGGCAAGCCTTCCCCGTAGCGCGGCGGCGAAGGTGGTGCTACGCCCAGCAGCAGTCGTCCAAGCCCCAGACCATCGGCTACGCCCTGGCCGACTCACCGGTGGGACTGGCCTCCTGGATCTACACCCTGTTCCAGGACAACACCGGCACCCCCGGCAACGCCGAAGCATCGCTGCCGCTCAGCGAGATCCTCGACACCGTCATGCTGTACTGGCTGCCCAACGCCGGGCCGGCCTCCGCCCGCCTGTACTGGGAAACCGCCCGATCCCGCTGGACATCGCCGGCCCGCCCCGACCAGCCCATCACCGTCCCCGCCGCCTTCAGTCTGTCCCCGCAGGAAGCGGTCCAGCCCTCCAGGCGCTGGGCCGAAAGCCGCTACAGCAACCTCGCCCACTTCCAAACCGTCGTCCGCGGCGGCCACTTCGCCGCCTGGTGCTGCAACGGCAGGTGAATCGTCCGGGGCGCTTCTCACTCCGGCCACCGTGCTGGGCTGGCACCGACACCGTGCTTGGCAGCGAGGACGCCACGCTCCTGCTGGTCGCCGTCGGCGACGACGTCGTCCTTGTCACCGGCAGCGACGAGTTCGTCCTCTCCTCGGTCAAGGACACGTTCGATCCGTCCTTTCCGCTGCTGCGGCTGCAGTGCAACAACAGCCGGGCCGCCACCGTGCTGACCGGTGCGCGCCGGCAGCTGCGCCGGCTGAGCTGGCTGTTCGTCGCCGCCGAGGCCGCCGGTGCGATGGCGGCCTGCCTACGCCGGACAGTGGAGTACGTCCAGGTCCGCGAGCAGTTCGGCCGGCCAGTCGGCAGCTTCATGGCGGTGAAGCACCATTGCGCCGACCTGCTCATCGCCACGGAACTCGCCCCCGCGGCGGTCTGGGACGCGGCCCGCGGGGCGGGCGATGACGGGGCCACCGACGAGTCGACGCTCACCGCCGCCGTCGCCGCCACCATGACGCTGGCTCCCTACGTCCGGGGCGCCCAGCAGGCAATCCAGCTGCACGGTGGCGTCGGCTACACCTGGGAGCACGACGCCCACCTCTACTACCGCCGGGCCACCGCGCTCGCCGCCTTCTTCGGTCCGGTCGAGCACAGCGCCCGCGAGGTGCTCGACCTGCGCGCCGCGGGCCACTCCCCCGGCGCCGGCTTCGACCTGCCGGCCGAGGCGGACACCTACCGCCGCCAGGCGGGGGAGTTCTGGGCCGCCCACACCGCAGCCACGGCGCAGGATCGCCAGCGCGTCGCCGCCCGCGCCGGCTACGTCGTGCCGCACTGGCCGAAGCCCTACGGTCGCGGCGCCGACCCCGTCGAACAACTCGTCATCGAGGACGAACTGCCGGACCTACCCCGCCAGACCCTCGGGCTCGGTGAGTGGGTCCTGCCGACCATCCTTCAGCACGGGACGAACGAGCAGCGCGAACGCCTGCTCTGGCCGAGCCTGGAGGGCACGCTGCGCTGGTGCCAGCTGTTCAGCGAACCCGGCGCCGGTTCCGACGCGGCGGTCACGACCCGGGCCCGGCCCACCGCCGGGGGCTGGCTCGTCACCGGGCAGAAGGTCTGGACCAGCGACGCCCACAACTGCCAGCGGGGCCTGGCGACCGTCCGCCCAGACCCCGCCGCCCCCAAACACAAGGGCATCACCGCAATGATCATCGACATGGCGGCGCCGGGAGTGGAGATCCGGCCGTTGCGGGGGATCACCGGTGAGACGATGTTCAACGAGGTCTTCCTCGACGAAACGAGGTCTTCCTCGACGACGTCTTCGTCCCGGACTCCGACGTCGTCGGCATGGTCGACGGCGGCTGGCGCGTCGCCCGGGCGACGCTGGCCAACGAACGGCTGTCCATCGGCGGCAACCCCGTGACGTTGGAAGCCGCCGCCCTGCTCGACCTGCTGTCCCGGCACACCGCCGTCGACGACGGCGTGCTGTGCGAGGCCGGGCTGCTGCTGGGCGAGTCCCAGACGTTGCACGCGCTGAACCTCCAGCAGATCGACCGGGCACTCGCCGGCGCCGAGCCCGGTCCCGAAGGCAACATCGCGAAGATCGTGGTCGGGGAGCACTCCCAGCGGGTCGTCAACCTCGGCATGCAGGTCGCGGGCCTGGCCGGGTGCTCGGCGAGGAACCCACCTGGGCCCACGACCAGCTGTTCACCCGATGCCCGACCATCGCCGGCGGAACGTCGGAGATCGTCCGTACCCAGATCGCCGAGAGCCTGCTCGGCCTGCCGCGCGAGCCGCAGGCCGGGCCGGGGTCGTCCCGTGCACGAGGAGGCACCTCATGACCGTCGCCATCGTCGGCATCGGCCGCACCAGCTATTCCCGCCGGTCCGGTCGCACCCCCAGAGCCATGGCGGTTGAGGCGGCCCGTGCCGCCATCGCCGACGCCGGCCTGGCCGCCCAGGACGTCGAGGGCATGTCCACCTACCAGTCCAACGACTCCTGCTTCCCGCAGGAGGTCGCCTGGGGCCTCGGTCTCGACGGGCTGAAGTGGGGCTCGGCGGCGTTCGGCGGCGGCAACCTGGTCGCCGACCAGATCGCCACCGCGGCGGCCGTGATCGAGGCCGGGCTGGCGAAGTCCGTCCTCGTCCACCGCTCGCTCAACGGCCGTTCCGGCCACCGCCTGGGCACCGTGGACGGCCCGGTCGAGATCGCCGGCGAGTTCCAGTTCGACGCCCCGGCCGGCTTCGTCGTCCCGCCGCAGTGGTTCGCCATGTGGGCCCGCCGCCACCAGCACGTGTACGGCTCCACCAGCGAGGACCTCGGCCACATCGCGATCCAGCAGCGGGCGCACGCGAGCGTGAACCCGCACGCCGTGATGCGCGAGCCGCTGACCATGGACAGCTACTTCGCCGACCGGTGGATCAACGAACCCTTCCGGGTCTTCGACTGCACCGCCGAGGTCGACGGCGCTGTCGCGATCCTGCTCGCCGGGGCCGACGTCGCCGCCGACTGCGCCCAGCCGCCCGTGTGGCTGGTCGACTCCGTCAACCACCACGGCGCCTCGGGCTGGACCGCGTGGCCCGACCTGAGCCAGATGTACTCGGTGAAGGCCGGCCCGAACTGTGGGCCAAGACCGACCTGAACCCGTCCGACATGGACGTCGCCTGCATGTACGACTGCTTCACCTACACGGTCAGGGCCACCATGGAAGGCTTCGGTTTCTGCGAGCCCGGCACCGTCGGCGAGTTCTTCGCCAAGGGCCACGCCACCCACGGCGGCGACGTCGTCGTCAACCCGCACGGCGGGCTGCTGTCCGAGGGCTACATCCACAGGCTCAACCACCACTACGAGGCCGCCCTGCAGCTACGCAGCCAGGCCGAGAACCGGCAGGTCACCGACGCACGCCTCGCCGTCGTCCGCTGCACTCGCTGCCGGACCTGGCAACACCCGCCGACGGAGACCTGTCGGCACTGCGCTGGCCCCGTCGCATTCGAACCGGTCAGCGGCCGGGGAACGATCTACAGCTTCATCGTCGTACGCCAGGCCACCGTCCCCGGGCACCAGGTGCCCTACGCCGTCGCGCTCGTGGAGCTGGCCGAGCAGGCCGACATCCGCATCACCGGGGTCGTCCGGGTACCCCTGGACGAGATCAGAGTCGGCCTGCCCGTCAAGGCTGATGTGGTGACAGTCGGTGATAGTGGGCAGAGCGTGGTCGAGTTCATCACCGCATGACCGCCCACGCCCAGCAGGAACAGGAGGTCGGCCCGGCCGTCGTCGACGAGCCGCGACCCGGGACCGGGCAGGCGGGAGACCTACTGCTGGCCGGCCGCGATGAGCCCGATGTGCGTCGTCGCGGTGGCGAGCGCGGCGAGCGGGGTCGTCGGCTCGAACGAGTCGTTCACCACCGAGACCCAGCTCAGCACACCTCCTGGTCGGCGAACGGCACGCCGACGAGGCCGGCCAGGAAGATCGCGTCGAACCGGGCCCGCTCGGCGGTGCGCGTCAGCTCGATGAGGTGGCGGATGTTCACCCCGGCGTCAGCCACCGTGTCCGGATGCCGTCAGATACTCCCCCGGCAGCTTGCGGAACGCGTTGAGATGGACCTGCCCCGTGCGTCGCGGCTCGCTCATCGGATGCCCGCCTCCTGTCTGGTCGCCGCCTCGGCGGCCGCGGCGCTCATCCGGTGACCGTGCCCGCGCCGGTTCCCACGCCCGCGCCGGTTCCCGCCTGCACACCGGTACCGGTACCGGCGGTTGCAGCGGCCGCCGGACGCCAGCCCAGCGCCGGCGCGATCTCCCGGGCGATCGTCTCCAACCGGCGGATGTCGGCATCCAGGGTGGATACCTCGTGGCTCACCACCGGGACGAAGTAGTCGACGAAGTCCAGCAGCGCCGGATCGGCCCGCAGACTCCCGATCACCTCGTCGGGATGGCCGTAGTGCACGTTGAGCCGGGCCAGCCCGTCGTCCACGGTCAGCTCGTCGACGTCGGACACACCGTGGCGGGCGAACACCTGCAGCAGCAGTTCGATGGCCGGAGCGAGGTCGTCGCGGGCATCGCGACGGTCCTTCGCCGGGAACACCGCGCGGATCACCGCGATCCGTGGCCGGGCGCCGGAGCCGTCGCCGAGCTCGTGAGCGTCGCCGGAGTCGGCGGGCCAGGCGTCGAGATAGGACTCGGCCAGCGGGAGCTGCACGCCACGCGGGTCGTGCACGGCACTGCCGAGCAGGAGCCCGTTGCCGCTGGCCGCGGCGAACCTGGCCCCCTCGGCCGTCGAGGTGGCATGCCAGAGCCGGTCGGCGAGACCGGAAGCGGGGGGTTGCAGGGTGAGGCTCCCCCCGCCCAGCGTCCCACCCCGCAACGCGCCGCCCACCGTCCGGACGGCGGCCTCGAACGCCGGCCGAGCGCCCTGCGGATCCCGGCCGAACGCGGTGAACGAGTCCAGATTCGCGCCGCCGCTGCCCAGGCCGAGCTGCACCCGACCGCCGCTGAGTTCGTCGAGCACGGCCGCGTCCTCGGCGAGCCGCAGCGGGTCCTCCAACGGGACCACGACGATCCCGGTGCCGAGTTCGATGCGGGAGGTGCGTTCCGCGACCGCCGCCAGGAGCACCAGCGGGGAAGGCAGCCGCCCGTAGTCCGCGCGCAGGTGGTGCTGGGCCACCCAGCCGCCATCGAACCCGAGTTCCTCGGCCGCGACGAAGAACTCGACCAGGTCGCGGTAGACCGCGCGCGCCGGTCGCCCCGGGCCGTGCACATGGGTGAGGAACCCCAGCTTGAACGGCCGGTCCTCAACAGAATCCGTGGTCATCGTGTCCTCCCTCTTCGCATGCGCGTGGTCATCAGGTCTCCGGGAGTTGCGGCACCGCCGCGAGCAGCGCCCGGGTGTCGCTGAACCAAGGTCATCGACCCGAAGTCGACCAACCTGCACACGAGCGATCTGGCCTCCATCACGTCCGACGCCTTCACCGGCGAGGCACTGTTGCGTTGGCGAAGTCCGCCATCGAGGCTGTCGATCAGTCATGATCGGATGATGCGCCGGCGTCGTGTCCGTCCACCGGCTCCGACATCGGAGTTCGCCGGGTTCCGGTTCCCGCCCGAGGTGATCGTGCTGGCAGTCCGCTGGTACCTGCGGTTCGCCCTGTCGTACCGGGATGTCGAGGAGCTGCTGGCCGAACGCGGCCTCAAGGTTGATCACGTCACGGTCTACCGGTGGGTGCAGCGGTTCACTCCGCTGCTCGTCGACGCCGCGCGGCCGTGCCGGCATCGTCCTGGGGACAGGTGGTTCGTCGACGAGACCTCTGTGAAGGTCGCCGGCCGGTGGACGTACCTGTACCGGGCGGTTGACCAGCATGGGCAGGTCATCGATGTCCTCGCCAGCACCCGCCGCGACCAGGCTGCGGCACGCCGGTTCTTCACCACGGCGCTGTCCCACGGTCGCCGGCCGATCGAGGTCACCACCGACAAGGCCCCCGTCTACCCTCGGGTCCTCGACGAGCTGCTCCCCGAAGTCTGTCACGTCGACGCCGCGCGGGAGAACAACCGGATCGAGGCCGACCATGGCCGGTGGAAAGCCCGGCGCCGGCCGATGCGCGGACTGAAACGGCTCCGCTCCGCCCAGACTATCAGCGCAGGGCATGCGTTCGTTCAGAACATCCGCCGCGGCCACTACGAACTCGGGATCGACACCGACCCGCACGCACGGCTGACGGCCGCGTTTACCAAGCTCACCCTCGCGATCTGATCACCCGCTCGGCAGGGCAACCCATGCCCTGCCTTCCCGCAATGCAACAGACCCCTCGCAACATCCGGTGTCCCCCACGAATGCGACGTCGCCGTACTCGATCACGACGAGGCGCAGCGGAGCCGGCAGGCGAACGTCCATCCGCGGGCGTCCAAGCTGATTGCCGCCATCGAGGCAAAAAACTACAGCGCACCGCCCGGCCTCAACATCGGCCGCTCCTTCCTCGGCCTCTCGACCGAACTCGGGCCAGGCAAGTCCTTTCTCGCGTTCCCCTTCAGCCGCGCCAGGAGCGTGGAGACACTACTCGCCAAACGATCGAGCGAATGCTTCAGCGGCGTGGTGCCCGCCAGCCCCGATGCCGACGGACTGCGGAAACACATCGACAAGAAGGATCGGTGTCGACGGCAGGTTCGTAGTGGCCGCGGCGGAGGTTCTGCACGAGGGCGTGTCCGGCACTGACGGTCTGGGCGGAGCGCGGCCGTTTCAGTCCGCGCATCGGGCGGAGCCGGGCTTTCCACCGGCCGTGGTCGGTTTCGATCCGGTTGTTCTCCCGGGCGGCGTCGGCGTGGCAGGCCTCAGGGAGCAGCTCGTCGAGGAGCCTCGGGTAGACCGGTGTCTTGTCGGTGGTGACCTCGACCGGCCGGCGGCCAGGGGACAACGCCCGGGCGAAGAA
>NZ_CM001489.1:2813734-2980520 GCF_000262465.1 Frankia sp. QA3
ATCAACCTTGAGGCCGCGTTCGGCGAGCAGCTCTTCGACATCCCGGTACGACAGGGCGAACCGCAGGTACCAGCGGACTGCCAGCACGATCACCTCGGGCGGGAACCGGAACCCGGCGAACTCCGACGTCGGAGCCGGTGGACGGACACGACGTCGACGCGTCATTCGATCACGGCTGATCGGCAGCTTCGTGATGGCGGACTTCGCCGCTGCAACAGTGCCGTATGCGGCGTGACGAGCTGTACCTCGTCGACATGATCGAGGCTGCGGGCCGCAGCTCGGGCCGCACGCGTTGGCCAGGATGCAGGCTGTGGTAGCCGCATTCGGCGGCGTCGACGTGGACACCGTCGTGCCGGTGATCGCTGCGGTCGATGCGTACGTGATCGGGGTGGTGCGCCGGGAGATCGCCGAGCGGCGCACCGAGCGGGGCACCGGGATGGACAAGAAGCAGTGGCAGGCCGCCTCGAGCCTTGTCTGGAGCGGACCCGGGTGGCCTGTGGGTGAGCAGGGGGTGTTGACGTCCGAACGGGGGGAGTGTCCGAGGTTCATCGTGAACACTCCCCCCGTTCGCGTCCGGGCAGGCCACCGGGCACGGCGGCGGGCCCGTTGCACCCCTTGTCCTTCCGGGTTATCGGGTCGGGATCGCCACGATCACGCTGGTCCCGATGTACTGCACCGTCGGCTGTACCTGCGGTCCGGGCGCACGCTGGCGCAGGCCGATGAAGTATGTGACCACGCCCTCGAAGTCGCCACCCGACCGCGCCTGGACGACATTGGTGGTCGCGCGGACCGGGAACAGGTTGCGCGGAGCCGTAGCCCTGCCCTCCTCGTCATGGGCAGCCGCATTGCGGAAGACCACCTTGACGAAGGACCGGCCCCGCACGGCGACAGGAAGACCGGAGCCGTCCTGAATCAGTTCCGAGGCCGGCACGTACCGGGCGGTGACCTCGGAGGGGGCGGCCGGCTGGAAGTGGAACCGGACGAGGTCCGCGCGGGCACTCGCCGCGTGTGCCGCGCTGATGCGCGTCAGGACCGGCGTGACCGGCGTGACCGGTGTGACGGGTGCGGCCGGAGACACCGGTGTAACCGGAGTTACCGTTGGCCCTCCGGCTCGCGCCGGAACCGCCACGACCAACAGACCCAGGACCAGTGCGACTATCGCACCAGAAATCCTCTGCGCCATCCTCATGATGCACCACCCATTCCTTTTTCCCGATTAGGGAACACTGCTCTGGCGTGCGGACGGGCTGATCGGGTTTCGGGCCGCCCGACTGATCCTGATTGCCGCGAGAAATCCGCTGGCGACGAGGCCGGTCGGGTCGGAGGAAGTCGGTGTCAGGTCGCTGGCCGGAAGTCGGATGGATGGTGAGTGGTGATGGATTTCGGCATGGGCCCACCCCCATTCGTTGTCGGCCCAGCATGCGCGAGCGCCGGGTGGCCCGCCACCGCTGCCAGCCTTCTGCGGCCGCCCCACGCCAGATCACCTGCGCCGGGATTTACGCACGCAGAGTCGGTGCACGCATTCGGCGACTAACAGCTCGTTTCGGAATTATCCTCTGAGTTTGCGTAAGCAGATGATCGAGCAGGCGAGACCGAGGAACGCTTGATGGATGTCGACGCGGCGTTCCCACCGGGTGCGTAGCCGGCGGAACTGGTGCAGCCAGGCGAAGGTCGGCTCGACCGGCCAGCGTTGGCGACCCAGACCGGTGCCGTGGGGTTTCCCGCGGCGGGCGATGATCGGGGTGATCCCGCGGGCGGCGAGTCTGGCCGGCCCGAACGGCGGTCAGTTCCGACTGGTCGGTGACGGATTGACGATGTCCAGCGGCTCGGGCGTAACCCAGGTCCTGCCCTGAAACGGCGCCCGGTTCGGCCGACATCCGGGTTTTGTACGCTCGCCACCATGGGTGTGGGTGACGAGGCGGCCGGGACCAGGGCGCGGACCGCCGCCGCGCCGGAGCTGCTGATCGTTGCCGACGGCGTCGCGTGGCGGGCCTGGCTCGACGTGAACGAGGACGTCTCCGACGGCGTCTGGCTGGTCCTGGCCAAGAAGGGCACCACCTCGCCGACGTCGTTGCGCTACGACCTCGCGCTCGAGGAGGCGCTGTGCAGCGGCTGGATCGACGGGCAGAAGAAGAGCCTGGACGCCGCCACCTTCCAGCAGCACTTCACCCCGCGCCGTAAGGCCTCACTGTGGTCGGAGCGAAACACCGTCCTGGTGGCGCGACTGATCGAGGAGGGTCGGATGCGGCCCCGGGGGCAGGCCGAGATCGAGCGCGCGAAGGCGGACGGGCGCTGGGACCGGGCCTACCCGGGGGCGGCGAAGGCCCAGGTCCCCGACGACCTGGCGGCCGCGCTGGCGGCGTCCCCAACGGCCGGCTCGGCGTTCGCCGCGCTGAACGGCGCCGATCGCTACTCCATCCTGCACCGCCTGCTGACGGCATCGAACCCGGCGACCCGCGCCACCCGGCTGACAGCCCTGCTCGCGATGCTGGAAAGCGGTGGGCCTGTCTCACCGCGGTGATGGCCGGCAGCTCAAGATCTGTACAGTTCGGGAATGATCCGAAGCTGACGGAGGCCAGATGGCTCTGCGAGACGCTCGGCGAGATCTTCTGCCTCACCTTCGTCCGTGGAGTCGATGCCGCTGAGGCACTCCGCCGGATGGGCGGCTACCCGGACACCTTCGCCGAGCTGGGCCCCGAGGAGATCTTCGAGCGGCAGAACTCGTACCTCGCCGGCTACCCGCAGATCGCCGGTGCCGTCGAGCTGGGCGGATGGGCACTGTTGCAGCGGCGAAGTCCGCCATCACGAAGCTGCCGATCAGCCGTGATCGAATGACGCGTCGACGTCGTGTCCGTCCACCGGCTCCGACGTCGGAGTTCGCCGGGTTCCGGTTCCCGCCCGAGGTGATCGTGCTGGCAGTCCGCTGGTACCTGCGGTTCGCCCTGTCGTACCGGGATGTCGAAGAGCTGCTCGCCGAACGCGGCCTCAAGGTTGATCACGTCACGGTCTACCGGTGGGTGCAGCGCTTCACTCCGCTCTTGGCCGACGCGGCCCGGCCGTGTCGGCACCGCCCTGGGGACAGGTGGTTCGTCGACGAGACCTCTGTGAAGGTCGCCGGCCGGTGGACCTACCTGTACCGGGCCGTCGACCAGCACGGCCAGGTCATCGACGTTGTGGCCGGCACCCGCCGTGACCAGGCCGCGGCACGCCGCTTCTTCGCCCGGGCGCTGTCCCCTGGCCGCCGGCCGGTCGAGGTCACCACCGACAAGACACCGGTCTACCCGAGGCTCCTCGACGAGCTGCTCCCTGAGGCCTGCCACGCCGACGCCGCCCGGGCGAACACCGGCCAGCCCCTCATCGACCCTGCCAACGCCACAGCATCAACCCCGGTGTCATTCTCCCCGGACGGACTGACTCTGGCCGCCACCAGCGCCAACCGCACGGTTGTGCTGGGGGACACCACCGATCGGGCCGCAGCACATCGGCTCGGCCAACCCCTCACTGGCCCGAACGGAGCGGTTTCGTCGATGGCATTCTCCTCCGACGGGCGGACCCTAGTACTGCAGTCACAGTGATCTTTATGTGGCCGCGGCCGGCCTGACGATCCGCTGGGCGGCCCGGATCCGGGTCTGGAAGTGGTGATAGCGGGCGCGTGCCTGGTGGCCGCGACGCCAGTCCGACCACCAGGTGATCACGGCCGGTGGGACGGCGGCCTGGCGGATCAGGATCTGCTGGGGCCGGTTGTCCAGGCCGGCGCGGTCGATCGTGTCGACCAGCGCCCAGTCGTACAGCCGGGGTCCTTGCGAACCATCCGCGCAGGAACATGTCTGCCAGGCCCGGGCGGGGACCTTCCCGGCGAGGGCGTCGACGTCGCGTTCGATACTCTCATCGGCTACCTCAACGATACCGAGGGAACACGAGAGGGAACATCCACCCCGTGAGCGGAGCCCGCCAGTCGGTCGAGATCCAAGCTGGCCGCAGCCTCCGGGCCGTCGCGCCAACGATCGCAGGCCGTGGAGTACCCTCGCCAGGCTCACATTCTGGCCGTAGAAAAACGACAGATCGGCGAAAAGAAGGATGGACAGATAGCCGAGAAGGCTCGCGAACGGCCTGCTCGTCGAGTCGTCGCGGGACAGAAGAGATGAGAACCTACATTTATTTCAACCAGATGCAGCATTCGGCGGTCGCCGAAAAATGGCCGGTCTTTATTTTCGGAGCGTCACAGGTCGGAGCCTATCGCAACACCGGCCTTCGGCGGCTAAACGCCGATGCTGGCTTGCGACGCAACGATGATGGAGCCCATCTTTCGGCGCTGCCACGAAACACCCACGTGTCAGCTACAGTAAGCATGGGTATGCCGCTGCGATCGAGGCGCTTCGGGCTTTCCGTAGCCGGCATCCGGTGCGCGTCGGCAGCTCGGCCGAACCTGCGTCCGCCAGAACCGGGTGCTGACAGGCGCGGAGACCGCGTACTCCCGTCGATCACGTGGCCTCACGGCTCATAGGATGAGCCCGTGCCGTCAAGTGCCCGTGCGGGCAGAGGAAGTATCGCGGGGTCGTCCGGCGACGGCGGGGTGGAATTCAGGCGCGCCGTCGCTGCCTATGCGGTCGTGGCTGGGCTCTCCGACACTCCGCTGCGTGGTCTGGGCATCTCCGAGGTCGACGCGCGGGTAGCCGCGGTGGTCCTGGAGACCGAGGAGGCGGTCGACGATCTGCGGGTCGAACTCGCGACCGGTTGGACGGCGTACATCCAAGCGAAGAGGACCTTGCGGAGAGGCCCCGTCCTCGCGAAGGCGGTCGCGCAGTGGGTGCGCGCGGGCGAGGGGCAACTGGACCCGGCCCGCCATCGGTTGGTGATCGCAGCGGGTGAGCTGTCGGACTCGATGAAGTCGCTGCGCCGGGCTCTCGACGCGGGGCGGTTGTCGGTCCCAGGAACCCCGAGCCCGCAGGAAGCGGACCAACTCCGCCGCGTCGAGGAACTGTTGTCGCCGCTCGACCCTGCGGCACGAGACATCGTGCTTCAGTGCGCGGTCATCTGGCATCTCGACGTCGAGGAGACGGACCGGGCCGACGCGCAGAACGCCTTGCATCAGCTACGCGGGCTCGTCGCGGGCGGAGACGCCCTGGCGGCAGGCAACGCGTGGTCGGCGCTGCTTGATGCTGCGGGGCATGCGGCCCGCCGCCGCGGTGGCCATAACCTCGAAGGTTGGCGAACCGCGATGCGCGATCGCGGCATCGGTCTCGTCGAGCACAGCAGCCCACCTGAGAACTCTGGGAACCAGTCCGGCCTCGCCCGGCCATCCAGCCATCCGAGTGAGGGCCACGACCTGCGGGGCCGGCTCACGCTGCAACCGCCGGCCCGCGCGCCACGGCTGAGGGGAAGCCTGGCGTCGGCGACCCGGCCTGGCAGGACGAGGTGGCTATGGGGGGCCGCCCTGGCTGCCGTTCTGATAATGGGGGCGGGTACCGCGATCTATTCGGTGCATGACCGGCAGGCTTCCGCGACTGACGAGCGGAACCTGGCTGACTCCCGCCAGTTGGCAGCCGACGCGGAGAGCACGCGGGACAGCGACCCGAACCTGGCACGTCAACTGGCTGTGCTGGCATGGCGCACCGCGCCGACCATGGAGGCATGGCGAGCACTGTTCGCGGTCGCCGATCTGCCGACCGAGGTCGACTTGGACGATCAGGTCCTGGCGGTGGGCCGCGTCGGTGAGCGGTTCGTCGCCGTCACCGCGCTGTCCACGAAGGCCCAGCTGTGGGATGTCACCCGGGTCAGCCGCAAGGCCGAACCACTGGCCGTGCTGCCGGGCCACGATCGGATCACCGCGGCGGTCTTCAGCCCGGATGGTCGACGGCTCGCGACCATGGCAGTCGACGGCAGCGTCCTCATCTGGAACGTCGAGAGTGCCACCTCCGGACCACCCGGGAACAACCCGGTGGAGCTCACAGCACAAGCGTCCCTGCCCGGGAACGACTCCGCCTCGCCAGCAATGGCGTTCAACTCCGACGGCACCCTGCTCGCGGTCCCCGGCCCCGAAGGGTCGGTGGAGGTCTGGAACACCCGGCCGCCGGCCGGGAGCGCCTCTGCCCAGAACAGCACAGGCCCCGGCCCCGAGGCCCTGCCGCTCCAAATCCCCGGCGTCGTCAGCGGCATCGACGATCCCGGCGTGTCCGCGCTGGCGTTCACCCCCGACAGCGGTCGGCTGGCCGTTGGAACGTCCGGGGGAACCTTCGCTGTCTTCGCTCTGGGGCGGCCGGCGGAACCACTGATGCGGCGGACCAACTATGCCGGCGCCATGAGTGCCGAAGCAGTCGAAGGCACTGCGGGACAGACGACGCCACCGGACACGCTGGAAACCAGCCACCTCCCGCCGCAGCGGCAACCCGTCACGCGACTGCTGTTCCGCCCGGACGACGGCGCGACCCTCGCCGTGGCTGGAGGCGACGGCGTGGTGCGCCTGTGGGACGTCACCGGGACCGATCCCACGCTGGCATCGCAGAACGCCCCCGCGAATCTGCCCACGAAGCCGACCGCGGAACTCGGCGACGGCGCGCCCGCCGTTGACGCCATCGCCTACAGCGCCGACGGCCTCCACCTGGCCGCTGGCTTCGGGGACAACGGCGGGACCGTCAACGTATGGGACGTCACCGACGAGAGCAGCCCGTCCCAAGGCGCCCTGATCGAGCGGCTCAACGACTCGCCGACCTCCCTGACCTTCGACCGGGCCGGTCAGACCCTCGCGGTCGGGACCAAGGACGGTGCTGTGCGGCTGTCGACCGTTGCGTCTCCCGGGATGCCTCAGCCCAGACTCACGGTGCCGGACATCCTCGGGGACCACGTGGCGGTGGACGGCGCGGGAACGACCGTCGCTGTATCGCTCGCTGTCGACGGCGTGGACGGCGCGATCGAGATCTGGGATCTCCGCGCCGGATCGAGCGAGCCGACCGTCACGTTCCCCGGCCGCGAAGCGACGGTCTACTCGATCGCGATCAGCCCGGACGGCGCCCTGCTCGCCGCCGGATACGACGACGGGGTCGTCAGGGTGTGGGACCTGCGCGCTGCCCTCTCGACACGCGCCGCCACATCACCTGTGGCCGACCTCGCCGAGCACGGCGGGATCGTGCAGGGCCTCGCCTTCACCAGCGACGGCAGACTGCTCGCGTCCGGAGACCAGGAGGGGACGATCAAACTCTTCCGACTCGACGGCACCCATCCCCCGAAGCGCATCGCCGAGGCGACATCCACCCACGGCTCGGTCCAGGGAATCACCTTCAGCGCCGACAACGGAACATTGGTGACTGGCGGTGATAGCGGTGTGGGCGTCTACGACGTCCCGGACGTCAGCACCGGCGGGCTGCTGACCACGGTCACCGACATCTCGGACGCAACCACTGGGAACCTCTCCGGAGGTGTCGCGCTCAGCCCCGACGGACACACACTCGCCGTCGGCGGCCACGGCACCGTCACGACCTGGGACATCACCGGCCCAACGCCACAGCAACAGGGCACACCCCTCCCCGTCGGAAGCAAGGAGGCGGCGGTGAGCACGGTTGACTTCAGCCCGGACGGCCGCCTGCTGACGGCAGCCGGCAACGACGACGACATCGCAATCTGGGACACCAGCCGCCCCAGCCAGCCGAAGCCGCTCACCAGCCTCCCCGGCCACGACAACGGGACCCGCCTCGCGGCGTTCACCGACGACAGCAGAACACTCGTGACTCTCGGCTCCGACTACCTCGCGAAACAATGGGACGTCGACCCCGAAACACTCGTCGGCCGCGCCTGCAACGGAGTCTCCCAGCCGATGACCAAGACAGACTGGCGCACCTTCGTCAACAACCGCGAGTACACCGCACCGTGCTGACCCTTACCGGTGTTCGCGCTTTTCCCGCTCCTGCCGCTGGCCACGATCACCGCGTTCGAGAAGTCTCCGTTCACCACGGTGGAAGAGGTCGCCGCGGTTCCGGACGAGGGGTTGCGGGAACTCCGCCGTCTGGGAGCGAAGACTATTCCCGCGATCCGCGAGGCCTGTGCCCATCCTGCGGTGCAGGAGTTCGGCAGCTCGACGGTGGCATTGCCCGAGCTCACGGACGCGCCGCCCTTCGAGGATCGGATGTACTTAGATGAGTCCACCGAGACGGAGGAGTTCCTCGATCTCGCCGAGCTTCGCGGACGGCAGGACTCCCGCTCGCTCGATCAGGTCCTCTCGGGTCAGCGTGACCAGCCAGGTGCAGGGGATCAGACCTGGACGTGGGAGTGCGATCCGCAGGACGCCTTCACGTGGCAGTCCGTCAGGCGCGCCCACGGCCACCTCGACGGCCATGTCGCCCAGGTCGGTGCCCGCAGGCTCGACGACCTGCATCGCACGGAACCCGTACGTCGGTTCTCCCGACAGCAGTACGACAAGTCGACGCTCGTCGAAATCCGCCCACCAGACCTCGCCGTATTGCATATTTCCTCCCAATGTCCTCGTCGATCTTGGCGTGAAGCCCGGGATCGAGCCTTGTGGCGCCAGCGACGATCGTTGGCATGAGTATCGGGACCGCGGCTTAAAGAACCGGCGGGCCGCGGCGAGATCCCGCTTCTCGGAGGCCAGCATGTCGATGACCTGGCCGAACTGGTCGACGGCCCGATACAGGTAGGTCCATCCTGCGCCACGAGGCGCCTGGTTGTATCCCCGGTTTAGATGGCCCAAGTCAGGCCCGCACCCCGCGCAACAACGTGTCACGACCGACGTCCAGGCCGAGCCTTGCGTCCAGCCGCGCCCCGGCGCGTCCGGCGAGCGCCAGCCCGATCGCCTCGACAGCCTGCCCCGCCAGCGGCGTGTACCGGGCATGCGGGCTGGTCAGCCCGTCGACCTGCTCCGCAAACGTCACCGCCTCGCAGTCCGCCGACGAGCACCGGAACCGCCGGACCAGCAGGTCGACCACGACCCTCGCCCCGACGAGCGCGGTGTCCACAAGCCGGCGGCGGTACCGGTCGTGCACCCGGCCCGACACCGTCGCGCAACCAGGGCAGGCCCCCCGGACGGCGCGGGAGCGGACGAGGAGCCGCACCCGGTCGCCGGCACGCTCGACCCGTTCCAGGACCACGTTCGCGAGATGAGGGAACAGGACCCCAAGGTCAGAGAGGCACCGGCCACCTGATCTCAGCGGTCCGGGCGGGGGTCTGTTGCACGGGCTGCGGTCCACCCCGGCGGCCGGCATGATCAGGCGATGCGCCGCCATCGCCAGCACGTCCGACCAGCCGTCCCGGTTTCGGAGTTCGCCGGGTTCCGGTTCTCACCGGAAGTAATCGTTCTGGCAGTCCGGTGGTACCTGCGGTACGGCCTGTCCTACCGCGACGTCGAGGAGCTGCTCACGGAACACGGCATCACCGCCGATCATGTCACGATCTCCCGGTGGGTCCAGCGGTTCACTCCACTGCTCGTCGACGCCGCCCGGCCCTGCCGACACAGCACCGGGGACAGATGGTTCGTCGATGAGACCTACGTCAAGGTCGCCGGCCGGTGGACCTACTTGTACCGGGCAGTGGACCAGTTCGGGCAGGTCATCGACATGCTGGCCGCCGAGCACCGGGATCTGGCCGCGGCCCGACGGTTCTTCACCCGGGCGCTGTCCCACAGCCGGAAGCCGGTCGAGGTGACGACCGACCGGGCACCGGTCTATCCGCGGGTCCTCGACGAACAGCTTCCCGCCGCCCACCATGTGGACGTCGCCCGGGCGAACAACCGGATCGAATCCGACCACAGCCGGCTCAAAGCCCGGCTCCGGCCGATGCGCGGGCTGAAACGGCTGCGCTCCGCCCAGACGATCAGCGCAGGGAATGCGCTGGTTCAGAACATCCGCCGCGGCCATGACGAACTCGGCATGGAGGTCGACTCACGGCTGCGGGTGCCGGCTGCCTTCACCGAGCTCGCCCGGGCACTCTGATCAGCCGTTCGGCGGACGCAGCCATGTCTTGCCCACCTGGGCCCGCCGTGAAGCTGAAGCCGGTTTGTAGGACGGCGTCAGAGGTCGAGGACGAGCCTGGGGCTGGCAGCCCGTGACACGCAGATGAACATGGTGTCGTTGGCGGCCTTCTCCTCATCGGTGAGCAGCGAGTCGCGATGGTCCACCTCGCCGGCAACGACCCCGGTCTCGCAGGTGCCGCAGGTGCCTTCCTGGCAGGAGGACAGGACCTGGACGCCCGCTTCCTCGACAACCTCGAGGATCGAGCGGTCCGGCGGGACGGTGAGGGTGCGGCCCGCGACGACGAGCTCGACCTGGAACGAGCCGGCAAGCAGGGGCTCACCCTGCTCCCTGGGGGTGAACCGTTCGATGCGCAACGCTCCCGCCGGCCATGACCTGCAACGCTGTTCGACGGCGTCGAGCAGCGGACCCGGACCGCAGCAGTAGATGAGCGTGTCGTCCGCGGGTTCGCCGAGCAACGCGTCGAGATCCAGCAGGCCGTACTCATCCTGCGGGCGCACCTCCACCCGGTCGCCGTGGGCCTGCCGCAGCTCGTCGACGAACGCCATCGACGCGGCGGTGCGGCCGCCGTAGACCAGCCGCCAGTCCGCTCCCGACGCGGCGGCCACGGCGAGCATGGGCAGGATCGGGGTGATTCCGATGCCGCCGGCCACGAACAGGTAGCGCAGGGCGGGTTCGAGAGCGAAGTGGTTGCGCGGGCCGCGTACCCGGACCGTGGACCCGGTGACGAGTTTGTCGTGGACGAACGCCGAGCCGCCGCGGCCATCAGGTTCGCGCAGGACGCCGACGCGCCAGGTGGTCCGGTCGGCGGGGTCGCCGCACAGCGAGTACTGCCGGGTCAGATCGTGGTCGAGAACGAGATCTATGTGCGCCCCAGGCGCCCAGCCCGGCAGGTCCGCCCCGGAAGGGTCGCACAACACGAGCGTGATCACACCGTCGGCCGCCTGGTGCCGCTCGGCCACGCCTAGATCGAGTTCGACCTCGGCGTGAGTACTCTTCATCGGTCTGCTCCGGAAACCGGCGCCACGCCCTGCTCCTGCCCGAGCTCGCCTCCGGAGACAGCCACGTACGAACGGCTGTGGGAAACGGTCGACACGGTCAACTCCTCTGCCGTCCAGGGGACGCGTAGCTCGACAGCCGTCGCCGCCCGAACCTCGTCGACGGTGACATCCGGGGCGAGCTCGACCAGGGTGAGACCTTCCGCGGTGACATCGAGGACAACCAGGTCGGTGATGATCCGCTGCACGCACCGGGCTCCCGTCAACGGCAGCGTGCACGACGGGAGAATCTTGGGCGAGCCGTCCTTGGCGACGTGTTCCATGAGCACGATGACTGTCCGGGCGCCGTGCACGAGGTCCATGGCGCCGCCCATCCCCTTGACCATCTTGCCGGGGATCATCCAGTTGGCGAGGTCGCCACGTTCGGACACCTGCATCCCGCCCAGGATCGCGACGTCGACGTGCCCCCCGCGGATCATCCCGAACGACAGCGAGGAGTCGAACGAGGCGGCCCCGGGGAGCAGTGTCACCGTCTCCTTGCCGGCGTTGATGAGATCCGGGTCGACCTCGTCCTCGGTCGGGTAGGGGCCCACGCCGAGCAGCCCGTTCTCCGACTGCATCACGACGCTCACCCCGGCCGGCAGATGGTTCGGCACGAGCGTCGGCAGACCGATACCGAGGTTGACGTACTGGCCGTTGGTCAGTTCCGCGGCGGCGCGGGCCGCGATCTCGTCGCGTGTCCAGGCCATCAGGCGCGCACCGTCCTCTTCTCGATCCCCTTGTCGCCGGCTTCGTCGGCGCTGAGCGCGACCACCCTCTGGACGAAGATGCCGGGCAGGTGCACGTCGTCCGGGTCGAGCTCGTCGGGCTCGACGAGCTCCTCGACCTCGGCCACCGTCAGCCGGCCGGCCATCGCCACCAGCGGATTGAAGTTGCGGGCGGCCTTGTGGAACACCAGGTTGCCGTGCCGGTCGCCCTTCGCCGCCCGGACGAGGGCGACGTCGGTGACGATGCCCTCTTCAAGGACGTAATGCCTGCCGCCGAACTCCCGCACCTCCTTCGGCGGCGAGAAGATCTCCACCGTGCCGTCGGTCCGGTACCGGCGCGGTACGCCGCCCTCGGCGATCTGGGTACCCACCCCGGCCGGGGTGTAGAAGGCGGGAATGCCGCAGCCGCCCGCCCGCAGCCGCTCGGCGAGGGTGCCCTGCGGGGTCAGCTCCAGTTCGAGTTCCCCGGCGAGGTACTGCCGGGCGAACTCCTTGTTCTCACCGACATAGGAGCCGGTCACTCGTCGGATGCGGCCCTTCGCCAGCAGGATGCCGAGGCCGGCGCCGTCGGTGCCGCAGTTGTTCGACACCACGTGCAGCCGGCCGACACCCGCCCGGTCGAGCGCGGCCACGAGCACCGTCGGGACGCCGCACAGGCCGAACCCCCCGACCGCGAGCGACGCGCCGTCCGCGACGTCGGCGACCGCCTGGTCGGTGTCGGCTACCACCTTGTCCACGACAGGCTCCTGACTGCACTGAATTCGGCTCCCACGACGACCATGCGGCCGGCTTTTCCCGCCGTCACGGGTGCCACAGCCCGACGTAGTTCTCGGCGAGGGTGGTCGCCGCAGCCCGTGACGTGGCGGCGTACCGCAGCTGCGAGAGCGCCAGCTGACCGTCGAAGGGATTGCTGGTCGGGTCCGTGTGCAGCATCGTCGTCATGTAGTTCGAGAACTGCTGGGCCCGCCAGATGCGGCGCAGTGCCGTGGCCGAATAGTCGTCGGCGGCTCGCTGATCGCCGTCCAGCAGCCAGCGTCGCAGCGCCCCGGCCAGCAACGTCACGTCCGCCACTGCGAGGTTCAGGCCCTTCGCGCCTGTCGGCGGGACGATGTGCGCGGCGTCGCCGGCGAGGAACAGCCGGCCGTGGCGCATCGGCTCCGTCACGAAGCTGCGCATGGGCGTGACGTTCTTTTCGATGATCGGTCCTCGTTCCAGCTTCCAGTCGTCGAGGGCGAAACGGATGTCGAGCTCGTCCCAGATCTGGTCGTCGGTCCACGCGTTCGCGTCGGTGGCCGGGGGCACCTGCAGGTAGAGCCGGCTGACCGTGGACGAGCGCATGCTGTGCAGCGCGAAGCCGTTGTCGTGGCGGGCGTAGATCAGTTCGTCACAGGACGGCGCCACCTCGGCCAGCACGCCGAGCCAGCCGAACGGATAGGTCCGCTCCCACGTGCGCGACGCCCCGGCGGGCAGGCTGCGCCGGCACAGGCCGTGGTAACCGTCCACGCCGACGACCACCTCGCACCGCAGCTCGACATCCGCGTCGCCGTGCCGGAACCGCACGACCGGAGCGTCCGTGTCGATGCCCTCGACGGCGTAGGCTTCTGCTTCGAACAGCACCTGGCCGCCGTCGGCGCAGCGTCGTGCGATCAGGTCCTTCACCACCTCGGTCTGGGCATACACGGTGACCGTCCGGCCGGTGAGCTCGACGAAATCCACCCGGTGGCGCTCACCTTCGAAGCGCAGCTCCACGCCCTCGTGGACGAGACCGACCCGGTCCATCCGGTCGCCGACGCCGGCCGCGCGCAGCACATCGGCGCTCGCCTGCTCGAGGATGCCGGCCCGCTGACGGCGCTCGCAGTACTCGCGGGTCCGGGCCTCGATGACGACGGAGTCGATGCCTTCCAGGTGCAACAGGTGGGAGAGCAGCAGGCCGGCCGGACCACCGCCGACGATGCCGACGCGAGTACGCATGGGTAGTCCTTTCAGCGGGCGGTCGTCACGTGCCCAGCGCGGTCGGGGCCGTCGGACCGGCCGGACCTGCCCCCGTCGGGGCGGGCGGTAGGTCGGCGAGAATCGTGCGCGCGACGGCGAACGCCGAGTTGGCGGCCGGCACCCCGCAGTACACGGCGGTCTGGAGCAGGACCTCGCAGATCTCCGCCGGGCTCAGGCCGTTGCGCAGGGCCGCCCGCACGTGCATCGCGAGCTCCTCGAGATGGCCGTGGGCGACGAGCGCGGTGAGTGTGACGCAGCTGCGGGTTCGGCGGTCCAGCCCCGGCCTGGTCCAGATCTCCCCCCAGGCGTACCGGGTGATGAAGTCCTGGAAGTCGGCCGTGGCCTCGGTCGTCATGGCCAGTGCACGGTCGACGTGCGCGTCGCCCAGCACCTCCCGCCGCACCGACATGCCGCCGGCACGGCGTTCGTCGTCGTCCCGGGCTCTCGCGCCATCGCGCGCCCAGGGCGGCGCCCCGGCCGCGGCGTGGCCGGCCGGCACCGGGTCGACCCGGTCGAGGTGGCCGAGCAGCGCCGCCGCGACGACGTCGGGCTGGTCGACCGGTCCGAGGTGAGCCGCCCCCGCGACTTCGAGCAGCGTCGCGCCCGCGATGCCGTCGACCAACGTGCGCGCGTGCCCCGGTGGGGTCGCCGGGTCATCCCTGCCCGCGATGACGATCGTCGGTGCGGCGACGCGACCGAGTTCGGCCCTGAGGTCGTAGTCGGCCAGCGCGCGGCAGCATCCGGCGTAGCCGTCAGCGGCGACGCCCGCCAACCCGTCGAGCAGTGCGGCGCGGCGGTGCGCGGGCGCCGAGCCGCGCGGCGAGAACCAGCGTCGTTCGGCGATCTCCACCAGCGCGCTCGTGCCCTCACGGGCCACGAGGTCAGCCCGTTCCCGCCAGTCTCCCGGCTCGCCGAACCTGGCCGACGAACAGACCAGGGCGAGCGCGGTCACCCGCGCGGGATGTGACGCGGCCAGCTGGGCTCCGACCGCGCCGCCCAGCGACACCCCGGCGTAGGCGAACGGGGCCCCGATGCCCCGCACCCCGTCCACCGTGGCGAGTACCGCCTCGGCGAGGCCGGCGACCGTCAGCGTCGAAGGGTCCGCGGCCGGCACGGTTGACGGGGTGCCGCCGTGGCCGGGCAGGTCGAAGCGAAGCACGCTGCGGGCGCGGGACAGCGCGGGCAGCAGTTCGTCCCACAGGGCGGTCGTGGTCCCGAGCGAGGGGCCGAGTACCAGCAGCGGCGCCCCGACCGGGCCGTCGTGGACGTGGTGCAGCAGCGTCGCGGCGCCGTCAGACATGGACGTTCTCCTGCTCGGCTGAGGGCCGCTCGGTCCCCTCCGGGTGCCGTTGTGGCGCGGGCACGGGCGCGGGCGCGGGCCGGGCGAGGGCGCGGTCGACCAGGTCGACGGCCGACCCGAGGTAGGACGTCGGGTCCAGCGCGGCGGCCAGGTCCGCCCCGTCGAGCCGCCCGTCGTCGAGGCAGCCGCGGACCTCCGGGTCGGCGAGCAGCGCCGCGGCCAGGTCGGTGTGACCGCTGGCGGTTCGGCGCACGGCTGCCCCGACCACCCGGGCCGCCGCCGGCCGGTCCAGCAGGCCGGCGAGCAGCACCGACACCTGTTCTGACCCGACCAACCCGGTGGTGGCGCCGAGGTTGCGCCGCATCCGCGCCGCATCGACCCGCAGACCCTCCACGACATCCGCGGCGGTGGCCGCCGCGCCCGCCGTGAGACGCAACGCTTCCCGCAGTGGCTGCCACTCGGCGTGCCAGGCTCCCGGTGGCCGCTCGTCCTCGGCGCTCAGCGCGCCCAGCAGCACCGAGGTCAGCACCGGCACCTGCCGGGCCGCCGCCGCGACGAGGACGGAGCCGACCGGGTTGGACTTGTGTGGCATGGCCGATGACCCGCCCCCCGCCGCCTCGGCCACTTCGGCGATCTCGGTGCGGGACAGCACCAGGACGTCCGCGGCGATCTTGCCGAGCGCGGCCGCCGCGAAACCGAGCGCCGTGCCGAGTCTCGCCACGGGCGTGCGCAGCGTGTGCCAGGGCAGGATCGGCTCGGCCAGGCCGAGTTCGCGGGCGAAGGCGGCGACCAGCGCCGTACCCGGGCTCGTCGCGAGCCCGGCGGGGCGCGGCTCGCCGTCCGTCACCCCGATGGGTGCGGTGGAGGCGAAGGCGTCGACGGCCGCGAGCGTGCCGGCCGCGCCGCCGAGCTGCACCGGCAGCCCGCCGTCGAGCAGCGCGGCGAGGTTCTCGCGGGCATCGAGTACCAGCGAACGCCAGCCCGCCGCCTTCAGACCGAAGGTGGTCGGCACGGCGTGCTGCGTGAGCGTGCGCCCGGCCATCGGGGTGCTGCGATGGCGTGCGGCCAGCGCGGCCGCGGCCTGCGCGCAGCGGTCGAGGTCGGCGAGCACCACCGGCAGCGTGCGGGCCACGACCAGCATCGTCGCGGTGTCGAGCACGTCCTGACTGGTCACCCCACGGTGGACGTACTCCGCGGCCGGCGCGTCCTTCATGTGGACCGCGGCCGTCAGGTCCCGGACCAGGGGTACGACCGGGTTGCCTGTCGCGCGAGCCCGAACGGCCAGATCGTGGACGTCGCAGTCGCGCCCGAGCGCGGCGGCGCACTCGGCGACGATCCGCGCGGCGTGCCAGGGGGCCTGGCCCGTCGCCGCGGCCGCGCGCACCAGCCCGACCTCGGCTTCCAGCATCGCCCGCAGCCACGCCCCGTCGCTGGTGGACCGCTGTGCGGCACCGGCCGCCCGGACCGGCGCGAGCAGCCCGACGTCGGCCACGCCCATGCCAGCCACCCCAGCTCCACCGGCCCCCTCGCCGACGGGGACCTCACTGGTAGGCACCTCACTGGTAGGCAAGGAACACCGTCTCCTTCTCGCCCTGCAGGTACACGTCGAACCGGTACACACCGGGTCGTTCCAACCGTGCGACGAGCGTGTCGCGCCGGTCCGGGGCGAGGCTGTCGAGCAGCGGGTCGGCGGGGGCGGCCGCCGCGGCCGGGTTGGGCAGGTAGCAGCGGGTGAACAGGTGGTGGAGCAGGCCGCGGGCGAAGACCGCTACCACCAGGTAGGGAGTCGCGCCGTCGAGGGCAGCGGGTAGCAGGGTCCGCAGGGTCCAGCCGCCGGCCGCGTCGGTGGGCACCCGGCCGAACCCGGTGAAGGTCAGACCGTCGCGGGCGAGGGAGCCGGGCGTGCCGCTGACCGAGCCGCTCGGGTCGGCCTGCCAGAACTCGAGCAGCGCGTCCGGCACCGGCCGCCCGGCGCCGTCGAGCACCGCGCCGTGCACGGTGACGAGGTCCGGGTGCCCGACGGGTGCCACGTCGCCGCCCCGGGCGAACGGGAGCGCGTAGCCGTAGAACGGGCCGACGGTCTGGGCGGGGGACGGTGCCCGCACCAGCTCCGTGGTCGGAACGGGCCCGGGCGATGGCAGCGTCGTCATCGCCCGGGCCGTTCCCGCCAGGTGGCCTCGGGACCGTCGAGAACGACATCCCACCGGTAGCCCATCGCCCACTCCGGACTGGTCAGGTCGTGGTCGTAGGTCGACACCAGCCGTTCGCGCACCTTCTGGTCCGTGATCGCGTTGTAGATCGGGTCGAGCGGGAACAACGGGTCGCCCGGGAAGTACATCTGTGTCACGAGCCGCTGCGTGAACGCCGGCCCGAACACCGAGAAGTGGATGTGGGCGGGACGCCAGGCGTTCTCGTGGTTGCGCCACGGGTAGGCACCCGGCCTGATCGTGACGAACCGGTACCGGCCCTCGTCGTCGGTGAGGCAGCGGCCCGCCCCGGTGAAGTTCGGGTCGAGCGGAGCCGGGTGGCGGTCGCGGCGATGGACGTAGCGCCCGGCGGCGTTCGCCTGCCAGATCTCGACGAGCTGGCCGCGCACCGGCCGGCCGGCGCGGTCGAGTACCCGCCCGGTGACCACGATGCGCTCGCCGAGAGGCTCGCCCCGGTGCTGGCGGGTGAGGTCGGCGTCGAGGTCGCTGACGTCGCGCTCGCCGAACACAGGTCCCGCGAGCTCGACCGCCGTCGCGGGCACCCTGACCAGGGGCTGGCGAGGATGGCGCAGCACGCTGCTGCGATAGGGCGGGAAGTCGCGCTCGGGATGGTCGAGGGCGCCCTGCCCGCGTGGTGCCGCGCCGCGGTGGAACTCCGCTATCGCACCGCTGATCTCCCGCTGCGTCGGCATTCGGTCGACCGCCGACGCGCCGAGGACCTCCGCCGGGCCGGCTTCGGGGCGGCCCGGCGCGGCGGCGACCGCCGCGCCGCGAGCCTTGCCCGACTCCGACGAGGCCCCGCTCGACGGCTGACGGCCGGCGCGAGCGCCGAGATCGCTCCTGGTAGTAGCCATCCGGTCCCTCCTTCGCACATCCGACCCGCGGCAGCCGGGTGCTGGTGATGGTGATGGTGATGGTGTTCGTCTGGCGAACTTCTGTTCGCCAGGCTGCTGCCGTAGTGTCCGCAGCGGTGTCAGGCAGGTCAACGCGACTTTCCACTCGCCGGAAGGCGAACCTCGCGCCAGACAGGGGACGGAACATGGCGACACCGTCGAACGGCGAAAGAAACAACGAGGCGGCCGTCGGCCCCCTCGTGCGGGGCCTGCACGTCGTGCGCGCCCTCGCGGCGGCGGCCGACGAGGCGCCGACTCCCGGCGCGGCGGTCCCGACGGCCCGGTTGGCCCGCGTCACCGGCCTGCCGCGCTCGACGGTCGACCGGGCGGTCCTCACCCTCGCGGCCTGCGGGATCGTCCGTACCGCCGGCCACTACGTGGCGCTGGCGCCCGGCGCGGCGGCGCTCGGCAACGCCTACCTGAGCTCCTGCCACCTGCCGGCCGCGTTCGCGGCCGTCGTCCAGGAACTCGCGGACAGGTTCGACGAGTCCGTGTCCGTCGCCGTGCCGGACGGGCTGGGTGTCCGGTTCGTCACGCAGGTTCCCCGCCGCAGGACAACGGCCACGGCGTTCCGCGTCGGTGACCTGCTGCCCGCCGAACGGTGCGCCCCCGGGGCGCTGTTCGCCGCCGCCTGGAGCGACCAGAGCTGGCATGCCTGGCGGAGCGGGTTCGCCCCGGGCCGTCCCGCCGAGACGTTCCCCGGGCGGGTGGCGCGGTCGGCGGCGGCCGGTTTCGCGCTGGACGACCAGCTCGTGGAGCCCGGCCTCGTCGCGGTCGCCGTCGACACGACACGGTTCACGCCACTGCCGGACGCCGCTGAGAGGGGGCAGTTCGTCGAACCCGCCGCACTCAGCGTGGTGAGCCACACCAGCCGGCACACCGCCGCGTCGCTCGCCGACCACGTCCTCGGCGCCGTGCGCGAAGCCTCCTCGCGCGCCGCCGCCGCTCTCGCCTCGCCGAGCGACCAGGCCGAAGGTCGATCGACAGCCGGCGTCGTCGAGGAGGGCGCCTTCCTCGCGGCGGCGGCCCGGATGGAGGACGAGCAGACTCTCGGGACCACCGGGCGGGCGGCGCGGACCTCGGCGGGCCAGGTCCGCTCGCTCAGTCGGGGGCTCGCCGTCCTGACGGCGTTCGACGCGGTCCGCCGAACGCCCGCCCTCAGCGAGCTGGCGTCCGCCACCGGCCTGCCCCGCGCGACGGTACGTAGATCGCTGCTCACACTGGTGCGCCTGGGCTACGCGGCGGCGCAGGACGGGCGGTTCCGGCTGCTCCCCCGGGTTCTCGAGCTCGGCTACGCCCCGTTGACGCGGATGGGGCTGGCGGAGCTGGCCGAGCCGGAGCTACGAGCTCTCGCCGCCGCGGTCGGGGAGTCGGTGTCCCTCACGGTGCTGTCCGGCGACGAGATCCTCTACCTGGCCCGCATCCCCGTTCGACGGATCATGACGGTGGACGTGGGCGCCGGCAGCCGCCTGCCGGCCTACCCGACCTCGACCGGGCGGGTACTGCTCGCCGGCCTGGGCGACGCCGAGCTGACCGGCTACCTGTCGCGGGTGGCACCGGCTGCCCTGACCCGCCGGACCGAGACCGATCCACGGCGGCTGCGCCGGATCGTCACGGCGGCCGGGCGGGACGGGTTCTCGCTGGTGACCGAGGAGCTCGAGGACGGCCTGCAGGCGATCGCCGTGCCCGTGCGCGACACCACCGGCCGGCCGGTCGCCGCCGTCAACGTCTCCATGAACGCCCGTCGGATGAGCCCCGAGGCCGCCCGCCGGGACCTGCTCGTCCCACTGCGGGCGACCGCCACGGCCATCGCCGGGAACCTGAGCGCGGTGTCGGCGTTCCGGACGCCGCCGCCGAGCGACCGGTTCTCGTTGACCTGACGCGGACCGCCCACGTTCACGCCCTCGCACACGTTCACACGCGTTCGAAGACGGCGGCGATGCCCTGGCCGCCGCCGATGCACATGGTCTCCAGCCCGTAGCGGGCGTCACGCCGGTGCATCTCGCGCAGCAGGGTCGCGAGGATGCGCCCGCCGGTGGCGGCGACCGGGTGCCCCAGGGAGATCCCCGAGCCGTTGACGTTGACCCGGTCGAAATCGGCCTCGACGAAGCCCCACTCGCGCGTGACGGCGAGGACCTGCGCGGCGAACGCCTCGTTGAGTTCGACGAGGTCGACGTCCGCGAGCTGCAGCCCCGCCCGGTCCAGCGCCTTCGCCGTCGCCGGTACCGGCCCGATGCCCATGGTGCGCGGCGGTACTCCGGCCACCGCCCACGACACCAGCCGCGCGAGTGGCCGCAACCCGAGCCGCGCGGCGTTCGCGGGATGGGTCACGACGCACACCGACGCCCCGTCGTTCTGGCCCGATGCGTTACCCGCCGTGACGGTCGCCTCCGGATCGTCCCGGCCCATGATCGGCCGCAGCGCACCGAGAGCATCGAGGGTGGTGTCCGCCCGGGGATGCTCGTCGGTGTCGACGACGACGTCACCCCGCCGGTTGCGCACCGTCACAGGCACGGTCTCGTCAACGAAACGCCCCTCGCGCTGCGCCGCGACCGCACGCTGGTGGGAACGCAACGCGAGGGCGTCCTGCTCCGCGCGCGAGATGCCGTATTCGCGTCGCAGGTTCTCGGCTGTCTCGATCATGCCGCCGGGAACCGGGTAGTGCTGCCCGCCCGCCGTCACCCGCCCCCGGGTCAGCGCGTCGTGCAGCTGCGCCCCGGCCCCGCCGCGCACGCCCCAGCGCAGGTCGGTCGAGTAGAGGGGCGCATTGCTCATGCTCTCGGCGCCCCCGGCGAGCACCAGCTCGCTCACGCCCGTCTGCACCTGCATCGCCGCGGTCACCACCGCCTGCACCCCCGAGCCGCAGCGACGGTCGAGCTGCAGCCCGGCCGCCGTCACCGGCAACCCCGCGTCCAGGCCGACGACCCGACCGAGAGCCGGTGCGTCCATCGTCGGGTAGGACGAGCCGAAGATGACATCTTCCACCTCGGCGGGCGGGAGGCCGGTGCGCTCCAACAACGCGCGCACCACCGCGGCGGCAAGCTCGACCGCCTGCAGCGATCTCAGGAGTCCACCGAAGCCGCCGACCGGGGTGCGGATCGGCTCGCAGATAACAGCGTCGCGCATAGTCAGGTTCTCCTGAAACATCCGGTCTGCGGGGAACGGCCGATCGCGGCCGTGGAGTCAGGGCGAGCCGACGAGCCGGCCGAAGGCAGTTCTCGCCGGCCCCTCCAGCTCACCGCGTAGTCGCAGGTAGGTGGCCACCGACCGAGCGGACGGCCAGTCCTCGGGCAGGTAGGCCGCCGGCAGCCCTGGGTCGGCTCGCAGCAGTCGCAACCAGTCGGAGACGAACAAGGTCAGTTCGGCCAGCTGTTTTCCACCGGTGGCGGGGTGACGTTCCCACAGGCGCAGAAAGCGCTCGTGTTCGGCACGCAGCTCAGCGAGGTCCCACGCGCGCCTGACGACAAGGTCGAGCCGGGTCGGAGGAGCCGGTCGAGCGACGAACGCGTGCGGGATCTGCTCCTCGTCGTCGCCGAGCGGCACGTCAGCAAGCACCTTGTCGACGTCGACCGTGCCCGGCGCGATCCACAATCCGTCCCGCAGCGGCCCGAACCCCGCCCACGTCAGCCGGGCGCGTAGCTGGTGGCGCAGGTCGCGCCGGCTCTCCGGCAACGAGAAGCTCAGCAGCGTCCACTCGCCGTCGGCATGCTCGAAGGGCTTCGACGACTGCACGCGGCTGGCCGCCTCCCGCAGCAGACCCTCACCGCGGTCGGTGAGGCGAAACGCCGCCGTCCGGCCGAGCTGGTGGCGCGCGAGCAGCCCACTGCGCGTCATGCGCGCGAGGGTGGCACGGGTTGCGGCGTCACCGATGCCCAGACTCCCGAAGATCCGCAGGAACACGCGGGTGGGCACGGGAACGGGGTGGCGGTTCATCACGACCGCGCCCAGCAGACCCAGCAGCAGCTGCTGCGGGCGGCGACCGGCAGCGAGCGCGGTCGACTCGAGGTCGGCGCCGACCTGCGCCGGTGAGGCCACCACGCGTCTCCCTTCCTGAGCCGAAAGCGACGGCCCGCGGGCCGGACGGCTTGGCGACGGCTCTCCTCCGGTGCACCGCCTCGCTCCCGCCAGCCGACTTCGTCAGATTATCATTCGACAACTTCTTGACGAGCGTTATAAACACATCTAAGTTACATGTGACCCGGAGCACCTTCCCCCCCGCCCGGCGGTCGTCACCAGCTTCGCGCCACCACATCCCTCGCCGCTGCCGGACAGGCCGTTCCCACAGCGCCCGGGGGTGGTCGAAGCGCGCGTCCTCCCCGCGCCGAAACCCGCATATCCGTACGCACAAGCCCCTGGAGTCCTCTTTGTCCGACCCACTGCTCGACGTGGCGGGGCTGGCCGTGTCCTATGGCGGCACGGTGCAGGCCTTACGCGGCGTCTCGTTACAGGTCCAGGCCGGAACGGTCGTTGCTGTGCTCGGCAGCAACGGGGCCGGGAAGTCCACACTGCTGCGGGCCGTGTCCCGCTCGCTCGGCGCGATCGGCGGCCGGGTGACAGCCGGCACGGTGCGCTACGACGGCGCTGACCTCGCCCACACCGACACGTCCGCCGCCGTGCGGGCCGGGCTGGTTCAGGTTCCCGAGGGCCGCCGGATCTTCGCGGACCTCACGGTCGAGGAGAACCTGCGGGCCGGCGGACACACCGTGCGCGACGCCGCCGCCCGACGGCGGGCGCACGACGATGTGCTCGACCTTTTCCCCATCCTGCGGGAGCGGCGCCACCAGCGCGGCGGGCTGCTCTCCGGCGGGCAGCAGCAGATGCTCGCCATCGGCCGCGCTCTCATGACGTCGCCGCGTCTGCTCCTGTTGGACGAACCCTCGCTCGGTCTGGCCCCACAGCTGGTCGATCAGATCGGCGAAATCATCAAACAGATCAATGTCACCGGCACCGCCGTGCTTCTGATCGAACAGAACGCGGCGATGGGCCTGCGCGTCGCCGACACCGCCTACGTCCTCGAGACCGGCCGGATCACCGCGTCGGGCGCGGCGGCCGATCTGGCGGCAACCGACGAGGTGCGCAACCGGTATCTCGGTGTCAGCGAACCCGGCGAGCAGCCTGCGTCCTGCGCGCCGGCGCCGGCCCCGCGGGCAACGGTGACACTGACGACGCAGACCGGGGCGGCGCAGACCGGGGCGGCGCCGATCGGGGCGGGGCCCGCCGAGGCGCAGCCACGTTCCGAGCACCGCTTGACCGTGGCGGAGCTGACGGTCCGCTTCGGCGGTGTCACGGCGCTGCGCGACGTGTCGTTCACCGTCGAACCCGGCACCGTGCACGCTCTGATCGGCCCCAACGGCGCGGGCAAGTCGACCTGTATCAACGTGCTCGGCGGCGCGTACCGCGCCACCTCCGGCACCGTGCACTACGGCCAGCGTGAGCTGACCGGCCTGCGGTCGCACCAGGTCGCCGACCTCGGCGTCGCCCGGACGTTCCAGAACATCTCGCTGTCGCTCGAGGTGAGCGCCGAGGACAACCTGCTGGTCGGACGGCACCGCCTCATGCGCGCCGGGACGTTGGCCGGGGCACTGCGGCTGCCCCGCGCCCGCCGGGAGGAGTCGGAGCACCGCGAGGTCGTCCGGGGGATCGCCGACCTGCTGGGGATCGGGCACCTGCTCCCCCGACCGGTGCACACCCTGCCCTACGGCGACCGCAAACGGGTCGAGCTGGGCCGGGCGCTGGCGGCCGAGCCCTCCCTGCTGCTGCTCGACGAGCCGGTCGCCGGGATGACCCACGGGGAGTCCAGCGACATGGCCGCCGCCATCGCGTCGGTCCAGCGCCGGCTCGGCCTGTCGATCCTGCTGGTGGAGCACGACATGCCCTTCGTGATGGGACTGGCCGAGCGCATCACCGTTCTCGACTTCGGCCGTCGGATCGCCGAGGGCACGCCGCAGGAGGTGCAGCGCGACCCCGAGGTGGTTCGCGCGTACCTGGGAGCAGCAGAGGCCGCGGCATGAGCTACCTCCTCACCCAGCTCGCCAACGGCGTCTCGATCGGCCTGGTCCTCGGCCTGGTCGCCGGCGGGTTCGTGATCGTCTTCACCTCGACGGGCGTCCTGAACTTCGCCCACGGCTCCGTGGTGCTGACCGGCGCCTACCTCGTCGCCGCGCTGCAGCCGGACATCGGGTTCTGGTTGGCGGCGCTGGTGGCGACGGCTGCGGCGGCACTGCTCGGGGTGCTCGTGAACGCGGTGCTGGTGCGCAACCTCGCGGAGCACAACCCGGCCACCGCCGCCATCCTCATGCTCGGCGTGGACACCGTCCTGCTCACCGAGATGACCCGGCGCATCGGCAACCGGATCCTCCCGCTCGGGGCGCCGTGGGGCGCTGACGTGGTGTCGGTCGGCGGCGTCACCGTACCGACGGCCCGGGTGGTCGCCGCCGGGGTGGCGGTGGTGCTGTTCGCGGCGCTGTGGTTCCTCTTCACCCGGACGGGATTCGGGGTCGCGATGCGGGCGGCCGCAGCCGACGGCGACACCGCCTCGATGATGGGCATCCGGCTGTCGCGCACGGGCGCGGCGGGCTGGGCGCTGGCGGGCGGCCTGGCGGCCGTCGCCGGCATCTTCCTCACCTCCTTCCCGACCCAGGGCGTCGCCCCCTCGATCGGTCTGACCGCGTTCGCGGCCATTCCGGCCTGGGTGCTCGGCGGGTTCGACTCGCTGCCAGGGGCCGTCGCAGGCGGCCTGATCGTGGGAGTCGCGACGGCGCTGACCGTCGGCTACGAGGACGACCTGCAGGTGCTGGGCCGCGGGCTGGGCGAGGTCGTGCCGTACGCGGTGATGATCCTCGTGCTGCTGGTGCGGCCCAACGGGCTGTTCGGACGCCAGGCGGCCAACCGTGTCTGACTTCCTTGATTCCTCCCGTCTGCCTGATCTCGCTGACCGGCCCGCCCGGCGGCACCCCGCCCGCCGGGTGTCCGCCCGCCGGGTGTCCGCCGGGCGCCGGCTCGCCCTGGTGCTGGCCCTTGTCGTGGCGCTCGGCCTGCCGTTGTTCCTGAACGACTTCTGGCTGCAGGCCGGGCTGTTCTCGATGGCTGCGATCGTCGCGGCGGTCGGACTGACCCTGCTCGTCGGCACCGCCGGGCAGCTCTCCCTCGGGCACGCCGCCTTCGCCGCGCTCGGCGCGTACGCGTACACGTGGACCGCGGGCGACACCGGCGCCGCCCCCGCCGGGCTCGGCCTGCCGCCGCTGCTCGCGCTGGTCGCCGCCGCCGGCTGCGGCGCGATCGCGGGGGCGCTGTTCAGCCCGATATCGGGCCGGCTGCGCGGCATCTACCTCGGCCTGGCGACCGTCGGCCTGGTCTTCGTCTCCCGTCACGTCCTGGTCAACGCGTCATCGGTCACCGGCGGTTACAACGGGCGCCGGGTCGAACCCTTCTCCGTCCCCGGGTTCAGTTTCAGCAACTCCGAGCCCGACTACCTCGCGGTGGCGGGCGTCGAGTTCGAGGGTCTGCACCGGCTCTGGTATCTCTTCGTCCTCGTCACCGCCGTCGCCGCCGCGCTGGCGAGCAACCTGCGGCGCAGCCGCAGCGGCCGCGCGCTGGCCAGCGTCCGGGACGGCGAGACCACCGCCGCGGCGATGGGGATCAACGTCAGGAGGGCCAAGGCCACGGCCTTCACCGTCTCCTCGGCGTACGCGGGGCTGGGTGGAGCGCTGATGGCCCTGGCGTTCGGCCGGATCGCCCCGGACCTGTTCGGACTGCAGCTCTCGATCGACTTCCTGATCATGATCGTGATCGGTGGGCTGGGTTCCGTGGCCGGCGCCGCCGTCGGAGCGGTGTTCGTCACCACCCTCCCGTTGGTCCTGACCGAGTACGGCGCCGACCTGCCGTTCCTCGCCGCCCCCGGCTCGGGCGGCCTGGACGGCGCAACGCTGTCGCGCTTCGCGTACGGCGCCGCGATCATCGCGGTCCTCCTGTTCCTGCGGGGCGGGTTGGCAGGTGGGTTGGGTCGAGCCCGCAGCACGCTGCGCGACCGGCGGCGCGCCCCTTCCGCCGGTGCGGACGGGCAGGCGCAGCCAGGAAGGCAGGCCGACTCCGGCACCGCGAAAGACCCGGGCACCGCGAAAGACCCGGGCACCGCGAAAGACCCGGCCGGGCCAGCGGACCGCCCGGAGCACGAACTTCCCTCCCACTCCGCACCCGCCGTCCCGTCCAGGTCGAAGGAGACCTCCGCATGAACGCCCGCGTGCGCACCGCCGTTGCGTTAGTTGCCGCCTGCACGGCGGCGCTCGCCGCCTGCTCCACCAACCCCGACTCCGGTGACGGCACCGGAGCGGGCGGCGGTGTCAAGACCGGCAACGGCGTCACGGACACGACCATCACGATCGGCAGCCTCACCGACCTGTCGGGTCCGTTCGCGGCGGGCGCCGCGGTGCAGACCGCGGAGTTCAAGGCGTACTGGGCCTCGGTGAACGCCGACGGTGGGGTCTGCGGCCGGCAGGTCAAGCTCGACGTCCGGGACCATGGCTACGACCCGCAGAAAGCCGTCTCTCTCTACCGGAGCATGGCCACCAACGTGGTCGGGCTGCAGCAGGTCCTCGGTTCGCCGGTGGTCGCGGCGGTGCTGCCGCTGGCCGACGATGACGGCCTGTACGTCGGCGGCATGGGATGGCCCAGCGTCGCGCTCGGCTACGAGGTCGCCCAGATCCCCGGCACCACCTACAGCCTCGAAGGCGCGAACGCCGTCGACTTCCTGGTCGACGAGCTGCACCTCCCCAAGGGCTCCACCATCGGCCATGTGTACTTCGTCGGCGACTACGGCAGCGACGCGCTGCGCGGTTCGCAGCACGCCGCGCAGGAGCGGGGCGTGAAGATCTTCCCGCAGGAGATCACGCCTCGCGACACCGACCTGTCCGCTCAGGCCGCCGCACTGCGGCAGGCCGGGGTGTCGGCGGTTCTCGTCTCCACCGCGCCCACCCAGCTGGGCTCGCTGTCCGGCGTGTTGGACTCGCTCGGTGTCGACGTGCCGATCGTCGGCAACACCCCGGCGTTCAACCCCGCGCTGCTCAAAACCTCGGCCGGGCCCGCGCTGAACGCCAACGGCTACAGCATCACCGCGATCGCTCCGTTCAGCCATGACGCCCCGGGTGTGCGCAAGGCCGTCGAGCTGTACCAGGCGGCGGCGCCAAACGGCGCGGACGGTTGGGAGGTTCCGCTGGCCTACGGCCAGGGCGTGCTGCTGCGCGACGCGCTGGATCGGGCCTGCGACGCGGGTGACCTGACCCCCGAGGGACTGGTCAAGGCGATGCACTCCGCGTCGGGCATCGACGCCGACGGCGTGTTCCCCGGCAAGCTCGACTTCACCAAGGCCGGCCAGCCGGCGACCCGCAGTGTGTTCGTCTCCAAGGTCGACAGGCAGGTGCCAGGTGGGCTGCGGCTCCTGACGACCATGACGGGTCCGAGCGCCAGCAGCTACCCCGTCGCCGACTAGCATGTCCGACTCACTCGTGGCGAGCGAACTGCTCGCCTCCCCGACCGGGAACCTGGCCGAACGGGTCGTCGGTGACGTCCTGCGTCGGGCAGCCCAGCCCGCCGGTACCGCCGTCGACGCCGACGGCGGTACCGGCGCACGGGGCGGTGCCGAGGCCGCTGGTCGCGCCCTTGCGCTCACGGCGGTCCACAGCACGGGAACGCACACGTGGTCGGCCGTCGAGCTCCTGGCCGACGCCGAACGGGTCGCCCGGGGACTGCTGGCGCGTCTCCCGGTGGGCAGCCGCGTCGCGACCTGCCTGCCCAACGGTGCGGAGGCGGTGCTGATCCAGCTCGGCGTCGCCCTCGCCGGCATGGTGCTGGTGCCGGTCAACCCGCGCTCCCGGCCACCCGAACTCGACCACGCCCTGCGGCGCTCCCGGGCGTCGTGCGTGTTCGCGGCGCTGGACGTCGCCGGCAACCCCGTCGCGGACACCGCCGCCGAACTCGCCGCGTCCCTTCCCGACCTGCTCGAGGTCCGGCGCTGCGACGGGGAGTGGCGAAACCTGACCGACGGCGGGGAGACGGACCGTCCGCTGCCCGTCGTCGACCCGGACGGTCTCGCCCAACTCCAGTTCACCTCCGGGACGAGCGGCCACCCCAAGGCGGTGAAGATCACTCATCACGGGATGGTGGTGACCTCGCACGCGTTCACGCGGCGCATCGGCCTGCCGCCCGGCGGCGCGTGGCTCAGCCCGATGCCGCTGTTCCACACCGCCGGGAACGTGCTCGGTGTGATGGGCGCGCTGTGGCAGCGGTGCGAACTCGTCGTCCTGGCCTTCGAGCCGGGCCGGACACTGCGGGCCGCGGCCGCGCGTCGGGCGACCGTGCTGTCCGCCGCGCCGACCCTGCTCGACCTCCTCATGGCCCATCCGGACATCGGCTCGACGGACCTGAGCAGCCTTCAGGTCGTGTTCACCGGCGGCCAACGCGTGACCCCCGCGTTCGTCGAGCGGGTGGAGTCGACCTTCGGCGCACGGCTGTCGGCGACCTTCGGGATGACGGAGACCTGCGGCGCCGCGTTGCAGACCTCGCCGTGGGATGGCGACGACGTCCGGCGGCACAGCGTCGGGCGACCGCTCGACGGAACGGACGTGCGCGTCGCGACACCGGCGGGCGAACCTGCGCCGCTGGGCGAGGTCGGGGAACTGTGGCTGCGCGGAACCCGGCTGACCCGCGGCTACCTCAACGACGAGACGGCCACCTCGGCGGCGCTCACGTCCGACGGCTGGCTGCGCACGGGCGACCTCGCCGCGATGGACTCCCGAGGCGTCTGCCGCGTGGCGGGCCGCGACAAGGACGTGATCAAGACCGGGGGCGAGAACGTCTCGCCCGAGGAGGTGGAGGAGGCCGTCGCGAGCCATCCCAGCGTGCGGCACGCGGCCGTCGTCGGCCTGCCTGACGAGCGGTGGGGCGAGCTCGTCGTCGCCTTCGTCGTGCCGAGCGGCGGGGTGGTGCTGCCCGCGGAGCTGGAAAACCACTGCCGCTCGCTGCTGTCCCCGTTCAAGGTGCCGCGGCGTTGGCACGTGCTCGACGAACTTCCCACCACGGCATCGTCGAAGGTCCGGCGGGCGGAGCTACGGGAGCTCGCCGTCGCCGCCCAGGCCGCGGGCACCCTGTCCGCGGGCAGCGGGACCGCGGGCAGCGGGACCGCGCGGTGAACGCCGGCGGGTACCTGGCACGGATCCTGGCCGACCTGGCCGAGGAGTCGGCGGAGCTCGACGCCATCGTGGCGCGGCTGGGCCCGGCGGGTTGGCGCACCCCCACACCGGCTGCGGGCTGGACGGTCGCGCATCAGGTCGCCCATCTCGCCTGGACGGACGCCTGCGCGCTGCGCGCGGCCACCGGCTCCGGCGACCCGCGCACCGCGGTCAAGATCACGGCCACGGCCACGAGCGCCCACGGCTTCACCGCGTTCACCGGCCCCGCCGCTGTTGAGACCGCCGCCGCCGGTGCCGACGATCCACCAGAAGCACTGCTCGCCCGGTGGCGCCGGGGTCGCGCGGCGCTCGCGGCCGCGCTGGCCGAGGTTCCCGTCGGCGCGGTGCTGCCGTGGGCCGGGCCGCCCATGAGCGCCACCACGATGGCCACCGCCCGACTGATGGAGACCTGGGCGCACGGTCTGGACGTCCGGGAGTCCTTCGGTGCCGGACCGGTCGCGACCCCGCGGCTGCGCGGCATCGCCCACCTCGGCGCCCGCACCCGAGATTTCGCCTTCCGCCAGCGCGGCCTGCGGCCGCCGGCCGAGGAGTTCCGGATCGAGCTGGTAGGCCCCGGTGACCAGGTCTGGGCCTGGGGGCCGGCCGGCGCCCGGCAGGGGGTAACCGGACCGGCACTGGACTTCTGCCTGCTGGTGACGCGCCGACGGCACCGCGACGACCTCGCCCTGCGGTGTCGGGGCGCGCAGGCCGACCAGTGGCTTGACATCGCCCAGGCGTTCGCCGGCCCGCCCGGGCCGGCGCGGGCGCCGGGAGCACGGCACAGCAACCCGACCGCGAAGGAGACATCCCGATGACCACGGACACGACAGCCAGGACGACCACCACGACGCTCGGGGAGCTGCCGTCCCTGGTGGGCAGCGAGCTCGGCACGAGCGACTGGTACGAGGTCACGCAGGACCGCGTCGGGCTCTTCGCCGACGCCACCGACGACCACCAGTGGATTCACGTCGACCCCGAGCGGGCCCAGCAGGAAAGCCCGTACGGCGGCCCGATCGGGCACGGGTATCTCACGCTCTCCCTGATCATCCCGATGTGGACCCAGGTACTGACGGTGAGCGACTCGACGATGGGCGTCAACTACGGGCTGAACAAGGTGCGCTTTCCGGCGCCCGTGCCGGTCGGTTCCCGGCTGCGGTTGAGGGCGACCCTCAAGGACGCCGCAGTGATCGACGGCGGCCTGGCACTGACCGTTTCCGCCGTCATCGAGCGGGAGGGCGGCGACAAGCCGGTCTGTGTCGCGGAGCCGATCTTCCGTGTCTTCGGTGGCTGACGCCGTGCCGGGCCCACCGGCACCCGGCCCCAGCGCCATCTCTTCAACGCAGGAGGCAACAGTGGTAGACCTCAGTGGCAAGGTCGCGGTGGTGACCGGAGCGGGGCGGGGCCTCGGCCTGGCCTACGCGAAGGCGCTGTCCGCGGCGGGCGCCGCCGTGGTGGTGAACGACGTGGACCCGGTGGTCGCCGAAGCAGCCGCCAAGGAGGTCGCGTCCGTCGGCGGGTTCGCCGCCCCCGCCCCCGCGGCCGTCGGCACGGCCGAAGCGGCGGACAAGCTCGTCGGCGTGGCCGTCGACGAGTTCGGCCGGCTCGACGCTATGATCACCAACGCCGGCGTGCTCCGCGACCGGGTGCTGTGGAAGATGACCGACGACGATTTCGACACGGTCGTCCACGTCCATCTGCGCGGGACCTTCACCTGCGCGCGCGCCGCCGCCGTGCGGTTCCGCGAGCAGGGCGAGGGCGGACGCATCGTGGTCGTCGGCTCCCCCGCCGGCCAGCGCGGCAACTTCGGGCAGACCAACTACTCCGCGGCCAAGGCCGGCATCGTCGGGTTCGTCCGCACCTGGGCGATGGAGCTCGAGCGGGCGCAGGTCACCGTGAACGCGATCGTCCCGGTGGCCGCCACGGCGATGACCGAAACCGTCCCGGCACTGGCGCCGTACGCCGCCGCGCTGCGCGACGGTCAGCCGCTGCCGCCGTTCGCCCGCCGGGCGCTGGCCTTCGGCTCCGCCGAGGACGCGGCCGGGCTGGTCGCGTTCCTCTGCTCGGTGGAGGCAGCCGGCATCACCGGCCAGGCCATCGGGATCGGCGGCGACCGCCTGTCGTTGTGGACGCACCCCGAGCAGGCCGTCGCCGCCTACGCCGACGGCGGCTGGGACGCCGACGCGATCGCACAGGCCTGGCCGACCGTGTTCGCCCAGCACCACCAGACGGTCGGCGAGAACCTGCCGAAGGCACCCCGATGAGCCCGCGGCCTGCGGCGACCGGACCGGGGCTGGACATCGCCGCGCTCGTGGCCGTCGACGTGCACGCGCACGTCGAGACCGACGAGCACGGCCACCTGTCGCTGCCCGACGATCTCGTCGCGGCGTCGTCGAAGTACTTCTCCGCCGATCACCGCGCTCCGACCATCGACCAGACCGCGCAGTACTACCGCGAGCGGCAGATGGCGGTCGTGCTGTTCACCGTCGACGCGGAATCCGCGAACGGCCACCCGGCGCTGTCGAACGAAAAGATCGCCGAGCACGCGGCCCGCCACAGCGACGTGGTGATCCCGTTCGCGAGCATCGACCCCGCCAAGGGTCACGCCGGTGCACGGACCCTGCGCAGGCTCGTCACCAAGCACGGGATGCGGGGCATCAAGTTCCATCCCTCGATCCAGAACTTCGCCCCCGACGACGGCAGCGCCTACCCGCTGCTCGAGGCCGCGCAGGAGCTGGGGGTGCCGGCGATCTTCCACACCGGCCAGACCGGAATCGGCGCCGGCCTGCCCGGCGGGCGCGGCATCCGGTTGGCGCACTCGAACCCGATGCTGCTCGACGAGGTGGCCGCGACCTTCCCCGATCTCACCATCGTGATGGCGCATCCCTCGTTCCCCTGGCAGGACGAGGCGCTGGCCGTGGCGACGCACAAGGCTAACGTCTACATCGACCTCTCCGGCTGGTCCCCGAAGTACTTCCCGCCGCAGCTGGTGCGCTACGCCAACTCGCTACTCCAGGACAAGGTCATGTTCGGCTCGGACTACCCGCTCATCACCCCGGACCGCTGGCTGGCCGACTTCGCCGAGATCGACATCAAGGACCACATCCGCCCGAAGATCCTCAAGGAGAACGCGGTGCGTGTGTTCGGCCTGGCTCCGGAGGAACCGAAATGATCTATCGAAGCAGTCTGGCGGACATCGAGATCCCGCGCGGGTCGCTGACCGGGCACGTGCTGGGCCGGGCCCGCGAGCACGGCGACAAGGTCGCCCTCGTCGACGCCACGACCGGGGAAAGGCTCACCTACCGTGAACTGGCGGACGGTGTGGACTCCGTCGCCGGCGCGCTGGCCGGCCTCGGCGCCGGGCCGGGCAGCGTCGTGGCGATCGCGAGCCACAACCAGCCGTCGTACGCCACCGCGCTGTTCGGCGCGCTCGCCACCGGTGCCACCGTCTCGCCGGTCAACCCGGTGCTGACGATCGACGAACTCACCAGACATCTGCGGGCCTCCCGTGCGGTCGTGGTCGTCAGCTCGGATCAGGCCGCCGAGAAGGTGGCCAAAGCAGCCGACGAGGCTGGCGTGACCCATCGCGTCGTGCTCGGCCACCACGACGGTTTCGTACCGCTCGCGCGGCTCGTCGCCGCCGGTCACCAGCCGCCGGCCGTCGAGCTGGACCCCGCCGTCGCCGTGGCCATGCTGCCGTTCTCGAGCGGGACGACGGGCACGGCCAAGGGCGTGATGCTCACCCACCGCAACCTCGTGGCCAATATCGAGCAGAACGCTGCCGCGTGGCCGGTGAGCAGGGACGACGTGGTCGCCGCGGCCCTGCCGTTCTTCCACATCTACGGTTTCACGATCATTCTGAACTCCGCACTCACCGCGGGCGCGACGATCGTGACCCTGCCGCGCTACCGCCTGCCGGCCTTCGCGCGGATGGTGCAGGACTACCAGGTGACCCGCGCGTTCCTCGCGCCTCCGATGGTGCTCGACATCGCCACCGCGCCCGACCTGGGCGATTATGATCTCTCTTCGCTGCGCGTCGCCATCTGCGGGGCCGCGCCGCTCGACGTCAGCCTGGCCGAGCGCGCCGAGGAGCGGCTGGGCTGCCTGATCCGCCAGGGCTACGGGATGACGGAGGCGAGCCCGGGCACCCACCTCGTGCCCGACGCCGAGGTCTCGACGATCCCGGCGGGCTCGGTCGGGCGGCTCGTCCCGAACACCGAGGCGCGCCTCGTCGACCCGACGACCGGCCAGGATGCGCCCCCGGGCGAACCAGGGGAGCTGTGGGTGCGGGGGCCCCAGGTGATGGCGGGCTACCTGGACAACCCCACCGCGACGGTCGAGACGGTCGTCGCGGGCGGGTGGCTGCGGACAGGCGACATCCTGCGGGTCGACGACGACGGCGTGTTCTCGGTGGTGGACCGACTCAAGGAACTGATCAAGTACAAGGGATACCAGGTCGCGCCGGCGGAGCTCGAGGCCCTGCTGCTCACCCACCCCGGCGTGCTCGACGCCGCGGTCGTCGGGGTGCCGCACGAGGAGGGCGGTGAGGCTCCGAAGGCGTTCGTGACCAGGACTGACGCGCGCGGGGCACCTGACGGCGTCGGCCCCACCGCCGCCGTCGGGGCCGACGAACTCATGGGCTGGGTCGCCGAACGGGTGGCGCCCTACAAGAAGATCCGGTACGTCGAGTTCGTCGACAGCATCCCCCGCTCGCCGACCGGCAAAGTCCTGCGCCGGCTGTTGAGGTGAACCCGCGCCCGACCCACCCGTCGTTCGCGGCTCCGTTCTACCCGTCCCAGGTCTAGACATCTCAGCCTGTCATATATGATGTAATCGGTGATCTGGTCCGCGTGCACACCATGACAGGCAGACCCCACGACAGGCAGCAGGGATCAACGATGACGAATTCCCCCGTCGTGGCGGCGGGCCCCGGTTCGGCCGCGGACGCGTACGGCCACGGGCTGGTCGGGCTCAGAACGGTCGAAGTCCGGCCCGGGCACGCGGTGGTCGCCCTGGACGTGGCGCCGGAGCATCTCAACCACGTGGGGATCGCCCACGGCGGGGCCATCTTCTCCCTCGCCGACCAGGCCGTGGCCGTGGCCGCCAACCAGCGGGGGCGCACCGCCGTGCTCAGCGCGGCCACGATCCACCTGGTTCGGCCGGTTCGCGGCGGGGCCCGGCTCGTGGCCACCGCCGAGGAGGGCCACCGCGGCCGGCGACTGTCGCTCTACACGGTCCGGGTGACCGACTCCGGTGAGCTGGTCGCGACCGTCACCGGCCAGACGGCGACGGTCGCCGACGACTCGGACGGGACCACAGGTACCCCCGCAAACCCCTGAAGGCCAGATCAAATATGATTTCGTATCATGAACACCTTTGATTACATCATCGTCGGGGCGGGGTCGTCGGGAAGCGTGCTCGCCAACCGGCTCTCCGCCGACGAGGGCACCCGGGTGTTGCTGCTCGAAGCCGGCGGCACCCACCGTCGCCTGATCATCGACGTGCCGGTCGGCTGGACCACCGCGGCCGGCCGCCCGTCCCTGACCTGGCAGAACCTGAGCGAACCCGAGCCGCACCTCGCGGGCCGCGCACTGGCGCAACCGACCGGCAGGCTCCTGGGCGGAACCTCGTCGATCAACGGCATGATGTACACCCGTGGCCAGGCGGCCGACTACGACGCCTGGCGCGACGCGGGTCTCGCGGGCTGGGGCTACGACGACGTCCTTCCCTACTTCCGGCGGTCCGAGGCCAGCACCCGCACCGACGACCGCTACCACGGCCGCACCGGACCGCTGCACGTCTGTCCCCTGCCACCGGGCAGGGACCTCGGCAGGTTCCGGGAGGCGGCGTGGGAGCTGGGCTACCCGAACGCCGACGACTTCAACGTCGCGGCGCCCGAAGGATTCGGCCTGCCGGAGTTCACCATCTACCGGGGCCGGCGCAGCAGCACGGCCCGCGCCTACCTCGACCCGGTGCGCGACCGGCCGAACCTGGTGGTGCGGACCGGCGCCCTCGTCCACCAGGTGCTCGTCGAGGGCGGTCGGGCGGTCGGCGTGCGGTACTCGACGGGCCGCGATCTCACCGAGGCGCGCGCCCCGCAGACGGTCGTGAGCGCCGGGGCGTACCGTTCGCCGCACCTGCTGATGCTGTCGGGCATCGGGCCGGCCGACGAGCTCCGGCGGCACGGGATCACCGTGCACGCCGACGTCCCTGGCGTCGGTGCGAACCTGCAGGACCATCCCATGATCTACCACGTCTTCGAGGCGAGCGGGCACGGCACGTTCGAGACCCAGGTCCGGCTGGACCGCCTCGCGCTCAACGGCCTGCGCTGGCTGCTCGCCGGCCGGGGCCCGTTCTCCCACCAGCCGATGTCCGTGCAGGCGTTCCTGCGCAGCCGCCCGGACATCGACCGCCCGGACACCCAGCTCCAGGTGGTCCACACCTCCCTGGCCGCACGCCCGTGGTTCCCGGGCCTGCGCAGGGGCGCCGGCCACCAGATCTCGGCCGGCGCGCTGCTGCTGCGGCCGCAGAGCCGCGGCACGGTGGGCCTGCGCTCGGCGGACCCGACGGACAGCCCGACGATCCGGTTCAACCTGCTCGACAACGACGAGGACAGGCGACGGATGCGCGACATGTCCCGGCTGATCCGGCGCCTGTTCGCTACCGCGGCCGTCGCGCCGCTCACCACCCGCGAGCTGGTGCCAGGGCCGGCGGTGAGCTCCGACGCCGAACTCGACGATTTCGTCCGCGGTGCGGCGGGCACCGGGATGCACCCCGTCGGGACCGTCGCCATGGGCACCGGCGGCGACGCGGTACTGGACGGCGAACTGCGCGTGCGCGCCGTGCCGGGCCTGCGAGTCGTGGACGCCTCGGTGATGCCGACGATCGTCAGCGGCAACACCAACGCTCCGGCCATCATGATCGCGGAGAAGGCGGCGGACCTGATCCTGGGACGTCCCGCGCCCCGCGAGGAGGCGTTGCGCGGCTGACGGGAGGCGGACCACCTCCTGCTGCCGGTCGGCCCAGTCCGCGGCAGAACCCGAGACGAACCGAAGCACAGACAAGGCAACGGAAAAGAGAGCCTGATGTCGAACAACCGTGGGGTCGTCTACGTCGAACCAGGAAAGGTTGACGTCGTCGACCTGGACTTTCCCGAACTGGTACTCAGAGACGGCCCCGGCGTGCATCCCGACAACGTCGGTCGATCCTGCCCGCACGGCGTCGTCCTCAAGGTCGTCTCCACCAACATCTGCGGGAGCGACCAGCACATGGTCCGCGGTCGCACGACCGCTCCGAGCGGTCTCGTGCTCGGCCACGAGATCACCGGCGAGGTCATCGAATCCGGCCGCGACGTCGAGTTCGTGAAGGTCGGCGACCTCGTCTCGGTTCCCTTCAACATCGCCTGCGGCCGGTGCCGCAGCTGCAAGGAGGGCAAGACCGGCATCTGCCTGAACGTCAACCCGGACCGGCCCGGCTCGGCGTACGGATACGTCGACATGGGCGGCTGGGTCGGCGGCCAGGCCGAGTACGTCATGGTGCCCTACGCCGACTGGAACCTGCTGCGCTTCCCCGACCGCGACCAGGCCATGGCGAAGATCCTCGACCTCACCCTGCTGTCGGACATCTTTCCCACCGGTTTCCACGGCTGTGTCACGGCCGGCGTCGGCCCGGGCTCCACCGTTTACGTGGCGGGAGCCGGGCCGGTGGGCCTCGCCGCGGCCGCCTCGGCCTTCCTGCTCGGCGCGGCGGCTGTCGTCGTCGGCGACCTCAACCCGGCCAGGCTCGCCCAGGCCGCCAGCTTCGGCTGCGCGACCGTCGACGTCACCCAGGGCGACCTACCGGGCCAGCTCGCGGAGATCCTGGGCGAACCGGAGGTCGACTGCGCGGTCGACGCCGTCGGCTTCGAGGCCCGGGCGCATGCCCACGGTGCGGGCGAGGCGCCCGCGACTGTGCTCAACGCCGTCATGGAACTCACCCGCGCGGGTGGCGCGATCGGCATCCCGGGGCTCTACGTCACCGGCGATCCCGGCGCCGTCGACGACGCGGCCAAGGTCGGGGCGCTGTCCGTCCGGATCGGTCTCGGCTGGGCGAAGTCGCACGCCATGTTCACCGGGCAGTGCCCGGTGATGCGCTACCACCGCCAGCTCATGAAGGCGATCCTGCACGACCGGGTGCAGATCGCGCAGGCCGTGAACGCCACCGCCCTCCCGCTGGCCGACGCGCCGGCCGGTTACCAGAACTTCGACCAGGGCGCGGCCGTCAAGTACGTCCTCGACCCGCACGGGCTCGTCGGCGCCACCCGCTGACCCGACCCGATCTCGCCCACACCAACACAGGAGCGAACATGGCAGACATCTCTCTGAATCAGGCACAGGCCGTCGTGGATGCCGCGCTGAAGAAGTCGGCCGAGATCGGCGTCCTCATGGACATCGCCGTCGTCGACGCCGGCGGCCACCTCAAGGCCTTCGCCCGGATGGACGACGCCTGGCTGGGCAGCATCGACATCGCCATCAAGAAGGCCCGCACCGCGCGCTACTTCAACCTGGACACCGGCAAGCTCGGCGTCCTGTCCCAGCCCGGCGGCCCGCTGTTCAACATAGAGGTGTCCAACGGTGGGCTGATCACGTTCCCGGGCGGCGTCCCGCTGCGGAGCAGTTCGGGCGAGGTGGTCGGCAGCGTCGGCGTCAGCGGCAGCACCGTCGAGGACGACCACGCCGTCGCCGTGGCCGGGGCCGCCGCCCTGCAGTAGCCGACGGCTCCCGCAGGCCCCGGCGGCCGGCCGGGACGGCGGGCGCGGGCCCAAGGGCCGCGCGCCGGGCCGTCCCGACCGGGACGCTCAGTACCCCAGCTCGGTCCAGAACGAGCAGTTGTGCCTGGCCGCGATGTCGACGGTGCGGGTCCCGCCGCCATCGGAGGGAGCGAAGGCCAGCACCGACGACGAGCTGCGGTAGCGGGGCCAGCTCGTCAGGCCGCGCCCGTTGGGGTCTGCGCCACGCGCGAAGTTCGCCCAGTACTGCCGCAGCTGGTGGGCGAGCGTGGCCTGGGTGGACGACAGATCGGGGCCGTCCCCGAACCCGGTGATCGTGAACAGGTACTGCAGTTCACTGCCGTGGTAGGCGCCGGCGGTGGTGCCGAGTGCCGAACTCGCCGACGGCGCGGCCGTGTCGGCGAACTCGTAGGCGAACACCGCCGCATTCGGTGCGGTGGCCTGGTAGGTGGCGAGGTCACTGCACGCGCCGAGGGGCAGGGTGGGGCTGAAGTCGGACTGCGCGGCCGCGAGCGCCAGGCTCGGCGAGGAGTAGCTCTCGGCCGGGTACTCGGCGGCGACGAGCGGCCCGTTCGTCGAGCCGTAGATCCCGGTGAGGACGTCGGGGTACTGCGCCGCGGTCACCGGATTACCCGTCCCGTCGAACTGCTGCTCGACGAAGACGTGCGCCTCGTCCCGCACGCCGCCGATGATCGAGGGCAGCTTGGTGTAGTCACCCGAACGGAACCCCTCGGCGCCCGTTGTCAGGAAGCTGCCGTCGACCACCGGAGTCCAGGCGGTCAACCCGAGCTCACTGCTGGCGGCGAGGAGGTCGGCGGTGGTTTCTGCCCGCAGGCAGCTGGCGGTGTTCGAGGAACAACCCAGTTGGGCCGCGAAGTCCGCCCCCGCGGCCTGGGCGTCGCTGCGGGCCCGCAGCGGCGTGACGTCGCACGGCCCACTCATCACGACCGCCTTCTGGAACAGGCCGGCCGAACTCGGCGCGAGCAGCTGGTCGCAGATGCTCATCGCGCCCGCCGACTCGCCCGCCACGGTGACGTTCGAGCTGTCCCCACCGAAGCTGGCGATGTTGTCCTGTACCCAGCGCAGCGCCGCCTGCTGGTCGAGCAGGCCATAGACGCCCGAGTTCGCTCCCCGGGCGTCCAGGTCGCTGTGCGCGAGGAAGCCGAACGGCCCGAGCCGGTAGTTCACGGTGACGACGATGACGTTGCCCTCGGTCACGAGCGTGGTCGGGTCGTACTGGGAGCCGGACCCGAGGACGAAGACGCCGCCGTGGATCCACACCAGCACCGGCGCATCGGACAGGCTCTTCCCCGCCGTATGGGGCGTGTACACGTTCAGGTAGAGGCAGTCCTCACTGCCGCCGACCGTCGGGTTGCCGGACGCGTCGACGGAGTTCTGTGCGCAGTCGCTGCCCGCTGTCGTGGCCGATCGGGTGCCCGACCAGGACGCGGGTTCACTCGGCGGTTTCCACCTCAGGTCACCGGTCGGTGGTGCGGCAAAGGGAATACCGACGAACGAGCGGTAGCCGTCGCCGACAGTTCCCCGCAGTTGCCCCTGCTCCACGGTGACGGTGTCACCTTCGGCCGCGTTCGCGGTCGACACCACCGTCGTGAGCAGAGCCGCTGTCAGGACGCCGACGAGTGCGACGGCTAACCGGGCACGTACCGCCATCCGCCGGAAAGCCGGCCGTCCGGGCTGCTGGCCTGGAAGGGCCATTGTTCCTCCTCCGCGCGGCCCGGCAGTCCCCCGGGAAAAAGTTTTTCCGGCAGCGGGTCCGTGCTCGACGAAGGCTGCCCGGTGGCCCGCCCACCGCCAAGCCATGTTTCCGCGACGTGAAAGCACTAGGTCGCGGGCCTGAGTCGCGCCCCAGGTCGAGGCCCGGTATACCGCCGAGCCGCCCACCACCTTCGTGGCTGTCCGCCCCAGCGGCGGCCGCCCGCCGACGATGTCCACCGCCTTCCCCGAAAACGTGCACGGGGTCGTCAGGCTGGCCGGCGCCGGCCACGGCATCCACGACGAGCGGCTCAACCGGGCGGCCTTCACCAAGCACCTGCTCCGTTTCCTCGCGCAGTACGCCTGACCCGTCCGCCCCCGCCCACGTCCCCCCGCTGGCAGTTCCGGTCCCGCAGCTCCCGACCTGCCGGCACAGCACCACGGCCGCCCGGCGGGGGGCGCTGCGGGCTACCTACTGTCCTTTCCGCGCGCCCAGCTTCGCGAGCACCCGCCGCGCGGCCAGCGCGCCTGCGTCGATGTCGATGCTCAGTTCCTGGTAGCCGGCGGGTTCGGCGGCGATCACCGTCTCGAGCACGCCGAGCGCCGTGACGTCCTGCAGCACCACCGTGCGGTTGTTCTGGAGCAGGTAGTCCGACACCGCGGTGTCGTCGACCGCGAAGTCACGCGCCACGGCCCAGAAGTCGAACGTGCTGTGCTCGGTTTCGGGAGTGATCCCGTAGACCACCTTGACATGGAAGCCGTCCGGATCGCTGCCGTCGGGCGCTGGCACCACGCCGACCGGCGCGATCCTGCTGTGCAGCAGGTAGAGGGACGGGGCGTGGTACTCGATGTCCTGCCAGCGCGTGATGCGCCCGGTGATGCCGGTCGACTTCGCGTAGAAGGGCGGGCAGTCGGCGTCGGGCATGTGCCGACTGCTGTAGACGATCGACGCCTGCTCGTCGACCTTCGTCGTCACCGGTGTGCTCGCGACCTCCGGCGTCCCGATGTACCCGTTGTGCAGGTACGTCTCGTGGGACAGGTCGAGCAGGTTGTCGACGAGCAGCGAGGCGCGCGCCGCCAGTGGCTCCATCCCGCACACCGTCGTCCAGCCGGGCTGGTCCAGCCACGGCACGCGCGGCACCGTCTCGGGGTCCGCCGAGCCCGGATCGCCGATCCACACCCAGACGAACGAGTCCAGTTCGACGACCGGGTAGGACTTCAGCCGGGCAGTGCGCGGAACGCGAGTCTGGCCGGGTACGGAGACGCACCCGCCGTCCGCGCCGTAGGTGAACCCGTGATAGCCGCAGACCACAGTGTCGCCGACAAGCTGGCTCGGCGCCTGCGACAGCGGAAACCGTCGGTGCACGCACCGGTCCGCCATCGCCGCCACGCCACCGGCCTCGGTACGCCAGAACAGGATCGGTTCGCCGCAGATCGTGCGGCTGAACAGTTCCCGTCCGATTTCGCGCTGGTAAGCGGCCACGTACCAGTGCTCACGCACAAAACTCGACATCGGCGCTCCTCGTGGCCCGACGGATTCGTATGGCAAGACCGAGAATGGCGGGCGCCGACTGCTCCGTCATGGCGCCTTCTGGCTGCTGGAAGACCTCGCTGCCGAATCCTGGCGCCGGGCGCGCCCCGCGGTCACCAGGCGGTCGCGACGTAGACCGTCTCGAGGTACTCGTGGATGCCTTCGAAGCCGCCTTCGCGGCCGAGGCCCGACTGCTTGACCCCGCCGAACGGGGCGGCGGGGTCGGACACGAGGCCGCGGTTGAGGCCCACCATTCCCACCTCGAGGCGCTCGCTGACCCGCAGCCCGCGCGCCAGGTCGGCCGTGTACACATAGGCGGCGAGCCCGGTCTCGGTGTCGTTGGCCAGCGCGAGAGCTTCGGTTTCGTCACGGACGGCGACGACCGGCGCGACCGGGCCGAAGATCTCCTCCCGCGCCACCGGCGCATCCGCCGGCACGTCGACGAGCACGGTCGCCGGGTAGTAGTAACCAAGCCCGGCCGGGCGCGAGCCGCCGAGCAGCACCTTCGCCCCGGCCGCGACGGAGTCTTCGACTCGCCGAGCGATCCCCTCGACCTGTCGTTCGTTCACCATCGGGCCGAGCTCGGTGCGCTCGTCGGTGGCGGGCCCGGTGCGCAGCGCGGCCATGCGTGCCGCCAGCCGGTCCGCGAACTCACCGGCCACAGCGGCCTGGACGAAGAAGCGGTTGGCCGCGGTGCACGCCTGCCCGCCGCTGCGCATCTTGGCGACCATCGCCCCGTCGACAGCGGCGTCCAGGTCGGCGTCGTCGAGCACGATGAACGGCGCGTTGCCCCCCAGCTCCATCGACACTCCCAGCACCCGGTCCGCGGCCTGCCGGAGCAGGCTCCGCCCGACCTGCGTGGAACCGGTGAAGGACAGCTTGCGCACCCGGTCGTCGGCCAGCACCCGCCCCACCAGTTCGGCGGGACGGTCGGTGGTGAGCACGTTGACCACCCCGGGCGGCACGCCGGCCTCCGCGAGCAGCCCACCCAGCACCAACGCGGTCAGCGGTGTGTCCTCGGCCGGCTTCACCACCACCGTGCAGCCCGCCGCCAGCGCCGGCGCGAGCTTGCGGGTCACCATCGCGAGCGGGAAGTTCCACGGCGTGACCAGCAGCGTCACGCCGATCGGCCGGCGCAGCGTCAGGATGCGGTGCGCGCCCGCCGGGGCGGTACGCAGCTCGCCGCCGACCCGCACCGCCTCCTCCGAGAACCAACGGAAGAACTCGGCGGCGTAGCCGACCTCGCCCCGCGCGTCGGCCAGCGACTTACCCATCTCCAGGCTGATCAGGAAGGCGAGCTGCTCCCGCCGGGCGAGCGTCAGGTCGAACGCCCGGCGCAGCACCTCGGCGCGCTCGCGCGGGGCGGCGCTCGCCCAGCTCGGCAGCGCGGCCGACGCCGCGGCCACCGCGGCCGCGGCATCGTCCGCGCCGGCCCGCGGCACGCGGGCGAGCTCCCGGCCGGTAGAGGGATCGGCGACCCCGAACGTCCCGGCGGAGCCGGCGCGCCACTGCCCGGCCACCAGCATGCAAGTGGGGGTCCCGTCGGACACGGTCACCGTGCGCTTCCGTCCTGTCTCAGCGGTCGAGCCGGGCGCCGCAGCGCAGGCTCGGCTCGTAGGGCACGAACCGGGACCCGTCATCGGCCACCCGGACGAACTCGTAGCAGGTGTTCAGCTGGCCGACCGAGTCCTCGACATCGACCGCCCGCGGCAGCAGGCCGGCCCTTTCGTAGTCGTGCACCTGCCGGAGGTTCGTGACACTCGTACATGATCTAGCACAGAACGTTCAGCTCCTCATGGCGAACAACCCTCGGCTCCCCCAGCGGGGCCATGTTCACTGGACGTCGACCGCCGGGCCCCAGCGCTGTAGTCCCGGCCTGCAAGCAGGTCGCGCAGGGAACGCGGTGGCCGGCCGAGCAGCTCGCGCACGTGCTCGGAGCGCACCGCCAGCTCCCCGTCCCGGATGGCTCGTTCGAACGAGACCATGTCGTCGCTGGACCACGGGATCTGCGCGCCGCTGGCCTCGTCGGCGCAACGCGGGACGCCGAGCGCGTCGAACACCTCGTACAGCTCCCCGTCGCTGATCACCTCGTAGTCGACCGGCCGGCCGGCGACCTCGGCGACGAGCTCGGCGGCCTGGCGGTAGGACAACAACTGCGGCCCGGTGATGTCGTAGGCGGTGTTCTCGTGCCCGGACCCGGTGAGGACGGCGACCGCGCAGTCGACGCAGTCCTCGCGGGCGACCGGCGCGATCAGACCGTCACCGGCCGCGGCCCGCCACCTGCCGGTGGCCAGCGCCGTCGGCGCGATGACGTCCGCGATCGCGTCGGCGTACTGGCTGTCACGCAGGAACGTCCAGGCCAGGCCCGAGCGGCGTAACGCGTCCTCGGTGCCCCGGTGGTCGACGAGCACCAGGGCGGCGCTGGAGCTGTCGGTGCCGACGAAGGACGTGTACACCACGTGGCGCACGCCGGCCGCCTTGGCCGCGTCGACCGCGTGGCTGTGCTGCCGGACCCGGCGACCGACGCTCGTCGTGCTGATCAGCAGCAGACGCTCAGCTCCGGCGAAGGCCGTGCGCAGGGTCTCCGGTTCGTCGAAGTCGGCCCGGCGCACGTCCACCCCGCGCTGCGCGAACTCCGCCAGGTCGCCCGGGGTGCGGGTGGTGAGAATGAGCTCGGCCGCCGGGATCCGGGCCAGCAGGCGCCGCGCGGCCAGCCGGCCGTACTGCCCCGACGCGCCCGTCACAACCACACTCACGAGGTGCCTCGATTCTCTCCGGCCGGCGCCGGCAACGCGGCGACCGGCATCCACCCGGACCCGGACACGTACCCGTACCGCGGCAGACCGCATCCACAGAGCTGCGGACGGGTCAGAGCACGACGGTGACGACTTTTTCCTCGGTGAGTTCGTGCAGGCCGCTCAGCCCGAGCTCGCGGCCGACGCCGCTCTGCTTGAACCCGCCCCACGGCAGGCCGGGGTGGAACGCGCCCCAGGCGTTCACCCACACCTGACCGGCGCGCACCCGCCCGGCGACCCGGTGGGCGCGGGAGAGGTCCGACGTCCACACGGTCGCGGTGAGGCCGAAGATCGAGTCGTTGCCGATGGCGACCGCCTGCGCCTCGTCGTCGAACGGGATGACGGTGCCGACCGGGCCGAAGATCTCCTCCCGCGCGATCGTCATGTCGTTCGTCGCGTCCGCGAAGATCGTCGGTTGGACGAAGTAGCCGGCCCCCTCGGGCCGGCCGCCCCCGGCCACCAGCCGGGCGCCTTCCATGCGGCCCACCTCGATGTAGCCGAGCACCCGGTGGAGCTGCGACCGGTTGATCAACGGCCCCATGTCGACGTCCGCGGCGTCGGGGTCACCAAGGCGAACACCCGCGGCCGCCGCACCCAGCCCCGCGACGAACTCCTCGTAGACCGGCCGCTCGACCAGGATGCGGGTCGCCGCGGCGCAGATCTGGCCCTGGTTGGCGAACAAGCCCATCGCGGTGCCGGCGACCGCCGCCGGAATGTCGGCGTCGGCGAAGACCAGCTGCGGCGACTTGCCGCCGAGCTCCAGGGTCGTCCGCTTGAACGTCTCCGCCGCCGACCGCTGGATGACACGGCCGACGTCCGGGCTGCCGGTGAACGAGATCAGGTCCACGCCGGGGTGCGCGACCAGTGCGGCGCCGGCGACCTCGCCGAGCCCGGGCACGATGTTGACCGTGCCAGGCGGGAACCCTGCCTCCTCGATCAGCGTGCCGAGATGCAGCACGGTGAGCAGGGCGTCCTCGGCAGGCTTGAGCACGACGGTGCAGCCGACCGTCAGCGCGGGGCACAGCTTGTAGACCGCCCCTGCCAGCGGCGCGTTCCACGGGATGATCGCGCCGACCACCCCGACGGGTTCGCGCACCGTGTACGAGTGCGTCGGGCGCCCCATGAACCCCGACGTCGGGACGACGGTCCCCGAGATCTTGTCGGCCCAGCCGGCAAAGTAGCGCAGGGTCTGCACAGCGTTCGCGACATCGCTCACCCGAGCGATCGCGGTGGGCACGCCGTTCTCCAGGGACTGGATCCGGGCGAGCCGGTCGGCGTCGCGCTCGATCAGGTCGGCCAGCCGAAGCAGCAGCGCGCCGCGGTCGGCACCGGAGCGCCGCGACCATTCGCCCCCGTCGAACTGTGCGCGCGCGGCCCGCACCGCGGCGTCGATGTCGGCCTCACCGCCGGCGGCGACGTCGGCGAGGACCTCCTCGGTGACCGGATTGATGTCGGGTAACGTCTGCCCCGACGCCGCCTCCCGCCATTCGCCGCCGACGAGGATGCCCGTCGGCAGGGAACGGATCTCGGGGTCGGCCGGGGCAAGGCTGGATGTCATGGCGGTCCTTCCGTAGGACTGGTACTGCCGGGAATCCCCGCAGCCGGTTGCGAAGGGGGTGCTGGAGCAGTGCGTGCCAGCGCAGCGCGGGCTAAAGCAGCGCGTAGTAGCGGATGACGTTGCCGTCGGGTCGGCGTTCACCAACCCCCACGAACACGTGCCGCATCAGCCAGTCGTGCCTGCCGGCCGCCACCTCGAAGGTGGGGAACGCGCGCAGGTAGTACTCGGCGTGGTCGACGGGCGGGCCCCCGGCGAACGCCCAGCCCCGCAGCCGCTGCATGGTCTCGGGTTGCCGGCCCCACAGGTAGCCGCGGTTGTACAGCATGATCAGTGTGCCGTCGTCCACCTCGAGCAGATAGCGCGCGTCGAAGGCGAGCACGCCGTCCGGCCGGAACAGGGAGTAGTCGCCGCCGCTGTTCGGGACCGCCCTCCCGCGCAGCCGCGGGCCTTCGAACTCGCCGCCGTCCACGTAGACGGCGCCCCGGCCGGCCCCGGTCGGCATCGTCGGGATGGTCTGCACCCGCGTGAACCGCAGGCGGACCTCCATGACGAACTCCAGCGCCAGGTGCTCCATGGTCGATGCCCGCTCGAACCCGGGCCAGGGGACGCGCTCGGCCTCAGTAGGCGATACGGCCTCAGTAGGCGATACGGCCTGGGTGGGCGATACGGCCCCGGCGCTGACTGCAGTCATCGGACCTCGCGTCCTGCGTGGTGGACTCTGGTGCCCCGCGCGGGACACCCTCAGCCTCGCGATCAAGAACAACCATCGAGGAGAACATATATGATTCAATCTCCCCCAACAAGGAGTACCGCGCAGCGACACCGCCGCACCTAGGCGGGCTGGTTCGGTCTGCACGTACTACGGCCAGTGCTCACGGCCGCGGTTCATCGCAACGACACACCCCCGACGTGAGTAAGCACTGTCACCACACTCGGGGTCACGTCTCCAAGAATCCCCTGGATCGTATTCGATGACCTGTGTGCCAATCGCCGCCGGTCCACGCCAGTGGCGACCGGGCCCCATCTCGGATCATCCCGTCCCAAGGAGGAACCCATGTCGGGGAACACCGCGTCGAACTCGTCCGGGCCGCCAGCCGGCAGGTGCGCGATCGTGACCGGAGCCGCCCGCGGGATCGGCGCGGCCACGGCCCGCCGGCTCGCCCGCGACGGGCTGAGCGTCGGGGTCCTGGACCTCGACGCGGACGGTTGCACGGCCGTCGCCAAGGAGATCGAGGCCGTGGGCGGGCGGGCAGTCGTGGCCGAGGTCGACGTGACCGACCCGGCATCGGTCGACGCGGCCGTGCGCCGGGTGGCCGAGTGCCTGGGCAACCCCGTTGTGCTCGTGAACAACGCCGGGGTACTCCGCGACAACCTGCTGTTCCGGATGACCGTGGACGACTGGGACACGGTCATGGCCGTGCACCTGCGCGGGTCGTTCCTGATGAGCCGGGCGGTGCAGGGCTACATGACCGAGACCGGCTGGGGCCGCATCGTCAACCTGTCGAGCGTGTCGGCGCTGGGCAGTCGCGGGCAGGCGAACTACGCCGCGGCCAAGGCCGGCCTGCAGGGCTTCACCAAGACACTGGCCATCGAGCTCGGCAAGTTCGGGGTAACGGTGAACGCGATCGCCCCCGGCTTCATCGTGACCGAGATGACCGCGGCCACGGCGGCCCGGGTGGGCATGACGTTCGAGGAGTTCCAGGCCGTCGCCGCCCAGGAGATCCCGGTGCGCCGGGTCGGGCAGCCCGCCGACATCGCCAACACGGTGTCGTTCCTGGTGAGCGAGGACGCGTCCTTCGTCTCCGGCCAGATCCTCTACGTCGCGGGCGGCCCTCGCGCCTAGCGCCCCGGCAGGCATGGTTCACCCCGGCTACCGCGGCAGGTTGTCCAGCCCCAGGCCCGCGTCCAGGGCCACCACGACGAGCTGCCAGGCGGCCCCGGAGCCACCGGGGCCGTCCCCGGTCCGGCACCGGGACGGCGGCTGATGGCGTTGTCCCGTCAGCGACTGGAGGCCGGGGGGAGCACCGAGGCGAGCGCCGCCGCGTGTTCGGCCGTGGCCTTCATCCGGTGCTGGGCCCGCGCCTCGGCCTCGAGCTGGTCGGCGAGCGAGGCAGTGGCGGCGGCGCGCAGCAGGCGTTTGGTCTGTTCGACGGCCGGCGCGGAGCGGGCGGCCAGCGACGCCGCGTACTGCGCCGTGCGCCTGTCGAGCTCGCCGTCGGGCACCACCTCGTCGACCAGGCCGATCTCGTATGCCTGGGCCGCCGACAGCCGCCGCCCGGAAGCCAGCCAGGCCAGGGCGCGACCGCGGCCGAGCAGCCGCGGCAGGTGGTAGGAACCGCCGGCGTCCGGCACCAGGCCGAGATCGACGAATGCGGGCACGAACGTCGCCCGCTGCGCCGCGATCCGCAGGTCGCAGCCCGCGACCAGCGACAGCGCGGCACCCGCGCACGCACCGTTGACCGCGGCGAGGACCGGTTTGTCGAGCTCGCCGAGCGCCGTCACCAGCGGCGCGTACTCGGTGCGCAGCCGGTCGCCGGAGTCGTCCGGGTCGGTGGCCAGCTCGCCGAGGTCCTGGCCGGCGCAGAAGGCGCGCCCCGTTCCGGTCAGCACCACCACCCGCACCCGCGCGGCGCCAGCCGCCCAGCGCAACGCCTCGGCGAGCCCGATCCGCATCCGCCCGGTGAGGGAGTTGAGGCTGCCCGGCCGGTCGAGCCGGACCCGCAGGACACCGTCGGCCACGTCAAGCGCGAGCCCGTCAAGCGCGAGACCGTCCACCGTCAGCCCGTCAACCGTCAGCCGGGTCGTGCCGGCAGGGTCAGACACGTTCGATCACCGTCGCGGTCCCCAGGCCGCCCGCGCAGCACATCGTGACCAGGCCGGTCGTCCCGCCGCAGTGCTCCAACTCGTTGAGCAGCGTCGTGACGAGCCGGGCTCCAGACGAACCGAGGGGATGACCGAGCCCGATCGCGCCTCCGCGGACGTTGACCCGGTCCAGGTCGGGCTCGAGTTCACGGGCCCAGGCCGCCAGGACCGACGCGAACGCCTCGTTGACCTCGAAGCGGTCGACGTCGCCGACGGACATCCGGTTGCGGTCGAGCACCGTGCGGGTGGCCGGGATCGGACCGGTCAGCATGATCACAGGGTCGACGCCGACAGCGACGTGGTCGACCACCCGGGCACGCGGGCGCAGCCCCAGCGCCGCGGCCTTGCCCCGGCTCATCAGCAGGACGGCGGCCGAACCGTCGGCGATCTGCGAGGCGTTGCCCGCGGTCACCGTCCCGCCCTCCCGGAAGACCGGTGGCAGGGCCGCGAGCCGGTCGAGCGTGGTGTCAGGGCGGATGCACTGGTCGGCGGTCACCTCGCCCTCGCCGCCCCCGAGCGGCACCGGCACGATCTCGGCCGCGAACCGCCCCTGCTCGCTGGCCCGGGCGGCCAGCTGGTGGGACCGCAGCGCGAGCTCGTCGAGCTCGCCGCGCGACAGGCCCCACTGTTCCGCGACGAGCTCCGCGCTGATTCCCTGCGGCACGAGCTCGTAGCGGTCGCGCAGCGGCGGCGAGAACGGGTTGCCGTGATCGCGCGCGACCTGCTCGCCGACGGCGAACGAGACGTGGCCCATATGTTCGACGCCGGCCGCGACCACGACGTCACGCGCGCCGGAGGCGATGAGCGCCGCCGCGAAGTTCACCGCGTCCTGCCCGGAGCCGCACTGCCGGTCCAGCGTGATCGCCGGGGTGGCCACCGGGAGGCCGGCTTCAAGCCACGCGTTGCGGGCGATGTTGCGGCCCTGTTCGCCGAGCTGCGCGCCGCAGCCGGCCAGCACGTCCTCGACGAGCTCGGGTGCGATGCCGGTCCGGGTGACCAGGGCGCGCAGCGAATGCGCGAGCAGGGTGCTGGCGTGCAGGCGCCGGTAGGCACCGCGCTCAGGATGGCCGCGGCCGATCGGTGTGCGCACGGCATCGACGATCACGGCGTCCCGGTCGTCGGGACGTCTGCTGGCCGGACCACTCATGACGGACCTTTCGTCGCTGTCGCCCCTGGGTGGGCCCTGGGCCGAAGGAAGGGCGGAACGTGCCGGTGGGACACCAGGAACAGCGCCCGCCGCGGCGTGGCCGGCTTCAGGCACCGCCGATCATCGAGCCGGCGTCCGCCGGCCACTCCTGCTCCCGGACAACGCGGCGCAGCAGCTTGCCGACCGGGCTCTTGGGCAGCGGCTGCGTGCGGAACGCGACACTGGTCGGCTTCTTCATGGAGCCGATCCGGTCGCGGCACCACTGGACGATCTCGTCCTCCGTGGCGGTGCGGCCAGCCCGCAGGACGACGACCGCGCGCGGGGTCTCCCCCCACTTGGGATGCGGCACGCCGACGACCGCGACCTCGAGCACCGCGGGGTGCGCGGCGACCGCGTTCTCGACCTCGGCGGGCCAGATGTTGAACCCGCCAGAGATGATCATGTCTTCCTTGCGATCGGCCAGGAACAGATAGCCACGCTCGTCGAGGTAGCCGATGTCGCGGGTGAGGATGAAGCCCTCGGAGGTGAAGCGGCTCGCCGTGGCCTCGGGATCGCCCCAGATCTCCTTCATGTTGCCGGGGGTGTCGATCGCGATCTCGCCCTGCTGGCCGGGCGGGCACTCGTTGCCGTCCTCGTCGAGGATCTTCACCATCGAACGGGGGGTGCAGCGCCCGGCACTACGCAGCAGCGACGGGTCGGCAGCGAGACCGCTCCTGATCTCCGCGGGAGTGAGGATCGTGGCGGGGATGCCCTCGCTCTGGCCGAAGCCGAGGTACAGCACGTCGCCGAGGACCCCCTGCGCCTCCCGGATCGTGCGCTCGGTGATCGGCGCCCCGGTGGCCAGCACCGCCTGCAGGCTCGACAGGTCGCGGTCGGCGGTGGACGGCTCGCTGACCAGCATCTGGATCATCGTTGGCACCAGCACCGTGATGGTCGCCCGGTACTGTTCGATCAGCTCCGCGGCTCGTCTGGGCTCGAAGCTCGCCATCACCACGTTGCCGGCCGCCTTGGCGAGCAGTGCGAAGATGATGGTGGAAGCGGCGTGCGACAGCGGCCCCGCGGCGAGATAGCGGTCGTCCCCTGTGATCGGCCGTAACATGATCATGTTTTCGGCGGTGACGTTCAGCCAGCTCCGGTGGGTCTGCACGGTCGCCTTTGGCCGCCCTGTCGTACCCGAGGTGAACGCCATGTGCAGCATGTCGTCCGGATGGACGACGATCTCCGGGTCGTCGGGCCTGACGGTCCGCAGCAGACGTTCGTAGTCGAGGACGCGTACCCGGCGGCGGTCACCGTCGCCAGTACCGCCACCGGCGTCAGCCAGGCCGTGGACCAGGACGAGCTCGAGGGAGGGCACCTCGTCGAGCCGGTCGGCGAGCTCCCGATAACGCGGCTCGTCGACCACGAGGGTCCGCGCCCCGACATGGGAGATCATGAACAGGTGCAGGTCGACGGTGTTGCGGTAATGCAGCGGGATCCGCACGAACCCGCCGAGGGCGAGCCCGGCGATCTCCTCGAGCGACCACATGTTGTTGGGTCCGAGGGTCGCGACCCTGTCCTGGGGCGCGATCCCGAGGTCGAGCAGGACGTTCACCAGCCGGCACGAGCGCTCGTAGAGCTGGCCGTAGGTCATCGAAGCGCCGTCGAACCAGACCGCGACGTTGTCGGCGCTGTACCTGCCGGACTTGCGAATCACGTGCCCACAGTTCATGTCAGCCTCGCTTGGGGTCGGGGTGTGTCGCGGCCTCCGCGGCGTCCGCGGTGACCGCCGCGTCCGCGGAGGTCGCGGCGTAGGCGGGGACGGCATCGTCGGCGGGCTCGTCGCCCCCACCGAAGTAGGCCCGGCGCAGCAGCTCGGGCTGCTCCGCGAGCACCTCTGCCGGGCCGTGGTGCACGATCGTGCCCCGGTTGAGCAGGTAGGCGCTGTCCCCGATGCTCAGTGCGTCGGCGGCGAACTGTTCGACGAGCAGCACCCCGACCCCCTCGTCGGCAAGGGCGCGTACGACCGGGATCAGCCGCTTGACGATGACCGGGGCGAGGCCGAGCGACAGCTCGTCGACCAGGATCATCGCCGGTTCACGCGCGATCGCCCTGGCGAGCACGAGCATCTGCTGCTCGCCGCCGGAGAGCAGGCCCGCCCGCACGTTGCGCCGGCTCGCGAGCTCCGGGAACAGTGCCCGGGCCCGGTCGTAGCCGCCGGCGCCCGCGATCTCAAGGTTCTCCTCGACCGTCAGGTCGGCGAAGACGGTCCGCCCCTGCTCGACGTGGCTCAGCCCGGCCCGCACCCGGGCCACCCGGCTCGCCCGGGTCAGCACCCGCCCGCCCAGGTTCACCGTCCCCGACACCACCCGGACGACCCCGGACACCGCCTCCATCAGCGTTGTCTTCCCGGCGCCGTTCGGCCCGAGCAGGACGGTCACCTCCCCCGCCGGTGCGACGAGATCCACGCCGTGCACGACCGGGAAACCGCCCCGGTCGACCCGCACAGCCTCGAGCCGCAGCCCGCTCGCCACGCCGCTCATACCGCCACCACCTGCTGGCCGCCGGGACCACCCGCTTCCGCGCCACCGCCCAACTGCTGGCCACCCAGGTACGCACTCACCACATCCGCGTGCGCCAGTACCTCCTCGACCGGACCAGCGGCGATGACCTTGCCGAAGTCGAGCACGACGGCGTCGGAGCAGGCGGCCTGCACCATCGTCATGTCGTGCTCGATGAGCAGCACCCCGCAGCCGAAGCGGACCGGGATCTCGGCGATCCGCGCCGCCAGCAGCTCGGAGGTGTCGGCGGGCAGCCCCGCCGCCGGTTCGTCGAGGAGCAGGACCCGCGGCCGGGCGGCGAGACCCGCCGCGACGTCGACCAGCCGTCGCGTACCGACGTCGATGTCGGCGATCACCAGGTCGGACGGCGGGCCGCCGACGAACTCCAGCAGCGCCCGGACCTCCGCCCGGGGCAACGCTCGCCCGGCGGCCAGCCGCAGGTACTGGCCGACGGTGAGCTCGGGCACCGCCAGGCCCTGTTGGAAGGTGCGCCGGATACCGGTCCGTGCCCGCTTCGCCGCCGACAGCCCGGTCACCGACCGGCCGCCGAGTCGGACGTCGCCGGTGTGGCCCGGCAGAAATCCGCTGACGGCGTCGACGAGGGTCGACTTGCCTGCGCCGTTGGGGCCGATGAGCCCGATGACCCGGTCGGCCGGCACGGTGAAGCTCACCGCGTCCAGGGCGACGACGCTGCCGTAACGGACTGTCAGGTCACGGACCTCCAGCGCGTCGGCCGGGCCCGGTCGCGCCGAGCCCGCCGCGGCCCGCCGCGCCCCCGGCCGGGTGGCCTCGACCGGCACCGCGACCGGCACCGCGACCGGCAGGGCGACCGGTGCCGGCTCGCCGGAGATCGCGGCGGACCGACCGAGCGCGGCGTCCGCCCGCCGTCGGCTCGCCCGGGCGCGTAACGCCTCGGCGACGCCCGATCCCTGCCGCAGGGCGAAGACCGTACCCACCGCGAACAGCATGCTGCCGACGTCGGCGGGCACGTCGACCCGCCGGAGCAGCTCCGGCATGAGCACCGTCGCGGCGCCCGCGAACATCGCCCCTTCGGGGAAGCGGGCGCCGAACATCACCGCGACGGTGAACGCCACCAGCGAGGGGAAGGAACCGAACGACTGGTTGGCGGCCAGGCCCAGCTGTACGACGAGCAGCGCCCCGCCGAGACCCGCGACGAACGCCGCCGCGGCGAACGCCGTCAGCTTCGCCCGCGGGACGGACAGCCCCATCGCCGCGGCCGACCGCTCGCTGCGCCGCACCGCCAGCCAGGCGGCGCCGGTCGGACGCGCGCCGAGCAGGGCGAGGCCGACCACGACCGCCAGCAGCAGTCCCCAACACAGCCAGAAGTAGTAAAGGTCGTCGCCGAACACGCCGGAGCGCGTCACGATGATCCCGTCGTCCACCCCGGGAATGCCGTACCGGTTGAGGAGCGTGTCGACGACCGAGGCGCAGCCCAGGGTCACGATGGCGATGTTGACCCCGCGCAGCCGTAGCGCCGGCAGTCCGGCGAGCAGGCCGAACGGCACGGCCGCCGCGCCTCCCGCCAGCACCAGCACCAGCACGGGCAGATCCGGGTGGTGCATGCTCAGCCAGGCGACGGCCCAGGCGCCGATCGCGGCGAAGCTGAGCTGGCACAGCGAGATCAGGCCGGCGCGGCCGGACACGACTCCGATGCTCAGCGCCGTGAAGGCGGCGATCACCCCCGAGGTGGCGAGGAAGAGCCAGTAACTCGTCAACCCCAGGGGAAGCAGCGTCACCGCCACGACGGCGACCATCGCCACGGCAGTCGACCTGCCGACCGCGCCAGGCGGGCTAACGAGCCGCATCCCACACCTCCCTGCGCTGGACCACACACAGCACGACCACGACGACGACGAACGGGATGATGTTGCTGAACGCGGCGATCCGCTCGTTGTCGCCGATCAGGCTGCTCAGCACCCCGATGCCGATCCCGCCGGCCACCGTCAGCCAGAAGGACCGGAACGCGCCCAGCAGCGCCGCAGCCGTCGCCGGGAGGACGAGCAGGCTCAGACTCGAGAACTGGCTCGACTGGACCGGCGCGATCAGCAGCACCGCCCCGGTCGAGACAAGTCCGGAGGCGGCCCACACGGCGGTCGTGAGCTGGCGCACGGGGATGCCGAGCAGTTCGGCGGTCACCGGTCGGGCCGCCACCGCCCGCAGCTGGTGGCCGGTGCGGGTGCGTCCCAGCATCGCGGTGAGCAGGGCGGCGATCACCACCGACGCGGCCAGCGCGATGAGGGTGGCGGCGGTGAGCACCACGCCCGCGATGCGCACCTTGACGTCGGGGAGGATCGCCGGGAAGGGCCTGGCGTCGCCGCCGAACAGGCGGCTGCCGAGAGCGAGCAGGCCGACGAGGACGGCGATCGAGACGCCGGCGCGGGTGGGCGTGTCCGACTCCCCGAACCAACGGTTCATCGCGAGGCCGAGGACCACGGCGACGGCCCCGCCGACCGCGAACCCCGCGAGGACGGCCGGGAGGTAAGGCCAGCCCTCCTCCTGCAGCTCGATCATCGCGAAGGCCGCGAAGGCGCCGACGGCCGCCAGGGCCAGGTTCAGCACCCCGGCCATCCGGTACGTCAGCACCAGGCAGATCCCGAGCAGCGCGTAGACCCCGCCGGAGACGAGCCCCGACACCCCTGCCTGGATCACGAGATCGTCCCCGGGAGACCGCGGCGGCTGGTTGCGCGGCGGTGCACTGCGCGGCGGTTCACTGCCGGAGCGCCGACTCGGGCAGCGTCTGGACGTCGCCGACCGGCGCCCAGGCACTGTCGGTCACCTGCATCATCTGGATGGAGCGGTTCGGGTAGTGGCCGAACACCCACTTGTCGAGCAGCAGCGGGTTCGAGAGGGGGGTCTTCGCGTCGAGCGCGGCGGCCACCGACTTGGCGGTGATGTCGCCGTCGATCGAGCCGAGGACGGAGGCGAACAGCTGGGCGGCGATGTAGCCGCCCTCGGACAGCGCGCTGATTGGGCCGCCGGAGGCTTCCATCGCCTTGCGGTAGCTCACCACGGCCTCGTCGTCGGAGGTGAGCGGGGCGAACTCGGTCGCGCTGTAGACGCCTTCGGCGGCCCCACCGGCCGCCTCGATCACGGACTCGGTGAAGGCGCTCGTCGTGCTGACGATGACGCCCTCGTAACCCTGGGCGTCGGCGGCCTGCAGCGTGGCGACCAGCGAGGGCTCGACGCCGGAGTGGTACAGCGACCGGCAGCCGGCCTGCTTGGCGTTGACGATGAACGGAGTCGGCGAGTCGTTCGCCGCGAACGTGTCGGAGAAGTACTTGAAGGTGACGCCTTTGGACTCCGCGATCCGACGGATGGCCGCGTAGGTGGCCCGCGCACCCTGGCCGGTGACGCCGAAGAAGCACTGTTCAGGGATGCCGAGTTCTTCGGCGACGTAGATGTCCTGGAGCGCGCCGGAGATCACCGGGCCGGCGTTGACCGGGGCGAACGTGGAGATCGTGCTGCACTGCAGCTGCAGGCCCAGACCGATCGTGTAGACTTTTTTGCGTTCGTAGAGCGGGGCGTTGGTGACGCAGTCGCCGGCGGCGCTGAGTGAGGCGACGTTGCCAACCACTCCCTCCTCGTCGACCAGCTGGCGTGCCACCTGCGTGGCTGTGGCCGGGTCGCTGGCGTCGTCCTTGACGACGTACTCGATCATCCGCCCGTCGATGCCGCCCTTCGCGTTGATCTCGTCGAACGCGGCCTTCGCGCCGGCGGTCGCGTCCGGGAAGGGCACCGGCCCGGTCAGCGAGGCGACCGCGCCGACCTTGATGGAACCGCCTGAGCCGCCGCCGCCGTCCGACGAACCGCAGGCCGTCGCGCCTAACACGACGGCGACCAGCGCGGCCGCGGCGGCGGTGCCGCGGCGGTGACCTCGTAGATTCATCGTCCGAGCCCTTCTGGCTGGGTAGCTGGAACCGAATGTCTTCATGACGACGGCGCTGGGGGCTGGGGGTGAACCACCGGCGGCTCGACGGCCGCACCGTCGGAGGACGACCATGGCGACCTTCTCCTCGATGACGGCCTCGATGCCGGCCCACCCCAGCTGGCGGCCGAGGCTGCCGGACATCAGCACTCCCGTCAGGCCGGAAATACGAATCCTATTGAAGATCATATATGATCTAGGGAAGAAGGCTGTGCTTTCCCGGATCTCCCCCGCGGCTCCCCGGCGCCGACGCGGCGCTCAGCCCGCCGCTGCCTGCTCGTGGACGACCACACCACGGATGATCACACCGTCGGCCAGGTCCTGGTAGCCCTCGTTCACCTGGTCGAGCCGGTAGCGCCTGGTGATGAGCTCGTCGAGCTTGAGCTGGCCCGAACCGTAGAGCTCGAACAGCTTGTGGATGTCGCGAAGCGGGTTGGAGTGGCCGAACAGCGTCCCCTGGATACGCTTCTGGAACAGGCCGAAGGTCGCGCCGTCGACCTGGATGGTGTCCTGCCCGAACGGCGACGCGCCGGTCAACACCAGCGTCCCGCCCTTGCGGACGAGGTCGTAGGCCTGGCGTACCACGGTCTTGTCGACCACGCCGACCGTCACGATCACCTTGTCGGCGCCGACTCCCGGGGCAAGTTCCTCCATCACCAGTCCGAACGCCTCCGCCGCGGTGGCCGCCGTGTGGGTGGCGCCGAAACCGAGGGCCGAGTCCCGCTTGAACTCGATCGGGTCGAGTGCCACGACGGCTCTCGCGCCGGCGTGCACGGCCCCCTGCACCGCGTTGACGCCGACCCCGCCCACGCCCACGACCACGACCACGTCTCCCGGTTCGACCTCGGCGGCGTTGACCGCGGAGCCCCAGCCGGTGGGGACCCCACAGCTCACCAGCGCCGCGACGTCCAACGGGATCCACGACTGAATCGGAACGCAGGAGTACTCCGAGACGACAGCGCGTTCGGCGAACGTGCCGAGCACGCAGATGCCGCCCACGTCCTCGCCGGCCAGGTGAAAGCGGAAACCACCTTCCGGCAGGGAACCGTCCTGCGCGTGCGCGCCGAGGTCGCAGAGATTCTGGCGACCGGTCGAGCAGAACCGGCAGGAGCCACAGGCCGGGACAAAGGAGCAGACGACATGGTCACCGACCTTGACCCGGCTGACCCCGGGACCGACCTTCTCCACCACGCCCGCCCCCTCGTGGCCACCGACCATCGGCAGGCGGGCCGGCATGTCGCCGGTGCGCAGATGTTCGTCGGTGTGGCAGAGGCCGGCCGCCGCCCAGCGGACCAGGACCTCGTGGTCCCGGGGCTGGTCGAGGTCCACCTCCACGATCTTCCAGTCCTGCCCGACGCCGAACAGGACCGCGGCTTGCGTCTTCATCGGAATGCCTCCTGGGGAGCTGACAGCCGGCAGGGCTCGACGGCCAAGCGACGGCCCCGGACCACTGCGCCGGACCACGGCTCAGGGCCGCCGGGTACCCGGGTGCCGGTGCCCCACCGGGGCATCCGGCACCCGGCGGGTACTGCGAGCGAGGGCGCTGGCGGCGGCCGGCAGGAGCGCCGACATCGCGGACGTGGGCTGGCGGCGGACTGGGGTCTTCAGTACGGAATCCCGACACCACGAGGCTGGATCAAGCAACCTGAAGGCGGGTCGATATACGGGAACATATATGATTCTGCGCTGTGAGAGCAAGCTCACTTCTCACCCAGGGGGTCAGGCCCCGCAGTCCTACCGGCGCGCGCGCTGCGGCGACAGCTCTGGCAGGACGGGCATCGGGTTCGCGGCTCCGATCGCGTTCTCGATCTCCCGGCAGACGACCGCGGGCGAGGTGAGCATGGCGCTGTGCGGTTCGGAGATCCTGCTTACCCGCCACCCCCTGGCCAGCGCCCGGGCATGCGAGGCGGTCGTGATGCTGTGCCACCCGACGCAGGACACGTAGGAGCAGTCGAGGATCTCCGGTGACAACAGCCGCACCCGCTCGGTGAGCGTGGCGAGCGGCTGCGGCCGGAGCTGCGACCGCAGCCAGGCCAGGGGCACGTCATGGTCGCCGACGAAGACCTCGAGCGGGGGCGGCGGCACCAGCCAGCCGACGCCGCGGGCAGCGGCCCGCCGCGTCGCGGCGCGGTACAGGGGTGCCAGCCCGTCCAGGGCGTTCTCGCCGTGGTCCGGGACGAAACCGTCGAGGTAGACGAGGTTGCGCAGGCGTTCGGGAATGCGTTCGTGCAGCACGCTGAGGATCATGCCGGCCAGGCCGTGCCCGACCAGCACCACCGAGGTGAGACCCTCGAACTTGATCAGTTCTTCGATCTCTCGGACATGACCTGACAGGTCAGTCGTCTTCGTCGCAAGGTGCGCCCGTTCCCCGAGGCCCGTCAGGGTCGGGGCCCACACCCGGTGGCCCGCTGCGCGCAATGTCACCGCCACCGCGTCCCAGCACGAACCCGCGTGGAAGGCCCCGTGCACGAGTAACACGTCGGCCACCGCCCACCGCTCCTTCCGCCCCAGCCGTCGCGGGTCATCGGCGAGCGCGGCGGACCGTCGGGCAACCGAACGATAGGACCGCCTGATTGCACAGACAACCCCGTAGCGGACCGCGAGGCGGACGTTCTCTTCCGCTGGGTGGAAACACCCAGTCGAGGCTCACGGCCGACGCTCACCGAGCACGTCCCGGCAGAACCTGGCGAACGCGAGTGCCCGGCGCGTCGGTCGCAGCCCGGCGGGCCTGGCCAGCACGATCGCCAGTTCGCCCGGGTCGCCAAGGATCGGGCGGGTCACCACCCGACGGCCGTCGTAGGTGCGGTCGGTCTCCGGCTGCTGGATCAACAACGAGTAGCCCAGGCCCCGGCCGACGAGTGAGCGCACGAGCTCGAAGCTGGTGCTGCGGTGCACGATCCGGGGCACGACCCCGACCGCGTCGAACACGCCCTGGGTGTGGTGCATGCTCGGCGGCACGTCGAGCGCCACCATCGGCTCGGCCGCGAGGTCGCGGATATCGACCACCTGGGCGCCGGCCAGGCGGTGGCCTGCCGGCAGGATGACGTGCGGGCGCTGCACCGAGACCGTCTCGGTCGCGGTGCCCGCCAGCACGTCCAGGTCGTACAGCAACGCCAGCTCGCAGCCCCGCGCGACGAGCTGGTCGTGCAGGTCGGACGCGGAACCCTCGACAAAGTCGAGCACGATCTCCGGATACTCGGCGCCGAAGCCCCGCAGCAGCCGGGGCAGCAGGAACGGGCCCAGCGGGGTGTAGCAGCCGACCACCAGCCGGCCCGCCAGCGCCTGCCCGAGATCGTGGGCGCGTTCCTGCAGCTCGCCCGCAGCCTCGAGCAATGCGCGCGCCTCGGCGAGGAGGTCCGCCCCGGCGGCGGTGAGGCTCACCCCGCGGCCGCGGTGGCGCACCAGCAGCTGGGCGGCCATGGCTCGTTCGAGTCCGGCGACCGCCAGCGACACCCCGGCCGGGGAGACCCGCAACGCCTCGGCCGCCGAGCTGATGGTCCCCGCGTCGACCACCGCGACGAAGTAGCGCAGCTGTCGCAGCGAGTAGCGAACCTCCTTCATAAGAAAAACCTACGACACTTCCAAGATTCCGATGCTTTACACGACTACACCGCCCGATCACGCTCCTGCCACGCCCTTCGGGAACGACACCGCGGCCCGGACGCGGCTGGCATCGGCCTCCCGCATCCGGGCCGGCGACGAGGAGGACTCTGCGATGAGCACCGGATCTGCGATGAGCACCGGATCTGCGATGAGCACCCCGTCGGCGACGCTGGGAGCGACCGTCGAGCTGGCGCGGTTGTGGTCCGACCCATACCCGATCTACCGAGAACTGCGGCGGCGCGAGCCGGTGGCGTGGGTGCCGGCCGCCAACCGCTACCTGGTGGCCCGCCACCGGGACGTCGTCGCGCTCGAGCGGGACCCGGAGACCTTCAGCGCCGCCGAGCGCGACTCGCTCATGATCAGGGTGATGGGCCACACGATGATCCGCAAGGATGGCGCGGCCCACGCCCGCGAGCGTGCCGCCGCCGAGCCGCCGATGCGACCCCGGGTCGTCGCAAACCACTGGACGACGCTGTTCCAGCGCACCGCCGACGAGCTCGTCGACGGCCTCTACGACCGCGGCGAGGCCGACCTGTTGCGCGACTTCGCCGGGCCGTATGCCGCCCGCAACCTCGGACTCGTCCTGGGCCTGCCCGACGCCGCCCCGGCCGACCTGCAGGAGTGGTCGCAGGCGATGATGGACGCCACCGGCAACTACGTTGATGACCCCACGGTCTGGCGGCGCTCCCAGACCGCCGCGCAGCAGGTGGACGACGCGATCGACGACGTGCTCGGCCACCTGCGCCGCCGCCCCGACGAGTCAGTGATCTCGGCGATGCTGCACGCCACCGACCCGCTGTCCGTCGAGGAGATCCGCGCCAACGTCAAGGTCATCATCGGGGGTGGCCTGAACGAGCCCAGGGACTCCCTCGCCGTCGGCGCGTGGGCCCTGCTGACCCACCCTGAGCAGCGCGCCGCCGTCGAGGCGGACCCGTCGCTGTGGCGCCGGGCCTTCGAGGAGACGGTCCGCTGGGTCTCCCCCATCGGGATGTACCCCCGCCAGACCACCCGCGAGGTCGTGCTCGGCGGCACCCGGATCGAGGCGGGCGCCCGGATCGGGGTGCTGATCGGCTCGGCGAACCGGGACGAGACCGTCTTCGCCGACCCCGACCGTTTCGACCTTCACCGCAAGCCCAACAGTCATGTCGCGTTCGGCGGCGGCCCGCACTTCTGCCTCGGCTCCTGGCTGGCCCGGTCCCAGGTCAGCCAGGTCGCCTGGCCGACGCTCTTCCGGCGGCTGCCCGGCCTTCAGCTGGCCCCCGAACCCGAGGTCGAGCTCGGCGGCTGGGTGTTCCGGGGAGTGCTGAACCTCCCGGTGCGCTGGACGCCCTGACCTCGCGCGGAAGGAACCCACTCATGCCGAAAATCATCTACGTCGATCCCGACGGGACGCGGCACGTCGTCGACGCCCCGGACGGTACCAGCCTGATGCAGGCGGCCGTCGCCAACGGCGTCGAGGGCGTGCTCGGCGAGTGCGGCGGCTCGGCGATGTGCGCCACCTGCCACGTCTACGTCGACCCGGCCGACGGCGGCCGGCTGCCCGAACTCGGCGCCGACGAGGACGAGATGCTCGACAGCACCGCCAGCCCGCGCACCACGGCCAGCCGGCTCAGCTGCCAGCTCACCGCCTCGGAGGACCTCGACGGCCTGGTCGTCCGGCTACCCGAGGAGCAGATCTGATACCCCACGACGGCGTCGGCATCGAGGACGGCTCCGGGTCCGGCGTCGTCGTGGTCGGTGCCGGTCAGGCGGGCGTACAGGCCGCTCTCAGCCTGCGCCACGGCGGTTTCGACGGCGCGGTGACGGTGATCGGGGACGAACCCGAACTTCCCTACCAGCGCCCACCGCTGTCGAAGGAATTCCTCGCCGACCCCGGGCAGCAGCCGCTGCCGTTGCGAGCCGAGCGCTTCTACGACGCCCACGACATCCGCCTGCTCCGCGGCGAGCGGGTCGTCACCCTCGACCGCGCCGCCCGGGAGGTCCACCTCGGCTCCGGGGGCCGGTTGGCGTTCGACCATCTCGTCCTCGCGCTCGGAGCGCGCAACCGGACGCTGCCCGTTCCCGGCCACGACGCCGACGGCGTGCTCACCCTGCGGACCCTGCGCGACGCCGAGCGGTTGCGGGACCGCCTGGCCGGGGCCACCTCGGCCGTGGTGGTCGGCGGGGGGTTCATCGGCCTGGAGTTCGCCTCGGTCGCCCGGGCGCGGGGAATACCCACCCTGCTCGTCGAGGCGGGGGAGCGGACCATGGCACGCGCGGTGAGCCCGGCGGTCTCCGGCTTCCTGACCGCCGGGCACCGCCGAGCCGGGGTGCGGATTCTGCTCGGGACCACAGTCCGCAGGCTGCTCGCCCGGCGCGGGCGGGTCGTCGGGGTGGAGACCGACGACGGCCGGCGCCACCCCGCGGACCTCGTCCTGGTGGCGGTCGGTGCCGTGCCGAACGTCGGGCTCGCGGCCGGTGCCGGACTCCCCACGGCGGACGGAATCCTGGTGGACGCCTGCCTGCGCACGCCCGACCCGCGGGTGTTCGCCGTCGGCGACTGCGCGCGTTACCCGAGCCCGGCCGTCGGATCGCCCGTGCGGCTCGAATCGGTGCAGAACGCCGCCGACCACGGCCGCTGCGTCGCCGAGACACTGCTGCGCGGGCAACCCACGCCGTACCGCGCCGTGCCCTGGTTCTGGAGCGATCAGGGCGAGCTGCGGCTCCAGATCGCCGGCGTCCCGACCGGGGCGGAACGCGCTGTGCTGCGAGGTGATCCTGACGCCGGCGCCTTCTCCGTGTTCTCCTTCGTCGCCGGACGGCTGGTCGCGGTCGAGTCGGTGAACCGGCCGGCGGACCACCTGGCCGCGCGCCGACTGCTCGCCGACGGCCGGCCGTTGACCCCCGAGCAGGCGGCGGACCCGAGCTTCGACCTCAGGTCCCATTCCCGGAGCAGGCCCGAGCCCGGCCCGCCCGCCGTCTCGTGATCACAGGTGGTTGCTCGCGCGGGCTGAGGGACGGGTACGTGCTCATCGGCTTGCGGGGTCAGCTTCCCGGGTGCGCGGATTCGGGCGTGCTGAGGCCGAACCCGTCGGCCCCCACGGTGACCGCGACCTCGTCGCAGGCCACGTCGCGGACCGGGCACGGCCTGCCGTCGAGGTCCAGCACGGTGGTCGCCTCCGTGTACCAGGACTCGATCACCGCGTTCCCCCAGAAGTCGCGCCGGCGCGGGTCGTGCACGTTCCACCGCAGCGTCTCGTGGTCCGGATCACCGGTGTAGTAGTCGCTGGAGTACACCTCGAGCCGGTGCCCGTCCGGATCGCGCAGGTAGACGTAGAAGGCGTTCGAGACACCGTGACGCCCGGGCCCGCGCTCGACGTGGGCCTCCTCCTGCAGCGAACCGAGGATGTCGCAGATCCGCAGCACCTGGTGCGACTCGTGCGCGAAGAACCCCAGATGGTGCAGCCGGGGGCCGGCACCGCCGGTGAAGGCCACGTCGTGCACCGTCTGCTTGCGGTACATCCAGGCGGCATAGAGGGCGTGCTCGTCCTCGATCGTCTCCGAGCAGCCGAAGCCGAGCGAGGTGTAGTGCTCGTAGGCGGCCGGGATGTCCGGCACCACGATGTTGACGTGGTCGAGCCGGGCGATCTCCGCCCCCCGGCGCCGGTCGTACCGTTGCACGAGTCGCTCGGCGCGGTCGATCTCGTGGAAGAACTCGACGGTGAAACCGAGCGGGTCCTGCACCCGCACGGCCGCACCCACCCCGAGCGTGCTGCCCGCGGGAAGCCGCCGGGTGGGGCAGCCCAGCTCGCCGAAGTACGCCTCCGCCCTGGCGAGGTCGGCCGGGGTCCGCACCCGGAACGCGAAGTACGAAGCGGCTGGCTCCGCCCCGGCCCGCAGCACCAGGTTGTGATGGGTCAGCTCGTCGTACCCCCGGAGGTAGAGGGCGTCCGGCTCGTCGGCCTGCACGACCATCCCGAGCAGCTCCGACCAGAACCAGCGAGCCCGGTCCAGATCGGTGACGACCAGCTCGGCGTAGGCGGAACGGACGACGTCGGGAGGCTCGGGAAGCGTCACGTTCGGGCTCCTTACCAGCGTCGCGGGCGGGCGCCCCGGCCAGCGGACCGCGGGCCCCGGGATGTCGGTCAGAGGGCGGGATCCGCCTGCGGCGGCACGCCGAAACGGGTCGGTCGCGCGTCGGAGAGCGCGACGTGCACGACCCGGCTGGTGGTGTAGAAGTCGATGCTGTGCTCGCCGCCCTCGTGGCCGAGGCCGCTCGCCTTGATGCCGCCGAACGGCGTACGCAGGTCGCGCACGTTGTGCGAGTTCAGCCAGACCATCCCGGCCTCGACCGCGTGGGCGACGCGGTGCCCGCGTTCGAGATCCGACGTCCAGACGTAGGCGGCCAGCCCATAGGAGCTGTCGTTGGCGAGCGCGACAGCCTCCGCCTCGTCGCGGAACCGTGACACCGCGACCACCGGGCCGAAGATCTCCTCCTGGAAGATCCTCATCGAGGCCCGGACGTCCGCGAAGACCGTCGCCGCCAGATAGTTGCCCTCGCGCAGGTGCTCGGGCCGGGTTCCCCCCGCGACGAGTCTGGCCCCCTCCGCACATCCGACCTCGACATAGTCCAGGACCCGTCGGTAGTGCTCCGGGTGCACCAGCGCGCCGAGCTGGGTGGCCGGGTCCGACGGCGGGCCCACCCGCACGTGGCGGGCCCGCTCTGCGAGCCGGGCGACGAACTCGTCGTACAGGTCGTCCTCGACCAGGATGCGCGAGCCGGCGGTGCAGCGTTCGCCGTTGAGTGAGAACACCCCGAACACGGCCGCGTCGAGGGTTCGTTCGAGGTCCGCGTCCGCGAAGACGACCACGGGCGACTTCCCGCCCAGCTCCATCGACAGCGCCTTGAGGTGGGGCGCCGCGTTACCCATGATGGTCTTCCCGGTCGCGCTCTCCCCCGTGAACGAGATGACGGGCACCTGCGGATGGCGCACGAGCGCGTCGCCGGCCTGCTCGCCGATGCCGTGCACGATGTTGAACACGCCGTCGGGCACTCCGGCCTCGGTCATCAGCTCGGGTAGCAGGCTCGCCGACAGCGGGGTCCACTCGGCCGGCTTCAGCACGACGGTGCAGCCCGCCGCCAGCGCCGGCGCGAGCTTCCAGGACTCGAGCATGAAGGGCGTGTTCCACGGGGTGACGAGCCCGGCGACCCCCACCGGCCTGCGCAGCACGTAGTTCAGCTGGGACGTGCCGACGCCGAAGGCGCTCTCGTGCAGAGCGACGACCACGTCGGCGAAGAACCGGAAGTTCTCGGCCGCACGGTGCGCCTGCCCCCGCGCCTGGGTGATTGGCAGACCGGAGTCGAAGGATTCGAACTGCGCGATCCGCTCGTCGCTGGCTTCGATGGCGTCCGCGATCCGGTTCAGGATCCGTGCCCGTTCCCGCGGCCGCATGCCCGGCCACGGCCCGCCGGTGAACGCGGCCAGGGCCGCGCGCACCGCGCGGTCCACATCCGCCGCCGAGCCGGCGGCGACCGTGGCGTACGGGGTGTTGCTCACCGGGTCCGCGACGTCGAACGTCGCGCCGTCGACGCTGCCGACATGCTGCCCGCCGATGTAGTGGAGCACGCTGCTGGGGAGGTCCGCGGGCACGGCCGGAGCCGGCGTCCCGGTGATCATGGTGGCCATCGCAGGTCAGTCCAATCAGTCGGGTCGGGGAATCGACACGAATACCCCGGGCGTCCTCGGCCGAGCCCACCTCGGGCCGGGGCGTGTCAGGCGGGCAGCGGCTCGCCGAGCTCGGCGAGCTCGGTGCCCTCGGCGAGCAGGCTCTCGACGCGGGCCGCGCCGGCCGACGTGAGCGGCACCAGCGGCGGGCGAACATGGTCGGACGTCAGCAGGCCGTACCGGGCCAGCACCCATTTCGCGGGCGCCGGGTTGGTCTCGACGAACAGCGTGTCGACCAGGGGATGCAGGCCGTAATGCAGGTCGAGCGCAAGCTCCGTCTCCCCCGCCGTCCAGTGCTCGTACATCCGCGCCACCGCCCGCGGCGCGAGATTCGTCACCGCGCTGACGAAACCGGTGCCGCCGAGCGCGAGCAGCGGCAGGCACAGCAGCTCGATGCCGGACCAGACGAGGAAGTCCCGCCCGCACGCCCGGATCACGCGCGAGAAGTGCTCGAAGTCCTTCGTGGTCTCCTTGATGCCCACGATGTTGTCGAAGTCGCGGCGCAGCCTGGCCACGGTCTCGGGCGCGGCGTCGACGGCCGTGCGCGACGGCACGTTGTAGACGACGATCGGCAGGTCCGGGAACTCGCGGGCCACTGCCTCGTACCACGCGTACAGGCCCTCCTGGGTCGGCCTCGCGTAGTACGGGGTGATGACCAGCACGGCGTCGGCGCCGAGTCGTTCGGCGGCGGCCGTGAGCTCGAGGGTCTCCGAGAGCTTGGCCGAGCCGGTGCCGGGCACGAACGGCACCCGGTCACTGACCTCTCCGGCCACCGCCGCCATCGCGGCCACCCGTTCCTGCACCGTCTGCGCACTGGGCTCACCGGTCGACCCGCCGAGCGAGATGCCGTGCGAACCGGCCGCCAGCTGCCAGCGAACGAGTCCGACGAGCGCGTCGAGGTCCAGCGCGCCGTCAGCGGTGAACGGTGTGACCAACGGAGCGATCGAGCCTCGGATCGACTGCGGTTGCCCACGGAACTTCACGACGCCGTACCGCCGGCCGAGAACGCGCCGCCCGACTCCGCCGCGCCGGCGGCCGTGGCGTCCTGGAAGGCGCGCAACGTCGCCAGTTTGTGTTCCCGGGCGACCCGTTCGATCTCGCCCGCGGACGCGCCCGCCTCGATCAGGCGGACGAGGTGCTCGTGCTCGAGTACGGACCTGGTGGCGCGGCCAGGCACGATGCCGAACGTGGTGCGGCGGATCACGTCGAGGCGGGACCACTCCCGTTCGACGAGTGATCGAAGCTGCGGGTTCGGGCACCGCCGGCAGAGCACCTCATGGAACTCGCGGTTGAGGCGGGTGAAGCCGACCGGGTCGAACTGGGCGAGGCTTTCGCGCATCTGGTTGTTGAGCTCGCGCGCCCGTTCCAGGTCGGCCGGGCTGAGCACCGGCGCGGCCATGGCGGTCGCGGCACCCTCCAACAGCCCCAGCACCTGCATCGTGAAGACGTACTGGTCGCTGTCCACCGTGGCGACCGTGGCTCCCACGTTGCGCTGGAACGTCACGTAGCCTTCAGCCTCGAGGCGCCGCACGGCCTCGCGCACCGGAACCGGCGAGACCGACAGCTCTCGCGCGAGCTGGTCGAACACCAGCCGGTGGCCCGGCCCGTACTGGCCGCCCTCGATCCGGGCTTTGATCGTCTCGTAGGCGTTGTCCGCCTTCGAACCGCCGCGGCGCATGTCCACCGGCTCCACCATCACGTCTCCTCGAAATCTGTGCCAGCACCGGGAGGACCGTCCACGACGTTCTTCGCTCTGCACACTGTCGGCTCTACGGCCTGTCGGCCGCGTCAGCATTCTCCGCATCGGCGCACCACCTCTCGTAGGCCGCCCGCCAGTTCGGGCCGATCGGGTACAGCCCGGCAACCGATTCGCCCACGGCCACCCGCTCGGCGATGAACCGCTCCTGACGCTCCTGCTCGGCCGCGTCGGCCGCGACCTCGGCGGCCAACGCCGGCGGCACGACGACGACGCCGTCCGCGTCGCCCAGGATCACGTCGCCCGGCTCGACCAGCGCCCCCGCGCAGGCGACGGCCACGTCGCGTTCCCAGGGGATGTGCCGGCGGCCGAGAACGGCCGGGTGCGCCGCCGCGGCGAACACCGGCAGCCGCATGTCCGCGATCACCGCGCTGTCGCGCACAGCGCCGTCGGTGACGATGCCGGCGGCTCCTCGGCGTTCGGCACGCAACGCGAGGATGTCTCCCATGGTGCCGGCCTCGGCCACACCCCTGGCCTCGATCACCAGTACCTCCCCGGGGCCGATCTCCTCGACCGCGAGCTTCTGCGCGTTCATCCCGCCCGCCCGGGCGTCGAAGAGGTCCTCGCGCAGGGGCAGGAAGCGCAGCGTCCGGGCGACTCCGACCAGCCGCGGCTGCGCGCTCGCCGGGCGCAGCCCGTCCAGTGTGGTCCCGTGCAGCCCCCGCCGGCGCAGCTGGGAGCTCACGGTCGCCGTGGAGACGTGACGCAGCTGTTCGAGCACCTCCTCGCCGACACGGGCCAGGGTCGGTCCGCCGGCGGCGTCCGCGCGGGACGCGGCGTCGGTGCGGGGCATGGCCCCGATCGGGTCAAGGTCGACGCTCGCCTCGACGACGACGCTGCGCAGCCGGCCGGTCGAGAGCCCGCCCGCCGGGCCCGCGACCGCCGAGACCTCGACCTCCACGACGTCGCCGGGCTCGATCACCGAGGAGCCTGCCGGAGTCCCGGTGAGGATGACGTCGCCCGGCTCGAGGGTCATCAACCGGGACAGGTCGGCCACCAGCAGGTCGAACCCGAACAGCAGCTCCGCGGTGGTCGCGTCCTGCACGAGCTCGTTGTTGACCCAGGTACGCAGCCGCAGCTGGGCAGGATCCACCAGGCGGGCATCGAGCAGCCGCGGCCCGATCGGGGTGAACTCGTCGGCGCCCTTCGAGCGCACGTTCGCGCCGCGGTCGGCATACCGGAGGTCGTACACGCCGAAGTCGTTGGCCGCGGTGAGCGCCCGCACGCAGGACCACGCCAGCTCCCGCGGGACGTTGCGGACCCGTTCACCGACGACCAGGGCGATCTCGCCCTCGAAGGCCAGCAGCTCGCAGCCGCGCGGGCGGGTCACCGCCGACCCAGCCTCCGACAATGACGAGGGTGGCTTCAGGAAGTAGGACGGGAACTCGGGAGTCCGCCCGCGCTCCCGGGCTCGGCTGGAGTAGTTCAGGTGCACGGCCACCACCTTGGAAGGCGACCGGCCAAGACACTGGACCACGCTAGACTGGACCACGCTCGAAGGAACCGCCTCGGCGTCAGCCCGCCCGTCCCGCACCGTCATCACCTCTCTCCCGAGTGCCAAGCATATACGATTCCATATCGGACCTTCGGTACCCTCGTCGGCGCGGTGTGGCGTGTGCCGTGCTGGGCGGCTCAGAACGGGAACGGCGTCGCCTTGTTCCGCGAGGTCACCCACTGCCACTTGCTGAACGAGTCCCAGTTGGCGACGCTGCCGAAGCTGACGCCGTTGCCGGAGGCGCCGAGGCCGCCGAAGGGAGCGTGCGGGTCGTCGTTCACGGTCTGGTCGTTGATGTGGACCATGCCGGCCCGGATCCGCCGCCCGATCTCCAACGCGCGTTCCGGGTCAGCCGACTGGATCGCGGCCGCCAGGCCGTGCTCTCCGAGGTTGGCCAGCGCGACAGCCTCGTCGGCGTCGCGGAAGGTGATGACGGGCGCCACCGGGCCGAACACCTCCTCCTGGTAGACCGGCATCGCGCTGCCCACGTCGGAGACCACCGTCGCGGGGAAGAACGGTCCGTCCCGGTGACCGCCGATCCGCAGCGCCGCGCCGGCCGCCACGCTGTCGTCGACGATCTGCTGGACGCGCGCGATCTGCTTCTCGCTGATCAGCGGACCCAGTGCCACCTTGCCGGTGTCCGGGTTGCCGGCCAGCAGCCGCCCGGCCCGTTCGGTGAGCGCGTCCAGGTAGTCGGCGGCGATGCTCTCGTGCACGATGTGCCGCCCGGCTGCCATGCAGATCTGCCCCTGGTGCAGGAAGGACCCCCACGCGCCGGCGGAGGAGGCCGCCTCGACGTCGGCGTCGGCGAGCACGATCAGCGCGTTGTTGCCGCCGAGCTCGAGTGCCACCCGCTTGAGCAGACGGCCCGCGGCCGCCCCGACGGCACGGCCCGCCGCGGTGGAGCCGGTAAAGGAGATCATGTGGACGTTCGGGTCGGCGACCAGCGCCTGGCCTACGTCCACGCCGCCGGTGAAGGCGTGCAGGACGCCGGCCGGCAGGCCGGCCTCCTCCAGCACCCGCGCCACCAGCACGCCGCCGACCAGCGGGGTGTTCGGGTCCGACTTGAGCACGACGGCGTTGCCCAGGGCCAGGGCCGGCGCCACCGACCGCAGCGCCAGGGTCAGCGGGAAGTTCCAGGGCGCGATCACGCCGACGACCCCGACCGGGATACGCCGCGCCAGGCTGTGGCGCCCGGGCTGGGCCGAGGGAAGGGTGAGCCCGTCGGGCTGCGAGGTGAGGGCGGCCGCCTCCAGCAGCTCCCCCGCGCTGGCCTGCAGTTCGACGTCAGCCTTGGCGGCGACGCCTCCCGTCTCGCGCACGATCCACCTGGCCAGCTCCTCGTGGTGACGCTGGAGCAGGCCCGCGGCGCGACGGAGCACCGCGGCCCGCTCCGTGAACGCGGTGGCCGCCCAGTCCGGCTGGGCGCGGACCGCGGACGCCGCCGCGCGCGCGACGGTTGCCGGGTCGGCGCTCCCCGCCACTCCGAGCACCGCGCCGGTCGCCGGCTCCGTCACATCGATGGTCACCGGCGCATCGACCCACTCGCCGAGATAGATGCGGCCCTTCCAGCGGTCCTCGGCGAGCAGTGGCGTCACGTGCGCTCGCTCGACAGCCTCGATGCTCATCACGCCGAGACCTCGACGAATCCGTTCTTGAGGGCTACCGCCCCGCCGTCGACGACCGATTCGAAGGCATAGCCCGCGGTGCCGCCCGCGTCGCCGGCGGCCCACAACCGCGTGGTCAGGGTCTGGCTTGGCTGCACGATCCGGCTGAAGCGCACCGCCAGACGCCGGAGCCGGGTCGGGTCGTCGTCGCAGGTGTGCCGGATCAGGCCCCGAGTGGCGAACGCCAGGGTGCACAGGCCGTGGTTGATGATTCCCGGCAGGCCAGCCCGCCGGGCGAACTCGTCGTCGGTGTGGATCGGCATGAAGTCCCCAGAGGCCTGTGCGTACCTGGGGGGAGTGTCCGGATCGAAGGTCCGCTCGAAAACGGCGAGCGGCGGGGCGTCGAGGGTGCCCGGCGGCACGAAGCGCGCGGGCGCGCCCCCACCGACCGGCCGCGAGGTCCGCGCCTTACGCATGATCACGGTGACGAACTGCTCCACCACGAGCTCACCCGCCCTGGTTCGCGTCTCGCCCCGGACCGTGATCGTGACGCCGGCCCCGACCGGTCGGAAGCCAACACCGATCGCCCGGGAGACCAGCGTCATCCCCGGCTCGATCGGACGGTGGAACCGAAAATCCTGCTCACCGTGCAGCCCGCCCAGCCGGACCTCGTCGTCGGGGATGATCCGCTGCGCGATCGGGTCACAGACCTGCATGGCCGGCACCGCAGCGAACACCGGCGGAGCGAGGTCACCGCGGACGTGCACCGGCAGGTCGTCGTTGGTCGCCGACGCGTACTGGACCAGCCGCTCCCGCTCGACGACGAACTCCTTCTCCTCGCCCCACCGGCCGACCGGCTCGGCGTTGAAGTCGGGCGGCGTGGTCGTCACAGCGGCCATGTACATCTCCTCAAGAGCGATCCGAGTGGGCGTCCTCGCATCCTGACACATCATCAATGGAATCGTATAGCATTTTGGATTCCAGGGACGACATCACCTCGGTCACAGGAAGAACTCGGAGAGTGACTATGAGTGTTGCAACCCGGCGGGTCCTGCTCCTTGACGAGGAGCAGGACGAGTTCCGGTCATCGGTAAAGGCGTTCGCCCGACCTTTCACCGAGACGTATCTACCGCTTGCGCACAGCGACCAGTTTCCCTGGGAGGAGAACCGTGCGCTGGGCCGGCAGGGGCTGCTGGGGCTGGGAGTTTCTGAACGCTTCGGCGGCCAGGGTGCGACCGGTGGCGTCGACCGGGTCTCCGTCGGCGTGGCCGTGGAGGAGCTGGCCTACGCCAACTTCTACCTGAGCATGCTGGTCTTCCCCAGCGTCATGAACGGCCGTCTGCTCGAGGCGCACCTGGCGCCCGAACTGGCCGAGCACTGGCTACCCAGGCTGGTGCGCGGTGAACTCACGGCGAGTTTCGCGTTGACCGAGCCCGCCGCGGGGTCGGACGTGGCGAACCTCGCCACCCGGGCACGGCGGGTAGCTGGCGGGTGGCGCATCAGCGGGGAGAAGACCTCCATCACCTCCGCCCCGCACGCGTCCGCATTCATCACGATGGCTGTCACGGACCCCGAGCGGGGCGCCGGTGGCATCACCGCCTTTTTCGTCCCGCGCGACAGCCACGGTCTGAGCTTCCAGACCTTCCAGGACGCGGGCTGGCGACCGCTGGGCCGCGGCGCCATCGGCTACCAGGACGTGTTCGTCCCCGACAACCAGGTGCTCGGCCCGGTCGGCGGCGCGTTCCGCACCGTCATGCGCGGCTTCGACTTCGGCCGGGCGCTGATCGGCCTCACCGTCGTCGGTGCCGCCCGCCGCGCGCTCGACATGACGGTGGAGCACGTCCGGGAGCGATACGCCTTCGGCGGCCCCATCGCAGGCCAGCAGGGTGTGTCGTTCCCCGTCGCCGAGCACGCCACCCGGCTCGAGGCGGCCACCTGGCTGTCCTACCGGGCGCTCGCGCTCGGCGACGCCGATCTGCCGCACACCAAGGAGGCCGCCATGGTCAAGTGGTGGGCTCCCGAGGTCGCGATCGACACCGTCCGCGACTGCGTCGTCCTCAACGGCCACGGTGCCTTCACCGAAGAGCTCCCCTTCCAGGCGCTGCTACGCGACGTGTCCGCCTTCCAGCTCGCCGACGGCACCGCGCAGATCCAGAAGACGGTCATCGCGCGTCAGCTCATCGGCCGCCGGTACACCGGTTGACCGACCACCGCTGGAGACGGCGCCGCCAGACGTCCGCGGCGATCCGTGTCGCCATCACGGCCAGACGTCGCGGACGGCCGCGGTCACGGTGCCGCCCTCGCTGTTCAGCGCGCGGGAGACCGCGTTGGCACTCGACCGCACCAGCGGCGCCAGCGCGTGCGGCGAGGCTGACCCGTGTCGCACGACGATCCCCACCGCCGCGGCCACGATGCCGCCCGCAGCCCTGACCGGGGCGGCCACCGAAAGCGCGTCGCTGGTCACCTGCCGGTCGGAGACGGAGAACCCGTTGGCACGCACGTCGGCCAGAACTCGCTGCAGTCTCACCGGATCGGTGAGGGTGTACTCGGTGAACCGCGGGACACGGCCGTAGACGATCGTGCGCTGTACCTCGGTCGGGGCGTGGGCCAGCAGGACGAGTCCCACGCCGGTCGCGGTGAGGGCGAACCGACCGCCCGCTCTGGACAGCACCGGTACCGCCCCGGTCCCGGCGATCCGCTCCACGAACACCACCTGGCTGCCTTCGCGGATCGCGAGCTGCACGGTCTCCCGGGTCACCTGGGAGAGATCTTCCAGGATCGGAAGGGCCAGCTCGCGCAGTCCCTGAGTACGGGGCGCGAGCATCGCGGTCTCCCACAGGCGCAGTCCTATGCGGTAACGGCCTGTGCTGTCCCGTTCGAGCGCCCCCCAGGCGACCAGCTCCTTGACAATGCGGAACGAGGTGGACAGCGGCAGGCCCGAGTACCGGGCCAGATCGGTCAGGTTCATCTCGGGACGGCGCTCGGTGAACGCGGCGAGAACCTGTAACGCGCGAGTGACGACAGAGCGGCTGGCCGCGTCACCCGCGTGGTCGATGCCGTCCTGCAGCGTGCGCTCCACGGCGACCTCCGAGACGGAAACGAGCGTGTCCGGCGGTCGTACCGCCCTGATGCCGGCCGGTGACCTCCAGGCACCGGCCGGGGCGCGCGGCGACCGGCGCTCCCGCGAGAACGGTCCGCCGGCAGACGACGATGGCGCCGCCGCCGGGCGATGCCGTCCTGCGGCCCGTCCGGACGACCCGGCCCTGGCTAACGATTAACCCGGCCCTGACCAACGACTAACAAAATCCTACATAACCTTGCCGATCACAACCCCGCATCGTAGGACGGGCGAGACAGGCGGTCCGTGCCGTCGTCGGGCTCGGGCTCGGGCTGGGCTCGGTGCACCAGGATCCTGGTTACTACGTTCCCGCGCCTGGCTGGCTACATTGCGCGGCTCCACCCGAGACATGTAACATGGGGTAGTTAATGTGCCACTTTTTGTCCGTGTGCACCATGTCGTCACCAGCCATGATCAACGGAGGACGCAGGTCGGACTCCGCTGAGTGACAATCTCGGCCCACAGAGACGACCATGGCGCAGAGACAGGAGCAACGTCGGAGCCTCGAGGACCTGACCAGACGCCGACCGCGCAGGTCGGCTCGGTGCCTCGGATCCAGCATCTACTACGAAGAGCAACAGATCTGCCGCGTAAGGCGGTGTCCAGGGGCATCAAGGCACCACGGCAGGGGCTGGCGTCGGGGCGCCAACGCCGCAACGTCCTGCTGCCGTTGGTGACCGGCCTGGTCGCGGTGCTGTTGCTCGCCGCGGCAGCGCTGGCAGTGGGTTCGTGTCAACTCGGCAGGGCCGAACAGCGACGGCTCGATGACCGCGCTGACCTCGTCGAGAGCACCGCGTCGAACCGGTCGCTGGCCAACGACCCCCACTACTTCGCCGGGCTGGTGGACCAGGCGGGGTTCTCGTCCGACGACCCGGCGCGCAACCAGCGGCTGTTGCAGATCTTCGAAGCCGGAGCCAGTGGCAACACCGCCGCCGTGGTGGCGCTGCTCAGGCCGGACGGCACCGCGGCGGCCACCCTGCCAGCCGGCGAGTCGGTCCCCGTGGCCGACCTCGGGGCAGCATGGCCCGCGGCGCTGGCCGGCCGGCCTGGCTGGACCGACGTGTTCTCCTTCGAGGGACGGCCGCTGCGCGCCGAGCTGGCTCCGGTCGGCGGATCCGCCCCTTGGGCTGTGCTGGTGCTGATCACCCCCGACGTCGCCGAGCAGCGGTTCAACGAGCAGATAGGTTCTCTCGGTGGCACGACCGGCGGGCTGTCCGACGTCGACAGCAGGGGTGTGACGGTAGCGTCCTGGGATCCCGACCTCGTCGGGCGGCGCGTCGTCGATCCGGCGCGACTCGACGACGTGCCCGCCGGCCAGCTCCAGTGGTGGACGGCCGCGATGCCGGCCGGCGCGGTGGAGACGATCTCTGTCGTCCAGCCGCGGACCGGCTACGCCACGGTCTATCAGGAACCCGCCGGCCAGCTCTACGCGGACCTGCGGGCACGGCAGTCGAGCCGCGACCGGGCCCTGCTCGCCGTTCTGAGCGCGTCGGTCGCCGTCCTCGTCCTGTTCGCGGTCGCGCGCGAGGTGACGGCCCGGCGCTCGCGCGCTCGCCTACACGACCTGCTCAGCAACGCGCACGACGTCATCATCCTGGTCCGGGACGGCGACACCGTCGCCTTCATGAGCCCGTCGGCCGACCGACTCCTGGGACAGTCCTCCGGTGACTGGCTCGGGCGGCGACTGGTCGATCTGGTGCACGAAGACGACCGCGGCATGGTCAGCGAACTCGTCGCCGAGCTGGTCGACGGGCTGTTCGGCGAGTCCGGCACAGCGCGTACCCGCAATGTCCGGCTGCGCACGGCCGACGGCGGTTCCCGGTGGTTCGACCTCGAGGCCAGCGACCAGCGAGGCGACCCGGACCTGTTCGGTGTCCTCGTCACGTGCCACGAGGTCGGCGAGCGCAAGTCACTCGAGGACAGGCTGTCCCACCAGGCCCGGCACGACGCGCTCACCGGCCTGTGCAACCGTGTCACCTTCGTGAACCAGCTGGCTGCCGCGATCACAGCGGCCAACGAGACCGGCACGAGCTGCGCCGTGCTGTTCGTCGACCTCGACCGGTTCAAGCACGTCAACGACACTCGCGGGCACGATGCCGGTGACGCCCTGTTGAAAATCGTCGCGAGGCGGATTGGGAGCGCCCTGCGCCCTGGAGAGGTGGCCGCCCGGTTCGGCGGCGACGAGTTCGGCGTGCTGTTGCGCGCGGACGCGCAGACCGCGCTGGCCGTGGCCCGCCGGGTCGCCGACACCGTCCGGCTTCCGATCGACCTCGGCGACGCCACCGTCCAGGTCGATGCCAGCATCGGCGTCGCGCTGCCCGAGCCGGGGCAGACGGATGCGGACCAGGTGCTGCGTGCGGCCGACATCGCGATGTACAAGGCGAAGCGGCAAGGTCAGGGACCGCGGGTGGTGCTGTCCGACGACGTCGCGCGGCCGGTGGCGCCCGCCGCCGTCAGCCCGCGGCCGCCGCCCGGGGACGCGATCGCGACCGACGAAGGCAGAAGGGCGACGCCGGTGAAGGCGACGGCGCGCCGATCAACGACGGCGGGCGCGGCGCCCGGCCGCCGGCCGCGGTGGAAGACCCGCGCTCGCCGGCTGGCCCCGCTCCTGATGGCAGGTGTCGTACTGCTGGCGGTCGTCGCGGTAGGGCTGTGGCAGGAGGTCGCCACCCGTGACTCCACTCGCAGTCAGCGGCTCGTCCAGAACCAGTCGGTCGCGACCGCCCTCGCCGGCAACGCGTCCTATGTCCTCGATCCGGCGCGGCTGGAGGAAAAGGTGAACGACAACGACTGGTCGTTCGACGACCCCTCGGCGGACGCCAGAATCCTGTCGAGAATCAGAACCTCGGTGTACGGCGGGCCGGGCTCCGAGCTGTACGTCACCACACTCGACGGACGGGTTCTTGCCGCCGATCCGGGAAAGGAGCCGTTGACGATCAGCCCGGACAGTCTGGACTGGCGCCTGGCGGCCAGCGGAAACGGACGGTGGGCCGCACCGGTGACGGTCGGGGGCACCCAGCACGTCTACGGCCTCACCCCGATCAGGCGGGACGGCACAACGGTCGCCGTGCTCGTGATCGCCCGGCCGACCAACAAAGGTCCCCTCATCAACGTCCTGCGGTCGTTGCGGCCGCTCGGGCAGGTCAGTTACGTGTTCGCCAGTGGCGTGGCGACGTTCTCCTCCGACGTCGCGCGGTCGGGCGAGCTACTCGCCGCGCCGGAAGCGCTCGCGGCGGTCCCGGCCGGCCAGGCCGCGCGGGTCACCGCGGGCGTCGAGCGGGACCTGGTGAGTTTCGCCGCGCCCGTCGCGAGTCTGCCTGGATACTTCGTGCTCTACCAACAGCCAGCGGCGGTTGTGTACCAGGGCCTGGGTGCACCGGTCGCGGTCACCGTGGGCCTGTTCGGCGTGGCGGCCGCCACGCTGGTGGGCGTGGCCGTCGCGAACGACCGCCGGCAGCGGGCGGTACGCCGCGAGGCGAGCGAGTTCGCCGCCCTGCTGCGCAACGCCCATGACTTCGTCCTGGTCGTCGACGACCAGGACGAGGTCACGTTCGTCAGCTCCGCCGTCAGCGGTCTGCTCGGCCACCAGCCGGACGACTGGCTCGGCCGGGCTGTCACCGACCTCGCCCACCGCGAGGACGCCGCCGCCCTGCGCACGTTCCTGCACGCCGCCCCGCGGGTGCCACCTCGGCAGTTGCGCGACCTCAGGCTTCCGACCGCCGAGGGCGGCTACCGGTGGTTCGACGTGATCGCCTCCGACTTCGCGGCCGATGCGGCGCTGTCAGGAACCCTGCTGACCTGCCACGACATCGTCGAACGCAAAACCCTCGAGGAGGAACTGGCCAGCCAGGCGAGCCGTGACCCGCTGACCGGCCTGCCCAACCGCTCGGCATTCCGCAGCCGGCTCGCGGAGGTCGCCTCCAGCCGCAGGGACGAGAGGGGTGAAGATGGCGAACGGGACGACACAAGCGACACGCAGCCGGAGAAGCGACGGTTCGCGGTACTCTTTATCGATCTCGACCACTTCAAGCCCGTAAACGACACCTACGGTCACGACGTCGGCGACCAGGTGCTGACGATCGTCGCGATGCGACTCGGCGCGGCCGTGCGCGTGGACGACAGCGTCGCCAGACTCGGCGGTGACGAGTTCGCCGTCATCGTTCCCCACGGCGACGAGGCATACCTCGCCGATCTCGCCGATCGCATCCTGCACTCGGTTCGCCAGCCCATCAACTGCCGTGGGACAGACATCACGATCAGCGCGACGATCGGCGGCGCCTTGTCGGCCGTGGACGTCGAAGATCCCACCACTGCGGTCCGTGCGGCGGACCGCGCCATGTACGAGGCGAAACGGCGTGGACGCAACCGCACGGTGGTGGCCACCGCCAGCACGGCGGGACGCCTACCAGAGGCCCGGCCGTCCTCGGTCAGACGGCGCGGGCAAGCTCGGTGAACGCGGCTGCCTGTGCGGTGCCAGAAGTCGGCTTGGACCTGTGACCTGGGCTGACGCGGCGGAGCGGGCTGCCGGCATGATGCCCAGCTATGTCCATCCGCCTGCTCTATCCGATCTTCGTTCGGGTGTGCGGCTGGCTGGTCCTCTTCGGTCGTTCGTCGGCGTCGAAGGACATCGAGTTGCCCGTGTTGCGGCATGAGGTCGCGGTGCTGCGCCGTACCCGGCCCAAGCCGCGGTTGGACTGGGCGGACCGCGCGGTGCTCGCCGCACTGATCAGGGTTCTCCCCAAGACGCTGCGAGTGCACCGGCTGGTCACCCCTGGCACCGTCCTACGGTGGCACCGCCGTCTGCTCACACGAAAATGGACCCTTCCGCAGCGGACGGGCCGGCCACCGGTCCGCAAGGAGATCGCGACCCTCATGGGACAGCAAGCGACTGAAGTTAACCCGATCCTGTTCACACCTGGGCTCTTTGGGATAATGACCCCGGGGAGGAGTACAGGTGCCGAGATCAAAACCGCCGTGCACGGAGGAGTTTCGCCAGCAGATGGTGGATCTGTAGATGTGCCCAAGCCGTGAAGTTCTGGGCGCGGTCTCGGCTAACGCCCGCAACGAAGGCTTCGCCCAGCTGCCAATTGACAGTGCGTGCCTACCATTCGAGCTCATTGTAGGCGCTTCCTGAAGACTGACCCCCTGCGGTGCTCCGAAAGTTGACCCCCCTGCTTGCGTAGGGAGGTGCTGAAGGTGGAGGACTGGGCGGAGATCCGTAGGTTGCATCGGGCCGAAGAGGTTCCGATCAAGGAGATCGCCCGGCGGTTGGGGGTCGCGCGGAACACGGTGCGCCGCGCGTTGGCGTCGGACGCGCCACCGAAGTACGTCCGGGCCCCGAAGGGGTCGGTCGTTGATCCGTTCGAGCCGGCGATCCGGGCGTTGCTGACCGAGTGGCCGCGGATGCCGGCGCCGGTGGTCGCGGCGCGGATCGGCTGGCCGTACTCGCTGTCGCCGCTCAAGCGCCGGCTGGCGGTGATCCGCCCGGAGTACGTCGGGATCGATCTGGTGGACCGGGTCGTCTACGAGCCCGGGCAGGTCGCGCAGTGCGACCTGTGGTTCCCCCCGACCCCGGTGCCGGTCGCGGTCGGGAAGGAACGGGTGGCTCCGGTGCTGGTGATGGCGTTGGGGTTCTCCCGGTTCCTGACCGCGACGATGATCCCGTCCCGGCAGGCCGGGGACATCCTCGCCGGGATGTGGCTGCTGATCGGCGAGGTCGGCCGGGTGACCCGGACACTGGTCTGGGATAGGGAGGCCGCGATCGGCGGGGGTGGCCGCCCTACCGCGCCGGCGGCGGCGTTCGCGGGCACGCTGGCGACCAGGATCCGGCTCGCACCACCGCGGGATCCGGAGTTCAAGGGGCTGGTCGAGCGGGTGAACGGCTACCTGGAGACCTCGTTCCTGCCGGCCGCGGGCGTGTCATTCCATCCGTGTAAGCCGGAGGTAGACCATGATCGATGTACCTTAGCAGCTGTTTTGGATCTTGATGTCTGTGTGCTCTGCGTGGTCGCTTGGGCTGAGTTCAGTGTGTTCGGGCTGTCGGGTCTGGACGGTGAGGTCATGCCTCGTTCTGATCCGTATCCGTCCGATCTGTCCGATGCGGAATGGGTGTTGGTGGAGCCGTTGCTGCCGCCGGTGTCGAAGGATGGCCGGAAGGAAGCACATCCCCGCCGGGAGATCGTGAACGCGATTCTGTATGTGACACACACGGGATGTACGTGGCGTTCGCTGCCGAGGGATCTGCCGCCGTGGGAGACGGTCTACGGGTTCTTTGCCCGCTGGCACGACAAAGGCGTCATCGCCCGGGTTCACGACGCGTTACGGGACCTCTCCCGTGAGCTTGAGGGCAGAGACCGGCAGCCCACAGCCGGGGTGATCGACTCGCAGTCGGTGAAGGGTGCGCAGACCGTCGACGCGTCCACCCGGGGCTACGACGCGGGCAAGAAAGTCAACGGCCGCAAGCGGTTCATCATCACGGACACGCTGGACTCCTGCTGAGCGTCCTCGTCCTGCCCGCCAGCGTCCAGGACCGCGACGGCGGAAAAAGGATCATGGTTGATCATTATTTCGATCACTGGCACTGTCGTCATCTGTTCGCGGACGGCGGCTTCGCCGGCCGGTTCGTCGACTGGGCGGGCGAGGTCATGAGAACCACCGTCGAGATCGTCCGGAAAAACCCCGGGCAACGCGACTTCGAGGCCCTCCCGAAACGCTGGGTCGTGGAACGAACCTTCGCGTGGATCACCGCGCACCGTCGCCTCGCCCGCGACTACGAAAGAAAACCCTCGATCTCCGAGACATTCATCCGACTCGCCATGATACGAACCATGGCCAGGCGCATTCCCCGCCAACTCGCAGCCAGCGCGCCGACCTCACCATCCACCACGAAGAGTAACCAGATCAAGATCTAAAACACCCTCTAAGGTACATCGATCATGGTCTACCTCCGGCTTACACGGATGGAATGACACGCCCGCCTTCTTCGCGCAACGCCATCAGTGACCGACAAGTATCAGCTGATCACCGCGGAGAAGGACTGCTACCCGGTGCGGAACATGTGCCGATGGCTTGCGGTGTCCGCGTCCGGTTTCTACGACTGGATCCGCCGGTCCTCCTCGACGAGCACGCGGCGGCGCGCCACGTTGGAAACCCGGGTTCGGGCACTGTTCGCCGCCTCGCGGCAGACGTACGGCGCCCGGCGGATCGCCGCTGCCCTACGCGCCTCGGGGACGCCGGCGTCGGTGCGCCTGGTCCGCCGGGTCATGCGCCAGGCCGGGCTGCGGGCCTGCCAGCCCAGGGCCTGCCAGCCCAGGGCCTACCGGCGCACGACCATCCCCGGCCAGGCCCCCGCGCCCACCGACCGAGTCCGTCGCGACTTCACCGCCACCCGACCAGGAACCAAACTCGTCGGAGACATCACCTATATTCGCACCGGCAAAGGATGGCTTTATCTGGCCACCGTCATCGACTGCTACTCGAGGAAAGTCGTCGGTTGGTCGATGGCAGATCACATGCGCACCGAACTGATCGTCGATGCGTTCACGATGGCCGCCACCCGAACCCGCATTCAGGAAGGCGCGACGTTTCACTCCGACCGCGGCTCGCAATACCTGTCCGACGCCTACCAGCGAGTCCTGCGACACCACCAGGTGCACCCGTCAGCCGGAGCGACCGGTGTCTGCTGGGACAACAGTCTCGCTGAATCATTCTTCGGAACCCTCAAGAACGAACTCGTTCACCGCGAAAACTATCCAACCCGCCGAACCGCCCGCACCGCGATCACCGAGTACATCGAGGTCTTCTACAACCGGCAGCGACTCCACTCCACCCTCGGCTACCAGAACCCCGACCACGTCGAAAACCTCTACCGCACAAACACCGCAACCATTGCAGGCGCCGCATAAGCCAGATAGGATCCCGCTACACAGGTGTCCGGGAAACGGGGCTCACCTCAGTTCGACATGGCGGCGCTGGAGGACGTGTCGTTCCGCGGCGCGACGCTGCGGGACGTGTCCTTCCGGGGCACCAGCCGGAAGTACCGCAATGCCATTCGCACCGTGAACTTCGACGGGGCACGCATCGACAAGCTGACCTACGCCGGCCTCAAGGGACTCGGCGTGAACGTGGACAACGCGCAGGTTGCGTGTACAGGGACGCGCACGCAGCCACCCCGCACACCACTCGACCTGACACAGGAGACAGCCATGACAGCCAAGCGCCCCGCATGGACCGGCATGGTGCCGGTCGACGACACGATGCGGAAGGCGACGTAGCGGGCGCGCCGCTGCTGGGTTGACGACGGTGCGCAGGCCGTGGGCGGTCCGGTAGAGGAGTTCCGTCAGGCGGTTGAGCGCTTCGGCGGCTGCGTTGGACAGGCCGTGGAGGAGCGCGTTGATGATCTCGACGCTGGAGAGAGCGCGAGCAGGTCGAGCAGCAGGTTCTTCGCGCGCCAGGCAGCGCCGAGCGCGAAGCCTGCGTCACCGCCGACGTCGGCCAGCGTGGTGAGGATCTTCTTCCGGGCCTCGGGCGAGAGCGTGGCTGGGCCGCGTACCAGCAGCCGCTTGATCTGGTACCCGGGGTCGCCGGCCCGGCCGCGCCGGCCGCGCAGCTGCTGGGTGACCCGGCGACGGACGTCGCCGACGGCCCTGTTCGCCAGCTGGGCGACGTGGAACGGGTCGGCCGCCAGCAGCGCGTCCGGGAAAGCGGCGCGGGCCGCGGACTTGTAGACGGTCGACAGGTCGAGGGTGACGGCCCTGACCCTGGCCCGCCAGGCGGCCGGCTGGTCGGCCAGCCAGGCGGCGACGGGTCCGGCGGCGCGGCCCTCGACGACGCCGAGCAGGCCGTAGCCGCCGTCGGAGTCGATCAGCACGGTCTGCCAGCGGTCGGCGTCCTCCACCTAGCGGCCGGTGGCCGGGTCGCGGTGCCAGCGAGGAGCACCGCGACGCTGGTCGTCGAGGCCCAGCACCGACACGTCGGGCAGCGGCCCGCCCGCCGAGCGGCGCGCCCTCACCTCCAGCGCGGCCTCCGCCTCGCCAGGCGGCTCCTCGCCAGGCGGTTCCTCGCCCGCCGAGCCTGCCGCGCCCCGCCCGATCACAGTCAGTCAGCCGGCGAGCACGACACCCGGCCAACTGCGAAGAGCCATCTTTACGGGAGAGGGGTGGATGTCGATGATTCGGCCGCCAGGCCTGATCAATGTGCGCCACCTCGGTCGGGAGTGTCCCGGCCGCATCCAGAACAACGTCGAACCTGCGTTCAAGTGGGGTTGGATCGAAGTCGAAGTCAACGACCGAGTCAACGCCGAGCGCCCTCCGAGTAGCGTCGTCCGGATCCGGGACAGCCCGACGCGGGATTGGCGACAGAACCCAGCGTCTACGCCACCATTGTGGCCAGTTGCCCCACCGACGCTTCGAGTTGGGCAGCGGAGACAAGCGGCAGACGCGGTACCTTTGCCGGGTGGGTGACCGCCGCCCAGTCGTAGGTGTGGGTCACCTCGGTGCGGCCGTCGTCGGTCGGGGTGAGCGTCCAGGTAAAGCGGTGACCGCCCGCGCGCTGACTCGGTCGGCCGGGCGCCCAGCCGATGACCCGGTTCTCGGTGAAGGTCACGACGTGGTTCTCGATCCGGTAGTCACCCTGCTCGTCGTTGTGCATCGCCAGGACGAAGGTGTCGCCGACGGCGCCGATCGGGTCGAGGGTCTCGGCGCGGCGCAGGAAGCCGGTGGCGTCGAGCTCGGGGTGGCGGCGGGGGTCGCGGAGCACCGCGAAGATCCGGTCGGCCGGGGCGTCCAGCACCCAGGAGACGGTGGTGTGGGTCGGGCCGTTCATGGTGACCGGGTCGGGGTAGAACCGGGCCCATGCGATCCGTCCGTCGCGGGTGGTGAGCACCACTGGGCCGCGCAGCACGACCGTCGCGCCGGTCGGGGCGGTGCCCCGCATCTCCCACTCCGACCACAGTTCATCGCCGTTCTGGGCGTGGCGCAGGATCTCGGCCTGCAGGTCCGGCAGCCCGGCCAGGATCTTCCTCCAGTTCGCGGCGACATGGTCGGAGCCGATAAACCCCTCATGCGGCTTCAGCGGCCGCTCGGCCACGTAGTCGTCCGTGAAGCAGCCAGCGATCCGCTCCGGGACGTGGGAATTGATCGCCACGCGCAACGCTTCCAGGGCCTCGGGGACCATGCCTTCGACTCCTCACTCGCCGGTTCGTCCTGTCGCTGTCCATCGTGATCATCGGGGTGCGGCTCGACAACCGGACAACGCCCGGACACCGCCCCTACAGCGGCGGACATAATCGAGATCGTGAATGATCCGTCGGGACCGGCGCGGAAGGCGCGCAGCTTCGCGGCCGTGCTGCGTGAACTGCGGGAGGCCAGGTCGCTGACCCAGCAGGAGCTGGCCGCCGCCGCGGGCCTGTCCGTCGATGCGGTCAGCGCGCTGGAACGCGGGCGGCGGACCCAGCCCCAGCCGCACACCGTGCGGTCGCTGGCCTCGGCGCTGCAGCTCCGCGACGCCGAGGCCACGGCGCTGCTGTCGACGCTGGGACGGGCGGGGAACGGGGCCCTCGAGATGCCGTCCCGCACGTTGACGTCCCACCCTCCGCCTCCGCCGGCTATCCCGGTGGTCGGGCGGGACGACGAGGTCGCCGAGATCGTCGCCGCTCTGCGTTCCGCGCCGGGCCGGCTGGTGACGCTCACCGGCCCAGGCGGGGTCGGCAAGACCACCGTCGCGCTGTTGGCGGCGCAGACGGTGGTCGCCGACCACCCGGGCGGGGCATTCTTCGCCGACCTCACCGACGTCACCGACCCCGACGACGTCCTCGCCGTCGTCGCCCTCGCGGCGGGAACCCACGCCGACACCGTGACCGGCCTCGGCGTGCACCTTGCCGGGGCGGCGGTCCTGCTCGTTCTGGACAACCTGGAGCGTGTGGCCGCCTGCGCTCCGCAGTTGGTCGAGCTGCTGTCGGCCTGTCCCGGCGCGGTGGTCCTGGCCACCAGCCGCGTTCCGCTGCGGGTGCGTCGGGAACGCGAGATCCGCATCGCCCCGCTGGACCCGGCGGCGGCCGGGCGGCTCTTCAGCGAGCGGCTGACCGCCGCCGGCGCACGATCGCCGACGACAGGCGGGCAGGACGACGATCCCGTCGCGCAGCTGTGTCGGCGGGCCGACGGGCTACCACTGGCCATCGAACTTCTGGCCGCCGCAGCCGCGCGACTCGGCCCCCAGGCACTGCTGGACCGGGTCGATCAGTCGGCGGAGCTGCCTGTGGCCGGCCCCCGGGACCTGCCGGCGCGGCAACGCACCATGGCGGCCACCATCGAGTGGAGCTGCCGGATACTCGGCCCCGCGGCTCGCCGGCTGTTCCCGCGGCTCGCCATCGTCCCGGGCAGCTTCTCCCTAAATACCGTCGACGCGATCGCTGCGCCGGACACGGCGGATGCGGTGGGCGCGCTCGCCGAGTTGATCGAGCACTCGCTGGTCGCCCGCAGCGACGCCGGACAGGTCGCGCGGTTCCGGCTGCTGGAACCGGTACGCCGGTACGCGCTCGAGACGCTCGAACCGACCGAGCGGGAGCAGGTCCAGCGGAGCGTCAGCCAGTGGGCCCTGCGTACGGCGCGCGAACTCGGTGCACGGATCCGGGGCCGCGGCGACATGACGGCGGTGGAGCAGGTCGAGGTCGATCGCGGCGTGCTGCGGCTCGGGTACGACCAGCTCGTCGACGCCCGCCGTCACGACGACGCCGCCGAGTTGCTGTGGTCGGTGTGGTTGCCGATGTGGATGAACGGGCATACCCGCGAAGGCTTCGCCTGGACCGAACGCCTGCGTGAGGGCGACCTGAGCGAGCGAGGCCAGGCCCGCTGGTTGGTGGCGCGTGCCGGGTTCAACCGCGTCGCCGCGAACCTGTTCGCCACCGCGGAGCGGGCGATGCGGCTGGCCGAACAGGTCGACGACGCCTCCCTCGCCGCGGAGGCGGCGATCTTCGCGTCGGCGGCGGCGCTGCGCCTGGGGGACTTCGACGGTTCAGGGGCTCTGCTGGCTCAGGCCGAGGCGCACGTCACGCAGCGGCTCGATGTTGGGAACGACGTGTGGGCGGCCGTGCACGTGCCCATCGGACGGGGGGACGGCGCGCTGCTGCGCGGCGACCGGTCCGCGGCGATGCGGCATTGGCGGTCGGCCGCAGCCACGGCGCAGGAGGTGGACAGCGGGTTCTCGGTGGCCGCGGTCCTCGCGGAGTGCGCGCAGGCCGCCCGCAGCGAAGGACGTCTGGACGACGCGGCCGTAATGCTCGCCGCCGCCGACGAGCTGGGCCTCCAGCGGCACGGGCACCGGCGTCGGGCGCACCTGGCGGGCGTGGCCGCTGCCGTGGCGGCCGAACTCGGTGACGTGGCCTCGGCGCAGTGGTGGGAGGGCGTGGCGGGACCGGACGCAGGTCCGTTGGACACCGATGAGCTCCGCGAGCAGTTCCGGGAGCTGGTCCGGCGCGCCGACACCGTCTCCGGGCAGGACTGAGCTCGACCGTCCGTACCGGCGGCGTCCGGTCGGTGTCAGGTGGTCTCTCGCGAGCGGGGTGGCGAGACTCGAGGTCATCGGGTCGGCCGCCCCGCAGGCCGACCTCCGTCGATCCCGAGGACGTCCTCCAATGACAGCCGCACCCCTCGTGCTCGCCGCAACCCCGCTCACCGGTCATGTCCAGCCGGTCCTGAACCTCGCCCGCCACCTCGTCGCCACCGGACGGCGAGTCACAGTCGTCAGCGGCAGCCGGTTCCGGCCGCAGGCCGAGGCGGTGGGAGCGGCGTTCGTCCCGCTGTCCGGACCGGCCGACTTCGATGACCGCCGTCTCGGTGCGCTGCAGCCGTGGCTGCACGAGCTGGCGCCGGGCCCGGCATTCCTGGAGGCCATGTTCGGCTGGTTCACCGCCATGGCGCCCGCGCAAAACGCCGTGCTGCAACAGGTCCTGGCGCAGCAGCCGGACGCCGCCGTCCTCCACGAGGCCGCCTTCTACGGGGACGCGGCCGCAGTTGCTGGGAGCGCCCGGGATCCGGCCGCGGCGCACTGTCGGGGCCTCGGGGTGTTTCCCCTGACCCTCAGCGGCGCTGAGCTGACCATGATGGGTCCCCTCCTCCGCGCGACGGGCTCGACGTGCGGGGAGCGGCTGCGGCGTTCAACGCCGAACTCGCCGCGCAGCTGGCCAGCGCCACCGCGCGCACCCAGGAGGTCATGGCGGGGCTGGGCGCAACGGCTGCGATGCCGGTCATCAGCGACGCACAGATCCTGCTGCCCGACGTGTTCGCCCAGCTAACCGTGCCGTCCTTCGAGTACCCGCGGTCGACGCCCCGCCGACGCTGCGGCTGGTCGGACGAGTACGGCCGTTGGCAGACCGTGTATGGGCTGTTCCGCCGCTGGCAGCGTGCCGGTGTGTGGGCCGGGATCCTCACGGCCCTGCGGGCACGCGCGGACGCGGCGGGACTGATCACCTGGGAGGTGTCGGTGGACTCGACGGTGTGCCGGGCCCACCAGCACGCCGCCGGGGCCCGCCGTGACGGCGAGGAGCAGAAGGAGCCACCGGGCGGAGTGTCGGCGGAACCAGACGATCATGCCCTGGGTCGGTCACGGGGTGGCCTGACCAGCAAGCTTCATCTGGCGGTCGAGCAGGGACAGAAACCGATGTCGCTGGTCGTCACGGCCGGGCAGCGTGGGCAACAGTCCGCAGTTCACCGTGGTGCTCGACGCGATTCGGGTGCCACGGCCGGGTCCTGGCCGGCCTCGGACCCGGCCGCTACGGGTGCGGGCGGACAAGGCCTACTCGTCCCTCAGCTATGATCATGAGACGCGCATCGTGTCCGCCGAGGCCTCACCAAGACCATCGGTGGGCCTAGTGGCCGTGTCCGAGGGGGACTCGACCACTACGCCCACGCCCTTCACCAGCGCACCCGCTTTCTCGCTCTTCGGCCAGCAGGGGACCAGTGACCGCAGGCGAGGAGGAACATCGTGCGAGCATCACTCGATGACCGGCGACGAACTCGTATTTCCTTATCGTGATCCATACCGTGCCATGCGGCTAGGTCAACATGATTGACTATCTTGAACCACCCGGACGGTCGGGCCGCTCAGATCGTCCGACTGGCCAGCGGGCGGATGGCAGAGGCTCACGAGGGACTTCCATGCCGAGGGTCCAGCCCCTCATGGTGCTTGACCACTTCCACACTGCTCAGACGCCTAACCGGAGGCGCCGGACAGGGAGGGAAACGCCTCGCACCGTGCTGGCGCACCGAAAACAAGCAGGCCGTCGGTGGAGAATCCCACCCGCTGGCCCGGATCGATGGCATCGACATGGTGCTCTCCCCCACCGATGACGGCCCCGGCCGCGTCAACAGGCAACGCTGGCGTAGACCTGATGCACCGGCTGCTGATATCCGCTGACTCGCTCACCGAGGACCCGACTGCCGATCCCGTCCCCTGCTGGACATGCACTCCCACAGTGGTGAACTTGGACTCCGGATGATCGTCCTTCTGCGCCAGATCCGCCAACGGGCTCACGGTCGCGACCACCGGGCGACCTGCGACCCGGCCGGAACCTCAATGGACGTCCCCACCGCCATGCTGCTGCCGACCCGCACGACGACTGCCCACTAACCACCGAGGCCTGGTTATACAAGGAGAACGACGCGGTAAGACCGGTGACGAGATCGGTGTTGTTACTGACCATCGTGACCGCCCAGACTCGGTGCGGTGCCCGTGTTGCCTGCGCGCGAGCGCTGGTTGAATCGCCGTAATGGACAGCGTCGAGCTACTTGATCGTCTGGGTCGGTTGCGTCGAGCCCAGGTGGGTGCGGTCCGCGTTCCTCACAAACCATTGCTGTTGTTGTGGCTGTTGGGCCGGCTGGCCGCGACGGGGAGCAGCGCCGTGAGCTACGCCGACGCCGAGGAGCCGGTCGGCCGGCTGATCAACCAGTTCGGTCCTCCGGCACAACGCGCGACGGCGCGGCAACGGGCAGCGATGCCGTTCGTGCACCTGGAACGCGAACTGTGGGATCTCCGCGACGCCATCGGTGGGCTGCTCGGCCCTGAACTGCCGGAGCGACGCCGGCTGCTGCTCGATCTCAGCGCAACCGGCCGGCTTCACGAGCACGTCGAGCGGCTGCTCGCCGATCCGGCCACGCTCGCCGCCGCAGCCAGGCTGCTGCTCGACCGCCACTTCACCTCCGCCCTGGCACCGGTCATCTGCGACGCCGTCGGCCTCGACGTGGCTATGCCGGTGGAGGGCTCCCGCCTGGCGGTGGTGAGCCGGCGGCGGCGGAGCGCCGCGTTCACCGAACAGGTGCTGCGGGTCTACGCCTACTCCTGCGCCGCCTGCGGCTTCGATGGCCGGATCGGACCAATCCCCGTTGGCGTGGAGGCCGCACACGTGCGCTGGCACAGCCAACACGGCCCCGACGACGTCAGCAACGGGCTGGCGCTGTGCTCGTTGCACCACACACTGCTCGACCTCGGCGTCCTCGGCCTCACCCCCGACCGCCGGCTCAAGGTGTCCGAGCTCTACATCGCCCAGGCGCCAGCCGGCCGGGCGGTCTACGACCTCGCCGGACGCCCGCTCGCCTCACCCCGCCCCGGCGAACCCCTTGTGGACGTCGAGCACATCACCTGGCATGACCGCCAGGTCTTCCGCAGCGACGCGGCCTGAAGGACTGGGCCGTGCCGCTGTTGGACCGCCCGAAATGGCGATATTGCCTTGAAGCCCCACCCGGCTGGTACGTCTCGTCGGACGCGCGCAAAGGGAACATCGCCCGGAGTCAGTAGGCCGTGAGTGTCCGATGCTAGGGCTTGTGGATGCCGATCAGGTGGGGTTTGCGGAGGGTGGGCCGCCGTTCCAGTCCAGGCAGAGCACGGTGGCGTCGTCGGTGAGATGGCCGCCGGTGACGCGCAGGAGGGCGCGGGTCAGTTGTTGGACGAGTTCGCGGGGGTGCAGGTCGCCGGCTTCGGCCAGATCGGCGGCGATGTTGTCGGCGGCGGCGGTGTTGCGGTCCAGGACGCCGTCGGTGAGGAACACCAGACGGTCGCCGGCCTCGAGCGGGATCTGCTGGACCCGGTAGGTGGTGTCAGCGAACATCCCGAAGGGCGGGTCGGGGGCGAGCGGCAGGGCTTCGACACGCCCGGCGCGTACCCGTAGCGGGAGTGGATGCCCGGCGTTGATGATGTGTGCGGTGGCGGTGTTCAGGTCGATGCGGGCGAGTTGGCCGGTGACGAACTGGTCGGGGCGTGCCCGGGTGAACAGGGCCTGGTTGGCGGCCTGGGCCTGGGCGGCCAGCCCGGCTCCGGCGCGGCGGGTGTTGCGCAGGCATCCGACCAGCAGGGTGGCGAGCAGGGCGGCGTCGACTTCGTGGCCCATGGCGTCGGTCATCGACAGGTGCAAGGTAGTGCGGTCCAGGGAGTAGTCGAAGGTGTCGCCGCCGACCTCGCCGGCCGGTTCGACCCAGCCGGCCAGGGTGAACTGCCCAGCGTCGCAGGTGAAGGCGTCGGGCAGCAGCCGGTGCTGGATTTCGGCGGCCAGCGACAGCGGCACCGAACGCTGTCCCCAGGCGAACAGGTCGGTGAACCGCCGGTTGGCCACCAGCACGAACGCGAACGCCTTCGCCGCGGCCGCCAGGTAGCGCTCCGTCTGCCCGTCCGGCGGCTCCGGCAACGCCAGCTCGACGACGCCGATCGCCTCCCCCCGGTTGGTCACCGGGGCTATCGCCCGCACCGGGCCGGCGTGTGGGTCGCCGTCGATGACGACCTGCTGACTACGCAGCGCGGTCTCGTAGGGGGTGCCGGCCAGCGCCAGCCGCTGCGCGATCTCCTGGCCGTGCACCCGGCTGTCCGCGGCGAGGTCGCCGGCGTGGGTGGTGAGGCGGACGAGCGCGTTACCGCTGAAATCGGCGATCAACAGCCGCACCTCGGTCGCGCCGACCGCCTTGGCCAACTCGACGGTCAGCACGTCGACGGCGTCCACCGGCGCCGCCGACTCGGCCGCGGCCAGCAGGTCACCCAGGTCCGTCCGGTGGCCCTCCCGCCAGGGCACTTCAGCTCACCCCGCCGGGACGGCGCGCCTTACCGGTCGTCGCCTCGCCTGACAAGCCAGGCCAGCCTCGATCGATGGAGTCGCTGCCCGCACCGGCCCGCTGCTCGTCCTGGCCGTGGCGCTGGCGCGGAACAGGGCGCGCGCCGCCGAGGCCGGGCCGGCCGAGCAGGTGCTGGGTGAGCCGTTCGGCCTCGCGGAACGGATCGGTACGCACCAGCATCGCCTCCACCGCCGTCTCGCCCTGATGCTCCCCTTGAGGCCGCCGTCCCCACCACCGAGATGTGTGGTGGGCACTTGAGATTCTGTATAGCACAGCCCATATAAGTGTGCAAACGTGGAGAGCCACACCACCAACGGAGGTAGGCGTGGAAGAAGGTCCGGAGGCCGGCCGCGGTGTATACAGCATCTCGGTAGCGGCCGAGTTGGTCGGGATGGGCGTGCAGACGCTGCGGCTCTACGAGGCCCGCGGGCTCCTGCGTCCCGCGCGCACCGCCGGTGGCACCCGCCGCTACAGCCCCGACGACATTGACCGGCTACGCCGCATCACGGACCTCCTCGACGCCGGGCTCAACCTCGCCGGCATCGCGATGGTGCTCGACCTCCAGGATCAGCAACGGCAGCTGCGGGACGACGAACGGCGGCTCCGAGACGACAACAGCTGAAGCACGACCAGCGCCGGCTACGGGCCGAACACCATCGGTTCAGCACCCACCAGCAACAGCCGACCCCTGACACGACAAAGACCGCGCCACTCGACGAACCTGGTCGGCGCGCAGACGACACCGACGTGTAGATCAGGGCCGACAGCGGCCCCCGGATCTCCCACCTCACTATCCTGATCGGCAACGGGACGCTCGGGTGTTCGCTGGTTCGACCCTTTCCCTATGCCGTCGAGGCAGAATCTCGTCAAAAGTATAGGTTCTCGTCAAACTTGTCCCGCAGCTGTGCCGCGGCCTGGGCATTCGTGCCTTTCTCGGTGATCTGTCCCAGCGAGATTCTCACCGATCTGTCCGTTCCCTCAGCTCGGGAGGGCGGGTCGCGCCGCCACGCGGGACTGTAAGAACAACGGCTCTGTCGCACTTTGGGTGGTGACGGAGCGTGATGTCAACCGAGCAGGATCCGGTGGCGGAGGAGCGGGAAGCCTGCGCGTCCGTACATCTGCCGCTTGATCAGTTTGGTTTTGGTGTTGACGCCTTCGGTACCGCCGTTGTGGTAGTCGCAGGTCAGGGCGGCGTTCACGGCGTCGCGGTCCAGCTCGAGCCCGCGGGTGAACGCGTGCAGGTGGGGCAGGTCCTCGGCCCGGGCCTCGGCGATCCAGACGGTCAGCCGTTCGGCATTGTCGTCGGCGGGGGTGAGCAGCGCGGCGAACGAGCGCACCAGGCCGGCGAGGGCGGTGATCTCCGGGCAGGCGGCGGTGAGCGTGTCGAGCAGCTCCCGTTGACGGTCAGTGAGCCGGTCGGGGGCGGTGAGCAGGTAGCGGGTGAGTCGTCGTGGTGAGATCGCCGGACGGTCGGCTTCGACCCGGCCCTGGCTGATGTAGCGGTAGAGCAGGTTGAGGCTGCCGGTGTAGCCGAGCTGTGTGATCTCGTCGAACAGGCGCAGAACGGGAACGGCCGGGTCCTGTTCGCGTCGCTGGCGCAGGTGGTCGCGGTAGGGGTCGACGAGGGTGGAGCGGTACTGCGGCGCACGGATGAGGCGTTCGGGTTCGCTGATCCGGGCGTAGCGTTTGACGGTGTTCAGCGCGAGGCCGAGGCGGCGGGAGCACTCGAGCAGGCCGACGCCGTGGTCGAGCAGGTCGTGGACCTGCGCCCAGCGTTCACGGGTGGTCGCGGCCCGGGGGCCCTCGCTCGGTGGCGGGCCGGCTTTGGCCCAGCAGGCGCTGTGCGCGGCGATCTCTTTCAAGACGGCTTCGGCCAGGTTGTGCCAGAGGTGCCAGCGGTCGCCGACCTGCAACGCGTGGGGTAGCGCGCGGCGGACGGCTTCGGCGTAGGCCCCGGAGCCGTCGCGGCAGACGACCTCGACGCCCGGGTGGGCCCGCAGCCACGCCTCGAGGCTGCCGGCCAGGCGGTCGGGTAGGACGTCGATCCGCTGGCGGGTCTCGGCGTCGATGAGCACGGTGGCGTACCGCTGGCCTCGGCGCAGGGCGAAGTCGTCGACGCCGAGCACGCGGGGCACCCGCGGAGCGGGCAGCGGCAGCCGGAGCAGCGCGCGCAGGGCGGAGTGCCGGGAGACCAGCACGCGCAGCGCGGACAGCACGCGTGCGCCCGCGCGGCCGGCTAACTCCCGCACCACCACGCCGACCTGGCGCGCAAGGCGGGACGTGCGGCGCTGGTAGCGGTCGAGGACACCGGGCAGCTGCTCGCGGAACGTCTGCCGGCAGCCCCGAGTCGGGCACACCAGGCGGCGCACCCGCACCACCACGACCACCCGGCGCTCGTCGACAGGCAGGTCGACCACCGTCCGCAGGTGGTAGCCGTGCACCCGCGACGTCTCGACACCACAGCCAGGACAGGTCGCCGGCGCGTCCGGCGTCCGCGTCCGCACCCGGATCAGCTCACCATCGTCGATCACCTCCTCCACGACCAGCGGCGACAGCCCCGAAAACGCCACCTTCACCAGACAATCCGCACCGCACATGACACATCGTGTCGACTCACATGCGGCAGACCACCGATCCGCGGGAACGAGACTCCGCAGAGACCACGCTCCGTCACCACCGAAAGTGCGACAGAGCCGTTATCTTGACACTCCCCATCGAGGCCCCAGCTCCGACCGGCCCCAGACCCGGACACCGCACCCCTACGCCCTGCGCAGCCTGCTGGTCCACCTCCAGTGCGGCCGACGCATGCAGGGCACCTGGAACCACGGACATGCCCACTACCGCTGCCGCTACCCGCAGGAATACGCCATCGCCAACCTGATCGACCACCCGCTGTCCGTCTACCTGCGCGAGGACGCGATCCTGCCCGACCTCGACGCCTGGCTGGCCACAGCCTTCGCCCCCCACCACCTCGAAGCCACCCTGGATGCCCTGGCGACCCAGCAGCCCACGCAGACGTCAGCCGCCACCGACCCGAACCGCAGAAAGATCGCCGCCTGCGACCGCAAGCTCGCCCAGCACCGCGCTGCCCTGGAAGCCGGCGCCGACTCCGTCCTCGTCACCGGCTGGATCAACGAAACCCAGGCCGAACGCGCCGAGGCAGTAGCCGCCCTCGCACGGACAGGCGACCGGAAACAGACCGCGCCGCCCCGCCTCACCCGCCAAGAGATCAAGAACATCGTCGAAGCCCTCGGCGGGATCGCCACCGTCCTTCGCACAGCAGACCCCACCGACAAGGCGGAGATCTACCAGCAACTGGGACTGCGCCTCAGCTATGACCATGAGACGCGCATCGTGTCCGCCGAGGCCTCACCAAGACCATCGGTGGGCCTAGTGGCCGTGTCCGAGGGGGGACTTGAACCCCCACGCCCGATAAAGGGCACTAGCACCTCAAGCTAGCGCGTCTGCCATTCCGCCACCCGGACAGGTGGTCGCGGGGTGTCTCACCCGCGCACGTCTGCGATGTTACACGCTCAGAGTGGGTGCCTGTCGCTACCCCCGACCACCGGAAGATCAAGGCCGTGGGGGCGCAGAACACCGCGGCCGAAGGGCCCTCGGTCCCGTCCCTCCGATCTCCCGCCCGCCGGCGGCTCGGCGCGGGGACGGAACCAGGCGCCGGGTCGCGACACCACTGACGGCTCCGATCGCGACGCTGCCGGCGATGTCGGTCGGCCAGTGGCGGACGGCCGCGACGCGGGCGAGCCCGATGGCGGCGGCCGCGCTCGCGAGAGTGGCGGCGAGCAGCGGGTGGCGCAGCTCATCGGTGACGGCAATGGTGAACGCGACGGCCGTGACGGTGTGGCCGGACGGGAACGAGGCGCTGCGGGGAGGGTCGCCGGACGGGGGACGACCGGCGGAGTCCGACGTCTGGGGACGGCGCCGGTCGACCAGGCTCTTGAGTACTCCGTTGCCCGCCCCCGCCGCAACGACGGCCGTCAGGCCTCGCGCGGCGGCTCGACGTTCACCGAGCAGCAGCAGGACCGCGGTCGCGGCCAGCCACGGCTTCTGGCGGTTACTCAGGGAGCTGATCACTACCGGAGCGCGCCTACCCGTGACGGCGACCACGGCGCGCAGTATGCCGCGGTCGACCAGGAGCGGAATGCCCTCGGGCGGGGTCCTCGTGGAGGTGACTGGCACGTTGGGCTCGTCCTCTCGGCGCATGCACGGGTGAGCGTTGCGGGCAGGCGCGCGTGGAGCGCCTGGACCGCGTCGAGGCCCGGCCGCGGCGCCCACCTCCTGTCCGATCCGATCCGATTTGGACTTCAGCCGCGAAATACCCAGGTCAGGATGCATGACGGCCTACCCGACCTGATGGCCGATACGCCTCACGACCGGCTCGCCGAGCCAGGGCCCCCGCGTTCCGCAGTACGTCGCAGCGCCGAGAGGGTGTCACCGGGTGGCATCTGACACATGGACGCAGTAGGCACCCTTTGCCATGTGGCAGTTCGTGCCATATGTTTCGAGATGTCAGTTTGGTGGCGGCGAGGTCGGTGGGTGGTTCGCGGGGTGTCCGAGAAGCAGGCGGAGAGCTTGCGGGAACGCAAGAAGCGCCGCACGCGACAGTCGATCATCGACGTGGCTCATGCCCTCTTCCACGCCAACGGCTACGACACGACCACGGTCGAGGCGATCGCGGCCGGCGCCGAGGTGTCCGTCCGCACCTTCTTCCGCTACTTCGCGAACAAGGAAGAGGTGGCGCTCGCGCCGCTGGACGAGATGGGCGAGCTCACCCTGACGGCCCTGCGCCGGCGCCCCGCCGACGAGCCGCCGCTCACCGCCCTGCGCGCCGCGGTCCTCGACGCCTGGACGATCATGTCCCCGGACGGCGAGTCGCTGCGGCATTACACCGATCATCTGCTGCCGATCGGCAACGCCTCGACGCTCGCCGGGGCGGTGCAGAACCGGATTGTCGCCTTGGGTGACCGGTTCGCGCTGGAGTTCGTCGAGGGCGATGATCCCGACGGCCCGCAGCCGCGCACGGACCTCGACGCCTCGCTGGCCGCCTTCACGTTCCTCGCTGCCGTGCAGGTCGCCGTGCGCGCCTGGTGCGCCTCGGACAGCACCGATCCCGCGGACCTCGTCGCCACCGCCCTGATCTGCCTGGACAGCCTCGCCATCGAAAGGAACCCCGCACACCGTGCCTGACCTCGAGCTTTGCGATGTCGACCGCGCGGATGGCACCCACCACGCCCCGGACCCCGGGCGCACGGACACCCTGCCCCAGGGCGCGCCCGCCGGGGAACCCGCGCCTGCGTCCGAGCCCACGCCTGCGTCCACGCCCGAGAACGGGCTGCGGGAGACGGTTCGGCGGGCCGCCGAGCATCTGCTCTCCCTACAGGACCCCAGCGGATGGTGGAAGTTCGACCTGGAGACCAATCCGACGATGGACGCCGAGGACCTCCTCCTGCGGGAGTACCTCGGCATCCGTACCGCCGCGCAGACCGAGGCCACCGCGAAGCACATTCGCTCCCGGCGCCTCGACGACGGTTCCTGGCCGACCTATTTCGGCGGTCCCGGGGAGCTGTCCACCACGGTCGAGTGCTACATCGCCCTGCGGCTCGCCGGTGACCCCGTCGACGGCGAGCTGCTGCGGCGCAGCGCCGCGTGGATCCGCGAGCGCGGTGGCATCCCGGCGACCAGGGTGTTCACCCGGATCTGGTTGGCGCTGTTCGGTTGGTGGCGCTGGGAGGAGCTGCCGGTCCTGCCGCCCGAGATCATGTTCCTTCCCCCCCGGGCGCCGCTGAGCATCTACTCGTTCGCCTCCTGGGCCCGCCAGACCATCGTCCCCCTGACGATCGTCTCGGCGGCGCGCCCCCAGCGGCCGGCGCCGTTCGACCTGGACGAGCTGCGCGCCGGTGAGGTCCCCGACGCCCCCGGCAGCGGCCCTCGGGGACTGCACGGCGCGATCCGGCTCCTGGGACGCGACCGGCCGAGCGCGCCGAAGACCTTCTTCCGGGGGCTCGACGCGGCGCTGCACCGCTACCACCGGCACCCGATCGGGCCGCTGCGCCGGCATGCCCTGCGCACCGCGGAACGCTGGATCATCGCCCGGCAGGAGGCGGACGGCTGCTTCGGCGGGATCCAACCGCCCGCCGTCTACTCGATCATCGCGCTGCGCCTGCTCGGCTACGACCTAGACCATCCGGTCCTCGCCGCCGCGCTGCGCTCGCTCGATGCCTACACGCTGCACCGCGACGACGGCTCACGCATGGTCGAGGCCTCCCAGTCACCGATCTGGGACACGGCGCTGGCCGTCCTCGCTCTGGCCGACGCCGGGGTCGACGCCGACCTCGACGTGCCGCCCCCGCTGCCCACCCAGCGTGGCGCGACCGGCGCTGCCGCGCAGGCCGCGACGGTTCCGACGGCGCTGGGACGCGCCGCCGACTGGCTGCTCGGCCAGGAGATCCAGCACCGCAGGGGCGACTGGGCCGTCGCCCACCCGACGGTCGCGCCGGGCGGATGGGCCTTCGAGTTCGACAACGACACCTACCCCGACACCGATGACACCGCCGAGGTCGTCCTGGCGCTGCACCGGCTGAACCGGCTGCATCGGCTGCGCCACCCGGCGGACGAGGCGGTCAAAGCCTCCCTCGAACGGTCGACTACCTGGCTATTCGCCCTGCAGTCCCGCGACGGCGGGTGGGGGGCCTACGACTCCGACAACGACAGCGCCCTCGTCTACCAGATTCCGTTCGCGGACTTCGGCGCCCTCACCGACCCGTCGTCCGCCGACGTCACCGCGCACGTCGTCGAACTGCTCTGCGAGACGGGACGGATCCGCGACCCGCGCACCCTGCGCGGCGTCGACTGGCTGCTGCGCAACCAGGAGGCCGACGGATCCTGGTACGGCCGGTGGGGCGTCAACTACGTCTACGGCACCGGCTCGGTCCTGCCCGCCCTGCAGGCGGCGGGACTCCCGCCGACCCACCCGGCCCTGCGCGCGGGCGCGCAGTGGCTGCTGTCGCGGCAGAACCCCGACGGCGGCTGGGGCGAGGACATCCGCTCCTACACCGACCCGGCCTGGTCCGGCCGTGGGATCTCCACGCCCTCGCAGACGGCCTGGGCGATGCTCGGCCTGCTCGCCGCCGACCACGAGGACTGCCACGCCGACGCCCTCGCCGGCGCCGCCCGCTGGCTCACCGAGCAGCAGCGGCCGGACGGCGGCTGGGACGAGCAGATGTTCACCGGCACCGGCTTCCCGGGCTTCTTCTACCTCAACTACCACGGCTACCGGCTGGTGTGGCCCGTCATGGCTCTCGGCCGCTACCTGCACAGCCGGCAGCATCCGTCCGGCTGAACCGGATCGCCGGGCGGCCGTCTCCGCACACCCTGCGCAATCATCACTGAATGTATACGCCTGCTTACGGCCAGATGCTCCGGGTACGACGAAACCCGACAGCAGTTGCTGGTAGGCGGGTGAACAGTCATGCCCCAGGAGGCGGAGCCGGATCTCATCGAGATTCTGGACATCGCGGTCGTCGAGGCGACCGTGCGGGATCACCGCATCCGCCGGGCCAACACGGCCGCCTGCGCCCTGTTCGGCCGCCCCGAGGCGGAGGTCGTCGGCCTGGACTGGGAGAAGATCACCGCCCCGGAGGACCATGCCCGCCTGCACGCGCAGATCCGCTTCCGCCAGGCCAGCGGCCGACGCCGGGAACGGATGATGGTCCGTCTGCTGCAGCCGGACGGCGACCTGCGGCACGCCCTGGCCACCATCGTGCTGCGCGCCGATCCTGACGGCGAGGAGTACTTCGTCGTCCATCTCCAGGACGTGTCCGAGGAGATCGCCGCCCAGGACCGGCTGCGGCTCATCGTGGAGAACACGCCGGTGTCGATGTTCCTGGTCGACCGCAACGGGCGGGTCCTCGTCAGCGAGGGGACCGCCAGTCCGGAGGCCGCCGCCGGGCTGCTGGAGGCGCGGGCGTCGTCGATCTTCACGGCGTTCGCCTACCTGCCCCAGGCGACGTCGCTCATGCGGCAGGCGCTCGACGGGCAGCGCGTCCACCAGGTCATCGAGGCGTTCGGCCGCCGCCTCGACGTGCATCTCGTGCCCATCCCGGGGCCCGGGGGCCGGGTGGCCTCCGTCGCCTCCGTGGCCAGCGACGTCACCGACCTGCACCTCGCGCTGGCCAGCCTGCGGGCCCGGTCCGCCGAGCAGGCGGTCGTCGCCGAGTTGGGCCGGCGCGCTCTGGAGGCGCGGGACCCGGCCGAGCTGTGGGAGCGGGCGGTGCGGGCATTGGCCGACCATCTTGGTGCCGACCTGGTGGAGGCTCACGGTCTGGACGCGAACGGGGAGCGGGCCGGCCTGCTCGCCCGCGAGGATCGACGCGGACCGCAGGAGCCTGACCGCCCCAGGACACGGAAGGATCCGACGCGGTCCCCCACCGCCTGCGTGACCGTGCCGATCGGACACCTCGGCAGGCCGCTGGCGGTGATCGAGCTGTGCCGGGCGCCGCTCGCCGACGAGGAGCGCCAGTTCGTCCACTCGGTCGCCGCGGTGTTGGGTTCGGCGGCCCTGCGATTCCAGATGGAAAGCGAGATCCGTCACCGGTCGCTGCACGACGGGCTCACCGGCCTGCCGAACCGCACCGCGCTGCTCGACCGCCTCAGCCGGGCGCTGCGCCGAGCCGACCACGACCACCGGCAGGTCGGAGTGCTGTTCGTCGACCTCGACGGCTTCAAGGCGATCAACGACGCCCTCGGCCACCAGGCCGGCGACGACCTGCTCCGGACCACCGCCACCCGGCTCTCACACGCCGTGCGGCCCGGTGACGTCGCGGGACGCCTCGCCGGCGACGAGTTCGCCGTCCTGTGCGAGAACGTCGACGGCACCGCCGACCTCGAGGCGATCGCCGACCGGGTGGTGACCGCTCTCGCGGTACCGGTCCGGCTGCTCGGCCGTCCCGTCACCCTGACCGGGAGCGTCGGACTGGCCCTGTCAAACCCGGACCTCTCCGACGCCGAGACCCTCCTGAACGCCGCCGACATCGCCATGTACACCGCCAAGCGCGACGGTCCCGGCCGGCGCCTGGCCTACGACACCACGATGCGCACCCGCCTGGCCGGCCAGTTCACCGACCCCGACGGCCGGTACCGCGCCGGCGTGGCTCCGCGCGGATCGCCCGGCTGCGGCAGACCTTGTCCGCGATGACCCCTTGCCGGCCGCCGACCGCCCAACGCCGAACACCCAACGCCGAACACCCAACGCCGAACGCCGACCGCGCAGGGCGCTGGCCGCTCTCGAAGTGCTGGAGACGGCGCAGCGCCCATGGCGCTTTCCGCAGGCCGCGACGGTCGCCCGGAGCCCTGGTCGCTTCGTGGACCGCGATCGCGGGGAGCGCGGATCAGAAGTTGACGCGCGCCCAGCTGAAGACGTCCGGGGCCGACGGGTCGATGCTGAGCTTGAGAGATGCGCGACGAGAGACACGGCCGGATCGGCGTTGATCTTGGCGATGTTCGCCGGGAAAGCGGCGATCTTGTCCGGGTCGTGAGGGAGGTCACCGATGACGGCGATCGTGGACGGGGCGTTCCCGGTGCCGGTCGGGGGCTTCGCGCTCGCCGCCATCGACGTCGTCGCGGTCAGGACGCCCGCCGCGACCATGGTGGGAACGATCCTTCAGTACCGAAACGGTTCGGCTTCTTCTTGGAAAAGGGCTGTGTAGGTCGCGCTTCGGGGTCGAGCCATCTCGAACCAATGGACCCGCTGTCCTTCTGCCGAGCCTCGGCAAGCTATCGGGCCAGCCGGAACGTATACAGAATGACGGGTGAACGTCTCCGCACGGCCAGCGCAACGCGGTACGCACCCACTCGGAAAACCCCGTGGTCCCGACACCGCCGTCGGCCGCGGGTTCGGCGGCGGTCACAGATTGTGCGATGCCCGTCAGGATAGATGACGACCGGCGTCGGGGCTGGCGTCCAGCAGCGGCCCCGCGAAGGTGGAGTGCCGGGTCAGGTGACGAGCAGGCCGCCGTCGACGAACAGGTCGTGCGCGTTGACGCCGGTATTGCGGAGCAGAGATTCCGTGGCGTCGACGACTTCGGCCACCGTGACGAGTCGTCCGATGGGAGTGCGGAGCACGTGCGGGTGATGAGGTGTGTCACGCCATTTCGGACTGTCGCCGACCACGCCCGGATGGACAGCGTTGACGCGGTGCGGCGCGATCTCGACGGCGAGGGTCTTGACGAGGCCGCTGATTCCGCCGTTAGAAGCTGTCACGAACGTGGAGCCAGGATAGGGGCGTTCCTTCTCGCGGAGGCTGTTCGCGCCCTGCTCGACGCCGGTGATAACGAGGTCGTCGACGCCGGGGACGTCGGCAAGGTCGGCGGCGATGGCGTCCGGCTGGGACAGGTCCACGGACAGTCCACGTGCTGTGGGGCCGATCCGGCGGGCAACGGCGTCCGCACGCGCCTGGTCGCGGCTCGTGACGATGACCTCATCGACCCGGTCGGCCAGGCGTACGGCGATGGCCTGCCCCAGTCCGCCGCTTCCACCGATGATCACGGAGGTGGTCATCGTCTTGCCCTCCAACGGAGAAATCACCCGCTACTCGGGCCACGGGGAGTCGAGGATGGTGTCGACGAAGTCGCGGCGGCGGAAGCCGGGCAGGTAGTGCGCGAGGACATCCGCCTTGACGTTGCCGAAGGTGGTGTCCGGTCTGGGCGCGATGCCGTCGGTGAAGGCCCGCAGGATGCGGCGTTTGAAGTCCGGCCGGGGGTGCAGCTCGGTGATCGCGTCCCGATCGGCGTCGCTGACGTCGTGGTAGCCGATCCCGAGCACGTCGTATTCCACCCCGGCGGTGAGCAGGGCGATCTCGGGCTCCATGAACTCCGGGATGCCTGGGGTGGTGTGCAGGGCGATGGCCGTCCACACCCGTCGGATGCTGTCCTCGGGCATCCCGTGCCCGTGCAGGAAGCGGCGTGCCTCGTCGGCGCTGTCCACCTCGAAACGCCGGCCGCTGCGGCGGAACCGCTCGTTGAGGCCGAGATCATGGAACATCGCCGCGACGTAGAGCAGCTCGGGGTCGAAGCTCAGCCCACGATGGCGGCCCTGCAGGCCGGCGAAGCAGTAGACCCGCCGCGAGTGGTGGTAGATCAGGTCGTCGGTCGCGTCGCGTACCAGTTCGGTGGCCTGCGCGGCCAGGCTCGTGTCCGGTACCGGGACGCCGGCGAGCGACACCGTGCTGCTGGTCATGATGACTCCCTACGTCAGCAGCTGATCCGTCGTCGGCCGGCCACGACGACACACGCCGATGGACGTACCCAGTGCCACGACCGGGGGAACGGCCGGGGGCATGGTCGACGACCGCCGGGGCGTGAGCGGCGTCGACCTCTCCCACACTGCCGGGTCAGGACGTCGCGTCCGCCATGACGATGACGGCACGGCCGAAGATCTTGCCGGCTTCGAGGTCGTCGAAGGCCTGCAGGCCGTCGTCGAAGCTGTAACGGTGCAGGTCGGCGGTGATCCGGCCGGTCCGGGCCAGCGCCACCAGGTCGTGGAGATCCTGGTGGGTCCCGCTGTAGGGGCGGGTGAGCGACGCGCCCCACGGCAGTGAGACCGACGTCTGGGAGGTCTCGAACGAGAAGACCCCGTCGCTGAGCCCGGGTACGCGGATGGCGCCGTAGGGCGCGACGATGGCGCCCGACAGCGCGAGGGTCTGATTGTTGCCGACCAGATCCAGGACGACGTCGGCACCGTAGCCATCGGTGACCGCCAGGACCTTCGCGGCGACCTCTGGATCGTCGGAGCGAAGAGCGTGGTCGACCTTTTCCCGGACGGCGGCGAGTGAGGCGTCCCTGATGTCCAGGGCGATGATCTGCGCCCCGCTGAGTTCCCGGAGGAGCTCGACCGCGAACTGCCCGAGGCCGCCGATCCCGATGACCACGGCCGTGGAACCCGGCCGGAGCAGGTCCCGGGTGGCGTTGATGGAGTGGTAAGGCACAAGGCCCGCATCGGCGAGCACGGCCGCGAAGGCGGGGTCGAGCCCGTCGGCCGGGACCAGGGCGGAAGCATTCACGGCAACGTAGTCGGCCATTCCACCGTTCACGGAGACCCCGGGCGTCGGGGCGGGATGAAGCCGGTTCCCGGTGTTGCGGCAGGCGTTCTCCTGGCCGGCGACACACAGCCGGCACACACCACAGGACCATACCGGGTGCACGATCACCTGGGAGCCCGGGGAAAAATACGGGACGTCGCCGGCGATGTCGACGATCTCGCCGGCGATCTCGTGACCCAGGATCGTCCCGTCGGGAATCATCTGTTCAGCCGAGCTGCGGATGTGGATGTCGGTCTGACACACACCGGCAGCCGTGACCTTGACGAGGGCCTGGCCAGCACCGATGGTGGGCTTCGAGACCTCCGTCCGGCGGACGTCCCGCACCCCTGCGAACTGTATAGCGCGCACGTAATTCTCCCTGATATATTTCTGCCGCTCTTTCGGACCGGTCGCACGAACGCCGGGAAAACGAGCCGATACATTGATTCTGGGCAGTCAGGACGACTGTACCGCTTTCGCCGCGTCGTCCGCGACCGGGAGGCGGACGTTCGAGCGGCTCGGTTTTAGTCACAGGGGAGATCGCGCATGTGACGACGCGAGGGCTGACTCGTCATCGCCGGTCGGGCCTCAGCGTGTCGAGCACGGAACCGTGCCACGCGTCCGAGCGCCGACCCGACCCGACCCGACGATCATGGTGTTCCGCGGAGCCGTGCCTTGCCGCCCGGCACGACCTCAACTCCGACGATCATGGTGTGTCCCCACCGCCACGCCTCGACGATTCGGATCAGTGGGCAGGTGCCCACCAGGCAGTCCTGCCGGGCCCCGCCGAGAGCAGGAGGAGGGGACCAGGCCGACCGGGGTGGCCCTGCGCGACGTGCGCGAGCAGCTGTTCGACGCCGCCGAGCCCGCCGCAGGCCGAGGCCGTCCACAAGGTCGTGACCACGGTCATCGCCGGTGCCGCGCGTCATTCGATCGATGACGAATCCCGATCGGTGCGATCGCGGATAGGCGTTGGACAGCACAACAATTTCCCATCATCCTGACAAACATGTCAGGGAATCTGGGTGGGAACGCGGGCGGGCTGGTTCCAGTGCGTGCCCGCCGCCCGGCGCGCATGACCGCCCCGCCGCGGATGCTGACCCGCCGGCGATTCGTCGATTTCGGAATCCTCGCCTCCGCCTGCTGTCGCCCACGCTGAGTGATCCGCCTTTCACACCCGCCGGTCCCGCCGCCCATCGGTCCCGCCAGCCCGCGGTACCGCCGCTCCTTGCCGGTCCCGGCCTGCACACCCACCGCGCCTTCGATGACACCGTCTCCCCGTACCCGGACGGTGCCTGACCCTGTACCAGGCGTCGGAGCTCGCCGGACGGACCTCTGCGGCACCGCCCTGACCGGGCGAGCGGACTGATCCACGGCAGACCCGACTCCGTGGCGGACCGGTCCCGGCGCTCCCTCGGGCGCGACGCCGCGGCGAAGGCGGGGCCCGGCGGGCGGCGTACGCCGACCTCGGGCCCGGTCGCTCCGACAGCACAGCATCGAGATCCCGCACGGGAAAGCCTCCCGCGGGCCGACGACGGCCGGCCGCCCACGTGGCCCGCCGCGGCATGACCCCACCGCCACGACGACCCGCGACGCCACCCCGGACGGGCCGTCCCGACCCGTGTGCCCCGAAGCGACCACCAGGACGAACCACCAGGACGAACCACGACAACGACCCCCGGGGACGGCCGCGCCCCGGCACCGGCCCGACCGCGTACGACAGCTTCGAAAGGACTGGCGCCATGACCAACCCCACCGCGATCCCCGAGACCGCGTCCCCGCAGGTCGAGTTCATCAGCCTGTCGCACCTCAACCCGTCGACCGAGCTCAACCCGCTGCCGAGCCGCGGCATCGACCTGCCGTACTTCAAGAAGTACGTGCGCGCCCTCGAGGAGTCCGGCTACGACTACACGCTGCTGCCCTACGGCTCCAACAGCGCCGACTCCTTCGTCCTCGCCTCGGCCGTCGGCCAGCTCACCGAGCGCCTGCGCCCCATCGTCGCGCTGCGGCCGAACACCACGTTCCCGCTGGTGGCGGCGCAGAAGCTCGCGACCCTCGACCAGCTCACCGAGGGCCGCGCCGTCGTCCACCTCATCTCCGGGGGCAACGACGCCGAGCAGGCCCGCCAGGGCGACTACCTGCCCAAGGACCGCCGCTACGCGCGCACGTCGGAGTTCATCGACCTGCTGCGCCGCGCCTGGACCGAGACCAGCCCGTTCAGCCACGAGGGCGAGTTCTACAAGTTCGACGAGTTCGGCCCCGGCTTCGCGCCGTACGGCAGCACCATCCCGATCTCGATCGGCGGGCAGTCCGACGCCGCGTTCGCCGTCGGCGGCGCCAAGGCGGACATCTTCAGCTTCTGGGGCGAGCCGCTGGCCGACCTGCGTGCCGAGATCGACCGGGTCAACGGCATCGCCGCCGCGGCCGGCCGGACCGACCGCCCGCGCATCTGGGTGACCTTCCGCCCGATCATCGCCCGGACGGACGAGCTGGCCTGGCGCAAGGCGTTCGACTACGCCGCCCGGATCGAGCAGACCTTCAACGCCGGCCCGGCTCGCGCCTTCCTCAAGGGCGCCCCGCAGAACGTCGGCTCGCAGCGCGCCCTCGCGTTCGCCGCGAAGTCCGAGGTCTACGACCGCGCGCTGTGGACCCGCACCGCGGCCGCGACCGGCGGCCTGGGCGCGTCGACCGCGCTGGTGGGCAGCCCGGAGACGGTCGCCGCCGCGATCCTCGACTACGTCGACCAGGGCGCGAGCCTGGTGTCGATCCGCGGCTACGACACCCTCGCCGACGCCGTCGACTACGGCCGCCACGTCCTGCCGCTGGTCCGCCAGGAGATCGCGCACCGGGCGGCCACCGGGCAGCGCGGCACCCTTCAGGACGCCCACCCCGGCGCCCTCGCCCCCGGCTTCGACGCCGCCGCGCTCGCCGGCGTCCGCTGACGGCGAGGGCGACATTCACGCCGAGACCATGGTGAAACGGAGACACGACGGGCGGGAGCGGGTCCGCGGCGGGGACGGGACCTTCTGGGCGGGACTGCGCACGATGCTCGACGGCTCGATCGCCCATCCGGGGGCGGCCCTGGTCGGCGCCGTCGCCGGCGTCGTCAACGGGGTCACCATGGTCCTCGGCGCCGCCGCGATCGGGTGGGCCACCGATCATCTGATCGTCCCGGCCCTCGCCGGCGGCGACGTCGGGCGGGCCACCTGGTGGCTGGCCGCGGGCGCGATCCTCGGCGTCTCCACGCTGCGGTGGACGACAATCATCGCCCGGGGCATCGCGACCGGCCACGTCCAGTACGGCTCACAGGCCCGCGTCCGCCGCGCCGTCGTCCGCCGCTACCTCGAGCTGGACCTGGCCTGGCACCGTCGGCACGCGCCCGGCCGGCTGCTGTCGACCGCCGTGTCCGACGTGGACGCCCTGTGGTTCCCGATGGTCTTCTGGTTCTTCGCGTTCGGCATGGTCGTCATGCTCGCCGTCGCGCTTGTCCAGATGTTCGGGCACGATCCGGCCCTCGGGCTCGTCGGGGTCGCCCTCGTCGGCTCGGTTCTGGGCCTGAACCTTCTCTATCAGCGTCTGCTCGCCGCCCGCGCGCGGGCCGTGCAGGACAGCCGCGGTGAGTTCGCCGCCCTCGCCCTGGAGAGCATCGAGGGCGCGCAGGTCGTGCGCACGCTGGGTCTCGCCGACCGCGAACGCGCCCGCGTCGGGGCCGCCGCGGATCGGCTGCGGCGCGCCACCACCTCGATGGGCGACGTCAGCTCGGTGTTCGACCCGGTCCTGGAGCAGTTGCCGAGCGTCGCGATCCTCGCCGTCCTCGCCGTCGGGGCGCGCCGGGTCGACAGCGGCGAGCTCAGCGTCGGCGTCCTCGTCGAGGTCGTCTACCTGCTGCTCACCATCTCCATCCCGCTCAGCGTCATCAGCCGCTTCCTCGCCATGCTGCCGATCTCGGCGGCCGGCCGGTCGCGGATCGCCGCCGTCCTCGACTCCGACGAGACCACCGCCTACGGCACGCGCACCCTGGCCGGCGCGGGCGCCCTGGGGCTGCGGGCGCGCGGCGTCGGGCACATCCAGGGCGGGCGGCACCTGCTCGCCGACGTCGAGCTGTCGGTGCGACCCGGCGAGATCGTCGCCCTGGTGGGTGCGACCGGCTCGGGCAAGTCCACCCTGATCGACCTGCTCGCCCGCCAGGTCGACCCCGCCGACGGGGTCGTCGAGATCGGCGGCGTGCGCGCCCGCGACCTCGCCCGCGGGGAGATTCCCGCGCACCTCGCCGTCGTGTCGCAGTCCCCCTGGATGGCCGGCGGCAGCATCCGCGCGAACCTTCGCCTCGACGGCCACCCGCGCGAGCGGCGCCCCTACACCGACGCCGAACTCTGGCAGGCGCTGGCCGCCGCCGGCGCCGACACCGTGGTACGCGACCTGCCGGACGGACTGGACACGCGGGTCGGCGAGCGCGGCACGCGGCTGTCCGGCGGGCAGCGCCAGCGGCTGTGCCTGGCACGCGCCCTGCTGCGCGCGCCCCGCGCCATCCTGCTCGACGACGCCACCTCCGCCCTCGACCCGGCCGTCGAGCGCGACGTGCTCGCCGCCGTGGCAGGCCTGCGCGGGCGCACCACCGTGCTCATCGTGGGCGGCCGCCCCAGCTCGGTCCTGATCGCCGACCGGGTCGCGTTCCTGCGCGCGGGCCGGCTCGTCGCCGTGGGAACCCACGCCGAGCTGCTCGACGCCGAACCCGACTACCGGCGGATCCTCCAGGCGTACGGAACGGCGGACACCGCCCATGGCTGACCACGGCCGCCCTGACCGGGGCCGGGCCAACCAGGGCCGCGCCGACGGGGGCGGCGCCGACGGGGGCCTGGCCGAGCTGAGCTCCGTCGGGGTGCGTGAGCTCGGCCGGCTGATCCGCGCGACGACCCCGGCGCTGACCGCCGGCCTGCCGCTGACCGTCCTGCTGGCGTTCGTCGCGGGCGGCGGACGCATCGTGACCCCGCTGACCGTCCAGTACGCCCTGGACCACGGCCTGCTCGACTCCGATGGCGGCGGCGCCGCGGACGTCGTCGGGCGCGCCGTGCTCGTCGGCGCCGCGGCCACCGTCGCCGCCGTGCTCGCCTCGTGCTGGCTCAACCGGCGGGTCTACCGCCGCACGGAGGCCGCCCTCACCGAGCTGCGCACGCAGGGCATCACCCGCATCCACGAGATCGCCCCCGAGACGTTCGCGGGACTGGCCGGCGCCGACCTCGTCACCCGCCTCACCAGCGACATCGAGGCGGTCACGACCTTCGTGCAGAACGGCGGCGTCGCGCTGCTCGTCAACATCACCCAGATGATCATCGCCGGCGTCCTGGTCGCGACCTACTCCTGGCAGCTCGCGCTGCCGGTGCTGGTCCTGTCGGCGCTGCTGTTCGTCGTCATGCGCCGCCTGCAGGCGGTCGTCGCCCGCCGCTACGCCGCCGTGCGCGGGAGCGTGTCGGTGCTGCAGTCCACCGTCGGCGAGGCCGTCACCGGCATCGCCGTGATCCGCTCCACCGGCACCGAAACCCGGACCCGTGCCGCCGTCGACGACGCCGTGGCGGGCACGGCGTCGGCTCAGCGCCACACCCTCGTGCCCCTGCACGTCAACACCGCCCTCGGCGAGGTCGCCATCTCGGCGATGACCGCGTTCGTGGTCGTCGCCGGAACCCGCTGGTCGACCGCGCACACCCGGTGGGAACCGGCGCTGCATCTGTCCGCCGGCGAGCTGGTCGCGATGCTCCTGCTCGTCAGCGTCTTCGTCCGACCCCTGCAGGCCCTCGTGCAGACGCTCGGGGAGATCCAGAACGCCGTGGTGGGCTGGCGGCGCGCGCTGGAGATCCTCGCGACGCCGTCGGGCGTGGTCACCGGCGCCGACGCGCGCGAGCTGCCCGCCGGGCCGATCGGGGTCGAGCTGGCCGACGTCGCCGCCGCGTACGGGGCGGGCCCGCCGGTCGTGGAGCACCTGACCGTCGCCATCGCCCCCGGCGAGCACGTCGCCGTGGTCGGCGAGACCGGCTCCGGCAAGAGCACGTTCGCCAAGCTGCTGACTCGCCAGATCCCGGCGAGCCGCGGCCGCGTCCTGCTCGGCGGCGTCCCGGTCGGCCGGGTGTCGGAGGCGTCGTTCCAGCGTCGCGTCGCCATCGTCCCGCAGGACCCGTTCCTGTTCGACGCCACGATCGCCGAGAACATCGGCGTCGGGCTGCGCGGCGACCCAGACCTGTTCAACGACTCCGACGGGCTCGGCGACTCCGACGGGCTCGGCGACTCCGACGGGCTCGGCGACTCCGACGTGCTCGGCGAGATCGTCTCCTCGCTCGGCCTGCGCCCGTGGCTCGACACGCTGCCGGACGGCCTCGACACCCGCGTCGGGGTGCGGGGGGAGCGGCTGTCGGCCGGCGAGCGCCAGCTCGTCGCCCTCGCCCGCACCGCGCTGGTCGATCCCGACCTGCTCGTGCTCGACGAGGCGACCAGCGGCATCGATCCCGCGACCGACGTCCGGGTCCAGCGCGCGCTCGCCGCGCTCACGGTGGGGCGCACCACCGTCTCGATCGCCCACCGCATGGTGACGGCCGAGCACGCCGACCGCGTCCTCGTCCTCGACCACGGGCGCCTGGTCCAGAGCGGACGCCACAGCGACCTCGTCCGGGTCCCCGGCCGTTACGCCGAGCTGCACGCCGCCTGGGTCGAGCACACATCCTCCGGCGACGAGCCCCGCAGGACCCTCCACCGTCAGAAGGAGAGCACCCCATGACAGCCCCCGCGACCGTCACCGCCGCCGTCGACCCGGCGGACACACCCACGCCGCGCCGGCTCCGGCTCGGCTTCAACGCGCGGATCGCCTTCCCGACCGGGCAGGCCGGCGCCGCGCTGCGCGACGGCATCGAGCTGTTCCGCGTCGCCGAGCAGCTCGGCTACGACGCCGGCTGGGTCTACCAGCGCCACTTCGACAACTACCTCGCCTCCCCGCTGGTGTTCCACGCGGCCGTCGCGCAGCACACCGAGCGCATCGGCCTCGGCACCGCCATCATCGGCGTGCGCTACGAGGACCCCGTACTGCTGGCCGAGGCCGCCGGCACGGCCGACCTGCTCAGCGCGGGACGGCTGCAGCTCGGCCTCGGGACCGGCCAGGGCGGCTTCGACGCCGTCTTCGGCCAGGAGCCGAACGACGGGCGGGCGCAGTCCCAGGACCGGCTCGCGGCGTTCCTGCGCGCCGTGCGCGGCGAGCGGGTCGGCGAGATCATCGACCCCGACGGGCTGCTCCCCGCGGGCACCGAGCTGTTCGTCCGCCCGACGAGCCCCACGCTGCCCGAGCGGGTCTGGTACGGCGGTGGCTCGGTCGCCTCCGCCGAGCGGGTCGGCCGCCAGGGGCTGCGGCTGCTGCTGAGCACCATCCTCAGCGGGCAGATCGACGACTACGGCGCGGAGCTCGCCCGCGCCATCGAGGCCTACCGCGGCGCCCACCCCGGCACGTCGCCGTCGCGGGTCGCCGTCGCGCGCTCGGTGCTGCCCGCCACCTCGCCGCAGCTCGCCCGCGTCTACGCGGCCTACGACGCCGAGCGGCGCACCCAGGGGCCCGCCGCCTCCCGTCCGGCGGGGGCGCTGACGCCCGTCGCCGCGCCCATCTCCCGGTTCACGATGAGCCCCGTGCACCACGGCGACCCCGCCGCCGTCGTCGACGAGCTGCTCGCGGATCCGAGCGTCCCACTGGCCGACGAACTCATCGCGTTCCTGCCGCCCGCGTTCGGGCTGCGGGAGAACCTGCGGCTGCTCGAGGACCTCGCCGAGACCGTCGCCCCCCACCTCGGCTGGACCCCGGCCCCCCACGCCACCGCCGGTTGATCCCGCCCGACCACGCCCACCGGCCCCGTCTGGGGGCCTGTGGCGCGGGGTGTGTCAGGGCGTGATGATCCCCAGATGCGCGGCTTTGGCGACGGCGCTCGTGACGTTCACCGTGCCGAGCTTCACGTTGCACGCCGCCAGTTCCCTTTTGATGATCGTCCGACTTACCCGCAGGGATCGGGCGACCGCCTCCTGCGTCTGACCGGTCCCGAGCCGGCGGAGAATGTCCACCTGCCGCTCGGTGAGCCCGTCGCCACCATGATGCGCCAGCCTCCTGTGCGCGCTCACCAGCAGCGGCTGCAGCGCGGCGGCGACGGCCCGGTCCCGCTCGCTGAAGTCGGTCCCCGCCTCCCTGTTGATCGCGTACGCGTCCGCGCGCTGGACGCCGACGTCGGGGAACAGGGGGATCGTGAGCTGATGGACCGCGTCGATCGGCACGAAGATCTCCTGGTAGGCGGGGCTTTCCCGCCATCGAACCGGAGTCACGTGGTCACTGACCATCGTCGGCAGGAAGTCCGCCGCAGTGTCGAAGTAGTAGCAGGCGGTGGGATGCAGGTGGAGATACGCGCTCACCCGCTCGTTCAGATCGTCGATCGAAGGCTCCTCCGGCCAGTACCGGACAATGGAGCGGAACCCGGGTAGCGCAATCTCGTTGAGACCGACGAGATTTCCTCCGATCAGCCTCCCGAGCGCTTCCATGATGGTTTGGCGTAGCTGCCGGACAGTCGTGACGTCGTTCAGCTGGTGAGCAAGATCCATGATTTTTCGGAGATCGGCTCTGGTCAGCTCGGCCCTGGTGGTTGCATGGACGTCGTTCATGGTGAAGGTGCTCCCCCGAGGGTTCCCAAAAGGACACTTGCGGTCGTGCTCGCAGGTCTTGACCATGGTGGCATGCCCGCCATCCCGACCCTCCTGGATGACTGCGACGCGACAGGCGGGGCAACTGGGTAGAACTCCTACTTGACATCGAGTGCCGGCTCACGAAAGCGGCGGCCGGCGCCGACCTTGACCGAGATCCGGCCACGTCGCCGCCGCGCAGGCGGGCTGGATTCGCGACGGCGCGCGCCGGGGGGCGTGCCGTCACACGGCGACCCTCCGGCGGCCGACCCGGCGATGTCAGCAGAAAGACCGCGCGGAACGAGCGAAAGCGAGGAGAGATGACCGTTGGCATCGGCGCACGGGGGATCCGGAGAGTGCTCTACCCCGTGGGACTGCTGGCTGCGATCGTCGCAGCCGTCCTGGCGGGGGCCGGACCGTCGATGGCCGCCCAGAGCAGCGACACGCGCCTGACCTTCTACAGCGGCTACAACGGCTACGGGAACATCGTGTGCTCGATTTACCTGTCGCCTTCCACCACCCTGCAGGATGTCAATTTCAAGACCGACCCGTATGGCTGCGAGAACGACGACACGAAGTCCGTCCGCTTCGTCAGCAGCGCCGTCGACTACCGGGGTGTGCAGCTCACCGTCTTCAACGACTCGTCCTGCCGCACCACCTCCGACTACGCGGTGACCCGGATTCAGCCGCTCAACAGATCGGCGCGGGTGAACAGTTTCGAGCAGAACTTCGTCGCCGGCTCGATAACCCACACCTATCACTACCGGAGCGGCGATCTCGACGGCAAGGTCTCCTGCATCAGATTCCAGCGGCTGCCGGTCTGATCCGGTTCTGAAGGCATGACGCGGGCCGGCCGGGAGCTCCCGGCCGGCCCGCGTCCACCGTGGTCGCCCTAGGCTCAGCTGCGTGACCAGCTCAGACCGCGAACGGCTGCGAGCCACCTTCACCGAGGACGCCGAGCTCTACGACCGGGCGCGGCCGGGATATCCACCCCGGATGTTCGACGATCTCGCCGCGATGGTCGGGCTCGGAGCGGGGTGCCGCGTGCTGGAGATCGGCTGCGGAACCGGCCAGGCCACGGTGCCGCTCGCGCGGCGCGGATGCCGGATCGTGGCGGTGGAGCTGGGCCCGGAGATGGCCGCGGTGGCCCGCCGCAATCTCGCCGGTCACCGGGACGTGCAGGTCCTCAACGCCGTGTTCGAGGACTGGCCGCTGCCGCCGGAGCCGTTCGACGTGGTGTTCGCCGCGACCGCGTTCCACTGGATCGACCCGGCCGTGCGGGTCGAGAAGTCGGCGGCGGCGCTGCGTCCCGGTGGTGCCCTGGCCACCATCGCGACCCACCATGTCGCCGGTGGCACCGAGCGCTTCTTCGCCGACGTTCAGGGCTGCTATGAGCGATTCGACCCGCAGACCCCGCCGAATCTGCGGCTGCAGCCCGCCGACGAGATCGCCGAGGACAGCGAGGAAATCGCTTGGTCCAGCCGCTTCGACGAGGCGACCTTCTTCCGGTACGAGTGGGAGTTGCCCTACACGAGCGCCGAGTACCTCGACGTCCTGCGCACCTACTCCGGACACCGCGCCCTGGCGCCCCCCGCCCGACACGGTCTTCTCCGCTGCATCGAGAACCTGATCGAACACAACTACGGGGGCGCCATCACCAAGCGCTACCTCACCGAGCTGCGCGTGGCGTGCCGCAGGAAGTGAGCCGCGCGGCGGCCGACCGGGCGCGGGGTCGGCCGCTGGGCGCAGGGTCGCTGGCTGCTCAGCCGAGGACGACGACGCGCCGCGGATGCAGCACGGCGGTGGTCCGCTCGGAGTCCAGCGCGCTGAACCGGGCGAAGTCGACGTGGTAGCGGTCGGTGATGCGGGCGAGGACGGTCTTGTCCGGGTCGGGCACGAGCTCGACGTCGGCGCGGATCTCCAGGGTGCGTCCCGGGTTGGCGGGGTCGACCAGGAACAGGGTGGCCACCGGGTTCCGACGCAGGTTCACCAGCTTCCGCCGTGTGCTGATCATCGATACCTTGATCGTGGGTCCGTCGGGCAGGTACCAGACCGCGGTCGCCTGCGGCCGGCCGTCGAGGCCGATCGTGACGAAGACGGCGGTCAGCGGAGAGTCGAGCAGGTCGCGGTGGGAGGCCGGAAACTCGGCCGTCTCGGGTGTGCTCACCCCTGTATGCCTACCCGCTCGGCCCGCCATGCGTGAGGCCGGGGCCCGGCCGACGAGGTCGGGACGCGGCCCAGCGCGGGGGTTGCCGTCCCACCGTCCGTCGGCGCACGGTGCCGGCACGCGGTCACATCGGCCGGCACGCGACCGCCGAGCGAGGTAATGCCGAATGCAGGCGTGGTCCGCGGCGAAGTTTAATCGGCATAGGTCTGCCGCATGCACCCACAGCGGATTGTCTCGCCGGTCGGCGGCCCACGTCGAATCCGGCGGCACGACCTGCGACGCCACGGGAAAACGGGATTTGCCAGGCCTCCGCGGCCCCACTAAACTGGCGTCAAAGCCCGAATAGCGGGCGTCCGGACCAGGAATGAGGTGACCTTGATGGCGCGCGAGGTTATATCACTTGTAAATGTGTGGTGCGACAACGCCGGCCGCCATGCCAAGGACAGGACAGCGGCGACGCAGACCGCGGCTCTGGCGTATGACGGACGGCTCGTTCGGCTGGATCTGTGCGACGAATGCCGCGACGAGGTGGCGTCCGTACTCGGCGAGTACGCGGAATACGGTGAGACGGTCGACGTCGCCCGCAACGCCAGGATCGACACGGCGTGGACGGCGGTGGAGCAGAACGACGCGATCACGACGCCCGAGGTCCGGGGCGAGGCGAGCCGTCCGGCGCCCGCCCGGGCCAAGGTCCGTCGCCCCCACCAGAGCACCTCCGTCAGCGAGGTCCGCGCGTGGCTGCGGGACCACGCCGACGAGCACGGGCTGACCGTGCCGGAGCGGGGGCCGCGGCTGTCGAGCGAGCTCAAGGCCGCCTACGACCGGGGGCACGGCTGGGACGAGGTCGACGGGGCCTGGCGCCCGACGCCCACGGACGCCGGCGATGAACCCGTGGGCGCCGAGCACCCCGGCCGGGACTGACCGGCGGTGGTTTTCTCCGCCCAGTCCTTCCGCGGCGCCCCCTGATCCGCCGTGGGCCGGACGCTACGAGGCGGTGACGATGTCGGAACGCAGCGGGGAGAGAACCGCGGCGATCTCGCCGGCGGCTTCGGCCGGGACGCCGGCGCTGGCGAAGGCCGCGAGCAGATGGCCCACCACCCCGTCGAAGTGGGCGTCGGTGACTCCGAGGGTGGCGTGGACCTGGGCCATGTCCCCGCCCTGGTAGATCTCGGGACCGCCGAGCGCCGCGCCGATGAACTCCCGCTGGTTCGCCTTGAGGCTGGCCAGGTCCCGGCCCTCGAAAAACACTACGAGGTCCGGGTCGGCCAACACCCGGACGTAGAACTCGTCGACCGCGGCCTTCACGGCCTTCGCGCCACCAATATTCTGGTAGATACTCATCAGAGGTCTCGCTTTCGCACGAGTAGCCCGATCCAAGATCGGTGACCATGTTTTGCCGCATGGCTGCGCCGTTTACTATCCGATGGGTTCACTGAACCGCAGGAGAATCCTTCGACCCAAGGGCCGGATGGTCACGCGGCGAAGAAGGACGGCAGACCGAAACAGGCCGCCTGGCTCCTTCCGCCGGTTCGTCGGGAGACGCTTCGCCTGCTGGCCGGTGGCGACGGCCGGCGATCGACGGGCAGTCCGGGACGGGGGCGACCGCGAGTCACCTGGCCATCCCCCTCCCGCTCGGCCCGCTCACCCCGCGAACAGGGAGCCGGCGTCGTAGACGAGTAGGCCGTCGTCACGGCGGCGCACGCCGGCGGTCGGGCGGTGCGGGTCGAGGCGGCCGTCATGGTGCAGGTGGGACACCCGGCCACCGCGGGCAAGCGTGACGAAGTCGGCGATCATCCGGCGGTGGCAGCGCCACCATAGCGTCTCGGCGCACCTCACCGCCGTGCGGATCGTCGCCGCCTCGGCGAGCAGCTCATCGACCGCCGCGACGAGCGTGCCATGGCCGACGGTGAGCAGGTTCGGCGCCGGCTCCACCCGCCTGGTGTACCCGCCCACGAAGGGTCCGCCGGACGTCGTGGTAGCGCATGATGACGTCGACGACCCGCCGGGTGCGAGCCGGGCACGGCGAAGGGTGTCGGGCGGGCCCGCCGAGGACGAGAGGTGCGGATGAGCATGATCGACCAGACGTCGCCAGACGAGACTGCGGAACCGGGGGTCTTATCCCCCGTCGGTTTCGTCGGAGCCGGCTCCATGGGAGCGCCGATGGTCGAGCGCCTGCTCGCGGCCGGCGTGCCCGTGCACCTGTACGCCCGCCGGGCCGAGGTCCAGGCCAGGTTCGCCGAGCTGGGCGCGGTCATCGAGCCCTCGCTGGAGCGGGTGGCCGCCGCGGCGCCGGTGCTGATCGTGTGCCCCTTCTCCGCGGCCCAGCTCGCCGAGATCGCCGGCGGGCCGGACGGTCTGCTCGCCCACGCCACGCCCGGGTCCGTCGTCGTGCAGCACGCCACCGTGCCGACCGAGGCCATTCGCCAGCTCGCCGCGGACGCGGCGGCGCGTGACATCACCGTGCTCGACGCCCCGATCAGCGGAACGTCCGCCGCCATCCTGGCCGGCCGGCTCACCGTGCTGATCGGCGGGGCCGCCGCGGCAGCCGACCGCGTCGAGCCGCTGCTGGCCGCCTACGCCTCGACGATCGTGCGGACCGGCGAGGTCGGCTCCGCCACGACCGTCAAGCTGATCAACAATCTGACCTTCGCGGCGCACGTCCAGACCGCGGTCGCCGCCGTCCAGCTCGGCGAGAAGCTCGGCATCCAGGACAGGGACCTCCTCGCCGCCGTCACCGCCTGCAGCGCGGACAGCGTGGTCTTCCGTCATCTGCAGGCCATCGGGGGCGTCGAGGAGTTCCTCGCCGCGGCCGGTCCGTACCTGCGCAAGGACGTGGCCGCGGTCGAGGAGGTCGCCGCCGCGCTCGGCCTCGACACCGGCCTCCTCGGCGAGGTCGTGCAGTCCGGCCCCCTGCCGTTGACCGCCCAGCGGCGGTGAGCCGACGGGCCGACGGGCCGACGGGAGGGCCGTCAGGGGGCGGCGGACAGTAGGTCGAGGCGGCCGAGCAGGTGCAGGGCCTTCGTCCGCCGGGCGTGTTCGCGCAGGTCCTCGAGGCTCGGCGCGGCCACGTCCAGGGCGCGGGCGACGGGTTCGGCGCGGCGGCGCAGGTCGCCGACGGTGGTGACGTCGGATAGCTGGGTCATCCTCAGCGCCCGCTCGTGGACGGCGGTGCGGCGCGCCGCCGCATCGTCGCACCACAGCTGAGCGATGTGGTGGTCCCACAGTTCGAACGAGCCGAGCCGGGAGTATGCCAGCTTCCCCTCGCCGCCGAAGCTGCTCGCCGGCAGGACGATCCGCCACATGCCGGCGGAGGTCTGTCGCAGCGTTCCCGGGCCGTGGGGTGACCGGGCGAGCCAACCGGTCCAGATCTCCCGTGGGTCGCCCGCCTGCTCCGCTTCGATGAGCATCCTGGCCGAGTCGATCTCACGGCACACCTCGGCGAGAAACCCGTCGCGCTGCTCCGAGACGCCGCTGTAGGCGAGCAGCCCGTGCCCGGCCGTCTGGATGAGGTAGCACGGCAGGTAGCCCTCGCTGACTGCCAGCACCTGGATCTGGCCGAGCGCCGCCGGCACGTTGAATTCGGCGCGGTCGGGACGGGCCGCGAGGGCGGTCACGGCGTCGGGGCGCAGCGGTGTCGCGTCGAACAGCGCGCGGAAGCGGGTCCGGCCGGGCGTGCGGTCCTCGGGCACCTTCGACGTCGGCAGGACGGTGAGGTTCCCGTCGTAGTAGGCCCGGGGAAGCGGCCGGCCGGTGAAGCGTTCGAACAGCAGGGTCTGGCGGCTTTCCTTCGGCACGTAGCGGACTCCGGCACGCCATGAGCTAAGGCCAAGCTCGGTCAGCGCCACCCGCCCCCCGCCGTCGCCGTCGCCGTCCTGGATGGTGAGATGCCCGATCGTCGCCAGGAAGCCCAGGCAGCGGCGGACCAGCGCGGCGGACAGCGAGAAGAACCGGGCGAGGTCGTCGACGCTGTCGAGACGCCCCTCGGCGACGGCGCGGACCAGGAAGTGGTCGAGCACCTCGTAGGCCTGGGGGTCGTGCACGGACGCGCTGATCTCGGTCCGCCACAGCGGCCAGAGCACCGGGAACAGCCGCAGCGGCCGTACACCGGGGATCGTCGCTGCATCCTCAATCGCACGTCGAGGCAGGTAGAGGACTGGTTTCACGGCCCGCTCCGCAGCTGTCGCTCGAGGTCGATCGACGCCCGCAGGTCGCCGTCGCTTCGCAGGTAGTCGGTCAGGCCGCGGGCCATCTCGGCGAAGGCCTCGTCGCCGGCCGAGCGCAACGTCGCGGTGTCGCCGACCAGAACGAGCTGACGTTTCGCCCGGGTGATCGCCACGTTGAGCCGACGCAGCTCCTTGAGGAACCCGACGGCACCCCTCCCGTTGCTCCGGGTGAACCCGTAGACGATCAGTTCCCGTTCACCGCCCTGGAAGGAATCGACAGTGCCGACGTTCTCGGCCACCCGGGCTGGGTCGCCGAGCTCGCGGCCCAGGGCTGCCTCAATCCGTCTTGCCTGGGCCCGGTAGGGAACGATCACCGCCCAGTCCCGATACGTGCCGGCCAGCCGGGCGACGACGGCGGCGATCAGCTCCACCTCCAGCTCGTTGACATAACCGCGCTGCTGCCACGGTTCGGTCGCGTGCAGCGGCCGCTCGGCCCGCTCGGCCTCCGGCCGGTCCGAGGTGTCCACCATCGCGAACGGGCTGCGAAAGACGGGATCCCCGCCGCCGCCGGGATGCTCCGTGCGCAGCCGTCCCTGGTAGAAGGCCCGGGAAACGAAGCGCGCCAGTTCTTCGGGCATGCGACGTTGCAGGGTCAGTTCGATCCGGTGGTCCTCGCCGATCCGGGGAAACAGGTGCTCGAAGCCGCTCGCCCGCAGCAGCTCACCGATCTCCTGGGCTTCGGCCGGCGGTAGCTCGTTGCCCTTCACCAGCTGCTCGGACCAGTGCCGGACGTCGTCGTCGAGAAACGGCGGCAGCTGGTAGTGGTCGCCGACGAGGACCGACCGGCGGGCCCGCACCATCGGCACCAGCAGGTTCGGCGTGGAGATCTGCCCGGCCTCGTCGATGATCGCGAGGTCGAACACGATATCGGTCAGCAGCTGGCTGCTGGCCGTCCCGACGCAGGTCGCGGCCACGACGTCCGCATAACGCACGAGCTCGTGGCGTAGCTCCGACTCCGCGTCGCCGATCCGCGACCGCCATTCTGTCAACAGCGCACCACGACTGCGCAACGTCTCGACCGCCATCGTCGCCCACGTGTGGAAGCGGTCCCAATCGGCCATCGCGTCGCCGTCCGGGCCTGGACCGCTGTCGGGCACGGGCAGCAACGGGCGCAGCGCGCTCGTGATGACTTGGGCGGCCTGGACGACGGCGCCCATCGCCTCGGCAGCGGCCGTCGCAAGCCGGTCGCGCTCCGCGATGAGCCCTTGGCAGTGCGGGTCGTTCGCCGCCACGGCAGCCGCCTGCGCACGCAGGTCGTCGACCGTCGCCGCCGCCCTTGCCAGCTCCGCCTGCGCCGCGGCCCGCCGGGCCAGGGTCGTCTCGAATCGGCGCCGTAGCCGGGTCAGCCGCCATCGCCGCCACCACTGCAGGGCGCCGGCGGTATCCGCGGCGGCCTCCCGCGCCGGAAGCTCGGCGTAGGCAGCGGCGAGCGACTCGTCCAACCGGACGCACGTCGCCTGCCGCCTGCCATGGTCGTCGTCGGCGTGGCGACGGGCGGTGACCAGCTCCGGGGAGAGCGCCTCGACGGCCAGGTCGAGGGACTCGCCGACCACCCGCGCCTGCGCCTGCGCCTCGGCGGCGGTCGAGCGTCGGTCGGCCAGATAGTCCAGCCACCGCTCGAGCGTGGGACGGTCACCTTCGAAGGCAGCCAGCCGATCGAGCAGGGCGGTGTCCGCGAGGATGTCCCGGCGGACGCCCTCGATCTGGCTGTCGACGGTGCGGGCGCGGGCGGCGCTGGTCATCGAGCTCTCGCTGCCGACCCGGACGACACCGACGTCCGACGGCAGGTTCTCCAGCACGTTGTCGACCGCCCGGTTCGTGTGCGACGAGACCAGAACCTTCTGGCCGCGTTCCACGCAGGCCAGCACGATCTCGGTGATCGTCGTCGTCTTGCCGGTGCCGGGGGGTCCGAGGACGAGGAGCAGGTCGGGTACGGCCAGCGCGCGGGAGAACGCCGCGATCTGGTTGCCCTTCAGGGGGCCGCGCGGGCGCGCCACCGGATCCGGCTGGTAAGGAAGAACGACGCCGTCGACGAGGTTCGCCAGCAGTGCCGGGTTCGCCGCCTCGCCACGGGCGAGGGTGTCCGCCGCGGCCTGCTGGATCCGGTAGATCCGATCGCTGGGCAGTACCCGCAGTTCTCCCTGCGGTGGTATCCGGTTGAAGTCCACCGCCTGGTCGAACCGGACCACGACTTCGCGGCCGTTCACCCGCTCGACCCGGCCCCGCAGCTCGGGTTGGTCGGCGATGTGCACGAGCGCGGAGGCCGCCACCTCGCCCGGCCGGGCGAGGTGGAAGGCGTACACCCCGCGGCCGGAGAAACGCTGCTCCCGGGTCGCCTCGCGGCGCGCGTAGGGCAGCGGCGGGGCCGACTCCTGCTTGGCGACCTCGATATCCCGGCTGGCGTCGATGATCCGGCCGACCAGGTCGAGGTAACGCTGGTGGTGGGGCGCGACGGTCGATTCCGGCGGCTGCGGCTCGGCCAGCGCCGACAACGCCGCCCAAGCCTGGCTCAGCTCGACCCACTGGGTGGACCATCGTCGCTGCGAGTAGCGGTCGCCCCGTGGTAGGTCACGAAGATCGTGGAAGGCGTGCCAGCCGGCCGGGCAGTGCAGGAGCATCGCGGCGGTGGTCAACCGGTCCTCGTCCCGGAAGGTCCGCCGGCCGACGTGCCCCAGCCGGTATCCGTCCATCATCTTGGTCGGGTAGAGCGAGGCGACATGGCGGCGGGCGTAGACCACCAGCTTCCCGCGGGCCGGATCCCGCCGGTCTGGCTCGATCCGGGCAGGCAGCGCTCCGCGGCCGGACAGTTCGGCGAACTCGCCGATCAGCAGGTCGGGCCGACCGTCGAGCTGTTCGACGGCGCGCTGGGCGGGGATGACGGCGAGCGGCCCAGGCAGGGTGATTGGCTGGCTCGTCATGGCTGTCCGCCCAGCGAGAGCTGCCGGCGGGCGGCCCGCAGGCCGGCACCGAGCGCCCCGATGACGGGCCGGCGCGCCGGGTCGGGGTCCAAGGCCACCGCCAGCAGCTCGTCGAGCTGGGCCGGATAGCCGGGCAGCATTCCCTCCAGTCCCGGCTGCGGCGGGGGTGGCAAGGTGCCAGCAGATGCCGGGCTGGGTGGGCGCCCGCCGAGTGCGTCCAGGACGAGCGCGGCGACCTGGTAGACGTCGGTGCCTGGTCCGGGGCGACCACGCCGTGGCTCGCCGCCCTGGTGACGCCGCTGCTCGGGTGCGGAGAAGGGACCGCCCTCGCCGGCAAGCTCGGTCATCCCGGCCAGCCCCAGGTCGCAGGGAACCACCGCGGCCCGAGCCCGGCCCGGGCTGGTGAGCACGATGTTGTCCGGGCTCAACGACCGGTGCGCGTGCCCGTGCCGGTGCAGGGCTCCCAACGTCCGGCACAGATCCGCGGCCGCGGCGAACACGGCCGCCGTGGCCAGCCGATCCGGATGGCCACGAGACGGGGCGCGGTCATGGCGCTGACCGAGCGGGCCGTGCTCACCGCGCCTCCCGCGCTGACCGCCGAGCGCGTCTGTCTGCCCGCCGTGGACGTCCCGCCACGTCCGTCCGGCCGGCGCCGACATCACCAGCAGAGCCTGGCCGGCGCGCTCGGGTTCGTCACCGTCGGCACTGTCGAGGCCGTGGCGGACCAGCAGGCGGGGCAGGCCGGCCGCGCCGGCAAGCTCGACGAGCAGATCCGCCTGTGTTCGCAGCCCGGCCCACCGATTCCGGGCATCGGGCGTCGCGCGGCTGATCTGGAGCTGGCGCAGGCGGACCACCCGCGCCCGCGGCTCCAGCTCACGCGCGGCGGCGTCGCGCAGCACCCACGATCGGTCCGGGCCGACGCTCTCCACGATCGGGTCGTGCAGCAGATAGTGGGTGTTACCGGCCCTCAGCTCCGCCCCGCCGCGCCAGGTGCCGGCATCTGGGTCGGCGAGGTCGAGGACGTCGTCGTCGGGCCGGATGCGCAAACGCGCCAGGGAGGGGCGCGTCGGCGTCTCGGCATACGGGTCGTAATAGGCCCGCCTGATGCCCGCGGTTTCCGGCTGCATCAGCAGGTTGCGCAGCGGGGTCTCGTCACACAGGACGATGTCGACGCCGGTCAGGTGCTGCTGCTTGACTTTCCATCGTTCCCAGCTCTGACCCGTCGGGCCGTCCAGGCTCACCGGGACGCACAGCGTCCACTTCTCGATCCGGTAACCGTTCTCCGCCGCCGCTTGACAGGCACGGGTAAACGACTTCCTGACATTACTCATCTGGCCGGGGCCGACGCCGTCGATGAAGTACTTCACCTGCCAGATCTGCACCCGGCCGGTCAGATCGCCGACGAACACATCGATGCCCCAGTCGCCCGGGGCCGCTTGGACGACATGGGCTGGCCCGTACAGCGTGTCCACGAGCGACGCGACCATCTGCTCGAACTCATGCCGGCCCCCCTCGGCATAGGCACGGACGCGATGCACCTGAAAATTGATAGGTGGTACCCCGGCCGGATCATTCATTCACTGCGCCCCCGCTGGTTCGCCAACCCCTGGAGCCGGTTGATCGCAGGACCGACCAACGACCACCGGTGAGCATATAGCACTTACTTTACGTTAGTTCACAGCCTTCCCTGACTTCGGCCCGTCAACGAAATCGCCTGGTCCGAGCGTTCCGCGCCAGCTCGGAACGACGACACTGCTGCCAGTCCCGCGTGTGGGGAATGCGGGGTGTGCCGGCGGTGGTTGGCGCCGTCATGGCGACTCTCGGACTGATCGGCAGTGGCAACATCGGTGGGACGCTGGCGCGCCTGGCCATCCCGGCCGGGTACGACGTGGTCCTGAGCAACTCGCGCGGCCCGGACACGCTGCGGGACCTCGTGGCCGAGCTCGGGCCGCGTGCCCGCGCCGCCACCGCCACGCAGGCCGCGGCGGCCGGCGACGTCGTGGTCGTGACCGTGCCGCTGCGGGCCTACCGGGACGTTCCCGTCGAGCCGCTCGCCGGCAAGGTGGTCATCGACACGAACAACTACTACCCGGACCGGGACGGCACCATCGCCGCGTTGGACGACGAGTCCACCACCACCAGCGAACTGCTCGCCGAGCACCTGCCGACCTCGAAGGTGGTCAAGGCGTTCAACAACATCTACTACCGGCATCTGCAGTCGCTCGCCCGGCCCGCCGGTGCGCCCGACCGCTCGGCGCTGCCGATCGCCGGCGACGACGCGGACGCCAGGGCGACGGCCGCGGCCTTCCTCGACGCGCTCGGATACGACGCCGTCGACGCCGGCCCGCTGGCCGAGGGATGGCGCTTCCAGCGTGATACCCCGGTCTACGTCACCCCCTACTTCGGGCCCGACGGCGGCGTGCACGGCGACGGCGGCCAGGTGGACGCGGCCGCCGTGCGGGCCGCGCTGGCCGCCGCCCGCCGCTACGCGGACATCGCCCGCGGCTGAGCCCGGCACCCGCCGCGCCGGGTGGCTCAGCGCGGGTGGAACGTCACCGTGACGGGACGGGCGCCGCGGGGGTCGTCCGTCCGGCGGGCGAGGTCGCGGTCGAAGACCCGGCCGACGGAGTTGCCGGCCAGATCCTCCAGGACGGGATCGACGACGAGCCGGTGCGGCCCGCACGCCCAGCCCTGTCGCGGGGCCAGCCGCCACGACCGCTCCTCGGCGCCGACGTCCGCGACGCCGTCGACGGGCCGGCCCTCGGGCCCGACGACGCGCAGGCAGCGGGCGACCAGGCCGTGGTCGAGCGGCCGGCCGAACCCGACCTGAAGCGGTTCGGCGGTGCCGACATGCGGGACGCGCAGGGTCCAGGTGTGCGGGTCGACGTGGCGGCGCTCGTCGCCGGCGACCTGGTAGCGCCGCTCGGCCCCGGCCCGCAGCCGGCGGCCGCGGGCGTCGCGGAACCCGTCGTCGACCACCAGCCGGAACGGTGCGCCGGACCGCAGGGGGTAGCCGGCCTCGCGGTGCGGGGCGAGACCCCGCTTGATCCGCGCCGGGTCGAGCAGGACGGTGAGCCGGCGCCGGGCGGCGTCCCACAGCTCCTGTTCGGTCGCCAGCAGCGCCCCGGCCAGGACATCGCCGGCGTCGTCGACGAGCCGCACGTGGCCCGCCGCGTAGCCCTCGCTCATCGGTGCGCTGAACCAGACGTAGCTGCGCAGCAGGTTGCGTGGCACGGTCGCCGCGCTCGGGTGGATCGCGAGGACTTCAGTGGTGGCCGCCTCGTCGGCGCCGGCGCGGGTCAGCTCGGCCACGGCGGCACCGTCGACGGTGACGACGTACGCGGTGCCGTCGAGAAAGGGAAAGCGTGGCACGAAGCAGGTGTCGGGGCCGTCGCGCAGCAGCCGCCCGGCCGTCGGCGGGGCGGTGCCGAGCGCCACGGCGCTGACCGGGTGGATCCGCACCCGCGCAGCCAGCTCCAGCCCAGCCAGTTCCGCCAGCCCCGCCAGCCGGATGCAGTCCGCCCCGCCGTGCCGCGACCACGACACGGCGACCCCGCTGCGGTCGACCACGTCCGCCCTCCTACAGCCGCCCGCCGTCAGCCCGTCCACAGCTCACTCGATCTACCGCCGGCCCGGCCTACAGGGAGGCGGACTTCAACGAGCGCAGGTGCCGCCGCCCGTCGGGGTCGGTCTGCAGGGCCAGCACGTGCTCGCCGTCGAGGTTCGCAAGCCTGGTGATGCCGTGGAGGTCCGCGGTCTCCCGCGGCACCCCGACCGGCTCGGTGGGCTCGGTCAGCGGGGCCTGGGCGTCGATGTCGCGGCGCGCGATCTTGATCAGACCATGCGAGGTGTTCGCGACGAGCAGGTACTCCTCGCCGCCCTGGACGAAGGAGACCATGTCCAGCGGCTGGTTCATCGCGCCGAGCTCGGCGACGGTGCGCCCGACCACCTTGGTGCCCGGGGCCAGCTCGGCCAGCGGGAAGTGCACGACCGGCGTGCAGGTGTAGCTCGCCAGGATGGCGCGACCGCCGTCGAAGGGCACGAACGTGCGGATCGGCGCCGCCGTCTCCCACTTGCCGTGCGAGACGTGGTAGATCTCCAGGTTGTTGCCCGCCGCGTCGGCGGCGTCGGTGAACGGGAACGGGATCCGCCGCAGCTTGGAGGAGAACTCCTCGTTGGACAGCCCGGCGACCAGCAGCGCCCCGTCCACGTACGCGAGGTCGGTGACCGTCGAGGTGCGGATCGGGCGGCGCAGGATGCGGATCGTGCGGGAGCCGACCGTGATCTCCTCCCCCTCGTCGCCGAGGGGCAGGACGACGTCGACGCGCTCGTCGTCGGGGGCCGGAGCGTCGGCGATCGCCACCGACGCGACCGGGACGTCGGTGAGCGGCACCTCGCTGATCGAGGCGTCCGCCCGGTCGATGCGCACCAGCACCGCCTGGGCGCTCTCGCCGTGGCCGCGCTGGACCGACAGGTAGATGTTGCCCGAGTCGGGGTGGACGGCGAGGTCGCGGATGGCGACGTCGGCCGCGTCCGCGCCCAGCAGTGAGCCGACCCGCGCGTCGACGTCGGCCAGCTCGAACGGCCCCGACCCGGCCGTGCGGCCCGGGTCGGAGACGTCGACCGCGAAGACGGTCGCCGTGGCGTTGTCGGCGAGGAACAGGATCCCCGCCGGGCCGAAGGTGATCGGGCCCGCCGAGCCGAGCTCCGCCCGGCCGACCCGCAGTCCGTACTCGGTCACGTTGATCTCCTCGATCTCCTCGGTGGGAACAAGACTCCGCCGCGACCTTCACAACATTGTTCACCGGCGAACTGTTCCATTGGCGCGTCCCCCGCGAGCCCATCCACGAACGTCCAGCGGGTCTCGGGCGGGTCTCGGGCGGGTCTCGGGCGGGTGTCGGGCGGCGGTCAGGTGGCGGACAGCAGGCGCCGAAGCCAGTTCAGCCGGGCGGCGGCGGCCTCCTGGGAGATCCGTGCCTGCGGCGCGAACAGGGTGAAGCCGTGGAAGCCGCCGGGCCAGACGTGCAGCTCCGTCTGGACGCCGGCCCGCAGCAGGCGGGTGGCGTAGTCGATGTCCTCGTCGCGGAACGTCTCGGCGGAGCCGACGTCGACGAACGCCGGCGGCAGGCCGGTCAGGTCGCCGGCCCGCGCCGGCGCCGCGTAGGGGGAGACGTCCGGCCCGCCGACGCCGGCGCCGAGCAGGGCCGCCCAGCCGGTCCGGTTCGACGTGCCGTCCCAGACCCCGAGGCCGGCCATCTGCGCGGTGGACGGCGAGCCGCCGCGGTCGTCGAGCATCGGGCACATCAGCAGCTGGCCGGCCAGCGCCGGGCCGCCGCGGTCGCGGGCAAGCAGCGCCGTCGCCGCCGCGAGGCCGCCGCCGGCGCTGGTGCCGGCGAGGACGACCCGCCCGGAGGCCACGCCCAGCTCGCCGGCGTGCGCGGCCGTCCACAGCAGGCCCGCGTAGCAGTCCTCGACCGGCGCCGGATGCGGGTGCTCCGGCGCCAGCCGGTACTCGGCCGAGACGACGACGAGGTGCAGGGCCTCGGCCCAGTCGAGGATCTCCGTCACGCCGGCACGGTTGTCACCCATGATCATGCCGCCGCCGTGCAGGTGGTAGACGACCGCCGCCGGCGTCGCGGCCGCTGTCGGCCGGCAGACGAGCAGGCCGACCTCGGGCGCACCGGGCGGGCCGGGCACGGACAGCTCCTCCACCGTGAACGCGCCGTCGCGGCGCAGCTGCTCGTCGGGAACGGACGGCGCCGCCGAGGCGGCCCGTAACCTCGGCAGCATCTCGGGGGTGATCGACGGGCTGAGGAACCTCGCGAGCGCCTCGAGGGCCGCAGCCAGCTCCGGGTCGAACGGCGGCGGCGGGCCGACGGCGGCGGGCGACGAAAGCGGCAGATTGCTGACGGTCATCTGTTCTCCTGCTCACCGGACGGGACGCCGGCATCCGAGCCGGCGGCATCAGACGATCAGGCCCACCGTACGCAGCAGGCGCGGCAGGCGCGGCACTTCCGCCACCGAACGGCTGGTGGGCCCCCGTCCGCAGCCGCGGCCGGGGACGTCACGAGCAGGGATCGTCGCAGGCAGAAGACGTCACAGACAAGGGACGTCACACAGGCAGAAGAAGTCACAGGCAGGGGACGGGCGCGGCCGTGGAGTCCGCAAGCCGGGTGAGCAACGCGCGCAGCAGGCGCTGCTCGTCCGGGCTGAACGCGGCGAGCAGCCGGGCCTCCGCCTCGTCGCGGGCCGCGGCGATGCGCGCCTGCAGCCGCCGCCCCGCCGCGGTGACCTCGGGGATGCGGGCGCGCCGGTCGCGCGGGTCGAGGCGGCGCACGACGAGCTCGTCGCCTTCGAGCCGATCCAGCAGCGACGTCAGCGTGGTCTTGTCGACGCCGAGCTCCCGGCCGAGCTGGAGCTGGGTGCGGCCGCCCTCGACGCCGAGCGCGGTCAGCACGATCCAGTCGCGCACGCCGGCGAGGCCGTGCCCGCGGGCGACCGTGTCGAGCTCCCCCCGCATGCGCGCGGCCGCCCGATTCAGCAGCCAGGTGAGGTCGGCGGGCTGCGACTCGGTGAGCTGCGACTCGGCAGCCCGGCCCACACCAGGCTTCGCCGACGGCTCCACCGGCAGCTTCGCGGAGGGAGGCGACGGCGCGGGCACGGGTGCGATCCTATCGGATACCGTCCGGGCCAGGATGTTCCCATCTCGGATTTTCCGACCTCGGAGCATCCGCTACAGTGGCCCGCGGCTTCCCACGACGCACCGCTTCCCACGACGCACCGCTTCCCACGACGCAAGGAGAAGGCAGATGCCGACCATCGCCATCGTCGGAGCCGGGCCCGGGCTCGGGCTGTCCATCGCGCGCCGCTTCGGCCGGGAGGGCTTCGCCGTCGCGCTGATCTCCCGCAACCAGGCGAAGCTCGACGACCTCGCCGGCCAGCTCACCCAGGACGGCATCACGGCGGCCGGTTTCGCCGCCGACGTCCTCGACCGGCCGTCCCTCGTCGACGCGCTCGCCCGTGTCGAGGCGCAGCTCGGCCCGATCGACGTGCTGGAGTACTCCCCCGCACCGGCCGGGCGGCAGAACGCCCTGAATCCGATCGTCGAGGCGCTCGACGTGACGGTGGAGAGCATCCAGCCGGAGATCGAGTACTACGTGTACGGGGCGGTCACCGCGATCCAGCACGTACTGCCCGGCATGATCGAGCGCGGCGCCGGAACGCTGCTGGTCACCACCGGGGCGTCGTCCGCGCTGGTCTTTCCCCGGATGGGCAACGTCGGCCTCGCGACCGCCGCGCTGCGCAACTGGGTGTTGGCGCTGAACGCCTCCCTCGCCGACAAGGGTGTGTACGCCGCCCACGTGCCGCTCGCAACCTTCATCGGCCGCGGCGGCCCCGAGACCCAGGCGGACACGATCGCCGACATCTACTGGGAGCTGTACACCAAGCGCGACCAGGCCGAGCGGCTGTACTCGACCCTCTGAGCTCGACCGGTTGACGCGCTCGACCGGTTGACGCGCTCGCCCCGTTGACGCGCTCGACCCGGACACCGAGGACCGGTCCCGGGTCGGCGCCGGACGTCGCGGCGATCATCGAGGTATTTTCCTGGCATGACAGGATGGCCGGACCAGGAATTCACCTGGGACTGTTTCATCAGCTTCACCAACTCCGACCTCGGCTGGGCCCGGCGGATAGCCGACCTGCTTCGCCGGGCCGGCTACCGGGTTTTCTGGCAAGGCGACGATTTCATTCCCGGCAGCCGTTGGCACGATCTCATGGTGCATGGGGCGCGGGCGTCGCGGCATACGGTCGCCGTGTTATCCCCGCGGTATCAGCAATCGCGGTACGCCATGGAGGAGTGGGAGCTGGCCGCGCAGGCCGAGGAGGGCGGGCGGACGCGGCTGGTGCCGCTGTGGATCGGCCCGACGCCGTTCGTCACCAGCGACCTCCACCCCGACCTGGAGACACGGGTGCTGGTCGACCTCGTCGGGAAGTCCGACCGAGCCCTCGACGCCGCGATCCTCGAGGCGCTGGACAGCGCCTACCACGGCCGGCACCAGGAGAGCATCGCCAACGCGTGGCCGGCCCGCCTCGACCTGTTCACCGCGCGCGCCGACGTCCTCGCCCGGATGGCAGCGGTACTGCGCTCCGAGCCGACGGACCCGGCCCACGCCACCGGACCGGCCGGGATCGTGCTCCTGCACGGCGCCGCCGGGATGGGCAAGAGCGCGCTCGCCGTGGAGTACGCCCACCGGCACGCCGGGGATTACCGCATTCGATGGTGGGTCGACGCCGCCCACCCGGCAGTCGCCCGTTCCCAGCTCGCCGGGCTCGCCCGGGAGCTCGGCGTCGGCCACCCGCCAGCCCCTGGTGATCCACTCGCCGCGCGGGCCCTGCGGGCGCTGTCGGTCCGGGAGCGGTGGTTGGTCGTCCTGGACGGCGCGCAGGCCGGCTGGGCGGACGGGCTCGGTGACCTCGTACCGCCCGCCGGGTCGGGCCACGTCATCGTGACGTCCCGATCCGATCGTCTCCTCCCGCCGGGACGCGACCGCACCGTCGAGGTGGGTCCGTTCACCGACGAGGAATCGTTCCGGTACCTGCTTGCCCGTTTCGATGGCGGCTCCCGGCCGGGCGCAGCCGGGGCGGTCTCACCGTTCCCGGGGTCCCCGGGGTGGCCCGGGTCCGCCGCGGCGACGCCGCCGGGGCATCTCCCGCTGCCCCGGGCGGGCGGGGATCGGCAGGTGGTCGCGCGGGACGGGGCCGGCCGGCCCGACGAGGCCGCGCTGCGGGCGATCGCGCGGCGACTCGGGGGGCTGCCGCTCGCTCTGGATCAGGCAGCCTGGCGTCGGGTACCCGCCGCAAGCTACCTGCGTCAGCTCGAGCGGGGGGCGGCGGCACTGCTCGCGCGCGACCAGGTCCCGTCCTACGGGCACAGCGTGTACGCGGCCTTCGCCGCCGCCGTCGACGATCTCGCGGGCAGCTCGCCGACGGCGCGGGCGCTGCTTGGCCTGTTGACGGTGCTCGCCCCCGCCCTGGTGCCGCTGGACCTGCTGGTGGCCGGGGCGGAGGACCTGGACGAGCCGCTGGCCGCGGCCGCCGCCGACCCGGGCGTCCTGGACGACACGGTGGCCGTGCTGCTGGAACGCGGGCTGGTCCGCCGCGACGGCGACCATCTGTACCTCCATCCGATCATCCGGGAGGTCGCGGCGGCGGTGGACCCCGCCCGCGCCGACGCGGACACCCTGGCGGCGCTGCGGCTGCTGTACTCGCTGGCCCTCGTGCCCATCGAGGATCGGCCGCAGACCTGGCCCTGGTGGGGCCTGCTGCTGCCGCACATGCTCACGGTCGCCGAGACCGCGCTCGCCCGCACGACGGCGCTGCCCGGCGACCGGCAACCCGCCGCGGTGACGCTGGTCGAACGGGCCGCCAGCTACCTCGGCCTGCTCGGCGAGCACGAGCAGGCGATCACGTTCCAGCGCCGAACGCTGGCCGTCGTCGAGGAGTTCCACCGAGCCCCGTCCGGGCCTGCGGGCGACGCGTCCGCCCAGGGGTCGGCGCCGGCCGCTGCCGGTCCCGACGATCTCGCGCTGGCGACCCGCCGCCACAATCTGGCGATCCTGCTGCTCGGCGCCGGCCGCCCGCAGGAGGCGTTGCCGCTGCTGCGGGCCGCCGGCGCCGAGCTCGACCGTCTCGGCCCGCATCCGCTGCGCGCCGAGACGGCGCACAGCATGTCCGAGGTCTACCGGCAGCTCGGCAGGAGCGACGACGCGCTCGCCGAACTCGACGAGGCAGTGCGGGTGATGGCGGTACTCTACGGCGACCGTGCGGCCGAGCTGCCCCGCTACCTCACCGATCAGGCGATCGTGCTGCTGGACCTGGGACGGCCGCACGAGGCCAGACGCGCGCTGGACCGCGCGAGCGCGCTGGCAGGCGGACTCGATCCCGAGCGGACCGCGGCGACCGAGGACGCCCGCCGGCTCGGTGTTCTCGGCGCGATCCTGTTCGCCCTCGGCCAGCGGGCGCAGGCGGTCGTCGCCTTTCACGACGCGCTGGCGAGGACGGCAGCCCTGTACGGCCCCGATCATCCGCTGAGCAGGGCCGCGGGCAGAAATCTCGCGCGGGCCGAGCGGGCGATCGGCGAGGCCGCGCGGTAAGAACCCGGATATGTTGCTCCAGAGCATCCTCGCCCCCCCTTCTCAATAAACAGGGACAAGTCGCGCGATGTGCTCACGCAAACGAGTCGACTGCCATTCGCTCCGGCCTATGACCGTTCTTTCCGGCGGTACTTGGTTCTCACCATTCGGATACGTCGCGGCATCCGGCTGGGGACCCGAGCGGGCCGCGTGGATGTCGGGGAGACGGGGCACGTGCACGATTCGTCCGGGGCGTCGGCGACCTCCGGCGACCCGCCCAGGGCCGCCGCCCTCACCAGCTCCACGACCGGGCGCGCCGGCGCCCCGGACGCCTGGGAGGAGCTGTACCGGCAGTATGCCCCGACGCTCGAACGGATCTGCCGGCTCGCCGCGCCCGACCCGGACGCCGCCGAGGATGCCTTCGAGCTGTCCCTCGCGACGGCGCGCTACCACCTCCCGCTGGACCAGGCGCCCGCGCGGGCGCGGATCTGGCCCTTCGCCGTCACCGCGTACGTGGCGGACCGGTTGTTCCTCGCCGACCCGGCGGGCACCGGCGCCGGTCGGTCCTGGCTCGACGTGGACGGGCAGGTGCCCCCCACCGCCGAGCAGGTGCGGGCCGACCTCGTCGCGGCGGTACCGCTGCTCGCACTCCCGGACCGCGTCGTCGTCGCGGTGCACACCGAGGCGGGTCTGACGGAAGGCGAACTCGCCGAGGCATTCGGCAGTCCGCCGACCCGGGCCGGGCGGGCCTGGGTGGCGGCGAGCCTGGACCGCTCCGAGCAGCGGCTCGTGGCGATCCTGGTCGTCCGCTGGCGGCGCGACCGCTGCGCCGGGCTGCGCTCCCTGCTCGATGACTGGGACGGCCGAACCACCAGCCTGCGGCTCGACCAGCTCGACCTGTTCGCGGACCATCTCGATCATTGCCGGATCTGTCAGGACAGCCGGCGACGGCTGCTCGCCCTGCTGGGTGGCGGCGGCGCGATCCGGACGTTGGCAATCACCCCGGCGGTGCCTCTGGGCGTGGCGATCGCGGGCCGTGCGGCCCCGGGACGGGCGGCCGGCGGCTCGACGAGGGTGGCCGGCCGGGTGCCGGCGGACGGTGGGTCGGCGAGTTCCGCCTTCGGCGCTGCGGCACGCCCCGGGCGCCTGCCCTCCTGGGCGACCACCGGCTGGTCCGCGGACGGCTGGCCCCCGCCGCTCGCGCCCACCGCCCACGAGTCCGCTCGCCCGGACGAGCCGGACGAGCCGGACGAGCCGGACGAGCCGGACGAGCCGGACGAGCCGGGCGGCGGGCGCCGGGACCGCGGGCCGCGGCGACGCACCCGGCGGCGGTTCGGCCGCGGGCCGCTCGTGCTGGCCCTCGTGGCTCTGCTCGTGCTCGGCGCGGGCGCGATCACCCTGGCCCTGCGTTCGCAGCCGGACCCGTCGACCGTGCTGCCCCGTCCGTTGCCCACCGCGCCGCCCAGCTCCGCTGCCATCCCCACCCCGGCCCCGACACCGACGCCCCCGCCAGGGACATCGGGACCCACGCCATCAGGGCCCGCAACACCAGGGCCCGCAACACCAGGGCCGTCCACCGGCTCGCCGACGCCCCCGGTCCGGCTGGCGGCCCGGCTGATCCTGCGCGCCGGTGGCCGGCCCCTGTCCGTCGTCGCGGACGCGTCGGGCTCGGTAGCCGGTCCCGCGGCGATCACCACGTACCAGTTCACGTTCGACGACGACGCCACCGAGGGCCCGGCCTCGTCGCCGCGGGCCGAGCACACCTTCGGCCGGCCCGGACGGCATTCCGTCACGGTCCGGGTGCGCGATGCCGGCGGCGGGCAGGCGTCGGCGACCACCAGCGTGGAGCTTCGCCGGACGGTCACCACGCCACCGGTCGCCCGGCTGGCCGTGAGCGTCGACCACCTCGACGTGCTGGCCTCGGCCAGCGGCTCCCGGGCCGGCTCGGCCGCCATCGCCCGCTACGGCTTCAGCTTCGGCGACGGCCCCGACCCCGCGCCCGGCCCGACGACCTCCGCGCGGCACACCTACGGCCGGGCGGGGACCCACCGGGTCACCCTGACCGTCACCGACGTCGATGGATGGTCCTCGACGGACACCCGGCAGGTCACCGCGACGGCGCCCGACCGCGCCCCGCGCCCGGCGCTGACCGTCACCGCCGATCATCGGGCCGTCTCGGCGGACGCGAGCGCATCGGTAGCGGGCTCGCATCCGATCTCCACGTACGACTTCGACTTCGGGGACGGCACGCGGACCGGCCCCCAGGCCGGCGGCACCGCCCGGCACACCTACGCCGAGGCCGGGCGGCACGAGGTCACCGTGACGGTGACGGACACCGCGGGCGGTACCGAGACGGTGAGCCGGACGGTCGAGACGACGTCGGCGCCGCCCACCGCACGGGTGGAACCCATCGGCGGCGAACGGCCCGAGGACTGGGTCGCCGACGCGTCCCGCTCCGTCGCCGGTGACCGTCCGATCACGTCCTACACCTTCGACTGGGGGGACGGCACCCGGCCGGACACGGTGACCCGGGCACGATCGCCCCAGCACCACTACGCCGCCGCGGGCGACTACACCGTGCGGGTCACGGTGACGGACGCCGCCGGCACCAGCGACACGGCCACCGCGTCCCTCACGGTCGACGCGTGGCCCACGGCCAGACTGCGCGTCGTCAGCGACGGCCTGCACGTGCACGCGGACGCGAGCGGCTCGACGGCAGGATCGCATCCGATCGTGGCGTACCGGTTCTTCTTCGAGGACGGCGGCTTCACGGAGAACTCGTCCAGTCCGACGCACGAGCACGACTACACCGAGCCCGGCTCCTACCGGGTGGAGGTGGAGGTCAGGGACGACGCCGGCGGCTGGGACTCGGCCACGACCACGGTGCAGGTGGTCGCCTCCTCGCCGAGTCCCCGGCCACCGGTAATCCGCTGATCGGGGCCGATCCACCGCCGGGCGGCATCCGGGCTCGGGTCCGGGCCGAGTCAGACGTAGTGACCGAGTCAGACGTAGTGACCAGGGACGTCGTCGACGGCCGGTGGGGCCATCGCGGCGGCCAGGCGCAGGTGCGCCTCGCCGTCCGGTCCGGCGGCGCTCTGGCGCTGCAGGGTGCGTCCCAGCAGCCGGTGGACGTAGGGATCGTCCGGGGTCTCGTCGACCAGCGTCTCCAACAGGTGCCGGGCCCGGCCGAGCTGCGCGCAGGCGTAGCGGGCTCGGCCGGCGCCCGTACCGCACGAGGCGGCGCCCGCACCGGACCGGGCGGGTGGCGCCGTCAGGGGCTGATCTCGTGGCCGCAGAGGTTCGGTTCCACCACGACGAACCCGCTGCCGACGGCATTCGCCTGGACGAAGGAATAGCACGTGGTGGGGCGGGCCAGGCCCTCCCGGAAACTGATCGTGCTGATCAGCCCGCCGGCGTCGTAGCTGTTCACCGCGCGCAGGCCGTCGATGAATCCCTGCCGGGTGGGGCAGCTCCCGGCGAGCGCCAGACCGCGCAGGAAGATGTCCGCGCTGATGTAGGAGATCACCGCGATGTCCTGCTCGGGCTGGGCGACCTGCGGCGCGAACTGGCGCATCGCCGCGAGATAGGCGTTGATTCCCGGGCCGCCGATCTCGAAAGGCCGGTAGAACACCGGCACGGAGATTCCCGCCGCCTGCGGACCGGCGGCGCGTAGCAACGCATGGTCGTACCCGTTGGCGGACAGGACGACCTTCGGGAGGTGGCCCGCATTACGCAACACGCTCAGGACGGCGACGAGGTCCTTCGGCTCGATGACGCCGACGATGGTGTCCGCGCGGGCGGCGACGATCCGCCGGGCCACCGCCATGGGGTCGTCGACGCCCGTGGTGTAGGTGACCGTGCCCATGACCCGGACCCCGGCCGCCGCCAGGCTGCGCGCGTATGTCGAGGCCGTCGTGGAGATGCCCGCCGACAGCGCGGTCTGCAGGATCACCGCCCGGCTGCCCCCCTGGTCCCGGACGAACCGGCCCTGGGTGTCGACGGCCGCGTCGGTCGCCGTGGTGGCGGCGAACATGTTCCGGGCCTGCGACCAGACCTGCTCCGAGGCCAGACCCGTCACCGGGACGCCCTGCTCGGCGAGGTAGCCGGCGCTGCCCGACGCCGCGACGGACAGCTCGATGACGCCGAAGACCTGCCGCTGCTCGACGAGGTCGCGCGCGGCGATGCCGTTCGCCGCCGGTGAGCCCTGGTCGTCGCGCCACTGGTAGACGACCCGGCGACCGTTGATACCGCCGGCGGCGTTCACTGCGCCGAGGCGGGCGTCGATCCCCGCCCGGGCGGCGTCGAACAGCTCCGCGGCCGGCCCGCTGTCCGGGTACAGCACACCGAGATCGATCCGGTCGTCGCTCACCCCCGGGGTGGCGCAGTCCGCGACCGACGACGTGTCGCCCGGTCCGCAGCCGGCGAGTGCCGCCGCCACGGCGAGCGCGGTGACGGCCGCCCAGGTGCGCGGACGGCGGCGTGCGGACGTCCGGCGGCGCGAGAACACGGGACCCCCTGAGCGGTCGTCATGACAGGAGAGAACACGACCCGAAGACGGGCGATGAAGGGTCTGGCATCGCCACACGAATCACGGGGTGACGGTTCACGGGTCGATCAGAAAGGCAGAGAACGGAGCGAACCTTACCAAGTCGCCGTCATCGGGATGTCGCCGCCTACACGCTGCGGGCGCACCCGCGCATCAATCGGCGAGAAGATGCACCAGAAACGTCGAATCCCCGTTCCCTGCCATTCACCCGCCGGCCATCTGCTCGTTCTCCGGTCACCCATCCAGGCATGGGCGGTGCGCGATTTAACCATCCATTACCTTAACTGTCTCGATTTCCCGCAACACGTGATCACCGTTACAGCCGGCCCGGCCCAGAGCCGTCGGCCTGGTGCCGGTCCTCGACGACCACGTGCCCGCACACGCGGGACGACGGCACGCATCAAGCGTCCTACGCCGCGTGGCCAGGAAGACCCCCGATGCGGCAGGGACGACGCATGTCGATGCGACTCGGCACCGACCGACCAGGCCGAGAATCTGGCAGCGGCCGATAACGTCGGCAGGGTGAACGAGAACGGTCGGCACGCGATCCGCCATGAACACCGGACGCCTGTGGACGTGCTGCTGCTGGTGGTGCGCGAGGGGCGGCTGCTGCTGACCCGCCGGGCCGGAGACATCTACGGCAGCGGGTGGTGGGCGCTGCCCAGCGGGCGTCTCGAGCCGGACGAGGACGTGGTGACCGCGGCCGTCCGCGAGCTGGATGAGGAGCTGGGGCTCCGGGCCGAGGAGGACGACGTCGCCTTCGTCGGCGTCACCCACGCCCTGCCCCCGGACAGCGGCGCCCGGATCGGCTTCGGCTTCCTCGTCGCCCGATGGACGGGTGAGCCGACCATCCGGGAGCCCGAGCTGTGCTCGGCGCTGCAGTGGTACGCGCCCGACGAGCTGCCGGAGCGGACACTGCCCTACACCAGGGAGATCGTCCGCCTACATGTGCAGGGCGAGCCCTTCTCCCGCCCCGGCTGGCCTGCAAGCATCCCGCCCCACCCGCCGGCCTGAACAGCCGACCCCCGGTGACCCGGCTGGCCACACCCGCAGCGAAGCCGCGGCATCCGACATAACGTGGATGTGGGTGGTGCAACCTCCAGCGGAGGAGCGGCGATGACGGACGACGCACGGGATCTCGGCACCTCGAAGAATGTCCCCACCGGCGCTGGTGGCCCCACCGACGCTGTACGGGCCAACGACGCCGCACAAGCCGACGGGGCTGTACCGGCCAACGGGGCTGTACCGGCCAACGGGGCTGTACGGGCTACCGGCGCTGTGCGGGCAAGCGACGCCGACCGGACGCGCACCGCCGACTGGCTCGCCTGGGCCGCCGGGACCGGGCAGCTCACCCTGGACGAGGCGGACGAGCGCCTGGCCCGCGCCTACGCGGCCCGCACTCTCGGCGAGCTCGCCTCCCTCACGACGGACCTGCAGCCCCGGCCGCAACCCGCCGCGCCGCCGGCGAAGCGCCCTGGCCTGCGCGATCGGCTGCACGAGCGCGACCGCATGGGCTCGCCGTACGCCGTCATCCCGGTCGTGTTCCTCGCCCTCTTCCTGACCCTGTCGGCCGTGACGCACGGCGCCATGTGGTTCCCCTGGCCCCTCATCGTCGTCGGGATGATCGCCGGCAAGGCCCACCACCGCCATCACCACGCACCGGGACCCCACCGGCATCGGCACCACTGACATCCTGTCGGTCCGGCCGTCCGACAGTCCGGCCGTCACGTTCGCCGCGGGGTGCGGGGCGGCAGGGGTTGCCGTCCCCGGCTCGGTGTCGTCAGGCGGTGGCCGGGTCGGGCCGCGGATCCTCGCGGAGAAGGCATGCACCGGTACAACAACGCCGACCATTCGATGCTGACGGCGATGCTCACCGTCGAGAACGTCCTCGACGACGCGAAGCACGACGTCTGGACCGTCAACGTCGAACAGGAATACCACGAAGAGAGACCCACGCGCGGCGCCGGAAGGATCACGGGAACCGGTCGCGACGCTCCGGTGATTCCGCGCGGCTGATCGTGCCTCCCTGCGGACGGATCTGCCCGATGATGACCGGTGTCGGCCGGGATCGGTCCAGTACGGACCGGTAGACGACAGGTGTCCGTTAAGGCTAGCGTCGGGCGGGTGATCCCGGAGGGCGACCTCGGCCGCGGCGCACGCCAGCGTCCGATGATCGACAACACGGACCCGAGGGCGGTACGCACGCGGGAGCGGCTCGTGGCCGCCTTCCACGAGGCGGTGCGGGTGGCGGATCCGAGCGAGATGTCGGTCAGTGCGCTCGCCCGCGCGGCTGGGATCAACCGCACGTCGTTCTACACGCACTTCGCCTCGCCGGAGGATCTGGCGATCTACGCGCTCGGCGAAGTGTTCGACGTGGTCCAGAGCGCCGACATCGCGATGCGCACGCGGCACAGCGTCAGCGCCGCCGAGGCGAGCCAGCGCGCGCTGCGGGACATCGTCCACTTCGTCGACTCCCATCGCGCCGTCTACGCCCGCCTGCTGGGGCCCGGCGCGGCGCCCCGGCTGGCGCAGGTGATCGCCGACGTGTTCACCGAGCACACCGTCGAGGCCCTCGGGCGGATGGACAACCGGCCGCCGGGGGTCGACATCGCCCTCACCGCGCGCTTCCTCGCCGGTGGGGTGCTCGGCGTCCTCGGCCGCTGGCTCGCCGATCCGCCGGAACGCTGGCCGCCCGAGCGCCTGATCGACGCGCTCGTGCTCTGCCTACCGGGCTGGTTGACCGCCGGCTGACCCAGGTCGGGCCGCGGCGCGAAACGCCGAGCCCGCCTGTCCGAACCACAGATCAATGCCGATGAGACACGAGGAGTGGCGCAGATGGGAATGCTCGAGGGCAAGGTCGCACTGATCACCGGTGGTGCACGCGGGCAGGGTCGGGCGCACGCGGTCACCTGCGCGCGCGAGGGCGCCGATGTCATCATCGTCGACATCACCGAGCAGCTCTCGACGGTGGCCTACAAGATGGCGGTCCAGGCCGACTTCGACGAGACCGTGACCCAGGTCGAGGCCCTCGGCCGGCGGGCGCTGGCCATCCAGGCGGACGTCCGGTCGCAGTCGGAGCTCGATGAGGCGGTCGCGCAGGGCATCGCGGAATTCGGCAAGATTGACATTCTGATCGCCAACGCCGGCATCTGGACGCAGGCACCCTTCTGGAAACTCACCGAGGACCAGTGGGAGCAGATGATCAGCGTCAACCTCACCGGGGTGTGGAAGTCCGCCAAGGCGGTCACCCCGCACATGATCGAGCGCCGGAGCGGCTCGATCGTCATCACCTCGTCGGTCAACGGTCTCGAGCCCGGCCAGAACTACGCCCACTATGTGTCAGCCAAGCACGGCGTCATCGGCCTGATGAAGAACATCGCATTGGAGCTGGCCCGCTACGGGATTCGCTGCAACTCCATCAACCCGGGCGCGATCCTGACCCCGATGACCGACCACCAGGCCGCCTGGGACATGTTCGCCGGCCACCCCGGCGGCACCGCGGCCGACATGATCGAAGGCGGCTACCACTACGGCGCGCTGAAGGGAACGACGTTCCTGGACCCACAGGCCATCGCCGACACCGCGCTCTACCTGAACTCCGACCTGGCGGCAAATGTCACCGGCGTGACCATCCCCGTCGACGCCGGCCACCTGCTCATCCCCGGCGTCAACGCGAACCCCGTCCGATAGGAGGTTTATACGGGCCCACAGCGCGGACGAGACCGCCTCGCCCGCCAACGCGGGAGCGCTGGACAGATGCGGATTCCCCGCACATGCGTGGACGACTCACCCGCGTAGTGCGCCGTCCGGTACTCCGCGGGAAGATCCCCGCGCGTGCGGGGACGACTTTTTGAGCGAAGCGAGAATACCACCCAGCCAAGGAAGATCCCCGCGCGTGCGGGGACGACGCTTGCTGAGCTGGGGGTTTAGCGGCGCGGGCGGGCAAATAGCATCAGTCCGTCGTAGTCGACGGGGTGGGTACGGTCGCGGCCGGCGGTGCGGGCGGACCAGCCCTGTTCGTTGGCGGCCGGCTCGATCCTGATTGCGTGGCCGTCGCCGACGCGGTCGGCGAGGACGGTCCAGAGGCGGTCGCGAACGCGGGCGCTGGGGTTGCCGACGAAGACGCCGGGGGCGATCTCGATCATCCATCGGGTGAGGTGGCCGCGGAGGCCCTCGGCGACGGCGATGAGGACGACGACGGTCACCAGGGTGGAGGTGGCTGGTCGGTGTCCGGACCGGTGACGCCGATGATCGTGGTGTCGTCGGTTCCGTCGGCGAGGTCGATCGCCCAGTTGACCCCGCCGGGGACGTGGCCGTCCACGTCGTCCCACAGGTGCAGGGCATCGGCGTCGTCAAGGTCCGCGTCCGCGTCGTCGAGGAGGAGATCCTTGATGTCGTGGATGATGCGGGCCATGAGGTGACCGTCGGCGACCCGGTCCCGGAAGGCGGTGCGAATGTCGCGTTCCTCGACCAGTCCCGCGGCGGCGAGGTCGAATGCCAGGGGGATGGTGTATTCGGCCTTGTACAGGTCGGCGATGTCGAGGACGAACGAGGTGGCCGCCCCGGTGTGGACGAAGCCGAGGGCCGGACTCGCTCCGATGCCGACGATCGCGGCATGACAGATCCCGTACAGGCAGCTGTGCCCGGCGGACAACAGGCGGTTGACATCGTCGCCATCGGCGAACGGGTCGCCGTGCGTGTAGACCCGCCGGTTCCAGGTGACGCCGGTGCGGGCCGCATGCGTACGGTAGATCTTCTTGACCCGGGCGCCTTCCCGGCCGCGTAGCTGCTGCATGGTGGCGGTGCTGACGTCATCGTCGGGGAACCGCTTGCCGTACATGCGTCGGGCCACGTCGAGGCGTTCCTTCGTCCGGGTGACGAGGTAGGCCTGCCGCATCAGCAGGCCGGCGCCGCGGCTGGCACCCAGGCCGGCGGCGTACATCCGCACGCCTCGTTCGCCGACCCAGCACACAGCGGTTCCGGAGTCCGCGAGCAGGCGGACCGCGCCGCTGGTGATCCGGGTTCCGGGACCGAGCAGGATGGTTGCGATGAGGGCCGCGGGGACGCGCACCGTGCGTTCCTTGTTGACCAGGACGACGCTGTTGTCAGCGCGGTCGACGTGGCTTTTCTCCACGTAAAGGGTCGAGATCCGGTCCTCGACGCGATGTAGGTCCTGCGGGTCGGACAGCCACCACACGTCAGCTCCGGACCGGCTCGGCGAGCAGGGGCGCGAGAGTGATCAGGCCGCAGCCGTAGGCCTTGGCCGGGCCGACGCCGTGGAGCAGCGTCTCCCGTGCCCGGGCGGGGTCGCTGACGCGGATGGCGCCTTCGAACGTCGCGGTGTTGAGCACGACCCGCCGGCCGGTCCGCGCTCCGTCGGCGGACCGCTTGGTGAAGGTGAGACGTTCGCGGGCGGTGAGCCGCAGTGCCGGTGCGCGGCGGTCCGGGCCGGCGGCGTCGGCGGGCTGGCCGAGGGGTTCGCCGTCGAGGTCGGCGGTGGTGAGCAGGGTGAAGCCCCAGCGGTCGACCCGATCGGTGAGCCAGGCGGTCTGGTGGGTGGCGGTGCGGTGGCCGACGCGGACGCCACGGGGGCGGGGGCCGGCGAGGTGCTCCCGCTGCGCCGGGGAGGGCTTGTCGGGGGTGCGGGTGGCGCTGACGGTGTTGGCGCGCAGTCGGAAGCGGAACTCTCGGCCGGTCTGGAGGCGGTCGAGCAGCGGCTGGTAGTCCCGCACGACGATCTGGGGCTCGTCGGCGTGGATCCAGCCGGCCTGCTCGACGAGGTGCTCCCACGACGGGGTGGACTCGGTGAGGACGAGGACCTCGGCGCGGTGGGACCGGCCGCCGCCCCGGGTTGCGTCAGCGTTCTCGACCCGCCACAGGACCCGTTCGGTGACGGGCTGGCGGGACAGTCCGCCGAGGACGGCCGCGTGCAGGCGCTGCGGGTTGGTCAGCAGCGCCTGGGCGCCGGTGCGCAGTGGGTTCAGCCAGATGCGGGACAGGTAGGTCATGACCGGTCACCATCCGAGGAGCGCGAAGGGATCATGCGGCGGGGCGGCGGCGTCGACGGCGAGGTCGGCGTCGTCCAGGTCGTAGGGGGGCGGGAGGTGTACCCAGGTCTGGCGGATCCGGCGGCTGGTGAATCCGCGATCGTGCGGGTCGAAGCCGGTGGGCAGGTCGTGGCGAACGTCGGGGCCGGCGGGGTCGTCGACGGTGACGGGCAGGTCGACGGCGGCCGGGCGGGGACGCCGGCTGCGGATGAGGGCGCCGCGGTGCTGCGGTCCGGCCTGCCAGGGCACCCGGCCGAGCACGTCGACGACGTCGCCGGGCCAGAGGTCGTCGCCGCTGTCGGCGACGAGCAGCAGCGGCTGGGTCGGTGGGCAGGCGCGCCGGCCGAGGGCGAGCGGGTAGGCGGGGTTGCGCAGCGCCTCGGCGAGGGTCGCGAGGACGGGGTCGGGCGCGGCGACGGCGGCGACGAACACCGCGTCCTGCAGGTAGAACCGCTCGGTGAGATGGGTGTGCTTGGCCGGCGAGGTCGGCTTCTGGGCGCCCTTCGCGCTGACGGCGGACGAGGGCAGCGGGCGGCCGCGGTAGTCGCTGACGGTGTGGTAGTCGCGCAGCAGGGTGCCGGGCTGGTCGGTGCGGACGCCGAGGGCAAGCTTGAGGAGGTCCTCGATCGGGTCGGTGCGCCGGCGGCCCTGCGCGGCCGCGAGCAGTCCGACGATGCCGCTCTTCGTCGGTTCGGCCTGGGTGTCGCGGCGGTTGAACATGCTGCGCGTGCCCCAGGACTGCATCGGGGCGGCGAGGCGCAGGGCCAGGCAGTGGCCGGCCGGGGGCGCGGTCATCGGGTGGCGCTCGCCAACCGCTGGCGGGCAGCGTCCACGACGGTGCTGATCACCTCGTCGAAGGGCCTTGCCGCGCCGAGCACCTCGGTGAGCGTCTGGGCGGTCGCCGCGTTGTCGGGCGCGCGGTAGGTGGAGGCGACGAGGTCGGGACGCAGGCCCCACAGCGAGGTGGCGGTGCGCATCTCCTCGCCGAACCGGGCGACGGACCCGGCCAGGATGCCGTGGCGACCGGCCGGCACGGGCTGCTCGAAGGCGGAGACGAGGTTGACCGGCTGGTCGGCGCGGACCGCGACGGTGAGCAGGTTCGGCACGGTGCGGTGGGCGAAGGAGTTCTGGTGGCCGGTGGGCATGGAGGTGGTGAACGCGGTGAGGAACATCCGTAGCGCCTCGACGGTCGCCTCGACGTCGCCGGCCAGGTTCTCGGCGAGCTGGTGCAGGCCGACGGTGGCGAACCGGTAGAGCGTCGCGGACTGGAACTCGACCGTGCCGATCATCCCGGCGCCGGTCTCGCCGCGGGCGTTCTCGTCGTCGACGGCGGTGTAGTAGTCGAACTCGACGTCGACGGCGTGGGTGGACAGGGCGTGCGCGACCTGGGTGGCGGCGTCGACGTTGAGGGTCGCGAGGTCGGCGACCATCCGGCCGAACAACGCGACGTCGATGGGATGGCCGCTGCCGAGGGTCGTCAGGACCGGGAGACCCTTCACCGCGTCGGCCAGCTCCTCGTCATCGAGCTTGACCAGGCGCGGGATGTCGTCGGCGACGAGGTCGACGAGCCGTTCGAGCTGAGGACGGCCGAAAAACAGCAGGTAGGCCGTCTCCGCAGCCTTCTTGCCCGGCTTGATCTTCAGGCTGCTCAGCAGGCTGGTGGCGATCCGGGTGGCGGACTCGCCGTCGAGCCCTCCACGGGCGGCGAGCCGGTCGGCGAGCAGAGCGGAGATCCGCCTGGTGCGGGTGCCGAGACGGTCATGATCGACATGCTCGGCGAACGCTGTGCGGGTGGCGCGCTTCCACGCCTGTGAGCTGACCCGGGCGCGCTTCACCCCGCCGTAGACGGCCTGCTTCGGGGTGCCGGCGTCGTCCCTGTTGATGTTGGACGGCGGGACGGACTGCAGGATGTGGACATCGATGTAGCAACGCATCGGCTGGTGTTTCCTTCTGCTGGGTCAGGATGGTTGGCGTCCGGCGCGCGGGCGCGACACCGGACGGTGACGCGTGCGGGTCAGGACGCGCCGGGCTCGCCGTTGACGGCGACACCCGGGGCCTCGCCCCTGCGCGGGCGGAAGAAGTACTGGCTGCCCCAACGACGCCGGACCTCGCCGATGCGTTCGGGGCTCTGCCACGTGATCAGGTCATGCCACAGGGCGGTGTAGTCGAAGGCGATCGCGACCTGGCGGAACTGCCGAACGAGGCCGCGCAGGTGGTAGGCGGCCTCATCCAGGGTGGTGGCGGTGGCGACGGCGTTGAACCGACGGTCGACGGCGTCCGGGCTGAAGGCGTCGCTGTCGTGCAGGCGCAGGGCCGCCGTTCCGAACCCGGTTCCGGCCTGGTGCGCCGGGACGGACAGTGACTGCTGGTGGATCGCGTACAGGGTGAGCGCAACATGCTCCGCCCACAGCCGACGGCTGATCCCGCCGTCGGCGGAGAGGGTGGTGTAGTAGTGCCACATCTGCGGGGCCTCGCCCGGCGCACGGCCGACGCCGCGTCGCAGGGCCGCGAGGTCCGCGCCGTCGGGCCGGCCGCCGGGATGGTCGCGTTCCCAGAAGTGCCGGCGCGCGACCGTCCCTGTGGAGGGGGACGGCGCTGTCCCGGGCGATGTCCCGGCTGCCTCGGACATCCGATCTCCTTGTGAGGGTGGCGTCAGGGTGGTTGTGGCGTCAGGCGGCGGCGAGGTCGCGCCGGTTGTCCGCATCCTGGCCGAGCACGTCGTTGAGGGTGCGGCGCAGGGAGGTCTCGGCGACGGCGAGCCGGGCGCCGAACAGCTCGTCGGGATGCGGGCCGAGGAAGGCTCGCGGACCGGCGGCGGACAGCAGCGGGTCGACCGTCTCCCAGATCACCTGGCGAGCGATGATCTTCCAGGCCAGCTCGGCCCGCCCGGCGTCCTGCGGATGGCGCGCGAGCCCGGCGAGCAGCCGGCGAACGGCCGGGGTGAAGTTGTGCACGAGCATGTCACCGAGGCGCTGCCCCTTGTCCCACGACAGCTTCTCCCTCGCCCCGGCGGCCTCCCGCAGGGTGTCACCGAGCCGGTTGGCGGCGACCCGCAGGCTCTCGGCCTGGTCCGCGACGGCCAGCACGACGCGACGGACCTCCGAGTCGCGCAGCAGGGCGGTGACCGGCAGCGGGATCTCGTCGACGGTCACCTCGTCGATGACCGCCGACTGGGTTCCGTACTGCACGCCGACGGTGAGTACCCGCAATGCCAGGTCTGCGGGCAGTAGCCCGTCCTCACGCAGGCCCGCGGCCTGGGACAGCAGTGTCGGCGCGGAGACCTTCTCCCCGGGGCTGGGCGCGGTGGCCAACAGGGCTTCGAAGCCGCGCCAGGCCGCGCGCCCCGGCTGGTGGCGCGCCGGGCGCACCGGCGGTTGGTCGGCCTTGGGCTTGTCGACCTGCCGCCACGCCGTGTGTGGTTCGAGATGGTGCACCGAGCCGAGGAGCCGGTCGCCCGCGGCGAGCACCACCTGCCGCACCGAGACGCCCCCGGGGACGGTCGGGTCCTCCTGCGGGATCAGCCGGATGCGCCGGGACTGCCACGTCAGCAGATCGAGCAGTCCGCGGGCGGGCCGGACCATCCAACGCGGACCGGCCGGCTCCTCCCCGGCCCACTGCGGCCGGTCGTCGGGGCGCCGGCCGGCGGGCAGAATCGGCAGGTTGAGCATCAGCGTGTGGAACAGCGTCTCGCCAAGGGGAACGACGACGCCGAGCTGGCCGAGCGGCCCGGTGTGGTTGCCGGTCGTCTTCCCGCCCTTGACCTGTGGGTCCCCCACCACGCCCGTCTTGATCGCCGCGGTGTCCCAGCAGTGCGCCGCGAGCAGCGCCCGCGCGGCCGCGGCCGGCGTGAGCCGCGGCGGATCGCCCTCGGTCCGGGAACTGAACAGCGGGACACTGTTGCCGGCGGCGAGCCTCGGAACGAGCAGGGACACCGGCCGGGTCTCGTTCTTCGCCGTGTGCAGCCCCGCGACCTGCGCGAATGGCCTTTCGACGGAGAACAGATCGAACCGGTCCGCATGCTCGGTCAGGTATTCGGTGATGCGCTGGCCATCAAACCTGCCGGCATCCCACTGCTGTGCCCACTCGTCGTCGGTACGCGGAACACCGCACGCGTCGAGGAGCACGGGCAGCAGCACCTGCCGCAGGATCGCCACCGCCTCCAACGGATCGTCGAGGGCGAGCCCATCAATGTCATGCGCGTTGACAAGCGCGTCCCGGACGCCGACCTCGACACGGGCCCCCCGCCGGTCGACCGCAATCCACCCATCGTCGTTCAACCTGAAAACATCCACCTGTTTCCCCGTCCATCCCTGGGTCATCGGGCTGGTCCAGCCAAAGATGTACCAGGGAGGTCCGACAGTTTTCGCCGGGGTTGCCGCCGACGAGCCCGCGCCCAGGTTTCCCTAAGAGGGTGTTTTAGATCTTGGTCTGGTTACTCTTCGTGGTGGATGGTGAGGTCGGCGCGCTGGCTGCGAGTTGGCGGGGAATGCGCCTGGCCATGGTTCGTATCATGGCGAGTCGGATGAATGTCTCGGAGATCGAGGGTTTTCTTTCGTAGTCGCGGGCGAGGCGACGGTGCGCGGTGATCCACGCGAAGGTTCGTTCCACGACCCAGCGTTTCGGGAGGGCCTCGAAGTCGCGTTGCCCGGGGTTTTTCCGGACGATCTCGACGGTGGTTCTCATGACCTCGCCCGCCCAGTCGACGAACCGGCCGGCGAAGCCGCCGTCCGCGAACAGATGACGACAGTGCCAGTGATCGAAATAATGATCAACCATGATCCTTTTTCCGCCGTCGCGGTCCTGGACGCTGGCGGGCAGGACGAGGACGCTCAGCAGGAGTCCAGCGTGTCCGTGATGATGAACCGCTTGCGGCCGTTGACTTTCTTGCCCGCGTCGTAGCCCCGGGTGGACGCGTCGACGGTCTGCGCACCCTTCACCGACTGCGAGTCGATCACCCCGGCTGTGGGCTGCCGGTCTCTGCCCTCAAGCTCACGGGAGAGGTCCCGTAACGCGTCGTGAACCCGGGCGATGACGCCTTTGTCGTGCCAGCGGGCAAAGAACCCGTAGACCGTCTCCCACGGCGGCAGATCCCTCGGCAGCGAACGCCACGTACATCCCGTGTGTGTCACATACAGAATCGCGTTCACGATCTCCCGGCGGGGATGTGCTTCCTTCCGGCCATCCTTCGACACCGGCGGCAGCAACGGCTCCACCAACACCCATTCCGCATCGGACAGATCGGACGGATACGGATCAGAACGAGGCATGACCTCACCGTCCAGACCCGACAGCCCGAACACACTGAACTCAACCCAAGCGACCACGCAGAGCACACAGACATCAAGATCCAAAACAGCTATTAACACCGCAGAACTGCGGCACCGAGGCTCAGGCCCAGGTCACGGCGTCGGATGCACTCGACGACGACCTGTCGGGACGTTCGCCGCGGAGACGACGAGGCCGAGGTTGTTGTCGTAGCGTAGATCGCGGCCGCCGAGGGTGGCGGCGTGCTGGTTGTCGAGGATGAGGGCACGGGTGCGGCGCAGCCAGGGGTCGCCGGCCCAGCCCGGCAGCGGGATGAGCGTGGCGCGGGCCGCGGCCGTGAGCTCCGGGACGGCGGGCAGCCGGATCACCGAGCCGACGACCTCCTCCAGGACGGTGTCGTCGGACATGGCGACCTCGCCGGTCGGGCCGAGCCGCCGGCCGGACAGCGTCAGGTAGCCGCCGGCGGGTGCCCGGCGGACGAGAACGACCTCGATCGACTCGGCGCCGTCGCGCACGACCGCCGCGACCCGCTCCTCGGTTTCGAGCGCGGCGGTCCCGTTGTCGTGCAGACCCGCGAGGGTCGGCAGGCGAAGCCGGTCCTCACCGCCGAGCAGGAACGCCGAGGCGTTCACCCGGCGGCGCTCCTCGTCGACCTCCCATGCCGTGCGCGCCACGGCGAACGCCTCGGACCAACCGGACGGCCCGAGAGACGCCTCGCCATAAAGGGCGGCGACGAGTCCGGGCACGTCCGCGGGGATCGACCAGCCGGCGTCCTCGGCCGCGTCGACGACCAGGGCCGCGGCGCGCAGCAGCAGGTGATCCCCGTAGACGGCCCGGCTCCCCTCCGGATAGCGCGGAACGTCCTCCCCGGTGAGCCGCAGGCCGCTGACGAGCACCTGCGGACGGCGCAGGTTCGCCGGGCGATCGGATGACGGGCGTTCGTGCCGGTGCAGCCGGCCGACGCGCTGCAACACCAGGTCGACGGGTGCGAGATCGGTGATGAGGACGTCGACGTCGACGTCGAACGACTGCTCGGCGACCTGAGTGGCCACCACGACGAGTCGCTTCGGCCGGGGCGCGGCGCCTTCGCGCCTAGGCGGCCCGAGCCGGTCGACGACCTCGGCGGTGCGGCGGGCCCGCTCGGCGGCGGTGAACCGGGAGTGCAGCAGGACGACGTCCGCGCCGAACGCGGCAGTGAGCTCGGCGTGGACGTCCTGGGCGCGCCGGACGGTGTTGCAGACGACGAGGGCGCAGCCGCCGTCGCCGACCGCGCGAGTCACCGCTGCGGCGACCGTCCGCGGGTCGAACGCGTCGTCCTCGTCGAGGATCCGCACGTTGACCGACGCGGACGGGCGCCAGGGCTGGGCGGACACGCTGGTGAAGTCCGGCTTGCCGCCGCGGGTGAAGACGGCGGTCGTGCTCGGGTAGCCGACGGGCGTGGGCAGCGCGGCGAGGTCGACGTCGCGGCACTGCAGGGCGCCCTGCAGGTAGGCGCGGGCGAGCTGCTCGCGCAACGCCGGGGGCAGCGTCGCCGACAGGACGATGACCGGCACGCCGGAGTCGGCGAGCCAGCGCAGCGCCTCGAACAGGAACTGCGCCATGTACACGTCGTAGGCGTGTACCTCGTCGAGGATGACGACCCGTCCGGCGAGACCGGCGTGGCGCAGCATCACGTACTTCGTGCGGGTCGCGGCGTGCAGGAGCTGATCGACCGTGCCGACCGTGACCGGGGCGAGCAGACCCCGCTTGGCGCCGAGGAACCATTCTGCGGCCGCCACGGGACCGGTCGGCGGTGTCTCCGATCGCGCGGCAGCACTCGCCCGGCTCTCGTCGTCCACGCCGACCTCGACGCCCAGGCCGAATGCGTCACCCAGGCCGAATGCGTCACCCAGGCCGAATGCGTCACCCAGGCCGTAGTCGTCGGTCAGGCCGAAATCGTCGAGGTCGTCGTGCACGCCGGCGAAGCTGATCTGGCTGCGCAGTGCCGCCCATTCGGGATTGAACCGCGCCCGGCCGTGCAGCAGACCGACCGGCACCTCGGCATCGACGGCGGCGAGCCAGGCACGCACCCGGCTGAACATCGGATCGCTGGTCGCCTGCGTGGGCATTCCGACATAGACGCCGTCCGCGCCGACCTTCGCGGCCAGGATCTCGGCGGCGGCGAACGCGGCCTCCGTCTTGCCTTCCCCCATCGGTGCCTCAAGAATCAGCAGCCCCGTGCCCGGCATGTTCCGCGCCATCTCCACCGCCGCCGACTGCGCGGCACGAGCCGCTTTACCGAAGCGGTGCCGTACGAGATCGGGCTGATCTTCGGGCACCAGGTTCGCGCGCCGCCAGCCGCCGCGTAACCCGAGTTTTTCCCAGGCTTCGTGGGCCCGGCCCCGGGCGGCGGCCATCGATACTTTCCCCGGATCGGCCAGTCCGCCGAAATTCTTGTGATCGCTCGCGATCCAGTCAGCCATGATGACCAGGCCGGCCAGGGCGAGCTGGTCTCCCCGGTTCGGCGTGCTCGCCTTCCCCAGGTCCGGTAGATCGACGCCGAGGTCGGCGGCGACCCGGTCGACGAACGCCTGCTGGACCTGCGGCCACGGGCCGACGCCGTGCGCCACACCTGGGTGGACCAGCTTGTCCCGGCCGGGAATCCGGCCATGATGACCCGCGACGAGCGGCCACACCCAGTTGCACGCCTGCCGGCTCCACCCGACCTGCGGCAGATAGTCACGCAGGATGACCGCACCGGCGCGTGTATGGTGCCAACGCCGCCCCTGCTGCGGACTCACGCCCTTCCAGTCGAAACCGGCCACCCGGACCCGTGCCGCCAGCCCGTCGTCCTTCATCTGAAAGGCCGGCGTCGCCTTTCCGACGTCGTGCAGCCCGCACACCAACGCGAACAATGCCCGCCCCTGCCCGCCGCTGACCGCGTCGAGCCGCTCCCGGATCACCGGCGCCAGATACCGATCCCAGACCAGCTCCCCCACCGCGGCCGTATCCAGCAGATGCCCGAGCAGAAGATGCATCGAACCACCCCCATTCTCCGCCGACTTCCCCCACACCACTCCCAGCGCCAAACTCTCCACGCTCACAACCTTCCTTGAGATATCGCTCGACCAAATTACAAATACAAGACGGAAATACTCCACAGAGTTCCATCACTCCCGGAGACGACCTCCACACATACCAGAAAGGTCTGGTGTGGCACCTCGGATACCCCGAATTCCCGCGTGTGCGGGGACGAAACGCTCCGACGAGCCGGCCAGAAGACGAATCCAGGAAGACCCGCATGTGCGGGGACGAGCGCGCGGGGTAGGACTGCGTCGTCGCGTACACGGGAAGACCCCTCTCGGTGTGCGGGGACGACACAGAGGCAAGCCTGGCGCGAGGCGAGGACAAGGGAAGATCTCCGCGCGGGGACGACCCCCGGGTCCGCCCCGGGATCGCAGCGAGCTCGGAAGATCCGCGCGTACGGGGACGACGCGCTGGACTCCAAGGGCGGACTCGGTCGGACGGGAAGATTCCCGCGCATGCGGGGACGACCGGCCCCCACGACGGAGGTGGACGCACTCCAGCGGAAAATCCCCCGCGCGTGCGGGATGAGCTACGACCGGTCACCGTATGGAAGATCCCCGCGCGTGCGGGGACGACCAGCCACCCGAAGTCTGGTCGCACCTCGTCGCCGGAAGATCCCCGCGCGTGCGGGGACGACGCAATCCAGCTCAGCAACGCATTCATCTGCTCGGGAAGATCCCCACGCGTGCGGGGACGACCCGGCCGCGTCCGTACCGGTCAGGGTGACCGTCGGAAGATCCCCGCGCGTGCGGGGACGACGTCTTGAGGTCCGCGGACCACTCGCCGCCCCACGGAAGATCCCCGCGCGTGCGGGGACGACCTCGCACGGTACATCGACGACAACCGCGAGGCGGGAAGATCCCCGCGCGTGCGGGGACGACGAGGCGCTGCGTGCTACCGCCGGGCAGCGCACGGGAAGATCCCCGCGCGTGCGGGGACGACGACGCCTACGTGTGGCCCGAACACCGGCGCTGGGGAAGATCCCCGCGCGTGCGGGGACGACAAGGTGGGTCAGGTCATCGTCGACATGATCGCAGGAAGATCCCCGCGCGTGCGGGGACGACACTTGCTGAGCTGGGACTTTAGCAACAGTGTGGCGCGCTTTGGATCGGTAGGGACGCGGGAATCGGGACGTTCGCCGGCCTTGCCGCGTCCCGTAGGAGTCGCGCGGGCTGGAAAGGGGCGGGTAGGCCGGGCGAGGGGATGCGTCTGGCTGCTGTGCCGGTGCCGGGAAGCGGATCCGGCGCGGGTAGGTGAATTAGGCCGAGGTTTCGCGTTTGGCGGGCAGGGCGCGGGCGACGCCGTCGAGCACCAGGTCGAGGCCGGCGGCGAAGTCGGCGGCGGCGCGCTCGCGGGCCGGGTCGGACGCGGGCGTCAACAGGGCGCCGGAGGTGTAGAAGAACAGCGTGCGCAGCACCCGGTCGGCGCCGTCGGGGGTGAAGCCGGCCTGGGTGAGCGCCGCGTGCAACGGGTAGTAGAGGCGGGCGGTGATGGGATCGTCGGCGTGCGCGGCGAGATGGGCCGCGAGGCCCCGGCAGCTCCCGACGACTTCGTGCATCCGGAGCAGGAACGCGCGCAGGCGGGGGCGCCAGTCCGCGTCGGGCGTGTCGGCGGCGAGGACCCGCCTGTACAGCTCGGCGGTCACCAGACGGAGCAGGTCGTCCTTGGTCGCGACGTGCTTGTAGGTCGCGCCGAGGGACACCCCGAGTGACTGGGAGAGGCGGCGCATCGTCAGGCCCTCGACGCCGTCCCGCTCGATGATCGCCAGCGCGGACGCGACGATCTCGGCCTCGCGCAGGACGCCCTGGCGAGGGGGTCGGGGCTCGACGGTGCGGGCGCCCCGCGGGCCGGGCGGGTCGCGGTCCATCCGCTCAGCCTACGAGGCGCCTGCCAGGCCCGAACGGATCCACCCGGCCAGACACCTCGCCCACCACCCGGGCAGCCGTCCCAGGGTCGGGTCCCGACGCGGATGCGATCCGTGCTGGACGTACGGCCAGACCCGTGGTTCTCTTCTACAAGACGTAGAAGCTGTGGCTCCGGACACGCGGAAGGCGGCCGGCATGGCGGAGATCGAACTGTCCACCGGAACGATCGACTACGAGGACACCGGCGGCCCCGGCCCCGTCCTGGTGCTGCTGCACGGACTGCTCATGGACGCGTCCCTGTGGGCCGGCCCGGTCTCGGAGCTCGCCGCCGACCACCGCTGCGTGGTCCCGACCCTGCCCATGGGGGCGCACCGCCATCCTGCGCGCCCCGACGCCGACCTCTCGCTGCCCGGACTCGCCCGTCTCGTCTCGGAGCTGCTCGACCGGCTGGACCTGCACGACGTCACCCTGGTCGGCAACGACACCGGCGGCGCGCTGGTGCAGCTCGTCGTACGGGACGGCGCCGCGCGGGACGGCGTCGTGGGGGACGGCGCCGCGCGGATAAGCCGGATCGCACTCGTCTCCTGCGAGGCGTTCGACAACATGCCGCCGAGCCTGACCGGGCGGACGCTGGCCCTGGCCGGCACGCTGCCGCCACCACTGTTCGGCCTGGTCATGCAGCAGATGCGGCTGCGGCCGATGCGCCGCGCGCCGATCGCCTTCGGCTGGCTGACTGCCCGCGGGGACGCCGCGACCGCCCGGTGGGTACGACCGTTGCTGCGCCGCGGCGCGACCCGCGGGGGCATCCGCCGCGACACCGTGCGGGTGCTGCGCTCACTGCGCCCGGCCCGGGAGCTCCTGCTCGACGCGCCCGCCTACCTACCGGGCTTCACCGGCCCCGCACTGGTGGTCTGGGCCGCCGAGGACCGGGTGATGCCGCCCGAGCACGGCCGCCGCCTCGCCGAGCTCCTCCCCCGCGGACGGCTGGTCGAGGTAGCCGACACCCGCACCCTCATCCCCCTGGACCAGCCCGCCGAGCTCGCCAGGATCCTGCGTGACTTTGCCACCGACCCCTGAGGATGACCCCCGCACGTGCGGGGACGACCAACCCGTGCCGTCGCGGTGATCGCGGTACAGGGGAGGATCCCCGCGCGTGCGGGGACGACGGGTCGGTTGCGGCGGCCGAAACGGTCGAGGACGTCGAGGGAAGATCCCCGCGCGTGCGGGGACGACCGAGCATGGCGTCATGCCCACACTCACGGTGGCGGAAGATCCCCGCGCGTGCGGGGACGACCACAACACGGTGAATGCGCCGGACGGGCCGTGGGGAAGATCCCCGCGCGTGCGGGGACGACGCTTGCTGAGCTGGGACTTTAGCAAGCGGGTGGGGCGATTTGCATCGGTCGGAGGCAGCGATCGGTGTGTGATCGACGCGGTCGAACAGGCGGATGTGGGTTGGCGCGCAGCTCACCCCGCGTCGACGCGCCCGATCGCGCGGGCTGGATTGGCATTCCACACCGCTGACCGGCACAGGGTCGCGTCGACATCCTGCCCGCCGTTCACAGCGGTCACGCTCGCCGGCGCGGTTCCGCGGAACCGCCCCGGCCGGCCCCAGCCTGACCCCCGGCACGACTTCGGGATCACGGTGTTCCTCCCCAGACAGGCCGGGCATGTTTGCCAAATCTGTCGCAATGAGCGGGCCGTCGAGCACTGGGAGGCAGCGGGTGGTCGACGATGACGGCAGGATCGTGGACGGCCGCCGGGGTGGCGTGGGCGTTGGCAGCGCGCTACCCCACCTGCGGGGCTACCGGAGACAGGACCACCTCCGCGCGAGGCCAGGACACCCTGGCTACGGCCGTTCGTCATCCCGCTGCTCCTGCTCAGCGCGGTGGGGCTGGCGCTGTTCCTGGCGCTGGTGGTCGGCGAAACGTGGGGTGACGCGATCACGCACGGCATCGTCTCACTCCTCTACTACCCGGCCGGGCGACTGGGCGCCTCCATGCACCGGAAGGCAGCGGAGGGTTCCGCCGCCGCCAGGGCCCGCCGCACGCAGCGGACGTCGGGCTCCGGGCACCTGTCGAGCGACGACCGCTGACAACGCCGCCCGCCCTGTGCCGGTCAACTGGCGGCCGCTTCGACCGCGGCACCTGCGCCGGGGGGGGCGCCCGCCAGGCGCTGCTGGTCTTGCGGACGGCGGTCCAGGCCCACACTCCCTTCCTCGGGTAAGCCCCCGGGCCGTCGGGGCGGGTCCGCCACGGCGGGCCATTCGATAGCATCGGGCGTCCCGGACCCCGTCCGACGACCGCCGACGGTCCCCAGCAGGAGGCAGGGCTGCCATGCCTCGTGCGCAGGACCTGACGGCGTCCGACGAAGGTGCGCGTACCGACGGTGGTGCGCGTGCGCGGTCCGACGAGGGGCCGCGGCCCGGCGAAGGTTCGCAGGCGGACACCCCTCGGCGCCGCATCGGCCGACCGCTCGCCTACGCACCCGAGGAAGAGCGCTCGATGATGATTCGGGCGGCATACCGGGTGTTGGCTCGGGCGGATACGGGCTCCGTCACCGTCAGCGAGATCCTCGCCGAGGCGCAGCTGTCGACCCGGTCGTTCTACCGGCACTTCAAGTCGAAGGACCAGCTCCTGCTGTCGATGTTCGAAGCAGAGAGCGAACGGGCGACGGCCCAGCTCACCGAACGGCTGGCCAGCGCGCCCGATCCGTACACGGCTGTCGGCGAATGGATTCGCTTCTACATCCAGCTCGCCTTCGAACCCCGGCGGCACCGCCGGACCCTCGTCATGCAGACACTCGAGCTTCACCGCGTCACCGGGTATGCCGAGACGCTGGCGCGGCATCAGGAGCTGAACAGGGCACCGCTCGTCCGGGCCCTCGAGGCCGGCGCCGCGGCCGGCACCTTCCGCCACACCCGACCGGCAACCGATTCGATCATGATCCAGGACATCGTCAACAATGTCCTGGTGCGGCGTCGCGACGGGATCGAAAGGAATGACAGCGAAACCGTCATGGCCACGATCCACGAGTTCCTGAGCCGGGCCATCGGCGTGCAGCACCGACCCGATCCCGGAAAGGACGCAGTGTAACCAGGACAATCGAAGGGCAGACTCATGAAGTTTGGCGTGCAACACGGCATCGGCGATCCGCGGTGGCGGCCCGAGGTGCTGGACCAGCGGAACATCACCTCGTGGGTGCGGGCGGCCGAGGAGAGCGGGTGGTCCGGCATCGCCTTCACCGACCACCCGGCCCCGTCCACGAAATGGACGCACGCCGGCGGCGAGGGCAGTTCCGAACCTTTCTCGTCCCTGGCCTTCTGCGCCGCGCTGACCGAGGACATCACGTTGATCACCCTGGTGACCGTGCTGCCCTACCGTAATCCGTTATTCACCGCGCACCAGATCCGCACGCTGGACCGGCTCAGCGGGGGGCGGCTCGTCGTCGGCGTCGGCACCGGCTATCTGCGCGGTGAGTTCCGCGCCTCCGGCGCCGATTTCGACCGACGGCGCGAGCTGTTCGACGAGGCGCTGGAGATCCTCACCGCGGACGCCGACATCGAGGAGATCTCGCACCGGGGAATCGGCTTCGAGACGTCCGGCACCGCGCTGCGGCCGCCGTCGATCCAGCGGCCGCACCCGCCGCTGTGGGTGCACGCAAACAGCAGATGGGGCCTGGATCGGGCGGCCCGGTTCGGCGGCGGCGCCCTGCTCACCCTCACCACCGAGACGCTGGCCGGCACCATCCGGACCGCCCACGTCCCCGATGCGGCCGCCGTCGGCGAGCGCATCGACAGGCTGCGCGACGCCACGACCGCCGCGGGGCGCGACCCGGAAGAGGTCACCGTCGCCCTCGGCGGGGTCCTGTCCCTGATCGATGTCCGGCAGGGATGGAATGCCGAGCAGGTCCGCGCCGAGATCGCCGCGTACGAGCGCCTCGGCGTGGACTGGCTCATCTTCAACGTGATCGGCGACGATCCCGGGGCGTCCGAGGAGACGGTACGCCGCTTCGGCGAGGAGATCATCCTCGCCAAGGGCTGACCGCGCCCGGCAGGTTTTCCATTGAACAGTGGCTATCCGGTGACCCAGTAGTCGGCGTCGTCGGCGGAACCGGGGACCACGTCGGACGACGGCCGAGGTCGGGGGGCGGCGCCGACCAGCCGCATCCGGGCCGGCCGGTGGTTACGCCGACCGGCCCCGGTTCCGCCGGAACCGGGGCCCCAGGCCGGCACGGCTCGCAGGACCCGCGGTGGGGCCGCCGCGAGTACGGCGTCGGCGAACGCGGCGAGCTGCTCCGGACGGCGCCGAGTTCCCGCCGTTGCCTGGGTTGCGCAGGCGGCCGGGTGAGCGCCGGTGCCGTCGCCTTGAGGGCCGGTGCCATCGCCGTGAGGGCCGTCGAAGCTGACCATGCCCCGGGCTCCGATCAGCGACGCGAGCTCGACGATCTGCGCCGCCGGCTGCGGACGACCCTCCTCTCCCCCGCCGAGCGGCCCGGCCACGCCCGCCGATCCGGTCGGCGCACTGCGCTCTTCCGGCCGGCTCAGCCCGCCGCGGCCGCCGGGACGGGTGGCGGCGGCACCGGCGCGCGGGTCGCTGCTGACCAGCCACACCGGCAGCCGGGACAGTCCGGCGCGGCGCCGGCGCACGAGCCGGCGGGCATCGCAGGCCCACCGTCCGGCAAACAGCGCCCCGGCGACGATCACCGCGTCGTAGGACGCCACCTCCCGCACCTGTCGCGCCGGCAGCACATCGGCGTCCAGACCGCGGGCGGTCAACGCCGCGCCGATCATCGCGGCCAGATCGCCGGCCCCGCCACACCCGGTTCCGAACGCCACCAGAGCTCGCGTCATCGCACCCCTCCCAACCTCGCGTCCAGGGCCGTCGAGGCGGACCGCACGCGATCGACTCGAGCCCGTAACCCAGTGGACATCCGTGGCGGGGCACACACCATCTGTCGAACGTCACGTCCACCGGGCCATCCGGACCCGGCCCGACGGGCACGGTCGGACCCCGGCGGACCGCCGCGGTCTGACCCGGGGTCACGAGGTGCGGGCGATGGTCGCCCCGGTCACACCCCCGGGACCGTCGGCGCCGGGCGGCCCGGACGGTCCCGAACGGCTCGACCGCCGATGGCCCGGATCGGCAGGCGACAGCCAGCCCCCGACGACCGGCCCGGACACGACCGGGCGGCACCGCGGTGCCGCCCGGCACGCGGTGCCGGCGCACGGGGTCCTCGGGGTCAGCGGGGTCAGCGGGGTCAGCGGGGTCAGCGGCGCAGCCAGCGGCGGTGGCGGGGGCGCGAGGCCCGCGCCCAGGTGGCGTCGAAGGCGGCCCGGGTGGCGGCCGCGCGGGCCCGCTCGTCCCCGGCGAGCAGCCCGTAGGTGAAGGAGGATTCGCCGGCGAGGTTCGCGGCGACGGCGAACTCGCGCAGCCGGGTCTGCGCCACGACGCAGTCCTGGTGCTCGCCGAGCTCGTTCTGGATCCGCTTCGCCGCCTTCGCGAGCGTCGCCGCGTCGTCGCCGTGGACAGGCACCATCAGCTCGCTTGCGTAGCGCAGCCGCTTCGCCGCCTTGCGGGCGCCGTGGTAGGCGACGTCGCGGTCGGATCCCGCGGGGGCCCGCCGCGCGCCTTCGACCCGCCGGGCGAGCTTGCGATCCGCCTTGGCGACGAGCTTCGCCAGCACGGTGCCGGCCGGGCGCCGGGCCCGCTCGGTCTGCCCGACATCGGCGACGAAGGCGAGCAGCGTCTCGACGAAACCGAGGTACCGCTCGCCGCGCAGGTAGGCCAGCGCCGCCTCCCGGCCGCGCAGCCGCTCGCCGAGCAGCGTCTCCTGGACGCGGGCGGCCACCGGCCCGAGCACCAGTTCCACGGGCTGCCCGGCGAGCTCGCCGGAGAAGCGGGCGAGCTGCACCTCGGCGTCGCGGGGCCGCCCGAGCACGTCGCCGATCTCGCGCAGGCCGGCCTCGATCACCGCGGCCCGCTCGGCGTCGAACAGCGGCCGGAAGGTCTGGATCGTGCTGCGCAGCCGCCGGGCCGCGACCCGCATGTCATGGACGGCCTCGGGCTCGTCGACGCGTACCGCGGGGTCGCGGTCGAGCAGCGCCGCGGTGTGCTCGGCCAGGTAGGCGTGGACGACCTGGGCCGCGCTGTCGGACGCGGCGAGCCTCGCCGGGCCGGGCTCGACGTCGGGACCGCCGAGGTCGACGGCGAGGGCGCGTTGCAGCTTCGACGGCGAGGGCGCGGGCCGCGCGCCGGCCCGGTGCAGGGCCTTGCTCGCGGCGGGCAGCACGTTCACCCCGGACGGGTCGAGCGCCTCGAGCTCTACCTCCCGCCACCGCGACACGATGGTGCGCTCACCCATCGTCCGCGCGTTGACCCGGTCGTCGGCGACCTCGACGAGGTCGTGGCCGGCGGCATCGCGCAGCCGCCGGGTGCGCCGGACGGTCGTGATCGACGCCACCGGTCGAAGCTGCGCCCCCCGCAGCCGCACGGCGACGAGGTCCAGCAGCTCCGGCGGGATCTGCGAGGGCTCGCCGAGCGGGCGGCCGATCTCGTCGCGGGCCCCGTCGGCGGTGGGGATCTTCAGATGCCAGCCCTCGTCGGCGCCGCCCTCCCGGCGCCGCAGCGTCAGCCGGTTGCGGGCCAGGCGCAGGTCGTCGGTGTCGTAGTAGACGGCGTCGAGATGCCGCTCGTCCGGGTCGGCGACGGAGGCGACCCCCCGCACCTTGTCGAAGGCGGGGAGCGTGAACGTCTCGTCCACCGCGAACTTCCGCTCGATCTCACGCGTGACTGCCACGACGGGCCTCCATCCGGTGCGTTTGTCGCACTGATGCCCCGCCTTCCGGCCGGAAATCCTGCGGACACGGGCAGGAGCGGGTGGCGACGCGCGGCGGTCAGGCCAGCGTGACCCGGTGGGCGCCGGTGTAGAGGTTCATCGAGTCGCCGCGGACGAAGCCGGCGAGCGTCATCCCCGCCTCCTCGGCGAGGTCCACCGCCAGCGTCGAGGGCGCGGACACCGCCGCGAGCATCGGCACGCCGGCCATCAGGGCCTTCTGCACCAGCTCGAACGACGCCCGGCCGCTGACGACCAGCACGTGCCCGGCCAGCGGCACCAGGCCGTCGCGCGCCGCCGTGCCGATCACCTTGTCGACCGCGTTGTGCCGCCCGACGTCCTCCCGCACGGCCCGCAGCACGCCGTCGGCGCCGGCGAGCGCCGCCGCGTGCAGCCCGCCGGTGGTGGCGAACAGTCGCTGCGCCGCGCGCAGGGCGTCGGGCAGGCCGGTCACGGTCGCCGCGTCGAGGCGCAGCGGGTCGTCGGCGACGGTGAACCGGCTGCGCAGCCGGACCGCGTCGATGCTGGCCTTCCCGCACAGGCCGCACGAACTGGTCGTGTAGAAGTTGCGGGTCACGTCGACCTCGGGCGGGGCGACCCCCGGGGCCAGCGCCACGTCGAGCACGTTGTAGGTGGGGCGGCCGTCGGCGTCGACCGCGCCGTCCTGGCCGACGCAGTAGCGCATCGACGCCACGTCGGCGGCGCCGGCGATCATGCCCTCGCCGAGCAGGAACCCCAGCGCCAGGTCCATGTCATCGCCGGGGGTGCGCATCGTCACCGCCAGCGCCCGCCCGCCGACCCGGATCTCCAGCGGTTCCTCGCCGACCACCGTGTCCGGGCGGACCGCCGTGGCGACCCCCGCCCGGACCCGGGTCACCCTGCGCCGTGCGGTCGCTCGTCCCATCCGGGCGTCTCTCCCCTCGTCGCGCTCGCCGGCTCCAGCCAGATGACCAGGGACTTCGACGTCGGGGTGTTGCTGCGGGCGGCGGTGGAGTCCAGCGGGACCAGCACGCTGGTCTCCGGGAAGTAGGCGGCGGCGCAGCCCCGGGCGGTCGGGTACGCCACCGCCCGGAAGTTCTCCGCCCGGCGCGGCCCCATCCGCTCCCACGCCTGCCCCACCACCGCCAACTCCACCACCGCCAACTCCAACTCCACCACCGCCAACCCCGCCACCGCCGACGCCCCCACCCGCAGCCGGGCGCCGTCATCCCCGAGGTCCCCGCCGATCCTTCCCCTTCCTCCACCATCCTCGCGATCGCCCCCGGACACCACCACCGGCAGCCGTCGGTCGGCGGGCACCCCTGGACCACCGGATCTGGCTGCCGCGTCCAGCAGGCGGACGTACACTCACCCTTACGTACAAGTTCTTGTACAACAGGAGGCGCAGTGAAGACGATGACCTACTCGGAGTCACGAGCGCGCTACGCCGAGGTGCTGACGGCGGTGGCGGATGACAGAGAAGAGATCGTCATCACCCGAGCCGGCCACGAGCCGGTCGTCATCGTCTCCCTGGATGACTACCAGTCCCTCAAAGAGACGGCATACCTGCTGCGCAGCCCCGAGAACGCCCGCCGACTGCTGGCCGCCATCGATCGCCTCGAAAACGATGCCGGTACCGTTCGGGATCTCGTGGAGTGAAACTCGTCTGGGATGAGAACGCATGGCAGGACTACATCTGGTGGCAGACGGAGAACCGCAAGGTCCTCAAGCGCATCAACACCCTGATCCAGGACATCGCCCGGAACGGTAACGACGGCATCGGCAAGCCCGAAGTCCTGAAGCATGGCTTCCAGGGCTATTGGTCCCGGCGCATCAACGACGAACACCGACTGATCTACAAGATCAGCGGTGATCAGATCCGCATAGCACAGTGCAGGTACCACTACTGAGGCGCCGGTAGATCTCTCCCGAGGGGACCGGGTCCGGTGGCCTACCGGCCGGTCCAGGCGGGGGGACGCTTCTCGAGGAAGGCGCGGACGCCCTCGGCGGCGTCGGCGGAGTCGCGGATCGCGTCGAGCGCGGCGGCGGTGGCCTGCCAGCCGGCGGCGTCGGCGGCGTCGGCGGCGGGGGCGACGGCGGCGTCGACGGCCGCCAGGCAGGCCCGCACGGCGCTCGGCGCGTTGCGGCAGATCCGCTCGGCCAGGACGACGGCGGCGTCGAGCGCCCGGCCGGGCTCGGCGAGCACGTTGACGAGGCCCGCCTCGTGGGCGCGCCGGGCGTCGAAGGGATCGCCGACGAGGATGAGCTCCCGGGCCAGGTTCAGCGGCAGGGCGCGCGGGCCTCGGAACAGCGCTCCGCAGGTGGGGACGACGCCGATGGTGACCTCGGGCAGGCCGAACCGGGCGTCGGTGGCCGCCACGACGAGGTCGCAGGCCAGCACGATCTCCAGGCCGCCGCCGAGCGCGGCCCCCTCGACCGCGGCGATGAGCGGCTTGCGGCGCCGGCGGCGGACCACCCCGTACTCCCCGCCCCGCTCGGTGACGTAGTCGCCGCCGGCGGTCAGGTCGCTGCCGGCGCAGAACACCGTCGGGGTGCCGGTGAGCACGCCGACCCAGAGGTCGTCGTCGTCGTCGAGCAGGTTCAGCGCGGCGTCGAGGGCGTCGGCCATCGCGCGGTCGACCGCGTTGCGCCGGCGCTCGCGGCGCATCGACACGACCAGCACGTGGCCCTCGCGGCGGACCTCCACCCGTTGCGCGTCCTGGTCCGTCATCGCCTGCTCCACGCCCCGTCCCGCCGTGCTCCCCGGCCCCACCGCGGCCCGGATGACCAGCGTCGGCTGGAGGCCCAGAATAGCCTTCTGGGCTTGCAGGAACGATGTTTCCAAATCCGGCCGCCGTCGGCGCGGCTCCGCCCGAGGGGATGTGCGCATGCAGGAACAGCGACGCGGCAGGAAGATCGCTATGGAGCGGGCGGAGGTCGACGCCTTCCTCACCGAGGAGCGGGTCTGCCGGGTGGCCACGACCGGCCCCGACGGCCCGCACCTGACGCCGCTGTGGTTCGTGTGGGACGGCCAGGCGCTGTGGCTGTGGTCGATCGTGCGCAGCCAGCGGTGGACCGACCTCACCCGCGACCCGCGCGCCGCCGTGCTCGTCGACGCCGGGATCGGCTACGGCGAGCTGCGCGGGGTGGAGCTGCGCGGCCGGTTCACGCCGGTCGGCGAGGCGCCGCGCGCCGACGTGCCGAACCCCGAGCTGGAGGTCCCGGAGCGCCTGTTCGCCGACAAGTACGCCGGCGGCGGCACGGCCGAGCCCGACGGCCGCCACGGCTGGCTCCGCCTCTCCCCCGAGAAGATCACCAGCTGGGACTTCCGCAAGCTCTAGCGGGCGGCGGCCGACTGGTGGCCGAGGCGGGCGGCGAGCTCGACGACGGAACGGTGGGCGGCGTCGAACTCCGCCTTCGCCGTGGCGCGCAGCTCGGCCATCGCCGGGACCCGGAAGGCCAGCGTCGCATCCGTCGCCACGACCGTCACCGCCATCCCGAGGGATCGGCCGAGGACCAGCTCGATCGCCGGAACCGCATGGTCCCAGCCCTCGGTGGGGCTGCCGGGTCCGTAGTACGCGCCGCGGGCGGCGACGACGACGACCGGCCGGCCGGCCAGCGGCTGCTCCCGGGAGTCGAACGGCGCGGTGACGCCGAGGACGTGCACCTGGTCGATCCACGCCTTGAGCGTCGACGGGATCGACCAGTTGTACATCGGCGCGCCGATGACCAGCACGTCGGCGGCGAACAGCTCCGCCAGGAGGAGGTCCTGGGTCGCCGCGGCCGCGGGATCGGGGGTCTCCCCCGGCCGGCGCAGCCGCGGCGCCCAGTGCAGCGCCGCGTCACTCAGATGCGGCGGCGGGTCGGCGTGCAGGTCGCGGTAGGTCACCGTGTGCTGCGGGCCGAGCCCCTGCCAGGTGTCGGCGAAGGTCCGGGTCAGCGCCCGCGTCGTCGAGCCGGTGAGGTCTGCGGAGGAGTCCAGGTGCAGCAGTCCGGGCATGCGCACTCCTTGCTCGCGGGCGGCGGGCACCGCTGACTTTACGCCGGCTCCCCGGCCCGAAGCAGGCGCTCTACGCGGCGCCCAGCAGCGTCACCAACCGCTCGTTGACCGACGCCGCCGTCGCGGCCGGGTCGGCGCCACCCAGCATCACGGCGCTCACGAGGTCATCCTGGAGGATCTGTCGGGCCTGGTCGGCGTTCGGGCCGCGCAGCGGCTGGTACGGGGCGACGCTGGTGAACTGGCGGACGGCGGGCAGGATCTCCGGGGAGCTCAGCAGGTACTCGCCGAGGAACTGCCGGCCGCCGACCGTGGACTGCCGCAGCGGCAGGTAACCGATCTTCGCGGTGATGACGGTGAAGCCGGCATCGCTCGTCAGGTACTTCAGGAACTGCCAGGCGGCCTGCTGCTTGCGGCGGTCCCGGGGCAGCACGTACAGCCCGGAGCCCGAGTAGGTCGGCCAGGCGGGCTGGTCACCGAAGGCGGGCAGTCCGGCGGTGCGCAGCGTGAATGATCCCTTCGCCGACCTGTGGAGACTGGCGAGCACCGCGGTGCTGGTCACGAGCATCCCGAGCTTGCCGGCCTTGAACAGGCTCAGGGCGTCGGTCTCGACGATCCTCGGCTGCGCGCCCGAGTTCGTCAGGTCGCCGAGCATCGCCAGCGCGCCGACAGCCGGGGGCTCGCGAGCTGCGGCCCGCCCGTCGCGGACAGCAGCGACCCGCCGTCCAATCGCGGCCGGGCCGTCTGCGGACGGACCCGATGAGTCTCGGACACCAGCTGGCCGCGTGGGATCTGCTCCCCGGCGAACTCAGCCCACAGGAACGCGTCGTCCTGCTCGCCCTGGCCGAAGACGCCCGGTCCGGCCGTGACACGTGCTCGCCTGGCCACCGTGACACGTGCTCGCCTGGCCACAAGGTCCTGACGGCGCGTACCGGGCTGGGGCGATCGCAGCTCTCCGCCACCAGCGCCCGTCTCGTCTCCCGCGGTCTGGTCGTCCTGGCCGAACGAGCACGGCGAGGCAGAAACGCCGTGTACCGACTCCTGTTCGCCGAAAGAGAGCGTCCGGCGAACCAGACCCAGAACCCGCCGACCGGTACCGATCATGACGGGCAGAGCGTCCGGACTGCCGGGAGCCTCCCTGGCAGTTCTTCTCCCCGGAAAAACCCTGTCGCGCGAACGCGCCAGGCAGCATCGAAGATCAGAAGGGCAGAGCCCACGATCCTGCCCCCGTCGAACGCGCCGACGAATCGGCTACGACCTGCACCGCGGCCTGACCTGTCGGCCCTGCCCGATCCGCCCGAGTGGGCGGTTGAGGCTGCCAGAGGGCACCACCAGGGCGACGATGTCGTCAGTGGAGACGCCCCTGTCGATCAGGTCCCTGATTCCGCCGTCAGCTTCGCTGACGCCGCTGCCAGGCTCGGCCTGTCCACCGGCACCGTGCACCGCTACTGCGCACCGTCTTCGGGCAAGCTACGGCGCGTCGGCACCGGGGTGTCCCTGGCGTCTGTGGAAGCACTGGCAGGCTGACCGGACGGCCGGACGACGTCCACCAGGGCTACGAGTTCGGGCTAGGCCCTGGTGGGCGTTGTTGCAGGTCAGCCAGCCGGTGGCACCTCGTCTGCCGTCCCCCTCGTCCTGCGTGCGGGGAGTCGCGCGACAACGTCCGCTAGGAGGTCAGCAGGGCTTCGGGAGCCCCCGTTGGCCGTGTCGACCGAGCCGCCCGGGTAGAACAGGCGCACCCTGCCAGCGACCGGTATGGCGTCATGCAGCCGGCGGGCGATCTTCACCGGGTCATCTTCCAGCGCGCTGTCGTCGACCATCAGATAGGTTGCCGCCCGGTCGGGGTTCATGACGCCGATCCGCAGACGGGTGCTCACAGTGATGGAACCTCCTCAGCCCTGCCGGGGCGCTGCCGGCGGCCACGCACGTGCCGTCGGCCTGCCCGTGGATCTCTCTCGCCCTCGGACGCTAAAATAGTGCAAAAAATATACGGTTTATCGGCAAGTGCGACGACTGGAACGCGAAACAGTCGACGGCGAGCCGGTCCGGCTAGGTTCGCGGGCGTGGAACTGCGCGAGGTGATGCGCGTCGCCGACGCCGTGTCATCCGCCGCCGATCGAGTAGTGGACTACTCGCGTCGTACCCGCCCCGGCCGCGAGATCATGGCGGGGTGCGTCGGCTCGGCCTGACGCCACCGGCCCCGGGCCGGCCGTGCGGACAAGCCGGCTTTTCACGATGTCGAGCCGTCCCGGGCCGGGGACGCTGCACTGGACTGACGATGCGGTGAGCGTCAGGGGCAGAGCCACGGTGCTCCGGCCACCGCGCTGGCAGACGGGGGACGTCGTGGTCGAACATCCGGAGGTGGGCGCCCGTGGGCGCATCGAGGCGGGCGGCCAGCCGTTCGACGACCTAGCCCGGCTGCCCGCCGGGCGGTCCCGCGGCGTCCTGGAAGGCGCCTTCGACCTGCTGGACGCGCTGACCCTGGCGGGCACGACCGGCCTGTCGGAGCTGTCCAGGATGGCGGGCCTACCGAAAACGACCACCCACCGCCTGCTCGACCAGCTCACCGAGCTCGGCATCGTGGCACGCGACGGGCGGGATTACCGGGTCAGCCAGGCGCTGCGGCAGCTCGCCAGCCCGGACCGGCCGTTCCGCTGGCTGCGGGCCGCCACCCGGGCGCCGCTGGCGGAGCTCGCCTCGGCGTCCGGCTCGACGGCCGGGCTCTCCGTCCTGCGTGACCGCGAACTGATCACCGTCGCCTCCGTGGTCGCCCCGGGCAGCGTCATGATCGAGCCGGGGAACAGCTCCATACCGCTCGTCACCGCGTCGGGACAGGCGCTGCTGGCCGATCGCCCGGAGCTGGCCGGCCCCCCGGAGTTCTCCGACGCGCAGTGGCGGCAGACCCGGGCGATGATCCAGCAACAGGGCGCGGCGTTCGACCGGCAGGACGTCGCCACCGGCATCTGCTGCGTGGCCGCGCCGGTCCGCGGGCCGGACGGACGGGCGGTGGCGTCGTTGGCGGTGGTCGTCGTCGCCGAGACCATCCCCCGCGGCCTCGCGGACGCGGTGCGCCGATCGGCGCGGGAGATCGAGCAGCAGCTTGCCCGTCCGGTCGCCCGCGGCGGCGCCCCCGCCGGGTGACCGGCCGGGCCGTCGCCGGCCGCTCGGGGCTCAGCGGGCGGTCAGGAAGTCCAGCTCGCTGATCGCCACGACGTCGCCCGCCCCGCCCGGCGCGGGGAAGGCGTCGACGACCCAGATCGCGGCGTAGTCGACGCCCCGGCCGTGCAGGTCCAGCTCCTGCCGGTCGGCGGTGTCGCGCAACTGGACGATCTTGCAGTTGCCCTCGCCGAGCTGGACGCCGACCCGTTTCGGCCGCGCCTGGTTCAGCCGGGCGGGATCGGCGTCGTCCAGGCCGGCGCGGATCGCGATCCGGTCGATCCGGACCGGTTCATCGAAGCGCAGGATGAGCTTCGCGCTGCGACCAGTCGTCTGCGCGCACGGGGCCGTCAGGTCGATCGGCCGGTCGGCATGCCAGGCGGTCGCCCAGGCGCGGTTGCGGAACCCGTCGACGGCGGCCAGCGGGGGGCGGCCGGCCGGGTCTGCCCGCCCGGCGTCGGCGGGGGACCGGCTGACGCTGGCCGAGTGCACGTCGATCTCGCGGTAGGAGTGTGGCAGGATGCCCGCGGCCCGCTCGGCGACCCAGCCTCGGCAACCGCCGCCCCACGGGCCGGCGAACACCAGGGCGACGGCGACGACCGCGCCGACCGCGGCGGTGCGCATCGCCGTCACCCGGCCGGCGAGCGGCCTGTCGTAGCCGCGCCAGGCGCCCGCGGCCAGCCGCATCTCCCGGTCGAACCGGCGATGCTCGCCGTAGTCCACCAGGGGCGAGTGGTGTTCCCCGGACCCGGCCGACTGCCGGTCCCGCTCGGCGGGGGCCCATGCCTCCACCGCTTCCCCGCAGGGGCAGAACCGGCTGCCGGGCGGGTTGCTCCGCCCACACACGCACAGCGATCCTTCCCCCGCTCCCCCCACCGGCACCGGCCTGGTCCGGGGATGCGCGCCGGCCGCCCCTGCGCCGCCCGTCGCCGTGGGCGTCATCCCGGTCGCCTGTCGCTCGTCGGGCCGCACCGCCCGGAAGCCGTCGCGCGGCGGCGCGCCGAACGGCGGACCGGGATCCCCGCCGATCGGGACCGCGCGCAGCGACCCCGGCCGCGAGTCGCGCCGCATCCGGATGCGGCCGTCCGCGGCCCTGGGCGCCGCGGGGGCCGGCGTTGCGGGCCCGCGTGGCGGCGGGTCCCCGAGGTGAGCGCCGGTCATCCCCGCGGCTGGTGATCCACCGAGGCGACCCGGGAAGGTGGCGGGGCCGGCGTGTGCGTCGGGCGGGTCCTCC
>NZ_CM001489.1:2980620-3004085 GCF_000262465.1 Frankia sp. QA3
CCACAGGAAACGCCCGCACCCGAGGCAGAACTGGACGCCGTCGTCGTTGTCCCGCCGGCAGTCCGAGCAGATCGTCATGCCCGTCCATCCGTCCCGGTCCACCGGACCGGACGCACCGGCTCCGCCACCACCAGCGCGGCCAGGTCCGCCGGCCGGACGTCGGCGCCGTCGTCGCCGGGAAGGGGTCCATCCGGCCGCGGCTGCGGTGAGGAGGCGGCCGGCTCGCGTCGGGTGGGCGGGGGGACTGCCGGGAGGGGCGGCGGGGGTGTGGGGTGCGCCGGGTGCGCAGGTAGGCGAGATGGTTCGGGACGTCCCGGCTCCGGCCGCGGGTCGCGCGAGGACCCGGACGTCGCCGGAGTGCGCGACGGCGGGGACGGCGGGGACGGCGGCGCGCCGGCCGAGGGGCGTGCCCAGGAGACCTGCTCCGGGTCGGTACCGTCGACGGTAGCCCACCAGCCGGTCTCGGCCGGGTCCGGCAGACCGGCGAGAAGCGCGAAGGCGTCGACCGTCCGCCCGTCCGGCCCGCTCACCGCGAGTAGCAGGCAGGCGGTCGCGGAAGCGCCGCCGTGCGGCCGCGGCCCGAGCACCCCGACGGCCTGCCCCGGCATCACCCGCCGGCCCGGCCCGACCGACCAGCGCACGCTCTCGTAGCGGTAGGTCAGGCCGTCGTCGCCGAGCAGGCCGAGCGTGCGGTCCCCGGCGGCGAGGGCGACCACGGTTCCTCCCGTGACGGCGTGGACCCTGGCTCCCACGGCGGCGGGCAGCCGCAGCGGCGAACCGTCCGTCGGCGCTACGACGAGCGCCCTCGACAACGGCTGATAGCGGACGTGTGCCCCGCCGGCGACCACCCCGTCCGCGGGCAACGGCCGTGCGGGCAGAGCGGAGCCTGCGGCCACGGGTGCAGGCGGCGCCGGGAAGGACGAGACCGGCGGCGCGAGCGCGGGTGGAACCGGGGGCGCGGGTGGAACCGGGGGCGCGGGTGGAACCGGGGGCGCGGCCGCGGTGGGAACGGGCGGCCCCCCGGCCGGCGCCGTGGGTCGGGGCCGGGCGGCGGTCGGCCGACGCGGGGGGTGGACGGTCCCCGGGATGTCGGTCGGGTCGAGGTCGATCGTGGCACCGGACTCGTCGCGCCACGCCGGCTGCGGCTGCGCGGACTCCGTCGGCCGGGGTGGGGAGGCGGCCTGGTCGCCGCCGGCCAGGTCGGACGCGAAAAGCGCCGCGAGGCCGTCGCTGTCGACCCCCCCGAACTCCGACAACTCAGAACCCCCCCGGGCTTGCTCACCATTCGCCCCCGCCGTCGACACGAATTCCGCGAACGGTCGTCACGACGGCCATCATGGAATGCATCCGGCCGCGCCGAAATTCGACGGGACGGCGTGATTCATGAATGATACCGACCCGGCCACGAGGTGGGAACCCGTCGGTCCGCTCAGCGGACCGGGCGCCGCCGCCGACGGGACCGCGAGCCGGCTGCATCGACTCCACCTGCGCCTGGATGCCTGCGGCGCGGGTGAATCCGGACGGCCACCGCGCCCTCCGGGGGGTGTCGCGGCAGGCCTGACCCCCGCCGGGAGGACCCGCGACGAATTGCCGCACGCGAACTCACCCGGAAAAGGACTCGGGGTATGGTCAACACAACGGTCACCCGCGGAACGGGGGCCGGGAATGTCTTCGCGGAATGTCGGAGGCGGGGGATGCTGCGCGGCTGGGGTGGGCCGATTCAGGCGGCAATCAGGTCTGTGCGCTGCCGTGGAGCGGCGCGGTGAGCGGCATGCCGTCGCCACCGATCGTTCGGGCACGGGTCCGCCGGCCGGCGGCGAGCGGGATGCACCGGCCACGGCTCACCGCGCCGCTGCGCATTCCCGCCGCCTACCGGGTGGGCATCGTCGTCGCCCCGGCCGGGGCGGGTAAGACGACCCTGCTGGCCGAGATCGCGCAGGCAAGCTCCTGTCCGGTCGCCTGGCTGACCCTCGACGATCGGATCGGTGACCTCGTTCCCTTCCTCGCCCACCTGCATGCCGCCGTTCGGGACGCCGTGGCGCCACCCGGGACGGCCACGGCCGACGGGGGCGCCTTCCCGCCGCCCGCGCCCGGCGCGGCCGGGCCCGACGCCCTGCCCGTCATCCGCACGGAACCAGGCTGGCAGACGATCGAGGACGCCGTCGCCGACCTCGACGCGCAGCTGACCGGCGAGCTGTTGATCGTCCTCGATGACCTGCACGCGGTACAGGGCCGGGCGGCGCAGGACGCGGTGCAGGCGTTCCTCGACTACCTGCCCCCGTCGGTGCGGATGCTCGCCGCCAGCCGCCGGCGCCTCGACCTGGACCTGCACCGGCTACGGCTGGCCGGGCAGATCCGCGAGCTGGACGCCGACGCGCTGCGCTTTCGAACCTGGGAGGTCGAGGAGCTGTTCCGCGACTGCCACGGGGTGCGACTTCGGCCGGAGGAGGTGACCTCGCTGACCCGCTGCACCGACGGCTGGGCCGCCGGCCTGCAGCTGTTTCACCTCGCCACCCGAGGTCGGCCGGCCTCCGAGCGCGTGAAGATCCTCGCCGAGCTCAGCAACACCCGGCTCACCCGCGACTACCTGTCCCGGCACGTGCTGGACGCGGTGAGCGCCCAGGAACGGGACTTCCTCGTCCGCACGAGCGTGTTCGACCGGCTGACCGACCGGCGCTGCGACGCGCTGCTGGGTCGCAGCGGCAGCGGTGCGCAGCTCGCGGAGCTGGAGCGTCGGGGACTGTTCACCTTCGTCGAGGACGACGGTCGGACCTACCGGTACCACGAGGTACTGCGGATCCACCTGCTGGAACGGCTCGTGCAGGAGCTCGGCGAGCCGGCCGCGCAGGAGGTGCACCGGGCCGCGGCGCGGCTGTGCGAGGCCGACGGCGCGCTCACCGAGGCGTTGCTGTGCTACGGACGCGGCGACGACTGGGAGCAGGTGCGGCGGCTGCTCGGCCAGCGCGGGCGGCACCTCGCGGACGACCCCGCCGACTGGTTCGAGCAGCTACCGGCCTCGATCCGCGAGTCCGACCCGTGGGTGCTACTCGCGGTGGCCCGCCGGCTGGCCGCCGACGGCGCGCTCGACGCGGCGGCCGTCGCCTACCGGGAGGCCGCGGATGCGTTCGGGCCGGCGACGCCGACCCGGGTGCATCGGGAACGGGGCGAGCTCGACGCCTGGCTGCACCCGGCACCGCAGCGCGGCGCCACCTGGCTGAGCAGTGTTCGCGCGGCGCTCGCCGACCCGGCGCCCCAGCTGGACGGTCCGGCCGACACCGCGCAGGCGGCGCTGCTGCGCGGGATCGCCGCGCTGGTCGCCGGTGAGGTCGCGACCGCCCGCCAGCACTTCGGCGTGATCACCGCGGGCATGGAGGCGAGTCCTCTCGTCGAGACCGTGGCGGCGATCGGGCGTGCCGCATGCACCCTGCTGCTACGCGACGAGCCGGCCGGCGACGCCGTCGAGGAGGCCGTGGCCGCGGCGGAGCTGCTCGGCCGCCCGGCGGTGCTGCGGGTGGCGGTCGGTATCCGCGCGCTGCAGCTCGGAGCCGGTGGACGGCACCTGCCACACCTGCTTGAGGCGGCCCGCCGGGTCGACGACCGGTGGGGCGGCGCAACCCTGCTCCTGCTGGCCGCCTGCATCGGCCTGGCCCGGCCGGGCGAGTTTCCGGGGGACCTCGGGGACGCCGCGGCGCCGCCCGTGGTGGCCCGCGGCGCGACCGGTACGGGTGGCCCGCTGCCCGGATCGGGTCCGGCCGCGGTGCCGGGCCGCAACGCGCTGCGCCGGCTCGCCGGGCGACTGGACGCCGCGGCGCTGACCTTCGATGAGCTGTCCGCGCCGGCCCTCGCCGTCTGGGCCCGCTCGGCCGCCCTGGTCGCCTGGCGGCGCGCCGGGTCCGCGCCCGGCGCCGAGGCCACCGAACGGATCGTGCGGGCAGCCGCGCGGCTCGGGCCGACCCCGCACGCATTGGCCCTCGCCGGCAGCGCGCCGCCGCCCGGGCCCGGTCAGGACGCCGCCGGCGCCTCGCCGCGCCACCATCCGCACCGGACCGCCCGCCGGATCGCCGAAGCCGCCGGTCTCGGCGCCTGGATCGACGGCCTGCTGGGCACGGCGCCCCCGCCCGGCACCGAGCCCGGCACCGAGCCCGGTACCGAGCCCCGCGCCGGCACCACCGGCACCACCGTTCCCCCCAGCGCCGGCGAGGGGAACGGTGATGCCGAGGGGAACGGCGCCGGGCAGGGAAGCGGAGCCGGCCCGCGGGCTGACTCCGCCGCCGTGCCGGTCGACGCGCTCCCCGACGCGCTCCCCGACGGGCGTCCCGACGGGCCACCAAGGGTCGCAACGACGGTCCCCACGACGGTCGATCCCGCCGCCACGCCGCGGCTGACCGTCCACTGCCTGGGCCGCTTCGACCTCGCCGTCGGCGGGGTCGGCGTCGACCTGGCCGGCGTGCAGCCGCGCAACCTCGAACTGCTGCGCCTGCTCGCCGTGCACGCCGACCGGCCGGTGCACCGCGACCGCCTGATCGAGCTCATCTGGCCGAAGGCGGCACCGGCGCAGGCGCACCACAGCCTGCAGGTGGCGGTCAGCTCACTGCGCAACCTGCTCGAACCGGACGTGCCCCGCGGCCGCCGGGGACTGCTACGCCGCCACGGGCACGGCTACCTGCTGGCCCTGACTCATCCGGACGACCACGACATCCGCCGGCTGGAGCGGCTGCTCGCCGCCGCCACCGCAGCCCGCCGCGGGCAGGACGCCGGCGCCGAACGGGACGCCCTCGCCGCCGCCATCGCCCTCTACGCGGGCGACGCGGTGCCGGTGGGCAGCCAGTCCGAGTGGCTGCTCGCGGAGCAGGACCGCCTGCGCACGACCGTGGCGAGCGCCTGCGAACGGGCCGCCGAACTGTGCACCGCGGCCGGCCGTCACGGCGAGGCGGTCCGCCACGCCGAACGCGGCCTCGAACTCGACCGCTACCGGGACGGGTTGTGGCACGTGCTGCTGGTGGCGCTGGGCGCCGGCGGCTTTCCCGCCGCCGCCGTCCGCGCCGAGGCACGCTACGCGCAGATGCTGGCGGAGCTGGGCATCACCGATGCGGCCGCGGCCGAGCGCCGAATGCGGGGCGAGGAGTAGCCGGCCGGAAAGAACCACCCGATGAGGCGGGGAACGGGTGAGGTGCTGCCCGTTCCCTGGACGCTGGTGTCATGGACTATCTCAGCTTCATGCCGCTCCATTGTCGATGTCCGGGCTGTGCGGTGGAATTTCTCCGCATGCCAGAACGTGTCCCCGGACCGGTAGCGGCCGCGTCAAGGAAGATCGCTGTTTCCACCGAGGTTGGCGACCACGCGACGCAGTACATTGAGGGCCGCCACATACTCGGCCGTGTCGATACCTTCGTGGATCTGCTCGTGAGCTCGTGCGCTGCGATCCCTGGCCCGGAGCCGCCCGGCCTCCCCTGCCTCGGTCAGCGTCAGTGTTCCCCCGGCTTCCTGCATCCATCCGCGAGCAATCAGGTCGATCAGAACCCCGTCGATATCGATCCCGAGGTCGTCGAAGGGAGCCAGCCGTTCGGCAAGCTTCGCGCGGCCCCACCTGCCGGGGGCGCCGGCGACGTGGTTGAGCGTCCACCAATGCGGCTGGGTGAGGTTCTCCACGGCCAGTTCCGCCCGGATGCGCCCGACCACCCTGCGGTACGCCTCGCCGCTCCAGTAGCCGAGAGGCTGGGAGGCGAGCTCCTCCAGGGAGTACTCCTTCATGACCATCCTGATGTGCTCCTTCCGACCGGCCGCACGGACACGGCCACCGTAAAAGCTCAAGTGGACGTGAGGTCAAGATGCCTGAACGAAACCCGATGTCGGCCGCCATGCCGTCAGGCCGCGGCGAGGTGATTCGCCTCGCCTCATGATCTGGCTAGCCGAAGATCTACCAAAAGCTTTTCAGCGCACCTGGACGCGGTGCGGCACGTGGGCCGGCTTGGCCGCCAGCACGGCGGTCTCGACGGCTCGCAGGTCGCTGCCGGCCGGGACCCGCACGACCAGCCGCGGGGCGCCGCCGCCGGGCGCGGGCCCCTGGGGGCGCGGTGACCAGCTCACCCCGCCGCTGTCGACCACCTCCGCCTCGACGCCGGCGAGGACGCGCACGGCCGCGGCCACCCCCCGCGCCGTGCCGCGCCAGCGCAGCAGCTCCGGCACCTCGGCGAGGACCGCGCGGGTCCGCTCGACCGACCAGCCGCCGTCCACCGCCAGCCCCACCCAGCCGGCCAGCCAGCCGAGGAAGTCCGCCGGGGCCAGCCGCGGGTCGAGGTAGGCGTCGAAACTGTCCAGCGTCGCCAGCACCGGGGCGAGCACCTCGTCGAAGGCCGCGAGCAGCGCGTCGAGTGTGCCCACGCCGAGCAGGACCCCGGGCACGCCGGCGGCCAGCGGGAAGGGCGTGTCCAGGCCGGCGACCGAGCCCCTCATCCGCCGGCCGCCGGGGCCGCCGGGGCCGCCACGGCCTCGACCTGGTGCTCGAAGCTGAACACCAGGCTGGTCGGCGGCAGGTCGAGCCGGTCGACCCGGGCGAACCGCTCCCGGCTGACCGGATTGGCCTGGAACAGCAGCGCCTCGTCGACGTAGCCGACGCCGGGCACCGCCTGCAGCACCCCGAAGACGTCCCCGACGTGCACGGCCCGGCCGAAGGGCCAGCCGGTGCCGTCGGGCCCGCCGCTGACCGGGTGCAGGTAGCGGTACAGAACGTCGAGGGCATCGGCGCGCACCCGCTCGGGCAGCGCCGCCGCCGCGCAGCGCAGCCGGGCCACGACGGTCACCCCGACGTAGCGCGGCGGCTCGACGCTGACCCGCACGCCGACGACCCGCCGGGCGTCGAGGTAGGCCCGCACCGCCTCGCCGGTGCGATCGGGGACGACGAGCTGGGTCAGCGCGAGCCGGCCGCGTTCACCCGACGCCCGGGGCACCAGCAGCACCCGCACGACCCCCGCGTCCTGCCCCGAGTCCGCCACGACGGCACGGACCCGGCCGATCTCGGGGGCGGCCTGGGCGGCGAGAACCTCGAAGTCCTCGGCGGTGACCGCGCGGTCCCGGTGGCGCAGCGTCAGCGGCCCGCGGACGCGGGCCTCCTCGACGGTCTCCCCGTCGACGCCGCCGGTCGCCGGCTCCCGGTTGTAGACCGCGGCGACGTACGGGATGGACGATCGCAGCGTGTTCAGCGCCCGGGCGACGACGTTGCCGACCCGGCCGCCCCCGGTCTGGTAGGGCCCGACCCGCACGACCGAGCCCTTCGGCGGCACCGCGCCGTACTGGCGTACCGCACCGTCGGCGAGCCGCACAAGCGGCCCGAACCGGACCAGCCCGGTGGTCGCGTCGACGGTGACGTGCCGATCGTCGGGGCCGCTCGACGCGAACGACTCCACCTGCGTCCAGGTGGTCCAGCCCTCGGCGGGGCCGTCGCGGCCATCGGCTCCCCGCGGGCCGCCGCGGCGGCGCCCGCCGGCCGCGTCCTCCCCCGGCCCCTCGGCCGAGGGTTCCACCGGGGGCGCCGCGGCGGCGCCGGGCGCTCTCCCCGGTGGTGCGGGCGGCTCGGCGCCACCGGTGGCGGGCAGCGCGGCCGGCAGGGCCCGGCGCCGCTCGTCGTCCCCGCTCACCTGGATCACGACCGGCTCGGAGCTGGCCGGGACGGGAACCTGGGTGAGCCGCAGCTCCTGGCCGGCGACCCCCTCGGCGGTGCCGAGCACCTCCCCGGGGACCTGCGCGCCGTGGACGGCCGACACGTCTCCGCCGACGGCGGCGCCGGTGAGGGACACGATGCGCGGCGACTCCCGGTAGGCGGGCGCCCCGGGCCGGTCGATGACCCGGCAGCGCAGCCACGCCGAGCTCACCCCGCCGACGTCGCGCACCGCGTGGCCGGCCGGCAGGTGCAGTTCGACGACGCCGGAGGTGTTCAACCCGTTGGTGGTGTCCTGTTCCAGCGGGCACTCCCGCCAGCGTCGGCCGTCCCAGGCCTCCCACCGAAGCGGCGGGCGCAGCGGGTCGATGCCATGGCCGCTGACCGTGCAGGTGAACCTCAGCAGCGCGATGAGTGACGGCGCCGGCCGGTCGAACCCGACGTAGAGGGCGTCGCCGACCTGCGGCCGGTCGCCGAAGCAGGCGAAGCCGGCACCGAACCCGAGCTCGCGGGTGTGGTCGCGCAGCGTCTCGGCATCGACGACGGAGGCGACCACGACCGACCGGGCGGGCACGACGTCGAGGTCGGTCATGGTGGTGAACTCGACGGCACGTTCGGTGGCGGTGCGCCGGGTCGACACGACCGTGCCACGCGGGATGCGCACGGCGGAGTCCTGCGGGGCGGACAGCCGGAACGACACCTCGGCACGGGCGGCGACCGGAGGGAACAGCCGCACCCCCATCAGGTCGAGGAAGCGCACGTAGTTACGGTCGGGCACCCGGTTGAGCCGGTAGAGCAGCAGATCCGTCATCCACGCGAAGGTCTCGACGAGGGTGACGCCCGGATCGCTGACGTTGTGGTTCGTCCACGTCGGGCAGCGCTCGGCGATGAACCGCTTGGCGTCGTCGACGAGCTGCTGGAAGCTGCGGTCGTCGAGGTTCGGTGCCGGCAGGGTCATCGGTCGGCCTCCTCGGGGATGACGTAGAACGGGACGACGAGGTTGCGCCGGTCGTAGTCGCCGCGGACCGCGTAGCCGATGTCGATCCACAGGGTGGAGTCGGCCGGGTCGGGGGTGACGTCGACGTCGACGACGTCGATCCGCGGCTCCCAGCGGGTCAGTGCCCGGACCACCTCGAAGGCGATCAGCCCGGCGGTGGTCGAGTCGGCGGGGGCGAAGACGTAGTCGGCCAGCGGGCAGCCGAACTCCGGGCGCATCGGGCGTTCCCCGGGCGTGGTGCTCAGGATCAGGTACATCGCCTGTTCCAGCTCGTCGACCCCGGAGGTCATCGCGATGGCGCCGACCGCGTCGGTGCCGACCGGCCACTGCCAGCCGACACCGAGGAAGTCGGTGCTCACGGCCCGACCAGCACGGTGGCGGCGGACCCGGTCAGCAGGCCCGGGAGCTGCGCGCACCCGGTGACCTGGCAGCCGCTGTAGGCGACCCCGCGCCCCTCGGCGAGGACCGTCGCGCTGCCGGCGACGACCTGGCCCTGCTGCGCGGCCGGCACCATGAACGGGTCGGAGACGTGCAGGCCGACATGCGGCGGCGTGTTCAGGCCCGCCGATCCGGCCACGGCGACGGGCCGGCCGCCGACGAGGACCGTCGCGGCGAGGCCCGTGGTCAGCGGGGCGGCGAACGGCAGCGGCGCCGGCGACGGAATCGGCGTGCCGGTCGGTCCGGGCACCTGGTGCACCGCGCAGGTGGCGGTGATCTGGTCGCCGGTGACGGCCGCGGGGGCACCCACCAGGCCACCTCCTTCGGTGTCTCATCGGTCCGTTCTCAGTTGAGCCGGATCGGATTGCCCTGGACGGTGACGTCCGCGCCGGAGGTCAGGGTGAGCCCGGCGTCCGCGGAGATCGTCCCGGTGCCACGGGTGGAGATCGTCAGATCCTGCTCGGCGGTCAGCGACAACCGCCCGCGGGCCCGGAGGTCGACGTCGGCGTCGGCCTCGACGGTCAGCCCGCCCTGGTCGTGGTCGAGGCGGATGCGCACCTTGCCGTCGCGGGTACGGATCTCCACGTGCTCGTCGCCGTCGGCGTCGCTGACCACGATCTCGTGGCCCTTGCGGGTGCGCAGGCCGCGGCGGGCGACGGTGCCCGCCGCCGTGTCGACGCCGCCGGCGAACGGTGGCGCGTCCACCCCGTTGTACAGGCCGGCGAGCACGAACGGCCGGCGCGGATCGCCCTGCTCGAACGCGACGAGCACCTCGTCGTTGACCTCCGGCAGCACCAGCATCCCCCGGTCCGGGCCGCCCCCGGGGGCGGCTACGCGGGCCCAGTCGGTCTCGTACTGCGCCGACAGCCACGGCAGCCGCACCCGCACCCGGGCCCGCGACTCGGGATCGTTGATATTGGAGACGATGCCCGGGACCACCCCAGCGATGAGGGGCGCGCCCTGGCGGGCACCGGCGGCCGAGGTCAGCCCCAGCAGCGATCGGTCGTGCGGGCCACTGACCGTGAAGCGGGTGCGGTAGCCGGCGTGGTCGAAGCGGTGCTCGGCATGGGAGACGGTCAGCCGGCCGTCGAACCGCCCTCCGGTCGCGCCGACGCTCAGGGCGACGCCGGCGAGGATGCGCGGATCGCCATGCGCCACCCCCTCCGCGGCGACGGAGGTGCTCGCGATCCGCTCGGCGACCGCGGCGACCATCGCGTCGCACTCGGCCTGGGTGGCCAGCGGCCGGGCGGGCGTGACGAAGCGCGCGGCGCCGCCGGCACCGCCCGCACCTGCGCCGGCGGCGAGGTCGGCCGGGACGTCGGCGACCTTCGCCGCGCGGGTCTGCGCGCGGGCGACGGCGGCGATCTCCCGCTTGGCGCGGTCGTCCCAGCCACGCACCTCCACCTCGGCCACCTGCTGCGCCGCGGTGACCCGCACCGAGAAGGCGTCCAGGTCCCCGCCGGGGGTGAGCTGCAGGTGGTCCTGGCTGTCGTAGCCGGCCGGCACCGGCCCGGCGCCGGCCGGCGTCGACCGGACGAAATCGAGCCTGTTGTCCCGCACCCGCAGGACGTGGTCGATCTCCCGGGCCCGCCGGGTGAGGAAATCCCAGTACGTCTCGTTGACCTGGCCGACGTGGTCGTGCACGACGCTGGTCGGGGACACCGTGCCGGTCGGCAGGTGCAGCTCCGCGGCGATCCGGGTGACCAGGTCCGAGTCGGTGACGTTGTGGTAGGTCGCCGTGTGCACCCCGTTGAACAGGGCGTACGAGCTGTCGTACGCCACGGCGACGGTGGTGGCGCCGTGCTCGTCGTAGTGGAAGCCGATGCTGTAGATCATGCCCTCGAACAGGGTCCTCTCCACGCTGCCGCCGCCCGGCGAGGCCACCGGTGGCGCGGTGACCTTCAGGCCGCGGCGGAAGTCGAACCCGGCGGCGGCCAGCGCGTCGCGGCCCGGATCGGCGAGCACGACCCGGCAGGCGTCGGGCGCCGCCACGTCGCTGTGCACGACGACCTCCCGGATCGCCTCGAGGATCGACGCCGGAACCTTGCGGCCGTCGACGTAGAGAACGGGCAGCGCCCCGTAGGTCTCGGGTGGACTGTTCGGTGGCATGGTCAGCGGCTCCCGAGGTCGGCGTGGTCCGGCAGCAGCAGGCGCGTCCCGACCGGCAGCCGCATCGGGTCGTCGATGCCGTTGATCTCGGCGATGGCCCGCCACCGGCCGGCGTCGCCGTAGGTGCCGTGGGCGATGGTGGCCAGCGACTCCCCCGCGATGACCTGATGGGCGTGCCGCGCGCTGACCCCGCCCGAGGTGGGGTTCGTCCCCTTGGCCGGCTCGGGGGCGGCCTTCAGCGCCAGCGACACCTCGGCCCGGGTCGGCGCCCCGGTCGGGGTGAACATCGTGCAGGTCGCGTCGACGCTGGTGAGCAGGCCGAGGAACTGCCGCGGCCGGCCCACCCGGAACTCGCCCCAGTTGAACATGAGCACCGGCGGGCTCGGTGACGACCCGCGGCGCGAGGTGTCGGTCGGGTTCATCCAGTCCAACAACTGCTCGATCTCGATCATCACGCTGCGGCCGGCCTTGAGCGCCGAGTCGAGTAACAGGCTGAACTGCAGGTCGACGGCCCGAGTGCCAAGGAACGAGGGCCGGGAGGCGTTCTTGGCCGCCTGGGTCGGCTGCTCCCGGTACTCCGCCTTCTTCCCGATCTTGATCGTGGACGGGTTGAGGTGGAAGACGACCTCCCGGCCGGGGTTACGCTGCTCGCACAGCCGGGCCCTGGTGAAGCTCGCGTGACCGGTGTCCACGGCTATCCCCAGCTCACCGCGAAGCCCTGGTGGGCGAACTCCAGGGTCTCCGTGGCGATCTTGCCGTCGCTGGCCGAGAACCGCGGCCCGGAGTAGCGCACGGGGCACACGCCGACCATCGACCATTCGGCGACGCGCGCCCGGTTGTCGTCGAACGCGGTGATGGTGGCCGTCGTCGGCGCCCCGTCGCCCTCCCGGCGGAAGGCGCTGAACCAGCTGGTGAGCTTGCGGCTGTCCTGGTCGACGGGCCGGGTCAGCTTGACGTTCTGATAGTGCACCCGGCCGAGGAGCTGGTGCTGGAAGCCGTTCTGGCCGCCCTCGTCGTAGGTCTTGATCTCGTAGCTGGCGTCGAGGCCCTCGATCGCGGTGAAGGCACCCAGGTCGAACTGGCCGATGGTCACGTCGAAACGCAGGCTGTTCACGAGTCCGGCCATCGCTGCTCTCCCTCCTGTCGTTGATGAACTGGTCTGCCCCGCCCGCCTGGCTCACCGCCCGGGGCCCGCCCGCCCAGCCGCCTCCCCGGCTTCTCCGACCGCAGGGTGGGCCGCTCGACATCCCCGGGGCGGCCCGTCACAGCGGGTCCGCCAGCAGGCCACGGCGTTCACGGTCGGCGAGCAGCTCGGCGCGCAGCCTGCGGGCGAGATGTTCGTAGAGCCGTTCGGCAAGCCCCGCGATGTCGGCGTCCGATCCGGCACTCACCGCGGTCGCACCGGCTGGCGCCGTCGCGGGCGCGGCGACGCCGGGACCGGGCGACGGTGCGGGGACGGCGGTGGCGGCGGCCGGTTCGGCTGAGCGGAAGACCCGGATCGCGGGCGCCACAGACGGCGTGGACGACGTGGACGACGTGGACGACGTGGACGCACCGGTCCAGTCGGCGGCCCGCGCCGCGATGCGCACCGGCGCGTGCGCCGCCGGTGCCGCGTGCCCCAGGCCGCCGTCCGCGACCCACCCGCCCCGCGCCGACCCGGCCACGACCGGCCCGGCCGCCGACGGCAGGCCCACCGCCGACGGCAGGCCCACCGCCGACCGGGCCACCGAGGGCATGGCCGACGCCGAGTGGGTGACCGATGGCATGGCGGACACCGAGTCCGGCGCCGAGGGCACGCCTGACACCGGCCCGGCCGCCGACGGCGTCCAGGACGCCGGCCCGTCGGCCCCCGGCATGGACGGCGTCGGACCAGTCGTCGGGTAGCCGACGGGAGCCGGCTCGCCCGTCGCCGCTGCGACCGGGGCCGGGTCGGCCGGCGGCAGGCCAGGCAGTGACCGACCGGCGAGGGACCGCGGATCGGGAGCCGCCGGGGACGCCCCTGGTCGGGAAGCCGTCCGGTGCACCGGCAGGCCCAGCCCTATCCGCCGGGTGGCGAGGGTGGCCGCGGAGCCGGACCTGGCCGGAGCGGGCGCCCCACTCGCCGCGGTGGCGTGCCGGGCGTTCGGGCGTTCGGGCGCGGTGGCCGCCAGGTCCGGCAGGAGGTTACCCACGCCAGGCCCCGGGATGGACGGCAGAGCCGGCGCCGGCCGTGACCGAGGCGCGGCGCGCGGACCGACGACCGGTCCGGCGGGTTCGGCGGGTCCGGCGGGTTCGGCGGGTCCGGCGGGTTCGGCGGCGGCGTCCGGTCCCACGGCGGGCGCTCCCCAGCCCGCGGCGGCCCACGGGCCTCCCGCCGGTGAATCGGCTCTCTCGCCGGCTCTCCCCTGGCCGCGGGCGGTGGTGGTGACACTCGGCGCGTGCCGTTGGACGGAGCTGGCGGGCCCGGGTGCCACCACGGATGCGATCCCACCCGCGGTGGGCCGCAGCCCGCCGGCCGGCCGGACGCCGTCCAGCCCGTCAGTCCCCCGCCCGGCGGGTGCGTCCGACCCGGGCGACGCAGGATCGGCAGGCGGCGCGTCCGGCCCGGACGAGGCCCCGGCGCCTGCCACAACGACCGGCAGCACCGGCAGGACGGCCTGCCCGGGGCCGACGAGCACTCCCGGCACCGGATCGATCCGCACGGTCGGCGCCGCGGGATCGGTGGCGGCCAGATCGGTCGAAGGAGACCGGTGGATCCGCAGGGACGGCGCCGTGGGCAGCCTGCCGGCGGCATCGGCCACGGATGCCCCGAGGGGGCCGGCCGTGACCGGGCCAGGCGGGAGAGAGCCAGTCGGAAGGGAACCGGCCGCGGCATCGCCCACTTTGGAGGCCGGCCGCGCGGCCCGAGCGACCCCGGTGCCGGTCAGGGGCGGGACGGCGCCGAGCGCCCCGGGCTGCACGGATGGCCCGGTACCGGTCTCGGACCCGGAGCCAGCCCGGGACCCGCTCCCAGCCCGGGCGGCCGAGCTCGGGTCGGTCCCGTACGACTCGGCAGCGACGACAACGTCCTGACCCGCAACGTCGCGGCTTGCCACGTCATGGCCGGCAACGTCAGGGCCAGCAACGTCAGGGCCAGCAACATCGTCCATCGGATCCGCGGCGCGTGCCACGATCACGGCCGCGTGGCCGGTTGCCGCCCGGACGGACCCGGCGGACCCGGCGGACCCGGACGGAGCGGCGGGTGCGGACGGCGCCAGGGCGGGGTCGGCAGTGGGCGAGACCGGGCCGATGCCGCCTGGGTGACCGGCCGCGGCACGCTCGCCGTCGGTCTCACCACCCTGATGGCCGCCTGCTGGGCGGGGCCCGGCCGGGTCGGCGTCGCCCCGCCGCGCCCGCCCGTCGACGGCCGGCGGCGTGGTCGGACCGGGCGTCCCGGCGGCGCGCCGGGAGACCGGCAGACCCAGCCCGTACCTGCGCCCCGGTGCTTCCCCGGCGCCCGGCGCGGTACCGGCCCGCTGCACGGACGGCGACTCGATGATCCGGCCCCGGCGCGGGAGCGGCGGGCGAGCGGCCCGCAGGCCCGAGCCGGGAGGAGTCGCGCCCGCGTCCGAAGCTTCGGCGCGGGCGATCCGCAGCCCGGCGGACCCGCTCAGTTCGGGGGGCAAGCTCGGACCGGGGGACATGCCCGGCCCCGGGGCCCTGGACGGCTGCGACTGGGCACCGGCGAAGGCAGGAGGCAGCGCGCGGCCCGACCCGTCGGGGCCGTCCAGCCCGGTGGCGGATCCGCTGGTTCCAGCGGGTTCGGTGGGCCACGACCGTTCGGGCCCGGAAGCGGTCGTATCCTCGGTGGCGCGCTCCCGCGGGTCGATCCTGCGCACCATCGGTGGCGGCAATGGCGACGCGGACCGGTGCACCGGCGCTGTCTGCGCGGCCGCGGCGAGCGGCCGCGGCGGCGCCGCGCCTGCCCAGCCCACGGACCCCACCGGCACCGAGCCCACCGGCACCGAGCCCACCGCAGGCGACGGCGCCGAACGGGGTTGGTCCGTCCCGGCGGCGGGCCTGGTCGTGGGAGCCGGGCGGGCCGGGCGGAAGCTGCCGGCCGCGGCGAGCGGGTTGACGTCATGGGCAGGCGCGCGCAGCACCAGCGGCGCGGGGGATCGGCTGCCCAGGCCGCGGGGAAACGCGGTGGCGTCCGAGGTCACGGGATGGCCGCCGATGGCACGCCGGATGGGCGGCAGCTCCCGCCACGCCGGCCGGGCCGAGGCACCGACCCCGGCGGCACCGATCCCGGCGGCACCTACCACCGGGGATCCGCCGCCGTCGATCCCGAATCCGCCGTCCTCGCGGCCCCGTGCGCCGTTGGCGGCCGACCGGCCGGCACCGGCCCCTTCGCCGTCCTGGACGGTGCCCGAGGCGTCCCGCTCCCCGACGCTGTCCGTGCCGTCCGACCGTCGCCAGAGCCGGCGCAGTCCGTCGAACATCGCTGGCTCCGTTCTCGTCCCGGTCCGTCATGTCGTCGGTCCGCACGCGGTCCGCGCGGCGCCGGCCGTCAGCCGTCAGCCGTCGACTGCTGGCGGGCGGCCAGCTGTTGCAGGGCGGCGTGGAAGCGCCGCCGGTCCGGATGCTCGAGGTCGAGGATGTCCGCCAGCGACCAGTGGAAGCCGGCGGCCAGGTACGCGGCCTCGTCGAGCAGGTCCTCGGCCGCGTACGTCAGGATTCCCCCGGGGCACCACCTGCCACGTCGACCGTGAAGGCGTGCTCGCAGGACGGGCAGGTCACCGCGGCGTGGGTGTGCCCCTCCTGGTTGACGCGCCGGTAGAGGTCCTGAAGGAAGGCCAGGTCGGGAGCGAACAATCCCTCGACGACGGCCGGGGTGACGGCCGTCAGCGACCCGAGCCGGGTGATCACCCGGGAGAGCAGCAGCACCGTCAGATACGCCTCGTTGTCGCGAACCCGAGGATCGCGCAACGGCATGATCTCGTCGCGGGCGGTGGCCAGCCGCATCACACCGTCCCGGTGGACCTGGCCGTCGTCGTCCAGGTAGCCGCGCGGCAGCGTGAACGCGAACTCGGTCACCAGCCCCCCGCCCCCGGTGCCCCCACCGCCGGCGGGCGTCGTCGCGCCCGAGGTCGGGACCGTCGCCGTCGCCACCCCGTTCACCGCCACCCACCCGCTGCGCCGGCGCTCATGCCAGCTCCAGCCCCTCGTGGACGAGCGTGACCTCCTCGATGGCGATCTCGCTGCCGCCGGCCTGGAGGTTGCCGAGGCTGACCTTGGACGGCCAGGCGTTGTGGAAGTTGAAGCGGGCCTTCTCGCCGCGGGTGTAGTCGTAGAGGACGACCGAGCCGTTCTTGCGCGCCTCGTCGATCTTGCCTTCCTGGACCTGCTTGATCCATTTCCACCAGCCGGCATCGTCGGTCTTGCCGCGCTTGAGCTGGATGTCGCCCCACTTGCGGGCGCCGGGCAGCTTCTTGATGACCGGGATGCCGCCCTTCTTGTTCTCCTTGTGCTCGATCACCTGGATCTCGGCGCTGAGCCCGGAGACCTCCTTGAACTGGGCGATCGTGACGCCGTCGATCTCGATCTGGTAGGCGTAGTTGCCGAGCGCGTCCTCGCCGATGGCCACGGCGTTCTCCTGTCCGGGAGCTGGTCGGTGTCCGGGAGCTGGTCGGTGTCCGGGAGCTGGTCGGTGTCCGGGAGCGGGTCGGGATGGTGGGGCCCCGCGGCGGGCTACTCGCCGCCGGCGGTGATCTGCGCGATGCGGAAGACGACGAACTCGGCCGGCTTGACCGGAGCCACCCCGATCTCGATGATCACCTGGCCGGCGTCGACGACCCCGGGCGGATTCGTCTCCTCGTCGCACTTGACGTAGAACGCCTGCTCGGGCGTGACGCCGAACAGCGCGCCGTCGCGCCACATGCCGAGCAGGAACGCGCCGACGGTGCGCCGTAGCCGCTGCCACAGGTCCAGGTCGTTCGGCTCGAACACCGCCCACTGGGTGCCGCCGAGGATCGACGCCTCCAGGTAGTTGAACAGCCGCCGGACGTTGACGTAGCGCCAGGCCGGATCCGACGACAGCGTCCGGGCCCCCCAGACCCGGATGCCCCGGCCGGGGAACGCGCGGATGACGTTGATCCCCTCCGGGTTCAGCGCGTCGTGCTCGGCCCGGGTGATCGTGGTCTCCAGGTCGAGCGCGCCCCGGACGACCTCGTTGGCGGGCGCCTTGTGCACCCCGCGGGTGTCGTCGCTGCGCCCCCAGATCCCGGCGACCGACCCGGACGGCGGGAGGAACCGCCGGCCGCCCTCCACCGGGTCGAACACCGACACCCACGGCCAGTACAGGGTGGCGTACTTCGAGTCGTAGCGGGCCTTCTCCCGGACCCAGTCCTTGATCTGTTGGGCGTTGAGGCCGGGCGGCGGGTCGAGGATCGCCATCCGGTCGCCCATGTTCTCGCAGTGGTCGATCAGCGCCTGCTGGACGGCCTGCACGGTGTCCAGCCCGATCTGGCCCTGCTGGTAGCAGAACATCAGGTCGGGGGCGACGACCATGGTGATGTCCTCGTAGGCGGCGAGCCCTCGGATGCCGCTACGCGCCGAGACGTCGCCGACGAAGTCCTCGGCGCTGGCTCGCGGCGCCGGGGCCGGCGCGGGCGCGCGCAGGGCGACCGACCCGGGGGCCGGCGCTCGGTCCAGCGCGGTGACGCCGCCCAGCTCGGTGAGCCGGACGAGTTGCGACTGCTCGTTGACGACGGTGACCACGTTGCGCCGGCCGCGGCGCGCGGTGACGTTCTCGAAGGTCTCGACCTGCCGCCCGTCGCGGGTGACGACGACGGTGAACACCCGGCTCGGCTCGGCGGGCGGGCGGCCCTCGCCGTCGCCCTCGCCGCCGTTCGCCGGCTCGCCGGCGGGCAGCTCGATCGGGGCGATCTCGACGGCGAGGCTGCCGCGGATCCCCGGGTCGACCGCCTCGATCTGGTAGACGCCGACACCCGGCCGGCTGCCGCTGGTGAGCTGACCCACCGGCCCCGCCGCGGCACCCTCCCCGCCGGCGCCGACGCTGACCACGTAGCAGGCGCCGCCGCCGTTGTTGAAGTACTGGAACACCGCCAGCGGCAGGTAGGCGCCAGGGACGAGGTCGCCGAAGACCTGCACGTACTGGCCCCAGTTCGCCAGCCGCACCGCCTCGTTGCGCGGCCCGCGGGCGGTGAACCCGACGAACGCGGCCACCGCGGTGCCCACGCCCTCGATCGGCCGGGACCCCGCCTCGACCTCCTCGACGTAGACGCCGGGCGACCGGTAGTTCGGCATGACGTGGCTCTCCTCGCCTCGGGGTGATGCCGAGATCGTCCGCCCGGACGCGGGCCGCGGCCAACGTCCGACGGCGCACGGTCCGGGGCACCGGCCACTGCCCGTTCGGGCGAGCCCACCGGTCCGGCAGAGCCGGCCCCCGCCGATACCGGCCACATCGCCGGGCGCCATTCCAGGGTGCCGGTAGGAGGCAGCCGGGGCCAGCCAGCGAGAGCATGCGGATGCGTCCCCCGTGGCCACCAGCGTTCGCACCGCGGAAGCACAAGGAGCTGGGCGACGCGACCGGTCGCAGCATCGATCTCGGCAACGGCTCCGTGCTGTCCTGGGGCGACATCGTCGCGCTGGCCGGCGACCAGTACGGCTCCCTGGACGACCTGCTCAACGACACCCGCAACGAACAGGGCCGGCAACGGCTGCGGGCCGCCGTCAACGCCGACCACGTCCGCACTCCCCGGGCGGACGTCATCGGGTGGTACCGCGCGAACTTCGGACCCCCAGTCGTCGACGCCACCATCCGACGTCCCACCGATCGGCTGGTGGACGCGCTCACCGCGCAGGCCGACCCCCGGACCAGGTACCCCACCCCCGTCGTCCGCCTGAAGATCCGCGCAAAAGTGAACGAGAAGCTCAACAACGGGATCGCCGAACTCGGCGGCCACGCGAGGCTGGTCGACCTGTTCGCGCTCGGTGTCGCCGGTGGCATCAGCGGCGCTCTGCATGACCTGGAGGGACGCCGAGGCGTGATGGTCACGAGCGAGGCGCATCCCGAGCCCTGGCGTGCCTACGGCGACGATCAGCCCTCGAACAGCCCCGTCAGTCAGGCCCAGGCGGAACTTTCGGTCCGTGCCGCTGCGGCACAGACCGATCGAGCCGTCGAGATCGGTCGGCAGTACCACCAGGCCGCCGCCCCGTCCGCGGCGCCGTCGGTGAGCTACTTCGCCCTGGACTCCGCCGACCTCGACCCGGCCGCGTCCGCCTCGGCGGCGGCCGCCGGCGAATATCTCCGGCTGCATCCCGAGATGGTGCTCACCGTCACCGGCCACACCGATCCGACCGGGGGCGCCGCGCACACCGATCAGCTCGGCCTACGCCGCGCCCAGGCGGTCGCCGACCGGGCCGCCGCGGCCGGAGCCCGAGCCGACCAGCAGCCCCGGTGCCGAGAACTCCACCAGCGCCGGCACCCAGGTGGAGCTGGAGGAATGGCGCTGGGGGCAGGTCGCACCCGCCGTCCGCGGCGAGGTCAACACCTTCGTCCGTACCAAGGTCGGCCCCGCCCTGGCCGGCCTGGTCGCCAGCACAAAACTGGACGATGTGAGGAGGATGGGATCATCGTGCGGCCCAGGATCGAGGCGCAGGCGATTGTGGCCGAGCTCCTCGCCGACCCGGCGTCCTTCCTGGAGCGCGCGTTCGGCCAACCGATGAGCCCGTGACGGATTGCCTCCGGCCGCATCGGCACCCGGCCGAGGCGGGAGAGGCACCTCAACTGGCGGGTACCCGCTCCTCCTCGTCGCCCGCGCCGGCCGGGTGCGCCTCGGCCTGCCGGGCGACCTGGGCGCCGATCGCCGCCGCCTCGAGCTCGGCGGGGTCGTCCGGGTGGCTGACGGTGCCGCCGGGGCCGCCGGCGCCGGTCGACTGCTGCACGACGTGGGTCAGCTCGTGGGCGAGCAGACCGCGGCCCGCCGCGCTGGCCGGGTCGTAGCGGCCGGGGGCGAAGAACACGTCCGTCCCGGTGGTGAACGCCTCGGCCTGCACCGCCCGGTTCAACGTGGCCGCGGCGGCGTCGGTGTGCACGCGCACGGGCGACAGGTCGACGCCGAGGTGACCCTCCATCTCGGCACGGACCGGCTCCGGCAGCGGCGCGCCGGCGCCCCGTCGGCCCTCGATCGCGTCGCCGATCTCCGGATCCAGCGGGCCGGCACCCTGCGACCGCAGCGCGCTGCGCAGCACCGCTCCACCGCCGGGAACGGCGCGGGCGAGCGCCACCAGCCCGGCCACGGGCCGACCCGACGCGGAGCCCGGCGCCGGGAACGCCCGCCGCTCGCGGACCGCCCGGCCGACGGCCGCGTTGCCCGCGCCGGACAGGACGGCGTCGAACGGCGCGACCGTGTCCGGCCGTCGCACCCCACCCGAGCGGATGGCGCCCGTGGGACGGGAACCGTCGAGGCGATCCGCTTCCATGCTCGTCCTCCACAGAACGAAGGTCCGCCAACGTGCGCTCCAGCCACATTGTCGGGCTCATCGCGGCGAAGGCACGACGGCCGCCAGGAAATCAGGCTTCCGGGCCGGCTTTCTGCCCGATCGGGACGCGGGCAATGCCCGATAGAACCTGCCGCGGAAGGCGCCCCCGCCGCCCACACCGTTCCTGTCGGGTCGGTCCCCCGCCGGCAGCGTCGCCGGCCGAGGCTTGTGCTTCGCCGACCCAGGCGGTGGTGGAAGATGTCGGAGTATGGCGGGGGCGAGCGAGAGATCAGGGTGGGACTTCTTCATCTCCTACAACCAGGCCGATCGTCCGTGGGCCGAATGGATAGCCTGGCAACTGGAGGACGCCGGCTACCAGGTCCTCGTCCAGGCCTGGGACTTCGTGGCCGGGACCAACTGGACGATCAGGATGGCGGAAGGAATCGAGCACGCCACCCGGACGATCGCCGTGATCTCACCGGCCTACCTGACCTCGGACTTCGGCAGGCAGGAATGGATGGCCGCCTTCCGCGCCGATCCAACAGGATTCAAACGCAAACTGCTGCCGATACGGGTCGAGGACTGCGACCGCCCCACCCTGCTCGAATCGGTGGTCTCCTTCGACCTGTTCGACCAATCCCCCGAGGAGGCCCGCCGACGTCTCCTCGAGGAAGTACGCAGAGCTCTCGCCGGCCGAGCGAAGCCCGTTATCGAGCCGGAATTTCCCGTTCTCGCCAGGACGGCACCACCAGGCGACGAGCCGCGTTTCCCCGATCGACCGATCGCCACCGCCACCGCCACCGCCACCGCGGGAGATTCCCAGCCACGCGTCACCGAGCTCCCCCGGCACTCCGCCGGCGCATGGTCACTGGCCTTCTCACCCCAACGGGAGATCCTGGCGGCGGGTTACCGCGACGGAGCCGTCTGCCTGTGGGACATCAACAGACAGACCGGGCCTCGTATGATCGAGAGTCTGCCGACGAACCACTCCAACACGGTCGTGTCGGTGGCGTTCGCTCCAGATGGTCGGACGCTTGCCACCGCGGCCGGCGGCCTCGAAAGACGCGGTCAGCAGCGCCTATGGGACGTAGGAGATCCGGAAGAGCCACATCTCGTGGCCGAGCTCACAGGACATGCTCGAGCTGCCAAGTCGGTGGCCTTCTCGCCGGTTGGCGCAGTGCTCGCCACCGCCAACTCCGACAAGAACGTCCGCCTGTGGGACGTCGAAAAGCCAACCCAGCCCAACCTGCTTGCAACCCTCAGAAACCGGACCAAATATTTCACCGGACGTCTGCGGTCAGTGGCGTTCTCTGCCGACGGCCGAACCTTGGCAACCGTCGACAATGAGGGCACCACCCGCCTCTGGGACGTCAGCGACTCGAGGCGCCCCGGTGCGATCGCCGTGTCCGGAAAAAAGTTCTTCGACGGAGGACTACACTCGGTGGCTTTCTCCTCGAATGGTCGCACTCTCGCCATCGGGGGAGAAATCACGACTGTCCGGTTGCTGGATATCAGCGAACCGGTTCAACTGCGGGCGGTCGCCAAACCACGCCGAGACCACGGCGGCGTCGTATGGTCGGTAGCGTTCTCTCCCGACGGACGCACCCTCGCCTCCGGAAGCCGCGACAAGACCGTCAGGCTGTGGGATACAAGCGACCCGGCCCTGCTGCGCCCTACCGCCGATCCGGTGAGACAACACCCAGAAAAAGTTCGGTCAGTGGCCTTCTCTCCCGATGGTAAGACCCTGGCCACCGGCTGCCAGGACGGCATCGTCCGGCTTTTCCAGATCGGTCGCTGAGGTACTGGGTCGAACCCGTGCGGCAGCAGGTGCGTCAGCGTGGCAGTAGGTCGAGGTAGGGGCCGAACTCGTCGGCGAGGCAGAGGCGGCCGAGCTTGCGGTACTCCAGGCCGACCGCGGCGATCACCTCGCGCATGCCGACGGTGCCGGCGGCGGCGCCGAGGTAGGCGGCGGTGACGGCGGCGTTGCGGATGTCGCCGCCAGCGAGGCCGAACGCCTTCGCGCAGAACGCCAGGTCGACGTCGGCCGCCAGCGGCACCCCGGCGAGCATCCGCCGCCACAGCGCGAGGCGCTGCTCGGCGTCGGGCCGGGCGAACTCGGCGAGCACCGACAGCCGGCGGCGGAACGCGTCGTCGATGTTGGCCGCCAGGTTGGTCGCGAGGATCGCCACCCCGTCGAACGACTCGATCCGCTGCAGCAGGTAGGCGACCTCGACGTTGGCGTAGCGGTCGCGGGCGTCGCTGACCTCGGAACGCTTGCCGAACAGCGCGTCGGCCTCGTCGAAGAACAGCACCGCGTTGAGGCCCTCGGCGCCGACGAAGATCCGTTCCAGGTTCTTCTCGGTCTCACCGATGTACTTGTCGACGACGGTCGACAGGTCGATGACGTAGAGGTCGACGCCGAGCGCCCCGGCGACGACCTCGGCCGCCATGGTCTTGCCGGTGCCGGACTCGCCGACGAACAGCGCGGTCACCGCCTCCCCGCGCCCGCCGCCGCGGCGCAGGCCCCAGTCGTCGAGCACGCGGCCGCGATGCGCCCCACGCCCGGCGAGGTGGCGCAGCGCGGACAGCGTGCGCGCCGGCAGGACCAGATCGTCCCAGCCGACCGCGGGGGCGATCCGGCGCGCCAGGCGCTCCAGCCCGGTCGCGTTCTGCCGCCTGGCGGCGGCCAGCAGCTCGGCCGGCCCCGGCGCGAGCCGCGGCGATCGGTCCGACCCGGTCGCCGTCGCTGTGGCCCCCCTGGTCGCGACGGCGGTGTCGACGCGGGCCGCGGCGACGGCGCGG
>NZ_CM001489.1:3004185-3017464 GCF_000262465.1 Frankia sp. QA3
GGGTCGCCGGGCCGGCCAGGCAGCGGCAGGTCGAGCGCGAGCAGGGGTCGGCCCGCGCGCCGGGTGGCCGACGCGGCGACCGCCAGCCCGTCGGCCCCGGGCCCCGTGCGCAGGTAGGCGAGCCGTCCCGGGCCGTCGCGCAGGACCTCGGCGAGGCGCGCCACCGCCGAGCCGCCGACGTCGGGCGCGTCGGCGAGCGCGGCGGCCAGGGCCGGGGCCGGCCGGTCGTCGCCGAGCAGGTGCCCGGCGATCCGGTCGGGGACCCGCAGCGACCTGGTCAGGAACGGCCGTTCGGGTTCCTCGACGACCAGCAGGCCGGCGGCGACCAGCGGGCCGGCCGCCGTGCACCGGGCGCGGGCGGCGGCGTCGAGCGGGGATCGCCCGCACAGTTCCAGCACCAGCCCCGGGCTCGCCCGTCGCCGGGTCACGTCGTCGTGCAGGTAGCCGTAGAGCTTCTCGAACCGCGCGTCGAGGTCGGGGGCCAACGCGACAAGCAGGATGTCCACATCAAGCGGGGTGAGCCCCAGACGGCCGGCCAGCTCCGCCAGCCGCGGCACCGACTCACCTGCCGCCCGCGCCGGCGGGTCGCGCGGCGGGTTCGTAGGGGTGGCGTCCGGGGACGTGGGCGGGCGGCGCAGCAGCGTGTCGACGTGCTCGTCGCTGAGGTACAGGCCGCGGAAGGCGTCGTCGGGATCGGGATCGGTGGCGCGTCGCGCCGCGACGGCAGCCCGAACCCGCTGCTCGACGGCGGCGAGCCGGCCCAGCAGATCGACGAGCGAGGGATCCCCCCGCACCGGCACCGCGCTCAGCCTCCGGCGGCCGGCGCCCCGGCCCGCCCGTCCCCGGCCCGCCCGTCCCCGGCACCACCGTCCCCGGCACCACCGTCCCCGGCACCACCGTCCGGGGCACCGCCCGTGCGGTGGATCCGCAGCTCGGGGCGGGCCTGCACGGGCGGGCCGGCGGGTTCGGAGCGGTCGGGATCGAACGGCGCGACCACGACCAGGTCGAGCGAGGGCTTGAGCTCGCCGCCGAGGGCGTTCCACACGTCGGCAATGCCCCGATCGCCGCCGGTGGGCAACGCGAGCTGCAACAGGACCGGCAGCGAACCGTCGGCGAGCGCGCCGCGCAGGTGGGCGGCGGGCACCACGTCGTGGCGCAGCAGCGCGCCGAGCAGGACCGACAGCAGCCGGTGCTCGTCCTGTGGCCGGGTCGTCCAGGCGGTGAGCAGGTAGGACAGCCTCAGCCGGCGCGGCGGGGGACGGCGGGCGACGATCCGCCCGCCGGTGTCACGGACCGGAACGGCCGCGATCTCCCGGCGGGCGACGTCCTCGCGGATGTCGTAGAGGAAGGCGTCGATGCACGGCGCGCTGCGCCGGGCCGCCCAGTCCCGGGTGGGCGCGTCGAAGAGGACCTCGGTAGCGCCGCCGGCGACCCCCTCGGCCGCGAGCAGCGCGGCCAGCGTCTCGTCGACGTCGTGGATCACGCTCCCACGCTCGCAGCCGGCGACCGTGGGCGGCAAGAGGCCGTCGAGCGCAGTGTGCTGCCCGATCGAGCAGGCCGCGGTGGGCGCAACGTCTGCACGCCGGGACGTTCCCGCGGCCACCCCGGCGGCGTAGCGTCAACGATCATGGCGACGTACACGGCCGCGCAGATCTACGCCTACGCCCGTGCCGCCGGCTTCGCCCCCGACCAGGCGGTGACGATGACGGCGGTCGCGCTGGCCGAGTCGGGCGGCAACGGCACGGCGCACGCGACCCGCGGCGAGGACTCCCGCGGCCTGTGGCAGATCAACATGAACGCCCACCGGCAGTGGTCGCACCTGGACGCCTACGACCCGGCGGTCAACGCCCGGCTCGCCTACGAGGTGTCCCGTGGCGGCCGGGACATCTCGCCGTGGACGACCACCCACGGCGAGTCCGACGCCCGCTACCTCGCCTACCGGGCCCAGGCCCAGCACGCGGCGATCACCGCCGGCGACGGCGACGGGCTGGGCAACTGGTCGGGGACGGCGGGCTACGGCCACCCGCTCGCCGCCGGCGGCGACGGCGCCGGGGGTGGCGCCCCGGTCAGCGAGAGCACCCGGCGGTTCCTCGAGGCCGCCGTCGCCCAGGCCGGTGACCGCTACGTCTACGGCGCCGAGGCGAACCTGCACGACGCCGACCCGGGCGCCTTCGACTGCTCGGAGCTGACGCAGTGGGCGGCCGCACAGGCCGGCGTGGAGATCCCGGACGGCGCCGCCGCCCAGTACGATGCCCTGCGCAGCCGCGGCCAGGAGATCTCCGTCGAGCAGGCCCTGCACACCCCCGGCGCGTTGCTGTTCCACCAGGACGCCAGCGGGTACGTCGGCCATGTCGCGATCAGCCTCGGCGACGGGCGGACGATCGAGGCCCGCAACTCGCGGGCCGGGGTGGGGATCTTCGAGGGCCGGGAGAACTGGCTCAACCGGGCCGCAGTGCTGCCGGGACTGTCCGGGCCGGTCGGCGCCGGGCCGGTCGGCACCGGGCCGGTCGGCACCGGGCCGGTCGGCACCGGGCCGGTCGGCGCCGGGCCGGTCGGCGCCGGCGGGGCGGACGCGGCGAGCCTGGCCTACCTCGGCTCCCAGCCGGGCGGGGGCACCGACAGCGACCACGACGGCCTCACCGACGCCCTGGAGGCCGTGCTCGGCACGGACGCGCACGGCACGGACAGCGACCACGACGGCCTGTCCGACTCCTACGAGGTGCTCCGGCTGCACGCGAACCCGCTGGCCGCCGACTCCGACCGCGACGGGCTCACCGACGTCATGGAGCTGGCGTCCGGCAGCAGCCCGACGAACCCGGACAGCGCGGGCACCGGCCGCCTCGACGGCGCCACCGGCGAGGCGGCCACCCTCGACAGCGACCACGACGATCTCACCGACGCCCTCGAACGTGTCCTCGGCACCGATCCGACCGCCGTCGACAGCGACCACGACGGGGTGACCGACGGCGCCGAGCACCTGGCGCATCTCGACCCGCTCGACGGCCATGACCTCGGCTCCCCCGTGCCCGGCGCGGAGCCGGCGACCGAGGCGGGCCCGGTCGCCGGGCTCGGCGGTACCCACCCGGGAGGCGCCGGTCTCGACGGCGTCACCCATGCATGACATCCGCCGGCCCCCTGCGGCTTTCAGAGCAGGCCGTGACGGAAGGCGTAGGCCACCGCGTGCGACCTGTTGCGCAGCCCGAAGCGGCGGGTGACGTCCTGCAGGACGTTCTTGACGGTCCGCTCCGAGTAGCACAGCCGGCGCCCGATCTCCCTGGTGTCGTGGCCCTCGCTGACCAGCCGCAACACGGTCAGTTCCCGTTCGGACATCCCGGAGAAGGTCAGCCCGCGCGGCGCCAGCACCTGCGTGGAGACCTGGCGCACCTGGGCGAGCAGCGGGCCGAGCAGGTCCGGCGGCAGGAAACCCTCGCCGGAGGCGGCGCCGCGCACGGCGGCGAGCAGCGTGTCCGGGGTGGCGCCGGCGCGGCGCAGCAGACCGACGACGCCGGCGTCGACGGCCGCCGTCAGATCGTGGCTGTCGAGGGTGGCGACGACGAGCACGACCGGCACGCCGCCCTGATGGATCTCGCGCACGGTCCGCAGGGTGCCGTCGTCCACGGCCTCGGCGCTGACAAGCGCCACGTCGACCCCGGGGGTCACGCCCGGGGACCCACCGGCCGGACCCGCCGTCGAGGCGCTCTGGCGGGGCACGAACGCCCGCCCGCCCGCCACCGTCCGGGCGGCCGGCGCGACACCGGCGCCGACAGGCTGGGCGGCCACGGCGGGCGGCGCGGCCACAGCGGCGGTGGCCACGGTTACCGGGTGGCGCCACGACCCCGCCGGGCCGCGGGCGGCCGTGACGGGGGCGGCGACCGGGCCGGTGACGATCTCGATGTCGGGATGGCTCTCCAGGTGGGCGGCCAGACCCGCCTGGGTGATCGGGTCACTGGCGCGGACCAGTACGTGCAACGCGTGCTGCATGGGACGTCCTCCTCATCGGGGCGCTCCACATATGGCACGGCCCGCTCAAGGTCCACTCATGCCGCGAATCCTCTCGGGCGACACTCATGACGCAACCCGGCGGGAATTCAACATCCGCGCAATCGGTATCCGCGCAATCGGTGCGCCTGCTCGACGCCGTCCTCGCCGAGGCGGAACGGTGCGGCCGCCCGGACCTGCAGGCCCGCCTCGCCCACGAACGCGGCCGGCTGGCCACGCCGACATGCCCGGTGGCGGTGGTCGGCGAGTTCAAGCAGGGCAAGGGCACGCTGGTCAACGCGCTGCTCGGAACGCGTGCCTGCGGGACCGACCCGGTGGCGGCGACGCTGCTGCCGACCCTCGTCCGCTACGCCCCGCAGCCGACCGCCGCCCTGCACGGCGTCACCGACGCACAGGCCGCCGCGGCGAGTGGGCCGGTTACCATCACCGCCGTGCACGCGGCGACGCAGGCTCCCGCCGCCGGGGACGACGCACCGGCGGCCCACGGCGCCGAGGTCGGCCTGCCCCGCAGGCTGCTGGCCACCGGCCTGACCCTGCTGGACACCCCAGGCCTGAGCGGCGGGCTGGCCGACGGTCGGGCCGCCGCGACCCTGCGGGCGGCCGCGGACGCCGACGCGGTGGTGTTCGTCACCGATGCCAGCCAGGAGCTGACCGCTCCCGAGCTCGACCTGATCCGCCGGCTCGCCGGGCTGGGCCCGACGGTGCTGCTCGCCCTGACCAAGGTCGACGTCTATCCCGCGTGGCGACGGATCCTCGCGACCGACCTCGCGCATCTGCGCCGCGCCGGGCTGGCACCGGTCGCCTTCCCGCTGGCCGCCCCGCTACGCCATCACGCCCTGGGGGCCGACCGGGCCGACCTCGACGCCGAGTCGGGCTACCCGGCGCTGGCCACGCACCTGCGCGACGAGATCGCCGGCGGGCGGCAGGCCCGGCTGGCGGCGGCCGTCACCGAGGTGGCCCGCGACACGGTGCGCCAGTTGCTCGGCGAGCTGGAGACCGAACGGGCCGTGCTCGCCGACCCGGCGGCGGCCCGGGCGCTCAAGGCCGAGCTCGACGAAGCGGAGCGGCGGGCGAAGGAGCTGACCGAGGCGGCCGCCGGGTGGCGGCGCACGTTGGCCGACCGAGGCCAGGAGATGGCCGCGCGGCTGCGGGACGACCTGGACGACCGGCTGCGCGCGGTCGAGTCGGCGGCGGCCGCGCGCATCGAGGCCGGCGAACCGGCCCGCGACTGGGATGAGATGCGCGGCTGGCTCTACCGGCAGACCAACGACGCCCTGCTGACCCACCGGCTGATGATCCGCTCCGAGGCGCAGGCGCTGGTCACCGCGGTCACCCGCGAGTTCGATGCCGACTGGGAGCAGGTGCGGGCCGCCGTGGAACCGACGCCCGCGCGTCGGCCGGCGGCGCTCGACGACAGCCGCGACCCGGAGTTCCGCCGCATCGGCGGCTTCGACCTCATCACCCACGGGGCCCGCGGCGGCGGCGTCGGGATGATGATCGTGTCGATGGCGGGGACCGCGGCGGGTCTCGTCGGGTTCGCCGCCGCCCCCGTCCTCGCCCCGGTCGGCCTCGGGGTCCTGCTGGTGCTGGGCCGGCGCACGATCGCCTCCATCCGCGAGAACGAGCTGCGGACCCATCGGGCGAACGCCCTGCGGGCCGCCCGCGAGTACCTGGCCGAGACGCGCCGGGTGGCCGTCCAGGACTCGGCCGGCAGCCGCGAGCAGGTCCTGCGCAACGTCCGCGACGCGCTGACGACCCAGGCCGCCGAGCTGGCGGTCTCCGCCCGGCGCAACCAGGAGGCGTCCGCCCGGGCGATCAAGGCCACCTGGGACGGTCGGCGTGGCCGGCTCGCCGCGGTCGACGCCGAGATCGCCCGGTTGCGTGCGCTGGCCGGCGCGACGACGTGATGAGCGGGGCGGACGCTCGGGACGGCGACCTGCGCGGGCAGGTCCGCGCGCTGCTGGTCGACGCGGCCGGCGCCTACCGCGCCAGCCCCGCCGAGGTGGTGCTGCGCCGGGAGCTGGAACGGATCGACGGGCCGCTGCGGGTGGCGATCGCCGGGCGGGTCAAGGCCGGGAAGTCGACGCTGCTCAACGCCCTCGTCGGCACGCAGATCGCGGCCACCGACGCGACTGAGTGCACCCGCGTCGTGACCGCCTATGCCGAGGGGGAACGGGAGGCCGCCTGGGCCCACCTGGCCGACGGCTCGGTGGTCGAGGCCGCGATGCGCCGCACCCCTGACGGCGGCGCCTTCGTCGACCTCGCCGGGACGGGCGAGGGCGCCGGCCGGGCGGCGCGGGCGCTGCGGGTGGAACTGCCGAGCCCACGGCTACGGCGGCTGACCCTCATCGACACCCCCGGCATCGCGTCGCTGTCCGCGGAGCTCTCCCGGCACACCGAGGACTTCCTGCTGCCGTGGGGTCGTGCGTCGACCGGCGGGGGGGACGGCGGGGGGGACGGCGAGACGGGGGACGGGCGGGGTGCCGGTGGGGCGGACGCGGTGATCTACCTGCTGCGCTTCCTGCACGCCGCCGACGTCGGCTTCCTGGAGTCGTTCCGGCGGACCGGCCTCGGCGAGGCCACCCCGGCGCACGCGATCGGGGTGCTGTCGCGGGCGGACGAGATCGCTCCGGGGCGCACCGAGTCGGTGGACCTGGCCCGCCGTGCCGCCGCCGGCATCGGCCGGGACGAACGGGTGCGGGCACTGGTCCAGACGGTGGTGCCGGTCGCCGGGCTGCTGGCGCAGGCCGGCAGCCGGCTCGCGCCCGACGAGCTCGCCGGGCTGCTGCGGCTCGGCGGCGACCCGGTGGCGGTGGTGGACGAGCTGCTGCTGTCCGCCGACCGGTTCGCCGGTCCCGCCGCGGACACCGGCGTTCCCGCGCCGCTGCGCGCCGTGCTGCTCGACCGGCTGGGCCTGGCCGGCGTCCGGCTCGCGGTCGCCCTCGTCCAGCTCGGGGAGGCCCGCGACCCGGCCGGCCTCGCCGCGGCGCTCACCGCCCGCAGCGGCCTGGGCGAGCTGCAGGCCCTGCTGCGCGGCCAGTTCACCGACCGGGCCGACGTGCTCAAGGCCCAGCGAGCGCTGCGCGTGCTCGACGACGTCCTGGACACCTGGCCGCACCGTTCGCTCGCCGGACTGCGCGCCCGCCGAGAACGGGTCGAGGCCGGCGCGCACGCGCTGGCGGAGCTGCGGCTGCTCGGCGACCTGCGCACCGGCGCCGCGGCCGGGCACGGGCTCGGCGAGGACCGGCGCGCCCAGATGGAACGCCTGCTCGGCACGGCCGGCACGGGCGTGCACGACCGCCTCGGCCTGCCCGCCGACGCCGGCCCCACCGAGGTGCGTGCCGCGCTGCTGACGGCCCTGGACGGCTACCGGCGCCTCGCCGAGAACCGGATGGCGGCCCGGCCCGTGCGCCGGGCCGCCGCCGTGCTGCGCCGCACCTGCGAGGGCCTGCTGCGCCCCGCCGCCGAGGGAGAACGGGTGGCTGAGGACGAACCGGGGAGGCCCGGCCGCTGACCGACGTCGCAGTGGGCCGGCCACGTCGCTCAGCCGTTGCCGGCGCCGGGCCCCATCAGCCCGGTGGTAGCCGCCGTGGTCGGCACCGCGGTCGGCGTCGGCACCGCGGTCGGCGTCGGCGTTGGGGTCGGCGTTGGGGTCGGCGTCGGCGTTGGGGTCGGCGTCGGGGTCGGGGTCGGCGTCGGGGTGGGGGACGTCGTCGGCGAGGAGCTGCTGACGGAGTCGAAGGTGGCGGTCGTCGACAGGTCGGCGTCCATCGTGAGCTGGCAGCTCGCGGGGTTGATGCCGGCGTTGGGGCACGCACCGGACCAGCCGAGGAACCGGGCGGTCGAGTCGGCGGCGGCATTGAGCACGACGCCGTCCCCGGCGGGCACCTCGACGGAGCAGGTCTGCCCGGAGTGACAGACCGCCGTCGCCCCGGACACGGAACCCGGGCCGCGCACGGTGATCCGCAGCGTGTGGGTCGACGCGGCGGCCGTGTAGGTGGCGCTGTAGTCGGAGGTGCGCCCGGCGGTGTCGGTGACCCGCACGCTGACCGTGTAGGTGCCGGCCGCGGGGAAGGTGTGCGGGGCGCTCGACGCGGCCTGCGGCGGGCCGAACGTCCCGGTGCCGGCGAAGTCGAAGGCGTAGCCGGCGATGTCGGCGGAACCCTTCGTCGACGCCGAGGCGTCGGCGACGACCGCGAGCGGCCCCGACCCGCCCTGCGGGGACACGGTCAGCCGGGCGGTCGGCCCGACGGCCGGCGCGCCGACCGTGACCCGGGCGGTGGCCGTCGACGATCCGGACCGCGCGTCCGTGACCGTCACCGTGACGGTGTACTCCCCCGCCGTGGCGTAGGTGTGGCTCGCCGTCGCGCCGGTTCCGGAGGTCCCGTCGCCGAAGTCGATCCGGTAGCCGGAGATCGCCGCCGAGCCCGCCGAGGAACCGGTGGCGTCGACGGTGACCGCCAGCGGTGCGTCCCCGCTCGGCGGCGACACCCTGACCCGCGCCGTCGGCGGCACGGGCTTGTCCTTGTCGCCGAGCTTGTCCTTGTCGCCGGGCTTGTCCTTGTCGCCGGGGACGCCGTTGCCCCCAGGCCCGCGGGTTCGGTCGCCGTCGTTCCCCGGCGGTGGCGAGGTCGTGGTCCGCTCGTCGCCGGCCACGGTGATCACGGCTGTCGGCGCCGCCCGCCGCCCGTCCGCGAGCGTCACCTGCGCCGTCACGGTGAACATCCCCGGCCGTGACCAGGCATGGGTGGCCAGCGCCCCGCTGCTCACCCCGTCGTCACCGAACGCCCAGCGCACCGCCGAGACCCGGCTGCCACCCGTGGCCACCACCCGCATCGACACGGGTTCGCCCACGGCCACCCGTGACCGCGACACCGCGACCGCGACGGTGCCGGTTTGCGGCGTCGGCGTCGGCGTCGGCGTGGGCGTGGGGGTCGGCCGGGGCGTGCGGGTCGGCCCGGCCGAGGGGACCACCGGCGTCGGCCCGAACCCGTCGGGGCCGTGGCCCTTTGCGCCGCCGTTGCCGTCCCCCCCGTCGACCAGGCCGGCGCCGGGGCGCGCCGGGTCGTACTTGCGCACCTCGACCGGGGTGCCGTCGAGGCGCACCACGCCGGCGGCCGCGCTGTTCGGATCGTTGTAGAAGACGAACGAGCCGCCGGGCACCAGTTCGAAGCGGGTCTTCGCCGCCACCACCTGGGCATGCGCGGGCCGCGCCCGGGGCCGCGACAGGTCGACGACGTGGACCTGGCCGGAGGTGAAGTCGGGCACGAACACCCGGCCGGCGACCTCCTGAGGCGCCCCGAACGTGTGCCCGGCGGCGGCGAGGTCGGCGGCGACGGTGTCGCAGGTCCCCCGGCGCAGGTCGCTGACCAGCAGCACCCCGTGTAGACCGGAGGCCACGTAGACCCGCGGCGCCGTCGGCGAGCCCGCCACCGCCGCGGTGGCGTCCCCCTGTCCGCCGGCCAGGCAGGTGGCCGGCCGCAGCCCGCCGTCGTCCTGGATCTGGCGCACCGAACCGCCCTGCACGACGACCGGCCGCCCCGCCGCCAGGGTCAACCGCGCCGTGTTCGGGCTGACCGCCCGCGCGTGGCGCCGCACTCGGCCGTGGTCCAGCGACACCAGGTCCCCGCTGTCGGCGTCGACGAGCCACAGCCGCCCGGCCGCGTCCACCACCCCGCCGCCGGCGTTGATCCGCGAGGCCACCGACTGCTGCGCGCGGGGGGTGAGCGTGTGCGCGTCCGCCGTCGTCACCAGGCCGGACTGGGCGGTGAACGTGAAGATGTCCCGCCCGCCGGGGAACACCGACAGCCGCTGGCCGGGCTGGGCGAAGCGGCCCTTGCGCGATTTTTCGTAGGTGGCGCCGTTGATGCGCACGACCGTGCCGGTGACCGCGTCCGCGACGAAGGCGTCAGCACCCGACTGGGCGGCGGTGAGGTCCGACTTCCCCGTCGCGACCGGCACGCTCGCGATCACCTGCGAGGACGCGCCGTCGATGAGCGCGGCCTGACCGACCCGGGAGGACACCAGCCAGGCGGACCCGTCGTCGAGGGCGAAGCGGACGGCCCGGTCTCCCCGCCCGGCGGCCAGGACCGCGCCGGCGGCGACCACCGCGACGAGCGCGACCACGGCGACCAGCACCCGGCCGAGTCGGATTCGTGATCTCATCGTTGCGCTCACTTGTCCCGCTCATCCGAAGGTGTACGTCGCGTGGTCGGGTTCGCCGGGCACGTCATCTGCGCGGCAGCAGCGGACGCGGGTCGATGGCGGCGACGAGGCGGCGGACCGGCCGGTCGGTACGGCGCAGCTCGCGGCCGGCCGCCGTCGCGAGCTCCCAGGCCCGCCCCGCCTGCGCATCCTCGGGCTCGGCCACCGCGAACAGGGCGGCGGTGACCAGCGGGGCGAGCTCACCGACCCGGTCTGCGGCCCCGGCGCCGCGGGCGGCCCGCACCCGGTCGACGACCTCGTCGGTGGTGAAGGCCCGCGACCGGCTCACCCCACGTTCCGCCAGCCGGTCGCGAACCTCCAGCCAGGCGCCGGCGATACGAGCAGCCGTCGTCCCGGCGCGCCGCCGCCGGCGCCGGCGGCGCTTCTCACCGACGATCGCGAGCGGGCTCACCACCGCCACGGCGAGCAGCGCCAGCAGCACGGCCAACGCCGTGGTCCGTTCCGCCCCGCCCCCGCCCGCGCCGCCCAGCTCGGCCAGCCGGTCCAGCTCGGGGGTGATGATCGCGGCGGCGGTCTGGGCCTGGGCGGCCGACGAACCGTCGCCGCCGGAGGGCAGGTCGACGTCGTCCGCCGGCGGTCGGCTGCCGAGCCGCCTGGTGTCGGTGGGGTCGAACGCGACCCAGCCGAGCCCGTCGAGGGCCACCTCCGGCCAGGCGAAGGACTGCAGGGACGTCACCGTGAAGGTGCCCGGCGCGGGCTTGAACCGGTCGTCGAGCAGGTAGCCGACGGCGACCCGGCTCGGGAACCCCTCGACTCGGGCGAGCAGCGCGAACGCGGTGGCGAACTGTTCGACGTAGCCCCGGTGGTCGGCCCGAGCCCCCTTGGGGGACAGGAAACGGTTCAGCGCGCCGTAGGAGTGCCCCGGCCGGGCGTCGACGTCCACCGTGAAGGCGGCGGGGTCGCGTAGGTACTCGGCCAGGGCGGTCAGCCGCTCGTAGGGGGTGGTCGCCCCGGAGGTCGCCGTGGCGGCGAGATCGCCGAGGGCCGTCGGCAGGCCGGACGGCAGGTTCCGGTAACGCTCGGTCGCCGGCCCGGTCGCGGGCTCGGCGGCCCGCAGCCGAGCCGTCGTCGGCGCCGGCACCCGCGCGGTGAGCTGGTAGCGGTCCCCCGCGCGCAGCGGCCGCTGCGCGGCGAGCACCCCGGCGTCCGGCTGGAAGGCGTAGTCGACACTCGCCGCGTCGGCGCGCACGGGCCGGCCGATCGTGGGCAGGAACACCCCGCCCGGCGCCTCGACGGTCACCTCCATCCGCGTCTCGGTGCCCGTCGCCGTGTCAGGGCCGTGCCCCTCCGGCAGGACCCGACCGCTGCGGACGAACCGACCGTCGGTGCGCCAGCTCGCCCCGTCGAAGTCGGCGAGCGTGAGCGTGCGCAGTCGCCTGGTGGCAACCTGCTTGCCGGCTGCGGCCAGCCGCACCGTGAACAGGGTCTGCGCCCGCGCCGCCCGATGATCGGCCTTGATCTGCACCAGCGGGTTGAGGGAGGTGGTGACCTCCACCGGCGGGGTCCGGTGCTCGCGCGGGTCGAACCGGTCGGCTCCCCCGGCGATCGGCAGGACGCCGGCGGCCACCGTGCCGAGGATCGCGGCCACCGCGACGACGGGCAGGCCGAACGCGAGCCGGCCCAGAAGCGGCCGGGCCCGGGCGCGGCCTTCTCGCCCGACGAAGCCGGCCAGCGCGCCGCGACCGGACCGACCAGCCCGGCCCGGTCCGGCAGCCCCGTCCGCGTCCGGCCCGCCGGATCCCTCCCGGCCTCCCGCGGGGGGGCTGTCCAGTTCCCCCGCGGCCGGGTCGACGCCGGGCAACGCCACCGCGCTGACCCGCCCCGCCGAGGCCAGCCGCGCCACCCGGACCACCGCGAGCAGCCCGGCCGCCGCAATGATCAACCCGGTGGTCGCCAGCAGCGACCGGCCCCGGGCGGCGGTGAACATGAGCGCGACGACGAACCCGAGCACCGGCGGCAGCAGCGGCGCCAGCACCGAGTCGGTGCGCACGACGAGCACCGCGGCCACGAACGCCACCGCCCACAGGACCAGCACCGGAGTGACCAGCAGGTCGCCCTCGGCCTCGGCGGGCAGCCCGACGGTGAGCATGCGCGCCCACCCGTCTCGCGCGGCCGCACCGAACGCCGACAGGACGTCCGGACCGTCCGCCAGCCGACCGGCGAACGGCACACACACCCCGAACACCAGCGCACCGAGCACGCCGGCAAGGCCGACCAGCAGCCCCGAACGCAGCCGGGCGGCAGCCACACATCCCGCCGCGCCGGCGACGGCCACGGCCGCGACCAGCACGAGACCCGCCCGTCCGAACTCCCCACCGGCGAAGAAGGTGGCGAACGCCCCCGCGGTCAGGGCGCCGAGGAGGATCACCAGAGCGACCTGGCCGGCTCGGTAGGGGCGGCGCGGGCCGGGACCGGCCGGGCGGCGCGGACTCGGCACGATCCACCGCCAGCGCGCCAGCCGGCGCCGCTGCGGCACCGGTCTCGCGCCCGTCTCGGCCTGGCCCGTCGTGTCCGGCGGCGCCGAACCACCATGCGGCACCGGACCACCATGCGGCACTGAACCACCATGCGGCGCCGGACCGCCCGGCGGCAGCGGACCACCCTGCGGCAGCGGCGCCGGGCCGAGCGTGGTTCCCGGCCCCGTGGCCGGGGACTGCGGGGAGGGCTGCGGCGGCGGCGCCGGGGGGACTCTCGCCGACGATCCACGCCGGCCCAGCGGCGCGGTCCCGGGGGGTGGTCCGGCAGGGGCCGGCGGCCGTGCCCCGGGCGAGCGCTCCGGCGAACCCGGTCGCACGAATCCGGACGGGGCCGGCGGCGGGATCCCGGCCGACCTCGACGGCGCGGAACCCGGCGGTGCCGACGTCGCAGGACCGGACGGGGCGAACGGCACGGGACGCGGCGGTGTCGAGGGCGCGCGGCGCGGGGTGGCCGGCGGCGGGGTGGCCGGGATGGCCCCGGGCGGCACCTGCGGCAACGGGAGGCGCGGTGGCGGCGGCGCCGGCGGGCCTGCCCACGCTTGCCGCGCCCACGTTGGCCGGCCCGGCGCACCCCCGCC
>NZ_CM001489.1:3017564-3113574 GCF_000262465.1 Frankia sp. QA3
CGGTGGCGCGGCTGGTGCTGGTGGCGCGGCTGGTGCCGGTGGTGCGGCTGGTGCCGGTGGTGCGGCTGGTGCCGGTGGTGCGGCTGGTGCCGGTGGTGCGGAGGGCACCGGTGGCGGTGCGGAAGGTGGTGGGGGTGGCGTGGAGGGTGGCGGTGGGGCCGGCGGCATGCCGATGACGGGCAGTGGTTGGGTGTCCTCGGCGGAGCGGTCCTCCGGCGCGTTCCACTCGGTGTGGGGGGTCATCGGCGCACCCGCCCGTTCCATACGGCCGCGAAGTCCTCGCTGCCGCGTACGTTGACGACGACGGCGCCGCGCACCGCCGGCCCCGGCCGGCCGTGCTCCTCCCCCACGCAGACCACGCTCGCCATCGCGAACCGGGCCCGCACGGCGGACACCGCGGCGATCCGGGCGCCCGGCGCCTGGCCGGTCACGACCCCGAGGGCGACCCCCTCCTCCCCGGGGACCAGCCGGGTCAGCGCCGCGAGGCCGGGATCGCCCGCGGCGTGGGCCACCCCGGCGAGCGCGTCGAGGACCGCCGGGGCGTCGTGCCGGCTCTCCGCGACGACCCGCACCCCGCCCGTGGTGTGCAGCTCGACGGGAAAGCCAGCCGTGGCGCCGGAGACCACCAGCGACGCGGCCACCCGGACCGCGTCCTCGAAGTAGTCCGCGCGGTAGGGGTCCTCGCTGGTGTCGAGGAGAACCATCATCCGGGGCTCGTTCGGGACCACGTTGTGGCGCACCATCAGCTTTCCGGTGCGGGCCGCCGACCGCCAGTGGATCAGGCGCAGGTCGTCCCCCCGGACATACTCGCGCAGACTGTGGAAGGCCACGCCGCCCTGCGGGGCGGTGGCGCTGGTCGGGCCGTCCATGTCCGGCGACCCGCCGGTCGGCAGCGGGTCGACCGGATGGATGCGCGGATGCACCCGCAGCAGCGACGTCGACGGGTAGGAGCGCCCGGCGTGGAGCAGCCGCAGCGGGTCGCCGTGCCCCACCACCAGCGGGCCCACCTCGAACACGCCGCGCCGGTCGGTCGGCAGCGGGTAGGCCGCCTGGAACCGGCTGGCCGGCGCGAGGCTCGGCAGCGCCACCGCGACGGTACGGTCCCCGACGGTCTCGGCGGCCAGGATCGGCGGGCTGCGCCGCCGGGACACGTTCGTCACCGCGATGAGGGCCCGCGCGCCCTCCCCCTCGAAGACCCGCGGCGGATGGATCTCCCGGGACAGGGAGATGTCCGGCGTGACGAGCATCCACCCGCCGGCGAACAGCAGCGCGAGGGCCGCGGCGAGACCGAGCGCGAGCAGCTCCGGATAGTCCAGCAGCCAACCGGCGAGGCTCAGCACGACCGCCGCCACCGCCATGGCGACGCCGGACTTCGTGATCACGGCGAGTCCACCCCCGGCCTCGGCCTGCTAGTAGGAGACGCGCTGGTCCGGGACGGGGACCGACGCGGTGATGGAGCCGAGCAGGCTCTCGGCGCTGGCGCCGGACAGCTCCGCCTCCGGGCGCAGCAGCATCCGGTGGGCCAGCACGTAGGGGGCGAGGGTCTTGACGTCCTCCGGGGTGACGAACGACCGCCCGGCCGCCGCCGCGTACGCCTGGGCGGCCTGGGTGAGGGCCAGCCCTCCGCGCGGGCTGACCCCCAGGCGCAGCTCGGTCATCCGCCGGGTCGCCGCGGTGATCGTGACCACGTAGCCGAGCAGGGCCGGCGAGAGGTGCACCCGCCGCACGATGTCGATCATCTGCTGCACCTCGGCGACGGACACCACCGGACTCAGCGACTCCGCGGTCATGCCAGCCGCCCGGTTGGCCAGGATCTCCACCTCGGCCTCGTGCCTCGGGTAGCCGACGTGCAGCCGGGCCATGAACCGGTCGATCTGCGCCTCGGGCAGGTCGTAGGTGCCGCCGTGCTCCACCGGGTTCTGCGTGGCGATGACGACGAACGGGCGGGGCACCGCGAAGGAGACGCTGTCCATCGTCACCTGACGTTCCTCCATGACCTCCAGCAGCGCGGCCTGGGTCTTCGGGGACGCCCGGTTGATCTCGTCGGCGAGGACGAGGTTGCCGAACACCGCCCCCGGGGAGAACTCGAACTCGCGGGCCTCGGCGTTCCAGATCTGCACGCCGGTGACGTCGGTGGGCAGCAGGTCCGGGGTGAACTGGATGCGCCGCATCGACCCGTCGATCGAGTTGGCGATCGCCTTGGCGATCGAGGTCTTGCCCACGCCCGGGACGTCGTCGATGAGGATGTGGCCCTCGGCGGCCATGCACACCAGCGCCAGCCGCACGACCTCGGTCTTGCCGCGGATGAAGCGGCCGATGTTGGTCACCAGGGCGTCGAAGCGCTCGCCGAACCAGGTGGCCTCGGGCGCGCTCGCCGGCGGCCGGGTCACGACCCGCTCCCGGATGCGCCCGGCCCGCCGGGGGTGTCGGTCATGGCCCTGGTTCCGGCCGTGCGGATCATCACGCCAGCGAGCGTAGGAGCCGGATCCGCCGGGTGGCGCCCACCGGGCGCGACGGGTCCCGAAAGGGCAGCCCCGTTCGCCCCCGGGGACCCGACGGCCGGCCGGGGGGGCAGGGACCGCCCGCGACCGTCACCCCGGCCGCCCACCCGGCCGTACGGTGTCCGCCACGGCCGCCGGGCCAGTCCGCGGCCCGCCCGTGCGGCCCTCCCGCCTCATCCCGATCCCCCGCGGAGCGACATGGACCCCGTTCTCGTCCTGCGAGACACCCAGCTCCAGGTCCGTCCCGGCGACACGGTCCGGACCACGGCGACGGTGCGAAACTCCTCCGACCTCGTCGAGCAGTACGCCCTTGACGTGTTGGGACCCGCGGCGGCCTGGGCGGAGGTCATCCCCAGCACCCTGTCGGTGATCCGCCGCGGGGAGAGCACCGTCCAGCTGCTGTTCCGGCCGCCGGCGGGGCCCGCCACGCCGGCGGGCACCCTGCCGTTCGCGCTGCGCTGCGTCTCCCGGGACGACCCGGGCAGCGCGGCGGTCGCCGAGGGCGATCTCGCCGTCGGCGCCATCCACGAGATCGTCGCCTCGCTCGAACCACAGGTGGCCCGCGGCCGGTGGGTCGGCCGGTGGACCGCCCGGTTCGAGAACCGGGGGACGGCGCCGGCCCGGCTGGCGCTGGCCGCCACCGACGAACGCCGCACGCTCGGGTTCGCGCTCGCACCGGCCGAGCTGGTGGTCCATCCGGGCGAGACGGGCGTGGCCTACCTCAAGGCGCGCGCGAGCCGGCCCGCGATGACCGGGGCGTTGACGCGCCAGCGGGTCCGCCTGACCTACACCCGCCAGACCGATCCCGGCGAGGCGATCGCCGAGGGATTCGTGGAGGTCTCGTTCGAGCACGTGCCGGTGCTGTCGCGGGCCGTCGCCGCGCTCGCCGGCGTCGCGCTGGTCGGCGCCGCCGCGGCGGTGGTCCTGCTGAGCCGGTCGACGCCGCGGGACGAGACGACGACTCCCGGCGCGCCGCCCATGAAGCCCACCGCGTTCGACGCGCGGGAGGGCGAAGCCGGCGCCGTCCGCCTGACCTGGTCTCAGATTCCCGGAGCGCGCAGCTACCAGGTCGAACGCCTCGACGGTGATCTCGTCGCCGACGCCACCGAACGCAAGGCGCCCCTGAGCGCCTACGACTGGCCGCAGCTGCGCGGCGGCGAGCAGGCGTGCTTCCGCCTCGTCGCCGTCAACGACTCGGGGATGTCCGAGCCCTCCGAGCGGCGCTGCGCCCAGGCCGGCGTCTCCGTCGCGCCGACACCGTCTCCACCCGCGACACCGTCGACGCCGACGCCGGAACCGACGCCGGGGTCGCCTGCCAGCCCGGAACCCACCCCGACCGGCCCCACCCCGGGTCCGGGCGACCCGACCGGGCCGATCAGCCCCACCCCGGACGGGCCGACCACTCCCGCGGCGCAGGAGCCACGGCTGGCATACGTCGTCTACCAGATCTTCGCCAAGGCCGATCACTACGAGGTGACCAGCGAGATTCCGCTCCAGCTCAGAGCGGACGTCGCCCGGACCGTCGACACAAAGGTCTTCGTCGCCGACACCGACGCCTCCACCCGGCTGCACGCCAACTTCCGCACCGGCGGGTTCATCGCCCTCTACACCGACAACTTCACCAGCAAGGCGGACGCCGCGCAGTTCTGCAAGGCGAACAAGGAGAACCTGGCCCAGGTGCACGCCGGCTGCGATCCCTACGGCGACTGAGCGCAGCGGCATGGCCTACGCCCTCGGCATCGACGTCGGCACCACCTTCACCGCGGGTGCGATCTGGCGGGACGGGCGGGCCGAGACGGTCGAGCTCGGCTCCCGCGCCACGGCCGTCCCCAGCGTGCTGTTCCTGCGCGACGACGGCGTGCTGCTCGTCGGCGACGCCGCGGAGCAGCGGGCGGTGACGGAACCGTCCCGCGTCGTCCGCGAGTTCAAGCGCCGCTTCGGCGACGACACCCCGATCATGCTGGCCGACACCTGGGTGACCGCGACCGACCTGGTAGCCGACATGATCCGCTTCGTCGTCGGCAAGGTCACCGAACGCGAGTCGCAGGCGCCGGGCCATGTTCTGCTGACCTGCCCGGCGACCTGGTCGGACCACCGGCGCGGGCTGATGGAGCAGGCCGCGGGCATGGCCGGCCTCGACCGGGTCGGGCTGCTGGCCGAGCCGACCGCGGCGGCGGTGTACTACGCGGCGCAGGAGCGGCTACGCCCCGGCGCGCTGCTCGGGGTCTACGACCTCGGCGGCGGCACCTTCGACGCGACGGTGCTGCGCAAGACCGACGGTGGCTTCGACCTGTGCGGTGATCCGGGCGGCGACGACGAGATCGGCGGGGTCGACATCGACCAGGCCGTGCTCGACCACATCGGCCGGGCGGTCGGACCCGCCTGGTACGAACAGGACGGCGCCGACCCGGCGACCGCCCGCGCGCTGGCCGCCGTGCACGCCGGCGCGATCGCGGCGAAGGAGGCGCTGTCCCACGACGACCGCGCGGAGATCCCGGTCATCCTGCCCGGCTGCAACCGGGTCGTCGCCCTCACCCGCGACGACCTGGAGGAGGCCGTGCGGATCCTGGTGCTGCGCACGATCGATGCGCTGCGCCGGACGGTGCGCGCGGCCGGGGTCGACGTCGGGGACCTCGACCGCATCCTGCTGGTCGGCGGCTCCAGCCAGCTCCCCATGATCGCACGGATGCTGCAGGCCAGCCTGGGCGTCCCGGTCGCCGTCGACGCCCATCCCAAGCTCGCCGTCTGCCTCGGCGCCGCCATCGCCGCCGGCCCGCGGCTGACGGGCGGTGCCGCCCCGCCAGCCGGCGCCCCGGCCGCTCCCGCCGCCGCGCCCTGGCCCGCCCCCAGTCCGCAGGCCTCACCCCCACCGCCGGCCCCGCCAGCGCCGGCGTCACAGCCATGGCCGGTGTCACAGCCATGGCCGGTGTCACAGCCATGGCCGGTGTCACAGCCATGGCCGGTGTCACAGCCATGGCCGGTGTCACAGCCAGCGCCGGTGTCACAGCCATGGCCCGTGTCCCCGCCATCGGCCGTGCCACCCGCCGCAGCTCCGACACCCGCCGCCGCCCCTCTCCCCGCCGGGGCATCGGGCTGGCCGCCGGCGCCGGATTCCCGGGCCCGGGCCCGGGCTCCGCAGGCCGTCCCGGCGGCGGACGACGCCGGGAAGCCGGAATCGACAACGGCCCGCCGCGCCGCGGACCTGGTCGCATCCTTCGCCACCGCCCCCGGTGGCGGCGTCAGCGGTGGCGGCGCCCCCGCCCCGCCAGCAGTCCGCCTCGACGTGAACCTGGTCGGCTCGGGTCTCGACAAGCCGTCGGACCTCGTGCTGCGGCCGGCGGTGACCACGCGCCGCGAGATCACGCTGGCCGACCGGGAGGACCCTCTGGTCGTCCGTACCGGCGGTGACGTGGCGTACCGGCGCTCGGGCCGCCGCAGCGCCGTGCTGCTCGGCGGCGTGGCACTGCTCGCCGCCGTCGTCGCCGCCGCGGCCGTTCTGCTCGGCCGCGGCGTCGACTCCGCCGCGGGACCGGCCGAAAGGCCCGGCGCCGAGGTCGCGCGGACACCGCTCGCGCCAAAGCCGACCTCCCGCGTCGCACGCCTGACGGCGGCCCGCTGCTCACCGGCACCGCCGCAGCAGGGTCCGGGTCCGGCGGGCCGGCGGCGGGCGACAGCCGGGCCGGGGCCGCCCATGCCGTCGCGGCCCGGCCCGGCGGGGGCTCGTCGCCGTCGGCGCCGCCGGTTCCCGCGACCAGGCTGCCCGGGTGCCAACCGCGTGGTGGACCGCCGACGGGGCCGACTGGCAGCAGGTCCGGGTACCGCTGCCCGCGGGCACCAGCACGGGTGCCGTGACGGGGCTCGTCAGCGACCGCGGACGGCTGGTGGCGGTCGGCCGAGCCACCACGACGGGCACCGATGCGACGGACACCCATGCCACGGGCACCCATGCGACGGGCACCCATGCGACGGACATCGCCGTCGCATGGACCTCCGCCGAGGGCCGGAACTGGCGGCTGGCGAGCGTGGACCGGGCGACCGCGGCCGCCATGCAGGACGTGACCATGCACGCCGGCCGGCTGCTGGCCGTCGGCCGCGACGACGGCGCCGACAGCGAGGGCGACGGCGCCGTCTGGACATCCGAGGACGGTGGCTCCTGGCGGCGGGTTGCCGTCACGGGGGTCGACGGCCTCGGCACCCAGGCCCTGGACCGGGTGGTGGACCTGGCCGGCAGCGGGCTGCTCGCCGTCGGCCAGGAACCGCAAGGCGGCGGCACGATCGCGCGGGTGCGCCGATCCACCGACGGCACCTCCTGGTCCGATGTCGACACCGACCTGACCGCCGACGCCGAGGTCAGTGGATTCACCCGGGGCCCCGACGGCCGTCCCGTCGCCGTGGGCGCGGTCCCGGCCTCGGGCGGCAGCCAGCCACGGATATGGCTGGTCGACGCGGCCGGAGGTCGCTGGACCGCCGAGGACGCCATCACCGGCACGCCCGGGTCCGGCGGCACCGGGGGCGATGCCGGCGGACCCCCCGGCGCCGGTGACGCCCGTGGCGTCGACCTTGTCGGCGTGTCGGCGTCCGGGGCCGCCCTGACGGCGGTCGGCAGCGTGCCCGGCGCGCCAGGACCGCTGCCCGCCGCCTGGACCATCCGCCCCGGCCAGGCCCGCTGACAGACCACCCGCCGGCAGAATGCGCGCGGCCGGGGCCGACCGGACCTCCGTCGTTCTCCGACAGCCCGCAAACGCCACAATCGTAACAATGCAGGCGAGTTGCTCAGATGACCCCGAACCGCCCCGGATAATCACGGAAACGCTTCACCGGTGCTTGCCGTCGGTACGGTACGCGACATTTTTCGCGCCCATCCACCGTCGGATCCTAAGATGATTCTCGGCGAATCCGACAACCCGCCGCCTGGCTCGCCATGCGCGACGGCCAGGAGGCATCGCACCCCGGGAAACGTCACCGCACAGCTCTCCGTCGATCAATGAAGCCATTTTTCGACGCTTTTGCGCCGACCTCCACCACGGCGGCGAGCGCGAACGCAATGCCACGAAAGGCACGCGAACAAGATCGTGCAGAAACGGAGCAGGGAAATTGTCCAGTGAAATCGGGGGACGTACCGGGAGCCAGTCGGACGACGGCCCGCGCCGCGGGCCGAGCCGGCGGGCCGCCGTCGGCATCGCGGCGGGAGCCGCGGCGGCCATCGCCGGGGGCGCCGTCGCCGGGGGCACCGTCGTGGTGGGCGCGCCGGCCGCGGCCGCGGCAGCCGCCCCGGCCGGCACGGACGATCGCGGCCGAACCGGGGCGACCGGGCGTATCGACGTCCACCACCATGCGATGCCGGCAGAGGTCCGCGCATGGCTCGTCGCACACGGGCAGCTGCCGCCGGTGGGCGGCCCGCCGTTCGCGAACTGGTCCCTGCCGGCCGCGCTCGACACGATGGACCGCGGCGGCATCGCGACGGCCGTGCTGTCCGCGGCGATCCCGAGCGAGTTCACGTCGACGCCCGCACTCGCCGCGGAACTCGCCCGGCTCGCCAACGACTCGATCGCCGCCGTGGCCCGCGAGCATCCCACCCGGTTCGGTCTGCTCGCGTACGTTCCCCGGGCCACCTCGGACATCGCCGTCGCGGAGATCCGCCACGCCTACGACACCCTGCACGCCGACGGCGTCCTGCTCATGGCCCACGACGGCCTCACCTACCTCGGGGACCCGATACTGGAGCCGGTGATGGCCGAGCTGAACGCGCGCGACGCGGTCGCCCTGGTGCATCCGTTCAATCTGCCCGGCGCCACCGGTGTCGCCGTTCCGGCGTTCGTCGCCGATTTTCTGGCGGACACGACCCGCGCGGCCGTGCAGCTCGTCGTCAACGGTGTGCTGGACAGGTATCCGCGGATACGGTGGATCCTCGCCCACGGTGGCGGCTATTTCCCGTACCAGGCCGCCCGGCTCGCCCTCGCCCGCAGCCTCGGCTACGGCACCGACCTCGCCACCGTCGACCGGACGCTGCGCCGCTTCTTCGTCGACACCGCCGGACCCATGTCCCCGTACAGCACGCCGACGCTGCTGGCCGCTATCGGCGCCGACCGGATCCTTTACGGCTCGGACTACAACGCCGTACCCGCCGACACCGTGCTCACGGGCCGCGACGCGTTCCTCGCCGACCCGGCGCTGACCCCGCCGGCCCGCCGCAAGATCGCCCGGGACAATGCGCTCGCCCTGTTCCCGGCGCTCGCCGCCCGACTCGCCACCGGCCACCGCTGACCAACCCGTGCGCAGTTCGGCACCGGAGCGACCTCCCGACTACCAGTGGCCGCGATGGACGACCTCGTCGAAGGGGCGACGGTCGAGGCGTTCCACCGGCCGTAGCGGCCCGTCGCCGGGATAGCCCAGGCCGATCATGTAGGCGACGCGGTGGGTGGGAGGCACGCCGAGAATCCGTCGGGCGGCCTCCTGGTCGCCGACAGCCGAGTGCCCGCCACCGATACCGAGGTCCGTCGCGGTGAGCAGCATCAGCATCGTCGCCTGACCAAGATCGTATTCGTCCATGAGTCGGTAGCGCTCCGTCTCCGGCTCGGGCAGCACCAACACGATCGTCGCCGCCGAACTCGCGATGTGACCGGCACCGCGCCAGATCGTCGCCAGTTCGCCGAGAACCGCCCGGTCGGTGACGAGCACGAAGTCCCACTGCTGCCGGTTCGACGCCGAGGGCGAACGCCAGCCGGCCTCCAGGATCCGCTCCAAATCACCGGCCGGCACGGGCCGGTCCTGGTAACTGCGGACGTTGCGACGAGCACGGATCGCATCCCAGGTCTGCACACCATCGACCCTAATGGAACCGGAGCGCCGAGCCGGATGACCGCCCCCCGGCACTCTCATGCCCCGCGTGCTCGCCCCGGCCGGGATCGGACGGGAGAGCACGAGAAGGTCATCTGTTCGGCTCAGGGGAGCCGGAACGGATGGCACAGGCCCGGCGACGCCGGTGGCGGCACCGATCTCGACCCGGGGTCGGGATACTTGGCGCAGAAGGCGCCCCCCTGTTGCCGACCGGTCGGTCTCGGGCGTGGCGCGCAGGCATGAGGGAGGACGCGGTGGAGGCGTTGGCGCCGTCCGGGCGACAGGTGGAGCTCGTGCACGCAGACAGCCGCGTGACCATCACCGAGGTCGGCGGTGGCCTGCGCGAGTACCGGATCGGTGCTGCCCCGGTCCTCGACGGCTACGACGCCGACGCGATGGCCAGCCGCGGACGCGGGCAGCTGCTGCTTCCGTGGCCCAACCGGATCGCGAACGGCCGCTACACGTTCGGCGGCACCACCCATCAGCTCCCGGTGAACGAGGTGGCGCTCGGCAACGCCAGCCACGGTCTGACCCGCTGGTCGGCCTGGGAGCTCGAGCGCCTCGGTCCGGCCGCGGTCCGCGCCACGTTCATCCTGCGCGCCCAGAGCGGCTACCCCTTCGCCATCGGCTTCGCCACGGAATACCACCTCGGCGCCGACGGCCTCACCGTCACGATGACCGCGACCAACCTGGGAAGTCAACCGGCGCCTGTCGGCATGGGAGCGCACCCCTACCTGATGATCGTCGGGACGGACGGGTCGACGGTGCGGGCGGACGACGTCGAACTCACCATCCCGGCGGGGACGAGGCTCGAGACCGACGACCGTTCGATCCCGACCGGCGCGCAGGAGGTCGCGGGCGGCCCCTTCGACTTCCGCCGGCCACGCCCGGTCGGCTCCCTGGCCCTGGACACCTGTTACACCGACCTCGACCGCGACCCGGACGGACGATCACGCGTGCGGCTCTCGGCACCGGGCGGAGGATCGGTGACGGTCTGGATGGACGAGACCTGGCAGTACGTGCAGGTCTTCACCGGGGACACGCTGAGCCCGCAGGAGCGGCGGCGCAGCATCGCGGTCGAACCGCTGACGTGCCCGGCGAACGCCTTCAACAGCGGCGACGGCCTGCGGGTCCTCGATCCCGCCGACAGCGTCGGCGGGACCTGGGGCATCCAGCCCACCCTCGGCTGAACCCGCCCGAGTGCTGAACCTGCCCGAGTGCTGAACCTGCCCGGGTAAAGGCAGCCGATCCCCGCGCGGGCGCTCCGGGTGCAGGCGCCTCGCCACCCGGCCGATCCCGGCCGGCCGCCGGCATCGTCGGACGCGGTCGGGGTGGATATATGCGGCGACACTTACCCGTTCGGCGCCGCAGGTGCGGATGCGGCCCGCGCTACGGCCGGCGCGCGCAGCCGGCCGCCCCGCCGTCACCGACGACCACCTCGCCCTGGCCGGACGAGAACGGGATCGAACATATCCCGGACCATCCCTCCGCGCACGTTACGTTCAGCGCACCCGGAAAAAACGAATTCGTTACGCGCCACCCGGCCGCGACGCCGGGACCGCGCCCACCAACCGGCCACGCAACGTACGATCTTTCGGCCCAATGGGCTCATTACTTAATCTCGTCCCCCCAGGATTCATTTTCGAAAGATTTTTCGCGCGATCCGACCCGCCGACTCCGGCCGCCGAGGCCGGGCCGACCGGCGCCACGGCCGCCTGAACCAGGCTTCCGCTCGACAGCAGCCTGAATAGTTCCGCAGATCAGGGCCCACGTCTACGTTGTAGACGCAGATGCGGAGACCATGGTGCATTCCATCTGCTTCCGCGGAGTCCGGATGCGCCGAAGCATCGCCCGCTCGTTCGCGGTTGACACCGTTGCGCACACCGTCCATGCGCAGGTAATTACCACTTGTTTCCTCGAACCTATTCGCCCGGCGAGGAAAGAACGTGGCATCACGCTCGGCACTGTTTTCGCGACGCATCCCGGTGGGTTTGCCGACCCATCGCGGCGGTCCCCACGACTCGCCCCATCTCCCGTCCGCCGAAGGTCGCCCGGGAAGCGGTCGCATGAGCGCGCCCGGGCCGGCGACGATGCGTTCCCGCGCGTTGTCCCGACCCACCGTGTCCCGGCAGTGGCTGACCCTGGGACTGGCGGCAACGGTGGCGGCACTGGCCGCCGGCTGCGGCTTCCTCCTCGGACGCCAGCCCGGCCGCGCCCACCACCCAGGTGGTGACCAGCACGTCCGGGGAAAAGGCGACCGTCCCGATGAAGATCGATCGGATCGCCGAGCAGTTTCCCGCCCACACCGTCACCGACATCATGCTCGGCGTCGGCGACAAACTGGTGGCCATCCCCCAGAATGTCAAGACGATCCCTTTCCTGCGGAAGGTCTACCCGGGAGTCAACGACCTTCCGGAGCCCTTCCGGGGCGACGGCAAGGTGAACATGGAGGAGCTTCTCAAGCTCAAGCCGGACGTCGTCTCCACCATCAGCGGCGGCGATACTGGGAGTTCGGCATCGGACTCAACCCTGTGCTGGAGCAGCAGCCCGGGAACTGCGGGCGGTCCGAGGCGAGATCAGAGGCGATCATCGACGCCGCCGTGTACGTCACCGCCCAGGCCGTGCCCAGCACGATCGCCGCGACCACGAGCGCGGCTTTGCGGGAATGCACCCCGGCCATCAGCGCAGCGGCGCCCGCGTACACCACGCAGGACCCGGCCAGCAGCAGATGCGGTGGCACGGTGCACGGAAACCGCAGCAGCAGGGCGAGAGCGCCGGCGGTCGGCACCGCCGCCGCGGCGCACAGTGCGCCGTAGGTCGCCTCGCTACCGCCGACCGTCTTCACGAACGGTCCGAGCAGCAGCAACACCCCGTAGGCCGACGACGCCAGCAGAACGCAGGTCGGCAGCAGCCAGAGCACGGCCTGCTCGCCGCGGACGGATCGCCGGCCCTCCGACCGGAGGGCGTTCGCGGCGCCGTCGCCATGTCCGCGTTCGATGACCCGCCCACCCTCCGGCCGCACCATTAATCAGCATCTGTGGAGTTTAAAAGCAGAATTTTTGCAGGTGCGGATAGAAAGTTGCACGTATGCCGAATGCTCGGATAGGGACCTCACCGATCACGGCGGTCCGTGGTCGACGGTGGCCTGCTCAGCGGACGCGGGCGAGGTAGCCGTGGGTCTACCGGTGCGGTGACGAGGGTTGTCAGGGCCGCCGGCCCGCGGGTGGATGGTTGGATGAGGGCATGGAGCGCGAGGGCGTCTTCGCAGCGGCCGCGGACCAGCGCCGCGCCGTGGCGGATCTGCTCGACGCACTGGACGACGACCAGCTGACCGCGCCGATGGCGCCGCTGACCGACGTCGACCGACGTCGACCGACGTCGTGGCGCATGACGGCGACATGCGCATCCCGCTCGGCCTGCTGTTCGCCCCGAACCTGCGCGGATCATGCTGGCGCTCGACTTCCTGACAGGCCCGCGGCCGTTCGGCTTCGTCCCCGCGGCCAACTCGCGGCGGGTGACGCGGGCTCCGATCCGGCCGGTTGAGCCCGGCGAGCCGGGGGCGGGGCGAGCCGACGGGCGAGCCACGGTCACCGGGATCATCCGAGGACTGCCGGTTAGTCCGCTCGCTGGCTACGCTGCTGGCTTGACGTCCTCCCCCGCCTGAAGGCGAGGGATTCCAACTCCTACCCACTCACCAAGAGGCTCCTACACTCTCACCAAGAGGGAGGTGCGAAATGTTGAGGTTCGCGGTTCACGGGCTGCCCCAACGGGCCGCCTCCCCGCGCAGTCACGGCCCGTCCGGCCGTGATGTCGATTGCCGCATTCACGTCGGCGTTGCTCTCGAAGCCGCAGGCGACGCACCTGAATCGCGCTTGGCTCCTGCGCGATTCGACGGCCACATGCCCGCAGGCCGGGTAACGCTGAGACGTATAGGCGGCCGGGATCTTCTCAACCCGGCCGGGGGCTTTCTGTTCCGGCCGGGCGACCAGCAGCCCCCAGCCGGCCGCGAGGATCGACCGGTTCAGGCTGGCCTTCTGCGCCACGTTCCGCCCGGGTTCGGCGACGGTGCCCCGCGCCGATCGGATCATGTTCGGGAGCCGCAGGTCCTCGACGCGGACAAGGTCGTACCGGCGGGCGAGCTCCGTGGAGGTTCGCTCCGCCCAGTCCTTGCGCCGGTCGGCTTCGCGGGCTTTCAACCGGGCGATCCGGCCGCGGAGCCGTGCCCGCCGGTTCGACCTGCGTCCCGCTCGGGCGAGCCGGCGTTGCGGCCGACGCAGCCGTTCGACTTCGGCGGGCCGCAGCCCCGGGCAGGACAGCGGCTCCCCGATGCTGAAGGCTGCGGAGACGGCCACACCCCGGTCCACGCCGACCACCTCGCACGTACCCGACGGGTCGATCGACTCAGGTATGGCGGCGAAGGCGACGTGCCAGCGGCCGGCACGGTCCCGGGTGATCCGGAAAGACTTCGCATCGGGTACGGCGCGGCTGCGGCGGAACCGCACCCAGCCGACCTTGGGAACCTTCACTTCCGACCAGCGGCGGTGCACCTGCCGCACGTCCCACTGCCGGCCCCGAGCGCCGACAATCCGAAACCCCTCGGACCGGCCACGCTTCCTGAATCCCGGGCGGCGGTGCTTTCCCGCGAAGAAGTTCGCCATGGCTGCAGAGAAGTCCCGCAGGGCCTGTTGCTGAACGGTCCGCGAACCGGCGGCCAGCCACGGACTTCCCTTCCGGGCATCGGTGAGCTGGCGGGACGGCTCGTGGTATCCCAGCGCCGAGCCGCGCCATGGTCTGTACCACGACTGCTGTTTCACGGCCAGATTCCACACGAAACGCGCATGCCCGCAGTGCGTCTCCAGAGCCGCCGCCTGGCCGGCGGTCGGATAGAGCCGGAAACGAGACCTGACCAGATTCTACGGATTGGATATCATCCGATGCCCACTATGACGGAGCGGCGTTTCCTCCCCGCAGTGGTCTCCACGCCGCAAGCCCGATGACCGCCGAGATTCCCGATCCCCCGCAGGCGCCGGACCTCCGCGTCTCCGACGCGGAACGGGAGGAGGTCGCCCAGCTCCTGCGCCAGGCACTCGCCGAGGGCCGGCTGACCTTCGCGGAGTACGACGAGCGGGTCGGCGCCGCCTACGCCGCCAGGACCCGCGCGGACTTCGCCCCTCTGACGATCGACCTGCCGAACCAGCCGAACCTGTTCGCCGCGGTGGCCGAGCCGTCGCCACCCCCCGCTACGACCGCGGCCGGCGGCGCCGCGGCCACCACGGTCGGACCCGACCGCGCCCTGGACCCGCCCCGACAGGGCCCGGCCGGGGTGGACTGGACGGTCGCCGTGATGAGCGGAAACGAGCGCAGCGGGCGGTGGCGTCCGAGCCGGCACACCCGCGCCGTCGCGGTGATGGGTGGCTGCGAGCTGGACCTGCGGGAGGTCGCCTTTCCCACGGATGCACTGCTGATCACGGCGGTCGCGGTGATGGGCGGCATCGAGATCATCGTCCCGGAGGGGGTGGACGTCGAGGTGACCGGGGTGTCGGTCATGGGCGGCCGCACGGTCAAGGTCGCCGACGCGCCGCGCGGGCCGGGGACGCCCGTCGTGCGCATCCGAGCGGTCGCGGTGATGGGCGGCGTGGAGGTACGCAGCAAGCCACCGCGAAAAACGACACCAACCAGGCGCAAGAGCCTCAACCCGGGTCACGGCGTCGGGCATCCCGGCCGTGACCGACCGGAAGAGCACGGATGAGCCGCCCGTTCCGCCAGGTGGACGTGTTCACCACCATCCCGTATCAGGGCAATCCCGTGGCGGTGGTTCTCGACGGCGCGGGACTCGACGACGACGCCATGCGGGCGTTCGCCCGCTGGACGAACCTCTCGGAGACCACCTTCGTCCTGCCGCCGACCTCACCGGCGGCCGACTATCGGGTCCGCATCTTCACCCCGTCGTCCGAGCTGCCGTTCGCCGGGCATCCCACGCTCGGCACCTGCCACGCCTGGCTCGCCGAGCGGCCGGCGTCGGCTCGACCGGCGCGAATCGTCCAGGAATGCGGGGTGGGGCTCGTGCCCCTGCGGCAGACGCCGGACGGGCTCGCCTTCGCGGCGCCGCCGCTGCGTCGCTCCGGGCCGGTCGAGGGGCCGCTCGTCGCGCGGATCAGCGCCATGCTCGGCATCACCCCCGACGACGTCGTCGCGGCGCAATGGGTGGACAACGGCCCGGGCTGGGTCGCGGTCCTGCTCGAGCACGCCGAGTCGGTCCTGGCGCTGCGACCGCGCGGCGTCGATCTGAATCTCGGTGTGGTCGGGCCGTGGCCGCCCGGCTCGGAGACGGCGTTCGAGGTACGGGCATTCATGCCGATGGGCGACGCCACGATCGAGGATCCGGTGACCGGCAGCCTGAACGCATCGCTCGCGCAGTGGCTGCTGCGCACCGGCCGCGCGAGCGCGCCCTACACGGCCAGCCAGGGCTCCGTGCTGCACCGGGCTGGACGGATCCACATCTCGACGGATGCCGACGGCACGGTCTGGGTGGCCGGCGGAACGGTCACCTGCCTGTCCGGCGCGGCCGAGCTGTAACCGCCGAGCTGTAACCGCCGGTCCCGAACGCCGCGGCTCGGCGCGTCCCGCGCGCCTTCAGTTCTCGACCCAGCCGTACTTCTCCGCGATCCGGATGATTTCACTCCTGATCCTGATGATCTGCGTCCCGGTGAGGGTGGGCTCGACCCGCAGCAGCGTCTCGGTCACCTCCTGGGTGAGTTCACCGACCGGAAGGACATCACAAAGACCCTCGGAATCATCAGCATGCACGGGCACCCGCGCCGCGACGGACGGAGCCGGGGACCCGGAACTGACGATACGCGCCGAACTGGCTTTCAGGCCACGCTCACCCTCCTCCACCTCGAACTCCATGAAGGTTCCGGGAACGACGAGGTTCTTCTCGACGAGAAGATCGTTCGCGTGCAGAAAAATATCATCGCCACCGTCGCTGGGGGCAATGAAACCGTAACCCCGCACGTGATCGAACCGAAGGACCTTACCTGTACTCACGACTCACCTCAACAGCACCAGAAAGACCATCATCTCGGCCATGACGCCCCCGTCCGCCCAACCGCCACGCAGCGGACCTGGGGACCCGGCCGCCAATCATACCCGCCCCCGCACCAGGCCCACCCCGACCCCGGCCCGACCCACCAGGCGGTGGAAAGCGCCACCTACGCAGGTGGCATATCATGGCGTTCTTCGCCGCTTCGGCGGCGTCCTTTTCGCAGCCACGACCACTTCTTCGAGAAACAACCACTGGGCCGAGAAGAATACGAACTGAAGTTCGACACGGCCGTCCGCCGCGGCTATGCTTGTCGCCATCACCGCGCCGCAGCGCGGCGGCCATTCTCCGCCTGGGCAGCTGGTCGCCGCCGCACGTAAATCCCGACCCGGTCCGGCCCGGAGTCCGGCGGGCAGTTGTCGCGGTCGACGGCCAGCACCCAGATCCGTTACCGAGAGGCGGCCAGCGCATGTGTTTTCCCATCTCGCCCGTCCGAGCCATTTCTCGGTTGGCGTCCCTCGTAGTGCGGAACCGGCGCGGCGGTGCCGGAAAGGTCTCAGCAGATGCGCGGAAGCTCCGAGCCCATCGGCAGATCGATCACGCGGCTTCCACCGAGCCCGGTCCTGGCCACCACCATCCCCGCGTTGTCCTCGGTGAGGGTGCCGATGGCGGCGGCGCCGCGGCCGTCCGGATGCCCGCGCATCACCTCCAGCACCCGATCGGCGTCCGCCGCCGGTACCATGGCGACGAGTTTCCCCTCGTTGGCGATGGCGAACGGGTCGAGCCCGAGGATGCTGCAGGCGTCAGCGACCGGCGCCGCCACCGGCACGGCCCGCTCGGTGACGGCGATACCCACCCGCGCGCCTCGGGCGATCTCGTTGAGGGTCGCCGCCAGGCCGCCGCGGGTGGGGTCGCGCAGCACATGGATGTCCGCGCCGGTGTCGAGCATGGCGGCGACGAGGCCGTGCAGCGGCGCGGTGTCGCTGCGGACCTGCGTCCCGAACTCCAACCCCTCGCGGCAGCTGAGGACGGCGACGCCGTGCGCCCCGATCTCACCGCTGACGATGACGACGTCGCCCGGGCGGGCCCGCCCCGGTCGGATGTCGACGCCGTCGGGGACCAGCCCGATGCCGGTCGTGTTGACGTAGACCCCGTCGCCGTGGCCGGCGTCGACGACCTTCGTGTCGCCGGTGACGAGCCGGACCCCGGCCACTCGGGCCGCCGCGCCCAGAGCCTCGGCGACCCTGCCGAGTTCGGCCAGCTCAGTACCCTCCTCCAGGATGAAGGCGGTCGACAGGTAGCACGGTGTCGCACCCATCATCGCCAGATCGTTCACGGTCCCGTTGACCGCGAGATCGCCGATCGAGCCGCCGGGGAAGAACAGCGGGCGGACGACGAAGGAGTCGGTGGTGAAGGCCACCCGTGTGCCGCCGAGCGTGACGACGGCAGCATCCCCCAGCTCGGCCGGGGCGGCGGCGTCTCGGAAGGCCGGGAGAAAGAGGTGCTCGACGAGCTCGGCGGACATCGCGCCGCCGCCGCCGTGTCCCATGACGATCGTGGGGGAGTCCGCCAGCGGGGCGGGACAGGTCCAGGCGGCGAGGTCCACCGCGCCCCCGGCCCGGGACGTCGCGGACCGGCCGGCGCGGCCGTCGTCCGCGCCGGCGCTCGACGCCCGGACCTCGCAGGCAGCTTGCGGCGCGAGGTGTCCGGTGAGGTCAGGCACGGGCCACCTCCCGCACGGACTGGGCGTCGGCCGGGGCCGTCCTGGTCGGCTGGGCGAGCCGCCGGTAAAGGTAGTAGGCCGCGCACGCACCCTCGGCGGACACCATCGTGGCGCCAAGCGGTGTCCGCGGCGTGCACTGACGCCCGAAGGCGGCGCACTCATGCGGTTTGATCAGGCCCTGCAGCACCTCACCCGAGCGGCACACCGAGGACTCTGCCGTGTGGATGTCGCCGACGGCGAAGCGTGCCTCGGCATCAAACTCACGGTAGGCCTCCGCCAACCGCCAGCCGCTGTTCGGTATCACCCCGATGCCGCGCCAGGCGCGGTCGGTCACCGTGAAAACATCCCGCAGCATCGCGATGGCGGCCGGGTTTCCCGCCGCCGGCACCGCCCGCGGGTAGGCGTTGTCCAGCTCATGGTGGCCTGCCTCCAGTTGCAGCACGGTCCGCCGGATGCCCTCGAGGAGGTCGAGTGGCTCGAATCCGGTGACCACGATCGGCACCCGGTAGCGGCGGGCGAGGTCCGGGTACTGCCCGGTGCCCATCACGCTGCACACATGCCCGGCCGCGAGGAACCCCTGGACTCGGCAGCTGGGCGATTCCATGATCGCGGCGATCGCGGGCGGGACCAGGACATGCGAGACGAGCAGCGAGAAGTTGCGCACCCCGCACCGCCGCGCCTGGTAGACGGTCATCGCGTTGGCCGGAGCCGTGGTCTCGAACCCGATACCGAAGAACACCACCTGCCGGTCCGGGTTCTGCCGGGCGATCGTCAACGCGTCCAGCGGCGAGTACACCACCCGCACGTCGGCGCCGGTGCTCTTCACGCGGAACAGGTCCCGCCCACTGCCGGGAACCCGCAGCATGTCACCGAACGAGCAGAAGATGACCCCCGGTCGGGAGGCGATCTCGAGAGCACGGTCGATGATCTCCAGGGGGGTGACGCAGACGGGGCAGCCGGGACCGTGGATCATCTCGACGCCCTCGGGCAGCAACTGGTCGATCCCGTGCCGGATGAGCGAATGGGTCTGCCCGCCGCAGACCTCCATGATCGACCATGGCCTGGTCGTCACCGCATGAATCTGTTCCAACAGCCGACCGGCCAGCTCGGGGTCGCTGAACTCCTCGAGATATTTCACCGGTTCACCCCCTCAGTCTGGGTGTCGCGGGCCGACGGGGCCGGCCCACCGTCGAGTTCCTCGGCGAGCAGCCCCATCCGGGCGATCGTGGCCAGCGTCTCCAGCGCGGACTGTTCGTCGAGCCGCTGGATCGCGAACCCGACATGGACGATCACGTATTCGCCGACCGTGGTGTCCGGCAGGTACTGCAGGCAGACGTCCTTTCGCACTCCCCCGAAATCCACCTCGGCCATGCGGGTGCCGTCCCGTTCCCCGATGGCGACGACCCGTCCCGGAACCGCAAGGCACACCGACGCTCACCCCCCCGCTCGCCGGCGCGGCGGGCAGCCCCGGCGCCGGATCGGATTGGACATATCAGCCGCTCCCCTGCATCCGCGCACCGGCCGCGGCGACCACGAGCTGGCCCAACGCGATGCCGCCGTCGTTCGGCGGAACCCGCCGGTGCCGCAGGACCGTGAAGCCGTCGGTGCGCAACGCCCGCGCGGCAGCCGTCGCGAGCAGCACGTTCTGGAACACCCCACCGGTCAACGCCACGACGTCGAGTCCCCGCTCGGACCGGGCTCGCCGGGCCAGGTCGACGACCAGGGCCACCACCGCGCCATGCAGGCCGGCGCTCATCGCCTCGACGGCGAGCCCGCGCCGGGTGTCTCGCACGAGCCCGCGGATGACAGGGGCCGCGGTGGCGACCAGCGGACCGCCCGGCGCCGGTCGGTCCACCGCGAAGGCGTACCGGTTGCGCCAGGCGGCGAGGACGTCCGGGCCGCGGCGGGCGCGGGCCTCCAGTTCGATCGCCGCCTGGGCTTCGAAGTCCGCGCGGTGGCGGACGCCGAGCAGGGAGCTCACCGCGTCGAACAGCCGTCCCATGCTGGCGGTCGGGACGCAGGCCAGCCCGGTGGCGAGCTGATGGACCAGGGCGCGCCGCTCCGCCGGGGGGCAGGCCGCGACGGGTGGCAGGTCGGCGTCCCAGCCGACGCCGGCGGCCCACAGGTGGGCGAGAGCCATCCGGTACGGGCGGCGCACGGCGGCGTCCCCGCCGGGGAGCGGGACGTAGGCGAGGTGGGCGAAGCGCTCGAAGCCACGGTAGTCGGCGATCAGCGCCTCGCCGCCCCACACCGCCCCGTCGGTGCCGTAACCGGTGCCGTCGAAGGCGAACCCCACGACGGGACGATCGCCGTCCAGGCCGTGCTCGGCCATCACCGCCGCCACGTGCGCGTGATGATGCTGCACCGTGCGCACGGGTCGCCCGGCTGCGTGACGCCGCGCCCACTGCCGGGAACGGTAGCCCGGGTGGGCGTCGGCGACGAACGTGGCGGGGCGGATGCCGGTGAGCTGCTCGAGGTGATGTTCGGCAGCGGTGAACGTACGCAACGTGTCGGCGTCGTCCATGTCCCCGATGTGACCGCTGAGCCAGGCGGAGCGATCGGCGCCCAGCGCGCAGGTGTTCTTCAGGTCGGCTCCCACCGCCAGGGTCGGCGCCACGGCGAACGGCAACGGCACCGGCAGGGGGGCGAAGCCCCGGGATCGGCGCACCGGCAGCAGGTCACCGTCGACGACCCGGACGACCGAGTCGTCGCAGGGCACGTGGATCGGGCGGTCGTGACGCAGCCAGGCGTCGGCGAGAGGTTCGAGCCGGCGGTGGGCGTCGGCGTCGTCGGCGGCGATGGGTTCGCCACCGAGGTTCCCGGAGGTCATCACCAGCGGCCCTGGCGATCCACCGGCTGCCGCCACCGCGGCGAGCAGCAGGTGGTGCACCGGGGTGTAGGGCAGGAACAGGCCGAGGTCGGGACTGTTCGGCGCGACGGCGGCGGCGAGGGTGGGTCGGCCGTCGTCACGCCGGTCGACCAGGACGATCGGGCGGGCGGGCCCGGCCAGCAACGTCGCCTCCCGCCGGTCGAGGCAGGCGAGGCGCGAAGCGGCGGTGAGGTCGGCGACCATGACGGCGAACGGCTTGTCCCCGCGCCGCTTGCGACGCCGCAGCGTGGCCACGGCCGCCGGGTCCGTGGCGAGGCAGGCCAGGTGGTAGCCGCCGATGCCCTTCACGGCGAGGACACCCCCGCCGGCCAGCAGCCGGCCCGCCGTAGCCAGGGCGCCATCGCCGAGAACCGCCCGCCCCGTCGCCGGGACGAACTCCAGGCGGGGCCCGCAGTCCGGGCAGGCGATCGGCTGCGCGTGGAAGCGGCGGTCCCGCGGGTCGCGGTACTCCCGCTCGCACGCGGCGCACAGGGGGAACCCGGCCATCGTCGTCGCCGGCCGGTCGTACGGCAGACCGGTGATGATCGTGAACCGCGGTCCGCAGTTGGTGCAGGTGATGAACGGGTGGCGGTAGCGGCGGTCGGCCGGGTCGGCCAGTTCACGCAGGCAGTCCGGGCAGGTCGCGACGTCCGGGGACACCATCGTGCGCGGGGTGTTCCCCTCGCGGGAATGGGCGATCGTGAACGCCGAATCGCCGCGGGGCGCCAGGTCCGTCGCCGTGACCCGCTCGATCACGGCCAGCGGTGGGGCGTCGGCGGTCAGCCGCCGGCCGAACTCCTCCACCGCGCCGGGCGCGCCCTCGACCTCGACGATCACACCGTTGCTGTCGTTGCACACCCAGCCGGCAAGAGCCAGGTCGGTCGCGGCCGCGTGGACGAAAGGTCGGAAGCCGACGCCCTGAACAAGGCCGCGGACGGTGATGCGACATCGCCGCCGGCCGCCGGCCGGCCCTGGCGCGTGCCCGGCGGGCGTGGCCGGCGCGGGTCGGGTGGGGCTGCCCACCATCACATCCGCTTGATGCGCAGGTACCGGACGATGGAGGGGTACTCCCGCCACATCATGCCGGCCATGCCGGCGCCGGCGGCGACCAGGAGCTTCTTACGACTGCTCATCGGTTCCCTCCTCGGGACGACCCTCTGTTGCACGGTGCGGTCCGCCCGGCTAGCCCGGTGGCAGGTTGGGCATGCTCGGCGAGATCGGATTCCGGTCGCGCGGCCGGATGCCGGTCGAGCGGCGGGCATCGGCGGTGCCGTCGATGTGGTGACCCGGCTCCATCTCGTAGGAGCCGAGGGCGTTGCCTTCTCGGACCCCCGAGACATGCGCGGTCGCGTCCGGACGGACGTCGGGCTCGCCGACTCGGATCGGTGCCATGGTGTCTTCCCTCCCTGGTCAGTCGCCCGCCCCGCCCGGCGTGACGCCGCGGCTCAGCGGGGAGCCACGGCGGGAACGGTCGGGCAGCGCGGCGAAGAAGTCGTCGACCGCGGGCCAGACGCGGCTGCCCCCCGACAACCCCGTCCACTCGCGCCGGACGATCGAGACGAGTCGGTAACAGTCGTCGATCGGGACGATCCAGAACTCCCGGCGGTTGCGCGCGGTGTTCGCCAGCAGCGCCTCGACGCGGGGAGTCAGACCGGCCAGCACCGGTGCTCTGGCGACGAGCCGACACCAGGCGGCGGGTTCCAGCTCCCAGCGGGTGGCGCCGATCGGGCTCGGGTAGCGGGCGCGTACCTCGCCGTCGTCGCCGGGGATGACGAACGCCAGCCCTACGGGGATACCCAGCGCGCGGGGATCGGACCCGTCCCGCTCCAGGTCGACCACGCGCAGCCGCCGCCGCGGGATGAGCCGGTAGTGGCCACGCGCGGCGGCGTCCCGGTCGAACAGCAGCGTGCAGGCCCGGCACAGGCACAGCAACGAGTCGCGCGACTCGTCGAGCAGATGCCGATGTTCATCCGGCACGGGGGCGGCGCACAGATCACACCGCTCACCGTCATCCCCGGTCCGGACGAGACCGGCCCGCACCACCCTGCCCAGGGCGCCGCCGGGGCCGGCTGCGGGCCGCAGGCCGGTCGTCACGGCCGCACGCTCCCGGCGAGCGGCGGGGTGAGCACCGCGTCGAGGGGGACGAAGGCGCTCTGGCCCCCGCCCGAGGCGGCCTGGCGCCGGACGTCCGACAGCTCGGGCGCGACCGCGAGCACCGCCTCGCGGACCGCGTCCAGAACCTCCCCCGCCGCCGAGCCGCATCCCCCGATGGTCAGGCTGATCTCCGCGACGCCCCGCTCGATACCGACCAGTTCGACCTCGCCGCCCCGATCGCGGACCGCCGGTCGCAGCCGCTCGATCGCCCGGGTCACCCGCTGGCCCACCGGTTCGGGGTGCACGTCGTGCAGGACGAGCAGGTGTCCGATCAGCTCGTCGGCGGTCAGTGCGGCGGTCACGTCGGCGGCGCCGGCGGCGTATCCGGCGACCCGGGCGAGTGCCTCGCCGTACACCGACGCGAGCGTGGCCACCGCGTCGAGAGCCAGTTCGCCGCTCGGTCCCGGGATCTGCTCCACCTGGGCGAGCGCCTCGTCGAGGTGGGTCAGCCGCTCGCGCACCGCACGGTCATCGAGGCGATGCCCACCCTCGCTGGCCGGATCAGCCATGGCTCGCCCCGAACATCGGCGAGTGCACCGTCCGCAGCGTGCGGCCCCGACCCAGGTACATGTGCACCCCGCAGGGCAGGCAGGGATCGAAGCTGCGCACCGCGCGCATCACGTCGACGCCCTTGAAGGAGTCCGGGCCGTTCTCCTCGAAGATCGGCATGTTCTGGACCGCGTCCTCGTAGGGGCCCGGCGTGCCGAACGAGTCCCGCGGGCTGCCGTTCCACGGCGTCGGCGGGTAGGGATGATAGTTGGCGATCTTCCCGTCCCGAACCACCATGTGATGGGAGAGGACCCCGCGCACCGCCTCGTGGAAGCCGCAGCCGATCGTCTCGTCCGGCACCTCGAAGTCGGTGAAGGTCCGGGTGTCGCCGGAGCGCAACCGCGTCATCGCCCGCTCCAGGAAGTGCAGCGCCATCGCCGCCGCATAGGCGACGAAGTAGACCCGGGCGCGATCCCGTTCGATCGTGTTCGACCAGGCGGGCGGAGACCACCGCAGGTCCAGGGCGGGCAGGGTGCGGCTGCGCGGCAGCGAGATCTTCACCGCGCCGTCGCTCGCCGTCACGTACGGCGTGTCGACCAGTCCCGCGAGCGCCGTGACGTAGAGGCGGGCGAAGGGGCCACCGCCGGTGTCGAGCGCCAGGTGATCGCCGGTGCGCTCGTCGAACCACCGTGGACTCATCACCCAGCTGTACCTCTCGCCGAAGTCACGCTTCTGCGGCTCCGGGAAAGTCGTCTGGTTCCACGGATGGCGGATGTCGACGGGATTCCCGAGTGGATCCCGCTCGACGAAGGGCTCCTCGTTGACCCAGTCCCGGTAGAAGGAGCTGCCGAGCAGGATACGGATACCCAGATTGATCTTCACGAGATCGGTGGTGATCAGTTTTCCGTCGACGACGATCCCGGGGGTCACGAACATCGCGCGACCCCAGTCGGTCATGTTCTCGTAGCGGTAGTCGACGACATTCGGGTCCTGGAAGGCCCCCCAGCATCCCAACAGGACCCGCCGGCGACCGACCTCCTCGTAGCCGGGCAGCGCGTCGTACCAGAAGTCGAACAGGTCGTCGTTCAGCGCCACGGCCTTCTTGACGAAGTCGAGGATCTCCATCAGCCGGCTGAGGTAGTCGGTGAAGGTCGTGGGCTCGGGCATCGTGCCGACACCGCCTGGGTACAGCGTGGAGGGGTGCACGTGCCTGCCCTCCATCAGGCAGAACATCTCCCGGGTGATGCGGCTGACCCGCAGCGCCTCGTTGTAGATCTGGCCCTCGAACGGGTTGAGCGCCCGCATGATGTCGGCGATCGTGCGCATGCCGTGCACCTCGGCGCGCGGCGACGCGGTTGCCTCGGCCCGTGCCAGCACGCCGGGGTTGGTCTCCTTGACCATCGCCTCACAGAAGTCCACGAAAACCAGGTTGTCCTGGAAGATCGTGTGGTCGAACAGGTACTCGGCGGCCTCACCCAGATTTATAATCCACTCCGCCATCGGCGGGTTGGCGATGCCGTACGCCATGTTCTGGGCGTAGACCGAACACGTGGTGTGGTTGTCCCCGCAGATGCCGCAGATCCGGCTGGTGATGAAGCCGGCGTCCCGCGGATCCTTCCCCTTCATGAACACCGAATATCCACGGAACAGCGAGGAGGTGCTGTGGCATTCGGTCACCCGCCGGTTGGCGAAATCGATTTTCGTGTAAATTCCGAGGTTACCGATGATGCGCGTGATGGGGTCCCACGCCATCTCCACGATCTGACCGGGCTTCTCCGCGGCTCTCATCTGCTCGGTGGCCGTCATCGCACACGTCCCTTCGGCGTCACTGAATCGAGTCCTCCGCCAGCCCCCACCCCGATGAGTGGTTCCGCCGGCCGGCCCGCACGGTGTTGCGGGACGCCGCCGCTACGGCCGGTAACTCGGGTCGTAGCCGGTGGTCAGCAGGTCCCGGTTGTGCCGCCACCTCGGCTCCTGGTTCACCGTGGAGTTGGTGATGCCCCGCAGGCGTCGGATGATCGCCCCGTACGGCTTCACCGCGAGCGAGGACAGGCTCGCCCCCGGCGGCATGTCCATGAACGGCATGAACTTGTCGGGGAACCCGGGCATCGTGCAGGCGATGCAGATGCCCCCGACGTTCGGGCAACCACCCACGCCGCCCATCCATCCCCGCTTGGGGACGTTGCAGTTCACCACCGGGCCCCAGCAGCCGATCTTCACCTGGCACTTCGGCGAGTTGTAGTCCCTCGCGAAGTCACCCTGCTCGTAGTAGCCCGCGCGGTCGCAGCCCTCGTGCACGGTGCGACCGAAGATCCACTGCGGCCGGAACTGGTCGTCCAGTGGCGGCGGCGGGGCGGCGCCGGCCGCGTGGTACAGCAGCCAGGTCAGGGTCTCCATGAAGTCGTCCGGCTGCACCGGGCAGCCCGGGACGTTGACGATCGGCAGGTTGCCGGCCGAGGTGAAGTCGCGCCCCAGGTAGTCGAGCAGCCCCATCGAGCCGGTCGGGTTGCCCGCCATGGCATGGATACCGCCATAGGCGGCGCAGGTGCCGATGGCGACGACCGCCCAGGCCCGCGGCGCGAGCCGGTCGATCCACCAGTTGATGGTCAGCGGCTGACCCGTGTCCGGATCGTTGCCGAACGACGTCCAGTAACCGTCACCGTTGATCTTCTCGTTCGGTATGGACCCCTCGATGACCAGGACGAACGGTCCCAGCTCGTCGCGGGTCGCGGCGCGGAAGGGGGCCAGGAACTCCTCCCCGCCCAAAGTCGGCGAGAGCACCTTGTTGTGCAGGTGGACGGTCGGCAGACCCGGTATGATCCCGGTCACCACATCCTCGATGGCCGGCTGCGAGGCCGCGGTCACCGAAACAGTGTCCCCGTCGCAGCTCATCCCCTCGGAGATCCAGAGGATGTGCACCTCGTCGAGGCCGCCCGGCCGCGCTTGCGGGGCCGTCCTGGAGTCCGTGGCTGTCATCTCAACCCCTCCCTTCCGTCACGTATCGTGTCCGGCTCCCACGAGTCGGGGGTCCCGGAGGATGTCGCCGATGAGGCCGACCGCGTCATCGACGGCGGCGCAGACCGCGCCGGACAGCTCCATCCGTTCCGCCACCACGGCGGGTCGGCAGCCGACGACCAGAACCTGGTCGATCTCGCCCCCGAGATCACGCACCAGCCGCAGCACAGCATCCGGGGGCATTCCGTGCGCGTCGGCCACCGGCGCATCGAAGACGGAGAGGTCGAACACACCGCCAAGATCGGGCCGCAGGACCGTCAGGGTTCCCGGCGGTTCGTCGGACGGCAACGCGTCGACGATGATCACGGTGTCGTACCGGCCGTCGAGCAGCGCGTAGGCGAGGTGTAGGCCGCGGATGCCGTAGTCGGCGACGTCGACCCAGCCCGGCAGGCTCGCCGGATCGAGCCGGCGGACAACCTCGACGCCGAATCCGTCATCACCGAGAAAGATGTTCCCGACGCCGGCGACGAGCGTCCGTGCTGCGCGCGGTCCGGGGCAGGCGGCGCTCACGGCGCACCCGTCCGATTCGCGTCCGCCCGGTCGTCGAGTGGTTCGAGCTCGTCGGGAGCGAAGTAGAAGTAGCGGCCGGCCGCCCGGTGCAGGTCGCCGGTCTCGTCGCCGTCGAGCGTCACCGCGGCGTGCCGGCTGCCGTCGACGTCGAGGAAGATCGCCTCAACCCGCGCGGCGCGGCCGGCGAGGAACATGTCGTGGGCGTCGGAGCCCCGCGGGCGGGGGCGCAGCCGGACCCGGCTGCCGCGGGCGACGGTGACGCCGGCGACCAGCACGCTGTCCCGATCGGGGTGGACCGACCGGTCGGCCTCCGGTTCCCACCACGCCGGAGTCTGTTCCGGAGCCGGACCCAGATCCTGGTGGCCAGACGGGGCCGCGGCCGGTTGCGGTTGTGGCCGCCCAGCGGCTCGCGCCTCGACGTCCGCCGCCGGCGAGGCGGTCGGCGACTCGACCGGCCGCAGCGAGCGCACGGCGCCGTGCAGGCGGTCGAGCATGGCGCGCGGGATGCCGTCGACCCGGTCGATGATCTCGGCGGCCCGCCGGTCCGTCGCCCGCGCCTCGCGCTTCTCCTCGTCGGTCAACGCCTGGGTGCGCAACGACAGGATCTCGTCGATCTCGGTGGCGTCGAAGAGATCTCCGGGACTCTCCGGGGCCGTGCGGGGATCGTCGTAGAGAATGATCGGCGAGCACAGCATGACGTCCCGCGCCCCCTCGCCGCCGGCGAGGACGGGGAAGACGCGCAGGTTCTCGCACGCACGGGCCGCGGCCGCCGCCCACGTGGGCGGGTCGAGCAGCGACAGGAACCGCCCGCCGCGCACGCCGAGCAGGCTGTGCGCCGCCACCAGCGAGCGGCGCAGCGCCTCGGCGCGCGGCCGGCCCGCGGCCAGATCGGCGACCGTGTTCTCGACCACCACACGCAGGCGGTAGAGCCGGAACGGCGCCTCGGCCCGGGTTGCGGACAGGTGGACCGCGGCCGTCACCGGCCACCGGCGGCGGACCACCCGCGCCTCGCCCGGCCGCGGGCCCAGCGGTTCGACGTCGACGCCACCCGGCACAGACAACGGGATCGAGAACGGTCCGCCCCCGGTGTTCGCGCTCGGGGGGCCGGCGCGGTCCGGCCCGGCCGGTTCGAGCAGGTCGGACAGCGCCACGGCGAGATCGAACTCGCGCGGGTGCGCCTCGTCGAAACTGAGCTCGCGGGTGCCGTCCACCTCGAGCTCGTCGACCTGCGCGAACCGACCGCCGGGGTCCCGGCGCTCGACGCGACGCCGGATCACCTGCAGGAACCGCAACCGGAGGAAGACCGTCGCGGACGGCGCGGCCTCCACCAGGCACTCGGCCTGCTGGCGGCATCCGTCGGCCGACCCGGACACTCCGGGCGACCCCGACGCGGGCTGTTCCTCGATCCACCGGGGCGGCGCCAGCACCCCGAACTGCCAGCGCACCCGGTTCTTGCCCGAGGACCGGCGGTAGGGGTACAGCAGGTAGCCCTCGTAGAGCACCGCGTCGGCGACCGCACGCGCCGCGTCGAAACCGGCGGGCGCGCCGGGCGCCGGTCGGGGATCGTCGGCCACGACGACGCCGGACCACCGCGGGTCGGATCCGGTCGTCACGCCGACGGTCATTGCAACCGTTGCCCGAAACAGACTGGCTCGACGCTGCGCATGACGGTTTCCCTTCAGGAGGGGGCGCGACCCGACCGATCAGTGCAACCCCGCCACGCCATAACTCGACGTGTCCTTCAAAGTACTGTTCGTCGTCACCCGACGGGTTGCCCGGGCCCGGTCGCGTCAAACCCCGCCCGCCGCGCCGGCCCGCAGCCGGGTGTCTCCCCCGAGGCGGCGAGCCCGCAGCCAGGCGTACCAGGCGACCAGGCCGGTCTCCGTCGGTGGACCGGGAGTTCCCCCCGGGAGGTGGAGCGCGGACAGGGTCAGCACGTCGGCCGTGGGGTTGACCCGGTGGATCTGCCCGATGCAGCGATCGACGTCGACCGCGAGGTACGGCACCAGATCACATTTAGTGAGCAGAACGAGATCTGCGTGGGCGAACATGTGGGGATACTTGAGGGGCTTGTCCTCACCCTCCGTCACCGAGGTGAGCACCACCCTCGCGCCCTCCCCCAGGTCGAACAGCGCCGGGCAGACCAGGTTGCCGACGTTTTCGACGAACACGACAGAACCCCGGGGCGGCTCCAGGGCGCGCAGCGCATGATCGATCATGTCCGCGTCGAGGTGACAGCCGCGCCCGGTGTTGATCTGCACGACCGGGATACCGCCGGCCCGGATCCGCTCGGCGTCCCGCACGCTCTCCTGATCGCCCTCCACCACCGAAAGCGACCACTGCCCGGCAAGATCCCGCGCTGTCCGTTCCAGCAGGGTTGTCTTGCCCGACCCGGGCGAGCTCATGAGATTGACGGCAAGCACGTCCCGCGTGGTCAACCACGCCCGGGTCGCACCGGCGAGCTCGTCGTTCTTCGCCAGCACCCGCTGCTCCAACAGCAGCGTCCGGGCTCCGGCTCCGGCTCCGGCACCGGCACCGGCACCGGCAGAAGGGTGCTCGTGCCGGTGCTCATGCCCCGAGCGGCCTTCCGTCCCGGCGTCGGCCGGGAACGAGGTCAGTCGGGGCGGGGCCGTCGGATCGTCGCAACCGCACGTCTCGCACATCGGTCAGTCCCCCTCCCCTACGGACGTCAGCTCGTCTCCGCCGCGGGCACCAGGCCCACCGAGGCGATCCGCAGGTCGTCACCGCCGTCTACCGCCACGTCCGCGCAGCCGCAGCCACACAGCACGAGGAGGTCGTCGGCCACGAACTCGGCGCCGCACCGCCGGCAGCGGGCCCAGCCCGTGGGTTCGTCGATCGTCAGGGCGGCACCCGCCAGCGGTGTGCCGGCGGTCACCAGGTCGAAGCAGAACCGGACGGACTCCGGCACGACACCCGACAACCGCCCGATGACCAGCCGCACCGTGTTCACCCGAGCCGGCGCGGCCCGCTCCATGATCGCGTCGACGACACTTTGCGTGATGGCGAGTTCGTGCACGGAAGCTCCTCGACGGCGTCGGCGCGCCGGGCACGCGGCGGTGCCGCCCGACGTGCGTCGAAGGGTCCCTACCCCGCTGGGACGCATCGCAGACGCGCCGCCGCAGCGGCTCCTCGCAGCAAGGGGACCTGGTCCCAGGGAGGCGAGTGGGCGCGGGGCGCGACGGCCACCCGGCGGCGGCCAGCGGCACCAGAAATGCCGTGGTCTGCCGGGTGCCGGGTACGGCGGTGCTTTCACGCCGCACTCCCTGTAACCGAACGATTATCCGGAGAGAAACTCGGCGGAAATCAAAAAGAAACCCTCGTCGGACCGGTCCGCCCGGGAGCGGCGGCCCGCAGGCGGACGGACGCCATTGTCCGACCGTCCCGGTCGATCAGGCCGCGGCCGGCGACGCCGGCGCGGCCATCCAGGTCAGATCTGCCACGGTGACGACAAGCCGGTGAGCGATCTCGTCTGCCGGCACCCCGGAATCCAACGCCTCCCGAAGGGCAATGCCACGCGCTGTGCGTAGCTCGATACGTCGCGGATGGTCCGCCCACATCAGGTTGTCGGCGAGCGCCGCCCGCTCCACCGGATCAGAGACCGCCACCACGTCTTCATAGGACATCACGGGGCTCATGGTTACGGCTGAGCGGACGTTTCGCAACATTCGGATGGCTTCTTTTTTCCGAATCTCCGGACGGGTCGGCGGGCCATGGCCGAATCCTGTCCGGGCACTGTCCCGCTGTCCCGTCAGCCCCGTTCGGGGGCGTGGGACCGCGGGCCCGGGGCGGCGCCGTCACGGGCCCGCGGCAGGGCCGGTGCCGACCGCCGGCCGGGCAGCAGCGCCGCGGCGATCGCCGCGGCCACCACGAGCGTGACAGCGGCGTCGACCAGCAGGGCCAGCCGGATGCCGGCCAGGGTCGACTGGACCGCGGACAGCTGATCGACGAGGGCCGACGTGCGTGCCGTCGCCACCGTGCTGATGATCGGGATGCCGACCGTGAGCGCAACCTGCTGGGTCATGGTCGTCAGCGCGGTAGCCAGCCCCTGCTCATGGTCGGGCAGGTCGGCGGTGGCCGTCACCAGATAGGCGACGATGCCGTGGACGTGCCCGAAGAAGCCGATCGCCGAGGCCGCGAGGACCAGATACACCCAGCTACGGTCCGACCCGACGAAGGCGAGAGCGGCATTGGACAGTCCCTGCACCGCCAGGCCGACGACCAGGCTCACGGCGCTGCCGCGGCGGCTCATCAGCCGAGGCGCGACGAGGCCGGAGACGAACGCCGCCGCGCCGGGAAGGCCGAAGACCAGTCCGGCCGTCATCGCCGAGAAGCCGAGGACCTGCTGGAGGTAGAGGGTGAGCAGGAACACCACCGAGGATTCCAGCGCGAACACGGCGAACCCACCGGCGTTGCCCCAGCCGACGGCGCGCCGGCGCAGGATCGCCACGGAGGCCAGCGGATGGGCGCTGGCCGTCTCGATCCGCCAGAACAGGGCGAGCAGCACCACGCCGAGCGCGAGGCAACCCCACACGACGGGCTCGCCCCATCCGTCGTTGCCGCCGGTGGCGATGCCGTAGACGAACGCCAGCAGCCCGCCGGTCACGGTGAGCGCGCCGGGCACGTCGAGGCGGACCGTGCCGGGCGCGCCGCCGGAGGGCAGCAGCCGTGGCGCGGCGAGCAGGATCACCGCGGCCACCGGCACGTTGACGAGAAAGGCCCAGCGCCAGGTGAGGAAATCGGTCAGCAGGCCGCCGGCGAGCGCGCCGGTGGTGAAGCCGGCCGAGATCAACGCACCGTTCATGCCGAGCGCACGTTGCCGCAGCCGCCCCGCCGGGAAGCTCGTCAGCAGCAGCGCGAGGGCGGCCGGAGTCGTCATGGCGGCGGCGAGCCCCTGGCCGACGCGGGCGCCCAGCAGCACGGCCGGGCTGGTGGCCAGCCCCCCACCAGGGACGCCGCGACCAGCAGTACCAGTCCCGCGATCAGCATTCGTCGCCGCCCGGCCAGGTCGGCGACCCGGCCGAACAGCAGGGTGAAGCCGGCTGCCGGCAGTGCGAAGGCCGTCGCCACCCATTGCAGGTGCGCGTCGGTCAGCCCGACGCCGGCGCCGATCGAGGGCAGGGCGACGTTGAGGATGGAGAAGTCGACCGCGAGCATGAACTGGGTGCCGAGCAGCAGGACGAGGATGATCCGCTGGCGCGCGGTCATCACGGCGACGTCCGCCGCCCGGGAAACCGGGACCGGGACCGGGACCGGGACCGCGGCCGCCTCGCCGCCGGCGGCGGAATCGATCGAAACACTCATGCCGGCCACGCTCGGCGAGCATCTCCGATCCGCCCACACCGCGTGTGTGCCACCCATCGCGTGGCTAGCACCGGCGAGGTGTGGTTCGCGCCGGCGGCACCGGCAACACGGGGCGGATGACCGAACTGGGGGATTTTCTGCGTTCGCGCCGCGCCCAGCTCACCCCCGAGGACGTCGGGCTGTCCCGCTACGGCGAGCGGCGGCGGGTGCCGGGGCTGCGCCGCGAGGAGATCGCGCAGCTCGCCGGGGTCAGCGTCACCTACTACACGCGGCTGGAGCAGGGGCAGAGCCGCAACGCCTCCGACGCGGTGCTCGATGCGCTCGCCCGGGTGCTGCGCCTCACCGACGAGGAGACCGCCTACCTGCACGGACTGACCCGCCCGGCGGTCGCCCGGCGCGCGAGCCGGCCCGAGCACGTGCGCCCGAGCATCCGCCTGCTGCTCGACGAGCTGGGCAACTCCCCCGCGCTGGTGATCGGCCGGCGCAACGACGTCCTCGCCTGGAACCGGCTCGGGCATGCCCTGCTGTGTTCGCATCTGCCCGTCGACGCTCCGCAGCGCTGCCACGGCCGGCCGAACCTCGCTCGCGAGGTCGTCCTCGAGGCCCACGCCCGCGACCTGTTCGTCGACTGGCGGCGCAAGGTCGACGACGTGGTCGCCTACCTGCGGCTGTCCTCCGGCATGCACCCGGACGACACCAAACTCAACGCCCTCATCGGCGAGCTGTGTGTGAAGAGCGAGCTGTTCGCAACGCTGTGGGCGCGCCACCCGGTCCGCGACTGCACGAACACCATCCGCGAGTTCCGGCACCCGCTCGTCGGCCGGCTGACGCTGTTCGAGGAGGTCATGCGGCTGCCCGACGCCGGCCAGCGGATGGTGGTGATGACCGCGGAGCCCGGCTCGACGTCGGCGGAGAACCTCCAGTTGCTGGCCAGCCTCGACCTCACGGCCGCGGCGCCGGGCCCGCAGCGCGTCCCTGTGGACCCGGCTCCCGGATGCGGGCCAGGAACCGGCGGGTGCGCTCCTCGCGGGGATCGTCAAGAACCCGTCGCGGCGCGCCCCGTTCGATGATCGCGCCGCCGTCGAGGACGAGCACCTCGTCGGCGATGTCGCGCGCGAACGCCATCTCGTGGGTGGCCAGCACCATCGGCAGACCGTCGCGCTTGAGCTCGCCGACGAGGTCGAGCACCTCGCCGACCAGCTCCGGGTCGAGCGCCGAGGTGATCTCGTCGAGCAGCAGCAGCGACGGCCCGGTCGCCAACGCCCGCACGATCGCCAGCCGCTGCTGCTGGCCGCCGGAGAGCCGGTCCGGGTAGACGTCGACCTTGTCGGCGAGCCCGATGCGGGTGAGCAGCTCGCGGGCGCGGTCGCGGGCGGCCGCGCGGGGCACCCGGTGGACCAGGACCGGCGCGAGGGTGACGTTCTGCAACACGGTCAGGTGGGGGAAAAGGTTGTACGCCTGGAACACGACGCCGATGCGGCGGCGGATCCGGTCGGCGTTCACGCGGGGATCGGTGATCTCCTCGCCGGCCAGCAGGACCTCACCGTCATCGACGGTCTCCAGCAGGTTCAGGCAGCGCAGCAGCGTGGACTTGCCCGACCCGCTGCCGCCGACGAGCACGACGGCCTGGCCGGGCCCGACGTCGAAGCTGATGTCGCGCAGCACGACGGCGTCCCCGTAGAGCTTCACCAGGCCGCGCACGCTCAGCACGGGCGCCGCCGGCCCAGGTGACGCCGCCCCGGGCGCCGCCGCCCCGGAAGACCCGACCGCGTCGGCGGCCGTCACCGCACACCCCCGCCCCCGGCGCCGGCCCCGCGGCGGCGGGCGGAGCGGGCGGCGAGATGGTCGGTGACCCGGGTCAGCGGCACGGTGATCGCGAGGAACATCAGACCGGCCAGCACGTACGGCGAGTAGTTGAAGTTCGCCGACGTGGCGATCTGCGCCGCCCGCACCGCGTCGACGACCCCGAGCACGGACACGAGGCTGGAATCCTTCTGCAGGCTGATCGCATCGTTGAGCAGCGGGGGCGTCACCCGCCGAACGGCCTGTGGCAGCACGACCCGGCGCATCGTCTGGGCGTGGGTCAGGCCCAGCGAACGGGCGGCGGCGATCTGGCTCGGGTGCACCGACTCGATGCCCGCCCGGAACACCTCGGCGACGTAGGCCGAGTAGGTCAGCACGAGCGCCGCGCCGCCGAGGACGAGCGGGTCGGTGGGCAGGCCGCGCAGCCGCAGGGCGGGCACGCCGAACCCGACCAGGTACAGCACGAGGATGACGGGCAGGCCGCGGAACAGGTCGGTGTAGGCGGCGGCCAGCAGCCGCAGCGGCAGGAACACCGGCCCGGCCAGGGTGCGCAGCAGCGCCACCAGCAGCCCGAGGGCACCCGCCGCGGCCCCGCACACGACGAACAGCTCGAGGTTGACGATCATCCCGGTGCGCGCGGCCGGCCAGGCTGCGGTGATCTCCGCCCAGGAGAAGAACCGCTGCCGGACCCGCGGCCAGCCGGACGTCTGGGTGATCCCGACGCCCGCGGCAACGGCGACCACGGCGGTGCTGACGGCGGCGATCACCCCTGACCGCAGGCGGGCGCGCCGCCGCAGCCGCCGCCGGGCCCGCTCGCGCTCGCTGGGCTCCCAGGCGATCGTCACCGCAGGACGGGGGCTCCTGCCTGGGAACCCAGCCACTGCTCGGTGATCCGGCGCAGCTCCCCGCTGCTGGTCAGCTGGGCGAGGGCGTCGTTGACGTTGCCCACCAGCGGGTTGCCCTTCTCGAACAGCAGCCCGAACTGCTCCGGTGCGCCGGCGGTGGGGAACTGCCCGACGATCAACGAGTCGGCGATCTCGGCGGAGGTCAGTTGGAAGGCGGTCGGCAGGTCGACGACGATGCCGTCGATCGGCCCGTTCTCCATCGCGGTCTTCGCGTCGTTGAGGTCGTTGAAGACCGCGGGCTGCTGCACGGGCGCCACCTGCTTGGTGATGGCGTCGAGGCTGGTGGTGCCGACGGGGGCGCCGAGCTTGGCGCCCTTCAGCCCGGCGAGGGTGGTCACGTGGGCGATCCGGGAGGTCTTGAGCGCGACGACGGCCTGGCTGACGTTGTAGTACCCGGTGCTGAAATCGACCGCCTGCTGGCGCTGCGGGGTGATCGAGATCTCGTTGATGTCGAAGTCGAACTTCTTCGGGCCGGGCGCGAAGGAGCTGTTGAACGGCTCGGTGACCCAGCGGACCTTGTCGGGGGTGAAGCCGAGCTTGGCGGCCACGGCGTAGGCGACCGCGCTCTCGAAGCCCTTGCCGTTCGCCGGCTTGCCGTCGGAGAACCACGGCGCGTAGGCGGGCGAGTCGGTGGCGATCGTCAACTGGCCGGAGTTGACCAGGTGCAGGCCGTCCGAGGACGACCCGCCGCCCGACGAACCGGCGCAGGAGGCGAGCGCGAACAGAGCCGCGACGGCCAGGGCGAGGACGGTGAGACGCCGTGGACGTGGCATCGGAGACCTCCGGAGGTGTCCCACCGACGCGGTGGGGCGCGCTGAGCAGACGAGAAGGCTGAGCGGTGGGATTGGCACACAGTACCGCCGACCATGACAAAGCGATCATCGGGGGCGGGTCGCCGCCGGCGACGATCGAACCGCCGATATCGGCGGGGGCCCTTGAGTAGCCCACCCCGCCCCCGAGCCCAGCCCACTCCGGGCAGCTCCGCCCGCCGCGCGCACGCACGCACGGCATGCGCGTAACGCCGCGCTCACCGCTCTCGGTCAAGCGGGAGCACATTCCCGCCTACGTCGTTGAAATCTGCACCTACGTCCCCCAGGGAGCCTCAGCATTCGGACTCGGCCGGTTCGGTCTCGTGGATCATTCCCGGATCAGTGGTCGTACAGTCGACAGCCGTGGCCCGTTATGTACAGATTGCGAATGATCTGGCCTGCCGTGTGCGATCCGGGGAACTGGCGGCGGGTGCAGAGCTGCCCGGGGTACGGGAGTACGCCCGCACGCTGGGGACCACCTCGTCGACGGTGGTGCGGGCCTACCGCTATCTTGCGGACGGGGCAGTGATCACGATGGCGGACCGGCGGCGGGCCCAGGTCACCGGGGAGGGTGCCATCGCCGCGGCGCGGCTGTTGGAACCGGGGCGGGTGTTCCGGCTGGCGGGCAGCGACGATCCGGCGTTGAGCGTCCTACTCAACTGGCTCGGTACGGCGGTGGAGCCGGTAGGGGTGCGGGGAAGCTTCCCCGGGCTGCGCGCGGTCGCGCGGGGCGAGGCCGACGGCGCGGTGATCCACCTGCGTCATCGCGACGGTGTCTACAACGAAGCCTTCGTCCGGTCGGTGCTGGGCCGCGACGAGCCGCATCTGCTGCACCTGTGGAGGCGCGAGCAGGGGCTGATCGTCCCGGCCGGCAATCCACGCGGGCTGACCTCCGCAGCCGGGCTCGGCGGCCTCCAGGTCGCCAGACGTGAGGTGGGAGCGGGGACCCGCGCGTTACTTGATCAGCTGCTCCTCGCCCAAGGGACCGCTCCTGACAAGGTCGCCGGGCCGGAACTGTCCTCGCATATGGAGATCGCGTTCGCGGTTGCCTTGGGTATCGCCGATGTGGGGGTGGGGGTGCGGGCGGGGCTTGCGGATCTGGGGCTCGAGTTCATCCCGCTGCTGTGGGAGCCCTACGAGATCGCGCTGGGCCGCGGTGCGCTGGGCGCGGCCCAACCGCTGCTCGCCGCGTTGCGTGACCCGGCGGTCCAGCAGTCGGTCACGGCTCTCGACGGCTATGACATTGCGCACACCGGCACGGTCCGACTAGTGGGCCCGGACCGCCCGTCAGAGGGATGATCCTGCGGTTGTTGGTTCGCACAGTGGTAGTACAGACCGGCGCTGGCCATCATTATATGAGGATCCGATTATGAGTGACAGTCTGTATCTGCGGTGCATGATGTCGTCTCATCCCGCATGTGCGTAGCGAAGCGGAGAGTGGGGCGGCGGTCGGGTCGGCGCTTGCGCCAGCGATCGGCACGACGGATAAGCCGGCTGACCGCCGGCCGTGGCTGACCCCGGGAGTCGGGGGGATCGGGGCAGCGAGTTTTCTCGCCGACGTCGGGCATGAGGTGCCGACCGCGCTGATGGCGGGTTTCGTCACCACGACCCTGCACGCGCCGGCTGCCGCGCTGGGCTCGATCGAAGGCATCTCGGATGGGCTGGCCGGTGCCGGCCGGTTCGTCGGCGGCGCGCTGGCCGACGACCCGGGACGGCGTCGCGCGGTCGCAGTCGGCGGTTACACCACCACGGCCGTGCTCTCCGCGCTGATTGGCGTGACCACCTCTGCGGCCCAGGCGGGGACGCTGCGCGGCGCGGCGTGGGCGGCCCGGGGACTGCGGGTACCGGCCCGCAACGCGCTGCTCGCCGACGTGGTGCCCGCCGCCGCCTACGGCCGGGCCTACGGCTTCGAGCGGACGATGGACAACCTCGGGGCGATCGCGGGCCCGCTGCTGGCGCTCGGCCTGGTGTCCCTGGTCAGCGTGCGAACCGCGATGCTGCTGTCGGTCGTTCCCGGGCTGCTCGCCGCGGTCGCGATCGTCTACGCGATCCGGCAGGCAAGGCTGCCCCAGGCCGGCGAGCGTCGCCGGCTGCGGTTCCAGGTTCAGCCTGTCCTGCGGGGGCAGCTCGGGCGGGTGCTCGCCGGGTTCACCGTGTTCGAGGTCGGCAATGTGGCCGCCACTCTGCTGATCCTTCGTGCCACCGACCTGCTGACCCCCGGCCACGGCACGGACACGGCGACCCAGATCGCGATCACGCTCTACATCGCCTACAACGTAGCCGCCACGATCGCGTCGTTTCCCGCAGGAGGGCTCTCCGACCGCCTCGGTCGCCGCGGGCCGCTGCTCGTCACCGCCGCCGGAGCGGCGGCATTCCTGATCTCCTATCTGGTATTCGCGCTGTCCGAACCTGCGATCTGGGTACTTGGTATCGCCTTCGTGCTGGCCGGTGTCGGGATCGGGTGCGCGGAGACCGCCGAACACGCAGCGGTCGCCGCTTTCGCCCCCGAACAGATCCGAGGATCGGCGTTCGGACTGCTCGCCACCGTGCAGGCCGCAGGGAACGTCGCCGCCAGCGTCGTCGCCGGACTCCTGTACACCCTCGCCTCACCCACGGTCGCGTTCGGCTACCTCGCGGCCTGGATGGTGCTCGCGGTCACCGTGCTCCTGTGGGCAACGCAAAACACCCACAGTGGATAGCGGCCAACAGAGGAGTAATCGCCTGTGGGGCATCGGCGTCAACCCCGAAGGGGCCGTAGGGCTGATACGGGAAACTGCGGCTTGCGTTACTTCAGGGGCGGTATCCGTTGCCAGACACGGTGGTGGCGATCAGCAGCCCGCAGGGGCGACGCAGGCCGAGCGCGCAGGTACCGGGTTCGCGGTCGGACTGATCGCTGCGACGTCTGGTCTGCGCCCGGTGGCCGATCCGGGCTGGCGAATACAGCACAGTTCTGATACCAGCACTCCACCAGTCAACAAGGTGATCGCCGACCGCCGGCCGCGTCCGGCACGTTGATCCGTCGGCGGCGCCCCCTCGCGCGGCGGGGCCGTCAAACAGCGCCGGCCGGGCGTGCCCTGTCCGCAGGCGAGCCCGCTGGCGCCGCTCCCGACACCGACGCTGCGGACACCGGCGGGCCGGCGTAGACGCCGCGGGGACGCAGTCGCAGCGGCGTCTCCTGGTACTCCTCCAGGGCGTGGGCGAGCCAGCCGACGGTGCGGGCCACCGCGAAGATCACCTCGCCGGCCTCGGCGGGCATCCCCGCGGCCATGGTGAGCACCGCGAGCGCCAGGTCCACGTTGGGCCGCAGCACGCGTTCCCGCCCGGCGACCCGCGCGACCTCGCGGGCGGCGGCCAGGAAGGGTTCGGCGGCGGGCAGCGCCGCGAACGCCGCCAGCAGCGCGCGGGCGCGCGGGTCGCCGTCGGGGTACAGCCCGTGGCCGAACCCGGGGATCGGCTGGCCGGCGCGCAGGTACTCGGAGACGACGAGCACCGCGTCCCCCCGGTCGATCACCTCGGCGAGCAGCCGGTACGCCAGCCGGCTGGCGCCGCCGTGCAGGGGGCCGTCCAGGGCGGCGAGTCCGGCGGAGACGACGGCATACGGGTCCGCCCGCGCCGAGGCCGCGACCCGGGCGGCGAACGTGGACACGGCGAGGTCGTGGTCGGCGAGCAGGCCGAGGGTCCGGTCGAGGCACGCGACCGCCGCCGGATCGCCCGGCCCGCCGGCCAGGCGCGACCACAGCCGCGCGGCGATCCCCGCCTGCTCCCCGGACGCCCCGGACGCCCCGGACGCCCCGGACGCCACGGGTGGCGCCGGGAGGGCCTCGACGAGCGCCGCGACGAGGGTGCGGGCGGTGAGCAGGACGCTGTCCTCCCGCAGGTCGAAGCGCAGCGGGTCGCTCGCCGCGGCGACCGAGACGGCGACCCGCATCCGGTCGGTGAGCCGCGACCGGGCGGGCAGGATCCCACCCACCCGTTCCAGGGTGGCGGCGAGATCCGGCGGGACGGTGAACACCGGCGCCGGGTCCGTCCGGCCGCGCCAGAGCCAGCCGGCCACGTCCTCGAAGCGGTGGCGGGCGACGAACTCGACGGCGTCGACGCCGCGGTAGTACAGGCGTCCGTCCGCGACGAGGGTGAGCCGGGTGCGCACGGCCGGCAGGTCTCCGCCGCGCGGGGCACCGCCGCGCAGGGCACCGGCCGGCACGGCGCCGCCGCTGGGGGCATCGGCGGCCGGGGCATCCCCCTCGGGATGGTGGGCTACGGCGGTCTCGTCGGCGGCAGCGGTCCCGTCGGCATCGGTCTCGTCGGCGGTGGCGCGGGCTCGCGCGTGCCCCTGCGTGCGTAGCCGCTCGACCTCGGCGGGGTCGAAGGTGCTGCCCCGACCGCCGGCGGCCCGCTGGCTGTGCAGCAGGCCGCGACTGGCGTAGGCGTAGACCGTCTCGACCTTCACCCCGAGCCGCGCGGCGACCTCGCGCGACGTCAGCCGCCCACCATGACTCATCCGCGCCTCCTGTCGCCACACCGAGTGTACTGATTCACGTTGATTACAATCAACGTTGACATTGTGATTGCACTGGATCAACCATGGATGGAGAGGAGGCAACCCATCATGGTGATCACGAGTGACAGCACGACCCGCGCCGGCGCGGGGAACGCGGCGGGTTCCTCGCCCACCCCGCCAGCGGGCGTAGACGTCCCGCGCGGGCTGAAGGGGGTGGTCGTCACGCAGACGGCGCTCGGCGACGTGCGCGGGCGCGAGGGCTTTTACCACTACCGGCAGTACTCGGCCGTGGAGCTGGCCGAGCGCCGCTCGTTGGAGGACGTCTGGCATCTGATGGTGTTCGGCGGGCTGCCGGACACCGCGGCGCGGGCGGCGTTCGCCGCCCGGGTGGCGCCGCTGCGCCGGCTCCCGGCGGGCCTCGGCGAGCTGCTGCCGGCGCTGGCGCGGGCGGGCCGGTCCGGGGGCGCGCTCGACGGGCTGCGCACCGCGCTGTCGCTGGCCGGCGCCGCTCGTGGCGTCGCCCCCCTGTATGACGCGGACGAGGCCGCCCGCGTCGACGACGCCCTGTTCGTCGGCGCGGTCACCCCGACGCTCGTGGCCGCGTTGCACCGGCTGGCCCACGGGCTCGCGCCGGTGGAGCCCCGCGACGACCTGCCCTTCGCGGCCAACTACCTGTACATGGTCACCGGCGCGGAGCCGACCGCCGCGCAGGTACGCGCGATCGAGCGCTACCTGATCTGCACCGTCGACCACGGCTTCAACGCCTCCACGTTCACCGCCCGGGTGATCGCGTCGACCGGGGCGGACCTGGTGGCCTGCGTCGTCGGGGCGATCGGCGCGCTGTCCGGTCCGCTGCACGGCGGTGCGCCGAGCCGGGCGTTGGACACCCTCGACGAGATCGGCGGCCCCGAGCGGATCGACCCGTGGATCCGCGAGCACGTCCTCGCCGGCGATCGGATCATGGGCTTCGGCCACGCCGTCTACCGGACCGAGGACCCGCGGTCGCGGTTGCTGCGCGCCGTCGCCGAGGATTTCGGCGGCGGCCTCGTCGCGTTCGCGGTCCAGGTCGAGCGGCGGGTCGTGGAGCTGCTGGCCGAGCTGAAGCCGGGCCGGGAGCTGCACACGAACGTCGAGTTCTACGCCGGGGTCGTGATGGAGCTCTGCGGGCTGGCGCGGGACATGTTCACCCCGACGTTCGCCGTCGCCCGCATGCTCGGCTGGACGGCGAACATCCTCGAACAGGCCACCGACAGCAAGATCATCCGCCCCTCGGCCCGCTACGTCGGCCCGCCCGCGCCCCAGCCGGTCCCGGCGCCGTAACCGAACGCTTCGGCCGAGACGATCGCCTGGCACCCGTGGCGGACGCGCTCCCTGGCGAACGCGCTCCCTGGCGAACGCGTCACCGCGGCGGTGACAATCACGGCGTGCACGGGACGACGGCGTACATCGGCGTGGTGGGTCCGAGCGAGGCGGACGACGGGCAGCTTCGCGCCGCCGAGGCCGTGGGGCGGCGCCTCGCCGAGGCCGGCTGGTTCGTCGTCTGCGGCGGCCTCGGCGGGGTGATGGCGGCGGCCTGCCGGGGCGCCCGGGCGGCCGGCGGAACGACGATCGGCCTGCTCCCCGGCCTGTCCCGGGACGCCGGCAACGACCATCTCACCGTGAGCATCCCGACCGGCCTCGGCGAGCTGCGCAACGGCCTACTGGTCCGCAGCAGCGACGCGCTGGTCGCCGTCGGCGGGAGCTGGGGGACGCTCAGCGAGATCGCGTTCGCCCTGCGCACCGGCCGGCCGGTGATCGGCCTGGACACCTGGGTCGTCGACACCCGCGACCCGTCCCTGCCCGACGTCGTGCCCGTCGCGACCGCCGACGACGTCGTCCCGGCGCTGCGGGCGACGCTCGCCGCGTAACGACCGGCGGCGACGACCGCCCCTGGCCCGGACGACACGTCCCGCTCGCGAGGAGGAGCGGACACGGCGCCGAGACCGGCGCAACGATGCGGGCGTGACGCGGAGGCCTACGTGGGCAGCCGATAGGAGCCGAGCACGGACGCCTCGGCGCCCAGGACGATGCGCGAGTCACGGATCGCGTCCCGGACCGGATTCGCCGGCGCCCGCCAGCGACGGCCGCCGGCGCAGGCGGCGCCGATGGCCGTCGCCACGGCCAGGCAACCGAGCCCGAGACCGAATCCGAGGAGATCGAGCAGCCCATCAACCATGCACATTCCGACCGCGAACACCCCACCGATCAGCCAGCAGATGAGTCCCTCCAAGAGTTCATTGTTCAGATCGACGTCGTAGAACGCGAGGACGATCACCAGGACGACGGCTGCCGCCAGCGACAGGGCAAGCCAACGCGCGTCGTCGTGCAACCATCCCGAACCGTCCGGGGCGAGGCCGACGATGCCCAGGGCTGCGAAGACCAGACCGCCGAGCACGAACACGACCACGACCCCGCCGGCGCCGACCCCGTAGACGGCCCGTTCGGTCTCCCGGCGGGGATGGAAGATCCCCCGCCAGCGGGCCTCGCTGATGCTCTGGCCGCGCAGGACGAGACCCAGCGCGACCCGTCGGACAGCAGGCGGCAGACCGTCGAGCAGAGACCGTTTCCGCGGATCGAGAGCGAGCCCGTCCAGCAGGGCGTTCACCAGATCGTCGGCCTCGGCGTCAAGCTCTGGATGATGATCGGCGCGGTCGAGCGCCACGACGATGTCGACGTCGTCGGGCGGCGTGGGAAGGGGCAGCTCGGGTCGCGAGAGCGGCCGCCGCGACGACCTCGGGAGGCGATTCCACGCCTCGTCGACCCGACCGGCCGCCGCCCGGATCTCGGAGCGCCGGGTGAAGTCGGCCGGCATCTCGATGGCGGACCGCAGCGCGCAGGGCAGCGCAATCCGCGGGTCGATCGGATACTCGGCCGGCACGGCGTCCGACGCGTCGGCGACGCGCCGGGCCACCACCCCCATCGTCCGGGCGATCGGCGTGCCCTCGGCGGCGAAGGGCGCCCACACCCAGCTCAACGACGGCAGGCCGACGGGCGGCGGGGCCTGCGCGATCGCGGCCTCCACCTCGGGATCGCGGACATCGACTTCCCGGAACCGGGCGGCCCGGTCACCACGGCGCATCGAGTGGCCCGGACCGCCTGGTACGCCTCGACGGCCTCCCCGGTCGCAGGCCCGGTCGCCGCCGTCGCCTGCGCGGAGACGTGCAGGGGAACGTAGACGTCCCGCATCGACAGCCGGATCCGTGGGTCGAAGGCAGGACGGAACGTCTCCTGCTCGGCGAGCGTCGTCGCGCGGTACTTCCGCAGGGCCCGGCCGTGTAGCAACCGGCTGCCGGAAAAGCTGCTCTGCAGCCATCTACCCAGCGCCTCAGCAGCCTTCGTCAGCCAGCCCCGCGCGACCGCCAGCAGGACGCCCCCGACAACGCCGCCCAGGCCCACCAGCCAGTCCCTCGGCACGCCGGTCTCCTCCCCCAAAGGCAGACAGGTGCTCGTCTCCCCCAAAGGCAGACAGGTGCTCGTCACTGTAACGCAGGAGTCGAACACTGACGGACATCGGGTCGGGTCGTAGCGACTTCCGGCCAGCACGGAGCGAGTGCGAGTAGTTCGGACTGTCGCGGCGTATACCGTCGAACCCGTCGCGACGGCGCGAAACACAGGGGCGGCTCCCGGTCTGCTCCCGCGCTGCTCGGCGGCGGGCGCAGGAGAGGACGCGCGATGTTCCCGCTGGGGATGCTGTCGGGCCTGACCGTTCTCGCCGCGGCGGCGGTCGCCGCCGCGGTGTTCTGGTCGGCGGGCTGGTGGGTGGCGGTCGGAGTGTTCGCCGCGTTGCTGGCACTCGCGATCCGCGACGTCGTCCAGCGCCGGCACGCGATCCTGCGCACCTACCCGGTGGCCGGGCACTTCCGCTTCATGCTGGAGAAGATCCGTCCGGAGATCCAACAATATTTCGTCGAACGCAACGTCGACGGCCGTCCGTTCGACCGGGAAATCCGCACGACCATCTACGAGCGGGCCAAGGGCGTCCACAGCGACCAGGCGTTCGGCACCGAACGCGACGTCAACGCCGTCGGCTACGAGTTCCTGCCCCATTCCACGGTTCCGGTCCCCGTCGCGCCGGACGCGCCGCCCCCGCGGGTGCGCGTCGGCGGGCCGGACTGCACCCAGCCGTACGACATCGCCCTGCTCAATGTCTCCGCGATGAGCTTCGGCTCCCTGTCGGGCAACGCGGTGCTGGCGATGAACCGCGGCGCGGCCGCGGGCGGGTTCGCCCACGACACCGGCGAGGGCGGGCTCACCGAGCATCACCTGCGCTACGGCGCCGACCTCATCTGGGAGATCGGCAGCGGCTACTTCGGCGCGCGCACCAGCGACGGCGGCTTCGACCCGGCGATGTTCAAGGACAAGGCGGCGCTGCCGTCGGTGAAGATGGTGGAGCTCAAGCTGAGCCAGGGCGCGAAGCCGGGGCTCGGCGGCATCCTGCCGGCGGCGAAGGTCAGCGCCGAGATCGCCGCGGCCCGCGGCGTGCCCGCCGGGGTGACCTGCGAGAGCCCGCCGGGGCACCGGGTGTTCGCCACCCCGCGGGAGCTGGTCCTGTTTGTCGCGCGGATGCGGGAGCTCGCCGGCGGCAAGCCCACCGGCTTCAAGCTGTGCGTGGGGTCGCGCCGGGAGCTGCTCGCGATCTGCCGGGCCATGCTGGCCGAGGGCGTCACCCCGGACTTCATCGTCGTCGACGGCGCCGAGGGCGGCACCGGCGCCGCACCGCTCGAATACGAGGACAACGTCGGCACCCCGCTCACCGAGGGGCTGATCACGGTGCACAACGCGCTGGTCGGCGTCGGGCTGCGGGATCGGATCCGGGTCGGGGTGAGCGGCAAGGTCGCCACCGGCGTGGACATCGTCAAGCGGCTCGCGCAGGGCGCCGACTACACCAACTCGGCCCGGGCGATGATGATGGCGGTCGGCTGCATCCAGGCGCTGCGCTGCCACACCAACCACTGCCCGACCGGGGTCGCCACCCAGGATCCGCGCCGCGCCCGCGCCCTCGACGTCACCGACAAGGGCGAGCGGGTCCGCCGCTACCAGCACGCCACGGTCGCCACCGCCGTGCAGCTCATGGCCTCGTTGGGCTGCGCCCACCCGAGCGAGCTGCACCCCGGGATGCTGATGCGCCGGCTCACCCACACCGACACCCGCAGCTACGCCGAGCTCTACTCCTGGCTGAAACCCGGCGAGCTGCTCGCCGAGCCGCCCGCGGGCTGGGCCGCCGACTGGGCCGCGGCCGACCCCGACCACTTCCGGGTCTAGCGCTCCAGCAGTGGGCATCGAGCAAGCCATGATCACCGAAGCCACCCGACCGGACCGCCCCCTATGGCGGAGTGTCGCCGTAGGGGTGGCGTGGTGTAGGCAGGGGGCCGGGAGGTGGCCGGATGGACGGCTTGCGGGTCGACAGCCCGGCCGGTCGGTGGGTGCTCGCGGCCACGGTGCTCGGCTCGGCGATCGCCTCGATCGACGCGACCGTGGTGGGGATCGCGCTGCCGGCGATCGGCCGTGACTTCGACGCCGGCCTGGCGTCGTTGCAGTGGGTGGTGACCGGATACACGCTGGCCTTGGCCGGGTTGCTGCTGGTCGCCGGGGACCTCGGGGACCGCTACGGACGACGCCGGATCTTTCTGATCGGCGTGGTGTGGTTCGTCGTGGCGTCGATGGGCGCCGCCGTGGCACCGAACGCCCCGGTGCTCATCGGCTCCCGGGCGTTGCAGGGGGTGGGGGCGGCCCTGCTGACCCCGGGCAGCCTGGCGATCCTGGAGGCGAGTTTCGCGCCGCAGGACCGCAGCCGGGCGATCGGCGCCTGGTCGGGGCTCAGCGGGGTGGCCATGGCGATCGGGCCGTTCCTGGGCGGCTGGCTGGTCGAGGTCTGGTCGTGGCGGCTGATCTTCCTGATCAACCTGCCGGTGGCCGCCGTGGTCATCGTGCTGGCCTGGCGGCACGTGCCCGAATCCCGCGACCCGCAGGTCGGTGGGCGGGTCGACGTGGTGGGCGGGGCGCTGGTCACCCTCGGCCTGGTCGGGCTGACCCACGGGCTCATCGAGGGGCCGGGCTCCGGCTGGGCCGAGCCGGCCGTGTTCGTCACCCTGGTTGCCGGCGCTCTGCTGCTCGCCGCCTTCGTCGGCTGGGAACGCCGAACACCGTCGCCGATGCTGCCGCTGGAGCTGTTCGCCGCCCGCCAGTTCGCCGCCACGAACCTGGTGACCTTCGCCGTGTACGCGGCGCTCGGCGGCGCCCTGTTCCTGCTGCCGATCCAGCTCCAGCAGGTCTGCGGCTACAGCCCGCTGCAGTCCGGTGTCGCGCTGCTGCCCGTGACGGTGATCATGCTGCTGCTGTCCGCCCGGTCCGGGGCGCTCGCCACCCGGATCGGCCCGCGGCTGCAGATGAGCGCCGGGCCGGTGCTCGTCGGGGTGGGCCTGGCGCTGTTCACCCGGGTCGACGCGGCCGGGAGCTACCTGACCACGGTGCTGCCCGCCGTGACCGTGTTCGGCCTGGGCCTGGCCACGACGGTGGCGCCGCTGACGGCGACCGCGCTGGCCGCCGTGCCCGCGCGGCACGCGGGCATCGCCTCGGCGGTGAACAACGACGTGGCCCGGGCGGCCGGCCTGATCGCCGTCGCGGTCCTGCCCGCGGCCGCCGGCATCACCGGCGCCTCCTACCTGCGCCCGGCGGAGTTCTCCCGCGGCTTCCACACCGCGGCGCTGCTCGCGGCGGGGCTCTGCGGGCTCGGCGGAGCGATCGCCGCGGTGACCATTCGTAACCCGTCCAGACGTGCCGCCACGCCGCAGGTGCCGGCCGTGCCGCCGGCGGTGCCGGCCGCTGCGGTGCCGCGGTGGAGCCACTGCTGCCTGGACGCCCCGCCGCTGCCGGATCCGGGCTCCCCGCGCCTGCGCGGCGACCGGCCCACGTCGTCGGTCTCGGCATCCGGCACCGCCCCCGCGGCACGTCCCGACGACGGGCCGGACGGCCGGTCCGGGTCTCGCTGACCCGATCCGGCCGGCAGTGCGGGTACCGAGAACTGTCGGTGGGCGTGGCTACGGTTGCGGCCGTGGGACGCATCGGGCGTCCGCTCCCCTCAGCCGGAAGGGTTCCCATGCCAGCCATCACGCCGTGTCTGTGGTTCGACGACCAGGGCGAGCAGGCCGCGGAGTTCTACACATCGATCTTCCCGAACTCGAAGATCACCAATGTCGCCCGCTACGGGCCGGGCAGCCCGCGACCGGAGGGTACGGCGATGACGATCCAGTTCGAGCTGGACGGGCGGGAGTACGTCGCGCTGAACGGCGGCCCCGAGTTCACCTTCTCGGAGGCCATGAGCCTGCAGGTGTTCTGCGGTTCCCAGGCCGAGGTCGACGAGTACTGGGAGCGGCTCACCGACGGCGGGCAGGAGAGCCAGTGCGGATGGCTCAAGGACCGCTACGGGCTGTCCTGGCAGATCGTTCCGACCGCGCTGGGCGAACTGCTCGGCGATCCCGATCCGCAGCGGGCACGGCGGGCGACCGAGGCCATGCTGCGAATGAAGAAGATCGACGTCGCGGAGATCCGCCGAGCCGCGGACGCCGCCTAGGCTGCGGCGCATCCAGCGGAGAACGCGGGAGGCGGTCGATGTGCACGGCTCCGTATGATCAACCCGGTGCAGAGGATCCTCGTCGTCGGCGCGTCCGGCTCGGGTAAGACGACATTCGCCCGGCGGGTGGCTGCCGCGCTGAGCGTGCCGCACATCGAGCTCGACGCCCTGCGCCACGGACCCGGGTGGGTGCCGCGGCCTACCTTCTCCGCCGACGTGGACGCGGCGACGTCGGCGGCCGCGTGGGTCGTCGACGGGAACTACTCTGCGGTCCGAGACCTCGTGTGGACGCGCGCGGACACGGTGATCTGGCTGGATCTGCCGCGTTGGCTGGTGGAGTGGCAGGTCGTCCGGCGGACGGCCGGCCGGCTGGTGTTCCGCACGCCACTGTGGAACGGCAACCGCGAACGCTGGCGGGACGTGCCGCGGGCCAGTCACCCCATCCGTTGGTCGTGGCGCAAGCACGGCCTGTACCGCGTCACGTACGGCGACCGCTTCGCCGCCGCCGGTACCGACGATCGGCAGCTCATCCGGCTGCGCAGCCGCCGCGAGGTCCAGGCATGGTCACCGGGCGGATCCGGCTGAGGTGTACCGCCGCGCCTACGCGCCGGTGCGCAGCATCGAGCCGGGCGCCGGACCAGGCTCGAAGCACGCCTTATCGGCCGCGCGTGTCTCGGCTGCCGACGGTCAGGATGAGATGGGTCGCGACTCCCGCCACCAGGCCCCAGAACGCCGACCCGATCCGGGCGACGGTGAGGCCGGACGCGGTGACCGCGAGGGTCACCAGTGCGGCGTCCCGGGTGGCGGTCTCCTGTACCGCCGCGACCAACCCACCGAGCAGGGCAGCCAGGAGCGCCGTCCCGGCCAGGACGGCGACCAGCGCCTTGGGCATGGCAGCGAACAGCTGCACCAGTCCGGTGCCGAACAGGCCCACGATCACATAGCAGACGCCCGCGGACATCCCCGCGATATACCGCCGACGCGGGTCGGCATGGGCCTCGCTGCCGGTGCAGATTGCGGCCGTGATCGCGGCCAGGTTGATCGCATGGCAGCCGAAGGGTGCCAGCACGACCGACACGATGCCCGTGCCGCCCAGCAGTTTACGATCTTCTGGTTCATACCCGGATGCGGTGAGTATGCCGATACCCGGGGCGTTCTGCGACGCCATGGTGACGATGAACAAGGGTAGGCCGATGCCGATCAGCGCGGCCGGAGAGAGCGTCGGCATCGTCAGTTCCGGGGTGGCAAGGGCGAAACGGACCTGCCCGAGGTCGAGTTGCCCCTGTGCCGAGGCGACGCCGACGCCGGCGAGAAGGGTCGCCAGAACCGCGTACCGAGGAAGGAGCCGCTTTCCCACGGTGAAGACGACCAGCATGGTGAGCGCGATCGCCGTCGCGTTCGGCACCTGGGCATAGGCGCCGAGCACGAAGGGAAGAAGGATTCCGGCGAGCATCGCGTTGATGATCGTCGACGGCACCAGCGTGATCAGCCGGCCGAACAGCCCGGACAACCCGACGACCGTCATGCCGATCGCCGCGATGAGGAACGCCCCGATCGCATCGGAATAGCGATACCCACCCAGCGAGGTCAGGAGCAGGGCCGCCCCCGGGGTGGACCACGCGGTGATCACCGGTGTGCGGGTCCACCAGCTGAGGACGAAGCAGCTCAGCCCGCTGCCCAACGAGATCGCCCATACCCAGGAGGTGGTGTGCCCGGCCGACAGTCCTGCGGCTCGGGCCGCGGCCAGCACCACCACGAAGGGACCCGAATAGGAGACCACCACCGCGACCAGTCCGGCGACGATCGCCGAGACCGACACGTCCCGCCGCAGTGAGGACCGGGCGTCGGTCCGCGGCGCGACGAGGGTCTCGGCACTCACGCGCCGGAACCTTTCAGGGCGTCCTCCAGATCGGCGATCAGGTCGTCGACCCTCTCCAGGCCGACAGACAGGCGCAACATGTTCTCCGGCGATCGACTGTTGGCACCCTCGAAGGTGAATCGGTGCTCTATCAGGCTCGCCGTTCCGCCCAGCGACGTGGCCGGCAGGAACAGCCGGGTCCGGGAGGCGGTCGCCAGCGCCGTGTGGCGGTCCCCTCGCACGAAGATCGAGAGCATCCCGCTGAAGCCACCGGTCATCTGCCGCGCCGCGACCGCGTGTCCGGGATCGCCGGGCAGACCGGGGTAGGCGACCCGCTCCACCGCCGGATGCTCGGCGAAGTGCTCGGCAACGGCCTGCGCCGAGGCGGAGATCACTCGCATCCGGGCGGCCAGGGTCCGCATTCCGCGCAGTAGCAGGTAGGCGTCGAGCGGACCGAGAACCTGTCCGACGAGCTGCCGCTGCAGCAGAATCCGGTCCCACAGCTCCGGCGCCGAGCCATCGGTGACGAGTGCGCCGGCCGTGACGTCGTCGTGACCATTCAGGTACTTCGTACACGAGTGCATCACGATGTTCGCGCCCAGCCGGAGGGGATTGGTGTGGATGGGGGTGGGGACGGTGTTGTCCACGGCAAGGAGGGCACCAGCGCGGTGCGCCAGTTCGGCGACCGCCGCAACGTCGGTGATGACCCAGGTGGGGTTGGCCGGCGTCTCGACCCAGACCAGTGCGGTCGGCGCGGCCGCCAGGGCGCCCCTGATTGCGTCAAGATCGCCGGTGGGCACCTCGACCACGTCCAGGGCGGCGCCGAACTCGCGTAGCCACCTGGTCAGCCCGAAGTACATGACTTCGGGTACGACGACACGGGACCCGGGCGGCAACGCCTGCAGGACGGCCGTGCTCGCGGCCATGCCGGAGGACAGCAGCAGTGCCTGCGTCCCGTGCTCGATCGCGGCGAGGACGGCCTCGACGTGCTCCAGGTTCGGGCCGCCCTGGTCGCGGTAGTAAGCCTTTCCCTCGGGCAGGGCGTACTCCCGATCACGAACATAGGTGACGCCGGTCGAGATACCCGCGGGAAAGGCTCCGGTGGCGTCGCGGCGCCCCAATCCCTGGGCGAGGACGGATTCGGTCGTGCGTACGGGATGGGCCATGGTGCGCTCCTCATCACTCGACTGGACGAACATACAGCGCCTTTCCAGCTCAGCCCGGTGCCGTCGTCCGGCGGTCACCGGACTCGAGCGCGTGCCGCACCACCCGGTCTGCGTCCGCGATGGAACGGCTGTGGGCTCCTGGCGAGGCGACGAAATGGTTGTAGTAGCTGGTTCCTTCGGCCAAGGGGCCCAGGACGAACAGCCGCTCGTCGGTCTTTCCGTCCGGATTCACCGGACGACCGTCCCGGGTCAGTACCGCACCCGTTCCGATCCGGGTGCTCCGTAGCCGCCGGTCCGCGGCCAGCCGCCGGACCACCGAGTTGGCCGTACCGGCGATGCCCGGGTTCGGCACGTAGGCCGCCATCAGATAGTCGGCACGCAGACAGACCGGTTCGGCCAGTCGAGTGGCCGTGATGGACCATGCACCGTCGTCCCAGGCGAGGGCGGGTTTCGGGCCGGGGCCCACCACCGTGACGCCCGTGTCGAGCAGGGCAAGCAGCTCCGCATGTCGTTCCCGCTGCGGGCCGATCACACATCGGTTGACGGTCGCCGCGAACGGGCCGAAGAACCAGTCAAGCGAGCCGTCGGTCACCCCAGGCGGATCGATCACCGCCCGGAGGACGTCGCGATGATCACGCAGCAGCTCCATCGCATGCTTGAGGGGGCTGTTGTCCAGGCCGGCATCCGCCTGCCCCAGATCGGCAGCGAGTTCGGCGCGGTACCAGGCACGGTACTGGTGGATATCGGTCAGTGCCGGCCGGGGAACCGTCGCTGTGACCATCTCGGTGATCTGAGCGGTGGCCGCGGCAAGGTCACCGCCGTGCCGGTGCGCCATCTCCTGGATGACGAGCGGTAACACGTCCACCACGAAGTCGAGCTGCCCGCCGGGTCGGCGGCTGCGCAGGTCGGTGACGGCGTCGGTGGTGAAGAAGCGGGCCCCTGGCCGGGTGGTGTCGACCCGCGGTGCGGGACGGGCCCGAGCCGGAAGCCCGTCCCGGCTGAGCAGGATGACCCTGGGTTCGGCCCCGCTGGGCACATAGCACAGCCCGTCGGTACGGTCTTCGAACCGGCCGCCTCGGCCGACCGTGACGGCGGCGAGCGCATCCATTGCGCTCAGTCCGGTGCCGAGCATGCCCACGACCGCACCAGGCGGAACGTCGGCCACCGCCGCGGGCAGGGGATAGGGACGCGCGATCCAGCGTCCGGCGGGCGCGCGACGGTCCGGGGAGGGCGGCGCGGCGGTTCCGTCATGGCCGACGGTCATGACCACCTGATCCGCCCTGAGCTCGGTGCCCGAGGCGAGGATGACACGCTCGGCTCCGCGCCCGGCGGCGATCGCGACGGCCCGCTCGGCGTGGTGGACGACCCGCAGGTTCGGTCTCGCCGCGGCGAGGATACGTCCGGCGGCCCACGCCAGATAGCGGCCGAGGATGGCCCTGGGTAGATGGTCGGCGGGTCGTACCTCGCGGCGTCGCCCCAGGTGATCAGTGAATTTCGGCTCGTGCCGGCGGGCCCACTCGTACAGCGTCGGTCCGGTGACCCCTCCGCCGTCGACCATGGCGTCGTCCACGAAGGCGGTGAGCTCGGCACAGACCGTGTTCAGCAGCAGGTAGGGCGGCAGGTCAACCCCGTGGATCCCGACGCCGAGCGGGCCTGGTTCGATCACGTGGAGGGTCACCGGTTCCGACCCGACCAGGCTGACGAACCGTTCCACCACTGTCAGTCCGCGGGGCCCGCATCCGATGACGGCGACGGTCACCATCGGCGGGTCGTCCCGAAGAAGTCGGGGATGCCGACGGCCGTTCCGCTCACCTGTGCCGCCGTCAACACGAAATGGCCGACGGCGATGTCGAGCACCCCCAGCCCGAACGGCGAGACGATGGTGGGTCGATCCTCATCGAGCCGGACCTGCCCCAGCAGCGCGCCGCCGATGGTGCCGGTGATGAAGTCACGCGCCCCGCTGAGCCGCTCGGCCAGGTGCGGTGAGGTGTCCGCCTTGAGGCAGTGCTCGACGTCGTCGACGATGTTGTTGCACCTCAGCAACAGCTGGGGCGGCAGGTCTCGCAGCGAGACGTTGAGCAGCAACTGGTCCGGCCGCAGGTGGGTGGCGGGATCCACATACGGCGCTGAGGCCGTGGTGGCGAACACGACGATGTCGTGCTCGAGGGCCTGCGCGAGGGAGTCGGTCACGGCGGCCGGGACGCCGAAGGACGCTCGGGCGTGATCGGCCAGCGATGCGGCGCTGACCGGATCCAGGTCATGGCAGGTGATGGTGCTGGCGGTGACACCCGCGTGTACCAGGTAGTCCACGATCTCGCGGGCGATGACACCAGCCCCGACGAACGCGATACGCCGGTCGTCGTCAGGCCGCGCGAGCGCCACCGTCGCGACCGCGGCCGAAGCCGCAGTGCGTGCCGCACTGATGCCCGCCGCTTCCAGGCAGGCGATCGGGTGCCCGGTCTCCGGGCTGTTGAGGATCAGCACGGCCGAGGCCCGCGGCGCGCCCTGAGCGATATTCTTCGGAAAACTGCTGACCCACTTGATGCCGGCACGGTCAACAGTGCCGCCGACGTATGCGGGCAGCGCGATGATCCGCACCTCAGGCCTGTCCGGGAAACGGAGGAAGTAACTGTCCGGATTGATTGTCTCCTTCTTCTCATGGCCGATATATGTCTGCCTCACGATGGCAAGAACGTGCTCGGCAGACGTCCGAAGGATTTCGGTGACGGATTTTCCGGGTACCACGTCGAACTCAAACAACGCCTCTCCCAGTTCTCGTCAGGCGACAGTCACGGCGTCCGGGTAGTTCTCCCGGACCCAGTCATCCGAATAGATCAGGCTCAGATATCGATCACCCAGGTCCGGAGAGATGACGACAACCCGACTGGCGTCCGGGATGGTGTCGGCGATCCGGGTGGCCCCCACGAGCGCCGTGCCTGTTGAGCCACCCACGAGAAGTCCGTACTCTCGGGCCAGCCGCCGACACATCTCGATGGTGTCCATCTCGGCGACAAGTAACTTCTCGAATCCGCCGTCCACGTATATCTCCGGTCTGCGGCTGGCGCCGAGCCCGGGAATTCTGCGCTGCCCGGCCGACCCTCCGAAGGTCACCGACCCTTCGGCGTCGACAGCCACGATCCGGGTCTGTGGACTGTTCCGGTTGAAGTACTCCACGCATCCCATGAGAGTGCCGGCGGTGCCGACCCCGACGATCAGGACATCGACCTGACCCAGCTCGCGATGAATACTTCCAGCAGTCCGTCGATGATGCGCCCGTATGTTGTCAGCATTGGCGTACTGGTTGAGCCAGACAAGCGTCGGATCACGCGCGATCGCGGCGTGAATATAATCGATGCGGGTCTGCAGGAATCCACCGTTGGGGTCCCTGGCCGTCACCTCGACCACGTCGGCGCCGAAGGCCCGCATCGCGGCGACGGACTGGCGGGTGGCATTGGGGTCGGTCACGATCGTGACGGGGTGGCAACGTTCCGCTCCCACCATGCTCAATGCGATACCCAGGTTTCCGGAGGAGGATTCGATGATGCGCCGACCGGGCCGGAGAAGATCTTTCTCGATCGCGCCTTCCACGAGCGCCACAGCAGTCTTCAACTTGATCGATCCAGCCGGGTTGAGACCCTCCAGCTTGACCAGAACCTCTACCCCTGGAATAAGCTCTGACAGTCGGACGAAAACATCGTCGGTAATGACGTCACTCGCACGAAGATGAATTGCCACCGACCTCTCGATCCTTTCTGGCGCAATACAGGTTTTACCCATTCCAGAATGATCTGACCGCGATGGGAAAAGCTGAACTTCACGGCGTGATCGACGCGGGGTCGACGTACGGCAAATCACCACAACCGCCGGAGCGCCAACCGCACCCACGACCGGTATTCCGAGACGTTTAAAGGCCGCCGGGGCAGAATCGCCGAGACGCGACACACCGTATGACGAACATCCGACATCCGGCGCGTCGTACAGTTTCCGATCACCGAAGATCTTTCCTGGACATCCACCATTCTATAACCAGCAACCGGGCCTGGATGTCTTGCCTGTCATAATCCCGACAGGCTGAAGATGTCATCACGGAAGCCTTTGAACGGGCCCCGCAGAATCAGCTGGAACACGGCATAACCGCAGGTCAAAGAGCCGTCGATCACCCCCCTGCGGAGTCTCGAAGTAGCGCGAGATCTCCACCCGACACCGTTGTATTAACAAACTTTGCGTCAACAAACTTCTCGGGCCCGTCCGCCATCGGACGGGCCCGAGTGGATGAGATATCGACGCCGCGCCCTTCCACCCCTTTCGACCTCGGAGTTCGCGGGATTTCGGCCCGGGGATCCTGGGGCTGGAAGTGCGCGTCGTCGGCGACGTTGCTGTGTCAGGCGAGCGGCACCACCAGTTCGGACGGGCTGCCGGCGGGCGAGCTGACCGTCGCGGTCCCGTCCGCGCGGTTCATGTCGTAGAACAGCGCGTCCCGGGTGCCGAGGACCAACGAGAGCCGAGGGCCGAACAGCAGGTCGTGCGCGACCGGATCGAACGTGAGCCGCAAGGGCAACGCGACGTTCGGGGTGGCCTCCTGGTAGCTGTCGACCGCCTTGGCGATCAGCGTCGAGCGGCCCTGGGCGTCGGTGTCGTAGAGGTAGGCGACCAGGGTGCCGGCGTCCGAGTTGGGGGTGACGGTCAGGTGCAGTGCCGGCGCGCCGCGGAGCTTCTGCGCCGCGAAGGTCGGCGCCGCCTGCCAGACCGCGCCGTGTTCGCGATCGACCGTGCCGACGTTCAGCTCGGCAGGCCGGTGGGTGATCCCCTCCAGGAACTTGGTCACCAGGATCGTGCCGGCATTCGCCGTGGTGTCCGCGTCCGCGCTGAACGTCGTCGACCAGTCCCCGGTCGGTGCGGCAGCCGAGAGCTGCCCTGTGCCGAGCACGGCGGGGCCGCGCCTATCCGTTTACGTCCGATTTGCGCAAGTATTGGAAACGGCGCGGATAGCGCCTTCAGGCTAGTGCGATCCCGCGACGTGGGGATTCCGCCCGGAAATCAATCCGCGCGGCTGTGGGCAGACCCCCGCGCCGCCTCCCGCGGACCGCGGTTGCGACCGGGCGGCGGCGACAGGACCGCCGGGCACGCCGGGCACGGCGGACCGATCGCGAGGCGCGCCGCACCGCGCACCCCCGACCGCCCGCACCCCCGGCCGCCCGCACCCCCGACCGCCCGCCCATCCGGACCGGCCGCCCATCCGGACCGGCCGGCGGTGATCTTACGAATCAGGCGTCACGGTCCGTTATTTGCCATGATGCGAGTCGAGTCGTACGGATCAGGACGGGAGCCGACTTGTGAAGCGCACCATCTTCGAGCCCGAGCACGAGGAGTTCCGCGAGCTGGTCCAGACCTTCATCACGAAGGAGTGCCTGCCGCACATCGACGAGTGGGAGCGCAACGGCATCGTCGACCGTGCGGCCTGGACCAAGGCGGGCGAGATGGGCCTGCTGGGCCTGCGGGTGCCCGAGGAGTACGGCGGCGCCGGGATGACCGACCCGCGCTACGACGCGGTCATCACCGAGGAGCTCGCGCTCGCCGGCGTCAGCGGCCTCGCGTTGCAGCTGCACAACGAGCTGCTCGCCCCCTACCTGCTCGACCTGACCAACGACGAGCAGAAGGCCCGGTGGCTGCCGGGCTACGCCTCCGGTGAGATCATCACCGCGGTCGCGATGAGCGAGCCCGGCGCGGGCAGCGACCTGCGCGGCATGCGCACGACCGCCATCCGCGACGGCGACCACTTCGTCCTCAACGGGGCCAAGACCTTCATCAGCAACGGCCTGATCTCGGATCTGGTCGTCGTCGCGGTCAAGACCCAGCCGCAGGAGCAGCCGACCAAGCTCAGCCTCATCGCGGTCGAGCGCGGCACGCCGGGCTTCGAGCGCGGCCGCAAGCTCGACAAGGTCGGCGCCCACTCGCAGGACACGTCGGAACTGTTCTTCTCCGACGCCCGCGTGCCGGCCGCGAACCTGATCGGCGAGGAGTTCAGGGGGATGAACTACCTCATGCGCAACCTCGCCTCCGAGCGGCTGTCCATCGCGATCAGCAGCGTCGCGAGCGCCCGGCGGGCCCAGCAGCTCACCGCCGAGTACGTCCGCACCCGCAAGGCGTTCGGCACCACGATCGGCAGCTTCCAGAACACCCGTTTCGTCCTCGCCGCACTGCACGCCCGCACCCAGGCCGTGCAGAGCTTCGTGGACACCTGCCTGCGCGGCAAGGTCGACGGCGACCTGACCATCGAGGAGGCCGCCGCCGCGAAGCTGCTCGCCTCCGAGCTGGAGTTCGATGCGGTCGACGCCGGGGTGCAGCTGCACGGCGGCTACGGCTGGATGGAGGAGTACCCCATCGCCCGGATGTACCGCGACGTGCGGATCAGCCGGATCCTCGGCGGCAGCAGCGAGATCATGAAGGAGGTCATCGGCCGCTCGCTCGCGCTGGAGGGACCCGCCTGAGCGCCCAGCGACCGAACGCGCCGCGGCGGGACCCGGCGCCCGAGTAGGGCAGTCCGGATCCCGCCGCGGCGCGACACCCGTTGGTCGGACGTGGGCGACGGTCAGACGTGGGCGACGGCGTTGCCCGTGTTCTCGCCGGGGCGGATGAACAGCGCCAGCACCATGGCGACTCCGGACAGCACGGCGCCGATCACCATGGCGACGTGCAGGCCGCTCATGAACGCGGCGTGGCTGCCGGCCTCGATCGCGCCCTGCAGCGTCGCGGACGCACCGTCCGCCGGGGGCACCAGGCCCTGGCCGACGAGCTCCTTGGCCTGGGCGAGCTGGCCGGCCTGCCCCGCCGGCACCCCGGCCCCTTCCAGCCGGTCGACCAGCACTGACCCGACCCGGCTGGCGAGCACGGAGCCGAGCACCGCGGTGCCGAGCACACCGCCGAGCTGCGTCGCCGTGGACTGCAGGCCGCCGGCGACTCCGGAGTCCTCCAGCGGTGCGTTGCTGATGATCGCGTCGGACGCGGCGGTGATGATGAGCCCGACGCCGACGCCGATGGCGACGAACGGCGGCCACAGCAGGTGGTAGGAGGAGTCGGGCTCGAGCTGGGTGAGCAGAACGAAGGACGCGACGAGCAGCGCCATCCCGATGGCGATCGGCACGCGCGGGCCGAAGCGGCCGTTGAGGGCCGCGCCCAGCGGGCTGCTGACCATGAACACCGCGGACAGCGGCAGGGTGCGCACGCCGGCCTGGATAGCGGAGTATCCGTGCACATTCTGCAGGTACAGGGTGAGGAAGAACAGCACGCCGAACATCGCGAAGAAGGTCAGCGTCACGATGAGCGTGCTCAGGCTGAGTGACCGGTTGCGGAACAGGCGCATCGGCAGCAGCGGCGCGCGGACCCGGGTCTCGATGACCACGAACAGCACGAGCAGCACGACGGCGGCGACCAGGAAACCGATCGTCTTGCCGGAGTCCCAGCCCCAGCCCTGCGCCTTGATCATCCCGAAGACGAGCGCGAACAGGCCGCCGGCCAGAGTGAGCAGGCCGGGGGCGTCGAAGCGGTGGGACCCCGACTCGTCGCGACTCTCAGCGAGCACGAACAGCCCGACGACCAGCGCGATCGCGCCCACCGGGATGTTGATGTAGAAGACGGACTCCCAGGACACGTGCTCCACGAGGAGACCGCCGATGATCGGGCCGCCCGCGATCGAGATCGCCGAGGCGCCGCCCCAGATCCCGATGGCCGAGTTCAGCTTCTCCGGCGGGAAGGCCGAGCGCAGGATCGCCAGCGTGTTCGGCATGAGCAGCGCTCCGGCCACGCCCTGCAGCGTCCGGAAGATGATCACGCCTTCGATCGAGCCGACGAGGCCGACCGCGAGCGACGTCAGGGCGAACCCGACCACGCCGATCAGGAAGATCAGCCGCCGGCCGAACCGGTCGCCCAGCTTGCCCGCCGGGATGAGCAGCACCGCGAGCGCCAGCAGGTAGGCGTTGGTGACCCACTGCAGATCCGACAGTGAGGCCTTCAGGTCCTCGGCGATGCGCGGGTTGGCGATGGACACGACGGTGCCGTCGAGACCCACCATGATCACGCCGAGAGCGACGCTGACCAGAGTGAGCCACGGATGGCCCCGCCTGCTGGTGCCACTGCCCGGCGAGCCGGTCCCCCCGGCCGCGTGTCGCGGCGAGTGCGCCGCGTCCGTAGCTGTCGCCATCTCCTGATCCCCTCCACCTCGGCCGATGTCGATCGGCGCTCCTGACATTCAATGCCACAATGTCAGTTCTGCCAATCTGTCAGAGATGACAATCACGTCCCTCCGCGCTATGATCACATCGTGACGACGAGGATCGGGGAGGCCCCGGCTTCGGGCGCTCCCGCGGTCGCGTCCGAGGTCGGCGACGGTGGAGCCGAGCAGACGCGGGCCGAACGGCGGCGCGCGCGGATCCGCGCGACGATCGCCGACGCGGCGCTGCGGCTGTTCCTGTCCCGTGGTTACGACGCGACCACGGTCGAGGATGTGGCGGCCGCGGTGGATCTAAGTCCGCGCACGGTGTTCCGCTACTTCCCGTTCAAGGAGGACATGCTCCGCGAGGCCGTGCATTTCGAGCTGACCGAGCTCATCGCGGCGCTGCGGGAACGGCCGGCACACGAGCATCCCGCCGACGCCCTCGGCCGGGCGATGGTGCACATGTGGTCGCGTCAGGAGAAGGACCCCGAGGAGGTCCGCACCCTGCTGCGGCTCATCTCCGAGCTCCCCCGCGTGCGGGGTCTGCTCGTCGAGGCGTCCCGCAACGGCCAGAACGTCCTGGCGGAGGCGCTGGCGCCCCGCCTCGGCCGGCCCGCGACGGATCTGTCGACCCAGGTGGCGACCGGCTGCGCCCTGGCGACTCTCAACATCGTCCTGGAGACCTGGGCGACGATGCCCACCGGCACCGATCTCACCCCCCTCATCAACAGCGCGATGGCCACCCTGAAGGCCGGCCCGCTGTGCCCGGACGATCACTGCGGTTGACACCCGCACCCGCTCGACCTGCACTCGAAGGGTGGCCGGACGACGGTCGCCCGCCACAGCACGCACAGGTGGCGGGAGGCTGCATTCCAATGACGACAGTGCACACGGATCCGATCCTCGACGGCCCGGTGGACCGCATCCCCGGCGAAACCGATCTGATCGAGGCGGCGATGCGCTGGCACTTCGATCCGCAGACGGGCTCGCGCTTCTGGCTGGGCCAGGCCGACACCCTCGGCTTCGACCCGCGCGAGGACATCCACACCGTCGACGACCTCGCCAGATTCCCCAACATCGTCGATCGGCTGCGTTACGTGCCCGCCGGGGATCTGATCCCGCGGGGCTACGCGGTGCAGGACGGTGCGGTGCAGGACGGTGCGGTGCAAAACGGTGCGGTGTACGGCGTCTACGACTCCGGCGGCACCACGGGGCCCCCGAAGCACGTGGTCTTCATGATGGACTGGATGGAACGGCTCCTGGTCCGCACCGACCAGGAGATGGACGAGCGTCACTACCCGGCTGCGGCCGACTGGCTCGCCCTCGCGCCCAGCGGGCCCCACATGTACGGCGCGTTCGTCCGCGAGACGGTCCGGCGCCGTGGGCGGCTGGGCTTCACCGTCGATGTCGACCCCCGCTGGGTGAAGAAGTGCATCGCGGCCGGCCGCGGCGAGCAGGCCAGCCAGTACGCCGAGCACGTCGTCGCCCAGGCTCGCGCCGTGCTGGAGACGCAGGACATCGCCGTGCTGATCGCCACGCCACCGCTGCTGGAACGGCTGGTCCGCGACGAGGAGCTGCGCAAGCTGATCGCCGACCGGGTGCAGGTGATCGAGTGGGGCGGCGCGCACATGGACCCGGACACCCGGTACCTGCTGCGCACGGAGGTCTTCCCGCGGGCCCGGATGGTCGGACGGTACGGCAGCACGATGATCCTCGCCAGCGCCGTCGAACGCGCCGGGCTCGCCCCGGACGACCCCTGCATCTACGACCCGTTCTCCCCGTACATCACGTTCCGTGTGGTCGACCCGGAGACCGGCGAACCGGTGCCGTACGGCAGCCGCGGGCGCGTGGTGATGAACCACGTCAGCAAGTCGGCGTTCCTGCCCAACAACCTCGAGCGCGACGAGGCGACCCGGATCGAACCCCCACCCGGACAGGCCGGCGACTCGGTGGCCGACGTCGCGCCGGTCGCGGTCTTCGGCGACTCGCTGGTGATCGAGGGAGTGTACTGATGACGGCCGAAAGCCCATCGGCCGCGCCGCCCACGGACGGTTCGGCCGAGCTCATCGGACTCGACGCGCTGGGCCCGACCGGTACCTACCGGTCCCGCAACCGGCTGCCGATCACCGACCTGGCCGGCGTCCCGCTCGCCGAGCTGAGCCTGGTGCCGTCGCTGTACGTGCATCGCGCCATCGCCGCGTTGCGGGCCGCCGAGCCGCTGCCGGCCGGGGACCGGCTCGCCGCGCTCGCCCGGGCCGGGGAGGCGTTCGCGACCGAGACCGTCGGCGGGCTGTCCGTCGACGAGTACTCCCATGCGGTCAGCCGGATCTCGGGCATGCCGATCCCGGTCGTGCGCCGCGCCACCGAGGGGACCTGGCGGGCGCTGCTCGGCGCCGGCCGCAACGCGCGCCAGGCCCGGCCCCGGGCGAGCGTCGACGACTGGCACGACCCGGCCACCCTGGGTGGCCGGGCGGTGTGGACGCGGCGCGGGGAGGTCTTCGCGGTGCACGCGGCCGGCAACCATCCCGGGGTGCACGCCCTGTGGCCGCAGGCGTTGGCGCTGGGCTACCGGGTCGCGGTGCGGCCGTCCCGGCGCGAGCCGCTCACCGCGCACCGGCTGATCACCGCGCTGCGGGCGGCCGGGTTCGGACCCGACCAGGTGGCGTTCCTGCCCACCGACCACACCGTCGCCGACGAGATCATCTCCGCCGCCGACCTGGCGATGGTCTATGGCGGGGACGACGTCGTCACCAAGTACGGCGCCGATCCCACGGTGCTCGTCCAGGGCCCCGGCCGATCGAAGATCCTGCTCGCCGGTGAGGACTGGCACCGCCACCTGGACACCCTGGTCGACTCCGTCGGCGACGAGGGCGGCACCGCCTGCGTCAACGCCACGGCGGTGTTCACCGACACCGACCCGGACGGCCTCGCCGCGGCGCTCGCCGAGCGGCTCGGCGCCATCCCGACCCTGCCGCCCGAGGACGACCGCGCAGTGCTGCCCTGCCAGCCGTCCGGGCCGGCTGCCGCGCTGGAACGCTTCCTGCTCGACCGCGCGGCGGGCACCACACCCCGCCTCGGCGGCGCCGGAATCACCGATCCGGTGCCCGGCGGCGGCGTCGCGCTGCGCCCGGCGGTGTTCCAGGTCGACCGGGCCGACGCCGCGCAGACCGGCATCGAGCTCGGCTTCCCCTGCGTGTGGGTGGCGCCCTGGTCGCCCGCCGACGGGATCGGCCCGCTGCGCCACTCCCTCGTCCTCACCGCCCTCACCCACGACGAAGGCCTGGTCGACCGCCTCGTGGCCGAGCCCACGATCAGCAACGTCTACGTCGGCGACCACCCCACCTACTGGATGCGACCCGACGTCCCGCACGACGGGTATCTCGGGGAGTTCCTCATGCGCACCAAGACCGTGCTGCGCGACTGAGCCGGTCCGCGTGCCGCGCCACACCGCCCGGGTCAGATCCTGGCGAGCGCCCTCGGTCGCTTCACCAGGTAGTCGGTGTAGGCGACGGTGGTGAGGAACTCGGGCAGCGTCTCGCCCAGCGCGGTCTCGACGAACACCTCGCGGGCCTCGTCGAGGCGGTTCGGTGCGCTGCCGCGCTCGGTGCGCAGCACGGTCAGCTCCTCGGCGAGCAGCCGCTCGGCGAGTTCCCGGGTGACCGGACGCCCGTCGGCGAGCTGCGTGCCGTGGTGGATCCACTGCCAGATCTGGCAGCGGGCGATCTCCGCGGTGGCGGCGTCCTCCATCAGGTTGAAGATCGCCACCGCGCCGGTGCCGCGCAGCCACTCGTCGAGGTACCGCAACGCCACCGTGATGTTGTTGCGCAGGCCCGCCTCGGTGACCTTCCCGCCGGCCGAGGCGACGTCGAGCAGGTCGGCCGCGGTTACGGACACGTCCGGGCGGAGCCGGTCGAGCTGGTGCGGCGCGGCACCGAGGCGGGCGTCGAACACCGCCTCGCACACCGTCACCAGTCCGGGATGGGCCACCCAGGAGCCGTCGAAGCCGTCGCCGGCCTCCCGCTCGGAGTCCTGGCGGACCTGGTCGAGCGCGCGGGCGTTGACCTCGGAATCCCGGCTGGGGATGAACGCCGCCGTCCCCCCGATGGCGTGCCCGCCGCGGCGGTGGCAGGTCCGCACGAGCAGCGCGGTGTAGGCCCGTAGGAACGGCACCGTCATCGTCACCTGGGCCCGGTCCGGCAGCACGAACGCCTCCCCGTGGGCCCCGAGGGTCTTGATGATGCTGAACACGTAGTCCCAGCGACCGGCGTTCAGGCCGGCGCAGTGCTCGCGCAGCTCGTAGAGGATCTCCTCCATCTCGAAGGCCGCGGAGATCGTCTCGATGAGCACGGTCGCCCGGATCGTGCCCCGCGGGATGCCAAGACGCTGCTGGGCGAAGACGAACACGTCGTTCCACAGCCGGGCCTCGCGATGACCCTCCAGCTTCGGCAGGCAGAAGTACGGTCCGCTGCCCCGGTCGAGCTGGCGGCGGGCACAGTGAAAGAAGTACAGGCCGAAGTCGACCAGGCTCGCCGACATCGGCCGGCCGTCGATGAGCAGATGGTTCTCGCGCAGGTGCCAGCCCCGCGGCCGCACGACGATCGTCGCCGGGTCCGGCCCGACCCGGTAGCGCTTGCCGGCCGGCGTGGTGAAGTCGAGCCGGCCCTCGATCGCGTCGAGCAGGTTGAGCTGGCCCGCGATCACGTTGAACCAGGTCGGCGCGGTGGCGTCGGCGAAGTCCGCCAGCCACACCCGGGCGCCGGAGTTCAGCGCGTTGACCGTCATCGTCCGTTCGGTCGGCCCGGTGATCTCCACCCGCCGGTCGACCAGGCCCGGCGCCGCGCCCGCGACCCGCCACGATCCGTCGGCGCGGATGGCCGCCGTCTCGGGCAGGAAGTCCAGGCTGGCCGCCCCGGACGCGAGCAGCAGGCGCCGCTCGCGCCGGGCAGCGAGCAGGTCGGCCCACCGCGCGGCGAAGGCGGTGTCCAGCGCGATGAGAAATTCCAACGCCTCCGGCGTCAGGATTTCCCGGAAACGCTCCCGAGGCTCACCAGGTTCACCGATGACCTCGAGTCGACCGCCGCGCGGTGCCGGCATCTCAGTGCCCCGCGCCGGCGCCGGTCGCGGTGAACTGGGCTTCCTCGGTGGAACCGCGCAGCGCGACGGTGTCACTCGTCGGGTTGATGGCGGTGCTCACCAGATCGAAGTAGCCGGTGCCGACCTCGCGCTGGTGGCGGGTGGCAGTGTAGCCGTCGACCTCGCTGGCGAACTCGCGTTCCTGCAGGTCGACGTAGGCGGTCATGCCCTCGCGGGCGTAGCCGTGGGCGAGGGAGAACATCGAGTGGTTCAGCGCGTGGAATCCGGCCAGGGTGATGAACTGGAACTTGTAGCCCATGTGGCCGAGTTCGCGCTGGAACTTCGCGATGGTGGCGTCGTCGAGATGCGCCCGCCAGTTGAACGACGGCGAGCAGTTGTAGGAAAGCATCTGGTCCGGGTACTGCGCCTTGATCGCCTCGGCGAACTGGCGGGCGATCTCCAGGTCCGGTGTGGAGGTCTCCATCCACAGCAGGTCGGCGTAGGGGGCGTAGGCCAGGCCCCGGGCGATGCACGGCTCGACGCCGTCACGCACCCGGTAGAAGCCCTCGGCGGTGCGCTCGCCGGTGACGAACGGCAGGTCGCGCTCGTCGACGTCGCTGGTGATCAGCGTCGCCGCCTGCGCGTCGGTCCGGGCGACGATCACCGAGGGCACGTCGGCGACGTCGGCGGCCAGGCGCGCGGCGTTGAGGGTGCGGATGTGCTGACCGGTCGGGATGAGCACCTTGCCGCCGAGGTGGCCGCACTTCTTCTCCGAGGCGAGCTGGTCCTCCCAGTGCACCCCGGCGGCGCCGGCCGTGATCATCGCGCTCATCAGCTCGAAGGCGTTGAGGACGCCGCCGAACCCGGCCTCGGCGTCGGCGACGATCGGCACCAGCCAGTCGGGGGCGTCGGCGACGCCCTCGGCCCAGGTGATCTGGTCGGCGCGCAGCAGCGCGTTGTTGATCCGGCGGACCACCGCCGGGACCGAGTTCGCCGGGTAGAGGCTCTGGTCCGGGTAGGTCTGGCCGGACAGGTTCGCGTCCGCGGCAACCTGCCAGCCGGACAGGTAGATGGCCTTGAGCCCGGCCTTGACCTGTTGGACAGCCTGGTTGCCGGTCAGCGCGCCGAGCGCGTGCACGTAGTCGGTGTCGTGCAGCAGGCGCCACAGCTTCTCCGCGCCGCGGCGCGCCAGCGTGTGCTCCTCCAGGACACTGCCGCGCAGCTTGATCACTTCGGCGGCGCCGTAGGTGCGCTCGATGCCCGCCCACCGCGGGTCCGTCGCCCACCGGGCGGCCAGTTCCTCGGCCGCCTGCGCGGCACCGTTCGCCGGCCCGTTCGCTGCCGCGGTCCCCGTCGTGGTCGCCGTCGTCTTCGTCTCGGCCATGTCGATCTCTCCCTGCCCCGAGTCGGAATAGCGCGGATCACCCTCCTCTTCGAAGCTGTCACAGCGATTCGGACTGGTCGAGCGGCCCAACGAGCCAAGTCCTGCGAATCTTCCGAGCCTGGTTTGCAAATCTTGCAAATGGCATGTTGGCAGCTGGTCGGCTATCCTCCCCGACAGGGAGGGAGCGGATGCAGAAGACTTTTGTCGGGACCCGGCTGCGGGAACTGCGCGAGGAACGGGCCATGAGCCAGGTCGAGCTGGCGCGCCTGCTCGGCATCTCCCCCAGCTATCTCAACCAGATCGAGCACAACTCGCGGCCGCTCACCGTCCCGGTGCTGTTACGCATCACCGAGGCATTCGGCGTCGACGCCGGCTTCTTCGCCGCGCACGACGTGACCCGGCTGATCGCGGAGGTCCGGGAGGTGCTCTCCGACGGCACGATCGGCCTGAAGGTGCCGGCCACCGACGCCGCCCAGCTCGCCGAGCAGCTGCCGCAGACCGCGCACGCGCTGATCACGCTGCACCGGCGGTACCGGCAGGCCAATGAGCGCCTGGCCGCGCTCACCGGCGCCCGCGGGCCGGAGCCGGTCGGGCCCGCGCCGGCGCCGATGCCGGACGAGGAGGTCCGGGACTTCTTCTACCAGCGCCAGAACTACGTCGGCGAGCTCGACGAGGCCGCCGAGCGGCTCGCCGGCCAGATCGGCCTGACCCGCGGCCGGGTGCACGCGGTGCTGGTCGAGCGGCTGGCCTACCACGGCATCCGCGTGCACAGCCGCGAGCCCGGCCCGGACCTCGCCGGCCCGCGCGACGACGGCCGCGACGACGGCCGTGACCTCGACCGCGAGCTCGACGTCGACGTGCTGCACCGCTTCGACCCGCAGACCCGGGTGCTGACCCTGTCGAGCCACCTGCGCCCCGGCCAGCGGGCGTTCCGGATGGCGCTGCAGCTCGCCTTCGCCGAGTTCGACGACCTGGTCACCCGGCTCACCGACGAGGGAATGCTCAGCGGCCCGCCGGCCCGGACGCTGACCCGGATCGGGCTGGCGAACTACTTCGCCGCCGCCCTCATCCTCCCCTACAATGTGTTCCACACCACGTCCGAGCGGTTCCGCTACGACATCGAACGGCTCTCCGAGCATTTCGGCATGGGCTTCGAGACGATCTGCCACCGGCTGAGCACCCTGCAGCGCCCCCGGGCCCGGGGCGTTCCCTTCTCCTTCATCCGAGTGGATCGCGCGGGCAACATGTCGAAACGCCAGTCGGCCACCGGATTTCATTTCTCCCGGGCCGGTGGAACGTGCCCGCTGTGGAATGTCTATGAGGCACTCGCCGCCCCCGGAAAAATTCACACCCAGATCGCCACGATGCCGGACGGACGCAGTTACTTCTGGATTGCCCGTACGGTCGGTCGGGGCTATGGCCGGTTTGGCCGCCCGGGCAAGACGTTCGCCATCGGGCTCGGCTGCGAACTGCGCCATGCCAGCCGGCTGGTGTATTCGACCGGGCTCAATCTCGACGATCCGGCGGCCGCCGTGCCGATCGGGATCGGCTGCAAGGTCTGCGAGCGCGTCGGCTGCGCACAGCGCGCCTTCCCGCAGATCGGCCGCAGCCTCGCCCTCGACGAGAACCGCGGCACCTTCGCCCCCTACCCGGCCGACATCAACTCCTGACCCGGACGGGCCGGCAACTCCTGACCCGGACGGGTCGGCGCCGGCATGCGAGACTGACCCCTCGCGGGATCTGTTGCATCGGCCCAGTTCAACGCGGCATTCCGTCGTCGTGGCCCGGCCCGGCCCGGTCCGGTCCGGGCCCGCTGGCCGCCGGGGAGGGGGAGGCATGCCGACGGATCCCGCAGGGTCCGATCACGCCGGCCCGTCGGGGCACGTCATCGTGGCCGGGCTGAGCGGACTGGGCCTGCGCCTCGCCGAGCAGTTGCAGGCGTCCGGTGTCGCGGTGGTCGCGGTCGACGACCAGCTCACCGCCGTCGCCCGACGCCGGCTGGAACGCAGCGGGGTGCAGGTTCTACGCGAGAGCCCGCACGCGGCCGACGTGCTGCGCGAGGCCGGCATCGCCGCGGCCCTCGCCGTGGTGATCAGCCACGAGGCCGACCTCGACAACCTCGAGACGGCGCTGCTCGCCGCCGAGGTCGCCCCCGATGTCCGGCTGGTCGTCGGGGTCAACAACACCCAGCTCGGCGACCAGCTCGCGGACGCGCTCAGCCAGGTGCGGGTGCTCAACCTCGCCGAGCTCGCCGGACCGAGCTTCGTCGAGGCGTGCGTGCGCTCCGACGTCGCGCACGCCTTCACGATGGACGCCCGCGCCGACGCCGAGGTGTTCGCCGTGATCGAGGAGGAGATCACCGGGCGGGGCGCCTTCCGGGCCCGCTACGGTGATCTCACCCCGATCTCTCTGCACCGCGCCGGCGCGCGCCACGCCGAGGTCTGCCCACCGCGCGACATCCCGCTGCATCCCGGCGACCGGCTGACCGTCCTCGGCCGCCTCGCCGAGTTCGACGAGCGGGGCATGACCGTCTCCGGCCTGCACGACGCGCGGCTGTTCGCCGCCCTCGGCGACGGCACGGCCGATCGCGGGGGCGGGCCGCGGGCCCGGCGCGGAACGGCCGCGCGGCTGCGGGAGTTCGTCTCGACCATCCGCGGGGAGCTCGACCGGCCCTTCCGGCTCGCCCTCGCCGCCGTCGTCACGATCCTGCTGGTGAGCACGGTCGTGCTGGCGCTGACCTACACCGACCACAACCGCGCCGCGCCACCCGACTTCAGCCCGCTCGACGCGCTCTACCTCACCGTCGAGACGATGGTGACGGTCGGCTACGGCGACTTCAACTTCGGCGCGGCCGACGAGTGGCTGCAGATCTTCGGCATCGGGCTGATGCTGGCCGGCGCCCTGTCGATCGCGGTCGTCTACGCATTTATCACTAATGTGATCATCAGCCGTCGGCTCGAACGCGCCCTGGGCCGCGGCCGGGCGGGGGCGGTGCGCGGGCACGTCATCCTGGCCGGCCTGGGCTCGGTCGGGGTCGCCACCATGGACGGCCTGGTGCGCGCCGGCCGCCAGGTGGTGGTGATCGAACGGGACGAGAACAACCGGTACCTGCCCGTGGCCCGCGAACGCGGGGTGCCGGTGATCATCGGGGACGCGACCGTGCGGTCCACGCTGCTGGAGGCCGGCCTCGCCCACGCGACCACGATCGCCGCGCTGACCAGCGACGGGGTGGCGAACCTGGAGACGGTGCTGTCCGCCCGGGAGGCGCACGGCGAGCTGCGCGGCGCCCACGCGGTCCGGGAGGCGGCGCGCCGCGCCGGTGGTCGTTCCTACGGTCGGGCGCGGTCGTCCGCGACGCAGTCACCCGAGGGCGCTCTGCGGGTCGTGCTGCGGGTCTTCGACACGACGATGGCCGACGAGGTCGAGCGCCGGTTCGGCATCCACGCCGCCCGCAGCGCCTCGGCGCTGGCCACCCCGTACTTCGTCGGGGCCGCGCTGGGCTACGACGTGCTGAGCACCTTCTACGTGGAGCGCACCCCCTTCCTCGTCGCCCGGATGACCGTCAACGCCGGCGGGGCGCTGGTCGGCCCCACCCTGCAGGAGCTGTCCACCGGAACCCGCGTCCTCGCCGTCACCACCGCCGCCGCGGGCAAACCGGACTACCGACCCGGCCGCCACACCCGGCTACGGCCCGGGGACGAACTGCTCGTCGTCGGCCCCGTCACCCAGATCGTCGACATGGTCCGGCGCAACCAGCGCGTGGGTGTCCCCGCCCAGCACCGTCCCACGCCCACGCCCACAGCGGTGACACACGGCGACTACGAGCTCGCCGCCGACCCGCCGGACGCCGCCGAGAGCTTGTGATGTGTGGTGTCGGTTGCTGGTTCGTGATGATGGATGCCCGTTCAGGGGTGCATACGGGCGCCCTTGAGCGCCTTGTCGACGGTGTTGCGCGGGCCGTGCAGGGCGAGACCAACCAGGTCGAGGTCGTCCCGCGGCACGGCCCGGACGGCGGCCCGGTTGTCGCGGTCGTTGCCGGTGCGGAACAGGTCGGACGTGAAGATCGACATAGCCAGGCCCCGGTCGCTGGCGCGGGTGAACGACGAGGCCAGCGTCTGGCTCGAGCCGGCGAACACGAGCACCGGCTGGCGGAACATCGGCAGGTAGCCGTGGCCGTCCGCGTCGGCGTAGGGCTCGCCGACCAGCTCCGGGTTGGTCGCCGCGATCCCGCTGACGAGGAATGCCGTGACATTGAGCCGTTGCCAGTTCAGCAGATCGTCGCGCAACAGCACAGCGATCTTGGTACCGAAGCGTATCGGAGTCGGCTCCAACGACCCGTCATCGTGCAGGGCGGAGTCGTGGCGAAGGTCGGTTTCCACATCGCCGAGTCTCACCAACAACGGCCAGGTCGGTCTTGTACGTTTCTGACGTGGCCGAAGCGCACGTGGCCGAGACGGGCAGGGCCGAGGCGGGCATCGCCGAGGCGGGCCGGGCCGGTGACGGTCAGTCGGTGGCCGCCTGGCGGCCAGCGGTGGCGGGCGTCCGCGAGGTGTTCCACGCCCGGTTCGTCTCGCACGTCTACCCGCCGCACACCCACGACTCGTGGACGCTGCTCATCGTCGACACCGGCGCGGTCCGCTATGGCCTGGACCGACGTGAGCACGGGACACTACGTTCCCAGGTATCGCTGCTGCCGCCGGATGTCCCCCACGACGGCCGCTCCGCCACACCCGGCGGATTCCGCAAACGCGTTCTCTACCTCGACCGGCACGTCCTCGGCGATGAGCTGATCGGCCCCGCGGTTGACACCCCGACGCTCGCCGATCCCGCGCTGCGCCGACGCATCGCCCGGCTCCACGGCCTCCTGCTCACCCCCGGCGAGGATCTCGCGGCCCAGAGCGGGCTGGCCCTCGTCGGCGGGCGGCTGCGCACTCACCTGGCCCGCCGCGGCTCACCCGCCCGCCGCGACGCTTCACCCCCGCCCCGCCGGGATCCGTCCGTTGCGCATGCGCTACGCGATCTCCTCGACAGCCGGGTTACCGAGGGGATCCCGCTGGCCGCCGCCGCGGAGCTGCTCGGCGTCCATCCGACGCACCTGATCCGCGCCTTCCACCAGGAGTTCGGCCTGCCGCCGCACCGCTACCTCACCGGCCGCCGGGTGGACCTGGCCCGCCGCCTGCTGCTCGCCGGCCACCGCCCGGCCGAGGTCGCCGCCCTCGCCGGTTTCTACGACCAGGCCCACCTGACCAGACACTTCCACCGCATGCTCGCCACCAGCCCCGCCCGCTACGCCAAGGTCGTCCCACCTCACGGCACTCTCAGGTCACCACGCTGAGATCATGACGTGGCGGAGTTCGCCACATCCAACTCGCTCCCGGACGAGCGGCCGCCGACTCAATCCACAGTGATCTTGTTGTTCCGCGGAACCGTGCCGCGTGTCCGGGCGAATCTCTGACCCGTGCCGACCTGGCCGCAGTCACGAGAAGGCATGCTCAGAACTCATGAGAGACCGGGTTCGACTCATGAGAGACCGGGTTCGCGGGTGCCTGCTGGGCGGGGCGTTGGGAGACGCGCTCGGCGCCGGCATCGAGTTCCAGTCCCTGGCCGAGATTCGGCAGGAGCACGGGCCTGCCGGTGTTGTCCGGCTGACGGAAGCCTACGGGGTTCATGCCCCGTTGACCGACGACACCCAGATGACCTTGTTCACCGCGGAGGGCCTGATCCGCGCGTCCGTGCGCGGCCGGTCGAAGGGCATCGTCGATCCGCCCTCGGTGCTGTGGGGCGCCTATCGGCGCTGGTTGACGACGCAGGCTCGAACGTCTCCCGCTGGCGGGGCATCGAACCACGCCGACGGCTGGCTGGCGGCCCAGCCGGTGCTGTACGCGCGGCGGGCCCCGGGGAACGCCTGCCTGTCGGGCCTGCGACGCGACACGATGGGCACCCTCGCCCAGCCGGCCAACCCCGACAGCAAGGGCTGCGGCGCCGTGATGCGCTCGGCGCCGTTCGGCCTGCTCGGGCGGGGCGCCGAGACCAGTTTCGATCATGCGGTGGAAGGCGCGGTGCTCACCCATGGCCATCCCACCGGCTACCTGGCCGCGGGAGCCTTCGCGTGGATCATTGCCACGGTCCTGGCCGGGGCGAGCATCGCCGAGGCGGCGCTGTCGGCCCTCGGCCGGCTCGCCGCCGAGCGGAACGGTCGTGAGGTGACCGCGGCGCTGCGGGCCGCTCTCAGCCGGGCGATGGAGGGCGCGCCGACGCCGGAGCGGGTGGAGTCGCTGGGCGGCGGCTGGATCGCCGAGGAGGCGCTGTCGATCGCCGTGTACTGCGCGGTGGCCGCGCCCGACGACCCGCGCGTGGCGCTGCTCGCCGCGGTGAACCATTCTGGCGACAGCGACTCGACCGGGGCGATCTGCGGCAACCTGATCGGCGTCGCCGTCGGTGAGCAGGCGTTGCCGGCCGACTGGGTGCGCGAGCTCGAGGGCTACGAACTCGTTCGGCAGGTAGCCGATGATCTCGTGACCGAGTTCGAGAACACCGCAACCGTCGCGGACGCCTTCGGCGCGCCAACCCTGTCCTGGGCCGCCCGCTACCCCGGCCACTGACGGGCCCGGGGATCAGGCCGGCGGGGGGAGGCGGACGTGCACAGCCGTGCCGAGCGTGCTGGTCAGCCCGGTCACGTGGTCGTGGCCGGGGTGGTGAACGTGCAGCAGACGGTGCCGGTGGACGGGTTCCCGCTCGCCTACGCGCCGGTGCGGTACGCGACCGGGCGGCTGCGGCTGGCGGCCTCCGGGGTCGGCCTGAACGTCGCCCGGACGCTGGGTGCGCTCGGCACACCGGCGTCCCTGGCCACCCTCGTCGGGGACGATCCGGCGGGGCTGGTGATCCGCGCCGAGCTGCGACGTCTCGGCCTGCTCGGCCTGCCCGGCGAGGACGAGTCGGACGGCCGGGGCGCCGGGGTGCTGGCGACCGCGAACAGCGCGATGTCCGCCGTCCTGGTCGATCCGCACGGCACCCGGCAGGTCCACACCGACCTCGCCGACCTGGCCACGGCCCGCCATCCGACGCCGGTGTTCCGTGACCTGCTCGCGGGGGCGCGCCTCGCCGTGCTGACCACCGCGGGCTTCGTCCGCGACCTGATCCCCGTTGCCCAGGCCGCCGGTGTGCCGATCGCCGTCGACGTGCAGACCATCGAGGACGCGGACGACGCCTACAGCCGGCCCTGGTTGGCGGCGGCGAGCCTCGTGTTCTGCTCCGCCGAGCGCCTCACCGCCAGCCCCGCCGCCACCGCCGCCGCGCTGCTGGCCCGCCACCCGGCCGGGGTCGTGCTCGTCGGGATGGGCGCCGACGGCTGCCTGCTCGCCGTCCGGGACCACCCGCCGCGCCACCTTCCCGCCCGCGCCCCGCACGGCGTGCTCGACACCACCGGCGCCGGCGACGCCCTGTGCGCCGGTTTCCTGCACTGCCGGTTTCCTGCACTACTGGCTCGCCACGGGTGATCCCGACGTGGCGGCCCGGCGCGCCGTCCTCGTCGCGGGCTGCGCGGTCGGCTCCGCCGGCACCGACGTCCACGTCACCGCCGGGCACATAGACGACCTCCTGCGCGCCCCGGGCGGGCGGCCGTCGGGCTCCGAGTGACGCACGGCGGGCCGGGTCCGATCCGACCTGCGACGTTCGTCGCAGGTCGGCTGCTCGACAGGGGCGGCGATGCGGCGCGGATCCGCATTACGCTCCCCCCCGGCGTCGCGTGACGCCCGCGGGAGATCAGCAGCGAGGGGCCGATGACGGCGAGGACGATTCCGATCCGTTTCACCGACGACGCCGGGGTGATCGACATCGCCGAGTCGCTGTCCACCCTCAAGGGGGACGGGCGCCACCTCTGGCTCGCCGGCGACGAGACGATCACCATCGAGCGGACGACGCTGTCGCCGACCGGGGACGGCTTCGTCGACCATGTCAGCTTCTCGGTCGCGGACTTCCTCCCGCTGCCGGAGCCGCCGGAACCGGACGGCAGCCAGCTCGAGATCGACCTCGAGGGCATCGACCGGCACGGCGGCTACCTGTGGTTCGTCGGTTCGCACAGCCGGACCCGCAAGCGGGTCAAGCCGCACCACGCCACCGAGCAGGCGTTGGCACGGCTGGCCAGGGTGAGCAGCAACGCCAACCGCTACCTGCTCGGCCGCATCCCGGTGGTGGAGATCGACGGGGCGCCGACGCTCGTCCCCAGCGCCCCGGCGCCGGCCTCGCCGGGCGGGGAGAAGCTGACCGCGGCCGCGCTCGGCCTGTCCAAGCAGAACCGACTGACGCGGGCGCTCAAGGACGACGAGCACCTCGGCCTGTTCCTGAAGATCCCGAGCAAGGACAACGGCCTGGACATCGAGGGGCTCGCGGTCGTCGGCGAACGGATCTACCTGGGGTTGCGCGGCCCGGTGCTGCGCGGCTGGGCGGTGGTGCTGGAGCTGCGCCTCACCGAGGGCGACGGCCAGGACCTGCTGCTCGCGCCGCTCGATGACGGTGACGACAACGACGGGCGCCGGTACCGCAAGCACTTCCTCGACCTCGACGGGCTCGGCGTGCGGGACATCCTCGCCCACGGCGACGATCTGCTGCTGCTCGCGGGCCCGACGATGGATCTCGACGGGCCGGTGCGGATCTATCGCTGGCGGGGCGCCGCGCACGCGCGCACGAGCGTCGTCGTCACCGACGAGGCGATCGAACGGGTGCTGGAGCTGCCGGTGGGGACCGGCGACGACCACCCGGAGGGCATCGCGCTGCTGCCCGGCGATCCGTCCTCGTTGCTGGTGGTGCACGACAGCCCGGCGCCGCGGCGGCGCTGGCATCGTCACGAGATCCTCGCCGACATCGTCCCGCTGCCGGGCTGCTGAACCAGCCGGGGCCGACTACGGTTGCCTCCCCCCACGATCGCGCGGCGTGTTCGAGCGCCGGGCGGGCTACCCGCCACCCGCCGATCACGGCAAGATTGGCGCACGGAATCACATTCCGTCCTACTCACCGCCATGCCTGAGGTACGCGCGTGTCTGACGAGATCGACCTGGCCGCCGTCACCACCTGCGCGGAATTCGGCCGCGCACTGACGGTCGTGCGGGAGCGGGCGGGGCTCAGCGTGCGTGACGTCGCCCGGAAGGTGAACGTCCCGGCCAGCACGGTCGGCGGCTACTTCGGCGGGTCCCACCTGCCGGGGCTGAAGCCGGCGCACCTCGTCGAGAACATGCTGCGCGCCTGCGGGGTGACCGATCCCGCCGAGCTGCACCGCTGGGTCGAGACCTGGAGCCGGATCCGGCGCACCCGCCGGGGCTCCGGCGACGACGAACGGGGCGCCGTCCGTGGCGGGTGGGACCCCGGCGCCATCGCCGGCCGGCGGCTCGGCGACGGCCGTGTCGCCGGCCGGCGGCTCGGCGACGGCGGTTCCCCGCGGACACCCGCCGACCCGGCCCGCGGCGACGAGACCGCGGCGACCCTGACGATCGCGCCGCCGGTGGCCCGGTTGGATCGGCTGCCGGCGGTGCGCGGCCGCGGCGAGCTCCTCGCCCTGCTGACCGGCCTGCTGCCCGCCGCCGGGAGCGACACCGCCGGGCCGGACGGTGACAGCCGAGTCCGCGGCCGGGTGCACGTGCTGCACGGACTCGGCGGGATCGGCAAGAGCACCGTGGCCCTCGCCCTCGCCGCGACCGCGCTCGACCGCGGCGTGCGGACCTGGTGGATCAGCGCCACGCGTCCCGGCGCGGTGTCCGCGGCGATGGGTGCGCTCGCCGTCGAGCTCGGCGCCACCCATCATCAACTGCGGCGGGCCAGCCTGCCCGACCTGGTGTGGCGCCTGCTCGGCGCCGTCGACCAACCATGGCTGCTGATCATCGACAACGCCGACGATCCGGCCGGCGACCTGGGTCCGCCCGGCGGCGAGGTGCTTGACGGCACCGGTTGGCTGCGCCCGCTTCCCCGGCCTCAGGGCATGGTCGTGGTGACCACCCGCGACGGCGCGGACTGGTCGCTGGGCGCGGCCGGCGGCCGGACCCCGCCCTGGATACGCCTGCACCGGCTCGGTCCCCTCACCGACCACGACGCCGGGCAGGCGCTGCGCGACCTGGCGGGTGATGCCCCGGGATCTGCGCAGGCCGCGCAGAGCCTCGGCCACCGGCTCGGCGGGCTGCCGCTGGCGCTCTCACTGGCCGGCCAGTTCCTCGCCGAGGCGCGGCGGATGCCACCGGGTTTCGGCGGCTCCGCCGTCCCCCGGTCCTACCCGGCGTACGAACAGGCCCTGCGCACGAGTGGGCCCTGGTCGTTGCTGCCGGACTTCGACGGCGCGGGCCCACGGGCCACGGCCCCGTGCCCCCAGCCGCAGCCCCCGGACACCCCGACGGACACCCAGGCCCCGGCCGACGCCCAGCCCCCGGCCGGCCCCCCGGCCGGCGGCATCGGCGTGGAGGGCCAGGTGTCCGGCGCGCCGGCGGGAGCGGCCGGGCGCCGCCGGGAGCGCGAGCTCGTCGGGCCGACCTGGGAGCTCTCGCTGGACCTGCTCGCCGCCCGCGGGCAGGCAGGGGCCCGGCCGCTGCTGACCCTGCTCGCCTGCCTCGGCGGCGATCCCATCCCCGTCGACGTGCTGCTCACCGCCGAGGTGCTCACCACCTCGCCCCTGTTCCACGATCTGCAGGCGACCAACCTGCAGGTGACCGAGCTGTGGGGGCTGGTGCGGGCCCTCGCCGGCCAGGGGCTGATCGAGCACACCCTCGACCCGGCCGACGCGCGCGCGCCGGCGTCGATCGGCGCGGGCGTGGCGCACCAGATCTGGCTGCATCCGCTGGTGCGGGACAGCTTCGGCCGGGCCGCGCACGTCTCCGGCCGGGTCGAGGACTACCTGGAGACGATCACCGCGCTGCTGGTCCACGCGGCCCGCCGGCTCGACCCGCGCGACCCCGAGACCTGGCCTCGTTGGGCGATGCTCACCGGGCACGCGGACGCGGGCCTGGCGATGCTACGCGCACGGCGCCGGTGGGGACTGCCCGAGCTGACCGAGGCGCGGCTGCCGCCGGAGCTGCTGGTCCCCGCGACGCTGGCCGCCCGTTTCCTGCGCGCGACCGGACGCCTCGCCGAGGCCGCCGAGGCGTATGAGGCCGTGTTGCTCACCGGCCGGCGGCTGTTCGGCGACGACCACGCCGACGTGCTGTCCACCGCCCATGACCTGTACCGGGTGCGCGCCGCACAGGGCCGGCCCGGCGACGCGGAGGAGGGGCTGCGGGCCGTCCTCGACGACCGGGTACGGGTCCTCGGCGCGGACCACCCCGACACCCTGACGACGCAGCACTACCTGGGCCGCACCCTGCGCGAGTCGGGCCGCCACCGGGAGGCGCTCGGCTGGTTCACGCGGACGCTCACCAGCCGGGAGCGGGTCCTCGGCCACCGCCACCGCGACACCCTCACCACCCGCAACAACATCGCTGATGTGCTCGTCGAGCAGCGGCAGTGGGCGGCGGCGGAACGGATGCTGAGCGCCGTGTGGACGGACCGGGTCGACACCCTCGGGCCCGAGCACCCCGCGACCCTGGTGACCCGCTACCACCTGGCCCGGCTCGACCATCGCCGCGGCGAGGACACCCGGGCCGCGCGGACGGCCGCCGAGCTGGTGGCGGCCTGCCGGCGTGTCCTGGGTCCCGATCATCCCCGCACCCTGACGGCGATCTGCCTGCACGGCGAGATCAACCAGGAGCTCGGCCGGCTCGCCGCGGCGCGCACCGACGTGGGGGACGCGCACCGGCGCAGCCTGCGGGTGCTGGGCCCGGAGCACGGGACCACGCTGCGGCTTCAGCGGCTCGTCGGCCGTTCCCCGTCGTCCTGACGCGATACGTCCGCGGCCGATACGTCCGCGGACGGTCCGGCGGGCAGCGCCGGGACGCCAGCCGTGCCGCCCATCCGCACCCGGGCGCACCCTTCGCCACCCCGCCCAGCCAAATCCCGCCCAGCCAAATCCCGCCCGGTCAACAGCCGCAGCGGCAACCCGACCGCCCAGCCGCCCAGGGCGGGCACCAGGGCCCACAGCGGTAGCCCGGCCGGCTCGGTCAGCAGCCAGGCGACGCTCGCCAGCTGGCAGGCGAGCAGGTTCACCAGGACGAAGCCGCCGCCGCGGGAGCGAGGCGACCGGATCGGGTCGAGGCCGGGAGCGCCCGAGCGGATCAGCCGGACCAGGCCGGCGGTGGCGACCAGCGCGGCCACGACGGCCGCCGCCGCGGCAAGCCCGCGCCCGGCCAGGGACGCCTGGCCGCCGGGCGGGCCGGGCGGCACGGAGGCGGCCGAGCTCCCCGGCACGGCCGGCACCACGGCGACGCCGTCCGCGTCGGCGGCAAGAGCGAGCCCGCTCGCCGCGGACACGACGGCGACGATCCCGACCTGCGCGGTGAGCACGATCGCCACGTACCGCCGCGGGAAGACGAAACCCCGGGGTCGGCGCAGGCGCACGCCGGTGGCCAGGGCCGGCGTCCGCCGCCCCGCGACCCGGTCGGTGGGCAGATCACGCAGGTCCGCGACCGCAAGACCGGCGACGATCATCGCGAGGCCGAACCCCGCGGTGAGCAGGAGTACGCCCGAGCCCACCTCGCCCCCGGCAGCGACGACGCCCAGCGGCAGGCCGCCGGCGACCGTGGCCGCGACCAGCAGGCAGCGCAGCGATGGCACGCCCCGCGCCGGCCGTCGTGCCAGGGCCAGCCAGGCGCGCAGGCCGACGGCGGCCACGAAGCCGAGCCGGGCGGGCAGGCAGGCCGCCCACAACCAGCCGCCGCCCACCACGGCCGCCCCTGCCAGCACCGCCCATCCGGCGACCCAGCCGGGCGCGACCCGGTCCTGGACGAGAGGGCTGTCCCGGCGTGCCGGGTTGATCCGGTCGGCGTCGAGACCGGCGACGGCGTCGAGCAGGCGGCCGTACACCGACAGCAGCGCCCCGGCGAGAGTGAGCAGCAGCACCGCCCCGACCCGGGGATCCGGCAGCGCGAGGCCGCCGACGGCGAACGGGACGGCGTCCGCCAGCGCGGTTCCCGGCCGGGTCAGCGCCCGCACGTCCACCAGGCGGCGGACCGCGGTCCGGTCCCGCCGCGCCGCCTCTGCCCGGCCCGCCGGCGCTCCAGCGACACGGCTTCCCATCCGACCTCACGATCGTTTCTCGCGTCCCCTGAGCACTGCGCTCACGGACGATCGCAGCCTGTCGAGAAAAACCCATTCGGGACGCCGATAAAAGGCAGTCGCGCATCGCCGTACAAGGTCGTACAGGCAGCGGCGAGTGCGCGATGTGACACCCGGTGTATGGCCGACCGGAAGTGGCAGCGGACCGATCCGTATTCCAGTAAGATGACCGCTACGATGCGCGCCGCCGATCGTCCGCCGAGCGCCGGGCCGCCGGCTTCGGGGCGCGGCCGAAGGAAACCGTGGGCATCCCGGCAATGCCCGGCCCGACATCACGCTGGAAGGGCCGCCTCAACGGCGCGGATTCACGCGAGGGGGCGCGCGGTGACGGCCGCGGAGGCGCATTGTCGCGGATGGGCGGGGTCCGGTCGGCGCGCGCCGGGACAACGTCGCGGCGGCGGCAGCGGCGGCCGCCGGAGCGGGCCTCCCCCCGATGGCAGGTCCGCTCCGGCGGCGAGCCGAGGGCGCGGTCGTCGACCAGCCACCCCCGCTGGCCGCCGGGGTGCAGATCATGTGGCGGCGGCGGCCGCAGCCCTTCGGCGGCTCCCAGATAACCGCGTGCCGGACTAACCGGAAAGACCTGGACGGGAAATCCGTACAACGTCGTACGCGACGGACCGACGTGGCGAACGGCGGATCGGGGCGGCGGCCAGCCTGATGGGATCGGCGGAGAGCATCCCGCTCGCCCGCGGACGCGTTGTATACGGTGCGCCGGAAAGCGAACCGCGGCCGCACGACCGGTCGCGCCGCCGTTACGCCGGGCTCTCACCGCCGTCACGTATTGGCGAAACAGCGGCCAGCGGCCATGTCCGCAGTTAGCGTCGAAACGGTCCACCCGTCGGTCGCCGGCGGCAACCGAGTTCCCGGGCGGTATTCTCGGCGCGTCACTTGCCAGTCGGCGCACGCATCGCCCGACCCATCGCCGCAGGTGGTCCGGTGCCGGTCATGGGTGGCCGCATGACCGGTGCCCGGGCCAGTTCGCCTCACCAGGAAGCAATCCCGCAATCCGCGAACACGTGTTCCCAGGAGTCATGGTGTCTTCCCGTTGGCTGGATGAGCCGCTGCAGACCGAGCTGGACGACGCCGCCGTGACCGCGCTGCGGCAGTGGTGCTCCCAGACCGAAATCACCTTTCGGCTGGTCCGCTGGCTCACCGGCGGCCGATCCGCCGCCCTGGTCGCCGCCGTCCTGGAGGACGATCCCCACGGGGGCGCCCGCCAGCTGATCATGAAGCTGGACCGGGCGCCGGGCACCATGGAGGATCCCCGACCCGGCGAGTTCGCCCACCACCGGCGAGCGCTGGCCGAGTCCCCGGACTTCGCCCGCCAGCACCTCACCGAGCCCGTCCACCAGCCCATCCCGGTCGGCGACGGGCGCTGGTTCGTCTTCCAGCGGGTGGCCGGCGGCAGCCTGCGCGACCCGATCACCCTGCACACGCTGCTGGACACCGTCCTCCATCCGCCCCGCCCGGCCCGCGGGACCGCGCCAGCCCGGCCCTGGGGCCCGCAGCCCGCCTTCCCCCGGCCGGCCGCCGACGCCGCCGCCTTCGCCGAGGTCAGCTGCGCGGTCGTCCGGTCGGTCCTTGGTGAATGGGCGGGGCCGACGCGGCTGCCCTCGATGGACGTGCCGGCCATCCTCGGCCGCCAGCTCGGCGACCGGCTCGCCCCCGGCAGCCGGCTGCACCGCCTCGCCGCCGCGCACGCCGGGCGCACCGTCACCGTCGAGGATGAGGATCGTCCGCTGCCCAACCCGTTCGCCCTGGTGCTGGACGGGAGCCGGACCGCCGGCGTGAGGCTGCCCACGTTCGTCGGGCGTGCTCACGGGGACCTGCACGTCGAGAACATCCTCATCCCGACCGCTGTGCGCGACGCGGGCACGGCCTTCCAGCTGATCGACCTGTCGCGCTACGCCGCCGACGCCGTGCTCACCCGCGATCCCACCCATCTCGTGCTGCACGTCCTCGCCCGGACGCTGGTCGAGCTGTCCCCGGCCCAGCGCACCGCCACCATCGACCTGCTGCTCGACCCGGACCTCGACGGGGCGCTCGTGCCCCGGTGGCTGTGGCTGTTCATCGACCAGGTCCGCTCCGCCGGGGAGGACTGGGCGCGGGCGGCGGGTCTGGTCGAGCAGTGGCGCGACCAGCTGCCGCTGTCAGTGCTGGCCTGCGCGCTGACCTGCCTGGGCCGGGCGTCGACCCGCGAGGAGGACCGAGGCTGGTTCCTACGTCTCGCCGCGAACGCCGCCGCCGTCTTCCTCGACCAGCACGGCCTCGACCAGCACGGCCTGGAGCAGCACGGCCTGGAGCGGCACGGCCCCGAGCACTCCGACCCCGAGCACTCCGACCCCGAACAGCCCGACCCGCAGCGCCAGGGCCCGCAGCGCCAGGGCCCGCAGCGGCAGGGGCCGCAGCGGCCCGGCGCGGACGAGCCCGGCGACGCACCCCCCGAGCCCCTGGTCGCCGGCGCCGCGAACGGCACGCCCAGCAGGACACCCGCGGACAGCACGACCGGTGGTCCCGGCGCATCCCCGCGCCGCGCGGGCGGCGTTGCGGACGGCTCTGCGGTCGACGTGGTGCTCTCACACACCCGGGCCGACGCCGAGTGGGCAAGCTGGATCGGCTGGCATCTGGAGGCGGCGGGCTGGCGCGTCCTGCCGCACCTCGATGACCCCGACAACCCCGACGAACCGAGCGGGTTGGGGACGGCCATCTCGCTGGCGGACGCGGTCGCCCAGGTGCCGCGCACGCTCGTCGTGCTCTCCCCCGCCTACCTCACCGAGGTGCAGAGCAGCGCCGGGTGGCGGGAGGCCTTCCCCGCGGCGGACGCCGCCTGCGGCCGCCGGCTGGTCACGATCCGGGTCGAACGCTGCGATCCGCCGGACTGGCTGGCCCACGTCGAGACGGTGGACCTCGTCGGGCTCGGCGAGGATGAGGCCCGAGCGACGCTCGTCGACCGGATGACGGCCCTGCGCGACGGCGACGGGACCATCGGACACCAGCCGCGGTAGTCCTCCCGGGCGGGCGTCGGCGACGGTCCGGGCGGGCGTCGACGACGGTCCGGTCAGGGGCCCGCGGCAGTCCCGGTCAGGGAACCTCGGCGGTCGGGTCCGCGGGATCCTGCAGCGGCGAGACGACCGCCAGGACCTGGTCCAGGGCGACGGGCTCGCCGGGGCGGACCAGCACCTCGGCGACGACGCCGGCGGCCGCCGCCGAGACGGGATGCTCCATCTTCATCGCCTCGACCACGACCAGCGACTGCCCGTCGGTGACGGTCATACCCGGCTCGACGAGGACGGCGATCACCGTGCCCGGCATGGGGCTGCGCGCCTGGCCACCCAGCGCCGAGGCCACGTCCGCCCCGGCCACGGGAACCGCTTCGGCCAACTCCCAGGCCCGGCCGTCCCGCCCCAGCCAGAGCAGCTCACCGGCGGGGGTCGGTCCCACCGCGGCCGTGATCGGGCCGCGGGCGCCGGCCCCGGTGGACGGGTCCGCCGGGTCCTGCTCGCCCTCGGTCGCCGCCCACGCGAACGCCCACCGGGTGGTGACCGAGCCGATCGTGACCAGCAGGTCGTCGCCGACCTGGCGCACCGATGCGGCGACCGGCGGCCCGTCGGCGAGGCGGACCCGCGCGGCGGCCGGCGTGCCGCGGGCGCTGACCCGCACGGTCGCCGCCCGCGGGCCGAGCGCGGTACCGCCGCCGGCGGAACCCGCCGCCGCGACCGGATTGCCGCCCGCCGCCGGGCCGGCCGGCTCGGATCCGCCGGGACTGGACCCTGCGCCGGATCCGGGCGCGGCGCCGTCGGCGCCACCGCCCCCGGCGCCACCGCCGGCTGGGTCGTCGCCGCCGGGGCCGCCGCCGCCCGCCAGGCCGGGGCCGCCGCCCGGGATCAGCACGTCCCAGCTCAGCCACGCAGGCTCGCCGGGACGCCATCCGGAGGGGAGGTCCCACGGGTCGACGAGCGGGCCGACCGGCTGCAGGGCGAGCAACCGGGCCAGCGCGTAGCCGAGGATGGCCTCGCCGGGCAGCTCGTCGGCGGTGAGCGCGGCGAGGTCGCGTTCGACCAGATCGGTGTCGAGCCGGCCGGCGACGACATCAGGATGGCCGAGCAGCGACCGCAGGAAACCGATGTTGGTGGTGACGCCGAGCAGGACGGTGGCGGCGAGAGCGGCGTCGAGCCGGGCGATCGCGGCCGGCCGGTCGGGCCCCCAGGCGACGATCTTGGCGAGCATGGGGTCGTAGGCGGTGCCGACGGTGTCGCCGGCGGCGATGCCGGCGTCGACGCGGATGGCGGGCCCCGCGGGCTCGCGGAAGTCGAGGATGTGCCCGCCGGTCGGCAGGAAGCCGCGCGCGGGGTCCTCCGCGTACACGCGGGCCTCCACGGCGTGGCCGGTGAGGCGGACGTCGGCCTGGCCGAACCGCAGCGGCTCCCCGGCCGCGATCCGGATCTGCTCGGCGACCAGGTCCACCCCGGTGACCAGTTCGGTCACGGCGTGCTCCACCTGTAGGCGGGTGTTCATCTCCATGAAGTAGAACTCGTCGGGCGCGTCGGCGGACAGGACGAACTCGACCGTGCCGGCGCCGACATAGCCGACGGCGCCGGCCACCGCGACCGCCGCGGCGCCGAGCCGTTCCCGGGTGCGCGCGTCGAGCAGCGGCGACGGCGCCTCCTCGATGATCTTCTGGTGGCGACGCTGCAGGCTACACTCGCGCTCCCCCAGGTGCAGCACGGTACCGTGCGCGTCGGCGAGCACCTGCACCTCGACGTGGCGGGGCCGGGCGATGAGCCGCTCCACGAACAGGGTGTCGTCACCGAAGGCGGCGGCGGCCTCCCTGCGGGCCGAGACGAGGGCGGCGGCCATCTCCCCCGGTGCGCGCACGACCCGCATGCCCTTGCCGCCACCGCCGGCCGACGGCTTGACCAGGACCGGGTAGCCGAGCTGGCCCGCGGCCTCGGTGATCGCGGCGTCGCTCATGGCGGGCGACGACCGCCCCGGTACCACCGCCACGCCGACCTCCGCGACGGTCCGCCGCGCGACGATCTTGTCGCCCATCACCTCGACCGCGGCGGCCGACGGGCCGATGAAGAACAGCCCGGCGGCCTCGCAGGCCCGGACGAAGGCCGCGTTCTCGGCGAGGAAACCGTACCCGGGATGGATGGCCTGGGCGCCGCAGACCTGCGCGGCCTCGATGACCGCGTCGACGTCCAGGTAGCTCTCCCGGGCCGGCGCGGGCCCCAGCCGGACCGCGACGTCGGCCTCGCGGACGTGGCGCGCGCCGGCGTCCGCGTCGGAGTAGACGGCGATCGAGCGGATGCCGAGATCGCGCAGGGTGCGGATGATCCGGACGGCGATCTCGCCGCGGTTGGCGACGAGCACGGACGAGAACGCCAGACCCGGCACCCCGGGGACCCGCGGGGGCAGGCCGGGTCCGGTCCGGCGCTGCGCGGGCGCCGGTTCACGGGGCGCGATGGCGCCCGTGGCGATCGCGCCCGCGCCGGCCGCGGCGGATGCCGTCGCCGTCCCGCCCGGCCCGCCCGGCTCGCCGCCGCCACCGGCCCCGGCGGCTCCCGGCTGGCCGGTCACATGGTTCCAGGCGGACAGGTCAGCGGCTGACACCCTTGATCCTCACGTCTGCACTCCCCTCACCGCCGGCCGGACACCCGGATCGCGGCCGCCGACCACGTCCGTCGCCCACCCGTTCACATCCGGAACACACCGTAGCCGACCGGTTCCAGCGGGGCATTCGCGGCCACCGACAGACCCAGGCCCAGCACCATACGGGTGTCGACCGGATCGATGACTCCGTCGTCCCAGAGCCGGGCCGTCGAGTAGTAGGGGCTACCCTGCTCCGCGTAACGGTCCAGGACCGGCGCCCGGAACGCGGCCTCGTCGGCGTCGCTCCAGTCGACCCCCGCCGCGGCAAGCTGGTCCCGGCGGACGGCGGCGAGCACCGCCGCGGCCTGCTCCCCACCCATCACCGAGATCCGCGCGTTCGGCCACATCCACAGAAACCGCGGCGAGTACGCCCGCCCACACATCGAGTAGTTCCCCGCCCCGAACGACCCACCGATCACCACCGTGAACTTCGGCACCCGCGCACACGCCACCGCCGTCACCATCTTCGCCCCGTGCTTGGCGATCCCCCCCGCCTCGTACTCCCGCCCCACCATGAACCCCGAGATGTTCTGCAGGAACACCAACGGAATCCCCCGCTGATCACACAACTCGATGAAATGCGCCCCCTTGAGCGCCGACTCACCGAACAACACCCCGTTGTTCGCCACGATCCCCACCGGATGACCATGCAACCGCGCCGTGCCGGTCACCAACGTCGACCCGTACTCCCGCTTGAACTCCGCGAACCGACTCCCGTCCACGATCCGCGCGATCACCTCCCGCACGTCGTACGGCGTCCGCGAATCCGTCGGCACGGCGGCGTACAGGCCGGCCGGGTCCACGGCGGGCTCCTCGGCCGGCTCCACCGCCCACGGCCGGGGCGCGCGCGGCGCCAGGTTCGCGACGATCGACCGGACGATCCGCAGGGCGTGCGGGTCGTCCTCGGCGAGGTGGTCCGTGACCCCCGAGGTGCGCGCATGCAGCAGGCCGCCGCCGAGCTCCTCGGCCGTCACCACCTCACCGGTCGCGGCCTTCACCAGCGGCGGACCGCCCAGGAAGATCGTCCCCTGGTCGCGGACGATGACCGCCTCGTCCGCCATCGCGGGGACGTAGGCGCCGCCGGCCGTACAGGACCCGAGCACCGCGGCGATCTGGGCGATGCCGAGCGACGACATCCGTGCCTGGTTGTAGAAGATGCGCCCGAAATGCTCCCGGTCCGGGAAGACCTGATCCTGCAACGGCAGGAAGGCGCCACCCGAATCCACCAGATAGATGCAGGGCAGCCGGTTGTGCAGCGCGACCTCCTGGGCGCGCAGATGCTTCTTTACCGTCAGCGGGTAGTAGGTGCCGCCCTTCACGGTGGCGTCGTTGGCGACGACGACGCATTCCCGACCGGCGACCCGCCCGATTCCGGTGATGATGCCCGCCCCCGGCACCGGATCGTTGTACAGCCCGTTCGCGGCGAGCGGGGAGAGTTCCAGGAAGGGACTGCCACGGTCGAGCAACGCGTCGACGCGGTCCCGTGGCAGCAACTTGCCACGGGCGACGTGCCGCGTACGGGCCTGCTCCGAGCCGCCGACGGCCGCGACCGCGAGCCGCTCCTGCAGATCGGTCACGGCGTGCCAGTGCCCCTCGGCATTACGCCGGGCCTGCTCGCCCGTGGCGTCGACCCGGCTGGTCAGGACCGGCATCGCCGAGGCGCGGCGCACCTCGGCGGACCGCCGTCCGGCGATGGATCCGGTAGGCACCGCCGTCACAATCACTCCCCACAAAGCTGAACACAAGGTTGCCAAATTCGACGTTTCCCCAGGTCGGCGCGCACCAACCCGAGACGTCCGATGTCGTACCGGAACGCGGCCGCACCTACGCCGACGCCCCGGCTGCGGCAATCGGACCCGCCGATCGCCCTACCCACTATCGATCTGAAATGCACCGGTTGACCCCACTGCGGCTTACCTTAGCGGCGATAGCTCGATTCGGCGGTCGCTCGGTACGATCCCGCCGACCGGGTGTCGGGATCTCCGGCGCCCACCGTGAAGGACGCTCGCCGGCACACTAGCGTTGCCTGCCGTGGCCGCACTGTTCCTCCAGGCGTCGGGGCCGGCGCCGGTGACGGAAAGCTGGGAGCGCTACGCCGAGCCGGGCCGCTGGCCGGCCTGGGCGCCGCAGGTCCTGCGCGTCCGCGTCGACGGCGGGGACACCCGGATCCATCCCGGGATGACCGGCGAGGTCCGGTCCTTCCTGCCGCCCGCGGCCGGCTTCGTCGTCACCGCCGTCGACGAGCTGGCCCGGACCTGGTCCTGGCGGGTGACGCTCGGTCCGCTGCGGCTCACCCTCGACCACGGCGTCGACCCCTGCCTCGACGGCGGCACCTCCACCTGGCTGCGGCTGCGGGGGCCGCTACCCGTCCTGCTGGCCTACGCCCCGCTCGCCCGCGTCGCCCTGCGCCGCCTGGTGCACGCGGACCCGCCGCCGCGGACCTGACCGGGCTGGCGGGGTGCCGCAACGGGTGGCTGGGCCGCCCGGGCGTACCCGGGCGGCCCACACCTCACAGGTACAGGCCGTGGCGGGTGTCGGTGCCGCTGGGGCGGGGCAGGCCGCGGCCGTCGCGCAGGGCAAACAGCTCCGCGAGCGTCATCGTCGAACCGACCCCGTCGGTCGAGCCGAGCCAGGACACGGCCTCGGCGTGGGGCAGGGCGCCCACCTCGATCTGCGCCAGGCATCGGCCCGGCCGCACGACGGCGGGATGCAGCCGGAACAGGTCCTCGTTGGTGGTCAGCGCGACGAGCACCTCACGGCCCTGGCCGACGAGCCCGTCGGTGAGGTTGAGCAGCCGGGACAGCTGCTGCCCGGCGGAGCCGCGGCCGTCCCCGCGGATCAGCTCGTCGCAGTCCTCGATCACCAGCAGCCGCCAGCGGCGGACGGCGGGCTGACCCAGCCGATCCCCCTCGCCGCCGCCGTCCCCGCCGCCGTCGCCAACGGCGGCACCGTCGGCGTCACCGAGGTCGCCGGAGTCGCCGGAGTCGCCGGAGTCGCTGTCGGGGTCCCCGTCGTCGTCGAAGCCGATCGCGACCTCCATCAGGTAGGCCGGGTCGGCGAACAGCGACTCCGGGTCGAGCACGCAGTCGACCTGGCACCAGGAGCGCCACTCGTTGGCCAGCGCGCGCAGCACCGTCGTCTTCCCGGTCCCGGCCGGGCCGTGCAGCAGGATCAGCCGGCCGACCACGTTGTCGCGGCGGACCGACATCAGCTTGTCGAGGGAGTCCCGAGCCTCGGAGGCATAGTTGCCGCGGATCGACGACCACTTCGTCGTCGCGGTCCGCCGGCTGGTCCGGATCGGCCCGCGTTGGCCGGACAGGTACCAGAAACCCATGCTGACCGAGCTGTCCGAGCCGGTCTCGGCCGCGGACGAGCGCAGCACGTCCTCGAGCACGCCCCGGGCGAGTTGCTCGCTGACCGCGGTCACGGTGACCTCGCCACCGCCACCGCGCCAGCGCACGGACCGCACCGTCCAGCCCTCCCCCACGGCCAGGCGGGAGTCACGAGATTCTTCCACGACGGAGCGCAGCACTCGCGCTCCGGAAGGCAACAGGGTCGCTCCGGGGCGGAGCCGGTCCACCCGCGCACTGCGGGCCCACGGCTGCTCACCGGTCGTGAAGGGAGCGAGCGCGAGCGCGTCGACGACGTCGTACGGGGTGTCCGAGTCGTCGAGGCCGACGACGAACGGGAGCTTCATCCCCCCGCTCAGCGACTCGGAGACCGTCCAGGACTTGGGCAGCGACGCCTTCTGATTGGGAACTGACACGCCCTCGATGGTCCCGGACTCGCCGGGATTCGACCATCCCGTTGCGCGATTATCCCGGGACGTCACGCCGTTCGGGGCACGTCACCTCGCCGCGACCGGCGTCAGCAGGGCGTCTCGGACCTCCATCAGGGCGAAGCCGAGCAGGTTGCGCCCGGGCCAGGCGCTCGGCCGGCTGGCCCGATCGTCGTCACGGTCGCAGCCGATCCCCCAGATCCGGTCCCGCGGGCTGGTGTCGGCGAGGACGAGGCCGGCGGTGCCGGTGAGGTAGGTGCGCAGGATGGCGTTCTGGGCGAACTTCGCGGAGTTGGCGGCGACGGCGACGGCGTAGCGGTGGCGGTCCCACACCGTCTCGTCGAAGCCCCGGATCCGCCGGCCGACGGCGGCCAGCGGGATCGGCGCCGGCAGCGCGAGCACCGTCTCCGCGGTGGCGTGGTCGCCGAACAGCCGGGCCTTGCGCACCAGCACGTAGTGCTGCGCGCTGGGGTAGTCGACACCGTCGACGGCGAAGCGGGCCGGCCACCGCAGGCTCAGGCAACCCGCTCCCGTGCCGTCGGCGACGGCCTGGCGCTGGCCCCAGAAGAACCTGAACCGAAGGGGTGCCGCCTGGCGTTCGAGCCGGCGCAGGTCCTCGAGGGAGCGCGGCGGACCGCAGGTCGAGAGCACACGCCGAGGTTGGCAGATCACAGCCCGTCGGATGCACCTTTCCGGGTTTTTAAGGCGAAAGGTCACGAGAGCCGCAAAGCTGGCGCGGGCGCGCGGCCTTCCCGCGAGAATCTCGGCGCGCCTACCCGGCGTCACGCCCCACTCACTTCAAGCTCCGGGAGGACTCGCTTCAAGCTCCGGGAAGGAGGTGGTCGGCGGTGCTCGGTGGGCGACTCATCCACGGACGGCGACGCGACGCCGCGCGGGCCGGCGAGCCCGGGCGGATCGGCGCCGCGCACAAGGAGGCCGACCCACCGCCCGGGGCCCACCTGGGCACCCCCGACCACCCGGACGCCCCCGCGGGAGGGGACGCCCTCGACGATCCGAACGCCCGAGACGGCGCGGAGCCCCCGGACGTCGCAGGGCCCTACGACGTCGCCGCGCGGCCCGACGACGGCCGGCAGCGGGCGGATTTCGGCGCGCTGCTGATCCCGCGCGTCACGGGCACCTGGATCCGGCTGTCGCTCGACGGGCCGGTGCCGGCGCTGGTCGCGACCGACGGCTCCTCCACCCTGGAGCTGTCCGTGCTGGCCGCGCCGCGGGGGCAGGACCTGTGGGCCACGATCCGCGAGGACCTGCTGGCCGCGACGGCGCCGGACGATCCGGACGCCTGCCGGCCGGGTCCACGCGGCCCCGAGCTGCACCTGCCGATCGACTACGGGTCCGGCCCGATTCCCGCCCGGATCGTGGGCGTCGACGGGCCGCGATGGTTCCTCTGCGCGGTCTTCACCGGGCCGGCGGCCACGGATCCGGCGGCGGCACCCGCGCTCGACGAGCTCCTCGCCGCGACGGTCGTCGTGCGGGGGGGCGCGCCGATGCCGGTCCGCGACCCGATCCCGCTGATCCCGCCCGACCGGATGGGCGAGCGCATCGTCGAGGTCCCGGCCCAGCGAGCGGCTCCCGAGATCATGACCCTGGGCCGGCCACGGCCGCACGCCTGACGCCCGTTCAGCGCAGGCCGGTGAACTCGACGGTGGCCAGCGAGACGCGCACGTAGCGCTCGATCAGCTCGTCGGGCGGGACGGGGCCCGCGTGGTCGTACCACTCCAGCGCCGCCGTGCCGGCCGCCTCGATGCTGCGCCGCGCGTCGGCCGGGAACGGCGTGCGGAACACTCCCTCCCGCACCCCCTGCTGGATGATCTCGCCGAACAGCTGGCTGGCACCGCGCTCGACCACCTGCTCCCCGATCGAGAACCGCTCACCCACCCGCATGATCGTCCGATAACGGAGCAACAATGCGCTCGTCTGATAGCGAAGATAGTAGCTCATGGTGCCGCGGACGAGCGCCGACAATCTCTCCTCCGCCGAAGGGCCCGCATTCGCCACAGCGCTGTTGATGACGCGGAAGAACTCGTCGACGAGCACGGAGAGAGGCACCTCCCACGCGTCCCGCTCCAGCGTCCCGGCAAGGTAGTCCCGGGCCGACTCGACCGGTTCCATGCCGGCGTGGGCCGCGATGTCCCGAAGGGAGATCTCGTCCAGGCGGAGATCGACGAAAAGATCGGCCGCCGCTCGGTAGAGTTCCGCCCTGCGCTGCTGGAGCGCGGCACGCGCGGCGATCCGGTCCACGTGTGCCAGCGTATCCAGAACCAGGGGCACGACACCCCGTCATGGTCGCGCTGGCGGCATTTCGGCGAGCTCGGGCGAATTCCGCCGAATCGGCGGGAGTCAGCGTCGCCACGGCCGATCAGACCCGGAACCGCGGCAGGGCCGAGCCCACGCCGACTCGCCGAAAACCGGCTCCTCGGCCATCGTACCGTTCCGGGAGCGTTCGGCGGCACCGCCGTCGTCCACTCACGGAGTGAGGGAGATCCTCCAGGCGGTCGCACCGGTGTACAGCGATAACCATATGCTGACGACCGATTCGGAAGTCGCCGCCTATGCCGTTCTGGTCGGCGTCACGCTTCTTTCCTGCGCCGGCGCCTCGACGACCGGCGATCCGCGGATCCGCCGCGTCGGGGCTGCTAGCGTTGCCCGTTGTGCCGAGCGCCCCGCGACGGCCCGCCGGCACCGCGGGCCACGCTCCCAAGCCCACCACCGTCGCCGCCCACCGCGGCGCGGCGGCCGACCACGGGGCCCAGGGAGGCGAGCGCGGATGACCGTGCACTTCATCGGAGCGGGGCCGGGCGCGGCCGACCTCATCACCGTGCGTGGGCGGGACCTGATCGCCGCCTGCCCGGTCTGCCTGTACGCGGGCAGCCTCGTCCCCGCCGAACTGCTGTCTCACTGCCCGCCCGGCGCGCGGCTCGTCGACACGGCCCGGATGACGCTCGACGCGATCACGGCCGAGCTGTGCGCCGCCGACGCCGCCGGACAGGACGTCGCCCGCCTGCACTCCGGCGACCCGTCCCTCTACAGCGCCCTGGCCGAGCAGATGCGCCGGCTGGACGCGGCGGGCGTCCCCTACGACGTCACCCCGGGCGTGCCCGCGTTCGCCGCCGCCGCCGCGTCGCTGCGCCGGGAGCTGACGGTTCCCGGCGTCGCCCAGAGCGTCGTGCTGACCCGCACCGCCGTGCTGTCCAGCCCGATGCCGCCCGGCGAGGACCTGGCCACCCTCGGCCGGTCCCGGGCGACGCTCGTGCTGCACCTGGCCGTGCACCGCATCGAGACGCTGGTCGACGAGCTCCTGCCCAACTACGGGCCGGACTGTCCGGCGGCCGTGGTGGCGTGGGCCAGCCGGTCGGACGAGGTGGTGCTGCGCGGCACGCTCGCCGACATCGCCGCGCAGTCCCGGGCCGCCGGCCTGACGAAGACCGCCGTGATCATCATCGGTCGGGCGCTGGCCGCGGCGGGCTTCCGCGACAGCTTCCTGTACTCGCCGCAGCGCTTCGCCCCGGACGGCTGCCAGCCGGCGCCCGCCACGGGTTGGTCGTCGGTGCCCGGGGACCTGGACCCGGCCGAGCCGCGATGACCGCTGCGGCGGGAGGCAAGCCGCGGCGGGTGCTGCTGCTGGGGGGCACCGGCGAGGGCCGCCGGCTGGCCGTCGCCCTGGCCGCCGACGCGGGGCTCGACGTCGTCTACTCGCTCGCCGGCCGGGTGCGCGACCCGCAGGTGCCACCGTCCTGCCGGGTCCGGATCGGGGGGTTCGGCGGTCCGACCGGCCTCGCCGACCAGCTGCGCGCCGAACGCATCGACGCGATGGTCGACGCCACCCACCCCTTCGCCGCCCGGATGAGCGCCTCCGCCGCGGCGGCCGCGGCGACCACCGGCGTCCCGCTGCTGGTCCTGCACCGCCCCGGCTGGCATGAGCGGCCCGGCGACGACTGGCGCCGGGTCCCGTCGCTGCCCGCCGCGGCGGACCTGGTCGACCGGTTCGTGCCGGCCCGGCGGGCCGGGCAGGACGGGGCCGGCGGGTCCGATCGGGCGCCGCGGGTGTTCCTGACCACCGGGCGTACCGACCTCGCGCTGTTCGCCGGGCTGCACCGGCCCTGGTTCCTCGCCCGCTGCGTCGACCCGCCCACCGGCACGCTGCCGCCGCGGCTGACGGTCGTTTTGGACCGGGGGCCGTTCGACGTGGCCGGGGAGACGGCGCTGCTACGCCGCCACGCCATCGACGTCGTCGTGACCAAGGACAGCGGCGGCACGATGACGGCGGCCAAGCTCGCCGCCGCCCGCGACCTCGGCCTGCCCGTCATCATGGTCGACCGCCCGCCCGTTCCCGGCGGGGTCGCCGTCGTCGACACCGTCGAGGCCGCGCACGCCTGGCTGGCCGGGGGCCGCCCGGCCTACGGCGCCGGGTAGCGGCGCGGGGTGAACACGAGGTCGCGACCGGTGCCGCGGCGGACGATCCGCGTCGTCGAGGAGCCGACGAGCAGCAGGCAGCGCATGTCGACTCCGGCCGGGTCGAGGTCGCCGAGGGTCGTCACGGTGACCGTTTCGGTGGGGCCGCCGACGTCGCGCCCGATCACCACCGGGGTGTCCGGCGCGCGGTGCTCCAGCAGCGCCGCGCGGGCACGGTCGAGCTGTTCGCGCCGCGTCCGCGACGCCGGGTTGTAGATCGCGAGGACGAGGTCGGCCGCCGCGGCGGCGCGCAGCCGCCGCTCGATGACCTCCCACGGCTTGAGCCGGTCGGACAGCGACAGCACGCAGAAGTCGTGGCCGAGCGGCGCGCCGACCCGGCTCGCCACCGCCTGGGCTGCGGTCAGACCAGGCACGACCCGCACGTCGACGTGGGCGAAACGCTGCTGCGCCGCGGCCTCGACGACCGCGGTCGCCATCGCGAAGACGCCGGGGTCACCGGAGGACACCACCGCGACGTTCGCCCCGGCGGCGGCCAGCTCCAGGGCGAGCTCGGCGCGTTCCGCCTCGACCGTGTTGCCCGACGGGTGCCGGCGCTGGCGCGGATCGGCGGGGACCCGATCCAGGTAGGGGCCGTAGCCGATGAGGTCGTCGGCGGCGGCAAGCGCGGCGGCGGCCTGCGGGGTCAACCAGCCCTGCGCACCCGGGCCGAGCCCGACCACGACGACCTCGCCCGCGGGCTGCTCCACGGCGGGCTCCTCGACCGCCGGCGCGGTGCGGTCGATGATCCCGACGGGAGCGGAGGCGGACGGCCCCGGCCGGCTCGCGGCGCCCGCGAGCACCCAGTCCGCCTGGCCGGCGCGCAGCGGCGCCGGATCGTCCGGGCCGCGCACCGGGCTCGGCAGCACGGCCAGGGAGAAGTAGGGCACGGTCGCCGGGTCGACCTCGCCGAGCGGGGCGATCCGCTGGCCGGCGGTCGTCGCCCGCTCGACGTACCAGGTGTCGGCGAGCCGGCCGGCGTCGGTGAAGGCGTCGCGGACCCCGGGGAAGGTCCGGCCCATCTTGAGCACGACCGCGGTGTCGGTGCCGGCGATGCGCTCGGCGAGGGTCCGCGGCGCCAGTGTGCCCGGCAGGACGGTGAGGACCTCGTTGCCCTCGACGAGCGGGCGGCCGAGCACCGCGCAGCCCGCCGACAACGACGTCACCCCGGGCACGACCTCGGTCGGGTAGCGGTCGGCGAGGCGACGGTGCAGGTGGATGAACGACCCGTAGAAGAACGGGTCGCCCTCGCTGAGGACGACGACGTCCCGGCCGGCGTCGAGGTGGACCGCCAGCCGCTTGGCGCAGTCCTCGTAGAACTCGTCGATCGCCCCCCGGTAGCCGCCGGGATGGCTGGTCGTCTCCGTGGTGACCGGGTAGACCAGCGCCTCCTCGATCTGGTCGCCGCGCAGGTGCGCCGCGGCGATCGACCTGGCGATGCTGCGGCCGTGCCGGGCACTGTGGTAGGCGATCACGTCGGCGTCGTGGATGAGCCGGGCCGCCCGCAGCGTCATGAGCTCGGGATCACCCGGTCCCACCCCGACCCCCCACAACCGGCCCGTCGGGCCGGCCCCCGCCACGCCGGCCCCCGCCACGCTGGCCTCCGCCCCGGCCGGCACCGTCGCCGGCTCGGTCACGGGGTCGATCACGGGCTCACGCGAGTCGTTCACTCTTCCTCGCTAGCGATCGCGTTCACGGCGGCGACGGCCATCGCGCTGCCGCCGCGCCGGCCGTGCACGACGAGGAACTCCAGGCCCGCCGGATCGTCGGCGAGCGCCTGCTTCGATTCGGCCGCGCCGATGAAGCCCACCGGCACGCCGAGGACGGCCGCCGGCCGTGGCGCGCCGGCCGCGACGAGCTCCAGCAGCCGGAACAGGGCGGTGGGGGCGTTGCCGATCGCGACGACGGCGCCGGCGAGGCGGTCGGCCCACAGGTCGATCGCCGCGGCGCTGCGGGTCGTGCCCAGCTCGGCGGCGAGGCCCGGCACCCGCGGATCGCCGAGCAGGCACAGCACGTCGTTGCCGGCGGGCAGCCGGCGGCGGGTTACCCCCGCGGCGACCATCTGGGCGTCGCACAGCACCGGCGCGCCGGCCAGCAGGGCCGCCCGCGCCGCGGCGACGACCCCCGGGCTGAAGGCCAGGTCGTCGACGAGGTCGACCATGCCGCAGGAATGGATCATGCGGACGGCGACGCGGGCGACGTCGGCGGGCAGCCCGTCGAGACGGGTCTCGGCCCGGATCGTCGCGAACGAACGACGGTAGATCTCCGCGCCGTCCCGGACGTAGTCGGGCCGCGGCGTTCCCGCCATCGCCACCTCCATCAACGAGCCTCCCGTCCGTCCCGGCACCGCCGCCGGGCAACCGACCGTCGTGCCGCCACCGCGTCGACGAGCACGCCCCACCCGGCGGCCAGAAGGTCGCCCGGGCCACCTCCGTCCGACCAGGGCACCAGCAACGCCGTGCCGGGTCCGCCACGGATCCGGTAGCCGGCGGCGTCCGCGACGACCTCGACCACCTCGCCGGCCGGCTGGCCGCACCGGCGAGCGCAGCCCGACCAGTGCACGGACAGCGGCTCCCGGCGGCGCGGCGTGTCGCCGGCCGACGGACCGGGCCGGCGGACGGAACCCGGTACCTCGGCCGACCGGCCGGCGTCGCGCCGTACGTCGGCGAGCGCCCGAGCGCAGCCAGGCCGCCCGGCGCAGCTGGTGACGCCGACCCACCCGGAATCCGGGTCGACCACGAGACCCGCGGCGGCCAGCCGGTCCGAGGCTCCCGCCAGGGCCGGGAGGTCGAGGTCGCGCAGCACGACCGACCGCCACGGCGTCACCATCACCCGGCCGTCACCGTCGGCGTCGGCGACCGCGGCGAGCAGGTCGAGCTGGTCGGCGCGCAGCCGCCCGAGCGGAACGAGGGCGGTCAACGCCCAGCGACCGTCCCGCTGGTGGTGCCGACCCGGCCGGGCACCCGGCGGTCCGCCGTCGATCCCGACACCGGCTGCGACCCCGATGCCGGTCGGGTCCACCTCGACCGTCGAGACGGCATCCCCGGCGCGGCCCGGCCCGTCGCCGGCGGGCCAGTCTGCGCTCCCACCGGACGCCGCGGCGGCACGCGGGACCTGCGCGGCGGCTGCGGCGAGCAGGCGGTCCCGCCCGGCGG
>NZ_CM001489.1:3113674-3171284 GCF_000262465.1 Frankia sp. QA3
ACGGCGGCGCTCTGCGCCAACCGCAGCGCGCCCGCCCCACCCGCGACGAGCAGCAGGGTCTGCCCCGCCGGCTGGGCCCGCAGGGTGAAATCGGCGGGCAGGCCGGCCAGGTCGCCGCTGCCGTCGTCGACGGCGAACAGCATCCGGCCGGGTAGCTCGGCGAGTGTCGGGTCGGCGCACAGCCCGCGGTCGAGCGCGTCGACGAGCGGGGCGATGTCACGGACGCCCGCGCCGGCGCGCCCCGACAGCGGGGAGCCGACGATGTTGCGGACCCGCTCGTGGGTGGCCGACGGCAGCAGCCCGACCGACCGCGCCCGGGTGGCGAGCACCGCGGCGGCGCCGTCGGCGAGGCCGCGAAGCTGCACGTTTCCGCGGGAGGTCAGCTCCAAGTGGCCGTCGGCGACATCCCGGGCGCACGCGGCGAGCATCCGCGCCGCGGCACCGTCGAGGGCTCCGCCGGGAATCCGCAGCCGGGCGAGTGCGCCGTCCGCGGCGGGATGCGTCCGCAGCACGCCCGGGCAGGCGTCGTCGGCGCGCTCCCGCGGGCTGGTGGGCACCGGCGGAGCATACGTGCCCGGCCCGGTACCTGTCGGTTGATCGTTGTCCATGACGGTATCCGCACAGCGCTTGACACACCCGGCGCCCGCTCTGCGATGGTGAGGCGGCCACGAGCGGCGCACGGCGAGGAAGTCCGGGGTGGTCCGGCGCGGTCCCGGCGCCGTCAGTCGGGAGCGGGGGCCGCCCGGCTCCGGCCGGCTGACGCGGGGCGCCCAACCCCGGGAAAGGCAGCACCATGACCCCCGCCCCCAGCACGCCGTCCGAGCTCACCATCGAGGGCGAGCTCGACGCCGTCGTCCTGCTGCTGTCGACGTCCGACACCGATCTGCTCTCCGCGCGGGCCAGCGGCGCCCGCTACCGGCTCGGCAACCCGGCCCGCCTCGACGTCACCGACCTCGACGAGCTGACCGACGGCGCCGACGTGGTCGTCGTACGCATCCTCGGCGGGCGGCGGATGTGGGAGGAGGGCCTGGCCGCCCTGCTCGCCGGGCCGCGGCCGGTGGTCGTCCTCGGCGGCGAGCGGGCCCCGGACGCGGAGCTCATGGCGATCTCCACGGTGCCGGCGGGCATCTGCGCCGAGGCGCACGCCTACCTGGCCGAGGGCGGCCCGGCCAACCTCGGCGAGCTGCACCGGTTCCTCGCCGACACGCTGCTGCTCACCGGCGGCGGGTTCGCCCCGCCGGTGACGACGCCGGCCTGGGGCGTGCTCGACCGGCCCACCGCCGCGGCCCGACCGGTGCAGGCACCGGCACCCGCGGCAGGCGGCCAGGGGACTCCGGCCGGCCAGGGGGCTCCGGCCAGCCAGGGGGCACCGGCCGGCCAGGGTGCACCGGCCGGCCAGGCCGGCCCGGTGATCGGGGTGTTGTACTACCGGGCGCATCACGTCGCCGGCAACACGGCGTTCGTCGAGGAGCTGTGCGCCGCGGTCGAGCGGGCCGGCGGCGCGGCGCTGCCGGTGTACTGCGCGTCGCTGCGCACCGCCGAGTCGGAACTGCTCGCCACCCTCGGCCGGGCCGATGCGCTGGTCGTCACGGTGCTCGCCGCGGGCGGCAGCCAGCCGGCGCGGGCCGCCGCCGGCGGGGACGACGAGGCGTGGGACGTCGGGGCGCTGGCGGCGCTGGACATCCCGATCCTGCAGGGGCTGTGCCTGACCAGCGCCCGCGCGGACTGGGCGGACTCCGACGACGGCCTGTCGCCGCTGGACGCCGCCACCCAGGTCGCGATCCCCGAGTTCGACGGCCGCCTGATCACCGTGCCGTTCTCCTTCAAGGAGGTCGACGCCGACGGGCTGACCAGCTACGTCGCCGACCCCGAGCGGGCCGACCGGGTCGCCGGCATCGCGGTCGCACACGGCCGGCTGCGCCACGTCGCGCCGGCCGGGCGGCGGGTGGCGCTGATGCTGTCGGCGTACCCGACGAAGCACTCCCGGATCGGCAACGCCGTGGGCCTCGACACCCCGGCGAGCACCGTGCGGCTGCTGCGGGCGATGCGCGACGCCGGCTACGACGTCGGCCCCGACGACGGCCCGGACGCCCTGCCGGGGGTCGCCGCGCAGGACGGCGACGCCCTCATCCACGCGATCATCGCGGCCGGCGGGCAGGACCCGGCGTGGCTCACCGCGGGCCAGCTCGCCAGCAACCCGGTGCGGATCTCCGCGGCCGACTACCGGGCCTGGTACGACACGCTGCCCGCCGACCTGCGGGCCGGCGTCGAACGGCACTGGGGGCCGCCGCCGGGCGAGCTGTACGTCGACCGCTCCCGCGACCCGGACGGCGAGATCGTCCTCGCCGCGCTGCGCGCCGGCAACGTCGTGCTGCTGGTCCAGCCGCCGCGCGGCTTCGGGGAGAACCCTGTCGCGATCTACCACGACCCGGACCTGGCGCCCAGCCACCACTACCTGGCCGCCTACCGCTGGCTCGCCGCCCCGCCCGCCGCCGGCGGGTTCGGCGCGCACGCCGTCGTCCACCTCGGCAAGCACGGCACGCTGGAGTGGCTGCCCGGCAAGACGGTGGGGATGAGCGCGTCCTGCCCGACGGACGCGGCCCTCGGCGACCTGCCGCTGATCTACCCGTTCCTCGTCAACGACCCGGGCGAGGGCACCCAGGCGAAGCGGCGGGCGCACGCCACCCTGGTCGACCATCTCGTCCCGCCGATGGCGCGGGCGGAGAGCTACGGCGATCTGGCCCGCCTCGAGCAGCTCCTCGACGAGCACGCCTCGATCGCGGCGATGGACCCGGCGAAGCTGCCGGCGATCCGCGCCCAGATCTGGACGCTGATCCAGGCCGCTCGGCTCGACCACGACCTGGGCCTGGCCGACCGCCCGCACGACGCCGAGTTCGACGACTTCCTGCTGCACGTCGACGGCTGGCTGTGCGAGGTCAAGGACGCGCAGATCCGCGACGGCCTGCACGTGCTCGGCGTCGCCCCGGCCGGCGAGGCGCGGGTCAACCTGGTCCTCGCGATGCTGCGCGCCCGCCAGATGTGGGGCGGCCAGCGGACGCTGCCGGGGCTGCGCGAGGCCCTGGGCCTCGCCGAGGACGACACGGCCCCCCGCGGGGACGTCGACGCCGCCGAACGCACCGCGCTCGCCCTGGTCACGGCGATGGAGGACCGCGGCTGGGAGCCCGATGCCGTCCCCGCCGCCCTCGACGCCGTCCTGCCCCCCGCGACCCGCCCCACGGCCGCGGCGGACCCCACGGCCGCGGCGGACCCCACGGCCGCGGTGGACCCCGGCTCCGGGGACGGCCCGGACCCGGGCGCGGATCCGGATGCGCGGCGGGAGGCGGTCGGCGCGGTGCTGCGCTTCGCCGCCACCGAGATCGTGCCGCGGCTCGACCGGACCACCGACGAGATCACGAGCGTCCTGCACGCCCTCGACGGCGGCTACGTCCCGGCCGGCCCCAGCGGCTCCCCGCTGCGTGGCCTGGTCAACGTGCTGCCCACCGGCCGCAACTTCTACTCCGTCGACCCGAAGGCGGTCCCCAGCCGGTTGGCGTGGGAGACCGGCCAGGCGATGGCGACGTCGCTGCTGGAGCGCTACCGGGCCGACACCGGCGACTGGCCGCGGTCCGTCGGGCTGTCGGTCTGGGGCACCAGCGCGATGCGCACGTCCGGCGACGACGTCGCCGAGGTGCTTGCCCTGCTGGGCATCCGGCCCGTCTGGGACGACGCGTCGCGCCGGGTCAGCGGGCTGGAACCGATCGGCCTGGCCGAGCTCGGCCGCCCCCGCATCGACGTGACCGTGCGCATCAGCGGCTTCTTCCGCGACGCGTTCCCGCACGTGGTCGCGATGCTCGACGACGCGGTGCGGATGGCCGCCGGCCTCGACGAACCCGACGCCGACAACCACGTCCGCGCCCACGCCCGCGCGGACCTGGCGACCCACGGCGACGAGCGGCGGGCGACGCTGCGCATCTTCGGGTCGAAGCCCGGGGCCTACGGCGCCGGGCTGCTGCCACTGATCGACAGCCGCAACTGGCGCGACGACGCCGACCTCGCCGAGGTCTACGCCACCTGGGGCGGCTACGCCTACGGACGCGGCGTCGACGGCACCCCCGCCCGCGCGGACATGGAGGCCGCCTACCGGCGCATCGCGGTGGCCGCGAAGAACGTCGACACCCGCGAGCACGACATCGCCGACTCCGACGACTACTTCCAGTACCACGGCGGGATGGTCGCGACGGTGCGGGCGCTGACCGGCCGGGCCCCCGCCGCCTACATCGGCGACAGCACCCGGCCCGAGGCCGTGCGCACCCGGACGCTGACCGAGGAGACCTCCCGGGTCTTTCGCGCCCGGGTGGTGAACCCCCGCTGGCTGGCGGCGATGCGCCGGCACGGGTACAAGGGGGCCTTCGAGATGGCCGCCACCGTCGACTACCTGTTCGGCTACGACGCCACCGCCGGCGTCGTGGCGGACTGGATGTACGAGCGGCTCGCCGCGACCTACGCCCTCGACGCCGACAGCCAGAAGTTCTTCACCGAGTCCAACCCCTGGGCGCTGCACGGCATCACCGAACGGCTGCTGGAGGCCGCCGCCCGGGGCCTGTGGCAGCATCCCGAGCCCGCCACCCTCGACGCCCTGCAGGAGCTCTACCTTCGCACCGAAGGCGACCTGGAGGACGGCCCCTCGGGCGCCGGGCCGGCCTGACCCGATCGGGCCGGGCCGGGCCGCCCGCACCGGGCGGACCAGCGGTACCCCCGTCCGGGGCCGTTCGGCCACCCGCCGGATGTGCCGAATGGCATGTCGGGAGCCGTCGAGGGCCTTGTCAGCCTTGGTGTCCCGGTTCGGACCGGGCCGGCGGGCCCTGGTCCGGACGGGCCCGGGAGGGGACAAGCAGGCCAGATCCGGGAAAATGTCCAAGGTGCGGACGACACTTCTGCTCGTGGGGGACGAGGCCGCCCTGCGGCGTGACCTGGTACCCGCCCTGCTCGGTGAGGGTTACGGCGTCGACACGGCCGGAACCGGAGAGCAGGCCCTCGCCCTGCTCGCCGCGCGAGGCGCGCATCTGGTCCTGACCTGCCTGCCGCTGGCCACCGACGCCGCTGCGCCCACTCTGCCCGACGGCCTCGCCGGCCTGGCCGGCCTGGCCGGCCCCGAGTTCGACCGGCCGACGTTCGACCGGCCGACGTTCGACCGACTGGAGTTCGACCGACTGGACCTGGACACGCCCTGGCTGGACGAGCTCGTGTTCGGCCCGGCGGGCGATGACCGGTCGGCTCCGGACAGCGCGGGTCCGGCGGCCCCGATGGAAGGGTTGGAGTTCTGCCGCCGGCTGCGGGCCGCCGGCGACGTCCCCCTCGTCGTCGTCGCCGACCGGCTGGACCCGACCGGCGTCGTCGCGGCCCTGGAGGCCGGTGCCGACGACTACGTCACCGCTCCCCCGGTCACCCCGGAGGTGCTGGCGAGGCTGCGGGCCCTGCTGCGCCGCGTCCATCCGGGGCAGGCGACGGCGAGCGCGCTGAGCGTCGGCGACCTGCAGATCCGGCCGGCCGAGGGGGTCGTCAGCCGGCGCGGCGAGGACCAGCACCTGACCCGCACCGAGTTCCGGCTGCTGTGCGAGCTGGCCGTGGCGGGCGGCCGGGCCGTCACCCGCAAGCAGCTGCTGGAACGGATCTGGGGCTACGACTACTTCGGCGGGGCGCGGATGCTCGACGTCCACGTCCGCCGGCTGCGCCGCAAGGTGGAGGCGGATCCGTCCGCCCCGACCCACATCCTCACCGTGCGCGGCATCGGCTACCGCGTCTGCTCGGCCACGGCGCCGGCCCCGGCCTCGGCAGTCCCGACCCGGCCGTCCCCGGGCGTGCTGGTCAACCGTTGACCGAGGACATGTCGGGGTAGCGGGTGCCCGCCACCACGGACCCCGCGGCGCCGAGCCGCTCCGTCTCGGCGGGGGTGAGGGTGATCTCCGCCGCGGCGACGTTGTCCGCCAGGTAGCGACGCCGCTTCGTGCCGGGGATCGGCACGACGTCGTCGCCCTGGTGGTGCACCCAGGCCAGCGCGAGCTGTGCGGGCGTCACGCCCTTCTCGGCGGCGAGCTTGTCGACCTCGGCGAGCACGGCGAGGTTCGCCTCCAGGTTGTCACCGCTCATCCGCGGCATGTTCCTGCGGAAGTCGTCGGCGGCGAAGTCCGCCGCCGAGCGGAAGGTGCCGGTGAGGAAGCCCCGCCCCAGCGGGCTGTAGGAGATGAACCCGATCCCGAGCTCGCGCAGGGTCGGCAGGATCTCCGCCTCCGGCTCGCGGGACCAGATCGAGTACTCGGTCTGCAGGGCGGTGATCGGCGCGACGGCGTGCGCCCGGCGGATCGTGGCCGGCGCCGCCTCGGACAGGCCGAGGTAGCGCACCTTTCCCGCGGCGACGAGCTCGGCCATCGCGCCGACGGTCTCCTCGATCGGGACCGTCGGGTCGACCCGGTGCTGGTAGTACAGGTCGATGTGGTCGACGCCCAGCCGGCGCAGCGACGCGTCGCAGGCCGAGCGGACGTACTCCGGCCGGCCGTCGACGCCGCGGGCGGTGGGGTCGGCCGGGTCGCGGACGATGCCGAACTTGGTGGCGAGCACGACCTGGTCGCGGCGCTCGGCGATCGCCCGCCCGACGAGCTCCTCGTTGCGGTGCGGACCGTACATGTCCGCGGTGTCCAGCAGCGTGACGCCGAGGTCGAGCGCCCGGTGGATCGTGGCGACGGATTCGGCGTCGTCCCCGGCGCCGTAGAACTCGGACATGCCCATGCAGCCCAGTCCCTGGACGGAGACCTCCAGCCCCTGGCTGCCCAACGCGACCCTGCGCATCAGCGGTCGATCCTCTCCTGGTAGGCGGCGATCTTGGTGTCGATGGCGACGAGGTTGCGCTGGACCTCGTCGAGGCGCTCCAGCACCCGGCGGCGATGCTCGGTGAGCAGCGCCAGCCGCTCGGCCTCGTTGCCCTCGCCCGCGCCGGCCAGCCGCGCGTAGCGGGCCATCTCCCGGATCGGCATGCCGGTCAGGCGCAGCCGGGTCAGGAACGTGACCCAGCGGATGTCGTCGGCGGTGTAGCGACGGTGGTGCGACGTGGCCCGGGCGACCGGGTCGCGCATCAGCCCCGCGCGCTCGTAGTAGCGCAGTGTGTGGGTACTGACCCCGGTGGCCGCGGCGGCCTCGGCGATCGTCAGGGTGCCGGCGCCGTCCTCGCCCGCCAGCAGGTCGAACACCGGCTCGCCGCAGGCCGCGTGGACCGAGTCACCCGCCTCGACCAGCCCAGTCATGTCCGAGCGCGGCGGAGTCGATCGCGGCGGGACCTGGCGAGGCGGGACCTGGCGAGGCGGGACCTGCCGGGACGAGGCTTGGCGGGGCGAGGCCGGGCGGGGCGGGATGGTCGGGCTGGACGTCGTCGCGGGTGCTTCGAGCGTGGCCATGGCTCCACGCTAGGACTTGGAGCGCACACGAAGTCAAAAGGCTCGCGATTCGCCTCGGGGCGACGCGGACGGTCAGGGTCGGGCGCGGCCGGCGGGGTCGAGCAGGTCGGTTCCCCGCAGCGGCGCGGCCACGAGGCCGGCGAGGTAGCGGTCGGGTCGAACGAGCGCGATCGGGAGCGGCCGGCGGGTGCGCAGCGCGCGCAGCAGCGTGCCGTCGAGGTCCTCGACCGCCGGGCAGGAGACGTCGCTGACGGCCCGCAGCCCGCCGGGGGCGACGACGGTGAGCGCGGTGGCGGCCCGCCGGTCGACCCAGTCCCGCGCGGCGGGGTCCATCCCGGCGGTCGGGTCGATCCCGCGGCCGATCAGCGTCCAGCCGTCGGTGAGCAGGTCGTCGAGGCGGACGATGCGGCCGTCGCGGGTGCGCAGCCGCGGGTTCGGCAGGATCCGCCCGGCGGCGGGGCGGGTGCCGGCGACGCCGCGGGGCAGCCGCGGCTGCGGCCGGGCCGCGCCGCCCCGAAGCGCGCGGCGCAGCCCGGGGGCGTGATCGAGGGTGACCAGCACGGCCCGGGTGAGCCGGGACAGCCGCGGGTTCGTCGTCTGCACGACCCGGCCGACCCGCAGCGCCGCGGACGTCATAGCCTCGACGTGCGGCCGGCGTTCGCGTTCGTAGGCGTCGAGCAGCTCGTCGCCGGCGAGGCCGCCGACGACCTCGGCGAGCCGCCAGGACAGCGCGGCGGCGTCGCGCAGCCCGGCTCCCAGGCCCTGCCCGGCGAACGGCGGCATGCTGTGCGCGGCGTCCCCGGCGAGCAGGACGCGCCCGACCCGCCAGCGCGCCGCCGCGCGGGCGTGGAACGTGTAGACGGCGGTGCGCACCACCCGCACCGTGTCCGGGTCCACCCAGTCGCGCAGCAGCGCGCGGACGCCGTCGGCCTCGGCCATCCGCGCCGGGTCCTCCCCGGGAAGCAGCATCCACTCCCAGCGGTGCCCACCGGGCATCGGCATGGTAACCGCGGGGCGCCGCGGGTCGCAGACGAACGAGAAGTACGGCAGGTGCGCCAGCGGCGTCGGCGTCTCGACGTCCACGACCAGCCAGGGCTGGGTGAAGGTCGACCCGGCGTAGTCGACGCCGAGCATGCCGCGCACGGGGCTCGAGGCGCCGTCGCAGCCGACCACCCACCGGGCCCGCAGCCGGCTGCCGTCGTCCAGCTCGACGGTGACCGGGCCGGACCGGCCGTCCGGATCGCCCGCGCCGGCCGGCTCGCCGTCCTGGTGCAGCGCGGTCACCGACCGGCCCAGATGCACGGTGACGCCGGGCAGGGTGGCGATGCCGGCGCGCAGATCACGCTCGAACGACGGCTGGTGGAAGAACGCCGCGACCGGGGTGCCGAGCTCGCTCTCCCCGAGGCCGAGCTCGATGAGCACGCGCCGGTTCGGCCCGAGGATGGCGCTGCGGCCGCTGGCGTGCACCCGGTCGAGGAAGCCGGCCAGGCCGGGCAGCCCGACCAGCAGCCGCAGCGTCTCCTCGTCGAGGCCCACCGCCCGGGGCAGCGGGAAGGGTTCCTTCTGCGGTTCGACGACGCCGACCGACAGGCCGCGCCGGCCGAGCATCGCCGCCAGCACCGCGCCGACCGGCCCGTAGCCGACCACCAGCACATCCAGCACCGCGTCCTCCGTCATCGCACGCTCCTCCACCTCGACTTCTACCAACCGTAGAAGATTCGAACGCGGAACGCCATGACTCTGGCGCCTTCCGTGATGGCCTCGCTTTACGTGGCGGCCACTCCATCAAGGCGTTGGAGACAGCCCGGCTGCCGCACCAGTGCGCCGGATGCCCGGCCGTCGCAGCGCCACGCGGTTCAGCGGCCGGGTGAGCCGACAGACGAGGGGGCGACGCGCAGAACGGCGGACACCTCCGCGAGTGCCGCGACGGTGCGCCGTTGCTGGACGGCGTCGCCGATCGGCGAGACGAACAGGTCGGTGACCCCGGCCTCGGCGTAGCGGACGAGCTGGCGGGCCACCTCCGCGGTGTCGCCGACCACGGCGACGTCCGCCGGGCCGGCCGCGCCCTCCCGGTCGAGCACGGCCCGGTACTCCGGCACCCGCCCGGCCAGCCCGAACCGGTCGGCCACCGCCGCCCGCGCCGCGGCCGGGTCACGGGTCACCGCCACGAGCACCCCGGCGACGATCCGGGGGCGGGGACGGCCCGCCGCCGCGGCCGCCGCGGTGATGCCCGGGACGACGTGCTCGGCGAGGGTACGAGGGCCGGTCATCCAGGTCACGGTGCCGTCGGCAAGCTCACCCGCTACTCGCAGCATGGCGGGGCCGAGGGCGGCGAGCAGCACGGGCGGCGCCTGGGCGCCCGGCACGGACACCGCACCGACCGCCGTCCAGAACTCCCCGCGGTGGGTGACCTCCTCACTGCGGAGCAGGGGACGCAAGACCGTGAGGTACTCGCGCATCCGGCGGGCGGGACGGTCGGTCGCCAGACCGAACATCGCGTCGACCATGAACCCGATCCCGGCGCCGATACCCAGGGTGAACCGGTCGCCGAGCGCGGCCTGCACGCTGAGGGCCTGGCCGGCCAGCACCAGCGGATGACGCGCGGGCACGGGGAGCACGGCGGTGCCCAGCGCGATCTCGGGCACCCGGCTGCCCGCCAGGCCGAGCGTGGTCAGCGCGTCCCAGCCGAGCGCCTGCGTGAACCAGGCCGTGTCGAGGCCCGCCTCGGCGGCCGCCCGCACCTGCCCGACGATCTCCGGCAGGTCGGCCGGGCCCCGAACCTCGCCCACGGTTATGCCAATGCGCATGTCACTCCCTGTCCACACTCCGCGAGGTCCCGGCCTGACCGCCGGGAAAGCCCGGGGCGCGGCCGGACCGCGCTTCCACCCCCGACCGGAGAACCTCTCCGTTTACCGGCGAGGCTAGAATACGGAGAACCTCTCCACTTGGCAACGGGAGTAATCCGATGGCGGACGACCGGGCGCCCCGACAGCCGCGGCGGGCCGACGCCCGCGACAACCGGGAGCGGATCGTGCGGGCGGCCCGTGCGGCGTTCGCCGAGCAAGGCCCGCACGCCTCACTGAACCGGATCGCCGCGGCGGCGGGGGTCGGCGCGGGAACCCTCTACCGGCATTTCCCGTCGGAGCAGGCGCTGCTCGTGGAGATCATCCGCGATGACGTCGACGCCCTGTGCGCCACCGGGCGGGCTCTCGCCGACCAGCCGGACACGGCCGACGCCCTGCGTCACTGGCTGCACGCGGTGGCCCGGCACGCCACGGCGATGCGGGGCCTGGTCGCCACCCACATGGCCGCCGTCTCGCGGCCCGGCACCGACGCCACGCTCGCGGCCTGTCACGACGCCATCCGCGCGACCGGGGCGGCTCTGCTGGACCGCGCCAGGCAGCGGGGCGCGGCGCCGACGACGGTCGACATCGGCGACCTGCTGACGCTGGCGAACGCGCTGGCCTGGGCGAGCGAGCAGGCACCCGACGATCCGGGCCTGCTCGACCGGCTGCTGGGCATCGCCCTCGCCGGGCTCGACGTCTGACCGTCGTCCGGGAGCCCCTGACACCCTGTCGGGGCTCAGACCGTACCGAGCGCACCGCAACAGGCACCGCGCCGACAGGCGCGAGAGGCGGCGGTCAGCAGGTGGACGCGGCGGGTGTCCGCTGCGCTCGGGTAGCCACGCGGCGAGTCGGCCGGTCGGGGCCCGCAGGGCGGCCGGCGGCGATCCAGGCGACGAGGGCGGGCAGGTCGGGGGTGCGGCCCGTGGCTGCGCGGATCCGCTCGCCGAGGGCGAGCACCGCCTCGGGATGGTCGATGCACAGTCGCCGTTCCAGCCCGCCGACCCGGGTGGCGTGGATCAGGGCCAGCCCGGCGAAGGACTCCACCCGTCCCGGCCGCTCGCGTAGCTCACGGCGGAACTCGACCGCCGCGCGGGCGGTGTCACCGGCCACGGCCGACACATCCCCGGCCGTGGCTGCGGCGGGCCAGTCCCCCGCCTGGGCAGCCGCCCAGTCCGGGACGGCGGCCCGGCGCGGGACGGCGGGCAGGCACGAAACGATGGGCAGGCACGAAACGATGGGCAGGCGCGAGCCGGCGGGCAGGTGCAGGCCGGAGCCGGGCGCGGCGAAGGACAGGGCGGTGAGCACCTGCCGGGCGTGGCGGTGCAGCGGGCCGGATCCGGTCCAGGGCTCCACCCGGGAGCGCGGGGGCACCGGGAGACCGCAGGGCCGGCCGGCCAGCCAGTCCCACGCCCAGCCGGCGACATGGTCCGCGTCGGGCCGGTGGTTGCGCAGCCGCCAGACCACGCCGAGGTCCCGCAGCACACCGCGGGCGGCCCGGCTCACCGAGGCCGGCAACCCGACCCGGCCCCAGGCCTCGCGGTCGGCGGTCATCGCGGCCACGACGCGTTGCCCGGCCGCGGTCAGGCCGTCGGCGGCCCGCAGCGCCGGCAGGGTCGCGCGCAGGGCCTCCCGGCACCAGGCGAGCTCGTAGGCCGCGCCCAGGTCGGGAGCCCGCGCGGGACGCCCCCAGCGGGCTGCCCAGAAGGCGGCCATCCGGCAGTAGGCGAAGGCACCGTGCAGGACGGCGGCCAGCGGACGCGGATCGGGGCGCCAGGGGGCGAAGTGCACCGCGCGGTCGTCGTGCGCCCGTAGCAGCGGGGTGATGTCGCCGAGCATCTCCAGCCGGCTGTGTGCCGACTCGTGGACGAGCGCGACGGCGAGCCGTAGCGCATCGGGCGGCGGCGCGATCATCACGGTGCCGAGGGCATCGGTCGTCGTCGCGCTGCTGCCCGGGCGGTCCGCCACCTCGCGCAGCGGCACCAGGGCGCGCAGGGCGCCGGCGACCTCGGCCGCCTGGCCGGCATCGGTCGCCGCCAGGATGTCCCCGGCCGCACCGACCAGCCGCCGCCAGCGTGACTCCGATGCCGGGTCGCCGCGCATCGCGACCGGCAGCGGGAGGTCACCGCCGCGCAACGGGTCGGTGTCCTCCAGGAGCAGCTCGAGGTCGCCGGCGCCCGGCAGGACACACGCCGGCAGCCACCCGTCCCCGCGGACCGGACGCGCGGCGGCGACCATCGGCCGAGCGCCGATCGGCGCGGCGCCGCACCGGTGAGGCACCATCACCCGCAGGCTGATCGCATCCTCGAAGCCGATGCCGAAGCCAGAGCCGCCGTCGGCGTCGGCGTCGGCGTCGGCGTTGACCGTCACGGCCATGGCGGCCCAGCCGTCCGCCGCCTCCGCCACGACGCAACCGACGGTCGGGACGGCGACGAGCCCGTCGACGATGCGGACCGGCACCCGGCACGGCAGCCGGGCCCGCAGCGCGGCGGCGACCGCGATCCCGCCGAGGTAACCGAGGCCGGGCAGAAGGCCCGAAGCGCCGATGCCGGGGCGGGCGGCGACGCGCCAGCACCGGCGCAGGCTGTCGGCGAGCCAGTTCCCGACCGTCGGATGCAGCAGGACGGCGTGCAGCTCACCGGGCTGGCGGCGCTGCGCCTGGGCCAGCACCCGCACGGACTCGTCCAGGCAGTCGCGCGTCTCGGCGTCGAGGTCGAGGGTGCCCGCGCTGCGCAGCACCGCCCACAACAGCAGCATCCGCCGGCTGAGCTGACCGCGCCACAGCTTGTCGAGCACGGCCGCGCCCGCCCGCCCGCCGGCGACGGCGTCGATCTCGGCGGGGGTCAGCCGATGCCGGGCGGCCGGCGCCGGCTCGGCGGGGACGGCGAGCGACGGCGACCCTCGTCCCCGGTGGCGGGGGTGCCCTGCGGCGCGGCTGGCGGTGTCACCGGTGCGCGCGGACCAGGTGGCGGGGTGGGCGACGGTCGCCGAGCCGCCATCGCGCCGATGGTTGCCGTCCGGCACATCACGGAAGAGCCTGTTGCGCGGCGCGTAGCCGGCTCCGAGGAGATTTCCGCCCAGCGCCGCAGCGAGGCCGGACGGCAACGGAGCGCCGGGGTGCCCGATCCAGGAGGCGACGTGGCGCAGCCATTCTCCCGACCTCGGACCGGGAAGTGCGGCGAGCCGGTCGATGTCGAATCCGCACAGGTCGACGAGAGCGCCGGACCAGGGTGTCGGATCGTCTGCCATCGGTGGAGCCTCCCACCACGCCGGTGCGTATTGCAGCGCAGGAACCTGCACGATGGAGAATAGCGCGGCACGATCGCCCATGATCCCGTCCATTGACGGGTTCCGGTTGGCGCCGACGGCCTCCGCTCACCCGCCGGCGGCGGTGAATCGACGAACGAGCTGCTGGAACCGCTGGTCGGCGTGGGCCACCCGCCGCTGGTCGAGGGTGACACCGAGCAGGACCTCGTCCCGGCTAAGCCGGTGAAAATACAGCGCGCCCTTCTCCACGTCGAGCACGGTGCGTGACAGTCGCCGGTTCAGCACCGAACGCAGAAGACCGTCCAGCAGATCGCTCAGTGCCAGGAACTCGACGCCGACCTTCTCGAAGGCATCCCGCCGGGCGGATCGCCCGAGGCCGACGAAGAATTCGTTCAGATCGCTGTGGTCCAGCACGTCCGCGGCGCTCATCCGGCCATCACGCACCAGGGCGATGTACTGCAGGTCGATCGGCTGCAGAATGTTCACGGCCTGCGCCTGGAAAAGCTCCTCGCGGCGGTCCCGGGCGGACGACCAGCGCCGGTGGATCAGCGACGCCCACGGGCTGGCGAACACCGGCGCCGAGGGCCTCGGCAGGGAGGCGAAGACGTGGACGGCGTCCCCGCCCGCGTCGGCGGCCCGCGTCTCACCCGGCCGGTCCACGGAGGCCTGCCCGGCGGGGGGCGCGGGCCGGTAGGTGTCGCCGCTGCCCCGGTAGCCGCCGTAGTTCGGATCGGTCATGCCCCGGGCCTGCCGGATCCGCGCCGCCGTCTCCGAAAGCGACCGGTCGGCGGTCTCCAACGCGTCCCCGGTCAGGCAGACCCCGACGATGTACTGGCCGTTGTCGACGTCGAAATACAGCACCGCCCGGTCGTCGGCGGCGAAGACGGTTCTGATCAGCCGACCGCCCGCCAGTCCCGTCAGCGACGCGTTCAGCTCGGTCATCCGATGGTTGAGCTGGCGGCCGATCGTCTCGTAGTCCGACCGGGCGCGCGCCACCGTGCGGGAACCACGGAAAACCGCCGCCAGCACGGGATCTTCCAACAGGTCGACGGCCACCGTCGGCAGGCCGTGGTCGTAGTATTCGACGTGCTGCACGCCGGTGATCCGTACCGCTCGCCGGAATTCACGGATGATTCCGTTGTATTCGTCGCCGACGTGCAGCGCGGTCGCGACGTGGTGTTCGAGGGAGTCCTCGGGGACAGTCACCATCAGCTCATCCTTAGACACTGGAGATGTCGACGTCGATGTCCTGATGGCCAGCCCCGCCGCCCGCGTCCCCCACGTCGAGCACCGCCAGGTTCTCCCGCATTATCGCCAGGTAGGGATGTTCCCGGTCCAGGGAGATTTCGGCCTCCGCCAGCAGCTCGCCGGCCAACCGGTGGGCCTGGTCGACCGCGCCGACGGCGACCCGCGCGGCGGCGAGGTTCACCCCCGCGGCCAGCGTGAACGGATGGTGCAGGTAGAGCTCGTCCGCGAGCTGGTCGTAGGCCTGCTCGGCGAGTGCGAGGGCCTGCGCGGGGCGGCCGTCGGCGCGCAGGTAGATCGAAAGGTCGGACCGGCAGATGTTGGTGAACGGGTGTTCCGGCCCGTGCAGGCGCAGGTACTCGTGCAGGCATGCCTGGGCCTCGACGGCGGCCTGGTGGTGCTCGCCGAGGGCGTGCAGGTGGCCGGCGCGGCTGAGCCGGCAGGCGATGGTGCCCAGGTCCGCCTCGCCGTAGATCTCGACGTAGCGCCGCAGTGTCTGCGCGGCGAGGTGGTCGGCCGCGTCCGGGCTGCCGCGTAGCCGCAGGACGACCGCGAGGTGCTTGTTGCAGCGCAGCGTCAGATGGGTGTTCTCGCCCTCGATGCGGGCGAGGTTCGTCGCGGCCTCCCGCAGCAGCCGTTCGGCGCTCTCCAGGTCACCGAGCTCGCGGTGGCAGATGCCGGCGCGGGCCTGCAGCCACCAGAACTGGGCGGTGTCGTCGCCGCCGACCAGGCGAAGCCGCGTCAGCGTGTCCAGGCTCAGGTCGAGCGCCTCCCGGGGCCGGCCGTCGAGGAAGGTCGACAGGGCGAGGTTGCCCGCGGCCATGAGGGTGTCGAGATGGTTGTCGCCGAGCGTCTCGCGCAGGCCGATCAGGGTGCTGCTCTCCTCGGCGGCCGCCATCGCGAACCGGCCGAGCTCGCGGATGTCGACGCCGTAGCTCATCGCCGTGATCAGCGTGTGCCGGTGGAAGATGCCCAGGTGGCGCCGCTGGCGGGCGAGGGTGTCGGTGTCGAGGTCGTAGGCGGCCTGGAACCGGCCGAGGTCGCGCAGCAGGATCGCCAGGTGGGTGGCCATCCGCAGGGTCACCGGGTCGTCCCAGCCGAACAGCTCCCGCCAGCGGTCCAGCGCGCGCTGAGCCATGTCGCGGCCGACCTCCAACCGGCCCGACCGCCACATCGCGTACACCTGGGAGACCAGCCACTGGCGGACGGTCGGCGACGGGCTGTCGATCGCGCCGGCGGGCAGGACCTGTTCCTCCAGCATCCGGTAGATCGGCCAGCTCGCCGCGTCGGCGGGCCGCGGGGCGGCCAGCGCGATGTCGGCGAACACCCCGAGTACCGCCGCGCGGGCCGCCGTCCGCTCGGCCGGGGCCATCCGCTCGAGGAGCAGACGCTGCCAGCGCGCCGCCAGCCGCAGCTGCCCCTCCGGCGCGGCGTCGACCTCGGCCAGCCGGGGCTTGCGGATCTCCCCCCACAGCTCGGGCAGCACGGTCGGATCGGCGATCGTGTCGTCACCGACCTCCCCGGCCAGGTGACGCAGCATCACCGGGGACTCCAGCAGGCCCCGCGGGACGCCCTGCGGGGACAGGAAGGCGCACAGCTGCAGCAGGCGGGCCGCCGCCCGCCGCACCGGACTCGCCGCGGACCGCAGCGTCTCGAACGACACCGTCCAGGTCGTCGTCTCGGCGGCAGCCCCGACGGCCTGGGCCAGGTAGGCGTCGACGGCGTGGCCGTCGATCTCCGCGCCGCGCCAGTCCTGGCGTAGCCGGCCGACGGCGGTGCGCAGGCCGGACGGCCGGTGATCGAGGCGCTTGGCCACCAGTTCCAGCCGCTCCCGGTCGACCGCGGGCAGCCACTGGCGCAGGAACACCAGGCTCTCCTCGGGCGCGAACGGGTCCACCCACAGCGCCCCGGGATGGTCCCGCCACCCCGCCTGCGACGAGGTGATCAGGACGTGCCCGTTGGGCGTGGCCGTCGGCAGCAGCCCGGCCAGCGACGCCGGGTCCGCCGCGCCGTCGTAGACCAGCAGCCAGCGCGGCGACGGGTCGCCGCGGCGCAGCGCGTCCAGCGCCACCCGTTCCAGCTGCTCCGACGGGGAACGCTGGGCCTGCGGCACGTTGCTGTCCGGGTGCAGCAGGACGGCGAGATCGGCCAGACAGCGGCGCACGGATGCCTCGTCACCCGCCGGGATCCAGTGGACGATGTCGTAGTCGGCCTCGAACCGGTGGGCGAACTGGGCCGCGACCGCGCTCTTGCCGATCCCCTCGCCGCCGAGCAGCAGGGCCGGCCCGGTGGCCCGCCCACCGGGCAGCAACCGGTCGCGCAGCGTGTCGAGCAGGGTGTGGCGGCCGACGAAGGGCTGGGTGAACATCGTCGGCATCGTCCAGATCCGCGGGCGGCGCGTCGGGTAGCGGGGGGTGACCGCGGTGAGGTCACCGATCCCGGTCCCGGGGACGGGCAGGCCGAGGCGTTCGAGGACCTCGACCGCCGCTTCCCGCTCGCCCAGCGTCGTCAGCCCGATCACCTCGGCGCTGGTGTAGGCCGGGTCCAGCCGCGTCGCGCCGACCTGGACGATGCTCGCCGCGGCCCGCGCCACCCCGTCGCGTCCCCGGGAGCGCACCACCGCGCGCAGCGCCGCCTCGCCCGGGGTGTCCGGGCCGAGGTTCGGCGAGCCGACGACGACCAGCGCGTCGACCGCGGGGAAGTCCTGCGCGGTCACCGAGGTCGGGGGCACCGTGCGCACCCGCACCCCGGTCGGGCTGAGCACGGAGACCAGCCAGTCGACCCACGGCCGGTCCTCCGGCGCGCCGAAGACAGCCACCGAGCGTGGGGCGGGCGGCCCGTACTGCTCGAAGGCCCACAGCACCCGCTCCCGCTCCTGCGCGGGGATGGGTCGGGCGACGATCGGCCCGCCCTCGGTGATCACGCCGGCCAGCACCCGGTAGGCGGCCTGGACACCGGAGCGGCTCGCCGGGTCCTCGAGGAAGGTGGCCAGCACCTCCTCGTAGGCGTAGGCGGCCTTGTAGGGGACCTCCAGCTCGATCAGGCGCGCCCGCTGCGCCTCCTGGCTGGGTCCGCACAGGTCGGTCAGCGCCGGGCGGAACGCGTGGAAGGCCGCGTGGCGGCGGCGTTCCTGCTTGCGCTGCTCGGTGTCCTCCACCCGCATCGGGACCGGCAGGACGCGGATGGGCCGCTCGCCGTCGCGGATCTGGTGCGCCACCTTGGCGCCGCCGTCGATGGACTGGTTGTTCAGCGCGAAGCCGACCACCACCGTGTCCGGCAGCAGTTGGGTGCAGATGCCCGCGGCGTCGGAGGTGCCGGTCCGGCTGTCGATGAGGACGTAGTCGTAGCCGGCGAAACGCATGCGGTCACGCAGAGCGGCGAAGTAGGCCCGCCCGTCGGTGTCCTCGAAGAACGTCGTCCACGGCAGCGCGACCGCGACGACGGCGTTCTTGGTGGTCTGCCGGCCCGGGCCAAGGAAGTCGATGCGCCCGCCGGCGGGGAACCCCGACCACTCGATGGTCTCGACGTTGTGCCGGAAGTCGCTGTAACGAGCGATGATCTCCAGGACCTCGGCCGCGTCCGGCTGGCTGCCGTGCTGCTCCAGCCCCGGGTGCCCGGCGTTCTGCAGACGGTCGATCTCCCGGATGAAACCCTCCAGCATCTCGGTGATGCCGTCGCTGCTGTCGAGTTCCTTGTTCTGCAGGAAGGGCCGGAAATAGCGGTGCAGGCCGGGGGACTCCAGGTCCCAGTCGACGGTGAGCACCCGCTTGCCGGACGCGGCGAGCAGCCAGGCGACGTTCGCCACCGCCATCGTGCGCCCGGCACCGCCCTTGTACGAGTAGAAGGTGACGATGTGCGCCGGGCTCTCGGCGGCGGGGTCCGGTCCCCCGGTGGCCTCAGTCATCGTCCTCGCCCCTTTCCGCGACGCCGGCTCGACGCAGGATGGGCCGGCGAGTGTGCTCGGGATCGGCCATCCGCCACCGGCGCTCCCAGCCGGGGCGGGACGCCACGCGTGGTGCGGGCCGCTGTGGATCCTGGGCGGCCGGCCCGCCCGCCCAGGCGGTCCGGCCGGAGAGCCGGACGAGCTCGGCGTCGCGCTCGGACAGCGACGGCGGCCCGTCCGCCCGGGCGCGCGCGATCAGCTCGACGACGGCGGCGACCAGGTGCCGGTAGCCGGGCGAGGCGGGGGCGGCGCGGATCAGCCGCAACGCGCCACCCGCGGCGAAGTCGGCGCCGAAGTCGCCGTCGAGCGTGCCCATCTGCCCGATGGGCACGGGCGGCGGGACCGCCCGGACGGACCAGGGGACGCCGATCAGCGCGGGTGAACGGCGCCCGGTGAAGTGCTGGTGCCAGCGCAGCCGCTCCCGGAACAGCGACCACTCGACCCGGCACTGCGGGTCGGAGAAGTACGCGTCGGAGTACAGCGCCACCAGCACCGGCGACAGCAGCACCTGCGGGTTCGCGCGCCCCGACGAGTCCGGCGCGGACGCCTCGGCGCCGGCGACCCCGCCCGTGAACGCCTCGCGGTGGCCGAGCCGCTCGTAGACGCCGTTCTGCACGTCGGCGGCGAAACGCTGGACATAGCTGCCGTCGCCCCCGGCGAGCGCATGATGCACGAGGAAGAAAGGGGTCACCGGTGCCCCTCGCGTCGCATCCCGCGACAGCGCGCCCGACCCACCATCACACCCGTGCCTCTCACGTCCACGGCGACCAGCACCGGCCGGACCGCATTCTTTCCCCGCCGGTCCCCGGACCCCGCTCCCGACCCGCGACGCGCCGACGGCCAGGCAACCGATCCTGTGCGGTACATCACGACTCGGGGTGGAACGGGGAACGAACGAGTTTGGTCGCGTCGGCCGCCAACGGCGGTAGCTGGTCGCGAGCGACGTCCATAACCCGGTAGGCCAACAGACTCACATATTCCGCGAACGCCACCGGGTGTCGCATCAGGTCCAGGACAGGCATGTTGTCGTATTTCCGACCGAGGTCGATCCGCGCGATGTGCAGCTCCTGCGCGGCCTCGGGCACCTCCGCCTCCCGCACCAGCCAGGGCACCGGAATGATGCCCGCCGGGGGTTTTCCCCCCGGCCCCGTCGCCCGGCGGATGCGTTCCTGAAAGACACCGAACTCCCGGCCGCACCAGTCACTTTCGAAATAGTCGTCGCACCACAGGGCGACCAGCACGGGCGCGGTCCGCACCGCGTCGTGCAGCGCGGTCGGCCAGTGCTCCCCGCCGCCCATCCGGTCGGCGTCGAGGAATCCCGCCGGCTCGACCCGCCGGCGGACCTTGCGCCGCAGCTCCGCCTCGAGTTCCCGGTGGAAGGCGACGACCCGGTCCCGGTCATGGCGGTGGGCATGGCTGGTGAAGAAGTAGTAGGCGGCCGCCCCGGCCGGGCCGCGGGTCGGCGGCGGCGGCGCGGACGGCGCGGCACCGTCGCCGAGCGGCCAGGAGACGAACTGGTAGGCCGACGCCTGTGTCGCGGGGGCGGCGGACGGCTCGGCCGCGCCGATGCGCCGGGCTCCCAGCTCGGTCACGAGCCGGCGCACGGCGGCGACCGCCCGGTCGTCGCGGGGCGCGACGAGTTCCAGCGACTGGACGAGCGCGTCGAGCATCCCGGTGCCCGGCTCGCGGACGGCCTCGGTGACCAGGGTCGTCAGCCGGACGGCGAGCCACGGCGAGGTCAGCGCGACGGCGCGGCCGAGCAGGCGGGTCAGCCCGTCAAGCCAGTGGTCGAATCCGGCAAGATCGGCGATGTACTCCACCCGCATCAGCGCCGCCACCAGCGCGTCGACCTCCCGGGCGCTCGCCGGCTGCACGTGGGCAAGGCCGTTGCCGTCGGATGCGCGAGCGCCGTCCGATATACCTGGATTGTTGAATTCACCGATGTTGTCGGATGTGCCTGGGTTGCCGAAGGTGTCGCGCCCGCCGCGGGGATCCGCGGCACCGGCGCCATCGGAGCGCACCACGACACCGGTGTCGGCGGGGAGACCCTCGGGGCCGGTCACGCCGGTTGCGCGCTCGGCCACTGAGGCGCGGGGACCCGAGGCATCGCCCTTGGCGCCCGCCGGCTCTCCACCGGCGACCGGCTCTCCACCGACTACGGGCTCTCCACCGACGGCCGGCTGTCCCCCGGCCGCGGGCTGTCCGCCGGCTGCCGGCTGTCCCCCGGCTGCGGGCGCTCCGGCGATGGCCGGCACAGCGCCGCCCGACGGGCCGGGTTGGAGCTCGGCGGCGGCGGGCGGAGCCGGTCGGGCTGCCGCCATCTCGAGCAGGCGCTGGCAGAGCTCCGGGGTCACCGTCGTCTCCCGGATCAGGTAGCCGGCGAGCTCGGCCAGCAGCGCGGGCCGGTGGCCGAGCAGCTCACCGAGCCGGGCGGCGGTGGCCGGGTCGACCATGGGCGCGGCGCTGGTGAGCAGCATGACCGACTCGCGCCGACGCAGCGGCCCGATGGCCACCGTCCGCTCCCGCCAGGAGTCCATCGTCCGGTCGGCGACGATGAGGCAGTGCGCGCCGCGGTCGGGCAGGTACGGCTCGACCTCCTCGGGACTGCCCACGCCCGCGAAGACGAGCAGCCAGCCCTCGCCGGGTACCGGTGTGGTGGCCGCGGCGCAGTCGGGCAGTCGGGTGCGGGCCTGGTCGGCGAGCTCGGCGAGCTGGGCGGCGATGTCGGCCCCCGGGGCGCAGTTCACCCACCAGGCGACGTCGTAACGCAGCTTGTAGCGGTGCTGGTACTCGCCGGCAAGCTCCGTCTCCCCGATGTCGGACAGGTCGCCCTCGGGGACGAGGACGAGTTGGCCGTGCTGGCACAGGCCGTCCCAGACGCGCTCCAGCTCGTCATCCCGGCCTGCGAACAGCTCGTTCTCACGGCGGCTGCGCCACACGGGCGGGGACTGCCCGGGCAGGCGCCCCGGGCGGCCGAAGGCGGGCACGAGGCTCACCAGCCACCCCCGGCCTGCACCTCCATCAGCAGCTCGTTGACCATGGCCGGTTCCAGACGGCTGAGATCCACCGTCCGGAGAGTGCGCAGCGGCTCGGGCAACGGCTCGGGGTCGATGGTGGCGCGCACGACGCGACGGGCCAGCGGGCCCTCCAGACCAAGCCGCTCCCATGCCTCTGTCTCGGTGGTGCCGGGGTGCTCCGGGCGGGGCGCGCGGTAGTGCCGCGAGAGCAGCACGACCGTGATCTCCGGGTCCCACGCGGCGATGCGGTCCACGGTCTGGGCGAGCCGCTCGCCGCGACTCTGCGCCCATCTGACCTGCCGGACCTCGTGGCAACCACGGCGCAGCAGCTGTTCGAGCCAGTCGGCCCACTGCTGGTCGGCCCCGACATAACTCAGGGCGATCCGCCGCGGGGCTGACACCGGCTCCACGGGGGCGGTCACGAAGGTCTCGGCCCCGCGACCCCCGCCGGCCGCCGCCAAGCCCGACCCGGCCTGGAACCGAACGGCTCCCTCGCCTTGGTCTGCGCCGCCCTGACCCGCGCCACCCTGACCCGCGCCACCCTGACCCGCGCCACCCTGACCCGCGCCACCCTGACCCGAGCCACCCGGACCCGAGCCACCCGGACCCGAGCCGCTCCGAGGCGCGGCGCGCCGACCCGCGGCGCCCCGCTCTGTGCTGCCCCGCCCCGTACCGCGCCCACCGGCGGCGCCCCGCTCGGCGCCATTCCGCTCGGCGCCGTCCCGCTCGGCCGTGCCTCGACCCGCGCGGCCCCGATCCGCAGCGACCGGCTCCGAGGCGGCCCGCTCTGCAGTGCCCGCCCGGGCATCGGGGCGCGCCCCGGAGCGGCCCACGGCCGAAGCGGGTGATCCCGATGCCCGCGGCCGGGCCGCCTCGTCGGTCGGCGGCCGGCCGTGAGGTTCCGCGAGCGCGCCGGTCGGTGCGTGCCCGGTGCCGTCGAGGCCGTGGGAGCCGAAGGCGGGGCCGGCGGCGCGGATCGCGAGCTCGGGCAGCGGGTCGAGATCGATCTGCTGGGCGGCGATGACCCGGGCCGCGAACAACCGGACGAACGCGTAGTAGCCACTGGGCCCGCGCAGCATGTTGCGCATGAGCCACAGCAGTCCGTGCTGACCGTAGATCTCGGGCAGGCCGACCCTCGCGTCGGCGAGGGCCGGGCGCGCGGCCGGCGGCACCGGGTCGCGCGTCGGCCGCCACAGCACCCGCAGGAAACCATCCTCCAGCCTGGTCGCGCCGGCCTTGCTGAAGTTCTCGACGCGGGCGCCGAAGACCTCCCATTCGCGCCCGCACCAACCGTCCTTAAAAAACGGGTCGGAGCAGAGCGCGACCATCGAACGGATACGGCCGGCCCCGGCGGCGAGGGCGAGGTCGGCATCCATGCCGGGCCGCGGCCGGGTATCGAGGATTCCGCCGACCCCGGTGCCGACAAGCAGCCGCAGCTCGTACTCCAGATCAGCATGAAAGCGCTGGACCCAGCGACGGTCCTCTTTGGCGGCATAGGAGACGAAGAAGTAGCTCTTCATCGTGAACACTCGCTTACCATCACCGCGCCCCCGGGCCCACCGCCATCCGGTGGACGGTGTCGTCAAACGCTATCAGCCGACCGCCCGGATGGCGATGCCCGCGGCGCAGGGAGCATCAATGACGGCTCAACGCGCCGTCCCCCGGGGTGGCGTCGCTCCGCATACCACCACTCCCCGGGGAGGCGGTCACCGCCGCTTCTCTGCTTTCCGTCAACCGGCGGCGCGGGCGTTTTCCCCTCAGTGCACTTCCCAGTGTTCGGGTTCAAGGCGCAGCCACCGGTCGATCTCCTCCCGCCACCAGATCCGAGTACCACCCCAGGTCGCGGTGCGGTTCACGACCGCGGCGGGGCTCGGCGCGGCTGGATCGACCCGTAGCCGATGATCGATGGCCTGCCGGGTGAGGCCCAGGGCACGGGCGATGTCGCCGGAGCCGACGAGCAGTGGTAGGTGATCCACGCCTGCCGACGTTAGCCAATCCGGGCCCCGCCGCGCCCGCGACGCCGGGCCCGTGGGTGCCAAGGAAAGGCCCCTCGGCGCACAGTGGAACCGGAAGCTGCCAGAGGGTGAGCAACGTCGCCCGGATCGACGTGAAGGCGGGCCGATACCCGCGATCCGGTGACCGACCGCCTACGGTGCCGTCGCCACCGCGGGCCAGGCCGACGGCGGTCGGCGCGCGGACGGGCGCGGGCGTCTCCCGGGCGACAGCGAAGTCTCGGTGATGCGCTCACCGGCGGCGCCCGTCTGTGCTTGGCTGATCACGTGTCTCGGACCGTATGCAGGTCCGGCCGGTGCGATCGACGAAAGCCGCGGAAATGGAGAACAGTGGGCATTGATCTCGCCAAGGGCGGCAGCGTCGCCCTTGCCGAAGCCGCCGAAACCCTCACACACATCACGGTCGGTCTCGGCTGGGATCCAAATCGTCCAGGAGCGGAGGAATTTGACCTGGACGCGAGCGCGATCGCCCTGCAGGGAAACGACCGGGCGCCCAGCCTGAGCTATTTCGTCTACTACAACAACCTGGGCAGCCCGCGCGGGGAGATCGTGCACCGCGGGGACAACCTCACCGGTGAGGGCGCGGGTGACGACGAGCAGATCGACGTGCGGCTCGATCTGCTGTCCAGCGCGATCACCCGCATCGTGTTCCCGGTGAGCATCCACAACGCCGACTACCGGCACCAGAGTTTCGGTGACGTGCACGGCGCGTACATCCGGGTCGTCAACGCCGACACCGGCGACGAGCTGGTGCGCTACGACCTGTCAACCACCGCCGCGAGGGACACCTCGATGCTGTTCGGCGAGCTGCACCGCGGCGGCGGCGGCGGCTGGCATTTTCGCGCGCTCGGCGAGGGCGGCGTCGCCGGACTGGCGGAGATCGCGCGCGGCTACGGTCTCGACGTCTGAACCGCCACCCGGCCGGCCGCGGCGCGGCGCGTGCGGCCCCACCGCACGGGCCCGGCGCCGCCCGACCCGCTGCCTGCCGCCTGCCGCCTGCCGCCTGCCGCCTGCCGCCGACGCTCGACGTAGCAGGCGACGAGCGCCCGGGTGGCGGGCGCTCGTCGCGGGATGGGCGGTTCAGCGGGGTGCGCTCGGCGAAGGATGCGCTCAGCGGGGGATGGAGGTGTGCTTGAACTCGTTGAGCTCCGGCCAGCCGGTCAGCAGGTCGACGGCGCGCTCCACCGCCCGGATGGACGGCGCCGCCTCGGCGCCCAGCGGCGCCCGGTCCATCAGCCGCACGAAGACCGCCTGGTCGCCGGCGATGAACGTGGGCACGCCCCAGACCGAGTGGGAGGCGACGTAGCGCTCGTGCTCAGCCTGGACCCGGGCCAGCCCGCCCTCGTCGACCCGGGCGAGCACCTCGTCGGCGGGCAGCCCGACCGCGGTGAGCGTCTCCCGGATGACCGCCCGGTCCTCCAGATGCCGGCCCTCGTCGTGGCGGGCCGCGAACAACGCCCGATGAGCCGCCTGGAACAGGTCGGGGTATTCGTCCCGGATCACGACGCCGGCCTGCAGGGCGAGAATGCCGGAATCCTGCTCGGGCTTCTCCCAGACGCTGGGCTGCCCCTCCTCGACATGCGCCTGCCCCAGCGAGAAGGGGATGAAGCTGACATTCCAGTCGGCACCGGCCGCGAGACCGGTGAGCACGTGTTCATGCGCGTTGCGCGCAAACGGGCAACGGTAGTCCCAGGTGATCGCGAACGTGGCGGAGGTCATACCCGCGGCAACAGCCATACCCCCGGCGATGTTCCGACCCCGACCCGACCGGCCGACGGCGAATGCCGCAACGCCGGTCCGGGCCCGGGAGGAAGCCGGCTGGCGAGGAGACACATCCATGGTCCCATCGCCAATCTCCGGCGCGGTGAGGAACCGATCAACTACGTTCCGTTCCATGCCGGGGGTCGAAGTGGCGCTGTGGGGGCTGTTCGGCGGCTTCGCCGTCGAAGGTCTTGACCTTTACACCGCGGTCCGCCGGTCGGGCCGCTGGCCGTGGCGGACGGGCCGGCCCCGGGCGGTTGGGGCCTGGGCCTATCTGGTGGCCGAGGTCGTCCGGCTCGCGATCGGTGCGGGGCTCGCCGCCGCGGCGGGCGCATCCGGGCAGGTGACGACGGCGTTCGCCGCGGTCGCGGTGGGGATCGCGGCACCGCTCGTCGTCGAACGCCTTGCCCGGGCGATCCCGCTCGACTCCGCAGGCACCGGCCCGCCGGCGGCTCCTCCCGCACCTGGGCCGGCGGGCACGGGGGTGCCGGCGCAGGCCGGTCCGGTGGCCGGTCCGGTGGCCCCGTCGGCCGCCCCGGGCGGGGAGTGACCATGCGAGCGGACTCCTTCGCCGGCCAGGTCGTCGCCGTCCTGTCCCGGCGGACGCCGGAGTTCTCGGCGCTGCCCGACGAGCCGCAGACCTTCCCGGGGCGCGTCCACGCCCTGCGCACCCGGGCGAGGGTCGGCACGCGAGCCGATCCCGGCCGGACGGCGCCCCCACCACCGGCCGGCCGCGGCACCCAGCCGGATCCGGCAGCCTCACCCCTGCCCTCGCGCGAGACCATCGTGGTCGGCGGTGGACGGCAGACGAGACCGCCCACGGGTCCCGCTGCTCGGGGTCGCGTGTTCGTCGCCGCCGCGGCCGTGCTCGCGGCCGGCGTCGTCATCGTGCTGTCCTCCCTGGGGTGGCTTGCCGGCAGCGACGGCGAGGGTGTGACGACCACCAGTCCGCCCCACGGGATCGGCGGGGTGCTGGTGGGTCACGCCGGCTCGGTGACCTCGGTGGCGTTCAGCCCGGACGAGCGCACCCTCGCCTGCGCCGGCACCGACGGCACCGTCCGCCGATGGGATGTCACCGACCCGCTGAATCCCCGCCCGCTCGGCCAGCCGCTGGCCAGCGGTGTCCAGCCCGTGACGTCCGTGGCGTTCAGCCCGGACGGGCGCACCCTCGCCGTGACGGGCACCGACGGCACCGCCCGCCTGTGGAACGTCACCGACCCGACGGACGCCCGCCCGCTCGCCACGATCACCGGGCACGTCGGCGCGGTGACCTCGGTGATGTTCAGCCCGGACGGGCGCACCCTCGCCACCGCCGGCGCCGACCGCACGACCCGCCTGTGGAACGTCACCGACCCGCGCGACCCCCGGCCGGTCGGGGCACCCCTCGTCGAGGTGGCCGCCGTGTCGGCGGCGGTCTTCAGCCCGGACGGCCGCACCCTCGCCACCACCGCCGCCGACGGCACGGTGCGGCTGTGGGACGTCACCCACCCGGCCGATCCCACCCGGCTCGGTCGCCTGCCGGCCGCGACCGATCGCACCCGCGCCGCCCGACCGGTGGCGTTCGGTCCCGGCAGCCGGCTCCTCGCCGCCGGGGACGGCCGCGGCGTGCGGCTGTGGGACATCACCGAGCCGGCGCGTCCCCGCCCGCTCGGCCGGCCCCTGACCGATCACACCGGCGCCGTCACCGCGCTGGCCCTCGCCGGGAACATCCTCGCCACCGGCAGCGACGACCGCACCATCGCGCTGTGGGAGATCGCCGACCCGGCGGCGCCGAGCGAGCTTGGTCCGCCCTTGACGGGCCATACCGGCACCGTGACCACGCTGGCCCTCGCAGGGAACATCCTCGCCACCGGCAGCGACGACCGCACCGTGCGGCGGTGGGACGTCGGCTAGTGGGCAGCTCGGGCAGCGGGCCCGGGACGCGGCCGGGCGGCGGGGCGGTCAGCGGCGGATGCCGCGGCGTCCGCGGGGTAGTCGGGCCGATGGCTGGCGGGGCAGGTCCCGGGGGGCGCGGCCGGGGTCGTCGAGGCCGGCCGGGTCGAGGCCGCGGCGGGCGGCGATCACGCCGCGGACGTAGACGACCGCGGCGATGATCACCATGATGTCGTCGATCAGCCCGATCGGCCCGAACGGGATCTCGGGGACGGCGTCGACCGGGGAGACGACGTAGGCGAGGCTCGCCAGGGTCGCCACGGTGCCGCGCAGCGGCAGCTCGTACCGGCGGATGACGACGAGGGCGGCCACGGCCAGCGCGAGGCCCAGGGCCACAAGCACGCCGAGGACGACGAGCAGCGTGGTGCCGAAACTGTCACCCATCATCCACTCCACTCCAGGTCGGTCCTCGCGCGGCCGGTCGGCGGCCTGGGGCGCGATGATCCCTGACGGCATGCCCGATGTCCGGCCGTTGCGAACATCCACGCCGCACGCCGGTGCCGGTCCGGCCCGCCACCCACCGTGCCGCGTTGTCGGAGGGGAGACGTCCCACGGTTCGGCCGACGGGCGGACACACACCGGGGTGCGCCGGTAGGCTTTTCGACGTGTCCCCCGCGGATTCGCCAGCGCCGCCCGGCCGGCTGATGGCCGTCAGTGATATTCATGTCGGCTATTCGGAGAATCGGCGGATTGTCGAGGACATCGAGCCCGGATCGCCGGAGGACTGGTTGATTCTGGCCGGTGACGTGGCCGAGGTCGCCGGCCAGATCGAGGCGATCTGGCGGCTGTTCACCCAACGTTTCGCCAAGGTGATCTGGGTGCCCGGCAACCACGAGCTGTGGACGCCGAAACACGATCCACTCCGGCTGCGCGGCGAGGAGCGGTACCGCCATCTCGTCGAGGTCGCCCGCGGCCTCGGCGTGGTCACGCCGGAGGATCCGTACCCGGTGTGGGCGGGCGCGGGCGGTCCGGTGGTCGTCGCGCCGCTGTTCGCCCTGTACGACTACAGCTTCCGCCCGGCGGGCACGGCGACGAAGGAGCAGGCCCTCGCCCTGGCCCGGGAGACCGGGGTGGTGTGCACCGACGAGTGGCTGCTGCACCCGGATCCGCATCCCACCATCGACGCCTGGTCCCGGGCCCGGGTCGCCTACACCGCCGAGCGGCTGGCCGCCCTCGACCCGGCCGTGCCGACGGTGCTCGTCAACCACTGGCCGCTCGTCCGGGAACCCACGGACATCCTGCGCTACCCGGTGTTCGCGCTGTGGTGCGGCACGACGTCCACCGCCGACTGGCACCGGAGTTTCCGCACGGAGGCCGTCGTCTACGGCCATCTGCACATCCCCCGCACGACCTGGTACGACGGCGTCCGCTTCGAGGAGGTCTCGATGGGGTACCCGCGGGAACGCGTCGCGTGGGAGGCCTACGGCCGGCCCTTCGCCGGCCCACGCCAGATCCTGCCCTACCCGCCGGAGCCCGTCGGGGGCCCGGCCGCGCAGGCGGCGGGCGGGGCGGCGTCGCCGAGTCCCACCCGGTCGCCGTGGCAGTCGACGGCGAGGAGCTGACCGTGATGCTGGCCAGCCTGCTGCCGGACGCGGCCGTCGCCGTCGAGGCGTTCGAGGACGATCTGGACGCCGTGCTGTTCCCCGAGGAGGCCGCACTGCTCGCCCGCGCCGTCGACAAGCGGCGCCGTGAGTTCACCACGGCCCGGATCTGCGCGCACCGGGCGCTGAGCGGCCTCGGCCTGCCGCCGGCGCCGATCCTGCCGGGCGATCGGGGCGCACCCCGCTGGCCGGACGGGGTGGTCGGCAGCATCACCCACTGCGCCGGCTACCGGGCGGCAGCGGTGGCGTTCGCCGGCCGGCTGCGCACGATCGGCATCGACGCCGAGCCGAACGAGCCCAACCCGCAGGGCGTCACCGCGCAGATCACCGTCCCGGCCGAGGAGGGCTGGCTCGCCACCCTCACCGAGACCCGGCCCGACGTGCACTGGGACCGGCTGCTGTTCAGCGCCAAGGAGTCGGTGTACAAGGCGTGGTTCCCGCTGGCACAGCGCTGGCTCGGGTTCGAGGACGCGGCGCTCACGATCGACCCGGGAACAGCGGTAGCCACCGGCACGGCGGTCGACCGCGGCACGGCGCTCGCCCCAGGCACGGCGCTCGCCCGCGGCACGTTCACCGCGAAGCTGCTGGTGACGGGGCCGACGCTCGGCGGCGGGGAGCTCACCGGCTTCGACGGCCACTGGCTCGCCGACCGTGGCCTGCTACTCACCGCGATCACCGTCCCGCACCTCGACGGCACGCCGGTGCCGCCGGTGCCGCCGGTGCCGTGAGGCACCATCGCGGGCGACGCCCGCTTGCGGCCGGGCGACGCCGCCCCGCGGTACGAACCGGACCCGGCGCCTTCCCCGCCGGCCGACGGCCGCGCACGAGGGGCCTGCAGGGCCGCAAGCCGCGGTAGCATGGCCCGCTTGTGCCGCCGCCCTGCTCGCCCAGGTGGGCGAAGGCCAGGTGTGGACGGTCGTATGCCGAGGCAGGAAGAAACATGCCCATCCCTGAGGACCCTTGCGCAGCGTCGCGTCCCGCCGCTCCCGGCCGCTCCCCCGGGCCGCCGACCGGCCCGGCGGCCCGGACGGCGGCCGGCGAGTTCGTCCTGACGCTGTCCTGCCCCGACCGGCGCGGAATCGTCGCGGCCGTCTCCGCCTTCCTCGCCGGTGCCGGCGGCAACATCGCCGACGCAGCCCAGTTCGGCGACACCGACTCGGGCCGGTTCTTCATGCGGGTGCACGTCGTCGCCGAGGAGCCGGACCTCACCCTGGACTCGCTGCGGGCCGGTTTCGCCCCCGTCGCACGCCCGTTCGCGATGGACTGGCAGCTCCACGACCTCACGGTCCGCCCCCGCATGCTGATCCTGGTGAGCCGGTTCGGGCACTGCCTCAACGACCTGCTCTACCGGCACGGGTCGGGGCTGCTCGACGTCGACATCCCCGCCGTCGCGTCGAACCATCCCGACTTCGCCGACCTCACCGGCTCCTACCGCATCCCGTTCCATCATCTGCCGGTCGACCCGACCACCCGCGACCGGCAGGAGCAGGGGATCCAGGAGATCATCGAGCGGGAGCGGATCGACCTGGTGGTCCTCGCCCGCTACATGCAGATCCTTTCCCCCGGCCTGTGCGCGCTGCTCGCCGGCCGGGCGATCAACATCCACCACTCGTTCCTGCCGAGCTTCTCCGGCGCCCGGCCCTACCACCAGGCGCACGCCCGCGGGGTGAAGCTGATCGGCGCGACCGCGCACTACGTGACCGCCGAGCTCGACGACGGCCCGATCATCGAGCAGGACGTGATCCGGGTGGATCACGCCGACGGCCCCGACCGCCTCGCGGCGCTGGGCCGCGACGTCGAGTGCCGCGCGCTCGCCCGCGCCGTGACCTGGCACGTCGAGCACCGCATCCTGATCAACGGCCGCCGCACGGTCGTGTTCTCCTGACCCCGGCCTCGGCGAGGTCCACGGCGATCTCACCGCCGAGGGTGAAGCCGGCGCGCAGCTCCAACGCGTCCCCGCTCCAGAACCGGCCCGGGTCGTACCAGTTCGGCGCCCGGCCGGGCGGGAGCAGACCCATCGCCTCGTAGGTGACGGCGACGACCTCGGCGCAGTAGGCGGTCTGCAGCGCCTGCGGGGACACCGCCCGGCGCGGGCGCGGGAACCGTCCGCGCAGCCAGCGCGTCGCGAGCTGGGCAGTGGAGGGGAACGGCGTGCCGTCGAGGCGGGCGACCGTGCGCAGCGCGGCGTCCTCCTGCTCGGCGCCGACCGCCGGCGAGAGCTGGCGCAGCCAGGCCCGCTGACCGTAGCGGCGCGCCCAGACCTCCACCGCCGCCCGCAGGTCGTGCAGCTGCACCCCGCGGTGGTGCATGCCCGCCCAGACGTCGGGCAGCGTCTTGCCCAGCTCCGCGTGCCACAGCAGCGGAGGGAGGTCGTCGAGCACGATCGCCATGCCGACGTGGTTGACCGGGCTGTTCGTCGTCGTCTGGATCGCCCGGTCCGCCGCCGTGCGGCCGCGGAACAGCCACAGGTCACCGGTCCGGGCCAGCTCCAGGGCGTCGGTCAGGCCGATCCGCGAATCGGGCATGCCGGTAAGCATGCCCCACCCGGGCCGGCGCACCGTAGCCTGACGGGATGCGTCACGCCCGGTGGGGGAAGCTGCTCGGCGTCGCCGGTCTCGTGGGGGTGGCCGCGACCGGCGTCCTGGTCGCCCGCGACCACCGCCAGCGTGGCTCCTACTCCCCCGACGAGATCCGCGCGCGCCTCCAGGCACGGGCGGCCACCGACGGGGGTTCGCCGCCGACGACGCCCGCGGGATCGTCCGACCCGGGCACGACGACGCCCCCCGGATCGTCCGACCCGGGCACGACGGCCACGCCGCGGGAACCGGGGCTCGTCGGCGAGCCGACCGGAACCCGGCGCGCCCGGCTGCTCGGCTGGCTGCCGCACCGGTTCACCCGACGACGTCCTGGTGCCATCCGCTGACCGCCCGGCCGGGATCTTCCCCGACGGCGCCGGGGACGGTGTTGAGCGCGCGGTGCAGGCTGCCGAGCTGCTTGTGATGCTCGTCGAACGGGACGGCGACGGTGTGCACGCCGAACCGGGACAGCACCGGCTCGGTCCATGGCGCGCTGGCCGTCGACACGAGCGCCGCCGGCTCGTCACCGCCCGCCGCCCAGCCCCCGAAACGCGGGCCGGGCAGGAAGAACACCCCTGCGGCGAACGCGGCGACCATCTCCGGCGCCAGCGGGCAGACGGCCAGTTCGATGCTGCGCAGCGCGTCGACGAGGGTCGTCTCCCGGCTGGCCGCGCCGTGGCTCTCGACGACGGCGGGCGCGTGCAGCCGGTCCGCCGCGACGAGGGCGATCCCGGGGCCAAGTCCCAGCCAATGGTCCAGGTGCGGTTCGCCGGGACGGCGCAGCTCGTCGCGGACCCGCACGACGCGGCCGAACGCGGCGAGCAGGTGCGGGCGCAGCAGCCCCCACGCCGCCGGGCTGGTCCGCGCGCCGGTGCCGAGCACGGCGACGCCGTCGCAGGTGACGAGGTCACCGCCGGCCAGGAACAGCGGTTCGGGCACCCGCACCTCCGCCGACCGTCCCCGCAGGCCGCGCAGGACCGCCGCCATCACGACCGTCTCCCGCGCCCGGTCGCGGCGGCGCAGCCGGCCGACGGCGATCGCCCCGCCGAGGTCGACGTAGTGGTCGCGGGGGAACATCAGGCCGGCGAGCGGGCGCAGGGCGTAGCTCTCGTCCGTCTGGTCGGGGCCGATCACACCGCCACCCGCGCCCGGGTCGAGCAGCAGCCGCGGCTGGCGCAGCACGACCGGGGCGAGCGCCGGGACGGACCAGTCGCGCATCGCCTCGCGGGCCGCGGACAGCCGGGCGTCGTCGTCGGCGCTGACGGCGCGGGCGGCCAGGTCGAGCAGGATCTCCCGGGGTAAGGCGGCGAGGATCTCCGACGGCGCGCGGGGATCGGCCCCCAGGTCGATCAGGGCCGCTCGCACCGCGGCCGACTCCGCCGCGGCCCGGACCGGGTCGTAGGCGGGCCGACCCGGCCGGAAGACCGACGTCTCCACCGGCTGCACGACGGTCGGATTCTGGATCAGCACCATCGGCCCGCTCACCGCGCCCGGCCACACTTCATCGGTCTTGCGGCGTGGAGACTCCGCCGTTCACGGCGGGGAGGAAACGCCGCTCCCTTATGGGTGGCATTGTCGATCCTTTCCTAGAATCGGGGCATGTCTCGCTTCCGGCTCTATCCGACTGTGGAGCAGGCGGCGGTGCTGGAGTCGCCTCGCGGGCATGCGCGGTACGTGTGGAATCTGGCTGTCGAACGGCAGTCATGGTGGAGTCCGCGCCGCGGCCCGGCATCCGGGTACACCGAGCAGGCCCGGCGGGTGACCGAGGCCCGGAAGGAAAACCCGTGGCTGGCGGAGGGTTCGCAGACCGTCCAGCAGCAGGCGCTGCGTGATTCCGCTACAGCTATGGCCGGTTTCTTTCGCGGCACTCACCGCAGGCCCGGGTTCCGCACGCGCGGTCGGCGTGAGGGTTTTCGGATCGTGGGCAGTCGGGGCGCTCAGTGGGAGGTGCGGCCGGTCAACCGCCGCTGGGCGCAGGTGAAGGTTTCGAAGGTGGGTTGGGTGCGGTTGCGCTGCATCGCCTGCGGGCACACGGCCAACGCCGACATCAACGCTGCCAGGAACATCGCGGCCCGGAACATCGCGGCCCGGAACATCGCGGCCCGGAACATCGCGGCCGGACGGGCCGTGACCGCGCGGGGAGGCACCGGAACACCGGAGCCCGTGAACCGCGAACCTCACCATTCCACACCCCCGTTCCGATCAATGATGTGTAGGAGTGGGAATCCCCCACCTTCAGGCGAGGAAGGACGTCAACTGGGCATTATGCAATTCCGTCGACGCACGGAACGACGACGCCCGCCGGCTCGCCACATCACCGCGACGAAATCCGGTTATCGATAGACCAACCCATTGCCGCAAAAAGGAAATTTTCTCGCAAAAATAGCGACCTGGCTGCGTCGGCGAGGTCAGAGGACGAGCTCGCCGACGGCCCAGACGGCCGCCATGGCGACGCCCGCGACGAGTTCGACGAGAACGCCGATGCCGAACGCGACGATCGCCGCCCAGGTCGTGCCGCCCGCGGTCCGGTAGTCGCCGAGCCGGATCAGCTCCGCCACGTAGATGCCGAGGACCCCGCCGATCAGCAGCCCGAGGACCGGCACGACGAAGAAGCCGACGATCGCGCACACGACGCCGACGACCAGGCTCTGCCAGGGCACCCCCCGCCCGGCGGTGGCCCGCGCGGGCAGGACGTACTTCGTCAACGCGCCGATCACGAACAGGGCCGTCATCAGGGCCAGCACGATCCAGCGGCCCACCCCGCCGCCGTCCGCGATCACCCACCACAGCCCCGCGCCCCAGACGAGGACCAGACCGGGCAGCACCGGAAGGACGATCCCGACCAGGCCCACGGCCATCACCAGGGCGACGGCGAGCAGCTCACCGGTACTTATGGTGCGACCTCCCTCGTACCGCCTTTCGGAGAAGGTACCGGTCCCGGGACGTCCCCGGGCCCGCCTGACAAACGTGCGACCACGCCGTTCCCGTCGCCTTCACCTCGATGCCCGCCGCCCGTCTCCTGATCTCCACCCGCTCCCCCCGGCTGACCCCCACCCGCTCCCCCCCGCCGGCCCGGAACGCCGCCGTCCGTGCCCGGGGCGTTGCGCGCAGCCATCCGCCGCCCGGTCTCGGCGAGGGCGGCCCGCAGGTCCTCGGGCGCCAGCACCTCGACCCCGTCGCCGAGGGCCAACAACTGGGACAGCGCGACGTCCGGCCCCTCGGTGGCCAGGTCCACGACCCGCCAGCCGTCGCCGTCCGGCGTCGACGCGCCGGCGAGGGCGTCGCGGGCGGCGAACGGGTCGACGGCGTGCCGCAGGCCGCGCAGCGCCGCCGGGGACAGCCGCAGCCGGCAGGTCCAGCGCAGCAGGGAGCGGGCGAACTCGTCGCTGCCCGCCCGCCACCAGGCGGCGAGGTCGAAGTCGTCAGGCCGGTCGAACGTCTCCGCCCGCAGGCTGGCCTGGGCGATCCGCCCGACCCGGTAGCTGCGGACGTCGCTGCGGTGGCGGGCCACCAGGTACCAGGTGCCCGCCTTGCAGACCAGCCCGAGCGGATCGACCCGCAGGGCCACGCCCCGGCCCGCCTCGTCGCCCACCGTCTCCGTGCCCGCCGTCTCCGTGCCCTGGCCAGCCGGGCCGGCGGTGACCGCGCCGTCGCCGGGGCGGGCGTAGCGCAGGTCGACGCGGCGGCCGGCCCAGACCGCCTCGGCGAGGACCGCCAGGTGCGGCACGGCCTCCTCGCGGTGGAACCATCCCGGCGCGTCGAGCAGGAACCGCTGGCGGACCTGCCCCGCCTGGGCACGGGGCCGCGGCGGCAGCGTGGCGAGGACCTTGGTACGCACGGCCGCGGCGACGGCGGCCAGCCCCAGCCCGCCGAGCACCTCGGGCCCCGCGCCGAGCAGCAGCAGCGCCGCCGCCTCGTCGCCGGTGAGACCGTCGAGGCTGGTGCGCCAGCCGTCCATCAGCCGCACCCCGCCGGCCCGACCCGGCTCGGTCCACAGCGGCACCCCGGCGTCCTGCAACGCGGCGATGTCGCGGTGCACGGTCCGGACGGACACCTCCAGCTCGGCGGCCAGCTCCGCCGCCGTCGCCCGCCGCACGGCCTGCAGATGCAGCAGCAACGCGGTCAGCCGGCTCGATCGCACCTGGAGATGCTAGGCCGGAAACCATGACGGGGGATGGCAGGGTTTGCGCCGCAGGATGGCCGGGTGACGACATCCTGGCGCGACTTCGAGACCGCCCACCCCGCCTTCGCCGACACCGTGCGTACCCGGTTCGAGGCGTTCCGCCATCACGTCCTGGCCACGATCCGCGCCGACGGCTCCCCGCGCACCAGCGGGATCGAGGTCACGTTCCGCTCCGGCGAGCTGTGGCTCGGCAGCATGCCCGACGCGCGCAAGTCCCGCGACCTGCGCCGCGACCCCCGCTTCGCGCTGTCCGCCAACCCCGGACCGGGCACCGACATGGCCGGCGGCGACGTCCGGATCGCGGGCCTCGCCCGCTGGGTCGACGACCCGGCGACCCTGGCCCGCTTCGCCGAACAGGTGCAGCCCCCCGAGCCGTTCGACCTGTTCCGCGTCGAGCTCACCGAGGTCGTCCGCACCACCGTCGACGAGGCCGCCGAGGAGATCGTCCTCGCGAGCTGGCGCCCCGAATACCCCGCCCTCCGCGTCCAACGCCGCGGCAACAGCTCCGCCACAATCCGCGAAAGCTGGGCCGAAGTAAACGCCTGACTTGCGGACATCCCAGCCATACCGAGTGCGGAGTACATGCCTGATCCGTTACTCCGCCAGGCGGAGGATGATTGCTGAGATACTGCCCTGGTCCGGCTTTGAAGTCAGGTTCGTCGACATGAATGGAGAACAGTGATCAGGGCTGGCGACGTCGACTATGACAGGCATGGCGGCGGCTACGCGACGCTACGACGGACGGACCCCCGGATTGAAGCCCGGGTACATGCCGCCCTCGGCGACGCGCGCACTGTGCTCAACGTGGGCGCGGGTGCCGGATCGTACGAGCCGACGGATCGGTACGTGGTCCCGGTCGAACCGTCGGCCGCCATGCGCGCCCAACGCCCCGGCGGCCTGGCGCCCGCGGTGCGCGCGATCGCCGAGGACCTGCCGTTCGATGACGACTCGTTCGACGCCGCGATGGCCCTGGTGACCGTGCACCAGTGGTCCGACGCCCGGCGTGGTCTGCGCGAGCTGCGGCGGGTGAGCCGTGGTCCCGTCGTGGTGCTCACCTTCGACGGCGACGCGCTCGACCTGCTGTGGCTCGCCGAGTACGCGCCGGAACTGATCGCGGCCGAACGCCGCCGGTTCCCCGGCATCGACGTGCTCTCCGAGCTGATCGGTAGGCACGTGGAGGTCGAGGCGGTGCCGGTACCCATCGACTGCGTCGACGGGTTCACCGAGGCCTTCTATGCCCGCCCGGAGAAGTTCCTCGATCCGACGGCGCGCCGAGCGCAGTCGGCGTGGAGTTTCGTCAGCGACACCGACGAGGACCGATCGGTCGACCGACTCCGGCAGGATCTTGAGTCGGGGAGCTGGGACGAGCGGCACGGGCACCTGCGGACCCAGAACGAGTTCGTCGGGGCTCTGAGGCTCCTCACCGGCCATCCATGACCGGGGGCCGCGGCTGCGGCGGCCGGCATGAATCCGACGATGGCGCGAACCCACCAGACCCGCCACGCCGAACTCGGCGAGCAGCCAGCTCCACGCCGTGGCCGAGGAGCTGGGCAGCGGCCCCTGGCGAGGCTGGCTGCGCCTCGGCGCGGTCCACCACGCCCCGACGGGTTCCACGGATCCGACGGGTTCCACGGAACCGGGCGGCTGTGGGACACCGCCAGCGGCCAGACGGTCGCCTCCGTCGTCCAACTGGGCGAGGGATGGGCGGTGCTACTGCCCGACGGGTCCTACCCGCTTTCGGGGGAGGCGGCAGCGATCCGCGGTGCGGTAGGGGCGGCCTTCGCCCGACAGGTCGAACCTGGTCAGCTCCCGGTCGAGGTCGCCCTCGTGGACGACCTTCGTACCGGTGCGGCGGGGATACCCGCGCTCTCGCTCGTCGCGACCATGGACGCGGACGAGATCATCGACCATGTCCTGGGCACCCGCGCCACGGTGGGCCACACCCCGGTGCTCGCGCTCGGGCCGCTCAGCGTCCGGCCCGACCATCAACGACGCCGCGTCGGTCACGCGCTCATGCATGCCGTGCTCGGCGCCGCCGACGCCCTCGGCGAACCGCTGGTCGGCCTGCTCGGTGACCCGGGATATTACTCCCGCTTCGGTTTCCGTCCCAGCGTTGAATGTGGCATCACCGCGCCCCGCCCTGCATGGGGCGCGCATTTCCAGGTACGGACCCTCACCGCGGGCCGCCCGTCGCCACGGGGACGGTTCACCTATGCGGTGGGGCGTCAACTACGTCGCGGACAACGCCGACCGCTACGGCCGAGTACATGCGGAAGAAGGCAGCGACCTGCGCGCGCTCCTCGCCGAGACGAAGCAGGACCGCGCCATCCGAACGCGTACGTCCGTGGTTCCGCGGAACACCCCGATCGGATGATCTTGATCATTCCGGCGTGCCGCGGGAGCACGTCAACGTCGTTGATTATCATGGTGGCATCGACGACATCGAGAAGGATCAGCCGGGTGGGGCGGAGCCCGGCGATGAGCCCACGCCGCCCGAGGGTTCGGCGCGCGAGGACAGCGCAGGCGAAGGCGACGACGCCCCGGCCGACGGGGCCCCGGCCGACGGGGCGCGGCGGGGCCGTCGAGGCAGGTCGCGGCGGACGCCGCGGGGGACGTTGTCGCGTGAGGTGCTGATGGCGGCGGCGATGGAGGTCGTCGACACCAACGGCGCGGGGGCGTTCAGCATGCGGGCGCTCGGCGGGTTCCTCGACTGCGACCCCACCGCGATGTACCGGCATTTCGCCACCAAGAACGCCCTGCTCGACGCGCTCGTCGACAGCGTGATCCGGGACGGGGTGGCGGACCTGCCGGAGACCGACGACCCGCGCGCCGACATCCGGGCGAACTTCCGCCAGCTGCGCCGCTCGCTGCTCGCGCACCCGACGCTGGCCCCGCTGGTGCTGCGCCGCCCACCGGGCGTCGGCGCCTACTGGGAGCGCTCCGACCACGCCGTCGCCCAGCTTCACCGCGCCGGCATGGACCCGGCGGACGCCGCCAACGTCTACCAGACGCTGCTGTTCTACACCCTCGGCCACACCCTGTCCGAGGCCCGCCAGCTCGCCCGCGCGGTGGAGAAGGAGGGGGCGGGCGCCCGCGGCGGGCCGGTGGCGGCGGTGCGGCCGCCGGCGGAGCTCCATCCGGACCTGTCCGACGTCGCCCCGCACCTGCGGGAGGACAACGAGGCGCAGTTCCTCGCCGGGCTCGACCTGATCCTGCGCGACCTACCCCGATAGAAGTGATCCGCCGTATGCGGCGCATGCACCGGCCGGCCGCGGCGTAACAGCCCGGACGGCGGGCGGCCGAGCCGGGGCTCGGCCCGCGTCCGATCTGGCGGGATGCCCTGCCGTCGCGGGACGGCGGGGGCGCAGGCGGCCCCGGAGCGCCGAACACGAGGGAGCCGGCGGGACATCTCGGGCACGGGCGCGCTAACCTGCAACGGGTACCCCGTGACGGTTACGGCACGGCGCAGCCTTGCTACGGTACGAGCGAGCCCGTGGCCCCGAGCCGCCCGCGCGAAAGGCCCCAGATCCTCACGATGGGCCGCCGCGGCGCCACCCGCGGGTAACCGCGGACGGCTGGACGTCGGCGGCCCGTCGGCGGGCGCGCACCGGCGCCGGCGGCGGGTCGGTTGACCGGTGCCGCGGGCCGGCCTGACCACGCCGACGAACGAAGACGACGAGATCGGAGCACCGGATGAGGTTGCTCGACGGGCGGTCCATGGCCGCCGAGATCGGCCGGTACGTGATCGACGAGGCCGAGCGGCTGATGCTCGCCGGCAAGACACCGACGCTGGCCGTGGTCCTGCCGAACGCGGATCCGGCCGCCCGCTCCTACACCCACATCATCGAACGAACCGCCGGCAAGGTCGGGGTCCGCTGCGAGCCGCACACCCCGACCGGCGGCCCGTCGGCGGTGCTCGACACGGTCGACGCGCTGGCCGCCGACCCGCTGGTCGACGGGATCATCGTCCAGACGCCGCTGCCCGCCGGGCTGAGCTCCCGCGAGGTCGGCGAGCGCATCCCCGTCGCCAAGGACGTGGACGGGATGAACCCGGAGAGCCTGGGCCGGCTCGCCCTGGGGCTGCCGGGCTTCGCTCCGGCGACCGCCGCCGCGGTGGTGGAGATCCTCACCCGCGCCCGGATCCCGATGTCGGGGGCCCGGGTGTGCGTCATCGGCCGCGGGCCGGTGGTCGGCAAGCCGGTCTCGCTGCTGCTGCTCGCCGAGGACGCGACCGTCACCGTCTGCCATTCCCACACGAAGGACCTGGTGACGATCGCCCACGAGGCCGACATCATCGTGTCCGCGACGGGGGTTGCGCGCCTCATCGGCGCCGGGTTCGTCCGCCCGGGGGCGACGGTCATCGACGTCGGCACGGCGGTCACCGACGCCGGCCAGGTCGGCGACGTCGACGCCGCGGCGATCGCCCCGGTCGCCGGCGCCCTCACCCCGGTGCCGGGCGGCGTCGGGCCGGTGACGACCATGCTGCTGCTGCGCAACACGATCCGGGCCGCACGCGCCGACTGACGGAAGCCGCCGGGTCGCCGGCCGGCACCCCGGCGTGCCACGGGGTGCCGGACCGCGGGGTGCCGCGGGGTGCCGGACCGCGGGGTGCCGCGGGGTGCCGCGGGGTCTCTCACGCTGGGGTGCACAGCGGGTCCGCGAGGCGGACCCGGTTGCGGCCGTCGGCCTTCGCCCGGTACAGGGCGGTGTCGGCGCGGGCGATGAGCGTGGACAGGTCGCCGGGCGGCCCGTGGTGGGTCGCGACGCCCACCGACACGGTGACCGACAGCGGGGGTCGCCCGTCGAGGCGGCAGTGGGTGCCGGCGACCTGGCGGCGGATCCGCTCGGCGATGTCGAGCGCGTGCTCCCGTCCCACCTCGGTGAGCAGGATGACGAACTCCTCGCCACCAAAGCGGCCGACGAGGTCCCGCGGCCGGGCCGCGGCCCGCAGCGCGTCCGCGACGGCGAGCAGGATGACATCCCCGATGAGATGGCCGAAGCGGTCGTTGACCCGCTTGAAGTGGTCGATGTCGACGAGCAGCACCGACAGCGGCCGGCCGGCGCGGGCCGCCCGGCCGATCTCGCGCTCGGCGACCTGGCGCCAGTAGGCGGCGTTGGCGAGCCTCGTCTTCGCGTCCGAGCGGGCGGCCTGCAGCAGGTCGGCGTGCAGCAGGCTGCGTTGCAGCAGCAGTACCGGCGGGGTCACGGCCAGCATGAGGAACGGGCTCGCCGCCCACAGCACCGCTACCACGATCGACGAGCAGATCTCGGCGGCCCGCGCCGGCACCAGCTCGCGGCGGCCGGGCCGCGGCACCCGCGCGGGAGGCCCGGCCGGGCGGTGGACGTCGGCGCCGGGCGGCCCGCAGAGCCAGGCGTTGAGGCCGTCGCCCCGGCCTGCACGGGCCATCCCCACCCCGGGCAGGCCGGCGACCAGCGGGTACACGGCCACGGCGGACAGGAACGCCAGCGCCGCGGAACCCGAGCCGACCAGGCCCTCGACGGTGAACGGTCCCCTGCTCGGGCTGAGCAGCAGGTGCACGCTGGACGCGCAGAAGCCGGCGATGCCGAGCGCCGCGGCCTGGAACATCCGCAGGTGCGGCGGACGGACCGGGTCGGCGCGGCCCGCGAGCCAGCACAGCGGCAGGCCGATCACCGTCGGGTAGAACGGCGGCAGCAGCACCGCCACGGCCACGGCCCAGGTGGCGAGCAGGTCGTGGCGGGCGGCCGGGGAGACGGTGAGGTCGGCCCCCAGCCGCCCGGACACGACCACCGCGAAGCCCCCCAGGGCGACGAACGCCGCGAACGCGAGCACGTCGACCCAGCGCGGCCGCAGCCCGGCGAGGGCGACGCCGACCAGCGCGGCCCAGCACAGCGTGACCCCCACGACCCGGCGCACGACCGCCCGCGGCGCGCGCCACAGCATCCAGCCCCGCCCGACCAGCCGCGCCAGCGCCCCTCGCGGTCGGGGCGATCCGTCCCGGCCCGCCCGAACCCGGCGGGGCCCGTCGGTCCGTGGACCACCGGCTGCGGGGCCACCGACTACGGGGCCACCGACTACGGGGCCGCCACCGTGCCGGGCGCGGGGATGCCGCCCGCGACCGCACCCGGTGCCGGACCCGGGAGCGGACGCCGCCGCCAGGTCGGGAAGGTGGAGACCGGCCATGCGCAGCGCCGGCGGACAGGCTGCGGGCGGGCGCGGGTGGGCCCGCGGGGCACGCACCCGCAGCCGTCGCCACGTCCGGCGGGCGCCGCCCAGCAGTACGCAACCCGGGCGGCGTGGCAGTCGTAGGCGTAACGGCATTGGCGGATGGCCTTCCTCGTTCTCGTCCGCGGCCGTAGTCGGCCGGAACCGCCCGGTGAATCCAACCTCGTCGTTGCTACTCACAGTGAATCGTTGAGAACGAAGAGTACGAAGACGTTCGCGTCATTCGCAACCATCGCAATGGCGCGGCTAACTGCTCCGGAGCGGGGACCGGCCGCCTTATTCCCGCCGCGACGCGCCGGGAACGCGTTCCAGAAATGGCATCTGACCTGCGACGACGAATGCGGCGGCGAAAGGGGCCACGCCGCGGCCCACCGGCCGCGGCCAGCTCCACGACGCCCGCAGAGAGACCACACACGACACGCCCGGGAAACGGCATGGCTCCCCGTCTGGGACCAGCGCAGGCCGAGGTGCGGACCAGCCGGAGACCAGCAGCGTCGACGCGGCTCAGGTGGTGCGGGCGACCGCCTCGACCATCGCACCGGTCAGGGTGGCCACGTCCGCCGGCGGCATGACGAACGGCGGCATCGTGTAGACGAGCCGGCCGAAGGGCCGCACCCAGACGCCGAGCTCCACCAGCAGCGGCTGGATCACCGCCATGTCGACCGGCTCCCGCGTCTCGATCACGCCGATGGCGCCGAGCACCCGCACGTCGGCCACGCCCGCCAGCTCCGCCGCCGGGGCGAGGCCCGCGGCGAGCCCCGCGGAGATCTCGGCGACCCGCGCCCGCCACGGCGAGGACAGCAGCAGCTCGACGCTGGCGTTCGCGACGGCGCTCGCCAGCGGGTTACCCATGAACGTCGGGCCGTGCATGAACGCCCCGGCGGGCGAGTCGGACACGCCGGCGGCCACCTCGTCGGTGCACAGCGTCGCGGCCATCGACAGGTAACCGCCGGTCAGCGCCTTGCCCACGCACATGATGTCGGGGCTGATCCCGGCGTGGTCGCAGCCGAACAGCTCCCCCGACCGGCCGAAGCCGACGGCGATCTCGTCGGCGATGAGCAGAACCCCGTGGTGGTCGCACAGCTCGCGGACCCGGGCGAGCCACCCGGGCGCGTAGAAGCGCATGGCCCCGGTGCCCTGCACGACCGGTTCGAGGATGACCGCGGCGACCTCGTCGGCGTGCCGGGCGAGCAGCCGCTCGAACTCGGCGACGTCGGCGTCCTCGCACGGCTCGTCGTAGGCGCGCCTCGGCGCCGGGGCGAACAGGTGGCGGGGCAGCAGCTGGCTGAACAGGTGGTGCATCCCGGCGTCCGGGTCGCAGACGGACATCGCGCCGGAGGTGTCGCCGTGGTAGCCGCGCCGGATGGTCAACAGCCGGGTCCGCTCGGGCCGGCCCCGGCCGGTCCAGTACTGCAACGCCATCTTGATCGCGACCTCGACGGCGACGGACCCCGAGTCGCAGAGGAACACCCGGCGCAGCGGCTCGGGGGTGATCGCCACCAGTGTCTCGGCCAGGCGCACCGCCGGTTCGTGGGTCAGGCCGCCGAACATCACGTGCGACATCGACGCGAGCTGCGTGCGCACGGCCTCGTCGAGCACCGGGTGGCGGTAACCGTGGATCGCCGCCCACCACGACGACATCCCGTCGATCAGCTCGCGGCCGTCGGTCAGCGTCAGGCGCACCCCGGCCGCGGACGACACGGCGAACAGCGGCCCGGTGGCCGACGCCGAGGCGTAGGGGTGCCAGACGACCTGTCGGTCCCGGGTCACGAGATCGGCCCCGCCCGTCCCGCCCACCCCGCCTCCGGCCGGCGACGGGAGGTCCGGGGACGGCGAGGCTGGCGCGGCGGCGACGGCGGAGGGTGGGTTCACCCCTCCCACTCTGGCTCATCGGCGACGCGGGTGGCCGTCCGGGACGATCCGTGCGCGACGCGCGTCACGCCGTGCTCGGGCCCGCCCGCCGAACCCACCGGGCGCCCACCAGCCGCGATGTCCGCCCGCCGTGCCCGACGGCGACACCGACCGGGGCACCGGGCAGGATGGGCGGCGTGGTCATCCCGATTCACGACATCAACCCGCTGAACCGGCGGCCGATCATCACCTGGCTGCTGATCGCCGCAAACGTGGTGATCTTCATCTTCTTCGAGCCCGTGGTGAGCTCGGTCGCCGGGATCGGGACCTCGACCCCGCAGAACGTCTGCGAGCAGCAACGGTTCTTCCAGGAGTGGGGCGCGATACCCCGGGAGCTGGTGCACAACACCCAGCTCCCGGCCGCGTACTCGGGCCACATCGGCGTCGACGCGGCCGGCAATCCCGGGTGCATCGTGCAGACGCCGCCGAGCTTCGACAAGATTCCGGTGCTCTCGGCACTGACCGCCATGTTCCTGCACGGTAGCTGGCTTCACCTGATCGGCAACATGCTGTTTCTCGGGGTCTTCGGCAACAACCTCGAAGATCGCATGGGCAGGCTGTTCTACCTGCTGTTCTACCTGGTCTGCGGGTATGCGGCGACCTACGGCTTCGCGTTTTTCGAGAACGAGTCGTCGAACACCCTGATCGGCGCCTCGGGCGCCGTCGCCGGGGTACTCGGTGCCTATCTCGTCCTGTTTCCCAGAGCCCGCGTCATCGGCCTGGTATCCGTGTTGTTCTTCCTGCCTTTCTGGTTGCCGGCCTGGATCGTCCTCGGTTTCTGGTTCGCATTGCAGTACGTGTACTTCACCGGATTCGGCGTCGCCGACGGAGGTGCCGTCGCCTACGGGGCGCACGTCGTCGGCTTCATCGTCGGGGCGCTGCTCGTCGCGCCGTTCATCCGCCAGCTACGCGCGGCCGGACCGGGCACGCCGCCCCGGGTGCCACAGCACCGGTGGATCCGCGGGACCGGAGCCTCCGCCGCCGCCCGGCATCGCCGGGGCTACTGACCCGGCGAGGCCGAGCGGACCGCTTCCTGGCCGCCAACGGCACTCCTGACCAGGGAGAACTGCGCTGGCATCCGGGGGTGCGGTGAGGCACGCTTGACCGGCTATGACCGACCCGCCCCCCATGTCCCACGCCCTCGTCCCCGGTTGCGAGTCCGCCGCGCCCGGCGCGGGCGGCCACGTCTACCGGCGGACCCTCGCGACCCCCGGCGCGGCCCGGTTCATCGGGCCGGCATTCGTGGGACGGCTGCCGATCGCGATGCACGCGCTCGGCACGGTGCTGTTCGTGCAGGACCGGTCCGGCTCGTACGCCGTGGGCGGGGCGGTCGCCGCCGCCGGGGCGCTCAGCGAGGCGGTGTGCGTGCCGCGGGTGGGCCGTGCCCTGGACCGCTTCGGCCAGGCCAGGGTGCTGCTCGCCGGGCTCGCCGGTCACCTGCTCGGGGCGGCGGCGCTGCTGGCGACGGTGTGGGCCGGCGCCCCCCGCCCGCTGTGGTTCCTCGCCGCGGTGGTCGCCGGCGGCTGCCTGCCGCCCGTCGGGACCTGCGTACGGGCCCGGTGGAGCGCACTGCTGGCCGGTAGCGCCCTGCTGCCCGCCGCGCTCGCACTGGAGGCGGCGATCGACGAGCTGGTGTTCATCCTGGGGCCCACCCTGGTGACAGCGCTGGTCACCCTCGCCGATCCAGCCGCCGGCCTGATGGCCTCGGCGGTCCTGCTCGGGGTCGGCGCCCTGGCCCTCGCGCTGCAGCATGGCACCGACCCGGGCCCCCGCCCGGCGTCGGCCGCGCCACCGGAGCGGATCATGCGGCGGCCGGATGCCCGCACCCTGGTCGCGATCGTGTTCGCGATCGGGATCGGCTTCGGCGGAATCGACGTGGCCATGGTCGCCTTCGCCCGAGAGGAGGGGTTGGCGGCCGTCGGCGGGCTGCTGCTGGGCATGTTCGCGGCCGGCTCCGGGATCTCCGGCCTGATCACCGGTGCCCGCACGCATGACCGCCCGCTGCGGGCCCGGCTGCTGCGCTCCGTCGCGCTGCTGACGGTCGGCTTCGCGCTCCCCCTCGCCGGGATCGGCGTGGCCACGATGATCCCGCTGGCCGTCCTCGCCGGCGCCACGGTGGCCCCCACCATGATCAACTCCAACGCGATGATGGAGCGGATCGTTCCGCCGCGAGCCCGCACCGAGGGCTTCGCCTGGCTCACGATGGCGGTGGTCGGCGGCCTTGCCGTGGGCTCCCCGCTGGCCGGCCGCCTGATCGACGTCGGCGGCGCGCGGCTGGGCTACATCGTGCCGGCGGGCGCGGGCCTGCTCGCCGGCCTGACCGCCCTGCTCTGCCGCCGCTACCTGCCAGACGTCGACGCCCGGGGCCTCGCCCCGCGCCCGGCGACCGAATCCGAACCCACCAGCACGACCGTCCCCGCCGACTGACCCGACCGGCCCACGGCCCACGCCGCCAGGAGACGGTTCGCCGGGCGGCGGCTCAGGAAGCGGTGTTGTCGCCCGCCTGGCCCGCGGACCCCTCCCCGGCCGGAGCGTCGGCGGCGCCGCCCGCCTCGGCGGTCGGGACCGGCGCCCCAGCGGTGGCCGGCGCAGCAGCGGTGGCGGCGGCAACCTCGGCGGGCCGGCGACGGAGCAGTCCGCGCCGGGCGCCAGGGCGGGCTGCCTCGGCGTCACCCCGCCGCTTGCGGCCCTTGCGCCCAGCCGCCGCGACCACGGTCGCGTCGTCTCCCGTGCCCTCCGTGGCCTTCGCCGTGAGATCGGCGGCCTCGGCCTGCTCACCGGGCTCGACCTTCTCCGCAGGCACGGCCACATCCGCAGGCACGGCCACATCCGCAGGCACGGCGACGTCCGCGGACTCAGCCACATCGGCAGGCACGGCCACATCGGCAGGCACGGCCACATCGGCAGGCGCAGCCACATCGGCGGCCTCGGCCACATCCGCGGTGGCGCCGGACCCGGCGGTCTCGGGGGCACCGGTCTCGGCCGCCGTCTCCGCGGTGGGTACCGAAGACGGCACCTCGGTGGCACCGGTTCCCGTCGCCGTCGACGGGGTCGATCCATCGGGCACGGTGGGTCCGTCGGTGCCAGCGGCTTCGACGACGGTGTCGTCGGCCGCGGCGGCGCCCTCACTCGTCGCCGGCTGGACCTTCGCCGGCTGGACCTTCGCCGGCTCGGTCGACGCATCGGCCGCCGTGACATCGAGGGCGACCGTCCGCCATCCCTCGAAGATCTCGGTGACGGTGTAGCCGTCGGCGCTCAGCACGTCGCGGTAGCGGACGAGCTGCTCGTAGGACAGCGTCGGATCCGCCACGGCGACGGCCTTCTCCCCGCTCTCCACACCACCTGGGCCGCCGGTGACCTTCGCGGCGGCCGGGTCGGCGGCCGGGAACGTCGCGACCGTCGCCGACACCCGATAGGTGGTCGAGGCGGCGGGGTTCACCGTCCCGGTCAACGTCCACGACCGGCTCGCGGCCTGACCGCCGGGCGGCTCGGGTGACGCACCCTCGGTCTGAGCGGCCAGCAGCGTGGCGATCTTCGCCTCGACCGTCATGGGCACCGTGTCGTCGCTCCTACCCCATCGCACGCACGCACGTCCTTTCCTCACGCAGTCGGCATCGTCCGCACACCCGTTCGGCAGCGCCGGCGTCCCCCGGCCCCGAGGACGGCCCGGCCAACAGCCCGTCGGCGTGGGCGAAACCGCATTCTGACGGACCGACCGGATGCACTCCGCATCGGGGTGTGTTCCGACACAGTGTCGACATAACGCCGCAAACTGGCAGGAGGTCGGACATGATTGACGCACGCCAAGGAGCGAACGATCGGTGCGGCGGATACGTCGGCACGGATCATCGCGTGCGCGGGGCCCGCCGCCCCGCCCCAGAAATCGCCGGAGGCGTGGCGCGGATTTCCGCCGCGACAATCCTGCCATGATCACGCATGGAAACTACACATAGCAGTTATATGATTACCTAGCTGTTCCACGTCGGTGGCGACCTCATGGGCCACCCCGTTCGGGATGGCTCCGCAGACGGCGCTTCCGGCCCCCCGCCGAGGCGCCCACGGCGCGGCTCGCCGCCCCGTCCGTTCCGCCAAGCCAGCCTGGGCGTTGGACCACGAGCGTTATATTCTGCTTGCCGCACGTGACATACAGCGACGGTCTTCTACGACAGCGAGGTCGGGCGGAGTCAACGGTGTCAGATGAAGTGGCGGTGGGGTCCGGCGTCGGTGACGTCCCGCTCCCACCGTCGACCACCGGAATCATCAGGGTGTTCCTTCTCGACGACCACGAGGTAGTGCGTCGCGGGCTGCGGGATCTCCTCACCGAGGAACCCGACGTGGAGGTGGTCGGCGAGGCCGGCCGGGCCGACGAGGCACTCGGCCAGATCATCGCTCTGCGGCCGCAGGTCGCGGTCCTCGACGCGCGTCTGGAGGATGGCAGCGGCATCGAGGTCTGTCGGCAGGTGCGCTCGGCCGACCCCGGCATCGCCTGCCTCATCCTCACCTCCTTCGACGACGAGGAGGCACTCTTCACTGCGATCATGGCCGGCGCGGCCGGCTACGTCCTCAAACAGATCCGAGGCACCGCCCTGGTGGACGCTGTCCGCCAGGTCGCCGCGGGCAAGTCCCTGCTCGACCCGGCGGTCACGCCGCGGGTGCTGGTGCGCCTGCGGGAGGGGCCGGCCGAGGACGAGCGGCTCGCGGGCCTCACCGATCAGGAACGGCGCATCCTGCGACTGATCGCGGAGGGGCTCACGAACCGTCAGATCGCCAGCCGGATGTTCCTCGCCGAGAAGACGGTGAAGAACTACGTCTCCAGCATGCTGGCCAAGCTCGGCCTGGAAAGTCGCACCCAGGCCGCCGTCTTCGCCACCCGCCTCAACACCTGACCGCCAGGCCGCACTCCCTCCTGCCAATCCACAGGAAGATTTCGGGTGCGCAGTCCTGTGGAAAGGCAGGAGGGAGGCCGACCGGAAAGGCGAGGGACGCAAGGGGTGCCCTGCTAGCGCGCGGGCGGGTTGTCCGCCGGCGTGCACACGCGCAGCGCTCCCGGCGGGGTGATGAGCGGGACCAGCCAGGTCACGGTCGTGCCAATACCGTTCTCGCCCGGGCCGAACCCCGTCCGGCCACCCAGGTCCAGCGCCCGGCGGCGCAGGTTCGCAAGGCCGCTGCTGCGTGCGGCCCCGCCGGGGCCGCAGCCGTCGTCGCGAACCTCGACGAGGACGTCCACGCTGGTCACCCGTAGCAGCACGTCGATGCGGGTGGCCCGGGCGTGCCGGGCGATGTTGGACAGCGCCTCACGCAGCGCGGCGAGCATGTGCGGGCGGATCGCCGCGGGCACCCGGCGGTCGATCGGCCCGTCCAACCGGATCACGGGGGTGATCCCGAGCGCGCGCTCGGTCTGGGCGACGATCGACCTGATCTCGGCGCCCAGGTCGGCGCCGTCGAGGTCGGCCACCGTCAGCGAGAAGATGGTCTGGCGAATGTCGGCGATGGTCTGGTCGAGCTCGTCGGCGGCGGCGTGCAGCCGCCCCGCCGCCTGGCTGTCGAGGACGCGGGCGAGGCTCTGCAGCTGCAGGCCCGTCGCGAACAACCGCTGGATCACGACGTCGTGCAGGTCGCGGGCGATCCGGTCGCGCTCCTCGAACACCGCGAGGCGCTCGCGGTCGCGGTGGATGCGGGCGAGTTCGAGCGACAGGGCGGCCTGACCGGCGAAGGCGGCGGCCATCTCCAGGTCGAGACCGCTGAAGGTCTCGAACGGGCCGGGTGTGCCGAGAACGAGGATGCCGAGCGCCCGCCCACCCGCCATCAGCGGCACCACCATCCCGACCGTGGCCGCCGCGTCGGGGGTGTCGGCACCGAGCAGCGGGCCGCCCGGCGAGGCGGCGCCGACCAGCACGGCCCGCCCGGTGCGCATCGCGTCGGTCATGCGCTCGTTGTCGGTGAAGACCCGACCGCGCAGGTTCTCCTGCCCCGGGCCGTCCACCACCCCGACGACCAGGCCTGCGGTGTCGGGGACGAGGATCGCCGCGAGGCGCGCGGCGGTCGCCTGCCGTGCCCGGCGCGCCACCAGCTCCAACGCCTCCTCGGGCTCGGCCACCGACAGCAGAGCCGTGGTGATCTCCGCGCTGGCGGACAGCCAGGCCTGGCGGCGCCGCGTCGCCTCGTACAGGCGGGCGTTCTCGATCGCGAAGCCGACCGCGGCGGCGAGCGCACAGGCCAGGCTCTCGTCCTCCCGGGTGAACTCGCCGCCACCCCGCTTCGCCCCGAGGAACAGGGTGCCGAACGCGTCCCCCCGCACCATGATCGGGACGTTGAGAAAGGTGTCGAAGCGAGGATGGCCCGGGGGGAACCCGACGGCGGCCGGATGGCGCGCGACGTCGGCGACCCGCAGCGGGCGGGGATGGCGCAGGCTCTCCCCGATCAGACCGCGGCCCAGCGGCAGCCGGCCGATCCTCCCGGGCACGCCCTCGGCGAAACCGACGTGGATCAGCTCGGTGATCTCGCCGGCCTCGCCGATGACCCCGAGGGCGCCGTACTCGGCGTCGACGAGCTGGCTGGCGGCCTGCGCGATCCGGCGCAGCGTGACCGGCAGGCTGAGTTCGCGGGCGACGTCGACCACCGCGTCGAGCAGGCCCTGCATCCGCGACTGCATCGAGGCGACCTCGTCGACCTGCGCGGACAGTCGGGTGCGCAGCTCGTCGAGAGGCGAATGGTCGACCGCGGCCGGGGACTCGCTCATGCGCCCGGACCCGGCCACAGCCCGCGCACTGGAACCCCGCCGCACCATCCCTGCCTTTCCGGCGAGACGAAACGGGCACGCAAGCCGGTGGAAAGGCAGGAGGGCACCGCCCGGGGGCGTCCGCCGGAGGGCACAACAGTCATCGCGGGTGATTCCTCCTCGCGCCGCCCGGCTCCCTGTCGGGCCCCTCGGCGCAGAGCGGCCACCCGAAGGTGGGATCACTCTGGCGTGCAGGATATCCACCGCAGCGATTTCGGGGAACACCCTCGGCGGCGGCCCGGGTCCCTTCCGCCGCCGGCGCCCGGGTCGCCACCCCGACGTGGGCCGACGCGGGTCCGACGCGGGCGAACGTGGAGTGTGGACCGGGAGCAGAAGTACAGTGTGCTTCATGGCAGTGCTGCGCCCCTTCCTGCACCGCGACCGCGTGACGGACCTGGGTCGGGCCGTCACCGCGGCGTGTACCGGGCGGGTCTGAGGCGCCCTCATCGTCGCCGCCGCGCGTGTGTCCAGCTCACCGCGGCGCAGCCCGCGGCCGATCGGCCGCTCGCGCGCCGGGTTCCCGCCCGGCGGGTTGACTGACGAGTCCCGCCACCGCCCGGCCGTGTCGTCGCCGGCGGGTTGGCGCGTGCCCAGCCCCGTCCGCCTTCCGGTCCCGCACCGCGCCGGCCCGGCCGAACGCCCTTCGCGCGCTCCCTCGAGTGCGCCCCGCCGCCAGGGTCGCGGCGTCCCCCGGGGCGGACGGCCGCTCGCGCGGGTCCCCGCCCCCGCCGGCCGCCCTCTTCCCGGCCGACATGGTGGCACCGTTCGCCTCCACCGCCCTGGGAGTCCCCGTGCCTCTTCTCCACCCGGTGCTCGTCGCCGACCCGGCCCGCCACACCGAGCCCTTCCTGCCGGCCGAGTGCCTCAGCGACGAGCCGGGCACCGTCGATCTGGCGACGCTGCGGGACCTGACCGCCGCCTTCGCCGGGGTACCGGAAATCTGGCGCCCGGTGATCCACCACCGTTCCGACCGCCGCTGGTACACCCGGCTGCTGCTCTCGGCGACGGTCGAGGTGTGGTTGATCGGGTGGTATCCGGGGCAGCAGACCGAGGTGCACGACCACGGGGGCGCGCTGGGGGCGTTGACGGTCGCCGAGGGCCGCGTCACCGAGGACCGGTACGACCGGAACTGGACGATCACGCGGGTCCGCGAGCATGTGACCGGCTCGTCCGTCGGTTTCGGCGCCGCGCACGTGCACCGGGTCGCCAACCGCGGGCAGGAGGTCGCCACGACGATCCACGCCTACTCCCCGCCGGAGCTGCCGATGCGCTTCGCGCCGACGCAGGACGCCGCCGACCTGCGCGCCGCGACGGTCCCGCCGCCGGCGGTCGGGGCCCCCGCCGGACGGGACGTCGCGTCCGCCGGCGCCGCGCGATGACCCCTGGCACGAGCAGGATCGACGCGATGCTCGCCGCGGCCCGCTCCCGGCTGCGGCGTCTCGAACCCGCCGAGGCGGCACGTGTTCTGGACGAGGACGCCAACAGCGTCCTCGTCGACATCCGGCCCGCCGCCCAACGGGCCGCGGAGGGGGAGATCCCCGACGCTGTGATCGTCGAACGCAACGTGCTCGAATGGCGCTTCGACCCGACCAGCGACGCCCGGCTGCCGATCGCCACCGGCGACGACCTTCAGGTCATCGTGTTCTGCTCCGAGGGCTACACCTCGAGCCTGGCGGCCGACGCGCTGCGCCAGCTCGGCCTGCGGCGGGCCACCGACGTGATCGGCGGATACCACGCCTGGGCCGCCGCGGGCCTGCCGACCCGCGGCGGCGGGTGATCGGTCCGACGCCGACCGCCCCACCCGGGGGTACGCCACCGCGTCATCTCGCCTACCCCGCACCCCGCTCGTGGCGCTTGCACCAGCAAAGGCGCCAGATGTGGTTCTGCGCACATTTCACGGCCGAATCAGGCCTGATGGCGCCCCCCGGACGGGGTTCCCCCGTTCGTCATCTGCCCGCAACCCGGCTGCACGCGGCGCCGGATCGGAGATCGTAGACCGCTCGGCGGGGGCCCCCGTGGCCCGTGTCGGCCACCGGACAGCGATCTCCCCGGCGCCCGTTTCCGCTGTCCACCAGCGATTCCAGCCCCGGCGTGCCACCGCGACCAGCACGCGGCCATCACTCCCGCAAAGATCATCAATGTTGGCCCACGCCGCCGCGGGTCGTCCGCACGGCGCCCCCGCGCGCGCCCGGACGGCCCGCCGGAGCACTCCGGACGTCCGCGTTCCGGAACCCTTGCTATCCGGTCGAGAGACGTCTACGTTCCTCGGTTAACGAGACGAGACGGGATCGTTTCCGAGCGGAGCCCGCCCCGGTATGCCAGGCAAATGGCGCCGCCGGCGGATTCCTCCCGGAACTCCAGGGGGCTTCTCGCCGCAACAAAGGTTGACCTGCCTGTCTGGGGTGTCGCGCTACGCCGGATTTGGCGGTCTGCAAAGCATGTGTCCGCCTTTGCAACGTCAGCAGGAGACGGTATGCCCAGTCAGCCCAGCGTGCTATCTGCCAGAATCTCCGCCGCACTCAGCTTCCTGTCCTCCGCGTGCCCCTGCGTCTGCGGTGAAGCCCGATGAGCGCCGGCGTACCCGTTCTTCCCGGTCGTGACCTGCCGCCGCAGCCGTTCGGGGCCGGCTGGCCCGCGTACTGGCGCCAGGATGCGGCCTGCCGTGACGGTGATCCGGACGCGTTCTTCCCGCCGGACGGCCGCAACACCAAGGCCCGGGCTGCCGCCGAGACGCGCGCCCGCAAGATCTGCTCCGACTGCCCGGTGCAGCGTCCCTGCCTGGCCACCGCGATCTTCCGACAGGAGGAGCACGGAGTGTGGGGTGGGTTGACCTCGGACGAGCGCGCCTCCGTCGTCCCCCGCGGCCGCCTGAGCGCCGACGACGCGCTGGTGTTCGCCGACCGCCTGCTGCTGTCGGTCTCGGTCGCGAGCTGATCACCTAGACAGCACGGCGAACGGCCCGTCCCTCGCCCGGGGCCGGGCCGTTCGCCGTCCCGGGGCCCGGGGCACCAGCTCCGCCACGGCCGTCCCTCGGGATGGCCGGCTCCCCACTGACAGACGTCCCATGGGGGATGGACGACATCCCCATTGACGGACACGGCCCGCTCTGGGCAGGCTACGGCTGGTACATTTCTGCATTTCGGAACCGCTCGACGCGGTCATGCGCTGGAATGCGGGTGAGCCCATGTTTTCCACGATCCGGATGCGGGACGTGCCGCCGACCGTGATCGCACCCACCGGCCTGGGCCGCCATGTGCCGCCGGCCGGCCGTTCACGTGGCGGTATCCGGTCACTTGGCGGTATCCGGTGAGGCCGCCCCGTCGCCTGCTGCTGCTGCGCCACGCCAAGTCCGACTGGGCCGACGGATCCATCCCGGACATCGACCGGCCACTGTCCGACGCCGGGCGCCGCGGCTGCCGGCTCATCGCCCGCCACCTCGCCGACGACGGGCTTGCCCCGGACCTCATCCTGTGCTCGGCGGCCCTGCGGACCAGGCAGACCGTCGAGGGCATCGCCCAGGCGCTGCCGGCGCGCGTGCCGGTGCTGGTCGAGGATCGGCTCTACCTGGCGGAGGCGCAGGCCCTGCTGGAACGGCTGCACGAGGTCGACGACGGGGTGCCGAGCGTCCTGCTCGTGGGGCACAATCCCGGCATGCACACGCTCGCCGTGGCCCTGCTCTCCCCCGGCGAACGCTTCCGGATCCCCACCTTCCCGACCGCCGCGCTCGCCGTCGAGGACCTGGCCGTGTCGCGGTGGGCCGAGCTCGGTCAGGACTCGACCCGGCTCGTCTCGTTCGTCACTCCCCGCATGCTGCGCGAGGGAGCCGAACCCCCGGCCGCGTCGAGCTGAGCGCGGGGCCGACCCCAGGCCGGGCGGGCTTAAGCGCCTACCCGGCGTGGGCCGGGGCCCGCGAGCCGCGAGGGCTCGGCTGGCCGCCTACTCGGCACGCTCAGTACGCCTGCTCCATGATCCGGGAGGCCAGGGCGATGACGCTGCCGCCGACCAGCAGCACAGCGGTGACGATCCACAGCGGCACCGAGGCGAAGATGAGCGCGAAGCACCCGATCACGAAGCCCGCGATCAGCAGCAGCACCGCGAGCCACGAACCCGTGTTGGCCTTGTGGTGACCGGTCTCACTCGCCACGTCCACTCCTGTCCCTGTCATCCCATCCGCCTGCCGGCGGTGCGATGCACCTCGTTCCCGCTGCGAGACTACCTGCGAACACCGATGTCGGATGCCCGGGGCCGATGTGCATTCGCCCCTTCTTCCGACCCGTCCGCATGGGCGGGTCGGCAGGGTGATACCCGGACCCCACCGGGTCGTTCGGCCCACCGTCCGGGGTCCGTCCGGGGTCCGTCCAGGCTCAGATGAACCCGGCGATCCGGCGCAGATCGACGAGCTGATCGTCGAGCCAGCGCCGGACGTCGTGGGTGCGGACCTGTTCGGCGGCGGCGGCGAGCCGGCGGTGGCGTTCCTCCATCGGCATCGTCAGCGCCGTGTACAGGGCGTCCGCCATCTGCTGGACGTCGAACGGCTGGAGGGTCACCGCGAACTCGCCGAGCTCCTCGTGGGCGCCGGCCATCTCGGACAGGGCCAGCACGCCGCCGCGGCGGTTGACCACCGCCACCTCCTTCGCGACGAGGTTCATCCCGTCGGCGATCGCGTTGACGATCAGCACGTCGCAGATCGAGTAGGCCGCCACGGCCAGCGGGAAGTCCTCCACCATCCGCAGGTCGATCGGCTGGCGGCCCTCCTTGGTGTGCCGGGCGTTGATCTCGGCGACGAGGGCACCGATGAGCGCGATGTAGTCGGCGTACTCCGGGACGTCGGTGCGGCTGGGCTGCAGCAGGGCGAGGAAGCTGACCTTGCCGACCAGCTCGGGATGCTGGTCGAGCAACGTCCCGAAGGCGAGGAAGCCCCGCACGACGTTCTTGCTCGGGTCGGTGCGGTCGACGCGCAGGATGAGCTGGCGATCGTCGTCGAGGAAGATGTAGCGCAGCATCGCGATGTGGGCCGCGACCTCCTCGGACGCCTGGGTGGCGTCGAGCGCGGCCGCATCGACCGAGATCGGGTAGTAGCGGGCGCGGACCACCCGGTCCCCGACCGTGACGGTGAGCTGCTCCAGATCGGCGGGCAGGCCGAGCAGCTCCTGGGCGCACAGGACGAAGTTGCGGGCGTAGCGGCGGGTGTGGAAGCCGACGACGTCGCTGCCGAGCAGCCCGCGCAGCAGCCGCTCCCGGATGTCGCCGGGCAGGATGCGCCACTCGTCCGGGCCCGGCCAGGGGATGTGCACGAAGTGGGTGAGCACGACGTCCGGGCACTGCTCGCGCACCCAGTCGGCGACCAGATAGAAGTGGTAGTCCTGCAGCAGGACGAGGGCCTTGCCCCCGCGGGCGCGCACCTCGTCGACCACCGCGTCGGCGTAGGCGCGGTTGACCGCCGCATACCCGTTCTCGAAGGCGTCGTGCTCCGACCGGGTGAGCACCGGCGCGAGCGAGCGGCCGTAGAGGCCGTGCTGGATGAACCAGAGGATCGGATTGGACCACACGCTGTAGAAGTCGGCGTAGGCGGTCGGGTCGGTGACGACGAGGCGGACCCGGATCGCCGGGCCGTCCGGCTCGCCCTCCACCACGTGGGGCTGGGGATGGGTCTGGACGAGGATGGAGCTGCCCGCGCTCTCCGCCGCGACGGCGGCGTCCTCCTCGCCGGCGGCGCCACAGACCCAGACGGCGTCGTCGAGGTGTTCGGCGAGTCCGGACAGGGCTGAGACGAGGCCGCCCGCGCCCCGCTGGACGGTGCGACCGGCGGCGTCCCGGTCGAAGCTGATAGGACCGCGATTGGACAGGAGTACGAGAGGCAGGTCGAGGGGGATGAAGTCCGACACGGCGGATGCAGCCTCCTGATCACGGGCGGTACTCGGCGTCCGGTGCCGCTGATCACTCGGGCGCCCGGGCGCACGGGGACAATCCGGACTGTAGTGAGCCCCGCTTTCGGATGCACCGCGTTGCAGGGCGCCTGAAGCGTTGTTACCCAGACCTTCATCTGGTCACTGTTGCCACCGGCGCGATATCCGTCCGTTACAGGCACTCCCCACCATTGTGGAGATTCGGCCGCCCGCGGCGACGCCAGGTGTGCCGACGATCACGAAGGGTGGAGCTACAGGCCGTCCCGGTAGTCCCGGACCTCCTGCACCGCCGAGCCCAGGGACGCAAGCGACATCTGCAATGTGTCGCGCGTCTCGACGAGTGCGCTCGTGAGCTGTTCGACGGCGCGATGCTCACTGCCGTCGGTCGCCGCGATCACCATCGCCTGCGCCTCCTCGATCATGCTCAGCGCGCCCTCGAGCTGGCCGGCGACCTCCTCGGTGCGCCGAAACGCCTCGTCGAGCTGCGCCTTGACGTCGGCGATCGTGCCTGACACCCGTCCTCATCCCTTCCTGGAACCACCGGCCCGCGAGCCGGACGCCGATGCCTGCTCGGTCCCCGAGCCGAGTCCGAGGCCGAACCGGGCCGCGGCCGCGAGCGCGAGCAGCGCGCCGGCCACGTCGACCGGCGCCATCGGCGCGAGCCGGAACGTGGCGAGCACCGCCACCGCGGCGGCACCCGCTCCCAGAATGCCTGCCCGGAACACGACCTTGACCCCACCTTCGGGGCCGGCCGCCACGGCCACCAACGCGGCCGCGATCACCGCCGCGCCGACGATGCAGGGCATCCCGGGCGCCTCGGTGAAGACCCGCAACACCCCCACGAGCACGAGGCTGAGCAGGCAGGCGAGCGCGGTCATCAGCCCGGCGGAGGCCGACCCGGCCGCCTTGGTGACCGCCCGCAGCTCGGCGGCCTTGCTCATCGCGTCCAGGCACAGGTCGTAGGCCTGGCGGGGGGCGGTGCGCG
>NZ_CM001489.1:3171384-3206997 GCF_000262465.1 Frankia sp. QA3
CGCGGGGACGGTCGTGATCGCGCCCGCCTCCGGCGCCGCCGTCGCGCCGCGCTGCCAGGACCCGGCGATCGACCATGCCTCGGGCGTGTCCAACGGCTCAGCTCCCGCCATGATCCCGTTCCGTCCTCCCCCGGCCCCGGCCGGCCGGGCGGGCCCCGCCTCCCGGCGGGCACCCGCCCATCCCACGACGTCCGGATCTTCCTGCCCGATCGCCACCGACCTACCCCCGGACCATGGGCGCGAACGGCACCACCGTGCGCGGCTCGGACTGGGTGTGCCGGTCGAACAGCACCGCCCGGTTCGGCATCGTCCCGCCGGCCACCGGGCGGTGGCCCGCCAGGGCGAACAGGTCGCTGCCGGGCACGCCCGCGGCCGCCCACGCCGCGATGTCGTCCCGGTTGACCGGCCCGAGGTCCTCCGCCATCCGGGACACCCCGCGCCACCAGCCGACCAGGTGGACGCGCATGGCCGGGCCGCGGCGGGTCACCGTGCGCAGATCGTCGAGCCCGGTTCGTCGGGACACCGGATCACGCACCTCCAGGGCCGCCCGCCCGGCGTCCATCGCGAACACCACCACCAGCCGCAGTGGCGGCGCCGGGCCGCCGGTGCCGGCGAGCGCCGCCTCCTCCCGGGCCCGGGTCTCGTCCGCGGCGGCGGCGAGCACCCCGCGCAGCCCGGTGACGTCGGCGACGCGGACGGGGTGGCCGGCGCGACGCATCCGCTCGGCGAGGATCTCCGCGGCGCCGAGCGCGGTCGGCTCCGCGGCGACGACCTCCGCGACGAGGCCGCCGGCCGGCAGCTGCGCGGCGACGCTGGCCGCCGCCGCCTGCACCATGCCGACCGCCTCCCGGCGCAGCGGGCCGAGCACGGCGAGATGGCGCCCGGGCGAGGCTGCGAGGCGAACCCCGACCGCCGCCGGGGCGAGGTCGACGGGCACCCCGACCAACGCGAGCGGATCGCCGCCGGGCACCGCGACGGGCTCCGCGGGCAGAGCGACGGGCTCCGCGGGCAGAGCGGAATCCACGCCGGCCACGCCGGCCACCTTGGTCCCGCCGGCCACCTTGGTCCCGTCGGCCACCTTGGTCCCGTCGGCCCGGTGGGCCACCTGAGCCAGGTCGGCCGCGACGGCGAGGGGCACCGGCGCGACGGGCGCCTGCGCGCGGACCGCCGCCGGCAGTTCGTCACCGGTCGGGGCGGCGGCGGACTCGATCGCCGGCGGCGCCGGCCGGCCGTCCAACGCCCGGTAGACCGGGTTGTCGTCGAGGATCGCCGGGGCGTGGCCGACGAAGACCCGCGGCCGGGACGCCGACGGCAGGCTGCGGGCCGTGGAGGTCGCCAGCCGGTCGCGCAACCGGGCGATCACCGCCGGGTCGGGGTAGGCGACCCGGACGAGCTCGTTGCCGGCCGGATGGCCGTTGCGCCGGTTCACGATCGCCTCACCGACGCCGGACAGCGCGCCCGCGGCCTCGTTCGCCGTGGACAGCAGGACCCGCGACTCCGAGATCGAGGTGCGCAGCGCCACCCGCAGCGCGAACTGACCGAAGATCGAGCCGCGCTTGCCGGCGGTGGAGTCGAGGGCGTCGATGCCGGACAGCGTCTGGCTGGCCAGCAGCAGGTGGACGCCGTAGGCGCGGCCCTGTCGGGCCAGGACCTCCAGGTGGGCGACGCCCTCGCGGGCGATCTCGTCCATCGGGGTGAGCATCACCTGGAACTCGTCCACGACGACGATGACCCGCGGCCAGGCGGAGCTGCGGTCGGCGGCCCGCAGGCCGCGCAGGTCCCGCGCGCCGACCGCGCGCATCGCCACCGACCGGCGGCGCATGTCCTCGCGGACCGCGCGCAGGACGGCGACGCCGAACTCGCGGTCGCTCTCGATGCCGACGGTGTCGGCGTGCGGCAGGAAGAACGGATCGGAGGGGCCGGGGGCGAACTGGGCGAACTCCAGGCCCTCCTTGAAGTCCAGCAGGTGGAAGCGGACCTGGTCAGGGGCATAGCGGGCGGCGATGCCGTAGACCATGTCGAGCAGCAGGGTCGACTTGCCGGCGCCGGCCTGGCCGCCGACGAGGGCGTGCACGGTGTCGTCGTCGAAGGTGAGCCGCACCGGGCCGTCGGGGCCCTGCGCGACCGGCACGGTGACCCCGGCGGCGCTGTCGGACTCCCACAGGGCGCCGGGCAGCAGCTCGGCGATGCCGGGGGGGCGGGATGCCTCGCGGGCGGCCGCGTCGGCGACCTGCTTGGTGACGGCGGTGACGAGATCCGACGGCGGCGGCGGGTCGAGCTGGACGGCCAGCAGGCCGGTCAGCGAGGTGCGCCACAGGCCCGGCTGCGCGCCGCGCCAGTCCGGCCGGTCGGCGAGCAGCTCGACGGCGGTGAACACCACCGAGTTCGGCAGCGCCTCGGCGACCGAGTCGGCCTCCTCGTCCAGGCGGAGATCGTCGGAGTCGGGGTCGGGCGGGGTCACGTCGTCGAGGTCGTCCGCGCCGTCGGGGCCGGCCGGGTCGGTCTGCTGCGGCGTGAGCTGGACGATGGAGATCACATGGACGCCGCAGGCGGGCCCCTGCGCGGCGACGGCCGCCAGCGACCGGGCGCCCTCCTCGTACAGGCGCGGATCGCCGAGCAGCACCAGCAGCAGCCACGGTTCCGGGCGACCGTGGCCGGCGTCCTCGCGTTCCCGCAGCGAGTCGAACCGGCCGCCGAGGCGATCGACGGTGATCCGGCCCACCTCGGCGGACAGCTCGGCGAGGCGCTCCTCCAACCGGGCGCGGGTGGTGATGGTGGCCGACGCGACGCCGGCGGCCCGCAGCGGCGCGAAGCCGGCGAGGCCGGCGCCGAGCTCGTGCGGGTCGTAGACGATCAGGCGGACCCGTCCGGCGGGCACCGCGGCCAGGATCCGGGTGAGCAGCCCGCGGACGAGGTCGACCGCGGCGGCGCGGCGCGCCCGCACGGTCTCGATCCGCAGGTTGCGGCCGTCGAGCAGCGGCACCGCCAGCGGCACCGTGCTGTGCGTCGCGCCGGGCTCGTCCGGCGGGATGACGACCTGCCCGACCTGCCACAGCCCCGGGCGGAAGCGGGTGCGCACGCCGCCGGCCGCGGCGGGGGCGGCACCGAACGGCCCGTGCCGCCAGTCGGGGGCGGCCCAGGAGGCACCGGCGAACCCACGGGCCCCGTTGCGGGCGATCATCCGGGCCTGGGCCAGCTCGGCGTCGACGTCGCGCGACCCGCTCGCCGCGGCCGGCCGACCCGGGCCGCCCGGCGCCGCCGGCGCGCCGCCGCGTTCGAGCTCGGCCGCCTGCTCCTCCAGCCGGTCGGCGAGGGCCAGCGCCGCTCCCAGCGAGGACTGAATACCGGCCACGAGCGTGCGCGCCCGCCGGGTACCCGACATCGTCGACCTCCCCACACCATCTCTGCACCGCACCGGGATCTCTGCACCGCACCGGGTGGCCGCCGCCGCGTCGGGCACCCGGCGGCGGGATTCCCCCGACGACCATGACACGTCCGAGGGAGCAAACATCCCAGAACCCGCCGACCGGCCGAACTGGCGTGCCCGCTGTGAGGGCCGCGCGGGCCGCGCCGTCACCGAGCGGCACCGGATGCTGACCATGGCCACGCTAGCGACTCACCCGGCGCCGACGTGGCCGTTCGGACCCGGATCACACCCGCCGCCGCCGCACGGACGACGCCGGGACCACCCCCGCCAGCCAGCGTGACCCGATCGGGCCGGCCTCCCTGCGCCGCGGCGTGTGGGCCACCCGACACGCCTTCGAGGCGTCGAATCGGTTTCGGGGATCCATGACCATGACATGACCGCCGTGGCCCACGACCGGGTGGAAGGTGCGATGTTCGAGGCGATCCGGCAGGCAGCGCACGACCGGGACCGATACGCGACACGCAGCGCGTGTTCAATGGCCGGGCGAGGGCAGCGTCTCCGGCAGTTGATCGACGAGCCGGCCGGAGGGGATGCGGAGCATCGATGGCCACGCGGGAAGGGGATCCTCGTGACGGACGCGGCTGAAGCGGCGGGTATCGCCGGCACGGCCGACCCGGCCGACGGCACGGTGGGCAGCTCGCCGCCCGGCGCCCCGGCCGATCCCGCCGCGGCGCGCGCCGGCGGTCGGGGGGACCCGATCGTGCCGGAGCAGCGGCCGCTCGCGGTCATCGACGTGGACGGGGTGGTGGCCGATGTCCGTCACCGGCTGCGGTTCCTGCGGGCCAGCCCCGGCGACTGGGACGCGTTCTTCGCCGCGGCGCCGGCGGACCCCCCACTGGCCGAGGGGGTGGAGCTGGTCCACCGGCTCGCCCGCGACCATGAGGTGGTGTGGCTGACCGGACGGCCGGAACGGTCCCGGGCGGCGACCTGGCGCTGGCTGGGCGAGCAGGGCCTGCCCCTGGGAGAGCTGCGGATGCGCCCGGACGACGACCGCCGCCCGGCCCGGGTGTTCAAGCGTGCCGAGCTGCGGCAGCTGGGCACCCGACGCCAGGTCGCCGTCGTGGTGGACGACGACCCCGCCGTCGTCGACCTGCTACGGGCCGACGGCTGGCCGGTGCTGCGGGCCGAGTGGCTCGCCTACGAGTCGACCCTGGGCAACGCCCAGGAGTCCGAGGGCCGCACCTGAGCTGCTCGGCTCATCCTGACGCCGATCTGCGGTAGATCCAGGCGGCGAGTGGCGCGAACACCGCCAGCAGGCCGAGGCACCAGGCGAGGGACTGCAGCAGGGACGAGGTGACCGGGCCGCCGAGGAACAGCGACCGGACGGCGTCGATGGTCACCGACACCGGCTGGTGGCGGGCGAACGCCTGCAACCAGCCCGGCATCGTCGCGACCGGAGCGAAGGCCGAGCTCGCGAAGACCAGCGGGAAGATCCAGACGAAGCCCCCCGACTGGGCCGCCTCGGCGCTGCCCACCGACAGGCCGATCACCGCGGACAGCCAGGAGAAGGCGTAGGAGAACAGCAGCATCAGCCCGAACCCGGCGAGCACCGCGGGCACGGTCGTGTCCCCGAACCGGAACCCGACCGCAAGCCCGACCAACAGCATGATCACGATGATGAAGGCGTTGCGCAGCAGGTCGGACAGCGTCCGGCCGGTGAGCAGCGCCGAGCGGGTCATCGGCAGCGACCGGAACCGGTCCATCAGTCCACGCTGGCGGTCCTCCGCGAGGCCGAGCCCGGTCACCATCGCGCCGAAGATCACCGTCTGCATGAACACGCCGGGCATCAGGTAGTCGACGTAGTCCAGCCCGCCGCCCACGTCGATCGCGCCGCCGAAGACGTAGGTGAACAGCAGCACGAACATGACGGGCTGGACGGTCGCGAAGACGGTGAGTTCCGGGATGCGCCAGGTCTGGATGAGGTTGCGCCGCGCCATCACCCAGGCGTCGGCGACCGCCCACGCCAGCCGCCCGCGGCGCACGGGCACCAGCTCGGCGGCCCCTACCCGCGGGGCACCGGTGTCCAGAATGGTCATGTCGTCGTCACCGTCCGCTCGTCCCGATCGTCGCCGTCGCGCCCGGCGCCGTCCCGCGCGGCCGGGACCGCGGAATCGGCCGCGGCCGGGTCGGCGTCGCCCGCCCGGTGGCCCGTCATGGTGAGGAACACGTCGTCCAGAGAGGGCCGGTGCAGGGCGACGTCGTCGATCCGCACGGCGATCTCGTCAAGCGCCCGGACCACGTCCGACAGCACGCTCGCGCCCGCCACCGGCACGCCCACCCGCCGCGTCGCCGGGTCGGCCGTCGCCGGGCCGGTACCGAACCGGGCGAGCACGGCCCGGGCCGCCTCGACCTGCGCGGGATCGTCGCCGCCCAGGACGAGGTCGAGCCGGCTTCCCCCGATCCGGGCCTTCAGCTCGTCGGCCGTGCCCTCCGCGATCACCCGACCCCCGTCGATGACGGAGATCCGGTCGGCGAGCCGATCGGCCTCCTCCAGGTACTGCGTCGTGAGCAACACGGTCGTGCCGCCGCGGACCAGGTCCTCCACGACCCGCCACATGGCCGCCCGGCTGCGCGGGTCCAGACCGGTGGTCGGCTCGTCGAGGAACAGCACCGGCGGGTTGATGATCAGGCTGGCGGCGAGGTCGAGCCGGCGACGCATCCCACCCGAATAGGTGCGCGTCTGCCGGCCGGCCGCGTCGGCCAGGTCGAACCGGTCGAGCAGCTCAAGGGCGCGGGCCCGGGCGACGCCGGCTCGCAGCCGGTAGAGCCGGCCGAACATCTCCAGGTTCTCCAGGCCCGTGAGCCGCTCGTCGACCGCCGCGTACTGGCCGGTCAGCCCGATCCGGGCCCGCAGCACGTCCGGCTGGCGCACGACGTCGACGCCGAGCACCTCGGCCCGGCCACCGTCCGGGCGAAGCAGCGTCGACAGGATGCGGACCGCCGTCGTCTTGCCGGCGCCGTTGGGACCGAGCACACCGTGCACCGTGCCCGGGGCGATGTGCAGGTCCAGCCCGACCAGCGCCGGTTTGCCACGGTAGCTCTTCTGCAGGCCCTCGGCGAGGACCGCGGGTTCGTCTGCCACGCTGCGGACCGTACGACAGCCCACCGACAGTTCCAACGCATTTCCGAGCCCAGCCTCTACCGAACCCCGGCCAGCCCCGACAGCCCCGAGCCCACCCGAATGCCCGCCGAAGCGACCCGGCGAAGCACAGGACCTCGCTGCTCATCCAGCAGAATCATCGAAGGCCGATGTGACGCCCGACGCCCGACGCCCGACCGAGGATGTCGGAACTCCGGACCGGGGCGCCGGCCGGCGGCCCGGTCCGGTTTCGCCACGCCGCCGGCTACCGCACCGAGCGTCGCCGGTCGGGCACAGAATCATGCCGAGGGCTCATCGCGGTTTTCCGGCCCAAAACCGTGCTTAGGTCTCGGCAGGCCGTTGTCTGGCCGGGAGGACGCGGGCCGGTCTGGCGGGCGGCAGCGGCGCAGTCCGGTGCCGACGGTCCGCTCGCCGATCGCGTACGTCCAGAGAACAGCGGACGTAGGCGTCTAGGCAGTACTGCGCCGCGTACGCCGGCTGGCGAGCTCGTCGCCCGGGTGGGTGGCGGGCGGCTGCCCGGGCCGCTCGCACGGCAGCGCGGCAAGCTGGCCGCGCATGTCGCGCAGGGCTCGGCCGACCGCGATCGCGAACACCCCCTGGCCGCCGCGGACCAGATCGATCACCTGGTCGTCCGAGGTGCACTCGTACACGGTCGAGCCGTCGCTGATCAGGGTGAGCTGCGCCAGGTCATCCACTCCCCGGGTGCGCAGGTGCTCCACGGCGACCCGGATGTTCTGCAGCGAGACGCCCGCCTCCAGCAGCTTGCGGACGACCCGCAGGACGAGGACGTCCCGGAAGGAGTACAGCCGCTGGCTGCCCGAGCCGGACGCCCCGCGGACGCTGGGGACGACCAGGCCCGTCCGGGCCCAGTAGTCGAGCTGGCGGTAGGTGATACCCGCCGCGGCACACGCTGTCGGCCCGCGGTATCCGACGTCGTCCCCAGGAGGTTCGGGGATCTCGTCCGGAAAGAGCTGGCCCTGTTCGATCATCGTCGTACGCACTTCGCCGCCATGCCAGCCCCATCCTCCGGATCGATCCGGGTTGGTCCCGGCGGCCGGTCACCCGGTCCCGCCATCCCGGACACCCAGCCCGGTCGAGTCACTTCCCACCGCCGCGTCCGGGCCGTCCCGACCGGACGACGCCGGCTTCACCGGCACGCCACCGACCGGCCGGCCAGCTCCCACCGGCCGGCGCCACCCGACCGGCGCAAGACGCGCGCGACCCGACAAGCCCGCGACCCCCCGCCACGCGGGTCCACAGGTCCGGGTACGGCCCGCCGTCACCACCTCCCCGGCAAGGTCAGAGCCGGAGCACTCTCATCCACTGACGCGTCCACCGCAGGCGCGGGTGGTCACGAGCTCCGCCGATCGGGCTCCTCCGACCGTAGGAGCGACGCGCAGTTCCTTCAATGATCCAAGCCGGCGTGTCCGTAGTCCAGCGGACATGACCGGTCAGATCGGACAAAAAGGAATCTCGATACGAGCCGTCATGACGGACGCGTCCCACGGCCGTCCCACCCGCCCAGGCAAGGGCGGCCACCGGAAGCCCGCCACGGCAGGGAAAGGGACCCCTCCAGCTGGCCGGAGGCGTACCACACCCGCTGCCGCCCGCAGGGGCCCGCGAACGGGTTGCGGCGCACGTCCCCTCCCCAGCGCAGGGCACCCCAGATGGGCCACGCAGAGGGCCGTGGAGCCGCTCACATGGCAGGTGAAGGACGGGCGTGAGCGAGGCGGGAGCGGCACAGCGCGCCTACCGGCGGGGCGATCCAGGCGCGCCGCAGCCACACCCCGCGGCTCGCCACCGCGGGGGAGGCCGGACGCTCAGGAACCGGGAGTGTTGAAGTCCTCTGGAGAGATCGTGTCCAGGAACTCCCGGAACTTCTCCAGTTCGCTCTCCTGTTCCTGCTCCTGCTCCTCGGGGACCGTGATCCCGGCCTCCGCCAGGACGGCCTCGACGCCGTAGACGGGCGCCCCCATCCGCATCGCCAGCGCGATCGCGTCGGACGGACGGGCGGAGACCTCCACCCCGTTACCGAACACGAGCGTGGCGAAGAAGACGCCGTCCTGCAGGTCCGTGATCGTCACCCGGGTCAGGTCCGTCTGCAGCGCCCGCAGCACGTCCCGCATCAGGTCATGGGTCATAGGTCGAGCCGTCGTGATGCCCTCCTGGGCGAAGGCGATCGCGGTCGCCTCGACGGCACCGATCCAGATGGGCAGATACCGCTCACCGCCCACCTCCTTGAGCAGGACGATCGGCTGCTTCGACGGAAGCTCGACTCGCACGCCGACGATGTCCAGCCGATGCACCGATCTACCTCCTCGCGCAGGTGGGGCAGGGCGGGATGATGTGACCGGAGCCAGAAAACCCCACAGGGGAGACAGTATCCCCGCATCCGCCCGGCGTCAGCGCGCCCACCGGTTCCGCTGCCCGGCAGGGCACTTCCGCCTCGGCCCCGACCACCCGCTCAGCTCGGCCGACCGGCCGCAAGCCGGGAACGCAGCAGGGCCGCATGCAGCCGGACCAGCAAGGCCGCCAGCTCATCGGCGGTCTCCGCCTGCCGCCCGGCGTTGTCCCCGCCACGCTGGCCGCGCAGCGGCGCCGTGGCGGCCTCGATGAGACCAGCCTCACGGTCGGCGACGGTACGGGCGGCGCGCAGATGCCTGGCCTGGACGCCGTGCCCGGCGAGCAGCGCGACCGTGCGGGCGACGAGCAGGGCGTCGGAGTCGTAGTAACCGCCGCCCGCGATCGGCGCGACCAGGCCGTGCCGCTCCAGGTCCGCCAGTTCCTCCTCGTCGAGCCCCACGGCTGCCAGGAGCTCCCGGCGGGACATCCTGACCCGTTCCACCCCCAGGATGGCGTCCAGGCCGGTAGGAGCCGGATGCGGGGGCACCGCGCGGGGGCCAGGCCGGTGCACCGGCGTCTCACCGCGGTCGAGGGAGGACAGTTCCTCCTTGATCACGCGCAGCGGGAGAAACCGCTCCCGCTGGGCGTGCAGGACATACCGGAGCCGGGCTACGTCGTCCGCCGAGTACTTGCGGTAGTTCGCGCTCGTGCGCGCCGGCTCGACGAGCCCCTCCGCCTCCAGGTAGCGGATCTTCGACAGCGTGATGTCGGCGAAGTCGGCCCGCAGCCGCTCCAGGACCTGGCCGATGTTGAGCACCTTCGCGCCCGAGCCGGCCCGGTCCCGACCGGGCCCGTCCGGGCGCGGGGCCGGCGACGCCGCAGCGAAGCCGCTCACCGTTGGTCCCTCCCGCTCACCGCGCCGCTGACCCCCCGTAGCTCGCCCCGGTGAGGAACACCAGTCGGAACTTACCGATCTGCACCTCGTCGCCACTGGTGAGCTCGGCGGAGTCGATGCGCTCGCGGTTGAGGTAGGTGCCGTTGAGGCTGCCGACGTCACGCACCGAGAAGCCCTTGGTGTAGGGCGAGCGGTGGAACTCCGCGTGCCGGCGCGAGACGGTGACGTCATCGAGGAAGATGTCACTCTCGGGGTGCCGCCCGACGGTGGTCATGTCCGCGTCCAGCAGGAACCGGCTGCCGGCGTTCGGGCCGCGCTTGACGACCAGCAGCGCCGAACCCGGCGGCAGCGCGTCGACGGCGGCGACGGCGTCCCGCTCCGTCGACTCGTCGACGTGGTCGCCCTCGATTCCGGACAGCGCGGCGGCCAGATTCAGCGTCGATGTCTGTTCGGCGGGCCGCTCCGGCGCCACGGGCTCACCCGGACGTACCAGAGGGGACCCGCACCGCGCGCAATACAGCGCGTCGGACGGGTTCTGCTGTCCGCACCTCGTGCAGAACACAGTCGCGTCCGCTTCCTGCCGGGACCCCGCGTGAGCGAGGTTCGCCAGCCGCCTCGGCCGCCGCCGGACAGGCGGCGGGAACGTCTCTACCAGCACTTGCGATGGTGGTAGCCAGACGTTCGCAGCCCACCCCCACCACCGGGATGATCACATGCCGACGGCTGGGCCGTCCACGACCGTGCCCCGGTGCACTCCGAGGCTAGTGCATCGGGGGCACGCTCGTGAAAAGGGTGCGACCCGTGTTGTTCGGCGTGGCGTCACCCACCGCCCGCCATCGGGGCACAGGAAGTACCGTCAGTGTTCCTTCACGTGCTCCCGGTACTCGTCGGCGTCCAGCAGACCCTCGATGGCGTCCGCGTCCGTGATCGTGAACTCGACCAGCCAGCCGTCCCCGTACGGGTCGGAGTTGATCAGCTCGGGCGCGCCGGTCAACGCCTCGTTACGGGCAGTGATCTCGCCTGCGACCGGGGCGTAGATCTCCGAGACGCTCTTGGTCGACTCGACCTCGCCGACGGGCTCCCCCGCGCCGACGGTGGCGCCGATGTCCGGCAGCGTCACGAAGACGATGTCGCCCAGCGCCTCCTGCGCGTAGGACGTGATGCCGACCCGCGCCGTGCTCCCGGTGAGCCGGATCCACTCGTGCTCACGGGTGTACTTCAGGTCGTCCGGGTACACCGGAGATCGCCTCCCCTTGATCCGCATCGCTCCGACCAGCGCCGGCGGGGCCGTCGGTCCAACCCCGTCACCGGGCAACCCGCGCGGCGGCGGAGCTATCCGGCCGGGCGAGCGTAGCGGGGACTGGGCGCGGGCCGCAGCGCACGGATCTCGATGTGCTCGGAGGTCCGGACGCTGGCCTGCGCCCCGTCCCGCGCCGTTACCGTATCGAGCACCCCGCCCGGGATCCGCAGCGCCTGGTCCAGGGTGTGCGCATCACCGACCACCCGAAGGACGTACGGCGGAGCGACCGACGTTCCGTCCACGATCAGTCCGCGCCCGGGCTCGTCGGCGACGTAGGTCGACACGCCCGCCCGCACCCCCGCGATCTCGATGGCCTCCGCGCCCGCGTCGCGCAGTTCCTGCAGCGCGTCGACGAGCACCGAGGCGTCGACCGCCCGGTGCGGGTCCCGGATGGTCAGCTCCAGCCCGGGCCCGCTGACCGCCACCGTCCCGGCGAGGATCGCCAGCTCGTCGGCCCGGGTGCGCTCGGCGTCCGCCCCACCGCCCGACGCGGCGCCCCGCCCGCCGGCCGGACCCGACGCCCCGCCCGGTATCGGGGACGCCCCCGGCGTGCCCGCGCTGTCCGCCTCCCGGCGCAGCCGCCCCTCCTTCGTCGCAAGCGCACGATCCTCGGCGCCGATCGCGCCGAGGCTGGCGGCGAGCTCGTCCGGGCGGGCCGTGGCCAGGGAGAACGACGGCTCCGCCGAACGGGCCGCGACGACCCCACCGAAACCGAGCGCGGCGAGCAGGACGAGGGTCACCACCCGGCGCAGCCGTATCCCCACCGGCCCCGTTTCCGCCCCGGGCTCCGCGGGAGGCGCCACGCCGGTCACCGACTCGCCCCCGGCCGCCTCGCCGGCACCGGCACCGGCACCGGCACCCGCGATGGTCTCGTCGCGGGCGCCCGACTCCCCCTCAGCCGTGTCCGGCTCCGCGACCTCCTCGTCACGGGCCGCCGGCTCCCCCTCGGCCACGGCCGGCTCCGCAGCAGCCACGCCGAGGGCAACCAGATCCCCCTCGGCAGCGCCCGGCTCTCCCTCGGCCGGCTTCGCGGTGGCGACGTACCGGGCAACCGGGTCTCCCGCTTCGGCCTCCGTGAGTCGGGCGACCGCACCGCCGGCGACCGGGTCCCCTTCATCCCCGACTCGATGGACGCCGTCCCGACCCTCGTCGGCGGGTTGCGGGTCGGCGGGTTGCGGGTCGGCGGGTTGCGGGTCGGCTGGCCCCGGCGCGTCCGGCTCGCCGGCCGCGGCCGGCGCCGGGTCCCTACCGGCGCCGGCAACCGGCTCGGCCGAGGGCTCGCCGGCGGGTTCGGGCCGGGGGGGCTTCGCCGCGCTCGCCGCCATCGTCAGAGCCTGATCAGCGCGCGGCGCAGGATCGTCGCGGTCGTGAAGATCCGGATGCCCAGCACCACGACGACCGCCGTCGACAGCGCACCACCGAAGCCGATCAGGTCGCCGAGCAGCACGAGCAGGACGGCGATCACCACGTTGGAGACGAACGAGACGATGAACTCGCGGTCGTCGAACGTCCGCTCGACGAGCGATCGCGCGGCACCGAGGGCGGCATCGACCGCCGCGACGACCGCGACCGGCAGGTAGGGGTCCAGCCAGTCCGGGGCGGTCGGCCCCAGCAGCAGTCCGGCCACGACGCCCAGGACGAGGGCCAGCAGGGGAATCATGATCCGCTCCGTCGGGCATGGCGCAGCACCGGTGGCGGCGCCGCGGGCAGGGTCAGGGTCGCGGCGACGGACGCCGTCAGGGAGGTCACGGGGGAACCTGGACGGTGGCGCAGCCGGTCGACCACCGCCGACTGCTCCACCCTCCGCACCAGCCGCTGCGGATCACCGACGGCCTCGACAGCGTATGGCGCGAGCACCGGGACGAAATTGATCAGCACGAGGTCCCCCGCCGCCCGGATCGCGCTGAGAGCCGTCAGCCGTACCCCGTTGACCGCGACCGCCTCGGCCCCGGAAATCCACAACACGTTCACCAGGTCGGCGAGGTCGTGATCCTGGATCCGTCCCGTGCCGGCCGCGCCTGGGGAGGCCGGGCCGGCCTGGTGCGGCCGGGGTGTGCCGGACGTCGACACGCGGGGGTCGGCGGAGCCGGAGCCGCCGGCCAGCCGGTCGGTGACGATGATCCGCACGCCGGGGCCCGTCACGGCGGCCGATCCCGCCACAGGGCCGAGCGCCGCGACGTCCGCGACGGCGCGGACATGATCGCGGTCGGCGCGGCGGCGCTGTTCCCAGGTCGCCGCGATCCTGGACCGCAGCTGCCCGACGCGGTCCTCGGTGCTCGCCAGGGCCACGGAGCGCTCGCCGACCTGCACTCGCAAGGTCGCCGCGAGCCGGTCGCGGTCGTCGGCGGTGACGGCGGCGCGGCTCGCCCCGAGCGCGATCACACCACCGAGCAGGGCCAGCGCCAGGGCCAGCGCCACCGGCCGCAGCCATCGCCGGCCCCCCGACGCCGTCAGGCGCGCCGAGGCCGGGCACCCCGACAGGGCCGGCCCGGCGGACGCGACAGGCTCGGCGGACACGACAGGCTCGGCGGACACGACAGGCTCGGCGGACGCGACAGGCTCGGCGCGCAGGGACGGGTCCGCGGGCAGGGGGGATTGCGGCGGCGGGTCGTCGAGGAGCATGGCGAGCTCCGCCGGCAGGGACTGCGCCCCCAGGAGTCCGGTGGCGGACCTCCCGGGGTCATGGGCGGGGCATTTCGCTCCTCGCCATGGCCATCCGTTCCGATCCCGCACATTCGGCATTCTGACCGACGGGGGGCTCGCCGCCGCCGACTGCGGTCGCGCCGCGCGCGCCGTGGCCGGCCCGGGAAGCCCCTCGACGCGCTGGACCGGGGACCGGTAACGACGCGGTGACGCGGACGAGCCGAGGGAAAGTTACGGTTTTGCCGCCGAAAACCGTGCCCAGGGCTCGGCATCATTGCACCCAACCACCCTCGGCACCAAACCCGCAACACACCGTAACATGGCGGACCGAAACGCGGGAGCGCGGGAGCGCGGGAGCGCGGGAGCAGGCGAGCGCGGGACGGCTCGGGAAGGACGGCCGACGCGGGACGGCTACGGCGCCTCGACCACCTCGGCCCAACGGCGCAGCAGCTGGTGGGCCTCGGTCAGGTCTGCCCCCTCGGCCCACAGATGGGTGACGGCCTCGCTGGGATCGGGCAGCACCAGCACCCAGGAGCCGTCGGGGGAGACGATGCGCACCCCGTCGGTGGTGTCGAGGGTGTGGCCGGTGTCCGGATCGACGGACTCCACGATGCGGCGCATGACGGTGCCCTTGGCCGCCCACGGAGTGGGGACGGAGCGGCGCAGGATGGCGATGGACGGGATCCGGGCGTCGATGGCGGACAGCGTCAGCCGGGTCCGTGCGACGAGGGCCAGCAGCTTCACGAAGGCGGCGAGCCCGTCGATGGCGGGGGCGAACTCGCCGACGACGAAGCCGCCCCGGCCGTCGGCGGCGAAGACGATGCCTTCCTCGCGGGCAACGCGGGTCAGCGCCGCCGCCGACAGCGAGGTTCGCCGCACGGTCAGCCCGTGGAAGCGGGTCACCTGGTCGGCCACCCGGGTGGTGGTGATTGGCAGGGCGACCTCGGCGCCCCGGCTCTCGGCGGCCACGAGGTCGAGGAAGACCAGCAGTGCCCGGTCGTCGTCGATGAGGTCGCCCCGCTCGTCGACGATGGCGATGCGCTCGCCGACGTGGTCGAAGCGCACCCCGAAGGCCGCGCCGGAACTGGCGACCAGGGCGCCGAGCCGGTCGGTCGCAAGCAGGTCGTCGGCGGCGCTGTGGGCCGGGATGATCTCGTCGACCCGGCCGTTGACGGTGAGCACGTCGACGCCGAGCCGGCCGAGCAGGGTGGGCAGCACGAGCGACGCGGAGCCGCCGGACGGATCGACGACGATCTTGAGATCCGCCTCGGCGAGGCCGGTGGTGTCGACCCGGTCGAGCAGGTCCTGGATGTAGAGGTCCAGGGTGCGGGCGGGGAAGCGCAGGTCGCCGATCTCGCCGGGGAAGGCACGGCGGAAGTCCTGGCGGGAGAAGACCCGGTCGAGCTTGCGCTGGGCGGCCGGGGACAGGTCGTCGCCGTCGGCGTCGAGGAAGAGGATGTCGATGCGTTCCGGGTCGCCGGGGGCGGTGCGCACCATGATCCCGCCGGCCGCGTTGGAGGAGCGGACGTCGAAGCGGGTCACCGGCATCGGCGAGACCTCGAGGTCGCGGATGTTGATGGCCCCGGCGGTCAGCGCGCTGATGACGGCCCGCTTGAGGGCGCGGGCGGCCCGGGAGCCGTCGCGCGCCGTGGTGACGGTGGCACCCTTCTTCAGCGTCGTGGCGTAGGCGCCGGCGATGCGGACGACGAGCTCGGGGGTGATCTCGGCGTTGATCAGGCCGGACACGCCGCGCGGGCCGAACAGGGAGCGCTGCCCGCGGGACTCCCAGATGACCGAGGTGTTGACGACCGCGCCGGCCTCGATCGTCTTGAACGGGTAGACCTTCACGTCATGGGAGACGAACGCCTCCTCGCGCACCACGCACTCGTCGCCGATGACGGCGCCCTCCTCGATCCGGGCCGCCCGCAGCACGTCGGTGCTCTTGCCGATGACGCAGCCGCGCAGGTTGGTCTGCGGGCCGATCAGCGCGTTGTCCTGGACGATCGCCCGGTGCAGGAAGGCGCCGCTTTTGACCAGTACGTTGCTGCCGAGCACGGTGAACTCCCGCAGCTCGGCGCCGGCCTCGACCTTGCTGTAGTCGCCGACGACGAGCGGGCCCTTGAGGATGGCGTCGGGGTGCACCTCCGCGTCCTCGCCGATCCACACCCCGGGTGAGACCTCGAAGCCGCCGATCTCGACGTCGACCTGCCGGTTGAGCACGTCGGCCTGGGCGCGCTGGAAGCTCGCGATGGTGCCGACGTCCTCCCAGTAGCCGGCGGCGACGTAGCCGAACACCGGTGCGCCGGCCTCGACGAGGCGGGGGAAGACGTCGCCGGACCAGTCGACCGCCTCGCCGGGCGGTACGTGCGCGAGGACCTCGGGCTCCATCACGTAGATCCCGGTGTTGACGGTGTCGGAGAACACCTGCCCCCAGGTCGGCTTCTCCAGGAAACGCTGGATACGCCCGTCCTCGCCGGTGATGACGATGCCGAACTCCAGCGGGTCGGGCACCGACTTGAGCGCCACCGTGACGAGTGCACCCTGGCGGCGGTGGAAGGCGACGAGGTCGGTGAGGTCGATGTCGGTCAGCGCGTCCCCGCTGATGACCAGGAACGCCTCGTCGCGCAGGGCGTCCTCGGCGTTCTTCACGCTGCCGGCGGTGCCGAGCGGGGTCGTCTCGGTGGCATACGACAGGTGCATGCCGAGCTCGTCGCCGGAGCCGAAGTAGGTGCGGATCATCGAGGCCAGGAACTGGACCGTCACGACCGTCTCGTCGAAGCCGTGCCGCTTGAGCAGCCGCAGCACGTGCTCCATGATCGGCCGGTTGACGACGGGCAGCAACGGCTTGGGCAGGTTGGCGGTCAGCGGACGCAGCCGGGTGCCCTCGCCGCCCGCCATGACGACGGCTCTCACCGCTTACCTCCCGCTCTCGCCGGCCCTGGGGTGGGCGCCGGTCTGGTCGTGGGCGCTGGTCTGGTCGTGGGCGCTGGTCTGGTCGTGGGCGCCGGTCCGGGTGTGGGCCCGGTAGCGCCGGGCGAGCTGGCCGGCCTGGACGAAGTAGAGCAGGCCGGACCACCAGTACAGGGCAGTACCCCAGATCGCGAACGCCCATCCGAGCGGGCGCGCCGCTGTCGCCAGCCACGAGTCCCCGGCGGAGAGCAGCAGCAGTGGGAAGGCGTAGAGCAGGTTGAACGTAGCCGCCTTGCCGAGGTAGTGCACGGGCAGGGCGACGCCCACGCCGATGCGGCGCAGCAGCGGCGGCAGGGCGAGCAGCGCCACGTCGCGGGCCAGCAGCAGGACGGCGAACCAGACCGGCACGATCTCGCGCACGGTCAGGGCGATGATCGTGGAGAGGATGTAGAGCCGGTCGGCGAGCGGGTCGAGCAGCACCCCGAGGCGACTGGTCTGGTTGAGCGCGCGGGCGAGCTTGCCGTCGAGGTAGTCGCTGACCCCGGCGAACGCGAGGATCCCCAGCGCCGCGCCGTCCGCCTCCGGCCCGAGCACCAGCCACAGGAACACCGGCACTCCGAGCAGCCGCAGCGCCGAGAGGGCGTTCGGGATCGTCCAGACCCGGTCCGGCGGCTCCGGCTCGGACGCCGCGGGCTGCGGGGTGGGCGCGGTCATGCGACGTCCCTCCTCCACCGGCGCTTCGACCGGCTCGGCGGCAGGTGCCGCGAGGTGCGGTGAGCGGCCGCCCACCACGCCCGGCGCGCCCGCGGGTCCCACCGCGGGCACGGCGCCGCCCGTCCCCACCCGGTTCCGCGCGGGGACGGGGGCGCCCGGTCGGCAGGCCGGATGGGGCTGACGCTAGCGGATGGCCGTCGCCGCTGGTCCGCCGGTCCCGGCGGCGCCGACCCGCGCCCAGCCCGCGCCCGGTCGGGCCGACCGCCGCCCTGCGCCGCCCGGTGCCGTCAGTGGATGCGGCCGACCTTGTAGGTGGAGCTGTAGATGGGACGCAGCGAGACGACGCCGCCGGTCTGCGGCGCGGCCCACATGTACCCGTTCCCGGCATAGATGCCGACGTGGTAGATGTTGCCCGGGGTGCCGTAGAAGATCAGGTCGCCGGGCTGCTTGCCGGACTGCGGCACCTTGGTGGAGACGTTGTACTGCCCCTGCGCGGTGCGCGGCAGGGACCGGCCGAGCTGCTTGAACACGTACTGGACCAGGCCCGAGCAGTCGAAGGAGTACGGTCCCTCGGCGCCCCACACGTACGGCTTGCCCTTGTTCAGCGAGGCCAGGTAGACGGCCTTCTCACCGATCGAGCTGCCCGGGATGACCTTGGGGATGGCCTGGTCGATGACCGACCCGGAGCCGGAGCCGGAGCCGGAGCGGCCGGAGCCGGTTCCGGAACCCGACGGGCTGGTGATCGTCACGGTGGCGGCGCCGGCGAGGGAGGGCCGCAGCGCGCTCGACCCGTCGAAGACGGCGGTGATGGTCGTGGTGGACAGCAGCCGGGCGGTGATCTGGGCGGTCCCGTTGGCGTCGGTGTGCAGGCGCGTCGAGGTCTGCCACTGCGGCCCGTTCACGACCACGATGCGGACGTCCTGACCCGACAGCGGGGCGCCGCTGTCGGCCTCGGTGGCACGCACGGTCAGCACGACGGGGGTGTTCGGCGCGACGGTCGACTTGTCCGCGGTGATGGAGACGTTGGTGAAGACCGGGTCGTGGTCGGCGATCGCGGTGGCGAGCGGGGAGAGGGTGCGCGCCGCGGTCAGGTCGCCGACGGCGCCGTGCCCCCCGACGAGCGCGGCCTCGTGAATCGGCGTGCCCGCGTCCAGGGAGGCGGCGCCGTCGGTCCCGCCGGGCACCGTCGCGGCGAAGGCGGCCGTCGACGCGGCGAGCGTCCCGGTCGTGAACGCGGCGATGGTGGCGGCCCGACGGGGCGGAGCCGTGGTACGGCGGCGGACCGCTGCGGAGCCTGAGGATGTGCGGGGCGCCGGCGGGCGCTGGCGACTCCGGACGAACTGTTCCCAGTCCTCCGGCAGCCAGGCCATACCACGACGGGGCAAGGTGTGTCCTTCCCGTGCGCCTACGAGGTGAGCTGCCGGGTTATGGGCCGGGGAGCCCCGTCGCCGGCCGCGCGGACCTTCGGCTCCACCCCTGGGCACGGCGCCGGTTGCGGCAGCCACACCCAGGACCATGGGTCCCCCGCGCCTGCCCCGACATACTCGGAGGGGCCGCCGAACCGGGGGCAGGACTAGGCGCATCGGTCCGACGGGTATCACTGTTCGGATGGCACGTAACCAGCACTTCATATTCCAGACAGCTATGTACGGTCGGAACAGAAGTGCTGTCGATGACCATAATGGACATACCAGCAGGGCCGGCAACCACCCCGAACCCAACGCTTGGACACGCCCCCGGAAAGCTTCCACCCCTCAGCAAAATGTGCCGCTTTTCGCACACTGCGTGACCACGGCCGGGCGATGACGGCCCTCGGGCGGCCCCTCATGACGGTTCCCACCCCGGTCCTGACCCGCCGTGTACCGTGCCGGGCCTCGCGTGACGCTACGCAGGTGATCCAGCGAGCCACCCCGCGGCCGCCGGAATCGGGACCCCCACCCGTTTTGCGGACCGCGGAAAGGCGTCGTTCCGGGACCGGACGGCGTCACGCCACGCCCATGCAGGACGCCGTGCGCGCAACACCGCACGGGCGTCGCCGCGCCCCGGACCGCGGGTCGACGAAAAGGCGGAACGGTCAGCCGGCGGATCGACCCGGGGGAATTCCCTGACCCGCGCCCGCGACCGCCGCGGGGATGGCCGGCGCCACCGGGACCGCGCCGATGGGACCCGTCGGGACGGGCACACCCGCCGCCGGCGGCACGGCAGCACCCACAGCCGGCGGCACCAAGGTGCCGGCGCGCACCGTCGAGGGTGGGATGGCGGCGGCGCGGGCGGGCGGGATGGCGGCCGCGGGCGAGGTGCCGGTCGCGCGTGCGGGCGGGAGGGTGGCCGGGCGCCCGGAGGGGACGGGGGCGGCGGGCGCGGGGCCGGAGAAGGTGTCCGCGTGCGCGTAGACCACCACGTTGTTGAGGTAGTGCTTGGTCTTGTGGTCGAAGGCGCCGCCGCAGGTGATCAGGCGCAGCTCCGGGCGGGTCACCGGCCCGTAGACCCGCTGGGTCGGGAACACCGCCTTGGACACGTCCTCGGTCCGGTCGACGATGAACGCCTGGGCCGCCCCGGTCCGCCCGGCGACCTCGACTCGGTCGCCGGGTACGAGCTGGGGCAGGCGGTAGAAGACAGCCGGCCCCGTGGTGGAGTCGTAGTGGCCGACGAGGACCGCCGGTCCGATGCCGCCCGGCGCGGGGCCGCGGTCGAACCAGCCCACGTTGCCCCACGCCTTCGGCACCGCGATCGAGCCGTCCGCGTTCAGGCCGAGACGGGTGATCGGTGCGTCGACCCCGATCCGCCGGATGCGCAGCCGGACGGGATCGTTGATGACCACCACCGGTTGCTCGACCAGCGCGGGCGGCAGGCCGGACGTGGGAGCCGCGGGGGCTGGCGGCGGTGGTGGCGGCGGGACGTCGGGCAGCTCGGCCGCCGCGTCCGTCCCGGAACCGCCGCGGACGGCGTCGAGTGCCGGTTCCGCCAGGCGGAAACCGCTGCCGGCGATGAGCACCAGGCCCACGAGGAGCAGCCCGCGCCACAGCAGGGGACGCCGCGCGGCGGCGACGGGCACCGCGTCGAAGGTGGGCACCGCGTCGAAGGTGGGCTTCCGGTGGCTGTCGTTGGTCTCGCGTCCCACAGTCCCTCCCGCCCCGTCCGCGCGCCGCTCGCGCCGCCGCTTCCGCTTGCGTCCCCGCCACAGCGAATTCACCGACTGTCACTGTAGTGAACAGGGCAACCACATTCAGTGAACATGCTTCGGCGCCCCGCGGTAAGTCGCCGGCGGCGCCCGCCATCCCGGTCGACGGCAGGACAGACCGTGGAATCCAGCAGACAAGGCGGATTTCGCGACGGCCGGACCAGCCGCACCACGCCCGGCCAGCTTGACGCGCATCTCCACACGCAGTCGCTATGGTGTCACTCGCAGTGACCTACTGATCACCGTAAGTTAGAGAGGGGACCAGATGAAGAAGGGTATGGGCCGGAGCGCCGCCGTTCTCGCGATGTCGAGTGCAGCGAGCGTCGCCCTCACCTTCGGGCCCGGCCTGGCCGCTGCCCACGCCTTCGACGACAAGGACCGCAACCGTTGCGACGACAAGAAAGACGATTCGGACATCTTTGGCGACAAGGATCGCGGGGACGATAAGGACGGCCGGGACGACAAGGATCACCGCGACGGCGACAAGGAGGTCCGGGCCGACGGCATCGACGGCAACCGGGACGACGGCCGGGACGACAAGGACGGCCGGGACGGCCGGGACGACAAGGACGGCCGGGACGACAAGGACGGCCGGGACGACAAGGACGACTGGTTCCACTGGGACGACAAGGACCGTAAGAGGGACTGCCCGGTCGGCGGCATCATCGCCGGCGCGGGTGTCGGTGTCGGTGTCGGTGTCGGTGCCGGTGCCGGTGCCGGTGCCGGTGCCGGTGCCCCGGCCGGCGGCGTGGCCGCCGGTGGCGGCGGCATGGCCGGCCACGGGTCCTCGCCCCTGCTCCCGCTGGCCGGTGCCACCGTCGGTGCCCTGCTGATCGGTGCGGGGGTGGCCCGCCGGCGCGCCCAGGGTGCAAGCTGACCCTCCTCGTCACGGCCATCAGCAGCACGGACACCCTCGTGGGTGACGGCCTCGGCCTGGTCCCACGCGGGGCCCGCGCCCGAGGGTCGGGGGTCGCGTCGACGCTGACGCGACCCCCGGTCACCACCCCGGGTCGCCGATACGGTAATGTTGCTGACGTACGGGACGTGGCGCAGCTTGGTAGCGCACCAGACTGGGGGTCTGGGGGTCGCAGGTTCAAATCCTGTCGTCCCGACAGGGAAAAACGCCCTCTTCACCGATCTTGGTGGAGGGGGCGTTCGGCTTTTCCTGCCCAGCGCATGGGCAGCCTCGGGAATCTTGGAATTCTGGGCGCGCTGGCCCGCCCGCGTGCACCTGACGAGGAGTCCGAGTGTCGGCTCGGTGCCGACGGCCTGGTCTCCCCCGCCAGCCCCATCCGTAATCGGCCGCGTACACAACCGTGCCGAGGCCTAACCACGGTTCACTGAAACCGTGGTTAGGCCTCGGCACGATCCGGCCGCACTCTGGCCCGGAAGGCGGGTGTCGGCGCGACGGGCGGTGCCGGGTGGGTCAGCCGCCGGCGGAGCTGCGGCGGTCGCCGCGTTCGCGCACGCGCACCGAGATGGAGATCGGCGATCCGGCGAAGCCGAAGTCCTCGCGCAGGCGGCGCTCCAGGAAGCGGCGGTAGGCCGGCTCCAGGAAGCCGGTGGTGAAGACGACGAAGCGCGGTGGGCGCACGCCCGCCTGGGTGGCGAACAGCACCTTCGGCACCTTGCCGCCTCGCGCGGGCGGCGGGGTGGCGCCGACGACCTCCCCGAGCCAGGTGTTGAGGCGGCCGGTGGGGATCCGGGTGCCCCAGGATTCCAGCGCCGTGCGCAGCGCCGGGGCCAGCCGGTCGGTGGCGCGCCCGGTGCGGGCCGAGACGTTCACTCGCGGCGCCCAGGCGACCCGGCCGAGGTCGCGGTCGATCTCCCGTTCGAGGGTGAGCCGCCGGTCCTCATCGACCAGGTCCCACTTGTTGAAGGCGAGGACGAGCGCCCGGCCCGCGTCGATCACCATGGTGATCACCCGCTGGTCCTGCTCGGTGAGCGGCTCGTCCGCGGCGAGCAGGACGATGGCGACCTCCGCGGCCTCCAGCGCCGCGGCGGTGCGCAGTGACGAGTAGTACTCGGCGCCGGACGCCTCGCGGATCCGCCGGCGCAGCCCGGCGGTGTCGATGAACATCCACTCCTCGCCACCGACCGTGACCAGCTCGTCCACCGGGTCCCGGGTGGTGCCGGCGACGTCGTGCACGAGCGAGCGGCGACTGCCGGCGATCTTGTTGAGCAGGCTGGACTTGCCGACGTTGGGCCGCCCGATCAGTGCGACCCGGCGCGGCCCGTCGGTCTCGGTGAAGACCTCGCGGGGCGCCTCGGGCAGCACGGCGAGCACGGCGTCGAGCAGGTCGCCGCTGCCGCGCCCGTGCAGCGCCGACACGGGGTGCGGCTCACCGAGCCCGAGCCCCCACAGGGCCGCGGCATCGGCCTCGAACCGGGCGTCGTCCACCTTGTTCGCAACGAGGATCACCGGCAGGCCGCTGCGGTGCAGCACCCGGGCGACGGCCTCGTCGGCGTCGGTGGCCCCGGTGACCACGTCGACGATGAACAGCACCGCGTCGGCGGTGTCGAGCGCCGCGGCCGCCTGCTCGGAGACCTGCGCCGCGAGCCCCGAGGCGTCGGGCTCCCAGCCGCCGGTGTCGACGAGGGTGAACCGGCGCCCGCTCCACACCGCGTCGTAGGCGATGCGGTCCCGGGTCACGCCGGGCACGTCCTCGACCACCGCGGCGCGGCGGCCGAGGATCCGGTTGACCAGCGTCGACTTGCCCACGTTGGGCCGGCCGACGACGGCCAGTACCGGCTGGCCGGCGACCGGGCCGGGCGCGTCGCCCCCGGGGCCGTCACCGGATGCCGTCTCGGCGCGGTCCATCGCTGCGTCCTGTCCGTTCATCACTGCCATCACTGCCACACCTGTCGTCGGGACCGGTGATCTCCGATGATCACGCGGCGGATTCGCCCGGGGAGGCGCGGGCGGTCTCGAGGTGATCGAGCAGCCGCACCCGGATGTCCTCGGCGACGGCGGCGAGCGCCCGGCGCGAGCGCGGGTTGGCCGGCACGTCCACCTCGAACGGCTTGCCGAAGACCACCCTGACCTGCACCGAGCGGCGCGGCCAGCGCGCGCCCTTCGGCAGGGCGTCGCCGGTGTTGAGACAGGCTACGGGGAGCACCCGGCAATGGCCGTGGACGGCGAGGTAGGCGATGCCGTGCTGGACCGCGGCCATCTCCCCGCTGCCCCGGGTGCCCTCCGGGAAGACGCCGATGGCGCCGCCGCGGGACAGCTCGTCGAGGGCGGTGTGCAGCGCCTCGCGGTCGGGGCGGCCCCGGTCGATCGGGATCTGCCCGCTGATCAGCAGCAGGCGGCCGACGATCCGGGTGTACATCTCCGACTTCACCAGGCAGCGCACGGTGCGCGGCGACTCGATCACCACCAGCGGGCCGTCCAGCCAGCTGCTGTGGTTACCCGCGAAGATCAGCGGCTCGTCCAGGGGGACGTTCTCCAGCCCCTCCAGGGTCACCCGCATGATCAGCCTGTTGATGATCCGCCGCACCCCGGGCTTGAGCACGCGGTGCGGCAGGTCGTTGTAGACCGGCGAGGCGGCGCCCCGGTGCAGCAGCCCCGTCCCGGAGGCCGGCCGGACAGTCCCGGAGGCCGGCCGGACAGTCCCGGAGGCCGGCCGGACAGTCCCGGAGGCCGGCCGGGCGGTCGTGGCGTCGGCGGACGGTTCGGGGCCCGTCACGTCGTCACGTTCGACGACTGCCCACAGCGCCGCAGGACCTCGTCGACCACCTCGGGGACGGACAGGGCCGTCGAGTCCAGCACGATCGCCCCCTCCGGGATGGCCAGCGGGTCGGCGGCGCGGCTCGAGTCGAGCGCGTCGCGCCGGTCGAGCTCGGCCAGCGTCCGCGCGACGTCGTCGACGCCCTTCTCGCCGAGCTGGCGCGACCGGCGCAGCGCCCGCACCTCCGTCGAGGCGGTGAGGAACACCTTGATCTGGGCGTCCGGCGCGACGACGGAACCGATGTCGCGGCCCTCGACGACGATGCCGCCGGGCCGGGCGGCGGCGATCACCTGGCGCTGCTGGGCGACGAGGCGCGCCCGCACCGCCGGCACCGCGGCGATGGCGCTGACCGCGTTGGTGACCGCCCTGGTGCGGATCTCGGCGTCCACACCGACGCCGTCGACGGCGATCGTCGGCTCGTCCGGGTCGGTGCCGACGGAGAGCACGGCCCGCTCGGCGAGTTCCGCGACCGCCTGCGGATCCTCGATGTCGATGCGTCGCTCCAGCGCGAGCTGGGTGACGGCGCGGTACATCGCCCCGGTGTCGAGGTAGCGAAGCCCGAGGCGCCGCGCGAGCTCGCGGGCCACCGTGCTCTTTCCCGATCCGCCGGGGCCGTCGACCGCCACGATCAGCCCCTCGGCCGGGCCGTCGGCGAGCGCGGGCGCGCTCCCCTCGGACCCGAGCAGCGCGGACGTTCCCTTCACACCGTCGGCGGCGCTCCCGCCCGTCGACAGCGCAGACCCGTGGTCGGGCTTCACCCGATTCCTCCGTCCCGGACACACATGAGAGTCGTCGAGTCGCGCCCCGCGGACCCCTTCCCGCGTCGCGTTCGCCCCGGCGCCCACCGCGAGGGCGGTAGCCGGACCGCCGGCCGCGGTCACCGGACAATGATCGTCAGGCGACTCCCGGCACGCGGACCAGGCCGAAGGGCGGGCCGGTGGCGTCAACCCGTCGGTCGCGCCGCGGCGGAACCGTCGCGGGCAACCCGGATCAGGCTACTCGGTACCGCATCAGGATCGTCGGTATGCCGTCCACCCGGTGCTTGTGAGGCGGTCGACGAGACTGTCCGCAACCGCCGGATCGACGGCGAGTTCGACGATGCCGGCCGGCGCATCCAGGCTGTGCTCGAACGGGCCGACATCTTCGATGTTGATGTCCCAGGTGCCGATGAGGCCGACGATCGCGGCGAGCTGCCCGGGCCGGTCGTCGAGCACGACGCCGACCCAGCCCCAGGGCCTCGCCGTGGCACCGGCCTTACGCGGCAGCAGCGCGCGGCCCGCTTGCCCGTCCCGCATGAGCCGGGTGACCGCCGTGGTGACCTCGTCGGCGCCGGCGGCGTCGAGGACGTCGGCCAGGGCGGTCAGCCGGGAGCCGAGGTCGCGCATCCGCCGGGCGATCGGCCCCCGGTTGCCCTCGACGATCCCCGCCCACAGCTCGGCGTCGCTGTCGGCGAGCCGGGTCGTGTCCCGGAACCCCTGGCCGGCGAGCGGAACCTCCCGCGGCGACAGGCCCACCAGCACCCCGGCGAGCGCGCTCGCGACGAGCTGGGGCACGTGCGAGACGGTCGCCATCGCCTCGTCGTGACGCTGCGGCGTGGTCCGCACCGGGGTGGCGCCGCAGGCCAGGGCCAGTGCCACGGTGGCGTGCAGAGCCGCGGCGCCGGTGTGCGGGACCGGGCAGACCGCCCACACCCGCTCGGCGAACAGGTCGGCGCGCGCCGAGACCGCGCCGTGGCGCTCCCGCCCGGCGATGGGATGCGCCGGGCACCACGTCGACAGGTCGCAGCCGAGCTGGACGCCCTCGACCAGCGGGCGGACCTTGACGCTGCCGGCATCGCTGACCGTGTCGGCGAGCCCGCTGCGGGCCAGCGCCCGGACCTCGCCCGGGATCGTCGGCAGCGGAGTGGCGACGACGGCGTGCTCGACCCGCTCCCCCGCCCAGGGAAGCCCCGCGCCCATCTTCGCGGCGATGGCGACCTGCGCCTCGTCGGCGTCGCGGAGCAGGACCTCCACGCCCTGCGCGGACAGCGCCAGCCCGATGCTGGTGCCAATGAGACCCGTGCCGACCACACCGACCCGGCGCAGCCGCGGCAACTGGGCATCATCCCAGCCCGATCCGACCATGGCCGACAGCCTATGGCGACATCTTTCGGCACACTCGCCGTGCTCGGGCCTGCGGCGCTCCTTGTCGCTACCTGGCGCCAGTGTGTGTCGCTGCGAGTAGGTCCTCGGTCAGTGGCCGTGGGGATCTGGTCGGGCGACGGGGGTCGCCTCGGGGCTCGGTGTGCCCACCGGCCGCCACACCTTCCGTACCTTTCCGTGACCATCTGTGCACAAAATCATGCCGAGGTTTGGTCACGGTTTTTGGCACTGAAACCGTAACTAGACCTCGGCACGATCTGGCCGCGACCTGGCCGGAAACCGGGCTGGCGGGCTGGCGGGCAGGCCGGCGGCAGGGCCGTGCGACGCCGGTCGGGCTAGCGGACGGCTATGGAAGGTAACGAGAATGATTCGGACTTATCAACCTAGAGGCCGACGTTGCGATAGAGGGCGCCGATCTCGCCGCGGGTGAGGTGGCGGGCCCGCCCGGAGCGCAGCGTGCCGAGATGCACCGCGCCGAGCCGGGTGCGAACCAGCCGATGCACCGGGTAACCGACGGTCTCCATCATCCGGCGGACGATGCGCTTGCGACCCTCGTGCACGACGATCTCCAGCATCACCCGGCCGTTCGCCTGATCGACGATCTGCACCGAGTCCGCCCGCGCCGGCCCGTCGTCGAGCTCGACGCCGGCGCGCAGCGTGCGCGGCACCTCACGACGAAACGGCCCGGAGACCTCGACCAGGTAGGTCTTCGGCACCTCGAAGGAGGGATGGGTCAGCCGGTGGGCGAGCTCGCCGTCGTTGGTGACCAGCAGCAGCCCCTCGCTGTCGCCGTCGAGGCGGCCGACGTGGAACAGCCCGCCGCCGCCGAACTCGGTGAGCAGGTCGGCGATGGTGGGCCGGCCGCGGTCGTCGGACATGGCCGACAGCACCCCGCGCGGCTTGTTCAGCGCGAGATGGACCAGGCCGGTGCGCGTGACGATCCGCTCGCCGTCGACCTCGATGATCGCGGTCTCCGGGTCGACGCGGCGGCCCTGCTCGCGCACGACGGCGCCGTCCACACTGACCCGGCCGGCGGCGATGAGCTCCTCGCTGTGCCGGCGGGAACCCACGCCGGCCGCGGCGAGCACCTTCTGCAGCCGGATGCCCTCGTCCGCGGCGGAACCCGAGTCCCGCGGCGCCCGCGCGGGGCGGGCCTCCCGGGCAGGGCGCGCCTCACCACGAGCAGGGCGCGCCTCACCACCACGGGCAGGGCGCGCCTCACCACGAGCAGGGCGGGCCTCCCGAGAAGGGCGGCCGTCCGCGGGCGGGCGGCCGTCCCGGCGGGCGCGGGCGTCGCGCGGCGCGCGGGGGCGGTCAGCAGCAGCGTTCATGGGGCAACGATGTCATCCAGATCGTCGAGTCCGGGCAGCAGGGGGGCCAGCGGGGGGAGCTCGTCGAGCCCGCGCAGGCCCATCCGTTCGAGGAAGTAGTCGGTCGTTCCGTACAGGATGGCACCGGTTTCGGGATCGTGCCCGACCTCCTCGACGAGCCGGCGGGCGGTGAGCGTGCGGATCACACCGTCGGCGGAGACGCCGCGCACCGCGGAGATCCGCCCGCGACTGACCGGCTGCTGGTAGGCGACGACGGCGAGGGTCTCCAGCGCCGCCTGGGACAGCCGGGCGGACTGGCCGGCGAGCACGAAGCCCTCCACCCAGGGGGCACACTCGTCGGCGGTGTAGAACCGCCAGCCGGCGCCGACGTGGCGCAGCCGGAAGCCGCGGCCCTCGCGGGCGTAGCCCTCGGCGAGCTCGGGAAGCAGCCGCTCGATCTCGCGGGCCGGGGCGCCGAGCCCGGTGGCGAGCTCCGCGACGCCGACCGGCCGCTCGGCGACCATGAGCACCGCCTCCAGCAGCGCCGCCAGCGGCGGCCGATCCGCGCCGGCGACCCTGGGCGGCACCGGCCCGCCCGCCGTCGCGCCGCCTGCGCCCGCGTCTAGCTGTTCCGTCACGATGCCACCTCCCGCGGTTCGTCGTCGGCCGGATCCTCCCCGTACAGCCCCCGGCCGATGGAGAGCAGGTCGGCGTCCGCGGCCGGGTCGACGGCGATCCAGCGCACCATCAGCTCCCCGAGGGGGATCTCCTGGTCGAAGGAGATCCGCCCCTCGCGAAACAGTTCCAGCAGGGCCAGGAACCGGGCGACCACCTCGATCGTCTGCTGGCAGCCCGCGCACAGCGTGCGGAAGTCCGCGGCGCCGAGTTCCCGCAGCAGCGAGATGATCGCGAGCATGTGCTCCCGGACGCTGATCCGGGGCAGGTGCACGTGGTCGGTGGCGACCAGCGGCGGCAGCGGCGGCTCGCGCAGCCGCGCGGCCAGCGCCGCGAGCTCCGCGGGGCCGATGCCGATCTGCACCTCGGGCAGGGCGGCGGCGTAGCGGGGCTCCAGCGGCACGGCGCGGGGCACGTGCCGGGCCTCCAGCGCCATCAACCCGGCGAACAGCGCCGACGCCTCCTTGTACGCCCTGTACTGCAGCAGCCGGGCGAACAGCAGGTCGCGGGCCTCCAGCAGGGCGAGGTCCTCGGATTCGTCCTCGGACAGCGCGCCGGGCAGCAGCCGGGCGGCCTTGAGGTCGAGCAGGGTCGCCGCGATCACCAGGAACTCGGTGGCCTGGCCGAGGTCGAACCGGTCCCCCAGCCGGCGGATGTGCGCGACGAACTCGTCGGTGACCTGGGACAGCGCGACCTCGGTCACGTCGAGGCGATGCTTGGCGATGAGCGAGAGCAGCAGGTCGAACGGGCCGGTGAAGTTGGCGAGCTCGACGACGAAGGGCTCGGTCCGCCCGCCACGGGCGGTCGGCGTCGCCACCGGCTCGGACCCGGCTGCACCGGGAGCCGACGGGCCCGGCGCCGGCGAGTCGGGCGCGGCGGGGGCGCCGGCATCGGCTCGGGCTCGGGTCATGGCGCCACGCTACGCCCCAGGCCACCGGTCATGATCGTCGTCAAGCCAGGTTGAGGCCGATCAGGGAGGCGAGCCCGCGCAGCAGCGGGCCGATGAGCTGGCCGACGACCGACGGGAACCCGACGAACAGCACCGGCAGCAGCAGCAGCGCCAGCAGGATGACGAGGCCGATGTTGCCGTCGGTGAGCCGGTGGTGGGCGCTGCGCCAGCCCGGGGAGGTCCCGCCGAGCAGGAACACCAGCCGTCCGGCGTCCGTCGGCGGGACCGGGATGAGGCTGACGATGAACATCGAACCGAAGGTGATCGCCAGCCACAGGGTGAACTCGGCGGCGAAGCTGTCCGGCACGGTCACCTCGGTGACCCGGTCGCCGAGGAAGATCCGAGCCGGGTCGCCGACCACCTGGAACAGCGCGAGCGAGCCGAGGGCGAGCAGCAGGTAGGCCAGCGGGCCCGCGAGCACCGCGGCCGCGACGTGGAAGCGGCGCCGCCGCCACACGTCGTTCATCGGCACCGACTCGGCCCAGCCGTGGCCGACGATGAACACGGCGAGCCCGCTGAAGGGGCTGAGCCTGTCCTTGACCCCGGTGGTCAGCCGGCCGCTGCGCAGCGGGGTGGGGTCACGGACGACGCGCGCGGTGAGGACCTGGGCGGCGTCGTGCGCGAACACCCCGATCAGGAACGCGACAACGATCCCGAGCAGCGCCGCCGGCTCGGCGAGATGGAAAAGCACGTTGCTACCTTTTCGCCCCGATCATCCAAAAGCCCGGATTCAGCCGACGAGTGGGGGCGTGTTGTGCCGGACCATCAGCTCGCGGGCCAGCCGCCGGTAGCCGGCGGCGCCGACCGAGGTCGGCGCGTACGTCGTGATCGGCTCACCGGCCACGGTCGTCTCCGGGAAGCGGACCGTGCGGTTGATCACTGTGTGGAACACCTCGGCGGGGAACCGCTCGACGACGCGGGCCAGCACCTCGCGGGCGTGCAGCGTGCGGGCGTCGTACATGGTGGCCAGGATGCCGGCGAGCTCGAGGCGCGAGTTGAGCCGCTCGCGCACCTTGTCGATGGTCTGCAGCAGCAGCGCGACGCCGCGCAGCGCGAAGTACTCGCATTCCAGCGGGACGATGACGGCGTCCGCCGCGGTCAGCGCGTTCACGGTCAGCAGGCCGAGCGAGGGCTGGCAGTCGACGAGGATGACGTCGTAGTCGTCGAGGATGGGGGCCAGCGCGCGGGCGAGGCTGTGCTCCCGGCCGACCTCGGTGACCAGCAGCACCTCGGCGGCGGACAGGTCGATGTTGCTCGGCAACAGGTCGAGGCCGTCGACCTGGGTCTCGACGATGACGTCGCGGACGTGGGCGTCCCCGCCGAGCAGCAGATCGTGCACGGTCAGGTCGAACTGCATCGGGTTGATGCCGAGGCCGACCGACAGCGCGCCCTGCGGGTCGAAGTCGACCAGCAGCACGCGGCGGCCGTACTCGGCGAGGGCGGCGCCGAGATTGATCGTGCTGGTGGTCTTGCCGACGCCGCCCTTCTGGTTGCACATGGCCACGATCCAGGCGGGACCGTGGGAGGTCAGCGGGACGGGGACGGGGAACGACGGCAGCGGCCGGCCGGTGGGGCCCGGCTGGCCCACCCCCTCGTCGACGCTCTCGCCGCCGGCTTCGAGCCGCCCGTCCTCAGACAACCGGGGGTCACCGACGGTCACCTCGCCGTAGGAGAGGCGGATCGGGGAATCGACGGAGGGAGCGTCGGCAAATCGGACCACGGAGGGGTTGCTCCTTCTACAAAGAGCAGAAACGGACCGGTAGGAGCGTACCGACACTGACCCGTTCCCGGCGGCGCTGGGTGGCCGTAAAGCGGCGTGTCGCGCCATCCGGGGCGGTGCGCGTTGGACGGGTCACGCCCACAGGGGTACGAAATCATGCACCAGGGGTCACCGATGCGGTTCGGTCAGGCTTGCACCGCTTCGGATGTGGCCCGCGAGCGTGCTCGGCGGGTCAGACAGCGATGCGGGTCGGGCGGCGATGAGGCGTTTTTCCAAGCGAAGGGAGCTCTCCTATGGGCGCACAGACGGTGGAAGCGGTGGTGGCCCGGCACAAGGGCGCGCCGGTCGGCCTGGAGCGGATCGTCGTCCCGGACCCGGGGCCGGGCGAGGCCCGCGTGCGCGTGCGCGCCTGCGGCGTGTGCCACACCGATCTGCACTACCGCGAGGGCGCGATCAACGACGACTACCCGTTCCTGCTGGGCCACGAGGCCGCCGGCACGGTCGAGTCGGTCGGCGAGGGCGTGACGGGCCTGGCCCCCGGGGACTACGTGGTGCTGGCCTGGCGGGCGCCGTGCGGGACGTGTCGGGCCTGCCGGCGCGGGATGGCCTGGTACTGCTTCGACTCCCGCAACGCCGCGCAGCCGATGACCCTCGAGGACGGCACGCCGCTGGCGCCGGCGCTGGGCATCGGGGCGTTCACGCCGCTCACCCTGGTCGCCGCGGGCCAGTGCGTGCCCGTGGACCCGGCCGCGCGACCGGAGGCCGCCGGTCTGATCGGCTGCGGGGTGATGGCCGGCTTCGGCGCGGCGGTGAACACCGGGCGGGTCACCCGCGGGGAGACGGTGGCGGTGATCGGCTGCGGCGGCGTCGGGAACGCGGCGATCGCCGGGGCCGCCATCGCCGGCGCCCGGAAGATCATCGCGGTGGACGTCGACGAGCGCAAGCTGACCTGGGCCCGCCACTTCGGAGCCACCGACACCGTGGACGCCCGTTCGGCCGACCCCGTGCAGGCGGTCCGCGACCTCACCGACGGCTTCGGCGCCGACGTCGTCATCGAGGCGGTGGGCCGTCCCGAGACGTACCGGCAGGCGTTCGACGCCCGCGACCTGGCCGGGCGGCTGGTCCTGGTGGGGGTGCCGGATCCGACGATGACCGTGGAGCTGCCGCTCGCGGAGGTCTTCGGCCGCGGCGGCCACCTGTCGTCGTCCTGGTACGGGGACTGCCTGCCGAGCCGCGACTTCCCGATCCTCATCGACCTGTACCGCCGGGGCCGCCTTGACCTCGACGCCTTCGTCACCGAGACGGTCGGGATCGCCGACGTGGAGGAGGCGTTCGCGCGGATGCGCCGCGGCGACGTGCTGCGCAGCGTCGTCGTCCTCTAGCCACCCCGCATCCCCGAACCACCCCGCATCCCCCAACCACCCCGCATCCCCCAACCACCCCGCATCCTCCAGGTGCCCGCGGCCCGCCGGGTGCCCCCGCGAGCGGGACCGCCGCCACCCCGTCGGGGTGGCGGCGAGGGTCGCCGGCGGCGGTGGTGTCACGCCGACGGTGGGTCGACCCGAATTCCGGATGCGCCCGATACGGTCGACGAGTCGGGGATCGCCGCCGGCCGGCGGCCGCCCCGGCGCACAGCGGGCGGACCATCCGGGTTTCCAGCCCGATCGGGAATTCGGGAATATTCGGGAATAGAGGAGCGGGCGCCATGACCGGCAATGCGGGGCTTCGAGTGGACCGCGTGATCACCCGCGGCGACTTCACCCTGGACGGCCAGACGTTCACGGTCGATAACAACGTCTGGCTCGTCGGCAACGACCAGGAGGTCCTGGTCATCGACGCCGCGCACGACCCGTCGGTGATCGCGGCGGCGGTCGGCGCCCGCGTCGTGACCTCGATCATCGCCACCCACGGGCACAACGACCACATCAACGCGGCGGCGGAGCTCGCCGACCTGGTGCGGGCGCCGATCGCGCTGCACCCGGCCGACGTGATGCTGTGGCGGACGATCTACCCGCACCGCGCTCCCGACCGCTCGCTCGCCGACGGGCAGCTCGTCGGTCTGCCCGGCGGCGGGTCGCTGCGGGTGCTGCACACCCCGGGCCACTCCCCCGGCGGGGTCTGCCTGTTCGGCGAGCTGAACGCCGACCCGGTGCTGTTCAGCGGCGACACGCTGTTCCGCGGCGGCCCGGGGGCCACCGGGCGGTCCTACTCGGACTTCCCGACGATCCTCGCCTCGATCCGCACGAAACTGCTTACCCTGCCAGCGAACACCGTCGTGCACACCGGGCACGGCGACGACACGACCATCGGCGAGGAGGGCGTCGACTACGACGACTGGGTCCGCCGGGGCCGCTGACGGACGACGCAGGGCCGACCGGGCACCGTGGGGCGGTCACAGCCGCCCCGCCGTATGCCGATGATGGTGGTCGCTGCGGGTGTGCCGCATGGCCCACATCGGCGCGACGACGGCGACCAGCGCGACCGCGACACCGACCTGCAGGACGTGCCGGATCCAGTCGACGCCGCCAGTGTGGCGCACCCCGATCGCGCTGGCGATCACGTTGCCGACCAGCGCGCCCACGATGCCGAGGGCGACCGTCAGCCAGATCGGAATGTCCTGCCTACCCCGGAGGATCAGCCGGGCCAGCACGCCGATCACCAGACCGGCAAGAATGATCCATAGAATTTGAAACACCGCACACCCCCAACGGAGAGCCTGCCCTGGTTTTCTCCGTCACCGCCCGGATACAAACCCGCCGGACACAGGCGGGCAATCCAGATAAACGGCTCGGGTCCTCGGCGAGGCCGGGCCGAAATGCGGTCAGCGCGGCAGAATCCGGGCGTCGACCGCGTGCAGATTAACGGTCAGACGGCCCTGGTTCACCCCGGCAATCACATCGACCAGGAAGTATCCGTGTAGCCGGTAGAAGCCCTGGGCGAAGTCGAAACTGGCGCCGCCGACGGCCAACCCGGCCAGCCGGTAGGTCGTGCCCGTGCAGCCCAGGTGGGGATCGAAGCCCGGCGTCTGCCCGAAGCCCAGCGCGTCGCACGACCCGAACAGGGTGAAGTTCGGCAGCGGGTCGCCCCCGAGGTCGGGGCCGGGGAAGAAGGTCTGTTCGTTGCCCTGCGCCGGCGCGAGGACCTCGAGGAAGACGACGCCGGTGTTGTGGGCGGTGACGAAGTCGCCGAACTGCCGGCCCTGGGAGAGCTGCCCGATCGCCCCGCGGAACGCGGGAACCGCCGACAGGGGCACCATCTGCGCCGACGTCAGGACGGTGACAACCGGTGACGGCGCAGCCGGGGACGGCGGCCCGCCGGGCACGCCGGCAGGTCGGCCGACGCCGGACCGGGGCCGCAGGTCGAGCCCGGAGCCGGGGCCGCCGGAGGGAACGACCTGGATCACCCGCGGCGGCGCGGGCTGCCCGGACGGGGAGTGATCGGACTCGTCCGCGGCGTGCGCGGCCCCCAGCGCGGCCAGGCCGGCGGCCGTCGCGGCCAGTGCGGCGAGGGCCGCCGTCCGCCTGGGGTGCCGGCCCGCCTGGCGAGCCCTGCCACGCCGCCCGCCGGCCGCGCCCAGCTCCCCGGCGCCATCCGGCTCCACCGGGCCTGCCGACCCCGACCCGGTCTGACCGCCGTCCGCGCTTCCCGGCCCGACCTGCGGTGCGGCCCACGACTGCGCCTCGGTCCGTCCCACCGACCACGCGCTGGACGGGGACCCGACAGCCCCGCCGGTCGCGGCACCGGTCGACGCCGGCCCACTCGACTGCGTTCGGGCTCCCGCGGGCGTTGCGGCCCGCGCGGCGGTACCCGCATCCGCGGCGGTTGCGGCCGGGCTGGGCGAGCCCGACGCACCAGCCGAGGAAGGGCCTCCGGTCGAGGTCCCCTCGCCGGAGAGGTCCGCCGGGCGTCGTGCCGGCCCCGCACCGCCGGGGTGATCCCCACCGGCCTTGAGCGCCGGACCGGCCGTGAGCTCCGGACCGGCCGGACCCTCCCAACCGGACGAACCCTCCCAACCGGCCGAGCTCTCCCAGACGAACGAGCCCTCCTGACCGGGCGAAGCAGGCGTCTGTGCCGGGGCACCCGCGCCGGTCTCGGCCCCCGCAGAACCCGCGGAATCCGCCGTCGAGAACGTCACCCCCGCGGACGTCCCTGAGCCGGACGTCCCTGAGCCGGACGTCCTGTCCGCCGCCCGCGCCGGCATGTCCGCACGAGCTGGCCTGTCCGAGGCGGCCGGCTTGTCCGTCCGGGCCGACTTCCCCGAGCCGGCGGGCTTCCCCGAGCCGGCGGGCTTCCCCGAGCCGGCGGGCTTCCCCGGCCCGCCGGACTTCCCTCGACGGGCCGGATGAGCCGCCGGTCCCGATCCCTCCCACGCATCCGCGCCGATCGACGTCTCCGGGCCGGAGGTCTCCGCACCGACCGGTGCCGCCGACGGCGGCGCGGGGTCGTCGGCCAGGGCCCGGTCCGCGAGGCCGGCTGTCGATGTCCCGTCCGCGGGGCCGGGGTCGGGTATGGCCGCCGAGGCCGGGTCGTCGGGGGTCTGATCGGGTGGGTACACGTCGAGCCCGGGGCGGCGC
>NZ_CM001489.1:3207097-3247638 GCF_000262465.1 Frankia sp. QA3
CCGGTCGGCCCCGCGAACACGCCCGGCGCCCAGCCGCGCAGCCGCCGGACCGCGCGGGCCGTGGGGCGGCTGGGCTCGGGGGTGCGCTGGGTCGGTGTGACGAAGCTGACCGACGGCCGCGGCGAGGGCAACCCGACCAGCGTCTGACTGTCGTGGAAGTCGCCGTCGCGCAGCCGGTCGCCGGCCCGCGACGAGTTGGGCGTCGGGGTGAACGTGGGCAGATGGACGAAGGCGGCGGGGTCGATGGGCGGCGGGTTCCAGGCCTCGCGCAGCAGCCGGCGGGTCCCCGTGGCCGGATCGTCGGTGGGCCCGATCAGCCCCCGCAGCAGATCGTCGGCGCTGGGGCGCCCGGCTGGCTCCTTCACCAGCGCCGCGGTCACCGCCGGCCGCAGCTCGGAGGGCACGTCACCGGTGTCGGCCTCGCTGTGCACGACCCGGTAGAGCAGCGCGTCGGCGCGGCCGGTGCCGAACGGGGGTCTGCCGGTCGCCGCGTAGAGCACGGTGAGCCCCCAGGCGAAGACGTCGGCCGCGGGGCCGACCTCGCCGTGCCCGGTGACCTGCTCGGGCGCCATGTAGCCGGGGCTGCCGAGCAGGACCCCGGTGCGGGTCGCGACCGTGGCGTCGACCGCCGCCGCGATGCCGAAGTCGATCACCTTGGGGCCGTCACCGCTGAGGATGACGTTGCCGGGTTTGAGATCACGGTGGACGATGCCGGCGCCGTGGATGGCGGTCAGCGCCTCCGCGAGGCCGGCGGCGAGCGCCACGACGACCGCCGTGTCCATGGCGCCGCGGGTGGCGATCGTCTCGGCGAGGCTCTGACCGGGGATGAGCTCGGTGGCCATCCACGGGTCCTCGGCGTCGGGATCGGCGTCGACCAGCCGGGCGGTACAGGCCCCGCCGACCGCCCGGGCCGCCTCGATCTCGCGGCGGAAACGCGAGCGGAACTCCGGCTCGGCGGCGAAGTCCGACCGGATCACCTTCAGCGCGACCAACTGGCCGGTGTCGTCGTCCGCGCCGAGGTACACGATGCCCATACCGCCGGAGCCGAGCCGCGCGGTGAGCGCGAATCGGGCGACCCGCTCCGGGTCACCCGAGCGCAGCGGCCTCGGCGGCACCACGCCCTCCTTACGTCGTTCTTTCCACCATCGGCGATCGTCAGCCCACGCGCCGGGCGCCTAAGGAGCCGTCCGGCTCTGGCCCGCTCCGGTCGGGGCCGCTCCGGTCGGGGCCGAAGGTCCGGCCGCCGGCACCACCCCACCGTGCCTGCGGAACCTGTGGTGGAGATGTGCGACGGTCGGGCCACGCATCCCACGTCCTCATCAGACGACTCCGGGTGTCGGGGAAGTTCCGTCGCCGGACGTGGCGCGAATCGCCGACGAGCGACGGAACCCTCGACGGGGTGGCGTGGTGTGCGCGTTCCACCTGGAGCGTCAGCGGATGGTCGGACGTTCTCGGAGCCGGCGCAGATCCGGGTTTCGTTCGGCCGCGGCGATGCCCTCGGCGCGGGCCGGGGTGACGCGGTGTCCGATCGGCACGTCGACGATGTCCCGCGGCGCCGACCCGTCGGCGAGGGCCATCCGAAGGTGCAGGCCGGAGGCCGGCTGCTCACCGCCGCCAAAGAAATGGACAAAGTGCGGCGGCAGTGGGGTAGCGGGCCTCGGTACCGTCGCCGGACGCGGCGGGGAGTGTGCCCCCGGAGGCGGAACGGTTCGCAGCGGTGTCACAAATCGGACTGTACCGATGGAACCACAGCTACCCGGCCATTCGACTCCCCGGACACCCACCTATCGGTTACCCCAACCGGCCACCTCTCCAGGCGGCCCCCTCGGCCCTTCCACCGAAAAAGTCCCCAAACCGCGACGAAGAAGCCGGTGGCGCCTCGCCAGAGGCTTCTCCGCCGCGGGAAAGGTCAGCTTTCGGGGACGTCCCGTCGAGCCCTCACCAGAATGACTCGATCAACGAGTTCGACCCGTTCCTCGGAGTCGGCGGGCGCACCCGACGACGGGGCGTGACCGGCCTCGCCGACGGCACCGGCGCGCACGACGATGATTCTGTCGTTCCGGCCCGCGGCGGCGCCCGGGACGCCCGAACCGGTGATTCCCGCGCATGCGGTCCGACCCAGTCGGCGAATGGCCTTCGTTTCTGCCACGAAACCTCCCAGATCAAAGTTGCACTCGAAACGTTACTCGACAACGGGAGAACGACGAACACCCACCCGGTTGACTCCGGTGAATGTGAGGCGGCTAATAATCCACCGGCGTCGACCCGCGTCCCCGGTTCCCGCCGGCAGAATTCCGCTGCCACGCTCTTGCCGGCGGTAAAACGCGAGGTCCACGGGGTTTACGGCGGTCCGGGCGCGCGGCCCGCAACAGGCTCGGGACCCCGGCCGAGCACGGCACCGAAAGCACCACCGGAGGCGTTAGGGCCCCCACCGCGGTGCGGTTCACGAGCGACGCGGGACACAAGAGGCGCACACGGCACGAGCTTGTCCACCCCACCAGCACCGCCCGGGGCTACATCCGCACCCCACCCGCCCTAGCGGCGAACATCCCGCGCCGCCGGGGCCGGCGCGCCGCGCTCGCCCTGGACCGATGGCCCTTTCGGGCGATGCGTGGCCGGTCCCGCCGCCCGGCCTGGCCCGTGGCGGGCCGTCCGGCCCGCCAGGCGGGAGCCGGACGGCCCGGGTCACCCCGGCCGGGGGGAGGGGGGTTGAAAACTGTTGCCGATCCAGTTCCTGGTAGCGCCGGGTAGTGATCCATGGTCATGGTGTGAGCCTGAAGGGGTGGGCAGCTGCGAACGGAGTCGGGTACTCCACCGCGCGGCAGTGGTTCGGTGCCGAGTACCTCGAAGCCACCGCCGGTGCTGCCGGGTGACGACACTGCAGGCGTTCCGGTTCGCCCTCGCCCTCGCCCCCACCCCCGCCGAGCATGCCGGGCTGTTCCGGCATGCGGGTGCGGCCCGGTTCGCGTTCAACCGGGGTTTGGCCCGGGTGACCGCCGTGCTCGCGCAGCGGGACGCCGAGAAGTCCTACGGCCTGCACGATGATGTGGTGAGCCCGGTGCCGTGGACGTTGGCCGCGCTGCGCCGGGAATGGAACGCGGCGAAGAGCACCGCCGCCCCGTGGTGGGCGGAGTGCTCGAAGGAGGCCTACTCCGCCGGCCTGGACCAGCTCGCCCGCGGGCTGAAGAACGTCACCGATTCCCGCAGCGGGAAACGCAGGGGCCGCCGGGTCGGGTTTCCCCGGTTCACAAAGCGGGCCCGTGCCAGCTTCCGCTACACCACCGGCAGCTACGGCCCGGACGGGGACCGGCACGTGAAGCTGCCGCGGGTCGGCCGGGTGAAGGTCTGCGAGCCGATGGGCGCGCTGACCGGCCGGCTCGCCGACGGCCGTGCCCGGCCGCTGGGGGCGACGGTGTCCCGCACGGCGGAACGCTGGTTCGTGGCGTTCACCGTCGAGGTCGACCGGCAGGTCCCCACCGGCCCGTTGCCGCGGCAGCGCGGCGCGGGCCCGGTCGGGGTGGATCTGGGGGTGAAGCATCTCGCTGTGCTCGTGACCGGCGAGATGATCCCCAACCCGCAGCAGCTGGCCGCCTCGCTGCGCCGGCTGCGGACCGCCTCGCGGGCCCACGCCCGGTCGAAGCCCGCCAGCGTGGGCCGTCGCAGGCCTGCCGCCCGCCTCGCCCGTCTTCACGCCCAGGTGGCCAGCCAGCGCCGGGACGGGCTGCACAAGCTCACCACCCGGCTCGCGACCACCCATGACGCGATCGTGGTGGAAGACCCGCACCTGGCCGGGATGGTCCGCAACCGGCGCCTGGCCCGTGCGGTCTCCGATACCGCGATGGCCGAGGTCCGCCGCCAGCTGGGTTACAAGACCGGCTGGTAGGGCTCCCGGCTGGTAGGGCTCCCGGCTGGTAGGGCTCCCGGCTGGTCGTCGCCGGCCGCTGGTAGAGGTGGCAGTGAAGCGGGAACCCGGCACGGCTCCGGCCGGCAAGACCGGAGGTGCCTCACCGCAAGGCGAGACGGCATGACCGGCACTGTTCAGCGCTCTCATGCAACGGCAACGCCCGCGCTCCCCCCCGCCACGGACACGACCCGGCGCGACCCGGCCGCTGGCATGTCAGCCGGGGACCGCGCGGGAAGTCGCCGATCTGGATTACCAACCGGTGCTCGTGAACATGCGCGGCTGCGTCAGCGAAAAGCAGCACGTCGACGTCGCGTCTGGTTCGGGTGCGGCCACGTTTCACCGGCGGGCCGGATGAGGATCTCCATCACCTCCCCGCGCTCCGCCCGAGCCCCGTGGTTCAACCTCTCGAACGGTCAGACGGTGGCAGAGGGAGCCCCGCCACCAGCGGCCGGCGGAAGGGAGTCCCGTTCTTCACCCGCGGATGGATCAGGTATGTCCGCCCTCGCCGCTCACCGATCTCCAGCGGCTGACCGGGACGAGGCCGACACGATCAACAAAGGCAAACCGGTACCCGCACACCGGCACCGCATCACCCGCCGCCGGCGCAGGAGTTTGGTTTCCCTGTTCGGCGTCCTACCGGCCGCGGGCCGCCTTGCGTAGCTGGCGCAGCTCTCGGCGCAGCCGGATCTGCGGAATCACCCCGATGAGCAGGCCGATGACGAGCCCCGCGGCGGCCGATGCGGCCAGCGCCGCGGCGACCGAAATCCGCTGGGTGGAGCCGAACAGCCAGATGCTCACCCGCGCGTCGTTCTTGACCACGAACACGACGACGAGGATCGCGATGACCAGCACCAGCACGGTGACCGCATACGTGGTGTAGGCGACCCCGCGCCGCGGCGGCGGCCCGCCCGCCGGCGCGCCGGGTGCCGCCGGCGTTCCCGGCGCCACCGGACCGCCGGCAGTTCCCGGACCCCCGGCAGTCCCTGTCGGATAGGCAGTCCCTGTCGGATAGGCAGTGCCCGCAGGGTGGGGCTGGGCCACCGGGCCCGGCGGGGGCCCGCCGACCGGCACCGCCCCCGGCCCCGTACCAGGCGCTGGGACGGCGGGGCCGCCGGGAGCCGGCGGCGGGCTCATGGGGCGGGTGTAGTCGATCCTCTTGTCCGGCTCGTCGGGTCCCGCCATCGTCGCCCCATCCATCATGATCGCCTGCACGGCCTTGCCGGCACCGTCCAGTTCCGTCCCCTGTGCCCAGGGAGTCTAGGCGGGCGCGTGCCCTATGCTGAAGATGCGGATGAGGTGGCCGGGCGGCCGCGTCGGCGCCGGTTCACGCCGGTGCCGCCGAGGAAAGTCCGGGCTCCACAGGGCAGGGCGGTGGGTAACACCCACCCGGGGTGACCCGCGGGACAGTGCCACAGAAAACAGACCGCCGGTGCCGGCCACGGCGCCGGTAAGGGTGAAACGGTGCGGTAAGAGCGCACCAGCGCCCAGGGTGACCTGGGCGGCTCGGTAAACCCCGCCCGGAGCAAGGTCAGAAGGCCCGCGGCCGTAACCGGTCGCGAGCCGCGCAGGCGTTCGAGGGCTGCCCGCCCGAGCCTGCGGGTAGACCGCTGGAGGCTGCCGGCAACGGCAGCCGTAGAGAGATGGCCGCCACCGGCGAGCCGCAAGGCGACCCGGCACAGGACCCGGCTTACAGGCCACCTCGTCCGCTACCAACACGAGTTCGCAGATCATGCGCTCTGCCAGGCCGGCCCCTTGCCGCAGCCTGCCGGCCGGCCCAACCGGTCCGAGACGGGCAGACAACGACGCTTGCGGGGCTTGCGGGGCTTGCGGGGCTTGCGGGGCTTGCGGGGCTTGCGGGGCTTGACGTGGCCCCGAAACGCAAGCCGATCCGCCTGTGGCGTCGGGTCGACGCGGAGACATGGCTGGACCAGTACCGGTCAGGTGGCGGGATGCCCTCCGATCACCCATGGTCGGGGCAACAGCGAGCCAATCGCCACCCCTTAAATCCATTTGCTTCACAGCTAGCTACTAGCGTCCCCCCGCCAACCGCGAGGGGGAACATCGTGAGCTATCAAGGGCCACCGGAGCCGTACAGCAATCCGTACCCGCCAGACCGCCAATACCCGCCCACCCGACAGGGCCAACCCGACCCGCGATACGGCTACCCGCCACCCCCACCGCCAGGCGGACCAGCCGGCGCCAGCCCCCACGGCGAACGCATCCTGTGGGAAGCCACCAGCCAGACGATCGCCGGCATGGCATCCGGTGGACGTGCCGCCGGCCGCTACAAGCTCACCGACATCCGGCTCTATGCCACCCAGGGCATCACCACAACCACCACCGAGCAGTACGAGCTCGGATGGCTGTTCGACATCGACGTTCGCCAGACCCTCATCCAACGGGCCCGTGGCGTCGGCGACGTCGTTGTCCATGTCCGCCGCGGATGGGGACAGGACACCGTGATCCTCCAGTCCGTTCCCGAGCCCATGAAGATCCGCGACCTGCTCAACCAGGTGTCCGCGCAGGCGCGACAGCAACCCCGGAGCTGGTAGGCGGCCATGCTCGTGCCACCAGCACGGCTCCACCCAACCGCCTAGCAAGTGCTGCCTGCAGGCGGCTATCAGCGCTGGTGAGATCTCCGCGGGATGCATCTGCCGCGCAGGCCGGCCGGCACCGTTGGCTGGTGTCGGCCTGGTGCTCAGCAACCGGCTCGGGTGAGCGCGGCGACCAACGCCGAGATCTCCTCCGGTTGGAACCGCACCGCCCGGCGCTCCCAGGTCAACCGCGCGGCCAGGTCGACCGGGAGCAGGGTGGAAAGGCGGCGGCACGTCGAGGCGTTGCCGAAGGCCACATAGCCGGCCGTCCCCTGCGGACCCCACAGCGGATTGAGCCCACCCTGGCATGAGTAGTCCGTGTCGAGGGCGGCCACCCACAATGCGCGGATCAGGTCCGCAAGGCCCTCGTCGACGAACGCCACACGGCGTCGGTAGCTGATCCCGACCTGACGGTGCACAGACGGGTACATGCCTGCGAGCCGCAGCAGCGGCGGTGTGGTCATGGCCGGCCCGGCGTCCCGCGCACTCGGGGGGCGCTTCGACAGGCGCCGCATCTGAGGACTCATGCCCCCTCCAGTCTGCTGGTCGGCCCGGCGAGGCCGCTGGACGCTGCGGGTCGGCCCGGCGAGGCCCTGCCCCCATCGGTCAGCAAGCCGCCGAGACAAGCTGGCGGTCGAGGGTCTCAAACGCCTTCGGTTGCTCGGACTATCCTTATCCCTTTGCCAGGTAGGACGACAATCGGCCTGCGACCGCCACCGCCCCGTTGCGGGCCTCACGCGGGCATCCCCTCGGACATCGCGTCGATGCTCGCGGCGGCCGCGGTGAGCCGGGAGAAGTCGAGCGGCTCGCCCGCGGCCACCTGGCCCTTCTGGGTCTCGATCCCGGTCTTGATGGTCTCGCTGTCCTCGACAATGGCGGGTACATCCTGGTCAGCCGGCCACCGGACGGCGGCTGGCGCCAGAGGCACCGCGTTGGAGGTAACGGACATGCCGTTCATCAACGTGAAAGTGATCGAGGGCGTCTTCACCCCTCAGCAGAAGCAGGAGATGATCGCCAAGTTGACCGAGGTCATGGTCGGTATCGAGGGCGAGGCGATGCGACCGGTGACCCATGTCGTCGTCGAGGAGGTCCGAAGCGGGGACTGGGGCATCGGGGGACGCTGCATGACCACCGAGGACGTGCAGAAGCTCCAGTCCGGCGGGAGCGCGTGAGAAGCCGCCAGCTACTCCCGAGGAGGACAGGGCCCACGTCCCGCCGATCAGGGATCCGCACGAGCTGGAAGCGGCGCAGGACGAGGCCGATCTCGCGGCCGCGCGGGAGGCCCTGGCCGCCGACGACCCCCGGGTCCTCGTCACGATCGTCCGGGTCGCTCATCGGCGCCGGGTCTACCGAGAGCTCTGAGGTCTACCGAGAGCTCTGAGGTCTACCGAGAGCTCTGAGCCGGCGACCGAGATCTCTGATCCTGTCGCCGAGCGACTGTCCGAGCCCGGAACGACAGCCCCGCCGATTTGTCCAACATAATTGGACTACTGGGTGCCGCACTGGGGACATGCACACAGGATGCGGCAAAGCGGGCATTCGCTTGCATGTGTCGACCGCGACGCGGACATCGTGGCGATGCCGCACGCGACCACGCCGCTATCTGATAGCTCATCGATGACGGTGGGCGACGAGCGGAGGGGTCCGATGCCGGTGAGGCCGTTGCGCGCCATCGATCCGCATGCGGTGGGGCCGTACCGGCTGACCGCGCGCCTGGGCAGCGGCGGCATGGGGGTGGTCTATCTCGGCGAGGACGCCGCCGGTCGGCGGTTCGCGGTGAAGGTGCTGCGCGACGAGCATGCCGGGGACCAGACGTTCCTGCGCAGGTTCGCCCGGGAGGTCCGGGCGGCCGCGGCGGTCGACAGCCCCCGGGTCGCGCGGCTGGTGGACGCCGACCCGGAGGCGGAGATGCCGTGGCTTGCCACCGAGTACATCGAGGGCCCGACCCTGACGGCCGAGGTGGCGCGCAACGGCCCGCTGTCCGCCGCGGCGCTGCAGACCCTGGCGGTGGAGCTGGCGATCGCCCTGGACGCGATCCACGGCGCCGGAGTGGTGCATCGCGACCTCAAGCCCGGCAACGTGATGCTGGCCGAGGACGGGGCGAAGGTGATCGACTTCGGGATCGCCGCGGGGGTGCCCGGGACCGTCACGGTCACCGGCGTGGTGCTCGGCAGCGTCGGCTACATGGCGCCCGAACTGCTCACCACGACCGGCTCGCCCGGGCCGGCCTCCGACGTCTTCTCCTGGGCCCTGACCCTGTCGTTCGCGGCCAGCGGTCGCCCGCCGTTCGGGGAGGGTCCCCTCGAGGCCCTGCTCCTGCGGACCCTGCACGAGGACGCCGCGGTCGACGGGTTACCCGCCCGGCTCGGGAAGATCGTCGCCAAGGCCCTCGACAAGAGGCCCGACCGCCGGCCCACCGCCCGCCAGCTCCTCGACCGGCTCCCCGCCGCCCCGCTCCCGCGGGCCGCGGCCCTCGGCCCGACAACGGCGGTGGTGGTCGGCGCCGGGTCACCACCGGGCCGCGACCGCCGGCCGGCCCTCGTCGCCCCCGTCCTCTCCCGGCTTCCCGCGCTGCGCCCGGTGCACCGCCGCGGGGTCGCCGCGACGGCGACGGTCCTCGCCGCGGCGAGCGCGATCACCGCCGTCCTCGTGGCCGCGCCGGGGGAGACATCCCGGTCCACCGCCAGCACGCCGGCCTCCCCCACCGGCTCCTCTACGCGCCCCGCGGCGACCACGACCCCTCCCGCCGCCACCCCCGCCGCGCCGAGCCCGGTATCGGTCTCCCTGGTCGGCGCGACCGCCACGCAGCCCATCCCCATCGGGCCGCAGCCCACCGCGGCCGCCGTCGCCCGCGTCGCCCCCGCACCGAAACCACGGCCCACCGGCACGCGCCCGAGCACCGCCCCGCCTCGGGGCTCGTCCGGCCCGGTCGGCACGTCGAGTGCCTGCTCCGCGGCCGGCGCACCCAGGATGGGGCTGCGAGTCGTACCGTTGGTCCGCGCCGACGGTCGATGCGCCGCGATCGTCTTCGGACAGCCTGAGCGCGCCGGCGAGAAGGGGTCGGGCGACAAGCCCGGGAAGAAGCCCCGCTCGCAGCGGTCCAAGCCCGGCGGTCACTTCGCCGGCAACGGCCGCGGCTCCAACGGCTGACCGCCGGACGGCGAGACGGTCACCGGTCCGGGTCGGCGGTGTCGACGAATCCGGTCCGGTAGGCCCACACCACCGCCTGGGTGCGGTCCCGGACCCCGAGTTTGCTCAGCACCCGCTTGAGGTGGGACCGCACCGTCTCGGCGGACACGGTCAGCTCGGCCGCGATCTCGGCGTTCGACCGACCCGCGGCCAGCGCCCGCAGCACCTGCGTCTCCCGCTCGGTGAGCTGCTCGGCGTGGGCGAGCAGGTCCCGGTCCGGGGCGCGGCGGCGGGCCAGGACGGCCAGCAGGCGGCGGGTCACCGCGGGGGCCACCAGGACGTCGCCGCCGGCCACGGTCCGGATGCCCTCGATCAACTGCTCCGGCGTGGCCCGTTTGAGCAGGAAGCCGTCGACCCCGGCCGCCAGCGCGTCCTCCACCACCTGATCGAGGTCGAACGTGGTCAGGACGAGCACCCGCGGTCGGGGCGGCGCCCAGCCGGCGATCTGGCGGGTGGCCCAGACCCCGTCCTGGCGCGGCATCCGCACGTCCATCAGGACGACGTCCGGCCGGTGCCGGCGGGCCGCCCGCACCGCCTCGTCGCCGGTGGCCGCCTCACCGGCGACGGTGATGCCCGGCTCGGCGTCCAGCAGAGCGCGTAGCCCGCTGCGTACGGGGCCGTCGTCGTCCGCCAGCAGCACAGTGGTCATGAAACGGTGTCCGGTCGAGCCGGCAACGTGGCCAGGACCCGGAAACCGCCGTCCACCGGGCCGGCGTCGAGGGAGCCGCCCTCCAGGCGGGCCCGTTCGCGCATGCCGACCAGGCCCCGCCCCGCCACCGGCGCGGCGAACCCGACGCCCTCGTTGAACACCTCGATCCGGGCCAGGTCCCCGGCGGGGGTGACCCGGACCCGGATCCGACCCGAGCAGGTATGCCGCACGGCGTTCGTCAGCGCCTCCTGCACGATCCGGTACGACGTCCGGCTGCCGGTGGGCGACAGGGCGACGGGCTCGACGGCCAGGTCCACCTCCCGGCCGGTCGCCCGGATCCGCTCGGCGAGCGCCGCCAGGTCACCCAGGTCGGGAGAACCCCCCGCGTCGGTCTCCCACGGGTGCAGTATCCGCAGCAGCCGATCCAGCTCTCCGAGGGCGTCGCGCCCGGCGGTCTCGATGTCCGCCAGCGCCTGCCGGGCGAAACCGGGGTTGTCCTCGAACACCCGCCGCGCGACCCCGGCCTGCAACACCATGACGTTGACGGTGTGCCCGAGCGCGTCGTGCACCTCCCCCGCCAGCCGGCCGCGTTCGGTCAGGAGCACCCGCTCCGCGGCCAGCGCCTGCTCCCGGGCCTCCCCCAGGGTCCTGGCCTGCCGGGCGGCGGCGAACGCCGCCGGCTGCGGGCGGCGTCCCCGCCGATCGTCGCGATCAGAAAGCACATGACCACCCCGGCCAGGTCCGTCGTCACCGTCTGGCCGTGATCCAGCAGGACGTAGCCCGCGACGGCGGCGACGCACATCGCCGCGCCGGCCAGGCCCACGGCCAGCCAGACATCGGCCGGGTGCGGGCGTGCCCACCGGGCGGCGCGGGCCCGCCACTCTCCGGGTGCGCGGGGCCGGCTGCTCGCCCGCGGTGACGGGGCGTCGGAGGTCGTCGCGATCGAGGACACGACCCATGGTGACCGGTGCCGGGCCGCGGGCGCGGGCGCGACCCCCTGGTCGGGCAGCGCGTCTCACCCGTCCGGGGGAGACGGCACCGCCCCGGGCCGACCACCCTTCCACCCGCCAGGGTGTCGACGCGGTTCGGCCCGATCTCCCACCCTGAACCGGGTCGTCCGGCCAGCCCCCGACGCACCTCGCACGGCCCCGCCCGGTCCCGCCCGGTTCCCGAGCACCGGCCGGGCCTGCTGGCCCGACCGGCCGCCGCACCGACCGGACCCGCCCTGTCCCGCCCCTCTCCCAGAGGACTCGATGACCACGATCGACCGGCCCGCTGGCCGCCCCCGTGCCCGAACCACCGTCGCCGCCTGGTGGTACGGCCTGAGTGCCCTGGCCATCGCGGTGTTCGCCCTGGTGCCGTACCTGACGTCATCGCTGCGGGAGCAGGCCGACCAGGGCAACGAGGTGGCCGTCAACTATGTAGACCGGTCGACCCCGCTGCAGGTCTTCCTGTACCTGCACATCGTGTTCGGCGCCGTCGCCCTGACGCTCTCGCCGCTGCAGCTCTCGACCCGGGTCCGGGCGCGCCTTCCCTGGCTGCACCGGGTCGCCGGCCGGACCACCGTGGCGGCGATCTGCGTCGCGGGCACGGCGGGCGCTGTGCTGTGCACCGTCAACCTCGCCGGGCCGATCGGAACGGCCGGCTTCGGCCTGCTGGCCGTGCTCTGGGCGAGCTTCGCCGTCATCGCCGTGCGGACGATCCGACGCGGCGACGTCCACGCGCATCGCCGGTGGGCGATCCGCACCTTCGCGCTGACCTACGCCGCGGTGACGCTGCGGCTGTGGATGTTCGTCCTGAGCGCCGCGCAGATCGGCGCGGGCACCGATTCGGACGTCGCCTTCGACCGCGCCTACCACGTGGTCCCGTTCCTCTGCTGGGTCCCCAACCTGCTCGTCGCCCAGTGGCTCCTCACCCGCCCGACCCCCGCCCCCAGACCGCCTCTGACCTGACCGCTGCTCCGCCGAATCATTCCCCAGTTTGTACAATCTGGGGATGAGCGAGATGCCGATCAGCGAGGCGCGTGATCATCTCGGCGAGATCGTCTCCAAGGCCGAGCATGCCCAGGAGCGGGTCATCCTGACCCGTCACGGCCGCGCGGTCGCCGCGGTGATCTCCATCGAGGATCTTCGCGAGCTGGAGGCCGCCGAGGACGCGGCCGATCTCGCCGCCACGCGGGAGGCACTGGCCGCCGACGAGCCACGGATACCCCACGCCGAGGTGCTGGCTGAGTTCGGGCTGAGCTGAGCTGACGTGGCGGCAGACGCCATCGAGTGGACGACCGCGGCGCTACGCGAGCTACGCAAGCTGGATGCCACCGCCACGCGCCGTGTCCTGCTCGCGGTGACCCGGCTCGCCGCCGATCCGCGCCCGCCCGGCGCGCGTGCCCTCGCCGGTCAGCCGGCCGGCGTCCTGAGGATCAGAGTCGGTGACCATCGAGTGATCCACCACGCCGACGACGGCCGAATCCTCATCACGATCGTCCGCGTCGCCCATCGACGCAGGCGTACCGAGACCTCCGAGAGGGGGCCCCGCCATGAAGTACCAGATGCTGATCGAGCTGCAGGTATTCGGCCCGCTGGACGACCTTGACGAGGTTTCCGACCGACTCGCCGACGCGCCGTACGAACTTCATGATGTCATCGACTTCGATCTGAGCACCAACCTCAAGACGGGTCGTCTCGACGTCACAATGATCGTGGATGTCACGACTCTCGAACAGGCCCTACGCAAGACGCGCGCGGCGACGCGCGCGGCCGTCCACGCGACAGGCGGCGCGGCCCCGGACTGGGACCAGACGTTCCGCGAGGTTGGAACGCACGCCCACGAGCTCACCGACGCGTAGCAGGCCGAGGAGCGTCGGCCGCCTGGGGTGACGCCCCTCGCCGGCCAGCCGGCCAGCCGACCGGGCCGAAATCCCGCAGATCAGGATCGGTCGGCACATTGTCGGAGACGACAATAGCGGGGTCTGGTCACGGACCGTTCACTCCCAGACGTGTGGCAACACTGCTACTTTGGGTGGCGATGCCTATCGAGCGGCCGGCGACGAGTCCCGAGCGGTCGCCGATACCGGACCAGTCCGGAGAGCCGCGCGTCGACCGTCCCTCGGGGCCTACGGAGCGGTCGAGAATCGAGTCGAAGCTGGATGCGCTGGAACGTCGCGCACTGTCGGATGATCGGCCACAGCCGGCCGATCGCCGGACGGCGGTCGAGCCCGAGACCCGCCTTTCACCGCTGGAACGCAGGCTGGCGCAGCTTGACGGCGCCACCCTCGATGATCCGGCCGGGGACGTGGGCCGGGACGCGGCAGCTAGGAAGCGGGACGGACCGGACGGACCGGAAAGGCTCGGCTGGAAGCTGACGCGGATCTGGCGGGACAGCCTGCCGACCGCCGACGGACGGGCCTTCTACGAGAAGTCCGACGTGGAGATGCGCACAACCGCCGCGGAAGCTGGACCGGCCCCGGGTCAGTACACCGCCGACCTGCACGGCAACCCCTCGGAATTCCGGGTCGGCCGGACACGACTCGACGCCCGGCAGCTCAGCGCGCTCATCCGCGCGGACGAGAACTGGCGCGGTCGACCGGTGCGGCTGGTGTCCTGCGAGACCGGACAGGGCGACGACCCCATCGCCCAGAAGGTCGCCGACGAACTCGGCGTCACCGTGACCGCACCGACCGAACTCGCCTTCAACGACGGCCGCGGTAACGTCGTGACGGCCTCGATGAAAGAAAACGAGTACGGCCGTCTGGTGCCGACTGTTCCCCATGACGGCACCTGGGTCGATTTCAAACCGAGAAATGAAGGTGGCAAGAATGCCTGAGGTGGTCGGAGACGTCAAGATAGCCAAGTTGTTCGACGGCATGAGGGACGGGACTCCCTTCGTCGTCGACCGCCCCGCGCTTCCCGCCGGCCGCGAACGATCAGATTTCCTCGCCTACCTTCGGCAGGGAAAGGTGATTCTCCGCGCCGCCGGCCTTTCGGTCGACCGGCTGGACGAGTCGCGGGGACAGCAGGTCCCCATCGCCTACCTGACGGACGGCGAATGGGTATGGAGTGCATCCGTCGCCTACTACCTGGTTGAACATGATCTGCCGCCCGAGGCGGCGTTCCTGGCTCATGTCCGCGATCGGAACTTCGCTTACGTGGCGCCGACGCCGGAGCAGATCGAGGCCGCGGCGGCCGCGATTCAGGCCCAGTAGCGCTGTGGCAACGGCCTGGGTTCAAGTCCGATGCGTGTCCGGCCCCCAGTCAGGTGGGCGCTTCCCAGGAGGTTCAAGACCAGTGTCTGGCGAGACTTCTGCCCGCCTCGATGGGATGGGTTCGGGGACGCGGCGGCGGACGGTGCTGGTTGGGGCGGCACCGGCGGCACGGCCTCGGCGGCGGTGGCGAGCACGGCGCCGCAGGTGCGCCAGCGGCTGGTCGAGCTGGAGCGCGGCTATCCGGGGCGGATCGGGCTCGCCGCGTTCGCCCCGCGGACGGGGGCGCGGGTCGACTACCGGGCCACGGAGCGGTTCGCGCTCGCGTCCACGTTCAAGGTCCTCACCGCGGCGGCGGTCCTGCGCCGGGCGCGCCAGCAGGAGCCGGGCCTGCTCGACCGGCTGATCCGCTGGGAGGCCGGCGACGTGGTGGAGAACTCCCCGGTGACCGGGCAGCACACCGCCACCGGGCTCACCGTCGCCCAGCTCTGCGAGGCGGCCCTCACCCACAGCGACAACACCGCCGGGAACCTGCTGCTGCGGCAGCTCGGCGGACCGGCGGCGATCACGGCCTTCGCCCGCGCGCTCGGCGACCCGGCGACGCGGCTCGACCGCTGGGAACCCGAGCTCAACACCAACATCCCGGGCGATCCGCGGGACACCACGACGCCGGCCGCGATGGCCTCGACTCTGCGCGCGCTCACCTTTGGTCCGGCACTCGCCGGTCAGGACCGCGACCAGCTCGTCGCCTGGCTGGTCGCGAACACCACCGGCGGCGCCTGCATCCGGGCCGGCCTGCCCGCCGGCTGGCGGGTCGGTGACAAGAGCGGCGCCGGCGTACGCGGAATGATCAACGATGTCGCCGTGGCCTGGCCGCCGGGCGCCGGGCCGGTGGTCATCGCGATCTACACCACTCGCACCGACGACCACGCCGAGGGCGACAACCGGATCGTCGCCGACGTCGCCCGGCTCGTCGCCGCGACCCTCGGCCCGAACGCCTGAACCGCCGCCTGAACCGCCGCGCGGGCCTACTCGCCGTAGGTGGTCAGGTTCGCGGAGTGGTGGGTGTCGTTGAAGCCGCGCAGGACGGCGGGGCCGTCGGAGTACCAGTCGATCGTGGTCAGCGAGACCAGGTCCAGGTGCAGGCGGTAGAGGACGGTCGGCTCGGCGGCCAGCGCGAGCTGGGTGAGGCCCTTGATCGGCGTGACGTGCGAGACGACGAGGACCCGCTTGCCGGGCTGCTCGGCGAGCAGCCGGTTGCGGACCCGGGCCACCCGGGTCACGGTGGAGATCAGGCTCTCCCCGCCGGGCGGCGGCACGTTCGGGTCGGCGAGCCAGGCGTTGAGCTCGTCGGGGAACCGTTCGCGCACCTCACCGAAGGTCATCCCCTCCCAGGCGCCGAAGCTGGTCTCCCGCAGGTCGTCGTCGACGACGTAGTCGCGGCCCAGCGCCTCGGCGGTCTGCCGGGCGCGCTTGAGCGGCGAGCTGACGATCAGGTCGAACGGCTCGTCGCGCAGCCGCTCGGCGACCGCGGCGGCCTGGCTCATCCCCAGGTCGGTCAGCGATGCCTCCACCGTCCCGCTGAACCGCTTCTCGACCGACAGCGGGGTCTGGCCGTGGCGCAGCAGCACGGTGGTCGTCGGCGGGGCGGGCGGGGCCATCCAGCCGGAGAGCCGGTTGGTGGTGGGGGCGCGGTGCGGCACCGGGTCGGGTGACTGCGGGACCGACGGCTCCCAGCTCCGCCCGGCCGCGGCGGCGTCCATCGCCTCGTTGGCGAGCCGGTCGGCGTCGGCGTTGCGGGCGCGGGGCACCCACTGGTAACGCACGGCGGGGAAGCCGCGGGCGAGCCCGGCCGCCTCGTCGGCCAGGGGGCGCATCGCCGGATGCTTGATCTTCCAGCGACCGCTCATCTGCTCGACGACGAGCTTGGAGTCCATCCGGACCTCCACCTCGGCGTCCGGGGCGATCTCGGCGGCGGCCCGCAGCCCGGCGATGAGGCCCGAGTACTCGGCGACGTTGTTCGTGGCATGCCCGATCGAGGCTGCGCGCTCGGCGAGCACCGTCCCATCCGCGGCGTCACGGACCACGGCGCCGTAGCCGGCCGGGCCCGGATTGCCCCGGGATCCGCCGTCGGCCTCGACGACCAGCCTGCGCACCGTGCTCATCTGCGACTCCCCTCGCCCTGCCTGAACCGACCTGCCGCTACAGCCCCGACTCTGGGGTACGGACCAGGATGCGCCGGCATTCCTCGCACCGCACGACCTCGTCGACGGGGGCCGCGGCGACCGCTCGCAGGTCGCCACCGGAGAGCTCCAGATGGCAGCCCTGGCAGCGTCGGCGCAGCAGCGGCGCGGCGCCGACCCCGCCGGAGGACGCCCGGATCCGCTCATACAACGTCACCAGCGCCTCGGGCAGCCGCGGGGCGAGGGCCTCGCGTTCCTGACGCAGCCGGGCGGACTCGGTGTCGATCTCGGCGTACGCCTTGTCCCGGGCGATGGTCGCGGCGTCGATCTCGGCCTGCAGGTCGGCGCGACGCTGGGCGAGGACCGCAAGCTGCCCCTCCAGGCCCTCGACCGTCTCCATCTTCGTCAGGGCGTCGTCCTCGAGGACGCCCTGACGGCGGGCCAGGGAGGCGAGCTCCGCCTGGAGGTTCTCCAGCTCCCGGGAGTTCGTCACGGCACCGGACTCCAGCCGCTGCGAATCGCGGGCCGAGCGGGTCCGGACGAGCTCGATCTCGTTTTCCAGCTTTCTCTGGGCGCGGGTGACGTCCCCCAGCTCGGTGCGCACCCCGACGACCTCGTCGTCGAGAGGGCCCAGGGCCGCGGTGCGTTCGGTGATGACGGCGAGTTCGGGCAGCCCGCGGCGGCGGGCAGCCAGCCGGTCGAGGCCGGCGTCGAGGGCCTGCAGGTCGAGCAGGCGGAGCTGGGTTGCTGGGTCGGCCTTCATGGACTCCTCACCGGTATGTCCTCATCGACGTCGGTCGCGATCGACCACGCCCTTGCCGGTACCGCGCCGCCCGGCCCGCGAGCCGGCGCGGTCGGCGGGACCGGAGGCGAACCCGGCCCGACGAGCCCGGCATCCGCGCCTGCGACGCCGACTACCGGGACGGAACGTGCAACCGCCAGGGATCGGTCACGATAGCGGACACCGATGCACTCACCGTACGTCCCCGGGCCCGCAGACCGGCCTCCAGACGCGCGGCGGCCTGCGCGAGCCACGGCCACTCACTCGCCCAGTGGGCGACGTCGACGACGGCGATCGGGTGCGCCCCCACCGCATCGAGCACGTGGTGGTGCCGACCGTCCGCGGTGACCAGGACGTCCGCCCCCGCGGCCCGCGCCGCGCCGGCCAGCTCCCCGCCGGAGCCGCCACACACCGCGACCCGGCGCACGAGCCGGTCGGCGACCCCGGTCGCGCGCACCCCGCCTGCCGTCGCGGGCAGTGCCCGGGCAACGCGGGCACAGAAACGGTCGAGCGGTTCGGGCTCGGGCAGCTCGCCGATGCGCCCCAGCCCCCGACACACCGTCGGCACCGTCGCCACGCCATCCCCATCCGGCTGCGTTCCGGCCGGCTGCGTTCCGGCCGGCTGCGCCGCGGTGTCGCCCGCCCCCGCCGGGTCCAGCGGGCCGACCCGGCGCAGCCCGAGGGCCGCGGCCAGCGCGTCGCTGACGCCGGGGTCGGCGACGTCGGCGTTGGTGTGCGCCGTGTACAGCGCGACCCCGGCGCGGATCAGGGTGGCGACGACCCGCCCGCCGGGTCCGGTCTCGGCCACCCCGTGGGTCCCACGCAGGAACAGGGGATGGTGGGTGACGAGCAGCTGGGCCCCGCCCGCCGCCTCGACGGCCACCTCGGGCGTGGGATCGACGGCGAACAGCACCGCCGAGACGGGGGCCTCGGGGTCGCCGACCGCCAGGCCCACCGCGTCCCACGACTGCGCCCAGGCCGGCGGGAACGCCTGCTCCAGCACGGCCACGCAGTCACCGACCGTCGCCACCCTAGTGCTCACCACGGTGACCCTACCCGCACGGTCGCGGGTGCCTACCAGCCGGTCACGGCGCCCGCCGCGGCGCCGAGGTCCCGCACGCGACGCACCCTTCGCCCCGTAACGTCACCTCTGGCAACGCACCTGCGCAGGGGTGGCGAGCCACGAGGAAGGGGAACTCGTCATGGCGGACGTTTCGGTGCGATTCCAGGTCGCAGGGGATTCGGAGATCGTGCTGAACCTCTCGACCCCCCAGGCCGTCCGCCTCGTCGAGGCAATCATGCGCAAGGTCGCCGACGCGATGGCCGCTTCCCCGACGGGTAATTCCGGCCCGGGCGGTCCGGCGGCAGGCGGCTCCGCGCTGGGCGGTCCGGCGATGGGTGCGCCGGACCGGTCGGCCGTCGGCTCCGCCTGGCCGGACATCTCCCCCGGCCAGAGCCCCTTCCCACCCGAGCGTTGACCCGCCCGCCGGCGGTCGGCTGACCTGCCGGTGACCGCCGAGGCCGAGGCCAGGCCCGATCGTCCGCCCACGGCGGCACGCCTCGCCCCGTCCGGATCCCCGCGCGGCCCGTATGGGAACAAACCGGGGCACACATGCCGGATGGACACTCCTGGCGCTTGCTTCCGCAAAAGCCGACACAACAAAGCCGCAACACGATACAACTCCGCACAGCCATTCCTCATCGAAGGGAAAACGATCACGCATGGCGGGGGACGTACCGGTCGACGAACGCGCCCTGATCACCCCGACCGACGCGGCGGCCGGCCGTTCGCTGCTTGCGGCTCCCGCGAGGGCCGACGCGACCGGCCTGGCCGAGGCCGGCAACCCGGCGTCCGACGACGGCGCGCCCCCCGGCGCCGGCGGCGAACGGACCCTGCACCGCTACGGCCGGGTCCAGGTGCTCGGCCGCCCGCGGGACGGTGCGCCCGGCGGGGCGGGGCTGCTCGCGGCCCGCACCGGCGCGGGCCTGCTGCCCCCGGCCGACGGCAGCGTGGTGTCGACCACGGGCATCTCCCCCGGCCTGAACCGGGCCGAGACGCTGGGGCTGGACGCCTTCCGGCTGCGCGCCAGCACCGCCTACCGCCGGCGTAAGCAGGACCGCCCCCGCGACGGCCATCCGTGGGACATGGACCGGCCCTGCACCGACGTCCCGCCCCCGCGGGGATCCGCCGGGCCGGACCCCGACCGGCCGGCCCCGCGCGCCTTCGCCAACGGCCGCTCGCTCCTGCAGAGCCCGCTGATGACGCTGACCGCCGGCGCCGCCGCCGGCCCCGTGGCCGGCGCCGCAGGCTCCCCGACCAGCTCGAAGCTGGAGGGTTCCGTCGCCATCGGCCTGATCCTCGTCGAGGGGCCGACCGTCGACCTCCAGTTCACGGCGGCCGAGCGGACCAAGGTCGTGGCCGAGGTCCAGAACGGGCTGTCCTGGTACGCCACCACGAACCCGGCGGCCGACCTCATGTTCCACTACGACATCCAGCTCGTGCGCCTGCCCGTGCCGGCGAACCCGAAGGCGGCCGATCTGGAGGCCCTGTGGCGGGACCCGGCGATGGGCCGGCTCGGCCACGCGGCGAACTTCGACGGCGTCTACGACTACGTCGACGCGCTGCGCGCCCGGCTCGGCACCCGCTGGGCCTACTGCGCGTTCTTCACCAAATATCCGCTGGGCTACTTCGCCTACTCGTCGGTCGGCGGTCCCCGGATCGTCATGTCGTACGCCAACGACGGCTGGGGCCCGGACAACATCGACCGCGTCTTCACCCACGAGACCGGACACATCTTCGGCGCGCCGGACGAGTACGGCGGCGCGGGCTGCGACTGTGGCGGCCAGTGGGGGGCGTTCGGCGCCCCGAACGGCAACTGCGACACCTGCGCGCCGGCCCCGGCGGACTGCCTGATGCGCTCCAACAGCTTCGCGCTGTGCCGCTACACCCACAGCCACATCGGCTGGGGCCACGGCGTCGGCGGCAACCCGGCGCTGGTCCAGTCGAAGGGGCTCGGCCGCCTCGGCAACTTCGACGTCGTCGTGCCGTCGGCGTTCGCGGGGCTCACCCACGTGTGGCGGGACAACGACGCCGCCGGCTTCCCCTGGCGCGACCCGTGGCAGACCGCCCAGTCCCTCGGCCGCGTCGACGCCCTCGCCATGGTCCAGAGCACCCTGGCCAATCCCGGACCGCTGGAGGTCGCCGTCCGGGCGGGGTCGGCGCTGCACTTCCTGTGGCGCGACAGCACCGGGGCGTTCGCCTGGCACGACCCCAAGCAGCTCGCCCAGGGCGTCGGCGGAGTGCCGTCGCTCGTCCAGAGCCGGCTGGGGGCGAAGGGCAACTTCGAGCTGCTCATCCCGGCCGCGGACGTCGGCATCCTGCACCTGTGGCGCAACCACGACGTCTACGGCTATCCGTGGAGCCCGCCGCGGCTGTTCGGCGCGAACCTGGGCCGGGTCGACGCGGTCAGCCTCATCCACGGCACCCTCGGCGGCGGCGCGGGCATGCTCGAGGCCGTCGCCCGGGTCGGCAGCCGGCTGGTGCACCTGACCCGGGACAACTCGGCGGTGTGGCGGACCGGGCCCGTCTTCGGCGAGGGGGTCACGGGCAACCCGTCGCTGATCCAGAGCTCCTTCTCCGACGGAGCGCGCAACTTCGAGGTGGTCGTCCCCGCCGCCGGCGGCGGGCTCATCCACTACTACCGGAACAACGGCGCGCCGACGCCGTTCTGGAGCGGGCCGCGCCCGTTCGCCGCCGCCCTGGGCAAGGTCGACGCCGTCTCGATGATCCAGAGCAACTTCGACGGCCACCTGGAGGTCCTCGCCCGCGTCGGCGACGAGCTGCACATGGTGTGGCGCTCCTCCGGGGCGGGGGCGACCTGGTCGGCTCCGCGGCGCGTGTTCTAGCCGGCCACGAGATCAGCCGGCGGGGTCAGCCGGCGGGGTCAGCCGGCGGGCGGCGGGTCGGGTGGCGGCGGGTCGGGTGGCGAGGCGCCGGGGGCGTCCCAGGGGCGTCCCTCGGCGGGACGGTCCTTGTCACTCAGGCGCGCCAGCCAGCCGTCGACGAACAGGGCCTCCGCGGGGCTGAGGGTCTCCCGCAGCGCCGGGGGCACCCCGTCGACGAAGACGCCGCGCACCCCCGCACGGGCCCCCACCTCCGCCGCTCGCGACGCCGGCACCGCGAGCAGCGCCAGCCGCGGCGGCAGCGCCGAGGTCACCCGGCCGAGCTCGGCCAGCATGGCCAGCGGGCCGGCGGTGCGATCCGGATGTTCGAGGACGACCAACAGCTCCGGTTCGGTTCCCCACACCGGCCCATTCTCGCCCGAACGCCGGTCGCGGGAGGACCCCCGGGCCCGGTGGCGCCACCCCGGGCGGACCACCGGCGGCGCCGACACGCCCTCGTTCGGTGAGAATCACAGGGGTCGGCGGATGGACACCGCGGCCGGCGCGGGACAAGGTTGGTTCGATGCCCGGCCCCGGCGGTGGACCCGCCGCGGTGCGCACCCCGGCGGCGCCGGCCGATCGGCGATCCGACCGGCTCGGGTGGAGCAGGACCCGGGTGGGCCAGAAAGGGGGAGGCACCGGCGATGAGCGCGCAACTCCCGCTGTTCCCGCTCGGGACCGTCCTGCTCCCCGGGCTCGTGCTGCCCCTGGAGATCTTCGAGGAGCGCTACCGCGCGCTGGTGCGGGAGCTGCTCGCCCAGCCCGCCGACGAGGCGCGCCGGTTCGGGGTCGTGGCGATCCGGCGGGGCCGCGAGACGGGGCCGGCGCTGCCGTCGATCCACGAGGTCGGCTGCACGGCGGTGCTGCGCCGGGTGCAGGAGCATCCGGACGGCCGGTTCTCCCTGATCACCGTCGGCGGGCAGCGGTTCCGCATCGGGGCGGTGGACCAGCACAGCGCGCCCTACCTGGTCGGGGAGGTGGAGTTCCTGCCCGACGAGCTTGGTGACGCCAAGGCTGCCCGCGAGTCCGTGGCGCCGGTGCAGCGGCTGATGCGCGCCTACGCCGAGCGGCTGGCCGCCACCGGCACGGTGCAGATCTCCCTACCGGATCTGCCCGACGATCCCATCGCCCTGTCCTACGTGATCGCCGCGGCGGCCGTCACCGACCTCACCGAACGCCAGGGCCTGCTCGCGGCGCCGGACGCGACCACCCGGCTGCGCGTCGAGCGGGCGCTGCTGCGCCGCGAGGTCGGCCTGCTCCAGAAGATCACCACGATCGGGTCCAGCGAGCTGCGCCGGGTGGACCCGAGCCCGAACTGACCCGCTGCCGCCGCACCGGAGGGCGCGGCTCCAGTTGCTGGAGGTTGGTCACCGTTCTCCGGCTCGACGACCGTCATCAACCTCCAGCATCTCGCTGCGCTCGACCACGTACGCAACGGCGCCTCGGCGGTCCTCGGCGTGCGTCACAGGCTGGGCACACAGTGGTGCCGAGGTTTGGTCACGGTTTTTCGGCCCTGGGCGCCGCAAAACCGTGCTTGAACCTCGGCGCGGTCTGGCCGTGATCTGGCCGTGAAGCCGAAGCTGCACCGTGGCCGTGAAGCTGCACAGTGGCCGGCTGGTGAGGCTGCAGTGGCGCCCAGGAGGAACCGGCCAGGGTCAGTCGGGTGCCCGTGGGCCGTCGGGCCCCGCGCTCGCCGGTCGGGTCCGCAGACCCGTGACGTCCGCCGTGCTCTGCAGCCCGTCCGCCTGGCTCTTCGGCCCGTCCGGGCCCTTGACACCGCCCGCGGGTCCGGGCCCGGCGCTACCCGGACCGGTGACGGGGTGGGGCGGCTGCGAGCCGCCGGCGCGCGGGCGCCGGCTCGGCCGGGAGGTCGCCCACAGGCCGATCGCGAAGGCCCCCAGCGCGACCACCGGCATGACCAGGTAGAGCCCGTGCGCGCGGACCCGCAGGTCGACCAGGTCCACGAGCACCGGCGAGGCGTTGGGCGGCAGGCTGTGCAGCAGATCCGGGGACCGGCGAAGGTGGCCGATCCAGCCGGCGATCAGCGCGCCGCCGATGCCGCCCGCGGCGAGCCCGAGCGGCACCGGGAAACCCGCGTCCCGGGCCCGCCAGAACGCCAGCAGACCACCGACGAGCCCGGCGATCGCGCAGATCATCGCGAAGCGGGCGTCGATGTCGCTCTGGACCGCGAACGCCGACTCGTTGCCGTGCAGGGCACCGGTGATGTCGAGGTGCGGCGCGACGGCGGCCCACAGCAGGCCGAGGGGGAACCCGACGACCACCATCGCCACCGCGCAGATCAGCCCCGCGAGCAGGTCCGGCCGGCCGCCGAGCGGCACCCGCCACCGCAAGCGGGCCGGCGGCGAGGGCAGGGGAGAGGTCGGGGACGTCTCGGCGCCCGGGCGGTCCGTCGGGACCCCCCGGAATTCCCCTGAACGCTCCGTCACGTCGCCCGCCCCGCCAAGAGGTGTCCGTCTCCTCGTCCGCATCACGTTCGGCAGCGGCGCCGGCCACCGCGGACGGTTGACACTATCGTGCCGGGCGACCAGCCCGACCACAGTGGGTGCGACAGTGGTCCCGGGCGCCGGCGCGGGCGGCCCGCTCAGGTCAGGAGGTTCCGACGCGGCGCAGCGTCACCGCCGCGACGGCCAGCGCCGCAATCCCCACGGCCGCGCAGACGGCGAGGTCGATGACCACCTTCGACCAGTCCACGCCGGGTTGGAAGGCGGCCGCGAGCGCGTCCACGGCGTAGCTGCTCGGCAGCACGTCCCGGGCGAACCGGCCGATCTCGGGCAGCCGGTCGGCCGGGATGACCCCGAGGAACAGCACGATGCTCATCCCGAGCTGGCCGGCGATGGTCGCCAGCTCCGGGCGCGGGGCGAGCAGGCCGACCACGGCCCCGAGGCCCGCCAGGCACACCCCGGAGAGCAGGACGACGGGCAGTAGCAGCCACAGGCCCGTGATCGGCAGGTTGTAGAGCAGGGCGCCGAGCACGGCCGTGATGACCGTGCCGGGCGCGGCGAACGTCGCGTAGGAGGCGGCCGTGCCCAGCACGACCGCCGCCGGCGGGATCGGCAGGGTCAGGTAGTAGTCGAGGGCGCCGGCCGCCCGCAGCGCGCCGAACCGCTGGGCGAGCAGGTTCAGCGCGACGAACGCGACCACCAGCACGGTGGAGCCCGCGACGACCTGGCCGGCGGCGGTGGTGTTGTCGACGTCGAGGATGCCGCGCAGCAGGACGAGGATCCCGATCGACTGGAACGACGCGACGAACAGCAGCGGGATTCGGCCGACCTTCGACCGGGCGAGCTGCCCGCGGTAGACCGCGCCGAACGCCGTGCCGAACGGGGTGGCCAGCGGCATCTTCGGCGGCCCGAGCCGCGCCGGGATCGGCAGCGGCAACGGCACCGTGGACGGCCCCGACGACGGGTCCAGGAACGGTTCCGGCGACGGCTCCGGCTGCAGTGCTGAGAGGATCGCCGACGCGTCGCGCGCGTCCGGGACGATGGTCATCGGGACCACACCTGCTGGCCCGGACGACGTAGGTGCACAGTCATGTCCGCTCCAGGTCTCGGGACGCCCCGCCGAGGGTGAGGTAGACGTCCTCCAGGGACGGGGTGGCGAGGCTGAAATCGTCCAGCGCGGCGAGGGCCGCGCCGGTGGTCAGCCGTCCGAGGGCCTCGCGGGCGGTCGCCGGGTCCAGTCGGACCGTCCAGCGCCGGCCGTTGGTCGTCGCGAGGCCGGCCAGCATGGCGACGGTGGGGTCGTCGGCGGGGGGTTCGTGGCGCCAGGCGAGGTCGAGCCGGACGTCGCCGGACACCGACGCCTTGAGCTGGCCCGGGGTGTCGCAGGCGATCACCCGCCCGGACTCCAGGACGGCGACCCGGTCGAGCACCGACTCCGCCTCCAGGACATTGTGCGTGATCAGCACGATGGTGGTGCCCGTCGTGTCGCGGCGGCGCTGTAACGCCCCCCACACGGCACGGCGGGCGACCGGGTCGAGCCCGGTGGTCGGCTCGTCGAGGACGAGGACCGGCCGGTCGCCGACCAGCGCCGTGGCCACGCAGGCCAGCCGCCGCTGCCCGCCGGACAGCCGGGCCAGCGGCCGGTCCGCCACGGCGGTGAGGCCGAGCTCGTCGAGGATGGCGTCCCGGACCTCCCGCACGGCCGCGCGGGGAACGCCGCGCATCCGCGCGGTGGTCGCCACCGCGGTGGCGACGGGCAGCTCCGCCAGGGCGAGGTCGTCCTGGCCCAGGTAGCCGGTCAGCCGGGCGGGCAGGTCCGGGGCGGCGCGGATGTCGCGGCCGAACATCATGATCGTGCCGGCGTCGGGCCGCAGCAGACCCATCAGCTGGCGGACCAGCGTGGTCTTCCCGGCGCCGTTCGGTCCGAGCACCCCGAACACCTCGCCCTGCCGGACGTCGAGGTCGATCCGGTCGTTGGCGAGGACGGAGTGCTCGCCCACCCCGTGTCGGCGGGTGAGCCCGCGGACGGCGTAGCTCAGCACGTCGCCCATTCTCGCAGCCGGCTGCGGGCGATGGCCCCGGGCCGTCGTCGGGGACGAGTCACACTGCGCTGCTCATCCACACCACGACGTCAAGCATGCGCAGCGGGGTGACCGGCGGGCCGCTCGAGGGCACCAGCGCGGCGAGCCGGCGGAACTCCTCGGCGTTCTCCCGAAGGTCGTACTGCATGGCCCGGACGAGCAACCCCATGTACTGCCGCCAGCTGCGGCCGTCGCGCGGGGACGGCGGGACGCAGTCCTCATGCTGGTAGAAGATCCGAACCTTGGAGTCGAACAGGGGAACGAGCGCCGGCCGCTTGCGGTGCAGCACCTTGGCGATCAGGGAGCCCTTGACGTCCCGATCGGAGACGTCGGGGTCGTCGAGCGGGTCGTAGAGCGCGGCAACCAGGTCGAGGGTCACCTCGTCGGCCTCGATGAGCTCGATGCCGGGCGGCAGCTTGTCCAGCGCCCGCTGCAACAGCGGCGTGAGCGCGGTCAGCGTGTGCATCCGGTCGACGTCGACGTGCACGCCGAGCAGGCAGGGCGCCAGCAGGTCGCCCGTGCACAGCAGATCAGGGTCGCCGTTGGTGATCAGGCCGTCGTAGTAGGGGTAGGCGTAACGCAGCCCGCGCTTGCGGGGACCCAGGTACTCCTCCACCAGGCTCTCCGCGTCGAAGACCTCTCGGGTGCCTTTCGCCAACTTCACCCCTGGGCTCCTTATCGTCCTGTTGTCGTCATCGTCGGGTTGTCGTCATCGTCGGGTTGTCGTCATCGTCGGGTTGTCATCATCGTCCGCTTGTCGGCCGAAGTGCTTGTCGTGAACGCCGCGACCGGCGTCGTCCCCGAGCCCGGCAATCCCGCGCTGACGAGGGCGTTCCCCGTCATCCTCCCGCGTGCCCGCCGCCACCGGTACGGGGGTCGACGACGGCGGCGGCCAGGGGCTCCGCGCCATGTCCGCCGGATGGCAGCGACCCGGCCAGATAATGCGGGACGGCGCGCCCGCAGTCAGCGGCGATCCGGCAACAGTGGGAGGAATCTCACGGCCGGCGGCCCGGCGCCGGGCGGCGCGGGATCGACGACCCGAACCCGGGGATCGGCCGCCAGCTGCGACAACCGCCCGGCCGGCGCCCGGACCACCGCGGCGAACAGGCACGCGCACCCGGCCCGTAGCTGCGCCGCGGCCTGGCGGTCGCGATCGTCCGCGGTACCCTCGCCGGCCTTCGCCTCGGCCGCGGCCCGCGCCTGCGCCTGTGCCGCCGCCGAGGCGAAGGCGGCGTGGACGTCGGCGACCGGGTCGCGCACGGTGGCCTGCTCGACCTCGCCGCCGGAGCCGGCGGTGAAGAACACCTGCACGGCCCGGTACGTACCGAGGACGTCGAGCATCTGGTCGGGGGTGACCGGGGCGGCGAGGCTCGCGACGGCGTAAAGGTCCGCGGCGGGTGCGGCAGCGGTCAGGGACGCGAGGTTCTGCTGGCTGGCCCCGAGGTACTCGGCGACCGAGTCGTGTGCTCCGGGGCCGATCGTCACCGTCGGTGCCACGGGCTGCGCCGGTGGCGGGGTGACGGCCGGCGCGTCGGTGGGCGCCGTCGCGTTGGACGGCCGGTCCCGGTCGACGCTCTGCAGCATCGCCGCGGCCGCGCTCACCACGATCAGCGCGACGAGGCCGAGGACGAGCACCCGCGCCCCCCGGTCCACCACGCCGCCGGGCGCGACGCCGACCACGTCGAGCAGGGCCGGCGAGCCCTCGGCCTCGGCGTCGGCCGGCCCGTCGCCGCCCACCCGCCCGCGCCGGGCCCGATCGGCCAGCCGCCGGGCGCGACAGGCCTCGCGATCGGCGGTGTCGGCGAGGCGGGACCGGGCGGCGTCGAGGATGCGGAACACCGTCGGCAGCGCGGCGTCGTCGAGCCGGTCGAGCAGGTTCGCGGCCCGCGGCGTCGGCGAGCCGTCGCGCCCCGCGAGTGATGGCCCCAGGGCCGCCGGCGCCGCCTGCATCGCCGGGCCGGTGCTTGCCGCGGGCGCCTGCTCGACACCGGCGGACAACTCCACCACGGGAAGAGCCTCGACCACGGGAAGAACCTCCACCACGGGAGGAGCGGGGATCGGCTCGACCGCGCCGGCTCCGGCCGGCGCGGTGGGCGACTCGGCCGCGGCGGGCGCGGCCGGCGGGACGTCCGGCGTCGGCGGGGACGGCTCCTCGACCGCCGCCGGTTCGGTCATGCCTGCTCCCGCAGCCGTTCCACCGCCTCCGCCAGGTCAGCCGGGTCCGGGCTGGTGAACTCGACGGGGCCGCCGTGACCGGGATGGTCGAACGACAGGCGGGCCGCGTGTAGCCATTGCCGGCTCAGGCCGAGGCGCTCGGCGAGGGTGGGATCGGCGCCGTAGGCGAGGTCGCCGACGCAGGGATGGCGCAGGGCCGACATGTGCACCCGGATCTGATGGGTTCGGCCGGTCTCCAGGCGTATCGACAGCAACGACGCCGAGCGGAACGCCTCCACCAGGTCATAGTGGGTCACGCTGGGCTTGCCGTCCGCGACGACGGCGAACAGGCCCGGCCGGCGGGGATGGCGGTCGGTCGGCGCGTCGACGGTGCCGCTGAGCGGATCGGGATGGCCCTGCACGACGGCGCGGTAGCGCTTGTCCACCTGGCGCTCACGGAAGGCCCGCTTCAACAACGTGTAGGCGCGCTCGCTCTTGGCGACGACCATGGCCCCGGAGGTCCCGACGTCGAGGCGGTGCACGACGCCCTGGCGCTCCGCGGCGCCCGAGGTGGAGATGCGATAGCCGGCCGCGGCCAGCGCGCCGATCACGGTCGGCCCGGTGAAACCGGGGGCCGGATGGGCGGCGACGCCGGGCGGCTTGTCGACCACCACGATGTCGTCGTCGTCATGCAGGATGCCGAGACCCGCCACCGGGGTCGGCTCCACGGTGACCGGGCGCGGCGGGGCGGGCAGCCGCACCTCCAGCCAGGCGCCGCCGCTGACCCGGTCGGACCGGCCACGGATCCGACCGTCGAGGCTGGCCTGGCCGTCGTCGACGAGAGAGGCGGCCGCGGTCCGCGACAGCCCGAACATCCGCGCGATCGCGGCGTCCAGGCGGACGCCGTCGAGACCGTCCGGGACCGGCAGCGAACGCAGGTCTCCCCCGGCGCCGGTCACTGCCCGCCCGGCCCGGTGCCGCCTCGGCCGGCGGCGTCGGCGGGCGGATCGGCCCGGATCACGCCGGCATCCCCAGCGACCGCCGGGGAGCCGCCGTCCGGCACCGGGGCGCCGGGCGCGGCCTGGTCGGCGCGGGGATCGCCGTAGCGGGTGCCGTCCAGCCCGATGCCCCGCAGTGACAGCACGACGGCGAGGATGCCGCCGCAGACGATCGCCGAGTCGGCGGCGTTGAAGATCGGCCAGTGGTGCAGGTGGACGAAGTCGACGACGTGGCCGCGCAGCGGGCCGGGCGCGCGGAAGACCCGGTCGGTGAGGTTGCCCAGCGCGCCGCCGAGCAGGGCACCGAGCACGATCGCCCAGCCCACCGACCGCAGCCGACGGGCGGTGAAGACCACGACCGCTATCACGGCCAGGGCGACGAGGCTGAGCACGACCGTCGCCCCACCGGCGAGGCTGAACGCGGCGCCGGAGTTGCGGGTCAGCCGCAGGTCGAGGACGCCGGGGATGACGTCGACGGGACCACGGTCGGACAGCTTGGCCACCGCGATGTGCTTGGTGACGACGTCGAGCAGCAGGATCACGACGGCGGCCGCCGTCAGCGTGGCCACCGGACGCCGGGACGCGCCCGCGGCGCCGCTCGTGGCGGCCAACCCACGGCCGACGGGATCTTCGGACACGCTACTCCCGATGGTCGTCGCCTCCCCCACCCGATCCACTCTACGGGCCAGCGCGCACGGGGTGCGCCGACGGATCCCCGCCGGGCACCGGCCGAGCGGCCGAGCGGTCGACTAGACTTCCCTCCTAGCGGCACGGCGTCGACGGGGACGAGTAGCGGCGGGCGCAGCCCGAGCGAGCCGGGGTTGGTGGAAGCCCGGTGGCCAGCACGTCGTGAAGATCACCCCCGAGCCGCCGGCAGAACGGGACCCCGCGGGCGCGAGCCGGCGGTGCCCCCAGTAGACCCGGCCGCCGCGAGCTTTGACGAGAGGCCGTCCCACGGCCCGCCCGGTCCGCCCCCGGCGGATTCGGTCGAGCGGGGACGTGCAAGGAGGGTGGTACCGCGGTACCCCCGGTCCCGGGCGGGACGTGGCGGCGGGCAGGCCCGCCGGTCACCGTCGCGCGCGGCCGGTGAGGCGTCGTCCCTCCGTTGGTCCGACGCCAGACACGACCGAGGAAGACCGGGTCCGCCACGATGACCACCGCCCCGCGTACCCCCACCTTCGCCCCGTTGCCGGGGCAGGTGGACCTGCCCGCCTTCGAACGCGAGACGCTCGCCCGCTGGCGGGACGCCAAGGTCTTCCACCGCTCGCTGGAGTCCACGGCGGACCGCCCGCTGTGGGTCTTCTACGAGGGGCCGCCGACCGCGAACGGCAAGCCGGGCGCCCACCATGTGGAGGCGCGGGTCTTCAAGGACCTGTTCCCCCGCTACCGGACGATGAAGGGCTTCCACGTCCCGCGCCGCGCCGGCTGGGACTGCCACGGGCTGCCCGTCGAGCTCGCGGTGGAGAAGGAGCTCGGCTTCACCAGCAAGAACGACATCGAGGCCTACGGCATCGCCGAGTTCAACGCCCGCTGCCGCGAGTCGGTGCTGCGCCACGTCGCCGACTTCTCCGCGATGACCGAGCGGATGGGCTACTGGGTCGACCTCGACAGCGCCTACCGCACGATGGACACCAGCTACATCGAGAGCGTCTGGTGGTCGCTGAAGCAGATCTTCGACAAGGGTCTGCTCGTCGAGGACTTCCGGGTCACCCCGTACTGCCCGCGCGACGAGACGCCGCTGAGCGACCATGAGGTCTCCCAGGGCTACGCCGACGTCGACGACCCGTCGGTCTACGTCCGCTTCCCGCTGGTCGCCGACTCCCTCGGGCTCGCCGAGCGCGGCGCGGCGCTGCTGGTGTGGACGACGACGCCGTGGACGCTGGTGTCGAACACGGCGGTCGCCGCGCACCCGGACGTCGACTACGCGCTGGTCCGCGCGGCCGGCGGGGAGCTGTTCGTCGTCGCCGAGCCGCTGGTCGCCGCCGCGGTCGGCGAGGACGCCGAGGTCGTCGAACGCTTCCGCGGCACGGCGCTCGCCGGCGCCCGTTACGCCCGCCCGTTCGAGTTGCTGGGCGCGGAGCGGTTCGCGGCCGGCACCGGCACGCCGCACTCGGTGGTGCTCGCCGACTACGTCACCACCACCGACGGCACCGGCCTGGTGCACCAGGCGCCGGCGTTCGGCGCGGAGGACCTCGCGGTCTGCCGGGCCGCCGGGCTGCCCGTGGTCAACCCGATCGGCACCGACGGCCGCTTCCTCGCCGACGTCGGGCTCGTCGGCGGGATGTTCTTCAAGGATGCCGACGCCCCGCTGACCGCCGACCTGCGCGAGCGGGGCCGGCTGTGGCGGGCCCAGACCTATACCCACAGCTACCCGCACTGCTGGCGCTGCCACACCCCGCTGATCTACTACCCGTTGCCGTCCTGGTACATCCGCACCACGGCGATCCGCGACCAGCTGCTGGCCCAGAACGCGGCGACGGCCTGGCACCCGGAGCGGATCAAGAACGGCCGCTACGGCGAGTGGCTGCGCGGCAACGTCGACTGGGCGCTGTCCCGCAACCGCTACTGGGGCACGCCGCTGCCGGTCTGGCGCTGCGACGACGACCCGGACCATCTCGTCTGCGTCGGCTCGCTCGCGGAGCTGTCCGAGCTCGCCGGGCGTGACCTCGCCGCTCTCGACCCGCACCGCCCCTTCGTCGACGAGGTCACCATCGCCTGCCCGACCTGCGGCGCGACCGCGCACCGGGTGCCCGAGGTGATCGACGTCTGGTACGACAGCGGCGCGATGCCGTTCGCCCAGTGGGGCGCGCCGCACCGCAATGCCGAGGAGTTCGCCCGGCAGTACCCGGCGCAGTACATCTGCGAGGCGATCGACCAGACCCGGGGCTGGTTCTACACCCTGATGGCGATCGGGACCCTGGTGTTCGACCGTTCCTCGTACGAGACGGTGCTGTGCCTGGGGCTGCTGCTCGACGCCGAGGGCCGCAAGATGAGCAAGCACGTCGGCAACGTCCTCGACCCGTTCGAGCTGTTCGAGCGGCACGGCGCGGACGCCGTGCGCTGGCTGATGCTCGCCGGCGGCTCCCCGTGGTCGGACCGCCGGGTCGGCCACGAGGCGATCGAGGACATCGTCCGCAAGGTCCTGCTGACCTACTGGAACACCGCGTCCTTCTTCGCGCTGTATGCGGGCGCCGCCGGCTGGCGTCCCGGCGAGGGTCCGGCCGCGGCGGCGCCGGCCGAGCGGCACGTGCTGGACCGCTGGGCGTTGTCCGAGCTCGCGGCCACGGTGAGCGAGGTGGACGAGGCGCTCGCCGGCTTCGACTCGCTGCGCGCCGGGCGGCGGATCGCCCGGTTCATCGACGACCTGTCCAACTGGTACGTCCGCCGGTCGCGGCGGCGGTTCTGGGCCGGCGACCCGGACGCCCTGGACACCCTGTACACCTGCCTGGACGCGCTGACCCGGGTGATGGCCCCGTTCACGCCGTTCCTGACCGACTGGCTGTGGGCCCGGCTGTTCGCCGACGCATCCCCGAAGGCGCCCGACTCGGTTCACCTGGCAGCCTGGCCCGAGCTGCCGGCCGAGCTGCACTCTGCGCGATTGTCCGCCCAGATGGACCTCGTGCGCCGCATCGTCGAACTCGGCCGCGCCGCGCGGGCCAGCAGCGGGGTGCGCACCCGCCAGCCGCTGCCCCGGGCCGTCGTCGGCGCCGCCGCCTTCGGCGAGCTGTCCGCCGAGCTGCGCGCCCAGATCGCCGAGGAGCTCAACGTCACCGCCGTCGAACCGGCGACCTCGGACGTCGTGGACATCTCCGTGAAGCCGAACTTCCGCGCCCTGGGCCGGCGCTTCGGCAAGAACACCAAGGCCGTCGCGGCCGCCATCGCGAGCGCCGCAACGCCCGTGGACGGCCGGCTGACCGTCACCGTCGACGGCGAGCCCGTCGAGCTGTCCGGCGACGAACTCATCATCACGGAGACGCCGCGGCAGGGCTGGGCCGTCACCGCCGAGTCGGGACTGTCGGTCGCGCTCGACCTGGAGATCACCCCGGAGCTGGCCCAGGCCGGGCTCGCCCGCGACGTGGTGCGGGTGCTGCAGGATGCGCGCAAGGCCGCCGGCCTGGAGATCACCGACCGGGTGGACGTGCGCTGGTCGGCGACCCGCGAGGACACCTCGCTCGCCCTGCGCGCCCACGGCGCCGCCGTGGCCGAGGAGGTGCTCGCGGTCTCCTTCACCGAGGCCACCGAGACCACCGAGGACATTGCGGCCACCGAGGCGGCCGGGGCGGCGGGGCCGGACGGTCCGGGTGGCGGCGGGACGGGCGTGCGTTCGGCGGCCGCGGAGCTGGGCCTGGTGTTCAGCCTGGCGCGCCACGCCCCGGCGGCCGGTTAGCGCAGGCGGGCGGCCTGCGGGCGGCGATCCCGGCGCCCCTCGGCGACAGCCGGGGTGCCGGGCGCTCGCCGGCCCGGCCCGGGCATGCGGCGACGCTCGCAGGACGCGGCGACTCGGCGGGGCCGGCGCACCGTAGCGGTCAGGAGGAGGTTCGGCGCAGCGCGCCGAACGGCAGCAGCGCCGCGGCGACGAGCGTCAGGATCAGAGAGGCGTAAACGAAACCGCTGCCGGCTACGATGCCGACGATGACCAGCACCGCGCAGAGCGCGAGCAGTGCGCCACAAAGAGTCAGCATGCCACGTCCTGGTGATCCGGGAAGACCGGCTGCGGGCCAGGGCGCTGGGCGCTACCGGGTCGGGCCGGCGGGTTCGGCGGCACCGCGGCGGCCACGGCGGTGCTCGCCGGCACCGAATCGGGAGGCCAGGCCGCACGCGGCGTGGTCACGGACGACGCGGCCATGGCAGGGACGATCTCTACGAGGCGGGGCGGGGCGGGGGCGAGGCGACGGATCAGAACTCCTGCATGCCGGGCGCCTCGCGCCGGTTGGGGTCCAGATCCGGGCGGCCGTGGCCGTTGTCACGGGCGATGGCGCCGGCGGGCAGCGGCGGGCCGGGCGGGAACGTCGGCTGGTGGCCGGGGCTCTGCTGGCCGCCGTTCGGGCCCATTCCCACCGCCTGCGGCGTCGGCCCACCGGGGTTCAGGCCGGGCCGGGGGGTGTTGCCCGCGCCGACGGCCGGCGGCTGGGTCGGCATGCCGTCCAGGTCCCGCAGCTGCATCTCCAGGTAGGCGCGCAGCCGGGTGCGGTACTCGCGCTCGAACGCCCGCAGCTGCTCGACCTGCCCCTCCAGGCGGCGCTTGTCGTCCTCCAGGCCGCCGAGCTGCTCGGCGACGTGGGCACGGGCCTCGCCGATGATGCGGTCGGCGTCCACGCGGGCCTCGCGGCGGGCGCGCTCGGACTCGGCGCGCGCCTCGCGCAGCGCCTCGTCGGCGGTGCGCTGGGCCAGCACGAGCGTGCGGGCGACCCGCTGCTCGATCTCGGCCTCGGAGGCCTGAGCGGGACCGGTGCGGGCGGGCACACCGCCGCCACCCGAGCCGACGGCGGGGATCACCGTGGTCGGGGCGCCGCCCTGCGGGGCGGGCGGCGAGGGCGGCTGCTGTTGTTGCTGTTGCGCGCGCTCCCTGGCGGCCTGGGCCGCCTGCGCCTGGACCTGGGCCAGCTGGCGGCGGGCCTCCTCGACCTGGCGGCGCAGCCCCTGGTTCTCCTCGAGGATCTGCGCGGGCACCCCGGGGCCGCCGCCGCCGGAGCGGCGGGCCTCGTCGAGCTGCCGGCGCAGGTCGCTGTTCTCATCGAGCAGCCGAGTCAGCTCCGCCTCGACCTCGTCGAGGAAGGTGTCGACCTCATCCTCGTTGTAGCCGGTGCGGAACCTCGTCGGACTGAAGACCTTGTTCTGAACGTCCTGTGGTGTCAGAGCCACGTCGCCTCCTCGTGCGGCATCGCCGCTCCCCGAAGAGAGGGCGGTCTGCGGGCAGTCTGCCGCGCCCGCGTTCGCGGTGTGCACACAACCCCGTCACAGCCTCTGGGCATAGCTCCGCAGCACCAAGATCACCAAGAAGAGCACCAGATACCCGAGGTCAAGCGAGACGCTACCCACCCTCAACGGGGGCAGGATACGCCGGATGAACCGCAACGGGGGGTCAGTCACCGTGTACACGGATTCGAAGATCAACAACAGTGGGCCGGTCGGGCGGAACGATCGACCGAGGACGAGAACCAGATCCGTGATCCACCGCGCTATCAGGAACAGGAAGTAGACCAGCAGCACCCATGAGATCAAGTCGCCTAGTGTGCTGATGGTGCTCTCTCCTGGGGACCTTGGGGACGCGTCACTGGTCCGCGCTCCCCGTCATGACTGGTTGTAGAACCCACCCTCACGGATGCGTCGCTTGTCCGTCTCGGTGACCTCGACGTTGTGCGGCGAGAGCAGGAAGACCTTGTTGGTCACCTTCTCGATGTCGCCACGCAACCCGAAGATCAGCCCGGCGGCGAAGTCGACCAGCCGCTTGGCGTCGACATCGTCCATGTCGGTGAGGTTCATGATAACGGGGGTGCCGTCCCTGAACTCCTCGCCGATCTGCCGCGCCTCATTGTAGCTACGTGGCTGAAGCGTCGTGATCCGGTAGGGGTGCGACTCCTCGACGGGCATCACCCGGCGCATCGGCACAGGTCCCGCGGGGCGCAGTGGTTCGACCGGCGGACGTCGCGGCATGGCGACCGGCTCCTCCCGTGCGTCGATCCGACGGACCGTGCGGTCCATCGGGACCGGTTCGTGCATAGCACGCCGATCGTCATGACCAACCGCACGACGGTCGTCGTCGTAGTCGTCGTCGAGATAGTCCTCGTCCTCCTCGGCCAGACCGAGGTAGACCATCGCCCTGCGCCCGAGCCCCATGGGCGCGACTCTAAGGGACACCATGCCGTTCACCGAACAAAGCGGTCCCGATCCGAAGGTGTGTCGCGCCTTCGGCCACCGCGGCCTCAAGATCGCCTGACATGCCGGCGCTGATGACGGTGGCCTGAGGGTGGTCCACGGTCAGCCGTTCGGCGACGGCACGCAGCCGAGCGAATGCGGGACGTGCCGGTTCGCCACGGGGAGCAACCGCCATCACGCCGCGCAGTGTCAGCCCGGGCGCCTCTTCGACAAGATCAGCCAGCGCCGCGAGCTCCATGGGATCGCCGCCGCCCCGGCCCGAACCGGTGACCACGGACCCCACCCGCCCCCCTGAATCACTCCACGAGTCCAACGAGACCTGCAGACAGATCGACAACGGACGGCCCCGCTCGACCGCGAGCCGGGACAGGACGCCGACCAGGCTCGATCGGTCCACCGACTGCACCCAGTCCGCCCAACGCAGGACGGATCTGGCCTTGTTGCGCTGGAGTTGGCCGACGAAGTGCCAGGTGAGCTCATGCCCCCCGGCCGCCCCGCCCGCACCGGCCGGCGCGCCCCCGCCGCCGGCCGCCGGACCGCCGCCGGGCTCCCCGAGCAGGCGCGTGACCATATTCACCTTCGGGCCGGCCTCCTGCTCCCGGTTCTCGGCGAACTGGCGGGCCCCGAGTGTGTGCAGCATCACGACGTCCTCGGCCGGATAGGTCTTGCTGACTGCAATGAGGGTTAGCCCGGCCGGATCGCGGCCGGCTGCCCGCGCCGCGGCGGCGATCCGTTCGGAGATCACGTCCAGCCGGCGAGCCAGCTCCGCCCGGCGGGCCGGGTCGCCGCCCGCCGCTGCGGGCCGATCGGCGCCGGCGGACGGGTCCGCACGCCCGATCATGCCGCCGGCCCGAGCCACGCCACGCCGGCGAACCGGCCGGTACGGCCGTCCCGGCGGTAGGAGTAGAGCTCCGGGTCCTCCGCGGTGCAGCGGGCAGCGATGGCGATATCGGTCACACCCGCCGCAGTGAGCTGGTGGTGGATGCCGGCCCGTAGGTCGATCGCGGCGGTCCCCCGCCGCGTCGCCGCCGCGCTGCCCGGCACCCGCTGCTCGACCTCCCGGCGCAGCTCCGCCGGCACCTCGTAGCATCCCGCACACACGCACGGGCCGACGGTGACCGTGAGCCGTTCCGGTGCGACGCCCAGCCGGTCGAACGCCGCCAGCGTCGCGTCGATCACCCCGTCGGCCATGCCGACCCGCCCGGCGTGCGCGACCCCCACCGCGGTCGGGGACTCGAACAGCACCGGGGCGCAGTCGGCGACCATCACCGCCAGGGCGAGGCCCGGCACGTCGGTGACCAGCGCGTCCGCCTCCGGGGGCGGGGCGGGCTCGCGTACGACCACGACGCGCGTGCCATGTACCTGGCGCATGTACTGCACCGGCATCCGCAGCCGCCCGGCCAGGCGGTGCCGGTTGGCGGCGACTGCGTCCGCGGCGTCGCCAACGTGATCACCGAGATTGAGCCCGCCGAACGGCGGCGCGCTGACCCCGCCCGCACGCGAGGTGACGAGAACCGGCATGGCCGGAAGTCTGCCTGGCGCGGGTTATTTGAGGAAGTCCGGCACGTCCAGCTCGTCGTCGTCGGCGACCGGCCGGACCGGGCGGCGCGGCGGGTAGGTCGGCCGCGGCCCCGTCGCCCGCGGCGGGTCGACCCGATACTGCTGGCCGTAGCCGGGGTCGGCGCTCGCCGGCTCCACCGACTCCCGCACCGGCGGGGCGATACGCGATTCCACCGTCGGGATCACGGTCGACTCGCCCGGGGAGGCGGGCTCGTGGGCGGCCGGCGCCCCCGGCAGCGGCTCGGGATGGTAGTGGCCGACGTTCGACTGGCTGATCGGCGCCGGCGACGCCTGCAGGTAGCTCGGCGTCGGGGGGGCAGGCTGGACGGGCGCCGGTGCCGGCGGCGGAGGAGGCGGGGGCGGCGCGGCCTGCACGGCGCGGGGCGGGGCGCTCGGGATCGTCGGCAGCGGCGGCAGGATCGTCGTCGCAGGCGAGGCGGCCGGGGCCGGGGCCGGAGCCCCGCTCCCGACGCCGCCACCGGCGGCCCCACCCTGGCCGGGGGGCCGCCGCCCCGTGACGTTGGGCGTCCTGATCCGCCGATCCTGCACCGTGTCGAACCCGGCGGCGATGACCGTCACCCGCACCTCGTCACCGAGGGCGTCGTCGATCACCGCACCGAAGATGATGTTCGCCTCGGGATGGGCCGCGTCCGCGACAAGCTCCGCAGCCGCGTTGATCTCGAACAGACCGAGATCCGAGCCGCCGGAGATGTTGAGCAGCACGCCCTGGGCGCCGTCCATGCTCGCCTCCAGCAGCGGGGAGGCGATGGCCTGTTCGGCGGCCACCGTGGCTCGATCGTCGCCACGGGCCCGCCCGATACCCATCAACGCGCTGCCGGCGTGCGACATGACCGTCTTCACGTCGGCGAAGTCGAGGTTGATCAGGCCGGGGGTGGTAATCAGGTCGGTGATGCCCTGGACACCGGAGAGCAGCACCTGGTCGGCGCTGCGGAAGGCGTCCAGCACGCTGATGTCACGGTCGGTCATCGCCAGCAGACGGTCGTTCGGGATGACGATGAGCGTGTCGACTTCGTTGCGCAGAGTGTCGATGCCCGTGTCCGCCTGCGTGGCGCGGCGCCGGCCCTCGAAGGTGAACGGCCGGGTCACGACACCGATGGTGAGCGCGCCGAGCGAACGGGCCACGTTCGCCACGACCGGGGCACCACCCGTGCCGGTGCCACCGCCCTCCCCGGCGGTGACGAAGACCATGTCGGCTCCCTTGAGGACCTCCTCGATCTCCTCGCGGTGGTCCTCGGCGGCCTGCCGGCCCACCTCGGGATCGGCCCCGGCGCCGAGGCCCCGGGTCAGCTCGCGACCGACGTCGAGCTTGACGTCGGCATCACTCATGAGCAAGGCCTGGGCATCGGTGTTGATGGCGATGAACTCGACGCCCTTGAGACCGACTTCGATCATCCGGTTGACGGCGTTGACGCCACCACCACCGATCCCGACGACCTTGATGACCGCGAGATAGTTCTGTGGGGCAGCCATGCGGTGTCGGTCCTCCAGCGGCGTCGGTGGTCGGACGGGGGGTTACCCCGCCCCTGCGGCGCCGCGGGATGGCGGATTCACGCGGCGAGCGGGGGAAAGCAGTCAGAGTCTCAACCTTCACCGTCAGCTAGACGGTTACAGTTATGTCAACTTCCGACTGTGAATCGGACAGTAGGCACGGCTACGGCGGTGGTCAAGGATGCTGTCGGCGCGTCACGTCCCTTCCTGCCACGTCCGCTTCGTCACAAGCCCTCCCCGCGAATCGCCTCCGGCGATTCGCGGGGACCCCTGGCCAACTGTGATATCCGAACTCCGTCAGATCACCTCCGGTGATCTTCCTGGGCCAGCAGCCCCGCCTCCGGCGATTCGCGGGGACCCCTGGCCAACTGTGATACCCGAACTCCGTCAGATCACCTCCGGTGATCTTCCTGGGCCAGCAGCCCCGCCTCCGAGGTTGGCGGGGGGCGCGATCAAGGGGGAGCGTGGTGAGGCGGGGGGGTGATGGTGTACTGCCTGCGTGACCCGTCAGCGCACCCAGCACGTCCACTTCCTCGGCATCGGCGGCGCCGGCCTGTCGCCACTGGCCCAGATCCATCTCGCCGGCGGCGGGAGGGTCAGCGGCAGCGACGCCGAGGACTCCCCCCGCGTGGCGACCCTGCGGGCCCGCGGGGTGCCCGTCCGCGTCGGGCCCGCGCCGGCGGCGGAGGCGATCGCCGCCGAACTCGCCGGCGCGGATGTCGTGATCGCCTCCAGCGCCCTCGCCGACGACCATCCCGAGATCCTCACCGCTCGATCGCTGGGCCTGCCGGTTCGCCGCCGGTCCGAATGGCTGCCGGAGCTGACCGCCGGCTACCGGCTGGTCGCCGTGGCGGGCTCGCACGGCAAGTCGACCACCTCGGCGATGCTGACCCTGGTGCTACGCGCGGCCGGGCTCGACCCCACCGCGGTCATCGGTGCGGAGGTCTCCCAGCTCGGCGGCAACGCGCTCGCCGGCGGCGGCGACGTGTTCGTGCTGGAGGCCGACGAGTACGGCGGCGCCTTCGCCGGCCTCGAACCCGCCATCGCCGTGATCACCAACGTCGAGTGGGAACACCCGGACATCTTCCCGGACGAGGCGTCGGTCCAGGCCGCCTTCACCGCGTTCGCCCGGCGGGTGCGCCCGGGCGGCCGGCTGGTGGTCTGCGGTGACGACCCGGGGGTGGCCGCCGTCCTCGCCGAGCTGCGCCGGCAGGCAGCGCCGGCGGGCGCGCCGGTGCTCGACTACGGATTCGGGACCGATCGCCTGTGGCGCGCCGTGGACGTCGCCACGGCGCCCGGGGACGACACGGCCCGCGCCGGCGTCCTGCACGCCGGTCAGGAGATCGGCACCCTGATGCTGGCGATCCCCGGCCGGCACTCGGTCCTCAACGCGCTGGCGGTCCTCGCGGTCGCCACCGAGCTGGGCGTTGCGCCGGCCCAGACCCTCGCGACGCTTGCGAC
>NZ_CM001489.1:3247738-3345772 GCF_000262465.1 Frankia sp. QA3
CGCCGACCCGTCGGGTGCCACACCGGCCCACCCGGGCGCGCCGGCTCCGCGATCGGAAACCCGGCCGGCTGCCACCGTCGCCGACCCGGTGGGCGGGCAGAGCCTGGAGATCATCGATGATTACGCGCACCATCCGACCGAGATCCGGCTGACGCTCGCCGCGGCCCGTTCTCGGGCCCGCGGCCGGGCGGTGTGGGCTGTGCTCCAACCACACACCTACAGCCGGTTCGCCGCGCTGCTGGACGGCTTCGCCACCGCCTTCACCGACGCCGACCGGGTGTACGTCACCGACATCTACGCCGCCCGGGAGACCGATGACCTCGGCCGGCACCCGACGGATCTGGTCGAGCGGCTGGCCGGGCCCGCTGCGGTCGGCTACGTGCCCTGGCCGGAGCTGGTCGGCCGGCTCGCCGCGGACGTCCGTGACGCGCTGGCCGCCGCCGACCCGCTGGGCGGCCCCATCGCCGCCGCCCCGGCCGGCGGCGTCCTGCTGCTCACCCTGGGTGCAGGGACGATCACCACGGTCGGGCCGCGGCTGCTGGCGGCGCTGCGCGAGGGGACGCCGGGCTGACGCCGACGCGGCGCCACCCGGTGTGATCCTCCCGGCCGTGACGCTGCGTCGATGGTTGACTGCCGCAACACGCCCACCGCCGGCACGGCCGGCGGCGACCGGTGAGGATCAGGTGGATGTCAGACACGCAGGACCCGCGCAGCCCCGGCTTCGACATCCGGGCGGTCAACCAGACCGTGATCGCCGAATACCGGGCGACGGGCGGAGCACTGGAGAAGACGCTGCCCGGCTCCCGGCTCGTGCTGCTGACAACGACCGGGCGGCGCAGCGGGCGGGAACACACCACGCCGCTCGGTTACGTCACCGACGATGCCCACGGCGGCGCGGCGGGCGACGACCAGGCCGGCGGGAGCGGGCAGGACGGCCGGCACGGCCGCATCATCGTGTTCGCGTCCAACATGGCGGCCCCGCGGCATCCGGACTGGTATCGGAACCTCACGGCCAACCCCAAGGTCACCGTGGAGCTCGGCACCGACCGGTTCCCCGCGCAGGCATCGACCGCCACCGGAGCCGAGCGGGAACGGCTCTACCAGGCGTTGGTGGAGACGATGCCCGGCATCCGCGGCCACCAGGAGCAGGTCGAGCGCGAGATCCCGGTGGTCGTCCTGGCCGCCCTGGGCTGACACTGCGCCGCCGGGCAGCACCGAAGCAGGCCACGACCCGGAGCACGCCGCGCCCCGGCGGGGGCGTCAGGAGGCGGCGTGGCGGGGCCGGGAACGGCGCCGGGTCGCCGCCGCGTCGCGGACCATGGCGACGATCGCCGCGGCGGCCTGCGGGTAACCGGTGCCCGCGCACGCCGCCGACATCTTCGCCAGCCGCTCGGCCGAGGTGAGCACCGGCAGCACGTTCGCCAGCAGCCAGTCCGCGCTGAGCTCGGCGTCGTCGACGAGCAGGCCACCGCCGGCCTCGACCGTCGGCAGGGCGTTGCGGCGCTGCTCGCCGTTGCCGTGCGGGAGCGGCACGTAGGCCGCCGGCAGGCCCACCGCGGCAAGCTCTGCGCAGGTCATCGCGCCGGAGCGGCACAGCGTCATGTCGGCGGCGGCGTAGGCGGACGGAATGTGGTCCAGGTAGGGCCGCAGCTCGTAGGGGGCAGGCAGGCCGCGGGGCAGCGCCGCGGCGACCTCGTCGAAGTTCTTCGGCCCGGCCGCGTGCAGCACCTGGATGCCCGCGGTGGCCAGCGGATGCGCCGCCGCGGTCATGACCTGGTTGAGGCTGCGCGCCCCCTGGGAGCCGCCGAAGACGAGCAGGGTCGGGCGATGCGGGTCAAGCTCGTAGCGGGCCCGCGCGGCGCGGGCGGCGGCCGGCGAACGGTCGAGGGTGAGGATCTCCGCGCGCAGCGGGATCCCGGTGAGGGTCGCGCCGCGCAGCGGGGTGCTCGGGTACGAGGTGGCGACGAACGGGGTGAACCGGGCGCCGAGCCGGTTGGCCATCCCGGGCAGCGGGTTGGCCTCGTGGACCACGATCGGGATGCCGCGGCGCCGGGCGGCCAGATACGCCGGCACCGACACGTACCCGCCGAAGCCGACGACGACGTCCGCCCGGACCCGGTCCAGCGTCGCGCCCGCCTGGCGCACCGCGTCGAACAGGCGGACGGGCAGCTTCAGCAGCGCGGGCGTGGGCCGGCGGGGCATCGGCACCTTCGGCACCGTCGCCAGCTCGTAGCCCCGGGCCGGCACCAGGCGCGACTCCAGGCCGGTGGCCGTGCCCAGCAGGGTCAACCGCACCCGCGGCTCGGCGGCACGCAGGGCGTCCGCCACGGCGAGCGCGGGTTCGACATGGCCGGCTGTCCCGCCGCCGGCGAGCACTACGCTTCGCAACATCGGTCAAGACGATGACACATCGGGCCGGCCCGCGGACAGCCCGGTCCCGGCCGCTCGCCCACCGGTGCCGGGTGCTATGTCGGGACCGTCGGCGGGCACGAGCTCCAGGCCGGGTCGGCGGGCGCGGCGGCCGGGCAGCCGCGGCCGCCGGCGCGGCCCGGCGCGCTCGGCCCGCGCCGCGCGGCGCTCCTCGGCCCGGCGGGCCAGGTACTTCGCCGCCGCCGGCTCCGAGCGGGCGAAGGAGAGCAGCATCCCGAGGGCGGCGAGGGTGGGCAGCAGCGCCGACCCGCCGAAGGACACCAGCGGCAGGGTGACACCGGTGATCGGCAGCAGGCCGACGACCGCCCCCATGTTCACCACCGCCTGCACGATGATCCAGGCGGTGACGCCGGCGGCGGCCAGCCGGACGAACAGGTCGTCGGAGCGGTGGGCGATGCGCAGGCCCGCGTAGCCGAGCACGCCGAACAGCCCGACCACCACGAGGCTGCCGATCAGACCCAGCTCCTCGCCGATGATCGCGAGAATGAAGTCGGTGTGCACCGCGGGCAGCAGCTCCGGCCACTTCGCCCGGGAGGCGCCGAGTCCGTCCCCCCACCAGCCGCCGGTGGACAGCGCGTAGATGCCCTGGACGGCCTGGAAGCCGTCGCCGCTGGCGTCGGCGAAGGGGTCGGTGAACGACAGCAGCCGCCGGATCCGGTAGGGCTCGATGACGGCGAGCACCGACGCCGCGAGGATCATCGAGCCCAGCACCGCGCCGTAGAAGCGCTTCGGGGTGCCGATCACCCACAGGATGGTCAGCGGGACGACCGTCACGCAGATCGCGCCACCGAGGTCCGGTTCGAGCAGCAGCAGCAGGTCGATGAAAAGGAACACCGGCACCAGCGGGACGAACAGGTGCTTCGGGTCGGCCAGCCGCCGGCGCTTGCGCACCAGCAGGTCCGAGCACCACAGCACCAGGGCGATCTTCGCCAGCTCGCTGGGCTGGATGGTGATCGGGCCGACGACGATCCACTGCCGGGCCCCGCCACGCACGCTGCCGATGCCGGGGATGAGCACCGCCATGAGCATGAGCACGGTGCCGGCCAGCAACGGGTAGGCCAGGGCCCGGAAGGCCCGCACCGGCAACCGGCTGGCCACGACGACGATCGGCAGGCCGATGCCCACCCAGATCGCCTGGCGGATGAACAGCGTGTAGGCCGAGCCGAACAGGGCGTAGGAGCGCACGCTCGACGCCGAGAGCACCATGACCAGCCCGAGCAGCAGCAGCAGGCCGGCCGAGGACAGCAGCAGGTAGTAGGAGGCCAGCGGCCGGTCGAGCAGCGGCACCCGCAGCTCGGCGGTCTCGATGTCCTGCGGGCCGTCCTCACCGCCGGCCCGGACGTTGCGATCCCGGACGTTGCGATCCCGGATGTCCCGGGCGGAGCGGGCGGCCACCGGCCGCGCCGACACCCCGGTGGAGGGCGACACCGGCTTCGAACCAGCCACGGCTACCCCTCTCGTGCGCGCACCGCCCCGGCGAACAGGTCTCCGCGGGCCGCGTAGTCGCGGAACATGTCCATCGAGGCCGCGGCCGGCGCGAGGAGCACCGTGTCACCGGCGCGCGCGAGCGCCGCCGCGGCCTTCACCGCATCGTCCATGCCGGCGGCCCGTTCGACGGGGACATCGGGGGCGTGTCGGGCGAGCGCGGCGGCTATCTCATCGGCGCAGCGGCCGATGAGCACCGCGCCGCGCAGCACGCCGCGGGCGTCGCGGACGAGCTCGTCGAAGTCGAGGCCCTTGTTCAGGCCCCCCGCGATCCACACGACCGACGGGTAGCCGGCCAGCGACGCGGCGGCGGCGTGCGGGTTGGTCGCCTTGCTGTCGTCCACCCAGCGGACGCCGTCGATCACGGCGACCTCGGCGTTGCGGTGCGCGCCGGCGCGGAAGCCGGCGAGCGCCGCGCCGATCGCCGCGGGGTCCACCCCCTCGGCGCGGGCCAGCGCCGCCGCGGCCAGCGCGTTGGAGATCATATGGGGGCCGGCGACCCGCAGGTCGCGCACGGCGACGAGCCGCCCGCCGCCGAAGGCGTGGTCGACGAGGTGACCGTCCACGACGGTCAGCCCCGGCGCGGGTCGGGCCCCCGGGTCCCGGCCGAACAGCTCGCGGCGGCCCGGCGCCCCCGCGAGCAGCCGGGTGCTCGCCGCGTCGTCGGCGTTGCCGATCGCGATCGTCGCCGGATCACGCCAGATCCGCGCCTTCGCCTCGGCGTAGGCGTCCGCGCCGCCGTGCCAGTCGAGGTGGTCCGGGGCGACGTTGAGTACCGCCGCGGCCAGCGGCGCCGCGCTGTGGGTGTAGTGGAGCTGGAAGCTGGACAGCTCCACCGCGAGCGCCTCGTACGGGGGCTCGGCGGTGACGGCCTCGACGATCGGCGTGCCGATGTTGCCGGCGGTGGTCGCACGCCGGCCCCCCGCGGCGAGCATCGCCCCGAGCATCTCGGTGGTCGTGGTCTTGCCGTTCGTGCCGGTCACGGCGAGCCAGCGGGTGGCGCCGCGCCAACGCCAGGCGAGCTCGACCTCCCCCCACACCGGCACCCCCGCGGCGGCCGACCCGGTGATCAGCGGCGCGGTCGGCGGCACGCCCGGCGACGTCACGACGAGGGCTGCGCCGCCGGGACCCGCCGGCAACCCGCCGAGCTCCACCGTCGCCCCGAACGCCCGCAGGTCGGCGGCGGCTGCGCGGTGCCGCTCGGTGTCGCCGGCGTCGACGACCCGCACCCGGGCGCCACGGGCGAGCAGCGCGCGGGCCGCGGCGAGGCCCGACACCCCTGCCCCGACGACGAGCACGGGCAGCCCCGTCCAGGTACGCGGCGCCGCTGCGGCCATGGGGCTAGCCACCTCCGTGGGAGAGGAACTCGGCGTAGAACAGGCCGAGCCCGAAGGCCACCGCGAGCCCGGAGACGATCCAGAACCGGATGATCACCGTCGTCTCGGGCCATTCGGCGAGTTCGAAGTGATGGTGGATCGGCGCCATGTTGAACACGCGCTTCTTCGTCGCCTTGAAGAACGCCACCTGGATCATGACGGACAGGGTCTCGATGACGAACAGGCCGCCGAGGACGACGAGCAGCAGCTCGGTCCGGCTGACGATGGCGATGCTGGCGAACGCGCCACCGAGCGCGAGCGAGCCGGTGTCCCCCATGAAGATCTTCGCCGGGCTGGCGTTCCACCACAGGAAGCCGAAGCAGGCCCCCATCGCCGCCGCCGCGACGAGCGCCACGTCCAGCGGGTCGCGCACCGCGTAGCAGCCCGCCGGGGAGTTCCCCGGCTCGCACAGGTTGCCGAACTGCCAGAACGAGATGACCACGTAGGCGCCGAACACCATCGCCGACGTGCCGGCCGCGAGGCCGTCGAGGCCGTCGGTGAGGTTCACCGCGTTCGACGTCGCGGCGATGATGATCCAGGCCAGCAGCGGGAAGGCGACGATGCCGACCGTCAGCGACGTGTCGCGCACGATCGAGATGTACGTCGACCCCGGCAGCAGCCCGGCGTCGTTTTTGAACCGGACGGCGAGCAGGCCGAACGCGAGCGCGACCGCGGCCTGGCCGGCGAACTTCATCCGGGCGGTGAGCCCGAGGCTGCGCTGCTTGCGGATCTTGATCCAGTCGTCGAGGAAGCCCACGATGCCGAGCCCGGTCATCACCAGCAGGACGAGCAGGCCCGAGGCGGTGAAGCCGATCCCGGTGACCAGGTGGGCGAGGAAGTAGCCGACCAGCGTCGCCACGATGATCACGGTGCCGCCCATGGTGGGCGTGCCGCGCTTGGTCAGGTGGCTCGACGGGCCGTCCTCGCGGATCTCCTGCCCGTACCCCTGCCGGCGGAAGAACCGGATCACCCAGGGCGTACCGAGCAACGACACGACCAACGCGACCATGGCCGCGATAAGAACGCCTCTCACGCGTGTGTCACCCGCGCGTGTCCGCCCCGGTGCACCCAGCGATCCGTCCTCATGCCCCCTCGATCCCGGCGCCGACCACGCCGAACCTCGTCACCACGTCCTCGGCGACGCGCTCCAGGCCGTAGGACCGGCTGGCCTTGACCAGCACGACGTCGTCCGGCCGGGCGAGCGCGACCACCGTCGCCACCGCCTCGTCGGCGTCCGCCACCCACACCGACTCGCCGTCCCAGGAACCCTCCAGCGACGCCGCGAGGTGGACGCGCCGAGCCGCCGGCCCCACCGCGATCACCTGGTCGATCCCGAGCCGGACGGCGAGCCGGCCGAGCGCGTCGTGCGCGTCGTCGGCGGCGTCGCCGAGCTCCCCCATGCCCCCGAGCACCGCGATCGCCCGGCCCGCCCCGCGCATGTCGACCAGCGTCGCCAGGGCGGCGCGCATCGACTCGGGGTTGGCGTTGTAGGCGTCGTTGACGACGACGACCCCGGCGGCGGTCCGGGTGACCTCCATCCGCCAGCGGCTGCGCGCCTTCGCCGCCCCGAGCGCCGCCGCGGTCCGCGCGGGGCTCAGGCCGAGGCGCAGGGCGACGGCCGCCGCCGCGAGCGCGTTGGGCACCTGGTGCGCGCCGACGAGGCCGAGGGTGACCCGGTGGCGCTCGCCGCCGGCGAGCAGGTCGAACGAGGCATGCCCCAGCGGGTCGACGCGGACGTCGGCGCCGCGCACGTCCGCGGCGGCGCCCTCGCCGAAGGTGATGACCTCGGCGCGCGCCCGCGGCGCCATCGCCGCGACCAGCGGGTCGTCGGCGTTGAGGACCACGGCGTCCCGGGCGGCCTCGGCGAGCTCGCCCTTGGCCGCGGCGATGCCGAGCCGGCCGTCGGTGTACTCGCCGACGTGCGCGCTGCCGACGTTGAGCACCGCCCCGACGGACGGGCGGGCCACCGCGCACAGGGTGGCGATGTGCCCGAGGCCGCGCGCGCCCATCTCCAGCACGACGAACGCGGTGTCCGGTTCGGTGCGCAGCAGGGTCAGCGGCAGGCCGATCTCGTTGTTGAACGACCCGGGCGCGGCCACCGTCGGGCCGAGCTCGGCGAGCAGGTCGGCGAGCAGGTCCTTGGTGGTGGTCTTGCCCGCCGAGCCGGTGACGGCGACGACGGTGGCGCGGGCGATGTCGCGCACGTGCGCGGCGAGGGCGGCGAGCGCGGCGGCCGGATCGGCCACGACGACCGCCGGCACGCCGAGCGGCCGGGCGGCGAGCACCGCCGGCGCCCCCGCGGCCACCGCGGCGGCGGCGAAGTCGTGCCCGTCGGAACGGGCACCGACCAGGGCGACGAACAGCGTGCCGGCGCCGACCTGGCGGGAGTCCACGGCCACGGCGCGGACCACGGCGGCCGGGTTGGGGACCGCGTCTAGGCGTCCGCCGGTCGCCGCGGCGACCTCGGCGAGGGTCAGCGGGATCATCCGCGCGCCGCCGCGTCCAGCGCCGCCCGCAGCACCACCCGGTCGTCGAACGGGGTCACCACCCCGGCCTGCTCCTGCCCGGACTCGTGCCCCTTGCCGGCGACGACGACGGCGTCCTGCGGGCCGGCGGCGGCGACGGCCGCGGCGATCGCGGCGGCCCGGTCCGGTTCGACCCGCACCCGCCCCGGGGGCGCGGCGGCCGGCACCCCGGCGAGCATCGCGGCGAGGATGTCTGCCGGGTCCTCCGAGCGCGGGTTGTCGTTGGTGAGGATCGCGAGGTCGGCGAGGGTGGCGGCGGCGGCGCCCATGAGCGGGCGCTTGCCGCGGTCACGGTCGCCGCCGCAGCCGAGCACGATGATGATCCTGCCCTTCACCAGGGGACGGACGGTCGCCAGCAGCGTCGTGACCGCGTCCGGGGTGTGCGCGAAGTCGACCAGGGCCAGGAACGGCTGGCCGGCGTCGACCCGCTCCATCCGACCGGGCACGCCGGGCAGCGAACCGATCCCGGCGGCCGCGGCGGCCGGGTCGACCCCGACCGCGACGAGCAGCGCCAGCGCGCCCAGCGCGTTGACGATGTTGAACATACCCGGCAGCGGGACGGACAGCTCCACCCGCTCGCCGCCCGGCCCGGCGGCCAGCAGCTCGCTGCCGGTGGGGCCGGCGGTGACGTCGCGGGCCGTCCAGTCGGCGGGGCCGTCGACGGCGAAGGTGACCGCGTCCGGACGCCGGCGCGCCAGCCGCCGGCCCCACTCGTCGCCCACGCCGATCACCGCGGCGGACGCCCGGCCCGGCGCGAACAGCGACGCCTTCGCCTCGAAGTAGTCCTCCATCGTGGGATGGAAGTCCAGATGGTCCTGGCTGAGGTTGGTGAACAGCGCCCCGGCGAAGTGCAGCGCGTCCGCCCGGTGCTGGGCCAGCGCGTGGCTGGAGACCTCCATGGCGGCCGCGTCCACGCCCCGTTCGACCATGGTCGCCAGCAGCGCCTGCAGGTCGCTGGCCTCCGGGGTGGTGTGGGCGCTGGCCAGGCGGTCCCCGGCGATGCGGGTCTCCACCGTGCCGATCAGCCCGGTGGTGTGGCCCGCCGCGCGCAGCCCGGCGTCGAGCAGGAACGCGGTCGTCGTCTTGCCGTTGGTCCCGGTGACGCCGAGCAGGCGCAGCGCCGCCGACGGGTCGCCGTGGACGCGCGCCGCCACCGGGGCGAGGTCGCGGCGCGGGTCGGCGCTGACGAGCACCGGCAGCGCGGCCACCGGGCCGCCCGCGGCGGCGATCCGCCGCGCGCCCTCGGCGTCGGTGAGCACCGCCACCGCGCCGCCGGCGAGCGCGGCGGCGGCGAAGTCGGCACCGTGCACGTGCGCGCCGGGCAGCGCCGCGTACAGGTCGCCGGGCCGCACCCGGCGGGAGTCGTGGGTGACGCCGCGCACCGCCGCGTCCGGACCGGGGCCGGCGGGCGGCGGGGCGAACGCCGGTGCGGGTGCCGCGGCCGTGAGCACCGCGCGCAGATCAGCCAGGCCGCACGCCGTCGGGGCGGCCGGTCGGGGTGCCGGTGGGGTCACGCTGACGACCTTAGTGGGAGCAAGCGCGGCCATCGGCAGGGGAGCCCGGGCACGGCGGTGGTCCACCGAATGCCGCACGCGGACGGGTCCGGACTACTTGTCCAGGTCGAGGACGAGCGGCGACGGCTTCGTCGTGGGCCGCGGCACGCCGAGGGTGGTCAGGGCGAAGCTCATCACGCCCTGGAACACCGGCGCGGCGACCTCCCCGCCGAAGTACCCCTTCTTCGGGTTGTCCAGGACGACCTCGACGACGACCTTCGCGTCGTCGGCCGGGGCGAAGCCGATGAACGACGAGACGTAGCCCTGGTAGCCGCCGTGCACCGGGTCCGGCCGGTACGCCGTGCCGGTCTTGCCGGCCACCCGGTAGCCGGGGACCTCGGCGAGCGGCGCGGTGCCCTCGTTCGTCGCGACCGCCTCCAGCATCCGGCTGAGCGTCGCCGCGGTCTGCGCGCTGATCACCCGCTGGCCGGGGGGGTGCGGGGTGACCTGGACGGTCCCGTCCGGGCCGGTGACGGCGTCGACGAGGCGGGGGGTGACCCGCACGCCGCCGTTGGCGACGGTGGCGTAGACCGACGCCATCTGCAGCGCCGTCGCCGACATGCCCTGCCCGTAGGAGATGGTCGCGGTCTGGCTGCCCGACCATGCCTTCGCCGGCGGCAGCAGGCCGCTGCCCTCGCCGGGGAAGTGCAGTCCCGTCTTCGCGCCGAGGCCGAAGGCGCGCAGCGCCTGCTCCATCGCCGGCCGGCCGACCCGTTCGGCGATCTCCACGGTGCCGATGTTGCTGGAGCGGGCCAGCACCCCGGCGGCGGTCAGGTGCTCGACGCCATGCTCCTCGGAGTCCTCGATGCGCACCCCGCCGCGGATGATCGACGGTGGGATGGTCAGCGGTGTCTCGGCGGTGATGAGCCCGCGGTCGAGCGCGGCGGCCATCGTGATCACCTTGTTGACGCTGCCGGGCTCGTAGGCGTCCCGGGTGGAGCGGTTGCCCAGCGCCGCGTTGTCCCGCGCGGTGATGTTGCGCGGGTCGAACTCGGGCGCGTCGGCCATCGCGAGGATGTCCCCGGTGCGGGGATCCATCACGACGACCGTGCCGCCGTCGGCCTCGGAGGAGCGCACCGCGTCGGCGATGGCCTGCTGGGCGTTCCACTGGATGTCACGGTCGAGGGTGAGCCGCAGCGCCGAGCCCGGCACGGGGTTGCGCTGTCGGCTCTGCCCGGAGGGGATCTCGATGCCCTCCGGGTTGGCCAACAGCTGGCGTAGGCCGTCGGTCCCCCGCAACACCTTGTCGTATGCGAGTTCCAGCCCGCCGCCGCCCTCCAGGATGCCGCCGTCACCTTGCCGCATGAACCCGATGACGTTGGCCGCCAGCGGCCCGGCGGGGTAGGTGCGGCCGCGTTCCTCGGTGATGCCGATGCCGCGCAGCTGCAGCGCGCTGACCTTCTTCGCGACCTCGGGGGTCAGGCCGCGGGCGAGGTAGACGAACTGGATGTGCTTGGCCAGATTCCTGGTCAGCAGCGTCGTCAGCTCGTCGACGCTGTCCTCGAGCACGGGGGCGAGCTTCGCGGCGGTCGCGCCGATGTCCTTGACGTTCGTCGGGTTCGCGTAGACGGCGCGCAGCTCGACGTGCTGGGCGAGGGTGTGGCCGGACCGGTCGGTGATCGCGCCGCGCACCGCGGGCAGCACGATCGTGCGCAGCCGCTGGGCCTCGGCCTGGGCCGCGTAGGTCGACGCCGAGAAGCCCTGGAGCTGGGTCAGTCGCAGGGCGAGGACGCCGAGCAGCGCGCACATGAACACGATCGCCACCCGCAGCCGCCGCCGCGGGCTGCCCAGCCGGTAGTTGCGCCGGACCGGCGGACGCGGTGGCCGACGGCCACCACCGGCACGCCCGCCGCCGCCGCGCACGGGCCGGCCTCGCCCGGCACCGGCCCCGCGGGGCATCGCCCCCGGCCGGTACACGCGGCGGCCCTCCGCGTCGTCGACGTCATCGAAGTCGTCGACGTCATCGAAGTCGTCGACGTGGTCGTAGTCGTCGACGTGGTCGTAGTCGTCGTAGTCGAGGTCGTCGTGGTCGCGGTAGCGGTCACTGTGCCCGTGGGCGGTGCCTGCTCGGGTGTCATACCGCCGGGCGCTGCCTCCCCGGCCGCCTCCCCGGACGGCGCCTCCCCGGCGCGCCCGCGGGTGCTCCTGCGCGGCTCGGGCACGGCCCGCCCGCTGACCGGGCCGGCCAGGTGCGCGGCCCGGGTCGCCGTCATCCCGGTCGTCCGCCTGGCCGGGATCCTGGTCGTCGTCGCGGCGCAACCTGCCACCGTGCACGGAGGCCGGCGGCGGGGTCACCAGCCGTAGTCGACCGCGCCCCCGCCGGGGTGAGCCGGAGAGCGTGGAGCTCACTGCGCGGGCCCACCCCGGTCGGCGGTGGCGGTGCCGGTCGATGCCGCCGTGCCCGACGTCGCCCCGGTGCCCGGCCCGCTGCTGGTGGCACCCGGCGCTGGTGCGGTCTCCGAGGCCGGCTGCGACCCCACGGCCGCACCGGCCGCCGCGCCGCCGGCTGCCCCACCACCGGTCGCCACGCCGCTCGTGCCGGTCCCGGTGGCGCCCGCGGCGCCGGCCGCGGTCGTTTCCGCCCCGATGGCGGTGCCCGCGGCACCGGCCGCGGTCGCACCCGTACTGGCCGTGGTACCCGTACTGGCCGTGGTACCCGTGGTGGCCGTGGTGGCCGTGGTGGCCGTGGTGGCCGCGCCCGTGCCGGCCGCGGGCTGCTGGCCCGCCGGTGCGGGCACGATCACCAGTACCGAGCCGCTGCCCGGCTCCCGGGCCAGCACCCGGGCGCCCGGCGGCAGCGGCGAGCCCGGCGCGAGGTACTCTGGCACCCCGCCGGGCACCATGCCGTAACGGCTGACCTGGGCAGCCAGCGCCGCCGGGTCGGAGAGCTGGTCGGCCCGCACCATGAGCGACTGCTCCTCGTCCGCCAGGGCGGAGGCCCGGTTACGCAGGGCGTTCTCCTGGAACGAGTTCTGCATCAGCGCGAGGTTGAGCAGCAGCAGACCCAGCAGGCCGGCACCGAGCAGCACCAACAGCAGGACGACGAACGGCCCCTTGCGGGCGCCCGCCGGGGCCGGGCGGACCACCGTGAGCCGCGTCCGGGCAGGGGCCCGCCGCAGTGGCGGATCGAGGACCGGGGCCGTCGCCGCGGCGGTGCGCACCGCCCCGGCGCCCGGCGCCCGGCCCGCCCGGGCACCGGTGGGGGGGCCGCCGGCGCGGCCGCCGCCGGCCCGCCCCGCTCGAGAAAGCGGCTGCGCGGGAGCGGTCACGATGCACCTCCGATGGTGGGCTGGGCGCGGTCCGGGTTCGGAGCCGTACGTTCGGCGGCCCGCAACCGCACGGACGCCGCCCGCGGGTTGTCGGACTTCTCGACCTCGCTCGCCGGTTCCGCGCCGCGGGTGAGCCAGCGCAACCGCGGCTCGGCACCGGCCGGCACCACCGGCATGTCCGGCGGCACCAGCGTCTCCGCGTAGCCGCGCAGCTCCCGCTTGACCAGCCGGTCCTCGAGGGAGTGGTAGGACAGCACGACGAGCCGGCCGCCGACGGCCAGCGCGTCGAACGCGGCGGGTAATGCCCGGGCGAGCACGTCCAGCTCGGAGTTGACCTCGATGCGCAGCCCCTGGAAGGTGCGCTTGGCCGGATTGCCGCCGGTCCGGCGGGCCGGCGCCGGGATGGCGTCGCGGACGAGGTCGACCAGCCGCGCCGAGGTGGTGAACGGCTCGACGCCGCGGGCCCGGACGATCGACTCCGCGATGCGGCGGGCGAACCGCTCCTCGCCGTAGTCCCGCAGGATCCGCGCCAGCTCGGCGACGTCGTAGGTGTTGAGGACCTCGGCGGCCGTCCGGCCGCGGGTGGCGTCCATCCGCATGTCCAGCGGCGCGTCCCGGGAGTAGGCGAACCCGCGCGCGTCGGTGTCGAGCTGCAGCGACGAGACCCCGAGGTCGAACAGGACGCCCTGCACCCGCGGGTGGCCGAGGCTGGCGAGGACCGTGCCGATCTCGTCGTAGACGGCGTGGACGAGCCGCACCCGGTCGGGCGCGAGCGCGCGCAGCCGCTCGCCGCTGTGCGCCAGGGCATCAGGATCACGATCGAGACCGACGACCCGGACCTCGGGGAAGGCCCCGAGCAGGGCGGCGGCGTGCCCGCCGAGCCCCACCGTGGCATCCACCACCACGGCTCCCGGCGTGCCCAGGGCCGGGGCCAGCAGTTCCAGTACGCGGTCGGTCAGCACAGGCGTGTGCATGGCGTTCAGCGCTGAGCCTCCCTCGACCGCTCGTGGACCTCGTCTTCAGATGTGCTGACGGGCTCGTCCGGTGCGGCGGCATCCCGAGCAGGGCGCGCGGGCACCGCCGGGCGGCGGATCCGCACGTGGGATCACCAGGCGTGGCCAGCCGGGCACGCTCCCCGCTGCGCCGGTCGCCGGGGAAGGGGCGGCCGGAGGTGCAGGTGCGGGCGCGGGCGGAACACGTGGTCCGGGCGTCCGGATCGCGAGATCCCAGGGCAGCTCAGATCACTCCGGGCAGGACCTCCTCGGACAGCTCGGCAAAGCTCTCCTCCTGGCTTTCCAGGTAGGCCTGCCAGCGCTGGGCGTCCCAGATCTCGACCCGGGTGTTCGCCCCGTTGACCACGCAGTCGCGCGTCAGCCCCGCGTAGGTGCGCAGCGGGGCGGGAATGGTGATCCGCCCCTGCCGGTCCGGCGCGTCGTCGGCAGCCGAGGAGAAGAACACCCGGCTGTAGTCACGCAGCGCCTTCGCCGTGACCGGGGCGGTGCGCAGGGACTCGCTGATCCGGGTGAACTCCGCCATCGGGAAGACGTACAGGCATCGTTCCTGCCCCTTGGTGATCACAAGCCCCCCCTCCAACTCGTCGCGGAATTTCGCGGGCAGCGTCAGCCGCCCCTTGTCATCCAGCCGTGGCGTGTGGCTGCCGAGAAACACCGGCAACCTCCCCGCCACTGCCGGGAAGACAGCGCCAGGTCACCCCGCGACGGTCACCCGTAAGCTCCTGCCCCCCCACTGCGCGCCACTCTACTCCACCGCCCCCCACCCGACACCCCCTCAACACCCCGCGCCACCCCACCGAACCCACTCCGATGACAGGCGCGCGCGGTGCCCCCCGAAGGGCTGGTATAAACCCCCAAAAATTGGTAGGAATGTCTCCTACCAGCGGAGGATCGAGCGGATCCGCCCGCGCGCCGACCCGGACTCGGCGGGTGGGTGGACCTCTACCTGGCGCCCCCCATCACCAGCCCGGTCGCGGGCAAGTTTCCTTGACCACTGTGGCCTGCACGCCCGCTGTGGATGTCACACTCGGGAGGGGGACGGGTCCCGCCGGGGCCGGCTCCGCGCAGCCCGAAGCCCGACCCCGGAGGGGGGCCAACTAGTGGTGACCGACCCAGGTCTGCTCCACTGGCGTGACCCGGTGGCCGACATCGGCCACCTCGCCGAAATCGCCGACCGGGTCCGGGCGCGCGTCGAGACGGTCATCGACGGCAAGTCCGAGGCGATCACCACCGCGCTGGTGGTGCTGCTCTCCGAGGGTCACCTGCTCATCGAGGACGTCCCCGGGGTGGGCAAGACCATGCTCGCCAAGGCCCTCGCCCGCTCCATCGACGCCCGGGTCCGGCGCATCCAGTTCACCCCCGACCTGCTGCCCAGCGACGTCACCGGCGTCAGCGTCTACAACCAGGGCACCCGGGACTTCGAGTTCCGCCCCGGCCCGGTGTTCGCCAACATCGTCGTCGGCGACGAGATCAACCGGGCCGAGCCCAAGGCGCAGTCCGCCCTGCTGGAGTGCATGGAGGAGCATCAGGTCACAGTCGACGGGGTCACCTATCGGCTGGAGTCGCCGTTCATGGTCATCGCGACCCAGAACCCGGTGGAGATGGAGGGCACCCGGGCGCTGCCCGAGGCACAGCGGGATCGGTTCACCGCGCGGATCTCGATGGGCTACCCGTCCCCCGCCGCCGAGATGGCGATGCTCGACAACCACGGCAACGCCAACCCCCTGACGGGCATCACCCCCGTCACCGACGCCGCCGAGATCGCCCGGCTGATCTCCCTGGTGCGCACCGTGCACGTGTCCCCCGAGGTGCGGCACTACATCGTCGACCTGGTCGGCGGGACCCGGGTGCATCCCGAGATCGCGCTCGGGGCGTCCCCCCGGGCGGCGCTGCACCTCATCCGGGCCGCGCGCGCCCGCGCCGCGCTGGACCAGCGCGCCTTCGTCCTGCCCGACGACGTGCAGGAGATGGCCATCCCGGTGATGGCGCACCGCCTGCTGCTGCACCCGGAGATCATGCTCTCCGGCGAGCCCACCACCGAGGTCGCCGCCCGGGTCCTGACCGAGGTCCTGCACCGCATCCCCATTCCCCGCCCCGGTACGGCACGCCCGGCCCGGCACGGCCGTTAGAGATCCGTGTGCGGGACTTTGTCGCGGCGCTGCGCGGCCTGACGGTCCGCGGCCGGTCCTTCCTCGCCGCTGGGGCGGCTTGTGCCGTGTCCGCGGTCGTCCTCGGCGAGCAGGACCTGCTGCGCATCGGGCTGCTCATCGCGAGCCTGCCGGTGCTCGCGGCGGCGATCGTCTGCCGCACCCGCTACCGGCTGTCCTGCACGCGCCGGCTCGAACCGCGCCGGGTCACCGCGGGCGACCGGGTCAGCGTGCGCATCCAGCTCGAGAACGTCAGCCGCTCGCCGTCGTCGGTGCTGCTGGTGGAGGACACGACCGGGTCCGGTCTGGGCGGCGGCGCCCGCTTCGTGCTCGACCGGATCGAGCCCGGCGGCAGCCGTGACCTCTCCTATGCCCTGCGCGCGGCGGTCCGCGGCCGCTACCAGATCGGGCCGATGGCGATCCGGCTCGGCGATCCGTTCGGGCTCTGCGAGCTGTCCCGCAGCTTCCGCAGCCTGGACGAGCTGATCGTCGCGCCCGCGATCGAGCGGCTGCCGCCGGCCCGGCCGGGTGCCTCGGCGAGCGTGAGCACCGAGCTGCGCCGGGCCACCGGCCTGGTCGGCGAGGACGAGACGACCACCCGGCCGTACCGGTCCGGCGACGACCTGCGCAAGGTGCACTGGAAGACCACGGCCCGCAGCGGCGAGCTGATGGTTCGGCGCGAGGAGCACCCGCAGACCGGCGCCGCGGCGATCCTGCTCGACACCCGGGAGCGGGCCTGGCCGGACTCGGGCCCCGCGTCGGCGTTCGAGTGGGCGGTCAGCGCCGTCGGAGGGATCGGGATCCACCTGGTCCGCGGTGGCTACCGGGTCCGCCTGCTCACCGACCGGGGGCAGGTCACGACTGCGGCCGGCGCCACCGTCTCCGGGCTGCTCGACGAGCTGGCCACGCTCACCCCGGCCGACGCCGAGTCGCTGCAACCGGCGCTCGCCGCGCTGCACCGCCCCGGCAGCGACCGGGGCGGGCTGCTCGTCGCCGTGCTCGGCCACACCGACACGGCCCTGGCGACGACGCTGGCCGGATTACGCTCGCGCCGCGCCCCCGCGATCGCCGTCCTTGTCGACGTGACGAGCTGGGGCGCGCACCCGTCGGCCGCCGCCGACCTCGCCGCGACGAGGTCGGCGCTGACCCGCGCCGGCTGGGCGGTGCTCGTCGCGCGGCAGGGAGTGAGCCTCGCCTCGGTGTGGCCGCGGGTGACGGCACTGGCGGGGCAGTCGGGATTCGCCGGCGCCCGCCCCGCGGATGGCGGCGGGGTCGGCGGCGCAGGCCGTGGCGGGGTCGGCGAGGCAGCCAGGACGGCCCGGGCCGCGGGCCAGCCCGGGGCCGCGCGCCGGGCGGCCCGGTGAACGCCCGCCCGGTTCCCACCGTCGTGGCCGCGGCCGCCTGCCTGCTGTCCACCAGCGCGCTGTCCCGGCTGTTCGACGGGACGCTGTGGTGGATGCGGCCCGTCGTGATCGCCGTCGTCGTCGCCGTGGCGACCGCGACGCTCAGCCGCTTGCTACGGCTGCCGGTCGCGGCCGGCATCCTGCTCAGCCTCGCCGGGCTCGTCGGCACCGTGACCGTGCTGTGCGCCCGGGGGACGGCGCTGCTCGGGGTGCTGCCGACCGCCGGGACGGTGCGGACGCTGCGCTCGCTCATCGCCGACGGCAGCTCGGACATCTCCCGGCTCGCGGCACCGGTGCCGCACCGGCCGGGACTGGTGGTCCTGACCGTCGTCGGCATCTACCTCGTTGTCATCGTCGTCGATCTGATCGTGGTGACGTTGGACCGCCCGGCCCTCGGCGGGCTGCCGCTGCTGGCCCTGTACGCCGTGTCCGCGGCGATCCTGCCCGGCGGGGTCGGCACCGTCCCGTTCCTGCTGGGGGCGGCGAGCTTCGTCGCGCTGCTGCTGCTGGACGGCCGGTTGGCGTTCGGCCGGTGGGGCCGGACGGTGTCCGACACCCGGCGCGGGCGCGGCGAGCGCGAGGCGTTCGGCGGCCGGCTCACCGTGAACGCGCTCGGGGTGGCGCTCGTCGCGCTGCTCATCGCCATCGCGGTGCCGCTCGGCCTGCCGTCGCTGGACGGCGAGGGGCTGGTGTCGCGCAAGGGCGGCTACGGCGCCGGGGACGGGCCGAGCTCGGCCAGCGTCGTGCAGCCGATCGTCTCGGTGAGCCAGCAGCTGCACGCCAGTAAGGAGGTGCCGCTACTCAGCCTGCGTTCGCAGACCCCGCGGTACCTGCGGCTGACGGCGTTGGAGAACTTCGACGGGCAGCTGTTCACCCTGCGGGCGCTCAACGCCACCCGGGACAACCGGGTCAGCGAGGGGCTGCCGAAGCCGCAGCTCGGCGGCACCACGGCGGAGGTCAGCGCGGACATCGCGGTCACCACCCGGTTCAACGAGCTCTACCTGCCGGTCCCGGGCCTCCCCACCAGGATCAAGGGGCTCACCGGCGACTGGCGGCTGGCGGCCCCGACCGGCACGATCTTCTCCACCCGGACCTCGACCGCGGGCGCGCGCTACCAGGTTGACGCGATCGTGCCGAACCCGACGCGCGCTCAGCTGGAGACCGCGACCGGGCCGATCCCCGACGACCTTGGCGTCGACACCGCGCTGCCGGACAATCTCGACGCCCGCCTGCGTCAGCTCGTCAACTCCGTCACCCGCAACGCGCGCACCCCTTACGAGAAGGTGTATGCGATCCAGCAGCACCTGCGCGGACCGCTGTTCACCTACGACCTGACGGGTGCGCCGACCACCCAGGAAGGCGCGCTCGCCGAGTTCCTCTTCGAGTCGCACCGGGGGTACTGCGAGCAGTTCGCCTCCGCGATGACCGTCATGGTGCGGATGCTCGACCTCCCCGCCCGGGTCGCCATCGGTTTCGTGCCCGGCGAGCGGCAGGCGGACGGCAGCTACCTGATCACGAACCGGCAGGCGCACGCCTGGCCCGAGGTGTGGTTCTCCTCGGTCGGCTGGGTGAGCTTCGAGCCCACCCGCCGCTCCGACGGGGCGACGGCGGCGCCCTCGTACGCGCCCGCCGGCATCGACGACCCGGACGGGGCGGCCGCGCCGCCGGGGCAGGAGAGCTCGTCCGGGGCCCAGCCGCTGCCCGAGCCGGTGCCGGTGCCGGTGCCCAGCGCCGCGGCGAGCCCCGGCGACCCGACCGCGACGCAGCCCCCGGCCCCGGGCGAGGACACCGCCGCCTCCTCCGGCGTCCCGGCCTGGGTGATCTGGCTGTGCGCGACCGTGCCCCCCGCGGCGGCCCTGCTCGCCACCCCGGCGATCGTCCGCGCCCGGCGGCGCCGCGCCCGGATGCGCAGCGGCCGAGCCGACGACGGGGCCGAGCCCGGCGGCGGGCCGCCCGGCCGGGCCGGCGCGCAGGCCGTCGACCAGGTGCACGACGCCTGGGCGGAGCTTCTCGACGTAGCCTCCGACCTCGGCGTCACGATCCGGGTCAGCGACTCGCCTCGGGCCGGGGTCGCTCGGCTGACCGCCTACCTCGACGCCGAGCCCGCGCCCGCGTCGCAGCCCGCCCCGGCGACCGACCGGCAGGCCGATCCCGCCGCGGCGGCGCAGGTGGACCCGTCGGCCGACCCGACCGCGGCCGCGCCGTCGTACCCTCAGGCCCGCGAGGCGCTGGCCCGGCTGGCGGCCGCGGAGGAGCGAGCCCGCTACGCGCCCCCGGAACTCGCCGCCCCCCCGCCGCACGCCGAGGTGAGGCGGGACGTCGCCATCGCCTCCGGGACACTCTGGGCGGTCGCCCCGCGAACCCGTCGGATCATGGCCCGCCTCGCGCCGCCATCGGTGTTCCGCCGCCGCGAGCCGGACGAATCGGGCCGCGATCGCGCCGGGCTAGCCCGCCGATACCTGCGGTGGCGCCCCACGGGCGCCGGAGCGGACCGCCCCAGCGACGACGGGCCGAAGCCCGGGGCGGTGGACGATGCCGACGAGGCCCGCGTCCCGGAGGCGGCGCACAGCGCCGGACCGCGGCCGGGCGGGCCTTGAAGGTAAGCGATCCCCGAAAGGGGGACGATCCCCGCGCAGGCTGACGATCCCCGCGCAGGCTGACGATCCCCGCGCAGGCTAGGGACGGTCCTCCCAGCGGCGCCGCCAGCGCTCCTCGACCCGTTCCATGAAGGACGCCTTCGTCCGGGATCGTCCCTTTGACCGGCCCCGGCCCCGGCCACCGGGCCGGCGACCGCCCGTGTCCCGCCCGCTGATGCGACGCAGGTCGGCGGCCCCACGCAGCGCGGCGAACAGCATCATCAGGAACCCGAGGATGCCAAGGATGACGGTGAGCGGCACCTGGTTGAGCACCACGCCGACCACCAGGACGGCGAGCCCGAGCAGGAAGACCACCGCGCTGCGGCGCACCCGGCGCAGCAGGTACGTGCGGGGGTCCGTCGACCGCACGGTGCTGGCGAACTTCGGGTCATCCTCGACGAGAGCGCGCTCGATCTGCTCCAGAAGGCGCTGCTCGTTCTCCGAGAGCGGCATCGACGCTCCTCCCACGACCTACAGGCCCGGCAGACGGAACCTGACAACCAAGAATAGGCATGCGCGGGCGGGTGCGGTAGGCAACCCGTCATGCCGGTTGGAACCGAGCCAATCACCTCACCTGTCCCGTGCCCGAAGCAGCGTCGTTCATGCCCGGGTACGCCGTCGTCACGTCGGGCCCGGCGGGGGCCCCTCGGGCCGGTCGAGCAGCGACGCCGGACCCACCGCACCCGCGCCGAACCGGTCGCGCGCCCGGTCGGCGACCCGGTCCAGCTCCGCCCAGCCCTCGGGCCGATCCCCGAGCAGGAGCTGCCGGCTGCCGGCCCCCGCGTCGACGAGGTTGCCGGCCCGCACCCCCAGCAGGCGCACGGCCAGGACCGCGATGGCGGCGCTCCGGCCGCTCCCGAGCAGTCCCAGGTCCGTCACCAGATCCGTCGCGGTGGAGTAGATCACCTGGGACACGTCGGTGCCATCACGCAGCGTGCGGGCGCGGGTGACGGTCCGGAAATCGGCGTAGCGCACCTTGACCGAGATCGTCCGGGCGCGCCGGTGCCGCTGCCGCAGCTGGCCGGCCACCCGTCCGGACAGGCGCAGCAGTTCCCGGGCGAGCGGGACCGGCTCGGTGATGTCGGTGGCGAAGGTCCGTTCGGCGCCGACGGTGACCTCCGCGCCGCCGGGATCCACCCGCCGCTCGTCGATCCCCCACGACAGCCGGTGCAGGTGGGTTCCGGCGGCATCCCCGAGGGCCCGGCGCAACGTGTCCACCGGGGTGTCCGCGATGTCCCCGATCGTGCGCAGCCCCAGCCGGGTCAGGGCGGCCTCGGCCCGCGGACCGACGCCCCACAGCGCCCCGGTCGGCAGCGGCTGTAGGAAGGCGAGCACCTCGTCGGGGGCGATGACCGCCAGCCCGTCCGGCTTGCACCTGGTCGAGGCGATCTTGGCGACGAACATCGACGGCGCGACGCCGACCGAGCAGGTGAGGTCCTGCTCGGCCGCCACCCTGCGGCGGATGTCCGCGGCGATCCGCGGGGGCGGCCCGAACAGCGCCCGCGCGCCCGCGACGTCAAGGAAGGCCTCGTCGACCGACAGCGGCGCGACCAGCGGGGTGACGTCCCGGAAGATCTTCATGATCTCGACCGAGGCCGCCCGGTAGGCGGCGTGGTCGGGCGGGACGACCGCCGCGGTGGGGCACAGGCGCAGCGCCCGCGTCATCGACATCGCGCTGCGGACCCCGTACGCCCGGGCCTCGTAGGTCGCCGACAGCACCACACCGCGCTCGCCCCCCGCCACGATCATCGGCCGTCCGCGTAGCTCGGGCCGCCGACGCAGCTCCACCGAGGCGAAGAAGGCGTCCATGTCGACGTGCAGGATCGTGCTCTCAGCGTGCATGGGGCCCCGTGCCGCCCGGCCTGCGGGCGAGGACGTGCAGCTGCGCCGCCAGTGCCCGGAACGGCTCCCGCCCGGCGGCCGCGAGCTCCAGGCGCAGCAGCCGCCGCATGGCGACGGAATCGGGCAGGCGCTCCCCCGGCACCAGATCCGCGAAGATCCGCACTCCGTGGACGTCGAGCACCTCCGCCCCCGCCGCACGGACCAGCGCGACGGCCTCGGCGGTGGTGAACCGCCGAGGCACCCGACCGGCGGACGACTCCCTGCCCGCCGACGAGCCGGGGTGCGCCGCGGGCGGCCGGTGCACGGGTTCCGCGTCCTCGACGAGCACCGCGAGGGCCTCGTCGAAGTGCCCGGCCAACGCTCGGGCGAGGACCGCGGCGGCGAGGCCGGCCACGACGACGCTGAGCGCACCGCCCGGACGCAGCACCCCCATCGCCTGCGCGAGCGCGCTCTGCGGGTCGTCCACGACGTCCAGCACCGAATGGCACAGCAGCAGGTCGGCCTGCCCGGCGCCGACAAGGCCGGTCAGGTCACGCAGGTCCCCCTGCATCGCGGTGATCCGCCCGTCGAGCCCCCGCTCGGCGACGCGACGGCGCAGAGCGGCCAGCGCGTCCGGCGAGGGGTCCACCACGATCACCGGATACCCGGCGGCCGCAATCGGCACGGCGAAGCCGCCACTGCCACCGCCGGCGTCGACCACGACCGGCCGGCGCGCCCCCACCACGGGCCCACCCGGTACCCCCGCCTCGGCCCCCGCCGGACCACCCGCCCACCCGCCGCCCGGCGGGGCCTGCGGCGCCGGGCGGGGCAGGATGGCCCACAGACCGTGCCAGATCGCGGCCTGCCGCAGATCGGCGCCGGTCACGTGGTCGGCCATCAACATCGACTCCTCCCCGCCGCCCGTCCCGGTCCCCCCCGGTCGGGCCGGGCGCGTCAGCGGCCCACGACGAGGCCGATGGCGACACCGACCGCGAGCCCGCCGACCGACAGTCCCAGGACCCGCAGCACCCAGGCATTGCGGCGGGCCACGGCGGACGGCGCGGCCCGGCGCGCGCCGCTGTACCGGGACTCGGAACCGGTGAGAGACATCGATGATCTCCTGTTTCGTCACGCTCAACACCCCAAGAGATAACCGATAGTGAAGGACAGCTACGCTGCGCGCAACAGCAGACGAGACGATCACCGGAGACCGCGGGCAGCAGGCGCTCGCCGGTGTCCCCCACCCGCGGCGTCGGCGGGACCGGTGCCGGCAAGCACCGGCTGGGACGGCAGCCCCAGCGCGCCCTCGACGACGCCGATGAACTGGTCGACCTGACGGATCAAATCGTCGGCCTCCCGCCGGCCCACCACGTTCAGGCCGGCCTCGGCGGCCGCCCGCCGACGGGCGCCCGCCGCGAAGAAGTCCGCCCATTGGGCGAGCTCGGGAGCCACCCGCACGAGCAGGCACCAGGCACTGACCGGCCGGCCCCGCCGGCCCGGCCGGGGCCGCGCCCGATCCGCCAGCACGGCGGCGGCGGCCCGCAGTGCGGCGAGATGGGCCAGGGCGTACCGCTCCCCGGCCCGGGGGGCGTACTCCGCCTCCCCAAGACCGCGCCGGGCGGCGGCAAGCAGCTCGTCCCGGGAACGGTAGGGCAGCCCCGCGGCGGGCAGGAGGGCCCGCTCGGGCGCCCCGCTGGATGCTCCGCGCCCGGTGAACGTACCCTCCACCCCGACGGCTCCGCCCACGGGGCCCGCGCCGCTGACAAGCCGACTCACGACAGCCATGACACCCTCCCGACATCGAACACAGGTTCGAATACCTGGAAGGTAACCCCCTCTCGGTCGACCCGTCAAACACCCAGGTCTCGAACACGCGAGCGAGCCGACGCGGCGGAGGTGGACTCGAGCAGGCGCAGGAACCAGGCCAGCACGAGCAGCGCCACCACGTCGGGCAGCCAGCCCAGGCGCGGGTCCGGGACATCCCCCCGACGGGTATCCCCCGGACCCGCGTCCGACACCCGGACCACCCGGGCGACCTCCGGGTCGAGCAGGTCGGGATCGGCCACGACGAGCGCCGTCCCGTCCAGCGCGAACCGGATGATGTTGACCTCGCGGTGCCCCACCAGGCCGCTGGAGAACTCGCCGCGGGTCGGCGTGAGCCACCGCAGCACGCCGCCGTCCGCCAGGCGCACCCGGCCGCCGGCCCGGCCGGCCGCGAAGGCCGCGACCGGCACCCGCCCCATCGGCTCGACGAGACGCACGCCCCGGCCGTCGAGATCCAGCTCCAGAACGAACGGGCGCCGGGCGGCCATCAGCTCGACCCGCCCCCGCGACGCCCAGTCGGCGAGCACCGCCTCCTCGTCGGTCTCGACCCGCACCTGCCGGACCGCGCTGCGCCGGCTCGCCGAGGCGACCCGGAAGACCAGCTCGTGCGGCAGACCGCCGGCCCGCCGCGGGAGGACGTCCGCCCCGGCACCGGGTCCCGGCAACGGCCGTGTCCCGGCCCCCGACGGCGTCGGCGCGCGCCCCTGCGCCCCGGGCCGTCGCGACAGGATCCTCGTCATCGCGATCGCCATGATCCCGACACCTCCACACCGCGCCGGCCGACTGCCGGCGGTCCGTCGTCCTTGGTTCTCGTCGACCTGAAGTGCACATCAGGAGCGTCAACAGTCATTGCACGCACGGTCACCCCCGACGTTGAGCGAGCGTTGAAGGGCTCCGTGCGCCGCGCCGGGATCACGCCGGGTACGGACCTGACGCGGAAACGACAGCGTCCGGCGGGCATCGATGGTTGCCGCGGGCTCCCCTGCGGGCGCACGCTGCGATAAACAGACATCACTTGGGGCCGTGACGAGAGGACCAGATGCCCGACCGCGACAGCCTGCAGTTCGCCATCCTGGGTCCGCTGGAGGTCACCGCGGCCGGGACACCCCTCACGCTGGGCGGCACCCAGCGCAAGGTCCTGATGACCGTCCTGCTGCTCGAGGCCAACCAGGTCGTGCCGATCCACCGGCTGCTGGAGGTGATCTGGGGCGATCCGCCGCCGGAAGGTGCGCTGGCCACGCTGCGCACCCACGTCAGTGAGCTGCGGCGGCGGATGGCGGACGGCCCCCCGCCGCGGATGCTGCTGCGCAAGGGCTCGGGCTACCTCCTCGACGTGCGGGCGGAGCAGATCGACGTCGAGCGGGTCCGGCGGCTGCTGGCGCAGGGCCGACGGGCGGTGGACGACGGCGACCCGGTGAGCGCGATCGCCCCGCTGCAGGAGGCCCAGTCGCTGTGGCGGGGGCCGCCGCTGGTCGACGTCGCGGACCATCCGTTCGCGCACAGCTATGCGGCGGCGCTCACCGAACTCCAGCTCGACGTGGTCAAGACGCGGACCGCCGCCGATCTGTCCCTGGGCCGGCACCGGGAGGTCCTCGGCGACCTGCGGATGCTGGTGGCCCGCCACCCGCACGATGACGGGCTGCGCCGGGAGCTGGTCGTCGCCTTCTACCGGGACGGCCGGATCGACGACGCCGCCCGGGCCTGCCGGGACGGCCTGGAGGCCCTGCACGAGCTCGGGCTGGACTCCCCGATGCTGCGCCGGCTACAGGAGGACGTGCTGCGCGGGGCGCCGGGCCTGGCCTGGGCTCCGCCGCGCTCGCTGGGCCGCCCCGCCCAGGTCGCGCCCGCCGGCTCCGGCAGCCATCAGCTGCCGCCGGACACTCCGGAGTACACCGGGCGGGACACCATCCAGGCCCGGGCGCATGCCGTGCTCACCGATCAGGCCGCCCTGGCCCAGGGCACCGTCACGGCGGCCTTCGCCGGCAAGGCGGGCGCCGGCAAGACCGCCCTGGCCGTGCACATCGCGCACCGCATCCGCGCCGGGTTCACCGACGCGCTGTACGTGGACCTGCGCGGCACCAGCGAGCCGTTGGAGCCGACGCGGGTGCTCGCCCGGTTCGTCCAGGCGCTCGGCGTCAGCCGGGCCGCGGTGCCGACCGACCTCGACGACCTGGCGGAGATGTACCGGGAGCTGCTCGCCACCCGCAAGGTCCTGATCATCCTGGACAACGCGGCGGGTGAGGCGCAGCTGCGCCCGCTGATGCCGACAAGCCCGGGCTGCGCCGTGCTCATCACCAGCCGGTCGCGGCTGCACGGGCTCACCGTGCCGTACTGGATGGTCGACGTCCTCATCCCCAGCGACGCCGTGGAGCTGCTGGCCAAGGTGGTCGGGGCGGCGCGGGTCGAGGCGGAGGCCGAGGCGGCGCGCGACATCGTCGGCCTGTGCGGCTACCTGCCGCTGGCGATCCAGATAGCCGGGCGCAAGCTGGCCGCGCACCCGCACTGGCGGCTGGCGCGCCTCGCCGGCCGCCTCGCCAACGAGCGCGACCGGCTGTCCTGGCTGGAGGTCGGCGACCTGGAGATCCGGGCCAGCTTCTCGCTGAGCTACGAGGGTCGGCCGGCCGACGAACAGCGCGCCTTCCGGCTGCTGTCGCTGCCCGCGGTCAACGACTTCGCGCCGTGGGCCGCGGCGGCGGTGCTCGACGTCGATCTCGACGAGGCCGAGGACGTCGTGGACCGCCTCGCCGACGCGCAGCTGCTGGAGCGGCGCGGCGTCGACGCGGCCGGCACGGAGCGCTACCGGTTCCACGACCTGCTGCGGGTGTTCGCCCGGGAACGGGAGACCGGCGTCGGGACCGCGATCGGCCAGCCGGCGACCGCGGAGCCGGCGGGCGCCGGGCACGGTTCCCGTTCCCCCGCGGCTGCGCCCGAAGGTGGCATCGCCGCCGGCGGCGACGGCGGCCGCGGCGGCCGCGACGCTGCGGAGCTCGATGATCCGCCGACGTTGTCCGGCGAACACCAGGCGGCGCTGAGCCGACTGCTGTACGCCTATCTGGTGATGCTGCGTGAGGCGGTCGACACCTTCAGCCCCGGGCGAATCCGGACCCTGTCCGTCGACGGGGCGGACGCCGGCTTCGCCGCGCAGGCCGCCGCCCGGTTCGCCCGCGCGGACCTCGCCGAGGTCGTCCGCCGGCCGCTGGTCTGGTTCGGCGGGGAGCGCTCGAACCTGCTCGCCCTGGTCGAGCAGGCGCAGGCGGCCGGGCTCGGCCAGCCGACCTGGCTGCTCGCCGCCGAGGCCGCGGAGTTCTACGCGTTCGCGGCGCACTGGAGCGACTGGGCGCGCACCCACGCCCTGGGCCTCGCCGCCGCCCGCCGCACGGGGCACCGCCTCGCCGAGGCCGAGCTGCTCACCAGCCTCGGGGAACGGGAGATCATCCTGACCTTCGAGGAGGCGTTCTGGCGGCTCGACGCCGCCGGGACCGATCCCGACGGCGAGCCGGCGGTGGCGGTCACCCGCGACGCGCTCGAGCGCCTGGCGCTGGCCACGGAGCGTTTCACCCGGGCGCGGGAGATCTTCGCCGGGTTCGGCGCGGAGCTGGGCGAGGCACGGGCCGTGCGCGGGCTCGCCGACACCTGCCGCGGGCGCGGTGAGTTCGCCGCGGCGCTGGCCCATTTCGAGACCTGCCTGGGGACGATGCGGCGGGCCGGGGCCCGCCGCATCGAGGCGGAGACGCTGGTCGCCGTCGCCATGACCCACGGCGACCGCAACGAGCTCACCGACGGCATCACCTGCCTGACGATGAGCCTGTCGATCGCCCGGGAGCTCGCCAACCTGCCGCTGGAGGCGCAGGCCCAGCGGCGACTGGGCGATCTCTACCGCTACCAGCAGCGGCCCGAGCAGGCGCTGGCGGCCTACAACGAGAGCCTGCCGCTGCTGGCCGAGCTGCCCGATCCGCTGTGGGAGCCGCGCGTGCTGGTCCGCCGCGGTGACATCCTCGCCCAGCTCGACGACCATCCCGGGGCCCGGCGCTCCTGGCAGCAGGGCATCACGCTGCTGCGTCAGCAGGGCTCCCCGGAGCTGGCCGCCGCCGAGGAGCGGCTGACGGCGCCGGTCACCACCGAGCCGACCCAGTTCACCGGCGGTCGGCTGCTCGGCGCCTTCGACCCGGCCTACTTCATCGCCCGGGTCGCCGCCTCGCGGCGCAGCGTGCGGTTACTTAACACGTGGACGGACCTGGTCTCCTCGCCGCACCGGGACGCCTTCACCGACGCGGTGCTGGCGGCGGTCGACGCCGGGGCGATCGTCCAGATCCTGCTGCTCGACCCGGACTCGCCGGCCGCGGCGGCGCGGGCGGCCGACCTGTCGCACCGCGTCGACGTGCCCGGTGAGATCCGGGCGAACCTGCTGGTCCTGGACGGGCTGCGGGAGCGGCTCACCCCGGTGCTGCGTCCCCGCCTCGCCGTGCGGCTCTACGCCGAGCAGCCGCTGACGACCTACCACCGCTGGGACTCGGGTGCGCTCGTGTCGAGCTTCCCGGTCGGCTACTCCTCGGCCGCCACGACCCAGCACGAGGCGACGATCTCCTCGACCCTCGTCCAGTTCGTCGAGCAGCACTTCGAGCGGCTGTGGAGCCCGGAGGGCAGCGCCGCCCTGGACGACTACCTGCGCGTACCGCTGCAGGTCTCCCCGTCGGACGCCGATGCGCTCGACGTGCGCGCCGAGTTCGTCCGCCTCGACGGGGCGGTGTACATCGCCTCCCCGGAGCTGGCCGCGCTGCTGCGCCGCAGCGGCCCGGACGGCCTGGTCGCGGCGGTGGCGGGCAACGGCCGGCACGCGCTGTCCGGCATCGGCCGCGCCCGGGTGGTGCCGCTGCGCGACGACGCCGGTGCCGGAGTCGTGTCCACGGCTTTCACGCAGAAGTACGGGGCCGTCCGCGACGGCCTGCTGCGACTGTCCTCGGTGCGGAGATGAACGCGATGAGAACGGCGAGCCCGATGAACCCGGCCAACCCCGCCGCCCTGCTGGTGACCGTCGACTTCTGGCGGGTCCCCCGACGCCGGATCGGCCATGCCCTGGCCCGGGTCGCCGCCGACCGGTCCGCGCTGCGGCACGTCCCCGGGCTGACGTTCGCCAAGCTGCTCGGCACCGGCTCGGCGAGCAGCCTCGGCCTGCGCGGCGCCGACCCGTGTCAGTGGGCGATGGTCGCCGCCTGGGAGACGCCGTCGGCGGCACGGTCGTTCGAACGGTCCGCGCAGGTGCGAGCCTGGTCGGTGCTGGCCGAGGAACGGTGGCGCATCGACCTGCACCCGCTGTCCTCGCGCGGGCGGTGGTCTCGGCAGGAGCCGTTCGGCGACTCGGTGGCCACGGCCGCGCCGAGCACCACCGCCGCCGGCACGAAGGTGGCGGTGATCACGCGGGCCCGGGTCGCCGCCCGGCACACGCTCGCCTTCCGCCGGGCGGTCCCGCCGGTGGCCGCGGATCTCGCCCAGGCCGAGGGACTGCTGTTCGCGGCCGGGATCGGCGAGGCGCCGATCGGCCTGAAGGGCACGTTCAGCCTCTGGCAGGACGCGGTGTCGCTGCGCCGGTTCGCCTACGGCCGGCCGGCGCACAGCGAGGTCGTCCGCCGCACCCCCGAGGTCGGCTGGTACAGCGAGGAGCTGTTCGCGCGGTTCGCGGTGCTCGGCTCCCGCGGCACCCTCGGCGGGCGTGATCCGCTGCTGGCCCTGATCCCCGACCCGACGTTGACGGCGCATTGAAGGTCCCGTGCCGGCCTGGCCACCCCGGGCCGGCACGGGGTCCGGCGGTTTGACAACCCGTTGACGGACGTCCGCCACGGTGGGGAGGTCCGGCGGCGATCCGGATGAGGCAGCCCGACGAACCGGATGAAGCGAACCGCATGCCGATGCCCCGTGACCAGGCACGTGCCCAGGTGTCCGCAGGCCAGGCACCCCCCGAGCCGACGCCCCGCGGTCCAGCACCGCACCCCCCGGTCCCCCACGCCTCGACCCCCCACCGCCGGGTACTGATCGCCACAGCGGTGAGCGCCCGGGTGACGGACCTGGTCGGCCAGGCCGGCACCGCGGTCCTGCGCCCGGAGCTGGCCGCCCGCCCGGCCGAACTCGCCGACGCGCTGGTCGAACTGCGCCCCCACACGCTGGTCGTCGGCGCGAACGCGGTGGACGCCACCACTCTCGAACGATGGGCCGCGGCGGTGCGTGTGGGCGGTCCGGTCCGTGCGGGCTCGGGGCGGCCCGATGCCGACCGGGAGCTCCTGCTCGTCCGCCGCGGTACCTCGCTGGCCGCCGTCGACACCGCCGCCGCGGCCCGGCTGCGGATCACGGTGCGCAACACGCCGGAGGTCAACGCTCGCCACGTCGCCCGCTTCATGGCCGACCGGCTGTTCGGCGCCGCGGGCGGGCAGGCGGCGTCGCCCGCTCGGGAGCAGCCGACTCCTCGGGAGCAGGGGCCGCGGCGGCCGGGCACCCTCGGCCTGCTCGGCGCCGGCAACATCAACGGGCGGGTGGCCCGGGCCGGCGGCGCGCGGGGCTGGCGCCTGGTCGTGCACTCCCCCTCCCTCGTCGCCGATCCCGCGTCGGTGGGCGCCTGGGCGCGGCACCACCGGCTGGCCGCCGACCGGGTGCACGTCGCCCGCACGGTGGAGGAGGTCCTCGAGGCCGCCGACGCGGTCGCCGTCGCCGTGCCGCTCGTCCACGCGGGGCCGTGGGCGAGCGCCGGGATGATCGGCGAGTGGCAGCTCAAGGCGTTCACGGGCGAGCGGATCGTCTCGGTCAGCGAGCCCGAGGTGTTCGCCGAGCGCGCCCTGCTCGACGCCTACGACCGGCGTGACCTCACCGTCGTCCTGGACAACGCCCCCAGGCTGCTCGCCCCGGTGCGGCAGCTGCTGGCGACGCGGATCGACGGTGACGGCGGCGCCCCGCGGGCCGGGTTCACCCTGTGCTCCGCGGCGATGCGCTCCGCCGCCTGCGACGACGACCTGGATCAGGCCGTGCTCGCCGTGGTCGGGCGGGCGGACCTGGACGAGCTGACCGGCACCGACCTGCTCGGGCCAGCACCCGACCGCTCCCCCCGATCCGACCTTGCCGCGACGCGGGGACGGGTCGATCATCCCGGTGCGGGCCGGGACACCGACCGCCGGGTCGACGAGGACCCGGCACCCGACGATCCCGCCGTGGGCGGCCACGGCGTGGTGGTCGTCGGCGGCGGGATCGTCGGACTCACCGTCGCGCTGCTGCTGCGGCTGCGGGGGCACCGCCGGGTCCGGGTGCTCGACGCCGCCCCGGCGGATCGCAGTGATCCGGACCGGCAGGGCACGACCTTCGGGGGTGCCAACGCGCGGCACCTGTCGGCGACCGAGACTCTGCCACCGGCGGATGCGGGCCGGGCCGGCATCCTCGGCCGCGGCCCGGCGGACGGCGGCTGGCGGCTGCGCGACCCCGCCTCGCTGAGCACGGCCGAGCTCGCCTGGGCCGAGGCGTTCGACCGGCGCACCGACCGGCCGGGGCTGCACGCGACGGCCCAGGAGCTGGTCATCGCCCTCAACCGGCTGGGGCTGCGCGGTTGGGAGCACCTGTTCGCCGTCGACGGCACGGGCTGGCTGGCCGGGCTGCGCCGGGACGGCCGGCTCGCGCGGATCTACCTCGGCGGCGCCGACCTCGCCGCGGGCGAGCGGCTCCAGCGCGCCGCCGACACCGGCGCCGTGCGCCTGCCCGGCGAGGTGCTGGCCCGGGACTGGCCGGGACTGGGCGCCTCGGTGCCGCTACCCGGCGGCGTGCGGGAGATCGCGGGCGCCGTCGAGGTGGACGGCTACGCCGTCAACATCCACGATCTGGCGACGGCGCTGGGCGGGCGGCTCGCGGACCTCGGCGTCGAGGTCCGCGCTGGCGTCCGGGTACGGGGGCTCGATCCGGGCAGCCATTCGACGAGGAGCGACATCTCGGCCGGGACCGGTCCGGGTGGGCGGCCGGAGCCGGGGGTGCGGTTGCTCCTCGACGACGGCTCGGTGCTGCCCGCGGACCGGGTCGTGATCACCACCGGGGGCCGCGACCTGGACCGGCTGCTCGGCGCCGACTGGCCGGGGGCCGGTGCGGTGGCACACCTACTCGGCCTGTCGCTGACCCTGCCGAACCCCGGGCTGCGCCGCCCGGCGAAGATCCACGCCGGCGACCCCCTTGGCGTGATGAACATCACTTCATCTCCCGACGGCACGCTCATCCACGTCAGTAGCGGCTTCGGCTATCTGGGGCTCGCCGGGCGCGAGGCCGCCACGGAGGGGACCGCGGGGCTGCGGGCCGTCGCCGAACGGGCCATCGCCGGCCTGTTCCCGACGCTGCGCCGGGCCGACGGCGGCCTCGACGTGCGCGACGTGCGCGTCTGCGAACGTCCCGCCACCCCCGACGGGCTCCCCGTCGTCACCGCACTGCCGGGCCACGCCGGCCGGGTCCTGGTGGCCGCGGGGACGAACGCGGGCGGCGCGGTGCAGGCTCCGGCGGTCGCCATGCTGGTCGCGGACCTGCTCGACGGTGCTCCCCGCTGCGCGGGCCTCGCGATGGCAGGCGACCGGATCGGCCTCCCACACATCCCGGAGATAACTCTCTGCGCATCAGAGTGATGACGTTACGTGGCAGGCACTCCCGCTGCCCGGCGCGCCCCGCAACGGGCGCGTTATCGTCGAGCAACGTGATGGTGTGCCCCGACCTCCTGGCTCGCCAGACCCGCTCGCGGGACCAGGTCGACGCGCCGGGGGACGGACAGGAGGCGACGCCGGTGACCGACGGGGACGTGAGTGTGGTCCGCTGGTCGCCCAGCCGCATGCGGGCCCGGCTCGATGATGTGATCGCCGTCTACAAGGCCGCGTTCCTCGATCACCACGAGCCCGACCCTGTCCGGGCCGCCCGGGACCGGGCCCTGCACGCGCGTCGCCACTTCGATCGCCGCGACCTGCGCGCCGTCGCCGCCGTCACCCCCGACGACAGGCTCGTCGGCATCACCTACGCACTGCCCGGCCAGCCCGGGCAGTGGTGGCACGACGTCGTCGTGGACGCAATCGCGGCGGCCTCGGCGGCCTCGGCCGCGCACTGGCTCGACGACTGCCTCGAGATCGTCGAACTGCACGTGCTGCCGGCCTACCAGGGCCGCACGATCGGCCGCCAGCTGCTGCGGGAGCTGCTGCGGGACGTCCCGCAGCGCACCGCGGCGCTGTCCGCGCTCGAACCCGCCGGCAGCCGGGCGCGCCGGTTGTACGCCAGCGAGGGATTCGTCCCGCTGCTGTCGGACTTCCAGTTCCCGGGAACCCTCACCCCGTACGCGGTGCTCGGCAAGGAGCTGCGCGGCCCGTCCGCCACCAGCCCCGACGGCGAGCGCGCCGAGGACGCCGGCGAGCCGGCACCCGTGCGGTGACCCTCGACGGCCCGGCGTCCACGGCGCTCGGGTCGGCCCGGCCCGGTGGCCGGAGCATCCCGGGCGAACCGCCCGTGCGCCGAGCGCTGGCCTGGGGATGGGTTCCCGTGCTGGCTACGGTGGCGGTGCAGATCCCCTACCCGCTGGTCGGCAGCACCGGGCGCTCCGCGCTGGCCGTCGCCTCGGTCCTGTTCTTCGTCATCGCGTCGACGGCGCATGCCCTGGCCACCCGCGGCCTGCTCTGGACCGCCGGCTTCGTCGTGGTGGCCGTCGGCGGGGGGCTCGCCGTGGAGACGCTCGGGGTCCACACCGGCGTCCCGTTCGGCCGCTACGTCTACGCCGGCTCGCTCGGGCCCCGACTGTTCGGCGTCGCCGCCGTGGTGCCGCTGGCGTGGGCGATGATGGCCTATCCCGCCTACGTGCTGGTGCGCCGCCACCGGCGTGCCCCGGTCCGCGCCGCCGTGCTGGGCGGCCTGGTGCTGGCCACCTGGGATCTGTTCCTCGACCCGCAGATGGTCACCGCCGGGCACTGGCGCTGGCTCGGCGGCGGCCCGGCGCTCAACGGGATCCCGCTGACGAACTTCCTCGGCTGGCTACTGGTCGGGACGGCCATGACCGCGGCCCTGCTCGCGCTGCCCGACCCGGCCCGCCGCGCCCGCCGCGACGAGCGCATCCCGCTGACCCTGCTGGCCTGGACCTACCTGTCGTCGGTGCTGGCGAACCTCGCCTTCTTCGGCGAACCGGACGTCGCGGTCGTCGGCGGCGTCGCGATGGGAGCGGTGCTGGCCGTGACCCTCCTGCCCTGGCGCGCCGACCGGTGACCGGACGATCCCGAGCTGTGGGGGTGGCGGCGGTGCGGTCGGCGGCGGTGGCGTCCGCGGGCATCGCCGTGCACACGGCGGTCAACGCCCGGCTGCTGCGGGTGGCGCCGCCGGCCCGGCCGGTGCCGGAACGGGTGTCCGTGATCCTGCCGGTCCGCGACGAGGCCGCCCGCCTCGACGGCTGCCTGGCGGCCCTGTTGGCCGCGCGGTGCGTGCCCGACCTGGAGATCGTCGTCTACGACGACGCCTCCACCGACGCCACCGGGCGGCTCCTCGCCGGCTGGGCACGGCGCGACGGCCGGCTCGTCGCGCTGCGCGGCGACGGACCGCCGCCCGGCTGGCTGGGCAAGCCGCACGCCTGCGCCCGGGCCGCCGCCGCCGCGACCGGAACCGTGCTGGTCTTCGTCGACGCCGACGTGACCCTCGCCGCCGACGGGCTGGCCCGCGCCGTCCTGCTGCTGCGCGACAGCGGGCTGGACCTGGTCTCACCGTATCCGCGCCAGGTCGCGGCGAGCCCGGCCGAGCGGCTGGTCCAGCCGCTGCTGGCGTGGTCGTGGCTGGCCCTGCTGCCGCTGCGGGCGGCCGAGCGGTCCCCGCGGCCCTCGCTGGCCGCGGCCGGCGGCCAGTTCCTGTGCGTGGACGCGGCGGCGTACCGCCGGGCCGGGGGGCACGCCGCGGTCCGCGACCAGATCCTCGAGGACATCGCCCTGCTGCGGGCGGTGAAGCGGTCCGGGGGGCGCGGGGTGGTCGTCGACGGCACCGCCCTGGCGACGAACCGGATGTACTCCGGCTGGGCGGAGCTGCGCGACGGCTACGCCAAGTCGCTGGCCGCCGCCGGCGGCCGCCCGCCGGCCAGCGCCGCGCAGGTCGGCCTGCTGTGGTGGCTGTTCGTCCTGCCGGCCGCCGCGGCGGCGCGCGGCTCCCGCGCGGGGCTGGCCGGTTACCTCGCCGGGGTCGCCGGCCGGGTGGTCGCCGCCCGCCGCACCGGCGGGCGGAGCTGGCCGGACGCCGCCGCCCACCCGGTTTCGGTCGGCCTGCTGGGATATCTGACCGCGCTGTCCTGGTGGCGGCGGCGGCGCGGCACCGCGACCTGGAAGGGCCGGCCGGTCACGGCGCCCCCGCCGCGGCGCGGCCCGCCAGCCGGCTCGTAGAGTCGACGCCGTGGCCCGGGTGGTGGTGATCGGCGCCGGGGTGGGCGGGCTGGCCGCCGCGGCCCGCCTCGCCGCGGCCGGGCATGACGTCACCGTCTGTGAGCAGTCGTCGCGAATCGGTGGAAAACTCGGCTGGTACGAACGGGACGGCTACGGCTTCGACACCGGGCCGTCCCTGCTGACCATGCCAGGCGTCTTCGAGGACCTGTTCGCCGCGACCGGCGGGCCGCTGCGCGCCGAGCTGGACCTTCGCCGCCTCGACCCCATCGCCTCCTACCGGTTCGCCGACGGCACCACCCTGGCCGCGCACGCGGACGACGACGCCTTCGCCGCCGAACTCGACGAGCGCCTCGGCGGCGGCGCCGGCGGCGACTGGCGGCGCCTGGCCGCCCGGGCGGCGCGGGTGTTCGACGCCGCCGAGGGACCGTTCCTGTCCAGCCCGGTACGCGCCGGGGGGCTCGCCCGGCTGGCCTGGGCCTCGCCCGGGGACGTCGCGGCGGTCGCCCCCGGCCGCAGCCTGCGCGGGCTCGGCCGCAGCTACCTGCGCGACCCACGCCTGCGGATGCTGCTCGACCGCTACGCGACCTACTCCGGTTCGGACCCCCGGCGCGCCCCGGCCGCCCTGGTGTCGGTGGTGCACGCCGAGCGCCGCTTCGGCGGGTGGTATGTGCCGGGCGGGCTGCGCCGGCTCGGCGAGGCGATCGCGCGGCGGGCCGAGGACCGCGGGGCCCGGATCCTGCTCGACACCCGGGTGCTGAGGGTGACCCGCACCCCCGGCGGCCGGGTCGACGGGGTGCGCCTCGCCGACGGCATCCTGCTGCCCGCCGACGTCGTCGTCGCGAACATCGACGCGGCAGCGCTCTACGGCCGGCTGGTGGACGACCGGGCCGGGCGGCGCCATGTCCGGCGGGCCACCCCGTCGATGTCCGGGTTCGTGCTGCTGCTGGCCCTGTCCGGGAGCACGCCGGCGCTGGGCCACCACACGGTCACCTTCCCGGCGGACTACGACGGCGAGTTCGACGCGGTGTTCGCCGGCCGCCTCGCCGACGACCCGGCGGTCTACATCGCCGCACCGGCGGACCCGGCCTGCGCGCCGCCGGACGGGGAGGCGTGGTTCGTCCTCGTCAACGCCGCCGCGCACGTCCCGCACACGGCCGACGCAGCACCCCGGACGCAGCGGAGGGGGGTGCGCGGGCTGGACTGGGACCAGCCGGGCCTGGCCGACGGGTACGCCCGGCGCATCCTGGACCTTCTCGCCGCCCGCGGGCTCGACGTGCGGTCTCGGCTGCGATGGTACGAGACGATCACCCCGGCGGACCTGGAGCGGCGCACCGGCGCGGTGGGTGGGTCGATCTACGGCGGGTCGTCGAACGGGGCCCGGGCGGCGTTCCTGCGCCCACCGAACGCCGCCCGGGTGCCGGGCCTGTTCCTCGTCGGCGGGTCCACCCACCCCGGCGGCGGCCTGCCGCTGGTCGTGTTGTCCGCCGGCATCGTCGCCGGGCTCGTCGGGCCGGCCTGACCGGTCCGACGAGCCTGGCGACCGCGGCCTACAGCCCGGCGCGGACCAGCGTCACCGCGGTGACCCCGGAGACGTACCGCCCCGCCCTCGGTGTCGTCGGGGGCGGTCAGCCGGGGCCCCTCGCCCGCCAGCGACACGCCGTCCTGGGTGACGGCGAGCAGCACCTCGGAGCCGGCGAAGCCGGGGTCGATCTCGCCCACGAGACGACCGACTCGTAGCCGTCGCTGGCGTGGACGACAGCGGCGTAGCGCAGCGCGTCGTTCTTCACGTCGCTACGGAACGTCGGCTGGGCCGCCTGCAGGACGTCGTAGAGCGTGGGGCCGGTGTAGGTGGGTCTGCGGCTCGCCAGGTCGGCAGCAGGCTGACGACGAGGATCGCGGCCAGGGCCAGAACCATCGCGCAGACGCGCGGACGGGACATTCTGCGGGCGAGGTACGACACCATTTCCCGAATCTTTTGCGGGTGCGGGAGTTCGCCGGTCACGCGGCCGCGGCCCACGGCCGATCGGCGACTGTGCGGATGGCCAGATCGTAGCAACGAATCCGCAGATCCGGGAGTATCCCCGAAGAGAAATCCGCGAATGCGGATCTTCTAGCCAGTTTCTCCACGCTCCCGCCTGAGGCGTTCCAGCCCTGGTCGGCCGCGCGCGGGACGACGGCCACCACCGGTAGAGACAAAGAAACAACCAGCGGTCAACCGCGACCATCAAAATCTTCCGAACCACGCTGATCGCTCGGCAATCAAAACTGTCCGTATACGGAACAAATCTCCCGCATACGGCCTGCTCCCGCGGGGCGGCGGGGGTCAGCGGGGGCAGCACGGCGTCTCGGGCGGTGGACACGATGACGCGAGGGCGGCAGGAGTGCGATGACCGTGGTGCGTTGATGGCGTGGGTCGGGTCCGGGCGGGGATCAACACGGACCGGAATCCGCCCGGACGCGTGGCGCGGTTCCGCGCTCGCCACGCCGATGCCCTCCGAGGTTCGGTGCGCCACCCACCGGCCGCCGCAACCTTCTGTTGCCAGTCGCGCTCACAGCGTCGTGCCGAGGCTTCGTTGCGGTTCAAGGCGGCAAAACCGTGCGTAGACCTCGGCACGATCTGGCCGCCATCCGGCCGGAAGCCGGGCTGGCGGGCAAGCGGGCGGCAACAGCCGGGGCCGCACCAGGGTCAGCTAGCGACTACCCAGAGCTAATGAACAATTCGGAATCATTCGGTTAGTCACGAGGCGGAGGCGCACCCGACAGCGCGGCACGCAGCGTCACCAGAAGCTGGCCGAGGCCGACCACGCAGACCGCGAGCGTCGCGCCCGCTGTCACGGTCCCGGCGAAGCCGGCCAGGTCGGGGACGATGCCGGCGCCCGCCAGCCCGAACGCGGCGACGATGAGCCGGGTCGGCCGCTCGCCGACCGTCACCACGCCGATCTCCCCGAAGCCGGCGTTGCCGGCCCGCGCCCGGGTGTACTCCAGCAGCCCGAGCGCGCACCCCGCGGCGACGAGCAGACCGCCCGGCGCGCCGACGTACCACAGGGCGACCAGGTACAGCAGGTCGCCGCAGCGGTCCGCGACCGAGTCCAGCACGTAGCCCCAGGCGCTCACCCGGTCGGTCAGCACCGCCACGGCTCCGTCGAGGCTGTCGGCCACGCCCCCGAGGACCATCACCACCACCGCCAGCAGCGGCCAGTGGCCCCCCGCCGCGGCGGCCGGCAGCGCGAGCGCGGTGACCGCCACACCCGCCATGGTCACCGCCGACGGCGGCACCCGGCGGGCGGCCAGCGGGCTCGCGACCCGGTGGACCAGCGTCAGCCAGGCGCGCACCAACCACAGTCCGCCCAGCGGGTCGTAGCCGCCGTGCAGGGCCGACCAGCGCGCAAGATAGGTGTCGCGATCGGGTACCGGGGTGCGCACACCGTCCATCGTGCCCGGGACGTCATCGTGCCCGGGACGTCATCGTGCCCGGGACGTCATCGTGCCCGGGACATAGAGTCGCGTCGTCTTGCATGCGGCCGCGCCGCGGCGGCGACCCGGACGGGGCTGGAGTGTTGTGACCGAGCAGGCAAGCGGTGTGGTGGAGAGCCTCGACGACCTCGACCCGCGGGTGGTCTTCGCCCCCCATCGCCACCAGGTGATCCTGGCGGTGCGGATCACCCCGGTCTTCAACACCCTCGACCTCGGCCTCGTGGCGGCGGTGATCGACACCGCCAACCAGGCCGGTTTCGCGCTGGCGCGCGAGCAGACCTTCCGCGACGAATGGCTGCTGTGCGTGTTCGACGCCTACGACGATCATGAGTAGGGCAGCCAGGACGCCGGGCGGCACCGGCGGGGACGAGACCCCCGCCGCCCGCCTACCGGACCGCCTCGAAGATCTCCCGCGTGGCGCTGGACCGGTTGAGGGTGATGAAGTGCAGGCCGGGCGCCCCACCGTCGAGCAAGCGGCGGGACAGCTCCGTCGCCACCTCGAGGCCGACCGCCCGCACCGCCGCCGGGTCGTCCGCGACGGCCTGCAGGCGGGCGGCCAGCGCGGGCGGGAAGGCGGCACCGGAAAGCTGCGCCATCCGGACGATCTGCGCCACGTTCGTCACCGGCATGATCCCGGGAATGATCGGCTTGTCGCAGCCCAGCGCGCGCACCCGGTCGACGAGGCGGAAGTAGTCGTCGGCACCGAAGAAGAACTGGGTGATGGCGTAGTCGGCGCCGGCGTCGAACTTGCCTACCAGGTACCGAGCGTCGGTGTCGAAGTCGGGCGAGCGGGGGTGCTTGTCCGGGAAGGCCGCCACCCCGACGCAGAAGTCCCCCACCGACTTCACCAGCCGCACGAGCTCGTCGGCGTGCTTCAGCCCCTGCGGGTGGGGCGTCCAGGTGCCCTGCGGGTCGCCGGGCGGGTCGCCGCGCAGCGCGATCACGTTGCGCACCCCCGCGCCCGCGTAGTTGCCGATCACCTGACGCAGCTCGGCGACGGAGTGGTTGACCGCGGTGAGGTGGGCGATCGGGGTGAGGGTGGTGTCGGTGGCGATCCGCTCGGTCACCCGGATCGTGCCCTCGCGGGTCGAGCCGCCCGCGCCGTAGGTCACCGAGACGAAGGAGGGGCGCAGCGCCTCGATCCGTCGCAGGGCGGTCCACAGGTGACGCTCGCCCTCGGGGGTGCGGGGCGGGAAGAACTCGAAGGAGAACGAGGGACGCCCGGAGGCGAGGAACTCACCCATCGTCGCCGGTTTCGCGCTCACACTCCGGACCGCCGTCATGCGACGAGAGTAGACCGGCGCGGACCATGCCCGGGGACGTACCCCCGAGCCGGAAACCCCCCTGACCTTCACGTAACAATAACGGACAACATTTCAGATGGGCAGCGGCCCCAACGGCGCGGTGAGGCCGATGCGCACCCGGCCGGCGACGGTGCGGGCCACCACCCGCCGCGCCGCGTCCGTCGTCGGCGTCAGCGCCACGTCGACCGCGCTCGGATCGCCCGTCTCAACCTCCACCGCGTACGCGCCGTCGGGGAGCATGACCGTGAGCAGACCCGACTCGGTCTGGGCGTGCACGGCGTCCGGCGGCTGGCTGAAATGCAGGTTGACGTCCCCGCCCAGGCTGCGGGCGGCGACCGGGCCGGCGCCGAGCTCGCGGCCGGCGATCGTGCCGTCGCGGGTGACCAGCGACAGCTCCCCGCGGACCCCCCACAGGGTGATCTCGCCGACGAGCACCTCGGCCCGCACCCGGGTGCCGGGCGGCACGGCCAGCCTGACCCGCACGTCGCTGCGCCGCCCGTCCACGCGCAGCACCGATCCGGCGGTGGTCACCGCGGGGGTCGAACGGCCGGGCCGGCGCCGCACCGTGAGGTCGACGCGCACGTCAGCGCGGTCGCGTTCGGCAACCTCGACCCGGCCCGCGGCCACCATGACCTCGACGGCGTCGATACCGTCGACGGTGTGAACCAGCTCGGCGGGTGGCATCCGCAACAGCGACAGACCGCCCACCGCGGCGGCCAGCAACACGATGGCGATCACCATGATGACGGTGTCGAACACGGGCACACCGCACGGTACCCCGGTCACCGATGACCGATGTCCGCCCGCGGGTATCCGCCGTGCTGCGCCGGTTCGCCGACGCCCGGGGGACGACGCTGCGCGACATCGACGCCGATCTCGCCCCGTTTGTTGGGGTCGCCGAGGATGTGCTGCTCAGCGGGGGCAAGCGGGTGCGGCCCGCGTTCTGCTACTGGGGCTGGCGGGGCGCCGGCGGGCCGGACTGCGACGAGATCGTGACGGCCGCCGCATCCCTGGAGGTGCTACACGCCTGTGCGCTGGTGCATGACGACGTGATGGACGGCTCGGATCTGCGTCGCGGCGAGCCGAGCGCGCACCGCCGCCTGGCCCGGGTGCACCGCCAGGCCCGGCTGGGCGGCGATCCGGACGCCTTCGGCCGCTCGGCGGCGATCCTGCTCGGCGACCTGTTTCTGACCTGGGCGGACGATCTGCTGATGGCCAGCGGGCTGACTCCCGGCGCGCTGGCGCGGGCCTGGCCGACGTACGCGCGGATGCGCGGCGAGCTCGTCGCCGGTCAGTACCTCGACCTCGCCAGCCAGACAGGAGCCGGGGCCAGCCAGACAGGAGCCGGGGCCAGCCGGGTGGGGGCCGGGGCCAGCCAGGTGGGGCCGGGGCCAGCCAGGTGGGGGCCGAGCGGCCGACCGCCGGGCCGCAGCGCGGCCTCGACCCGGCGCGGGTCGCGCGGATCGCCCGGTACAAGACCGCTGGCTACACGGTGGTCCGACCGTTGCAGCTCGGCGCCCTGCTCGCCGGGACCCGCCCGGGCCTGCTGGAGACCTACGCGGCGTTCGGCCATCCGCTCGGTGAGGCGTTCCAGCTGCGCGACGACATCCTCGGGGTGTTCGGCGATCCGGCGGTGACCGGCAAGCCCGCCGGGGAGGACCTGCGCGACGGGCGGGCCAACGGGCTGCTGGCGCTGGCCCTGCGCCACGCGCGGCCGACGGCGGCGGCCCGGCTGCGCGACCTCGTCGGTCCGCCGGCGCGGCCCGGCGCGGTCGAGGAGGCGCGCGAGCTGATCGCGGCCAGCGGCGCGCCGGCCGCGGCCGAGGAGCGGATCGCCGCACGCACCGCGCAGGCCCTGGCCGTCCTGGAACGCTCCGACCTCGACGGCACCACCCGCGGTGCGCTGGTGGAGCTCGCGACCGCGGCCACGGCACGGACACATTGACCGCGAACGAAAAGGGGGCGGGCGCCGGATGCGCACGGTGAAGGGCCCGACGGATCACGTCGTCATCGTCGGTGCGGGATTCGCGGGGCTGTCGGCCGCGCTGCGCCTGGCGGGGGCCGGGCGCCGGGTGACGGTGCTGGAGCGCGAGGCGGTGCCGGGCGGTCGGGCCGGGCTGCTCACCCTCGACGGCTACCGGTTCGACACCGGCCCGACCGTGCTCACGATGCCCGAGCTGATCGCCGACGCCCTGGACTGCGTCGGCGAGGACCTCGACCGCTGGCTGACGCTGACCCGGCTCGACCCGATGTACCGGGGCTTCTTCGCCGACGGCTCCTCGCTGGACGTCCGCGCCGACCCGGCCGACACCGCGGCGGAGATCCGGGCGCTGTGCGGCCCGGCGGAGGCCGCCGGCTTCGAGCGGTTCGTCGCACTCGTCACGGCGATGTTCCGCGCGCAGCTGCGGCACTTCATCGACGCCCAGGTGGACTCGCCGCTGTCGCTGCTGCGCCCGCAGCTCGCCCGGCTCGCGGCGCTGGGCGGCTTCCGCCGGCTCGATGCGGTCGTCGGCCGCCACCTGCGCGACCCGCGGACCCGGCGGATGTTCTCCTTCCAGGCGATGTACGCCGGGCTCGCCCCCCACGACGCGCTCGCCCTCTACGCCGTCATCTCGTACATGGACTCCGTCGCCGGGGTCTACCACCCGACTGGCGGCATGCACGCCGTCGCCGAGGCGATGGCCGCCGCGGCGGTCAAGCACGGGGTGACGGTGCGCTACGAGACGACGGTGAGCCGGGTGGAGGTGCGCGGCGACCGGGCGGTGGCAGTGCACACCACGGCCGGCGAGCGCATCGGCGCGGACGTGGTGGTCCTCAACCCGGACCTGCCGGTCGCCTACACCGAGCTGCTGCCACCGGCGGCGGCGCCGGCCCGGCTGCGCCGGCTGCGCTACTCGCCGTCATGCTTCCTGCTGCTGGCCGGTGCCCGGGTCGAGTACCCGCACACGGCGCACCACACCATCCATTTCGGCCAGGCCTGGCGGCGGACGTTCAAGGAGCTCATCGACCGCGGCGAGCTGATGAGCGACCCGTCGTTCCTCGTCACCACGCCGTCGCGCAGCGAACCGGCGATGGCGCCGGCCGGCGGACACTCCTACTACGTGCTGTTCCCGACGCCGAACCTCACCGCGCCGCTGGACTGGTCGGTGCTGCGCTCGCGCTACCGCGACGAGGTCGTCGCCACCTGCGAGCGCCACGGCTACTCCGGGTTCGGCGACGCCATCGAGGTGGAGCAGGTGACCACCCCGGCCGACTGGCGGGCCCGCGGGATGGCCGCGGGCGCGCCGTTCGCCGCCGCCCACACCTTTCGCCAGACCGGCCCGTTCCGCCCGGCGAACATGGCGCCCGGGCTGGCGAACGTGGTGTTCGCCGGCAGCGGCACCCGGCCCGGCGTCGGTGTGCCGATGGTGCTCATCTCGGGGCGGCTGGCGGCGGAGCGGATCCTCGGCGCCGAACGCGGTTACCGCTCGCGCGCGCTGCGCTCCGGCGCGCCGACCTGAGCCGAAAGTTCCTGAACAGGGGCTTAGAAGACGCTTGCAACCGAGCCGTGCCGAGTCCGTTGGCACCCCATTCCGCGCCGGGGCTGGGAGAATACCGGCATGGACGATGGGCAGAGCCCGGCCGGCCTCGCCGCCCCGGACACCACCTCGGACGCGGCGTTGCTCGAGCGCGCCCTGTTCGAGATCAAAAAAGTGATCGTCGGGCAGGACCGCATGGTCGAGCGCATGCTCGTCGCGCTGCTCGCCCGCGGGCACTGCCTGCTCGAGGGTGTGCCCGGGGTGGCCAAGACGCTGGCGGTGCAGACCCTGGCCACCGTGGTCGGCGGTTCGTTCGTCCGCATCCAGTTCACCAACGACCTCGTGCCCTCGGACATCGTGGGCGCCCGCATCTACCGGGCCAGCCAGGAGACGTTCGACGTCGAGCTCGGGCCGGTCTTCGCCAACTTCGTGCTGGCCGACGAGATCAACCGGGCGCCCGCGAAGGTGCAGTCGGCGCTGCTGGAGGTCATGTCGGAGAAGCAGGTCTCCCTCGGCGGGGCCACCCACCGGCTACCCCGGCCGTTCCTGGTGCTGGCCACCCAGAACCCGATCGAGTCCGAGGGCGTCTACCCGCTGCCCGAGGCCCAGCGCGACCGCTTCCTCATGAAGGTCAACGTGCCCTATCCGAGCCCCACCGAGGAGCTGGAGATCGTCCGGCGGATGGGCGTGTCGCCCCCGGTCCCCGAGCGCGTCCTCGACCCGCGGGTGCTGGAGCGGCTGCAGGAGCGGGCCGACAACGTGTTCGTCCACCACGCCATCACCGAGTTCGCCGTGCGGCTGGTGCTCGCCACCCGGGCGCCGGCCGAGGCCGGGCTGCCGGAGCTGGCGGGCCACCTCGCCTACGGCGCCTCACCGCGTGCCTCCCTCGGCCTGGTCGCCGCCGCACGGGCGCTCGGTCTGCTGCGCGGGCGCGACTACGTCGTGCCGGACGACGTGGTCGCCGTCGCCCTGGACGTGCTGCCGCACCGGCTGGTGCTGTCCTACGAGGCGCTGGCCGAGGGGCTGACCGCGGAGGCGATCGCCGCCCGCATCCTGGAGGTCGTCCAGCAGCCGCAGGTGGCGCCGCGCCAGCAGGCCCCTTACCCCACCGGGCCGAACACCGGCGGCTGGGGCACCAACCCGCGCTCGGGCTTCCCGGAGTACCTCGACCGGGGCCCGCTGTCATGACGCCGGACGCGGGCCGCCCGGACGCGGGCGCCGCCACGCCCGGGACCGACCCGGCGGTGGAGCGGACGCTGCGCCGCCTGGAGCTCACCGTGCTGCGCCGCCTCGACGGAATGCTGCTCGGCGACCACCTGGGGCTGCTGCCCGGCCACGGCAGCGAGAAGGCGGAGAGCCGCGAGTACTCCGTCGGCGACGACGTGCGCCGGATGGACTGGGCCGTCACCGCCCGCACCACCGTCCCCCACGTCCACGACCTCATCGCCGACCGGGAGCTGGAGACCTGGGCCCTGGTCGACCTCAGCGCCAGCAGCGAGTTCGGCACCGGCGCCTGGGAGAAGCGGGACCTCGCGGTCGCCGCCACCGCGGCGGTCGGCTTCCTCACCGCCCGCACCGGCAACCGGATGGGTGCGGTGGCGCTCACCCAGGCCGGGACGCGGCTGATCCCGGCCCGGCCGGGTCGCGACGGCCTGCGGGCGCTGCTGCGCAGCCTGCTCACGCTGCCCCGCGCCGCGCACGACCGGCCCCGGCGCCGGCCCGACCCGGCGGCCGCCACCGATCTCGCCACGGCCGTGCAGGGCCTGCTGCGCCCGCCGCGCCGGCGCGGCCTCGCCGTCGTCATCTCCGACTTCCAGTCCACCGATCTCGGCTGGGAACGCCCGCTGCGCGTGCTCGCCGCCCGCCACCAGGTGCTCGCCATCGAGATCGTCGACCCACTGGAGCTGGCCCTGCCCGCGGTCGGCCTGCTGCCCGTCGTCGACGCCGAGACCGGGGCGCTGCTCGAGGTGCCCACCTCGTCGCGGAAGTTCCGGCAGCGGTATGCCGCAGCCGCGGCCGCGCACCGCCGGGAGGTGTCGCTGGCCCTGCGCCGCGTCGGCGCCGACCATCTCGTCCTGCGCACCGACTCGGACTGGCTCGTCGACATCGTCCGCTTCGCCTCGGCAAACCGCCGCGGCCGCGGCGCCGGGCGGCGCGCGCCGGTCGGTCGCGCCGGCCCGGCGGCCGGCGCCGCGGCGGCCCGGTCCGCCCGGGCGGGTAGCCGGTGAGCTTCCTCGCCGGCCACTGGCTGTGGCTGTACCTGCTCGTCGGCGCGCTGCTCGTCGCCTACGTCGTCGTCTCCTCGCGGCGGCGGGTGTACGCCGCCCGTCTGTCCTCCACCTCGGTGCTGGCGTCGGTGCTGCCGCGGCGCCCGCAGTGGTGGCGCCGTCACGTCCCGGCCGCGCTGCTGCTGCTCACCCTCGCCGGCCTGGTGTTTTCGCTGGCCCGCCCGGCCCGCGCCGAGCGGGTCCCCCGGGAGCGCGCGACGATCATCCTGGCGATCGACGTGTCGAACTCGATGGCGGCCACCGACATCGCCCCGAACCGGCTGGAGGCGGCCAAGCAGGGCGCCGAGGCATTCGTCGACCAGCTCCCGCCGCGCATCAACCTGGGCCTGGTCTCCTTCGCCGGCAGCGCGACGGTGCTCGTGCCGGCGTCGACCGACCGCGAGTCGGTCCGCGCCGGCATCCGCGGCCTGCAGCTCGGCCCGGCGACGGCCATCGGCGAGGGGATCTTCGCCTCGCTGCAGGCCATCAACACCGCGGGCAAGCGGTTCTCCGACGCCGGGCAGAGCCCACCGCCGGCGGCCATCGTCCTGCTCTCCGACGGCGAGACCACCCGCGGCCGGCCGAACGCGCAGGCCACCGATGCCGCCCGGCAGGCTCACGTCCCCGTCGACACCATCGCCTACGGCACCAGCGACGGCACGCTCGACGTCGGCGGCCAGGAGGTGCCGGTGCCGGTCAACGAGCAGGCCCTCAACGAGATCGCCGACCAGACCGAGGGCTCCTACCACCGGGCCGCCACCGGGGACGAGCTGCGCTCGGTCTACAAGGGCCTGGGCAGCTCCATCGGCTACCGCACCGAGTACCGGGAGATCACCACCTGGTTCCTGGGCCTGTCCCTCGCGCTGGGCTTCGTCGCCGCAGCGAGCTCGCTCGCCTTCTCCTCCCGCCTTCCCTGAGCGCCCCACCGGCTAGGCCCGTCCTCCGCGTTGGAGGAGGGCGTGAAGGGAGCCGTCGAGGCTGAGGCGACCGCCGTCGGGGGCGTGGATGGCGGTGGGGTCGACGTGGCGGGTGGCGCGGCCGAGGCTGATGTCGTCGTCGTGCACGGCGGAGCCCGTCACAGCCGAGGGGGCACAGCATGCCGTCGTCGAACCGCCACGACACGCCCACGACACCCGCCGCCCCGCCCGCCGCACCTTCTGATCACCCCGGGCCTGCCGGGAGGAACGCACCAGCCGTTCCAGCTGCCCCGCCGTGCAGAACCGGGCATGCGACAACCACACCTGCTCGGTCTGGGCCTCCGCCACCCGGGTCACCGCCCGCACCTTCGCAAGGGAACGCGGGAACTACCATCATCATGATCACCGGGCCAGGGGTGTCGTCGATCAACGGACCCGGGCATCGTCCCACCCACCACCGACGGAAATTGCCCAAGATCCACCAGGGTGGACCGGGCCGGACCGACCCACCTGCACCCCGGGGCCCGGAACCTCGACGGAAGACCGAAACCGACAGACACGCCGACAAGCGATCATGATGTTCCGCGGAACCGCCCCCGACCCGACTCCCGATCTTGGATGCGGAACCTGCGACGGAACGCGCAGCCAACAGGCGACAGACGATCACGGTGTTCCCGCGGAACCGGCTCTGACCCGAACCGGCCCACGATGGCCTACCGCTAGGCTGACCGGCGTGGGGGAGCTCGACGCGGCCGGCATCACCGATCCCCGGTTGCGCGCGTCCTACGCGCGGGCCCGCGCGCTCAACGCCGCCCATGGGCGCACGTACTACCTGGCGACCCTGCTACTGCCGCGGTGGAAACGCGCGCACGTGCACGCCCTGTACGGCTTCGCCCGCCACGCCGACGACATCGTCGACGACCTCGACTCAGCGCTGACCGGCGACGAGCGGGCCGCCCGGCTGCGGGCCTGGGGCGGCCGGTTCCTCGCCGCGCTGCGCGACGGCGTGCCCGCCCACGCCGTCGACGCCCAGGTCGCAGGTAGGGACGGTGGCCAGGACGGGGCGGCGGGCGAGGTGTCGGTGCTGCCGGCGGTCGTCGACACGATCCGTCGCTTCGCGCTCGACCCCGGCCACTTCGCCGCGTTCCTGTCCTCGATGGCGATGGACCTCACCGTGACCGGGTACGCGACGTGGGAGGACCTGCTGGTCTACATGCACGGCTCGGCCGCGGTCATCGGCCTGCAGATGGTGCCGCTGCTCGAACCGGTCGACGACAGCGCGCTACCCTACGCCCGCGACCTGGGCCTCGCCTTCCAGCACGCCAACTTCATCCGCGACGTCGGGGAGGACCTGCGCCGCGGCCGGGTCTACCTGCCGCAGACGTCGCTGGCGCTGTTCGGCGTCACCCGGGCGCACCTGGCCGCCGGGGTCGTCGACGGGCCGATCCGCCGGCTGCTGGCGTTCGAGATCAGCCGGGCCCGGGAGCTGTTCCGCGCGGCGCAGCCCGGCATCCGGCTGCTGCACCCCACCTCGCGGGACTGCATGCGCACGGCGTTCGTGCTCTACCGGGAGATCCTCGACGAGGTGGAGCGGGCCGACTACCGGGTGCTGGAACGCCGGGTGGCCGTCGGGCTGCCGCGGCGGCTGGCGGTGGCCGGCCCGGCCCTGGTCCGGGCCGCGCGGGCGCAGCGCCGCTACCGCGGCGACGCTCAGATCAGCTCACGGCCACCCAGGTAGGGCCGCAGCACCTCGGGGACGCGCACCGCGCCGTCGGCGGTCTGGAAGTTCTCCAACAGCGCCGCCAGTAGCCGCGGGGTGGCCACCGCGGTGTTGTTCAGCGTGTGGGCGAAGCGGACGGTGCCGTCGGTGTCGCGGTAGCGCAGGTTCGCCCGGCGGGCCTGCCAGTCATGCAGCGTCGAGCAGCTGTGGGTCTCCCGGAAGCGACCCAGCGACGGGAACCAGGTGTTGATGTCGTTCATCCGGAACTTGCCGACGCCCATGTCCCCGGTGGCGCACTCGACGACCTCGTAGCACAGCCCGAGGTCGGACAGGATGCGCTCGGCGGTGGCGAGCAGCTCGGCGTGCCAGCTCGCCGACTCGGCCTCGTCGGCGGCGCAGAGCACGAACTGCTCGACCTTCTCGAACTGGTGGACCCGCAGCAGGCCGCGGACGTCCCGGCTGGCGCTGCCGATCTCCCGGCGGAAGCACGGCGAGATCCCGGCGTAGCGGATCGGCAGCCGGGCGGCGTCGAGGATCTCCCCCGCGTGCAGGCCCACGAGGGCCACCTCGGCTGTCCCGGCCAGGTACAGGTCGTCCTCGGGGATCGCGTAGATCTCCTCCCGGGCCTTCGGCAGCATCCCCGTGCCGATCAGCGGCTCCTCACGGACGAGCGCGGGCACCGCCACCGGCGTGAACTCCCGGCCGCGCAGCAGGTCCAGCGCATACGAGTGCACCGCCCGCTCCAGCATCACCATGTCGCCGACGAGGGCGTAGGCCCGCTCGCCGGCGACCTTGCGGGCGCGGGCAAACTCGGCCCAGCCGCGCTTCTCGGCGAGCTCGGTGTGGTCGAGCGGGGTGAAGTCGAACTCCGGGGGCGTGCCGACCGTGCGCAGCACCACGTTGGCCGACTCGTCCGGCCCCACCGGCGCACCCGACCAGGGGATGTTCGGCGTCAGCAGCATCAGCTCGGACAGCCGCGCGCTCGTGCGGGCGAGCTGCTCACGCAAATCCCTGAGCTGGCCGTCGAACGCCTCGTGCTCGACCCGCAGCTCGGCCCGGCGGGCCTCGTCGGCCTTGGCGAACTGCTTGGCAAAGCTCTTGCGCCGGGCCTGTGCCTCATCCACCTCGAACTGCAGCTTGCGGTTGTCCTGGTCGAGCTGGAGCAGTTCGTCGACATCCAGGTCAATGCCCTTGACCGCGACCGCGTCCTTCACGGCCTGCGGATTCTCCCGGATAAAACGCTTATCGAGCATGAATCGCGTCAGCCCCTGATCGGTACCGCAACCTCACTTTGCGGTAACGCTACCAGCCACCGCCGACGCCTCCCGGGGCGCGCCCGATCACGCCCGATCACCGCCCCCTCCGCCGCGAGCGGCCGGCGCACAGCGGGCACGCAGGCGGCTTCGGCATGCTCGCCGGAGGTGCGCTGCCGAACCGGACGCCGCCGAGCGGTTACGGTGCACAGACCACGTGTGTCCGCCGTGGCGGGACGGACGGGACGCACCAGCGGAGAACCGTCAGGTTCGGGATGTGAGGAGGCCGGCGACGGTGGCAAGTTCGAAGGAGCGGCGGCAGCGCGAGCTCGCCGAGGCCCGCGCGGCCCGGCAGGCGCAGCGGCGGCGGGTCGCCCACCGCCGCCGCCAGCAGCGGCTCGCGATCGTGGCCGGCTTCGTGACGATCGTCGTCGCGGCGTCGGCGATCGCCGCGATCCTGCTCACCGGCAAGGACGACGACTCCGACGTCACCGCCGCCAACGCGGCGAACACCGCGGCCCCCAGCGCCGCCGCGGCGGCCACCAGCAAGGTCGGCCAGTGCACGTACACCGGCAACGGGGAGAGCCCGGCACGCGGCGCCACCCTGCCGAAGTCGGCCGCCACCGTCGACACCTCCCCGGCCACCATGACCATCACCACCGACGCCGGGACGATGACGGCGAGCCTGGACGCGCAGAAGGCACCGTGCACCGTCCACGCCCTGCGAACGCTCGCCGACGCCAAGTACTACGACGACACGATCTGCCACCGCCAGACCGGCGGCGCCGAGGCGGGCATCTCCGTGCTGCAGTGCGGCGACCCGACGGGCACCGGCAGCGGCAGCCCCGGCTACGGGTACGCCAACGAGAACACCGAGGGCGTCACCTACGACCGCGGTGTGCTCGCGATGGCGCACAGCTCCGCGCCGAACAGCAACGGCAGTCAGTTCTTCATCAACTATGCCAACCCGACGCAGGAGGGTGCGGCGGCGCTGGCCGGCAGCTACACCGTCTTCGGAAAGATCACCACGGGGCTGGACGTCCTCGACAAGCTCACCCAGCCCGGCGTGGAGGGCGGCGGCTCCGACGGCGCCCCGGCCAGCAAGGCGAAGATCCAGTCAATCACCATCTCGCAGGGCGGCTGACGGGCCGCCGGCCGCCGCCTCCCCGTCAGCCGTCAGCCGTCAGCCAGCCCAGCGCCGGATCGTGTCGATGCGCGCCTGCAGCTGCGCGGCGCTGGCCTGCCCGCTCGGCGGGCCGCCGCAGGCCCGGCGCAGCTCGGCGTGGATCATCCCGTGCGGCTTGCCGGTGCGATGGAAATACGCCCCGACCAGCCGGTTGAGCTCCCGGCGCAGCTCGGCGATGATCTCGTGGACCGGGCGGGTGGTCGGCTGTGCGCCGTCGCGGGCGGCAGGCACCTCGGGCTGCTCGCCCGCCCGCGCGGCGGCGCTGCGCCGCGCGGCGGCCTGCGCAGCGGCCTGTTGGGCGGCCTCCCGCTGGCGCAACAGGGTCGCGACCTGGTCCGGCTCCAGCAGGCCCGGCAGGCCGAGGAAGTCCTCCTCCTCGGCCGAGCCGGGCGCCGCGGGCGTGCCGAACTCGCCGCCATCGAAGATCACTCGGTCGAGGTGGGCCGAGGAGCCCAGCGCCGTGAACAGCGTGTCCGGCTGGTCGGGGGTGTCCTTGCGTCGGTTGGCGTCGCGCAGCGCCTCATCGTCGAAGGCGTCCGGGTCGCGCGGCTGCTTCTCCAGCGCATGGTCGCGCTGGAGCTCCATCTCCCCGGCGAGCGCGAGCAGGGAGGGCACGCTCGGCAGGAACACCGAGGCGGTCTCGCCGCGGCCCCGGCCCCGGACGAACCGGCCGACGGCCTGGGCGAAGTACAACGGGGTCGAGGCCGAGGTCGCGTAGACCCCGACGGCGAGGCGGGGAACGTCCACGCCCTCGCTCACCATCCGCACGGCCACCATCCACCGGTCCGACGACTGCCGGAAGTCGGCGATCTTTCCCGACGCGGTCGGATCGTCGGACAGGATGAGCACCGGCGAGGTGCCGGTGATCCGGGCGAGCAGCCCCGCGTACGCCCTGGCGGCGGCATGATCGGTGGCGATGACCAGCCCGCCTGCGTCGGGCATGCCGCCCGCGCGGACCTGGGACAACCGGGTGTCCGCCGAGGCGAGCACGGCCGGCATCCAGTCCCCGCCCGGGTCCAGGGCGGTGCGCCAGGCGGCGGCGGTCTGCTCGCCGGTCAGCGGCTCGCCGAGTCGGGCCGACAGCTCCGCCCCGGCGCTGGTCCGCCAGGACATCTCGCCGGAGTAGGCGAGGAAGAGCACCGGGCGCACGACGCCGTCGCGCAGCGCCTCGGCGTAGCCGTAGGAGGAGTCGGCGATGCTGCGCAGCACGCCGTCGGGGCCCGGCAGATAGGTGACGAACGGGATCGGGTTGACGTCGGAGCGAAACGGCGTCCCGGTCAGGGCGAGGCGCCGCGCCGCGGGGGTGAACGCCTCCCTGGTCGCCTCACCCCAGGACAGCGCGTCGCCCGCATGGTGGATCTCGTCGAGGATGACCAGGGTGCGCCGGGCGGCGGTCCGCGCCCGGTGCAGCGCCGGATGGGCCGCGACCTGGGCGTAGGTCACCGCGACGCCGGTGTAGTCGGACGACGTCGCGCCGGCGGAGTTGCGGAAGTCCGGGTCGAGGTCCACCCCGACCTCGGCGGCGGCCGCCGCCCACTGCCGCTTGAGATGCTCGGTGGGTGCGACGACGGTGATCCGGCTGATCTCGCCGGTGCCCAGCAGGTCGCTGGCGACCTGCAGGGCGAAGGTGGTCTTGCCGGCGCCCGGCGTCGCCACCGCGAGGAAGTCCCGGGCTCCGGAGGCCGACCGGGACCGGTAGACGTCGAGCGCCGCCCGCTGCCACGCGCGCAGCGGCCGGGTCTGGGCACCGGATCCGGGCGGTCGAGGACGTCGGTCGAGGGGTCCGGCTCTCACGCCCTCACTGTAGAAGGCGGCGCCCGACAGCGGAACGCAGGTCGCCCGCGCGCCGGGAAGACCACATTTTTGCCCTAGCTGGTCTCCAAGGGACCACATCCACTATGACCGTCTTATCTCACAGAGGGTTAAGCTCCAGGAGTCAACCGATTGACTTCGGAGGCCCCGATGCAGCTCACGACCGGTCACTCGACAGCTTCACGGGCACCTGCAGCCTCCGGACCATCACCTGACGTATCGAAGTCCAACCGTGCCCCCGCGGCCCGTACGCCGAACGCCCGGCTGCGGCTGAGCCGGGAGGAGCGGGGCTGGTCGCAGGAACGGCTCGCCACCGAGATCCGGCGCTTCTCCGTCATCCACGAGGGCCGCGAGGCCGGGGTGACCGGAAACATGATCTGTAAGTGGGAGAAGGGCGACAAGAAACCAAGCCTGCGTTATCAGCGGCTGTTGCGGGCCCTATTCGGTCGGTCCTCGGTGGAACTGGGTTTCGTCGACGACGAGGCGCTTCCCTCCGCCGCCGGATCAATGCGGACCGGAATGGGTCGGGGTATCGTCCCGACCGCACCTGGCGGCCCGCAGCAGACGGGCCGCGAGGTGGTACCCGGCGGCACGCTGGTCCTGCAGGCGGACGCCGACGTGATCGACCCGAATGGCATTCCCGTGGAACGGCGGGACTTTCTGCGGCTCTTCGCCGCGGCGGGCGGCGTCGCGGTGGTGCCGATGGCCACGGCCTCGGACACCCCGCCCTGGGATCGGCTGTCGGCGGCGCTGCGCCGCCGGGCGACCGTCACCCCGGAGCTCGCCGAGGAGCTGGGGCAGCGCACTGCGGGGCTGTACGGGCTGGAGGAGCGCGTTCCCGCCCGGATCCTCATGCAGCGGGTCACCGAGCACCTGGGACGGCTCACCCAGCTGCTGGAGTCGACGAACCGCACGCCGGTGCGCCGCGACCTGACCTCCACCGCCGGCGAGACCGCCGCGTTGGCGGGCTGGCTGGCGTTCGACATGAACGACCTGCCCGCCACGGTGGCCTACTACCGGGTGGCCATCGAGGCCGCCCGTGAGGCCGACGACAATGCGCTGTGGGCGTGCGTGCTCGGTTACGAGAGCTACCAGACCGCCAGCCAGGGCCGCCACGACCAGGCGTGCGCGCTGCTCGGCGAGGCTCAACGGCGGGCGGCGACGGGCAGCACGGTGATGACCCGGGCGTGGCTGGCCGCCCGCGAGGCCGAGGAGCAGGCGGCACGCGGCGAGGGCCGGGCGGCGCTGGCCGCGCTCGACCGCGCCCAGGACGCCTTCGAGCGAGGCGAGAGCGACGGCGACCGGGTGTGGACCCAGTTCTTCGACCGGGGCCGGCTGGACGGGCTGAAGGTCACCACCTACACCCGGTTGCGCCGGCCGGCCGCGGCCTACGCGGCCGCCACCGAGGCCCTGCGGGCCACTGGCCCCGGCGCCACGAAGAAGCGGTCGTTGCTGATGAGCGACATCGCCGAGGTACACATCCAGCGCCGGGAGATCGAGGCGGCCTGCCATTTCGCCGCCGAGGCGCTGGCCATCGTGGCCCAGACGGACTTCTCCCTGGGTCTGGCCCGCATCCGGCGGACCCGCGAGCACCTGCGGCCCTGGCAGCACACCCAGGCCGTGCGGGACCTCGACGACCAGCTGCGGGCGCTGGTCTGAGCGCAGCTCCACCGTGCACGACCCTGGGGCCGGCATGACGTCCGGTCGCCGCCCCGGCCCCGCCAGAGTCGGGGCGGCGACCGGACGTCAGCTCCGCACGGCGGGCGCGGTCTCCGTGCTGATCCACTGCAGATAGTCGGCGTGGCCCGCGACTATCGGCGTGGCAATGATCTCGGGATTCTCGTACGGGTGCAGGACGACCAGTCGCTCGCGCAGCTCGTCGAATCGCTCGGTGGTCGTTTTCGCGAGACAGAGCCATTCCTCGGCCTGCTCGATCTCGCCCTTCCAGCGGTAGATGCTGCTCATCGGGCCGATCACCTGGAAACAGGCGACCAGGCGCGCCCCCACGAGCGCACGGCCGATACGCTCGGCGCCTTCCCGGGAGTCGATACTCACGATGACCTGAAGGTGACCCACGCGCACTCCCATCTGGAAACGAGGGATACGCGAGATACTCTACATCGATCAGTGGCCGTCGCCGTTGAATTTACGGCGCCCGGAAGGGTAGCCGGTATTCCCCCGGCGACAATCCACCCTTATCGGCCCGGATGGGGCAAGTTTAGGCACCTTCCGTTTACCACCGGTGGATGCGGAGGGCACTTTCCGGGGTGGAATCGCCACGCTGCGCGCCGGTGCCGGTGATGGTTCTCGACGACCGGCCTCATTCGGCCCAGGATCCGATCTACCCGACTAGTCCGGCACGCCCGGACGCAGCGGTCGGCGACCCATCCGGGCAGGCCCGGGCGGGCGGCCCGGTGGCGCCCGTTCGGGGTCGCCCGACCGGGCGGCGGGCGCCACCGAAGCGCGGCACGGGCGAGCGGGTTCGGGGCGACCAGGGCTGGATCGCTCGGAACGGATCGCTCGGAACGGATCGCTCGGAACGGATCGCTCGGAACGGATCGGTCGGAACGGGTCGGTCGGGATGTCCCGACGAGCTTCCTTGCCCTTCCAGAGCCCTCCGCGCCCGAAACATCCCTCTGGATAAGCAGACCGGTAGACCGACCGACCGGATGGCGGGGCTGCCGCCGGGTAGGGACGGGGGCGCGCGGGTCAGGTGGCGGCGCGGGCGGGCGGGTCGGCGGCCGTCGGTGAGACCTGGATCTGGCACACGCGGTAGCAGTCGTACACCCCGCCGACACGGCGGACCGCCGAGAGCACCCTGTCGAGCTGCTCGGGTCCGGTGACCTCGATGGTGAAGCGGGCGTGGGCGACGCGGTCCTCGGAGGTGGCCGTCGAGGCGGCTCGGACGGACACCGAGGTCTCGGACAGGACCTCGGTGATGTCGGCGAGCAGCCCGTAGCGGTCGAACGCCTCGACGGCGATCTCGGCTGGGAAGATCTTGACATCCGGGGCGGACCAGGCAGCCACCATGACCCGTTCCCGGTCGGCGCGTACCTCGGTGGCGTTCCCGCACTCGCGGCGGTGCAGCGACACCGCGCTGCCGTGGGTCGTGAAGCCGATGACGGCGTCGCCCGGCAGCGGCAGGCAACATCGGGCCAGCCGGACGGGCATGCTCGCGCCCGACCCATCGTCCGCGACGGCGGCGAGGCTGGGTACGCCGCGCCGGGCAAGGTGCCGCGCCGACACCACGGAGGTCCCGCCACGACCGCCGCCGGCGTCCCCGGCCGGCCCACCGTGGGCGCCGGCAGCCGTCCCGGCCAGCTGCCCGGACTGCTCCGACCCCTCGGACATGCCCGGGCCGGCTGCGGCGTCGCGGCGCTGGCGGGCGAGCCTGCGGCGGATGCGCACGCGAGCCCGCGACGTCTTCACGAACCGCAGCCAGTCCTCCGACGGCCCGGCGCCGGGCAGGTTGGAGGTGAGGATCTCGACGACGTCACCGTTGCGCAGCCGGGTGTGCAACGGCACGAGCCGGCCGTTGACCCGGGCGCCGATCGCCCGGTGGCCGACGTCGGTGTGCACGGCGTAGGCGACGTCGACGGGCGACGACCGCGGCGGCAGGGCGATCATCCGACCCTTGGGGGTGAAGGCGAGCACCTCGTCGGAGTCCAGGTCGGAGGACAGCGACTCCAGGAACTCGTCGGAGTCGATCGTGTCCTCCTGCCAGTCCAACAGGCTGTGCAGCCAGGACAGGCCCTCCAGCCGGGCGCCGTCCGCACCGGGGCCGACCGGGCGGGCGACGATGCCCGTCTCCGCCAGCCGGTGCATCGCGGGGGTCCGGATCTGGATGTCGATGCTGCGCCCGGTGTCGTCGACGACGGTGGTGTGCAGCGACTGGTACATGTTGAACTTCGGCGTCGCCACGAAGTCCCGCAGCCGGCCCGGCACCGGGCGCCACAGCGCGTGGATGACCCCGAGGGCGGCGTAGCAGTCGGTGACCTCGTCGACGAGGACGAGGACACGGACGATGTCGGTGTAGTCCTGCGGGGCGCGGGCCCTTTCCTGCGCCCGCTTGTAGATCGAGAACAGGTGGCTGGCGCGGACGGAGACCTCGCTGTCGATGCGGGCGTCCACGAGCCCCGCCCGCAGCCGCGCGACCAGGCCCGCTACCAAGCCGGACGCACGCTCGGTGGCGGCGAACTCGTCCACGGTCGCGGCGATGCGCGCGTGCTCGCCGGGATGGAGCACGGCGAACGCCCGGTCCTCCAGCTCACGTTTGATCACGCTGACACCCAGCCGGTGGGCCAGCGGCGCCAGGATCTCCAGCGTGACCCGGGAGATCTTCACCTGCTTGGGCGGGGACATGAAGTCGAGCGTGCGCATGTTGTGCAGCCGATCAGCGATCTTGATGACGAGCACCCGGTAGTCCCGGGCGAGCGCCACGATCAGCTTGCGCAGCGTCTCGGCCTCAGCCGCCTCACCGAAGCGCATCTTGTCCAGCTTGGTGACGCCGTCGACGAGGTTGGCGACCTCGCCGCCGAACTCCTCGACGACCGAGTCGAGGGTGTAGCCGGTGTCCTCGACGGTGTCGTGGAGCAGGGCCGCGATGAGCGTGGTCGTGTCGACGCCGAGCTCGGCGAGGGCCTCGGTGACGGCGAGCGGGTGGCTGATGTACGGGTCGCCGCTGCGGCGCATCTGGCCGGCGTGCAGCCGCTCGGCGACCCCGTACGCGTGCACGAGCGCGCCGATGTCGGCACGCGGGTGGTAGTCGCGGTGGGCCTCGACGATGTCCCGCAGCTCGGGGGGCACCTGCGACATGCGCGGTGTGGCCATCCGACGGGCCAGGTGCGCCAGCCGCACGCTCGCCTGCCGCGCCGCCGACAGGGCCCGGGAGGCATCGTCCCCGGAATCGGCCCGGGACAGCGCCGGGGTCAGTCCGCCGCCCGCCGGCAGACCCGCACCTACGGTCTCAGCATCCACGGCGCCCCCCTTTGTCTCGCTAGACCTGTATGCCTGAGGTGACGCGGAAACAGTCGTAGACCCCGTCGATGGACCGCACCGCACTCAGGATGTGGCCGAGATGCTTGGCATCCCCCATCTCGAAGGTGAACCGGCTGACCGCGACGGAGTCCCGGGTGGTGGCCACCGACGCGGACAGGATGTTCACGTGCCGGTCGGAAAGCACCCGGGTGACGTCCGAGAGGAGCTTGGTCCGGTCCTGCGCCTCGACCTGGATCACGACGAGGAAGACCGAGCCCGACGACGGCGCCCAGTCGACGTCGACGAGCCGGTCGTGCGGCCCGCCGCGCAGCCCGGAGAGGTTGGAGCAGTCGGTCCGATGGACGGACACGCCCTTGCCTCGGGTGACGAATCCGGCGATGTCGTCGCCGGGCATCGGAGTGCAGCAGCGTGCGAGCTTCGTCCACACGTCCGGCGCCCCGGTGACGAGGACGCCCGGCTCCCCGGTGGAGCGGCGCAGCGTGCGGATCGGCAGCTCGGTCTCGCCGGCGTCCTCCTCGGCGCCCTCGGGGCCCCCGAGCGCCACGAGCAGTTTCGAGACGACCGCCGGGGCGCTGACGTGGTTCTCCCCCACCGCCGCGTACAGCGCGGCGACGTCGGCGTAGCGCAGGTCCTTGGCCAGGTTCAGCAGCGCGTCGCCGCTCATCAGCCGGGACAGCGGCAGCCCGTGGCGGCGCATGGCCCGGCCGATCGCGTCGCGGCCGGCGACGATCGCGTCCTCGCGGCGCTCGCGGGCGTGCCACTGGCGGATCTTCGTCCGGGCCCGCGACGAGCGGACGAACATCAGCCAGTCCTCGCTGGGACCCGCCGAGTGCGCCCGCGAGGTGAAGACCTCGACGGTGTCGCCGTTGTCGAGCTCGGTGTCCAACGCCGCGAGCCGGCCGTTGATCCGGGCGCCGACGCAGTGATGGCCCACGTCGGTGTGCACCGCGTAGGCGAAGTCCACCGACGTCGACCCGGCGGGCAGCGGGATGACGTCGCCCTTCGGGGTGAACACGAAGACCTCGTCGGTCTCCGCGGCGAAGCGCAGGCTGTCGAGGAACTCCCCGGGGTCGGCGGTCTCGCGCTGCCAGTCCAGGACCTGGCGCAGCCAGCTCATGAGGTCCGGCTCGGGGCCGCCGCGGCGACGCCCGGACCGGCCGCCGTCGACGACACCCGCCGACGGGCGGGCCGCGACGCCGTCCTCCTTGTACTTCCAGTGCGCGGCGATGCCGTACTCGGCCCGGTTGTGCATCGCGTGCGTGCGGATCTGCAGCTCGACCGGTTTGCCCTCGGGCCCGATGACCGTCGTGTGCAACGACTGGTACATGTTGAACTTGGGCATCGCGATGTAGTCCTTGAACCGGCCGGGAATCGGCTTCCAGTTCGCGTGGACGGTGCCCAGGGTGGCGTAGCAGTCGCGGACCGAGTCGACCAGGACGCGGATGCCGACCAGGTCGTAGATGTCGTCGAACGACCGGCCGCGCACGACCATCTTCTGGTAGATCGAGTAGTAGTGCTTGGGCCGGCCGGAGACGACCGCCCGAATCCGGGCGTCGCCCACGCCGGCCTGCACCTGGCCGATCACCTCGGCGAGGTACACGTCGCGGCTGGGAGCCCGGTCGGCGACGAGGCGGACGATCTCGTCGTAGCGCTTCGGGTACAGCGCGGCGAACGCGAGGTCCTCCAGCTCCCACTTCAGCGAGTTCATCCCGAGCCGGTGGGCGAGCGGGGCGTAGACCTCCAGCGTCTCGCGCGCCTTGCGCTCCTGCTTGTGCTCGGGCAGGAAGCGCAGCGTGCGCATGTTGTGCAGCCGGTCGGCGAGCTTGACGACCAGCGCCCGCGGGTCGCGGGCCATCGCGACGACCATCCGACGGATCGTCTCCGCCTGCGCCGCCTCGCCGACCTTGACCCGGTTGAGCTTGCTGACGGCGTCGACGATGAGGGCGATCTGGTCGCCGAAGGTCTCCCGGATCGCCTCGGCGGACAGGGAGGTCTCCTCCAGCGTGTCGTGCAGCAGGGCCGCGGACAGCGTCGGGGTGTCCATCCCGAGGTCGGCGAGGATGCTCGCCACGGCGATCGGGTGGGTGATGTAGGGATGGCCGGAGAAGCGCACCTGGCCGGCGTGCGCCGCGTCGGCGACCTCGAAGGCCCGCTGGACCTGGTCGAGGTCGGCCCGTGGGTGGTTCGCGAGCAGGCCGCGCAGCACCGGGTCGAGGGCCGAGGACGGGGTGGCCCGGTGCGTCGCGAGCCGGGACAGGCGCCCGCGCACCCGGCGCGGCAGAGGCGGCGACTCGTGGCCGAGCCGGGGAACGACCGGCGAACCGTCGTCCGCCGACGCGGCGGCCGCCTCACGGCCGGCCTGCTCGCGGCCGGCCTGCTCGCGGGGGGTGGGTCCGCGGTCCGGATTAGGCGAGGCAGTGCGCGCGCCATCGCCCGCCGACCGTGACTCCCGAGTGGGAGTCACGGCAGGCGACGACGCTCCGGTGGTGACCGGCGCTGCCTCTGGCACGGGCCGCTCCTGCGTGAGGACTAGACACCGAGCCTAACGCCGTGCCGCATGGAAGCCTTCCGCAGCCCCGCCCGGGAGTAGGTCAAATCGTCAGAAGAGGGACGACATCCAACGGGGCGGTCCGTTCCCGCCCAGGCAGGAACGACAGCTCCATGAGGACCGCGAGACCCAGCACCTCGGCCCCGCAGCCGGCCAGCAGGCCGTGCGCCGCCGCCGCGGTGCCACCGGTCGCCAGCACGTCGTCGACCAGCAGCACCCGCTCGCCGGGACGCACCGCGTCGGCGTGGATCTCGATGGTGGCGGTGCCGTACTCCAGGTCGTAGGTCGCGCTGCGGGTCGGGCCCGGCAGCTTGCCCTTCTTGCGGATGGGCACCAGGCCCGCGCCGAGCCGGTCGGCGACCGGCGCGGCCAGCAGGAAGCCTCGTGCCTCGATCCCCGCGATCGTGGTCGCGCCCCGCTGGCGGGCGATGTCCGCCAGCGCCCCGATCACCACGCCGAACGCGGCGGGCGTGGCGAGCAGCGGAGTGATGTCCTTGAACACGACCCCGGGCTGCGGCCAGTCCTGGATGTCCCGGATGTGGCCACGCAACACGTCGGCGGCCGCGTCGCTCGTGGCGGGCCGTTCGCGTGCCGCCTCGTCGATGCTCGTCATCGTCCTGCTCATCCCACTTTCGGGGCTAGTCCGCCAGATCCGTCTCCGGGCACCCGGGGCGCGGGCCGCGCCTGGGATTCGCCCGGCTCACCGACGTTTCTTACCGCCCGGCCGCCCCCGCCGGCCGGGTTTGCGGCCTCCGGCGCGTCGCGCGGCACCTGCCGTGGGGGGTCGCCGACCGGGTCCACCGAGACCCGCCCCGGCGGGCACCGGTTCGCGGGCGCCAGACCCGCCCGGCCGACCGGCCGGGTCGTCCGCCAGCGGCTCCGCGCCCGCGGCGAGGGCCGTCACCTCCCCCGACACCGTCTGGCCCGCGGCTGCCGGGCCGACCGACGCCGCCGGGTCGGCCGGGACCGGCGAGGCGGTCCGTGCCCGCCTGCCCCGGTCCCGGGCGACCCGGGCGTCGAGGGCCTGCACCGCCGGCTCACCCCGCTTGAGGTCGACCAGCAGGGGCGTGGCGAAGAACAGCGACGAGTAGGTGCCGGAGGCGATCCCGACGAACTGGGCGAGCGCGAGGTCCTTCAGCGTGCCCGCGCCCAGCAGCCCGGCGCCGACGAACAGCAGCGACGCCACCGGGATGAGGGCGATGAGCGAGGTGTTGAGCGAACGGACCAGCGTCTCGTTCAGCGCGTCGTTGGTCGCCTCGGCATAGGTACGCCGGCTGGAGGTCGCCATCCCCGCTGTGTTCTCCCGCACCCGGTCGAACACCACCACCGTGTCATAGAGCGAGAAGCCGAGGATGGTCAACACGGCGATCACCGTCGACGGCGTCACCTCGAACCCCACGAGGGAGTACACGCCCATGGTGACGACGAGGTCGTGGACGAGTGCGGCCATCGCCGCCACCGCCATCTTCCATTCGAAGCGCAACGACAGGTAGATCATCACGAGCACGAGGAAGACGATCAGACCCTGGATGGCCTTGTTGGTGATCGTCGAGCCCCACGAGGAACCGACCGTGGACACGGCGATGTCGCGGTCCGGGTCGGCCACGGAGAACCGCTTGGCCAGCGCGTCCGTCAGCTCGTCGGTCTGCTGGTCGGACAGGGTGGGGGTCTGCACCCGGAACTGCTTGGAGGTCTCCAGCTGCTGGACCACGCCGTCCGCCGGGTCGATGCCGACGCTGGAGAGGGTCTCCTCGACCTGTTCGACGGTGCCGCCGTGGCTGGGCAGCTGAAAGACCGCGCCGCCGGAGAACTCGATCCCCAGGGTGAAACCGCGGAAGATCATGCTCAACGCGCAGACCGCGATGAGGACGCCGGACACCAGGTACCAGACCCGGCGGCGGCCGACGAAGTCGATGTGGAAGTCGCTGCGGTAGATCCGCCCGAGCAGTGCCATCTGTCAGCTCTCCCGCTTCTGCCCGGCCGGCGCCGGCCGCTTGGCCAGCCGCGGCCGGCTGGGGGCGGCGGCCGGTGGCCCGGCCGTGGCCCGGCCACCGATCGTCTTCGGACTCAGGCCCGAGAACCGGCTGACGGAGAACAGTCTGCGCCGCACCAGCAGGGTCACCGTCGGCCGGGTGAAGATGAACATGATCAGCACGTCGCTCAACGTCGACAACCCGAGGGTGAACGCGAACCCGCGCACCGAGCCGATCGAGAGGATGTAGAGCACGGCGGCGGCGAGGAAGGAGACCGTGTCCGCCGACAGCATGGTGCGCCGGGCGGCGGGCCAGGCCCGGTCGGCGGCGGCGCGCACCGTCCGGCCGGCCTGCACCTCGTCCTTGATCCGTTCGAAGTAGACGACGAACGAGTCCGCGGTGACGCCGATCGACACGATGAGACCGGCGATGCCGGCGAGAGTCAGCGTGAAGCCGATCGCGGCGCCAAGCAGCACCACCGAGGCATAGATGATCGCCCCGCTGACCGCCAGCGAGGCGACCACGACGATGCCCAGCGCCCGGTAGTACAGGAACGAGTAGGCGACGACCAGTACCAGCCCGATGGCCCCGGCGAGCAGTCCGCCGCGCAGCGAGTCGCGGCCCAGGGTCGGCGAGATCGACTCGGCCTGGGAGCGCTCGAACGCCAGCGGCAGCGCGCCGTAGCGCAGGACGTTGGCGAGGTCCTCCGCCTCGGACTGGCCGAAGGACCCGGAGATCTGGGCGGTCCCGGCGATGCGCTCGTTGGTCTGCGGCGCCGACTGCACCACGCCGTCGAGCACGATCGCGACCTGCTTACCGATCGTGTTCTCGGTGAGCTTGGTGAACTTGTTCTGGCCGGAGCCGGTGAAGTCGACGTTGACCACCCACTGGCCGGTGGTGACGCCGGTGGTGCCGCCGCCGCCCTGCAGGCCGGCGGAGGCGGTCTTCACGTCGGTTCCGACGACGGACGCCGGCTTGAGCAGGTACTTGGTGGTCCCGTCCCGGTCGCAGGCGGCGGTCCAGTCCTGGGGCCGGTCGGTGCTGACCACCGCCTTGCGCACATCGGTGACCGCGCAGGTCAGCGCGTTGTACTGGGCGACCGCGGCGGCCGGCGGCGTGTCCGCGGAGGAGGCGGCGCCAGCCGCGGGCGCCGTCGGCGACGGAGCTGCGGGCGCCGTCGGCGACGGAGCCGGAGCCGGAGCCGGGGACGTCGAGGCGGCGGGGGCCGCTGAGGCTGCGGTGACGACGCCTGCGGCGGTGACCTTCCCACCCGTGCCCGCGGAGAGCGCCACAGGCTGCGCGACCAGCCCGGAGCCGTCGCCGAGGGCGGCCGGCCGGTTCGATGCCGGCGGGGTCGGCGCCACGGAGGGAGCCGCCGACGGCGCGCTCCCGGCGGCCGGGGACGGCGTCGCGCCGGGCGCCGCAGGCGCGCCGGGCGCCGGACTCGGCGTGGCTGTGCCGCTGGGGGCGACCGAGGGGGCCGTCTTCGCCGCGGCCGCGGCGGCCTCATAGACCTCGCGGAAGCGCAGCTCCGCGGTCTGCCCGACCAGGTCGACCACGTCGCCGCGGCCACGGCCGGGAACCGAGATCTCGATCTGGTTGCCGGTGCGGTGGACCTCCGACTCGGCTACGCCCAGCCCGTCGACGCGCTGACGGATGATGTCCACCGCCTGGTTGACCGCGCCGGAGTCGACGGAGCTGCCGGTGGTTGCCCGAGGCGTGAGGATCACGCTCGTGCCGCCCTGCAGGTCGAGCCCCAACCGTGGGGTCCAGTTTCCGGTGGCGGCCATCAGGCCGTAGAGGACGACGAGCAGACCGCCGAGTACCCCCAGCCGGGTCCAGACGGAGCTTCCCGTGGATGCCCGTGCCGAGCCGCGTGCCACGTGCGAGTCCCTTCCTCACGCGCCGGATGCCGGCGCTCGTTCGTCTCGCCGTTGCCCGGACCGGCGGTGCCCAACGTACCCGAACGAATGTCACCGAGGGTACGTTCCAAACCCCCGATGGTGACGCTTCGGCAGGCCGTCGACGTGCTACAGCTCCTTGCGTGGCGGGCGGGGCACACCCTTGCCCTCGCCGTCGGCGCCGTCGGCCGCGGGCGGCCCGCCGGCGCCCTCCTCGCCGACGGCGGTGCCCGCGCCGGGCGTGGTCCCCGGAGGCGTTTCCCCGGCGGAGGTCACGGGGCCGGCCGGGCCGTCGTGCGCGTCGCCGCCCGCCGACTCGCCGTCGTGCGCCTCGTCGGCGTCCGGAGTGCTGATCACCCGGGCGATGGCGCTGCGGGTGAACCGGCAGACCACATCGGGGGCGATCTCCAGCAGGATGTCGCCGTCCTCCAGCTCCACGACGGTCGCGTACAGCCCGGCGGTGGTGATCACGAGGGTGCCGGGCACGATCTGGGACACCTGCTGCTGCTGGGCCTTGGCGCGGCGGCGCTGCATCGAAAAGATGTAGACGACCGCCAGGACGAGAAGGAGCGGGATCAGGAAACCGCCGATGGAACTGCCGCCGTCACCGTCGGCCGCCGTCGCCGCTGTCACAAGTCCGTGCACGTCCTGCCCTCCTGAAGTGTTGCGGCGATCGTACGTATCGAGCGGATGCCGCCGGTGGGCAGGGCCGTGGTGTCCGCTTTATACCGGCACCGTGGCGTCGCGTGGTGGGCGGTGGTGGGCCGCCCGGTGGGCCGCCGCTCAGCCGTCGTCGGGAAGCAGTCCGTCGTCGGGAAGCAGGCCGCTGTCGGGAAGCAGGCCGCTGTCGGGGAAGAGCGGGGCCTGGCTGCGGCCGAGCGGCTCGGCGGTCGGTTCGAGCCCGAGGTGCTCGAAGGCGGCGGGGGTGGCGACCCTGCCGCGGGAGGTGCGGATCAGCAGGCCGGCCCTCAGCAGGAACGGCTCGGCCACGTCCTCGACCGTCTCCGGCTCCTCCCCCACCGACACGGCCAGCGTGGTGAGCCCGACCGGACCCCCGCCGAAGCGGCCGACCAGTGCCTCCAGCACGGCCCGGTCGAGGCGGTCGAGCCCCAGCCCGTCCACGTCGTAGATCCGCAGTGCCGCCCGGGCGACGTCCCGGGTGACCACCCCGTCGGCGCGCACCTCGGCGTAGTCGCGCACCCGGCGCAGCAGCCGGTTGGCGATGCGAGGGGTGCCCCGGGAGCGTCCGGCGACCTCGGCCGCGCCGTCCTCGGTGAGGCTGACGCCGAGCAGGCCCGCCGAGCGGGTCAGCACCCGGACGAGCTCGTCGGGGGCGTAGAAGTCCAGGTGGGCGGTGAACCCGAAGCGGTCGCGCAGCGGACCCGTCAGCAGCCCCGACCGGGTCGTGGCGCCGACCAGCGTGAATGGTGCGACGTCGAGAGGGATCGCGGTCGCCCCCGGCCCCTTGCCCAGGATCACATCGACCCGGAAGTCCTCCATCGCGGCGTAGAGCAGCTCCTCGGCGGGGCGGGCGATCCGGTGGATCTCGTCGAGGAACAGCACCTCCCCGGGGGACAGGGCGGTGAGGATTGCGACGAGGTCGCCGGCCCGTTCGATCGCCGGGCCGCTGGTCATCCGCAGCGGCACCGCCAACTCCTCCGCGATGATCATCGCGAGACTGGTCTTGCCCAGGCCCGGCGGGCCGGACAGCAGGACGTGGTCCGGCGGGCGCCCGCGAGCCTGCGCCCCCTCCAGCATGATCGAGAGCTGCTCCCGCACCTTGCGCTGGCCGACGAACTCGGTGAGCGTGCGCGGGCGCAGCCCGGCCTCGAACGCCTGCTCCTCGGCGCTCGCGGCGGCCGAGACGAGGCCGTCGGCGCTCATGCGCCGCCCCCGGGCGCCCCACCGGCGCCCAGCCCCGCTCCCCCCGGCGCGGTCATCGGCGCAGCACGGCCAGGCAGGCCCGCAGCAGCGTCGCCGCGTCGGGCGCGGCGCCGGCCGGCCGGTCGGGGCCGTCGGGGCCATCCGGGGGCGCGGCCAGCACGGCCAGCGCACGGGACACCGCGTCGTCGGCCTCCCGCGCCGAGTAGCCCAGCCCGGTCAACGCCTCGCGCACGGTGTCCGCGACCCCGCCCGCCTCGACCCCGCCGGCCCCGAGATCGGCGGCCGTCACCCGGGGTCCGGGCATGGTGGCGCCGCGCGGTGGGCCGAGGCGGTCGCGCAGGTCCAGGACGATTCGCTGGGCGCCCTTGCGCCCGATCCCGGGCACCTTGGTGAGCGCCGCGAGATCCTCCTCCGCGACCGCGCGGCGGACCGTGTCCGGATCGTGCACGCCGAGGACGGCCTGGGCCAGCTTCGGCCCCACCCCGGCCGCGGCCTGCAGGATCTCGAAGACGTCGCGGGCATCGGTGTCGGCGAACCCGTAGAGGGTCAGCTCCGTCTCGCGCACGACGAGAGTGGTGGCGAGGCTGGCCGGTTCGCCGACGCGCAGCCGGGCCAGGGTCGCCGGGGTGCACTGGACGAGCAGGCCGACCCCGCCCACCTCGACGACGGCGGACAGCGGCCCGAGCACCGTGACGGTGCCGGACAGCGAGGCGATCACGACGCGCCCCCGTCGACGGACTCGACCCCGCCCGTGCCAACCGCCCCACCCGTGCCAACCGCCCGGGCCGTTCCCGCCACCGGGGCGGGCCGGCCCGCCGGGCGGCGCACGGGCGTGGCGGGGGCCGCCGAGTGCAGCCGGGCCAGCGCCGGGCCCCGCCACAGGTGGCACAGCGCCAGGGCCAGCGCGTCGGCGGCGTCGGCCGGCCGCGGCACCTCGGTCAGCCCCAGCAGCCGGGTGACCATGAACCCGACCTGGGCCTTGTCGGCCCGCCCACTGCCGGTGACCGCGGCCTTGACCTCGCTGGGCGTGTAGAGGCCCACCGGCAGGTCGCGCCGCGCGGCGAGCATGATCGCTACCGCGCCGGCCTGGGCCGTGCCCATCACCGTGCGCACGTTGGCCTGGCTGAAGACCTTCTCGACCGCGACCGCTTCCGGGCGGGTACGGTCCAGCCAGGCGTCGATCCCGTCAGCGACGGCCCGCAGCCGGTCGGCCACCTCGGCGCCGGCCGGCGTACGCACCACCCCCACCTCGACCAGGCGGGCGCGGGAACCGAGGGCGCCGTCGACGACCCCCAGGCCGCACCGGGTCAGCCCGGGATCGACGCCCAACACCCGCATCCACCCTCCCGACCACACGCCGACAAGAACACTCGTTCGATGGTAGATCGGTTGACGCAACCGGACATCCACGACACGCCCAACAGATCGCCTCGGGCGTGACGGCGCCTGGTCAGCTGCTGACGAGCTCCATGACGTCGTCGGAGATGTCGCCGTTGAACCAGACGTTCTGGACGTCGTCGAGATCCTCGACCGCCTCGACGAGCTTGAGCACCTTGGCCGCGGGCTCGGCGTCCAGCGGCACGCTCACGCTCGGCAGCCAGGAGATGTCCGCGGAGGTGATCTCCAGACCGGCGTCGGTGGCCGCCACCCGCACCGTGTGCAGGTCGGTGGCCTCGGAGATGACCTCGAAGGCGTCGCCGAGGTCGTTGACCTCCTCGGCGCCCGCGTCGAGCACGGCGAGCAGCACGTCGTCCTCGGTGAGCCCCGCGGTCTTCGTGAGCAGCACGACGCCCTTGCGGTTGAACAGGTAGGACACCGAGCCGGGGTCGGCCACCGTGCCGCCGTTACGGGTGATCGCCACGCGGACGTCGGAGGCGGCCCGGTTGCGGTTGTCGGTCAGACACTCGACGAGGATCGCGACGCCGTTCGGCCCGTACGCCTCGTAGGTGATGTTCTCGTAGTTCACCCCGCCGGCGAGCTCGCCGGAGCCCCGCTTGACCGCCCGCTCGATGTTGTCGTTCGGCACGGACTGCGACTTGGCCTTGGCGATGGCGTCGGCCAGCGTCGGGTTGCCCGCCGGGTCGCCGCCGCCCGTCTTGGCGGCGACCTCCACCGTCTTGATCAGCTTGGCGAACAGCTTGCCCCGCCGGGCGTCGATGACCGCCTTCTTGTGCTTCGTGGTCGCCCACTTGGAGTGACCGCTCATGTCCTGCCCCTCTTACTCGCGATCACCGACCGGATCCGGAAGATCGCACAATGTCGACGAATAGCCGGTGCATCCTGGAGTCACCGGTCAGCTCCGGATGGAACGCGGTGGCCAGCAGCGGGCCCTGACGAACCGCCACCGGCGCCTCGGCGACGCGAGCCAGGACCTCGACCGCATCGCCCGCCTTGTCTACCCATGGTGCTCGGATGAAGACCGCGTGCACAGGCGGCCCCTCCACGCCGACGACGTCGAGGTCGACCTCGAACGAGTCGACCTGCCGGCCGAAGGCGTTGCGCCGGACGACCATGTCCAACCCGCCGATCAGCGGCTGGTCCGGCCGGCCGTCCACGACGTCCCGCGCAAGCAGGATCATGCCAGCACACGAGCCGAACACGGGCAGGCCCGCCACGACCGCGGCCCGCAGCGGCTCCAGCAGCTCGAAGACCCGCAGCAGCCGGCCGATCGTCGTGGACTCACCGCCGGGCAGGACCAGACCGTCCACCGCGGCGAGCTCGGCTAGGCGGCGGACCTCCACCGGCCGCGCGCCGGCCGCGCTCAGCGCCCGAGCGTGTTCCCGCACGTCCCCCTGCAGCGCGAGGATGCCGATCCGCGGGCCGCTCACCAGCCGCGGTCGGCGTAACGGGCCGCCGGCGGGAGCTCGGCGACGTTGATGCCGACCATCGCCTCACCCAGGCCCCGCGACACCTTCACCAGGACGTCGGGGTCGTTGAACATCGTGGTGGCCTCGACGATCGCACGGGCGCGCCGCGCCGGGTCGCCCGATTTGAAGATCCCGGAGCCGACGAACACCCCGTCCGCGCCGAGCTGCATCATCAGCGCCGCGTCCGCCGGGGTGGCGATGCCGCCGGCGGTGAACAGCACGACGGGCAGATGCCCGAGCCGGGCCACCTCGGCAACCAGCTCGACCGGCGCGCGCAGCTCCTTGGCCGCGGCGTAGAGCTCCTCCGCGGGCAGCGCCGACAGCCGGCCGATCTCGGCGCGAATGGTGCGCATGTGCACCACGGCGTTGGACACCTCGCCGGTGCCCGCCTCACCCTTGGAACGGATCATCGCCGCCCCCTCGGCGATGCGGCGCAGCGCCTCGCCGAGGTTGGTCGCCCCGCAGACGAACGGCACCGTGAAGGACCACTTGTCGATGTGGTGGTGCGGGTCTGCCGGGGTGAGCACCTCGGACTCGTCGACGTAGTCCACCCCGAGGGCCTGGAGCACCTGCGCCTCGACGAAGTGCCCGATCCGGGCCTTCGCCATGACCGGGATGGACACGGCCTCGATGATCTCCGAGATCATGTCCGGGTCGCTCATCCGGGCGACGCCACCCTGGGCGCGGATGTCGGCGGGCACCCGCTCCAGGGCCATCACCGCGACGGCGCCGGCATCCTCGGCGATGCGCGCCTGCTCGGCCGTGACCACATCCATGATCACGCCGCCCTTGAGCATCTCCGCCATGCCGCGCTTGACGCGGGCGGTGCCGGCATGCCGGGCGGAGTCGGTCGCCGGGCCGGCGGTGGCGGCAGTCTGGCCCTGGGACATGATGTGCCGTCTCTTTTCGCTCCAGTCGGGCGCCACGGCCGGCCGGCTCCGCCATGTCAGGCACACCTGCATGTCGGATACCCAGCCAGGTGATTCCCGTGCGGGTGGGTCGGTTCCCCATCGTACGGCGCATGCCGCGTGGGCCGGGCGGCTCAGGAGGCCAGGCCCGGCCGATCTCCGCGCCCGAGCGGCCCGTCGCGCCCCGGTCGGTCCTCGCGGCCGGGCCCGTCGCCGCCGTGCGCCGAGCCCTCGACGAGACGCGGCCAGGGCTCCTCGCGGACCGGCAGGGCGTCGTCGATCTCGAAGTAGCCGGGCGGCGGGCGGCGGCCGGACAGGTGAAGCACCCGGACCACCCGACGACCCGCGAGCGCCCGCTGGTCGCGGACCGCGTCGTTGTGGAACTGCCGGGCCAGCGCCACCCGGGCCGCCCCGGAGTCGACCGCGTGCAGCTCGACAGGGAAACGCTGCCCGGCCGCCGCGACCTCGGCGGAGCGCAGGGACCGGCTCAGCGCGTTCTCGGCCAGCTCGACCGCGGCGTCCAGGGGGGCGCCGGCGAGCAGGGCCGGGTAGGTCGCCCGTGCCCGCCCGGCACTGGCCGCCAGCTCGTCGAGACCGCAGCGCTCGGCGAGCTGCGCCGCGGCGTCTGCACGGGCGACGAGCTGGGTGACCAGACCGCCGCTGGCGTCCGCCACCCGGGCGGCGAGCCGGTCGAGCCGGCGGGCCAGCCAGGTCAGATAGGTCGCGATCGCCACCACCAGGGCGACCACCACCACGAGGACGGTCATCTCGCGCAGCGTAGCCAACGCACGGATGTGACCTGCCGCCGGTACCAGCCCTCCCACCCGCCCACCGCCGGGACCGTGCCGAGCCCGCGGCCGCCCGCCCGGCTACGTCGACGCGAGCGACACCCGCCGGTCCCCGGAGACCATCTGGTAGACGCCGACGATGCGCTCGGCGATGGTCCGCCAGTCGTACGTCTCGACGACCGCCCGGCCCCGCCGGACCAGCCCGGCGGCCCCGGCGGGATCGGTGAGCACGTCGGCGAGGGTGGCGGCCAGCTGTACGGGATCGCCGACGTCGAACAGCCGCCCGGCGCGACCGTCGTCGAGCACCCGGCGGAACGCGTCGATGTCGCTGGCCACCACGGCGGTCCCGGCCGCCATCGCCTCCAACAGCACGATCCCGAAGCTCTCCTGGCCGGTGTTCGGGGCGCAGTACACCTGACCGGAGGCGAACACCCGCGGCTTGTCGGCGTCGGAGACGAGGCCCAGCAGCTCGACCCGGTTCCGCAGCTGCGGTTCCAGCCGCGCGCGCACCGCGGCGACGTCCCCGGGCCCGGCGACGAGCAGGCGCGCGTCGTCGATCCGGGCCGCAAGCTGCGGCATCGCGGCCAGCAGCACGTCGAGGCCCTTGCGTGGCTCGTCGATGCGGCCGAGGAAGGCGACGGTGGGCCGCCCGTCGTCGTAGCCGGGCAGCGGCCGGGCGTCGGCGAAGTGCGCCGCCGCGACCCCGTTGGGGATCAGGATGGCGTCGGCGCCGAGATGCTCCACGAGCGTGCGCCGAGCGGCCTCGGAGACGGCGATGCGGGCGCGCAGCTTCTCGAAGGACGGCTGCAGTGCGCCCTGCGCGGCGGTCAGGACCCGCGAGCGGGGGTTGGCGGTGTGGAAGGTCGCCACGATCGGCCCGTCGGCGAGCATGCAGGCCAGCAGGCTGACGCTCGGCGCGGTGGGCTCGTGCACGTGCAGGACGTCGAAGTCGTGCTCGCGCAGCCAGCGGCGGACCCGGGCGGCGGAGACCGGACCCATCAGCAGCCGGGCGACCGAGCCGTTGTAGGGCACCGGCAGCGCCCGGCCCGCGTCGACGGCGTAGGACGGCAGGGTCTGCTCGTCGTCGACCGGGGTGATGACCGAGACCTCGTGCCCCGCCGCGAGCAGGGCTTCGGCGAGGTCCCGCACGTGCACCTGGACCCCGCCGGGGACGTCCCACGTGTAGGGGCAGGCCAGGCCGATCTTCACGGTGCCGCCGGGGGGCGACCGGGCGGGGTCATGCCTCGTCGCGCCAGACGCGCTGGAGCATGTGCCAGTCGGCGGGATGGGCGGCGATGCCGGCGGCGAAGGCGTCGGCGAGGTCCTGGGTCATCGTCGCGACGGCGCTCGGCCGCACCGCGGGGTGGATCCGTGCGCTCCATCCGTCCCGGTCGAACCAGAGCGTGACCGGCAGCAGCGTCGCTCCGGTGGCCAGCGCCAGCGCGGCGGGTCCGCGCGGCATCGTGGCCGTGGCGCCGAAGAACCGCACCGGGATGCCCGTGCGGGACAGGTCGCGGTCGGCCAGCAGACACAGCATCCCGCCGGCCCGCAGCCGATCGGCGAGCAGACCGAACGGCGGGCTCTCGCCGCCCGTCAGCGGGATGACCTCCATCCCGAGCGCGGAGCGGAACGCGACGAACCGCTCGAACAGCGAATCCGGCCGCAGCCGCTCGGCGACCGTGGTGAACGGGACGCCAGTCGCGGCGAGCCAGGCGCCGGCCTGTTCCCAGTTGCCCATGTGCGGCAGCGCCAGGATGGTCCCGGCGCCGCGGGCGTGCGACTCGCGCAGGAGGTGCTCGTCGAGGACCCGCATCCGGCCGACGATCCGCTCCGTGCCGAGCTCGCGCAGGCGGAAGACCTCCAGCCAGTAACGCGCGTAGGAGCGCATCGCCGCCCGGGTGAGCCGGTCCAGGTCGGTGCCGGCCGGCGCCACCCGGCTCAGGTTGGCCCGCAGCCGGCGCACCCCCCGCCCGCCGCGCCGGTACGCCACGTCGGCGCCCAGCCGGAACGCCGCGGCGGCGACCGGTTCCGGCAGCAGCCGCACACCGCGCCAGCCCAGCGCGTAGCCGAGGTCGGTGAGCCGCCCCTCGGTCACGGCCGCCGCGTGGCCCCGCGCCCGGAGGCCGCGGCACCGGACGGCGGCGTGGCCCCGGACGGGACGGTGGGAGCCGCCGTCGACGCGAACGGCGCCGGGGGATCACCCGCGCGGTACCACTGCCGGTACACGTGCACCACGCGCTGGACGACGGTGAGCGTGGTCGCGCCGACGAGGAACCACAGGGCGGCGGGCAGCAGATAGGGCACGCCGAGGCCGTACAGACCGGCGGCGACCAGCAGGATCAGCAGCCGCTCGCCGCGCTCGGCGAAACCGACGTTGCAGGTGAAGCCGAGCCCCTCCGCGCGCGCCTTGACGTAGGAGGTGATCGAGCCCGCCACCAGGCAGACCAGCGCGGCCACGACGAGCGGCAGCGAGTCGCCGTCGCCGGCATACCAGATGATCAGTGAGCCGAAGATCGCGCTGTCGCCGACGCGGTCGGAGGTGGAGTCGAGGAAGGCCCCCCACTTGGAGGAGATGCCACGGGCTCGGGCGATCACCCCGTCGATCAGGTCCGAGAAGACGAAAAGGGTGATCACGACCGTGCCGAGGAAGAACACCCCGCGGGTGAAGAATCCCAGCGCGGCGCCCGCCACCCCGATGGTGCCGATGATCGTCACGACGTCGGGCGACACCGACGACCGGGCGGCCCACTGGCTCACCGGGTCGAGCACCTTCTGGATCTGCGGTCGTGCCTTGCTAGCAAGCATGTCCGTCCCGTCGTCCCGCGTGTACCCGGCTTCGGGCGGTCTTCACAGTACCGCCGCCACGATCCGTGCATTCCCGACCACGGCCCCCCTCGGGCTTGTGCCCCACGTCACCTGGGAGGACTCTGCCGTTACGGGCAGGATCCCACCTGCCGATCAAGGAGGCGAGGATGTCAACAGCCTCGTGCGATGTACGCAACGTCGTCCTGGTGGGGCACACCGGCGCGGGCAAGACGGCCCTGGTGGACCGTCTGCTCGCCACCGCCGGGCCGCCGGAGCGCCAGAACGGCGACCATCAGCTCGCTCACACCAGCTACGTCGGGCACGCCGACCCCGATCACCGACCATCCCGGTCGGTCAGCCTCACCCTGTGCTCGCTCAGCCACCGCGGGCTCACCATCAACCTGCTCGACACCCCGGGGTACCCGGACTTCGTCGGCGAGCTGCGCGCGGGCCTGCGCGCCGCCGACGCCGCGCTGTTCGTCGTCAGCGCCGTGGACGGGGTGGACGGCGCGACCGGACTGCTGTGGACCGAGTGCGCCGAGGTCGGCATGCCGCGCGCCATCGCGATCACCCATCTGGACCATGCCCGGGCCGACTTCACCGCGGCGGTCGAGGAATGCCAGCGCGCGTTCGGCACCGGCGTGCTGCCGGCCTGGCTGCCCCACCGGGCGACAGGCGGCGGCATGCGACTGACGGGGCTGCTGACCGGCCGGATCGTCGACTACGGCCGCGGTGGGCGGCGCGAGACCACGGCCGAGTCAGGTCGGTCCGACGTCCGCCACGCCGCCGCCCGCGCGGCCCTCGTCGAGGGGATCATCGCCGAGAGCGAGGACGAGACATTGCTCGACCGCTATCTGTCCGGCGCCGACCCCGATCTGGACCTGCTGCTGGCCGACCTGGAGAAGGCGGTCGCCCACGGCACGTTCTTCCCGGTCCTGCCGGTCGGTCTGCTCACCGACCAGGGCGCGGGCCACGACAACGGCGAGCGGGGCCCCGCACGGGCCGGCGGGTTCGGCTCGGATGAACTGCTCGACCTGTTCGTCCAGGGCTTCCCCGCGCCGGCGGAGCATCCCCTCCCGGCACTGACCCGGCCCGACGGCTCGGCCTGCGACCCGGGTACCGGCGATCCGACCGGGCCGCTGGTCGCCGAGGTCGTCAAGACGACCACCGACCCGTACGTGGGCCGGATGTCCGTCGTGCGGGTCTTCAGCGGGACGCTGCGCCCGGATGACCCCGTCCACGTCAGTGGGCACGGCCGGGCGGCGGCCGGCCATGCCGACCACGACGACGACGAGCGGGTCGGCGCACTGTCCCGCCCGTACGGCTCGGTGCTGCACAGCGTGCCGGACTGCCCGGCGGGCGGCATCTGCGTGGTGACGAAGCTCGGCACCGCCGAGACCGGCGACACCTTGTCCAGCCTCGACGATCCGCGCCACCTGCCCGCCTGGACGATGCCCGAGCCGCTGCTGCCGATCGCGATCAGAGCCCGCGGCCGCGCCGACGAGGATCGGCTGTCGACGGCGCTGTCCCGGCTGGCGGTCGAGGATCCGACCCTGCGGGTGGTCCAGGACCCGGAGACCTCCCAGCTCGTCCTGTGGAGCATGGGCGAGGCCCACGCGGAGGTGGTGCTGGAGCGCCTCGCCCAGCGCTATGGCGCCACCGTCGACCGGGTGCCGACCGTCATCCCGCTACGGGAGACTCTGCGGGCCCCGGCCCGCGGACTGGGCCGCCAGGTCAAGCAGTCCGGTGGGCACGGCCAGTACGCCGTCTGCCAGATCGAGGTCGAACCGCTCCCGCCGGGCAGCGGCTTCGAGTTCGTCGACGAGGTCGTCGGCGGCGCCATCCCCCGCTCGTTCATCCCGTCGGTGGAGAAGGGGATCCGGGCGCAGATGGCCCAGGGAGTGCGGGCCGGTCACCCGCTGACGGACCTGCGGGTGCGCCTGGTCGACGGCAAGTCGCACAGCGTCGATTCCTCGGACATGGCCTTCCAGATCGCCGGCGGGCTGGCGCTGCGCGACGCCGCCCGCAGTAGCGGTGTCGTCGTGCTGGAGCCGGTGCTGGCCGTCGACGTGTCGGTGCCCGACGAGTTCGTCGGGACGGTGGTCAGCGACCTGTCGACCCGGCGGGGACGGGTCGTCGGCATGGATCCGGTGCCGCCGGCGCCGGGCAGCGCGAGCTCGTTCGCCGCGACCCGCACCGTCGTGCATGCCGAGGTGCCGGAAAGCGAGATGTCCCGGTACGCGATAGAACTGCGCTCCCTGAGCCACGGAACGGGGAGCTTCCATCGCGAGCCGCACGGCTACGAGCCGATGCCACCGCAGCTCGCCGATGCGCTGAGCGGCTGAGCGGCCTACTCGGCCGGGGCCGCGCCGACCCAGGCGTCGGCGAGCATCTCCCGGGTCTGCCCGAGCAGGGCGGGCAGCACTCGGGTCGCCCCCACCACGGGCATGAAGTTCGTGTCGCCGCCCCACCGGGGCACCACGTGCTGGTGCACGTGAGAGGCGATTCCGGCGCCGGCGACGTGTCCGAGGTTCATGCCGGTGTTGAAACCATGGGCGCCGCTGGCGGTGCGCAGTGCGCGCAGGGCACGCTGCACGAAAAAGGCCATCTCGACAATTTCTTCGGAATCCATGTCGGCATAATCGGCCACGTGCCGGTAAGGCACGATGAGCAGATGCCCGGCATTGTAGGGATAGAGATTGAGAACCGCGTAGACGCTTTTCCCGCGGGCGACCACGAGCCCGTCCTCGTCGGACATGCCGACAATGGAGCAGAAGGGGCATTCGTCGTCGCGGCCGCGACCCTCACCCTTGATGTAAGCCATCCGGTGGGGCGTGTAAAGCCGCTGGAAGGCGTCGGGGCCGCCGACCCCGGCCTGCTCCTCCAGCGGAACCCCGTCAGGCGAGACCTCGGCGGTCACTGGGCGGTCACCACGACCTCGTCGCCCCGGCCTGGCCGGGGGAGCCCGCAGGTGGGGCCGGCCGGGCGGGGTGTGGACGGCCGAGCGCGCCCAACAGCGCCAACCCCGCCACCTCCATCGGACGATCCCCCTCGAAGGGTGGCCATCATCCCGCCAATTTATCAGGACGTGGACCGATGAGGGGGCTCCGGCGGGGGCGAAGGCGCTCACGCGCAGGTGCGCACCCGCAGATGAAGAGGGAGACTGACGGCGTGGGGGGGTCGCCGCCAGTCTCCCCCGAGTGGCGTATTCGGTTTCGAACCACGGCGTCCCGGCCGCCGCGGCGGAGCACCCGAAGGGAACCGCGACCGGGAGAGACCTCCCAGCGCACCCCCCGCGAGAAGCCGCGTCGACAAAAAGGGACCCGCTACGCCCTGCCCGATCAGCTTAGCGGGTGTTAAGCCGATCTGTACAGGGCCGGTCTCATGCCGCCCAGAAATACCGGGCGGACATCGCCGGAGCCGGAGCTGAACCCGTGGGCCCACCAACCACCTCACCGAAGGGGCGGGACGCACAACGATGCCGATCCACGATGGGCCAACCAGTACGTCGACGGCCGCCGGAATCGGCTCGCCCCACCCCACGGCCACCGCCGGCCCCGGCGAACGGCGGCCACTGGGAACGCCGGCCGATCAGCGAACCGGGGACACCATCCGCTCCGGACCACCCGGGGTAGCCCACTCAGGTGAAAACGGTCGTCCGAGCCCGGACGATCCTCCGGTATCTGGGCCACTCTTCTCAGTCGCCGGGACCGGAAAAGCGGTCACCCGACGGCCGGCCAGACGATCGGACCCCCCGATCCGCACTCGACGATGCTCACCCTTCGTCACCGCGCCCCAGACGGCGGTCGGGGCGGCGCGGGCGCCCCGTCCGCGGGCCCGACGTCGAGCACCCCCACCCGGCATAGCACCAAAGTGGGGTCATGGAAAGATTATTCCGGTCCGGCCAACGCCCGACGACGGCGCCCGGATCGCGAAAAAAGCGGCATTTGCGCTGGTGGGAAGCCGGACACCGGCCGCTGAGCTGATCTTCATCGGGTCCGCCACCGCCAGCCTGCTCCCGGCGAATGCGTCCCCACGGCGACGCCGCCCCAGCCCCAGGAACCGACACCAAAGGGGAAACCGGTGCGGATCACCGACGACCAAATCCCAAAGGCGCGAGCATGAGCACGAACCACCCGCACCGGACGCTTCCCGCGCCACCCAGGCCGAATCCACCCAGCCCCGCGACCGATGGCTCGAACCTCACCGCCCCGACCACCGCGCACCCTGCCGACAGGGCCGCCACCAGGCAGCTTCCAGACCTACCGGCGAGCGCGCCCCGGCACCGCCTCGCCTGCCCGATCCCACCCACCACAACCTGGCAGAACGCCCCGAAGCCCAGCCGACCGACCAGCCTCACCGGCCCAACACCCCGACCGCCGCCCCACCCAGACCAGACCATTGCGAACCGACGCACAAGGGATCCCGAACATCCAAGGAGTCCCACCCACTCGACCGCCAAACCGGCCCAACCACCCCAGGACTCCCACCCCGCCAAACCCGGGGGGTCCGAGGGGTCGCCCCCCGGGCAGACATCCCGCGGGACCCCGGCAAGCACCCAAAGGGTGCGCAGCATGACAAGCCAGATCGCGTGGGCGTACGTGGTTTCGAACCACGGACCTCTGCCGTGTGAAGGCAGCGCTCTACCACTGAGCTATACGCCCTTGCGGGTGGTAGGACCACCTTACACGGCTGCGATCCGGGCCGGTGCAGGGGGTCCCGCCGGACGGATACGCCGATGTCCGCCGTCCCGTCCGGTGAGCGGACTGGGTCACGTTCGCCGCGACTGGCCGAGGTTGAGAACCACCCGGACGGGGAAGGCTCAAGGTGGAACGGCCTTGGCAGGTTGGCCTGATGCTCGGGGGAACGTTCGGACGCTACGGATGGTAATCATCCGCCCGCCTGCGGTGGGGGTACATCCCGGCGGCCGACCGATCTACGATCTACCCGGGAAAGGTTCACCCTTCCGGGCCGGGCAACTCGCCCGAACTGCCGTAACGGATGTTGTCTTGGCATAATCTTGTTTCCAACGGGACTCGGAGAGGGAACTATCCCGTTACACGGGTGCTCGCCCGCACCACGCACCATGAGAGGCCGCCCGATGACTATTCGTCACGATTCGATCACCGCCGAACTCGCCCTTCGTCTCGTCGTTCCCGGCGGCGCTCCTGTGCCAGTCGCCGCGACGGTCCGGTACGAGCCGGCCGACCCCTACGCGATCAGCATCGGCTTCCGTACGGGGGCGGACGAGGTCGTGGAGTGGACCTTCGCGCGCCAGCTACTCAGCGACGGCGTGCGTCGGCCGGCTGGGGACGGCGACGTGCAGGTGTGGCCGGCCGCCCAGTCCGGTGGGCGGATCGTCTGCCTGTCCCTGTCCAGCCCGTCGGGGCACGCGCTGTTCGAGATGCCGCGCTCCGAGGTGCTGGCGTTCCTGCGGCGAACGTATTCCGCCGTGCCCCTCGGTGGCGAGAGCGACATCATCGATCTTGATGCAGAACTCGCTCTGCTGATCTGGGGCGGTCCCGAGCGGTGATCTTACCGGGGTCGGGATCGCTGCCCGACCCCGGCAAGCCGGTGCGGGCACTGTTCGACAGGGGATCGCCTCCCCCATCGCCTCCTGCATCCGAGGCAGTTCTCATCCCATCGCACGTCGAGCACCCACCCGCCTGGCCGGATTCGATCCGGCCAGGCGGGTTGTCGTCTGTGCGCCGGCAGGGGACCCCTCGGCTCAGCCGCTCGCCAGGCCCACCAGCCGGTGGGCCTTGAGCTCGGTCTCGTGCCACTCCCCCTGCGGGTCGCTGCCCCAGGTGACGGCGGCGCCGGTGCCGAACCACAGCCGGTCCGCGCCGAACCAGAAGGTGCGGATGCCGACCGAGAGCCATCCCCGGCCGCTGTCGGCATCCACCCAGCCGATGCCGCCGCAGTAGGGACCGCGCGGCCCCGGCTCCAGCTCGCGAATGATCCGCAACGCGCTCGATTTGGGCGCGCCGGAGACCGAGCCGGGCGGGCAGGCGGCGGCCAGCAGCTCCGGCCAGCCCACCCCGGGCCGCAGCCGGGCGCGCACCGTCGAGACGAGGTGAACCAGGCCGGGATGATGTTCGACGGCGCACAGGGCCGGCACGGTGACGCTGCCGGGCCGGGCCACCCGCCCGAGATCGTTGCGCACCAGGTCGACGATCATGATGTTCTCGGCGACGTCCTTGTCGCGCAGGTCGTGCACGGTCCGGCCGGTGCCCTTGATGGGGCCGGAACGCACGACGTCGCCCTCCCGGGCGAGGAACAGCTCCGGCGAGGCGCCCGCGATCCGCAGGCCGGCCTCGGGTACGTCCAGTACGAGCGCGTACGGGGCCGGGTTGCCGGCCGCGAGGACCGCGGCGAGCGCGGCGGGGTCGGGTTCGCCCGGTTCGCTGCCGGGGCCGGCCGCGGGCAGCGGCGCCGAAAGCAGCCGGCAGAGGTTGACCTCGTAGACGTCGCCGGCGGCGATGCGCTCCCGGATGGTGACCGCACCCGCCACGTAGGCGGCGCGGTCGAGGCTGGTGGTCCAGGACCGCGGGTCCGGACCGTGCCACGGACCGCGGCGCAGGGCCGCGGCACCGGCGGCGGGCGCCGGGCGCACGTCGGCGAACCGGACGCAGCGCAGCGCGCCCTCGAAGTCGACGACCACGGCCCAGAAGCCGCCGCGATCCAGCACCGCGGGATCATCGCTGATCTCCAGGACGCCCGTGGCGAGCCGGTCGCCCGCGAGCAGGTACGAGGGTGGCCGGGACCGCGGGACCGCCGTGGACCCGCGGACGATCGGATCCGGAGCGCCCACGTTCGTCCGGCTCATTCCGATCACGTTACCGCCTTCCCGAACGATCCGCCGGCCTCGGATCCCCGGGCCCGCAGGCACTCAGCCAGGCCCGCGGGGCGCACCGCAACCGCTGCGCGCCCCGCCAGACGGGTGGCCGGCGGGCCGCGGGTGGGGGCGTGCCCGAGCGCCGACCGGGTCGGTGGACGTGCCGTGGGCGAAACCCGATGTTCACGTGGGACTCCTTGACCCAACGCAACATTCCCGCGACGTCTGGCGGGCCGTTCGACGCGGGGGCCGTTCGTCCGCTAGAGTGCTACCTGCACCGCCAAGAACGCCCGGTGCAGCGCGGACGTGGCTCAGTTGGTAGAGCATCACCTTGCCAAGGTGAGGGTCGCGGGTTCGAATCCCGTCGTCCGCTCGGGAACAGAGGGGCTTGAGGTCTGTACCAGCGGCCTCCCACGGCGGAGTGGCCGAGTGGTTTAGGCAAGGGCCTGCAAAGCCCTGTACGCGGGTTCGATTCCCGCCTCCGCCTCTGATCCATAGCGGGCGATTAGCTCAGTGGGAGAGCGCTACCTTGACACGGTAGAGGTCACTGGTTCAATCCCAGTATCGCCCACCCCGCAGAACGGCACTTCATCTGGTTGACCGGCCACTCCTCGGAGTGGCCGTCTTCATGTTCGGGCGCCGGTTCACCGCCGGCTCGGCAACCACGACCCGCCTGCCCGGGTCCCCTGTGGCACAGGCCGTCTCGGCCGCGACGCGCCCCGTGGTCGCCAGGTCAGCGGGGTGGCGACGACGGCGAACCCTCGACCAGAAGAAACGCCGTCACACCGTCGGCGAGGCCACTCGCCGCCCGGGCCCGCCAGGCCGGATCAGTGATTTCCGCGGCGTCGGCGCGGTTACGCATGTTCCCGCATTCGAGGAACACCTTCGGGACGCGGGAGAGGTTCAGCCCACCGAGGTCGGACCGGATCGTCATCCCTTCCTTTCCCAGATAGTCGGCCAGCGGCTGGCCGGTGGCACGGCCGAACGCCGACCGCAGGGTTGCGGCGAGCCGGCTCGACGGGGCGAGGATCGCCGCGTTGGCCCGGTCGGGGCTCAGCGCGGGCGCGATCACGTGGAAGCCGCGGCCCTCGGCGGGCCCGCCGTCCGCGTGGATGGAGACGACCGCCGCCGCGCCGGCGCTGTTGCCGATCCTCGCCCGCTCGTCGACGCACGGGCCCACCCCGGCGTCGTCCGGCCGGGTCAGCACGACCCTGGCCCCGCGGGAGCGCAGGATCGCGGCCGCCCGCTGGGTGAGATCGAACGTGAAGGCGTGCTCCGGGTAGCCGCCGTCGGTCTCCGCGCCGACGGTGTCGCACTCCTTGTCGAAGCCGCCGGCGGGCACCGGCCGGTTGATGATCGCGCCCGCCCGACTGTTCCCGCCGTTGTGCCCCGGGTCGAGCACGATGGTGCGCCCGGCGAGGGCCGTCGCGGAGAAGCCGGCGGTGGGCGAGACGGCGGCCGCGGGGACGGGGGCGCCGTGCTGGTCCGAGCCGGTCAGCGCGAACCGTAGGCCGAACCCCGCCACCAGGGCGACGGCGACCACGCCGACGATCTGGACGAGCATCGACGGCCTGATCCACACCGGCATCGTGTCTCCCGCCTGCGGCGAAGTCGAGCTGCCCCGTCCGCACTCACCGTATGCGAACGCGCGAAACCCGCCCGAACGGGGCGGCACGGGACCGCCTTCAGGCCGTGACGAAGTCGATCAACCGCTCCACCGCGCCGAGCAGGCCCACCTCCAGGTCGGTGTAGCTGTCGACCGAGGCGAGCACCCGGCGCCACAGGTCACCGGGCTCAGCGACGCCCAGCGCCCGGCACACCCCCTCCTTCCACGGCTGGCCGCGGGGCACCGTCGGCCAGGCCGGGATGCCGATCGACACCGGCTTCACCGCCTGCCAGATGTCGATGTAAGGGTGCCCGGTGACCAGCACGTGCTCGCCGACGACGGCGGCCGCGATGCGGCTCTCCTTCGACCCGGGGACGAGATGGTCGACGAGGACGCCCAACCGCCGGCCCGGCCCCGGCCGGAACGCCTCGACGACGGCGGGCAGCTCGTCGACGCCGTCGAGGCTCTCCACCACCACGCCCTCGATGCGCAGGTCGTCACCCCACACCCGCTCGACGAGGGCGGCGTCGTGCACACCCTCCACGTAGATGCGGCTGGCGCGGGCGACGCGGGCCCGGTGACCGGCGACGGCGAGTGAACCGGACGCGGTGCGCACAGGGGTGCCGGGCGCCGCGCGGCGGGGCCGCACGAGCGTGACCCGGCGCCCCTCCAGCAGGAAGGCGCCGGGTTCGAGCGGGAACACCCGTCGGGTGCCGTGCCGGTCCTCCAGTGTCACCCCGCCGTGCTCGGTGCCGACCACGGCGCCGCAGAAGCCGGTCGCAACATCCTCGACCACCAGGTCGGGTTCGAGCTCGACCTCCGGTGGTGGAGCCGGGCGGGTGCGGGCGGCGGGCGCCAGGACGTCCCGGCCATAGTCGCGGCTGCGCATCCTCCGAACCTAGGCCGCCAGATCGCCATGATCAGGGATATCGACGCGGGCGTGTCGGGATGCGACAGTGAGGGCATACCCGTACACGGTTGCATGGAGCAACGGGAGGCGCGGCGGTGACCGCACGCTACGGACCGGGAATCGCCCTGCTGGTCGTGGACGTTCAGAACGACTTCGCCGACCCGGCGGGCAGCCTCTACGTGGCCGGTGGCGAGGAGATCATCGAGGGGGTCAACGCCGAGGTCGCGGCCGCGGTGGCCGCCGGGTCCCCGGTGTTCTACAGCCAGGACTGGCATCCCGCGCGCACCCCGCACTTCGTCACCGACGGTGGTGTCTGGCCGCCGCACTGCGTGGCGGGGACCGCGGGCGCCGGATTCCATCCCGACCTGGTCGTGACCGGCGAGGTGATCCGCAAGGGGGTGGACGGGGCCGACGGCTACTCCGCCTTCTCCGTTCGCGACCCGGCTTCGGGGCATCGTTCGGCGACGGTGCTCGGGGAGCGGCTCGCTCGGCTGGGGGTGTCGACGCTCGTCGTCGTCGGCCTGGCCGGCGACCACTGCGTCCGGGAGAGCGCGCTGGACGCGCGGCTGTTGGGCCTGACGGTGCTGCTGCCGCTGGCCCAGACCCGATTCGTCAACCTGCATCCGGGCGATGAGGACCGCGCCGTGGAGGCGATGCGGGACGCGGGTGTGCTGGTCGGCTGAGGCACCGCCGCCACGGCCGTGGCGTGTCGTGAGCCCACGCCAGAGGCCATGCGGTGGAGCAATCCCGCGCGGCTCCTCAGGCCGCGCAGTCTCGGCAGATCATCCGGCGCTCGTCCACGAGCTGGCTACGGTGGTGGACGAGGTAGCACTGCGTGCAGGTGAACTCGTCAGCCTGCCGCGGAAGCACCCGGACGTTCAGTTCTTCTCCGGCCAGGTCAGCACCCGGCAGGCCGAGCTCGGTCTCGAACGGGTCAACGTCGTCACCGAGATCAGCCGCCGCGTCCGCCCGCCGCGCCTTGAGGGCCTCGAGGCTCTGCTCGGAGGCGTCCTCTATGTCAGCCGTACGAGGTGTGTCGTAATCGGTGGCCACTGAATAACTCCCAGAAAGGTTGTGCGTGGTCGTGCGCAAGCCACAACGCACGACCGCCGGGGTATGTGCCCGTCAGACCCGCGCTACCCGGGTGTGGGCTTCGCCACACCCTCGCAACCATCTCCGCGTCGATGCGTCGCAGGACCCCGACCCTCCGCGACGCCTGCCCGACCCCCGCAGCCCGGCGCAGCCGCGGGCCGGACGGCGCGGGACTCAGCCGGTGCGCCGCAGCCAGGTCACCGGGGCCCCGTGGGCACCCCGGCGCAGCGGCTCGAGGACGTCGTCCCAGGCCGTCCCGAGCAGGCGGTGCAGGCCACGCGCGAGGGTCTCGCGAGCCTCGCCCCGTTCCAGCAGCGCCCGCAGGGCGGCCTCGCCGACCACCACGTCGCCGTTGGCGGCGATCGCGGCCCGGTGCAGGCCGAGATCGGGGGTGTAGGAATAGCGCTCGGCATCACACCCGGGCGAGGGTCCCTCGACCGTCTCGAAGGTGACGTGGCCGAGCCGGCGCAGGGCACCGGCGACCCGGCCCGCCGTGCCCGGGGAGGCGCGCCACTCCAGCCCGGCGAAGAGGAATCCGGGCATGCCGGGCTGCGCCGTCCAGGTCAGCGAGACCGGCGACGACAACACTCCGGACACGCCGAACTCCAGGTGCGGGCATAGCGCCGGCGGACAGGCGAGCGCCGCCAGCTTGCCCGGCACGGCGAAGGACGACGAGCCGGATGACAGCTCACGAGCTGTCGAGGACATTGCGACCACGCGGGACCTCCGTCGACGAGGAACGCCTTCCCCTGCGCCTGTCGACCCGCCCCCGCATGGCTTGCCGAAATCGTCCCATGGCCCGGCTCGGCGGACTAGCCCTACCCCCCTCCGGAAGTATGACTAATTGGGCGGAACCCCGGTCCGTGACAACCACGATCCCCGGCTGGGGGATGGTTCATCCGGACAGGTCATCCGGCGAGGGATGGGGCCGGCGCGGCGCGGCCCCGTTGGGCCCGCCGCGGGCGGGCGCGGCGGCCTGGGCGGTGGCGTGCTCGCTGGTGCCGAGCAGACCGCCGAGTCCGCCGAGCACGCCGGTCAGCTCGCTCGGCACGATCCACAGCTTGCTCGCCTGGCCCTGGGCGATCTGCGGCAGCGTCTGCAGGTACTGGTAGGCCAGCAGCTTCTGGTCGGCGTCGCCCTCGTGGATCGCCCGGAAGACGGTGCCGATGGCCTTCGCCTCGCCCTCGGCGGTGAGGATCTGCGCCTCGCGCTCGCCCTCGGCCCGCAGGATCGCCGCCTGCTTCTCCCCCTCGGCCCGCAGGATCTCGCTCTGCTTGACGCCCTCGGCGGTCAGGATCGCCGCACGGCGGTCCCGCTCGGCCCGCATCTGCTTCTCCATCGAGTCCTGGATGGAACGTGGAGGGTCGATGGCCTTCAGCTCCACCCGGTTGACCCGGATGCCCCACTTGCCGGTGGCCTCGTCGAGCACGCCGCGCAACTGCCCGTTGATCTGGTCTCGGGAGGTGAGGGTGGCCTCCAGGTTCATCCCACCGATGACGTTGCGCAGCGTGGTGACGGTGAGCTGCTCGATGGCGCGGATGAAGTTGGCGATCTCGTAGGTGGCCGCCCGGGGATCGGTGACCTGGAAGTAGATCACCGTGTCGATCCCGACGACGAGGTTGTCCTCGGTGATCACCGGCTGCGGCGGGAAGCTGACCACCTGCTCGCGCAGGTCGATGCGGTCACGCACCCGGTCGACGAAGGGGACCACGATCGCGAGGCCCGGGGTGAGGGTGCGGTGGTAGCGGCCGAGGCGTTCCACGACCATCGCCCGCGCCTGCGGGACGATGCGCACCGCCCGCACCAGAAAGATCAACAATACCGCCGCGACCACCACGGCGACGATGACACCTGCCATGACGTACCCCTCCCTGTCGAACCCGCGGGCCTTGCCGTGACCCCGCCGGCGCCGGGCACGCCGGGCCCGGGGGTCAGATCTCGAATCGGTGCACGATGGCGGTCGCTCCGTCGATGCGCAGGACGTGTGCCTGGCTGCCCACCTCCAGCACGGTCGCGGTCGGGTACGACCGGGCCGACCAGACCTCCCCCTTGATCTTCACCCGGCCGCCCTCGCCGTCCACCCGTTCCACCACCAGCGCCCGCTCCCCCACGAGCGCCTCGGTGCCGGTGCGCAGTTCCGGGGTACGTTGCAGGTGCCGGCGGGCCACCGGGCGCAACCCGAGGCCGAGGCCGCCGGCGGCCACGACGAACCCGACGATCTGCCAGGCCACGTCGGCGCCCAGCAGCGCGACGGCCGCGCCGACCAGCGCCGCCAGCGAGAACATCACCAGCGTCAGGTCCAGCGTGAGCAGCTCGCCGGCGAGCAGGGCGCCGGCGACGACGACCCAGATCGCCCAGTCGGCCATGACTCCATGCTAGGCCCGACCGTCAGCGACCGATCAATAAAACTTCAATGATCGCCGAGGCTCTGACCTCACACTTCGTGCGCCCCCGGATCGAAGGATCCGTCCTGGCCGTAGGCTTCCTTCGTATGTCGCAGGTATGGCCGGGCAGCCCTTATCCCCTGGGCGCCACATATGACGGGTCGGGGACGAATTTCGCGCTCTTCTCGGAGACCGCCGACCGGGTCCAGCTCTGCCTGTTCGACGATGCCGGCAACGAGGATCAGGTCGATCTGCGCGAGGTCGACGCCTTCGTCTGGCATGCCTACCTGCCCACCGTCGGGCCGGGGCAGCGCTACGGCTACCGGGTCCACGGCCCGTACGACCCCGCCCGCGGCGCGCGCTGCAACCCGCACAAGCTGCTGCTGGACCCGTACGCGAAGGCCGTCGACGGCGAGGTCGCCTGGGACCAGGCGGTGTTCCCGTACACCTTCGGCGACCCCGACGGCGTCAACGACGCCGACTCCGGTCCGCACATGATGAAGTCGGTCGTGATCAGCCCGTTCTTCGACTGGAACGGCGACCGTCCCCCGCGAACCCCCTACAACGAGTCGGTCATCTACGAGGCGCACGTCCGCGGGCTCACCAAGAACCACCCCGGGCTGCCCGAGGAGTACCGCGGCACCTACGCCGGCATCGCCCACCCGTTGATGATCGACCACTACCGCAAGCTCGGCGTCACCGCGATCGAGCTGCTGCCCGTGCACCAGTTCGTCCACGACGAGCACCTGGTCAGCAAGAACCTGCGTAACTACTGGGGCTACAACTCGATCGCCTTCCTCGCCCCGCACAACGGCTACTCCGCCTCCGGCGGGCACGGCCGGCAGGTGCAGGAGTTCAAGGGCATGGTCAAGAACCTGCACGAGGCCGGGATCGAGGTGATCCTCGACGTCGTCTACAACCACACCGCCGAGGGCAACCACATGGGACCGATGCTGTGCTTCCGCGGCATCGACAACGCCGCCTACTACCGGCTCGTGGACGACGACCCCCGCTACTACATGGACTACACGGGCACCGGCAACAGCCTGCGGGTGCGCCACCCCCACGTCCTCCAGCTGATCATGGACTCGCTGCGGTACTGGGTGACCGACATGCACGTCGACGGCTTCCGCTTCGACCTGGCCGCGACCCTGGCGCGGGAGTTCTACGACGTCGACCGGCTGTCGTCGTTCTTCGACCTGGTCCAGCAGGACCCCGTCGTCTCCCAGGTCAAGCTGATCGCCGAGCCGTGGGACCTCGGCGAGGGCGGCTACCAGGTCGGGAACTTCCCCCCGCTGTGGACGGAGTGGAACGGCAAGTACCGCGACACCGTCCGTGACTTCTGGCGCGGCCAGGACCATGGCATCGCCGAGTTCGCCTCCCGGCTCACCGGGTCGAGCGACCTGTACGAGAACAGCGGCCGGCGCCCCTGGGCGTCGATCAACTTCATCACCGCCCACGACGGTTTCACGCTGCGCGACCTCGTCTCGTACAACGAGAAGCACAACGAGGCCAACGGCGAGGACAACCGGGACGGATCCGACGACAACCGGTCATGGAACTGCGGAGTCGAGGGGCCGACCGACGACCCCGACGTATTGTCCCTGCGGACCGCGCAAACCCGTAACCTGCTCACGACGCTACTGCTGTCCCAGGGGGTGCCGATGCTTGTCGCCGGAGACGAGATGGGGCGCACCCAACACGGCAACAACAACGCCTACTGCCAGGACAACCCGATCTCCTGGCTGGACTGGGCGGACGCCGAGCGCAACGCGGACCTGGTCGAGTTCGTCGGCCTGCTGTCCAGGCTCCGCAGGGACCACCCGATCTTCCGCCGCCGCCGGTTCTTCCAGGGGGTCTCCCTGCGCGGGCAGGGCGCCGCGGCCGGCGCCGCCGCCAACGACGACCCGGCCGTCAAGGACATCGTCTGGCTGCGGCCGGACGGCACCGAGATGACCGACACCGACTGGGAGTCCGGCACGGCCCGATCCCTGGGCGTCTATCTCAACGGGGAGGGCATCCCGGACCCGGACGCGCTCGGCCAGTCGATCGTCGACGACTCGTTCCTGTTGTTCTTCAACGCCCACTACGAGCCGGTCGCCTTCCGGGTGCCGGCGCCGAGCTTCGGCGCGTCCTGGGAGACGGTCGTCGACACCCGCAAGTCCACCGCCGAGATCGACGCCACCCTGGAGGCCATCCCGCTGGCCCACTCCGCCCTGGATCCCACCGACGTGGGCAAGGTGGTCAAGGCCGGCGACCCGATCGAGATCGACGCCCGTTCGACGGTCGTGCTGCGCCGTGTCGACTGAGCCGACCTCGCCGCCAGGTGGGCCCCGAGGCGAGCGGGTGGTGCCGACCTCGACCTACCGGCTCCAGCTCAACCTGGACTTCTCCCTCACCGACGCGGCGGTGATCGTCCCCTACCTGGCCGCGCTCGGGGTGTCGCATCTGTACCTTTCGCCGGTGTTGGAGGCCGCCCCCGGCTCTACGCACGGCTACGACGTCGTCGAGCACGGCCAGATCAACCCCGAGCTCGGCGGGACGGGCGGCCTGCGCCGGCTGACCGCCGCCTGCCGCAAGGCCGGGCTCGGGATCGTCGTCGACATCGTCCCGAACCACATGTCCGTCACCCCGGAGGCGGCGAACTCGGCCTGGTGGTCGGTGCTGCGTGAGGGGCCCGAATCCCCCTACGCCACCTGGTTCGACATCGACTGGGCCGCTCCCGACAACCCTGGCCGGGTGCTGGTGCCGATCCTCGGTGCCGGCCTCGCGGACTGCCTGGCCGCCGGGGAGATCTCCGTCGAGCAGGACACCGAGGGCGCGTGGGTCGTCGTCTACTACGACCATGTGCTGCCGACCGCGCCCGGCACCGCCGACCCCGACGACGTCGCCGCGACCCTGGACGCCCAGTACTACCGGCTGTGCTGGTGGCGGGTCGCCGCGAGCGAGCTGAACTACCGCCGTTTCTTCGACATCACGACCCTCGCCGGGCTGCGCCAGGAGGAAGCCGACGTCTTCGCCGCCACCCACCGGCTGCTCATCGAGCAGGTCCGGGCGGGCACGTTCGAAGGGCTGCGCATCGACCACCCGGACGGCCTGGCCGACCCGGAGGGCTACCTGCGGCGGCTGGCCGACGCCTCCGGCGGGGTGTGGACCGTCGTCGAGAAGATCCTGGAGAACGACGAGGCCCTGCCCGACACCTGGGCCTGCGACGGCACCACGGGCTACGAGGGGATCGCCCGGCTGACCCGGCTGTTCCTCGATCCCGTCGCCGGGCATCCGCTCGCGGTGCTCTACCAGGAGATCACCCGCGCCGATCCCGACTACGAGGCCGAGGCGCGGGCCGCCAAGCTCGACGTGCTCGCCGGCGTCCTGCAGCCCGAGGTCGACCGGCTGACCGCGCTCGCCCTCGGGGAGGCCCGGGAGGCCCGCGCGGACCTCACCCGCACCGGGCTGCGCGAGGCGCTGTGCGAGGTGCTGGCCGCCTTCGACGTCTACCGGGCCTACATCCGCCCGGACGGCACCCCGAGCCTGGAGGCACGCGGCCACGTGGTGCGGGCCTGCGAGCAGGCCCGTTCCTACCTGCCCGGCCGCTCCACCGAGGTCGACCTGATCGAGGACCTGGCCCTGGGCGGTCCGCCCGAGTTCGTCATGCGCTTCCAGCAGACGTGCGGCCCGGTGATGGCCAAGGGCATCGAGGACACGGCGTTCTACCGGTACTCCCGGCTCATCGCGCTCAACGAGGTCGGCGGGGACCCGGCACGCTTTCCGGCGTTCACCACCGGGCATCCGCGCAGCGCCGTCACCGAGTTCCACGAGGCGAACCTGTCGGTGCAGCGGAACTGGCCGCTGACGATGACCACCCTGTCCACGCACGACACGAAGCGCTCCGAGGACGTCCGCGCCCGCCTCGCCGTCCTGTCGGAGGACCCGCGCGGCTGGGCGGAGGTGGCCGGCCGCCTGGTCCGCCTCGGCGAACGCCACCGCGACACCGAGCAGGGCTGGCCGGACCGGTCCACGGTGTACTTCCTGCTGCAGACCCTCGTCGGCGCCTGGCCGCTGTCCACCGAGCGGGCGACCCAGTACATGCTCAAGGCCGTTCGCGAGGCGAAGGTCTACACGAGCTGGACCGACCAGGACCCCTCCTACGAGGCGGCGCTGACGAACTACATCGAGTCGGTGCTGGAGGATGACGAGTTCCTCGCCGTGCTCACCGGCTACGTCGGCACCCTCGTCGAGCTCGGCCGGCAGAACTCGCTGGCCCAGAAGCTGCTCCAGCTCACCGTGCCCGGCGTTCCGGACGTGTACCAGGGCCAGGAGCTGTGGGACCTGTCCCTGGTCGACCCGGACAACCGCCGCCCGGTCAACTACGGCGACCGGACGAAGCTGCTCGCCGAACTCGGCGCCGAGCCGGGCGCGGAGACCGGCGCGCCGCGCCGCCCGCCGCTGCTCGACGACTCCGGCGCGGCGAAGCTGCTCGTCGTCACCCGGACGCTGCGGACCCGCCGCGAACACCCCGAGTGGTTCGGCGACCGGGCCACCTACCGGCCGCTGTGGGCGTCCGGTTCGGCCGCGGAGAACGTGGTCGCCTTCGCCCGCTCCGAGTCGGTGGTCACCGTGGTGCCCCGCCTGGTCCTCGGCCTGCGCCGCGGCGGCGGCTGGCGCGACACCACCATCCCCCTGCCCGAGGGCCGCTGGACCGACGTGCTGACCGGCCGCAAGCACGACGGCGGCACCGCCTACGTTCTGCGCCTGCTGCGCGACTTCCCCGTCAGCCTCCTCGTCCGCTCCTGACCTGGCGCCACCACCGAACCGCCCCGCAGGACGCCCGTCGCGGCCGCACGGCCGGCCCGCAACTCCGCCGGCCGCCCGCTGCGCCGCCGACGCTGCGCTCGTGCCCCAATCCCGGCAATGTGCCGGAGCGGTTGTCTGCCTCCGCCGAGTCCGCAGGTACAGGGCCCAGCCACAGTGCCGCGATCCTTCGGGATGGGGGCAACATTCCCGTTTCGCGTGGCAGCGGGCTCGTCGGTGGAGTTGCAATCCTCGGAGGCGTCCCGAGGACCACCTGGTGCGCGCTCGCCCTGGCTCTCCGAAAGATGATGCAATCCTCGGGGAGTTAGGAGGATCCGAGCAGCGAGTCGGGACCCCGCACATTCGCAGGGTTGCAATCCCTCGGAGGGGTCATGAGGACAATCGAGATATCCACTCCGATCACGAACCGCGTTCAGGACGGCGATGAGCAGCAGCCGCCGGTAGATCCAGCCCTGCCCGTCGGGGTCGAACAGGAGCCGGAACTACGCCGTGGTGAGCAGCGGGGCGGAGCTCCCCTCCGCAGCCGGACGCAGCGCCCGGCGTACGGCCTTGTTCTCCAGCCATTTCTGCAGGGCCACGACGCTGCGGCACGCGCCCCGGAAGCTCATCAGCGGCCCAGCGCTCTCGTCGGCCACGATCTCGCGTGCGATCTCGGCGGCCAGCGCCTCGACCTGGTCGATGCCGGTCTGGTTCACATCCATCACCTCGCGCAGGAAGGAGTAGGTAAGCGCGGCCAGATCCGCGTCGAAGCGACGCACCGCGCGTGGGCCAGGGCCATCGGTGAGCCGGGTCGCCGCGGTGATGAAGATTCGCCACGGCCGGTGAAAGGCATCCCGGGCAAGGCGACGGTTGCCCCAAACCGGCGGAACCGCGTAGGCGGCGAGGAGCGTGCGCCAACCACGCCGCAGTTGCGGGTCCCGCAGGCTCGACCGGATCCACTCGGCGAGCGCCTCGTCGACCCCGTAGACCCCGAGGCTCGCCCCCGGTTGTCGTTACTGAAAACCAGCAGCTCGACGCCGGCGCGCAGCGGACGGTCGTAGCGACGGATCGCCAGCAGCGCAGTCCGGTCGTGCTCGTAACGGCCAGTCAGCCGCACCGAAGCCGCGGATATCCGCCGCAGATCTTCCGACCTGCTTTCGCGTCGTGGTGCGCAGGAAGCTCTCGTCCCAGCTGTGTACGCCGGTGCTGGGCCCGCCGGTGCTGGGCCCGCCGGTGCTGGGCCCGCCGGTGAGCCGGCTTCCGTACGGCAGCGCGTGGAAGCAGCAGACGCAGGGCCAGCACAGCGCGAGCCCCTCATACCCTCGAGGAGTTGTGTTTCAGTAGCCCGCGGCGTCGATCGGGGGGACGTCCACCTTCCCGTAGAAGGCGACGACCGCCCGTCCGCACAGCGCACACGGCGCCTTCGGCCAGGTGGCGGGATTCGGCATGGTGCGCCACTCCCGGACCCGGGCCGTGTTCTCCGCCCGGGTGCGCTTCGGCAGCGTCGGGTGGTGGTTCATCTTCGAGTGCGGGAAGAACGAGCCGCTGGCCTTCAACCAGAAGCTGTCCGCGCGGCGGCGGCTGGCCTCCGCGGCGGCGGCCGCGTCCTCGATCATTCGGTCGACCGCGGCGTCGAAATCAACCGCCGGCAGGTCCTCGGGTTGGTGGACGGCACCCGTCCGGTCGAGGGCCAGGGCCGCGAGCAAGGCCAATGCGAACGCGCCGCTGCTCGACCACCAGATCATCCACATGGCCCAACTCGGTGATCTCTGTCATGCCGCGACCCAGCCGAAGCCGGCCGAGGTGGACTGGCCGAGGCCCCAGGACCACAACGCGCGCAGCGTCTCCGGCGCGCCGCGCAGCCGCGCCTCCAGCGGCGCACCGATCTTCCTGCCCTTGCCCGCGTCGATGCTGCGGCGGGCACCCACCCAGGTGATGTCCTCCACGGTCACGTCCGGGTCCACCCCGATGGTCTCGGCCTTGCGCCGCAGGCCGGTGGCGAAGTAGCCGGCGAACTCCGGCTCGCCCGGCAGCAGGAACGCCTGCCGGGTCGTTCGAACCCCGTCCGGCCCACGCCCGGAGCCCTTCACCACGACCGGGGTGACCGTGCGCAGGACGGCCCGGCCGGACTCGAACGACGGCGACTCGATCAGCTCGACCGCGTCGACCCGCAGCGCCACCCCACCCCAGTCGATCAAAGGGATGCCGACGAGCACCTTCGCCCACGCCTCCACCAGCGCGAACAGCGGGCTGCCGAGGTCGAGATAGCCCGGACCGCCGATCGTGTAACGCCCGCGCACCCGCTGGGCGTGCGGGAAGGTCGGGGGCCCGTAGCCGAACGGCACCATCCGGTGCGCGCCCCACCCCTCGTCGTGCAGGACCCGGGCCAGCGCCGGATCGATCTGCCCGAGCATCGAGTAACACAGCCCCCGCCCCGGGATCTGCACGCTGCGCCACGGGATCTCACGTGCGGTCGAACGGACCGCAACCCTCAGCCGCATCCCACCCTCACTCCCTCACCTTGACCGCTTCTCGTCTGCAATCAGAGACTCTCCGTGAATATCGGTACCAGGCCGCATCATGCACGAGACCTCCGACAGTTCCTGACGGACCCGGACCCACGTGCCGACAGCGGCGGCATCCCGCCATGGGCGGCGCGAAGGGGCCCCTCCCCCGAACCGAGCCACGCCGTCGCCGGGCGTCGGCGCTGGGCGCTTTCCGATGGGCGGGCTGCAATGCGGATCACGGATCCCACCTGGCGCGTCCGCCGCCATGAGACCGGTCACAGGGGGCCGTCCCGCCCGGTGAAACCGGGTCCTGCGGGCACCTTCGGTGGGGGCCGTTGTCACGGACACGGCATGTCACGCGGCGACGGAAGGTAGACAGGAGCTATGAGCACCTTCCGGCTGTGGGCCCCCGAGGCGAAGACGGTCAGCCTGGTCGTGGCGGACTCCGCCGGCGACGCCACCCATGAGATGTCCGCCGGGCGGCGGGGCTGGTGGTGGGTGAACGTCCCCTCCGCGAAGCACGGCACGGACTACGCGTTCCTGCTCGACGGGGGCACCCAGGAGCTGCCCGATCCCCGCTCGGCCTGGCAGCCGGCGGGGGTGCACGGCCGGTCCCGGTTGGTCGACCATGCGACGTTCCGCTGGTCGGATGCAAACTGGCGGGGCATCGCGCTGGCCGGCAGCGTGCTCTACGAGCTGCACGTCGGGACGTTCACCCCGGAGGGCACCTTCGACGCCGCGATCGGCAAGCTCGACCATCTCGCCGAGCTCGGCATCGACGCCGTCGAGCTGCTGCCCGTCAACGCCTTCCCGGGGCACCATGGCTGGGGCTACGACGGGGTGGGCCTGTTCGCCGTCCACGAGCCCTACGGCGGGCCGGAGGGGCTGAAGCGGTTCGTCGACGCGGCACACGCCCGCGGCATCGGCGTGATCATGGACGTCGTCTACAACCATCTCGGCCCGGACGGGAACTATCTGGAGCAGTTCGGGCCCTACTTCACCGACCGGTACATCACTCCGTGGGGGCCGGCGGTCAACCTCGACGCCCCCGGCTCGGACGAGGTCCGCGCGTTCATCCTCGACAGCGCGCTGTCCTGGCTGCGTGACTTCCACTGCGACGGGCTGCGCCTGGACGCCGTGCACGCCTTCCAGGACAGCCGGGCGATGCACCTGCTGGAGGAGATCGCCGAGTCGGTGCACCGGCTCGGCGCGCAGATGCGCCGGCCGCTGTTCGTCGTCGCCGAGTCCGACCTCAACGATCCCAAACTGGTCGTGGCGCCCGAGGCCGGCGGGTACGGCCTGGACGGCCAGTGGTGCGACGACGCCCACCACGCGCTGTGGGCGACGCTGTCCGGCGAACGGCAGGGCTACTACGTCGACTTCGGGTCGATCTCGACGCTCGCCCACGCGCTGACGAAGGGTTTCGTGCACGAGGGCGCCTACTCGACGTTCCGCGGCCGTTCCCACGGCCGGCCGATGCCGCCGACGACGCCGGCCTACCGGTTCGTCACGTTCCTGCAGAACCACGACCAGATCGGCAACCGGGCGGTGGGCGACCGGTCGTCGGCCCAGCTCGGCGACGGGCTGCTGCGCATCGGCGCGGCCCTGCTGCTCACCTCGGCGCTGACCCCGATGCTGTTCATGGGCGAGGAATGGGGGGCGCACACCCCCTGGCAGTACTTCACCGACCACACCGCGCCCGGTCTCGGTGACGCGGTGCGGGAGGGGCGGCGCGCCGAGTTCGCCGAGCACGGCTGGGGGCCCGACGACGTCCCCGACCCGCAGGACCCGGCGACGTTCGAACGGTCGAAGCTGGACTGGTCCGAGCCGACCCGCCCGGGCCACGGCAGCCTGCTGGACTGGCACCGCCGGCTCATCGGGCTGCGCCGCAAGCTGCCGGCGCTGACGGACCCCGCGTGGTCGTCGGTGGAGTGCACCTTCGACGAGGAGGCCCGCTGGCTGGTGGTCCGGCGCGGGGACGTGGCGATCGTCGTCAACCTGGCGTCGCAGCGGCAGGCGGTGCCGCTCGACGGCGTCCCGTTCGACGCGCCGGCGGCCTCGGCGCCCGGCTTCACCTACATGCCCGGCCGGGTCGAGCTCGACGGCGAGTCCGTCGTCATCACCCGCCTGCTGTCGCCCGCCGGCTGAGCGGCGCCACCCCCGGCATCAACGGTCAGCGGCGGATGCGATCCCGGGACAGCAGGAAATACAGCCCGCCGAGCACTGCCAGCCCCACCAGCAACACCATGACGAGCAGCACGACGTAGGTTCCCATGCGTCCATCGTCCCAGGACCCGTCGATGGTCGTGGCGGTCCGGTCCCCCATGTCCGGACGGCCACGTCCGGACGGGGCGCCTGGCCGCGGGAGTCAGGCCGCGGCGGTGAGGCGGGCGCCGTCGCGGGCGAGCGCGGCGAGACGTGACACCGCCCGCTGGTACTTCTTGCGATGCGGCCCGGCAAGCAGCTCGGCGCCGAACAGCTCCCCCAGCGGGACCCCCGAGGCGACGACCGGGATCGACCGGTCGTAGAGCCGGTCGGCGAGCATCACGACCCGCAGCGCCACGGCCTGGTCGGCGACCGGCGCCACGCCGTGCCACGCGACCAGGCTCACCCCGTCGACGAGCGCCCCGTAGCGGGACGGGTGCAACCCGGCCAGATGCGCGCACAGCGCCGCGAACCCGTCCTCGCTGGCTCCCTCGTGGGCAGCGGCGAGCGCCGCGACCTCGGCGTCCAGGCACGGCGAGGGCGGGGCCGGCAGGCCCCGGTGGCGGTAGTCGGTGCCGTCGATGCGCAGGACGTCGAAGCGGGCGGCCAGGCCCTGGATCTCGCGCAGGAAGTCGGCGGCGGCGAACCGGCCGACGCCGAGGTCCTCCGGCTGGGTGTTGCTCGTCGCGGCCAACGCCACGCCGGCGTCGGCGAGGCGGGTCAGCAGGGTCGACATGAGTACCGTGTCGCCTGGATCGTCGAGCTCGAACTCGTCGATGGCGAGCAGCCGCATCCCGCTGAGGGCCCGCACGGTCGCCGCGAAGCCGAGCGCCCCGACCAGGGAGGTGAGCTCGACGAACGTGCCGTACGCCTTCGGCCCCGCAACCGCGTGCCACAGCGAGGCGAGCAGGTGCGTCTTGCCGACGCCGAACCCGCCGTCGAGGTACACCCCCGGCCGGGCCATCCCCGCCCCGCGGCTCGCACCACCCGATCGGGACCCGCGGGCGCCGCGGCCGAACAGCCCCGACCAGCCGCCCCGGCCGCCGCCACCGGAACGGCCAGCCCCGCCGGGGGTGGCGCTCACCCGGTCGGCGAACGCGGACAGGGCGGTGACCGCGGCGCTCTGGCTCGGCTCCGCCGGGTCGGGCAGATAGCCGGCAAAGCGGACGGCATCGAAGCGCGGCGGCGGGACGAGCGCGGCGACCAGATCGTCGGGCCGCAGCTGCGGCCGGCGGTCGACGAGGCGCTGCACCACCCCGCCAGCCTACGAAGCAGGCCGGGATGGACCGCCCGCCGCGCGGCGCCGGGACCGAACTCACAGTGCGCGGGCCGGTCGGGGCAGGGCGAACAGGCCGGACGGCCACCGGTCGCGGGACGGGACGAACCGGATGGCCGGCCCCGCCGACCGGCTACAGTCGGCTCGGTGCGACGCATCCTCCCAGTTCCCGGCCCCTCCGACAGGCGAGGCACGCCCGCGCAGGTCATGGCGTCGACGGGGCCGGTCGCAGCCGGCGCCAGCGCCGCGGCGGACGATCCGAGCGCCGGCGACGAGGTCGCCGCGAAGGCGGCCGAGGTCGACCTCGACGAGGCCTACGCCTACCCGCCCGCCGCCGGGCGGACCAGTTACGTCCGGGCGAACTTCGTCAGCTCGGTCGACGGGGCGGCGGAGGTGGGCGGGCGGTCCGGGCCGCTGGGCGGCAAGGCGGACAGGCAGGTCTTCCAGCTGCTGCGCTGGCTCAGCGACGTGGTGCTCGTCGGCGCCGGCACCGTCCGCCACGAGAACTACGGGCCGGTGATCGTCCCGCCCGAACGGCGGGACCGGCGGCAGGCCGCGGGGCTCGCCGCAGTCCCCCCGATCGCCGTGGTCACCGCGACCGCGGGCCTCGACCCCGGCGCCCGGCTGTTCGACGCCGAGGTACGCCCCGTCGTGCTCACCTGCGACGGCGCCCCACCGGCGAGGAGGCAGGCGCTCGCGGCGGTCGCCGAGGTCGTCCTCTGCGGTGACTCGACCGTCGACCCGGCGTCAGCGCTCGCGGCCCTGGCCGAACGGGGGATGACCCGGGTGCTCACGGAGGGCGGGCCGCTGCTGCACGCCCAGCTGGCCGGCGCCGGCCTGCTTGACGAGCTGTGCCTGACCGTGGCGCCGATGCTGGCCGGGCCCGGGCGGATGGGCATCGTGGAGGGCCCGCCGTGGCCCGAGCCGGTCACGATGCGGCTGGTCCAGGTGCTCACCGAGGACGGCAACCTCTTCCTGCGCTACCAGCGCTGAGGCCGTCCCGCCGGGCCCGTTCGCGCCCGGCGCGGGACAGGTCGGCGGTGGCCGGCGTTCATCCACAGGGCGGCGATTCCCACAGCCGTCATCCACAGGATCCGATGACGACCAGCGCGACCGGCCGGCGCGTTGTTAGCGTCGCCGCACCGAACCTGAACCCGACCGAGCCTGAACCCGACGGCGGTGGTGTGCGGATGACGATCCCCGATGGAGCCCGGACGACGGCGGCCGGTGCGCTCGCCGCGGTGGTGCGCACCCGGCACGAGGTGACGGCCGCCCTGGACCGGGTCGCGGCCGCCGGCCCCGGCGCCTGGGACGGCCGGGCGGCGCAGCTGTGGGCCGGTCGGATGCGGCGTCTCGCCGCCGAGGCGACCGCCCTGCTCGACCGCTGCGTGCTGCTCTGCGAGCAGGCCTGGTCGAGCCCGGCCGGCCGC
>NZ_CM001489.1:3345872-3417985 GCF_000262465.1 Frankia sp. QA3
GGCCCTGCACTCCGGCGCCCTGGCCCTTGCTCACGCCCTGGCGCAGGTCGGCGGGCCGGGTGGCTGGGCGGCCCGGCTCGCCCGGCTCGGCGACGAGCTCGATGCCGACGCCGCGATGCTGCGCCGCCGGGTCGCGCTGGCGGAGGGTGCCGACGACGCGAGGCGATCACTCCTGCCGGCGGCGGCCGTCATCGCGCCGGCTGTGCACCGTTCGGCGGCGCTCCTCGACACCCGGCCCGTCCTCGGCACCCGGGCCGTCCTCGACACCCGGGCCAGTCCCGACACCGAGGCCGTTCCTGACGCGGGCGGAGGACCGGCAGCGCACGCCGCGGGTGAGGCTGCGGGCCGGTCGCTGCTGCCCGGCGCCGTGTCGGGAGTCGAGGGCCTGGCCGGCCATCCCATCGGGTCGGCCGGGCGCCCGCCCGGCGCCACCGGTGCCCGAGCTGGGCGGCGGGTGGGATCACCGGGCGGCCACGAGCCGGGGGGCCTCGGCACGCCCACGGCCAGACTGCGCGAGGCGCTGGGCGGGCTGCGCGCGCGAGCCGGCGACCCCGACTTCGTCGCCGGCTTCTACGACGCGCTCGGTCCGGCCGGGCTCGCGCACCTGCTCGCCAGGGTGGCGCAACGGGCCCGCGGGCCGATGGTCAACCGGGCGGCACCCCCGTCCGGTGTGGACCGGCGGGAGGCCGAGGAGATCCTCGGCCGGACGTTCGCCGCCTACAGCCGCGGCCGGTCGCTCGACGACTCCTGGCTGGGCCGGTTCAACACCCGAGGACGCCACGACCACGCCGAGACCGTGCTGCTGACACCCCTGCTGGGGGCCGACCGCGTCGACGGCGCGCTGCTCGACCGGCTGGGCCGACTGGCCTTCGGCCCCGGGTCCGGCCCGACGGCCCTCGGGGCGCCGGCGCACGGTCAGATGGCGGGCGCGGTGCGCAGCGCTACGGCGGACCGCGGTTACCGGGTCGCGTTGCTGGCCGCGATCGCCGCCGAACCGGGGCTCGCGGCCCGGTTCGCCGCGCGGTACGTCGAGGCGGTTCTGGGTGGCGCCGCCGTCGCAGACTTGGACCTTCCGGTGGCGGTCGGCCTCGACGACGCGACCGGGCGGGCCTGGTCCCGGCTGGTGGCCGCGGCCGGCGGCCCGGCGGCGCGGCGGGCGGATCCGCGCGGCTCGGCGGACTTCGTCGCCCGCCTCGCCGGGGCCGTGCGCGCCGCCGACGGGCCGGCGCTGCCGCTGCACCTGCACGCCGCCTTCGTCCCCGCGCTACGGACCTACCAGGAGGAGATGTACGACGCGGTGTCGGCCGTCGTTCCCGGGCCGGTCTCCCCGCCACCCGGGGCAGCAGCCGTCCGGGACGTCCCGGTCGCGGGGTGGCGGGCGCTGCTGCGGGAATGCCTGCGCGGCGGGGCGCTCGCCGGGCTGCTGGGTCGGGACGCCGCGGCCTACGCCAGCGGGCTCGACGAGCGGGTGGCGGGGCGCACGCGGGGCTGGAACGCCGGGGCCGGCGGCTACCCGTCGAGCCCGCGGGCACTGGGCTACCTGCGAGGTGCCCGGGCGCAGGCGTTCTTCACCGGCGCCCTCGGCGACGCCGCCGACGCGGTGCTGCGCGAGCATGCCGACGCCGGGTCCGCCCACCGTCGCCGGCAGGCGGTGATCCTCGACCTCCTCGGCACGGTGGCCACGTCGATCGACCCGACGAACCCGGCCGCCACGTTTCTCCATCTCGGCGTGGGGATCACCGTGGACATGGTCGAGGCCCTCGTCCGGGAGCGCTACCGCGACGTGTCCACCACCCGGCCGGCGTGGATCCTCGCCCGGCTGCGAGAGGCCGCGCGGGTCGGCCCGCAATGGGCCGCCGCCTACGAGGCGAGCGCCCGCCTGCTCTGGGCCCGCCGCGGCGGCGACCCGCTGCGGCCGATCGCGGTGACCGGGAGCGACGGGCTGCGCCGCGTGTACACCGGGGATCCGCGCGGGGACGGATACATCACCGGTCCGGCGACAGACTTCCTCGACGTCGCCGGCAATCCCCGACCGGCCGCGGCGATGACCCCGGCGCAACGGGGCGCGTACCTCGCCTGGCTGGAGAGCCCGGCGCTGGTCGCCAACAACGACCGGCTGCCCGTCCTGGCCGGGGCGGGCGCGCTCGGCGAGGCGCGGATCCCGCCGGACGAGGCGCTACGGCCGAGCGGATGACGATCCGATCAGCCCAGCACGTCGGCCAGGTCGACGCGCACCGGCCGCTCGAGCTGGGCGAAGGTGCAGCTGCGCGGGGCGCGGTCCGCCCGGTGCCGCCACGGCCCGCGCAGCCGGGATGGACGGGACGCCGCTAGAGGATCATCCCGGCGCCGAGGGTGGCTCCGCTCGCCTCGTCGATGAGCAGCACGCTGCCCGTGTTGCGGTTACGGCGGTACGGGTCGTAGCACAGCGGCGAGGTCGTCCGCAGCGCGATCCGGCCGATGTCGTTGAGGCCCAGTGTCTCGACGGTCTCGTCGCGGTGCAGCGTGTCGATGTCGACGCGGTAGCAGATGTCGGTGACCATCGCCCGCACCGACCGGGTGGTGTGCTTGATCCCGACCCGGGCCCGGCGGCGCAGGGGGGCGTCGACCATCCAGGAGACCATGAGGTTGAGGTCCTGCCCGACGGTCGGCTGGTTGTTGGGCCGGGCGATCAGGTCCCCGCGGGAGACGTCGAGGTCGTCCTCCAGTCGGACGGTGACCGACATCGGGGGGAACGCCTCCTCGACCGGCCCGTCGTAGGTGTCGATCCCGGCGACCCGCGACGTCAGCCCGGACGGCAGCACGATGACGTCGTCGCCGGGCTTGAGCACGCCGCCGGCGACCTGCCCGGCGTAGCCGCGGTAGTCGTGCAGCTCCTCGCTGCGCGGCCGGACCACCCACTGCACCGGGAACCGCACGTCGATCAGGTTGCGGTCGGAGGCGATGTGCAGCTCCTCCAGGTGGTGCAGCAGCGAGCTGCCGTCGTACCAGGGCGTGCTCGGCGAACGGGACACCACGTTGTCCCCGGTCAGCGCGGACACCGGGATCGTGGTGACGTCGACGATCTCCAGCTTCGCGGCGAAGTGCCGGAACTCCTCCTTGATCTTCTCGAAGACCTCCGGGTCGAAGTCGACGAGGTCCATCTTGTTCACGCAGAGCACCAGATGGGGCACCCGCAGCAGGGAGGCCAGGAACGCGTGCCGGCGGGTCTGCTCGACGACGCCCTTGCGCGCGTCCACGAGCAGCAGCGCGAGGTCGGCGGTCGAGGCACCGGTGACCATGTTGCGGGTGTACTGCACGTGCCCCGGGGTGTCCGCGAGGATGAACGACCGCCGCGGGGTGGCGAAGTAGCGGTAGGCGACGTCGATGGTGATGCCCTGCTCCCGCTCGGCCCGCAGGCCGTCGGTGAGCAGCGCGAGGTCGACGTAGCCGTCGCCGCGCTCTCGGCTGGTCCGCTCGACCGCGGCCAGCTGGTCGGAGAACAGCGACTTCGTGTCGTAGAGGAGCCGGCCGATCAACGTCGACTTCCCGTCGTCGACCGACCCCGCGGTCGCCACGCGCAGCAGCTCGGCCATCAGAAGTACCCCTCCCGCTTCCGGTCCTCCATCGCCGCCTCGCTGACCCGGTCGTCGGCCCGGGTCGCGCCCCGCTCGGTGATCCGCGTCGCCGCGACCTCGGCGATGACCTCGTCGACGGTCGCCGCGGTCGACTCGACCGCCCCGGTGCAGGTGATGTCCCCGACCGTGCGGTAGCGGACCTGGCGCGGCACCACGGCCTCGCCGGCGCGCGGCTGCGTCAGCGGGGTGACCGCGAGCAGCATGCCGTCGCGCTCGAAGGTCTCGCGGCTGTGCGCGTAGTAGATCGAGGGGATCTCCAGGCGCTCCTGGGCGATGTAGCGCCAGATGTCCAGCTCGGTCCAGTTCGACAGCGGGAAGACCCGGATGTGCTCGCCGGGGCGGTGCCGGCCGTTGTAGAGCGACCACAGCTCGGGGCGCTGGTTCTTGGGGTCCCACTGGCCGAACTCGTCGCGGAAGGAGTACACCCGCTCCTTGGCCCGGGCCTTCTCCTCGTCGCGGCGGGCGCCGCCGAACACCGCGTCGAACCGGTTGTCCGTGATCGAGTCGAGCAGCACCGGCGTCTGCAGCTGGTTGCGGGAGGCTCCGGGCCGGGTGTCCTCGGTGAGCTCACCGGCGTCGATCGCCGCCTGCACGGAGCCGACCACCAGGCGGGCGCCGAGCTCGGCCGCGCGACGGTCCCGGAACTCGAGGACCTCGTCGAAGTTGTGGCCGGTGTCGATGTGCAGCAGCGGGAAGGGCAGCTTCGCGGGCCAGAACGCCTTCTCGGCCACCCGCAGCATGACGATCGAGTCCTTCCCGCCGCTGAACAGCAGCGCGGGACGCTCGAACTCGGCCGCCACCTCACGGAAGATGTGGATGGCCTCGGCCTCGAGCATCTGCAGGTGGGTGAGCTCGTAACCCGCGACAGGCACGCGAAAACCCCTCGTCTCGCCGATGTATCAGTCCAAAGTAGCCGACCCGGCCGTCCCACCGGCGGTTTCGCCGACGTTAACCGGCTCACCTGCAACCCAATTCCTTCAGTGCAGCACATGCGCAACACGACGGACACCCGACGGTCGCGACCGGCACCCGCATGGACCACCTGCGGCACCGGGCGACCACCGAGCGTGGTCTCACCGCTGCGGACCGGCCGCCTGAATCGCCGCGAGCACCGCCGGGCCCAGGGCCGCATCGCAGATGACCAGGTCGGGCAGCAACGGGTCAGGTTGGTTGTACCGCAGCGGGGTGCTGTCGAGGCGGCTCGTGTGCAGCCCCGCCGCCCGCGCAACCGCCACCGGGGCCGCGGAGTCCCACTCGTACTGCCCGCCGGCATGCAGGTAGATCTCCGCCTGGCCGCGGATGACCGCGGCGGCCTTCGCGCCGGCCGACCCCATCGGGACGATGCTGGCGCCCAGGGCCTCGGCGACCTCCCCGACGATGCGGGGCGCCCGGGTACGGCTGGCGACGATCCGCGGCGGGCGCGCCGCGGCCGGCCGGGCCGGCGGATCGCCGCCGGCCGACAGCGTCACGTTCAGCGCCGGCAGGGCGACGGCCCCGGCGATGAGCTCGCCGGCGCGCCACAGCGCGACGTGCACCGCCCAGTCCGTCCGGCCGGGCTCGGCGAACTCGCGGGTGCCGTCGAGCGGGTCGACGATCCAGACCCGCTCGGCGGACAGCCTGGCCGGGTCGTCGACGCCCTCCTCGGACAGCACCGCGTCCTGCGGGCGGTGGCGGGCCAGAGCTCGGGCCAGGAGCTGATGGGAGCGCGCGTCGCCGGCGTCGCGCAGGGTGGCGGGCTCGGCGAACCCGACCTCCTCCCGGATCCTGAGCAGCAGTTTGCCGGCATCCGTGGCCAGTCGCCGGGCCAGAACGTCGTCGTCGAGTTCGTCGGTCGCGATGTCGACGGGGACGGTGGCCGGCGGGCGGGTGTCGTCGGTGTTCATCGGGACGGAGTCTGTCACCCGCTACGGTCGCGGGTGTGAGTGCCACCTCTCATCCGGATCCCGATCCCGACCGCGTCCCGAAGCCGGGCCCTGCGGGCGCCGCCGGCCCGGCAGGCGAACCCGCCGCCGACGATCCACTGCTCTCGCTGGTGACGCCGGACCGCGCCGCGGAGCTGACGACGGCCTCGCTCGGCTGGCCGTCGCTCACCCTGACGCCGCTGCAGCTCGCCGAGCTGGAGCTGCTGCTCGTCGGCGCCTTCGGCCCGAACCCCGGCTACCCGGCGCAGGAGGAGGTGGCCGGCGTGCCGGTCCCGACCCTCGCCGTCCCGGCCGCCGATGCCGAGCCGCTGGCGGCGGGCGCGACCGTCGCCCTGCGTGACCCGGAGGGGGTGATGATCGCCGCCCTGCACCTGAGCACGCCGCTCCCGTCCCCGGCCGGGTCCACCGTGCGCCTGGTCGGCACCCTGGAAGGGGTGCGCCTGCCGCACCACCCGGACCATCCCGCGCTGCGGCTGACCCCGGACCAGCTCCGCGCCGAGCTGCGCGCCCGGGGTTGGACCGGCCCGCAGGTGGGAGCGGGGGCGGTGTGGGCGGTCTGGGCCGACGGCCTGCTGCACACCGCGGACGTGGGACGCATCCGGGCCCTGACCCGGCAGGGCAAGCGGTGCGTGGTGCTCGCCCCGGTGGGCGGCGCCGACCCGGCGGACGCCGGGCATCACCTGCGGGTCCGCTGCCTGCAGGCCGCGCTCGACGCCGTCGACGCGCCGCTGCGCCCGAGCGAGGCGACCCTGGCCTCCGAGTCGGTGGCCTCCGACGCGATCGCGGCGGGCGGCGCCGGCCGCTGGCATGAGCCGGCGCCCGACCCCTACCGCCGCCCGGGTGTCGGCGACCACCCGCCGCGCCACCGCAGCCTGCTGGTCCTCGTCCCGGCCATCCCCTCGCCGCTGCTGGCCACCCCCCGGGAGCCCGGGATGAGCGCGACGGTCCTGCCACCCGCCGGCGGCGCGCGCCATCCGCTGGCCCCCGGACCGGCCGGCGTCGAACCGGCGGGCCTGTCACCGGCGGGCATTCCACTCGAGCCGGACGGCGGCGCGGCGGGCGGCGAGCCGCCGACGAACGGGGACACCGACGGCCTGGCCCGGCTCACCGCCCAGCGGGCGCACCTGGCCAGCAGCTACGGCCTGTCCGGCAGCCTGATCGGCCCGGCCATCGGCGCACCCGGCCGCCAGGAGCTGGCCTCACTGCTCGACGCCGGGGGTCCGATCCCCGCCGAGCTGACCCCGCCCGCGGTGGCCGCGGAGCTCGCCCGGGCGATCCCCCCGCGGTCCCAGCGCGGGCTGACCATCTTCTTCACGGGGCTGTCCGGCTCCGGGAAGTCGACCCTGGCCGGGCTGCTGGTCTGCCGGCTGCTCGAGCAGGGCGGGCGGCGGATCACCCTGCTCGACGGGGACGTCGTGCGCACCCATCTGTCCCAGGGTCTGGGCTTCTCCCGCGCCGACCGGGACATCAACGTGCGCCGCATCGGGTTCGTCGCCGCCGCGGTGGCCGGGGCGGGCGGCACCGCGGTCTGCGCGCCGATCGCCCCCTACGCCGAGGTGCGCGCGCAGGTCCGCGAGATGGTCCACGCGGCCGGCGGTGGCTTCGTCCTGGTCCACGTCTCGACGCCGCTCGAGGTCTGCGAGGCGCGCGACCGCAAGGGCCTGTACGCCAAGGCCCGGGCCGGCGTCATCCCCGCGTTCACCGGCGTGTCGGACCCGTACGAGGAACCCGCCGACGCCGATGTCACGGTGAACACCGCGCAGCTGTCCGGTGACGAGGCCGTCGACCGCGTCCTCGATCACCTGCGCGTCGCCGGCTGGCTCGCCCCCGCGTAGCCGGTCAGCCTTGCCTTTCTGCAGGACGAAACGGACACGTTGGGCTGCGGAAAGGCAAGGAAGCCGCGCCCCGGGGCGGGCACGGGGCGGGCACGGGGCGGGGTCGGCGAGGGTCAGTAGGCGCCTTCGCGGCGCAGGACGGCGAAGACGGTCCGCCAGAGGATGACGAAGTCCATCGCCAGCGACCAGTTCTCCACGTAGCGCAGGTCGAGGCGGACCGACTCGTCCCACTCCAGGTCCGAGCGGCCGCTGATCTGCCACAGGCCGGTCAGGCCGGGCTTCACCATCAGCCGGCGGTGCACGTCGTCCTCGTAACGGGCGACCTCCGAGGGCAGCGGCGGGCGTGGCCCGACCAGTGACATGCTGCCGTTGAGCACATTGATCAGCTGCGGCAGCTCATCGAGGGACCACTTGCGCAGGAACTTCCCGACGCGGGTGACCCGGGGGTCGTCGCGCATCTTGAACAGCAGGCCCTCGGCGCGCTCGTTGCGCGACTCCAGCTCCGCCTTGCGCGCCTCCGCGTCCACGTACATGGAGCGGAACTTGAACATCGTGAAGTGCTCGCCACCCCGGCCGACCCGGGTCTGCTTGAACAGCGCCGGGCCGCGGCTGGTCAGCCGGACCGCGATCCCGAGGCCGAGCAGGACCGGCAGGAACAGCAGGATCACCGTGCCGGCGACGCAGCGGTCGAACACGCCCTTCATGACCCGGCGGGTCCCGCTGAGCTCCGGCTCCTCGATGTGCAGCAGGGGCAGCCCGGCCACCGGGCGGATCGAGATGCGCGGGCCGGTCACGTCGGTCAGCGCCGAGGAGACCAGCACGTCGACGTCACTGCCCTCCAGCGTCCACAGCACCCGGCGCAGGGTCTCCCCGTCCATCTGCGGGCAGATCGCGACGGTGGTGGCGTGGGTGGCGGTGATGGCGGTGTGCAGGGTCTCCGAGGTGCCCACGATCGGCACACCCAGCAGGTCGAACCCGCTGATCTCGGGGCGGTCGTGGCTGTGCCGGCCGGGTGAGCGGTCGAGCACGACGCCGACCACGGACCAGCCCGAGGTCGGGTCACGCTGAGCGAGGCGGACCAGGGTGGCGGCCGACTCGCCGGCGCCGACCACGAGGACCCGGTGCAGGCAGCGCCCGGCGCGGCGCATCCGATGCAGGATGCCGCGCCCGATGACCCGGCCGGCCACCGAGAGCAGGGTCGCCGCCGGGAACGCGATGAGGACGTAACTGCGGGCGATCTCCGCCTTGGTCGCGTAGGAGACGATGGCGAGCGTGGCCGTGAACCTGGCCGCGGCGTTGACCACCCGTCGGAACTCCTCCGACCCGCCGCCGAGGAACCTGGTCTCGTAGGCCCGGTTCAGCGACATGGCGAGCACCCACGCCAGCGGCAGCAGCACCGTGATGAGGATGTACGGCTTGACCGACACCGGCTCGGTGTCGAAGTCGACGATGTCGCCGAACCGCACGAAGAACGCAAGCCCCGCGGCGACCACGCAGGCCGCCGCGTCGAACAGGATCAGCAGCCGCACGTAGCGGCGCTCCCAGGTGACCTGCGCGCGGTAGGCCACGGTTTCGAGTGCCGCGACCGAGTGCGCCCGGGCGACGCTGTGGCGGCCCCCGGTCCCGGTCCAGCCGGGCTGCCCGCCCGACGGGCCCGCGGGCCCGGACGTTCCGGGCTGGGTCTGCGGCGGGTACGGGGCCGGGCCGGGCCGGGACCGCGGGACGAAGTTCGACCCTGCGGAGGCGCGGGCGTCCCCCGACATCGTCTCCGTCACTCGTGGCCCTCCCCAGGAACGTGACCCGCGGGATGACGCCGCCTGGCCGGCCCTGGGCGCCGCGTCGTCGCCCACACCGTTTCGATCGACCGGACCGTACGGATCAACCGAAATGCACGGATCGCCCGAACTGTACGGGTCGTCCGCCCTGTTCGGATAGTGCCGGTCATGAAGATGCCCCGTACTGCGCCGATCGCCGGCCATGGCGCGCTCGCCACAACGCCTCGGATCTCGGGTGTGGTCCGGGTCGAGCGCATCCTGCCGCGGCTCGGGGTACGCCTTGTTCGGACGGTCGCGAGCTCAACCATCGGTGATGCATCGACCGGACCTCCAGCGATCTTCCCCCGCCACTGACTGTGGGCCACCACGGACGGCGGGCCGGCTGCTCGCGCAGTGCCCGGATTCCACTGGGGTGCGCCACCACACACCGGAGCGATCCGGACCACCGGACACCGACGCGGCCGGCACGCCTGGTCGCGGGCAACGTTACCGGCTCTCCTCGGCCGATCTACCAGGGGCCCGGTGAAGCAGGTGCGGCCCGGCGCCGTGACCGCCGGCTGTTGCGGCGGCGTCATCCGTCCGTTTGTGGCGACTCAAGGTAGCAGAGATGGCGTCGACTGCTGGTAACCCGGCGTAGCGAAATTCCCGCGTTCAATCGTGGATACCCATATGCCGGACAGCACACGCCGGCCGCACGCTGCGTATACAAGCGGCGGCTGGACTGCTACTTTACGTAATGGCTCTTCGGCTCCGGCCGGGGAGCCGTCGGCTGCCCGGCCCGTACGGGCGCCGTCGGGGTGAAAACTGTGCGGTCCGGCTCGCGCCTGCGCGACGCCGGAGGGCACGGTACGGGACGGTCGGCGCCTGCCGGACGGGTGGGGGCGCCCAGGCAGGCGCCGGCTGCTGGTATTCAGTCGCGCGGCGGGCGCGCGCCGGGCCATGCCGGCGGCGACGCGCGTCCGCTACCGGTCAGGGCAGGGCGGCGACGATGTCGGCCAGGGACTTGCGGGCGCCGCTGTAGAACGGGGTCTCCAGCCGGGTGTGCCGACGGGTGGCGCTCCCCCGCAGATGGCGGATGCAGTCGACGATGCGGTGCAGCTGGTCGGCCTCGAACGCGAGCAGCCACTCGTAGTCGCCCAGGCCGAACGCGGCGACCGTGTTGGCCCGGACGTCCTCGAACTCTCGACCCATGATCCCGTGCTCGGCGAGCAGCCCGCGCCGCTCGTAGTCCGGCAGCAGGTACCACTCCAGGGACCGGTTGAACGGATAGACGCAGATGTACCCGCGCGGGTCCTCTCGGCGGACGAAGGCCGGGATGTGGTTGCGGTTGAACTCCGCCGGGCGGTGCAGCCCGACCGCCGACCACACGGGACGCAGATGGCCGCCCAGCGCCGTCTGGCGGAACCGCTGGTAGGTCTCCTGCAGCAGGTCGGGATCCGGGCTGGTCCACCAGACCATCAGGTCCGCGTCGGCCCGGTAGCCCGAGATCTCGTACGTTCCGCGGGTGTAGACGTCCTTCGCCAGGGCCCCCTCGAGCAGGGCGTCGGCCTCGTCGATCAGAGGAGTCCGATCGGCGGGCAGCGGGCGGTCGGCGGCGAAGACCGACCACCCGGTGTAGAGAAGCTCGGCGTTGAGCTCCTGAACGGACTTCGTGGACTCCGGCATACCCGTCTCCTCCTCACCCCGGCCGACCGGACCGGCCGGCCGGGTTGTTCCTCAGACCCCCGGACCCACCGGATCGGCCGGACTGCCCTGCGCCGTCCGGGCGGCGCGCAGCACCGCGGCGGCGGCGGCCTCCCCGGACCGGATGCAGGCCGGGATGCCGATGCCGTCGTAGCCGGCGCCGGCGAGCGCGAGGCCCGGCGGCAGCGCCCGGCGCACGCTGCCGATCCGGTTCAGATGGCCCGGAAGGTACTGCGGCAGCCCCCCGCCCCACCGGCTCACCCGGGTCGCGATGGGGCGCCCCGACAGCCCCGCGATCTGGGCGATCTCCGCCGCCGCCACGCCGGCGAGCTCGGTGTCGCCGCGCTGCAGGTCGTGCTCGGCGCCGGCGCGGCCGATGCTGGCCCGCACGACCGTGAGCCGGCCGGCGCCGACGTGCGGCCACTTCGTGGTCAGGAAGGTGGCCGCCTTCACCGACGTACCCGCCCGCGCCGGCACCAGGAACCCGCTGCCCGGTGGGGGGGTGATGTCCCGGTAGACCAGCGTAACCAGACCGACCGAGGCGTAGGGGACACCGGCGAGCGGGGCGGCCGCGTGCGGGGCCAGCGGGCTCAGCAGCGCCCGCGCCACCCCGGCGGGCACGGCGAGGATCACCGCGTCGGCCGCCAGCGGCTCGGGTGCCTCCCCGCCGCCGACCCGGGCGCATACGACCCGCCAGCCCTGCGCGCTGCGTTCCACGGCCCGCACCAGCACGCCGGTGCGCACGGTCGCGCCGGACCGCTCGGCCAGCCGCGCCGCGAACGACCCCAGGCCGGCGCGCAGGCTGGCGAACAGCGGCGTCGTCGGCGCGGAGGCCGCCGGTGCGGTGCGGGCTCGCACCCGGTGGGCGCCGAGCAGCAACGACCGGTCCTCGGTCAGGATCGGGACGAGCTGCGGCACGGTCGCCCGCAGCGACAGCGCGTCGGCCCGCCCGGCATACACCCCGCCGAGCAGCGGATCGACCAGCAGGTCGACGACCTCGCGCCCGACCCGGGCGCCGACGAAACCGCCCACGGTCGGGTCGTCGGGGAAGCGCGTGCGCGGCAGGGCCAGGTCGGCTGCGGCCCGCAGCAGCCCCCAGGGCGACAGCACCCCGGAGCGGACCAGGCCGAGCGCGTCGGTGGGCACGCCGAGCATGGTGTTCGGCGGGATCGGCCGCAGCCGGCCCCGGATCCACAGCGACGCCGAGGTCGTCGCCGGATGCACGATGTCGTGGCCGAGGCCGATCTGCCTGGCCAGCCGCAGACCGTCCGGGACGCGGGCGAGGAAGGACTCGGCGCCCTCCTCGACGTTCATCCCCTCGATCGGGGTGGTGCGCAGCTTGCCGCCGACGCGCTCCCCCGCCTCCAGGACGGTCACCTCGGCGTGGCCGGACAGGGCATGGGCCGCGGCGAGCCCGGCGACTCCCCCACCGACGATGACAACCCGCACGTTCCTGCCGCCCTTCACGATGAGTGGTGCCGTCCCACCAGGATTCACCATCGCGTCGCGCCCGCCCGGAGGTGGGCCGCGCCCCGGCGGCGGATCGCGGTGCGGTGGTGGACCGGGCCCCCATGGTGGACTGGGCCCCGATGGTGGTGGATCGGTAACCGGCGCTCGGCCGGCGGCCGCTGGTGGATCAACCGGCGTGGACGAGGTCGACGATGTGCGCGAGCACTCCCGGGTCGGTCTCCGGCAGGACGCCGTGCCCGAGGTTGAACACGTGCCCCTCCGCCTTCGCGCCGCGGGCAAGGACGTCGCCGACCTTGGCGGCGAGCACGGGCTCGGGCGCGAACACCGCCGCCGGGTCGAGATTGCCCTGCAGGGCCCGGCCCGGGCCGACCCGGCGGGCGGCCTCGTCGAGCGGGACCCGCCAGTCGACCCCGACGACGTCCGCGCCCGCCTGGCCCATGGCGGCGAGCAGCTCGCCGGTGTTGACGCCGAAGTGGATGCGCGGCACCTCGTCGGCGAAGGCGCCCAGCACCCGCGCGCTGTGCGGCGCCACGTAGCGCCGGTAGTCGTCCTCGCTGAGCGCACCGGCCCAGGAGTCGAACAGCTGCACCGCGTCGACGCCGGCATCGACCTGGACGCGCAGGAAGGCGGTGGTGATGGTGGCCAGCCGGTCGAGCAGGTCGTGCCAGAGCTTCGGCTCGCCGTACATCATCGCCTTGGTGCGCAGGTGGTTGCGGCTCGGGCCGCCCTCGACGAGGTAGCTGGCGAGGGTGAACGGCGCGCCCGCGAACCCGATCAGCGGGGTGCCGCCGAGCTCGCCGAGCAGGCTGCGGATCGCCTGCGTGACGTAGGGGACGTCGTCCGGTTCCAGGGCGCGCAGCGCCGCGAGCCCGGCGGCGTCGCGCACCGGCTCCGCGACGACCGGCCCCACCCCGGCGACGATGTCGATGTCGAGACCGATCGCCACCAGCGGCACGACGATGTCGGAGAAGAAGATCGCCGCGTCCGGCCGGAAGCGGCGCACCGGCTGCATGGTGATCTCGGTGATCATCGCCGGGTCGCGGCACGAGTCGAGCATCGGCACGTCGGCGCGCAGCGCCCGGTACTCGGGCAGGACGCGACCGGCCTGGCGCATGAACCAGACGGGGGTGGTCTCGGGCCGGTCCCGCCGGCAGGCCCGCAGGAACGGGGCGGTGGTGGCGAGGCCGGGCCGGCGGGCGGCGTCGCCAGGCCGGCGGAGGGCGTCACCAGGCCGGCGGAGGGCGTCACCGGAGCGCAGGGCGGCGCCGGCAGGCGGGAGGTCGGTCGCCGCGGCGGGCCGACCGGGGCGATGGGGGGTGTCGCCGTCCCGCGAGGGCGCGACCCGCGCCGAGGCGACCGCGACGCCGCTCGGCGCGGTCTGGACGCTGGCCGGCCCGGACCCGGGCCCGGCGTCGATGTGGACGACAGACATGCCTCGATCGTTGCATGCCCGCCGTACCTGTGCCGGTGCGACCAGGGTCACCCCGATCGGCACGGGCGGGTGATGACCGGCGTCGGCGTGGTCACGGTCCAGGCCGATCGGGGCATCCGGGGTCAGCTATCTTCTACTTTCAGTAGAAGAAGTTGCTGGTCCAGCCGGTGCCCGCCGACCTGGACCGCCCCGACCGGACCGTCCGGCCGGGTCGACCGCAGGCCGTCCAGGTGTGACGAATTCCGCTGTTCGCCCAGGTGAGCGGCCGGCGTGTCCGGACGGTGCACACCGCGCCGCCAAGGTGGGCTGGACCGGGCGGACCGCGCCCGCCAGCCAGCCCGAACCGGGGACCCGGCCGGGCCGGACCGGGTCCCGGCAACGTCTCGACCCGGCCACGAGTGTCACGACAGCGACGACCACGACAGCGACCACGACAGCGACAGCGACAGCGACAGCGACAGCGACGACGATTGAGGATTCACCGATGATCGATAAGTCCCCGCACGGCGGCTCCCGGATCCTGACCGCGGCCCGCGCCGTCTCGTTCGCCGAGGCTACGTCGTTCCTCCTGCTGCTCATCGCCACGGGGATCAAGTACGGCGCCGACCATCCCCAGGGAGTGAAGATCCTCGGCCCGATCCACGGCACGCTCTTCCTCGCCTACTGCGCACTCATCGGCTACCTGGCATTCGTCGGGCGCTGGCCACGCCGGCGCACCGTGCTGGCCCTGATCGCCTCGGTGCTGCCGGTGGCGCCGTTCTTCGTGGAGCGGCACTGGCTGCGGGGCGACGCCGGCACACCGGGCAGCGCGAGCGCGCCGACCAGCCCGGGCGCGCGGCCCGTCTCCCGGCCCACCGCCCGCCGGAGCTGACGCCCCGCCCGGTCCGCATGCACGCCCCAGCGAAACGGGGCGAGCCCCTCGACCGGGGATCTCCCGCCCACACCGCATCGAGATGGGCTCACGCGACACGCCGGAAGAGAATGCGCGGACATCTGTCCGTCCCGTGGCACCGTCAGTCCGGTCGGAATGAGGGCAGAGGGTGCGCGTTGTCCGCGTTCCCCCGTCGGCCGGCAGTCGCGGGGGCGCATGATCCGTGGTGCAAGCGCCCACCGCACCCGAGGGGACGCAACACGCAGCAACCGTGCGCGGGGAGTGGTGTTCGAGTGGAACTGGTCCGGGTGGGCACCAACGATCACATCGTTCTCGCCTGCGCCGAATGCGGTGACGAGCGGCCGTTCGAGCAGCCGCCGTGCGCGGACGGACATGGGGCGGACTGCCCGGAGTGGGCCTGCACCGAGTGTGGTGCCGCGGTGCTCGTGGGACCGGTCCCGGCCGCCAGGCCGGCGGCGCACCCACGCCCGGCCCGGGAGGCTGCCGCCGCGGCGCGGGACCATCGCGGCCGCGAGCGCGCCGCCGCCCGGATCCCGGCGTGAGCCTGCACAATCCCGCCCCGCGTCCCGATTACGGCGCCTCCCCGGGGCGTCCCGGGGCGTACGGCGAGCCCGCCGCGACGGAGGCAGCACCCGGGCCACGGGAGGTTCCGGTCCTGCGGGATCCGGCGGCACACCGCTCCAGCCATCGCCTCATCGGCGCCCGACCACACGCAACGGGGTCGAAGCCGCACGCTCCGGCGTCCGCCCAGCGCGATCAAGGTCGACGCCCTAACGTTGCCGTCATGGGGGCTGCGCAGTCGTACGAGGCGAGCCCGCCGATTTTTCTCGCGGTCACCGACGCCATGCGCGACGGGATGACGCGACTGCGTCCGGAGATCAGCGTGCACGAGGTCGCGGCCCCGACCCGGCTCGCGCCGTACGCCTTCGCGCTTGCCGGCGGCCTGACCGGCGATGCCGCCGACGTCGCCGCCGGCCGGCTGATCGTCCTGATGGACCCGGACGGACAGCCGGCCTGGCAGGGCAGCGCCCGCATCGTCTGCTATGCCCGGGCGAGCGTCGATGCGGAGATCGCCACCGATCCGCTGCTGGCCGAGGTGACCTGGTCGTGGCTGCGGGAGTCCCTCGACGCGCACGGCGCGCAGATCCGCGCGCTCGGCGGCGCGGTGACGACGACTTCGTCGCGGCGGTTCGGCGTCCTGCGGGCGGAGGGGGACAGCTTCGACGTCGAGCTGCGCTGTTCCTGGTCGCCCGACTGGGCGGAGACCGCGCTCGGCGCCGACCCGGTCGCCGCGGGCCCGGCCGGCTCCGAGCCGGCGCGGCCCGCGTGGAGTCCCGCCGGGGCAGCGGCCCATCTACTGGCCTTCGGTGACCTGCTGGCCGCCATGGCCGGCCTGCCACCGGCACTGTCCGGCGTCGTGCCGCTCCCCCAGCGCCGGGGCTGAAGCCGCAGGCCGCCGCCCCGGTTGCGGCATCACACCCAGCGGATCAGCCTACCCATCGGACTCACGAGCCGGCCACCGCACCCGGCAACGGTGTCACGATGCGTATAATTAGCGCGATTCGCTGTACAGCGCGGCTGCCTCCGCGAGGATTCAGACGTACGATCGCCGATCGTGACGTCGACGGTTCCTGAACCAACACAGCAGGTCAGCGGGGGTGTAAGCGCAAAGGTGGAGGGAGAGCCCAGCACCAGCGCCCGCGAGCCCATCCCGCTGCTCGCTCCTGTGGACGGCGTCCCTCCCGTGATCGTCGACGCCGCAGAGCTCGCCGCTGCGGCCGAGCGGCTGGCGGCCGGGACGGGCCCGGTCGCCTTCGACGCCGAGCGGGCGTCCGGGTACCGGTACAGCCAACGCGCCTACCTGGTCCAGATCCGGCGCCGGGGGGCCGGTTCGCTGCTCGTCGACCCGATCCCGCTGGGTGACCTCAGCGTCATCCAGGAAGCGGTGGGTGACGCCGAATGGGTACTGCACGCCGCCAGCCAGGACCTGCCCTGCCTGGCCGAGCTCGGGCTGCGGCCGAGCCTGCTGTTCGACACCGAGCTCGCCGGCCGGCTGCTGGGCTACGAGCGGGTCGGCCTCGGCATGATGGTCGAGCGGGTGCTCGGTTACGGCCTGGAGAAGGGCCACTCGGCGGCGGACTGGTCGACCCGGCCGCTGCCCGAGCCCTGGCTGCGTTACGCGGCGCTCGACGTCGAGTTGCTGGTGGAGCTGCGCGACGCGCTCGAGGCCGAACTGATCGAGCAGGACAAGATCGAGTTTGCCCGGCAGGAGTTCGCCGCGATCGCGGCGGCGCCGCCCCGGGAGCCCCGCGCCGAGCCGTGGCGGCGGACCAGCGGCATCCACCGGGCGCGCTCCCGCCGCCAGCTCGCGGCGGTGCGGGCCATGTGGACCGCCCGGGACCGGATGGCCCGAGCCCGGGACGTGGCCCCCGGCCGGGTCCTGCCGGACAGCGCCATCATGGACGCGGTCCTCAACGCCCCCGCCGACACCGCGGCGCTGATCCGCCTGCCCATCTTCTCGGGGCCGCGGATCCGCCGGACCGCGAGCACCTGGCTGGATGCGCTGCGCAGCGCCGCGGCGCTGCCCGACGACGAGCTGCCGGCGCCGGCCGGTCCCAGCGGCGACGGCCTGCCACCGCCGAACCGGTGGGCCGAGCGCGACCCGGTGGCCGCCGCCCGGCTGGCCCGGGTGCGGGCGGAGCTGTCCGCGCTCGCCGCCGCCCGCACCATGCCGGTGGAGAATTTGCTCGAACCCGCGCTGTCCCGGCGGATCGCCTGGTCCCCGCCCGATCCGCTGACCGAGTCGGCGGTGGAGGAGACGCTGCGCGCCGGCGGCGCCCGCGCCTGGCAGCGGGAGCTGACCCGCACGGCCCTGAAATCCGCGCTCGTCGACCCGGAACCCGACCCGGCCGACGAGATCGCCCCGACCGCCGCCGAACGCGCCGGCGGGCGGCGCGGGGGCCGCGGCGGTGGGGCCGGCGGAGTGGATCGGCCGCGCTCCCGCGGTGGGCGCGCCGGCGCCGGCCGGTCGGCGCGCGGGGCGGCCGGGCGGGCCACCGCCGGCTCTCCGGTCGGCGCGGCGTCGGCGGACGGCGGCGGCGCTTCCTCGGTCGGCGCGGCCCCGGCGTGCGGCGGCCCCACCGACCCGGCCACCGCGGGCGGCAGCGTGACGAAGCCGTCCGCGTCGGGCCCGGGCCCGACGGGTTCCGCCCCAGCCGGCCCCGGCCCGGCCTGATCCATCCGCCCGGGTGGAGGAGGCTCTCACCCGCTCGGAGCGAGGCGACGTCCGCTATCGATGCGTGCTGGACCGCTCCGACCTCGGCTAGCCCCGACCCCAGCGATCATGGTGTTCCACGAAACCGGGCCCGTTCTGAAGATCGGTACTGGCCCCAGGCGGGCCCGGGGCGATCTGCTGGCGCGGGGCGCCATCGGCCGTACCGCGACACCGGGGACAGACGACGCGAGTGGTCTACCGGCCGGTAACCGCTGCCGTAGGCTAGCCGGTGCCGGCGGTGTCCGCGCCGGTGCTGACCGCCCGCGCGGTCCCGTCGGGCCGGCGCGAGCGGGTCGGCGTCCCACGGCGAGGTGCCGGCGGCCGAGAGCCGCCGGTGGGGAGGCCACCGTGTTCGGTTCAGCCCGCGGTTCGGTCCGCGACGTGGTCTTCGTCGACGGCGTGCGCACGCCGTTCGGCAAGGCCAAGGGCGTGTACGCCGAGACCCGGGCCGACGACCTGATCGTCCGGGTGATCCGGGAGCTGCTGCGCCGCAACCCGTCGCTGCCGCCCGAGCGCATCGACGAGGTGGCGGTCGCGGCCACCACCCAGATCGGCGACCAGGGCCTGACGATCGGCCGGATCGCCGGCGTGCTGGCGGGGCTGCCCGAGTCGGTGCCCGGCTACGCCGTCGACCGGATGTGCGCCGGGGCCGTGACGGCGGTGACCACGACGGCCTCGTCGATCGCCGTGGGCGCCTACGACGTCGCCGTAGCCGGCGGGGTGGAGCACATGGGCCGCCATCCCATGGGCGAGGGCGCCGACCTCAACCCGCGGTTCGTCGCCGAGCGGCTGGTCGACCCGTCCGCGCTGGTCATGGGGTCGACGGCGGAGAACGTGCACGACCGCTTCCCAGCGATCACCCGGGAGCGGGCGGACGCCTACGCCCTGGCCTCCCAGGAGAAGGTTGCCAAGGCCTACGCGAACGGCCAGATCCAGCCCGACCTGGTCCCGATGGCCGCCCGCCACGCCGACAGCGGCTGGGAGCTGGTCACCGCCGACGAGCCGCCGCGCCCGACGACGACCCTCGACGGGCTGGCGGGGCTGCGTACCCCGTTCCGGCCGCACGGCCGGGTCACGGCGGGCAACTCCGCCGGGATCAACGACGGCGCCACCGGGTGCCTGCTCGCGGCCGCGGAGGTGGCCGCGGAGCTGGGGCTGCCGGCGCGGATGACGCTGGTCGGCTACGGGTTCGCCGGGGTCGCGCCGGAGGTCATGGGCGTCGGCCCCATCCCGTCGACGGAGAAGGCGCTCGCCCGCACCGGCCTGACGATCGACGACATCGGGCTGTTCGAGCTGAACGAGGCGTTCGCCGTGCAGGTGCTGGCCTTCCTCGACCATTTCGGCATCGCCGACGACGACCCCCGGGTCAACCAGTACGGCGGAGCGATCGCGCTGGGCCATCCGCTGGCCTCCAGCGGCGTGCGGCTGATGACCCAGCTGGCCCGGCAGTTCGCCGAGCATCCCGAGGTGCGCTACGGCATGACGGCGATGTGCGTGGGCCTCGGCATGGGGGCCACCACGATCTGGGAGAACCCCCACCACGGCGCCGCGACCACGGCGACGAGCTGACCGGGCCCTACGCGAGAACCCAGTCCCAGGAGAGGGCGGCATGACGATCGACGAGGTGACCCTGGACTACCCGGACGAGGTCGTCACGGCCGCGCACGTCCGGTACGTGACACTGCCCGGGGTGGCCGGTCCGGTCGCCCTCGTCACCCTCGACAACGGCCACGACCACACCCGGCCGAGCACCTTCGGCCCGGCCGGGCTGCGCCGGCTGCTCGCCGCCGTCGACGAGATCTCCGCGCACGACCCCCCGGTCGCCGCGATCGCCGTGACCGGCAAGCCGTTCATCTTCAGCGTCGGGGCGGACCTGGGCTTCCGGTCGTCGATCACCGAGGCGGACCGGCTGCGCCCGTCGCTGGACGCGCTCGGCCGCCTCGGCCACGACGCCTTCGCCCGGCTCGGTTCCGGCCGCCTCGACGGACGCAAGGTCCCCACCTTCGCGCTGGTCAACGGGGCGGCGCTGGGCGGCGGCCTGGAGCTGGCGCTGCACTGCGACTACCGGGCGCTGTCCGCCGGGATTCCCGCGCTCGCCTTCCCGGAGGTGTTCCTCGGCCTGGTGCCGGCCTGGGGCGGCACCCAGCTGCTGCCGAACCTGATCGGCGCCGACCGGGCGGTGTCCGTCATCATCGACAACGCGCTCAGCCAGAACCGCACCCTGCGCGGGTCCACGGCGTTCGAGCTGGGCATCGGGGACGTGCTGCTGGAGCCGGCCGACTTCCTGGAGGAGGCGCTGGCCTGGGTGGGCCGGGTGCTGCGCGGGGAGATCGACCCGGTGGCCGAGCGCCGCCCGGTGGAGCGGGGCGCCGTCTGGGCCGAGGCCGTCGCCCGCGGCCGGACGCTGGCCGACGCCAAGCTGCACGGCGCCGCGCCGGCCGCCTACCGGGCCCTCGATCTGATCGCGCTCGCCGAGACCGCCGATCGCGACACCGGCTTCGCCGCCGAGACCCAGGCGCTGGCCGACCTGTCGGTCAGCGGCGAGCTCGCCGCCGGGCTGTATGCCTTCGACCTGGTCCAGAAGCGGGCGAAGCGGCCGGTCGGCGGCCCGGATCCGGCGCTGGCCCGCCCGGTCACCAAGGTCGGGGTCGTCGGCGCCGGGCTGATGGCCGCCCAGCTCGCGCTCGTGTTCGCGCACCGGCTGGAGGTGCCGGTCGTGCTCACCGACATCGACGCCGAGCGTCTCGACGCCGGCGTCGCGAACGTCCACCGGGAGATCGACAACCTGCTGCTGCGCCACCGGATCTCCCCCGACCAGGCCAACCGGTACAAGGCCAACGTCACCGGCTCGTTGACCAAAGACGCCTTCGCCGACGCCGACCTGGTCATCGAGGCGGTCTTCGAGGACCTGGCGGTCAAGCAGGCCGTGTTCGCCGAGCTGGAGGCCGTGGTGGCGCCCACCGCGGTGCTGCTGACGAACACCTCCGCGCTGTCGGTCACCGAGATGGCCGCGCGGCTGGCCCACCCCGAGCGGGTCGCCGGCCTGCACTTCTTCAACCCGGTGTCCGTGCTGCCGCTCGTCGAGGTGGTCCGCGCGAACCGCACCGACGACGCGACGGTCGCCACGACCCTGGCCGTCGCCAGGACGTTGAAGAAGGACGCCGTGCTCGTCGCGGACGCGCCGGCGTTCGTCGTGAACCGCCTGCTCACCCGCTTCCTCGGTGAGGTGCTGGGCGCCGCGGAGCAGGGCGCGCCGATCGAGCAGGTCGACCACGCCCTGGATCCCCTGGGGCTGCCGATGTCGCCGCTCGTCCTGCTGTCGCTGGTCGGCCCGGCGGTGGCGCTGCACGTCGCCGAGGCGCTGCACGCCACCTTCCCGGACCGCTTCCGGGCGCCCGCGAGCCTGGCTCGGCTGGTCGAGGCGGGCCGGGGCTCGGTCTACACCACCGGTCCGGACGGCGCCCAGATCGTCGACCCCGAGGCCGCCGCGGCGCTGCGGTCGGCTGCGCAACCGCAGCCGCCCACGGCCGCCGAGGTGCGCGAGGCCGCCCTGCGGGCGCTCGCCGAGGAGATCCACCTCATGCTCGCCGAGAAGGTCGTCGCCGAGGCCGCCGACATCGACCTGTGCATGATCCTCGGCGCCGGCTGGCCGTTCCACCTCGGCGGGATCACCCCCTACCTGGACCGCACCGGCATCAGCGAGATCGTCACCGGCGAACGCTTCGCCCCGCCCGGCGTCGCCACCCCGCCCCGCTGACCCCAGCGGCTACCGGGCCGAGGTCAGCGCCGTTCGCATCCGATCGATCCAGTTCCCGATGTCACCGCCGAGCGCGGAACTGCGGGCGAAGGCATCCCGGTGGCGCTCCCACGCCGCCGGGAGCCTCTCGCACACCGCGGACGCGACTGCGTGCAGATCCGCCCCGGTCACCCCGAAACGGCGATCGAGCCGCGCTTCGAGCCGCGCGAACGAGGAGAGTCGGACCGAGTCGAACCGCTTGCTGCCCCCGAGTTTGAGCCCGAGATCGTCGAGGTGCCCGCCCTGTCTGCCGTACACGACGGTCGAAACCAGATCGTAGGCCGGTGAGAGAGTCGGCCGACGCTCGTCGAGGTAGATCAGCGACCAGTTCTTCAGGTGGGCGTCCCCGTTACCGATCAGCACGTTGAAGGCCAGCCGGCGAGCCATCTCCTGGAGTGCCCGCAGGTCACGGCCGCGATAGGCCAGCGCCGCCACCGTCTCGAACGTGCCCTCGTACTTCGAGTCCGGATACTTGTCTCGGACCTGGGCGAAGTCCTCAATGTGAATCGCCGTCCGATCTCCTTCGCCGCGTCGGTCGAAACGGCGAACCGCATACGCCCATTCCTCGGAGTTCGGCCACATCCGGGACGGCAGGCCCTGAAGCTCGTCGCGGTGGACGAGCCGGACCTCGGGTACGTCGAGCCCCACCTCGGCGGCGAGCGACATCATCACGAACTCGTTCAGCGGGACCTCGCCGAACCGCTGATCAGGAAACTTGACCAACCAGTCACCGTGCTCACCCAGGGCGGGAACGGTAAGACGATCACCAGCGGCCAGCATCGAGAACTTCAGCGCAACCCCAGCCAGCGAGAATCGCCACGGCGACGCTGTGGCCTCGGAAGAGGCTCCGATCGATCTGTTTAGGCGCTCAGCAGGCCACTCCAAGGCCTCCGCGGCGACCTCCATCGGGAGAACCTGGACGGCGCCGGGGAGATCATGCCCGACCTGGGCGAGCAGTTCCATCTCCCGGTCGAGCGCGACATCCCGGTCCGCCGCGATCCACTCGCGTAGCGGCCCCTCAGGCAGCAGGTTCGAGAACCAGCGCGGCAGGCGCAGTGCGGCCGAATACCGACCGCGAAGATCCTCCTCGAATCGCAGACCGAGGACGGGACGAGACTCGTCGTTCAGATACTCCTCGGTGAAGGTGAACATCGTGTGGTCTCCGCGCTGCCGCAGAACCCCGACGTGCCGTCCGTGCAGCAGTACCGCATAGTGATGCTCAGTCGGAGTCACCGCACTACTCGCCCGACTCGGTCAACTCGTCCATATCGAAAGAGTCAAGCGGCGCGGTGTCCTCAAACTTCCACTCCGTCATTCGATTAAGAAATACATCAAGATTATTCTCTATGATTTCCTGCCGAGCGCGCAGAAAATCGTCGCGCTGGCCAAGGTCGAGAAGGGAGACGACGTTTTCGTCAAGACAGTAGGAAGTGAGCACGTCAGCCCATTCCTGACCGTTCAGGTAAACGGATGGACGGGTCACCGCCTCCAGGAAGCTTTCGAGGGACTCCGTCGGGCTCGGAATGAAGAGCCGGGCCGCAGCCCATAGCTGCTGGACGTCCCGGGCTCCGCGCGGGAAAAGACGGTGCACCGCGAGCGCCGCCGTCGACTGTTCGACGAGCAGCTCCGAAAGATCGTTTTGCCCGTACCGTTCACCAGTAAGCGGAGATCTGGGCTGTAGCCACCACCAGGAGCATAGAATGATCTTCCCGACCGCCTCGTTCGTGCGGAATCGCACGGCGCTCGGAATCTCCCTCACCGATCGATCCATCGACTTGACAAGTTCCTGCACCGACGTTTCTTCATGACCCGGCCGGACCAGAGCACAGAGAATGCGGCTCATCTGGGTGAAGCTGCCCTTGAACACCGTTGGACCACCCACAGCCGCACGCCAGTAGAAACGGCGGAGCAGGATCCGATTCCGTTCGGTAGGTTCGGGAAAGTGCGCAAAGAATCGAACAAGTACGACGAGCAAGGCCTTGTATGTCAGCAGGGAGAGATGCGGCACACCGGCGTCCCGCTGCAAAAATGCGACAGCTCGCACAAGCGCCGCCTCGCTCTCGGCATAAGCCGATTCCTGCGACTCGCCAGGGAAATCCGATGTAACCCGCCGGTCACCATCAGCAAACTCGCCACGTATATCACGCATAGGATCAGGGCCACGCCTGGCGAGTATCGAGTGCAGTACCGTGTTTGCATCAATTAGGCCGAACCCGGTCTGCGCGTCAACGCGCTCAGCGATCCGCGACAGCGAGAGGCGTTGGGCCGAGCCCTCTTCTGGACCGGCAAACAGAGCGGAGAATATCTCGGCCCGACTCAACCTTTTGCCGAAGTTGTTCATTCGGTCAAAGATGTCGGTAAGGACTTCCTCGTCGTCCTGGCGGACCAGATAGGCTGGGATCTTGTACTGGCGAAGCATCTTTGCAATACGTTGCGCCACAGGAAAATACTCTCGGGCACCCCGACCCGAATCAGAGAACCAGTCAATCAGCTCTACGAGATCAAACAAAATCGGTAGGGGTATGTAATAATCGTCCATCACCCTGGGGCGATCAACAAATTTCTGAGCCTTGAGATCGTAGTGCACAGAGAACGGGCTGTGCCTGTTCCCCTCGGGATGCAGCGCGTTGGCAATACTCGTGATGCGCTGCTGACCATCGACGACCCAGAAGGTGTTTTCACCTTCTGGGGCTGCAATCCGCAACTCCCCCAGCGTGACAGACTCGGCGCCAGAATGCCGAACCCAAAGCAGCAAGCTGCCGATTGGATATCCCTTGATGATGCTGTCGAAAAGCCGGACGACATCCTGGCTTCCCCAGCGGAAGTCACGCTGGAAATGAGGGACCCGGACCCGACCCTGCCAGGCCTGGGCGACGAGATCCTCCAACTCGTACGTCGTAGCACTGGGTTGGGTGCCGAGTCCGTCGGTCGACATGGCAACCATCCTTCACGTTACGAGCGAACGGCCGCCCCGCGCCCGACACTGCCCTACGAGGACTCGTCTCGACCCAACGACGCAGCGAGTGATGACCACCTTACTGGCCTGCCGAGACGCCGAGGCCCGGGCCGATGCTGTGGGCCAACGACGAGTGGCTCATGCTAGACAAAGTAGTGAGTGGCCACTACCTTAGGGGCGTGGCTACACGGACAGGGGGCAGTGGGCGGATGAGCGCCGAGCAGCGGCGGGCGAGCGTGCTCGCCGCGGCCGTCGTGGAGTTCGCCCACGGCGGGTTGACCGGCACGTCGACGGAGTCGATCGCCGAGCGGGCCGGCATCTCCCAGCCGTACCTGTTCCGGCTGTACCCGACGAAGAAGGCGCTGTTCCTCGCCGTCATCGAGGACACCTTCCGCCGGACCGCGACCCACTTCGAGCGGGCCGCCGGCGAGCTGACCGGCGAGGCCGCGCTGGACGCGATGAAGGAGTCCTACCAGGAGCTGCTGGCAGACCCGACGTATCTGCTGAACCAGCTGCAGGCCTACTCCGGCTGCTACGACCCGGACGTCCAGGTCACGACCCGTGCCGGATTCCACCGGCTGTGGGACACCGTGAGCCGCGTGACCGGCCTGCCGATCGACGAGATCCGGCTGTTCTTCGCCTACGGCATGCTTTTCAACATCATCGCGGCGATGGACCTCGCCGTCCTCGACGAACAGTGGGCGCAGCTGATCTGCCTTGCGGCACCGCCGGGCTCGGCCGCCAGCGTCCTGAGACCCGACGCGCCGAGCCCCGACCTTCCGGGGCCCGGCGCCCTGGAGCCCCACACCACCTGATCCGGGTCGACCGCGGCACGCCGGCTTCCGGCGGGCCGTAGCCCGTCACGCACGTCCAAGGTAGTGACTGGTTACTACCTGCCAAAGATAGTGATTACTCACAAGAGACGGGAAGGAGAACTGCCGTGTCTCGACGCCCCAGCACCGCCTGGACCCTCGTCGTCACCTCGCTGGCCGCGTTCATGGTGTCCCTGGACAACCTGGTGGTCACCACGGCGCTCCCGCAGATCCGCGAGGATCTCGGCGCCGGCCTGGAAGGCCTGGAATGGACGGTGAACGCCTACACCCTGCCGTTCGCCGTCCTGCTGCTCACCGGGGCGGCGCTGGGCGACCGGCTCGGGCGTCGCCGGGTGTTCCTCACCGGTCTCGCGGTGTTCACCCTGGGCAGCGCGGGTGCGGCGCTCGCCCCGTCCATCGGCGTTCTCATCACCGCCCGCGCCGTACAGGGCATCGGCGCCGCCTTCGTGCTGCCGCTGACCCTCACGCTGCTCGCCGCGGCCGTGCCCGAGGAGCGCCGGGGTGCCGCCCTCGGCATCTGGGGGGCGATGACGGGGCTGGCCGTCGCGGTCGGGCCGCTCATCGGCGGCGCGGTCACCGAGGGCGCGAGCTGGCAGTGGATCTTCTGGGTCAACGTACCGATCGGCCTCGTCGCGCTGCCCGTCGGGCTGCGCGCGCTCGCCGAGTCGCGGGTCCGCTCGTCCCGGCTCGACCTCACCGGCGCCGCGCTGATCAGCGCCGGGCTGTTGGGCGTCACGTTCGGCCTCGTCCGCGGGGAGGGGCACGGCTGGACGAGCACCCCAGTGCTCGGCGCCCTGGTGCTCGGCGGCCTCGGGATCGGGGCGTTCGTCGCCTGGGAGCTGCGGGTGGCCCGCCGGGGCGGGGCGCCGATGCTGCCGATGGGGCTGTTCCGCATCCGCGGCTTCGCGGCCGTGAACGCCACCGCGCTGCTGTTCTCGATGGGCATGTTCGGCTCGATCTTCCTGCTGGCCCAGGCGCTGCAGAACGTCTACGGCTACTCGCCGCTGCAGGCCGGCGTGCGGACCCTGCCGTGGACGGCGATGCCCCTGCTCATCGCGCCGATCGCCGGGCCGGTGTCGGACCGCATCGGTGGCCGGCCGCTGCTGGTCAGCGGGCTGACGCTCAACGCCGCCGGGCTCGCCTGGATCGCGCTGGTGCTGACGACGCACATGCCGTACTCGGCGCTGATCGGCCCGTTCATCCTCTCCGGCGTCGGCATGGCGCTGTTCTTCGTGCCGATCGCAACCGTCGCGCTCGGGGTCGTGCCGGCCCGGCTGCAGGGCATCGCGTCGGGCACCAACAACGCCCTGCGCGAGCTCGGCGGGGTGCTCGGCATCGCGGTGCTGTCGTCGGTCTTCGCGGCCCGCGGCGGCTATGACACGCCGGCGGCGTTCGTCGACGGGACGCGGCCCGCGCTGTGGCTGGGCGTGATCGCCCTCGCACTCGCCCTGCTCTGCGCCCTGACCCTCCCGCGGCGTGGCGGCCTCGCCGCCGGGACCGCCGACCAGGCGTCCGGCGACTCGGGCCCGGCCGAGCCGGCGCGGCCGGCCGCAGGGGTCGGCGCCGGGGCCACGATCAGCGCCACGGACGTCCCCGCGTCGGCGGAAGGCGGATCAGGCGGCGCGGGCCGGTGGGTCGCCGTCGCCCAGGCCACCGCGGCCGAAGCCACCGCCACCGGAGCCACCGCCACCACCTGAGCCGCCGCCAGGGGTGTCCGGCAGTCCGCCGAACGGTCCCGGCGGCTGCACGCCGGGGGTGCCGCCGCCGGCACCGGCGGTGAAGGGCGCGCCCGGGGTGAGCAGACAGTAGTCGCCGGACTCCTTGCCCACCTGGTAGGACTCCCGCCTGGCCGGGTCGTCGCCGCGCTGGATGTCGACCTGCACCTCCCGGACCGTCTGGGCGGCGATGGGATGGCGGGTCTGCACGCCACGCACGGCGAACAAGGCGATACCCCCGCGGATCCCGTCGAGCGCCCGCATGATGATCGTGTATTCGATGGCCGACCGGTTGTCCCGGACCGAGCTGCAGAGCCGGTCGTAGGCGGCGTCGTAGTGGCCGGCGCGGACGTCGGTGAGGTAGGAGCGCACGGCGTTGGCGGGGCCGTCGTCGGACCGGGCGAGCAGGAAGATGCCGGTGCCGCCCGCGCCGGCGGCCATGGCGAGCACGAGGACGAGCGGGATGAGCCAGCGGGCCGGGCCGCGGCGCGGCGGCCCGGTCGGCGGCCCGCCCAGCCACACCGGGCCGCCCCAGCCCTGGGGCGGGGACGCCGGCCCGCCGGGACCGGGCCGGCCGTACGGCCCGGCGGGAGCCACCGGGACCGGCGGGCCGCCCACGCCGACGGGAATCGGTCGCCTGGCCGGGCCGACGGGGACGGACGGTGCCGAGGACCAGACGGCCCCGGCACCGCGCCCGGGGCCCGGCCACGGCGGCGCCGGCTGCGCGCGGGGGGTCTGCGCAGCCGGGAGCGGGGGTGGGCCGGCCGGCCCACCGGCGGGCCCGGGTGCACTCCTGGAGGTCGGGGAGACGGGCGGCACGGGCGGCGCCCAAGAGCCCAGCGGCCCGGTCACGTCCGCCGGGTCGGCGTCCTCGGCGCCCGGCTCCCGCCGACCGGACGGATTCTCGCTGCCCTGGCCGTTCATGCGTCTCCCTCGTGGCCGGTCGAACCGTCGGTTCTCGATTCGGTCGCCCGGCCGCCCATCACATCATCCTGCCCGCATCGGCAGCGCGGGCGCCCGATCGGTCGGGTACCCAACCAGGCGGATACCCGACCGATCACGGAAGGACGCCGACAGTCCGCGATGCCGGAACCGGTGAGCTGCGGGCCGCGAACTGCCGGCCGGCTGAAGGTGGGACCGACTCGTCTAGCGGCGCGTCGCCGTGTCCGGCAGGTGGCCGGGGGGGCGCTCCCCCGGCGCCCCGGGCCCCGTCCCGGAATCCGGCTCGGGCGCGGCGGCGATCAGTACGGCACCCCGCCTGCGCAGGGCCACGCCGACGCCAGCCCAGACCAGGTCGGCGATCGTGGCCAGCAGCCGCGCCACCAGGGCGACGAGCGTGGCGGGACCGCCCGCGACGGCGGGAGCGAGCGCGAGCACGAGCACCGCCTCGCGGACCCCCGCGCCGGCCGGTACCACCAGCACCAGGAAGCCGGCGGTCCAGGCCAGGGCATAGGCGCCGACCGAGAGCAGCAGCAGCCGCCCCCCGCCGACGTCGGGGTCGAGATCGCGCACGAGCAGCCAGGTCGCCAGGCCGTACCAGCAGAAGCTCACCAGCAGCCAGCCGGCGCCGGCGGCGATCGGGCGCAGCGTCAGCGGCTCGTCGAGCGGCGCCCGGCGCAGCAGCCGGAACGCCAGCCCCAGCAGGCGGGACAGCACCGACGGGTAGAGCACGACGGCGAACAGCGGGACGGCGGCCAGCGCCCACCAGTAGCTCGCGAGCGCGTCGGCGGAGACGAACGGAAGGGTGACCGCGGCGGCGAGGCCTCCGCTTGGCACGGCGAGCGCCAGCACGACCAGGCTCGCCGAGGCCGCCTTCGGGCGGGAGACGCCGTAGTCGCGGGAGAGCTCCATCTGTGCGAGGACCGGCCACACGCTGCCGGGGATGTACTTGCCGATCTGACCCACGAAGAAGATCCGTACCGCCGCCCGCAGCGGCAGCTCGGCGCCGAGCCCGGCCAGCAGCGCCCGCCAGGACAGCACCGTGGTCCCGACGGCGAGGACGGTCGCGATCCCCGAGGCGACGACGCTGCCGACCGTGAGCAGGCGGAACGAGTCCCGGACGTCGTTCCACTGGCTGAGCAGGGCCAGCACCAGCAGGCCGAGGGCCACCAGGAGCGCGCCGCGCACGAGCCACCAGCGCGGGCCGCGCCCGGACCGGCGCGCGGAGGCGGCCGCCGGCGCGGCCGACTCGGTGTGCTGACCCAACCCGGCCAGCCTAGGCCGGGGTCCCCGCCGCCGACGCGCCGGCCCCCGGGACCGGCCCCGTCGGGCCGCCGCGACGGCGCCCCGCCGCCGGTAGTACCGGTGGCGGGGCGCCGAATGCGCGAGTCGCGCAGGAGAGCGGGATCAGTGCTGGTCGGCGACCTGCTCGCCGGTGCGCTGCGCGCCCGGGGACGCCTGGCCGGCGACCGCGGCCGGGTCGTCCTCCAGCGCGGGCTGGCGCTTCGCGATGGCCTCGACGACCTTGCGGGCGAGGTCCTGCGGGGCAAGGCCGACCTCGGCGATGACCTCGTCGCGCTTGCCGTGGTCGAGGAAGCGCTGGGCGATGCCGAAGTCGCGCAGCGGCACGTCGACATCGGCGTCGCGCAGCAGCTGGGCCAGCGACGCCCCGACCCCGCCGACCCGGCCGTTGTCCTCGACGGTGACGATGAGGTCGTGGTCGCGGGCCAGGTCCACCAGCACGGTGGGCAGCGGCTTGACCCAGCGGGGATCGACGACGGTGATGCCGATGCCCTGGCTGGCGACCAGTCGCGCCACCTCCAGGCAGGTGGTGGCCATCGCACCCACGGCGACGAGCAGCACCTCGCGGCGCTGGGCCACCGCCGGCGAGCGGAACAGCACGTCCACCCCGCCGATGGTGTCGATCGCCGGCACGTCCGCGGCGACCTTGCCCTTGGGGAAGCGCACCACGGTCGGCTTGTCCGTGGTCTCGACGGCCTCCCGCAGCTCGGCGCGCAGGGTCGGCGCGTCCCGCGGGGCCGCGATCGCGAGGCCGGGGACGACCTGCAGGAACGACATGTCCCACATGCCGTTGTGCGACGCGCCGTCCTCCCCGGTCACCCCGGCGCGGTCGAGCACGAACGTCACCGGCTGGTTGTGCAGGGCGACGTCCATGAGGACCTGGTCGAAGGCACGGTTGAGAAAGGTGGCGTACAGGCACACGACCGGCTTGAGCCCGCCCATGGCGAGCCCGGCGGCCGAGGTGACGGCGTGCTGCTCGGCGATGCCCACGTCGAACACCCGGTCGGGGTACGCCTTGGCGAACGGGCCGAGGCCGACCGGCTGGAGCATCGCGGCCGTCATGGTGACCACGTCGGGCCGCTCGGCGCCGATCTGGACGATCTCCTCGGAGAAGATGTTCGTCCAGCTCGTGGTCTTCGACGTGGACACCGGCTTGCCGGTGGCCGGGTTGATGACGCCGACGCCGTGGAAGTTGTCGGCGTCGTCCTGCTCGGCCGGCGGGTAGCCGAAGCCCTTGCGGGTGACGCAGTGGACGATGACCGGCCCGCCGAAGTCGCGGGCGCGGCGCAGGGCGGACTCGACCGCGACGACGTCGTGACCGTCGACCGGGCCGACGTACTTCAGCCCGAGGTCCTCGAACATCCCCTGCGGCTGGACGACGTCCTTGATGCCCTTCTTGATGCCGTGCAGCGCGTCGAACAGCGGCGCGCCGACCAGCGGCGTGCGGCCGAGGACCTGCTTGACGACGTCGAGGACCTGCTCGTACTCGGGGGCGAGGCGCAGGGCGGCCAGATGGTCGGCGAGGCCGCCGATCGTCGGCGCGTAGGACCGACCGTTGTCGTTGACGACCACGACGACGGGGCGGTCATCCGCCGCGATGTTGTTCAGGGCCTCCCAGCACATGCCGCCGGTCAGCGCGCCGTCACCGACGACCGCGACGACGGCTCGGTCCTCCCCGCGCAGCGCATAGGCGCGGGAGAGCCCGTCGGCGTAGGACAGGGCGGTCGAGGCGTGCGAATTCTCGACGATGTCGTGCTCGGACTCGGCCCGGCTGGGGTAGCCCGAAAGACCACCCCGCTGGCGCAGCCCATCGAAATCGCCTGAGCGACCGGTGAGAATCTTGTGGACATAGGACTGGTGTCCGGTGTCCCAAAGGATGCGGTCGAACGGCGAATCAAACACTCGGTGTATCGCCAGCGTCAGCTCGACGGCACCGAGATTGGGTCCGAGGTGGCCTCCGGTACGCGCGACGGCGTGAATGAGGAAATCACGGATCTCGGCCGCCAGGGTGCCGAGCTCCTCATGGTCGAGGCGCTTGACGTCCTGGGGACAGCTGATCGTGGACAGAAGCGACACGGCGTGAACTCCCTCTCCCGAAAGGGGATCGGTCCGGGTCCGGCAAAGTCTACGCAGGTCGCCTGCGCGCCCGCAGACAGGCTGGCGACATGTGAGTTCCTCGTGGATAGGGAGGCAATAGACCTGCTCGCGGTAAAATCCACCCCCGGCTTGCGCACTATTGGTCGGGATGCGGGCACGCAGACGTACCCTGCGCCCCGGCGTGGCGCGCGGACGACACGCCGGGGCGACCGGGCGGCGGCGGAACCGATCGATCGGGCCCTGCGGCGGCCCCGCATCCCACCTGCCGTACGGCCTCGGTCACTGCGGGTTCGGTGACGCGCGGCTCCAACAGTGCCACGCATTCAACATGGGCGGTCATCGGGAACAGATCGAACGCACGCAGCGAGACCAGCTCGTAACCGGCGGCGGAGGCGGCCGCCAGGTCCCGGCCCAGAGCCACCGGGTCGCATGCGACGTAAGCGACGGCACGCGGGTGGTGGGCCAGCAGCGCGGCCATCACGGCGGGCCCCGCCCCGGTGCGCGGCGGGTCCAGCACGGCGATGTCGACGCGGCCGGCCGTCGGCCCGCTGCCGACCACCCCGCGCACCGTCGCCGGGGTCACCCGCACCGAGCGCAGCGACACCTGAGGCAGGTCGGCGAGGCTACGGGCGGCGGCGGCCACCGCCGCGGCGTCGGACTCCATCGCGACGACGCGGCCGCCGGGGCCGACATCGACGGCGAGGAACGCGGCGAACAGGCCCGCCCCCGAGTACAGGTCGAGCGCGGTCTCCCCGAGGCGGGGGCGCAACGCGTCGCGGACGGCGGCGACCAGCACCTCCGGGGCACCCGGATGGACCTGCCAGAACACATCCGGCCCGAGTTGGAACCGCCGCTGTCCCACCGTCTCGACGACCTCGCCGGGCGCCGCCGCGCCGGGCGCCGCCGCGGCGGGATGCACGGCGAGGGCCACCTGCCCGGTGGAGGGGCTCGCGGCGACCTCGACCGCCTCGGCGCCGGGAAACCGGCGCCCGGCCAGCGCCGCGGCCACGAGCGGGTGGGCGATGCGGCAGTCCGGGGTGGCCACCACCTCGTGGGAACGGCTGGCTCGCAGTCCGATCTCGCCCTGTGCGGTGACGGCGAAGCGCATCCGGGTCCGCCAGCCCAGGCCCTCGTCCGCGCCGCCGCCCGGCTGGTCGCCCCGGCCACCGACGGGCACCGCCTCGACGACCACCCGCACGGGCCGGCGCCGGGTACCGGCCTCCCCCGGCCGGCCGGCGGACACGGCGGACGCAGGGGACACGGCAGGCGCAGGGGACACGGCAGGCGCAGGGGACACGGCAGGCGCAGGGGACACGGCAGGTACAGGGGACACGGCAGGTGCAGCGGGCGCACCGGGCAGGACGGGCGCAGGGTGGGCCTCGGGGTCGGCCTCGGCGTCCAGCCCGCCGAAGCGGCGCAGGGCTTCCGCGATCACCTCGGCCTTGCCCCGACGTTGCGCCGCGAGGTCGGCGTGCTGCCAGTCGCAGCCCCCGCAGGCGCCGGGGCCGGCGTGCGGGCAGGCAGCCGCCACCCGTTGCGGCGCGGGGGCGAGGATGTCGACGGCGTCGGCGCGCCAGTACCGGTCGTGGGAGTCGTCGGTGACCCGGGCCCGGACCCGTTCCCCGGGCAGGGCGTGCCGGACGAACACGACCCGCCCGCCCGCGCGCGCCACGCAGAACCCGCCGTGGGCCACCTGCCCTACCACCAGCTCGATGAGCGACCCCACCGCGGTCGCGGCCGGATCCCCCACGGTCGAGCCGGCGACCGCACCGGCGGGGGGGCCGGTGGCAGCGGAGACGGAGCCCGGGGCGGGAGCGGCGGCGGGCCCGGTGGCCGTGGTGGTGCCGGCGTCGGGCGATCCACCCGCCGGCGGCCGGCCGGCCGTCCCCTCCGGGCGGCGGGCCGGCCGCCGGCGGCGAGCGGGGCTCACTCCCGCTCCGCCGATCTCAACCCGGAACCAGACTGGCCGGCGGCGCCCGTGGAGCCCGTGGAGCCCGTGGAGCCCGTGGAGCCCGCCGACGCTGGCACGCCCGCGGAGGAGGTCGTCCCACCGGCGCCGCCGGGGCCCGCGCCGGAGCGGGTCCCGTCCAGGATGGCGGGGCCGCCGGAGGGTCCAGGCAGGGCGGCCCGGCCGCGGCGCACCGCGCCCGCGCCGGTCCGCTCCACCCGCCGCTCCGCACCGCTGGACGAGGCGAGTTGCCAGGGCACGCTGGTGACCATCACGCCGGGTTGGAACAGCAGCCGGGCCTTGAGCCGCAGCGCGCTCTGGTTGTGCAGCAGGTGCTCCCACCAGTGGCCGACGACGTACTCCGGGACGTAGACGGCCACGACGTCGCGGGGGCTCTCCCGCCGGATCCGGGCGACGTAGTCCAGCACCGGCCGGGTCACCTCCCGATACGGCGACGCGAGCACCACGAGGTCGATGCTGATCCCGCGTTCCGCCCAGGCGGCGCGCAGCCGGTCGGCGTCGGCCTGGTCCACGGCCACGGTCAGCGCGACGAGGCTGTGCGGCCGGGAGGCCTTGGCGTAGGCCAGTGCCCGCAGCGTCGGCGCGTGGATCTTGCTGACGAGCACGACGCCCCGGATGCGCGAGGGCAGGGTCGGAGGCCCCGGCTCCGGGGTGAGCTCGATGGCGACTCGGTCGTAGTGCCCCCGGATCCCCCGCATGCCGAGGAAGATGATCGGAATGGCCAGGCAGACGATCCAGGCGCCGTGGGTGAACTTCGTGATGAGCACGAGGACCAGCACGGTGCCGGTGAGGCAGGCACCGATGAAGTTGATCGTCTGCGAGCGGCGGATCCGCCGGCGGGCGGCGGGGTCGGGCGCGGTCGGACCGGTCGAGCGCAGGATGCGCGCCCAGTGCCGCACCATCCCGATCTGACTCAGGGTGAACGAGATGAACACCCCGAGGATGTAGAGCTGGATCAGGGCGGTGACCTGCGCGTCGAACGCGACGATCAGCAGGATCGCGAAGCCGGCCAGCAGGACGATCCCGTTGGAGTAGGCCAGCCGGTCGCCGCGGGTGTGCAGCTGGCGAGGCAGGTAACCGTCGCGGGCGAGGATCGAGCCCAGCACCGGGAAGCCGTTGAAGGCGGTGTTCGCGGCCAGCATGAGGATGAGCGTGGTGACCGTGGCGATGTAGACGAAGCCGGCCGAGCCGTCGCCGAACACGGCGGCGGCGACCTGGGCGATGACCGTCGGCTGCTCGCCGCTGGCCCCGACCAGGTCCGACGTGTGCTCGGCGACGTGCACGTCCGAGATGAGGGCCAGGGCGGTGACGCCGGCGAACATGATGACCGCGATGACGCCCATGAGCAGCAGGGTGGTCGCGGCGTTGCGGCTTTTGGGCTTCTGGAAGGCGGGCACGCCGTTGCTGATCGCCTCGACCCCGGTGAGCGCGGTGCAGCCCGAGGCGAACGCCCGCAGGACCAGGAACGCCAGGGCCAGCCCGGCGTAGTCGTGCTCGGCGACCACGTGGTAGCCCGCGCTCTCCGCCCGCGGGGTGTGGCCGACAGCCGTCTTGACCAGGCCGGTCACGATCATCACGGCGATGCCGGCGATGAAGCCGTAGGTCGGGATGGCGAAGGCCGTCCCGGATTCGCGCACACCGCGCAGGTTCATCATCGTCAGCAGGATGACGATCACGATGGCGATGGCGACCTTGTGCTCGGCCAGCCCGGTGACCGCGGAGGTCAGGTTCGCGACACCCGCCGACACCGACACGGCGACCGTCAGGACGTAGTCGACGAGCAGGGCGCTGCCGACGAGCAGGCCGGCGCGGGGGCCGAGGTTGGTCGAGACGACCTCGTAGTCGCCGCCACCGCTCGGGTAGGCGTGCACGTTCTGCCGGTAGGAGGCGACCACCGTCAGCATCAGCACGATGACGGCGCCGGCCAGCCAGGGCGAAATGTGGTAGAAAGCCAGTCCGCCCAGTGACAGGACGAGCAGGATCTCTTCCGTTGCGTAGGAGACCGACGACAATGCGTCACTGGCGAAGACGGGCAATGCAACCCGTTTGGGGAGCAGTGTCTCCCCGAGCCGGTCGCTCCCGATCGGTCGACCGACGAAACCGCGCTTCAGGCGGTCCGTGAGCGCCACGCGGCGATGCTACCGACGCCGGGTACCGCTATTCGCAAGTGTGACGTGGCACACACAAACCCGCGTTGGTCGGGGTCACGCGCCCGGCGGCGGCAGATCGCCGTATACAGAGCACTCCGGTGACGATCCGCGCCGGTGAGACCGGATCCGACTACGCTCCCCTCGTGCATGTCGTGATCCTCGGTTGTGGCCGGGTCGGCTCCGCCCTCGCCCGCGGCGTCGAGCGGCTCGGCCACTCGGTGGCGATCATCGACCAGAACGCGGCCGCGTTCGGCCGGCTGGACGCGAACTTCGGCGGCCAGCGCGTCACCGGGATGGGTTTCGACCGCGACACCCTCGTCGAGGCGGGCATCGAGCGGGCCGCCGCGTTCGCCGCCGTGTCCAGCGGGGACAACTCGAACATCATCGCGGCCCGGGTCGCCCGGGAGATGTTCGGAGTCGAGCGGGTCGTGGCGCGGATCTACGACCCCCGCCGCGCCGAGGTCTACGAGCGGCTCGGCATCCCCACCGTCGCGACCGTGCGCTGGACCCGCGACCAGATCCTCGGCCGGCTGCTCCCGGACGCCGTCACCCCGCAGTGGTCCGATCCGTCCGGCTCGGTGCTGCTGACCGCGATCCCGCCCGGAGCCGCCTGGGTGGGGCGCAAGCTGCGCGAGCTGGAGGAGGCGGCCGGGGTGCGGGTCGTCTGCGTCACCCGGTTCGGCGAGGGCGTGCTGCCCGACGCCCGCACCCTCGTCCAGGACGGCGACGTGCTGCACGTGGCCGTGACGAAGGCCCATGCCACCGAGGCCGACACGGTGCTGCGCACCGGTCCGGAGGAAAGCTGACGATGAGCGTGCGCCAGGTGGTGATCGCGGGGGCCGGCAAGGTCGGCCGCTCCATCGCCGCCGAACTGCTGGAGAACGGCTCCGAGGTGCTCATCATCGAGCGGGACCCACAGAAGATCCGCACGGACGCGCTGCCCGACGCCCGGTGGCTGCTCGCCGACGCCTGCGAGCTGTCCCAGCTCGACGCCGCCGGGCTGAACGAATGCACCGTCCTGGTGGCCGCGACCGGCGACGACAAGGTCAACCTCGTCGTGTCGCTGCTGGCGAAGACGGAGTTCGGCGTGCCGCGGGTGGTCGCCCGGGTCAACCATCCCAAGAACGAGTGGCTGTTCACCGAGTCGTGGGGGGTGGACGTCGCGGTCTCCGCGCCGCGGCTGCTCACCGCGCTGGTCGAGGAGGCCGTCAGCGTCGGCGACCTGGTGCGGCTCATGCGCTTCCGGCAGAGCGACGCCTCCCTCGTCGAGCTCACCCTCGCCGAGGACGCCCCCGTCGTCGGTCGGCGGATCAGCGAGATCACCCTGCCGTCGGACACCGCACTCGTAGTGATCCTGCGCGACGGGCGGGCGGTCATCCCCTCGCCGGACGCGACGCTGGAGCACGGCGACGAGGTGCTCGCGGTCGCGACCAGCTCGGAGGCCGAGGAGGAACTCGCCGCCCTGCTCGGCCCGGTGCCGCAGCAGACCCTCACCTCCGGGGGCTGACCCGCCCGAAGAGCCCACGGCCCGCCCGAAGAGCCCACGGCCCGCCCGAAGAGCCCACGGCCCGCGCGGGGCGGTCCGCGCCCGGCTCAGCGCGGCGGGCGGAACGGATCGACCGGCGCCTCGGGGGCCGCCGCGTCGGCCCGCACCACCTCGCCCTCGACCACGGCCGCGCCCGACGCGGCGGGCGGGTCCGGCGGCAGCGGGGCGAGCCGGCGCACGATGGCGAAGCTGGCGAGGACGGCGAGGCCGAACAGCGGCAGGCCGAGCGCGATGTTCGCCGCCGCCAGCCAGCCGGACTCGTCGGCGAGGTAGAGCACGCCCTGCACGCCGAAGCGCAGGGCGAACACGACGACCCAGACCAGCGTCGCCCACACCGCGGCCCGCCGCTGACGGAGATCGTCCTTCCAGCCGACGTAGCGAGCGTCCAGGCCGGCCATGAGATAGCCGGCGATCGGCCGGCGCAGCACCACGGACAGCAGCGCCACGACCACGCCGAGCGCGTTCTTCGCGATGCCGGGGAGGAAGAACCCCTTCGCGTCGCCGGTGCGCGAGGCGACGAACGCGGCGACCGCGACGGCGAACAGGCCGGAGAACGTCTGCTGCGTCGGCTCGCGCCGCACGATGCGCAGGACGAGCAGGCCGAGCGCGGCGGCGATGGCGACGGCGATGCCGGCGGTCAGCCCGGCCTCGGCGTTCACCGTCACGAACGCCACGGTCGGGATGGAGCTGTCGATGATCCCCCGGGGCCCGCCGATGGCCTCGGACATCGTCATCGGCGGTGTGTCGGGGGTGGGCAGTCGTGGCATCGTCGGTGGGGATCCTGTCGGTGAGGGGCCGGTTCCCCGCCCGAACCTAGGCGCTCGCGGAGGGGACCGGAAGAAGTTCGTAGCGCGGGTTGAAGATGCTCGGGCGGCCCTCCTGCACGGTGACCCGACCGGACGCCTTCACCGAGGCACCGGCCCGCAGGCCCGGGATGTCCCGGCGGCCCAGGAACACCAGCGTCACGGTGCCGCTGCCGTCGTAGATGTCGACCTCCAGGGTCGGCGCGCCGGAACGCGCGCGCACCGTCACCGCCTGGATGGTACCCGCGACGCAGGTCTCGTCCCGGTCACGACAACCGCTCATCGGGACGGCGCCCGCCGCCGCGGAGGCTGCCTGGAGATCCTCGGCGTCGAGTTCGTTCGTTCCTGCCGTCAGCCTGTGGAGCTTGCGCCCCCACCAACCGTGTGGCTCGCCCACGGCTCCTCCGTTCCCGCGCGAGCAACCCTGCCCGAACACGTCTGATGCAACGAATGACCGAGGCTCAGTGTGCCCGCGGCAAGCCGCACGATCGAGCGATCCACGTGCGCATACGCACGGTATGCGGTACAGGGCGGCGCGTCGCGGTTCAGCGAAGCTCGGCGGTGCGGACGCCGGGCGCCGGCATCTGGGGCCGCCCGCTCGTCGCCGCGGTCGCGGAGCCGCCGGGGCCCTCTGGGTGGTCCGCGACCTCGCGGGGCAGGGTGAGCGGCAGGGGATCCCGCACCGGCATCGCACCGTCGCCACGGGCCACCACGAGCTGGCGCAGCGTCTCGTCGAGCAGTGGGGCGGCCCCCGGGTCGCCCCCGGCCACGCCGGTCACCACGGCCCGCAGGAACCAGCGCGGGCCGTCGACGCCGATCATCCGGCCGGGGACCGTCTCGCCCGGGCGGCCGGTGGGCAGCAGCATCCGCAACTCCGGCCCGAACGCGCCGTTCGCCTCGCGGCCGCCGGCCGCCTCGATCGTGTCAAGGATCTCGGTGCGCACCTCGTCCCACAGGCCGCGGCTCTTGGGAGCGGCGAAGACCGACAGCTCCATCGCGCTGCGCCCGTCGGTGACGAGAACCGTCAGCGGCTGGCCGGTCGCCTCCTCCACCTGGAACTGCACCTGCACGCCCGGCAGCGCCGGGATCCTCAACGCGCCGAGGTCGAGCCGGTGGAGGTCGTCCTGCGGCGCCTCGGTGAGGTCGTACGGGCCGTCCAACACCACCGACGCCGCCGGGGCGGCCGGCGCGCGTCGCTCGGGCGCCTCGGGCCGGGATGCCCCGCGCTGGTCGGATTCCCTACGCCCGCGGCCGAACACCACCGGACTCCCTTCCCGCCCCCCCGGGCGTCCCCGCGCCGACCCCGGCGCCGGGACCCTCCGTCGAGCCGAAGCCACCCGTCGAACCGAACCCACCGCTGCCGCGCACCGAGGCGGGCAACTCGTCCACGTCGCGAAAGACGGCATGCTCCACACGCTGCACGACGAGCTGGGCGATCCGGTCGCCCCTACGCAACGTGATCGGATCGGATCGATCGGTATTGATGAGAACTACCTTGATTTCACCACGGTAACCGGCGTCGACCGTGCCGGGCGCGTTGACCACCGTCACGCCGTGCCGGGCGGCCAGGCCGCTGCGCGGGTGCACGAAGGCCGCGTAGCCCGCCGGCAGGGCGATCGCCAGGCCGGTGCCGACCACGGCGCGCTCTCCCGGCGCGAGGGTCACGTCCTGCGCGGTCACCAGGTCCGCGCCCGCATCCGACGGCCGAGCGTACTCCGGCGGCGCCAGCTCGCGGTCCAGCCGCCGCACGAGAACGTCCACCCGGCCCGGCGCCTCGGTCCCGGTGTCCGACGCCACGGCCTCGGTGGCCGCCACCACGGTCCCGGCCACCGTTTCGGGCGCGGCCGGTCCAACCGGTGCCTCAGGGGCAGCGGGGATCGTCTGATCGGGGGCGGTCATGGGTCTGGTCTCCTGCCTGGCCGGGCCGAACGGGGAGGTGGATGGTCGCCGCCGACGGCCGTCGCCGGCGCCCGCCGCGCCGCGCCGGATGTCCGCGATCCGCGAGATGAACCTTAGGCCATCCCCGGCGCGCCATCCGCGGTGCGCCCCGCGTGCCGGCGGGACCGCCCGGTCGTGATCGGATAGGGACCACCGGCGGCCCACCCAGGTCGGCTGGGGGTAACCGGGGCCACCGGGGTAAGGACAACACGGCGGGCCAGCGCGGCCCGCGGCGCAGAACGAGAGGTGTGGGGTGGCGAAAGCGGCATCGAAGCTGGGATGGAAGGTCGTCGGCGGGGCGGCGACGGCGCTCGCGGGCACGGCCGCCAGCCGCGGGGTCACGGCCGTGTACCGCAAGGTGCGCAAGTCCGACCCGCCGGTCAACCCGGCCGACCCGGACACCGCCTGGGCGGAGGCGATCGCGTGGGCGGCGATCTCAGGCCTGGCGATCGGGCTCGGCCGGCTCGCGGCGGAGCGGACGGTGGCCCGCGGCTGGGTCAGGGCGACGGGCTCCCCGCCGCCCGGCATGGTCCGCCCGGAGGTCGCCACCTCGGCGGACTGAGCCCCACACGGTAGGCGGCGAGCGGCACGGGCCGACCGGAGCCGCACCGGACACCTGACAAGCCAGACCCCGACGGGCGGCGCACCCCCGGTGGTGTGCCGCCCGTCGGCGTACCCCCGGCCGTCACCCCCCGATCGGCGACGCCCGGTCGTCGCGGCGGGCACGATGAATGCCACTGCTTCGCACGACGACCCGCGGGAGCCCGGATGGCCGTGTACGCCCTGGGGGACTCCGTCCCCGTCATCGACCCGACGGCCTACGTCCACCCGGACGCCACCGTCATCGGTGCCGTGACCATCGGCCCCGAGTCGACCGTGTGGCCGGCAGCGGTGCTGCGGGGCGACTACGGGTCGATCGTCATCGGCGCGCGCACCTCCGTCCAGGACGGCACCGTGATCCACGCGACCGAGGAGCTGGCGACCGTCGTCGGCGACGACTGCACCGTCGGGCACCTCGCGCACCTGGAGGGCTGCGTCGTCGAGGACGGATCGCTGATCGGGTCCGGCTCGGTGGTCCTGCACCGGGTCCGGATCGGGCGCGGCGGGCTGGTCGGGGCCGGGGCCGTCGTCGTGGGCGACACGGTCGTGCCGCCGGGCGGGCGGGCGCTCGGGGTCCCGGCCAAGGTACTGCCCGGCGGCGCGGACCAGGCCGGTCTCGCCGCGGGCGCCGCCGTCTACGTGGCGAACGGCAAACGCTACCGCGAGCAGCTACGCCGAATCGACTGAGCTCGCCGGCGCCGCCCCGCCTGCCGGCGGCGCCCCGCCCGTCAGAGCCGCGTCGCCCACCGCAACCGCGTCGCGAGCCGGAGCCGCGTCCGGCAGGTGCCGCATCTTCTCCGGGTTCGCCACGATGTCGATCTCGACGACCCGGCCGCCCGCGACGTGCAGGCCGGCGATGTAGCGCAGGACGTCGCCCTCGAAGCTCGCGAAGCCGGGTTCGCCGTTGACAACGATCGGCTGGATCCGCACCGGCCCGCCGGCCCGCCGGGTCGCCTTGGCGAGGATGCCGAGCACGAACCGGGCGACCCGGTCGGCGCCCGCCACCGGCCGGCGGGCGGCCTGCGCGAGTCCCCCGCCGTCGCTGCGGAGGACGGCGTTCGGATCGAGCAGGGCCAGCAGCCCGTCGAGGTCGTCACCGGCGGCGGCGGCGAGGAAGGCGTCGGCGACGCGGCGGCGCGACGCCGGATCCGGGTCGAAGCGGACCGACCGGCCGCGGACGTGGCGCCGAGCCCGGCTGGCGAGCTGGCGGGCGGCGGCCGGGGTGCGCCCGGTGGCGGCGGCGATCTCGGTGAAGTCGTAGCCGAACACGTCGTGGAGGATGAGGGCGGTGCGCTCGGCCGGGCTGAGCGTCTCGAGCACGACCATCATGGCCATGCTCACCGACTCGGCGAGCGTCACCCGGTCGGCCGGGTCGGGCGCCCGGCCCCCGCTCGCGGGATCGGGACCGACCGGCACCGCCGCACCGGCGAGGAACGCCGCGTCCACCACGGGCGAGCCGGCATCGGCGCCGCCCCTGGTGCCGTCGCCGCCGGCGAGCCCGTCGACGAACGGTTCGGGCAGCCAGGGCCCGACGTACCCCTCCCGGCGCCCGCGGGCCGAGCGGAGCTGGTCCAGGCACAGCCGGCTGACCACCACGGTCAGCCAGGCGCGCAGGTCCTCGATCCGATCGGCGTCGACCCGGCCCAGGCGCAGCCAGGCCTCCTGCACCACATCCTCGGCGTCGGCGAAGGAGCCGAGCAGGCGGTAGGCCACCCCCCGCAGGTGGGGACGCTCGGCCTCGAACGCCGCGGCCAGCGCCGGCGGGTCGGCCGGGCCGGGCACCTCGGCCGGGTCAGCGCCGGGACGCGCCGCGGCGTGAGTCGGAACTGCGGCATGGGTCGGAACTGCGGCGTGAGTCGGAACTGCGGTATGAGTCGGAACTGTCGTCAACGGGTCCTCCGCTGGCTCCGGGGACGCCACCGAGCGGGCGTCGCGGGCTCCGGGCGAATGGGAGTGGAACGATCCCCCTCCACCTGGACGGGATACCCGGCCCCGGCGTGACATCCTCGGCCGAACCTGCCGGGCCAGGACGCGGCGCAGCGGCTCGGCGGGCGGCGATCTCACGGGCGGCCGGTGGCCCGCGGCCGCACGTCTCACCGCGCGGCTGCCGGCGGGGTGAGCGGATGTCTCTGAGAGTGTCACAGCTCGCGCGTCGCCGTGTAACGGTCCGTTCCTACGGTCGTGGCATCGCCCGCACCCCGGAGGATCATCATATGAGCGCCACGCTGGAAGGCGTCCCGACCACCGACCTAGCCCCGGCCCCGACCCGCCGGGGCCGCTGGATCGACGACTGGCGGCCCGACGACCCGACGTTCTGGCAGAACGGCGGGTCCCGCATCGCCCGCCGCAATCTGATCTTCTCGATCCTGGCCGAGCACGTCGGCTTCTCGATCTGGACGCTGTGGTCGGTCATGGTCCTGTTCCTCGGGCCGTCTTACCACATCGACCCCGCTGGGAAGTTCCTGCTGACGTCGGTGCCGGCGCTGGTCGGCAGCGTGCTGCGCATCCCCTACACCTTCGCCGTCGCCCGCTTCGGCGGGCGCAACTGGACGATCTTCAGTGCGCTGCTGCTGCTCGTCCCCACGATCCTCGCCGCGATCGTCGTCGAACCCGGCGTCTCGTACACCACCCTGCTGATCGTCGCCGCGGTCGCGGGCGTCGGCGGCGGCAACTTCGCCTCGTCGATGACGAACATCAACGCCTACTACCCGGACCGGCTCAAGGGCTGGGCGCTCGGGCTCAACGCCGGCGGCGGGAACCTGGGCGTGGCCGCGATCCAGCTCGTCGCCCTGCTCGTGCTCGCCACGGCGGGCAAGGGCCACCCACGGGTGATCCTGGCGATCTACATCCCGCTGATCGTGCTGGTCTCGCTCGGCGCGGCGCTGTTCATGGACAACCTCTCCTCGGCGCGCAACGACCGGGGCGCGATGCGCGAGGTCACCCGCGACGGCCACACCTGGGTGATGTCGCTGCTCTACATCGGCACGTTCGGCTCGTTCATCGGCTTCGGCTTCGCCTTCGGGCAGGTGCTGCAGGTGCAGTTCGCCGACCGGTTCGACACCCCGATCAAGGCCGCCTACCTGACGTTCCTCGGGCCGCTGCTCGGGTCGCTGATCCGTCCGCTGGGCGGCATCATGGCCGACCGGTTCGGCGGCGCCCGCATCACGTTCGCGAACTTCGTGGCGATGGCCGCGGCGGCCTCGGTCGTGCTCGTCGCCTCGCTGACGGACTCGCTGGCCGGCTTCCTCGTCGGGTTCATCGCCCTGTTCGTCTTCAGCGGCGTCGGCAACGGGTCGACGTACAAGATGATCCCGGCGATCTTCCGGGCGAAGTCGCGCCTCGCCGTCGACGCCGGCGCCGACCCGCTGGCGGCCCAGCGCGCCGCACGGCGCCGCTCCGGCGCGCTGATCGGCCTGGCCGGCGCGATCGGCGCGTTCGGCGGGGTGCTGGTGAACCTGGCCTTCCGGCAGTCGTTCCTGAGCTACAAGTCCGGCGACGCGGCGTACATCTCCTTCATCGCCTACTACGCGCTGTGCTTCGTCGTCACCTGGTTCGTCTACCTTCGGCCCTCGGCCCGGCGGCTGAGCGGCATCTGACCCCCACCTGACCTGACCGGCCCCCAGGATCAGGCGAGGTCGACGGCGACGGCGATCTCACCGCCGGCCGGGCTGAACGCGAGCTCCCGGATGCTGCCGGCGCTGCGCAGGTCGGCGGCCGCCGCTTCGACGAGGGCGACGAGGTCGGCGTCTCCGCTGATCCGGGCGCTCGCGACCTCGGCCTTCATCGACGCCTTCGCCGCGGACTTGGCGCGGCGCACGCCGGTCAGCGCCGCGCCGACGGCGTCGAGCAGCTCCGGGCGCCCGCCGTCGGCGAGCTTGCGGATCTCCGCCGCGTCCGGCCAGCTCGCCCGGTGCACCGAGCCCGGCCGCCACCAGGACCAGACCTCCTCGGTGACGAACGGCAGGACCGGGGCGAACAGCCGCAGCAGCACGGACAGCGCCACCGCGAGGGTGGTGTGGGCGGAGGCGGCACCGGCGGGTCCGAACGAGCCGTAGGCGCGGCCCTTGACCAGCTCGACGTAGTCGTCGCAGAACCGCCAGAAGAACGACTCGGTGACCTCCAGGGCCCGCGCGTAGTCGTAGGTGTCGAGCGCCGCGGTCGCGGCGTCGACGACGTCGGCGAGCGCGGCGAGCAGCGCCCGGTCCAGCGGCTCGCCGACCGGGACGGCACCACCGGCCACGCCCACCGCCGCCGCCTCGCCAGCCACCGCCTCGCCCGGCGCGGGTGTGCCCGCGGGGGTCGCGTCGGCGGCGAGGCCCAGCGCGAAGCGGCTGGCATTGAGGATCTTGATGGCGAGCCGGCGGCCGTTCTTCATCTGGCCGACGTCGAAGGCCGTGTCGGTGCCCGGCCGCCCGGATGCCGCCCAGTAGCGGACCGCATCCGAACCGTGCTCCTCCAGCAGGCCCATCGGGGTGACGACGTTCCCCTTGGACTTCGACATCTTCTTGCGGTCCGGGTCGAGGATCCAGCCGGAGATCGCGGCGTTCGACCAGGGCAGCACACCGAACTCGGCGTGCGTGCGGACCACGGTGGAGAACAGCCAGGTCCGGATGATCTCGTGCGCCTGGGGCCGCAGATCCATCGGGAACACCCGGGCGAACAGATCGGCGTCGCGCTCCCAGCCGCTGGCGATCAGCGGGGTGAGCGAGGACGTCGCCCAGGTGTCCATCACGTCCGGGTCGGCGGCAAACCCGCCGGGCACCCCGCGCTGGGAGCCGGTGTAGCCCGGCGGCACGTCGCTGGACGGGTCGACGGGCAGGGCCGCCTCGGCCGGCACGATCGGTGCGTCGTAGCGCGGCGCGCCGGTGTCGTCGAGGGGATACCACACCGGGAACGGCACGCCGAAGAACCGCTGCCGGCTGATCAGCCAGTCCCCGTTGAGGCCGTCGACCCAGTTCTCGTAGCGGACCTTCATGTACTCCGGGTGCCAGCGCAGCTCCTGGCCGCGGGCCCGCAGCGCGGCGCGCAGCGACTCGTCGCGACCGCCGTTGCGGAGGTACCACTGGCGGGTGGTGACGATCTCCAGCGGCCGGTCGCCCTTCTCGTAGAACTTGACCGGATGGGCGATCGGCCGCGGCTCGCCGAGCAGCGCACCGGACCCGGTGAGCAGCTCCACGATGCGCGTGCGGGCGCTGTGGACGGTCTTGCCGGCGAGCTCGGCGTAGTGCGCCCGGCCCGCCGGCGAGGTGATCGCGGCCGGCGGCTCCGCGACGAGCCGGCCGTCGCGCCCGATCACGGCACGCGCCGGCAGGCGCAGTTCCCGCCACCAGATGACGTCGGTCAGGTCACCGAAGGTACAGATCATCGCGATGCCGGATCCCTTCTCGGGATCGGCGAGCCGGTGGGCGAGGACCGGGACCTCGACGTCGAACAGCGGGGTGCGCACGGTGGACCCGAACAGCGGCTGGTAGCGCGGGTCGTCGGGGTGGGCGACCAGGGCCACGCAGGCGGGCAGCAGCTCCGGGCGGGTCGTCTCGATCACCACCGGCTCCGCGGCCGCCGGCCCGGCCGGGTCGGCCTCGGCGGAGCGGGGGAAGGCGAGGGTGTGGAAGGCGCCGGGACGCTCCCGGTCCTCCAGCTCCGCCTGGGCGACCGCGGTGCGGAAGGTGACGTCCCACAGCGTCGGCGCCTCGGCGAGGTACGCCTCGCCGCGGGCGAGGTTGCGCAGGAACGCCCGCTGGGCGACCGCGCGCGAGCGGCCGTCGATGGTGGCGTAGGTGTGCGACCAGTCGACGGACAACCCGAGACGCCGCCAGAGCTCCTCGAAGCCCTTCTCGTCGGTCAGCGTCAGCCGCTCGCACAGCTCGACGAAGTTGCGCCGCGAGATCGGCACCTGTTCCTTGCCCGGCTTCGCCGGCGGGGTGAAATCCGGGTCGTAGGGCAGCGACGGGTCGCAGCGCACGCCGAAGTAGTTCTGCACCCGGCGCTCGGTGGGCAGCCCGTTGTCGTCGAAGCCCATCGGGTAGAACACTTCACGGCCGCGCATCCGCTGGTAGCGGGCGATGAGGTCGGTGTGCGTGTAGGAGAAGACGTGGCCGACGTGCAACGAGCCGCTTACGGTCGGTGGCGGGGTGTCGATGGAATACACCCGCCCCCGGTCGACCGTGCGGTCGAAGGTGTAGGTGCCCTCGTCCTGCCATGCCGCCGACCACCGCGCCTCGATGCCGTCGAGACTGGGCTTCGCGGGGACCGCGCGTGCGGATCGATCAGTGCCGTCTGTGCCAACCACAGCGACGATCCTACGGGCGCGCCGATCGTGGCCGCGGCGCCCGGCCCCCCGACGCCCCGCGCGTCCGCCCCCGTGACGGCTTTCGCCCGCCGGAATGCTCGCGTGCGGCGCCACCTTGGCAGGATGAGCCCGTGAGCGGACCGTCCTGCCCTGCCGATGCCGGCCGCAGTCCCGAAGCCGGCCGCAGTCCCGAAGCCGGCCGCAGTCCAGATGCCGGCCGCAGTCCAGATGCCGGCCGCAGTCCCGAAGCCGAACCAGAGCCCGAGCCCCGGAGCGCCGACCGATGAGCGACCTGCCAGACCCGGACATCCTGCTCGACGTCGCGCTGACGATCGCCCGCGAGGCCGGCGAGCTGCTCGCGCGGGGCCGCGAGGGCGCGGTCGCCGCGGAGACCACGAAGTCCTCCCCCACCGACGTGGTCACCGCCCTGGACCGCGCCTCCGAGGCGCTGGTGGCCCGCCGGCTCGCCGAGCTGCGTCCGGGCGACGGCCTGCTCGGCGAGGAGGGGTCGGACTCCGCCGGGTCGACCGGCGTGCGCTGGATCGTCGATCCGCTCGACGGCACCGTGAACTTCCTCTACCGGCTGCCGAACTGGGCGGTGTCGATCGCCGCCGAGGTCGACGGCGAGGTCGTCGCCGGGGTGGTGCACGCCCCGGCGCTGGGCACGACCTACACCGCCGTCCGCGGCGGCGGTGCCTTCCGCGACGGCACGCCGCTGACCGGGTCGGAGGTGACGACACTCGCCGGCGCCCTCGTCGCGACCGGTTTCGGCTACCTGGAGTCCCGCCGCGCCGCCCAGGCCGCCGTGCTCACCCGGGTGGTACCCCGGGTGCGCGACATCCGCCGGATGGGCGCGGCGTCGCTGGACCTGTGCGCCGCCGCCGGCGGCCTCGTCGACGCGTACTACGAGCGTGGCCTCAAGCCCTGGGACCACGCCGCCGGTGGGCTGGTGGCGGCCGAGGCGGGCCTGCGGGTCGGCGGGCTGCACGGCCGGCCGGCGAGCGAGGACCTCACCGTCGCCGCCCCGCCGGCGCTGTTCGGCCCGCTCACGGACCTGCTCGCCGAGGACCCCCCCGCCGACCGCGACTGACGCGGGCGGCGGGGGACTCGGTCTGGTCACGCCCCCGGCAGCCCGTCGTCGATGCCCGCGGCGACGAGCGCGCGGGCCAGCTCGCTGCGGGAACGGATCCCGAGCTTGCGGTACACCCGGGTCAGGTGGGTCTCGACCGTCTTGCGGGAGACGAACAGGGCGGCTGCGGCCTCGACGTTGTTCATCCCCGCGCCGATCGCCCGAGCGACCTGAAGCTCGGCCGGGGTCAGTCCCTCCAGCCGGGCGGGCGCCGGCACCGCGCGATCGGCCCGGCTGGCGCGGTCCCCGGTCGCGATGAGCTCGGCGGTGGCACGCCGCGCCCAGGGGCGCGCCCCCAGCGACTCGAAGGCCACCCGCGCTTCCCGCAGCGGCAGCCGGGCCGCGGCGGGCCGGCGCAGGCGGCGCAGCACCTCACCGCGGCACAGCCGGGTGCGGGCCTGCTCGAACGGCATCCGCCGGCGGCGGTGCGCCTGCTCGGCAGCGGCGAACGCCGTCTCGGCCGCCGGCAGCTCCTCGGCCATCAGGCCCTGGCACCGGGCGGCGACCGCGGCCGGCCAGGCGAGTCCGGTCGTCCGCGCCCGTTCGGCGAGCCAGGCCACGACCGCGGCGGCCCGCTCGTGCTCCCCGGCGCGGATGTGTGCCTCGGCGAGGTCGCCGGCGATCGGGATCGCGTTCGGGTTGCCGAGTCCCCGCTCGCGCGCCCGGTCCCAGGCCTCGGCGAGGGTCAACGCGGCCACGTCGTACTCGCCGTGACCGACCGCGGCCAGGCCGAGAGCCCCGTCGGCGTGCAGGTCGAGCATGCCGATCCCGTACGGCCCGATCTCGGCGCGCAGCCGGTCGATGCGCTGTTCGCACAGCGCGCGGTCCCCGCGAGCGGCGTCGATCCGGGCGAGCATCACCAGGCTGAAACCCAGCGCGCCCACCTGGCCGGACTCCTCGGCCCACCGCACGGCCTCGACCCCGTCGGCGTAGCCGGCCGCCCACAGGCCGCGCCAGCCCTCCAGCTCGCAGCGCACCGCGAGCGCGTAGGGCAACATCGCCGGGGCCTCGGCGCGCCGGGCGGCGTCCACCACCGTGGACAGCAGCCGCACGGCGCTGCGGTCCTCCTCGACGTCGAGCAGCGTCTGTCCGGCGAGGGTCAGCGCCTGCTGATCCGTCACGTCGTCGGCGGCGACGAGCTGCCCGGCGGCGGCCTCCAGGCAGGCGTTCGCCTCGCCGATCAGCCCGGCGAGGGCGAGGGCGCGCCCGCGGTGCACCGACCGGGGCAGGGCGTGCCCGGACCGGCCGGTCCCGAGCAGGCGGCTGCGCTGGGCGGCACGCAGCGCGACCGTGATCCGGCCGTCCATCAGGGCGGGCAGGACGGCCTCGGCGAGCAGCGCGCCCGCCCGGTCGGGGTCGACGCCGACCACCGACTCGGCCGCCTGGACAAGCTGCTCATGCGCTCGGGTGGGGTGACCGGACCAGGTCAGGACCCGCCCGCGCAGCAGCTCCACGTCGGCCCGCAGGACGGAATCGCCGGCGAGCCGGGCCGCCTCGTCGGCCCAGGAGCCGGCCTCCCGCGCCAGGCCGCCGAGGTGCGCGTCGGCGGCCGCGTGCAGGAGCCGGTCGACGCGGACCTCGCGGGGGTGGGTCAGCTCGGCGGCGCGGTGCCAGGCTCGGGCCGACGCCCCGTAGCCGGCGCGGCGCCGCGTGCGGACCGCGACGTCGGCGAGCGCGGTGGCGACCCGGTCGTCCGGACCGCCGGCCCCCGCGGCGGCGTACCACACGGCCGCGTCGCCGTCGCAGACCTCGGCCAGCGCCTGGTAGGCCCGCAGCCGGGCCGAGGGGGCGGCTCGGCGTAGCACCACCGCGCGCAGCAGCGGATGGGCGAAGGCCAGCCCTTGCCCGGCGCCCGCGGACGGGACGTCCGCCGCTGCCTGCGGGAAACGGCACGTCGCGTCGCCGGCCGCGATGTCCAAAGCCCGGACCAGGCCCGCGTCGTGCGCCGCGTCCAGGTCGGCCAGCGAACCGGACACGGCGGTCAGGGCGCGCCCCAGCGTCGCGACCGGGACCGTGTTGCCGGCCGCCAGGACCACCAGGGCGGCCCGGGTCGCCTCGGGCAGGTCGTCGAGCCGCTCCGACCAGGCCCGCTCCCAGCTTCGTCCGGGCAGGGGCAGCTCGCCGACGGGCTCGTGGCCGCCGAGCTGGGCCTCGCGCAGGGACGCCACCGCCTCGAGCAACGCCGACGGGTTGCCACCGACCCGGCGGACCAGGTCGGCGAGCACGTGCGGGGCGGCCCGCACGCCGCGCGCGGCGAGCAGGTCGGCGCAGTCCGGGCTCGACAGCCCGGTGACCTCCACGCCGGGCAGGCCGGCACCCTCCCACACCGAGGCGGCCTGCGAGCGGACGGCCAGCAGCATCGCCACCCGTTCCGCGGCGAGCCGGCGGGCCACGAACAGCAACGCCTGCCGCGACGGCGGGTCGACCCACTGCAGGTCGTCGACGAGCAGCACCAGCGGGCGGTCCTCCCCCGCCGCGGCCAGCAGGCTCAGCGCCCCCGCGCACGTCGCGTACGGGCTGGCCAGGGAACCCTCGCTGAGCGCGACGCTTATCTCCAGCGCGGCCCGCTGCGCGTCGGGGAGTTCCCGCAGATACTCCCGCAGCGGCAGCACGAGATCGGCCAGCGTGGCGAACGGGAGCACGGACTCCGACTCGACCCCGCGCAGCCACAGCACGCGGGCGGAGGACGTCCGCTCGGCGTAGCGCAGCAGCGCGCTCTTGCCCACCCCGGGCTCGCCGCGCAGGACGAGCGCGCCACAGCGCTGCGTCACCGCCGCCAGCAGGCCGTCGATGAGGCGGCGTTCCCTGTCCCGACCGACCAGCAGGTTCCTGCCGGAGATATCCCCGGCCACGGTCTCCACGCCCTCCAAAACGGTCACCCTCCCCCGCGACATCTTTGCCCGCAGCCACTATCCTGCCGCGCCCGGGAATGCCAGAAAGGGTTTTTCGGGTAGGCGCGGACGGCCATCCGTTCGATGTTCCGGAAATTCCCCGACGCGCACCCGGGAGGTCGGGTGTTGACCTGGGAAGAAGGGGTAGCAGCGAAAGAGCACGCCTGCCGACCTCAGCCGGCACGGGCGCGGGGAGTTCTTCTCCTGTGTTGCCCGCAGATGACCGCGGCCGCGGCCGACGACCGCGGCCGACGACCCGTCGAGAGCAGTGATGGATACTCGCCGCCGCCTGGACCGCATCCAGATCAAGGTGACCCTGAGCGGGTCACGGGCTGCCGCCGCCCGGCGGGCGCTGACCCTGAGTACCGCATCGGGCGCACGGCACCGGGTTTTCTTCTGCGTGGATCCCGTCGCCACCACGGAATACGGCGGAATAGCACCGTTCGACGACGGCATCATCCTGCGACTGCGCCAGTATGACGACTCTGGGGCAGGGCGCAGCGATTCGACGGTCAAACTGCGGCCAGCCCGCAGGTCCCGGTTGAGTCCGGAATGGCTCGGCACCCACGGCGATGGCGTGGAAACGTTCCGGCTGGAGGCCGACTGGGCGGGGGAACGGCGGGTTCTCGCCGCCTCCCTCACCGCCGAACTCGGCTACCGGCAGGTCAGCGACGTCCTCGCCGGCCGGGTCCCGCTGCGCGCCATGTTCTCGCCGGCGCAGGCGCGTTTCCTGCGGGAGTGCGGGGACCGACCCGTAGAGCTGGATCGTCTGCGGGTCCTCGGCCCGATCGACGCCGTCCGCTGGCACCCGCGGCTGCCCGTGGCCGGCTTCGCGGTGACGGCGGAGCAGTGGACCCTCGACGAGTCCGAGCTGTTGGAACTGTCCATCCGGGTCGAGCCGGACGGCGCCGAGATCGCCCAGATCGCCTTCGAGGCGGCCCTGCACGCACTCGGCCTGGACGCCGAGGCGGAACCCGGCACGAAGACGCACCGGGCGCTCGCCCGGCTGCTGGAGAAGTCCTGACGCACCACGATGGCCCCGGCGGGATCACCCGCCGGGGCCACCGGGCGGCGCCTAGCGCACCCCCGCCTCGGCTCGGGGCGGGCAGCGGCGGCGCGTCAGGTCGCGCTGAGGAACTGCGAACCCGTGGTCGTCGTGGTGTTGACGAAGTTCCCCGACGAGACCTTGAAGGACGCGAGGACGTCGAGCACGTCCCCGTCCTCGGCGGCCCACGTGGCCGGGACCTGCAACCGCAGTTGCTTGTTGACCGTGGGCGACGTCTCGCCCCCCTCCTCGGCCGGCAGCGGGTCGGACTGGCTGCCGGCGAACACCACCGTCAGCTTGGACTGGTTGCGGATGACCACGTTCAGCCGGTACTTCGCCCCGCCAAACGAGATGATGCCGCCGCCGACCTCGATGTCGGCGACGACGTCGAACGCCTTCCCGCTCTTGATGACGTCGATGGTGTTGCTGGTGCCGCTGTCGGCGGCGTAGACGGCCTTGATGGTGGCGTCCCAGAATCCGGGCATGCCGGTCGACCTCCCGATCGGTTCCAGTAGCTGCGCCTCGCAGTCTGCGAACCGGTGGCCGGCCGGCGCGTCGGGGAGATCCCCGACGATGTTCCCTGATCTGTGGGTCAGCGGCTGTCCGCGGTCGCGGCGGGGGAGGCGGGGCTGGGCCCGGTGCTGGGGCCGACGTCGCCGTACCAGACGGTCCGCCGGACGTGGTCGATGTAGCTGACGATGATGTGCACCACCCGGCGGGAGACGTCGTCGGCGTCGTAGTCGGGGACGACCCGCGCCCGGCGGTCGCTTTCGGCCTCCCGCACGATCAGCTCGACGGCGTCGAGGATCCGGTCCGGGCGCAGCACGCTGGCGACGAGCACCCCGCGGTCCATGCCCTCCGGCCGTTCGTGCGCCTCGCGGACGAGCACGGCCGGGAAGCCGACGAGCGAGGCCTCCTCCGTCAGGGTGGCGCTGTCGGAGAGCACGCACAGCGCGGCCCGCTGCAACGCGATGTAGTCGCAGAAACCGAACGGCCGGCAGAAGCGGACCCGCTCGTCGAGCAGGGGCGCCCGCCCGGAGCGGCGCAGCGCGCCGAGGCGGTCCCGGGTCCGCGGATGGGTCGACACGATCACCGGCAGCCGGTAGCGGGCCGCCAGCCGGTTGAGGGTCTCCAGCAGGGCCGACAGCGCCTCGGGCCGGTCGACGTTCTCCTCACGGTGGACGCTGGCGAGCAGGTAGCGTCCCGCCTGCACGCCGAGGGTGGTCAGCACCGACGAGGTGTCGATGAGCGGGGCGTAGTGGGTGAGCACCTCCTTGACCGGGGAACCGACGACGAAGATCCGCTGGGTGGGCAGTCCCTCGGCGAGCAGGTGCCCGCGGGCCCGTTCGGTCAGGGCCAGGTGGACGTCGCTGAGCTGGTCGGCGACCCGCCGGTTGATCTCCTCCGGGACGCGCTGGTCGAAGCAGCGGTTGCCGGCCTCCAGGTGGAACACGGCGATCCGGCGGCGCTTGGCGGCGATCGCGGCGTAGCAGGTGTTCGTGTCGCCGTAGATGAGCACGGCGTCGGGGGCCTCGGCGGCGAGGATCGGGTCCAGCCGGGAGATCAGCCGGCTGATCGTCTCGACGGGGGTGGGTCCGGCGGCGTCGAGGACATGGTCCGGGCGGCGGATGCCGAGCTCGTCGAAGAAGACCTGGTTGAGCTCGTGGTCGTAGTTCTGCCCGGTGTGGACCAGGCGCAGGTCGACGGCCCGGTCGAGGGCGGCGACGACCCGGCTGAGCTTGACCACCTCCGGCCGGGTGCCCACGACCACCAGCACCCGCAGGCGGCGCTCGGCCGGGCCGGCCGCTCGCGACACGGCGGACGCCGCCCGGGAGGCGGTCAGCGTCAGGCGGCGGGGCTGCGGCCCGCTGGGCTGCGGGACCAGCGGTTTGACCCGTTCGCCGGGCAGCCCCGACGGAACCGTCGGTACGGAGGGCCCGCTCTGCTCCGGAGTACCACGCGGCATTCGGACTCCCCCTGGCGCAACGCGTCGTCACCAGCGGCCGGGGGCCACCCGCACGATCGCCGGGCGGCCCGGGGCTGCCTCACAGGGAGAAGGTATCACTGTCTGTAGTTTTCAGATAACCCAACGGCACCTTGCGGACCGGGCCCCGGGCAGAGGAGCCCGTCCCCGCCCCGGCCGCCAGAGACGGGCGCGATGCACGCATCCGGGCTCAGGGCCGGCCTGCCCTCACGCGTGGCGCAGCGCCGGCGCGAGCTCGCGCCATTGGTGATCCGGTAGCGCTGTGGGGTCCGCGGTGAGGACCTGGAGGCAGACATGGTTCGCGCCGGCGTCGAGGTGTTGGCGTACCCGGTCGCGGATCGCCTGGGTGTCCCCGTACGCGACGATGGCGTCGACGAGGCGGCGGCTCGGGCCGCCGAGGATGTCCTCATCACCGAAGCCGAGCCGCCGCAGGTTCGCCGTCTGGTGCGACGCCGTGGCGACATAGGCGGCGACGTGCGCGGTCGCGACCTCGCGGGCCCGGTCGACGTTGGAGTCCAGGACGGCGGCCTGCTCCACACCGAGAAACGCCTGCGGGCCCATGATCTCGCGGGCCCGCCGGGTGTGTTCGACGGGCACGAAGTACGGGTGCGCCCCCCACGTCCGTTCGGCCGCCAACGACAGCATCTTCGGGCCGAGTGCGGCCAGCACGCGGCGCACGGCCACCCGCGGCGACGGGCTGTGGGCGGGGACGGCGTCCATGGCCGCCAGGTAGGCGTCCATCGTCGAGACCGCCCTGCCCAGGGCCGGCACGGGATAGCCGTCCAGCAGGTGGACGGTGTCGTCGACCCGGTGCCCACCGAGGCCGAGAAGGTAGTGCCCCGGGAACGCCTCCCCCAGCGTGCGGACCGCGGTCGCCGTGGCGATCGGGTCGCGAAACGCGATGTTCGCGATGCCGGACGCGACAGCGATGTTCCGGGTGGCCGACAGCAGCAGCCACGCCTGGCCCACCGTGTCCCGGCCGAACGCCTCCCCGTACCAGAGGGCGCCGTAGCCCAGCTCCTCGATCTCCGCTGCGGCCTCCCGCACCCGGTTGGCGGGCTGGCCGTCGAAGGCGAAGGTCCAGACGCCGACGCGGCCGAGTTCGTGTCCTGGGTCCGTTGCCACCATCGAACCGGCCGACGACGCGCTAGCGGCCTGGTTGCGTCTGTTTCTCGCCCATGTACATGTCAACCAGGGCCTCGCCGGCGCTTTCATGGTCGAGGAAACCGAGGCGTCCGTCGTGAACTGCCACCGCATAAGCATGGAGGCCGCGGCCGGCTACTCACGCTGGCCCTCGACGCCGTCCACCGGAACCCGGTGCGCGGCAGCGGATGACCGCGGTCGTCGACGCGCCCGCCAGGAAGCCACCGGCTTATGTCGTATTGATCGTCGGCGAGGCTCGGTCTTTAATGCGCGATGCCGGCCGATGGATCATGATGACGGCTCCACGGTCGGTCCGGTGGCGGCGAAGTACCCCTCGGGCAGATCGGAACGGTGTCGGACCGGCCAGGCCGCGGACCTGCGTCGCGTCGCCATCGAAGGTGAGCACCACGACGGGACCACGGCTCACCCGCCGCAGCTCGCGCAGCCCACGCTGGACGTCGGACCACTGGTGCACGGTCACCAGGGCCATCGCGGCGTCGAACGAGTTGTCATCGAACGGGAGGTCCTGGGCGGCCGCGTTCACCGCCGGCGCCAGGCCGCTGGGGCGTTGGGCGCGCATGGCGGCCGACGGTTCGACGGGACCACGTACCGATCCGTCGGCTCGTACGATCCGGCACCCGCACCAACGTTGAGCACGGTGCGCGCGTCCCCGAGGGCGGCATGTACCCGAGCTTCGATCCGGGGGCCCGCCCGCCGTTGCGTCGCGTAGCCGCTGCCGTGCCGGTCGTAGTCGAAGTCACCAGCCCTGATCACTGTCCACCGCCCACGTCGACGAAACCGACCTCGGGCCCAGACCGGGACGGGTCTCCCTGACCACCAGTCCGCAAGCCGTGACCCATCCGTCACGACCATGAACCATACGGGCGTCAGGGACCAGCTGCGGTGCGGCACGCCGCCGTCTGGGAGCGGTCCGCCCTTCCTGACGCGGGGATCTCGTAGATCAGCTCAGAGCGGTCGCCTACGGGGTCGTCCGGTCGAGTTCGACTGGCCGGTCGCCGGCTCGATGAGCAATCTCGACGTCGACGTGGGGACGGCGTGCACAACCGTCGCGTCGGCCCAGGTCCGGCCGGGGTCGAGCGGGACGAGCCCCTCGACCCCGACCGGAGCGCTCCGGTCGGGACGGTCCCCGGCCGGGCCGGTTGCTCGGTTAGAGCAGCGAGCGCAGGACGTAGAGCAGGATGCCGCCGTGGCGGTAGTACTCCGCCTCGCCGGGGGTGTCGATGCGCACGACCGCCTCGAAGGTCTTGTCCCCCGCGCGGACGGTGAGCGACGGCGTCTTCTCGTCGACGTCGGCGAGACCGGTGATGGTGAACGTCTCCTCGCCGGTCAGACCGAGCGACTCCACCGACTGGCCCGCCGGGAACTGCAGGGGCAGCACGCCCATGCCGATCAGGTTGGACCGGTGGATCCGCTCGTACGACTCGGCGATCACTGCGCGCACGCCCAGCAGCGAGGTGCCCTTGGCCGCCCAGTCGCGCGACGAGCCGGAGCCGTACTCCTTGCCGGCGAGCACGACCAGCGGCACGCCCTCGGCGGCGTACTTCTGCGCCGCGTCGTAGATCGCCAGTTCCTGGCCGTCGGGCAGGTGCCGGGTGACGCCGCCCTCGGTGCCGGGAGCCAGCCGGTTGCGCAGCCGGATGTTGGCGAACGTGCCGCGGATCATGACCTCGTGGTTGCCGCGGCGCGACCCGTAGGAGTTGAAGTCGCCGGGGGCGACGCCGTGCTCGGCGAGGTAGCGGCCGGCCGGCGAGTCCTTCTTGATCGAGCCGGCCGGGGAGATGTGGTCGGTGGTGACCGAGTCCCCCAGCACCGCGAGCACGCGGGCGTCGATGATGTCCGTGCGCGCCTCGGGCTTGGTCGCCATGCCCTCGAAGTACGGAGGGTGGCGCACGTAGGTGGAGTCGCTGGCCCAGGCGAACGTCCGCGACACCTCGCCGCCGTCACCGACCGGCAGCGAACGCCAGCGCTCGTCGCCGGACAGGTCGGCGTAGTCCGACTCGAACATCTCCGACTGGATCGCGTCGGCGACGACCGCGGACACCTCGGCCTCGGTCGGCCAGATGTCGCGCAGGTACACCGGCTGGCCGTCGGTGCCGTGGCCGAGCGGGTCGGTGTCGAGGTTGATGTCCATCGTGCCGGCCAGGGCGTAGGCGACGACCAGCGGCGGGGACGCCAGGTAGTTCATCTTGACGTCGGGGTTGATCCGGCCCTCGAAGTTACGGTTGCCGGACAGCACGCTGACCACCGCGAGGTCGGCGTCGTTCACCGCCGCACTGATCTCCTCCGGCAGCGGGCCGGAGTTGCCGATGCAGGTGGTGCAGCCGAACCCGACCAGGTTGAAGCCGACCTTGTCCAGGTACGGCACGAGCCCGGCCCGCTCGTAGTAGTCCATGACGACCTTCGAGCCCGGGGCCAGCGTCGTCTTGACCCACGGCTTGCGGGTCAGCCCCTTCTCCACGGCGTTGCGGGCCAGCAGCGCCGCGCCCACCATGACCTGCGGGTTCGACGTGTTGGTGCAGGAGGTGATCGCGGCGACCGCGACGGCCCCGTGGTCGATCTCCACCGTGGTGCCGTCGGCGAGGGTGACCGACGTCGGGTTGGCGGGACGGCTGGTGATGTCGCCGGCGACGGCGTTCACCGAGATGGGGGCGTCCGACGGCTTGTCCTCGAACGCCGCCGCCGGGTCGGAGGCGGGGAACGACTCAGCGGCGGCCTCGTCCGCGCCACCGTTGGTGAACACCGAGGGCTGGGCGTAGTCGGCCAGCGCCGCGCGGAACGCCTGCTTGGCGTTCGACAGCGGCACCCGGTCCTGTGGCCGCTTCGGGCCGGCCAGCGACGGCACGACCGTCGACAGGTCCAGCTCGAGGGTGGTCGTGTAGGCGGCCTCGCGGCTCGGGTCGTGCCAGAGCCCCTGCTCCTTGGCGTACGCCTCGACCAGCGCCACCTGCTCCGCCGGGCGGCCGGTCAGGCGCAGGTAGTTCAGCGTCTCGCCGTCGACCGGGAAGATCGCGCAGGTGGAGCCGTACTCGGGGCTCATGTTGCCGATGGTCGCCCGGTTGGCCAGCGGCACGTTGCCGACGCCCTCGCCGTAGAACTCGACGAACCGGCCGACCACGCCGTGCCGGCGCAGCTGCTCGGTGATCACGAGGACCATGTCGGTGGCCGTCGTGCCGGCGGGCAGCTCGCCGGTCAGCTTGAAGCCGACGACGGTCGGGATCAGCATGCTCACGGGCTGGCCGAGCATCGCGGCCTCGGCCTCGATGCCGCCGACGCCCCAGCCGAGCACACCCAGGCCGTTGATCATGGTGGTGTGGCTGTCCGTGCCCACCAGGGTGTCCGGGTAGGCCAGCGTGCCCTCGGGGGTGTCCTTGGTGAACACGACCCGGGCCAGGTGCTCCAGGTTGACCTGATGCACGATGCCGGTGTTCGGCGGGACGACGGTGAAGTTGTCGAACGCCTCCTGGCCCCAGCGCAGGAACTGGTAGCGCTCCCGGTTGCGGCCGAACTCCAGCGCGGCGTTGAGCTCGAAGGCGTCCGGCCGGCCGAAGTGGTCGGCGATGATCGAGTGGTCGATCACGAGCTCGGCCGGCGCCAGCGGGTTGATCTTGGCCGGGTCGCCCCCGAGGGCGGCCATCGCCTCGCGCATGGCGGCGAGGTCGACCACACAGGGGACGCCGGTGAAGTCCTGCATGATCACGCGGGCGGGGGTGAACTGGATCTCCTGGCTCGGTGCCGCCGCCGGGTCCCAGTTCGCCAGCGCCCGGACGTGGTCCGCGGTGATGTTGGCGCCGTCCTCGGTGCGCAGAAGGTTCTCCAGCAGCACCTTCAGGCTGTAGGGGAGTCGATCGGCCCCGGGCACCGCGTCCAGCCGCCTGATCGTGTAGGTGCGATCACCCACCACGAGCGATCCGGTACTGCCGAAGCTGTCCATCGTTCTCCTCCTCGTCACCCGCCGTCCGTCACCCGCGGACAGCGGGGCTTGCCACCATGGTCGCGCCCCTGCGGCTACGCCATGGCGACGCCGCCGACGGCGGCTGGCGTAGGCGCAGAGCCGCCCGCGGCGTCGGCCATCCTCGGCCGGCTCGTGTCCATCCTGGCATTTCCCACCTTGCGGGATCGCGCCCGAGGGGTTGTGACACAGCCGACGCAGCCGCAGCCGCGAGGGCTCGACCGGTCCCGCCGCCGCAACGGCGACGCCGGATCCCACCGTACGGCGACCCGGGGGACGTGCGACCATTTAATTAGCGACGCTAACAATATCAGACGGATCTGCCGCGAGCTCCGCCGCGAACCGGTCGAGGAACACCTCCCGCTTGCGCTGCGGGCTCATCGCGCCGGTGCCCACCGACCGGGCGAGCATCCGCCGCTCCCATTGCTCGATGTCGGTCACCACCCGGGCCGGCGCCCCGGCGACCAGGGACCGCGCCGGGACGTCGCGCATCACCACGGAGCCGGCGGCGATCACCACGTCGGAACCGATCGTGACGCCCGGCATGATGATCGCGTTCAGCCCGATCATCGTGTCGTTGCCGACCCTGATGGGCGCGACCACGTCGATGTCGGGATGCTCCCGGCGCATCCGGGTGACCGCGCCGTCGTGCGTGATGAACCGGACGCCGCCCGCGATGGCCACCCGGTCGCCCAGCCTGATCAGGTAGGGCTCGCTGCCGAACGTGGCGGCGCTGATCTCGATGAACCGGCAGTCCGCGCCGAGCCGCACCCCGATGCTGCGGGCATAGCCCACCGGATCGGTCCGCAGCAGGTAGGTGCGCCGGGCCGCCCGCAGCGCCCGGCCGGGCAGCGCGGCCAGCGGCGACGAGCGGACCCGGCCGGCCAGCCCGCGCCCGTCCGACCGGGCCGGCGAGGACGGCTGGGCCGACGGGGACGGAGCCCGGCGCCGCCCCCTTCTCGCCGCGCGGCGCACGCGGGCGGCATCGTGCAGCGCCGCGACCACATCGTGGCTGAGCGCCCGGCGGTCGAGCAGCTTCTCCGCGCGCATCCGTGCGGCGGCGGCGCGCCGGCGGGCCGCGGGCATGCGCCGGCCGGCCGCCGCCTCCTGCAGGGCGACGGCCATCGCCGCGGCGTCGCCCAGCCCGACGAGCCAGCCGGTCTCGTCGTCGACCAGTTCCGGCAGCCCGCCGGCCGCGGTGGCGATTGTGGGCACCCCGCAGGCGGACGCCTCGCCCCCGGCGCCGTAGCTCTCCGACCACGACGACACGACGTTGACGTCCGCGGCGGCGTAGAACGGCCGCACGTCGGTGACGCTGTCGACCCAGCGGACCCGGTCGGCGCCGGGCAGCCGGGCCGCCCACGCCCGGACCCGCTCGCGGTAGCTCTCGCCGGCCTCGCCGTAGCCCCCGCCGAGCAGGATCAGCGTGCCTCGGCCGCCCCGCTCGGCGAAGCGGGCCCAGGCCGCGAGGAGCACCTCGTGCCCCTTGACCCCCTGGCCCGGATGGACCAGCCGCTTCGGTGGGTAGAAGTAGGCGACGCAGACCGCGACGAACTCGTCCTCGGCGAGGCCGAGCTCCGCCCGCGCCGCCCGCCGCCGCTCGTCGTCAGCGGGGGTGAAGCGCTCCAGGTCGACGCCGTAGGACAGCGTGCGCATCCGGTGCGCCGGCAGGCCCAGGGCGGCATACCGCTGGCGGATGTCCGCGCTGGACGCGATGAGCAGGTGGTCGAGCCGGCACAGCACCCGCTCGACCCGCCGGATCAGCGTGTTGTCCAGGTAGAGGGGGCCCGCGACCATGTGCACCCGGGTGATCCGGGTGCCCAGGGTGGCGAGCCGGGCCGCCAGCGCCGAGGCGTACAGGTGGTAGTGCACGACGTCGACGCCGAGCTCGCGCAGCCTCGCCCGCAGCCGGACGATCCCGACGAGCTGCCCGGCCGGCGACGCGCCGCGCCGGGGGGCCGGGCTTTCGACGACCTCGATCCCGAGCGCCGTCAGCTCCCGCGCCACCCGGCTGTCGGTGTGATCGGGCGCGGGCAGCAGCACGACCACCTGGTCGCCGGACTCCTGGGCGGCGAGCACGTGCGGAATGATCCACAACGGCCCGTCGCCGGTCTTGACCAACGTGGCGATCTTCATTCGGAACGGTCCTCCCGGGTCGTGGACGGGCGGGCTGCGGGCGCCGCCGCGGGTCGCGGGACGCGGGGCGCCGCCGGCGGGTGCAGCGGCCGGCGGGCCACCCACAGGCAGGCCCGCCCGGACAGGTGGGCCGCGCCGAGCAGGTCGAGAGCGGCCTCCAGCGGCCGCAGGCGCGGGCGGGGAGGCGGGCGGCCAGGGCCCGGCCGGGACCGGTGAACTCCAGCACGGTGGCGATCGCGCCGTACGGATGCGCCCGCACCCGCTCGAAGCCGACGGCGCGCAGCACCGCGGACAGCTCCGCCGGGGTGAAGGCGTACTGGTAGAACTCCCCCGCGCGCGGCCGCGGCAGCCAGACCGCCCCCTCGCCGCGGCCCGCGCCGCCCACCCGGGCGCCGTGGCCCAGGGCGCGCAGCAGCGGGCTGAAGCACGGCGTGGAGACCAGCGCGACGCCGCCCGTGGGCGGTCGGCTGGACGGCGAGGGTGTCGCGCGGGGGGTGTGGCGCCATCAGGGCATCCCCTTTCCGAGGGCGGGCAGCGGCTCGTCACCGCCCGGCTCGTGCGGATGGACTGGTCCGGACGGGCGGGGCGAGGTCGAGGACGCGGCCGGCTGCGGGGCGGGGGTGGCGCGCGGGGCATCGAGCTCCCCGCGCAGCGCTCGGCGGGCCAGCGCCGTCATGAGCGCGTAGGCGAGCATGCTGCCCACCGCGGCGCCGGAGGGTCCCTGCCAGGGCACGAGCACCGGGTAGGTCAGCAGCGACACGGCCAGGCCGAGCAGCCCGACGCCGCCGGCCGCGCCGGTGCGGCCGAGGCCGGTCAGCGCCCGGCACTCGACCAGGAACGGGGCCAGCAGGAGCTCGGCGACCAGCAGCAGGCGCATCGGGGTGACCGCCGAGGCGTAGCCCGGCCCGAACAGGATCCGCACCAGCCACGGCGCGGCGAGCGCGAGGACGCCCGCGGCGACCAGCAGGACGGCGACCAGGCCGCGGGTCACCGTCCGCAGCGCCGGGTGGGACAGGCCGCCCCGCGCGGTGCGGTGGAAGACCACCTGGCCCACCGACCCCGGCACGAGGCGCAGCGCCTCGCCGGTCGCGGCGGCGATCGAGTACACCGCGGCGGCGCCGGCGCCGGCGAAGGCCGCGACCAGCACCCGGTCGAAGCGGAACGCCATCGTCGCGCCCACGTTGAGGCCAAGCGCGGGCACGCCCTTGGCGACCAGCAGCCGCCAGGCCCGCCGGTCGGCCCGCGGCCGCACGGACAGCCCCGACCGGGCCAGCGCCGCCACGCCCGTCGCCGCCTGCGCGGCCCAGCACAGCGCGAGGACCACCAGGATGTGGGGCAGTGACGGATGGCGCGGGCCGGCCAGCAGCAGCCCGAGCTGGACGAGCCCCGTGGCGGCGACGAGCCCGGCGGCGAGGACGATCGAACCGGCGGCGTTGAGCGCGTCGAGCACCTGCACGGCGAGCAGGTTCGCGGCGGCGAGGACGGCGATCGCGAGCACCAGGCCGGCGTCCACCCGCGCCCCGCCGGACAGCCAGAGCACCTGCAGCGACGCCGCGATGATCAGCCCGACGGCGGGCAGGGTCGCGGCGAGGGACAGGCCCAGGTAGTCACCGAGGGACACCCGGGGATCGGCGCGGCCGAAGTAGTACCGGAACGCGACGTTCGTGCCGAGCCCGCCGACGAGCGAGCCCAGCGCGGAGACGGTCAGCAGGACCACCAGCGCCCCGCGCCCGCCCAGGGGCAGCATCCGCGCGGTCACCATCGCCTGGCCCAGGCTGGCGACGGCGGACAGCCCCAACCACCCGGTGACCACCGTGCCGACCCGGCCGATCCCGCGGTAGGGGCTCGCCACACCCACCCCCCGACCCGGCGGGGGCAGCGTGGGGGCCGCCGCCCACGACCCCCCGGCCTGCGGATCCAGCGCCACCGCCGGCTCGGACCACGCCGGCACGGACTGCCGCCCTGCCCGCACTGGCTGCCGCCCGGCCCAGATGGGCTGCCGCCCGGCCCGGATGGGCTGCTGCCCTGCCCGCACGAGCTGGCGGGCCGGGTGAGGCCGCGGCAGGGCCGGACGGAGCGGCAGTGCGGTGCGTCCGGGCGCGGCCCCGGCGCCGAGCGTGACCGCCACGGGACCGGTGGCGGCGAGCCGTGGGAGGGCGCGCGGATCCCGCCGCGGACGGGCGGGGGCGGTGCGGACGGGGACGGTGCGGGCGGCCGCCGTCTCCACCAACCGGATCAGGCCGAGCACGCCCAGCCCGAGCAGCGCCTGGACCGGGACCGCCGCGAAGGCGTTGCGCACCTCGGTGATCAAGGGGACGAGCAGGACGAGGCAGGCCGTGTCCGTCTTGCGCACGGACCGGCCATGGTCCATCCAGGCCACGAGGAGGCCGGTCAGCAGCAGGAAGCCGACCACGCCGCGGGCGCCGAAATTGTAGTAGGCCTCGGCGATCGGCGACCCCCCGATCGGGCCCTCCCGGTCGAGCATCAGCACGTTGAACAGCCGCTCGTCGCTGAACTGGGAGGGCTGGGGACGGCCGAGCAGCCGCCCGGACACCAGCCGGTCGAGCTGGCCGTAGAAGGTCGCCCCGGCGGGCGGGCGTTCGCCGAACTCGTCGCGCCATTCGAGCACGGAGCCGATCGGGCGGATCGAGGCCCCGAGCTCGGCGATCCCGTCGACGGGGCTGAAGGTGATGGCGCTGAGCCGGGTGGCGGCGAGGCCGGACTGGCGGATCTCCCGCAACCCGCCGATCAACGCCAGCAGGACGACCGCGCCGAGCAGGACGACGACCCCGCGCACCACGATGCGCCGCCGGGCGGCCACCGCCGCCGCCGCGACCGCCGGGAACATCACCTCGCCACGCAGCCCGAGCGGCAGGGCCACGACCGCGAACAGGGCGAACACCACGAGTGCCGCCGTGCGCCACCGGCTCGGCCCGTCGATGACCGCAAGCAGGAGACCCAGGCCCACCCCGAGCAGCGCGTAGGGCACCAGCGGGCCGCGTAGCGCCGTCTGCCCGACCGCGGCGTACGAACCGACCAGCAGCCCGAACCCGCCGGCGGCGAGCACGATCGCGACGAGCCCGACGACCGACACCGCGAGCAGCACGAACCCGGCGGGGGCACGCAGGTCCGGCCGATCCGGGGCGGCGGCCGGCCGGTCAGCCGCGACGATCTCGGGGCGTCCGCCGGCAGCGCGCGCCGCCCGCAGGCAGGTCATCGCCGCCACCCCCACCGTGGCGCTGACGACTCCCAGCGTCGCCACGGCGAACAGCCGGCTCATCGGGTAGACGGCCAGCCAGCGAAAGTCGTACTGGGCGCGGATCCGATCGAAGGAGGTGCCGGTGGCGAACAGCACCGCCACCCCGAAGTGGAACACCGACAGGGTGATGAGGTAGACCGACGAGCAGGCCCACGCCCCGCGCGGCTGGGCCCGGACGCACAGCAGCACACAGCCGGCGACGATCACGACGCTGAGCCGGGCGGCGGAGTGCTCCGCCAGCTCGGCGAACGACGACGACCAGGCCGCCACCGCGAACAGGGCCAGCAGGCAACCGGCGAGCGCCACCGCGCTCGCCCGGCGGGACGGCACCCCGCTCACGCCGGACGATCCGGGAGACGAGGCGAGCACGGCGGTCGAGGCTGGGGCCCGGGCGACGGGCAGGTGCGGCCGCCGGGACCCGCGCGGTCCGGCGGCTCGACTCAGGACGGCCATCGCCTAGGACCACACCGCCGTCATGTCACGCTGCCAGGTGTCCATCGTGAACGGGGATCGGCGCAGCAGCCGCATCGCCTCGCGGCGTTGATCGATGGTCGGCGGGACCGCGGTGAGCATGTCGGCGGTGTCCGCCCAGACGGCGTCCGAGGTGGCCAGCGGCAGCGTGGCCACCCCGGGCAGCAGGCGGGCGATCTCGACGACCCCCGGCAGGTCCGCCGACAGCACCGGGGTGCCCACGGCGAGCGCCTCCAGCACGACCGTGGGCATGCCCTCGTGCAGCGAGGTGACCAGCAGCAGCGAGGACGCGACGAGCAACCGGGGGATCTCGCGGACCTCACCGGTGAACTCGACGTGCTCGGCGACGCCGAGCCGGTCGGCGAGCACCGTGAGGCGGGCGGTCTCGGCGTCGTCCTGGCGGCCGACGATGCGCAGGCGCGCGTGGACCGAGCGGGCCCGCAGCGCGGCGAGGATCTCGATGGCGCGGGCCCGGTTCTTCAGCGGGTCCGGGCGGGCGATGTGGACGAGGGTGACGACCTCATGCTCGTCCTCGGCGAGGTCCTCGGCGCGGCGGCGGGCGGCGATGGCGACCCCGGACGGCTCCAGTTCGACGCCGTTGTAGATGACGCGGCAGCGCGGATCCAGCCGCCAGTTCTCCCGCCACAGCCCCCGCATCGCCGCCTCGCTCACCGCGACGAGGTCGGTGGCGAACCGGTCGAGCAGCAGGCGCCCGAACGCCCGCTGCACCCGGCCGCGCAGGCTCTCACCGTGCCGGTCGGCGCTGCTGACGAAGTACGCCACCCGCCGCCGCACCCCACCCAGGCGGGCCAGCGCGAGCACCACCCCGGAGAAGGTCGCCACGGCGGAGTGGACCACATCGGGACGGACCTGGCGCAGCAGCCGCAGGAACCGCCAGCCGAACCGCCAGTCGGCACGGCAGTAGTACACCTCGCTGCCGAGGCCGCGGATCTCGGCGTCCAGCGAACCTGTGGCGCCGGAGGTCACGGCGAACTCCAGCCGGAACTCCTCCGGATCCAGCCGGCGCAGCAGGTTCACGGCACGCAGCTCGACCCCGGCCCGGTCCATCCGGCCCAGCACCTCCAGCACCCGTACCGGCCGGCGGGGCCGGCCGGCGGGGCCGGGTCCCGGACGGGTGGCGACGGTGGCCGCGCCGGTCGCGGACGCGACGGGCCGGGCCTCGATCGCGGGCCCGGTCCGGGCATCCGGCCGCTGGTCGAGGCGGGTATCCCCGAGCGCCGTCCGCGCGGTGGTCTCCGGGGCTGACCTGGTCTCCGGGGTCACGACCGCCGTCCTGTCGGCTGGGGGGTCCGCGCGGGTGACGATCCGGCCGGTGCCGTGGCCGCCGCCACCCCCCGCTCGGGCGGCTCCGCGGCGGGCGCCGGCGGGTCCCAGTCGGCGATCGCCGCGTAGAAGGCCGCGGCCCGCGCGGCCAGGCGTCCACCGCGGTAGTCCTCGGCGGCGGTTCGGTTGCGCGCGGACATGGCGGCGAGCGTGTCGGGGGAGGCGAGGACCTCGGCGATCCGCGTGGCGAGCAGCTCGGGATCCTCGGGCGGGACGAGGTCCTGCGGCGCTAGCAGCTCGACGGTCCCGCCGACCGCGGTGGCGATCGCGGGCACCCCGCGGGCCATCGCCTCGATGAGCACCCGGGGCAGGCCCTCGGTCCGGGAAGGGAGAACGAACAGGTCGGCGGCGTCGAGCACGGCGCGCACGCCGGCCCGGTCCAGCGCCGGCACGAACTCGACGACGTCGGCGAGCCCCGCCCGCCGGGCGGCGCGGACGAGGGCGTCGTGGTGGCGGCCGGTGCCGACGATGACGACGCGCAGCCGGTGCCCCCCGGCGTCGAGCAGACCGACCGCGGCCAGCAGGACGTCGTGGCCCTTGTACCGGCGGTCCTGCGAGCCGATCGTTACCAGCGTCGCCGGCACCGGTGGCCGGGCGGGGCGCGGTCGGGCGGCGGCGGTGAAGTCCTCGGCGCTCAGGCGACCGTAGGCGTAACTGGCGGTCAGCGCCCCGGCCGCCGGCGGGTAGCGGCGTTGCAGCGTCTCGCGGGTGACGTAGCCGACCGCCCGGGCTCCCGCGGCGCGGCGGGCCAACCAGCGCCGCGCCGCCGGGCGCGCCCAGCGGCCGAACATCCCGCCGGCGACCGCCTCGGCGTCGCCGATGATCTCCAGGACGTAGGGCAACCCGCGGGCGCGCAGCTCGGTGACGAGCGCCGCCCCGACCATGCCGGGCATCACGGCCAGGTAGCGGGTGTCCACGACGTGGGACGAGCGGGCGGACGACGCGCCGGGGTGGGTGGGGGCCTGGGGCTTGTCGTCGCGGCGGGCGGCGGTGGCGGGTGACCGGGGCGCCGGGATCAGGCCGAACGGCGCCGGCCGGCGCGCCGCGGCCGCGGCGCGCTGCCAGGGCGTGGGGGCAAGCTGGCCGCCGGAGTCGAGCCCGACACCGATCACGGAGCGTAGCGATCGTACGGTGCGCAGATAGCCGCCCGGCCCCTGGTAGGGCGGCAACGCGACGACGCGGACCCGATCGCCCTCGACCGGGAAGGAGGCCGTCACCGCCGGGTCGGGCGACGCCGCGCTGACCCGGGCGAGCACCACCACCTCGTCGAAGACGCCGAGGTAGCCGCACCAGTGCGGGTAGGCCTCACCGGGGGTGCGGGCCACCACGGCGTCGTCGCCTCCCCGGTGGAACCGTGCCTCCGTCGCGACGACAACTCGCATGGCGCCCGCCCTTCGCCGGTACTCCCCTCCACGACGTGCACAACCTACAGCCATCGTCCGACTACAGAGAGATACAACACTCGCGGAGGGTCCGGGCGCCAAGGCGCGACATCCGGCGCCGGACGCACGAACGGGCGGGTGGGGCATACCGCGCCCCACCCGCCCAGCCCCCGCGGCGCCGGACGGTCATGCGTGCCCGGCGTCGGCGGGAGGACTCCTGCCGACGGAAGGTCCACCGCTCGGGAGGTTCCACCGCTCGGGAGGTTCCGTCCCTCGGGAGGTTCCGTCCCTCGGGAGGTTCCACTCTCGAGGGTTACAGCGTCCCGCTCACCGCCAGGCACTTCGCCGGGTCCGGCGCATCAGCGCAGAGCTCGCCGACATGGCCGGACGACAGCCCGGTGGAGTCGTGCGCGTCGAGCGGCGCCGACAGCGGGGTCACCCCGTTGTCGGACGCGTTGATCGAGGCGACGCCCAGCCGGATCACGGCCCCGACCGGCAGTACACCCGCGGTCTGGACCACGACCTCGACGGCCCGGACCTCCAGGGAACCGGCCGTCTGGACCTGGCGGTTCAGCACCACGTACCCCACCCCTGGCAGCGGGACGAAGGTGTTGGGTGCCACGGTCGCCGGGATCGGTGTCCCGGCGACCGTCAGGTTGCCGAACTGGGTGCCGACGGGACTGAGCACGGCGGGTTGGCCGTTGCTCTTCGAGGCGTTCGCCTGCGAGGTGATCGAACTCGCCGTGATCAGCCCGCTCAGCACGTTGATGTTCGCCAACGCGATCTTCGAGACGCCCGTCGTGGGATTACCCAGGACCGACGTCCCCGTCGCGCTGATCACCCCGGTGGTGAGGATGCCTGGCAGGTTGATGGCGGACAGGTTCGCCGTGGTCGATCCCCCGTTGCAGGGAATGCTCTGCGCGATCAGCGGGCTCACCGACAGCGGCCCCGCCGCGACCAGGTTGGAGTACGCCACCCCGGTGATGAACACCGGCGGCTTCGGCAGGAGGCGCGACTGGGTGAAGCCCAGGACGATGTTCAGGCCGGCGTTCGGTCCGGCGGTGATCTGCACCCGTGCCCCGACGGTGCGGATCCCGTTCGCCGCGACGGTCTGCTGGTTGAGCGTGATCGTCCCGAGGCCCGGGATGCCGATCACCGTGTTCGGACTGATGGCACCGATCGGGATCGGCAGGCCGAGGACGGTCAGGCTCCCCAGCGACACCGAGCCGGCGCTCGCGACGGCCGACCCGGTGTTCACCGCGGTCGAGGTGACCCCGAGGCCACTGAGCGCGACCACACCACCCAGGATGCTCACGCTGCCCACCGTGCTGCGGGTGACGGCGACCTGGTTGTTGTTCGGGCCCACCTCCGCGGTGGTGGCGGACTGGAACACCGTGGCTCCCGAGATCACTCCAGGGACGTTGACGACACCCCCCGCGCTCACCCCCAGGCCCGGCCGGGTGGTACAGGAGATGCCGGTCGGGAACGTCGGCCCCGACGCCGACGGGCCGCTGATGACCTGCGTCCCGAAGGCGTACTGCTCGTAGGCCAGGGGGCTGGCGACGGCCGAGGCCGGGCCCACGCCCACACCGACCATGGTGGCCGCGAGGACGCCACCGGACACGGCGCCGGCGGTGAGCCGGCGCAGTCCCACCCGGTGTGCCACACGGAACGAGCTTCGCATCAAATCCCTCCTTTCCGTAAGTGGATCGCTACTTTCAGCGATCATTTTAGGAAGAGAGGGTCCGATCCATCGACTGCCTGCAAATAATTGGCTTCGTTGAGCGAGTTCCGGGCGTGTCGCCGTACGGGCAGGTCAGAGGGACTCCACGGCGAGTCCGGCGGCTACGTGCCGTGTCGCCTGGGTCGGGATCCGCCCGGCGGCGGGGCTCGACCGCCGGGCGTCGTGCGGGCCGGGCAGCCAGCGGCGGGTATCGAGCACGAGCCGGGCGTGCCGGGCCACCGTTTCCCGGTCGAAGGCGTCGTGGTCGACGAGCAGGACGACGAGGTCCGCCGCCGCGAGCTCGCCCGCGTCCGCCTCGACGAGGGTCACCCGGGCCGGCAGCCGCGCCGGGTCGACGTGCGGGTCCACGGCGCGCACCTCGGCGCCGAGATCGGCCAGCAGGCCGGCGATGCGGGTCGCCGGCGCCTCGCGCGCGTCGCCGGTGTTCTTCTTGTAGGCCAGCCCCAGCAGCAGGATGCGGCTGCCCGCGACCGGCAGGTGCCGGGCGTTGAGCATCTCGGTCACCCGGCGCACGACGTGGTCGGGCATGTGGTCGTTGACGTCGTTGGCCAGCTCGACGAACCGGAAGCTGCGCCCCAGGCTGTGGCGCACCCGCCACGACAGGTACGACGGGTCGATGGGCAGGCAGTGGCCGCCGACGCCGGGACCGGGGGTGAAGCGCAGGTACCCGAACGGCTTCGTCGACGCGGCGTCGATCGCCTCCCAGACGTCGACGCCGAGCTCGTGGGCGAACATCGCCAGCTCGTTCACCAGCGCGATGTTGACGTGCCGGAAGGTGTTCTCCAGCAGCTTGGTCAGCTCCGCGGTGCGGGTCGAGCCGACCGGGACCGTCCGCTCGATGAGGCTGTCGTAGAAGGCGGTGACGGCGGCCAGCGACGCCGGACCCGTGCCGGAGACCACCTTGGGCGTGTTCACCAGGTTCCACGACCGGTTCCCGGGGTCGATGCGCTCCGGGGAGTAGCCGAGGTGGAAGTCCACCCCGGGGCGTAGTCCGGAGCCCTCGGCGAGCAGTGGGGCGAGCAGCTCCTCGGTCGTCCCCGGATAGGTGGTCGACTCCAGGATCACCGTGGATCCCGGGGTGACCAGCGGCGCCAGGCTGCGCGCCGCGTCGACGATGTAGGACAGGTCGGGGGCGCCCTCGCGCAGCGGGGTCGGCACGGTGATCACGGCGACGTCGAAGCCACCGGCCTGCGCGTAGTCGAGGGTCGGCTCGTACCGGCCGCTGCGCAGGGCCGAGGCGAGCTCGGTGTCCGCAATGTCCTCGACGTAGGATCGCCCGGCCCCGAGCCGGGCGGCCCGGTCGGGGTCCACCTCCACCCCCACGACGTGCCAGCCCGTGGCGACGGCCCGCATCGCCACCGGGAGACCGACGTAGCCCTGCCCGACCACCACCAGCTTGTTCGATGACATGGGCAGAGTGTTGCGTATTAATTACATAGAGCGACGTAGCCGATTCATCGTGTCCTCATCGACCCGCGACCGGCGGGCCGACGGGCGGGCCGACCGGCGCGCCGCCGGCAGAGGACGCCGCAACCGCCTGCGCCAGCACCCGGGCGATCCGCCGGCCGGCCTGCCCGTCCCACAGCGCCGGGCGGCGCGGTGCCGGCGGGTGCTCCAGGGCGTCGAGCGCCGCGGTGACGACCACCCGGCGGTTGCGCCCGACCACCCGGTTCGTGCCCTCGGTGACCGTCAGCGGGCGCTCGGTGGACTCCCGCAGCGTCAGGCACGGCACGCCGAGCACCGTCGACTCCTCCTGGATCCCACCCGAGTCGGTGAGCACGATCCGCGCGCCGGCCTGCAGGGCCACCGAGTCGAGGTACCCGACCGGCCCGAGCAGGCGGACCCCCGGTGGCAACCGGCCGCCCACCCGGGCCGCCGTCCGCGGGTGCGCCGGGAAGACCAGCGGGCAGCGCGCCGCGATCTCGCCGAGCGCCCCGAGCAGGCCGGCGAGCGCCGCGGCGTCGTCGACGTTGGCCGGCCGGTGCAGGGTGACCAACCCGTAGCCGCCGGGACGCAGCCCGAGCTCGGCGAGGGTCGGCCGGGCGAGCGCCTCGTCCCGGCGGGCCAGCAGGGTGTCCACCATGACGTTGCCGACGAGGTGTACCGACCGCGGCGAGGCGCCCTCCCGCAACAGGTGCTCCACCGCGTCCGGCGAGGTGGCGAACAGGTCGGCGCACAGATGGTCCGCGACGATCCGGTTGATCTCCTCGGGCATCGACCGGTCGCCGCTGCGCAGGCCTGCCTCGACGTGCGCGGCCCGCACCCCCGCCTTCGCCGCCACCAGCGCGCAGGCGAGGGTGGAGTTCACGTCCCCGAACACGACGACGACGTCGGGGGCCAGCCGCTCCAGCAGCGGCTCGAAGGCGGTCATCACCGCGGCCGTCTGCACGGCGTGGGAGCCCGAGCCCGCCGCCAGGTGGTGGTCGGGGCGGCGCAGGTCGAGCTCGGCGAAGAACACCCCGCTCATCGCCTCGTCGTAATGCTGGCCGGTATGCACGAGGGTGGTGCGGAACCCGCCGCCCGCCAGGGCGTCCAGGACCGGCTTGGCCTTGACGAAGTTGGGCCGGGCCCCCGCGACGACCACCGCGTGCGGCCCCGGGCCCACCACCGACACCGGCTGCGCAGGTCGGGAGATCCGCTGGCCGGGCGGCCGCGCCACCCGGCCGCCGCCCGACCCACCCGGCCCCCCTGTCACGGCCTGGCCTCGGGGGACGCCCCCTGGGCCGGCAGGCCCGCGGACGGTGCGCGGGCGGCCGGCGGGGTGGGGCGGGCCGGCGGGGTGGGG
>NZ_CM001489.1:3418085-3421798 GCF_000262465.1 Frankia sp. QA3
CAGGTTGTACACCTCGTCCGGCTGCGAGATCTCCACCGCACCGATCAACGACGGAAGATCCGTCAGATCACCCTCCAACAACACCACCCCCGGCACCAACCTCTCCACCACCGCCACCTTCGGGTTGGACTGCCCCCGAACCAACCCGAACACCTCATAACCCTTCGCGGTCAACAACTCACCCAGATACAACCCGTCCTGACCGGTAATCCCGGTAATCAGCGCACGCGGCACGTCGTCATCCTTTCTTTCGCCGGCCGACCGGCCGGCCGGCCGGCGGCGGTCGTCGTCGTCGCGGGAGAACCGGTTCGGATCAGGCCCGGGGGCCACCGGGGCTGCACACCGCCTCGACGCCGAGCGCGTCGGCGGCGGCGAGCGTGGCCCGGCTCGACGCGAGCAGCTCCGCGGTCACCGCGGCGTCCCCCCCGCGGCACATCCGCAGGAAGGCGGCCGAGGCGTCCCGGTGCCCCTTGTCCTGGGCCCCCTTCCACACCGACCGGCCGTCGACGACGAGCTCCCGGTAGTCGTCGATGCGGGCGTGACGCGTCCCCGCCAGGGCCTCCACCTGTTCCTTGCGGGCTGTGCGGGGCCGGGCGGAGCTGTAGGCGACGGTCGACAGCGACCCGTCGGCGTGCCGCAGCGACACCGCCAGGTCGGGGGCGAGCAGCAGCTCGGCCTCCCGCCCCGCGAGCGCCGCGACCGCCTCGACCTCGCTGCCGGCAAGCGCCGCGCAGGTGTCGACGAAATGGCACACCTCGCCGAGCAGGCGGCCGCCCTGAACCCGGTCGTTGTACCAGTGGCCGGCCGGCACCCCGCCGGCGGCGATCCGGTAGACCAGGGTGAGCGGCCCCGTCCGCGCGGCCAGCGCCGTGCGGGCGGCGGTGACCGCGGGCGAGAACCGCCGGTTGTAGCCGACGACGAGCACGCCGCCGCCGGCCGACGCCGCCTTCTCCACCCGGTCCAGCTCGTCGAAGCTGAGCGCCAGCGGCTTTTCGCACCACACGTGCCGACCGCGCTCCAGCGCCCGGACGGCGAGCTCCGCGTGCGTGGCGTGCGGCGTGGCGATGACGACGACGTCGATGTCGTCATCGTCGAGGACGGCGTCGGCGCCGGCCACCGCGCCGGCAAAGCCGTGCCGGTCGGCGAACGAGCGCGCCGAGCGGCCGCCGGCGGAGGCGACCGTGACGAACTGGTCGAACCCGGCGGCCCGGAACGCGGGCAGCAGCACCGCCCCGGAGAACGCCCCGGCGCCGATCCAGCCCACCCGGCTGCCGCGGCGCCCCGCCGCGGCCCCGAGCTGGCGCGGCAGCCGGGGGCGGGGCCGCGGCGCGGGAAGCCGGACCGGGTCGTCCGCGACCTGCCTGTCCGCGCCGTCCCCGGGCGGGCGGCTCGCCGGCAGGGTCGGGACCGGGGCCGGGTAGTCGAAGCGGATGGCGAGGTACGGCTCGGTGCGGCCCGCGACGAGCTCGTAGGCCCGCGGCGCCGCGTCGATGGGGAAGGCATGCGTGACCAGGTCGTCCACGCGCAGTCGCCCGGCGCCGAGCAGGTCGAGCACGGCCTCCTGGTTGCGCCCCTCGGTCCAGCGCACCTGCCCGGCCGGGTAGTCCACCCCCCAGTCCTCGTACCCGCGCTCGTAGCGCCCCGGCCCGTAGGAGCGGGCGAAGCGCAGGGTGAGCTCCTTGTCGTAGAACGGCGCGCGCAGCAGGCCCAGCCCGACGTCACCGACCACGACGAGCTGCGCGCGGTCCCGGGCCAGCGCGGTCGCCCGCATCACCGGCTCCGCCGAGCGACCGGCCGCGCAGATGAGCACCGCGTCGGCCCCGCGGCCCCGGCTCCAGGCCCGCACCGCGGCCGTGGTGGCCTCGCCGGCCTCGGCGAGCGCGTGCACGCCAACCGCCGCGGCGGTGGCCAGCGGCAGCTCTGCCAGGTCGATGCCGGCCACCTCGCAGCCGCTGGCCAGCGCCAGCCGGGCCGCGAGCTGGCCGACCAGGCCGAGGCCGACGACGACCACCTTCGCCCCCGGCCCGACCTCGGCCAGCCGCAGCCCGTGCAGGGCGATGGACCCGATGGTGGCGAACGCCGCCGCCCCGGGCTCCACCCCGTCGGGCACCCGCGCGCACAGCAGCCCGGGCACGGCCTGGAACTCGGCGTGGTTCGCCCGGCCCGCGCCGCCGGTGGCGACCAGGTCCCCGGGGCGGATGCCGGCGACCGCGGAGCCGACCTCGACGACCCGGCCGCAGCCGCTGTAACCCAGCGGCACGTCGGTGCCGAGCCGGTCGCGCACCGACCGCGCCGCCGGCACCAGGCCGTCGGTCCGGGCCTTCTCCGCCACCTTGCGCACCAGGTCCGGGCGGGCCCGCGCCTTGGCCAGCAGCCCGGCGCGGGCGAGCTCGGTGACGGCCCGTTCGGTGCCGGCCGACACGATCGTCGCCGCCGTCGCCACCAGCACCTCGGTCGGGCCGATGACCGGCACGGGCACGTCGATCACCCGCACCGTTCCCCCGGATGCCGCCTGGACCACCTGTTTCATCGCGCGAACCTCCGGCCGCCTCGGCGAGCCCGGCCCCCGGCCGGTGGCGGCCGGCGGGCGGCCGCGGGACACCCGCACCCGCATCATGCTGCGTAGTGTAGTTGATGCATTACATTCAGCGATGAACGCCGCTCGTACTCCACCCGACGTGTCAGAGCCGGAGGAACGCCCATGCTGGGAGCGCCGGCCGCCGCGTGCATAGTCACCCTGGCGGCGACCCCGATCGTCACCGTCTGCATGCACCGACTGGCCGCGATCGACGAGGTCACGGCGCGCTCCTCACACCAGGCGCCGACCCCGCGCGGCGGCGGCATCGCCGTGGTGCTCGGTCTGTTCGCGGGCGTGCTCGTCACCATCCTCACCCACGGCGGCGCCGACTCCCCCAACCTGCTGCCGCTGATCGCGGCGGCCGCCCTGTTCGGGCTGATCGGGCTGGCCGAGGATCTGGCCGGGGTCACCGCGATGCGGCGGCTGGCCCTGCACACCGCGACGTCGTTCGTCGTCGCGGCGATGGCGGTGCTCGGCGCCGTGCTCGGGGACCCGGCGCCGAGCATCCCCACCGTCCTGCTGGTCACGGTCGTGGCGCCCATCTGGATCACCGGCTTCGTCAACGTCTTCAACTTCATGGACGGGATCAACGGCATCTCCGCGGTCACGGCGGCGCTGGCCGGCGGGGCCTTCGCGGCCCTCGGCGCCGCCCACGACCTGCCCACGGTGACAGCCGGCGGGGTGCTCGTCGCGGCCTCGGCGCTTGGTTTCCTGCCGTTCAACTTCCCCCGGGCCCGGGTCTTCCTCGGCGACGTCGGCAGCTACGCGCTGGGCTCCGTGCTCGCCGTGCTCACCGTCCAGGCGGTGCTGGCCGGCATCCCACCGGAGCCGGCGCTCGCGCCGACCGCCCTCTACCTGGCGGACACTTCCGCCACGCTGGCGCGGCGGATCCATGCCGGGGAACAGTGGTACTCCCCGCACCGCTCGCATGCCTACCAACGGCTGACCATCGCCGGCTGGTCGCACGCGCGGGTCACCGGCCTGGTCGCCGCCACGACGGCGCTGCTCGTCGTGCTGTCCCTGGCTGCCTTCGGCCCGCTGCCCGGCCGGCTCGCCGCGGACACCGCCGCGGGGCTGGTGCTGCTGGCCTACCTCGGCGTGCCCCGGTGGGTGGCACGGCGCGGCCCGTCCGCGG
>NZ_CM001489.1:3421898-3611374 GCF_000262465.1 Frankia sp. QA3
GGACAGGGACAGACCGTCACGCCCGGACAGACCGTCACGCCCGGCCGGATCGACCGGCCGGGGGCGGACCGCCGGGCGGCGCCGAGGAGGGCCCGATGACCAGGATCGCCCTGTTCGGCGCCACCGGCTTCATCGGCGCCGCGTGCGCGGCCGCGCTGGCCGGCGCCGGCCACGAGGTGCTGCCCCGCCCGGCGCGCCGGCTGTGGGTCGACGGCGAGGCCCTGACCCCGGCCCCCCAGCGCGCGTACCGGCCTCACCTGGCGGGGCTCGCCGCCGAGCTCGACGGCGTCGGGGCGGTCGTGAACGCGGCGGGGGTGGCCATGTCCGCGGCCCGACTGTCACCCGGGCTCGTCGGGGGCAACGCCGCCTGGCCCCGGCTGCTCGCCGATGCCTGCGAGCAGACGGGAGTGCCCCGGCTCGTCCACGTCAGCACCGCGGCGGTACAGGGCCGGTCGGCCCGGCTCGACGAGAGCCTCCGCTACGCGCCGGTGACCCCCTACGCCCGGTCGAAGACCCTCGGCGAGCAGCTCCTGCGCGACGCGGCGGCCGGCGGCCGCGTCGAGGTGACCCTCTACCGGCCGCCTTCCGTGCACGGCCCGGGACGGCGGATGACGAGCGCCTTCGCCGCGTTCTGCCAGCGCTGGCCCCTGGTGACGTGCGGGGACGGCAACCAGCCCGTGCCGGTGGCGCTGATCGGCAACATCGGCGCGGCCGTCGCCGCGATCCTGGCGGCGGACAGCGCGCCCCTGGTGGTGTCCCACCCCTACGAGGGGCACACCGTGCGCACCCTCTACGAGACGTTCGCCCCGGGCCGCCCGCTGCGCACGCTGCCGACGCGGGTGGTCCGGGGGCTTCTGCGCGCCGCCGAACCGTCCGGGCAGTGGCTGCCGCCGCTGAGCGCGCTGTGCCGGCGAGCGGAGCTGCTGCTGTTCGGCCAGGGGCAGGAGCCGGGCTGGCTCGAGGCCCGGGGCTTCCGGCTGCCGCTCGGGCAGCCGGCCTGGGATGAGGTCGCCGCCGCCGTCCACCGCCGTTCACCGCCGGGCGACCGCCCGGCTCACGGTGCCGGCGGGAGCCCCCTGCGACACGCGGACGGCCACACCAGCGACAATCACTGAAAGTAAGGTCTACGCTACTTTTAGCGATAGGTGCTGAGACTGACGGCTGGAGGTCGAACTCCGTGTCCACCCTTCCCGGCCGCCGTGTCCTGGTGGTGACGCACTACTTCCCGCCCGAGATCGGGGCTCCCCAGGCGAGGCTGTCGGAGACGGCCCGGGCGTGGGCTGCGGACGGCCTCGACGTCACCGTGCTCACCGGCATGCCGAACCATCCCACCGGGGTCATCCCGCCCGAGTACCGCGGCACCTGGCTGCGCACCGAGCGGGTCGACGGCTACCGCGTCGTGCGCGCCCGGCTGTACGCCACCCCCAACGAGGGCGTGGTCCGCAAGACCTTGTCCCACCTGTCGTTCATGGTCAGCAGCGTCCTGCTCGGCGGCTGGCGGACCGGCCCGTTCGACGTGGTCGTGGTGTCCTCCCCGACCTTCTTCCCGCTGGGCTCGGCGTGGCTGCTCGCCCGGCTGCGGCGCGCCCGGCTGATCGTGGAGGTCCGGGACCTGTGGCCCGCCATCTTCGAACAGCTCGGCGTCATCACCAACCCGCGCGTCCTCGGCCTGCTTGAACGCCTCGAACTGGCCGCCTACCGGGCCGCCGACGTGGTCGTCACGGTCACCGAGGGGTTCCGCGACGACATCGTCCGCCGTGGCATCGCGGCGGGCAAGGTGCACGTCGTGCGCAACGGCGTCGACCTCGACCGATTCCATCCCGACACCGCTGCGCCGGCCGGCCTGCGCGCGCGGCTGGGCGCGCCGGGCTCGGAGACGCTCGTGCTCTACATCGGCGCGCACGGCATCTCGCACGGCCTGACCTCGGTCGCCGACGCCGCCGCCCAGCTCGGCGACACCCGGATCCGGTTCGCCTTCGTCGGCGAGGGCGCCGACAAGCACCGGCTCGCCGAGCACGTCCGCGGCCTGGGGCTGGCGAACACGCTGCTGCACGACGGCGTGCCCCGCGATCAGGTGCCGGGCGTCGTCGCGGCCGCCGACCTCTGCGTGGTGCCGCTGCGCGACGTACCGATGTTCGACGCGTTCATCCCGTCGAAGATGTTCGAGCTGCTCGCCGCCGGGCGGCCGGTCGTCGGCGCGGTCCGCGGTGAGGCCGCCCGGATCCTCACCGCCGCCGGGCAGGTCGTCGTACCCCCGGAAGATCCCGGGGCGCTGGCGGCCGCCGTCGCGCAGCTCGCCACCGACCCGCAGCGGCGGGCGCGGATGGGGCGGGCCGGCCGGGCGCACGTCGAGCGGCACTTCGACCGCGACGAACTGGCCCGGAACTACCGCCGGCTGCTGTTCGACGGCGCCGAACCGGCCCGCCCCGACGACAACGGGTGGACCCGCGCGGGGCCGGACGGGGCGGTCCCACCGCAGCGGGGATCGACGCCGGCCCCGGCCGGCCAGCAGACGGCGATGGCACGCGGACCGGAGGCGCTGACATGAGGATCCTCGTCACCGGCGGAACGGGCTTCCTGGGCAGCCGGGTGGTGCGGCGCGCGGTCGCGCAGGGGTACGAGGTCGTCGGGCTGGCACGCAGCGCCACGGCCGCGGCGGCGCTGCGCCGGCAGGGGGCCGCGACCGTCGCCGGCGACCTCGACGATCCGGCCCGGCTGACCGCGGCGTTCGCCGAGGCGGACTGCGCGGCACTGCTCAACATCGCATCCCTCGGATTCGGCCACGCCGACGCGATCGTGTCCGCAGCCGAGGCGGCGGGCATCCGCCGGGCGGTGTTCCTGTCCACCACCGGAATCTTCACCTCGCTCGACCCACCGTCCAAGCACGTACGGATCGCGGCCGAGCACACGATCGAGACCAGCGGGCTGGACTGGACGATCATCCGCCCGACGATGATCTACGGCGGGCCGGACGACCGCAACATGGCCCGCCTGCTCGCGCTGGTACGCCGGGTCCCCGTCCTGCCGCTGCCGGGCGGCGGGCGCCGGGTGCACCAGCCGGTGCACGTCGACGACCTGGCCGCGACCGTGCTGCGGGCGCTGAGCGCGGACGCGGCGGTCGGGCGCGGCTACGACGTCGCCGGGCCGCGGGCGCTGCCGTTGCACGAGATCGTCGCCGCGGCCGCAGCGGCCGTGGGCCGCCGGGTGTACTGCGTCCCGGTCCCGGCCCGCCCGGTCCTCGCCGCTGCCCGCGCCTACGAGCGGCACGCCGCCGCGCCGCGGTTGAAGGCCGAGCAGATCGCCCGACTCGCCGAGGACAAGGCCTTCGACATCGGCGCCGCCATGCGCGACCTCGACCACCGGCCGCGGCCGTTCGGGATCGGCATCGCCGAGCAGGCCGCCGCGGACCGCCGCGCCGCCGGCCGGTCCGCCCCTGCGGCAGGGGCGCACCGGCGGGCGAACTCGATGACCCGGTCCTACCAGCTGCGCCGGCTGACCCGCGACGTTCGCGCCGTCGCCGCCGTGGCAGGCGGCCCCACGGCGCTGCGCTTCGGCGCCGCGATCGCCCGCCACGCCCCGGCCGTCCTGTACACAGGCACCCTCGACGCCGCCGACCGGGCCATGGCCCGGGGCAGCCACATCTACCACCCGCTGCCGGACGTCCAGGTCACCCTGCCCGGGAAGGCGTTCGGGGACGCCCGGGAGATCTACTGCCGCGGGGTCTACCATGCGCTGCCCGGCTTCGCGCCGGCAGCCGGGGAGATCGTCGTCGATCTGGGGGCGAACCAGGGCCTGTTCTCGGTGCTGGCGGCGCGGGCGGGGGCGGACGTCATCGCCGTCGAGGCGCAGCGCGGCTTCGCCTCCGCGTTCGTCAACCACGCCGCCGGCAACGGCGTCTCCCACCGCATCCAGCTGCTGCACGCCCTGGTCGGGCCGTCGACCGGTGTGTTCGCCGATGCGCGGGCGCGCCACGGCGCATCCCACTGGGGCGGCGATGTCGAGGTGCTGACGATGGCCCAGGTCCTGGAGACCGGCGGCGTCGACCAGGTGGACCTGCTCAGACTCGACATCGAAGGCGCCGAGTTCGCCCTGTTCGACGAGCCCGGCTGGCTGGACGCGGTCGGCCGGCTCGTGATGGAGGTGCACCCCGGGTTCGGCGATCCGGCGACCCTCATCGCGCGGCTGCGCCGGCAGGGGTTCGAGGTGACCCTGCTCGACGACAGCCTGAGGCGGGTCGGGGACCTCGGCGGGGCGGCGTCGGGCTACCTCTACGCGCGGCGCGCCCGGCCGTCGGCCCCGGCCGACGGGCCATCCACCGCGGTCTCCGCCGGGCTGGCGGGGTGAGACCGCCGCCGGACCTCGGGCGATACCTGCGCACCGTCGCGAGCCTGCGGCCGCGCCAGATCGCCGCCCGCACCCGGCTGCGCGGGCAGCGCGCCGTGCTACGGCGCCATCCCCGCCTCGGCGCGGCGGTGCTGCGCGGCCGGCCGTCACCGGGACACTGGCCGGTCGGATTCGTCCCGGTGGACGGGCACTGCCCGCCCGCGCGGCTGACCGTCGACGAGCTCGACCGCGGGCGGCTGACCCTGCTCGACCATGCCCGCGACCTGAGCGACGGCGCCGCCGGGGACCCGGCGCGGTGGGACTGGGAACAGGCCGATGCCCCGCTGCTGTGGCGCTACCACCTGCACTACTGGGACTGGGCCTGGGCGCTGGCGCCCGGCGGCGACCGGGAACGTGCTTTGTTCGCGCGGCTGTACCTGGGCTGGCGAGCTACCAGCGCCGTGGGCCACCCGGTGGTCTGGTCTCCCTACGTCGTCTCGCTGCGGGCGTGGACGCTGTGCGCGCTGGGTCCGACGCTGGCCCAGGCCACGCCCGCCTGGGACGCGCTGCGCGCCGACCTGGGCGTGCACCGGTCGTTCCTGCGCGCCCACCTGGAGACCGACGTCGGCGGCAACCACCTGTTGAAGAACCACAAGGCCATGATCGCCCTGTCGGTGGCCGCCGATGACCCGCGCGGGCTCGACCGCTGGATCGGCGCGCTCGTCCGCGAGACCGGCCGGCAGGTGCTCAGCGACGGCGGCCACTACGAACGCTCGCCGGCCTACCACTGCCAGGTCCTCGCCGACCTCGACGACGTCGCCGGACTGCTCGCCGCAGGGGGGCGACCCGTGCCGACCGAACTGTTCGACGCGATCACCCGGATGCGGGCCTGGCTGGCCGCGGTGCTCGGCCCGGACGGCTCGGTGCCCCTGCTCAACGACGGTTTCCCGGTCCGCGCCGACCTGCTGCGCCGGCTGCTGCCGACGGTGCCAGCCCAGGCGGCCCCGCCCCGCCGCACGGCGGACGTCCCCACCGGCACCACAGACGTCCCCACCGGCTCCACGAACGTCCCCACCGGCCCCCGGTCCGGTGGGCTGCTGCTGGCCGACAGCGGGCTGGCGGCGCTCACCTCCGGCGGCTGGCACCTGCTCGCCGACGTCGGCCTGCCCTGCCCGGACGACCTGCCGGCGCACGCCCACGCGGACACCCTCTGCTTCCTGCTCTGGCTGGACGGCCGCCCGCTGCTCGTCGACGCGGGCACCTCGACCTATGCGCCCGGGCCGCGCCGGGACACCGAACGCGGCTCCGCAGCCCACTCGACCGTCACGATCGACGGCGCCGACTCGACCGAGGTCTGGGGGGCGTTCCGGGCCGGTCGCCGCGCCCGCCCCACGCTCGTCACGATGCGCCACCGTGACGGGGTGGCGACCCTGACCGCGGGGCACGACGGCTACCGCCATCTACCGGGCGCGCCCGTGCACTGGCGGACGTGGCGGCTCGGCCAGGACGGGCTCACCGTCTCCGACCGGATCAGCGGCGGCGGCCGGCACCGGCTGGCCGTGCTGTTCCACTTCGCGCCCGGGGTGACGCTCGCCGCCGCCGGACCGGGCGACCCGCACGGACCCGTCGCCCTCGACGTCATCACCCCCGCCGGGCAGCGCCTCCTGCTACGCGGCGCCGGGCCGGGCCGCTGGCACCTGAGGACGACCCACCGGGCCGTCGGCTGGGAACGGACCGTGCCCGCCCCCACCGCCGAGTTCCGGCTCGACGCCGAGCTGCCCGTCCACCTGCACACGACGCTCACCGCCCGCGCCACCGACCACCCCTGCGACCGCGCCGGCGCCTCCATCCCCACCGGCCGCACCGCTCCGTCGCCCCCCGACGCCGCGAACCGGCGCTGAGGGCCACGCACTGTCACGTCGTCTGGTCGCGAGGGAACGTCGTCTGGTCAGTCGCCGGATGCCCACGAGCGCGACGCCCCACTCTGCCGGGGCACGAGCGCCGCGGGCGGTCCGGCCGCCCGGTCCCGGAACCAGCCGACGGTACGGGCGAGCCCATCCGGCAGGTCCACCCGAGGCCGCCAGTCGAGCACCTCCCCGGCCAGGGTGACATCCGGCCGGCGCACGGTGGGATCGTCCGGGGGCCGCGGGACGAAGACGATCGGCACGTCGGCGCCGCACAGCCGCATCACCAGCCGGGCGAGCTCCAGCACCGGCAGCTCCCGCGGGTTGCCGAGGTTCATCGGCCCCGGATGCTCGGCGTCGAGCATCCGGATCAGCCCGTCCACCAGGTCGTCGACGTAGCACAGCGAGCGGGTCTGCGAGCCGTCGCCGGCCACGGTCACCGGCCGGCCGTGCAGGGCCTGCGTGATGAAGGTCGGCACCGCCCGGCCGTCGTCCGCGCGCATGCGGGGGCCGTACGTGTTGAAGATCCGCACGATGCCGGTGCGGGTGCCGTGGGTGGCACGGTGCGCGGTGGTCAGCGCCTCGGCGAAGCGCTTGGCCTCGTCGTACATGCTGCGCGGGCCGACCGGGTTGACGTGGCCCCAGTACCCCTCCGACTGAGGGTGCACCTGCGGGTCGCCGTACACCTCGGAGGTGGACGCCAGCACGAACCGGGCCCCCTTGCGCCGGGCGAGCTCCAGCAGCCGGCGGGTGCCCCAGGCACCCACCGCGAGCGTCTCCAGCGGCAGCGCCCGGTAGTCCACCGGCGAGGCCGGAGAGGCCAGGTGCACCACCGCGTCGACCGGCCCGGCGACGTCGACGGGTCCGGTGACATCGCGGCGCAGCAGCCGAAAGGCGCCCCGCGCGCGCAGCGGGTCGATGTTCTCCGGCCGGCCGGTGAGGAAGTTGTCGACGCAGATCACCTCGGCCCCGTCGGCCAGGAGCCGTTCGCAGAGATGGCTGCCGAGAAAGCCCGCTCCCCCGGCGACGACGACGCGCATGGACACCACAGCTTCCCTAGCTTCCCTGGCTCCGTTGCGAAGGGCCGCCGCTGTCGGTGGCTGCGGAGCCGGCCCCGGCGGAGCCGATTGGCCAGGTCACCAGATCCGACCCGACAACTCGCGAAGAGTCAGATTTCTATCACGAACTGTCACGGCCCACCGGATGCCCCGCCGTCCACCGACCGCCCATTCGGGCGAGCGGGCGAGCGGGCGCGCGGGCAACCGGTTCCGCGACACATATCTACAGTGCGTTGATTAACGAATACACATCGTGAAGACTGGCGCTCCAGGCGGCCCGGCAGCCGGCCGGCCGTTCGGATCGGCGGCCCCGAGGAGGCGCACAGCGCTCATGACATCCACCTCCCGGCCGGCGACCGTCACCGCCGTCGTCCCCCATCCGATCCAGCACTTCGCGCCGCTGTACCGGGCCGTCGGCGAGGGACCCGTGGATCTGCGGGTGCTGTTCCTGTCCCGGGCCGACCTCGACCGCTACTTCGATCGGGGCTTCGGTGCCCAGGTGCGCCGGCGGCCGGACATCACCGCTGGCTACCGGCACGAGTTCGTCGCCGACCTGCCGCCGCGGCCGCAGTGGCGCCAGCCGGTGGCCAGCGCCCGAGCGGCGGGGCGGGTCTGGGCCGCGCTCGACCGGCTGCGGCCCGACTGCGTGCTGGTCCACGGCTACCGCCACGTCGGCTCGCTCGCGGCGCTCGCCTGGGTCCGTCGACGCGGCGCCGGCACCCTCATGATGGGCGACAGCGAGCTGCTCGGCCGCCGCTCGGCCTGCGTGCGCGCCGCCAGGCGGCTCGCCCTGCCACCACTGCTCGGCCGTGTGGACGCGTTCCTCACCGTCGGCGACGACAACGAGGACCACCTCGCCCACCACGGCGTCCCGCGGGAGCGGATGTTCCGCACGCCCTATCCCACCGAGCAGGCCGCCCTGGACAAGGCGATGACCGATCGGGCTGCCCACCGCAGCGCCGTCCGCGCCGAGCTCGGGATCGCCCCGGACGCCGTGGTCGCCCTGAGCGTCGGGAAGATGATCTCCCGGAAGCGCCCGCTGGACGTCGCCGACGCGCTGCGGATCATCGCGCGCGCCCCCCGGAACCCCGACGCCCGGGAGCTCGTCGTGATCATGGCGGGCGACGGGGTGCTGCGGCCAGCCCTCGACGCCGCGGCGGCCGGTCTCGACGGTGCGCTGCGCGTCGTGGGTTTCGTCGAGCAGGAGCGGCTGGCGCACCTGTACGCCGCCAGCGACCTGTACCTGCATCCGGCGCAGCGCGATCCGCACCCGCTGGCGGTCAAGGACGCGGTGCTGTGCGGCCTGCCGGTGGTGGTCAGCGACCGGGTCGGGTCGATGGGCCCGACCGACGACGTGCGGCCTGGCCGCAACGCCCGGATCCACCCCGTCGGCGACGTCGTCGCGCTCGCCGGCATCCTCGACGAGCTGCGCCGACGGCCCGACCTGCTCGCGGCGATGGCGCTGGAGTCGGAGAAGGCTGTCGCGGACATCGACCTCGACGCCTCCATCGACGGGTTCCACCGGGCGGTCGCCACCGTGCGCCGCTCGGCACGGCCGCGATGACCCCTCCCGACCGGCCGGCCGCCGCCCCGCCGGTGGCGGATGGGGCGGGCGCGGCCGGGGCAGGGGCGGCCGGCGCGGGTGCGGTGATGCCGCCCGCGCGGGCCGCGGGAGGTGGGCTGTCGCGGGCGACGGTCGCGGTACTCGCCGGCAACGCCGGCACCCTGGTACTGGGCACCGCCACCGGCGCCCTGGCGGCCCGGACGCTGGGGCCGACCGGCCGCGGGGAGCTGCTCACCCTGCAGACCTGGGCCGGCATGCTCGCGATGGTGCTCAGCCTCGGGGTCTCCCAGGCGCTGGTCACCGACGACGGGGACGACGACGGCCTGCTCGGCCCCCTGCTGGCGCACGCGGGCGCCGTGGCGGCGGCGGGCGGCGCCCTGTTCGCCGCCACCGCGGCCGGCGCGGTCGCGCGCCGCGGCGACCTGCACTGGGACGCCGTCGCGGTGGTCGGTGCGAGCTGCTTCGCCGCCGCCACCGTGGTCGGATCGAACGCGGCGGGGCTCGCGCAGCGCCGCGGGCGGATGGGCGGCGAGTTCCAGCTGGTGCGGCTGGTCCCGGCGGCGGCGACGCTCGGCGCGTTCGTCCTGTTCGCCGCGAGCGGTATGCGCGATCCCGGCCACTGGATGGTGGCGCTGGCGCTCACGGCGCTGCTGCCCCCACTCGGCTACCACCTGATCGTGCTGCGCCCCGGAAAGACCCTCGACGCCAGGAGGACCCGCGACACCGGGCAGCACAGGACCACCGGGCAGCACAGGACCACCGGGCAGCACAGGACCACCGGGCAGCACAGGACCACCGGGCAGCACAGGACCACCGGGCGGGCTGCACGCGGCTGGCAAGGCCCTCGGCGTCCGAGGGTCGGCGCGCTGCTACCACGGCGCGCCTTCGTGCGCTGCGCGCTGGGGGCCTACGGCACGGTCGTCGGCGCCCAGCTCATCTACAAGCTCGACATGCTGCTGGTCGCGACCTTCCGGGCGGCCGACGAGGTGGCGTTCTACGGGGTGGCGCTCGCTTTCGCCACCGCCTGCGCGACGATCTGCCAGGCGACGGGCATGGTGGTGTTCAGCCGGCTGCGCTCCATGGTCGACCCGCGCGCGCGGGCCCGCACGGTGCGCCGGACGGTCCTCGCCACGCTCGCGATCGCCACGGCGATCGCCGGTCCGGTCGCGCTGCTCACCCCGTCGGGCATCCAGGTGGTGTATGGCGCCGACTTCGCCCCGGCGGTCGCGACCACCCGGATCCTCGTCCTCGCCGCCATCCCCCAGTCGGTCGACTACCTGCTCATTCACGTGCTGCTCGGCTTCCGCTCGGCGCGCACGGTGCTCGCCGTGCAGGTGCCGGTCGCGCTGTCGACCGTGCTGGGGCTCGCCGTCGCGTTGCACCACGGGGGGCTGCCGGGGGTGGCCGCCGTCTCCGGTGCCACCTACAGCGCCTCCGCCGCCGCGCTCTACCTCGCCTGCACCCGCCTGCTCGCCCGCGCCGCCCGCCAGGACGAGGCCCGCCAGAACGAGGCCCGGCGCGCCGGCCTGGTCGACCTCGCGGGTCGCGCGCACCCGGCGATCCCCGTGCCACGCACCGCCACCGACCCCACCGGCGATCCATTCCCCACTCAGGAGCGACGATGACCACGACGCCGACCGGCACCCGCGACGACCTGCCCGAGACCACGGCGCGGTACCTCGATCTCCTCCGGTCCACCCTGACCTTCGCGCTGTGGGATGGCGGGGACGGCAGCGTGTGGGAGCCGCGCGGCGGCGCCCGGCGCATCGTGGCCCGGGCCGCCCAGCGCCAGGGCGTGGAGATCGTGAAGAGAACCCGGCCCGAGGCCCGCGGCGAGGGGCGGGACTGGCCGAGACTCGCGCACACGATGACCGGCGAGCGCCGCATGCGCAACCTCCAGGAGTGCGCCGAACAGGTGATCCGCGACGGCGTCCCCGGCGACCTCATCGAGACCGGCGTCTGGCGGGGTGGGGCGTGCATCCTGATGCGGGGGGTGCTGGCGGCCTACGGCATCAGCGACCGCACGGTCTGGGTCGCCGACTCGTTCGCCGGGCTGCCGGTGCCCGACCCGCGTTACGCGGCCGACGCCGGCGACCGCCACCACGAGTACTCCGCCCTCGTTGTCTCCGTCGACCAGGTGCGGGAGAACTTCCGCCGCTACGGCCTGCTCGACGACCAGGTCCGCTTCCTGCCGGGATGGTTCCGCGACACGCTGCCGAACGCGCCGATCGAACACCTGGCGGTGCTGCGCCTGGACGGCGACATGTACGAGAGCACCATCGACGCGCTCGGCGCGCTGTACCCGAAGCTGTCCCCCGGCGGCTACTGCATCATCGACGACTATGGGGCGGTCCCCGGCTGCCGGGCGGCCGTGGACGACTACCGGGCTGCCCACGGCGTGTCCGAGCCGATCATCAAGGTGGACTGGACGGGCGTGTACTGGCGCAGGGGCAGCGCGCCCCAACCGGCATGAGCCGCCCCGGCGGGCCACCGTACGACGCCCGGCCGGTCGTGCCCCGCGAGGCGGCCGACCGACATCGGCCGTGGACGGTGCTGATGGTCTGCACCGGCAATCTCTGCCGCTCGCCGCTGGCCGAGCACCTTGCGGCGGCCCACTTCACCGCCGCGGCCGACGCGGCGCCCGTGTTCCACAGCGCCGGGGTGCACGCGCAGCCGGCGGCCCCGATGCACCCGCACGCCGCGGCGCTGCTGCGCGCGCGGGGCGTGGACCCCGGGGCGTTTCGCACCCGGCCGCTGACCGCGGAGCTGGTCGGTGCCAGCGACCTGGTCCTGAGCTCAACCCGGGCGCACCGCTCGGCGGTGGTCACCCTCGCGCCGCGTGCCCTGCGCCGGACCTTCACCGTGCGCGAGTTCGGGCGGCTGACCTCCGCGGTGCGCCTCGCGGACATCCCGCCGGGTGAGCTGCGCACGGCCGGGGAGTACCTGACCGAGGCCGCCTGGCGCGCCCGTGCCGCGGGCCATATCGTGCCGGCCTCGGTCGACGACCTGACCGATCCGCTCGAGGGCGGTCGGGATGCGTTCGAGACCTGCGCCCGGATGATCGACGAAGCGCTGTCGGGTCCGATGGCGTTGCTCGCCGAGGCGTGCCGTGCCCAGCCGGTCGGACGGGCGCCAGCGACGGGATGAGGATCCTCATCGCGGACCGCTGGGTCGACGGCTTCCTCGACGAGACCCCGACGGCCGGGCAGGTACGTGTCCGGCCGTCCGTCTGGATCACGCTGGTCCCGGTGGACGGCCAGTTCTTCGTGCGGTCGGGCAGCTCCCGGGCGCTGGCCGCGTACACCCGCGAGTTCGGGGTCCGGGCGGTGGCCCGCAAGACCGTCAGCCGGCTGCGAGAACGGGACCGTAACCGGCGCTACGTGGGGGTCGGGCTGGGCACGGTCGAACCGGACCCGTCCCGGGTGGACGAGGCGTCGGCGGGCGTCCCGGCGGCCGGCTCACCCGTCGTCTTCGTCGCGCCCTGCCATCCGGCGTGCATGGAGCGGGTCGTCCTGCACCGCGACCTGATCCGCCCGGTCGACGTCCACCAGCCGGTCGAGCACGGTGCCCGGCCGGACCCGGCCACGATCGTCCACCGGGCCCGGCCGGCGACCCCGCTGCCGGCGTTCGACGACACGCTGATCGGCTGGTCGCCGATGGCCGGGATCGCGCTGGACCCGGCGGCCGTCGACCGGCTCGTCGCGTGGTTGGCGGCCGAGTGGCGCGGGGCCCGGCCGGACGACCGGCTGCTCGCCGGCGCCAGCCCGATCGCGACGAGCACGCCGGGGCGTCCGGCGGCCGGCGCCGGCCGGCCCACCGCGGCGCTGTTCGGGCTCGGCCACTACGCCAAGACCGAGATCGTCCCGCACGTCCGCGAGCACCTCGACCTGATCCGCGTGCACGAGATCGATCCCGTGCAGATCGGAGCCCGGCGCACGGACCGCTGGTCGTGGGACACCTCGCCGCTGCCGGCCGACGACGAGCGGGCGGACGTCCTGCTGATCGCCGGCTACCACCACACCCACGCGCCGCTGGCCCACGCGGCGCTGCGCCGCGGTGCGGCAGCCGTCGTCGAGAAGCCCGTGGTCACCACCGAGGAGGACCTCGAGGAGCTGGTGAAGCTCATCGACGGCGGCGGGCGCCTGTTCGCCTGTTTCCAGCGTCGCCACTCCCCGATGAACGCCTGGCTGCGCGCCGACCTGCGCCTCGACGAGGCGCGCGAGCCGATGGTCTACAGCGCGGTGGTGTACGAGGAGCCGCTGCCCGCCCGGCACTGGTACCGCTGGCCGGCCTCGCGCACCCGGCTGGTGAGCAACGGTTGTCACTGGATCGACCACTTCCTGTGGCTCAACGACTTCGCGCCGGTGCGCCGCGCCACGGTCACCTCCGCCCGCACGGGCACCTTCACGGTGTACGTCGAGCTCGCGAACGACGCGATCCTCTCCCTCGTGCTGACCAGCGCCGGCGGCAGCCGCTACGGCCTGCGCGAGCACACCGAGCTGCGGGCGAACGGGGTGACCGCGACCGTCGTCGACGGCGCCCGCTACACCGCCGAGGCCGGCTCGCGGATCCTGCGCCGCCGCCGGGTCAACCGGCTCGGCAGCTACCCGGCGATGTACCGCGGGATCTGCGAGCGGCTCGTCGCGGGCGCCCCGGGCGAGAGCGCGCGGGAGATCAGGGCGGTCGCCGAGCTGACGCTGCGGCTGGACGCGGCGGCGGCCCGGCAGGGGCCGGCTTCCTGAGCCCCGGGATCGGGCTGAGGCCAGCCGGCTCGCGGTCACCCCCGGCAGGCGGCGGGCGGTCAGGAGGCCGCGAGGTCGGCCTGCACCCGGTAGCCGGCCCGCCAGGCCACGGCGGGCGCCGGGGCGCCGCGCAGGCCGGCCGGCCACTGGCCCGGTCGCAGCGGCGGCGGGGTGGCCGACGGTGGTGCCGCCAGTGCCGGGATGGCCGCGGCGGCACCGCCCGGCGCGATGCCCGCGCCGACCAGGGCACCGGCCGCCGACGTCCCGGCGCCGGGGGGGACGGCGAGCCGGGCGGCCCACTCGCGCAGCCACCCGACGACCCGGTCGCCCGTCATCGGCCCAGCGACGAAGTAGCCCTGCACCTCGTCGCACTGCCAGTCCGCCAGCGCCTGCCAGGACCGCTGGGTCTCCACCCCCTCGGCGACGATGCGCAGCCGCAGCGCGTGGGCGAGCGAGACCGTGGAGCGTACGATCTCGGCCGCCGCCGGGTCGCGGTCGAGATCGCGCAGGAACGTGCGGTCCAGCTTCACCTCGTCCGCCGGCAGTTCGCGCAGGTAGGTCAGCGAGCAGAAGCCGGTGCCGTAGTCGTCCAGGCTGACCCGCACGCCGAAGCTGCGCAGCCCGGTCAGCGTGCGGCGGGCCGCCTCCCGGGCTTCGATGAGGCTGTCCTCGGTGACCTCGATGACCAGCGCCGACGGCGGGAGCAGGTGGCGGGCGAGCGCCGCGCGCACCACGCCGATGAAGGCCCGGTCGACGATGACCGACGCCGGGACGTTGACCGAGACGGTGAGCGGCGCTCCCCGGGCGTGCCAGCCCGCGCAGGCGGCCAGCGCCTGGTCAAGGACGTGCACGGTGAGTTTCGGCATGAGCCCCGCCCGGTCGAGCTCGGTGAGGAACACGTCGGGCAGACGCACCCCGTCGACCGGATGGCGCCAGCGGACGAGCGCCTCGACCCCGCTGATCCGGCCGCTGCGCAGGTCCGCCTTCGGCTGGTAGCTCAGCTCGATCTGGCCGCGGTCCAGGGCCTGGCGCACCTCGGCACGCAGCAGCAGCCGCGCCCGGTTGATCGGGGGGTGCGCGCGAGCGTAGACAGCCTGCCCGCACCGGGACCGCTTGGCGGCGTGCATCGCCTCCTCGGCGTGGCGGAACAGCTCCAGCGCCGCCCGGCCATGCTCCGGGGAACAGGCGATCCCGATGCTCGCGTCGGGCCGAACCGGGGTGCCGGCGAGGAGGACCGGCGGTTCGAGCGCCTCCCGCAGGACGGCCGCGAGCCGCTCGGCGCACGCGACCCCGCCACCGCGCAGCACCACCGCGAAGGCGTCGCCGTCGACCCGCGCGAGCAGGGTCGAGCCGGGCAGGGCGGCGAGCAGACGCCGGCCCACGGTGACGAGCAGGCGGTCGCCCTGCTCGTGGCCGAGGGCACCGTTGACGTCGCGCATCCGGTCGAGATCGATGAGCAGGACCGCGACCGGCGTCACGGCACGCACGCGGTGGCCACCGCCGCCCAGGCTCCGGCCGACCGCGTCCAGGAAGTGCCGGCGGTCGGCGAGCCCGGTCAGCTCGTCGCCGGCCCAGCGCCGCCGCCGAGCCCGCCCGACGGCCCGCCCGATGCCGGCGCGAGCGCGAGCGCCACCCGGCAGGACCCCGGGGATGAGGACCGCGGCGACCGCCGTGACCGCGGCAAGGGAGATCGCGGCGAGGCCCCCGGCACCACCGGCGGAGCCGGGTAAGCCCGGCGGGCGCACGAACTCGACCACGAGCGCCAGCACGATCAGCACGGCGAGGACGACCGCAGCCGGGCGGGCGACACCGCGGCGGCCCCGACCGGACGGGTCGGCGCCCGCCGATGGCGGCTCGACCCCAGGGTGGTCGGGCCCGCCGGCACCGACGACGGGCGGCGGCCCTTCGAGCGCGCGGCGTGACCATCCGCGACCGCCGGGTCCACGTGCCACGCCGCCGGGGCGCAACGCCGAACCACGCCGTATCCGATCCCGCCATTTCATCGAATTCCCCCGAAGCCGATCCCGCAATGTCCTTGTGTCGCGCACCTGACGGGCCGTGGCTGGCCCACCCGCCACCACCTCCGCCGACCCGGCCGGCCGCACGCCCGCGCCGATCCCCGCGCTATCCGAGCGTAACGTCGCCCAGTTCGCAGGGTATCCGATGCCCGACTTTCCGCCGGCATCGGCTCAGCCGTCCGGCCTCCTCGGCACGCGCCCGCAAGGACCGGGGTCTAATGACCGGGAAGGCGTTGGCGAATTCCACCCGGCCACCCGGCGGGACCACGCCGTGGCTATTTCGTTAATCCGCTGGTCCGGCGACGGACGAGCGGACAGCCGACGGGCCGCCAGCGATAGACCCGCCCCATCAGTCACCCAGAGTGACCTGACCGTTCGGCAGCACGGTCTCCACGGCCGGGAAGACCACAAACATCAACAAGGCGACGATGGCAAGCACGGCAACGACTGCGAGCGCCAACCGGAGCCGGGGCGGACCGGGCAGGTGACGGTAGAGCCACGCGTACATCGCTCACTCCCCCCCGAGCCCCGGGGGAACCTCGGCGGACTTCGCGGCGGTGTCGACCAGCTCGCCGTACACGATCAGCCGATGGCTCGCCGAGAACTTCGGATGACAGGTAGTCAAGGTGATCAGGTCCTTGGTCGGCGCCACTCCCGGCCGCTTCGGGACCGGATAGGTGACATCCACCCGGTTTGGCGCCACGACCTCGGAGCCAGTGACCCGGTAGCTGTAGTAACGGTCCCGCACCTCGACGACAAGGGGATCGCCAACCTTCAATTCATCAAGACGACTAAACGGTTTTCCATACGTCGTCCGATGCCCCGAAACGACGAAGTTGCCAAGCTGGCCGGGCATGGCCGTGCCCGGAATATGGCCTGGTCCGCGACGCAGGTCCGCGGCGGCGACACCCTCCACCACGACCGGGGAATAGCCCCGGCCGAATCGCGGCACCCGCAGGATCGCCAGCCCGTCGCCGAGGTCGACCGGCGGCGGAACCGGTCGCGCCCGATCCCCTGCGGGCGCCCGCGGCGCCGGCGGCTGCCGCCAGGCCTGGTCGAGCTGGCGGTGCAGGCGGTCCTGGGTCCGCGCGGCGAACACGTCGGTGACCCAGAGCTGGTAGGCGAGGAACAGCGCGACGACGATCCCAGCCGTGATCAGCAGCTCGCCGAGTCCGCGAGCCAGCCGGCCGGCGAGCATCCGCCACCCGGCTGCGGGACCGCGTCCACCGACGGGCACCGGACCCTCGACGGGCACCGAGCTCTCCACGGGCACCGAGCTCTCCACGAGCACCGTGGGCGCGTCGGCCGCCGGACCGGGCGGCCGGCCGGGTCCGGGTAGCCCGCCCGCCGCCGGACCGCCCGCCGCGGTTCCCTGCTCGTCTTCGGCCGCCGGGACCGAGGATGCTTCAGCCATATCATCACTCTATGACATCACTCAACTACTTTTAGCAATCAAATCGAGAGGGTGACCGGCCGCCACGACCCCGACGCGGCGGGCCGACACCTCCACCTTGCCTTACAACGTGACACGATTCTGTTACTCTCGGCACCCACTCGGTGGCGTTACCGCGCGACCGCCAGGACGCACGCTCCGTTCGACCGAGGCAGGGGGTCCGATGAAGACCGTGGCGGTCATCGTCCACTGGGGTCCGCACCAGCCCACCCTCGAACTCGCGGCACGCCTGGACGCGAGCCCGGCGATCGCCCAGGTCACCGTGGTGGCCAACGACGGTTCGACCCGGCCGGCGGAGCTGGCGACGTCCGTGGCGTGGATCCTGCCACCGCGCAACCTCGGCTTCGGCGGCGGTTTCCAGCTCGCCAGCCGGGACTACCCGGCGGCCGGGGCCTACCTGCTGGTCAACAACGACATCCGGATCGACGAGACGACGATCCGGGCGTGCCTGGACCTGCTGGCCAGCACGAACATCGGGGTCGTCGCCCCCACGCTGATCAACGGGAATGGCCTGCAGTCCGGCTCGGCGAAACTGAGCCCGGTCCTCGTCGCGCCGCGGGCCCGGCGCCCACCCGACGACCGGCCCTGTGAGGCCGACTGGGTCACCGGCGCGGTGATGTTCATCAAGGCCGAATGCCTGCGGCGGGTGCCGTTCGACGGCCGGTACTTCCTCGGCTTCGAGGACGTGGACTTCTGCTATCGGGTGCGGGAGGCCGGGTGGAGCGTCGTGCTCAGCCCGCACCGGGCCTGGCATACCGGCAGCGCCACGATCCCCCGCCGCGGCAACGCGTATTACATCGTGCGCAACCGGCTGTGGTTCACCCGCATCCGCGGCTGGCGGCTGCGCACGACGCTGGTCGCCGCCACCACCGCGGCCGTCGTCCTGCCCCGCACCCTGGTACTGGACGTACTGCGCGGGCGCGGGCTGGAGACGTCGAACCTGGTCCGCCACGGCCTTCTCGACGGCCTCGGCCCCCTACCACTCCCCGGCGACCCCCGGGTCGACGAGCCGCGCGCGGCCCACTGGACGGCATGGCGGTAGTCGGAGCGCGCGTGGAGGCTGTCCCCCGCCGCAGGCAAGGCCCCCGCGGCCTCCCAGGCGCCACCAGCCCGGCGGGGATAGTGCCGGCGCTGTGCGCCCCGCCACTGGTGGTCGCGGGGGTCGCCGCCGGGTTGCCCGGCATCTGGTGCCTCGGCGTCGCCGTGGGGGGCGCGGTCGCCGCCCGGCGCGTGCTGTCTCGGTTCACCATCTCCTACCTCGGCACGGTCGGGTTCTGTCTCGTCCTAGCGGGGCGGCTGGCCCCGGCCCATGACGCCCTGGTGACCGGCGCCAACGTGGTCGACGGCGGCCGGGCCGACACCTGCGCGGCGCTGTGGATCGCGGCGACCGTGCTGGCCGGCGCGATCGGGAGGCTGGCGGCGCCGCGGCGGGCGCCGGTCAGGGACCTGCCGCCCTCGCCCCTGATCCGGACGGCGTCGGCGACCGGCGCCCGGGCCAGGTCGGTGGCCGGGTTCGGGACCCGGGCGGCGCCCGGCCTGCCGATGGTTCTCGGCGTGCTGACGGTCTCCGCGGCGGCCCTCGCCGTCGAGGTGCTCCTGATCGGCTCCGGCGCGGTCGGGGTGGTGGGGCAGGTCGGCGGCGGTGGCAGCGGCGGCGGATACGCCGGGCTGTTCGGCGCCCTGGGGCCGGTCCTCGCCGCCGCGGCGACCGTCGTTCTGTACCGCACCGGCGCGCCGCTGCCCGCCACCGCGGCCGCCGCCGGCCTGCTCGGCCTGCACCTGCTCGTGCTGCCGTTCACCGGCTTCCGCGGCGCGGGCCCGGTGATGTGCCTGGCGATCGCCATCGCCGCGGAGCGCCGGACGGCCCCCGCCGGCACGGACACGTCCGGTTCCGCGGCGGCGGCCCCCCCGACCGGCTCGGCGCGAGCCCGGCGAGGACGCTCGCCGCGAGCTCGGCGAGGACGCGCGCCGCGCGCCGCGCGCCACCCGGCACCGGTGGCACTGCTCGGCGCCGCGGCCGTCGCCCTGTTCCTGATCGGGTCGTCCGTGCGGGCCACCATCAGCGCCGACTACGGCGTACATGGGCCGGCGTCGGTGTCCCTGAGCCAAACGCCGGAGACGATGGTACGGCGGCTGGACTACCGCCCGTACCTGCTACGGGCGCTGGACCAGCGGAACGATCCGGACGCCCGCAATGCGGTCGCCCTCGCGGACCAGGCCGCCGGCGCAGTCCCCCGGTTCCTCTACCCCGACAAACCCCCGGTCGACTACGGCCACGCCGTGAGCTCCGCCGTGTTCGAGCTCCCACCCGAGCTGCCCACCTTCTCGACCATCACCGCCTTCGGCGACGCGGCGCTCAACCTGGGACTCGGCGGGGCGACCCTGCTCATCTGCGGCTGGGTTGTCGCCCTCGACGTGTTCTACCGACGATTCGCGGCGACGACAGTGCCCGCGGTCGCGGTCCGGATCCTGCTGGTGCAGGCGGCGCTGGACGTCGGTACGCCGCCCCTGCTCGGCACCGTGACACTGGTGCGGTCGCTGGCGGTGCTGGGCGTCGTCCTGGGCTCGATCCGGCTGGTGACGCTTCTGCTCTCCCGGCGGCGTCCGGCCGCCCGAGGCCGGGGGTGGCCCGAGGTGGCGGACCCCGCGGGCGGTGGGCGGGCCCACTCGACCGACGGCGATCTCCGGATCGGCGGTGGCGGACGCCGTCTGCCCGTCCCGATCCCGTGACCCCGGTGGTGCCGGTGGTGCCGGTGGTCGCGGCGCGGACGCGACGTTCACCCGGCGCCGACCCCCGTCACGCCAGCCTCGAGCCCGTCCGAGCGCCGGACCTGCGGCGGCACGGTTGCGGGCGCGGCGAGGAACAGCGCCTGCCACGCGAACAGGTTCGGCCACCGGGCGAGCACCCGCCGGTCCGCGCCGCGCACCATCGCCCGCGGCAGCACCTCACGGCTGCGCCACCACGGCAGCCCGCCGGTCGCGGCCGCGGCGACGACCCGCAGCCCGTTGTCCGCCAGCAGACGCCGCGCCGAGTCGGCGGTGTAGAAGCGCAGGTGGGTGGCGTCCATGAGCCCGGTCTCGGTGTACTCGAAGCGCCCGCGCAGGAACTGCGCGCGCTGCCGGTAGTGCAGCACGTTGGGCAGTGCCACCAGGATGCGCCCGGCCGGGTCGAGAACCCGGCGGGCCTCGGCCAGCAGCGGCGCCGGCTCGGCCAGGTGCTCCAGGATGTGGGAGAGCAGGACGAGCTGGTAGCCGCCGTCCGGCGCGAAGGACAGCCCGTCGTTGAGGTCGGCGAGCTCGACGCGCTCGCATTCCGCCCCCGCGGCGGCCCGCTCGGAGGGGTCGATCGTCACCCCGGTGACCCGCCAGCCCCGGGCCCGCAGCAGCCGGGCATTGTCCCCCGCCCCGCAGCCGCAGTCGAGCGCCCGGCCCGGCCGGATGTCGATCAGATCGAGCAGATCGGGATTGCCGCCGTTGCGGTATCGCAGATCGAGTTCCATGTACGACTCCTTCTCGCCACCGGCACAGCACGCCTCCCCGACCTCAGACACAGGTCCCGATATTCACATAGAGTAACTCCATCGTGACGCATAATCGTCGACGTCGTGTCAGGACCACCGTCGGCCCCGTGTCGGCCGCGAAGGAGCCTTCATGGAATCGGGCATCGGACCGGCCGGGAACGCCACGCCCGCGCCGGCGACCCCACCCCAGGACGGATCCCGCACTCCGGCGGCCACGCCGAGCGCCGGACCGGCGGCGCGCCTGGCCCGGGCCACCCTCGCCGCCGCGTATGCCGGGCCGAACAGCATGGGCGCGTTGCGGCTGCTGTTCGCCGGGACGGTGCTGCTGTCCCACGGATGGGCGCTGAGCGGGCACACCTCCCCGGCGCTCGGCCGCCACGAGTTCGACGCGGTCGCCGTGAACGGCTTCTTCGCGGTGAGCGGTTTCCTGGTTACCCGCAGCGCCGTCCGGCTGAGTGTCCCCCGCTTCCTGTGGCACCGGGCGCTGCGTATCCTGCCAGCCTTCTGGGCGTGCCTGGCGCTGGTCGCCCTCGTCGTCGCGCCGCTCGCCTGGCTGCACGACAACGGCTCACTCGGCGGCTACCCGCTGACCGGTCCGCACGGCGCGCTGCGCTACCTCACCGACAACGCGCTGGTCCGGATGAGCTTCTACGACATCGGCGGCACACCCAGCGGGACTTTCTATCCGGCGCCCGGCTCGGGCATGCCCCTCGCCTGGGACGGTTCGCTGTGGACGCTGTGGTGGGAGGTGCTGTGCTACCTCGGCATCGCGGCGCTCGCCGCGGTCGGCCTGCTGCGCCGCCGCCCGGTCCTCGCCGTCGGCGCGGCCCTGCTGCTGCTCGCCGCGATCCACCCGCTCGGTCCCGGCGGCGCCCTGTTTCCGGCGCCCTTCTCCCCGGACATGGCGCGGTTCGGGCTGCACTTCCTCGCCGGCGCCGTGCTGTGCCTGTACGCCGAGCGTCTCCCCCTCTCGGGCCGGCTCGCCTCGATGGCCGCGGTCGTGTTCGCCGCGTCGTTCCTCATCACCGACCAGCACCTGCTGTCCGCGCTGCCCATGGCGTACCTGTGCGTGTGGCTGGCGGTCCGGCTGCCGCTGCACCGGGTCGGCGCCCGCCACGATCTGTCCTACGGCCTGTACATCTACGGGTTCCCGATCCAGCAGCTCGCCACCGTGTACGGCCTGCACCGGCTCGGCGCCGTCGCCTATATGCCCCTGACCACGACGGTGACGGTGCTGCTCGCCGCGGCGAGCTGGTTCGCGGTGGAGGCGCCGGCGCTGCGCCACAAGAACCCGCGGTCCGCCGGCCGGGCCCGAGCGGCCACCACGGCACCCCGCCCCGCGCCCCGCGGCTACCCCGGCCGCGCCGACGGCGGGTGGGCGAGGTGGCACCCGGCGCCGTCCCAGCCCGCACATGTGCCACTGAAAGCGCATCCCCAGAAACCCAACGTGTTGGTGACACGCCACTCAACACAGAGCCAACACCAGACGAGAGATTAGCATCACCTTCCGTGCAGCTTCCTCGCCACTTCCTCGCATCCTCCCCCGTGGCCGCCCACGACGATCCCGCGCGTGTGCTGCTGCTGACCGTCTCCCGCGGGCTCGGCGGCGGCATCGAGCGCTACCTCACCACCGTCGAGGAGACGCTGCGGGCCGGCGGGGCGGACCTGCTGCGGATCGACATGCTGGAGCCGGGGGTCGAGCTGACCGCCGCCGCCCGGGCCCGTTTCACCCTGCGGGCGCTCGAAACGGCCCGGCGCTTCGGTCCCGCCGACAGCGTCGTCGCCGGTCACGCCAATCTCATCCCGGTCGCCGCCGCCGCGCTGCGGCTGACCCGCGCCCGCTTCGGCCCGGTCCTGTTCTACGGCACCGACATCTGGGGCATGCGCGCGTCCGACCGGGCGATCCTGCGCGCCGACCCCCTGCTGCACCCGGTCACGATCAGCTCCTACAGCGCGGGTGCCCTGTCCACCGTCGGCCTCGCCCCCATCCTTCCGCCGGGCATCTCGCCAGCCTGGCGGGCCGCCCTGCTCGCCGAGGCGAGCCGGCGCCGGCCGCTGCCGCCCGTGCCCACCATGCTGAGCGTGTTCCGGCTCGCGGACTGGGAGGGAAAAGGCGCGGCGGTGCTGCTGGAGGCGGTGCAGTCCGTGCGGGCCACCTCCGGTCCGGTCCGGCTGGTGCTCGCCGGGCAGGGCCCGGCCCCGGGGGCGCTGCACGAGTTGGTGTCCTCCCATCCCGACACCGAGCTGCACGAGTCCCCGACCGATGAGGTACTCGCTCGGCTCTACGCCACCGCCGACCTGTTCGTCCTGTGTACCCGGACCCGGCCGCGAGGCCCCCGGGCCAGCGGCGAGGGCTACGGCATCGTGCTGCTGGAGGCGCAGCTCGCCGGGTGCGCCGTGGTGGGCCCCGCCTCCGGCGGCAGCCATGACGCCTATCAGGACGGCGTCACGGGCCAGACGCCGGTCGACGAATCGGCCCGGGCACTCGCCGACGTACTACGCGGCATGCTCGCCGACCGGGCCCGGCTGGCCCGGATCGGGCGGCGCGCCGCCGAGTGGGCTGAGGCGGCCACCCGGCCGGATGACTACGCCCGGCTCGTGTTCACCGCCCTGACCGGGCGTTCACCCGCGGCCATCAGCGCAGGGGACGTCCCGGATCAACCGGCAGGCGGTTCCGCCTCGCGCGGCAAGGCGCGCGCCGGCGCATCCTCTCACTCGGGAGCAACATGAAGATCCTCGTCGACTGCGCCGGTGCCCGCATCGGCGGCGCGAAGCGCCTGCTGAACGAGTTCGACCTCTACCTGCGGGAACGCGATCTACCTGAGATGCGGCTGATCGGCCGCGACCGGGTCCTGACCGGGCTCTGGCTGCTGCGCCGCGAGCGCACCGGCGAACGGTTTGACCGGTCGCTGGCACTGAACAACGTGGCCTTCGTGGCCGCCGGCCGGGAACGCCGGGTCCTCATCCACGGCCCCCAGCACTTCCTGCGGACGGACGAGCTGCGCTCGCTCGGGCTGCGGATCAGTCCCGCCGTGCACGCGCAGGCCCCAGTCGTGTGGGCGACGATGCGCCGCGCCGACCGCATCGTCGTCCCGTCGACGAGCATGGCCGAACGGGTCATGCGGATCGCGCCGTCAGTGCGCAACCGGCTGGTCGTGGCATTCAACCCGGTCACACCGCCGGACGCGGCCCTGCTGCGGGCCCTCGCGGACGAACGCCGGGAGCGCGACACGGCCGGCGGACCAGTCGACTTCCTGTGCCCCATCATCATCACCCCGCACAAGCTGATGACCCGCCGACTGCGCGCGGGGCTCGCGGCCCTCGACATCCTCGCCGGCCCGCCCCACCACGTGGAGGCCACCATCACCGTCACCGGCCGGGCCGCCCTGATCGAGGATCCCGAGGTGGCGCGTCATCCACGCCTGCGGCTCGTCGGGGAGCACCCAGCGGCCACGGTCATCGACATGATGGTCCGGTGTGACGCCATCTTCTTCCCGGCCGAGCTCGAGTCCTTCGGCTATCCCATGGCCGAGGGTCGGATGATGGGCGTGCCGGTCATCGCGCTGGACACCGCCCACAACCGCGAGATCGCCGGGCCGGCGCTGGTCGGCTACGAGCGGGAGACCGCCGAGGAGATCGCCGCCGCGATGCATGCCGCGCTCGACGCGGACCTGAAGCCGGATCAGGACAACCCGTTCGACCGTGGGCCCTACTTCGACCTGCTCCTCGGGGAGGGCGCCGCGGGCTGAGCGCGGGCAGTCCCGGCGAGCGCGGTCGCAGTCGCGCCCGCCCGGACTCGACCCAGCCCGCGGCCGGGCGGGTCCACTGCGCGCAACGGGTCCGCCGCTCAGCGGGGCGGGTCGGTGTCCGCCGTCACTGGGACGATCGGCTCCAGGTCGAACGGCTCCAGGTCGAACGGCTCGACGGGGGTCGCCTGGACGGGCACCGCGAGCCCGCGGGAGGGGGTCGCCGCGGACGCTGCGGCCACGTCCAGGCGGCGGGCGACCAGCAGGTGCTGGCCGGCGACGTCGTCGTCGACGTCGACGAGCGAGGCCATCGGCACGAGATCCAGCTCACCGAATCCGGCTGCCGTGACGAGCCGACGCACCTGGTCGGCGCTGCGGCCGAAGCAGTTCAGCGCGAACCGGAACTTCAGCCGGCCGACGAGTCCGCGCTCGGCGCGCCACTGCGCCTCGGTCCGCCAGCCTGCGTCGTCGACGACCACATGCACCAGCAGCCGGCCGCCGGGCCGCAGCGCGGCGTGCCAGCCGCGCAGTGCCCGCGCGAACGCCTCGTCAGTGAGGTGCTGCACGACCGCGACGGAGTAGACGACGTCGACGTCACGGCCGCCGCGGATGAACTCGTCGACGGTGGCGTAGTCCAGGTTCGGGGCCGGGTTCAGCACCCGCGCGCACGCCAGCGCCCCGCGGGAAACGTCGACCGCGGTCACCGAGTGGACCCGCGGCGCCACGGCCGCGGCCAGATAGCCGGGGCCGCAGCCGACGTCGAGGACATCGTCGTCCGCATGCAGGTAGCGGCCGAGCACCTCGTCGGCGAGCACCTGCCGGGTGCGCCGGTTGCGCTCGGCCGCGGCGTGGCGGTCGTGCTCGTCGGACTTGAAATAGTGCGGGCTCCAGGCCAGCAGGCGCAGCGCGACCTCCTGGCGTTGCCAGGCCGGAGTCACGGCCAGTACTGCCGGCACCCATCGCGCGCCGAGAAAGTTCTGCGCACCGGCCGTCGCCACGACGAACCCCGCCAGCGGGCGTAGCCGGCGTGCGACGGTGGATCCCCTGCCAGCCATGCTCGCATCCTCTCGGCCGGACAGACGGCACCGAGCGTGCCGCCGCGCACCGGGCCGACGAGCATCGATGGACAGCAGCCACCGAGGATCAGGGCACCGATACTAGCCAAGAGTAATATTGCCGCCACTCACAGTCAATGACTGGAGTGACCGCCCGAGCGCTTCTACTCCAGGTAGTCGCGCAGCTTCTGCGAGCGGGACGGGTGACGGAGCTTCGACAGCGTCTTGGACTCGATCTGCCGGATGCGCTCGCGGGTGACGCCGAACTCGCGCCCGACCTCCTCCAGCGTGCGCGGGTGACCGTCGGTGAGCCCGAAGCGCAGCTGGATGACCTTCTTCTCCCGGTCCGAGAGGGTGTGCAGGACCGAGTCGAGCTGCTCCTGCAGGAGGATGAAGCTGGCCGCGTCGACCGGGACGACGGCGTCGCAGTCCTCGATGAAGTCGCCGAGGTGGGAGTCCTCCTCCTCACCGATGGGCGTCTCCAGCGAGACCGGCTCCTGGGAGACCTTGAGGATCTCCCGGACCTTGTCCGGGGTGAGATCCATCTCCTTCGCGATCTCCTCCGGGCTCGGCTCCCGGCCGAGGTCCTGGAGGAGCTGCCGCTGGATGCGGATCAGCTTGTTGATGGTCTCGACCATGTGGACCGGGATGCGGATCGTGCGCGCCTGGTCGGCGATGGCGCGGGTGATCGCCTGCCGGATCCACCAGGTGGCGTAGGTCGAGAACTTGTAGCCCTTGGTGTAGTCGAACTTCTCGACCGCCCGGATGAGGCCGAGATTGCCCTCCTGGATGAGATCCAGGAACAGCATGCCGCGACCGACGTAACGCTTGGCGATCGAGACGACGAGGCGCAGGTTCGCCTCGACCAGCTTGCGCTTGGCGATCTGCCCGTCGCGCTCGATGGCCTCGAGATCCCGCCGCATCTGCGGGGAGGTCTTCTTCGTCGCCACCGCCAGCTTCTCGGAGGCGAACAGGCCGGCCTCGATCCGCTTGGCGAGGTCGACCTCCTCCTCGGCGGTGAGCAGCGGGACCTTGCCGATCTCCTTGAGGTACATGCGTACCGGGTCGGAGGTCGGTGCCTTGAGCGCGAGCTCCTCCTCCTCGCGGCGCCGGCGGGCGAGCAGATCCGCCTCGTCGGGGTTCTCACCTCCCGCCTCGAGTACCTCGATGCCCTCGTCGTTGAGCACCTGCAGCACCGTCTCGGCCTGCTCCGGGGGCAGCTCCGCCGCCTGGATGGCGACCGTGACATCCTCGGTGGTGAGGAAACCGATCTCCTTGCCCCGGGTAATGAGGTCCTTGACCTCGTCCACCTGGGCTTCGCGGGGTAGGACGGTAGGACTCATGGGCGGAATCTCGTCACTTCCTTCTCGGGATCGACCCAGGTTACGCGGCACCTACGCCCCGCTCCCGGAGTTGATGCTTGTGCTGTTCCAAAGCGATCAGCTCACCGTATGCACGGTTGAAGGCCTCGGCGTCGGTCACCGGGTTGAGCCGCTGCACCCGCGACTTCAGGTCGGTGATCCGACGTGTCACATGCAACTCCTGTACGCGTGACATCTGTTCGTCGACATAACGATCATCCACATCGTGGTCGCAGAGCACCCTTTCCACGGCGAGAGCGGTGACGAAACGTCGCAGCCCCTCCTCCGTCGCCGCCGCGGACAGCTCCGTCACCCACGCGGCGACGTCACCGGTCCTCGCCAGCCCCCCGCCCACCCCGCCGAGACCCGCGATGAGCTCGCGGACGGCGCGGTGCGCGGGAACAGTGAACATCTCCGGGGCCAGCGTGTCGAACATCGGCCCTGCAAGTCCCGGAAACTGGACCGCGAGTTTGAGCGCCTCACGCTCCACGATGACGACCGGATCGGCCGCGGCGGGCTCCCGACGGCCCACTGCCGACGCGACGGCGGCGGGCCGGCCGCCCGCCTGCTGCGCCCGGTGCTCGGCGACCCGGCGCGCCACGAACCGCTCGTCGAGGAAGCCCAGCCAGCGGTCCAGGTTCACCGCGTAGCCGTGGCGCAGGCCGGCGTCCTTGATCCGGTTGATCAGCGGGGCGGCGGCGTCCAGGGCGGCGAGGCGGCCCTCGGTGGTGTCGAGGTCGTAGCGACCGAGCACTCCGCGGATCGCGAACTCCACGAGCGGGACACGGCGGGCGACCAGCTCGCGCACGGCGGCGTCCCCGCCGCGCATCCACAGCTCGCACGGGTCGAGCCCGGCGGGTTCCACCGCGACGAACGTCTGGGTGGCGAAGCGTTCCTCGTGCTCGAACGCCCGCAGGGCCGCCTTCTGGCCGGCGGCGTCGCCGTCGAAGGTGAAGATCACCTCGCCGCGGCGCTCGTCGGAGTCCATGAGCAGCCGGCGCACGACGGCGACGTGCTCCGGGCCGAAGGCGGTGCCGCAGGTCGCCACGGCGGTGGTGACCCCGGCGAGATGGCAGGCCATCACGTCGGTGTAGCCTTCGACCACCACGACCTGGTAACGCCGGGCGATGTCACGGCGGGCCAGTTCCGCCCCGTAGAGCAGGCTCGCCTTCTTGAACAGCGGCGTCTCGGGCGTGTTGAGGTACTTGGGACCGGCGTTGGGTGTGCCGTCCTCCGCGAGGCGGCGCCCACCGAAGCCGACCACCTCGCTGGCGAGGTCCCGGATCGGCCACATGAGCCGGTGGTGGAACCGATCGATCAGGCCCCCGCGGGCTCCCTGTTTGGACAGCCCCCCGAGCACGAGCTCCTCGCCGGTGAAGCGGCGCGACAGCAGGTGGCGGGTGAGCGTGTCCCAGCCGGTCGGGGCATAGCCGACGCCGAAACGCTGCGCCGCGGTCAGGTCGAAGCCCCGCGCGGTGAGGAAGTCCCAGCCGGCCCGAGCCGAGGGGTGAGCGCCGAGCTGCTCGGCGTAGAACTCGGCCGCGATCCGGTGCGCCTCCAGCAGCCGCTGGCGCTGGCTGGACACGGTCCGGTCGGTGGTGCCACCGCCTTCGAAGGTCAGCGTCACCCCGGCGCGGCGGGCCAGCCGCTCGGCGGCCTCCCGGAAGCTCAGCCCGTCGATCTCCCGGATGAAGGAGTAGACGTCGCCGCCCTGCTGGCAGCCGAAGCAGTGGAACAGACCGGTGGCCACGTTGACGTAGAAGGAGGGTGACTTCTCCTCGTGGAACGGGCACAGCCCGACCAGCTCGTTGCGCCCGGCCGGACGCAGCTGGACGTGCTCGGAGACGACGTCCGCGATCGGCGAGCGCTCCCGGACCAGGGCGACGTCGGCGTCACGGATCCGTCCGGCCACCCGTCCCTCCCCTCGTCCTTGTCGGGCGAGAGGTACCTCGCCCGGGGCAGAACGCCCGCCAGTAGTGCGCCATCCCATTCCCACAGAACCGATCATCACGGCGCCGTCGCCGGACCCCCGGCCGATGTCGGCGGCGAAGGCGGACGCGGCGCCGCTCACATCGGTCCTACCGGTGCGATGGTACGTGTCGTAAGCACGACAGTACCGATCATGCCACGTGAATGTTGAGGACAATGGCCGCCACCTGCATCCCTGTCCGGGAGATCAGCGCCGCGGCCGGCCGCGGCGGCCCTCCCCCCGGCGGGGTAGGCGCCACTACCCCGCCCGGGGACGCCGCCCGCTCCCCCTGCCGGGGGTGCGGCGACCACCCGGGCGAGGGACCCCGTGGCACCCCGCGACGCGCGCCGGCCGGGACGGCGCCACCCACACCCGCGGCCGGCTCCGGCCGACCGGCGTCCGAGCCGCTCAGAGCACACGGTGCACCGGCCGTCCGCGCAGCGCGGCGTGGCGCCGCTCGGCACTCGCGTCGGTCAGCCGGGCCACCTGGTCGACGACCACCCGCAGCCGCGCGGCATCGTCCGGCGCCGCGTCGAAGTAGGCCCGCAACGACGGGTCCAGTGATCGCGGTGCGCCGCGCAGCAACAGCTCCACGAGTTCGCCGACGACCTCCCGCTGCCGCGCCTGCCGAGCCCGCGCGCCCGGCCGCTCCATGACGTACCACGCGGTGACCCCCTTGAGGGCGGCACATTCGGCCACCGTGGCGGGATCCACCACCAGCTCCGCGCCGTAGCGCCGCAGCGGCCCGTCGGGATGACGTTCCCGGGTCGCCCGCACCGCCGATCGGGAGAACCGCGCGATCAGCTCGCTCGTCATCGCCCGCAGCGCCGCCTGGCCGCGGGCCGACGTGATCTCCGAGCGGATCCACCAGGGCTGGGCGCGCAACGTGTCCAGGGCCGCCGACACCGCCGCCGCCGAGGAACCCGGATAGCGCCGCGCGGTGGCGGCGGCCAGCTCCTCGCGGTGCCCCGGGTCGTCGAGCGCGGCGAGTTCGATGTGCCCGCCGACGACCCCGTCCTCGAGATCGTGGACCGAGTAGGCGACGTCGTCGGCCCAGTCCATGATCTGGGTCTCGAAGCACCGCCGCCCCGGCGGGGCGCCCTCGCGCACCCAGTCCAGCACGGGCAGGTCGTCGTCATACGCGCCGAACTTGCCGGTGTGCTCCGGCGGGGCGTACCGGCGCGCCCACGGGTACTTGGTCGCGGCGTCCAGGCTCGCGCGCGTCAGGTTCAGTCCCGCGCTGCACCCCTCGTCGTCGACGATCTTGACTTCCAGCCTTGTCAGCTCCCGCAGGCTCTGGGCGTTGCCCTCGAACCCGCCGCAGGCCGCCGCCGCCTCGTCCAGCGCCAGCTCACCGTTGTGCCCGAAAGGGGGATGTCCGAGGTCGTGTGCGAGACACGCCGCATCGACGAGGTCCGCATCGGCTCCCAGCTCCGCCGCGAGTTCCCGCCCCACCTGGGCGGTCTCGAGCGAGTGGGTGAGTCGAGTACGCGGGAAATCGTCGTCGAGCGGGCCTACGACCTGCGTCTTTCCCGCCAGCCGGCGCAGCGCGCTGGAGTGCAGCACCCGCGCCCGATCCCGGGTAAACGGCGCCCGCGACTGCGGTGTAGCCTTCGGGCGTTCTGAGACCCGACGGACCGTATCCGAAGCGTCATACCACTCACCGACCACGAGGTTGAGCGTATCGGCGCGATTCGGGGACCTCGGCCGATCGCAGCGACGATACTTTGTGCGCACCCTTCACCAATCGGCCCGGAGGCCCGCCGTGGACAAGATCATCAAGTATGGCGCGATCGCGTTCGTCATCTTCTTCGTGGTGACCGCACCGAACAGTGCGGCCAGTATCATCGACCGCGTGTTCGGATGGTTGGAGTCATGGGCCGACGGGGTGTCCACGTTCGTCACCGACACCGCCCTCTAATGCCTGCCCGGGCGGCCCTGATGTCTGGGACACTGCGGACGTGGTGAGACTTCAGCTCCCGGATCCGGCCCAGCGCGACACCAAGTACCTGGCGTCGCAGGAACGCCTGGTCATGATGGTGCGGCTGCACTGGGCCGTCCTGCTCCCCGTCTTCCTCCAGACCCTGGGTGCGGTGCTGCTCGCCCTGGTGGCGAACATCCTGTTCGCCGCGCAGGACGTCGACGCGGGCTTCATCACCACACTGTTGTGGTACTTCGCGCTCTTCATGATCTTGCGGATGCTCTGGAAGGTCGCCGACTGGCAGTTCGATCACCTGATGATCACCGACAAACGACTGCTGAAGGTGTCGGGGATCTTCTTCCGCAAGGTCCAGACGATGCCGCTGTCCAAGATCACGGACCTGACCTACAACCGGGACCCTCTGGGCCGGCTGCTCGGCTACGGCGAGTTCGTGGTCGAGTCCGCCGGCCAGGACCAGGCGCTGTCCAAGATCCAGTTCCTGCCGCGGCCGGACCGGCTCTACCTCACCCTGGTCGACATGACCTTCGGTGGGGCGCCCTCCCCGGCCGGCGACGACTGACGGCGGCACAGCTCTCACCCGCGGGGGACGACGCGGGGGTGGTCGCGTCGCCGAGCCGGCCGGGCGTGTGACGGCGCCAGGCGCCCCGGTGACGCGGCCACGGGCATGACGACGGGAGCGGGGCTGGGGGGACGACGTCCCCTCGGCCCCGCTCCCGTCGTGCACCCATCATCATGTCCCCGGCACCGCGCGGCGCCGGGGAGGCCGTCAGCGCAGCAGGTCGCGGGCCGCCTCGACGATGTGCTTCGCCGAGATGCCGGCGGCGTCCAGCAGCTCCTCGGACGTGCCGGAACCGGGCAGGGAACGCACCGCGAGGTGACGGACGGACAGCGGTAGCCCGCTGTCGTCCAGCGCCCCGAGCACGGCGCTGGCCAGGCCGCCCTCCGGGTAGTGGTCCTCGACGACGACGATGCGCCCGCCGGTGGCCCGAGCGGCCTCGAGCAGGGTGGCGGAGTCGACCGGCTTGACCGAGTACAGGTCGATCACCCGGGCGGCGACCCCCTCCGCGGCGAGCGTGTCAGCCGCGGCCAGGGCCTCGTGCAGGGTGACGCCGGCACCGATGAGCGTGACGGTGTCGCCCTCCGAACGGCGCAGCACCTTGGAGCCGCCGGGGGCGAACGGCTCGTCCGGGCCGTAGAGCACCGGGTAGGCGCCACGGGTGGTGCGCAGGTAGCTCACCCCGGACAGGTCGGCCATGGTCTCGACGAGCTTCGCGGCGGACGTCGCGTCGCTCGGGTAGAGCACCGTCGACCCGCCGACGGCCCGCATCATCGCCAGGTCCTCCAGCGCCATCTGCGACGGACCGTCCGCACCGATCTCCACCCCGGCGTGGCTGCCGGACAGCCGGATGTCGGCCTGGGAGATCGCCGCCATCCGGATGAAGTCGTAGGCGCGGGAGAAGAAGGCGGCGAAGGTGGAGGCGAACGGCACGTAGCCGCGCACCGACAGGCCCACCGCCGCCGCGACGAGCTGCTGCTCGGCGATGAAGATCTCGAAGAACCGGTCGGGGTACGCCTTGGCGAAGTCCTCGGAGTAGGTCGAGTTGCTCACCTCGGCGTCGAGGGCGACGACGTCGGTGCGCGCCCCGAGGGCGGCCAGCGCCTGCCCGTAGGCCCGCCGGGTCGCGACCTTCGCGCCGAGCTCGTAGGTGGGCAGGGTGATCGACGGCCGGCTGAACGGCTCCGGCCGCGGGAAGTCCGGCCCCGGCACCGGACCGCGGATGCGCAGGTTGCGCTCGCCGCCGAGCTCGGCGATGGCACGCTCGGCCATGTCGGCCGGGAAGGGCTTGCCGTGCCAGCCCTCCTTGTCCGACGTCTCCGAGAAGCCGGCGCCCTTGTGGGTGCGGGCGAGGATGACGGTCGGCCGGGTCGCGTCCTCGGCGCCGGCGAGCGCCTCGTCGATCGCGGCGATGTCGTGGCCGTCGACGACGACCGCCCGGGCGCCGAACGACTCGACCCGCTTGGCGTAGGTGTCGAGATCCCAGCCGAGCTCGGTCGGGCCGCGCTGGCCGAGCCGGTTGACGTCGACGATCGCAATGAGGTTCGACAGGTTGTAGTAAGACGCCTTGTCCAGCGCCTCCCAGACCGACCCCTCCGCCATCTCGCTGTCGCCGCAGATCACCCAGACCCGGTAGGGCACCTTGTCCAGGTACTTGCCGGCGAGCGCGACCCCCACGCCGTCGGGCAGGCCCTGCCCGAGCGAACCGGTGGCGACGTCGACCCAGGGCAGGATCGGGGTCGGGTGGCCCTGCAGCCGCTCACCGAAGCGGCGGTAGCCGTTGATGAGCTCGTCGTCGCTGACGACGCCGACCGCCTTGAAGATCGAGTAGATCAGCGGGGAGGCGTGCCCCTTCGAGAAGATGAGGTGGTCGTTCGCCGGGTCCTCGGGGTTGTCCCAGTCGTAGCGCAGGTGCCGGGCCACGAGGACGGCCAGCACGTCCGCGGCGGACATGGAAGAGGTGGGGTGTCCGGAGCCGGCCGAGGTGCTGCTGCGCACCGAGTCGACCCGCAGCTGCTGCGCGAGTTCCCGGACTGTCTCCAGATCGGCCGTCCCGACCGCACTCTCGGATACGGGAGTTGCCACACCAGTCTCCTTAGGAAGTCGTTACACTCGCGGAAGGTGATTTCCGAGGTGTTGTCGCACGCGTCGGGTGGCCGCCTCCGCCGCCTTGCGTCACTGCCGCTTGTCGCACTACCCTCTCACCCGGCGATCCGAACCGTACCAGCGCGGGTGACCACCGAAGAGGGTCGAACGCGCTGCGGGTAGGTCACATCCCAGAATCGTCAGATTTCGCCCGGCTGGCCGTCCCGGGCCCGTCGCCACCCCACCGCTGCCCACCGCCGCCCGTCGGCGCGAGGCCACCACGAGGCTGGGTGCCCACGCGCCGGAAGGTGCCGAGCCGGTCGGTGCCGCCGGCGGGCACATTCGCGCCCGAAACAGCCGCACCGAAACAGCCGCACCGAAACAGCCGCGCGGGAGCGGCCCGTCGCCCCCCGGCCGCTGCGCGCCCCGATGACGGGCCGTCGGGGGCTGCGGGCTCAGACCGCCCGTGTGGTCGCCGAGGGTGGCGAGGCCCGGTGGAAGAGCTGGTACCAGCGGTAGCCGATGCCCTCGCGAATGATGTAGCGGACCTTCGTGTCGATGCCGCGGACGGCCGGGCCGCTGGTCACCGGTGACGTGGCCGCGTCCAGCCCGAGGTCGCGCGCCATCGTCCGGGACCGCAGGCTGTGCCAGGGATCGGTGACCAGGACCGTCGAGCGCCAGTGCCGGGTGTTCATGACCCCCGCGACGGCGGTCAGCGAGCCGAGGGTGTCCGAGCCCTCCGGAACGACGATCACCCGGTCCGCGGGCACGCCCCGGCGGCGCAGGTACGCGGCGCCGGCCTCGGCCTCGGTGTAGCGGTCGCCGGGCTGCTTGCCGCCGATGGTGATCACGTTCCGTGCGACGCCCTGCCGGTAGAGCTCCAGCGCATGGTCCAGGCGGGCGGCGAAGACCGCCGAGGGACGCCCGTCGTACTGCGAGGCCCCGAGGACGACCAGGGTGTCGGAGGTGGGCCGGTGATCCTCCCGGCCTACCCACCACACCTGGACGAACGTGACCACGGTCAGGATCACGACGGCGGACACGACCGCGGCCACGGCCCGGATCGCCCACCGCCACCAGGGAACCTGGTACCAGGTCGCACGGAACGGATGGACGGCGAGGCTAGGACGGGACAGACCCACGCGATGGAACAGTAGCCCCCCGTCGCGGGCTATCCGACACAGCGCGGCCTATGCGCCCGTTCGTCCTGGTTCTTTCGCGGGTGACCGGACGGCGGGCCAGCTGCACCGGCGAACCGGACCGCCCCGCCCGAGCGGGGGCAGCCCGGTCCTCGGCACCGGGGTCAGTGGCCGGCGGTGGGCAGCGAGCCGAGCGCCTCCCAGTCCAGGGTTCCCGCCGTGAGGTCCCGGATCCGGGCAAGCAGGCCGAGCCGGGCCGCGCGGACCACCGGATCGGGGTCCATCACCATCAGCGCGTCGAAGAACCCGTCGATCGCGGCCGGCAACTCCCCCGCCGCGGCGACCAGCGCGCCGAGCGGGACGAACGCCGAGCCGGCCGCCGACGCCGACGCCGCCGAGCCCGCCAACACCGCCCCGCCGGCCGGAGCGTCGGCTGCGGCCGGAGCAGGCGAACCTGCCGGCGCGCCGAGGCGCTCCGCCAGCGCAGTGACCACGGCCAGGAGCCGGGCGGCGGCCGGCTCGGTGAGCCGCTCACCGTCGAGGACGGCGGGGGTGTCGGTCGGAACGATGCGGCGCACCCGCTGCAACGCCGCCGCCAGGGCGGCGAACCCGGCCGGTTCGCCCGCCGCCGACGGCTCCGCCGCGGCGGACGACGCGCCGGCGCCGGCCAGCGCCGGCTGGGCGGGCTCCCCGATCAGCGTTCGCAGCGTCGCGAGGGTGGTCGCGGCGCGCGCCGGGGTGCCGGTGAGCGGGGCGACCGCGCCGACCAGGCGGTGGTCGACCCCGCTGTCGAGCAGCTGCTGGGTGTAGCGGCCGCGGACGAACGCCTCGGCCGCGGCGAGCGCCTGCGCGGACACCGGCACCGGGGTGAGCCGGGCCGCCCGGGCCAGGACGTCGGCGACGCCGAGGCCGGCGAGCTCGGGCCGGCTGCCGAGGATCGCGGCGGCACCGAGCGCAGCCCGGCGCAGCCCGAACGGATCGGAGCTGCCGGTCGGCGCGGCGTCCAGGGCGAACAGCCCGACGAGCAGGTCGAGCCGGTCGGCGAGGGCGAGCAGCGACCCGCCGACGGTGGCCGGCAGGTCGTCGCCCGCCCGGCGCGGCAGCTCCATCTCGTAGAGCGCGGTGGCGACCGCCTCGGGCTCGCCGGCCCGGCGGGCGTACTCCCGGGCCATCGTGCCGGCGAGGCTGGACAGCTCGATCACCATCTGGGTGGCCAGGTCGAACTTGGCGAGCGTGGCCGCCCGCTCCAACGTCGCCCGGTCGTCGGCGCCAAGGCCGATCTCGTCGCCGAGCGCGCGGGCCAGCGCCCCGATCCGGTCGGCCCGGTCGGCGACCGATCCGAGCCGCTGTTCGAAGGTGAGCTTCGCAAGCCCCGCGCGGAAGGTCTCCAGCGGCACCTTGACGTCGGCGTCGTAGAAGAAGGCGGCGTCGGTGAACCGGGCTCGGATGACGTCCTCGTTGCCGGCGCGCACGAGCGCGTCGTCGACGTTGCCGTCGGCGACGGCGACGAAGGCGGGCAGCAGCCGCCCCGCGGCGTCGCGCACCGGCAGGTACCGCTGGTGCTTGCGCATGACGGTGGTGAGGATCTCCGCGGGCAGCTCCAGGAAGCGGGCCTCGAAGGAGCCCAGCAACGGCCGTGGGAACTCGACGAGGTTCGTCACCTCGGCGAGGGTGTCGGCGTCGGCGACGGGATCGATGTGGCCGCCGGTGTCCGCGGTGAGCTTGGCGGCGTTCTCCACGACGAGGTCGCGCCGCGCCGCCGGGTCGAGCAGGATCGAGCGGGCGGCGAGCAGCTCCGGGTAGCCGTCGGCGCTGGCCACCTCGATCGGCGGCGAGCCCGCCCGCCGGTGGCCCAGGGTGGTCCGCCCGGCGGCGAGGGAGGACACCGCGACCGGTACCACCGTCTCCCCGAGCAGGGCGACCAGCCAGCGCACCGGGCGGCTGAAGGACAGCGCCGGATCGTTCCAGCGCATGTTGCGCTCCGCGCGCAGCCCGGCGACGAGCTCGCCGAGAACCTCGGCCAGCACGTCGGTGGCGTCCCGGCCGGCCTCGGTGCGGACCAGGGCGACATGCTCGACGTCGCGGTGGGTGACGATCTGGAGATCCGTCGGGTCCGCGCCCTGGCCGCGGGCGAAACCGACCGCGGCCTTCGTCGGCGCGCCGGCGGCGTCGTAGGCGGCGGAGACCCGCGGGCCGCGCACCACCCGCTCGACGTCCGGCTCGCGCGGGGCGACGTCGTCGACGATCGCCACGATCCGGCGGGGGGTGCCCTGCACGCGCACGTCGCCGTGGGTGAGGCGGGTGGCGGCGAGCCGGTCGAGCAGGCCGGCGCGCACCACCGCCACCGTGCGGGTCACCTCGGCCGCGGGCAGTTCCTCCACGCCGATCTCGAACAGCAGGGTGGCCGGCTCGCGCACCGGGGTGGTCACGGTGGCCGGCACGGCGGCCGGCGGCGGGGTCGCCACGCCCAGCGGGTGGCCGAGCTCCTCGCGGCGGTCCCGCCACAGGGCGGCGACCTCGCGGGACAGCCCGCGCATCTGAGCGAAGGAGGTCGCCCGCTCGGTGGTCGACACGGCTCCGCGCGAGTCGAGGACGTTGAACGCGTGCGAGCACTTCAGCACGTAGGAGTGCGCCGGGACCGGCAGGCGGGCGTCGACGAGCCGGCGGGCCTCGGCGGCGTAGTCGGCGTAGAGGCGGCGCACGGTGTCGATGTCGGCGTCGTCGAGGTAGTACCGCGACATCTCGTACTCGGCCTGGCCGAACACCTCCCCGTAGGAGATGCCCGGGGCGTAGGCGAGCTCGCTGAAGTGGCGTACCCCCTGCAGCGCCATGAGGATGCGTTCCATGCCGTAGGTGATCTCGACGCTGATGGTGTCGAGCGTCTGGCCGCCGGCCTGCTGGAAGTAGGTGAACTGGGTGATCTCCAACCCGTCGAGCCACACCTCCCAGCCGAGCCCCCAGGCACCGAGCGCGGGCGAAGCCCAGTTGTCCTCGACGAAGCGCACGTCGTGGGCGGCGGTGTCGACCCCGATCGCGGCCAGGCTGCCGAGATACAGCTCCTGGGCGTTGCCCGGGTCGGGCTTGAGGATCACCTGGAACTGGGTGTGCGTCTGCAGCCGGTTGGGGTTCTGGCCGTAGCGGGAGTCGTCGGGACGGACCGACGGCTCCACGTAGGCCACCCGCCACGGCTCCGGACCGAGCACCCGCAGCACCGTGGCCGGGTTGAGCGTACCGGCACCGACCTCGGTGTTGAACGGCTGCATGATCATGCAACCGCGGTCGGTCCAGTAGCGGGTCAGCGCCAGCAACGCGTCCTGCATGGTCAACATCGGGTGAGCCTCGGCTTTTCGCTGTCACGGTCACGAGCGGGGCGGGGCGCCCCACCCACGGGCCGGCCCCGGGCCGCGCGCGGCAACCTCCCGGGGACGAGCCCTCCAACGAACTTGGATGGGAGTCCCGAGGATCCCGGACGGCCGGTCGCCCTGGCCCCCGACCCGCCGAGATCCGATATCGCGATGTGTCAGATCGCAACGTCTACGAGTCTGTGATGCACACCTGAGGCTACCGGTCGGCGCTGACAATCCGCGCCAGGCCGGAACCGGCCGCCGACGCCGTGGATCAGCGCCGGCGAGGCGCCGCGGTGTCCGCGTCGGCGGCCCGGTCGGAGCGGTAGGTCCGGGCCCCGCTGCCGGCGTCGGCCGGGCCGGAGCCGCCACGTTCGGCATCGCGCCGACCGGCGCCCCGCGCCACGGGCGGGTCCACGGCGGCGAGCACCTCGAAGGCGCCGGGCACGTCGACGGCATGGACGAGCAGCGGCGTCAGGGCATACCGCACCTCGAACGCGGACAGCGCCCGGCGCCACGGGCCGGGGCCGTCCCATTCGGTGGTCAGCAGCCAGGACGCCGGCTCGTCGAGCGCCCGGGCGAGCCGGCCGGACCGGAAACCGGCGGCCCGGGCCAGCGCGTCGAGCGCCGCCCGCGCCGCCGCCGGGAAGTCGGCCGCGGCCGCACCCGGCACCGCGAAGCGGATCTCGGCGACCACCGGAGCCCCGGGGGCCGCCGCCCAGCCTGCGCCGACGCCCTCAGGCTCGGGCCTGCCGCCCGCCGCGGGGGCAGCCCGGCCCGCCCCCGCGGGCAGGTCGGCGTCGGCCGGCAGGTCAGCCACGATGGGCGACGATCCCGCCGTAGCGCCGGTCGCGGCGGGCGTACTCCTCGCAGGCCTGCCACAAATTGCGGCGGTCGAAGTCGGGCCAGAGCGTCTCGACGAACGAGAACTCGGCGTAGGCCGCCTGCCAGAGCAGGAAGTTGCTCAGCCGCTGCTCGCCGGACGTCCGGATGACCAGATCAAGGTCGGGCATGTCAGGCTCGTCGAGGTAACGGCCCACCGTCGCCTCGTCGATCCGGTCGGCACGCAGCCGCCCCTCGCGCACGTCCCGGGCGATCGCCGCCGCGGCGTCCGCGATCTCGGCCCGCCCGCCGTAGTTCACGCACATCACCAGCGTGAGCCGGTCGTTGTCGCGGGTGCGCTCCTCCGAGGACTCCAACCGCCGGATCACGTTTCCCCACAGCCGGGGGCGGCGCCCCGCCCACCGCACCCGCACCCCGAGCGCGTCCATGTCCGCGATCCGCCGGCCGAACACCCCGTCGGTGAAACGCATCAGGAACGCCACCTCGTCCGGCGAACGCTTCCAGTTCTCCGTCGAGAAGGCGTACACCGACAGCCATCGCACGCCGAGCTCGATCGCCCCCTCGACGCAGTCGAACAGCGCGTCCTCCCCGGCCTCGTGCCCCTTCGTCCGGGCGAGCCCGCGCCGCTTGGCCCAGCGGCCATTGCCATCCATGACGATGCCCACGTGCCGCGGGACCAGGCTGCGCGGCAGCGCCGGGGGTCGGGCCCCCGAGGGATGGGGGTGCGGATCACGGAACCGCGTCCCCACGTCATTACGCAAAGTCACTGCCTACCTCCCCAGAACCGGCCGGGGCAGCGCCGAGCCGTCATCCGTCGTACCGGTACCTGCCATCGCCACACCGTCCCCCTGCCGACGCCGGATTGCGCCGGGAGCGCCCACCGCCGCTGTCCACCTCACCATGTCCGTTCTCGTCCCCTCCCAGCGCGGTTCCCCGAACAGCGCGGTCCCGCGCCGGCCCCGCCGCGGCCACTCATGCCCGTTCCAGGTGCGGCAGCGCGCGCAGCCCCCGTTCGAGATGCCACTGGAGATAGGCGGCGACGATGCCGCCGGCCTCCCGCCGGGCGCGGGCGTCGCTGAGCAGCGCGCCGTCCCAGTCGCCGCGCAGCAGGTCGGCGAGGAGTCGTACCGCACCCGCCGAGACCGAGGCGGCGCCGTGCGGACGACATTGCGGGCACACTACGCCGCCGCCCGAAACAGACAGCGACAGGTGCTGGCCCGGCTCCCCGCACCGCGCGCAGTCATCCAGGGCCATGCCGTATCCGGACACCGCCAGCGACCGGAGCAGGAACGCGTCCAGCACGAGCGGGGCCGGCCGCTGCCCGCCGGCAAGCGTACGCAGACCGCCGACGAGCAGCAGGAACAACCGCAGTGCAGGCTCACGCTCCTCGCTGGTCAGCCGCTCGGCGGTCTCGAGCATCACGGCCGCGGCGGTGTGCCGGGCGTAGTCGAGCGCGATCGTGGTCCCGTAGGGGGAGATGATGTCGGCCTGGGTGATCGTGTCCAGCGACCGGCCGGAGTGCAACATCAGGTCGACGTACGTGCCCGGCTCCAGCCGGGAGCCGAACCGCGAGGACGTCTTGCGCACGCCCTTGGCGACGGCCCGGACCCGGCCGTTGCGCCGGGTGAGCACGGTGATGATGCGGTCAGCCTCGGCGAGAGGGGTCGTTCGCAGGACGACCCCTTCGTCGCGATACACCGGCACCCGCCCATGGTTGCACGACCCCGGGTCGGCGCGGTAAGGCGAGGTCATCCGGCAGATGGTCGCGACGAACCAGCCCAGTTTCGCAACCTCTCGTACACGAAAGAATACAAATGGCCACCGTTGCCCTCGGATGCCGGACTCTCCTACACGGGACGCCGCCGGATGCGGATGATGGCTCGGTGCGGGTGGTACGGCGGGCGGCGCGAGCGATCCTCATCGATGGCAACGGCCGGCTGGTGCTCTTTCGGCGGACGCTGCCGAAACGCAAGCCCTACTGGTCCACGCCCGGCGGCGGGGTGGACCGCAAGGACGGCTCGGTGGAGGCGGCGCTGCACCGCGAACTCGCCGAGGAGCTCGGCGCGACGGTCGACCGCGTCCAACAGGTCTTCATCACCAGTCCGCCGCGCGGCGACGGGATCGCGGTGTCGCACTTCTTCGTCTGTCGCCTGGTCTCCATGGACCTGAGCAAGCGCACCGGCGAGGAGTTCACCAACCCCACCAAGGGCCGCTACGACGTCGAACGGATCGACCTGCGCGGCAAGAAGCTCAGCCGCTACGCCCTGCAACCACCAGAGGCCAAGGCCTTCATCCTCGCCAACCGCCAGGCGCTGTTGGTCTCTGCGCTCACCGACGACGCACCACCGCTGACCCTCGCCGAAGCCAGCCACGCCAGCGCCGCGACGAACACCGACGAAGAGGCCGCGCCCTCCGCGAAAATCTCGACGTCCGACCAGACCGCGACCTCGGACCAGACCACGACGTCCGACCAGACCGCGACGCCCGACCAAGCTGCGCCCGACCAAGCTGCGACGCCCGACCAAGCTGCGACCTCGGACAAGACCGGGACCTCCGACAAGACCGGGACCTCCGAGGTAACCCCGACGTCCGACCAGAGCGCGCGACCGGACGAGATCGCGGACCCGATCGGCCTCCAGACCGCCAGGGAACCCGCGGCGAGGGAACCCGCGGCTTCCGATGACGGCGAACGGCCCGCCGGGGTGCCTATGGCGGCGGTCGAGGGCGCCGGGCCGGCGGCGGCCCGGCGCCGGACGATGCCGCCGATTCTGGAGATCGTCGATGGTGCTGTCGTCCAGGACGGGTCGACCGTGACGATGCCTCTGCCGCCGCCTGCGCCCTGGTGGCGCCGTTGGCGGTCGCATCGGCGACGTCCTGACGGGGTCGGCTAGATCGCGTCCCAACCCCGGCGATCTTGGTGTTCCGCGGAACCGCACCGCCCTCCACCGACTACCGGAGGCAGGCTCCGCCACAAGGGCACGGCCCGCAGACGGATCACGACCCCATACGCGCCCCAGACGAGCAGGTCCGAATCGTTCTCGGCACCCCTGGGCAGTCGTCCACCAACCCCGTCGGCGCCGCACAGCCACTGCCGCTCCCCGCCACATTGAGGCCACGTTAAGGCCAGATTAAGGCCAGATTGAGGCCAGATCGTGCCGAGGCCTGGTTGCGGTCCGGGGACTGGGCTCGTCTAGAAACCCAGGCGGCGTAGCTGGCGGGGGTCTCGCTGCCAGTCCTTGGCGACCTTGACGTGCAGGTCCAGGAAGACCGGTGTTCCGAGCAGCGCCTCGATCTGCCCGCGGGCCCGGGTGCCGACCGTCTTGAGCCGGGAGCCGCCGGTACCGATGACGATCGCCTTCTGGCTGGGCCGCTCGACGAAGACGTTGACCCGCACGTCGAGCAGCGGGCTCTGCGCCGACCGGCCCTCCCGGGGGACCATCTCCTCCACGACCACGGCCAGCGAATGCGGCAGCTCGTCGCGGACTCCTTCCAGCGCCGCCTCCCGGACCAGCTCGGCGACCATGACCTGCTCGGGCTCGTCGGTCAGCTCGCCGCCGGGGTAGAGCGCGGGCCCCGTCGGCAGCCGGGCGGCCAGCACGTCGGCGAGCACGTCCACCTGGTAGGCGCGGACCGCGCTGACCGGGACGATGTCGCTGAAATCACCGAGGCCGGCGACGTCGAGCAGCCGCGCGCCGATCCGGTCGGAGTCGGCGACCTTGTCGGTCTTGGTCAGGATGGCCACCACCGGCGTCCGTTTCGGCAGGCGGGACAGCTCCTCGGCGATGAAGCGGTCGCCCCGGCCCACGGGCTCGTCGGCGGGCATGCAGAACCCGACGACGTCGACCTCGGACAGGGTGGCCCGCACGACGTCGTTGAGGCGCTGCCCGAGCAGCGTGCGCGGCCGGTGCAGCCCGGGCGTGTCGACGAGGACGAGCTGGGCGTCGGCGCGGTGCACGATGCCCCGGATGGCGTGCCGGGTCGTCTGCGGCCGGCCGCTGGTGATGGCCACCTTGGTACCGACGAGGGCGTTGGTCAGAGTCGACTTGCCGGCGTTGGGCCGGCCGACGAGGCAGGCGAACCCGGACCGGAACTCCACCGGGGTCGTGCCGCCGGGGGCGGGGCTCGGGGTCGACACGCTAGCTGGTCGTCCTGCTGCGGGCCACGCCGTCGGTGCCGCCGAGGAAGACGGGAACACCGGCGCCGAACTCGGCGAGAGTAGCAAGATCATCGCCCGCGATCTCGTCACCATCGGTGACGACGGCTGCGGCCTCGAAGCGGCGCGCCCCGCTGGAGACCGCCGCGGCCACGGCCGCCCGCAGCGCCGAGATCGCCAGCTCCGGCCGGCTCAGCCCGACGGTGGCGGCGGCATAGGTGCGGCCGTCGGTGTCGCGCAGGGCCGCGCCCTCGGCGGGCCGGCCGTCGGGAACGTGGGCGCGCAGCCGCGCCGAGCGGGCCAGCACGAGCAGCTTCGCGTCCTCCGCCGCCAGGTCGAGAGCGGTCCCGGCGGTCGCGGTTGCCTGCGGGGTCGGGTCAGCGGTCACGAGATCACCTTTCCGTGCTGTGGGGAGCGCCCGGCCGGCTCACCGCCGTCTGCTCCGCCCGAGGCCGGGTCGTCACCGGCGTCGGCCGGCAGGCGCGGCGGGCGGCTGACGACGATCGTGCCGATCTGGTTGCGCCGGCCGGCCGCCCGTTCCGCGGACAGCCGCAGGCCGCCGACCGTCACGGTCGCGCCCGGGATGGGCACCCGTCCCAGGGCCGTGGCCAGCAGGCCGCCGACGGTCACCGAGTCGTCCGCGCCGGGCAGCTCGTCGACGTCGAAGTCGAACAGTTTGGCGAGGTCGTCGACGTCGAGCCGGGCGGTGACCCGGGCCGTGTCGGGATCGAGCCACTCCACCGGTGCCACCTCGCTGTCGTACTCGTCGGTGATCTCGCCGACGATCTCCTCGAGAATGTCCTCGATGGTCACGAGCCCGGCGGTCCCACCGTACTCGTCGATGACGATCGCCATGTGGGTCCGCGAGGCCTGCATCTCCCGCAGCAGGTCGTCGGCGGGCTTGCTCTCCGGTACGAGCACGGGGGCGCGCATGATCTCGGCGACGGGGCCGTCCTCGTCGCCCTCGCGCTCGCGGCGGACCATGTCCTTGAGGAAGGCGATCCCCACGACGTCGTCGACGCTCTCGCCGATCACCGGGATCCGGGAGAAGCCGCTGCGCAGGGCGAGCGAGAGAGCCTGACGGACGGACTTCGTCGACTCGATGAACACCATGTCCGGCCGCGGCACCATCACCTCCCGGACGAGGGTGTCACCCAGCTCGAACACCGACGCGATCATGTCGCGTTCCTCGCGCTCGATGACCTCGTTCTCCTCGGCGAGGTCGACCAGGTCGCGCAGCTCCGCCTCGGAGGCGAAGGGCCCGTCACGGAATCCGGGACCCGGAGTGACGGCGTTACCCAGCGCGATGAGCAGTCGGGGCAGCGGCCCGAAGATCCGGGCGAGGCGGACGGTGAGCCCCGCGGTGGCGAGCGCGACCGCCGGCGCGTGCTGGCGGCCGAGCGTCCGGAACATCACCCCGACGAGGATGTAGGCGATCAGGGTCGCCACCAGCGTGCCCAGCCCGATCGCGGCGAAGCCCGTCCCGTAGGCATGCGCGAACAGGATGGTCAGGCAGGCGGCGGCGAGCATCTCGCCGACGACCCGCAAAAGCAGCAGCAGCGCGAGGTAGCGGCCGGGGTCGGCGACGACGGTCGCGAGGTGCGCCGCCCCCGCCCGCCCCTGGCGCGCGAAGTTCTCCACCGACACCCGCGACACCCGGGTCAGGGCCGCGTCCACGCAGCCGAGACCCGCGGCGGCGAGCGATGCGACCACCGTGATGAAGACAAGCAGAAGATCGCCGGAGCTCATCGGCTCCCCCCGGCCGGGGTCAGCGCGCGGCGGTGGGGCCGGGCTCTCCAGCTCCGTCCGCACCGTCCGCACCGCCGGCGGGACGCTTCCCGCCGGCGGCCTTCACCGCGACGTCCCAGGACGCCAGCAGCTTGTTCTGGATCTTCCACATCTCACGTTCCTCGTCCGGCTCGGCGTGGTCGTACCCGAGCAGGTGCAGGATGCCGTGGGTGCACAGCAGGTGCAGCTCGCGCTCGTAGGAGTGCCCCGCCTGCTCCGCCTGACGGCGCGCGACGTCGGGGCAGAGCACGACGTCGCCGAGCAGCGTCGTGGGGTCGTCGTCGACCGACTCCGACCACGATGCGTCGAACGCGTCGTCCTGCGCGAAGGACAGCACGTCGGTCGGCCCCTCCTCGCCCATGTACCGCACGTGCAGGTCGGCCATGGCCTTCTCCTCGACCAGCATCACCGACAGCTCCGCGAGCGGGTTCACCTTCATCGCGTCGAGCACGAACCGGGCGAGCGCCGTCAGCCGAATCTCGTCGACGTCGTTCACGCCCGACTCGTTGGCGACGAACACGGCCATCAGATGTCCTCTCCGAGCCCCGACACGGTCACCGTCGTTCCCGACGGCCCGGCCGGGCGGGCGCCGCCGCGGCACCGGCCTGGTCCCCGGCGGCGTCCCAGCGGGCGTACGCGTCGACGATCTCGCTCACCAGCCGGTGGCGAACGACGTCGGAGCTGGTCAGGGTCGCGAAGTGCACGTCTTCGACGCCGTCGAGGATCTCCCGGACGACCCGCAGCCCGCTGCGGGTGCCGCTGGGCAGGTCCACCTGGGTGACGTCACCCGTCACCACGATCTTGGCACCGAAGCCGAGCCGGGTGAGGAACATCTTCATCTGCTCGGGCGAGGTGTTCTGCGCCTCGTCGAGGATGATGAAGGCGTCGTTCAGGGTTCGGCCGCGCATGTAGGCCAGCGGGGCGACCTCGATCGTCCCGCTCTGCATCAGCCGCGGGATCGAGTCCGGGTCGATCATGTCGTGCAACGCGTCGTAGAGCGGGCGCAGGTACGGGTCGATCTTCTCGTAGAGGGTGCCCGGCAGGAAGCCGAGCCGCTCCCCCGCCTCGACCGCCGGCCGGGTCAGGATGATCCGGTTGACCTTCTTGGCCTGCAACGCCTGAACGGCCTTCGCCATCGCCAGGTACGTCTTGCCCGTACCGGCGGGCCCGATGCCGAACACGATCGTGTGCTGGTCGATCGCGTCGACGTAACGCTTCTGGTTGAGCGTCTTGGGCCGGATCGTCCGGCCCCGGTTCGACAGGATGTTGAGGGTGAGGACCTCGGCGGGCCGTTCCTCGGAACCGCTGCGGAGCATGGCCAAGGAATGGTCGACATGCTGCGGGCTGAGCTCGGTGCCCGCGTCGAGCAGGGCGATGAGCTCCGCGAACAACTTCGCGGCCAGCTCGTTCTCCGCCGACGCGCCGGTGATGGTGATCTCGTTGCCGCGCACGTGGATGTCCGAGGAGAAGGCCCGCTCGATGGTGCGCAGCAGCTCGTCCTGGTGGCCGAGCAGGCTCACCATGCTGTGCGGGCCGGGGACGACAATGCGCGTCGTGACCGGGGCGGCCGACGCGACGGGTGGCGTGACGGATTCGGGCATAGAGAGCGGCCAGCTACGGCCGCGGCACCTCTCAGGATCGATGACCGTGGTGGGTGGTGCGGCGCGGAGGACGGGCATCAGGTCAGCGCCCTGCCGGGGCAGGAGCCGCCCACCGAACGCTAGCCGCGGGCGCTACCCCACCAGTCTATCCATCATCACGCCGAGCCGTCCCAGCGGCCGAGATCCGCGAGGACGACCGACGACGCGACCACGCCGGCCGTGGAGGTGCGCAGCACGGTCGGCCCCAGGCGCGCCACCGCGGCGCCGGCCTGACGCAACGCGTCCACCTCCGCGTCGGCGACGCCCCCCTCGGGACCCACCACCAGCAGGATCTCCGCCGTCCGCCCCGGCGCCGGAGTCGCCTCACCGAGGGCCCCGGCGCCGCGGCGGGCCAGGCCCACCAGCGGGTCGCCGGCCTGCTCGTGCAGGACCACGGCGAGCGCCGCCGACGCCACCCGCCGGGTCAGCTCCGCCGTCCCGACGAGGTCGCCGACCACCGGCCAGTGCAGGCGGTGGGACTGCTTCGACGCCTCCATCGCGGCGCGGACCCAGCGTTCCCGGGCCCGCGCGCCACGCTCACCCTCCCAGCGCACCACCGACCGCGCCGCCGACCACGGCACGATCTCGTCGACGCCGACCTCGGTCAGCATCTCCACCGCCCGCTCGCCGCGGTCGGCCTTGGCCAGCGCCTGCACGACGACAAGGCGCGGATGCGGCGCCGCCGCGTCGACCCGCCGGCGCACCGCGCAGTCGATCTCGTCACGCCGAACGGCGACGACGGCGCACTCCAACCCCGCCCCGCGACCGTCGGTGACGTCCACCGGCTCGCCAGGGCGCAGCCGGCGCACCGTCGCCGCATGATGCCCCTCCGGGCCGGACAGGGTGAACACGTCCGCGGTGGGCAGCGGGGACAGCCGGAACAACGCGCTGGTCAGTTGGGATCCTCTCGGCGGAGAACGAGCCGGGCGGCCCGGGGACCGTCCGTGACGGCGGGCTAGCGCCCGCGCCGCGAGCCGCGACGGCGGAACAGCCCGCTCGCGCCGCCGCCGGTGGAGCCGCCCACGACCGCGGGCGCCTCCTCGTCGCGGATCTTCGCCAGCTCCCGCAGCAGCCGCTCCTGCTCCGCGTCCAGCTTCGTCGGCGTCTCCACGTTGATGTGGATGTGCAGGTGACCACGGCCGGCGGCCCGCAGGTGCGGAACACCGCGACCGGCGAGCTTGATGACCTCTCCCGGCTGGGTGCCCGGCTTCACCGCGATGGTCTCGGTGCCGTCGAGGGTCTCCAGGGTGGCGGAGGTGCCCAGCGCCGCCGAGGTCATCGGCAGCGGCAGCTCACAGTGCAGGTCGTCGCCCTCGCGGGTGAACACCGGATGCTGGCGCTCGGAGACCTCGACGTAGAGGTCGCCGGGCGGGCCGCCACCGGGCCCGACCTCGCCCTCCCCGGACAGCCGGATGCGCATCCCGTCCTCGACCCCGGAGGGGATCTTCACCGTCAGGGTGCGACGCTTGCGGACCCGGCCGTCCCCGCCGCAGTCGCGGCAGGGATGCTCGATCACCGTGCCGGTGCCCGAGCAGCGCGGGCAGGGGCGAGAGGTCACCATCTGACCGAGGAAGGAGCGGGTGACCTGCTGAACCTCCCCCCGACCGCCGCAGGTGCCGCAGGTCGAGGGATGGGTGCCGGGAGCCGCCCCGGCACCGGTGCAGGTCGAGCAGACGGCCGCCGTGTCCACGGTGATCTCGCGGGTGGCACCGAAGGCGGTCTCGGCCAGGTCCAGCTCGATCCGCAGCAGCGCATCGTTGCCGCGCCGGACCCGGGAGCGGGGCCCGCGGGCCGTCCCGCCACCGAAGAAGGCGTCCATGATGTCGCCGAGCCCGCCGAAGCCGGCGCCGAACGGCGAGCCGGCGCCCCCGCCACCGCCACCGGGCGCGAGCGGGTCACCGCCCAGGTCGACGATCTGGCGCTTCTCCGGGTCGGAGAGCACCTCGTAGGCCGCGGTCACCCCCCGGAAACGCTGCTGCGCCTCCGGGTCGGGGTTGACGTCTGGATGCAGTTCCCGGGCGAGCTTGCGGTAGGCCCGTTTGATCTCGTCGTTCGACGCGTCTCGGCGTACGCCCAGAACTGCGTAGTAGTCCACGGCCATCAGTCGGCACCCAAGAGTTCACCCACATATTTGGCGACGGCCCGGACGGCCGCCATCGTCCACGGATAGTCCATGCGCATCGGGCCGACCACTCCCATTCCGCCCAGGGCGAAAGGACCGCGGCCATAGCCGGTAGCCACCACTGCGGTAGTCCGCAGGGCGTCCACGTCCGTCTCTCGACCGATGCGTACCGTTACAGTACCGGTCTCGCGAGCCGAGCCGATGAGCTTCATCAGCACGACCTGCTCTTCGAGAGCCTCCAGTATCGACCGCAGCGAGTCGGCGAAGTCGACCGAGGCTCTGGTGAGGTTCGCCGTGCCGGCCATGGCGAGACGCTCCTCCGGACGCTCCACCAGGGATTCCAGCACGGCCCCGGTCATCGTCGCCAGGCACGGCCGCAGCTCGGGGCGGGCCTGGTCGGGCAGCGTGGCGACGACCTCGGGGGCATCGGCCAGCCGCTGGCCGGCGAGCGCGCAGTTGAGGGCCGACCGCAGCTCGCCCGCGATCTCGTCGTCCACGGGCGTGAGGCTGTCGATGATCCGCTGCTCGACCCGACCGGTGTCGGTGATCATCACCATGAGCATCCGGCGCGGACCGAGAGTCACGACCTCGATGTGCCGAACGCTGCTGCTCGACAGCGACGGGTACTGCACCACCGCCACCTGGCGGGTGAGCTGGGCGAGCAGGCGGACGGAGCGGCGGACGACGTCATCGAGGTCGACCGCGCCCTCGAGGAAGCTCTGGATGGCCCGACGCTCGGCCCGGGACAGCGGCTTCACCCCGGACAACCGGTCGACGAACAACCGGTAGCCCTTGTCCGTCGGGATCCGCCCGGCACTGGTGTGGGGCTGCGTGATGTAGCCCTCTTCCTCCAACGCGGACATGTCGTTACGAACAGTAGCAGGCGAAACACCGAGGTTGTGACGCTCCGCCAGCGCCTTGGAACCCACCGGCTCGTTGCTCAGGACGAAGTCCTCCACGATCGCCCGAAGGACTTCGAGCCGCCGATCCTCTAGCACGCGGTCGCACCCCCTTCGCCAAGCGGGACGTGGCCGGGCCACGGTGCGTGCACCTGCACCGACGGACACCGGGCCTGGCACTCGGCCGCAGTGAGTGCCAAGTGTAGCCGTCGGCCCAGCATGAAGCACAGAACATGGGCCGCTCCACGAATGGCTGGTGAGGAGCCGGCGACATCCTCCCCACAGAACGACCACGGGGCGATCCCGGTTCCGCGCGGCGGCGGCTCCGCTCGATCGGGTATGGGTCAGTCGGGCAGCAGCGCCCGGACCACCGTGTCGGTCAGCAGGCGACCGCGGCGGGTCAGCCGCACCCGGCCGAACTCGAGCGCGCCCGGCTCGACCAGGCCGGAGCGGGCGAGGTCCGCGCACGCCGCCAGCCCGGCATCGTCGAGCTCGGCGACGCCGAGTCCTTCCGCCAGCCGCACGCCCAGCATCACCCGCTCGACCCGGCGGGTGGACGCGTCGAGCTCCTCGCGCGCCGCGGCCGGACTGCGCTGCGCGGCGAGGCGAGCGGCGTACTCCGCCGGATGGCGCACGTTCCACCAGCGCACGCCGCCGACGTGGCTGTGGGCCCCCGGGCCGAAGCCCCACCAGTGGTCGCCCCGCCAGTAGCCCAGGTTGTGCCGGCAGCGGGTGGCGGAACCCCGCGACCAGTTGCTGACCTCGTAGTTGGTCAGCCCGGCGCCGGTGAGGATCTCGTCGGCGAGCAGGTACCGGTCGGCAAGCAGGTCGTCGTCGGGTTCGAGCAGTTCGCCGCGGCGCACCCGGCGGGACAGCTTGGTGCCCTCCTCCACCGTCAGCGCGTAGGCGCTGACGTGGTCCGGCCCCAGCTGCACGGCCGCCCGCAGACTCGCCGCCCAGTCGGCCTCGGACTCGCCCGGCGCGCCGTAGATCAGATCGAGGCTTACCTGCTCGAAGCCGGCCTTGCGCGCCCAGCGCATCACCTCGGAGACCCGCCCGGGAGTGTGCCGGCGGTCCAGCGCCGCCAGCACGTGCGGCCGGTCGCTCTGCATGCCGAACGAGATCCGCGTGTAGCCGGCGGCCCGCAGCTGTTCGAGCTGGGCCGGATCGACCGACTCCGGGTTTGCCTCGGTCGTGACCTCCGCGTCGGCGGCGAGCCCGAACTCGGCGTCCAGAGTGCGCAGCAGCCGGGCGAGGTCGCCCGCGGAGAGCAGGGTCGGCGTGCCCCCACCGACGAACACGGTGGAGATCGGCAGGTCCGCGTCGCCCAACACCGTCCGGGCCAGCCGGATCTCCTTCGCGGCGATGTCGACGAAGGTCGTCAGGCCCACCGAGGAGATCAGGGCGCCGCCCAGGTCCGCCGCCGTGTAGGTGTTGAAGTCACAGTAGCCGCAGCGTGCCGCGCAGTAGGGCACGTGCACGTACGCCCCGAACGCACGCTCGGTCAGCTCGGCCAGAGCGGCCGGCGGGAGGGCGCCGTCGTCGGGCGGAGGCGACCCGTCGGGAGGCTTTTGTGGCATGCCCCCAGTGTGCCCCCAACGGATGGGGTTACAGCAACGCCACGTTTGTCAAGCGCACGAGCGGGCCGAAGATGGCCACACCCGGACCACGGGGGGACAAGCACCGGAAACAGCAATCCCGGGGGTGCCGGCGAGACATCGAGCACGTTTTGCCCCCGTTGTGCACGGAAGATAAGATATGGGCGGGCCATCGTGGATCGGTCGAGCCCGGTACGAAAAGATCCGGACATGGACGATGACGTCAGGGCCGTTCTCGAGGAGATCTCCGAACTGCTCCCGCCCCGAACCACCGTGTATCGTTCCAGCGCCGCCGCGCCCGCCGGTGACCTCTCGCTCGCCGAACCGGTGACCGAACCGATCCGCCTGACCGCGAGCCCGCTGCCTACGAGCTGACGACGAGGCCGCCCCCGGGGGCGGCCGTGATCGGCGGTCTCCCCCGGGTCGACCCGCCGGCTCCCCCGACCGGGGAGCCCCCGGCGCCCGACCGGACTCGGCTCACTTGCTCGTCGCGGACTTCCCGGTGTCGGTGGACAGCGCGGCGATGAACGCCTCCTGCGGGACCTCGACCCGTCCGATGGTCTTCATCCGCTTCTTGCCCTCCTTCTGCTTCTCCAGCAGCTTGCGCTTGCGGGTGATGTCACCGCCGTAGCACTTGGCCAGCACGTCCTTGCGGATCGCCCGGATGTTCTCCCGGGCGATGATCCGGCTGCCGATCGCCGCCTGGATCGGCACCTCGAACTGCTGGCGGGGGATCAGCTCGCGCAGCTTGGTCGTCATCGCCACGCCGTAGGCATACGACTTCTCCCGGTGCACGATCGCCGAGAAGGCGTCGACGGTCTCGCCCTGCAGGAGGATGTCGACCTTGACCAGGTCGGCGAGCTGCTCACCGGCCGGCTCGTAGTCGAGGCTCGCGTACCCCCGGGTCCGGGACTTCAGCGCGTCGAAGAAGTCAAAGATGATCTCACCAAGCGGCAGCGTGTACTTGAGCTCGACCCGGTCGGTGGACAGGTAGTCCATCCCCTTGAGCACACCGCGCCGGCCCTGGCAGAGCTCCATGACCGCGCCGACGAAGTCGGTGGGCAGCAGCAGCATCGCGTCGACGATCGGTTCGTACACTTCGGCGATCTTGCCGCCAGGCCAGTCGCTGGGGTTGGTCACGATGACCTCGGAGGCGTCCTCCATCACCACCCGGTAGACGACGTTCGGCGCGGTGGAGATGAGAGTCAGGTTGAACTCGCGCTCGAGGCGCTCCCGGACGATCTCCAGGTGCAGCAGGCCGAGGAAGCCGCAGCGGAAGCCGAAGCCGAGCGCCGCCGACGTCTCCGGCTCGTAGGTCAGGGCGGCGTCGTTGAGCTGGAGCTTGTCGAGCGCCTCGCGCAACGCCGGGTACTCGCTGCCGTCGATCGGGTACAGCCCCGAATACACCATCGGCAGCGGGTCCCGGTAGCCGCCGAGCATCTCCGTGGCCGGGTTGCGGGTGGTGGTGACGGTGTCGCCCACGCGGGCCTGGCGGACGTCCTTCACCCCGGGGATGACGTAGCCGACCTCGCCGACCGACAGCGAGCCCGTCGGATGCGGGTCCGGCGAGATCACCCCGACCTCGAGCGTCTCGTGGCTGGCGCCCGTGGACATCATCAGGCAGCGGTCCCTGGTGGTCAGCGTGCCGTCGATGACCCGAACGTAGGTGATGACACCGCGGTAGATGTCGTAGACGCTGTCGAAGATCATCGCGCGGGCGGGCCCGGCGGGGTCGCCGACCGGCGCGGGCACCTGCCGGACGATCTCGTTGAGCAGCTCCGGCACGCCCTGGCCGGTCTTGCCCGACACGCGCAGCACGTCACCCGGGTCGCAGCCGATGATCGCCGCGATCTCCTCGGCGTACTTCTCCGGCTGGGCGGCCGGCAGGTCGATCTTGTTCAGGACGGGGACGATGGTCAGGTCGTTCTCGATGGCGAGGTAGAGGTTCGCCAGCGTCTGGGCCTCGATCCCCTGCGCGGCGTCGACCAGCAGGACCGCGCCCTCGCAGGCGGCCAGCGACCGGCTCACCTCGTAGCTGAAGTCGACGTGACCGGGCGTGTCGATGAGATGCAGGATGTAGTCCAGCCCATCCTGCGCCCGCCAGGGCAGCCGCACGTTCTGGGCCTTGATGGTGATCCCACGCTCGCGCTCGATGTCCATCCGGTCGAGGTACTGGGCGCGCATGTTGCGCGCCTCGACGACTCCGGTCACACCGAGCATCCGGTCGGCAAGGGTCGACTTGCCGTGGTCGATGTGGGCGATGATGCAGAAGTTACGGATCATCGCGGGATCGGCGCCGGGCGCCAGGTGCGGGGCTGCGGACACGCGGAGAGTTCTCGTTTCGCTCGCGGTGGTCACGGGAGCCGTCCCGTGCCGGGATCCGGGTCGACCACCTTCATCGTGCCAGGAGGCGGCACGGAGGTTGCGCCGGTGCACCGGCCTTCACCGGTTTGATATCCTGGGCGCCGCCTTGGTGGGCCGCATCGCCGTCCCGACGCGGTTCGGTCGCCCCCGCCTCCGCGTAACACCGGTTCGGCGCAGGTGGCCGGCTCCCGAGGCGCCGGTACTCCGGGCCGCCGCGGGCGGCCGGCGTCCGTATGATGACGTGTCCGCACCATCCCGACTCGACAACCAGAGGTTCCTCCGCGTGGCCAACATCAAGTCGCAGATCAAGCGCAACCTCACCAACGAGAAGCGGCGGCTGCGCAACAAGGCTGTCAAGTCCGAGCTCAAGACGCACGTGCGCCGCTTCCGTGACGCGGTCGAGGCGGGCGACGCCGATCGCGCCGGCGAGACCCTGCGGGCCGCCTCCCGCAAGCTGGACAAGGCCGTCAGCAAGGGTGTCATCCACCCCAACCAGGCCGCCAACAAGAAGTCGGCGCTGGCCCGCGCGCACGCGAACCTGACCGCCAGCTGAGACCGCGCGGCGGAGCCGGGGCGCCACGGGTGCTCCGGCTTTTCTGCGTGCCGGCGTCGTCCGCAGGCCTCGCTTCATTCGCTGCCCGCGACCCAAGCCGCCCGCCGCCGTGCATGCGCCCGGCGGGTGCGCACCGCCCCCGGTGCCTAGCGCATGGCCGGGTCGCCCGGCGGCTTCCGCGAAGCCGCCGGACCGGTGTCCTCCGGACGGACCAGCCGTTCGAGCACCTCGTGATAGGCGATCATCGCGGCGACCGCCACCGGCAGGACGAGCACCACCCAGGCGCTCGCCAGATCCCCCAGCGCGACGACCACCGTGGCCAGCACTGTGACGATCATGAGCAGCCCGCGCATCCAGCCGGCGGGCAGGACCCGCAGCCCGAACCAGCCGCCCGGGGGCGGCGCATCCGGATCGACGGCGTCCCCGGCCTCGTGCCCCTGGGCCGGCCCGGGCCGGCCACCCGCGGCGCGCGACGGGAACGGCCCACCCGGCTGCGGCGATTGCGGCCCGGTCATCGACGCCCACCGCGGTGTGCCCGGTCCCGGGGAAAGGCCCGCGCGGCGGCCACCTCGCGCAGGAGCTTCTCCAGCGCATAGCCCGCGTCGACCGACGCCCCCTTCACGCCGGCGTCCGCCGTCGCCGACGCACGCAGCGCGAGCCCCAGGCCCGGATCGGACCAGGCGCGCGCGGAACGCTGTGCCTTCTCGACCTTCCAGTCGGGCATGCCGAGCGCGCGGGCGAGGTCCCACTTCGATCCTGGGCCGGCCGAGGACACCCTCGCGAGGTCCCGCAGACCGCCGGCGACGGCGCTGGAGATCAGCACGGCCGCGGTCCCCCCTTCGATCGCCTGGCGCAGCAGCGTCAGCGCCTGCGGCAGGTCACCTCCGATGATCGCGTCGGCGACGGCGAACCCGCTGGCCTCGGCGCGCCCCCGGTGAAACCTGGCCACCGCGGCCTCGTCCAGCACGCCGCCGTCGGTGTCGGCGACGAGCTGGTCGCACACGGCGGCGAGCTCACGCAGATCGCCACCGACGGCATCGAGCAGGGCCCGCACGGCGCCGTCGCTGATCCGCCCGCCGAGCCGGCGGACCTCGGCGACCACGAAGTCGTGCCGGTCCCGCGGCTTGGTGATTTTCGCGGCTGACACGACGCGGGCCCCCGCCGCCTTCATGGCGTCGGCCAGCTTGCGGTTCTTCACCGCGCCGCTGTGCACGAGCACCAGGACGACGTCGTCGAGGGGATGGCTGATGTAGTCCAGCAACGCGTCGCGCAGCTCCTCCCCGAGGTCCTGCACCCCACGGACGACGACCGCCCGGCCCCCGCCGAACATCGAGGTGGCACCGAGGTCCACCACATCTGCCTCGGTGAGCTCGGCGGCCGCCCGGTCCACGATCTCCACCTCGGGATCACGGGCTCGGGCCGCGTCGAGAACCTCGCGGACGGCTCGACCCACGAGCAGGTCCTCGTCGCCGGTCACGAGGACGAGCGGGGGCGCTGGAGAAGCTGGCACGCGGGTGAGCATGTCACGATCCGTCCCCGGACCGGCGGCGCACCACCGAGACCGGAGCTCGGTCCGGCGCGGCGAGCCGGGCCGACGGATCCGCCCCGGGCCCGGGGCACCGCTGACCGGGCCGACCGGGCTGGCCGGCCCCGGGCGCGACCACGGCCAGGGCCCCGTCGCGGTCGGTCCGGGCTACGGCCATCCCGGCCCGTTGCAGCGTGCGCAGGGTCGATGCCGCCGGATGGCCGTAGTCGTTGCCCGTTCCGACGCTGATCAGCGCGAAGCGGGCCCCGCTCGCCGCGAGGAAGCCGGGGTCCTGGTCGGCGGACCCGTGGTGAGGGACCTTGAGGACGTCCGCCCGCAGTCCGGCGCGGTCCTGCGGATGGCCGAGCGACAGCCGTTGGGCGGTTGCCTCGACATCCCCGGTGAGCAGGATGGTCGCCGCGCCGACACGCGCGGACAGGACGAGGCTGTCATTGTTGGGATCGCTGTCCGTGCCGTGCAGGACGGTCCGGGGCGCCAGCACCGTCCAGCAGACCGCGCCTACCCCGCCCCACGCGCCGGCTCCGATGGTGCGCAGCGGCACGCGGGCCCGGTCTACCCATCGCCGGACCGAACGCCACTGGCCCGCCGGCTCCCGCAACGGGCCAACCAGCACCTCCCCCACCGGCAGCCGGCCGAGCACGCCGGGAAGCCCGTCGACGTGATCCGCGTGCAGATGACTCAGGACGATCATGGGCAGCCGGTGCACACCGAGCTCGTCGAGGCAACGGGCAAGCAGGTCCGGATCGGGTCCGGCGTCGACCAGCACCGCGCTGCCGGGCCCGGCCGACAGCACCAGCGCATCGCCCTGCCCGACGTCGCAGGCCACCAGTCGCCAGCCGACGGGTGGCCACGGGGCGATCCGCTCGACGACGGCGCAGCGCGCCAGGAGCAGGCCGACGACGGCCGCAGCGGCCACCCGGCGCCCCCACCGGCGGCGCAGCGCCGCCACCGCGACGATCACGGCCAGCGCCGCCGTGACGGCCCCCAGGACCCCGGCGGGCCAGCCGACAGTGGCCGCCGGGAGGTCTGCGCACCCGCGCGCGACCGTCACCAACCACCAGCAGGGCAGGTCCGCCACGTGAGCCAGCATCCGGGCAAGCGGCGGCGACACGGGGGCGACGATCAGGACCAGAACGCCCAGCACGGTCGCCGCGGGCACCGCCGCCACGGCCAGGACGTTCGCGGGGATCGCGACCAGGCTCAGGCCCCCGCCGATCCACGCCAGCACCGGCGTGCAGGCGAGCTGGGCGGCCGCCGCGACCGCGAGCACCTCGGCGAGCCGGTCGGGCAGGCGCCGCGCCAGGACGGCGTGCCAGCCCGCCGCAAAGATGATCATTCCGGCGGTGGCCTGGACGGACAGCGCGAAGCCGACGGAGACCGCGAGCGCGGGCTGCGCCAGGACGAGCGCGGTGACGCTCGCGGCGAGGGCCGGCAGGACCGCCCGGGGCCGGCCGGCAGCGAACGCCGCCAGTCCGATGAGCCCCATCACGGCGGCGCGCAGGACGCTGGCGGAGGGTCGGGCGAGGACGACGAACCCGAGCAGCGCGGCCGCGCCGGCCGCCGCCCGCCCTCGCAGACCGCGCCGCCCCCATGCCGCGACGACCAGGGCGGACGCGGTCACGACGACGACATTGCCGCCGGAGACGGCGGTCAGGTGCGACATCCCGGCCCGGCGGAAGTCGGCGCGCAGGCCCTCGTCAAGCCCGGAGACGTCCCCGACGACGAGCGCCGGCAGCAGGCCGCGTCGCGGTTCGGGCAGACCGGCGGCGGCATCGCGCAGGCCGGCCCGCAGCCGCCCGGCGAAGCGCTGCACCGCGTCGGGTTCCCCCTGCGGGCGCGGCGCTCCGGTGGCCAGCACAACTGCCGCGACGGTGTCGCCGGCCCGGGGAACGGCGAACCGGCCCACGACGTCCAGGTGCTGGCTGGGCAGCAGACCACGCCAGCCGGCGCCCCGCCCGAGCAGGATGGCCGTGGCGCGCAGCCGCACCACGACGGGCCCGGCGGCGACCCTCTCCAACCGGACGGGCACGACGAAGGTCGTGGCGGCGGCCGTCGGCGGACCGAATGCGGGTGCGGCCGTGGCGGCTGGCCGCGGATCGTCCGTGACCACGGCCCGGGCGGTCATCGACGCCCCCCGCCGCACCAGGTCGGCGAGCGGGCCCGTGTCGCCGGGACGCGTCGCCAGCCCGCCGGCGAGCACTCCGACGGCGAGAAACACCACGGCTGTCAGGACCACCGCGACAGACGGGGGCAGGGCGTCGCCGTCGAACGGCGACGGCGACGCGGTGTGCCCGCTGCCGGCACGGCGGCGGCGCACGCTGCGGGCCCGGGCCAGCAGGGCCGCCGGCACCGTCAGGACTGCCGCGGCGGCGAGGACGAGCGCGGCATCCGGCAGCGCCCAGCGGACCGCGACCGCCGTACCGACCCAGGCCGCCAGCGCGGGCGCGACCAGCCGGGCGTCGGCCGGCTGCGCCGCGGACGACGACCGCTGGGGCAGCGCGAGGCCGGTCTCCATGCCGACGGCGACCATCGGCGCGTCAAACCTTCACCAGAGGCAGCAGGTCCGCCAGCCGCTTGTCGCCGAGGCCGGTGACCTCCGCGAGCTGTTCCGCGGAGCGGAAGGGTCCGTGCTCGGTGCGCCACTGCACGATGCGTCCGGCCAGCACCGGACCGACTCCGGGCAGGCCGTCGAGCTGGTCGGTGCTGGCGCTGTTGAGATCGACCGGACCGTTCTGCGCGCCGCCACCGCCACCGCTACCGCCGGCGGCGGTAGCGTCCGCGGCCGGCGCCGGGCCGACCGCGGCGGGCGGCGGCCCGGGGCGGCCGTCGACGAGGATCTGTTCACCGTCGACCAGCACCCGTGCGAGCCCGATGCCGGTGGTGTCCGTACCTGCAAGCACTCCCCCGACCCGGTCGATCGCATCGACCACCCGCGACCCGGCAGGAAGCCGGACCACACCGGGCCGCGTCACCCGGCCGGCGACGTCGACCACCACCTCGCCGGCGGCGCCCGTGCGGGCCGCGGTGGCCGCGACGCCAGCGGCTCCGCCCGCCGCGGCGGCCTGGCCGGCATCCGTCCCGGCGCGGGCGGAAACGCCGTCCGCGGTCGCGCTCGGCGCCGCGACCATCGCCGAGGATCGGACGGCCGGCGCGGCGACCGACATCGGCCGATGCTGCCAGGCGAACCAGGTCGCCAGGAGCGCGGCGGCGAGCGCGACCAGCGCCAGGACCAGCGTCGCGCTCGCGGCCGGTGCCGTCACCACGCCGCGCAGGCTGATCGGGAACCGTTGCGCCAGCCGCTCGCGGGCCGCATGCCAGCCGCCCGCCGCCGGGGATCCGCGCCCCGCCCACCCCGGCACGTCGTCCATGACCGGCGCGCCGCGAAGCCCCGGCGGCGGACCTGGCCGCGGCGCCGGACGACCCGCCGTGGCCCCGTCCCGGGACGCGCGTCCAGGTGGGCGGCGCTCCCGGCGACGACGCCGCCCTGGGTGCGATGCGCGGTGGGTTGTCCGTCGCCGGCGCCGGCGCCGCGGTCGACCCATCCCAGGGCGGTGGTCTCGTCGCCGGCGTCGAGCCACTCCTCGTCGTCGGCGAAGACGCCCTCGCGCACCCCGACCAGCGGAGGCGGCTCGCCTGCGGACGGGGATGGGACCGGATTGGGCGGGAGCGGGTCGGCGGGCCGCATCGCAGAGCGTGTGGGCGGGGACGGGCACCCGGGACTGGGGGTGGTTGTGGCCATGGCCGAACCGTAGATCGATGTGCAGGCGCCCTGCCGCGTCGGATGGCGATCTGTGGACAACGGTCCGTTGTCCACAGATCGGCCTGGATCCCTGGGCGAACGATCGAGATCTTGTTACGGTCGTCACAGATCAGCAGGCGGCTTGCCGGAATATGTCCCGTCCCGGGACGTTGACCCGAGCTGGTAAGTTGCGCGCGCAACCATCCAGCGCACCCGCGGGACCTACCAACCGCTCAACCATGGCAAACCACTCCGTCGCCGGGCGATCGACGCCTCCGGCGCCACCCTCTGGAGGATGCGATGACCACGCCTACCACCGTCCTGACCGACCTGACCGGCACGTGGACGATCGACCCCGCCCACTCGCGCATCGGCTTCGCCGCGCGGCATGCCATGGTCACGACCGTGCGGGGGCAGTTCACCGCCGTCGAGGGCACCCTGCACCTGGACGGCGCCGAGCCCACCGCGTCCACCGCCACCGTGACGATCCAGACCGACTCGTTCAACACGGGCGTGCCGGACCGCGACGGCCACGTGAAGTCCGCCGACCTGCTCGACGTCGCGACCTACCCGACGATCGCCTTCGTCAGCACCGGGGCGGTCGCCGGCAAGGGCGACGACGAGTACGTGCTCACCGGCGATCTGACGATCCGCGGCGTCACTCACCCGGTCGACATCGACATCACCTTCGAGGGCAGCTCCAAGGACCCGTTCGGCAACATCCGGGCCGGCTTCACCGGCACCACGACGCTGAACCGCAAGGACTTCGGCCTGACGTTCAACGCGGTGCTGGAGACGGGCGGCGTCCTCATCAGCGACAAGGTCAAGGTCGAACTGGACATCTCCGCGATCAAGGCGTCCTGACGGCCCGCCGGGATCGGCCGCGTTGCCACTGTGGCCTGCGGCGGTGACGCTTCTGTTTCTCCGCCGGGCCCAGCGGTAAGGTCCACGCGACGCCGACATTCTGGGAGCACCACGGGAGGTGCGCCGATGCGTGTGACCGTCGACTTCGACCGCTGTGCCAGCAGCGGCACGTGTGTCCAGCTCGTTCCGGACGTCTTCGAGATCCGGGACGACGGCTACCTCTACCTGCTGAACGAGGAGCCGGACGACGCGCGGTGGGACGACCTTCAGGAGGCGGCTGACTCCTGCCCGACGGAGGCGATCAGCATCAGCGACGGCTGACGGGTCCGGCTGCCGACCGCCAGATGCCACCGCCCGGTGCGGCCGGACCCGCACCGGGTAGGAACTCGGTGCGGATCCGCACGCGTGGTGCGGGTCGGCACAGGAGGTGCCTACATGGCGACGATCTACCGGCAGCAGCGACAACGGCAGACGCCCAGTGCCCTGTGGCCGGCGCTGCTCGTCCTCGGCCTGGCCGTCACGGTGCTGGGACTTCTGCTGATCTTCAATCCGTTCGCGACGGCCGGCACCCTGGCCGTGCTCGCCGGGGTGGCCCTGGTCCTGTCCGGGATCGGCGAGACGATCGCGGCCGCCAGGGCCGAGAACTCCGCGGGCACCGCCTTCTTCGGGATCCTGCTCATCCTCGGCGGCATCGTCGTGCTGATGTGGCCGGGGGTGACGCTGCGGGTGCTGGCGCTGCTCGTCGGCGCCATCCTGATCATCACCGGCGTCGTGAGGGCGCTCGTGACCCGGGCGTCGCAGTCGCGTGAGGTCGGTGGCCACGGTGCGGTGCCCAGCTACGCGCTGGCGGCCGTCAGCGTGGTGCTGGGTGTGCTGGCCCTCGCCTGGCCGGACGCGACGATCGTGGCGCTCGCGGTGATCTTCGGGATTCAGCTCGTCGTCACCGGGGTCACCGAGATCGCTCTGGGGCTGGCGCTGCGGCCGCGCACGCGGGCCTGACGCGTCTGGTGGCTGCCGGCGGTCGGCCCGCCCGGCCGCCGGCGGGGAGCCACCAGACGTCGGTTGCCGGACCCGCTCAGGCGAGGATGCGCTCGCGCCAGCGGCGGATCGAGTCCTCGCGGGCGCCGTGATCACGGACCCAGCCGACCACGCCGCCGGGATGAGCATCGGTCGTGGCGATCACCGCCTCCGCGGCGGCGACCGACGTCTTGACCAGCTCCCGGCCCCGTTCCGGGTCGCTCACGCCGGGCAGCAGCGCGTGCCCCTTGAGTCGCTTGATCACGCCGCGCATGTTCTGCTCAGTGGCGGCATAGTCGTCGAGGACGTCCCGCTCGACGACGCCGGCGAGGCGCAGCAGCACGGCGATCGTGACGCCGGTGCGGTCCTTGCCCGCCGCGCAGTGCACGAGCACCGGGCCCGGCGCCTCGGCGACGACGTCGACGATCCCGGCGAGCTGCGGAGCGGCATGCTCCACCATCGCCACATACAGCGCCTGCAGACCGGCCTCCATCGCGCCCGAGGCGACGGTGTGCCGGCCGGGTGCCGCGTCATCGCCGAGCAGCGGGAACACCCTGATCTCGGCGCCGAGAGCGGCGAGCGGATGCGGATCGGGCCCGCGCTCGACGGCCGAGCGCAGGTCGATTACCGTGCGCGGCGGCCAGGTCGTCGACGCGGGCGGCGGGCGGTCCCCGACCTTGGGCATCTCGCTGCGGTAGAGCACGCCGGGGCGGGTGCGCCGGCCATCCGCGGTCGTCATACCCCCGACGTCACGGAGGTTGACCAGCCCGGCGACGTCCGGCGGCGCCGGCGCCTCCAACGGCGGGGCGGAACCGGCGCCCGCCGCCTCGGTCGGATCGGTGAGAGACGTCATCGGGTTCTCCTCCGGCCGTGCCTGCCTGGTTACCGTCATTGCCGGTCGGCGCCGGACGGGCGGGACCGCGGCCGGCCCGGGACCCATCGGACCTGGACACCGGGCCCGTCTGCCCGTGACACCGCCGCCGGCGGCGTCCCCCATCCTCGCGGATTTCCGCCGGATGAACCCGCAATCGCACGATGCGTTCGCCCGCTCACCGCCCGCCGCGGGCGGCGGCGTCGCCGCCGGGCACCGGCTCGGCCGGATCGCGCTCGAACAGCGACAGGTCCACGGCGCCGCCGGCCGGCCGCGCCCCGGCTGACTCCCCTGGGCCGCTCGCGGCGGCGCCCCCGCCGGCGGGGGCGCCGAACGCCGCCGCCGTGGGCCCGCCGGCCAGCGCCAATGCCTCCGCCACCGCCGGATCGAGGTCGACCGGGTCGGTCAGATGTGGATCCTTGTTCCGGACGTTGCCCACCGCCGCGTCCACCGGATGCGCGGCGAGCACCCCCGCCGGCGCCGGGCGCAGCAGCGGGGCGAGCGCGGCCGGGTCGCTCGCCGGATCGATCCACCGGTCCCAGGCCGCCGCGGGCAGGATCACCGGCGAGCGGTCGTGCAGGAACGCCAGGCCCTCGGCCGCCGCGGTGGTGAGGATCGTAAAGGTCACCAGCGGCGCGTCCCCCTTGCGCCACACCTCGTAGAGGCCGGCGAAGGCGAAGATCCCCCCGGTCGCCGGATGGCCCGCCGGGTAGATATAGAACGGCTGCCCGCGCCGGGATCCGCCGCCCGGATGGAACCACTCGTAGAAGCCGGTGGCGGGCACGAGGCAGCGCCGCGCCGCGAAGGCCGCGCGGAACGCCGGCTTGGTCGCCACCGTCTCCGCCCGAGCATTGATCATTTTGGCGCCGATGGCGCGGTCCTTGGCCCAGGACGGCACCAGGCCCCAGGTGGCCAGCCTCAGGACCCGGCCGGCGGGCGCCGTGCCCGGCCGCTCGCCACCCGCCGGGCCACCCGAGCGCTCGCCGGCTGCGCCACCCGATCCGCCGCCGGCCTCAGACGGCTCCGCGACGACGATCGGCATCGTCGACGTGGGAGCGACGTTGTAGCTCTCCGCCACCCCGCTGCCCGTCCCGTCGCGGGCGGACATGGCGGCGACCAGGTCGTCGGTCTTCAGCTTCTGTGTGTAGCGGCCGCACATGCCGTCCAGTGTGGCAGCCGGGTCCGACATTTCCCGGCGACGCCCAGCGCTCAGCCGAACAGCAGTCCGCCCCCGCCGGCGAGGCAGGCAAGCCCCGTCAGGCCGAACAGGCCCACCCAGAACCCCGGCGGCAGCCCGGTCAACCGGGCGAGCTGGTCCGGATCCGAATCCCTCGCCCGGCGGCGCCGGCGCTGCCGCTGCACCTCGACCACCGGCCGCAGCGCCCCGAGCAGCAGGAAGCAGGCGACGTAGGCGGCGAACCCGGCGCGCGCGGTCGGCGGCGCGAACCAGGAGACCGCCAGGATCGCGGCGGTGCTGACCAGCAGCGACATCGCCCCGAAGCCGTTACGGATCACGACGAGCATCGCGAGCAGCATCGCCACGCAGAGCTGGAGCACCAGGCTGGTGCGGCCGGTGGCCAGCAGGGCGGCGGCGCCGAGTCCGATCAGAGAGGGCGTGGGGTAGCCGGCGGCCACCGTGGCGATCACCCCGGGGCCGGTCGGTCGGCCGGAGGAGACGGTGACCCCGGAGGTGTCCGAGTGCAGGCGCACGCCGGCCAGGCGGCGGCCGCTCGCGACCGCGGCCAGGGCGTGCCCACCCTCATGCGCAATCGTGATCACGTGCCGAGCGACGGGCCACAGTCGATCGCTGAGCACCGTCACGGCCGCGAGGACGGCGGCGACGGCCAGCACCCACTGCGGCGGCGCCGGTTGCGCCTCAATGCTGCGCCGCAGGATCTCCATCCGGCCCCTCTCTCCCGATACGCGACCGTCTCTCCCGATACGTGACCGTTGGCCCCGAACCAGCGCCGGCGTCCGTTCGGACATCATCGATCCTGGGCCTGGGGGAACGCGAAGGTGCCGGCGGGGGTCCTCGAAAGGGCGAGCACCCCCCTGTAGGGCGCCCCCGCGGTCGGGGGGCGGCGGTAGGGTCGGGAACGCGTTTGAGTGCCCGGGGGAGACCGCGAGGACAAGCTGAGGAGTGGCCCGTCGTGGCGGAATACGTCTACCGGCCGGTTATCACCGTGGCGAGGGGGCTGCTCGGCGCGCTGCGCCTGCAGCTTGACGTGCGGGGTGCGGAGAACATCCCCGCCTCCGGGGGCGGCATAGTCCTGATCAACCATGTCTCCTATCTCGACTTCGCTCTCGCCGTTCTGCCGTTCTGGACCGCCCAGCGGCGGCTCATCCGCTTCATGGCCAAGAAGGAGGTCTTCGACCACCGAATCTCCGGCCCGCTGATGCGCGGGATGCACCACATCCCGGTCGACCGGCAGGCCGGGGCCGCGTCGCTGCGGGACGCGCTGAAGGCGTTGCGCGCCGGCGAGTTCGTCGGGGTCTTCCCCGAGGCGACTATCAGCCCGAGCTACTGCCTGGCCTCGTTCAAGTCCGGTGCGGCGCGGATGGCGACGCACACGAACGTCCCGGTGATCCCGGTGATCCTTTGGGGCAGCCAGCGGATCCTGACCAAGGGACATCCGTTCAAGCTCCGGGACGCGATCGGCACCCCGGTCACCATCACCGTGGGCAGGCCGGTGCCCCCGGCCGAGCTCGCGGACCGCCGGACGGGGACGGACGTCCTGCACAAGGTGATGACCGAGCTCCTCGACGAGGCGCAGCGGCGCTATCCGCGTCCCGCGCCCGGCGAGCCTGACTGGTGGCTGCCCGCGCACCTCGGCGGCTCTGCCCCGCCGCAGTCCGCCAAGGCGGACGACCCGGAGGCGTGACCGTCGCGCAGGCCTGACCGGCACGCAGGCCTGACCGGCACGCAGCCATAATCGGGCGCGCGCTGCGCCCCGCCGAATCGCCCGAGGCTGACAGCTCCTCGCCAGTTTCCTTGACCTCCGGCAAGTGCATCCGGAAATGTCGGGTCAAGGCATTCGGGGTCGGCACCCCCGGGCACAGCGGCGGCGGGGCGTGATGCGGTGACCGAGGTGTTCGAAATCGGCGACGAGGAGATGTTCGTCGACGCGCTCCCCAAGGTCGATCTGCACGTCCGGCTGGAATCCGCCCGGACCTGCGGAATCGGTGCCTGCGAGCCCGACCGCCCAGGCCACGTCGAGGGCCGGTCCAGCCGGAGAACGATCGGGACGTTCGCCCGCCCGCCCGCCAGGCCGTTCTCCCCTGGTCCCGCTGATCGCCGCGCGGATGTGCGCGGTGGTGCGCCCGCGCCCGGGCGGGTAGACGACTGTGGTCGGCGGTGTGAATATCCCCGGGGACGAGAACCATTGTGTGTCGCTCGCCCATGGCACGGCGCTGCGCCTGGCCGGTCAGCGGGTGCGGTACGCCGAGATCACCATCACCCCCTGGACCCAGGCCCGGCGAGGGATCGACCCCGCGGCCATGTTCGCCGGCCTCGACCGCGGCCGGCGCGCGGCCGAGGAGGAGGTGGGCATCCAGGTCCGCCGGATCGCCGAGACGGCCCTGGCCTGGAACGCGGCGAGCCCGAACGCCACCCCTCAGAACGTCCTCGACGGCACTATCGGGGCGCTGGGACGCCCGGTTACGCATTCGCCGCGTTTACCGTGAAGGGACCTGGGTACCCGACCGGGCGGATCATGAGGCGAAAGAGGGACGTCAGGCGGAGGTTTACCCTTGCTCACCGTAAGCTGGATTTTACTGGTGATCTGCGCCGTGGCCATCCTCGGAAGCGTCATGCTCCTCGGGCAGCGTGACACTCGACGGGCGGGGCTACAACGGCGATTCGGCCCCGAGTACGACCGCGCGCTCGCCGAGCACGCGGACCGGCGATCGGCGGAACGCCAGCTCAGACAGATCGCCGACCGGCGCGACGCGCTCACCATCAACCCGTTGACCCAGGCTGACCGGGCGACTTATAAGGCCCGCTGGGAGACGCTGCAGACCCGTTTCGTGGACGACCCCGCCGAGGCGACCAGCCTGGCGGATGCCCTCGTCGGCGAGGTGATGCGGGCCCGGGGATATCCGGTCGGCAGTTTCACCGAGCGCGCCGAGCTGCTGTCCGCCGACCATCCCCGCGTCGTCGCCGGCTACCGGGAGGCACACCAGCGGACCACGGCCAAGCCGGACGGGAACGGTGCTGCGGGCCGACGGGACACCGAGAGCCTGCGCTCGGCCTTCGTGCGCTACCGCGAGGTGTTCAACCAGCTGGTCGGGAGCGACGCCGGGTCCGGCAACCAGGCCGGTGCCGCGGGCGACCAACGGGACCGGCAAGACCGGCCCGCCGCCGGCCTCGCGGCCACGCCCGGTAAGCGGGATGCGTGAGCCCCGCGGCCGCGGGATCGTCCGGCAACGCCCGTCTCCCGGCCGGGGTGACCTCCGCAGTCACCGCCCCGGCGGCCCCACGCCGCCCTCGGCCCGGCCCCCTCGCAGCACGACAGGAAGGACCGACATGAGCCTCGACGGCATCAGGCACGACCGCCGCCCCGCGGCGGATCCCCGGCCCGGCCCGGGTCGGGAGGGCGACCGGTGGCGGGAGATCCTGCTCGGCTTCGTCGACGACCCGCGGGCCGCCGTCGAACAGGCCGACCGTCTGGTCGACGAGGCGATGCGCGCCCTGCAGGATCGGATCGAGGCGCAGCGCAGCGGCCTGCGCGAGGCGTGGCGCTCCCGCGGCGAGCCGTCGACGGAGGAGCTGCGCATGGCGCTGCGCGGCTACCGCGACCTCTGCCAGGATCTGCTCGCCTACGATCGAGGGGAGTCCCGCGGCCCCGCCTCGGCCGGGTCTGCGTCGCCGGTGGCACGGGACGTGACCCGGGCCTCCGCGGAACCGAACGGCGCCGCCAATTCCACCGCGAAGGCCCCCACCGACTCCCGACCGCCGGCGGCAGCCCCGTCCCGGTCGGCCTCCGGCGGGGAACCGTCCCGGACGCCCATCCCGGCGGCACCGTCCCGGGCGCGAACCGCGCCGGCGGGCGCGATGTGGGACGGGATCCGGTAAGCCCGGTAGCGGGCCTGCAGGGCGCGGCGCCGCGGCGGATGCACGTTCGCCCGGCACAGGTCACCGCCGTAGTGCGCGACGACGCGATCGTCCATCAGCCGGAACCACACCGGGGGCAGGTACGCCGCGAGCAGCAGCGTGGCGTACCCCGCCGGCAGTTGCGGCGACTCCTCGAACGAACGCAGGACCTGATAGCGCCGGGTGGGATGGGCGTGATGGTCGCTGTGCCGCTGCAGCTGGTAGAGCGCCAGGTTGCTGGTCACCGCGTCGCTGTTCCAGCTGTGCCGCGGGGTGACGGGCTCGTAGCGTCCCTCGGGGGTGTGGGCCCGCGCGAGCCCGTAATGCTCGATGTAGTTGACGCCTTCGAGCAGGGTGAACCCGAACACCGCCTGCGCGGCGAGGAAGACGAGCACCGACGGCCCGAAGGCGGCGGCAAGCGAGCCGAACAGGACGGCGGTGAGCAGCCAGCCGAGCAGCACCTCGTTGCGCAGGGACACCACTCGCGCGCCGCGCAGGCGCAGCCGGCGGCTCTCCAGCGACCAGGCCGACCGCAGGCTGCCCACGACGGTGCGCGGCCAGAACCGCCAGAAGCTCTCCCCGAGGCGGGCGCTGGCCGGGTCGGCCGACGTCGCGACCCGCACGTGGTGACCCCGGTTGTGCTCGACGTAGAAGTGGCCGTAGCAGGTGGGCGCGAGCATCAGCCGCGCCAGCCACCGTTCTAGCCGCCCCCGTTTGTGGCCCAGTTCGTGCGCCGTGGTGATGCCCACGCCGGTCACCGTGCCGACCGAGACCACCGCGCCGATCCGGGAAGCCGGCGACAGCTCGCCCCCCGCCCAGGCCGCGGCGCCGAGGACCAGACCGATGCCGGCCAACGGCAGGTAGAGGTAGGTGCACCGACGGTAGAAACGATCCGCTTCGAGGGCGGCCCGGATCTCCTCCGGGGGATTGACCGAATCCGCCGGCGTGGAGATGTCGAGCAGCGGGACGAGGACGAAGACGAACAACGGGGTGATCCACCAATGCACCCCGAGACCCGTGCGGTGCCACAGTCCATAGCCCACGATGGCGAGCAGGGGCACGATGATGGCGGTCAGCCACATATAGCGTTTACCGTCACGCCAGGCGATCCCGCCGGGCGCGGTGAGCACGGGAGCCGCCACCGGCACCTCCGATCCGCCGGGCCGACCGGCAGGTCACCGATCGGGCCAATGCAGGCACGAAACGGGCATCCGACGGTTCGGCAGAACTGATCCGCCAATCTGCCATCCGTCATCCACAATGACAACAGGATTTCGGCCACAACAGACCCGTGAGGAGTAACTCGCCAGTGGTGACGGACGGTGCGCGTTCCCGGCCGGCGGGCCGGCGGTCACGGTCGATGAGCGACTCGCCACCCTGGATCGGCGGGATGATGGTGGGCACGCTGCTGCTGGCCGCCCTCGTCCTGATCACCTACACACTGCTGCCCCTGCCCGGCCAGGAGCGGCTGGGCGACGGCAACTACCTGCTCGCGGCGGCGCTGTTCGCCGCGAACATCGCGCTGCCCCGGCTGCTGCGCCGGGTGCGCCGGGTGCGCCGGCGCCAGGCGGAGCGCACCCGCTGACCGGCTGACCTGCCCGGCCGGCGGGCCGGCCCCGGCCGCCCACCCGGTCGGCCTCGCCGCGCGGGCGGGCCGGGGACGTGGGCTGGCCCACGTGCGGCCCTGCACGGGTGATGTCAACTGCCACTATGGCCGGATGTCCGCCCTGGTCGTCCTGCTCGTCGGCCTGGTCGCGGGCATCGTGGTCCGCCGCCGGCGGCGGCTGCCCGCGCAGGCCGCGGCGGTCGTCAACATCTGGCTGCTCGACATCGCGCTGCCGGCGCTCGTCCTGCGCGCCATGCATGACGTGAACTTCCCGGGCAACCTCGCGCTCGTGGTGGCCGCGCCCTACCTGCTGTTCGTCCTGTCCACGGCGCTGTACCTGCTCGCGGCGCGGCCGATGCGGCTGTCCCGCCAGACGGTGATGGCCCTGGTCGCCGCGACGGCGGTGGCCAACACCAGCTTCGTCGGCTTCCCGATGGTCACGGTCTTCTTCGGGGCGTCGTCGGTGCCCATCGCCGTGCTCGTCGACCAGCTCGGCTCGTTCCTGCTGCTGAACACCGTGGTGCTCGGCGCCGTCACGATCATCGCCGGGGCGTCGCTGCCGCGCGCGGAGCTGGCGCGCCGCGTCCTGACCGCGCCGGCGCTGCTCGCCCTGGTGACCGCGCTGGCACTGCGGCCGGTGGCCTTCCCCGGCTGGCTGGATTCGGCGCTGGACTCGCTCGGCGCGACCCTCACCCCGCTCGCGCTGTTCTCGATCGGCATGCAGCTGGAGGTGCGGGCCGTCCGGCAGTGGTGGCGCGAGCTGGCGCTCGGCCTCGGCGTGAAGCTGGTCGTCGCCCCCGCGCTGGTGGTGGGGGTCTACGCGCTGACCGGGACGCTCGGCGACCACGACGTGACGATCGCGCTGTTCGAGGCGGCGATGCCACCGATGGTCGCCGGCGCGCTCATCGCCGCCCGGCACGACCTCGCCACCCCGCTGCCCAGCCTGCTGGTGGGGGTCGGGGTGCCGCTGTCGTTCGCCACGCTGCCGGTCTGGTCGCTGCTGCTGAAGTCCTGACCTGGGCCGACGTTCAATCTGATGAGCGGAACAAGCGCACCGACTAGGCTGGACGCGGACACGGAAGTGGTGTCCGGAGTCGTCGCCCGAGCCACCTGACGCCTCGTGGAAGCGGGCCGGGATCCGTCGCGCGCCGCCCGCGGTTGACGTGTCGCGCCCGCGTGGTCGATGGTCGTGGCTGCCGCGGTTCCGGCACCGTCGATGTCCCCCACCAGATTCCGGGACCAGGCGATCGCGAGGAGTGACTTCGGTGGATGCGGTGCAGACAGCGGACTACGTCGACGAGGTGGCTGCCGCCGCGGGCGAGCCGGGGTCGACGTTCACCCGCCTGGGCGTGATCGGGTGCGGGTTGATGGGCTCCGGCATCGCCGAGGTCGCCGCCCGCGCCGGCCTGGACGTCGCCGTCCGCGAGATCGACGAGCCGGCCCTGAGCGCGGGGCGCAAGCGACTGACCTCCTCGCTGGACCGCGGGGTCCGCGGCGGCAAGCTGACCGAGGCCGACCGGGACGCGGTGCTCGCGCGGCTGACCTTCACCAGCGATCTCGGTGACTTCGCCGACCGCGACGTCGTGATCGAGGCGGTCGCCGAGAACGAGCAGCTCAAGGCGGACATCTTCGGCGCTCTCGACAAGGTCGTGGCGCGACCGGACGCGATCTTCGCCTCCAACACCTCGTCCATTCCGATCATGAAGCTGGGCATGGCCACGTCCCGGCCGGAGCAGGTCGTCGGCATCCACTTCTTCAACCCGGTGCCCGTCCAGAAGCTCGTCGAGATCGTCCCGTCGCTGCTGACCGCGCCCGCGACCGAGACCGCCGCCGAGGGCTTCGTCACCGGGCGGCTCGGCAAGGAGGTCATCCGCTCGAAGGACCGGGCCGGCTTCGTGGTGAACTCGCTGCTCGTTCCCTACCTGCTGGCCGCGGTGCGCATGCTGGAGTCCGGCTTCGCCGTCGCGGACGACATCGACCGCGGCATGGTGCTCGGCTGCGCCCACCCGATGGGCCCGCTGCGCCTGTGCGACCTGATCGGCCTCGACACCATCAAAGCGGTGGCCGAGTCGATGTACGAGGAGTTCAAGGAGCCGTTGTACTCGCCGCCCCCGCTGCTCATGCGCATGGTCGACGCCGGGCTGCTCGGTAAGAAGACCGGCCGCGGCTTCCACAATTACGCGACCTGACCCCAGCGGGCGGCCGATCCGGCACAAGCGGCCTGATCCCCGCGCGCCAGCCAATATCCCGACGACCAAGGCGGCCGCTGTGAATCCGAGTTTCAGCCTCTACCAGCTCGCCGAGGAGCACGCCGCGCTGCGTGAGGCGGTGCGCACGCTCGCCGAGAAGGACATCGCGCCGTTCGCCGCGGACGTCGACGAGCACGAGCGGTTCCCGGTGGAGGCGCAGGAGGCGCTCGACCGGGCCGGGTTCTCCGCGGTGCACGTCCCGGAGAGCTACGGCGGGCAGGGCGCGGACTCGGTGGCCACCTGCATCGTCATCGAGGAGATCGCCCGCGTCTGCGCGTCGAGCTCGCTGATCCCCGCGGTGAACAAGCTGGGCAGCATGCCGATCATCCTCGCCGGTTCCGAGGAGCTCAAACGCCTGGTCCTGCCCTCCCTCGCCAGTGGTGAGGCGATGATCTCCTATGCGCTCTCCGAGCGGGAGGCGGGCTCCGACACCGCCTCGATGCGCACCCGGGCCCGCCTCGACGGCGACCACTGGGTCCTCGACGGCACCAAGACCTGGATCACCAATGCCGGCGTGTCGGCCTGGTACACCGTGATGGCCGTGACCGACCCGCACGCGAAGAAGAAGGTCGACGGCATCTCCGCCTTCGTCGTGCACCGCGACGACCCCGGCTTCGAGGTCGGCTCGAAGGAACGCAAGCTCGGCATCAAGGGCTCCCCCACTCGGGAGATCCACTTCACCGGCTGCACGATCCCCGCCGACCGCATCATCGGCGAGCCGGGCACCGGCCTGCGCACGGCGCTCGCCACCCTCGACCACACCCGGCCCACGATCGGCGCGCAGGCCATCGGCATCGCCCAGGGGGCCCTCGATGCCGCCATCGCCTACGTCAAACAGCGCCGCCAGTTCGGCCGGACGATCGCCGACAACCAGGCCGTCCAGTTCATGCTCGCCGACATGGGCATGAAGATCGAGGCGGCCCGGCACCTGGTCTACGTCTCGGCCGCCCGGGCCGAACGCGGCGAGCCGAACCTCGGCTTCGTCTCCGCCGCCGCCAAGTGCTTCGCCTCGGACGTGGCGATGGAGGTCACCACCGACGCGGTGCAGTTGTTCGGCGGCGCAGGCTACACCCGCGACTTCCCGGTGGAGCGGATGATGCGCGACGCCAAGATCACCCAGATCTACGAGGGCACCAACCAGATCCAGCGCCTGGTCATGTCCCGCGCGCTGCTCACGGGCTGACCGCGACTCGTTGCTCTGCCGAGAGCCATGATCCGCGCTCTCCATGCCGTCCGGAAGACTCCCGGCTGTTCCCGACTGAGGGCCACCCCGCCTTGACGACCGCCACCGCTCCCGGGCCATCACAGATCCTCTGACTCGCTGTCGGCCGGAGCGCGACGAACGGCAACAGTGTCCGGGTGATCCTCACCGAGGCGGACGGTCCACCGCTGGTGGGCGTGCCGGGCCAGAGCGAGACTGCCCGGGTAGTCCCCGGCAAGATAGTCCGCCGACACCACCGCCAGTATGTGCCTCGAGGCACGCACCGCTTCATCCACCCGCGCCAGCCTGCGAAGTCAGATAATCGCTCGGAAGCAACGAAGGTGGAGCCGCCGGCCAGCAGGTCAGCCGACCGTAGCCAACCGTGTAGCCAAGCCGGCGGACGACCCAGGGGCGGCCAGGGACGGCCAGCGATCAGTGGATGCAGGAGGCGACGGCCGTGGTGGTCGGCACGGCCGCCGGGCTCGCCGTCGCGGTCGCTCCCGACGGCTCGGCGGACTCGGCGCTCAGCGCGGTGCCCGGGGTCGTGATCTGTGGGGTGACGGCCGCGCCCGGCAGGGACGGCCCGGCGGCGACGAGGCCGGAGCCCGCCAGGCTGACCCGGCCCGAGTCGCGCGAGGCTCCGGCCGACGCCGACGCCGACGACTCCGAGGAGGCGGTGGCGGTCGGGGTGGCCCCAGCCATGCCGGCGGCAAGGACGGTGGCCGAGGGGCTCGCCCCGGGCTGCGGGGTGGCGCCCGGCGAGACGAGGGGATCAACGCCGGCGCCCGGCGACGCTCCGGCACCCGCGGCACCCACCGCGCTGTCGTCGTCACCCATCGTACGGGCGAAGAAGGCACGCACTGCGTCGGGATCGTAGAGGAAGTAGAACGCCGGATGGACGACCTGCCCGGTGACCGGGATCGTCGCGAAAGTCACCGCACCGCTGTCCATGCCGCGCAGCCGGTCGGCGAGCCGACGCAGGTCGGTGAGATCGGTGGCGTCGTCGAGGACCGTCGACCGGGTGACGGCCCCGAGGAACGCGGCGAGCTTGGCGGGGCGCAGCAGCACGTCGCCTGAGGACACCTTGCGGAACACCGCGGCCAGGAACGCCTGCTGGCGGTGGATGCGGGACAGGTCGCCGTCGATGAAGCCGTGGCGCTGGCGGACGAAGGCGAGGGCCTGCGCGCCGACGAGGTGGTTGATGCCCGGCTGCCCGACGAACCCGGAGCTGGGGTCGTTGAGGTTGGTCGAGTGGACTCGCCGGAAGTTGTCCAGGGTGACGGTCTCGACGTAAGGCGAGGCGGTCAGGCAGACGTCGACCCCGCCGATGGCGGTCGTCATCCGCTGGAACCCGCCGAAGTCGATCTCGGCGTAGTGGTCGATACGCACCCCGGTGAGCTGCTCCAGGGTCGCGACCAGCAGGGCCGGGCCGCCGCTGTTGAAGGCGCTGTTCACCCGGTCCCTACGCGCGCGGTGGGTGCCGCCGTCGCCGTCGGTGTAGGCGGGGATCGGCAGGTAGAGGTCCCGCGGGATCGAGACGACCTGGGTCGTGCCGTCCTCGGACAGATGCGCGATCATCATCGTGTCCGAGCGGGCCCCGCCGACCTTCGCGGCGTCCGAGCCGGTCCGCACGTCGGAGCCGACGAGCAGCCAGTTCTCCGTCCCCGTCGGCACCGCCGGGGGCCGGGAGACGTCGACGTGCGGCAGGGCGATACTCGCCCGCTCGATCTTGTGATCGTAGACGGTGAGGACCACCCAGCCCGACACCGTGGCGGCGAGGACGGCGACGCTCAGCACGGCCGCGAGGATCAGCGTGATCCGCGCCCGCAGGCCGCGGCGGCGACCCGGCCCCGGCGCGTCCGGCTCGACCCCGGGCCCGCCACCCGGGTCCCCCGAACCACCCGCCGGATCCCCGGAGCCGCCGGCGACCGCCCCGCCCGGCACCGCGGACAAGGGTGACGCTACGGGCCGGGTGGACGTGGCCGAGGGCCCGCGGTAGATCGGAGCCGTGGCGTCGCCGGTGCCGACCGCCGCACCGCCGGCCGGCGGCCTCGCGTCGGCGGCGGTTCGGTGACCGTCCGTCCCCGCTGCGCCAGGCCCGATATCTCCCTGATCTGCCAGCGAATTGGACATGTCTTCCGAGGACGGAGCTTCACGGCGCGAGGAGGTGGGCGGCGGTCGGTTCACGTCGCCGCCTCTCCCCCGCGATGATGCCGCGAAATAACCGGATGGACCTACCACAATAAGCGTTATTTCCACACCATCGGCGGTTCGGGCCGCGCCATGTGACGACGACCGCCCTTACCTGGGCAAATCCTGCACCGGCCGCAGCATGTCGGCCACGCAGGCGGATCCTGCCGCCCGACCGGTGCGAGCAGCCGCGTTCACCCTTGCCCTTTCACAACCCTCCGTGTCCGTTTTGTCCCTACAGAAGGGCAAGGAGTCCGTCCCCGCGAAAAGGCGAGGGGCTGGGGCGTGCGCGCCCGTAGCGCATGGCTGCGGGTACGGGTCCGACCCGGGGCTCTGGTAGGACAGGAGGGTCGAAACGGCGCAGAGCAGGGAGGCTTCTTGTCCAGACCCGTCCTCGTCCTCGTCCCGAGCAACGGCGGCGTGGCGGCGCTGTCGGCGGTCGCCGGGATCGAGCCGCTGCGGTACGACCCGGACGCTCCCCTGCCGGCGGCGGCCCGCGAGGCCGAGGTGCTGGTCGTGGCGCCGACCGGGGTGCAGGGCCAGCTCGACACGATGCGGGAGCTGCCCAAGCTGCGCCTGGTGCAGACCATCAGCGCCGGCACCGACCAGTGGCTCGGCCGGCTGCCAGCGGGGGTAGCCCTGTCGAACGCCCGGGGCGCGCACGGCGGTTCCACCGCCGAATGGGCGGTGGGCGCGCTGCTCGCCCTCTACCGCGAGATCCCGCGGTTCCTCACCGACGCCGCCGCCGGCCGCTGGGAGCAACGCCAGACCGGGACGCTCGCCGGCCGGCGGGTGCTCATCCTCGGCGCGGGCGATCTCGGCACCGCGTTGCGCCGGCGGCTCGAACCGTTCGAGACCGAGGTCAGCATGGTCGCCCGGCGGGCGCGGCCCGGCGTGCACACCCTCGACGAGGTGCCGGACCTGCTGCCCCACCACGACGCCGTGGTGGTGATGCTGCCGCTCACCGACGAGCTGCGCGGCCTGGTCGACGCCGCCTTCCTCGCCCGCATGCCCGACGGCGCGATCCTGGTCAACGCCGCCCGGGGGGCCCATGTCGTGACGTCGGCGCTGCTGGCGGAACTCGAGTCCGGGCGGCTGCGGGCCGCGCTGGACGTCACCGATCCGGAGCCGCTGCCGCCCGACCATCCGCTGTGGCGGGCCCCGGGCCTGCTGCTCACCCCGCACGTGGGCGGCATGACCACCGGCGTGTCGCAGCGGATCTGGGACGTGATCGCCCGTCAGCTCGACCAGTACGTCCGCGACGGCCGACCGGAGAACCTCGTCGACTGACCTCAGCAACCGCGAGCAACCGCGAGCAACCGCGCCGGCGGGGACGGGACCGGTCAGGCACGGTCCAGCTCCGCGAGGGTGCGGCGCAGGCCCTCGGCCAGCGGGGTCGGTTCCCAGTCGAGCTCGGTCCGGGCCCGGGTGGCATCCGGAATCGCGTTCCACCGCAGGTAGTGCAGCTGGCCGCGGGCCAGCGGCGGCGGGCGGCGGGTAAGCCGGGCCACCGCCTCGCCGCCCGCGGCGAGCGCCGAGGCCGCCGCGGCCGGGATGGTGACGGCCGGGGGGCGACCGCGCCCCCCGGCGGCGACGACCGCCGCGGTCAGCTCCCGCAGGCTGACGTGCGCGTCGGAGAGGATGTACCGCTCGCCGGGGCGGCCCACGCCGGCGGCCGCGAGGTGACCGCGGGCCAGCCCCTCGGTGAACACCAGCCCGAACCCGCCGGGCGGGATGGCGGGCAGCAGCCCGCGCAGCGCCGGGCGGAACATCCGGCTTTCCATCGAGGTGGGGCCGTAGGGCGGGAAGCCGTAGACGGTGGCCGGGTTCACGAAGACCACCTCCACGCCACCGGCGGCGGCGAGCACCGCCTGCTCCGCGCGCTGTTTGGAACGCTCGTACGGGGTCCGTTTCGGGGCGGCGGCGAGCGCGGTCTCGTCGAAGTGGCCGCCCGGCGGGGCGTCGAACACGTCGATCGTGCTGGTGTGCACCAGCCGGCGCACCCCGGCCCGGGCGGCCGCCCGCGCGACGTTGGCCGAACCGACCGCGTTGACCCGGTCGAACTCGTCGGCGTCCGGCAGCCACTGCTCGGGAACACCCATCGCGTTGAAGACGATCTCGGTCCCGTCCACGGCGGGCGGCAGCGTCGCCGGGTCGGTGACGTCCCCCACGACGACGTCGACCCCCGGGGGCAGTCCGGACGCCGCCCGGGCCGGGTCGCGGACCAGGACCCGCACCTGGTGGTCGGCCTCGACCGCGGCCCGCACGACCGCCCCGCCGACCTTGCCGGTCGCGCCGGTGACCAGGACTCTCACCGGCGGGACCCTACGCCGGGCCGCCGCCTCGGCCGGACCACGACCCGCCGTTCCGACCAGCCCGACCAGCCCGGCCGGCCCGGCCGGCCCCAGAGCCGTCGGCCGGGTTTCGCCGGCCCCGGCCGGGCAGCCAGGAGCGGCCGGCGGCGGTGCGCCTGGCCTCGGCCATCCCGCGCACCACGTACCAGCCGGTGCGCACCACGGCGGCGGCGTCGCCCCCCGGTCGGCCCTGCGCGGCGCGCGGTCGGGGCAGGCCGAGCAGCAGGTCCGCGCCTGCCGGCGGGGTGGTCGTGTGAGTGCTGGTGATCGCCGAGTAGTCGCCGAAGAACTTCACCTCGAGGCGTTCCCGACGGATCTTGCCCAACCCGTCCGGGATGAGGCGCAGGAAGTACAGCACGCTTGTCCCGCCGGCAGCGGCCCGGTCGTGCGGGTTGAATCCGCCGCCGTCCCAGTGGAACTCCGCCCGGGTCCGCAGCAACCAGCGCAGCCCCTCGATGACGATCGGGTTCGGCTCGGGCAGGCGCATCGCGAAGTGCCGTTCCAGCTCGAAGGCGCGCTCCTGCTCGACGAGGCCGGGCGGCAGCTCGGGGGTGCGCCGTACCATGAAGATCTCGACCGTGCGGCCGGCGCCGGCGTCGGAGCGCAACGACGCGTGGGTGAGGCGCACGTCGAGCAGGTCCGGCCGTACCCCGTAGCGCTCGCCCAGCCGGGCCCGCACGATGACGCTGGGGACCAGTGCACTGGGTTCGACCCCGAGCGAGGCCAGCGCGGCGAGGGCGGCGTCGAAGTCGTCGACGGCGATCAGCAGCGCCGCGTGGTCGAGAACGCAGTACCGGGCGACGAGCGCGACCAGCTCGGCGGCACCGTCGATGCCGTCGAACAGGCCGGTGAGCAGCCCCTCGGTGTTCAACGACCGCAGCGGCGCGCAGACGGCCTCGATGCGGCGGACGTCGACGTCGTCGATGGCGGCGACGGAGCCACGGCCGGTGACGATGCCGCCCCATGGCCCGGTTCCCGTGGGTGTGTCCGTCATTGCGTGCCGCCTTTCGCCACGCGGCGCTGGCCCGATCGAGCGCGCCGGTACCGGTCCCGGTCCGGTCCCGGACCGGATCCAGTGGGGCGGCTACGGCCCTGGTCGACAGGGCCGGGCCGCTCGCACCGAGCCGGATGGTTGGCCAGTGGTACCCGGGGGGCGCCGAAACTTTTCCGGGAGCCTAGCGGCAGCAGGCAACGGCTCCGTTGCCTACTCCCTGCGAGACGCTGCAAACGGGTAAAATCAGCGCGAGACCCGGGCGGTGTCAGGCCGGTATGCGGCCGAGGCGGGCGGCGCCCCGTCGCCCGGTGGTCCCCGGCCCCGGTGGAATGCCGATGGCGCCTGCCGCGCTTCTTTTCAGGTGACGGAAGCGACCGGTGGTGTAAGGAGGACCTCGATCGTGCTTGATCCGCAGGAGCTCTACAGTCTCACCGAGGACGCGTCCGACGACCCCAACGACGCGCACCGCCCGATCATGCTGGAGGCGCTGACCGGCGTCGTCGACGCTGGCAACGCAGTCAGTCTCGCCGGTGAGCATCTGTTGACCGCGCTCGACCATCGCATCGTCGCGACGTTCGACGTCGATCAGCTGCTGGACTACCGATCCCGCCGACCAACCATGATCTTCTCCGAGGACCACTGGGAGAGCTACACGGACCCGGTGCTCGCGCTCTACCAGCTCCGCGACGAGTCGGACACGCCGTTCCTCCTGCTCACCGGCCCCGAGCCGGACCTGCAGTGGAAGCGCTTCACAGCCGCCGTCCGCGGGCTGGTGTCCCGGCTCGGCGTCCGCCTCACCGTGGGGCTCAACGCCGTGCCGATGGCGGTTCCGCACACCCGTCCCGCGACGATCACCGCGCACGGGAGCAGCAAGGAGCTCGTCGTCGGCTACGAGCCGTGGCTGCGCCGGCTGCAGGTCCCCGGCAGCGCCGGGCACCTGCTGGAGTACGAGCTGGGCCGCGACGGCCGGGACGCGATGGGCTTCGCCGTTCACGTCCCGCATTACCTGGCTCAGACGACCTACCCCGCGGCCACCGAGGTGCTGCTGACGTCCGTGTCGAAGGCGACCGGCCTGATGCTTCCGCTGGACGGGCTTCGCTCCGCGGCGGTCGCCGTCCAGGACGAGGTCAACAGCCAGATCGCCCAGGGCGGGGAGGCCGCGGCGCTCGTCCATGCGCTGGAGGAGCAGTACGACGCCTACCAGCGGGGGCGGCGCGGTCCCAGCTTGCCGACGGTCGACGCCGAGCAGAAGCTGCCGACCGCCGACGAGCTCGGGGAGGCGCTCGAACGTTTCCTCGCCGAGCAGTCCGAGCCAGGCGGTCCGAATCCGCTGCCCTGAATCCGCTGCCCTGAACGGGCCGACCCGGCACCGGCCGCCTCTGCCCGTTTCCCACGTCGCGCAGGAAGTCATCATTCCCGGGGCACGCTCACGGCCTTCCGGAACCTGCTGTTTCTCCGCGATGTCCGCTAAGCGGCGCCCTTCCATTCGCCACCCGGAGAGCCGCCCAAAACGGCGGCAAGCCGTCCCCTCGGTTTGCGTGGGGTCTCCCGCCGCCACGACGGCGGGAGACCCCAACCCGATCCGGGGAGCCTCAGCGGCGGTCGGGCACCCGGCCGATGCTGGCGTCCGACAGCGCCCGGACCGACAGCCCGTCGACGAACCGCTCGACGATCGCCCCGACCGGCCAGCGGTCGACCTCGGCTAGCAGGCGCGATGCCTCCGCGTCGGCGTCGCGGGCGTCCCAGCCCTGCGCGTCGAGACTATTACGCAACGCCTCTAGATAATCCGTTTCCGTGATTCCGGGAAGGTCTCGGACCATCGCCGTCGTCGTTCCGTAGAAAGAGCCGAGGCCGACGAAGACCCGGCCGCACTCGCACCGGCCATGCGGCCGGTCCAGATGCATATCACAGAACGCACGCAGGGTTACGAGCTCACCTTCCACCGCCCAGTGGAAATCGTCGACACGCAGGCCCTGCGCGTACGCGGTGGCCGTGAGAAGTTTCATGACTCCCAAGCTCCTCGTGGTCGCCCGACCGCTTCCGGGTGGGAAGCGGATGCCCTCCGGATCTACGAGAAGACAACCATCCCCCACCGACAAAGTCTCGGCTTAGCCATGATCGGGGTACTCTCGACGCACGTCCCGGACTGGCCGCGGGGACCGGCCCGAGACGATTCCGGTGGGAAGATCCAGTGGGAGGACGGCAGCCGGTGACCGCGCCTGTCGTCGCTGCCTCGGCCGACCCCGTCCCGGCCCCCGAAGGTGCCGGGTCCGTCGGGCCCACCGGGTCCGACGCACCACGCCAGCAGCGGCTCGCCGCGGGAGCCGCGACCTGGCGGGGTGTCCTGTTCCTGCTGCTGAACCTCCCATTGGGCATTATCGGCTTCGTCTGGGTGACGACGATGCTGGCCCTCGGTGTGGGCCTGGTCGTCACGGTGATCGGGATACCCGTGCTAGCGGTCGGTCTGCGGCTGGGCCGCGTGTTCGGCACCATCGAGCGGGCCCGGGCGCGGTGGCTGCTTGGCCTGCGGATCGGCGCGCCGTCGCGGCCGCCGCGCCGCCGGGCCGACGGGCTGGGTTCGATGTTCGCCGCGCTGGCCGATCCCGTGTCCTGGCGCACCGCGTTGTACCTGTTCATCCGCCTGCCCTGGAGCATCATCAGTTTCGTGGCGGCGGTGCTGCTGGTCACGGTGGGCTGGGTGGTGCTGCCCTGGGCCACGCGCGGGCTCGTCGCGGTCGACCGGGCGATGATCCGCGGGTTACTCTCCCCGTCGGACGCGGTGGAACGGCGGATCCGGGAGCTGGAGGCGGACCGGGGCACGCTCGCCGACTCGGCCACCGCCGATCTGCGGCGGATCGAACGCGACCTGCACGACGGCGCGCAGGCCCGGCTCGTCGCCCTGGCCATGGGCCTGGGTCTCGCGAAGGAGAAGCTCGCCCACGATCCGGACGCCGCTGCCCGCATGGTGGCCGAGGCGCACGGCGAGGCGAAACTCGCCCTTCAGGAGCTGCGCGATCTCGCCCGCGGGATCCATCCGGCGATCCTCACCGATCGCGGCCTACCCGCGGCCCTGGCCTCCCTGGCCGCCCGCTGCACCGTGCCGACCCGGGCCACCGTCGAGCTGGCCAGCCGGCCGGCCGCCGCCCTGGAGGGCATCGTCTACTTCACCGCGTCGGAGCTGCTCACCAACATCAGCAAACACAGCCAGGCCAGCGCCGCCGCGGTCGAGCTGCGCCGCCTCGACGACACCAGCCTGCTGCTGCAGGTCAGCGACAACGGCGTCGGCGGCGCGGATCCCCGAGGCGGTACGGGTCTCGCCGGTCTGACCGGGCGCCTGGACGCCATCGACGGCGCCCTGGTCGTCGACAGCCCGCCCGGCGGCCCGACGCTGGTCAGCGTCGCGCTGCCCTGGCGGGACGCCGCCGACGACCCCGGCTCCGGGCGCTGAATCTCGGGCCGCTCGCTGCCGCGGCGCCGCTCGGGACGATCCGACGCCTCAGACCAGCCGCACCACCGGGCCCGGCTCGGCGGGTTCGGCGCCCAGGGTGCCCGGATCCGATTCGGCAACCAGCTTCGCCGCGGCCGATCCGTCCGGGGGCACCGCAGGCCGCGGGCCGCCGGCCGGCCGACCGGGCAACAGCAGGGCCAGCGGAACCGCGACCAGCGAGAATCCGAGCGTCCACCAGGACGACACCGCATAGGCGTGGGCCTGCGCACCGAGATCGGCCGCCCGGCCACCCGACGGCGTCCCGCGTAGCTGATGGGCCAGGACCACCGCGATCACCGCGGTGCCCAGGGAGCCGCCGATCTGCTGGAAGATGCGCACCGCCGAGGTGGCTCGGGGAATATCCGTGGGGCGTAGTCCGTGGTAGGCCGCCGACATGACGGGGATCGTCGCGGCCGCGAGACCCATCCCCCGGACGACCAGGGAGCCGCCGAGGAGGACCTCACTGGTGTCCGCGCCGAGCTGCGTGTACACCACCGAGCCCAGCACGCTGAGCACGAGCCCGGTCAGGACGAGCAGCCGCGGGCTGGTCCGATCGACCAGCCGGCCGACCACGATCATCGCGAGCATCATGCCCAGTCCCTGCGGCGCGAGCAGCAGCCCGGCCTCGACGGCGCTGCGACCCCGTACCTGTTGCTCGTAGAGCGGTAGCAACAACATCGCGCCATACAACGAGAGCCCGAACAGAAACATCATCCCCGAGGAGCCGCAGAACGAAGCGGAGCGGAACAGGCGCAGATCGATCAATGGGACGATCCTGGTCCGCAGCGCGTGCAGGGCGAACACCGCGAGCAGCGCAATGCCGATGATCAGGGGGACCAGCGCCCGCGCGTCGGTGAACTCGCCCCGCCGACCCGCCTCCGAGAAGCCGTAGACCGCCGCGGCGAGCCCAGGCGAGAGCAGGGCGAATCCGACACCGTCGAACGGCTGGCGCTCCGCGACCCGCAGCTCGGGCATCCAGCGCCAGGCCAGCGCGATGGCGACGGCGCAGACCGGCACGTTGACGAGGAAGATCCACCGCCAGCCGAGATCATCGATGAGCACGCCGCCGACGACGGGGCCGAGCACGGGGGTGAGCAGTGCGGGGACGGCCACCGTCGCCATGAGCCGGCCCAACCGCTCGGGACCGGCCGCCTGAGCGAGGATCGTCTGCATCAGCGGCAGGAGCAGCCCGCCCCCCGCGCCCTGGACGATCCGGAAGGCGATCAGGCTGCCCGCGGACCAGGCGATCCCGCACAGCGCGGAACCCACCAGGAACAGCATCAGCGACACCAGCCACATCCGCTTGCCCCCGAAGCGCTCGACCGACCAGCCGGTAAGCGGGATCACCACCGCGAGGGCCAGCAGGTAGCCGGTGCTGACCCACTGGATCGTCGAGACGCCGACGTCGAAGGACCGCGCGAGGGTGTCGAGCGCAACCGCGACGATCGTCGCGTCCAGCTGCACCACGACCGCTCCGACGAGAACGATCAGCGCCAGCCGGACGAGCGCGGGATCCAACCGGTCGCCGGCGCCCTTCGCCGTTGACGCCTCGGCCTGCATCGCCATGGGCCTACCTCCGGAACGGTTCAGGGGATCACGTCACGACGCCACCGGCGCGGCGGATGAGCGGCGCTCACCGACCCACACCAGAACGATACACCGTCTCGATTTCGCTACAGTGCATCGGTTTTCGTACGGCGCAACGGATTCGAGCGACCACGTAACCTCGAGGTATGGGTGACCACACCCGCGCGGAGAGACTCCCGGCGGTACCGATGGCCTTCGTCCCGCCGACCCCCGCACACCGCCCGGCAGCACCCGCGAACCCGACATCCGCGAGCCCGGCACTCGCCGGAGCGGCGGATGCAGCAGACCGCCCGACGCCGGCGGGGGGATCGTCCGGGATCGTCTGGGCCCGCCCGGCCGAGCGCCGCCGGCCGCGGCTGACCCGGGAGGCGATCGTCGACGCGGCCGTCGCGATGGCCGACGCCGAGGGGCTCGAGGCGGTCTCGATCCGCCGGGTCGCCGCGGCGCTCGACGCCCGGCCGATGAGCCTGTACTCCCACTTCGACCGCAAGGACGACCTGCTCGCGCTGATGAACGACCAGGTGGCGGCCGAGGTGATCGTGCCCGAGCCGCTGCCGGCGGACTGGCGCGACGCCCTGCGCGCCATCGCCCACCGCACCCGGGACAGCAGCCTGCGCCACCCCTGGGTCCTGCAGACGCTCGCCTGCCAACCCCGACTCGGCCCGAACGCGCTGCGCCACGCGGAGCAGTCCGCGGCCGCGGTGTCCACCCTGCCGCTACCGCCCCGCCGACGGGTCGCGCTGCTGCGCGCGGTCGACACGTACACCCTGGGATACGTCACCACCGAGCTGCGGGAGCGCCGGGGGCACCTCGGCGGCGCCGACCGGGCGGACGTGCAGCAATACCTGACCGACGTGCTCGAGGGCGGCCAGTACCCGCACCTGGCCGAGTTTCACCGCCTGGACCTGCTGGTCGGCGAGGACGGCCGGGAGAGCTTCACCGAGGGCCTGGAGTGGCTGCTGGCCGGGATCGCGGCCGCTGTCGGCGCTGCATCGTCCGGATCGGCATCGTCCGGATCGGCATCGTCCGGATCGGCATCGTCCGGATCGGCATCGTCCTGAGCCGAACGAACACCGGCTAACCGGGCGCGGGTGGCGGATCAGCGGTCAGCGGTTGAGAAGCCCCCGCAGCGTTCGCGCGTTGTCGACGGCGTGGCCGCCGCCGTCGTTGTTGAAATAGGCGTAGATCTCCAGGCCGGCGCTCTCCCATTCGCGGATGCGCTCGGCCCACCACCGAAGATCCTGCTCGCGGTAGGAACCGCCGTACAGATCGCGTGGATCGGGACCGTGCAACCGGAGGTACACGAACGGCGCCGTCGCGCGCAGGATGCAGGGCAGGTTCGCCCCGCTCATCACGCAGTACGCTGCCCGGTGGCGTTCCAACATTGCGAACACCGCGTCGTCGTGCCAGCTCGGATGCCGGAACTCCACGGCCACCCGCATCCACGGCGGGATCCGGCCGAGGAAGTACTCCAGCCTCGCGTCGTCGCGCACGTGACCGGGCGCGAGCTGGACCAGCACCACGGCCCGGCGATCAGCCAGCTCGTGCCAGCCCGACGCGATGCGGTCGACCCAGACCTCCGGTTCGTGCAGGCGTTTGCCATGCGTGAGGCCGCGGGCGGCCTTGACGGAGAGCTGGAATCCCTCGGGCAGCCGCGACCGCAACCGCTGGAACGCCTCGTTCGACGGCCAGCGGTAGAAGCTGGCGTTGAGTTCGACCGTCTCGAAATGACGGGTGTAGATCTCCAGGCGCCGGCCGGGCGGCGTGCCCGGCGGGTAGAGCACCTCCGTCCAGTGCTGGTAGCTCCAGCCCGACGTCCCGATGTGCACACCCACGCCCATGGCGCTCAGACGCTGCCCAGCACCCGGATGATCCGCACCTGTAGGACTACCCGCAGCGGGTTGGCCCGCGGCTCGCGGTAACGCCGCGCGTAGCGACGCTCCGCTTCGGCGACGCTCGCCGGGTCGTCGCGCACCACGGCCAGCCCCTCCAGCGTCGACCAGCGGCGCCCGTCGATCTGGCAGACCGCGACGGCGGTTCCCTCGGGGGGGCCCGCGGCGATCAGGCGCGCCTTACGGGACCGGCCGGAGGTGATCACCCGGGCGATCCCGGCCGCCGGGTCGAGGGTCGCGCCGACGGCGACCACATGCGCACTGCCGTCGGGGCGCACCGTGGTCAGGCTGCACAGGTGCCGCTCCCGCCAGAAGTCGAGGAACTCCTCACCCCGACCGGTGAGGTCGGGCGCGCGGGCAGGCTGGTTCGGCATGCCGCCAGCCTGCCACGCGGCGGGCGGGGCCGTCCGGCGGCCACCCAGCCGGAGAACACCGCCACGATAAGCACCCCAAACAGTGCCTTTACCGACCCGATACCCGCACGACACGAGCCGGAAAGCACCGATGCCGACCCTCTTCGCAGGTTCGACGCATCCTCGCAGGTTCGACGCCCGTTTTCGGACCGCGGCAGGGCACGGCGGGCGGGGACGTCCACAACGGCGGCGCACGGACAGGATCGGCATGCCGTTCGACTTCGGGACGATCGACACGGGGGACACGGCCTGGGTGCTGACCAGCGCCGCCCTCGTCCTGGTCATGACGCCGGGCCTGGCGTTCTTCTACGGCGGGATGGTCCGGGTCGAGAACGTCCTGAGCATGATCAGGCAGAACTTCTTCTGCATGGGCATCGTCAGTGTGCTGTGGGTCCTGGTGACCTACAGCCCGGCGTTCGGCGGGGCGAACGGGTTTGTCGGCGGGTTCGACCACGTCGGGCTCGACCACATGAACGTCCAGGTCGCCGGCTACACGGGCCCGGCAGCGCAGACCATCCCGTCGGTCGTGTTCGTCTGCTTCCAGCTCATGTTCGCCGTCATCACGCCGGCGCTCATCACGGGGGCGAGCGCGGACCGGTTCCGGTTCAGCGCCTTTGCGATGTTCATCGCGCTGTGGTCGGTGCTGGTCTACGGCCTGGTCGCGCACTGGGTCTTCTCCCCCACCGGCTGGCTCTACGAGCACGGCGCCGAGGACTTCGCCGGGGGGACCGTCGTGCACGCCAACGCCGGCTCCGCCCTGCACGCCGACGAGCTGGCGGGCAGCGCGTTCGTGAACACCAACACCGCGGCCGCCTGCGCGATGCTGGGCTGGATCCTCGTGGAGCGCCTGCGCGACGCGATGGCCTCCACGCTCGGCGCCGCCTCCGGCGCCGTCGCCGGCCTGGTCGCGATCACCCCCGCGGCCGGTTACGTCACCCCGGTCGGCTCGATCGTCATCGGTTTCCTCGCCGGCGGCGCCTGCGCCCTGGCCACCGCCGTCAAGGGCAAGGTCGGCATCGACGACGCCCTGGACGTCGGCGCCGTGCACCTCGTCGGCGGCGCGCTGGGCGCCCTGCTCATCGGCCTGCTGGGCAGCAGCGACATCGGCGGCCGGGACGGGGTGTTCTACGGCGGCGGCAGCAGCCTCCTGCGCGAGCAGGTGGTCGCTGTGGCGGCCGTGGTGGCCTACTCGTTCGCCGCCTCGCTGATCATCGCCGGAGCGGTGCGGCTGGTCCACCGGCTGCGGGTGACGCCGGACGAGGAGATCGAGGGGCTGGACACCACCCAGCACAGCGAGGTCGCCTACCGACTGTGATGACCGCGCCCGGCCGCCCGATCGACGCCAACCGGATCGACGCCAACCGGATCGACGCCAACCGGATCGACGCCAACCGGATCGACGCCAACCGGATCGACGCCAGCCGGATCAGAGACGCCCGCATCGGCGGCGCCCGGCCGGCGCCGCCGCGGACGGACCGGTCAGAGCGAGATCGAGCAACGCGTAGGTCGCCGGCGCGGGGACCGGGTCGTCGCCGCAGGACAGCCGCCCCGACCCCGCGCCGGGCACGCGCCCCACCGTCACCGTCACCCCCGTCGCGGCGGCCGTCCCTGGCAGAGCGCCCACCGTGGCCGGTGGCGCCGGCATGTCGAGCTCGACGATCCACCGGTCACCGTCCAGCGCGACGCTGCGCCGCAGGCGCAGTCCATCGAGCGCCGGCTCCCCCGCCGGCAGGCCCGCCAGATGGTCGGCCGCGAAGTGCAGGGCGGCCTGGACCTCGCGGTCGTAGGCTCCCCGTCCCCGGTAGTGCTGCCCGGCCGGCCGGCGGCCGGCGAGCACGGCCCGGCACGCCTCGACGGCGTCGTCCGGTCCCAGCCGGCCCAGCAGGTGGCCGCCGGGCAGGACCAGCACCGTGGGCGCGAACCGGTGCCCGCCGAGGTGGGAGACCTCGACGATCCGGTCCGGGAAGGCCTGCTGGAGGGCGCGCACGACGGGTCGGCCCCGCACCGCGCAGCACAGGTCGTGCCGGCCGTGGGTGCACACGGCGAGCAGCGGACCGGGCTCGGCCCGCCACCGCGGGTCCGGAGCGGCCCCTTCGTCCCGAGGTGAGTCGTCCCGCAGTGAGTCCTGCTCAGGTGCGTCGTCCCAGGGCGGGGTGAGGGCCGCCAGCTCCGCCGGCCCGGCGACGGTGCGGGTCAGCATCCGTTGCGCGCCCGGTCGGCAGTCGACGGCCACCACCAGACGCCGCGCCGGGTCCCAGTCCAGCCAGCCGGGGCGGCGCATCAGCGCCGTGCGGGTCCCCAGCCTGGCCGCCCTGGCGGCCAGGCCCTGCACGACCGGTTCCGCCAGCCCGGACTCGGGCAGGGTGCGCGGGCCCCACGGCCCGGGCTGCTCGACGAGCAGCCAGCGGTCGACGCGGCCGGCCGTGGCGAACAGAGGCTCCGCACGCGCCTCGGACTCGGCGGCGCACAGCACGCGATCCACGGGTTCTCCCTTTCCCCGGAACGGCGCGGCTCCCCGGAACGGCGCGGCTGCCTGGAACGGCGCGGCGCAGACGGCGGGATCAGAGCTGGGTCAGCACCGGGGGCAGGGCGTTCACCGATCGGGCACCGGTTTCGGTGATGACGAAGGTGTCCCCCGTGAACACCCCCCTGCGAACATCCAGTGAGCGCGGGGATCGCGGGGGCCGCGGACCCGAACGGCGGGAGTCGAAGGTCGCGAACTGATCGGAGAAGACGCGAACTGATCGGAGAAGAGAGGGGTCAATCCCGCGTGCCTTCCGCTTCCGGAACGATGGTGACGCCGAGCCGGCGGTGGGTGAGCACCGGGAACTCGGCGCGGACCGCGGCCGGGTGGGTCGGGTCGAGCTCGGCCTCGACCCGGGCGGGGCCTTGGCCGCCCTCGGCCAGCACCACCCCCCACGGGTCGACGACGACGCTCGCCCCGGCCATGTCCCGGCCCGCGTGCCGACCCGCGACGTTGCAGGCGACGAGGTGGACCTGGTTCTCGATCGCGCGGGCACGGGTGAGCACGCGCCAGTGCTCCAGCCGGGCCGCGGGCCACGCAGACACGACCGCGACGAGGTCGGCGCCGGCATCGCCGAGCATCCGGAACAACTCCGGGAAACGCAGGTCATAGCAGGTGGCCAGGCCGATGCGGCCGAGCTCGGTGCGCACGGCGCCGGCGGTCGTTCCCGGCGCCAGCAGCCTGGCCTCGTCAGACTCGTAACCGAACAGATGAATCTTTCGGTACGTGTGCAGAATGTCGCCGCCGGGACCGATCAGGGCCGTCGTGTTGTGCAGCCGGCCGTCTTCGGCCCGCTCCACCAGGCTGCCCGCGACCAGGTGGAATCCCCGTTCCCGGGTCACCTCGCGCAGCGCGGTGAGCGTCGGGCCGGTCAGTGGTTCCGCCTGCGCCTGGTATGCGTCGAAACGGAAATACCCGGTGGCCCACAGCTCGGGGAGCACGACGAGGTCCGCGTCGGTCCGGCGCAGTTCGGCCAGCACCCGGCGCACCCGCTCCGCGGCGCTCTCGTCATCCGGGCAGTCGAGCTGCAGACACACGGTCCGGACGCGGCCCGGGCTGGTCAGCGGTGTCATCACTCCGAGATTGTCGGCCGTCAGGGCACGACGGCGGGGTGGACAGCGAGGCCGGCCGCCTCAGCCCAGGCCGAGCATGGCCTTCCACTGCTGGGCGCTCGCCGGCCGGAAGACGTGGTTCATCCGCTTGACGACGGCAAGATCCTCGGACGACTGCGGGGAGTACTGGTGGCCGGGAAAGACGGTGGTGCTGTCGGGCAGGGTGGCCAGCCGGCGCAGACTGTCGTACATCAGCCCGGCGTCGCCGCCGGGCAGGTCCATCCGGCCGCAGCCCTCCAGGAACAGGGTGTCGCCGGCGACGAGCCGGTTGTCGACGACGAAGCACTGGCTGCCGGGGGTGTGGCCGGGGGTGTGCAGGAGCTGGATCGGGATCTCCCCGACCGTCACCACGTCGGCGTCGTCGTGCTCGACGAGGTCGGCGGCGGAGACCTCCGTGGCCCGGCGCACCCACTCGGCCTCGGCCCGGTTGACGTGGATGGGCACGTCCACGCGGGTGAGAAGCTCGCGGATGCCCTCGATCTCGATGCCGAACGCGGAGCCGCCCACGTGATCGGCGTGGTAGTGGCTGACGAGCGCGCCGGTGAGCCGCATGCCGTCGGCGGCGACCAGGGCGAGCAGGTCGTCCACCTTGTAGGCGGGGTCGACGACCACCGCCTCGCCGGTCTCCCGGTCCCCGACGAGGTAGACGAAGTTGACCATCTGGGTGCCGACCGGGTCGCCGACGGCGAAGTCGCGGCCGGACAGCAGCTGGCGGAAGTACAGGCGCTCGGTCATCCGTTCAGCGTACGAAGGTCCGCCCCGAGGTGGGACGAGTCGGCCACCCGGGGCTACATTCTGTGACATGACGGGGGGCGAACCCATGTCACAGACGCCGGCAGCCGGCCCCCGCAGCCACCAGGACCGCCGGGGACTCGGTGCGTCAACCGGCGACCGGCCGGGGGGCCCGGTGGACGGTGAAGAAGTCGAGGATGGCGCCGGTGGCGTCGAAGGTCCGCCCGGCGGGTGAGTTGTGCGGGTCGCGGCGGGCCTCGGGGCTCGCCGGCCACAGGTGGGTACCGCCGACGACGGAGTCGAACAGCACCTCGCCGCCGCCGGCGCAGGCGGCGTAGCGGCGGGGGGCGATCCCGGGGGCGGGCCGGCTCGTCAGCGGGGTCGGGTTGCAGCCGTAGCGGTCGGTATAGGCACGGATCACCGCCGACGCCGCGGGCACCCGGGTCGAGGAGCCCACGATCACGCCGCCGCCGTAGGGCACCGACGGGTCGGCGGTGCCGTGCACGGCCATCGTCGCGGGGGCGCGCCCCGCGGGGCAGCGGGCCTCGAAGGTCGAGGAGACCATGGCCACGGCGGCGAACCGGGCGGACCGGCAGACCAGCGCGGCGGCGAACTCGGCGCCGTTGGAATGCCCGGTGGCGTAGACCCGCCGGCCGTCGAGGCAGAACCGGGAGGCGAGGCCGGTCAGCAGGGCGCCGACGAAGCCGATGTCGTCGGCCTTGCCCGGGTCGCTCATCGTGTTCCAGCGGCGGGGCGTGCCGAGCGCGTCGGGAGTCACCACGACAAAGCCGCGCCCGGCGCCGACCGCACCCATGCGCGACCGCTGTTCCTCCAGCGCCGCGTCCGCCTTGAAACCGTGGAAGTCGAACACGACGGGATAGGATGATCGCCCGTCGTAATGCGCGGGCACCGCCAACCGGTAGGAACGCCGAATTCCGTCGTGAACGAGAACGTGCACCCCACCGGGCAGCGGAATACGGCCGGTGGACGCCGGGCACGCGCCGCCAGCCGCCTGGCCGGCCACGCCCGCGGCCAGGCCCAATGGCGGCGCACCGCCGACCGCGCCGACCGCGCCGACGGCGACGCCGGGGCGGTCGGGCAACACCGCCACGGCCATCGACAGGACCGCCGCCACGATGGCGACGCCCATCACGGCGAGCGGCCATCTCGACACTTTCCCGGCCCGAGCCATCCGACCACGGTACGAACCGGGTGGGGTCACGTGGCGCTCGACGACCGACAACTGCCCGACAGGCCGGGCTCGGCATCCCGACGTCCGGGAGCATCGGCGGCCACTCGTTCGGGAAGCGCTGATGCTCCCCCGCGCGCACCCAGGACACCGCTGGCAGGCGAACCTGTAGCCCCCACGCCAGACATCTCCCGGCCGCCGCCCACAAGCTCGAAGAGCCTTCATCCCGGCCGTCCAAAAGTGCAAAATTCGAGTGATCAGGGTACCGATTTTTTTGGCCGGCCGACACTACGGGGGCGGTTAGCTCGAGTCTATGAGCTGCCCGGCGTGGATCAGCAGTTGAAAGTATGGATGATCGGGCAAGCCAAGCATTACCCGAAGAGTAAGGTCGCGACGCCGGATATACGCGAACTGGTTGGCTCGGTCGAACTGGCCCGCAGTAAGGCCTTTTTTGGACAAGGGCATGGCCTGGCCGATCTCACAATTGCCGCACGCGATTCCGTCTTCCATCTCTTCTTCACCACCGGCGAGATCAGCTCCAACCACCGAGCCTGTCACGGAACGTGGCTGTCGGCGGCAGTTTTCCGCACGGGCGAACACGGCGGTGGGCGGAACCATAGACTGGCGGAATGCGGCGGCGCACGGACGGCACCGACTCACCCGCGCCCACCCGCCTCCTCCTCGTCATCGAGGCGTCGACCTGCGCCACGCCAGCCACCGATCTCTCCGGGGGGCACCCATGACGTCCGCATCGGCTCCGCCCACGTCCGGCGCCGCGGCGGCGGCGCCCGGATCGAGGCCGCCGGCCCGACCGGCGATCCTCACCGTCGACGACGATCCGAGCGTGTCCCGCGCGGTCGCCCGCGACCTGCGGCGCCAGTACGGGGAGCGCTACCGGATCGTGCGCGCCGAGTCCGGGCCGCAGGCGCTCGACGCGTTGCGGGAGATGAAGCTGCGCGGTGACCGGGTCGCCGTGCTGCTCGCGGACTTCCGGATGCCGGCGATGAACGGCATCGAGTTCCTCGAACAGGCGATGGACCTGTACCCGACGGCGCGCCGCGTACTGCTGACCGCGTACGCCGACACCACCGCGGCGATCGACGCCATCAACATCGTCGATCTCGACCACTACCTGCTCAAGCCGTGGGACCCTCCGCAGGAGAAGCTCTACCCGGTCGTCGACGGTCTGCTCGACGCCTGGCTCGCCGCCGACCACACCCCCGTCACCGAAACACGCGTGGTCGGGCACCGCTGGTCGGCGCGCTCCTACGAGGTGCGCGACTTCCTCGCCCGCAATCAGGTGCCCTACCGCTGGTACCTGTCCGAGGAGCCGGAGGGCGCGCGGCTGTTGGCCGCGGCCGAGGCGTCCCCCGACGCGCTGCCGGTCGTGATCACCCCGGACGGGGTGACGCTGACCGACCCCACCGACGCCGAGCTCGCCGGCCGGGTGGGGCTGACCACCTCCCCCGCCGCGGACTTCTACGACGTCGTGGTGATCGGCGGCGGCCCGGCGGGGCTGGGCTCGGCGGTGTACGCGGCCTCGGAGGGGCTGCGCACCGTCCTCGTCGAGCGCATGGCCACCGGCGGGCAGGCCGGCCAGAGCTCGCGGATCGAGAACTACCTGGGCTTTCCGGATGGCGTGTCCGGCGCCCAGCTCACCGACCGGGCGCGGCGGCAGGCGGTCAAGTTCGGCGCGGAGGTCCTCACCGCGCGCGACGCCGTCACGCTGGAGGTCAGCGGCCCCGCGCGGACGGTCCACTTCGACGACGGCCGGCAGATCTCCGCGCACGCCGTCGTCCTCGCGACCGGGGTGTCCTACCGGCAGCTCGCCGCCCCCGGCCTGGACGAGTTCACCGGCCGTGGGGTGTTCTACGGCTCCGCGCTCACCGAGGCGCCCTCCTGCGCCGGGCAGGACGTCTACATCGTCGGGGGGGCGAACTCCGCCGGCCAGGCGGCGATGCACTTCGCCCGGCACGCCCGGCGGGTCACCATGGTGGTGCGCGGGTCGTCGCTGGAGGCGTCGATGTCCCACTACCTGATCCAGCAGATCGCCGGGGTCGCGGCGATCACCGTGCGGACCTGCACCGAGGTCGTCGCGGCCGAGGGCGACGGCCACCTCGAACGGCTCACGCTGCGGGACAACGCCAGCGGCGAGACCGAGACGGTCGACACCCAGTGGCTGTTCATCTTCATCGGCGCCGCGCCGCGCACGGGCTGGCTCGACGGCGTGCTGACCCGCGACGAGCACGGGTTCGTCCTGGCCGGGCCGGACCTGGTCGTCGACGGCCGCCGCCCGCCGGGCTGGCCGCTCGACCGCGACCCCTACCACCTGGAGACGTCGGTGCCAGGGGTCTTCGTCGCCGGCGACGCCCGGGCCGAATCGGTCAAGCGGGTGGCCTCGGCGGTCGGCGAGGGCGCCATGGCCATCGCCCTCGTCCACCGTTACCTCGAGAAGCGTTGACGGGGGGAGAGCGATCATGACAACGGCGCCCTGCGACGTCGACGAGCTGCGCACCCTGTTCCTGTTCGAGAAGCTCACCGACGACCAGCTCCGCTGGCTGTGCGAACGCGGGCACGCCGAACTGCTCGAGCCGGGTCCGGTCTACGCCGAGGGCGAGCCGGCGAGCTGCTTCTACGTGCTCATCGACGGCGCGCTGGTGATGAGCACCCGGGTGGGCGCGGACGACGTCGAGGTCGTGCGCACCTCCCAGCGGGGGGTGTACGCCGGCGCCTGGCACGCCTACCTCGGCGACCGGGTGCCCCAGGTCTACAAGAACTCGATGCGGGTCACCGAGCCCAGCCGGTTCTTCGTCCTCGACGCCGACGACGTGGCCACCGTGATGCGCGAGTGGTTCCCGATGGCCCTGCACATGCTCGAGGGCCTGTTCTTCGGCATGCAGAACACCCAGCAGGTCGTCGGCCAGCGGGAGCGGCTGCTCGCGCTGGGCTCGCTGTCCGCGGGGCTGACCCACGAGCTGAACAACCCGGCGGCCGCGGCCGTGCGGGCCACCTCGGCGCTGCGGGAACGGGTCGCCGGCATGCGGCACAAGCTCGGCATGATCGCCGCCGGTCCGTACGAACGCACCGAGCTGGAGGTGCTCATCCGCCTGCAGGAGGAGGCGGTGGAGCGGGTGGCGAAGGCACCGGCCCTCACCCCGATCGAGGCCACGGACCGCGAGGACCTCATCGGTGACTGGCTGGACGAGCGCGACATAGGCGACGCCTGGGACGTCGCGCCGATCTTCGTGCAGGCCGGCCTGGACGTCGCCTGGCTCGACCACGTGGCCGCCTCGGTGCCGGCGGGCGTGCTCGACGGTGCCGTGCGCTGGCTGACCTACACGGTCGAGAGCGAACTGCTCATGCGGGAGATCGAGGACTCCACCAGCCGCATCTCGACCCTGGTGACCGCCGCCAAGCAGTACTCGCAGATGGACCGGGCGCCGTACCAGACCGTCGACATCCACGAGCTGCTCGACAGCACCCTGATCATGCTCGGCCGCAAGATCGGCGACGACGTCGAGATCCGCCGGGACTACGACCGGTCCCTGCCCGCGATCCCCGCCTACGCCGCCGAGCTCAACCAGGTCTGGACGAACCTGATCGACAACGCCGTCGCCGCGATGGACCACCGCGGGACGCTGACGGTGCGGACCTTCGCGGACCACGACTTCGGCGTCATCGAGATCGGCGACACCGGCCCCGGCATCGACCCCGCCATCCGGGACCGGATCTTCGAGCCGTTCTTCACGACGAAGTCCGTCGGCGAGGGCACCGGCCTCGGCCTGGACATCTCCTGGCGGATCGTGGTGAAGAAGCACCACGGCGACCTGCGAGTCACCTCCGCCCCCGGCGACACCCGCTTCCAGGTCCGTCTCCCCCTCACCGCCCCCACCTGATGGCGGTCCCTCAACGGGTGACGTGACGAACCCTGGCGGCGTCCGCGAGCTGCTCCAGCAGGTCGGCGGCCTTCTCCTCGCGGCCGGCGCGCGCGATCTCGGCCTGCAGGCGGCGCGCCCGCGTCGCATAGCGGGGGTCGGCGAGCACCTGGCGGACGGCCGTGCGGATCTGCTCCGCAGTGGGCGTCTGGGTACGCAGGTCAATCCCCACGCCGGACCAGGCCACCCGGGCGTTGACCTCGTTCTTGTCCTCGGTGCGGCCGGCGCCGACGATCGGCACGCCGTGCGAGAGCGCGAGCTGCGTCCCGCCGTACCCGCCGTTGGTGAGGAAGACGTCGACGTGCGGCAGGAGCTCGTCGAAGGGGATGAAGCGCTCGACCCGGGAGTTCGCCGGCAGCGTCCCGAGCTCGGCCGGGTCGGCGCCGCCGGTCACGGCGACCACGAGGACGTCCTCGCCTGCGAGCGCGTCCAACGCGGGGCGGATCAGCTGGTCCGAGTCGGTCGCGACGGTGCCCTGGTTGACCAGGACGACCCTGCGGCCCGCGGCCAGCTCGGACCACCAGGCCGGCCGCTGCCAGGTCGGGTCGGCCAGCGGGCGCGGCGGACCGACGAAGCGCACCTGGGGCGGCAGATCCGGGACCGGGTACTCGAAGCCAGGCGGGCTGAACTGCAGGTACATCCGACAGACCAGCGGGTACTCGAACACCATCTGGGCGGTCGGCGGCAGGCCGAGCTGCCCGCGGACGTCGTTGACCGCGGCGGTCATCGGCCGGAACACGACCCGGCGCATGAGCTGGTCGAGCGCGCGGTTGCGCATCCGTCCGACCAGACCGGCGGACGGGGCGAGCCCGAGGCCGAACGGCGCCAGCTCCCGGCTCGGGAAACCGAGCACGGTGATGCCGAAACCGGCGAACGCCGGGCCGCCGAGTTCCTGGATCAGCGCCGCGGCGATGAAGGCGGTGTCGCCGACGATGACGTCCGCCGATTCCAGTTCGAGCAGGGCGCGCAGATCCCGGACGTGTCCGAGCAGGGGAAGGGCGAAGCCATGGACCATCTCGAACTGGAGCTTGCGCAGTCCGGTCCGCTTCTGGTGGCCGGGGAACCGCTCGTTCAGGTCGAGGACGCTGAAGTCGTTGTGGTGCTCGCTGATGGGATGAAAGGTGGCGCCGGTGGCCGTGATGGCGTCGGCGAACGCCGAACCGGCGTACCACCGGACGCTGTGGCCGCGGGCCACCAGGGTGCGGGCGACCGGGTACGCCGGGGCGGTGTGGCCTACACCGGGAGTGGTGGCAAACAGGAAACGGGCCACGGAAAGGTCACCTCTCGGGCTGGCCGTCAGGCCACCGGGCTCAGGCCGCCGTCGAGGTTGACGGCCGTGCCGGTGATGTAGGCGGCCCGCGCGGAGAGCAGGAAGGCGACGAGGTCGGCGAACTCCTGCGCCCGGCCCACCCGACCCAGCGGGATGCCGGAGTCGCGGCCCATCCGCGCGTAAAGCTCGTCGATCCCGATGCCCTGCGCGGCCGCGGCCCGATCCCACTGACCGCTCTCGACCATGCCGATGAGGATCGCGTTGACCCGGACGTTGTCCGGGCCGAACTCCTTGGACAGGGCCTTGGTGAGCGCGAGGCCGGCGGCCCGGGTGACCGACGTCGGCATCGAGCCCGCGCCCGGCGTCCGGGCGGTGATCGACAGCGAGTTCACGATGCTGCCGCCGCCCGCCCGGCGCAGGTGTGGCAGGACGAGCCGGGACGCCCGGACCGCCGCGTGCAGCTTCAGGTCGAGGTCGCCCTGCCAGGCCTCGTCGGTCTGGCGCTCGAACGGCCCCGCGGAGCTGGCCCCGGCGTTGTTGACCAGGGCGTGGACGGCGTCCCACCGCTCGGTGGCTGCGGCGACGAACCGCTCGAGGTCGGCCGGTTCGCGGACGTCGGCGACCACCGGCAGGATCTCCCCGGCCGAGCCGCCCGCCGCCTCGGCGACCGACCGCAGCCGCGCCTCGTCCCGGCCGCAGAAGGCCACCCTGGCCCCCTCCGCGGCCAGCGTCCGCACCAGGGCGGCGCCGAGGCCGTCCGAGCCGCCGGTCACCAGCACGACCCGGCCCGCAAGCTGCAGATCCATCCCGCTCCCCTACTCCAGGCCCGCTGTCCTGCCGGCCGTCCTACTGAAGCCGGCCGTCCTACTGAAGGTAGTGCTCGACCTGGGAGACGCTGGCCGGCTCGGCGCCCTGCGGGTCCTGGCCGGCATCGCGCAGCGCGCGGCGTCGGCGCAACAGGTCCCAGCACTGGTCCAGCTCCTGCTCCAGGCGATCGAGGCGCTCGTGCTCGGTCTCGGCGTCGATCTCGCCGCGGGCGCGACGGCCCCGCAGCTCGTGCTCCTCGGCCACGAGGGCGCTGACCTGGGCGTAGATCCGCTCGTCGTCCACCCGCCCACTCAATCACGCCAGCTCGGGACCGCGGGGACGCCACCGTGAACCGGACGACCTTCGCGGAACATGATGGTCGGGATGTGACCTGACATACTGTCCGCGTGGGAATCGCGATGATGCGAGCCGCGGTCTGTCATCGGCTGGGCACGCCGGACGAGATCACGACCGAGCCGGTACCCAGGCCCGCACCGGGGCCGGGTGAGGCGCTGATCAGGGTGCACGCGGCGGCGGTCAACCTGCCCGACGTGCTCATCGCCGCGGGCCGTTACCAGGTGCCGGTGCCGCCGCCGTTCACCCCCGGCAGCGAGTTCGCGGGGGTCGTCGTCGGCGTCGGGCCGCAGGTGACGGGCGTCCGGGTCGGTGACCGGGTGGCCGGCGCGGCGATGAGCGGCGCGTTCGCCGAGTACGTCGCCGCCCCGGCGGGCTCGCTCATCCCGGTGCCGGGCGGGGTGGACCTCGCCGTCGCCGCGGCGAGCTGGGTCTGCCACCTCACCGCCTACCACGCGCTGCGCTCGATCGCGGACATCGCGCCCGGGGAGCGGCTGGTCGTGCTGGGGGCCGCCGGCGGCGTCGGGCTCGCGACGGTGGAGCTGGGCGCGCTGCTCGGCGCGCGGGTGATCGCCGCGGCGTCCAGCCCGGAGAAGCTCGCGGCCTGCAAGGAGCGCGGCGCCGAGCACCTGATCGACTACGAGCGCACGCCGTTACGCGACGCGATCCGGTCGGCGGCCGGCGGCGCGGACGTGGTCGTCGACCCCGTCGGCGGACGCTTCGCCGAGGCGGCGCTGCGCACCCTCGGCTGGGGCGGACGGTTCGTCACCGTCGGCTACGCCAGCGGGGAGATCCCGCGCATCCCCCTCAACCTGCTGCTGTTGAAGGGCATGATCGTGCGCGGCTTCGAGCTACGCACCTTCCCCCAGTTCGAACCGGAGCTCGCGGCGCGGGACCGGGCCGAGCTCGCCGAGCTGCTCGGCACCGGCCGGGTCGCCCCGCTCATCGGCGCCCGCTTCCCGCTGGCCGACACCGGCGCCGCCCTGGCCCACGTGGCCGAGCGGCGCGCGATCGGCAAGGTCGTCCTGGAGATGACGGACGGCGACGACACCGGCCTCGATGGCTGAGTCGGCCGTGGCCTCGCGGCTCGGCCAGACCGGGCGGCCGGGAGACGCCGCGCAGCCCGCGGACACCGCGCAGCCCGCGGACACCGCGCAGCCCGCGGACGCCGCGCAGGCGCAGGTGCGGCGACTGCTCGACGTGGGGCTGGCCCTGCTCATCGACCGCGGGACGTCGGAGGCGGTGCGGGTCGCGGACCTCATCTCGGCCGCGGGGCTGTCGAACAAGGCGTTCTACCGCTGCTTCGCCAGCAAGGACGATCTGGTCGCCGCGATCGTGGACGACGGGATGCGGCGGGCCGAGTCCTACCTGCGGCACCGGATGGGCCGGGAGACCTCGCCGGAAAGCCAGCTCCGGGCATTGATCGCGGGCCTCCTCCACCAGGCGACGGACCCCGTCATCGGCGCGGCGACGCGGGCCGTGCTGGCGCAGTCGGAACGGTCGCGGGACGTCGCCGGCAGTGCCGCCCGGGCCTCGCTGGACATGATCGCCGGGCTGGCCACCGGCCCGCTGGCCGAGCTGGGCGTGGAATATCCGCGAGACAAGGCGCGGCTGTTCGCCATCACGCTGACCGGCGCCGTGCAGGACGTGCTCTGGGGTCGCTGCGATCGGTCGTCGCGGGCGGAGGAGGTCGCCGCGTACTGCCTCGCCGGCGTGCGGGCGCCGGTCGACCCTCGCTGACAGCACGGCGGCGGCCACCCCTGGCTCCGGATCGGACGACCACCTTCCGTCACCCCTCGCTGGTGCCCGCCGCACCGCATGGGGACGCGGCCGCCCGGGTATGGACAAGGCCGGACCGCACGGAGTGGGTGAGGAGTCTTGACACAGGAGCGTCCGGACCTCTTCGAGCTCCTGAACCTCGCGGTGACCGTGACGGATCTTCGCACCGGCCGCCTGCGCCGGGCCAACGCGGCGGCCTGCAACCTGCTCGGCCAGTCCGAGGCCGAGCTGGTCGGCACGTACTGGCAGGACGTCACCGTCCCCGAGGAGCGCGCGCTGTGGCACGAGGAGATCCACCGGCCCGGCCGGCACCAGCCGCCGTCCCGGCGGTTGGTCCGCCTGCGGCGCCCTGACCACAGCACCGTGCACGTCCTCGTCACCTCGGCGACGGTGCCGGGACCGGCGGGACGGGAGATCCTCAGCCAGCTCCAGGACGTCTCCGACGAGATCACGGCGAACGACCGGCTGCGCCTCATCCTGGACCACACGCCGGTGTCCATGTTCCTGATGGATCGGGCGGGGCTCGTGCTCGCCAGCGAGGGCCTCCTGGACGCGACGCTCACCCGCCTCACCGAGCATCCCGACGTCTCGGTGTTCACGCTCTTCGAGGACCTGCCCGACGCCGTCGGCCTGGTGCGCGCCGCGCTCGACGGGCACCCCGTGCACGACGTCCTCGAGGCCTTCGGCCGCTACTTCGACCTGCATCTCATTCCGATCGAGGGACCCGACGGCGAGGTGAGCTACCTCACCTGCGTGGCCACGGACGTCACCGAACACCAACAGGCGCTGGCCACCCTGCGCACCCGCTCGGACGAGCAGGCCATGGTGGCCGACCTGGGCCAGCAGGCGCTGGAGAGTCTGGACGCCACCACGATGTGGACCCACGCCGCCCGCATTCTCGCCGAGCATCTGACGGCCGGCACCGTCCGGATCCACGAACTCGACGACGCCGGGCAGCGGACCCGCATCCTCGCCGACGTCTCCGCCGACCCGGCCCGCACCACCCACACCGACCCGGCCCGCACCGACCCGGCCTGGGCCGGCGGCCGCCGGACCGACGGGGCATGGTGCCCGCCGCGGCCTGCCACCCGGACCACCGCGGGCGGCCACGACCTCGTCGTGGCAACCGGCCGAGGTGATCGGCCGCTGGCGGTCGTCGAGGTGAGCCGTCCCTCGCCCGCACCGGCGTTCAGCGAGCAGGACGCCCAGTTCGTCCGCTCGGTCGGCGCCGTGCTGGGGGCGGCGGCGGTGCGCTTCCGGATGGAGGACGAGATCCGCCGCCAGTCCCTGCGCGACGGGCTCACCGGGCTACCGAACCGGACGGCCCTGCTCGACCGGCTGGACCGGGCGCTGCGCCGGGCGCGGGGGGACGGGACCCGGATCGGCGTGCTGTTCATCGACCTCGACGGCTTCAAGACGGTCAACGACACCCTCGGCCACCAGGCCGGCGACCACCTGCTGCGGCTGACGGCAGATCGGCTCGAACATGCCGTGCGGCCCGCCGACGTCGTCGGGCGGCTCTCCGGCGACGAGTTCGCCGTACTGTGCGAGAACATCGACTCCCCCGCCGCCGTCGAGGCGATCGCCGACCGGGTACTCGCCACCCTGGACACGCCCTGCATGCTGCGCGAGCGCACGATCCTGCTGTCGGCCAGCGTCGGCATCGCCCTGTCCGAACCGGAGACCGCCGACGGCGAGGACCTGCTCAACGCCGCGGACATCGCGATGTACGCCGCGAAGCGTCGCGGGCCGGGGCGGCGGCTGGCGTTCGACGAGGTGATGCGCACCCGGCTGATCGCCCAGATCACCGAAAACGACGAGCTGCGCCGGGCCGTGTCCGCCGACGAGCTGGTCATGCGCTACCAGCCGATCCAGGACATCGACCGCGGACTGGCCGGCGCGCAGGCGCTGCCGCACTGGCGCCATCCGCGCCGCGGTCTGGTGCCGCCCGCGCAGTTCCTGCCCGAGCCCGCGCACGTCGGCCTGCGGGTACCGATCGACCGCTGGGCCGTGGGCCGGGCCTGCCGGGCCGCCGCCCGGTGGGAAGGCGTGCCCGGCGACGGCGAGCCGCCGCCGCTGCTGGCCGTGACCGTCTCCGGCCGCTGCCTCGTCGAACCGCGGTTCATTCCCGAGCTGGACGTGCTACTGGCCGCCACCGGCGCGGACATCCACTACCGACTGTGCCTCCAGATCCCCGAGGGGGAGGTCGCCGACGACGAGCCCGCGTTGCTCGCCGCCTTCGGCGAGCTGCGCCGCCTGGGGGTGGATCTCTGCATCGGCGACTACGGGTCGGCCCGGACGATGGCCTCCGCCATGAACCGGGTGCCCTTCGGCTACATCCGGCTCAGCGGGACGTACGTCGACGGCGTCGATCTCAACCCGGTGCGCCACGCCGCCTCGGGTGCCCTCATCCATTTCGCCCATGAGCTCGGCATCCAGACGATGGCCGGGGACGTCGCGACGACCGCGCAGCTGGACACGCTGCGGGCGCTGCGCTGCGACCTCCTGCTCGGACCGATGATCGGTCCGAGCGCGGCGCGGCTGCCACGGCTGACCGGACGCGCGCGCGCGAGGGGGGCCAGCCATCCCGGGACCCCTTCTCGCGGACGGTGACATCCCCGCACGGCGGGCGCCCCCGAACGGTGACGGTCGGCAACGACGACCGCCGCAGAGGGGTGACGACAACGTCAGATAAGCCGCAGCCACGACCCCGGCGGACGACCCGGCGTCGCGTGGTCGCCCGCCGCGACCGCCACCGCCACGGCCACCGGGGCGCCGGCGCCGCCGGCTCCACCGGCTCCACCGCCGGCCCACATCCGCCGCCCGGCGGGCGCGCGCCGCGCAGCCGGACCGGACCGACAGCCCCTCCGCCGCCGGCCTGAAGCGGACTGGCAGCAGGTGACGGCCAGCCCCGGCCACCCGCCGACGCATCGGCTGCCCCGCGTCCGGATCTGAGGTTCAATGAACGATGAAACATCTAACTTCGTACGTGAGATGTCCGGCAGGTCCCGGCCCAGCCGGGATCACGCCGTAGCCATACACCCGGAACGGGGCCTACCCACACCCGGCATCATGTGACATCTTTGTCAGAAATCGAGGTAGCCTCGTATGCTGAGGTGAGGCGCCGCCGGCTGCGGACAGCCGCCCCGGCGGCCGTCACGGCGGTCCCGGTTTGATCGTGGGCGTTCACCCGGCGGCCGCGGATCGACGGCTGCGGGCGAGATCCCGCCGTGCCGGCCCCGCCCGCCGCCCCGCTCCACGATCCGTGTGGCGATGTTGCTACTGCCCGGGGCGGTGGCGCCTGATCCCCCCTGGCAGTAGAAATCAGGAAAGGCGTGGCTCTCTCCGCTCTGCGAGAGGAACACGCGCGAGCGAGGAGGTCGAAAACGTGAGCCTTGTCACCAAGCCCGGTACCCGCTATCGGTCAGCCGTCGACCAGACGGAGGTCATCGTGGTGAAACCCGCGAAGGGACCGATCGATCTGCGGTGCGGCGGCCACCCGGTGGTGGCCATCGGCACCGAGGCCCCCACCGGGCTCACCCTGGACCCCGCGTTCTCCGCCGGCACGCCGCTGGGCAAGCGGTTCGCCGACGGCGACACCGGCCTGGAGCTGCTGTGCACCAAGGGCGGCGCCGGTTCCCTGTCCATCGGGGAGGTCATCCTCGCCCAGAAGGACGCCAAGCCCCTGCCCTCCTCTGACTGACGGGTAGCCACGATGCACCTCGGGATGCTTCTCGAAATGGCCGCGGACGGCATGGCCGACCGGGTCGCGCTCGGCCCGTTGGCCTCCGGTCTGACCTTCGCCGAGCTGGCCAGCCGGGCCCGTCGCCTGGGCGCCGCGCTCGAGGCGCGGCCGGGCGAGCGGGTCGGGCTGATCGACCTGAACTCCCCCGCGGTTCCCCTGACCCTGTTCGGCGCGGCGATCGCCGGCAAGCCGTTCGTGCCGATCAACTACCGCCTGGCGGATCCGCAGTTGCGCGCCATCGTCGCCCGCACCGCCCCGGCGACGATCATCGTGGGTGAGGGTGTCGTCGAGCGGGTCGGGCCGGTCGACGGCATCGAGTTCCTCAGCCGGGCCGAGGCCCTGGCGCTCGCCGAGGACCCCGAGGGCAAGGAGAAGGACGGCTGGGGCGGCGACGCCGACGAGATTGCCGTCCTGCTGTTCACCAGCGGCACCACGGGCGAGCCGAAGGCCGCCGTGCTGCGGCACAGCAACCTGACCGAATACATCATCTCCACCGTCGAGTTCGCCGGCTCGGCGCAGGACGAGGCCGCGATCGTCAGCGTGCCGCCGTACCACATCGCGGGCATCTCGGCGGTGCTGTCGTCGACCTACTCCGGGCGCCGGGTGGTCCAGCTCGAGGCGTTCGACCCGACCGCCTGGGTGACCATCGTCCGGGAGGAGTCGATCACCCACGCGATGGTCGTCCCGACGATGCTCGGCCGCATCCTGGACATCGTGGAGGCCGACGGCCTGGGTCTGCCGTCGCTGCGTTCGCTGTCCTACGGTGGCGGCCCGATGCCCCTGCCGGTCATCGAGCGCGCGGTCGGCCTGCTGCCGAACGTCGGCTTCGTCAACGCCTACGGGCTCACCGAGACCTCCAGCACCATCGCGGTACTCGGTCCCGACGACCACCAGGCGGCGTTCGCCAGCGACGACCCGGCGGTCCGCGCCCGGCTCGCCTCCGTCGGCAAGCCGCTGCCGACGCTCGAAGTGTCGATCCGCGACGCGGTCGGCATCGAGGTGCCCGTCGGCGAGCGCGGAGAGATCTACGTGCGCGGCGGCCAGGTCTCCGGCGAGTACCTCGGTCGGGGCACGACGCTGGACTCCGACGGCTGGTTCCCGACCCGCGACGAGGGGCACCTCGACGAGGCCGGTTACCTGTTCGTCCACGGCCGGCTCGACGACGTGATCGTGCGCGGCGGGGAGAACCTGTCGCCGGGCGAGATCGAGGCGGTGCTGCTCGAGCACCCGGGTGTGCTCGAGGCCGCGGTCGTCGGGATCCCGAACAAGGAGTGGGGCGAGCAGGTCGTCGCCGCCGTCGTCACCTCCGGCGGGGTGACGGAGGAGGACCTCAAGGCGCACGTCCGCACGCGGCTGCGCTCCAGCCGGACCCCCGATCACATCCAGTTCCGGGAGGAACTGCCGTTCAACGAGAGCGGCAAGCTGCTGCGCCGGGTGCTTCGGACCGAACTGTCCGAGGCCTTCACCTGATCGGTTCCGCATCGCGTGCCCGCCGGCCGGCTGCGACCGGCGGGCACGGGATGCGGCGTACGGCCCGCGGCGTGTCATCCCTACCGGGATCGGGCGTGCCGCGGACCAGCCGCCGTTCGGTGACGCGCGCTGGCGAGGACGAGGCGAGGATGAGCTGATCATGACTGTCGTTCCCACCGGCCCCGGTCCCGTCGGGGAGCCGGAGGTCGGCGCCACGTCAGCCGGCGCGGCCGCGGATCTCGCCCTGCCGTTGCAGGACGTCCTCGGGGTCCGGGAGTCCGAGCCGGACGTGTTCGTCGGCGCCCGGGGTGCGCGCGCCCGCACCGGCATCTTCGGTGGTCAGCTCGCCGGTCAGGCACTCGCGGCGGCCCAGCAGACCGCGCAGTTCCCGGCGCACTCCCTGCACGGCTACTTCCTGCAGTCCGGTGACCCGGAGATTCCGGTGAGCTACCACGTCGAGCGGATCCGCGACGGCCGCTCGTCCGCGGTGCGCCGCGTGGTCGCCCGCCAGCACGACCGCCGGCTGTTCGAGGTGATGGCGTCGTTCACCACCCCACGCGAGGGGCTCGACCACGCCGATCCGGCCCCGCCCGACGTGCCCGATCCCGAGTCGCTGCCCGACCTGCCCAGCCATCTCGCCGCCTGGGGGTTCGACGGCCCGCTGCCCCCGCACTTCGCGGTGCTGGACTTCCGGCCGGTCAGCGTCGTGTCCCCGCTCGCCCCACGGGCGTATCCCCCCAGCCAGCAGGTCTGGTTCCGGGTCAGGACCGCGCTGGCGGACGATCCCCGCATCCATCTGCAGGCGATCGTCTACGGGTCCGACCTGTATCTGCTGTCCACCGCCCTGCGGCCGCACGGGATCGCGTCGGCCAGCCCGGGGGTGGCGTTCGCCAGCCTCGACCACGCGATCTGGTTCCACCGCCCGTTCCGGGCCGACGAGTGGCTGCTGCACGACCAGCACTCCCCGACCGCCTCCGCCGGGCGCGGGTACTCGACCGGAAAGATCTTCCGGCGGGACGGCACCCTGGTCGCGACGACCGCCCAGCAGGGTTTCATCCGCCCGCCGGCCGGCGCCGTCGGCGGGCAGCGGCCGCCGACGCGCTGAGCCGCCGCGCAAGGTAGACGTCCGGGACGCCGTCGTGGTCGTCGTCGGCCGTCTCGAGCTGGTGGATCCGCGCGTAGGCGCGGTTACGCAGCCGCAGCACCACCGTCGCCAGCAGGGCGGCGGTGACCGAAGCAGTCAGCACACCCACCTTCACATGATCGTCACGGGCGCTGCCGGGCCCGAACGCCAACTCCCCGATGAGCAGCGACACCGTGAACCCGATCCCGCCGAGCAGCGCGAGCCCCGCGACGTCGATCCAGGCCAGGCCGCGCTCGAGGCTCGCCCCGGTGAAGCGGGCGACGAGCCAGGTCGTCGTGAAGATACCGATCGCCTTGCCGACGACCAGGCCGACGATGACGCCGAGAGCGGCCCGGTCGGACAGCGCGTCGGCGAGCCCCGCCAGCCCGCCGACCGTCACCCCGGCCGAGCAGAAGGCGAAGACCGGCACGGCGACGCCCGCCGACAGCGGCCGCCACCGGTGCTCGAAGTGTTCCGCGAGCCCCGGTCCCGCCTGCGGTCCCCCGGCCCGCTCGCTGCGCAACACCGGCACGGCGAAGCCGAGCAGCACCCCGGCGACCGTGGCATGCACCCCGGAGGCGTGGACGAGCGCCCAGGTGAGCACCGCGAGCGGCAGCAGCAGCCACCACGCCCGCACCCGGCGCTGCGCCAGCACCGTGAACGCCGCCAACGGGACTGCGGCGGCGACCAGCGCCACCACGGACAGCTCACTCGTGTAGGCGACGGCGATGATCACGATGGCCAACAGGTCGTCGACCACGGCGAGGGTCAGCAGGAAGGTACGCAGCGCCGATGGCAGGCACCGGCCGACGACCGCGAGCACCGACAGGGCGAAGGCGATGTCGGTGGCGGTCGGGATCGCCCAGCCCCGCAACGCCCCGCCGTGCAGGTTCAGCAGCGTGTACAGCACGGCCGGAACGGCCACCCCGCCCGCGGCGGCGGCCACCGGCAGCGCCGCCCGGCCAGGGTCACGCAGGTCCCCGGCGACGAACTCACGTTTGAGTTCGAGACCGGCGACGAAGAAGAAGACGGCCAGCAGCCCGTCGGCAGCCCACTCGCGGACCGAGAGGTCCAGATGCAGCGCCGACGGGCCGAAGTGGGTGGTCAGCAGCGAATCGTAGGAGCCCGACCAGGGTGAGTTCGCCCAGCCGAGGGCCAGGACGGTGGCGGCGAGCAGCAGCGCCCCGCCGATCGTCTCATCGCGCAGGATCGCCGCGATCCGCCGGGTCTCCGCCCAGGAGCCGCGGGCGAACAGACGGCGGGCGCGTCGCGTCGGCGAGTTCAGAACGGTCTCCCAGCGTCCGGGGTCGGGTGGGTCACCGCCGACCAGACTTCCCGGCACACCGTGATCGAGCCTAACCGAACGCCGCTCCCCCAGCGGCGTGCCGCCCGATGACCCACCCACGCACCGTCCCCGCCGCCAGGCCGCCCCGCCCGCCGCGTACCGGCATCACCGGCCGGGCACTCCCGACATCGTCAGCGGTGCGGGCGCATCGTCCCGCCCGGCCCGCTCGGCGGGGCCGGCCGCGGGCGCCGTCCCTTCCCGGTAGGTCTCGCCGTCGGGCCCGTAACGGACGGGTCGGGACAGCGTCTGTGCCCCGAAACGGCGCCGGTCCCGGACCTGGTCACGCCAGATCACCAGGGCGGGCAGCAGGAACATCGCCGCCAGCAGCGCGACGGCTATGAGTATTCGATCCCATTCGAATCCCGAGTCCACAGATCGTCCTTCGATCGATGATCGTCCGATGACGGGCATGCGTGCCCGGCCCGCCGCGCGGCTCAGGCTGCGCAAGCAGGCTTTCCGGAGCCCGGACCCGAGGTCGATCACCCGCTGCCGCCACCACGCCACGGCAGGACGGGCTGGCCGCAGTGCGTGGGCCGGTGACCTCGGCGCGCGGCGGTGGCGGAGTTGCGCGGAAGAGCGCGCGTCGAAGTCTCGGCGATGCCGGCTCGGACATCGTCAGCCGGTGGGCGGGGCATCGGGGCGTCCGTCAGCACGGCGGCAGCGCCTGGGAAATCAGGCGGCAGCCGACCTCACGGCCCTGCCGCGACGCGGGCCTACCGCGACGCGGGCCTACCTCGAGAACTGGCGAGGCCGCGGCGGTGGGCCGCGGGCGGCCAAGGCGCCGGCGCAGGCGTCGGCACGGCCGGCGCGGCGCGCCGGTCGGCGCCAGCGGACGAGCAGGGGAAGGACGAGGGCCACCGCGCCCGACGCGAGGACGAACGCGGTGGGATGGCCCGGCGACCACGGCCCCGCCAGCAGCGTTCGAGCGTCCGGGCGCGGAGTCGTGGTCTCGTCGGAACCGACCGGGACGGCGAACGCCGTGGCCGTGGGCAGCGCCCCCTCGACCACGTGCAGGCCCGCCGCCCGCCCGCCGGCGCCGCCGGATGCGCCCACCAGGCCGATCAGCAACAGCAGGGACGCCACCCAGCCCGCGCGCAGGCGCCGACGCGGGAGGGTGGTCACGCGACCAGGCTAAACCAGCGACGATGCCCAGGCCGGCCCGATCGCGGCCGACGGCGCCCGGTCGGGGCCGATCGTCGGGGCCGTCAGCGGGAGGGTGCTGCCGCGGGATCAACCACGGGCCGGGTCCCCTGGAAGCGGAAGCTGCTCGCCCCGGTCTCGATGCGCGTCCCGTCGAATCCGGCCGCGGCGAGCCGGGCCGCCAGCCCGTCGGGGTCGACCGTGATCGAGGTGTCCCCGAGATGGATGAGCCGGAAGCCGAAGCTCGTCAGGCTGTCACTGCCCGCGAAAGTCCCGCCCGGCCTGAGCACCCGGAACGCCTCCGCGAACAGTTGGTCCTGTTTCGCCGGCGACGGAACGTGATGCAGCATGGTGAAGGCCACGACCGTGTCGAAGGAGCCGTCCTCCGCCGGAATCCGGGTGGCGTCGCCGTGCAGGATGCGCACCCGCGAGCCCAGCCGGCGCTCGAGCAGGCGCGCCGACTCCTCGTCTATCTCCAGCGCGGTGAGCGACGGCGTGAGATTCGCGAGCACTCGGGTGGTGGCGCCGAAACCGGGCCCGAGTTCCAGCACGTTATTGCCCAGGGAGACGTCGGCGAGCGCCCAGGGGAGAAATTTCTTCTCCACCGCGGTCGCCCACCGTTCAGACGCGCACAACTTTCGGTGCAGCAGATTCATCGCCATATCCGGACCCTAGATCTGCCCGTTCGCGACGGCCATCCACTACCCTGCCAATGTATGTCGCACAGCGGTCAGCATCTCGGGATCACCGACGGCCGGCTTTACGGCGGCGGCCCTGGTGCCGTCGCGATCGCCGACTTTCAGATGACCGCCAGGCACCGTTTCGGGCAGCATCGCCATCTGGTCCATCAGCTGGCCTGGGCGCGTCGCGGGGTGCTGACGGTCCAGGTCGAGGCGCAGGCCTGGTTCCTGCCCCCGACGCTCGCCCTGTGGATCCCCGCCGGGCTGGCCCACATGACGCGCAGCGCGGACCACGCCTGGATGCGCAGTCCGTATTTCCTGCCCTCGCGCTGCCCGATCCCGTGGTCGACGGCGACGGTGGTCGCCGTCGGGCCGCTGCTGCGCGAACTCCTCGACCATCTCGCCGTGCCCGATCTGCCACCGGCGCAGCGGATGCGGGCCGAGGCGGTCCTGTTCGATCTCCTGCGCCCGATGCCCGCCGCGGCCCTGCCGTTGCCGATGCCGACCGAACCCCGGGCCCGCCGGGTCGCCGACTGTCTGGTCGCCGATCCCACCGACGACCGGACCGTGGCCCGCTTCGCCGCCGACGCCGGGGTGAGCGCCCGGACGCTGCGGCGGACCTTCACGGCGCAGACCGGCATGACGTTCGAGCGGTGGCGGCGCCACGCCCGCCTACGCGCGGCGATGCCCGCGCTCGCCGCCGGCCTCCCGGTCAGCACGGCCGCCCGCCGCGCCGGTTACGCGACCCCGAGCGCCTTCGTCGCCGCCTTCCGCCGCACGATCGGCGTGCCGCCGGGCGTTTACTTCGCCCACCGACCATCCCAGCACCGCCCGCCCGGCGAACACGACGACCGGTGGACCTGACGTCGCGCCACATTGTCCGGTCCGCTGGGGTGGCCGGGCTCCCGATGACCGTCGACCCGGCAGCGTCTAAAGTCTCGGGTGTGTACCTGATTCAGATCTACGGCTGACACGGACGGGGCGTGTCCCCGTCCCGCATCCCTGTGTGCGTGCTCCACGGCAGGCCGCGCCGTCGTGGACATCGACGCCGGTTTGTCGTGTCCTTTCCCCGTAGACCTGAAACGAGTGATCTCCGGTGTCCCATCTCCGTTCTCATGTCGCGATGGTCGGTATCCCCGCCGTCAGTCACGTCCTGCCCAGCCTCGAGGTCATCCGCGAACTGGTGGGTCGCGGCCACCGCGTGACCTCTGCGAATGACCCGGCCGTGGCCAGCCTGATCACGGCGACCGGCGCCGAGTTCGTCCCCTACGACTCCAGGTTGCCGGTCGCCGACAACGACTGGCCGGACGACCCCATCGCCGCGATGGACGTCTTCCTCGACGACGCCATCCGGACACTGCCGCAGCTGCAGGCCGTCTACGGCCACGACCGCCCGCTCCTGCAGCTGTCCCCGACATTCGTGGCCTGGAGGAGCTACGAGCAGGATGTCGCGGCGCACCTGTGGCAGCTGCCGGGCGCCGACGTCTACCGGGCCAGGTTCGCGGCCTGGCCCGCCACCTGCGGAACATCCACCACGGACGTGGATGCCTTCTCCGGCCGTCCCCCGCGTGCCCTGGCGCTCGTCCCCAGGGCCATGCAGCCGCACGCCGACCAGGTCGACTCCCGCCGGCCGGCATTCTACCGCCAGTGCCCGGCGGCGTACGGCGGCCTGGCCGGCTGGCACGTCGTCCTCCAGATCGGTAGGCACACCGACGCGACGGAGCTCGGCGACATCCCACCCAACATCGAGGTGCACCCCTGGGTGCCTCAGCTCGCGATCCTGGAACAGGCTGACGCATTCATCACGCATGCCGGAATGGGCGGCAGCAGCGAGGGGCTGTTCACCACCGAAGCACGAGCCGAAGGCGGCACCACGCGGGCCGCCGACCTCATCGAGAACATGCTGAGCTGAAACCTCAGCCCCTACCGGGGAAACCGTGGGGTAGACGCCACCATCACCGCCCCGACCTCCACCCCGCGGTCGACACGCACCCACCCGTGCCGACCATCCCCTGACGGTCCGTCAGCGGTTGTGCTCGTCCGGGTCGGGGGCGGGGCTCCTCAGCACCTCGATGACGCTCGCGTAGCTGTCGGAGCCGTGGCCCGCGGCCCTGGCCTGCTCCATGACGGATTTCAGGAGTTCGGGCAGGGCGTTGTCGACGCCCCGGGAGGCCGCGGCGTGCAGGAGATGGTCTATGGACGCGATCTGGACGTCGACCGTGGCGTCGTCACCCGGGTAGCGGCCGGCGTCCACCTGGGGTGCGTACGTGGTGAGGAAACCGGCCACGGCGGTCAGCCAGCGGACCGCGAAGGGGGTGAAAGTCGTGGCGGACGTCTTCTCCGCCCCGACCAGGGCGGTGCCGTGCAGCCAGCCGGTCAGCGTGGACCACATCAGGCCGAGCAGCGCGACGTCGTAGAGGGAAGCCAGGCCGGGGTCGTCTCCCAGGTGCAGGGGGTCACCCAGGAACGCCAGGGTCTGACGATGGGCGTCGAAGACGTCGTCCGGACCGCCGTAGAGGAACATCATCTCGGGGCTGCCGACACCCGGCGGCGTGGTCATGATCGCGCCGTCCAGGTAGTCGGCTCCGTGGGACCGGGCCCATGCCATCGCCTCGCGGGCCTGTTCCGGCGAGCCGGAGGTGAGGTTGACCAGAACCTTGCCGGCGAGGGCATCTACGGAGGGAGCGAGAACGGAGTACAGCACGTCGTAGTCGAGCACACAGACGATGACGAATGGACTCGCCTCGACCGCCTCCCGCGGCGTCCCGGTCAGGCGTGCACCCCGGTCGACCAGCGACTGGGCCTTGTGCGCCGAGCGGTTCCACACGGTCGTCGGGCAGCCGGCATCCAGCAGCACGGCGGCGAGCGCCGAGCCCATCAGGCCCAGTCCGATGACGGTGACGGCAGGTGGGTGGGAATTCATGCCACAGCTCCTTGTGCGTTCGGGGCAGTTGTCTGTCCGCGGAGCAGGCTCGCAGCGGACGGCGCCCCGGAACAGTGACAGGCATGACGCCTACCGCCACATTCCTGCCATAGCCTCGACACATGGGTGCTGGTTCGGTCGCTCTGGTCGTACCCCAGGAGATCGGGGTTCTCTCTTGGGACCTGTACGAGTTGAGCATCCCCTGGACCGTTTTCGGGAAGCCGCAAACCGATCTGGTCAACCCCTGGTACGACCTGTGGCTGTGCGGGACTGGCGGGCGACAGGCTGACGACCAGGGCACTTCCCTGGCAGGAATCGGGCTGTCGCTTCAGACCCGTTACGGATTGGACGACCTCGCCCGCGCGGACACAGTCGTCGTCGCCTCGGTACCCGATGCCTGTTTGGACGAGGACATGCCGCTGCCCCCCACGCTGATCACGGCCCTACGCCGCGCCCACAAGGCGGGTGCCCGGATGGTCTCGCTGTGTACCGGTGCGTTCGCGCTCGCTGAGGCCGGATTGCTCGACGGACGCCGCGCCACCGCCCATTGGATGCACACCACCGACCTGGCCAGGCGTTACCCGAAGGTGCAGGTCGACGACTCTGTGCTGTATGTGGACGACGGCGATGTCCTCACCAGCGCGGGGATGACCGCCGGTCTCGACCTCTGTCTCCATATCGTGCGCCGCGACCTGGGCGCGCACGTCGCCAATCAGCTCGCCCGCCGAATGGTGGTACCCGCCCATCGGTCTGGCGGTCAGGCGCAGTTCATCGACCTGTCTGTCCCCGCCGCCGACGACAGCGGTCTGGGGCCCGTGCTGGACTGGGTCCGCGCCCACCTGGACGAACCTCTGACCGTCGCCGACCTGGCGCGACAAGGCGCCATGAGCCCGCGGACGCTCTACCGCCGGCTGCGGGCAGCTACTGGGACAACGCCGCTGCAGTGGCTCCTGCGGCAACGGCTTGACCATGCCCGGACCCTGCTGGAATCGACGGACCTGTCCGTCGAGAAGATCGGGGAGCTGAGCGGGCTGGGGACGGCAACCAATCTCCGGCATCACTTCGTCAAACACGTCGGGATATCGCCTAGCGCCTACCGCCAGGCCTTCCCCCGGGCAGTGCCCGAGTCGTCGCTCGCCACTTGACCGACGAGTGGCGCTACCGACGGCGGCGATACCGACGAGCGGCGATAGCTTTCGGCGGGACGGGCACCCGGTTCCGCTTGAGAGACGGTCGAGGGTCGGCGCCGGCCTGGGTCTGGATCACTGGGCGGAAGGCCCTCATGGGGCCGATCGACATCTGGTCTTTTCGCGGGCGGCGACCCGAATCCGGGAGTCAGAAGGGAGCGTAAGGGTCTTCTGCTGCGACCGGACCCGGGTGCCTGCGGAAGAATCTAGGGCTCGGCGAAAGCGATCAAGAGGGATGATCCGTGGTACTTTGCGCGGGGCCCGATCACGGCTACCACGTAACGTGATAGTCACGCTTTCCTACGCCGATATGTCCAAGAAGTCGGCTAGGCCGCGAAGTTCCTGACCCAACGATCGCTTGCGGCTCTGCACGATGGTGAGCAGGACGTCCTTCGCCTTACGCTGAGGCCGCAGCCATTCGGGGGAGTTTTTCCGCAGATGGACAAGAATGCTGGTGGCGTCGTGGTAGTCCCGTAGCGTGGTGTGGGCGGACGTGACGTCGAGTAGATGGCGGCTCAGGTTGTCGGACCGGTATCGGCCTGTCCGTGGCTGTGAGATCTTCTCCGCGAGTCTCAGCACCCCCCGCGCGTCACCTGTGATCATGACTGCTTCGGCGCGTTTCATCGTCACGACGGTCGGGCCGAAGGTCGTCAGCTACTGGTGGTAGCGACCGGGCGAGCGGATGACGGACACGCGCGATGCGGCAACCTCGGCGAGCGACAGGAATTCGTCGGAGGAGTCGCGCCGATTGTTGCGTATCGCGGCGGCCGACCCGCGAAGCAGGAGCCACCCCCACGCGAGAGTTCCGCATCGCTGGCCGTGGACATCCGCGGTTCGATCGTCGAGGCGGTGTCTCGGGCGAGCGACTCCGCGTCGGTGAACCGACCCTGCCGGATGAACAGCCATGCCTGCGAGATGGCGCCGGATGCGGCGGTGAGCGGATCTCCCGCGCCCGTTGCGTCCTGTATTGCCTCACGAATGGCCGTGTAGGCAAGATCGTACTGTCGCACCTGTGTCAGGAACCATCCGGCAAGCTGGTAGATCTCGGCGCGCAGTCGCAGCAGTGTGGAACGTTCCTCGGAAGCGGCATGGTCGATCAGCCAATGGCTTTCGCGGACCATACGCGGAAGCATCGCGGCGACGGCTTCGAAGTCGTCGGCGTGGTAGAGGCGGACGGCTTCCGACAGCGCCGCGCGCAGGTCCGCCTCCCACACCTCACCGGACGGCTGTCCCGCGAAGGACGCGGCTCCCCCGATGCCGACAACAGGAGTGAGCACCTGACGCAAAGGAAGAAGATTCAGCTTATTATCTTCCTCTCGGTCGGGGGTAGGCGTAGGGGAAGCCGACCCGAAGAGAGTCGATGTCTCGACGTCGAGGGCACGCGCAAGGATATGAAGCGTTTCGATCCGGGCACTTCCACCCTGTTCGATCTTACGAATCGTGGAAACACTGAGTCCGGCCGCGTCCGCAAGTGCTTCCTGGGTCAGTCCACGTCGGTGGCGCAGGTTCTGGAGAGAGGTTCCCGGTGCCGACTCGTCGACCATCGCGCCCTCTTCTCGCCCCACGCGCGAAAGTCACCCTCAGGATACGGCGACGCCACGCTCAGACCGGCCCCCCGCGCCCATCCCACCAACGCGAGGAAGGTGCCCCCTCGCTGGGATGGGTGGCTGTGGCGGACGATCACCGCGTCAAGGTGGGAACGCGCACGGGGCCGCAGTCCCGCGCCTGATCCGGGTTGGGTGCCCCCCAGCCCCAAACCCACCCCCCACCCCCACCCCCCCAACCACGGGCAAGTTCGTGGGGGGGTTCGGGGGGCTCGGCCCCCCCGGCAAAATAAAGAGACGCCCTGTTTCTCCCCCAAAAGGGAGAAAACAAGACGCCCAAAGTCTCGTGGAGCTGAGGGGATTCGAACCCCTGACCCTCACACTGCCAGTGTGATGCGCTACCAGACTGCGCCACAGCCCCAACTGCTGTTCATTTATATCAGACCGAGCGAACCTCGGTGTGTTGCCCCCCTGGCACCGATACCGCCGCGCCTGGTGGGCTACTTCGGCAAGTGTACAGGCTCCGTGTCGGACTCCGTCGAGGCCCCCTGGCTCGGCAGGAGGGACTCGGACAGACCCGATCCGGCGATGCCGACCTTACCAGTCAGCAGCGGACCCGCGTTGTGCTCGGCGAGCCGGTACCCGCCCTCGACGAGACGGATGATCGACCACCGGCAGTTCGCCAGCGGGCCGAAGTGCCACCACAGCTCCGGCGGCAGGCCGAGGACGTGGCCGATCAGCGAGCGGGCGGTGCCGCCGTGCAGCACGAACACGACGAGCCCGTCCGGCTCGGACGCCAGCCCCTCGGCGCGGACCTCGTCGAAGACCTCTCCGGCGCGCCGGGCGACCTCACGGTAGGTCTCCCCGCCGCCGCGGCGCACGTCCTCGCCGCGGCGCCAGGCGCGGTCCTCCTCCGGGAACTTGACGGCCGCCTCGGCGCCGGTCAGTCCGGACCACAGCCCGAGATCGATCTCGCGCAACCGGGCGTCGGAGCGGAATGGCAGGTCGAGCCCGGCCGCGGTGTCCCGGCAACGTTGCAGATCGGACGAGACGACCAGGTCCGGACGCATCGCCCGGATGATCGGGGCTACCGCGGCAACCTGGGCCCGGCCGGTGGCGTCGAGGGGCGGGTCCGCGTGCCCCTGGAAACGACCGACGTCGTTCCAGGTGGTCCGGCCGTGCCGCCAGAGCAGCAGCCTCACAGGGTGTTCGCCGAACCGCCACCGAGCGGGCCGGCCGATGAGGGCACCCCGGGCACCGAGATTGCGGCACCGGCCGCGGCCCCGACCGCCGCGTCGGTGAACGGGATCACCGGGCAGTCCTTCCACAGCCGTTCCAGGGCGTAGAAGACGCGTTCCTCGTCCCGCTGGACGTGCACGACCACGTCGACGAAGTCGAGCAGGACCCAGTGGCCCTCCCGCTCTCCCTCACGCCGGACGGGCTTGACCCCGAGCTGGCGCAGCTTCTCCTCGATCTCGTCGACGATGCCCTTGACCTGCCTCTCGTTGCCCGCGGAGGCGAGCACGAAGCAGTCGGTGATGGCCAGTCGCTCGCTCACGTCGAGGATGTGCAGGTCGTGGCCGAGTTTGTCGGCCGCCGCCTGCGCGGCGGCGAGGGCGAGTTCGACGGCTCGCGGGGAAGCGGTCACGCTCAGGGTCTCCAGGGTGGCGACGTCCGCGGGCCGGCCGCCACCGGCCGCCCCGCGCACCGCCCGTGGTCGGGCGGCTAAGTCCAGCGTGACACATCCCCGCCCGGGCAGGGCACCCATCAGGCCGGCGACGGCCCGAAAGCCGTGATATCGCCGCACCGGCCCCGGTTCGGGACGGTAGGGGCACCGGCCCAGCGAACGACATGCGACGGGCGGGCCGCCCGATCGGGCCAGGTGGTCGGTGCCGGCCAGGGTCGGTGGCAGGTACCGGTCAGGGTCGGTGGCAGGTACCGGTCAGGGTCGGTGGCTGGTAGAGGTGCCTCTTGGCGATGTAGCGCACCACACCGTCCGGCGTGAGGTACCAGATCGGGGCACCGCGCCCGACCCGCTGGCGGATGTCGGAGGACGAGATCGCCAGGGCCGGCACTTCCAGCAGGCTCACCGAGTTCGCCGGCAGCGCGGCGTCCAGGGCGAGCTGGTAGCCGGGGCGGCTGACCCCGACGAAATGCGCCAGCTCGAACAGCTCGCGATGGTCACGCCAGGTGAAGATCTGGGCGAGCGCGTCGGCGCCGGTGATGAAGAACAGCTCGTCGTCCGGCCGGGCTCCGCGCAGGTCGCGCAGGGTGTCGATGGTGTAGGTCGCCCCGCCCCGGTCGATCTCGACCCGGCTGACGGTGAACTGCGGGTTCTCCGCGGTGGCGAGGAAGGTCATCAGGTAGCGGTCCTCCGGGTCCGAGACCACGCGGTGGACCTTCTGCCACGGCTGCCCGCTCGGCACGAACACGACCTCGTCGAGGTCGAACAGGGCGGCCACCTCGCTGGCGGCCACGAGGTGCCCGTTGTGGACGGGATCGAAGGTCCCACCCATCACGCCGAGACGCACGATCGGACAGTAACTCCGCAAGACCGGCACGCGCGCGCAGCGCGCGGCGGGACGGGAGATGTCCCACAAAGCCTCCCACCAGCGACCCCGCCTCCCCACCAGCGACCCCGCCTCCCCACCAGCGGCCCCCGACCCCCACACCGCACGTCACCCGGCCAGTCCCGCCTGGCGGTCCGGGTCCCGGCCACCCCCGCCGGGGCTGGCGGCCCGGGACGAACCAGCCCCGCGGGGGACGACCCGGCTAGGCTGACGGCAGGCCACCGGCCACCCCCGTCCCACCGCGAGGAGGCGCCGCCCATGCCGACCAGCCCGCGCGCGGGGCAGCCCGCCGCCCCCGAGGACCTCATCGACGTCGACGCCCTGCTCGCGGCGTACCACGATGTCCGCCCCGATCCCGCGGACCCCGCCCAGCGGGTGTCGTTCGGAACCTCCGGGCACCGCGGATCGGCGCTGCGCGGCTCCTTCAACGCCGACCACATCCTGGCCACCACGCAGGCGATCTGCGACTACCGGGCGGCGGCGGGCGTCGACGGCCCGCTGTTCCTCGGGATCGACACCCACGCCCTGTCCGCCCCGGCGCTGGCCAGCGCCCTGGAGGTGCTCGTCGCGAACGGCGTGCCGGTGCGCATCGCCCCGGACGGCGAGGCGACGCCGACCCCGGTGATCTCGCACGCCATCCTGGGGCACAACCGCGACCGTGGTGCCACCCCTGCGGCCGCCGCCGCCGCGCGCGGGCTCGCCGACGGGATCGTGGTGACGCCGTCGCACAACCCGCCGGCCGACGGCGGCTTCAAGTACAACCCGGCCCATGGCGGCCCGGCCGACACCGCCGCCACCAAGGTCATCCAGGACCGGGCGAACGCCCTGCTCGAGGCCGGTCTCACCGGTGTCGCCCGGGTGCCCTACGCGCAGGCGCGGGCCGCCGCGGTGGTGCACGACTACGTCGGCGCCTACGTCGCCGACCTGGGTGACGTCGTCGACCTCGACGCGATCCGCGCCGCCGGCGTCCGCATCGGCGTCGATCCGCTCGGCGGCGCGAGCCTGGTCTACTGGCAGGCGCTCGCCGAGCGCTACAAGCTCGACCTGGACGTGGTCAACACCACCGTCGACCCGACCTTCTCGTTCATGACGACGGACTGGGACGGCAAGATCCGGATGGATCCGTCGTCGCCCCACGCGATGGCCTCCCTGCTGCGCCTCGCCGGTTCCTTCGACGTGGCGTTGGCCAACGACGCCGACGCCGACCGGCACGGCATCGTCACCCCCGGCGCCGGGCTGCTGAACCCGAACCACTACCTGTCCGCGGCGATCGCCTACCTGTTCGTCCATCGCGCCGACTGGCCCGCGGGCACGGCGATCGGCAAGACCCTGGTGAGCTCCAGCATGATCGACCGGGTCGGCGCGGGCATCGGCCGCGCTGTCGTCGAGGTGCCGGTCGGCTTCAAGTGGTTCGTCGGCGGGCTCACCGACGGCACCCTCGGCTTCGGCGGGGAGGAGAGCGCGGGCGCGTCGTTCCTGCGCCGCGGCGGCGGGGTGTGGACGACGGACAAGGACGGCCTCATCGCCTGCCTGCTCGCCGCGGAGATGACGGCGGTCACCGGCCGCGATCCCGGGGCGCTGTACCGGGAGCTGACCGAGCTGCACGGCGCCCCGGCGTACCGGCGGGTCGACGCCCCCGCCACGACGGCGCAGAAGAAGATCCTGGCGGCCCTCACCCCGGCGAGCCTGAGCGCGACGACGCTGGCCGGCTCACCGGTGACCGCCGCGCTGTCGCAGGCGCCCGGCAACGGCGCCGCGATCGGCGGGGTGAAGGTCGTCACCGCCGACGCCTGGTTCGCGGCCCGCCCGTCCGGCACCGAGGACGTCTACAAGATCTACGCGGAGAGCTTCCGCGGTCCGGAGCACCTCGACGAGGTGATCACACAGGCCCAGGCGATCGTGGACGCCGCCCTCGCCCGCGGCTGACCGACCGTGTGACTTCCTTGCCCTTCCAGAGACTTTTGTATCCGTTTTATCCCTCTGGAGATGCGGGGAGCGGCGGGTCAGGAGGGCAGCAGGCGCTCGATGAAGACCTGGAGCTGGTCGATGTTGCGGCATTCCACCATCTCGTCGACCAGCTCGGCGTAGACGTCGGTGGCCGAGTCGCCGGAACCCCAGTAGCTGCGCGGCTCCGGATTGAGCCAGTAGGAGTGCCGGGCCTGCGCGCACAGCCGCCGGAACACCGCCGCCGACGTCGGCCGGTAGTTGTTACGCGCGTCGCCGAGGATGAGCAGCGACGTCTTCGGCCCCACCGCCTCCGGGTACTTCTCGGCGAAGACCTCGATGGCGTGGCCGTAGTCGCTGTGCCCGTCGAACCAGACCAGGTCGGCCTCGCCGGAGATCCGCGCCATCATGTCGCCGAGATCGAGGCCGCGCAGATAGCGGGTCACCTCGTCGGTGGTGTCGATGAAGGCGAATGCGCGGACCTTCGCGAACTGCTCGCGCAGCGCGTGGGTCAGCATCAGGGTGAAGTGCGCGAACGACGACACCGAGCCGGAGACGTCGCACAGCACGACCAGCTCGGGCTTGTGCGGCTTGTGCGGGCGGTGCTTGGTGTCCACCGGCACGCCGCCGGTCGCCAGCGACGCGCGAACCGTGCGCCGGAAGTCCAGCCGGCCGGTGCGGCCGAGGCGGCGCCGCGCGGTCAGCCGGGTCGCGAGCCGGCGGGCGAGCGGGTAGACCTGCCGGCGCAGCTCGACGAGGTCGCGCTGGGAGGCGCGCAGGAACTCGACCTGGTCGCTGAGCGGCTTGACCGCGCTGCGCTCGACCGCCTCGATGCCGCGTTCCTCGGCCATCCGGCGCCGCACCTCCGCGCCCACCAGCTCCTCGAACTCACGGATCCGGTCGGTGATCGTCTGCCGGGCGGCCCGCTCGGCGAGGCCGCCGCGCTCGGAGTCGCCCAGCAGCGCCGAGAGCAGGTCGGAGATGAGCGTCTCCGCGGACATCGCGCGCAGCACCCGGTACAGGAACCAGGAACGGCCGGCGCTGCCCCGCGCCGAACCGAACGCGCTCACCGCCTGCCGGGCGAGCTGGCGCAGCGCCTCGTCGTCGCCGTCGCGCAGCGCGTCGAGCAGCTGGTCGCGCAGCGCCTGCCGCAGCGCCTCCAGCTCCTCCGGCGTCAGGTCGCCGGGATCGGGCTCGCCGTCGGCGGACGCGCCGTCTCCGGTGGCCGACGGGTCGTCGGCGAGGTCGTCCAGCGAGACACCGTCGCCGATGCGCGGCGGGAAGTACAGGTCGAACAGCGTGTCGAAGGCGGGCCGGTACACCGGCCGTTTGCACAGGGTCGCGGCGAACGACGCCCGCACGGCGTCCCGGTTGGCCCAGCCCAGGGCCCCGATGGCGCGGGCTGCGTCCACCGTCTCGGCGCTGCTGACCGGGACGCCGGCCCGGCGCAGGGCGGCGGTGAACTCGACGGTGCGGTCCAGCAGGTTCATGCCGGCGCCCCCTTGTGGACGTGCGGCCGTGTGAGGGCCGCCGCGGTAATCGGGTCGCAGTGGTCGGGTCAGTTCGCGGTGAGCTTGAGGTGGCCGATGGCACGGGCCTGGTCGCTGGCGTGCTTGAGCACCACGCCGAGGGTGGAGGCGACGGCCGCCTCGTCGAAGGTGTCGAACCCGAGCGCAAGTACCGTCTGCGCCCAGTCGATGGTCTCGGCGATGGACGGCGCCTTCTTCAGCTCCATCGCGCGCAGCGCACGCACGATCCGAACCAACGACTCGGCGTGCTTCTCCGGCAGGTCCGGAACCCGGGAGAGCACGATCTCCTTCTCCCGCTCCGCGGAGGGATAGTCCAGGTTGAGGTAAAGGCAGCGCCGCTTGAGTGCCTCGGACAGCTCCCGGGTCGCGTTCGAGGTGAGGATGACGAACGGGCGGCGGGTCGCGGTGATCGTCCCAAGCTCGGGAATCGTCACCTGGAAGTCCGACAGCACCTCCAGCAGCAGGCCCTCCACCTCGACGTCGGCCTTGTCGGTCTCGTCGATGAGCAGCACCGTCGGCTCCTCGCGACGGATCGCCGTCAACAACGGCCGGGAAAGCAGGAACTCCTCGCTGAAGATGTCGTCGTGGGCCTGCTGCCAGCCCTCCGCGCCGCCGTCGCCGGAACCGGACTGGATGCGCAGCAGCTGCTTCTTGTAGTTCCACTCGTACAGCGCGCGGGCCTCGTCGAGACCCTCGTAGCACTGCAGGCGGATCAGCTCGGCGCCGACCGAGGTGGCCAGGGCCTTGGCGAGCTCGGTCTTCCCGACACCCGCCGGCCCTTCCACGAGCAGCGGCTTACGCAGCCGGTCGGCAAGGAAGACCGTGGTGGCGATCGCCTCGTCCGCGAGGTATCCGGTCGCGCGGAGGCGTTCCCGCACATCCGCGACGTCGGCGAAAGCGTGTTCCTGAAGCGACATGGCCACCTTCCGTCCCCGTGTCAAGCATCGCCACGTCCATAGTGCCAGGATGAAGCCGCAGACGGGCGACTACGCCCCGCCCGCGGCTTTGGTCCGGCCCTGGGCGGGTGAACGCCTCGGTACGCATCGGGACCCCGCAGCACCGGGACCGCAGCGCCGGCCAACGCCGGGATCGGTCAGCTCACGAGATGACCGTCGCCGACGCCGACCCACGTCGTCGAGGTCAGTTCGGGCAGGCCCATCGGCCCCCGCGCGTGCAGCTTCTGGGTGGAGATGCCGATCTCGGCGCCCATCCCGAACCGCTCACCGTCGGTGAACCGGGTCGAGGCGTTCACCATCACCGCCGCGCTGTCGCAGCTCATGATGAAGCGTCGGGACGCGCTCAGCGAACGGGTGACGATCGCCTCGGTGTGTCCACTGCCCCAGCGACGGATGTGCGCCACCGCGTCGTCGAGCGAGTCGACGACGCGGACGGCCATGTCCAACGACAGGTACTCGGCCGCCCAGTCGTCGTCGGTGGCGGGCACGGCACGCGGGTCCACCGCGCACACGGCCTCGTCGCCGTGCACGGCCACGCCCGCGTCGTGCAGCGCGGCCAGGACCTTCGGCAGGAACCGCTGCGCCACGGCGCGGTGCACCAGCAGCGTCTCCGCCGAGTTGCAGACCGAGACCCGGTGCGTCTTGGCGTTGACGGTGATCGCGAGCGCCTGGTCGAGATCGGCGTCGACGTCGACGTAGACGTGGCAGTTGCCGACCCCGGTCTCGATGACCGGCACGGTCGACTCCTCCACCACCGCCCGGATGAGCCCGGCCCCGCCACGGGGGATGAGCACGTCGACGAGACCCCGCAGCCGCATCAGATGCTTGACGGAGTCGTGATCGAGGCCGGGGACGAGCTGGACCGCGTCGGCCGGCAGACCGTTCGCCGCGGCGACGTCGCGCAGGACCGCCACCAGGGCGGTGTTGGACCGCACCGCGGAGGCGCTGCCGCGCAGCAGCACCGCGTTGCCGCTCTTGAGGCACAGCCCCGCGGCGTCCACGGTGACGTTCGGCCGCGCCTCGTAGATGATCCCCACGACGCCGAGCGGGACGCGGACCTGACGCAGCTCCATGCCGTTGGGCAGCACCCGCCCGCGCACGACCTCGCCGACCGGGTCGTCCAGCGCGGCGACCTGCCGCAGCCCGTCGGCCATGCCCCCCAGTCGGGCCGGGGTGAGGGTGAGCCGGTCGACCATGGCACCGGGCGTTCCCGCCGCCCGCGCGGCCGCGACATCCTCGGCGTTGGCCGCGAGGATCTCCGCGGACCGGGCGATGAGCGCCTCGGCCATCGCGAGCAGCACCCGATCCTTCTCGCCGCGGCTGACCGGTGCCAGCAGGGCCGCCGCCGCCTTCGCGCGCACTGCTACGTCTCGGACAGCCTCCGCAGAGGTGATCATCTCGGGATCCTCCGTAAGTGCGGGCGCCGCGGCGCAACCCACCCTCCTGAGGCTACCGGCGCCGGGCGGCACCCGCGCCTGTCCGCGTGGACCGGGTGACGATTCGGGCGTTCTGGCTGCGCAACGGCATGTGTCACGACCACGGCGGACCCCCGTGATGATCGGGCGCGGGCTCCTGCCTACCGTGCTCGCATGCTCGCCCTGCACACCTCCGACTGGCATCTCGGCCGTGGCCTGCACGGCCATGACCTGCTGCCGGCCCAGGCCGCCTTCATCGACCATCTCGTCGAGGTCGTCCGGGCGGAGTCCGTCGACGTGGTCCTCGTCGGCGGCGACGTGCACGACCGGGCGATCCCGCCGGTGCGCGCGCTGGAGCTCTTCGACGAGGCGCTGTCGCGGCTGCGGGACGCGGGCACCCGGGTCGTGGTGATCAGCGGCAACCACGACGCCGCCCGCCGCCTGGGTGACAAGTCGGGCCTGATCGACCCGCGGATCCGAATCAGGACGGACCCGGCCACGGTGGGCGTCCCCGTCGTCGTCGAGGACGCCGACGGCCCCGTGCGGATCTACGCGATCCCCTATCTGGAGCCGGCGACCGCGAACGCACTGCTGCCCGCGGCGGCGGCCGCGTCCCCGACCGGCACGGACCCTACCGGCACGGACCCGACCGGCACGGACCCGACCGGTGGGGCCGCCTCGGCGACGTTCTCCCAGGCCGCGACGATGCGCCGCGCGATGCGCGCCGTGCGGGCCGACCTCGACGGCCACCCGGGCGCCCGCAGCGTCGTCGTCGCGCATGCCTGGGTCACCGGTGGCGCGGGCAGCGACAGCGAACGCGACATCTCCGTCGGCGGGGTGGGCAACGTGCCGTCGAGCCTGTTCGACGGCATCACGTACACCGCGCTCGGTCATCTGCACCGCCCCCAGGCGATCACGCCCGCCGTGCGCTACAGCGGCTCGCCGATGGCCTTCTCCTTCTCCGAGGCCGCCGACCGGAAGGCCTGTCTGCTGGTGGACATCGGCCGTGACGGGGTACGGGCGGTCCGCGGCGTGGAGGTGCCCACCGGGCGGCGGATGGCGGTGCTGCGCGGCACCCTGCGCGAACTGCTGACCGCGGCGACGTTCGCCGCCCACGAAGGGGACTTCGTCTCGGCGGTGCTGACCGATCCGGTCCGGCCGGACGACGCGATGGCGACGCTGCAACGCCGCTTCCCCTTCGCCCTGCGCCTCGCCCACGAACCACCCGCCGGCGCGGCCGACGACCGCAGTTTCGGCGAACGGACCCGCGGCCGGACCGACCTGGAGATCGCCAAAGCGTTCGTGGCCCACGTGCGCAGCGATCCGTCGCCGCGGGAACGGACGCTGCTCAGCGAGGCGCTCGACGCGGCCCGGATCGCCGAGGAGGCGGCCTGATGCGGCCCCACCGGCTGCACCTGGAGGCGTTCGGGGCTTTTCCCGGCCAGGTCGACATCGACGTCGACCGGGTGAGCGGCGGCGGCCTGCTGCTGCTCTGCGGCGAGACCGGCGGCGGCAAGACGACGCTGCTCGACGCGATCGGGTTCGCCCTGTTCGGCGAGGTACCCGGCATGCGTGGAAAGATCGCCGGTGGTCCGGACCTGCGTTCCCACCACGCCGCCGCCTCGGTTCGACCGGAGGTGAGCCTGGAGTTCTCGGTCTCGGCGGGACGCTTCCGGATCACCCGCAGCCCCGCCTGGGACCGGCCGAAGCGCGGCGGCGGCACCACCCGGGCCCACCCTACCGCCCGGTTGGACCGCTACACCGCCGACGGCTGGGACACCATCGCCACCCGGCCGCAGGACGTCGGGCATGAGATCGGCCTGCTGCTCGGCCTGACCCACGACCAGTTCTTCCAGGTCATCATGCTGCCGCAGGGACGTTTCGCCGACTTTCTCCAGGCCGAGCACGACGACCGGGAAAAGCTGCTCAAGACGCTGTTCCACGTCAGCCGCTTCGAGTTCACCGAGCAGTGGCTGCGCGACCGGGCCAAGAGCGGCCGCGACGGGCTGGCGGTCGCCACGGCCGAGCTCGGCCGGGTGGCCGCGCGGATCGCCCAGGTCGCCGGGGTGACCGAGCCCGCGGACCCGACGGACGATCCCGGCTGGGCCACCGATCTGGCCCGCCAGGCGGACGCGGCGGCGGCCCAGGCCGAGGCTGCGCACCAGGCGGCCGGCCGCGCCCGCACCGCCGCCGACGACGCGCTCGCCGACGCCCGCGACCTCGTCCGCCGCATCGACCGGCGCCGGACGCTCACGGCGCGGCGCGGCGAGCTGGACGACCGCCGCGCCGCGGTCGATCGGCTCGCCGCCGACGCCGATGCGGCTCGACGGGCCGCGGTCGTCACCCCCGCGCTGGCCGAGCTGCGCCGGCGCACCGCGGCCGCCCAGCAGACCCGCGCGGCGGCACAGGCCGCGTGGCAGCGCCTGGCCGCTCACCCCGCGGGCCTGCTCCCCGCCGACCAGCCCGCGCGCCCGGCCGCCGAGACCTCGCCGCGAACCCCGGACGGCGACCGGGCTGCCGCCAGCGCCACGGGCCGCGGTGGAACCGACCAGGACGACGGCCCTGGCGGACCCACCGACGTCGAGGAGCTCGCCGGACTCGTCCGGCTCGCCCACGTCGAGGTCGGCCGGCTGGAGGGACTGGCGCGGACCCGGGCGGAGGCCGAACAGGATGACCGGACCGCGCAGGAGGCCGAGCGCGAGGCCGAGGAGCATCGGCGCGAAGCCGAGGCGCTCGCTCGCCGGCTCTCCACCGAGCTGCCGGCGGTCCGGGCAGCGGCCGAGTCCCGGGTGGCCACCGCGCGCCGCGCCGGCGCCGCCCTGCCCGCCCTGACCGAACGGGCCCGGTGGACCCGGGAACTGGCCGGCGCGGTCGCGGACCAGCACCGGGCCCGCCGGGACGCCGACGTCGCCCGCGACCGCGCCGCGACCGCCCGCTCCCACGCCGGGGACGTGCGCCGGCAGCGCTTCGACGCGATCACCGCGGAACTCGCCGCGGCGCTCGTCGACGGCACGCCCTGTCCGGTGTGCGGCGCGTTCGAGCACCCCGACCCGGCGGAGGTCCGTGCCGACCACGTGAGCAAGGAGGAGGAGACCGCCGCCGAGCAGGAGGCGGATCGGCTCGCGGCCGAGGCGGCGGTGGCCCTGCGCGCCGTCGACCGGTTGGAGACGCAGGTCCGGACGCTTCATGCCGAGCTGGCCCGCGAGCCGACCGGCCTGTCGGACCTGCCCGCCGCGCCGGGCCCGAGCACCGACGACACGCCCGACCTCCCGGCCACAAACGAGTCAGGGGCACCGGACGACGAGGCCGAGGACGCGCTGGCGCAGGTGCGGCGCTTCGATCTCGTGCGGCTGCTCGACGACCGGGCGCCCGCGTCGGCGCTCCGGCTCGAGAAGCTCGCCGCCGGCGTGGACGACCTGGTGACGGTCCGCGCCCGAGCCGCCGCGGACCTGGCCCCCGCCGAAGCCGCCCTGCTCGCCGTGTACGAGGAGGAGAAGAACGCCGCCGCCCGTCTGGCGGCGTCGCGGTCCAGCGAGCAGGCGGGCCGGCTGCGCGCGACGCAGATGCGCCAGCTCGCCGCGACGAGGCTCGCGGCGGTACCCGCCGACCTGCGCGAGACCGAGGCGCTGGCGGCCCGGCTGGACGCGGTGACGGCGCTCGCCGCCGACCAGGAGGCCACGTACGACGCGGAGCTGGCCGCCGAGCGGGCCCGCGCGGAACACGTCCGGGCCGGCCTCACCGCGCTCGATCTCGTCCGCCAGGCGGGCTTCACCGATCTGGACGACGCTGCCGCCGCCGTCCGCGAAGGGGACTGGCTTCGGGCCGCCGAGCAGGAGGTCCAGGCGTACCGGGAGGAGAGCGCCGCGATCGCCGGGGCGCTGGCCAGCGACGATCTCGCCGTCGACCCCGACACCGCGGTGCACCTTGCCGAGCATGAGGCGGCCGCCGAGGCGGCTCGGCAGGCGCACGAGTCGGCCGTCGCCGCACTGGCGCGGGCGAGCGGGCGGGCCAGCGAGCTCGCCGCCCTCCACACCACCTTCACCGCGGACCTCACCGAGCTGGGCCCCCTGCGCGCCGCGGCGGACGAGCTGCATCAGCTGGCCGAGCTCGCCGCGGGCCGCGGCGGCAACACCGAGGGAATGCCGCTGTCCAGCTTCGTGCTCGCCGCCCGGCTGGAGGAGGTGGCGATCGCGGCAAGCCGGCGGTTCGCCGCGATGAGCGCCGGGCGGTTCACCCTCGTCCACGACACCGAGGAGCGGCGCGACCGACGGCGGCGCGCGGGGCTGGGCCTGCTCGTCGAGGACGCGTGGACGGGCCGTCGACGCAACACCAGGACGTTGTCCGGCGGCGAGACCTTCCAGGCCGCGCTGTCGCTGGCCCTGGGGCTCGCCGACGTCGTGACCGCCGAGGCGGGCGGGCGGCGCATGGATGCGCTGTTCATCGACGAGGGCTTCGGGACCCTGGATCCCGACAGCCTGGACGAGGTGATGGCCGTCCTCGACGAACTGCGTTCCGGCGGGCGGCTCGTCGGTGTCGTCAGCCACGTCGCCGATCTGCGCCAGCGCATCCCGAATCAGATCCGGGTCATCAAGGGCACGAACGGCAGCCGCGTCGAGACCACACCCTGATCGCCCCGGCGGCGAGGCGCGAGGATCAGCGGGTCGGCAGCAGCAGGACGAGGTCGTCCCGGTGCACGATCTCCCGTTCGTAGGAGGGACCGAGTTCGGCGGCAAGCTCGGCGGTGGACCGTCCCAGCATCGCCGGCAGCTCTGCCGCGTCGAACGCCACCAGCCCCCTGGCCACCGGGCGGCCGTCGGGATCGACGAGATCCACGGGGTCGCCCGCGGCGAAGTCGCCCTCGACGCCGGTGACCCCGGCGGGCAGCAACGACGCCCGCCGCCGCACGACGGCCGCGACGGCACCGTCGTCCAGGCGCAGCAGCCCCTCCGGCGCAGTGGCGTGCGCCAGCCACAGCAGCCGAGAGGCCCGGCGCGGGCCGGTGGGATGGAACACCGTCCCGACCTCCTCGCCGCGTAGCACCGACGCGGCGTTCGCCGCCGAGGTGATGATCGCGGTGACCCCGCCGGACGCGGCCATGCGGGCGGCCTCGATCTTGGTTGCCATGCCGCCGACGCCGACGCCGGCGGTTCCCGTCCCGTGGGCGGTGAGCCCGGCGAGGTCCGCGTCCGAGCGCACCTCGCGCAGCAGGTTCGCCGGCCCGTGGCGGGGGTTGGCGTCGTAGAGACCGTCCACGTCCGACAGCAGCACCAGCAGGTCGGCGGACACCAGGTGGGCGACGATCGCGGCGAGGCGGTCGTTGTCGCCGAAGCGGATCTCCTGGGTTGCCACCGCGTCGTTCTCGTTGACGATCGGAACGACGCCGAGTTCAAGGAGCCGGTCGAGCGCGGTACGCGCGTTGCGGTAGTGGGTGCGGCGGATGACGTCGGTGGCGGTCAGCAGCACCTGGCCGACGCGGTAGCCCGCCCGGCCGAAGGCCGCGGCGTAGCTGTGGACCAGGGAGCTCTGCCCCACGCTGGCCGCGGCCTGCTGGGTGGCGAGGTCACGCGGCCGGCGGGCCAGCCCGAGTGGGGCGAGACCGGCTGCGATCGCCCCGGAGGAGACGAGCACGAGCTGCCCGGCCCTGGGCAGCAGCGCGGACACGAGGCTCTCCAGGCGGGCGACGTCGAGCCCGCCCGCCGCCGTCGTCAGCGAGGACGACCCGACCTTGACGACGACACGCTGCGCATCGGCCACGAACGCCCGCATCTGCGCTCCTATGCGTCCGCGTCGGCGGCGCCGCCGGTCCGGGCGTCGGCGGCCGCGGTGTCCTCGTCGAGCAGGCGGGCACGCCGCGACCGGGCCATCCGCTCGGCCCGGGTGAGCCGGACCGAGCCGCTCAGCCGGTCGTCGCTGCCGCGGGGGCCGAGGGAGGCGGGCGCCGGGCCCGCCGCACGGTCCGCGGGACGCGGCGGCGCGGTCGTGACGTCCGGGTGCCGCTCCCCCGCCGTGGCGCCACGGGCGCCGGCACCCGGCTCGTCGGCGCCGAGACGGTCCTCGGTGACGTCGCCGCCGGCTCCCAGCCCACCACCGCTCAGGGTCGGCTCCCAGTCGAAGGTGACGTCGCCGATCGTGACCTCGACGCCCGCGGTCGCGCCGAGCCGGGCGAGTTCCTTCTCCACTCCGAGCCGAGCGAGACGGTCGGCGAGGAACCCGATGGCCTCATCGTTGGTGAAGTCGGTCTGGCGCACCCAACGCTGCGGCTTCGCCCCGGAGATGAGGAAGCCCTCACCGAGGGACGTCACGGTGAAGTCCGGTTCGTTCACCGCCCGGGGACGCAGGACGATGCGGGTCGCGGACCGGCTCGGCGCCGCCGCCCGCAGCGCCGCGACCCGCTCCGCCAACGCCAGTGACAGCGCATGCACCCCCTGGCGGGTGGCGCTACTGACCGCGAACACGTCGAGCCCGCGGGCCCGCAGATCGGCGGTGACCAGTTCGGCGAGGTCGGCGGCGTCGGGCACGTCGATCTTGTTGAGGACGACGAGCCGGGGACGGTCGGACAGGTCGGCCGAATACGCCGCGAGCTCGGCCTCGATGACGTCGAGATCGGTCAGCGGGTCGCGTCCCGGTTCGAGCGTGGCGCAGTCCAGCACGTGCACGATCAGCGAGCAGCGCTCGATGTGCCGGAGGAACTCCAGGCCCAGACCGCGCCCCTCGCTGGCGCCCGGGATGAGGCCCGGGACATCCGCCACCGTGTACGGCGGGTGATCCCCTGCCCGCGCCACCCCGAGGTTGGGCACGAGGGTGGTGAACGGATAGTCGGCGATCTTGGGCTTGGCGGCGCTCAGCACGGACACCAGGGACGACTTCCCCGCGCTGGGGAATCCGACGAGCGCGACGTCGGCCACCGTCTTGAGCTCCAGGACGGCGTCGAGCGACTCGCCGGGCTCACCGAGCTCGGCGAATCCGGGTGCCTTGCGGCGGGCGGAGGCCAGCGCCGCGTTCCCCCGGCCACCACGGCCGCCCCGGGCGAGCACGAACGCGCTGCCCGCCCCGACCAGGTCGATGAGCTGCTCACCGTCGTCGGTGAGGACGACCGTGCCGTCGGGCACGGGCAGGATGAGGTCCTCCCCGTCCGCGCCGTGACGGTTCGATCCCTGGCCGGGGCGACCCCGCGAGGCCCGCTGGTGCGGATGGAAGTGGAAGTCGAGCAGAGTGGTCACGCTCGGATCCACGACGAGGCGGACGTCGCCTCCGCGGCCGCCGTCGCCGCCGTCGGGACCGCCCAGCGGCTTGAACTTCTCCCGGTGGATGGAGGCGCAGCCGTGGCCGCCGTCCCCAGCCGCCGCGTGCAACACCACCCGGTCGACGAAGGTCGGCATCGCTGCTTCCTCTCCCCTGCTCTGTGTCGTGCGGTCTTCGGACCGTCGTCCGCCGCAGGCGCCTCGCCCCATCGTGCGCCCGTCTCGCGACGCCCCGCGCATCCCCGCGTCCGGGGATCCCCGCGTTCAGGGATCCCAGCGTTCCGCACCGCGGCACATGCCAAAACCGCGCGCACCAAACCCGAAGCGGGATGATGCGCGCGGCTGTGTGCTTGGCATCGGGGACGGCGAGCGCGTGGACGGGCGGGCCATGCCTGGCTCACCCGACCGGCATCGCCGTCCGGTCGAGTCAGGCGGCGGGCGCCGCCACCTGCTCGACCACGTTCACGACGCGGCGACCACGACGGTGGCCGAACTGCACGTGGCCGGCCGACAACGCGAAAAGCGTGTCGTCCTTACCGCGCCCGACCAGCTCACCCGGGTGGAAGTGGGTGCCGCGCTGACGAACGATGATCTCGCCGGCCTTGACGAACTGGCCGCCGAAGCGCTTCACGCCCAGCCGCTGAGCGTTGGAGTCCCGACCGTTGCGCGAGGAGCTCGCGCCCTTCTTATGCGCCATCTCGCTCAGGCCTTCCCGGTCTCGATGCCGGTCACCTTGAGACGCGTCAGCTTCTGGCGGTGGCCCTGACGCTTGTGGTAGCCGGTCTTGTTCTTGAACTTGTGGATCCGGATCTTCGGACCCTTGACGACGCCGACCACCTCGGCGGTCACCTCGACGGACGCGAGCGCGTCGGCGTCGTGGGTGACCGAGTCGCCGTCGACGAGCAGGAGCGCCGGAAGGTTCACGGCCGCGCCCGGCTCTCCGGAAAGGAGTTCGACGTCGACGACATCGCCGACGGCGACCCTGTGCTGCTTGCCGCCGCTGGCAACGACCGCGTACACCAGATCTCCCTGCTGTTGTTGTACCGCTGTGACCGCACGGAACCAGGTTCCCCGCGGAGCTTTGGGTGCGTCCCCGCCGCCACCGGCCGCACCGCAGCCGTCCGGCGGCTCTTCCGGTGGGCCGGGCCCAGTCCGGATGAACGCGCGGACTCCACCTTACAGGTCATCGCCGCGTGGGTGACGGTCGGGAGCCGCACCACCGGTGCCCACCGGGCGGAGGCCGGCCGGCGAGGAGGCCGAGGTCGCCTTTTTCCGCCTGCGGTCCGGGCGGCTCGCCCGGACCGGTCACCGAGGTCGCACCACCCTGTCCCCGCGCGCACGGACCATATCCCCGGATGACCCGGACGGGCCATGGTGGAGCACGCCGGGGAAGGGGAAGCATGGATCGTCCGCATGGCGCAGTTCCACGATGGATCGTGAGGCTTCGACGCCGGAGGCAATGTCGCGTCGGGGGTGATGGGGATGGTCTGGCAACTGCTCGTCTGGACCGCGGGCGCCGGGACCGCCATAGCGCTGGCCGTAGCCTGCCGCCCGGCGGCCGAGGCGGCCCGCCGCCACGGCTCGGTTCCCGGCACGGTGCCGGCCGCGACCGGAGCGCTGGCGGCGCTGGTGGTGGTCGGCCTCGTCCTCACCGCCCTCGCCGGCGTGCCGCCGCGGGTGGGTGCCTGCTGGCTGCTGGGGACCGCGCTGGCGGCGGGATGGATCGCGCTGCGGCGCCGGGATCCGGCGGCCTGGGGCGTGCCGCCGGTGGCGCAGCCTGCGGGCGGGGAGGCGGGGCAGGACGGCGCGGCGCGCCAGCGGATGAGTCCGGACCTCGCCGATCAGGACGATCTCGTCCAGTCACTGACGATCGCTTCATATGCGTTGCAGATGGGCGACCCTGGGCGCGCCCATCAGGCGGTCGAGGTCGCGCTGTCCCGCTCCCGGGCCACCCTGGATCTGCTGATGCGGGAGAATCCCGGCCGCGGGTTCGTCCGCTCCGGACCGGCCACGGCCCAGAGCCCGGCCGGTCCGACCGCCGCCTGAGGCTGCCGCTCATCCGGCGCCGGGCGGTGGCCCTCCCCGCCCGGAAGGATCCGAGGGGGAGGACGACCAGCCGGGCTTGGGGGCTCCTGCGCTCGGCAGCGGCGGCGTGCGCGCGGCTGCCGGTCGGTCAGGTGCCGGCGGATTCGGCCGAGGGCGGCACGGACTCCAGTGACTCCGCCGGCTTGGAGACCGGACGGGACGCCCGGCGTCGCCGGCTGCGGACGGGCTTGCCAGCGGCCACACCGCCGTCGGCGGTGGCGAGGCTGTCGGGGTCGTCGGAGTTCGCATAGACGGGCGGCGCCGTGTCCCCGCCGCCGGTCGGTGCCGCGATCGGGGCGGCCACCGGAACCGCCGTTGCGGGGACATGGCCGTTGCCATTCACCGCGACGATCGGCTCGGCCGCGGCCAGCACCGTGGTGGTGGGTGCCGACGGCGAGTCCGGGGTGCCGCCGGCATTGCCTGCCGTCACGCCGGTGGCTTCGTTCTCCGCCGCGGCCGGCTGGTCGACGTCGGCCGCCGGTGCGGTGCCGCCGGCCACCTCGGTGGCTGCCTCGGCCGAGCCGGCGGGAGCGCCGGACGAGGCGGCCGCGACGAGCGCGGGGCCGCCCGCGGCGCGGGTAGCGGCGCCCCGCGAGCGCCGACCTGACCCGCCGGGCCCGGCACCGACCGCGGCCGGTTCGGACTGGCTGGCGCCGGACCCACCGGAAGCGGCCGAACCGGCCCCCGGGTGGGCCTGCCCGCCGTGGGCGCCGTTGCCGTTGAGGTGGATGAGCACGCCGCGACCGTTGCAGTGCACGCACGGCTCGCTGTACGCCTCGAGCAGGCCCTGACCCACCCGCTTGCGGGTCATCTGGACCAGGCCGAGGCTCGTCACCTCCGCGACCTGATGCCGCGTGCGGTCACGGCCGAGGCACTCGGTGAGCCGGCGCAGGACCAGCTCCCGGTTGCTCTCCAGAACCATGTCGATGAAGTCGATGACGATGATCCCGCCGATGTCCCGCAGCCGCAGCTGGCGGACGATCTCCTCGGCGGCCTCCAGGTTGTTCTTGGTGACGGTCTCCTCGAGGTTGCCGCCCTTGCCGGTGAACTTGCCGGTGTTGACGTCGATGACCGTCATCGCCTCGGTGCGATCGATGACCAGCGACCCGCCGGAGGGCAGCCAGACCTTGCGGTCCAACGCCTTGGCGAGCTGCTCGTCCACCCGGTAGTCGACGAAGACGTCCCCGGTCCCCGTGTAGCGACGGATGCGCGGACGCAGGTCGGGGGCGACGGCGTCGATGTACTCCTCGATCGTCGCGGCCTCACCGGCGCCCTGGACGACCAGCTCGGTGAAGTCCTCGTTGAAGATGTCGCGGATCACCCGCACGACGAGGTCCGGCTCGCCGTAGAGCAGGGACGGCGCCGACGCCTTCTTCGCCCGCCGCTGGATGTCCTCCCACTGCGCGGCGAGCCGTTCGACGTCGCGTTCGAGCTCGGCCTCGCTGGCGCCCTCGGCGGCGGTGCGCACGATGACGCCGCCGTCCTCAGGCGTGATCTTCTTGAGGATGCTCTTGAGCCGCGCCCGCTCGGTGTCGGGCAGCTTGCGACTGATGCCGGCGTTCTGGCCGTCCGGCACATACACGAGGTACCGGCCCGGCAGGCTGATCTGGCTGGTGAGCCGGGCGCCCTTGTGACCGATGGGATCCTTGGAGACCTGGACCAGGACCGACTGGCCCGACTTGAGCACCTGTTCGATCTTGCGGGGACGGCCGTCGAGCCCGGAGGCGTCGTAGTTGACCTCGCCGGCGTACAGGACGGCGTTGCGGCCCTTGCCGATGTCGACGAACGCCGCCTCCATGCTGGCCAGCACGTTCTGCACCCGGCCGAGGTAGACGTTGCCCGCGTACGACGCGGAGCTCGCCCGGGTGACGAAGTGCTCGACGAGCACGCCGTCCTCCAGGACGGCGATCTGGGTGCGGTCGCCCGCGTGGCGCACGACCATGCGACGCTCGACCGCCTCGCGGCGGGCGAGGAACTCGGCCTCGGTGACGATCGGCGGGCGGCGCCGGCCGCTGTCCCGGCCCTCGCGCCGCCGCTGGCGCTTGGCCTCCAGCCGGGTCGAGCCGCTCAGGCCGCGGACCAGGTCCTCGTCCCGACGGATCTCCCGCACGTGCACGACCGTGTTCGGCGGGTCGTCGGCCACCGCCGGCTCGTCGCCGCCGGCACGCCGGCGCCGCCGGCGGCGCCGGCGCGAACCGCCCGCGCGATCGTCCTCGTCCTCATCGTCGCGATCACCATCGTCGGTGCGGTCCGCCGCCTCGCCGCCGTCGGCCGCGGCGGCCGACTCCAGCTCGCCGCCCCGCCCGGGACGATCGGTGGCGTCCGCGGCCACGGAAGCGCGCGGGCCCTCGTCGGTCTCGCCGGCGCCGTCCTCGACGTCGGCGTCGGTACCGTCCTCGTCTCCGCGGGCCCGACCACGGCCCCGGCGGCCACGGCGGCGGCGACGGGTGGAACCCGACCCGCCGCCCTGGTCGTCCTCGTCGAACTCCCCGTCCTCGTCAACGGCGACGAGTTCCTCGGCCGCGGCGATGTCGGTGTCGGTGGCCTCGACGGAAGGCTCACCCTCGCCGAGCGGCTCGTCGGCGTCGGTGGCCTCGAGGACGGCTGCCGATCCTGCCTCGTCCGCATCGTCGGCGCGCTGCCAGCGCGACTCGGCGGCCGCCGGCTCCGGCGCCTGGAAGGTCACCATCGCCACCGGGCGGCGGGCCGCCGGGCGGGGCACGGGCTCGGCGGGCAGTTCGTCTCCGATGCCAGCCCAGGTCGGAGCGGTGGCACGCCGGGTCCTCGTCCGGGTGCGGGTGCCGGCCGGGGCCGGCTCGGCGGCAGGCGGTACGGGCTGTGCCTGCTCACCCTCGGCGGGTGCGGAAGCAGGAGCCGAGCCGACCGGGGCACCAGCCGCAGCCGACGCCTCGGAGACGGCGGGCGGCCCAGCAACGGCGGGCGGCCCAGCAACGGCGGGCGGCCCAGCGACGGCCGATGGCTCAGCGACGGAGGCCGACGGAACCTCGCTGGCCGACCCTTCGGCCGCGCGGGCCGTGCCGGCGGGAGCCTCGGCTGAGGGCGCCCCGCTGGCCGATGCCTCGGCTACGGGCGCCGGGCCGGAGGGAACCTCGACGGACGCGGCCTCGACGGACGCGACCTTGGCGGATGTCGCGCGACGCCTCGTGGTCCGGGTGCGCGTAGTGCGAGTCGTGGTGGCGTCGCCACCGCTGACCTCGTCGGCCGCGGCGGAGGCGGCCGTCGGCTCGACCGCGGACGGCACGGCGGCGGACGGCACGGCGGCGGACGGCTCGGCGGCAGGGGCCACGGATGGTGGCGTGACGGGGCCGGAAGTGGCCCGGCGCGAACGGGTTCGCTTGGGCTTCGGCGCGTCCTCGACGATTGGGGCCGCCACGGCGTCACCCGATGGCGCCCCGACGGCGGACGAGGACGGGAACTCGGTGGTAACGGCGGCGGTGACCGGGGCAACAGCCGAGGCGGGCGGGGTGCCGGCGGCGCCGGACGGCCCTGCCGCTGCGGTGTCGGCGGTGGTCACAGGCTCGACCGGAGCCGGGATCTCGGCCGCGGCGACGTCACGGACGGCGCGGCGGCTGCGCGTTGCGCGGGTACGCCGGGCCGGCGCCGCGGGCTCGGTCCCCTGGGCCGCGCCGTCGCTCGCGGCCGCACCGGCGTCGGTGACCGTGGCGGATGGCGGCGTGGCGCTGTCGACGGCGGGCGGGACGGTGCCGGAAACGGCCGGATCGGCCGCATCCGCTGCCTGCACCGCGGCTGGATCGGCCGTGTCGGCACCGCCCGCGTCGTTCGCCTTCGCCCTGGTCGCCCTGGTCGCCCTGGTACGCGTCGTGGTGCTGGTCCTCGACCGCCGTCGGGTGGTGGGCGGCGCGTCGGCTGACTGCGGCTCCCCCGCCGGGGCACCGCCGTCCCCGGACGAGGACACGGGGGCCGACGAGGACACGGGGGCCGACGAGTCGGCCGCGTCGCTGGTCACGCTCGGGGCGGCGGTTGCCACGGCGCCGTCGGGAGCGGACCCGTCCGGGTGCTCGGGGGGCGGGCCTGCTGCCCGCCCGGCGGCCCTGCGCCGACGCGGCGCGGGGCGGGTGGATTCGGATTCGGTCTGGGTGGTCAGATCATCGTCGGGCACGGGTTAAGAAGCCTCTCGGGCTCCCGGGCGCGCTGCCTGGTGCAGTCGCGGCCGCGCAGAAGCCAATGTCTCGGTCCGGCTCGGGTGCTGCCGGGAAAGCCTGCGACGCCCTGCATCACGCTGATGATCGACCTGCCAGCCGGCCAGCGTCGTTGCGGTCCGGCGCCAGCGGGTCTGCCAGCGTCCTATCCTCGCGCAGTCGGCCCTGCTCCAGCCGCGTTGGCTCGGGCGGCACCGACGGGCGCAGACCGGCTACCACGCCGAGGGCGGTCAGCACGTCGTCTGGTCGCACAGCGGGCGTCGTGTGCCGCACGACCATCTCCAGTATCGCACACGTGTCGTTCTCTGCACGACAAACGGCCAAGACCATGGCGGCACGCACATCGAACCGGCGCCGACCGTCCTTGGTCGCCCGCTCGACCTGCACGACATCACGCCCCAACAGCTCGGCCACCGCGGCGCGCAGCTCGGGCTCCGCGACCCCCGGTAGCCGGACCACCCAGCGGGAGCCGTCGATCCGCTCCGCGAGCCCGGTCCCCTGGGCCGTTGCGGCCTCCAACACGTCCAACCCGGGCGGCAACGCCGCGTCCAGGGCGGCCCGCAGCTGCGCCGGATCCACCACCACGGCCAGCGCCAGCTCGACGTACTCGGCCTCGCTCGCGGCGCCGGTGGGCGCGGCGCCGACCCAGGAGATCCGGGGATGCGGGCTGAAACCCGCCGAGTACGCCATCGGCACCGCCGCCCGGCGCAGCCCCCGTTCGAAGGTGCGGGCCACATCCCGATGTGACAGGAATCGCAGCCGCCCCCGCTTCGCGAAGCGCAGCCGGACCCGTTGGACGACCGGCGGGGGCGGCGGCCCCTCAGGCCGGCGTGCCACTGCCCACCGCCGCCGGGTCGATCCGGGAGCCGGCGGCCGGCACGTCCCCGGCGCCGCTCCCGGCCACGACCTCGACCTCGACCGGGGCGGTGACCACCGGCGAACCCGCCGACACGCCCACCACGGGTAGCAACGACCGGCCGGTCGGGCCGATCTGAGTGTCGGTCCCCATCGTCGGGCAGACGCCACAGTCGTAGCAGGGGGTCCACCGGCAGTCGTCGAGCTCGGTCTCGCGCAGCGCCTCCTGCCAGTCGGCCCACAGCCAGTCCCGGTCGAGGCCCGCGTCGAGATGATCCCAGGCCAGCACCTCGCGCTCGTCGCGCTCGCGGGTGGTGAACCAGTCGAGGGAGACCCCGAGCGGTTCGAGCTCGGCGGCGCACGCCGACTCCCAGCGCTCGAACGAGAAGTGCTCGTTCCAGCCGTCGAAGCGACCGCCCTCGCGCCAGACCCGCTCGATCACGGCGCCGACGCGGCGGTCACCGCGGGCCAACAGGCCCTCAATGATGCCCGGACGGCCGTCGTGGTAGCGGAACCCGACCGCCCGGGCGATCTCCCGATCCGCCCGCACGGTGTCCCGCAGGAGCTTCAGGCGCGCGTCGGTGACCTCGTGCGACGCCTGCCCCGCCCACTGGAACGGGGTGTGCGGCTTTGGAACGAAGCCGCCGATCGACACCGTGCAGCGGATGTCACGGTGGCCACTGGCCCGGCGGCCGGCCCGGATCACCTCCCGGGCGAGGTCGGCGATCTCCAGCACGTCCTGGTCGGTCTCGGTCGGCAGCCCGCACATGAAGTAGAGCTTCACCTGACGCCAGCCGTGGGCGTAGGCAGTGCTGACGGTGCGCACCAGGTCTTCGGCACTGACCATCTTGTTGATGACCTTGCGTAGCCGCTCGGAGCCGCCCTCCGGGGCGAACGTCAGCCCGCTGCGCCGGCCGTTACGGGAGAACTCGTTCGCCAGGGTGATGTTGAAGGCATCCACCCGCGTCGAGGGCAGGCTCAGCGAGACCTTCTCGCCCTCGTACCGGTCGGCGAGACCGGTCGCGATCTCACCGATCTCGGTGTGGTCCGCGCTGGACAGCGACAACAGGCCGACCTCGTTGAAGCCGGTGGCCCGCAGGCCCGCGTCGACCATGGCTCCGATGGTGGAGATGTTGCGCTCCCGCACCGGCCTGGTGATCATACCGGCCTGGCAGAACCGACAGCCACGGGTGCAGCCCCGGAAGATCTCCACGCTCATCCGCTCGTGCACCGTCTCGGCGAGCGGGACCAGCGGGGCCTTCGGGTACGGCCAGGAGTCGAGATCGGACAGCGTGTGCTTGCTCGGCCGGGCCGGGACGTCGTCGCGGTTGGCGGTGACCGCCTGGATGCGGCCGTCGGACCGGTAGGTGACGTCGTAGAACGCCGGCACGTAGACCAGCCGGCGGCGGGCAAGCCGGGCCAGCAGCTCGGTGCGCCCACCAGGAGCGCCGGCCGCCTTCCACGAGCGGATCACGTCGGTGATGCCGAGCACTGCCTGCTCGCCGTCGCCGAGCACTACGGCGTCGACGTAGGCGGCGATGGGCTCGGGGTTGAACGCGGCGTGCCCGCCCGCGACGACGATCGGATCGGACTCGCCACGCCGCTCGGCGTGCAGGGCAATCCCGGCGAGGTCGAGCGCGGTGAGCATGTTGGTGTAGCCGAGTTCGGTGGAGAAGCTGACGCCGAACACGTCGAAGTCGCCGACCGCCCGGTGCCCGTCCACGGTGAACTGCGGCAGGCCGTGCTCGCGCAGCAGGGCCTCCAGGTCGGGCCATACCGAGTAGGTCCGCTCGGCGAGTACGTCCGGCTGCTCGTTGAGGATCTCGTAGAGGATCTGCAGACCCTGGTTGGGCAGGCCGACCTCGTAGGCGTCCGGATACATCAGGGCCCAGCGCACCGCGGCGGCGTCCCAGGGTTTGACGATGGAGTTCCCCTCGCCGCCGACATACTGCACGGGCCTTCGCACCCGCGGGAGCAGCGGCTCCAGGCGAGCGAACAGCGACTGTCCGGACATGCAGGCGAGCCTACGGCACGGCAGCACCCCACCACGGGCCCGCGCGTTCGCCGGATCTCCGGCCACTCCCTTGCCCTTCCACAGCCCCACGTGCCCGAGTCGTCTCTGTGGAGAAGCAGGGCAGGCGGACTCCCCTGCTTCTCCAGAGGCCTCCGCGCCCGATTCGTCCCTCTGGATAAGCAGGGCAGGCCGACGGCGGTTACAGGGCGTAGGGGTCGGAACGCGAGCGCAGACGGACGTTCTGCAGCAGGCCGACGGCGATCATGTTGGCGAACATCGACGAGCCGCCGTAGGACAGGAACGGCAGCGGCAGGCCGGTGACGGGCATGATCCCCAGGCACATCCCGATGTTGACGAACGACTGGAAGGTGAACCAGCAGACCACGCCGGTGGCGATCAGCGCACCGAAGGAGTCCTGGGAGGCGAAGCCGATCGACAGGGCCCGCCACAGCACCACGCCGAGCAGCACGATGATCCCGCCCGCGCCGAGATAGCCCAGCTCCTCGCCGGCCACGCTGAACACGAAGTCGGTCTGCTGCTCGGGAACGAACTGCCCCTGGGTCTGCTGGCCGTGCAGCAGGCCACGGCCGGTCACACCACCGTTGGCGATGGCGATCATGGCCTGAGCGACGTTGTAGCCGGTGCCGGATGAGGCCTTGTTCTCGGAGACGAACGAGGTGAGCCGGGCCTCCTGGTACGGCTGGAGCAGGTGGAACTGCAGGATCGCGCCGCCGAACAGCACCCCGCACAGGATCAGCCCCAGCACCCATCGCCGCGGCGCCCCGCTGACCGCCAGCATGCCGAGGGTGGTGAAGACCAGCACCATGACCGTGCCGAAGTCCGGCTGGAGCATGATCAGTGCGATCGGGACCACGGTCAGCCCGAGCACGAGCAGGACGTCGCCGTGGCCGGGGGCGCTGCGCCGGATCCCGGTGTGGCGGTCCTCGTGCTGCTCCCCCAGGATCATCGCCGCGCCGACGACCAGCGCCACCTTGGCGAATTCCGACGGCTGGAGCTGGAAGCCGGCGGGCAGCACGATCCACGAGTGCGCGCCGTTGATCGTCGATCCGAACAGCAGCACCGCCACGAGCCCGACGAGGGAGCCGAGGTAGACGAACGGCGCGTACGCGCGTAGCACCCGGTAGTCGACGACGGTCGCGACCGCTCCGAGTACCAGCCCGATGGCGAGATTCAGCAGATGCCGCTTGAGGAACGTCTGCGGATCGCCGCCGGCCTCACCGAGGCGCTGGCGGGTCGCCGACCACACCAGCAGCGCGCCGACGACGGACAAGCCGATGACGCACAGCTGCAGCGTCCAGTCGAGCCGCCGCAGCGGCGAGTGGCGCCCTGACGCGCGGTCCCGCAGCTGCCCGATCCGCCCCCGGACGGGTACCGGGGACGAACGCAGCGCGGTAGGTCCCGCCTCCTGCGTCACAACGCCTCCTCCCAAACATCGCCCGGCCGTCGGCGCGCGCCCGGGACCCCACCGGCGCCGGGTGGTCCGGCGGGGCGGGTCACGGGCGCGCGGTACCCGCGGGCGGGGCTCGGCTCGGCGCCGATGACAGAACGCCGACGGCGGCGGGCCGGCCCGCGTTCCCGGGCGGCGGGTGCCAGACGGCCGGGCCGGTGGCACCGGTCGCCAGGGCGGGGCCGGTGCGGGCGGCATCGGCGGTCGTCGACAGCGCGGGCAGCACCGCGAGCGGGCCGCCGGCCGATGGGCCGGTGACGGGACCCGGCCCCGGCGCTGACACCGGCGCCGCCACGATGGTCCCGACCGGCGGCACGGTCCGCGAGGTCGACGCGGTGGACACCGCCGGGGACGGGGTGAACGGGTCCGCGGCCGACGTCGCGGCGATCGTCCCGTCCCGGTTGATCTTCGGTAGGGAGCCCGGGGGCTTGCCACCCGGCATCGCCGCCGCCTGGCCGACGCCGTAGATGGCCTGGTAGATCCGCTTGGCGACCGGGCCGGCGTACTCGGCGCCGGTGCCGGAGTCCGGAATCGTCACCACGACGGCGAACCGCGGGTCGTCGGCCGGAGCGAAGGAGGCGAACCAGGAGGTGTCGCCCTTGCCCTCGACCTCGGCGGTGCCGGTCTTGGCGGCGATCGGGACGATGTCGCTCGGCCAGTCCGCGAAGACGCCGGTCGCCGTGCCACCGCCCTCGGTGGTGACGCCGCGCAGGCCGCCGCGGATGTAGGCGAGGATCTCCGGGGAGACCGGCAGCGTCCCGGCCTTGCGTGGCTGGAAGGTCCGCACCACCCGGCCGTCCGGGGCGACCGCAGCCTTGGCCAGGGTCGGCTTCCACAGGGTGCCGCCGTTGGCGATCGCGGCGTAGGCGGTGGCCAGCTGCAGCGGGCTCAGCGACAGGTACTGGCCCTGGCCGATCGCGAACTGGGTGGCCGCACCGGCGTTGTAGAGGTATCCGTCCACGCACGCCTCGGCGGCGTACTTGCGGAACCGCTCCGCCTTGACCGGATCACGTTCCTCCGGGTAGCCGTTCTTGGCCCGCCGGCAGTAGGAGTCCTTCAGCTCCTCCCAGATCGCCCGGGCGCCGGCGCGGTCGACGACGGACCCCTCGGCCTCCCCGGGCAGGTCCAGGCCGGTGGCCTTGCCGAAGCCCATGGCCTCGGACATCCGGGCGAAGTACTCCTTCGGCGGCGAGTAGGGCCCCCGGCCGTTGCGCAGCCCGCCATCGGCAAGCCACGAGTCGTAGGCGAACTGGTCGAAGATGACGTCGCAGGAGATGACGAGCGCCCGGTGCAGGGTGATCGGCCCGGCCGACTCGCCGTCGAAGTTGTGGAAGACCTGGTCGCCGATCTGCAGCGTCGGGGCACAGTCGAAGAGCTGGTCGCCCTTGGCGCCCAGGTTCTGCATCGCGACGGCGGTGGAGACGACCTTGAAGGTCGAGCCGGCCGCGCCCGAGCCCTGGTAGGCCCGCGAGAGCAGGGGGATGCCGTTGGCGGGGTCGGACAGCGCCCGGTAGTCCTGCTCGGAGACGCCGCCGACGAACACCGACGGGTCGTACGAGGGCAGGCTGGCCATCGCGACGACGCCGCCGGTGCGCACGTCGAGGACGACCGCCGACGCGGTCCGATTGCCGCCGCCGAGCTGGTTGATCGTGTCCTGCAACGCCTGCTCGGTCGCCTGCTGGACACCGAGGTCGAGGTTGAGCACCAGATGGTCGCCGCTGACCGGGGCGGTGGTCGACGCGGTGCCGGCCACCCGGCCGAAGCGGTCCACCTCCAGGCGCTCCACCCCGTCGGTGCCGCGCAGCTCGTCGTCGTAGGTGCTCTCCAGGCCGGCGACGCCGATCAGGCTGTTGAGGTGGTAGCCCTTCTCGTCGCCCTGCTTGTCGAGCTGATCCTGGGTGACCGGGGCGAGGTAACCCAGCTCGTGGGCGGCCAGGGAGCCGTGCGGGTACTCGCGCACGGCCTGCAGGTCCGCCGACACTCCCGGGAAGCGGTCCGGATGCTCGATGACGGCGAGCGCCTGCTGCGGGCTGACGTCCTTGGCGACCGGGACCGGCTGGTAGGGCGAGCCGTTCCAGCACGGCGGCTTCACCTGCGCGGTGCAGAACCTGATCCGCCGGGTCAGCTCGTCCGCCGGCGTGCCGATCACGGTGGCGAGCCGGGTGAGGACCGCCTTGCCGTGGTCGGCCTGCCGGTCCGTCGTGGAACGGTTCACCGAGATGACCAGCGAGGTGCGGTTGCGGACCAGGGGCTGACCGCGGTCGTCGAGGATCATCCCGCGGGTCGCGGGCGTCACCACCTCGCGCACCCGGTTGGTCTCGGCGACCTGGCGGTAGTGGTCGTTGTCGAGAACCTGCAGGACCCACAGCCTCGCACCCAGGGTCGCGAGAAGTGACAGGACCAGCACACGCAGCAGCAGGACGCGGATCCGCATCCGATCGTTCATCTCGCGCCCCGCCGGAGGCGGCCGGACGATTGCCGGGGGCGGCCGGACAACCGCCGGGAGCCCGCGGCCAGCAACGGGAACAGAAACGGGGTGAGCAGCACCGCGTAGACCCCGGCGGCCAGCGCCCGGCCGACGGCCTCACCGCCGGTCAGCGCCGCCGCACCGAAGATCGAGGTCGTCGCCGCGTAGCCCAGGGTGCCCGCCACGCTGGCCCCGCCTATCGCCGAGAGGGGCACCGCCACCGACGACTCCGCCGCATCCATCACCAGGCCAACAGCGTAACCGACCAGACACATAACGAGAGCGGACTGCCCGAGAACGTGACTTGACGCCAGATCGGCCAACACCCCTACCACAAACCCGCTGACCGACCCGACCACCGGACCCTCGATCAGCGAGATCACCGCCAGCAGGACGAGCACGAGATCCAGCCGGCCGCCGGGAAGGCCCAGTCGGGCGACGATCGAGACCTGCACGACGAGGGCGACCGCCAGCAGCGTTACCGCGGCGACGAACGTGCGGGCGCGCAGGGTGTCCGCGGAGCCGGCTATATCCCACATGCCGGCTCAGCCCGTCCCGCCCTGGCCGGGGCGGGTCGGCCCGGTGCCGGGGGCCGCCACGGGCGCCGACGCGGGCGGCGAGCCGGGGTTGGTGGGGGTGGCCGCGGCGCCGCCGGGGGTGGTGGGCGCGCCGGTGCCGGCCGCGGGCGCCTGGGCGGCCGGCGGGGGCGGCACCGGCTGCGGTGCCAGCAGCCGGTCGCCCGGGTCGGTCGCCGGCCGGCCGACGACCACGCCGACGAGATCGAGCGTCCCGACCGACACGTACGGCTTGACCTCCGCAGTCCGAGACAGCCCGCCGACGTCGGTGACCTTGGTGACGACGCCGATCGGCACGCCGGCGACGTAGTCCATGCTACCAAAGGTCACTAGACGGTCACCCTTCTGCACTCGGTAGGAGGCGTCGTACAGGGTGAAGGTCAACGCGCTCGGCCCCTGCCCGCCGGCCACGGCGCCGAGCAGCTGGGTGCGTTCCAGGCGGGCGCCGACCCGGCTGCCGGGGTCGCAGGCGAGGCGGACCACCGCCGTGTGCGCCGTGGCCGAGGAGACCGTGCCGACGAGCCCGTCGGCGTTGAGGACGGTCTTGTCGACGTCGACGCCGTCGTCCCGGCCGGCGTTGATGGTGACGGTCCAGTCCGTGCCGGTCACGTCGCCGACCGCGATCACCTTGGCCGGCACGATGGAGTACTGGCCCTTGTCCGCGATCAGCCGCAGGTCGCCCAGCTGTTTGGACATCCGGCCGATCTCGGCGTTGTCGGCGAGCTGGCGGCGCAGCCCGGCGTTCTCCTGGGCCAGCCGGTCGGCGCGGTCGTGGTAGCGGTTCGGGTGGGTCAGCGACGAGGCGGTCCGGCCGATCGGCCGGGTCACCGTGGTCACGCCGTCCTCGACGCCGCCGAGGACCGAGTGCACGACACCCCGCGCGCCGCTGGCGGAGCGGCCGGTCTTGTAGTCGAGGGTGATCAGGGTAAAGGCGACGATGAGCAGGGCGACGATCACCAGGCGGGATCGCCTCGTGTCACGCCCCACAGCAGCCTCCGAACAAGCTCTCAGGCCCCGCGCCGCCGCGCGGCGGGCGCCGGGGCGGCACGGGGCACCCGCCCGGGCACTCGGGCGGGCACCGGCCGGGCGGCGACGGGCCGGTGGCGCCGGCCGGAGCCGGCCGCCGAGCGCGGTCCGTCGCTGAGGTCGGACGATCCACATCGCCGCGACGTTCCCGGATCTGACACGAAATCCCCCACCAGCGGGGGCGTCCCGGACAGCGCCCGGGACCGAGCGCGCCGAGGGTTGCGGCCGCAGCCCGCTACCGCCGGGGCTCGGAGATCAGCACCTGCTGGAGCGCCTCGAACTCCTCGACGCACTTGCCCGACCCCATGGCCACCGAGTGCAGCGGGTTCTCGGCGATGTGGATGGGCATGCCGGTCTCGTGCCGCAGCCGCTCGTCGAGCCCGCGCAGCAGAGCACCGCCGCCGGTCAGGACGATGCCACGGTCCATGATGTCGCCGGACAGCTCCGGCGGGCAGCGGTCCAGCGTCACCTTCACCGCGTCGATCACGGCGTTGACCGGCTCCTCGATCGCCTTGCGGATCTCCTCCGCGGTCACGACGATCGTCTTGGGCAGGCCGGTGACGAGGTCGCGCCCGCGGATCTCGGCGCTGGGCTCGTCGGGCACCTTGTGCGCCGAGCCGATCGCCATCTTGATCTCCTCGGCGGTGCGCTCGCCGAGCATCAGCGAGTACTCCTTCTTCACGTAGGAGATGATCGCGACGTCCAGCTCGTCGCCGGCGGTGCGGATCGACTGGCTGGTGACGATGCCCCCCAGCGAGATCACGGCGACCTCGGTCGTCCCGCCGCCGATGTCGACGACCATGTTGCCGGTCGGCTCGTGCACCGGCAGGCCGGCCCCGATGGCGGCGGCCATAGGTTCCTCGATGATGTACACCTTGCGGGCGCCGGCCTGGTAGCCGGCGTCCTTGACGGCCCGCTGCTCCACCCCGGTGATCCCCGACGGCACGCAGACGACCAGCCGCGGCTTGGCGAAGTGGCGGCGCCGGTGCACCTTCTGGATGAAGTACCGAAGCATCCGCTCGGTCGTCTCGAAATCGGCGATGACGCCGTCCTTCAACGGGCGCACGGCCACCACGTTCCCCGGGGTCCGGCCGATCATCCGCTTGGCGTCCGTGCCGACGGCGAGGATGCCCGAGGTCGTGGTGTTGATGGCGACCACGCTCGGCTCGTTGAGGACGATCCCGCGGCCACGCACGTACACCAGTGTGTTGGCGGTACCGAGATCGACGGCCATGTCACGACCGAGGAACGACAGCGAACTGGACATCGTCGGGTACCGACCTTCCCGGGGGATGCGGTCCTGGCCGCCTCCGGCGCGGCCGACGGCACGGCCAGCCAGGGAGCCGGAGAAGCGCGTGGAACACGTACAGGGTTCGTAGATCGGGCAGGACGACCCGGAGCGCCCCGCGAGGAATCGACCGCGGCAACCAACCAGCACAGCCGGTCCCCGCGACCCACCGGACACGCTCCGGGCAAGTACTAGAAGGGTAGACCGCCGGGGAGCCCCTCGCCGCCCCGGCCGGTGGCGGGGCGGCTCGTGTCACCCTTGGGTCGGATCGACCCAAGGTTGTCAATGGGTCACAATCCCGATACGCAACGCGTCTCAACGAGGCCACGACAGGCCGACGAGGAAGCGATGCAGGCACACAATGGCCTGCCGCGATCAACTATCGCCGGTTTGCGGCGCCGCGGACGGGACCATCCGGGGGCCTCGCGACGCCGGGGAACTCACCCGGAACCGGTGAGCGCACGGTGTGGTCCGGTCCGCCCGGGACCACACCGCGGCCACTCACCCATCCGTGCCGGTGAGGACGCACGCCCGACCGTCCCCGCCCGCGAGCCGGGCGGGGACGGACGAGCCGCCCAGCTCAGCTCAGGCCGGGGAAGAACAGGTCGATCTCGCGCTTGGCGGACTCCGGCGAATCGGAGCCGTGCACGAGGTTCTGGCCGATCTCCAGCGCGTAGTCGCCGCGCAGCGAGCCGGGGGCGGCCTTCACCGGGTCGGTGGCGCCGATGAGCCCGCGCGACGCCTCGACGGCCCGCGGCCCCTCGACGACCAGGGCGACCAGCGGGCCGGAGGTGATGAAGTCGACCAGCTCACCGAAGAAGGGCTTGCTGGCGTGCTCGCCGTAGTGCGTCTCGGCGACGGAACGCTCCAGCGTGCGCAGCTCGAGAGCCACCAGGGCGAGCCCCTTGCGCTCCAGCCGGCCGACCACCTCACCGACGAGGCCACGGCTGACGCCATCGGGCTTGACCAGGATGAGGGTGCGCTCGGCGGACACGGTACTCCTTCTCGATCATTGACATCGTCGTCCTCGAAGGGCCCGCGGGCCCCTCGTCAACTTACAGGGTGCCCGCGCCATCACCATGGCCGAACCGGGCCACCTCAGGACCGCAGCAACGCCCGCGCCCGACCCACAACGGGGGCCGAACCAGTCACCAGCACCCCGGCTCCGCCCAGGTCTGCGTCCTCCTCGGCGAGCCGGACCGCATCGTCGATCGCGTCGTCGAGCCGAGGGGCGACCTCGACCCGGTCTGCACCGAAGACCCCCGTCGCCACGGCCGCGAGGTCGTCGACGCCCAGCGCCGCCGTGGCTCCGGTCGTGACGACCACGGCGCCGAGGACCGGTTCGAGCGCGGCCAGGATCCGGGCGGCGAGCGCCTCGTCGCCGTCGACGGCGACCACGCCGACAAGCACGTCGAAGGTGAACGCCTCGTCCAGCGCGGCCGCGAGCGCCGCCGCGGCGACCGGGTCCTGGGCGATGTCGAGCACGATCGTCGGCGAGCGGCGCACGACCTCCAGCCGGCCCCGGGCGTCCACCTGGGCCAGGCCCGCCCGGACGGCGTCGATGTCGAGGGCGCCGCGACCGCCGCCGAGGAACGCCTCGACGGCGGCGAGCGCGACGGCGGCGTCGTGCGCCTGATGGGCCCCGTGCAGCGGCAGGAAGAGTTCGTCGTAGGTGCCGCCGAGCCCCTTCAGCGTGATCATCTGCCCGCCGACGGCGACCCGCCGGCCGACCACGCCGAACTCCATGCCCTCACGGGCCACCGTCGCCCCACTGCCGGCCGCCCGCCGCAGCAGCGCCTGCGCGACCGGCAGGGCCTGCTGGGCGAGCACGACGAGGGTGTCCGCCCGGATGGCCGAGCCAGCCCGCGCGGCGATCCGGTCGAGCTCCGCCTCGGCGGCTTCGGTGTCCCCGGCGAGCACGGCGGCGTCGGCGGCGTCGAGCAGGCTCCCCCCAGCGGCGCCGTCCGCCCCGGCGACCGTCACCTGGGTGACCGCGGCCACCGGCGCGTCGAGCAGGTCGGCCAGGTCGCCGAGTTCCGCGGAGCCGTCCCAGCCCGACTCGACGACGGCCAGGTCGACCGGGGCGTCCGCGAACGCGGCGAAGGCCACGGCGGCGAGCAGCTCGAAGGCACTCAACGGGCCGTCGTCCTCGATCAGCGGCAGGTACGGCGCGATGTCGTCGAAGGCGGCCCCGAGCACGTCGGGCGGGATCGCCGCGCCGGCCAGGCCCACCTGCTGGGCGCTGCCGAGCCAGCCGGGAGAGCGCAGGGAGCCCGCGCGGATGCCGAACGCGTCGAGCAGGGCGGTGATGGCGGCGACAGTGGAGCTCTTCCCGACGGACCCCGCGACCACGATGCTGGGGAAGGCACGCTGCGGCTGTCCGAGCAGGTCCAGCAGGCGGCGCAGCCGCGCCAGCCCCGCCGGGACCGCGACGGCGGCCCGCTGCGCGTACGCGGCCGCGAACTGCGGAGGGCCCGTCCGAGCGGCATCGCCGGACGCGGAGGTGGTCCCGGCGTTCGCCGCGGCGCCTGTCACGGCACCGATCCTACGAGTCCGGACGACCGGCGGTCCCCGGCACCCGCAGCGGCCCGCCGACCTGCCTCTGCGCCGCCGCAGGCCGCCCGGCCAACTCGTCCGGGTTGCGCGGGTCGCTACTGTCGAGCGCGGGTGAAGGAGGCGGGAACAGCAGGTGACGTGGACCTACGAGGCAGCATGCGCCGCGCTGGCCAGCTCGGTGGACCTGGAGAAGCAGGCGATCACGGCCGAGCCGCCGGTGCCGAGTCTGGACCGGATGCGGGAGCTGGCCCGCCGGCTCGGCGACCCGCAGAACCGGGCCGCGGTGATCCATCTGACCGGCACGAACGGGAAGACGTCGACGGCGCGGATCACCTCGGCCCTGCTCGGCGCCGCGGGGCTGCGGGTCGGCCAGTACACCAGCCCGCACCTGGAGCGGACGAACGAGCGGCTGGTCGTCGACGGCCGTCCGATCGACGACGGCGAGTTCGCCCGCTGCGTCGGCGCGGCGGTGGACGCGGCCGCGCCGATGGCGGACCGGCCGACCTTCTTCGAGCTGCTGACGGCCGCGGCGTTCCGCTGGTTCGCCGACCGGGCCGTCGACGCCGCGGTCGTCGAGGTCGGGCTGCTCGGCCGCTGGGACGCCACGAACATCGCCGACGGCCGGGTCGCGGTCGTCACCGGCATCGGCGCGGACCATCTGGACTACGCCGGGAGCCTGGCCGGGGTCGCCCGGGAGAAGGCCGGCATTGTCAAGCCCGGCGCGGACCTCGTGCTCGGCGAGGTCGACGCCCGCTTCGACGACGTCTTCACGCGGACGCCGGCGGCCCGGGTCCTGCGTCTGAGTCGGGACTTCGCCATGGTCGACGGCCGCCCCGACCCCGCCGGTCGCCGCGGCGACCTGCGCACCCCCACCGCCCGCTACGACGACGTCCTCCTGTCGCTGCACGGCGCATACCAGGAGGCCAACGCCGCGTGCGCGCTCGCGGCGGTGGAGGCGTTCCTCGGCCGTCCGCTGCCCGACGAGGCGGTCCGGGCCGGGCTCGGCTCGGTGCGGGCACCCGGCCGGCTGGAGATCGTCGGGACGGCGCCGCTGTGCGTGCTCGACGGCGCCCACAATCCGGCGGCCGCGGCGGCGCTGGCCCGCTCGCTCGCGGAGGAGTTCCCGGGCCGGAGCTGGACGGTCGTCTACGGCGCGCTGCGCGGCCACGACTTCGCCGCCACTCTGGCGGAGCTGCGCGGCCAGCGGATCGACTCGTTGGTCTGCTGCGAACCGGCGTCACCGCGGGCGATCCCGGCCGAGCAGGTCGCCGAGACCGCGCGACGGTGGGCCATTCCGGCCGAGAGCGCCCCCGGGGTCGCGGCCGCGGTGCGGCTCGCCCGGCGGCGGGCGGGAACGGCCGGCGCGATCCTGGTGACCGGGTCGTTCTATCACCTCACCGAGGCGCGGCGGGCGCTGGCCGCGTAGCCGCCCGCTGATCCGGAGCCGGGACGGGGCGGGACGGCGGCTCTCGCCCCGTCCCGCCCCGGCCCGGCTGCGGCCTCAGGCCGACTTCTCCTGGCGGGGCGCCCGCTTCGAGGCGACGTCCCGGGGCACGAGCGTGGGGTTGACGTGCTCCAGGACGACCTCGCGGGTGACGACGACCCGGGCGACGTCCTTGCGACTCGGGATGTCGTACATCACTGACAGCAGCACCTCCTCCATGATCGCCCGCAGACCGCGGGCGCCGGTGCCGCGCAGGATCGCCTGGTCGGCGATGGCCTCCAGCGCGTCGGAGGTGAAGTCGAGATCGACGCTGTCCAGCTCGAACAGCCGCTTGTACTGCCGGACCAGGGCGTTCTTCGGCTCGGTGAGGATGCGGATCAGCGCCTCACGGTCCAGGTTGGACACGCTGGTGATGACCGGCAGCCGGCCGATGAACTCCGGGATCATGCCGTACTTGAGCAGGTCCTCGGGCATGATGTCGCCGAAGACGTCGGAGGAGTCCGGGTCGTCCTTGCCGTGCAGCACGGCGCGGAAGCCCAGCGACTTCTTGCCGATCCGCGACTCGATGATCCGGTCCAGCCCGGCGAAGGCCCCACCGACGATGAACAGGACGTTCGTCGTGTCGATCTGGATGAACTCCTGGTGTGGGTGCTTGCGGCCGCCCTGCGGCGGCACACTCGCGGTGGTGCCCTCCAGGATCTTCAGCAGGGCCTGCTGCACGCCCTCGCCGGACACGTCCCGGGTGATGCTGGGATTCTCCGACTTACGGGCGATCTTGTCGACCTCATCGATATAGATAATCCCGGTCTCGGCCTTTTTGACGTCATAGTCGGCGGCCTGGATCAGCTTGAGCAGAATGTTCTCGACGTCCTCGCCGACGTAGCCCGCCTCGGTCAGCGCGGTCGCGTCGGCGATGGCGAACGGGACGTTGAGCATCCGGGCCAGGGTCTGGGCCAGCAGCGTCTTGCCGCACCCGGTCGGACCGAGCAGCAGGATGTTGCTCTTGGCGAGCTCGACCTCGCTCTTGTTGCCCTCACCGCCGCCGCCCCCGCCGGAACCGCCGGCCTGTACCCGCTTGTAGTGGTTGTAGACCGCGACGGAGAGGGTCTTCTTCGCCGTCTCCTGCCCTACGACGTAGCTGTCGAGGAACTCGTAGATCTCCCGCGGCTTGGGGAGCTCGTCCCACTTCAGCTCGGAGGACTCGGAGAGCTCCTCCTCGATGATCTCGTTGCACAGATCGATGCACTCGTCACAGATGTAGACGCCAGGGCCGGCGATGAGCTTTTTCACCTGCTTCTGCGACTTACCGCAGAACGAGCACTTGAGCAGGTCACCGCCATCACCGATGCGTGCCACCGAGGACTCAGTCCCTTCGTCCAGACGATGGTGTCGCCTGCGTGTCAGGGGCGGTTGACACCGCCCGGTCGTCGCGTGTCTGCCTGCAACCATCCCCGTGGGGACGGTACCCCGCCGAGCGACCCGGTGAGTGCCCTATCGCTCGGCTCATACCGGTCAGCCTACGGTCACCATGGCCGTCCTCGCGCGTCCGCGCAGTCCTGTAAGGCCAACGCGTCACGGACGCCGAGGGGCTGACCACATTCGACCTGTCGGCGCGTCGCGTGTACCAGCCCCCGACCACCCCCAGCCACGGGCCGGCCTCGCGCGGCGTCATGCCGCGCGAGGCGTCGGCCGCGCGGTGCGCGTGGCGCCGGACCGGTGCCCCGACCAGCGCCGGGTACCCGGTGAGCGCCCGCCGTCCGGTCACGCCCGGGACCCGTCTTTAGCGCGTGGTGGCGAGCCGCGAGGACTTGCGGGTCTTGATGACCTCGTCGATCAGGCCGTACTCCTTGGCCTCGTCGGCGCTGAAGATCTTGTCCCGCTCGATGTCCTTGCGGATGTCCTCCTCCTTCTTGCCGGTGTGGGTGGCAAGCATCCGCTCCAGCAACGACCGCATCCGCAGGATCTCGCGGGCCTGGATCTCGATGTCGCTGGACTGGCCCTCCCCCGACGCCGACGGCTGATGGATCAGGATCCGGCTGTTCTCCAGCGCGAACCGCTTGCCCGGCGTCCCCGCCGCCAGCAGCACCGCCGCCGCCGACGCCGCCTGCCCCATGCAGATCGTCGAGATGTCCGGCCGCACGAACTGCATCGTGTCGTAGATCGCCGTCAACGACGTGAACGACCCACCCGGCGAGTTGATGTAGATCGAGATGTCCCGGTCCGGATCCTCCGACTCCAGGAACAGCAACTGCGCCATCACGTCGTTCGCCGACACATCGTCGATCTGCACGCCGAGGAAGACGATCCGCTCCTTGAGCAGCTTCGAGTACGGGTCCATGCCGTACTCGCCGCGGGAGGTCTTCTCGATGATGTTCGGTAGGACGTAGCGGCCCTGCGGCTGGGCGGCGGCCTGGCGGCCCTGCTCAGACCTCATCTGCTGGTAGAGCGTCTCATGGAACATGATGGCTGCCTCCGGGAACGGATGACGATGGTTCGGTCCGGTGAGCGGGCTGCCCGCTCAGCTCACCGGCCCCTCGCTGGGAACCTGGCGGGCCTGCTGGACCACATGGTCGACGAACCCGTAGTCCTTGGCCTCCTCGGCGGTGAACCACCGGTCCCGGTCGGAATCGCGCTCGATCTGCTCGATCGGCTGCCCGGTGTGGAACGCGATGCGCTCCTGCATCATCCGCTTGGTGTAGAGCATCTGCTCCGCCTGGATGGCGATGTCGGAGGCGGTGCCCCCGATCCCTCCCGACGGCTGGTGCATCATGATCCGCGCGTGCGGCAACGAGTAGCGCTTGCCCGGCGCCCCGGCGCAGAGCAGGAACTGACCCATCGACGCGGCGAGGCCGAGCGACACGGTCGCGACATCGTTCTCGACGAACTGCATGGTGTCGTAGATCGCCATACCGGCGCTCACGGACCCACCCGGCGAGTTGATGTAGAGGAAGATGTCCCGGGTCGGGTCCTCCGCGTTGAGCAGCAGTAGCTGCGCGCAGATCGCGTTGGCGATCGCGTCCTCGACCACCGATCCGAGGAAGACGATCCGGTTGGCCAGCAGGCGGTTGAACACCTGGTCGTCGAAGGCGGGTCCACCCTGGCCGGGCGAACGGAGCTCCGGACCCGGAACTGGTAGGCGCGGAACTGCGAGGTTACTCACGGTCAGCTCCTCGGCTTCCTCACATGGGGCGGCTGATTGACCGGCTCGACACTATCTGTGACACGCGCAAGTTCTCGCCCTTCAGGCTCGATGTTCGCGCTGGGCGTGAGGACCGGCCAGTTCGGACGTCCTCGCGGCACCGCCCGCCAGCGCCCGACCACGGCCCGCCGACAACGCCAGACGGCCCCCGGACCGGGTCCGGGGGCCGTCTGGCGGGCTGGAATCCGCGGGGCGCAAGCCCGCCTCTGCCGCGAGGTCAGATGTCGCGGTCCCCGCTGTCGCTCGTGGCGGTCGCCGCCGGGGCCTGGGCCGGCTCCGCCGCGGCCTCCCCGTCGGCGTGGTCGTGGCCGTCGTGGTCGTGGTCGGCGTGGTCGTGGTCGTCGTCGGCCTCGTCGGCGTCCGGCGCCGGGCGGGCCGGCAGCGCCAGCTCCACCGGGTTGCCCTCCCCGTCGACGACCTTCGCGTTCTCCAGCAGCAGGAACAGCGCCTTGGTCCGCAGGACGTCGGCCATCAGCGCCTGCAGCCCCTCGCCCTGGGCGAGCTGCTGGGCGTAGACGTCGGGCTGCAGGCCCGAGCGCTGGGCGCGCAGAATCACCTGCTCCATGAGCTCGCCCTGGTCGATGCCGATCGACTCGACGTCGATGACCGCGTCGAGGATGAACTGGGAACGGATCGCCTTGCCCGCGGTCTCGCGGACCTCGGCGTCGAACTCCTCGGCGCTCTGACCGAGCGTCTCGAGGTAGGTCGCGCGGTCGGTGCCGATGTGCTCCAGCTCGTGGGACAACCGGTGCTCACGGGCCTCGATCTCGCCCTCGAGCAGGGAGTCCGGGACAGGCACCTCGACCCGCTCCAGCAGGCTCTCCAGCAGCTTCTCCCGGGCCTGCCCGACCTGCTCGGTGCGCCGCGACTGCTCCAGCCGCGTGCGCACGTCGGCGCGCAGCTCGTCGAGCGTGTCGAACTCGCTGGCAGTGGTGGCGAAGTCGTCGTCGAGGGCGGGGAGCTCCTTCTCCTTGACCCCGCGCACCGTCGCGGTCACCTCGGCCTGCTGGCCCGCCTGGTCGCCGGCCAGCAGCTCCGTGGTGAACGTGCGGGACTCACCGTCGGTGGCGCCGACGATCGCCTCGTCCAGACCCTCGATGAGATTGCCGCTGCCGACCTCGTAGGACAGCCCCGTGGCCTCGGCCCCCTCGATCGGCTTGCCGTCGGCCTGCGCGGACAGGTCGAGCGAGACGAAGTCGCCCGTCTGCACCGCCCGCTCGACCGGCTGGAGCTGCGCGAACCGGTCCCGAAGCGCGCCGAGCTGCTCCTCGACCTGCTCGTCGGTGACCTCGACGGCGTCGACCGTGACCGACAGGTCGGAGAACTCCGGCAGTACCACCTCGGGACGGACGTCCACCTCGGCGGTGAACACGAGCTGGCCGCCGTCGGCGAACTCGGTGATGTCCACCTCGGGGCGCGACAGCACGTCCACCTCCTCGGCCTGCACGGCCTCGGAGTACAGCTGCGGCAGCGCCTCCTGGACTGCCTCGTCCAGGATCACTCCGCGCCCGAGGCGCTGGTCGAGGATCCGCGGCGGGACCTTGCCCGGCCGGAAGCCGGAGACACGGACCTGGCGGGCGAGCTTGCGGTAGGTGGCGTCGAGCGAGGGCTTGAGCTCGTCGAAGGGCACCTCGACGGTGAGCTTGACCCGGGTCGGGCTGAGGGTCTCCTTGGTGGCCTTCACGGCGCGGCGGTCTCCTGGTACGACGTTGGACGGGGTGACACGCCGAGGCTATCGGTCGGGGCGGGGAGACTCGAACTCCCGATCTCCTGCACCCAAAGCAGGCGCGCTAGCCACTACGCTACGCCCCGAGGCGTTGCCCGCTTATCCTACGGGGTAAGCTCGCTTCGATCACCCCGCGGGTGTAGCTCAATGGCAGAGCCCCAGCCTTCCAAGCTGGCCATGCCGGTTCGATCCCGGTCACCCGCTCTTTCCCCCACCGCCCGGCGTGGCCCTGCGGTGGTCCACGTCGCGCCGGGCGCCCCGCCCCGGCAGCCGTCGACCCGACCGGGGCCGATGTGCCCCGCCCACCCGGATGCGGACGCCCGAGGTCGGGTCCCCGCCCGTGACACCCCCGCCGATTCGGCAGGCGACGATCTTGCCCTGGGCAGGTACCGCCTTCTTCTCCAGTCCGCCCGCCGGTATGCCCAGCTGGCATGTTCGCCGGCATGTCGCGTGGCCGGGAACGACGTGGGCGGTCATCGTCCGTCGACGGATCAATCGAGGGCCACGCCAGGGCGCGCCGGACGCCCGGGCGTATTTTCGGGGGCTTCCCCCGACACCGGCCCGTGACTGCCGCCGGACCACCCGAAGGAGTGCACATGGTGATGAGGCGCCGCGGCTGGCTACCGGTGGCGGTCGGGATCGGGATCGGGATGAACACCGTCCGGCTGCGCGCTCGGCTGCACGCCATCGAGGTGATCGAAGCAGGCGAGGAGACCGCGACCGACGCGCCCGGCACCGGGCCGAACTCCTCCTCCTATGTCCTGCTTTCCGTGTCGGGGATGCCGCTCACTGCCGCCCAGCGCCGCGCCGCCGAGGCGCACGCCCACCGGCACGGGTTGGAGGTGCTCGACCTGGTCCCGGCGGAGCTGGCCGCGCACCGGGTCCTCGACCTGGCCCGGATGGTCGAGCCGGCCACCTACCGGGCGGCCCGGCTCGCCCGCGGCCGCGGGGCGTTCCAGGCGGTGCTCGTCGACCGCGAGGTGCTGGCGCGTACCCGGCTCCCGGCGGCGGACGACCCCCGGCTCGCCGAGCGGTCGGAGCTCACCGACTTCACCGACGCCGAGCTCGTCGCGGTGGTGCAGGTCTGCAAGCGGCACGCCGCCACCACCACCGACCTCGCCGTCCTGCCCGGGCTGACCGGTGGGGGGCCGGACGACGGTGCCACCCGGCTGCCCGTGCAGCGGGCCGCGTACGCCTGGGAGCCCGCCCGACGCATCCTGCCCGCGTTGCGCGACGGCGCGATCCTGCTCGGCGCGGCGAGCAACCCGCCGGCCACCCTCGCCGCGCTCGGACTGTCCTGGCTACAGCCGGTGATCGTCGGCGGGGACCGGGTGCGGGTGACATCCGGGACGCTGCGCCACAGCGCGCTCACCCGCCGCCGGGTCGCCGCCGCCCAGGTGCGGGGAGCGGGCGGCCGCGTGCGGGAGCTGCTCGGCGCTCCCGCGGTCGCCCCAGACGTCCCCGGGGGGCGCCGGCGGCCGCCACCCCCGCCCGGGCGGCCGAGCCCGGCGGAGATCGCCCGCCAGCGCGCCGGTTACCGGGCGGACCTCGCCGGCGGCCTCGACCGTTTCTTCGAGCGGCCGCGCACCACCTGCCCGTGGTGCGGCGGCGGCGAGCTCGCCGCGCGCCTGCGCGGCCGCGACGTGGCTCAGGGCAAGCCCGGGGAGTTCCGGTACGACCGGTGCGCGGGCTGCGGCCACGTCTTCCAGAACCCGCGGCTGTCCCTTGACGGGCTGGACTTCTATTACCGGGACTTCTACGACGGACTCGGCGCGACGGCGCTGGAGGAGGTATTCGGCTTCAGCCCGGAGCCCTACCTCGACCGCGCCCGCCAGGCCATTCCGACTCCCCGGAACTGGCTGGACGTGGGGGGCGGCCACGGGCATTTCTGCAATGTGGCGAGAACCGTCTGGCCGGCGACCCGGTTCGACGCCCTGGACATCGGCGCCGGCATCGAGGAGGCCGCTCGGCGGCGCTGGGTGGACCGTGCCTACCGCGGTTTCTTCCCGGAGCTCGCCGCCGAGGTCAAGGGACGTTACGACATCATCAGCATGTTCCACTACCTGGAGCACACGAGAGATCCGCTGGCCGAGCTGGACGCCGCCGCGGCAGTGCTGCAGCCGGGCGGTCATCTGCTCATCGAGGTGCCGAATCCCGACAGTCCGGCGGCCCGACTGTATGGCCCGCTGTGGCCGGGCTGGTTGATCCCGCAGCACCAGCACCTGATGCCCGCCGCCAACGTGGCGGTGGCGCTGCAGGAACGGGGCTTCGCGGTGCAGGAGACCCGCTTCGGCGAGGTGCACCAGAAGGGTGACCCGGTGATGGCCCTGTACGGCCTGCTGCAACGGCTCGCGCCGTCGCCGTCGGCCGCCTGGCGCACCGCCGCGCTTCCCGGCCGAGCGCGGGCCGTCCGGGCCCTGACGGCGGCGGCGCTGGTGCCGGCCTTCGCGGCCGGCCTGGTCCTGGATGAGGTGAGCCGCCCCTACCTGACGTCGGGCTCGCGGGCGAACGCCTACCGGATCCTCGCCCGCCGACTCTAGCGCCGTCGCAGAAGTAGCCGTTCAGCCGGCGCACCAGCCACGCTGCCCGGGAGCAACGGGGGTCAGCGCGATGGTGCCGGCCGTCGACACTGACGACCGGCACCATCTCCCAGACCCGGACGAGCGGCAGGCCCACCCGGCGGCCGGGGTGTCGCCGGCCCGCTGATGGGTTCCCGACCGGCAGGTCACCGGGGTGCGATCAGCTCACCGTCAGCCGGTTGGCGCTCCACCGACCGGAGCAACCTGGCGCGACGGCCGCGTCACCACTCCCGGTCGTCGCGCCACTCCCGGTCGTCGTCCTTCCACCTGTCCTCGTGCTTGTCGTCATCGAACCAGTCGTCCTTGTGCCGGTCGTGCTTGAACCAGTCGTCCTTGTGCCGGTCGTGCTTGAACCAGTCGTCCTTGTGCCGGTCGTGCTTACGCCAGTGGTCCTTGTGCCGGTCGTGCTTACGCCAGTCGTCCTTGTGCCGGTCGTCCTTGTGCCAATCGTCCTTACGCCAGTCATCCTTGCGCTTGTCACCGAACCAGTCGTCATCGAACCAGTCGTCCTTGTGACGGTCGTGCTTACGCCAGTCATCCTTGTGACGGTCATCCTTGCGCCAATCGTCGCCGCCCCAGTGCTGGGCCTGCTTGACCGTGTCCCCACCGTCGGACGCCCAGGCACTCGAAGCCGCTGGTCCCAGCGCGACGAAAATGGTCGCCATGCTCGACAGCGCGACCACTGCCGCCCGGGTCCTCATTGATCTCCGCACAGTTCTCCCCTACGGTTTCGGAAAAGCAACCAACCAAGGTCACGAGAAAGCCTATCCGGCCTGCCGCGGACCGCAAATCCAGCCACTCACCCTCGGTTTTATTCACGTTTCATCCCGCGTTTCCTCGCGCTCGCCACTCATGACCGAAGAATCACCGGAAAGAGATTTCGACGACTTGGCCCCGCGGTGCACGGTCGGGCCCGGGCGGGGTGCGACGGGCGTGGCGCGGCCATCCGCCGGGATCGGCCGGCATGCCCCGGTCCGCCGGGAGCAACCGGCGCCCGCCACGGGGCCACACCGGCCCGCGTGGGCGCACCCGCCCCTCCGACTACACAAAGTAATCGACAGAGGGCCGAGGGGGTTTGGATGCGCAGCACCAATACGGGCCGCCCGCCAACGCCGGGCCTCGGCGCCGCCGGCCCGGGCAACGCGTCCCCCGGCCGTTACCGGCGCTCGAGTTCTACCTCACCGAACTGCTGCGACCCGCGGATCCGACCGGGCCGTGGGGCCCGTACGCCTTCGGCCTGTCGGGCTTCTCGGACGTGATTACCCAGTTCAACGGCGCCAACGGGCTCATCGGGCTGCACGGCGTGAACCGTCCCGACCTGGTCGGGACGGACGCCAGCCACGGATGCATCCGACTACGCAACGCCGACATCGAAAAGCTGGCGGGAATCCTCCCCATCGGCACGCCGATCTCCATCAGGGGGTGATTGCGCGTCATTCCTGGCGGATGCGGGACGACATCCCTAGGCTACTTTCATGACGGGTTACCATCTGGCCCAGGTGAACATCGCCCGAGTACTCACCCCGCTCGACTCCCCCGCGCCGGATGACATCGTGGCCGGCCTCGCGCCGGTGAGCGACCTCGGCGACGGGCAGCCCGGCTTCGTCTGGCGGCTGCAGCCCGAGCAGGGCGCCGCCGCCGTGCACACCTTCCGGCTCGACGCCGAGGCCGACCTCACCGTCATCGTGAACCTGACGGTGTGGGAGTCGGCGGACGCGCTCGCCGACTTCGTCTTCCGCAACGATCAGGGCGCGTTCCTGCGGCGCCGGCGGGAGTGGTTCCATCCGACCGACCGCGCCACCAACGCCCTGTGGTGGGTGCCCGCCGGGCACCGGCCCGGCACGCCGGAGGCCGAGGAACGGGTCCGGCACCTGCGCACGCACGGGCCGACCGCGACCGCGTTCACCTTCCGGCTGACGTTCCCCCCGCCGGATCGGCGGATCTCCCTGGTGCCGGGCAGCGGTACGGAGCTCGCCGCCGAGCCCGCGGGTCCCGCCGACGTCGACGCGCCGAGGAGCCTGGCCGCCGGCGGCTGAGCCCGGCCCACCACGGCGGGCGACGGCCGCGCCGACGGTCACCGCGAGGCGCGCCAAGGCCGCCGCGGCTCACGGGACCGCCGGGTCCACCTGGTCGATCCAGCCGGCAAGGATCGACCCGAACACCGACGGGTCCTCGCCACGGTTCCAGAACGCCGTCGCCGCCTGCACGGCCGCCGCCCCCGCCCGCAGGTACTCTGCGACGTCCCGTCCCTCGCCGATCCCGCCGACCCCCACGATGTCGACGGTGTCGGGCAGCAGCCGGCGTAGCTGGCGCACCTGGCCGAGACCGACCGGCTTGAGCGCCGGCCCGCTCATCCCGGCCAGCTCCACGTCGACGACGGGACGGTTGTCGGCGTCGACGACGAGGGCGTTGGGGAAGGTGTTCACCGCGGTGACGAACCCCGGGCCGCCGGGGCGCCCGGCGAGTTCGGCGAGCACCACGGCGAGTTCGGCGAGCGCCGCCGGGTCGGAGAACGGCGAGATCTTGACGCCGTACGGGATGCGGCGGCCCTGGTCGCCCGCGGCCCGCGCGAGCAGTGCGTCCCCGACGGCCGTGCAGACCGCCGCGGTCTGGCCGGGGTCGAAGCAGGCGATGCGCTTCTGGGCGCCGCCGTCCCAGACGTTCGGACAGGCCAGGTTCAGCTCGATGAGATCGACCCCGGTCCCCGCGACGACCTCGGCGATCTCCTGGTACTCCCCGACGTCGAACCCGGCGACGCTGACGATCAACGGCTTGCCCGCCTCGTGCGCCCGCTCGACCATCCCGGGCAGGTGCGCGCCGTAGTAGTCCAGGCCGCGGTTGGGCAGCCCGAGCGCGTTGATCGAGTAGACCCGCCCGGGCCAGTAGACGTTGCCCGCGTTGCCGGTCCGCGGCTGGCGGGTGATCGAGCCGACGACGATCGCCGCGACCGCGGACCGGGCGAAGGCGTCGACATCCTCCACCGATTTGCACGTGCCGGCCGCGTTCATGACCGGGTGTTCCAGGGCGACGCCCGCCAGAGCACTCATGCCCGCCAGCCTAGGGGCCGCCGCCGCACCGCCCGCCGGTCAGGCGAGGGCCGGCGACCCTTTGCCGCGGCCACGGCCGCGGCGCGTCCGGTGCCGGTCGATGGCCTTCTGGTAGACCTCGACGCGCAGGGCGGCGATCCGCTTCGGCTCCAGCTCCTCGGTGCCGGCCCGGCCGCGGGCGCCCACGGCGGCGGCGAGTTCCGGGTCGGTGAGGTACGGCTCCAGCGCGTCGGCGAGCGCGGGGGCGTCCTCCGGCGGGACGACCGTGCCGCCCTCCCACTTCGCCACCCAGGTCGCGACGCCCGTGGTCGCGGTCGCGACGACCGGCCGGCCCGAGGCCATCCCCTCCAGGCCGGCGATGGAGAAGCTCTCGAACCGGCTCGGGACGACGACCGCCCGCGCCTCCTCGTACGCCTTGACGAGCTCGGGCCTGGTGAGGTGGCCCGCGAAACGGCAGGTGACGCCGAGCTCGGCGGCGCGGCGCGCCAGCCAGGTGCCGGTGGGGACGCCGTCGATGAGGCCGGACGACTGGCCCGCGAAGACCACCGTCGGCTTGACGCCGCGCTCCCCGAGCAGCGCGGCGGCTTCGATCAGCACGTCGAGGCCCTTGCGCCATTCGAGCCGGCCGACGACGAGCAGCGTGGGGTCGGTCTGCTGCGGCGGCGGCACGGCAAGGTACGAGGAGCGGTCGAACGGGTAGGGGATGACGTCGGCGTCGGTGTTCGTCTTCAGCCAGCCGAAGCCGCGCAGGGTGGTGACGATCAGCTCGGACGGGGCCGTCCGCGCGTCGGCGCGCAGCGCGGAGAACCGGTCGAGCCGGTCGGCCAGCGCGCCCCGGCCGTGCAGCTCGCCCTCGCGCAGGCGGACGTCCATCATCGTCGGCGTGTGCAGATGGATGACGAGGGGAACGTCGCGGCGCAGCGCGGTACGCAATCCCCGGGTCTCGCCGTCCTGGGTCTCGATGACGTCGGGGCGCAGCCCGAGGCGGCGCAGCCAGAAAGCATAGGAGACGGCGAGAACCACCCGCAGGGAGAGGGAATCGCGGGGATGGTTCTTCCCCTGAAACGACCGCCCCAGCGGGCCGAGATATCTGCTGACCGGCAAACGGAGCAACGGGCGCCGATGCACCTTGACCCCGTCATGATCCTCGTCGGTGCGGCGACGTCCCTGGGCGCAGAGGATATGGACCTGATGGCCGAGCGCGGCCAGCGCGTGAGCGATGTCGTGCGTGTAGACACCCGCCCCATCCCAAATGATCGGCGGATACTGCTCGCACAAGAAGACGATCTCCATACCCATCCCCCACGGCGGCGAACTCCGGACGGCTCACCATAGCGCCAGCTTATCGAGCTGCCGCGGGGGGTTTCGGCCATTAGCAAACGCTGAGGATCTTAACCTTAACGTAAGAGAAGTGCCGCCCGAGCGCCATCTGACCTGCACGTTGACACGCTGCCCAACCGGAAAACACCAGGCCGGACAACCGCCCCCCACGAGTCGACCGGCGGCACACGGACACGCGGGCGACACCGGCCGAACGACCACGACTCGGCGAGACGACACCGGCCGGACGGCGGCGACTCAGCGACCGACACCCGGCCGTGACACCCGGCGCGCCTTCCCGGGACGCGGGGCGGGCAGGCCGTAGCTCCGGTCGCGGGTATCCGGCCCGAACACCGCGGCCAGTCCGACCAGAATCGCGAACAGCCCCAGTAGCAGAAGTTCAGGCATCGGGAACCCGCCCGACAATGCCGAGGTGCGAAAGCACTGTGGGCTGACACGCGATAGCGCTATCATCTAATCTCATGGTCAACGATAGCAGTATCGACCGGGTCGTGGTCGAGCTTCGCCGGCTCGCGGACAGCGGGGCTGTCGGGGAGAAGCTGCCCAGCACGCGGGCGCTGCAGCAACGGCTGGGCGTCGGCCCGGTGACCGTGCAGCGGGCGCTGGGCCGCCTGGTCGCCGAGGGCAGGCTGGTGACCAGGCCCGGCGCGGGCACGTTCGTCTCGGCCCGGCGCACCGTCCAGGCCAGCGACACCGACTGGCAGCAGGTCGCGCTCGGCCCGAGCCCCGTGCAGACCTCCGGCCTCGACGTGCTGTTCCAGCTCATGGGCACCCCGGGATTCCAACTGGGGGCCGGCTATCTCGATCCTGGGCTGCGGGCGGACACCCGGCTGGCCGCCGCCGCCAGCCGGGCGGCGCGGCGGCCGGACGCCTGGGCCAGCTCCCCCACGGCCGGCATCCCGGAGCTGCGGAGCTGGTTCAGCCGGCAGATCGGCGCCGAACCGGAGAACGTACTGATCACCCCTGGCAGTCAGGGCGCGCTGTCGGCGACGTTCCGCGCGATCCTGCCCGCCGGCCATCCCGTGCTGTTCGCCACCCCCACCTATCCCGGCGCGCTCGCCGTCGCCCGCAGTGCCGGGCTCATCCCCATCCCGGTGCCCGGCGACCAGGACGGGATTCGGCCCGAGCTGCTGCGCGACGCGTTCGCGCGGACGTCGGCCCGGCTGCTGGTCATCCAGCCCACGTACGCCAACCCGGACGGCAGCGTGCTCGCGGCGCAGCGCCGCGGCGAGGTGCTCGACATCTGCCGGCGGGCCGGCGCGTTCATCGTCGAGGACGACTTCGCCCGCTGGCTCGGCTTCGCCGCCGTCCCGCCGCCCCCGCTGTGGCAGGACGACGACCACGGGCAGGTCATCACGATCCTCTCGTTGACCAAGGTTCTCGCCCCCAGCCTGCGGGTGGGCGCGGTCATCGCCCGCGGGCCGGTGATGAGCCGGATCGCGGCCATGCGGATCGTCGACGACTCCTTCGTCGCCCGCCCGGTCCAGCACACGGCGATCGAGCTGGTCAGCGGGCCGGCCTGGTCGGCGCAGGTCCGGACGGTGGGTAGCGCCCTGCGGGAGCGGGCGGCAACGCTGGGCGCGGCGCTCGCCCGCGAGCTGCCCGAATGCTCCTTCACCCCGCCGCGCGGCGGGGTGAACCTCTTCCTGCGCCTCCCCCAGGGGGTCGACGACATCGCGGTGGCGACCAGCGCCGGGCGGCTCGGGGTCGCGGTGGCCCCGGGCCGGTTCTTCACCATCGGCGAGCAGGAGGCGGGCCATCTTCGCCTGTCCTACGCCGGTATCCGCAACGAGGACATCCCGACCGCCGTCGGCCTGCTCGCGCAGGCCCTGCATGCTGTGGCCGGCCGGACGCCCGGGTTCGCGAACTGATCCGGCGCGCCACCACCGGGGGCCGCCCCGCGGCCTACGGCCGGCCGGGTGTCGCCGCCGAGTCCGGCCCCGCCGCCATCCCGACCGCCGCGCCCGTCCCGACCGCCGCGCCCGTCCCGACCAGCCCTGGCCTCCCGGCCAGCCCTGGCCTCCCGGCGGCCCGCGCCTGGGCCCGCGCCTGGGCGACCGTGCCGGTGACCTCCCGCCACAGCGGCGGCAGCAGGGCTGCGGTGACCAGCGCCGCGAGCGCGGCCAGCACGAACGGCAGCCGCGGATCCGCCGCGAACAGCGCCCCGGAGACCAGGGCAGCGAGCACGGTCGCGCCGGTCTGCGTCGTCGCGAACAGGCCCTGGCCGCGGCCGGCGCCGTCACCGGCGGCGCTCTCCTGGGCGAGCAGGGACTGGGCCGCGGGGAAGGCGACGGCGAGGACCGCCGCCTCCAGACAGCTCAACAGGACGATGAGCGGGATCGAGTGCAGGAACGGGTAGCTGGCGACCGTCACGGACAGGACGAGTGTGGTCACCCCGATCAGCCAGCGCCGGTCGAACCGATCCGCGAGCCAGCCGGCGGGCCAGGCGAAGACGAGGTACGGCAGCGCGAAGAGGGTGAAGGTGAGCCCGATCAACGTGGTGGACGCGCCGTCACGCTCCATCAGCAGGCTCCAGCACGTCTCGTAGACGCCGCTGATCAACCCGTTGCAGCCGGCGACGAGCAGCAGCCCGACGACGCCCCGGCGCAGCAGCCGCCGGGCCGGGGGGTCACGCTCCGGCCCCGTCACGGCATTGCCTACCCCGGCAGCGACACCAGCAGTGGGAGCCGCCCCGGTGCGGGCACCCGTGGGCAGCAGCCACAGCACCGGCAGCGACGCCAGCACGGCGGCCGCGCCGCTGGTCAGGAAAACCAGGTCCATCCGGTGCTCGCCGGCGAACCCGCCGAGCAGCGGGCCGATCGCGATGCCGAGAAGCTGCCCGGTGTGCACGGCGCTGAAGGCGCGTCCCTGCATACCGGGGGTGACCGTCGCGGCGACCGCGGTCAGCGCGGCGACCTCGAACGCGCCCGCGCCGGCGCCCTGCAGCATGCGCATGGCCGCGTCCATCCCGACCCCCGTCGAGGCGAACAGGCCGAGGCAGCCGGCGGCGTAGGCGGCGAGCCCGGCGAGCAGCACCCCGCGGTGACCACGAGCCGCCGCCGCACGCCCGGCCGCGTACTGCGACAGCAGCGCACCGAGGAAGAACGCCGCCATCACGACCCCGACGCCGGCGGCGGAGATGTGCCGGTCGGCCAGGTAGAGCGGCAGCAGCGGAGCGATGGCGAAGGAACCCAGCCACTGCAGCAGCGTCGCGGCCGTCAGGACGGCGAGCAGGCGACCCGGGCGGGACGTTCCCGCCTGCACCGGTTCGTCCACCTCGCCCATCTCTGGGTCCTACCCCGCGGGCGCGGTACCTGGCAACGTAAATATGACCGGACGAGCAGCCGGCGGGCGAGCCGACCGGGGCTCGGCGGGGACCTTCACCCCGGCGCCGGGGCCGGCAGGAGGTGGGCGGCGATGAACATCCGACGCGGGACGCGGGCAGCCGGGACGGCCGGCGCAGGGGTACCGGACCGTTCGGCGCCGTTCGCCGAGAAGATGGCGTACTACCGCTCCCAGCACACCGGCCGGGCCATCCGGCTGACCCATCTGGTCGGCATCCCGGGGGTGGCGTTCTCGCTGCCGGTCGTGCTCGCCCGGCCCAGGATCGGCCTGCCGGTGTTCGCGGCGAGCTGGGCCGTGCAGGTGGCCGGGCACGTGCTGTTCGAGCACAACCGCCCCGCGCTGACCGAGGGCCCGCTGACCTACCAGCTGTGCGGGCTGGCCTTCTGGTGCGAGGAGATCGCCGACCTCCTCGGCGGACGCGGGCTGGCCGGCGTCCCCGCCCCGAAGGCCGGCCGCCGCTGACCTCCGGCCGCCCACCGGCGGTCAGGCCCCCACCGGCGGTCAGCCGCGCAGCGGCATCCGGCCCGTGGGCGGCTGCCCGTGGACCGGCCCGGGCCCGAACCCGGGCGGCCCCGCCGCGCCCGCCGCCGGCACGGCGTCCGCCGCCCGGGTGACCTTGGGTTCGATCCGGCGCAGCATGAGCGTGGTGAGCGCCAGCGCGACGGCGCCGATCACGACAGCGATCAGGATGTCGAGCGCCCAGGTGCCGGCGCTGTGCTCCCAGAGCCGGTCGGGGGGGTCGGTGCGCAGGGTCGGGTTGCCGAGCTTGCTCACCACGTTGAGATCGTCGGTGGAGGCCAGCGCCGCGAACCCCCACCGGGCCGGGACGAGGAAGCTGATCTGCTCCAGCACGAGCCGCCCGGTCATGGAGGTCAGGCCGCCGGAGAACACGAGCTGGCCCATGGTGACCAGGACGAGGATCGGCATCGCCTTGTCCGCGTTGTCGATCAGGGTGGAGACGAACAGTCCGATCATCATCGAGGCCAGGGCCGCGACGATCACCGCGAGCAGGCACTCCAGTAGCGGCGAACCCAGCGCGGCGGCCTGCGGCGGAGTGCGGCCCACCACCGCGATGAGCGTGAAGACCAGGCACTGCGCGGTGGTGATCGCGGTCAACAAGATGATTTTGGAACCGAGGTAGGCGGTGCGGGACAGCCCGATCGTCCGCTCTCGCCGGTAGATCGCGCGTTCCTTCACGATCTCCCGGATCGAGTTGGCCATCCCCATGAAGCAGGCGCACAGCACCAACACGACGAGCACCTTGGTGGCGTCGGCGTTCGGCGTCTGCGGCAACGGGCCCAGGCCGTCGGGAGCCTTGAGCACCCGCGGCACGATGCCGAGCAGGAACGGGTAGGCAATGATCAGTCGCAGGTAGGACCGATCGGCGAGGACGACCCGCCAGTAGCGGCGGGTCAGCGTCGCGAGCTGCGCGGTCACCGGCTGCTGGCGGACGCTGGGCAGCTCCGGCGGCGCCTTGCGCACCGCCGGCGCCACGACCGCCGAGGGCACGAAGAACTCCGACGCCCGGAAGCGGGCGGCCATCTGATCGCCCGGGGTGGCCTCCAGCTCCCGGAACACCGCGGCGAACTCGCGGAAGTCCTGCTTGCCGAAGAAGCGCAACGCCCCGTCGGCCGGGCCGAAGTAGGCGACGTGCCCACCGGGCGCGAGCACCAGGATGAAGTCGCACAGGTCCAGGAACAGCACGCTGTGCGTGACGACGATGACGGTCCGGCCGCTCTCGTCCGCGGACCCGGCGCCGCCGCCCTTCGCGAGGCCACGCAGCGTCTCCATCACCGACTGGTCGTTGGCCGGGTCGAGGCCGGAGGTCGGCTCGTCGAGAAAGAGCAGCGACGGGCGGGTGAGCAGTTCGAGCGCGACGCTGGTGCGCTTCTTCTGGCCGCCGGAGAGCTGGGAGACCCGGGTGTCGGCGTGCGCGGACAGCCCGAGCTGGCCGATGACCTCCTCGACCCGGGCACGCCGCTCGGCCGCGGTGGTGTCGGCCGGGAAGCGCAGCTCGGAGCCGTAGAGCAGGGCCTCGCGCACGGTGAGCTGGTCGTGCAGCGGGTCGGCCTGAGGCACGTAGCCGATGCGTCGGCGCAGCTCGTCGTATTCGGCGTAGAGGTCCCGGCCGGCGTAGCGCACCGAGCCGCGGTCGGCGGGCCGGAAGCCGGTGAGCGCGTTGAGCAGGGTGGACTTGCCGGCGCCGCTCGGGCCGACCACGCCGAGCAGGGACCGGCCGGGCAGCCGGAAGGTCATGTCGTGCATGAGCTGCTTCGTGCCGGCCCAGACGGAGACGTCCTGGACCTCGAAGGCGACATCACCGGAGTCGACGTACTCGACGAGCGAGCTGCCCTCGAGCTGGAACAGATGGTGGCCGATGGCGATGACGTCGCGCTGCATCACCGGGGCCCGGCTGATCCGGTGGCCGTTGACGAACGTGCCGTTCGCCGACGCGAGGTCGACCAGCTCCACCCCGCCGAGCGAGATGTGCAGCTCGGCGTGGTGACGAGAGGCGAGCAGATCCCCGACGTTGATCTCGTTGTCGCGGGAGCGCCCCATCCGCATCCGGCCAGGCTGAAGGGGATGCACGCGGCGCCGGTCGTGCACGACCGCGCTCTGCGCCGTCGCCGGGTCGATCGGTAGGCCCCCCGAAACCCCCGGCGCAGCGCGGGCCGGCCCCGACGGCTGCCCCGGCACCCCCGGCCCGCCCGGCTCCGCGTTCCCCGGCACGCCGCCGGCCGGCCCCGGGGGCCCGCCAGGCGCAGCCGGCCCCACCGGCGCCGACGTGAGCGACGTGGCCGGCGTGGGTGCGAAGGCCGCGAGGTCCTCGACGGAGATGGGCGCCGCATCCGGCCCGCGGGTCGGGGCCGTCGGCGGGATCACCGGTCGGGCCGGCCGGGGCAGGAGCACCACCTCCGGGCCATCCGCGGCGCCGAGGCGCAGCCGCAGCTCGCCGACAATGTCGACGTCGCCCAGCCGGCGGCCGTCGCACCACAGCCCGTTGGCGCTGATGTCCTCGACGCGCCAGCCGACCGCCGAGGGGTGCAGCACCAGATGCCGGCGCGACACCCGCCCGTCGTTGATCACGATGTCCGCGGACCGGGCCCGCCCCACCACGACGGGCTCGTCGCCGGTGAGCGTCACCTCCCCGGCCGGGGTGTGGACGCGTAGCGGGGTCCCTGCCACCAGCACTCTCCCTCGATCGCCAGACGCACCATAGTGTGCCCGCGCGAGGGTCGTTTTCCGGCCTCCTTCCGCGACATGTCCGAAAGCCGACCGTCATCGGTCAGGCGGGGCCGCCAGTCAGCGGATCAGCGGAACTCCCGCCCACCGGGGCCTGCCTCCCGACCAGGTGAGCCGGCCTCCCGACCTGCGAAGCCCGTCTCCCGGCCAGCCGACCCGGCCTCCCGGCCTGTCGACTCCGTCTGTCGGCCTGTCGACCCCGTCTGTCGGCCTGTCGACTCCGTCTGCCGGCCTGTCGACTCCGTCTGCCGGCCGGCCGGTCCTGTCTCCCGCTGGGCCGAGCCCGTGTCGCGATCAGCCGACCCGGCCTGCCGGCCCCCGGCCTGGCCACGGTCGACGCCGCTGTCACCGGTGGTCAGCCCGCCCTGGCCGGCGCGCCCACCGGCCGTCGACGTCCCGCCGCCCGGGAACTCGGCGGAGCGCTGGGCGCTCGTCCCGGCCTCATCCCGGTCACCGGCGGTGATCTCGATGTGCCGCTGCTGGCTGCGGCGGGCCTTGGGCAGGCTCACCGTGAGGACCCCGTCGGCCAGGCTCGCCGAGACGCCCTCGGTGTCGACCTCGCCGGGCAGGGTGATCCGATGCTCGAACCGACCGACCCGCCGCGACTGGCGGCGCACGACACCTGTCCGCTCACGCTCGCGGATCTCCCCGCTGACGTGGAGCTCGTTGTCCCGTAGGTCGATCGAGACGTCCTCGCGCCGGACGCCTGGCAGCTCCAGTTCGACGACGTAGGCGTCGTCGGTCTCCTCGATGTCGACCGGCAGCGCCGCCCCGGCCAGCACGCCGAGCGGCCGGCCCGAGCCGCCCGCGACGTCGCCGAGCAGGCTGCCCATCCGGCTCCAGGCCTCCTCGATCTCGCGGAAGGGGTCCCAGCGGCCCAGGGCGGCCCCGCTGCCGGGCGTGCTTCGGGTGGAGAGCGCCATTACTCCCACCTCCATCATCATTACAGGATGTTAAAGGGTAACTACATTCTGATCAGTACCCGGCGACTGTAGGCCGGCAAACCGGTGGTATCAGTCACGATGAAGGGATGGCTAGGAGGGATCGGTCGGCTTCGGTGAACGGCACGGGCGCGCCGGGACGCGGCCCCGCCCGGCAGGCGCGCCGGTTCCAGCCGCACAGCCTGCCGACACGGGTCGGTGACGATCCGCGTCAGGCCCACTGGGCGGACGCGATGAAGACGGTGCTCAACCGCGAGCAGATCAGCCTGCCCGCGCTCGCCGAGCGGGTGGCCGGCCCGCTCGACCTGCAGGGCACCCACAAGCTGCGCCGCTGGCTGAGCAACGAGACGACCGTCCCGGCGCACGCCATCATCGAGCTCGCCCGGGCCGTCGGCGCCCACGAAAGCGACATGCTCGCCGCCTACGGCCTGCGCAGCCCGTCCATCAGCAAGCTCGTCCGCCGGGCCGAGCAGGCCGAGGAGCGGGAGTGGCAGCTTCGCGCACGCTCCGCGCAGGAGGGCCGGACCACCGGCGGCGCGCTGTTCGCGGCGGCGGCGGCCCGCGACGGGCGGTGGTCGGTGACGGTGCGGCCGCACTGGCGGGGCCGGCGCCACCGCTGCCACTTCGCCGACCATGTCCTGCTCGAACGCGTCGACGCGATCAGCGAGCGGGCCGACGCCGAACGAGACTTCGCCGAGGTCTTCGAGCGCACCGCCGCGAGCTGGGACGCCACGCCGCTGCTGGTCGAGGGGCTGCCCGCGGGCCCGCTGCCGCCGCTGATCGTCCACCGCTTCACGGCGCCGCACGAGCCCACGGCCCACCACGCCCCGACCGACGCGTCCGGTGTCGGCGCGCAGGGGGTCGTCGTCACCGGCCTGCAGTGGACCGGCTCCTACACGGTGGCGGCACTGCTGGCCAAGGCGCTCGGCTGGGGCCTGGGCAGCTTCGCCCGCGCGGCCCGGTCGGTACACGGTGGGGCACGACTCGACTTCGCCCTCGCCGACGAGATCATGCAGGACTGGCTGCGCCGCCCGGACAACTCCCCGCGCCGGGTCTGGGCGCATGTGCTCACCGAGTCACCGGAGCCGAGCGCGCCCAGCGCGCGGCTGCTGGGGGACGCGGGGCCCGACGTGCGGGTGGTCATGGTGGTGCCGGAGCCGGAGCTCATCGAGATCATCGCGGCGCTGTCCGGCACGGCGCCGGCGGAGCTGACCGCGCAGAGCCGGGCCTGGGCTGAACTGCTCGCGCCGCACCCCCGGCTGCTGCACGTGCCCGCGTCCGCCCCGCGCGCAGCGGACGGTTCGGTGCTGCGGGCGGGTGATCCGCGCTTCCTCGACGCCTACTTCGACGCCTCCGTCGACGCGGCGTTCGACGCCCTGCGCCGGCTCGCGGGCGACCGTCCGGTGAGCGCGCTGGTCCCCGAACAGGCCCGGCTGAGCGACCCGTTCGCGGCGCTGGTCGCGGGCGGGGCTCAGGCCGCGAGCAACAGGGACCCGGCAGCGCCGGTCCCGCCGGGCTCGCCCGCCGCCATCCCGACACCACCCACGCCACCGGCACCGCCACCACCCCCACCGGCATCGGCGTCACCGGCATCGGCGTCACCGGCGGCACCGGCTTCGACCCCGTCGGCGGTCGGCGCCGTGGGCTGAGCGGTGCGCCGCAGCGCGGCGGCGAGGTCGTCGTCGTCGGCCCGCGCGGCGGCCGGTCCGAGCGCCTCGACCAGCGCCGCGCGCAGCGCGCGCACTGCGACGGCGCCTGTCCCGTGCAGGCCGGCCACGGTCGCGGCGAGCCCGGTGATCCGATAGCCGGCGACCTCCCGCCGCACCGCCTCCGCGGCCGGTGCCGCACCCCCGGCCGCCTCCCACAGCGGCCGGGCCGACGGCGGCCAAGCGCACCGGTCACCCGGGCCGCCCCACTCTCCGGGGTCCCGGGCGAGCTCGTCGAGCCCCGCGCCACAGCCGGCGAAGGCGCTGAACGGCGCCACGACGGGCACCTTGTCGGCCAGCGGCCGCGCGAGGTAGCGCCGGTGGCGCCGAGGCGAGGACGCCTCGACCGCGGCCGTCACCCGGCGGATCCAGGCCGCCATCTCGGCCGGGGTGGTGCCGTAGCGGTCGGCCCAGGCCGACAGCGGCCAGCCGACGCCGGCGACGGCGGGCACGTCGCTGCCCAGCCAGGTCATCAGGTGCGCCAGCAGGGCCCGGTCGGCGGGGTCGGGCAGCGCCTCGCGAGCCCAGGCCGCGTCGGGCACGCGTTCGGGCCGCTGCTGCAGGCCGTGGATGCGCCGCCGGTCCCGGTGCAGCTCGCCGAGGGCCGAGCGCACCACCCGGACGAGGTAGCCGTGGGGGACGGCCGTACCCCGCTGGCCGAGGCGCTCGACGACCCGTTCCAGCAGGGGCACAGCGTCGTCGAAGCACCCGAGGTCGCATGCGGCGAGGACGCCGATGTGGATCGCCCGCGGCCCCGCGGGGCAGGGCATCCCGCCGTGGCGGGCCGACCGGCGGGACAGGGTGTCGTTGACCGCGCGGACGGCCGCCGCGAACGTCATATGTTCCATATGTCCCGAGCGTGCCGCCCAGGTCACGCCCGCGGACTCCCGCGGACTGCCGAGTTGACCGGTTTGGACGGCAGAAAGTGCCAGTCCGAGCATCGGCCGCGGGGATGGCTGCCCCGCGCGCCCGCGTCCGGCTGTCCCCGCGCGGGCAGGCATCGCTACGAGCCGGTCGTACCCCCGCATCGACGCCCTACGCTGCATGCTGTGTCCACCGAGCCGGGCGAGCAGGCCCTCGAACGGGTCATCGCCGCCCGGGTCCGCGAGTACCGCCTCGCCGCCGCGCTGTCGGTGGCGGAGCTCGCGCGGCGCACCGAGATGTCCAAGGCGATGCTGTCGAAGATCGAGAATGCTCAGACCTCCTGCAGCCTGTCCACTCTCAGCCGACTCGCCGCCGGGCTCGGCGTCCCCGTGACGGCGTTGTTCCGGGGCGTCGACGACGAGCGGGAGGCGGTGTTCGTGCCCGCCGGGCACGGCGCGCGGATCGTGCGCCGCGGCAGCCGGGTGGGCCACCTCTACGAGCTGCTGGGCACCCTGCGCGGCGGGGCCAAGCGGATGGAGCCCCTGCTGGTCACCCTGACCGAGGCCAGCGAGGTCTTCCCGCTGTTCCAGCACGAGGGCACCGAGTTCCTCTACGTCCTCGACGGCGTGCTGGAGTACGGCCACGGCGAGGCCCGCTACGTGCTGCACCCCGGCGACGCGCTGATGTTCGACGGCCAGGGGCCGCACGGCCCGGTCCGCCTGCTGGAGCTGCCGATCCGCTTCCTGTCCGTCACCGCCTACGGCTCCCACGACGGCTCCTGACTCCTGGCTCCGCGCATCCAAGGCCGGCTCAGCGCATCCAAGGCCGGCTCAGCGCATCCAAGGCCGGCTCAGCGCATCTGGCCGGCGCCGGCGTAGGGGTGCGGGCTGACCAGGGGGGCGTTCTCGGCGAAGCGGGAGAGACGGAAGTCGGCGGCGGGGATGAGCGGATGGCTGGAATCCCCGTCGACGACGAGGTCCGCGACGAGCTCACCGACCGCGACGGAGATCTTGAAACCGTGCCCGCTGAACCCCGCCGCGACGAACAGCCCGTCGACCGGCGTCGCCGAGATGATCGGGTTGTAGTCGGGAGTGACGTCGTAGCAGCCGGCGTAGGACGACGACAGCGCCACCTCGGGCAGGCCGGGGAAGCGGTGGGCGAACCGGCCGACGGCGCGCTCCACGTACTGCGGGTCCGCGGTACCGGGGTAGGCATCGGGGTCGACCCACTGCGGCCGGCTGTGGTCGCTGTTGCCGACCAGCAGCTCGCCGGAGCGTTCCGGGCGCACGTACTGCAGGCCGACGAGGTCGGACAGCACCGGCACGTTACCGACCGGCGCGCCCGGCGCCACCAGCAGGATCTGCTCCCGCTGGGCGCGCAGCGGCAGGTCGACGCCGACCCCGGCGGCCAGCGCCGCCGACCACACGCCCGCCGCGAGCACGACCGTGCCGGCGGCGATCCGGCTGCCGTCGGCGAGCTCCACCCCGATCGCCCGCCCCCCGGACCCCTCGCCCCCACCTGCTCGTTCGTCCCCACCGGCACGCTCGCCCGAGGTCAGGATGCGGGTCACCGGGACGCCCTGGCGCACCCGGACCCCGCCCTGGCGGGCCGCGGCCAGGTACGCGTGGCAGGTCCGGTAGGCGTCGCCGTAGCCGCCGCGTGGCTCGTAGGCGAACGCGGCGAAGTCGGCGAGGTCGGCCGCCGGCCACAGCTCGGCGACCTCCGTGGGGTCGGCGAGGCGGGTGTCGATGCCGACCGCCGCCGCCGCCGCGACGTTGGCCGCCAGCGCCGCGGCGTCACCCGGCCCGACGCCGACGAGGTAGCCCACCGGCTCGAAGCCGACCCCGTCGGCCACCCCGAGGATCTCGGTGGCATGGGTGAGCAACTGCACGCCGTGCCAGGCCATCACGGCGAGCGAGCGCACCCCGTAATGGCAGCGGACGATGCCGCTGGACCGGCCCGTCCCGCCGGAGCCGACGGTGGCCCGTTCGAGGACCAGCACGTTGCACACGCCCTTGCGGGTCAGCGCCCAGGCGGCCGCGGCCCCCTCGATGCCGCCGCCGACGATGACGACGTCGGCGCTCGCCTGCACGGTCACCGGCCCGGGATCCAGTCGGTCCCGGCCAGCGGCACCCCGGCCATCGCCGCCGCCTCGACGGTGAGCGCGACGAGGTCCTCGGGTTCGAGGCGGTGCACGTCGCTCTTGCCGCAGGCGCGGGCGAGCATCGCCGTCTCCATCGCCAGCGCCCGCAGGTAGTTGGCCACCCGGTGGGCGCCGAGCTCCGGGTCGAGGCGGGCGGCCAGCTCGTCGTCCTGGGTGGTGACGCCGACCGGACAGCGGCCGGTGTGGCAGTGGGTGCAGTGACCCGCAGCGGTGCCGAGCGCGGCGTACTCCGTCGTCACGTCGACCTCCACGCCGGCGAACGCTGCGGCGGGCTCGTCGCCGGGACCGCCCGACCCGCCGGCCCCGTCGGTGCGCGCAGCGAGACGGCGGTAGGTCGGGGCGTTGCAGCCCAGCGCGACGAGCGGGGCGACGCCGAGGGAGACGGCGTCCGCGCCGAGCGCGAGCGCCTTGGCGACGTCGGCGCCGGTGCGGACGCCACCCGAGATGATCAGCCCCACGTCACCGGTGAGTCGCAGGTCCGCCAGCGCCTCGGCGGCCAGGCGCACCGCGGCCAGGGTGGGGATCCCGGTGTGCTCGATGAAGGCGTCCTGGGTGGCACCGGTGCCGCCCTGCATCCCGTCGACGACGACGACGTCCGCCCCGGCGGCGACGGCGAGGCGCACGTCGTGGTCCACCCTGGTCGCGCCGATCTTGACGTAGACGGGCACCTGCCAGTCGGTGACCTCGCGGATCTCCTCGATCTTGATCTTCAGGTCGTCGGGGCCCGTCCAGTCCGGATGCCGGCTCGCCGAGCGCTGGTCGACCCCCTCGGGCAGGGTGCGCATCCCCGCCACCCGGGCGCCGACCTTCTGGCCGAGCAGCATCCCGCCGCCGCCGGGCTTCGCCCCCTGGCCGAGCACGATCTCCACCGCGTCGGCGGCGCGCAGATCGACCGGGTTGAACCCGTAGCGCGACGGCAGGCACTGGTACACCAGCGTCGTCGAGGCCGACCGCTCCTCCGGCGTCATCCCGCCGTCACCCGTCGTCGTGGACGTCCCGACCAGCGACGCGGCGCGGCCCAGCGCCTCCTTCGCCGGCGCGGACAGCGAGCCGAACGACATTCCCGCGATGGTGATCGGGATGTCGAGGACCACCGGTCGGGCCGCGCGGCGGGCGCCGAGGACGGTGCGCGTGTCGCAGCGTTCCCGGTAACCCTCCAGCGGGTAGCGCGAGGCACTGGCGGTGAGCAGCAGCAGGTCGTCGAAGTCCGGGACCGCGCGGCGCGCGCCCCAGCCGCGGATCGGGTAGCGCCCCAGCTCCGCCCGCTCGCGGATCTCGGCGATGACCGGCGGGCCGAAGGTGTGGTGCGGCGGGTACCGCTTGTCCGCGGGCCATGGGTTCGGACCATCGATCGTGTCGGGGTGGGGCATCGTCGACTCCGATCAGTAGGCGCCGTGATGGGCGGTGTCGAAGTGGTAGAGCTGGCGGGCCGACGCCACCCGGGTGACGTTCTCCGGGTCGACATGGTCGAAGCCGGCCTGCGCAGCCAGCGCTCGCACCGCGGCCACGTCGGCGTCGGTGAGGTCGGAGATCCGCGCGTCGGTGCCGAGGCCGCGGACGCGCCCGGCCACGTAGATCACCGCCTCGTAGAGGGAGTCGCCGAGCGCGTCGCCCGCGTCGCCGCCGACGAGGATCGTCCCGGCCTGCGCCAGGAACGCGCAGTACCGGCCGACGTCCCCGGCGACCGCGAGCCGCCCGCCCTTGAGCGAGATCCCGGCGCGTAGCGACGCGTCGCCCTCGACGACGACGAGCCCCCCGTGCGCGGACGCCGCCGCGCTCTGGCTGGCCGCGCCACGCACCCGCACCGTGCCGGACATGAGGTTCTCCCCCGCGCCCCAGCCGACCGGCCCGTCCACGGTCACCTCGGCCGCCTCGCCGAGGCCGCCGACGTAGTAGCCGGCCGGTCCCGCGACCGTCACCCGGACCGCCCGGCTGAGCCCCACCGCCAGGTTGTGCCGGCCGGCGGGGTTGACCAGCCGGGCCCGCGCGCCGTCCGGCAGTGCGCGCAACGCCGCGTTGACCTGCCGGGTCGGCATCTCGGCCAGGTCGAGCACGAGCTCACCCGGTTCCCCTCCGGCGGCGCCGTCACCGGCCGCCGCTCCGGCGGTGGCGGTGTCGGCGGTGTCGGCGGTGTCGGCGGTGTCCGTGCCGCGGACGGCGCCGGTCAGCTTGCCCACAGGTAGACCTCCTCCGGCTCGGGTTCGAACACCGCCGCATCGGCGAGTCCCGGCAGGCCGAGCAGGGCCCGGTACTCCGACACCATCGCCACCCACCGGTCGGTCTCGGCGATGATCGCCGGCTTGCACGCGATCGGGTCGCGGACGACCGCGAAGCTGTCCGCGGTGGTCACGGCGAGGGTGAAGAACCCGTCGAAGGTCGCGGTGAGCCGGCGCAGGGCCGCGGCGAGGTCGTCGCCGGCGGCGAGGCGCGCGGCCAGGTAGCGGGCGGCAACCTCGGAGTCGTTGTCGGTCTCGGTGGTCACGCCCTCGTCGGCGAGCCGGCGCCGGATGGAGGCGTGATTCGCGAACGACCCGTTGTGGACCAGGCAGAGTCTCGTGTCTACCGGCGTCGCCGCGGCGGCGCTCGCCTGTCCGGCGGCCGTCCCACGCGCGGGCTCGGGCGGGCGGACCGCGAACGGGTGGCAGTGCGCGGCGGTGACCGCGGACTCGGTCGCCATCCGGGTGTGTGCGAGCGCGCGGACCCCCGACCGGGTGGCGAGGCCGATCCGCGCGGCGAACGCGAGCGGGTCGCCGACCGCCTTGAGGACCTCCAGCCCGTCGGAGTGGATGGCCACCCCCGCCGAGTCGGGGCCACGTTCGGCGACGCCGCGCAGCATGCCCGCGACCATCGCGCCCAGCCGATCCCGGTAGGTGTCGTCCTTCAGGTGCAGGCCCGCGATGCCACACATGCTGACGCCTCTCCTCTCCCCGCCCTGGTCTCTCCCCGCTCTGGTCTCTCCCCGCCCTGGTCCCGCGGTCCGTCAGAACGCCGTGAGGTAGCGCTCGACCTCCCAGGAGCCCACCCGGCTGTGCCAGTCCAGGAACTCCGCCCGCCGCCGGGCGGCGTAGTAGGCCGGGACGCCGGCGGCGGAGCCCGCAGCCGCGAGCACCCCGGTGATCACCGGATCGGCCGCGAACGCCTCCACGGCGTGCAGCAGCGTCGGCGGCAGTTCCGCGGCCATGGCGGCGGCCCCGCCCACCCCGCCGGGGCCGCCGACCGGGCCGGGGTCGAGCCCGGCGTCGATGCCGTCCAGGCCCGCCGCGATGAGCCCGGCGATCGCCAGGTAGGGGTTGGCCGCGCCGTCGACCACCCGGATCTCCACCCGCTCGCCGTCGGGCACCCGGATGAGGTGGGTCCGGTCGTTGCCGCCGTAGGTCGCCCGGGCCGGCGTCCACGTGGCGCCGGAGGTCGGCGGCGGCGCGCCCGTCCGCTTGAACGAGTTCACCGTCGGGGTGAGCAGGGCGAGCAGCGCCGGCACGTGGCTGAGCACCCCGGCGACGAAGGAGTAGGCGAGCTTGGACAGGCCCAGGCCGCGCGGGTCGGACTCGTCGGGGAACAGCGCCCGCTGGCCCGCCCACAGGGAGACGTGCAGGTGCATGCCGCTGCCGGTCAGCCCGGTGAACGGCTTGGGCATGAAGGTGGCGATCATCCCGCGCCGCTCGGCCGTCATCCGGACGAGGTAGCGCAACGCGATGACCCGGTCGGCCGTGGTGAGGGCGTCGGCATGGCCGAAGTTCTGCTCGAACTGGCCGTTGCCGTCCTCGTGGTCGTTGGCGTAGTTGTCCCAGCCCAGGTCGTTCAGCGCGGTGGAGACGTCGGTGAGGTGGTCGTACATCCGGGTGAGGTCGCGGGCGTCGTAGCAGGGCTTCGCGGCGGCGTCCTCGGCGTCGGCGGGGACGATCGTCCCGGCGGGACCGCGGCGGACGAGGAAGTACTCGCACTCGGCGCCGACCTGCATCGACATCCCGGCGCCGGCGAGGCGCTCGCGCAGCCGGCGCAGGATGATCCGCGGCGCGAACGGCCACGGCACGCCGTCGACGTACGGGTCGCACTGCACCATCGCCAGCCCCGGCCGGACGGACGGCAGCGCCACGTACGAGTCCGGATCGGGCATCGCGATGATGTCCGGATCACCCGGCACCTGGCCGGTGCCGCCGGCCGCGAAGCCGGCGAACCCGACCCCGTCGGCCTGGGCGCGGTCGAGCGCCGCGGCCGGGACCAGCTTGGCGCACGGCTTGCCGTCGAGGTCGACGAAGGTCGCCAGGACGAAGGTCGTGCCGTCGGCGGCCGCCCGTTGCGCAAGCGACGCACCCCCGGAGCCCGACGCGCCGGTCACGGTCGACCACCCCCAACTTGTCTCCTCACATGAACCATCGTCAACTGATATTTGACGAGAGGGCGATGTCGGGGGAACGGCGCCGCAGTAACGATCCCGTAACGTTCCGCTCCGTCCGGGAACGCGGGAAACCGGTACCGAGTCGAAGGCGACCTCTGCCTGGTGCTGTCAGCGTGACCTGGCGGCCAAGCTGTTGGAACAGGCGGGTCTTCCTCGACCGGCCAGGAGCGGAAGCCCTCGTCATGGAGGTCCCTGCGGTAGCCCGATTCGACGGCGCGACGCACGAGCTTCGGTGAGGCTGCGATTCCTCGCGACAGGAGCCGTGTCATCGTCGCCTTGGCGCCGTTCGTCTTGTTGCGGGCGAGGTGTTGTGCGGCGCCAGCAGAGCGGAACCGTCGGTCGCGTAGGCGTGGCCGCTCAGGTGCAGCACCTCGTCGCAGCCGGGGACGGCGGCGGCCAGGGAGATCTCGTCGCACGTGAGCAGATTGTGGAAGGTGTCGGTTCGCTGGTTTCCCGTCCGGTCGGGAATCGCGAGTGTCGCCTCGTCGAGAATGTGCACGAATCCGGGCCGGTCGCCTCTCGGACTCGTGTCGCCGTCTCCATCCGAGTCCCACGACGACGGGACTGCGAACGGGGCGGACCGCAGGAAGGCTGCGACCTCCGGGTCAGCGAGGTGGTGCGGCCTGTCGCCCGGGTGGTCGGCGTGCTCGGCGCCGGGTTCCTGTGGTCGGCCGTCCGAGCCGGATTCCTTCCACAGGCCCGACCGGCGCATGCACTTCGCGCAGTGGACGAACGCCTCCTCGATGTCGATCGTGACACGGGCCCCGTTCCGGCGCGCGGCACCGGTGAGTCGCGGCGTCTCACCGATTCCGGGCATCAGGAAGAGCAACGACGCCCCACCCGCACCCGGCTGCTCGTCCTGATCGACGTTCAGAAGAAACGAGATCCGGGTTGCCGAATCGACATCGGCGAACCCGGCGACTCCTCCTACGAACGTCTCCTCCGACGAACGTCTCCTCCTCCCACTCAGGGCCTCCGGGTGCCCGCCGACACGTCCGCGCGCGGTCGCGATGCACGACCCGCATCCTGTCCGGAGACCGCCGACCACGATCATCAGGTGCCGTTGCGGTACCAGGGCGCGTATTTGGTTGTGATCGAGGGAGGTTCGTGTGCGCTCGTCGATCCGGACCGTCGAGGCGTGGGCCTGGGAACACACCATGATCGCTGGGAGTCGGGCTGAAGCCGGGGCTGGGGTCGGCCGGCGTGGCGCGGTTCCGCGGAACACCATGATCGTCGGAGTCGGGTCGGGGCGGGGCTCGGACGCGTGGCGCGGTTCCGTGCTCGCCACACTGAGGCCCGACCGGCGAGCACGAGGCAGCCCTCGCGTCGGCAAACACGCGATCTCCCCTACCTCGCCGGCGCCGCCCAAGGCCGGCTTCACGCCCGCAGCTAGGCGTTCGGATCGAGGATGTCCCGCGCGGCGCCCCCGGACGGACGGGGCACCTGCGGCGCCTCGGTCCCGGCGGACGGGGCGGGCCCACCGGGTGAGGCGGTCACCTCAGCCGGTCCCGCCTCCGGTCCCGATGACCGCGCCTGCGCCTGCGCGACGGCGGCCTTCGCGTCGTAGCGGACCAGCGCGGGTACGGCGGCCGTCGCCAGCAGCAGGCAGCCGATGCCGGCCAGCCCCCCGCTGATCACGGAGAACGCCGGCGAGGTCGCCGCCGCGACGCTGCCGGCCTCCAGGTCCCCGAGCCGTGGCCCGCCGGTGACGACGACGAGGAACACGCCCTGGAGCCGCCCGCGCATCTCGTCGGGGGTCGCGACGTTGAGGATCGCGTTGCGCAGGATGGCGCTGACCATGTCGGCGGCGCCCGCGAGCGCCAGCAGCGCCAGGCCAAGCACGATGTCGTGGGCCAGGCCGAACCCGGCGATCGCCCCGCCCCACAGCGCGATCGAGACCACCACCGCGAGACCCTGGCGGCGGACCCCGCCGAGCGGGCCGGACAGCCCGGCGGCCAGCAGGGAGCCGACCGCGACCGCCGAGTACATCGCGCCCGCCGTCGCGCTCCCCCCGCCGAAGCGTCCCTCGGCGAGCTCCGGGAACAACGCCCGCGGCATTCCGAACACCATCGCGATGAGGTCGACGACGAAGGTCATCAGCAGCACCGGCTGCCCGTGCAGAAACCGCAACCCCTCGGCGACGCTGGCCACCCCCGCGCCGCGCCCGCCGCCGCGCGGCGGCATCGCCGGCAGCCGGGCCAGCCCGTACAGCGGGGCGGCGAAGGTGACCAGGTCGACCGCGTAGGCGACCGAGAAGCCGCCGGCGGCCACCGTCACACCGGCGATGAGCGGGCCGAACACCCCGGCGGCCGTGCCGCCGATCTGGGACAGGGCGCTGGCGGCCGACAGGCGCTCGAGCGGGATCAGGTTCGGCGTCATCGCCCGGCGCGCCGGCTGGTCGGCGGCCAGCAGCGCGGACTGCACGGCGACGAGGCACATCAGCGGCCACGCGACGCTGTCGACGGCACCGGCGAGGGTCAGCAGCAGGAACGCCGCCGAGACCGCGGCCAGCCCGCCGGAGGTGACCATGGCGAGGCGGCGGCGGTCCACCGCGTCCACGATGGCGCCGCCGAACAGCCCGCCGACGACGAGCGGCACCAGCGCCACCAGGCTGACCAGGCCGACCTGGAACGACGAGCGGGTGACGGCGAAGACCTGCAGCAGCACCGCGGTCGCGGTGATCTGGGAGCCCAGGGAGGAGATCGTCTCCCCCGCCCACAGCCGGCGGTAGGCCGGATACTCACGCAGCGGGGAGATGTCGGCAAGCAGCTTGCCGGGGCGCGGGTGCCGACGCGGGCGCGCACCACCCGCCGCCCGGCCAGCCCGCACCCGCGTCCCCTCCGCTCAGCCCGCCGCCGATTCGGGCAGAACGCACGCTACCGCGCCGGACCGGTCATCCGGGCGGCGCTCCCGGCGTGTGAGGACGGCCCCGGCCGGCACCCGTGGGCACCGGCCGGGGCCGCCCTCGCACGGGCCGCCGCCGGTCAGAGCTTGCGGTAGCGGGCCTCGAAGAACGAGTAGATGCCGAACAGCGCCAGGCCGATCGCGCACAGGGTCAGCAGCCACTGGCCGTAGGCCTGCCCGGCGAGGGTCTTCAGCGTGCCGTCGAGGCCCTTGGCCTCCTTCGGGTCGAACTCGATCGCCGCCTTGGTCACGAACGCACCGGCCAGCCCGAACACCACGCCGCGCACGATGTACCCGACGAACCCCGCGGGCTTGGCGATCTTACGGGCTCCGGCGCCCATCTCCCCGGTCTTCAGCTTCTCCTCGAACTTCCGCTTCGCCCCACGGATGATCATCCCGATGCCGATCCCGACGACCACGAGGCCGACGATGGCCACGAGCACCCGGCCGGCGTCGTTGCGCATGACCCGCGCCGTCCAGGGCGCCGGCTCGCCGGACCCGCCGCTGCCCGAGACGAGAAAGCTGATCGTGCTGCCGGCGATCGCCAGGTAGATGACGCCGCGCGCGGCGGAGACCACGCGCTTGGCGGTCCGCTTCTTCTCGTCGTTCTCGTCCTGGACGCCGACCGCGGCCTCGAGCAGCCGCCAGGCCGCGTACCCGAGGAAGCCGATGACGAGGATGACCAGGACCGCGGACCCGAACGGCTTGTCCTTGATCTCCCCGAGGGCACCGTTGCGGTTCGTCTGGGCGTTGCTCAACCCGAAGGCGACCTGGAGTGCGAGAACCCCGATGAGAACGTAGACCAGGCCCCGTCCGGCGAGCCCGATCCGGGCGGTGAGGTCGACGGTCCGGCTGTGGCGGGCCTGGCGCGCCGCACCCTTCGCCTGGCTGCCGGCCTCGCCGCCGCTGGTGACAGCGCGCCGCAGCCGGCCGCCGGTCTGCACCGACACAGTGATCACTCCCTCGGACCGTGGGATCGGTCGATCCGGATGGAGCGATGCCCGGGGGAGCGCGCCCAAAACCGGACGAGGGGCGCTCAGGTCGAAGTAGGCAGCAGATACCGAAGCAGCACCACATCGTCGAGTTGTCGGACCTCGGCCAGCCGCAGCGGGGAATGGACGTCCTGCGGGAACGCCCCGGGGCCGACGAACGTCGGCGCGTCCCCCTCGCCGACGAAGAACGGGGCGACGGCGAGGTGCAGTTCGTCGACGAGGCCGGCGGTGAGGAAGGCGGTGTGCACCGAGGTTCCCCCTTCGACCAGCAGGCGGCGCACGCCCCGGCGGTCGAGATCGGCGAGCACGGCGGCGACGTCCACCAGCGGCCGGCCGGGCAGGTCGACGACGGTCACCCGCCCACCGGGGACAGGCCCGTCGGGAACAGGCCCGTCGGGGACAGGCCCGCTGCCGGCGCGGCGGTAGACGAGGGTCTCGACCGGGTCGGCGCCGAACAGACGGGAACGGGGATCGAGGCTGCCGCCGCCGGAGAGCACCACCTTGACCGGCGTCGGCGGCAGGCCGGCGGCGACCCGGGCGGCCCGGCGATGCTCGGCGCGCACGGCGAGGCGGGGGTTGTCCCGCCGCACGGTCGCGGCGCCGATGAGGATCGCGTCGCAGCCGGCGCGCACCTCGTCGACCCGGTCGAGGTCCGCCGGGCCGGAGAGGATCAACCGCGCGTCCGAGCAGTCGTCGATCCGGCCGTCCAACGACATCGCGCAGCTGCAGATGACGTAGGGCCGCCCCACCGTCGCGTGCTCGCCGTCCACGCGCAGCAGCATCGCATGCTGGCCGGGATCGGCCGCAGGGCCGTCGCGGCGCGGTACTACCGTGAACAGCTGTGCGGATCGCGACGTGGAACATCAACTCCGCGAAGGCCAGGCAGGCCCGGCTGATCGAGTGGCTGGACCGCGCCGGGCCGGACGTGGTGTGCCTGCAGGAGACGAAGCTGTCGGACGAGGCCTTCCTCGAGCTGTTCGACGAGGACCTGTTTCGGCGCGGCTACCGGGTCGCCCATCACGGCGACGGCCGGTGGAACGGCGTGGCAATCCTGTCGCGGGGCAGCCTCGACGACGTCGTGCGGGGTCTGCCGGGCGGGCCGGGCTTCCCCGACCCCGAGCCTCGCGCGATCGCCGCGACCTGCGACGGCATCCGGGTCTGGTCGCTGTACGTGCCGAACGGACGCACCGTCGACGACCCGCACTTCGTCTACAAACTGTCCTGGCTGGCCGCGTTGCGCGACGTCGTCACCGCGGAGGTGTCCAGGGGCCCGCTGATGGCCCTGGGCGACTTCAACATCGCCCCGACGGACGCCGACGTGTGGGACGTCTCGCAGTTCGAGGGCGCCACGCATGTCACGCCGGCCGAACGCGCCGCCCTCGGGGAGCTCATCGACGCCGGTCTCGTCGACGTCCTGCGCACCCGTTGGCCCGACGATGTCGTCTACACCTACTGGGACTACCGCCAGCTCTGCTTCCCGAAGAACTTCGGCATGCGCATCGATCTGACGCTGACATCCGCCGACGTCGCGGGCCGGGTGCGCGCGGTGTGGGTGGACCGGGCGGCCCGTAAGGGAACCGGCACCAGCGACCACGCGCCGGTCATCGTTGACCTGGACACCGCCCCGGACGGGGACGTGGGCCCGATGGTGCCGCCGCCGTCGAGCCGCGGCTCGACCGGCCGCACGGGCGGCGGACGGTCGTCATCCACCGGCGGCTCGCTGCGCCGCTGATGCCGGTTCGGGCCCGGGACGCACGCGCCCCGGGCCCGACGCCACGACGCCTCCGGGATGCGGAGGGACTCGCACCCCGGTCACGCCGTCACGCGGCCGGCGTGTTCGCGGACATCGGCTGCGTGCCCTCGGCCTCGGCCGAGGCGGGCTGCGCCGAGGAGGCCGGGAGCTCGCCCGGCTGGGCCGGCGCGACCTCGGCCGGCTTGTAGTCGCCACTCGCGGCGGTGACCGCGATCCGGGTCGTCCTCGGCTCGGCCGCCGCACCCGCGAGCCGGACGGTCAGCACGCCCCGCTCGTAGCCGGCGGAGATCCGCGAGGCGTCGACCCGCTCGGGGAGCTGGAACTCCCGGCGGAAGCTGCCGGACCAGCGCTCGCGGTAGACGCGGCCGCCTCGCTCCTGCTCCCGCTGCCCACCGCGCTGGCCGCGGACGACCAGACGACCGCGGTCGATCTCCACGACCACGTCGTGCTCCACGTCGACACCGGGCAGCTCAAGGTTGATCAACACATCGTCACCCTCGGCGACCACGTCCGCCGGGGGAACGGAGAGCTCCACGCTCTGGGAGCGGCCGGTGAGCGCCGGACGCCGCGTACCCCACGCGCGTCGAACGATCTCGTCGAACTCCCGGTCCATCCGCCCCAGCGCCGCGAACGGGTCCCACAGGTAGGTGCTCACAAGGGCCTCCCTCGTCTTGATCGATCTCCGAGTGTCGCGCCGGTCCGGGCCACCCCGAAGCGATCCCCGGCGACTCTTCGCCGCCCGACCTCCGGTTTCAGCCCGCCCGTCGTTCACAGTTCATGAGTCTAGAACGCTCAACCTTGAGGATGCAAGCGGCTGCAGCACATTTGGGTGGGGATGACGTAGACGACGTCCGACGGCCGCCCCGGTGGGCGCGCGTCGTCGCCGCGACCGCCCGTCGCCCCACGGCCCCACGGCCCCAACATGATCACCAAAGCCACGATCGACAGAACAGCGATCGCCGAGACCATGATCGTCGAGACGTCCCCGCGCACCCGATCGTCCCCGGGGGTACCCGGAACCCGCCGCCGCGGCGCCGGGTCGGCCCGTTCGGGCTGCCCGAAAAGTGCTCGACACCCCTCGGGCGGGGCGGGGTCGGCGAGGGGGCACCGGAGCGGCCTGCGTACCCGAAACAACCCGCGCATCCGGGGCGGACGGCTCCGGAGCACCACTGGCGGCTGCCGACGCCCCGGGCCGCCGGCCGATCGGCGGAACACGCCGACCACCTGGGACGCCGGGCCCGACCCGGCGGCACCGGGACCCCGACGCGCCCATCGGGAGAATGCCCGACGACTGCAGATCAGCCTCGCGTGACCGGTTCGCGCCGCTGCCGGAATACCCGGCAACACCAGCAAATCCATACGGCGTGGAGAAACCTCGACCCGGATTACCTGCTGGTAAACCGACACTTCCGTCAAGGTTACGAGGGGTGACGGCAAGTAAGCCACACCATCGTGGTATAAAGTCCCACGCTATATCGGACTGCATGCTGGGGAGGCTGTTCGTGTACCTCGAGCGAACGGTTGCAGCGCCGCACGTGTTTCCTTGGCGGGGTCGCCCAGAACGGCCCACTCCCGTCAGGCGGCATCCCGCCGACAGCCCCGCCCGTCCGTCGCTGCGGCGACGGCCCTTCGGGGCGTTTGCGGCGGACCGCCCGGTCGCGCGCGACTGACGAGCCGACGATCGGCGAGAGCACGTGGTCGAGGGTCATCTGTCGTGGACCGATGGCGCCGGCAGCACAGAGGACGAAGGAGTGGCATTGAACGAGAGCGATCGGCGCGCGGCTCTGGCGGTCGCGGCGCCCGGAGATGACGTCTCCTTCCCCGCGTTGGACTTCGATGATCTACCGGCCTCCGTGGTCAGCCGGTTCCGGGAGGTCGCCGCCCACCTGCCGAACACCCCCGCGGTGGTGTCCCCGGGCGTCACGATGACGTTCGCCGAGACCGACCGCCGCACCGATGACATCGCGGTGGCCGTGCTCGGGCGGCTCGACGCGACCGAGGACGGCCCGGTGGCGACGCTGCTTCCGCACGGGGTCCCCGGGCTGCTCGGCGTGCTGGCGGCGATGAAGACCGGCCGGCCCGTCGTCCCGCTCGACCCGATGGTGCCGGCCGAGCGGATGGCCCAGATCATCCGCCAGGCCGGCTGCGCCGCGCTGATCACCGATCTGGGCGACGGCTCCGTGGCCCGGTCCACGGTGGGCCTGCGGCCGGTGGGGTCGCCGGGCGCGCAGTCGCCCGCCGCGGCGACGGTCGACCCGAAGCCCCTGCTCGAGCTGCTGGCCGGCGACGGTCCCCGGCTGGTGCTGGACCTCGCCGCCGCGGCGAGCGACGGCGCCGAGTGGATCGCCGCCAACGGGGCCGACGCGGTCTGGTGGCCCGAGCCGCGGATCACCGACCCGGCCTGCATCGTGTTCACCTCCGGCTCCACCGGCGCACCCAAGGGCGTGGTGTGGACGCACGGCACGTTCCTGTGCGACGCCTATGCCGGCGCCGAGCGGCTCGGCTTCGCGCCCGGCGACCGGCTGGCGCTGGTGCTGCCGTACTCGTTCGCAGCCGGGATCACCGTGGTCGTGTTCGGCCTGCTCAACGGCGCGGGCCTCTACGCCTACGACCCGCGGTCGGCGGGGCTGCACGGCCTCGGGGACTGGATCACCACCCAGCACCTGACGGCGTTGCAGACCACGCCGTCGCTGCTGCGGGCGTTGCTCGGCTCGCTCGAACCGGACGAGGTCCTCGCCGACCTGCGGATCGTCACCACCTGCGGCGAGGCCGCCTACGGTCGCGACATCGCCGCGCTGCGCCCGCACGTGCCCGCGACCTGCACGTACGTGAACTGGTCGGGTGCTTCGGAGATCGCCTCGCTGGGCTTCTTCGAAATCCCGCCGCACGCGCCGCTGCCCCAGGGCACGGTGCCGGCGGGGCTGCCCGCGCCGGGCAAGGAGGTGGTGTTCCGCCGCGAGGACGGCACGATCGCCGGGCCCGGCGAGTCGGGCGACGTCGAGGTGACCTCGGCCTACCTGTCCGCGGGCTACTGGGGCAGCCCGGAGCTGACGGCGGAGAAGTTCACCCCGCGGCCGGACGGGCGAACCACCTGCCGCACCGGCGACCTCGGCCGGTTCGAGCCCGACGGCACGGTCGTGCTGCTCGGTCGGCGCGACGCCGCGGTGAAGATCCGTGGATACCTGGTGGAGCCGAGCGAGGTCGAGGCGGCCCTGCTGAACTCCCCGGAGATCGCCGAGGCGGTGGTCACCGCGGTGACCACCGGGGCGCAGAACCGGCTGGTCGCCTACGTCGTCCCGGCGGTGAACGGCAACACGCTGTCCCCGGTGCGCATCCGCCGGGCGCTACGCGAGCGGCTGCCGGTCTGGATGGTGCCCGCGACGATCGTGGCGCTGGCGGAGATGCCCCGCAACGAGCGCGGCAAGGTCGACCGCGGCGCCCTGCCGCCCCCGCCCGAGGCGCCCGCCGGGTCCGCCCGGCCGCGGACCCAGTGGGAGATCGTCGTCGCCGACATCTGGACCCGGGTCCTGGATCTGGAGGAGGTGGGGATCGAGGACGACTTCATGGAGCTCGGCGGCGACTCGCTGGCCGCCAACGAGCTGCTCACCCTGATCACCGAGAAGCTCGGGGTCTCCCTGCCGTCGTCGGCGCTGGTCGATGCTCCCACCCTCGGCGCGTTCGCCCGCACGGTCTCCCTCGCCCAGCAGGCCGGCCCCCGCCACCCGACCGTCGTGCCGCTGCGCACCACCGGCTCGCGCCCGCCGCTGTTCTGCTTCGCCGGGGCCGGCGCGCTCGCGCTCGGCTTCCACTCTCTGGCCCGCCGGCTTGGCGACGACCAGCCGGTCTATGCCTTCCAGGCGCACGGCCTGGAGCGGCGCGGCTTCCCGGACTGGAGCGTGGTGAAGACCGCTCGCCGCCATCTGGAGATCATCCGGATCATCGCGCCGCGGGGCCCCTACCTGCTGGCCGGGCACTCCCTCGGCGGTCTGATCGCGATGGAGATCGCCCAGCAGCTCGTGGCGGCCGGCGACGAGGTCGGTTTCCTGTCAATCATGGACACCTACATGCCGTCCTCCCTACGGATCGCGTCCGGCGAGGAGGACGGCGCAGCGCCGGCCGCGGACACCGGGAACGGCGCCGGCGCACCGGTGACGCCCGGCGGTGCCCAGGAGCACGCCCGCAACTACCGCCACCGGTTGGCCCGCTTCACCCAGCGGCTGCTGCCGGAACAGCGGACGAACTTCGCCAACATCGCGACGCTCAAGAAAATGGTGCAGATTCCGCTGACCGGTGTGGTGCAGTTCGGCGGAATGGAGCAGTTCGACGTCTTCTTCAATCACGGCAGGCTGCTCGAAAGGTTCTACCGGCCACAGCCGTGGGCCGGCCGTACCCTCGTCTACCGGTCGGCAGAAAATCCGGACCCCGAGGACGCCTGGACGGCTTTCCTCACCGGCAGCCACGACACCCATTACGTCCCTTGCGAACATTTCTATCTACTTCGGGAACCGCACGTCATCAAGATCTCCGAGCATTTCCAGGCGGAGATCGACCGGGTGGTGGCCGAGCAGGCGGCTCGGCGCTGAGCGCCAGCCTCGCCCGCCGGGGGCGGCCGGGCCGACGGCGTTCCCCGGCACCGCCCCGGCGGCCGGGGCGGTGCCGGGGGGCCGGCCGCTAGCGGCGGTCGGCGGCGTAGGTCACCCGGACGTCGGTGAAGCCCAGCGCCCCCAGCAGACCGCGCAGCATGGCGGTCGTGTTCTTCTTGCCCAGCTCGATGACCTGGCCGTCGGTCCGCGCCGCGTCGGTCATCTTCGACGAGGCCTTCTGGTACAGCTCCTTGTCGTTGCTGACCCCGCCGAGCAGGCCGCCGACCCGGTTCAGCGCGCCGCGCTGGCGGGCGACCACGTAGCTGTGGTCGAGATCCAGCACCGGCTTGGACAGGGTCGGGTTCGGCAGCTCGATGGTCACCGAGCGGCGGTCCGGCGAGACGGTGACGGCGTCGGCGTCGAGATGGCCGAAGTCGACCATCGAGTCGACCGTGCCGACCCCCACGAACAGCGTGCGCTCACCCTTCAGCGCCGCCGGGATCCACTTGGTGTCGTCCTCGAGGTCGACGACGACCTCGAAGTGGGCACCGGCGGCGTGGTAGTCGCTGAGGTCCTCCAGCGAGCGCAGCACCGCCGGGGAGCTGCGGTCGATCGTCCGCTCCTTGAACGGGTTGAGACTCGGCCGCCACCCGGCCACCACCGCGATCAGGCCGACGACGAGCACGGCGAGCAGGATGGTGGCGATCAGCCGTAGCGGGCTGAAGCGGAACGGCAGGGAGCTCAGGGTCCGGTTCGAGCGGGTGGGCCGGTCCGTGCCGGGCTCGTCGTTCATGGTCGGAGATGTACCCGAAAACCCCGGTAACCACGCCGATTGTCGGCGTTACGACCGCCCGTCGGTGATCGCCGCCGGCTGGTTCGTCCGAGCCAGAATGATCGCGGTGCGGTCGTCGCCCTGCCGGCCCGGGGCGTGCCGGCGCACGGCGTCGAAGGCGTCGTCGAGCAGGGCCACCGGGGAGCGGCCGGGGTCGCGCAGGATCTCCGCGATCAGCCGGTGCGCGCCGAACTGGCGCCCGGCGGCGTCGCGCGCCTCGACCAGTCCGTCCGTGTAGGCGATGAGCACGTCCCCCGGTTCGAGATGCAGCGTCCGGGTCTCCCACGCGCCGGGCGCGGCGAGCAGGCCCGACATCAGCGGGCCCGTCGGGGGCAGCCGCACGATCTGGGCGGCGGCGAACCCGCCGTCCCCCCTCGCCGCGGGCCCCCGGCTCGTCGGCCCCCGGCGCGCGCCGGCGGCCGGCCCCACGAGCGCACCGATGGTCGCCGGCCGCCGGGAATCGCCCCGCTCGTCCGCACCGGCGTTCACCGCCGCGTCACCGGCGTCCCGCTTGCGGGCCGGGTCGGCGCCGTCGAGCACGGCCGC
>NZ_CM001489.1:3611474-3622731 GCF_000262465.1 Frankia sp. QA3
CGGCGCGGCCATGGCCCAGGCCGGGCCGGCCCGGCGCAGCAGCAGCGCGTCGGGGTGGCCGGCGTTGACATAGTGCAGTTCCCCGCTGCGCGGATCGACGACGGCGATGATGGCGGTGGCGAACATCTCCTCGGTCTCGCCGAGGTTCTCCACCGCCCATTCCACCGCGGCCGCCGGCCCCGCGCCGGTGGACAGCGCGGCGTCGAGGAGCTGTTTGAGCCGCAGGGCGAAGACGCCTGCGGCGGCGCCGTGGCCGGAGACGTCGCCCACGACCACGGCGACGCGCCCGTCGGGCAGCTTGAAGGCGTCATACCAGTCCCCCGCGAGCTCCCCCTGGGCCGGATCGACCCGACCATGCAGCATCAGCCCGCGGGCATGCAGCAGCGAGGGGGTGAGCGCGTCCCGCAGCGCGATGACGGCGGGCCCCTGCTGCGCGAGGGCCTCCCAGGACCGCTCGTTCTGCCGCACGAGGCGCACGAGCTGGGCGCGCATCGTCTCGACGTCGGCCGCGAGGGCCACGATCTCCGCCGGGCCCACGGAGGGGATCCGCGTGTCGTACCGCCCGGCCGCAACGGCGTTGACCGAACGCTGCAGGGCGCCGATCGGGCGCAGCAGCCAGCGCCGCAACACGACCATGATCGTCACCAGGACGCCGAGGATGACGAACATCGCGCTGGCCAGCGAGCTCAGCAGCAGCACGGAGGCGCTCTCGACCCGGCCGGACGCCTCGACCTGCTCACGGTCGATCTGGTCGGCGAGGCCAGCGACCTGGCTGCGCAGCTCGTCGAAGTCGCGGCGGGCGTTCGCGCGGACGATCTCGGCGGCCTCGGCCACGTCGCCGCGGGCCATCGCGGCCAGCTCCGGCTCGACGACCTCGCGCCGCCAGGTCCCGTAGGCGACGTCCACCCGGGCCCGCTGCGCCCGCAGGTCGGGGAAGTCGGCCAGCAGGTCGTCCAGCCGCGCCGTGAGCGCGGGGATCGAACGGTCGGAGCCGTCGAACGGCCCCAGGAAACCACGGTCGCGGGTCACGATGTACCCGCGCAGCGCGCTCTCCTGATCGACGAAATCGGCGAGGAGCATCGCGGCGGTCGTGGCCGCCGGGTCCAGATGCTTGCCCCGCTCGGCGGCGGCGTGCCGCGACCGCAACGCGGAGGCCACGGCCAGCACCAGCATCACGATGATCGCGATGCTCGCGAGCAGCGTCAGCGTCCGGATGCCGCGCCGGAGGCCGGCCGTTTCGCCCACACCAGGATTGTCGTCCACCCGTCGGGGGCGGGTTGTGCCGGGTGACAGGCGCCGTGGCATCCGGGCTGAGCTGCGCGGTCGTCCGACGATCGGCCCGGGCTTGCAACCCGGTGGGTTCGGCGCACCCGGTCAACCGAAGGAAAACGAGCAGGTCCACCGGGACATAGCCGGCGGTGCCGCCGCACCCGACCTTTCAGGAAGCCGCCCGACCCACCCCTGGGCGCGAAAGCGAATAAGCCCGCAATGAAGCGAAAAAAGGTATTTGCTCATCCTCCTAGAGCCGCGGCGCGTGACGAGGTCAGCCGGCGAGAAAACACGGGATGGAGCCGCGGAGTCGGAACCCCGCCCGTCGGCTGGTCGTTGGCATCCGTGGACGTGGCGCCCCCTGACTTCCGCGGGCGCGCGTCGCCCGACCGGGCCGCGAGCGCACACGGGCCGCCCCGGTCGCACTCCCCGAGGCTCGCCGTGGCGGGGACACCCCGGCGGCAGGCATTCGACATACAGGGTGGGAGCAGCACCACGATGACTTTCGGTTCGGCCACCGACCCGGCCCACGCGCACCGCGGCCCGGCGCGCGTGCCGGCCACCTCGCCGGCCTCCATGGACACCGCGGCGGGCATGGACACCGCGGCGGGCATGGACACCGCGGCGGGCATGGCCCGCTCCGACACGGCGATCTGGACCCGCGGGCTGTCCAAACGCTACGGCGCCCGGCGCGCCGTCGACCATCTCGACCTCCAGGTGCCCCGCGGGGCGCTGTCCGGCTTCGTCGGGCCGAACGGCGCCGGCAAGTCCACCACGCTGCGGATGCTGCTGGGCCTCATCCGGCCATCGGCCGGGCACGGTCACGTCCTGGGCGAGCCGATCACCGAGCCGGACCGCTACCTGCACCGGGTCGGCGCGATGATCGAGGGCCCGACGTTCCATCCGGGCCTGTCGGGCCGGCGCAACCTCGACCAGCTCGCCATCCTGCGCGGGATCGGGGGCTGGCAGCGGGCCCGCCGAGCGCGCCGCGTCGAGGAGGTCCTGGAGCAGGTGGGCCTGGGCAAGCGGGCCGACGACCGGTTCAGCTCGTACTCGCTCGGCATGAAGCAGCGCCTGGGTATCGCCGCCGCCCTGCTGCCCGATCCGTGCCTGCTCATCCTGGACGAGCCGACGAACGGTCTGGACCCGGCGGGCATCCGGGAGATCCGGGCGCTGCTCGGCCAGCTCGCCGGCGCAGGGATGACGGTCTTCGTCTCCAGCCACCTGCTTACCGAGGTCGAGCAGATCTGCGACCACCTCGTCATGATCAATAACGGGCGGATGCTGTTCCAGGGGCACGTCACCGACCTGCTCGCGGCCGAGGACCCGCGCATCCTGATGATCCCCGAGCACGACGCCGACGCGCGCCGGCTGGCCGGGCTGCTCGACGACGAGGGCTTGCGGGTCGAGATCGATCTGTGCAGCGGTCCCCCGGACGCCTCGGCCACCCGGGGCCGCCGGCCGGTGGTCACCGCACACGCCCCGGAGGGACTGGCCGCCCACCTCAACCGGCTCGCGATGCGTGCCGGCATCACCCTGCGTTCGCTGCGCACCCAGCGACCCAACCTGGAGGAGACGTTCCTGCGCGTCACCGGGGAGATCGACGGCGACCTGGTCCGTTCCGCCCAGGCCGCGCAGGCGCCGGACGGGAGCGTGCCGCCGCCCGCGGGCGCCGGGCTCGACCCGGCCCACAGCCGCGGGGGCGCCACATGATCACCGCGTTCCGCGCCGAATGGGTGCCCCTGCTGCGGCCCCGGTTCCTGCTGGGCACGCTCGGCGCCGTGGTCGCCTGTGCCGTCCTCGGCACCGTGCTGACCTTCTTCTCGGTAGGGCACCAGGACTTCGACGGCGATCCGGTCACCGCCGCCGCGCTGTCCCGGCCGGACGGCCTGATCCAGGGCGTGGAGGCCGTCAGCATCCTGCTGGGGGTGGTGGCGCTGTCGGTGGTCGCCGCGTCGCTGGCCGGCGACCACAGCCACGGCACCCTGCGCAACCAGCTCGTCGCCCAACCGCACCGGGCCCGGCTGCTCGCCGGCAAGCTGCTCGCCCTGGCGACCTTCGTCGTCGTTGTCGTCGCGGCGGCCACGATCGTCTCGGTGGGGCTGTCGTTCCTGCTCGCGCCGACCCGGGGGGTGTCCACCGCCGGCTGGAGCGGTTGGGCGGGGCTGGCCGAGCTCGGCACCGGCTTCGTGAACCTGTGCCTCGGGTCGCTGGGGTACGCGGCGATCGGGGCGCTGGCCGCGATCCTGCTGCGCGGGCCGGCGGCCGCGATCGCCGTCGCACTCGCCTACGCGCTTCCGGTGGAGATGCTGATCTCACGCATCTACCACCCGGCGCGCTCCTGGTTGCCGGTGCAGCTTATGCAGGAGATCGCCACCGGCGGCGCCGCCTACGCCATGCCCTACGCCGACGCGCTGCTGCGCGGGGTGCTCTACGCGGGCGTCATGGTGCTGCTCGCCCTGGTGATCTTCCGGCGGCGGGACATGACAGCCTGACCGTCCGGCCGCCGCGACCTGGCGCAGGACCGGCGTGGCGGGCCCAGTGGCCCAGGACGTCAGTGGCCCAGGACGTCAGTGGCCGAAGACGTCGGAGTCCAGGGCGTCGGCCTCGCCGGCGGGCCCGCGGTCCAGGCCCGAGATGGCCGCGACCTCCTCGGCGGTGAGGCTGAAGCCGAAGACATCGATGTTCTCGGCCAGCCGGGCCGGACTGGCCGACTTCGGCACCGCCACCAGGCCGAGCTCGACGTGCCAACGCAGCACGATCTGCGCGGGGCTGCGGCCGTGCGCGGCGGCGATCCGAGTGATCACGGGTTCGTCGAGCAGGCCGGTGCCGGCGCCCAGCGGGCTCCACGCCTCGGTGACGATGCCGTGCTCGGCGTGGTAGGCGCGGACCGCGTCCCGGCCGAGCCGCGGATCGAGCTGGATCTGGTTGACGTCCGGGGCCATCCCGGTCTCGGCCAGCAGCCGGTCCAGGTGGGTCGTCTTGAAGTTCGACACGCCGATGGCCCGCACCTGGCCGTCCTTCAACAGCTCGACGAGGCCCTTCCAGGCGGCGACGTACCGGTCTCGCCACGGGTTGGGCCAGTGGATGAGCAACAGGTCGACGTAGTCGAGGCCCATCCGCCGGGTACTCTCCGCGGCCGCCCGTCGCACCCCTCGCACGCTGTGTGAGCGCTTGTTGAACTTCGTGGTGACGAACAACTCCTCGCGGGGCACTCCGGCGGCGCGCAGGCCGGCGCCCACCCCCTTCTCGTTGCCGTAGTTGTGGGCGGTGTCGATCAGCCGGTAGCCCAGCCCGATCGCCTGTTCGACGACGCCCTGGACCGCGCGGTCATCCAGCGGCCAGGTCCCGAGCCCGAGCTGGGGCATCCGGGCACCATGAGCGAGGGGGACGGTGGGAACGGGCGAAGGCGGCACGGCGCGCAGACCTTTCTGTCACGATGAGGCAGACCCAGCGAGCGGGCCCGGACGCGCGGAGAGCAGACTGCCAGCATGAGTGCCGCCAGGGACGACAGACTCGCCGTACAGCTACCCGCGGACTCCGCGGGCGTCATCCGCTCCGCCGCGGAGGGTGAGGGCCTGTCCCTTGAGGATTTCGCGGTCGAGGCGATGAGGCGGTACGCCCGGGAGGTGCTGGCCGACCGGCGGCTGTTCCGCGTGCCGGACACGGACTGGAGCGCGTTCGAGGCACTGCTCGATGCCCCGCCGGCGGACACTTCCCGGCTGCGCCGGCTGCTCGACGACGAGCCGGGCGCGGAGTAGTCCGCCACCTCCCACCGCCTCCCGACCGCGCCGCCGACCGCACACCCACCGTCCGGGGCCGGCCGCCGATCAACCGCTGGCCGCCGAGCCGGTGAACCGGCCAGTCGGCGCTCCGCGCGCGGTCCCGGCAAGAAGGATGTCACGCAGTGCCCCTCACCAAGCCCGCGGCCCTGACCGAGGCGATGGATCGCACGATCTTCAACAGCGGGGACGACCTGCTCGACGGTTGGCTGCGTCACCACGCCCTCGAACACCAGCAGGACCGGACCACGAACTCGTTCGTGATCGTCGATGCCGGCCGGATCGCCGGCTACTACTGCCTGGCGACGGCCGCCGTGGAGCGCATCCCCGGCTCGCGCCGGCGGTCGCGGCGACCGACCGAGCCGGTCGCGGCCATGTTCGTCGGCCGGCTCGCCGTCGATCTGCGCTACCAGGGCCGCGGGATCGGCGCCCGGCTCGTTCGCGACGCGGTGATGCGCTCGCTCACCGTGCATCGCATGGTCGGCCTGCCCCTGCTGCTCGCCCACGCCATGCGGGCACCCGGGCGCGACTTCTACCGCCACCTCGGCTTCCGCGACGCCCGGTTCGACCCCTACCTGCTGGCGCTGCCGCTGCGCGGCGTGACAGGCGACTGAGCGCTACTCGTCGCCCAGCAGGACATCGAGATCGACCCGCATCAGCCACTGGTCGAGCTTGAACGGCGGGTAGGGCCAGGGCAGGCCGTCGAGCACCATCTGGTTGACGGGCAGCCACAGGCTGCGCCGCAGCGGGTCGACCGCGCCGCGGCGCACCCCGACGTAGCGGGTCGACGGGCCGCGCAGCATGCTCAGCCCCACGTCGATGGGCTGCTCGGTGCGGAAGGTCATCCGCCCGCCGCGCCCCGCCGGCCGCACGACCTGCACCAGGCCGTCGAGGCCGGCGAGCAGGACCGCGCCGGTCCTCGGGTCGACGGTGATGCTGCGGACCAGCCCGCCGCGGTCGGTGCCGGCGACCAGGTAGTCGGGGCGGTTCTCGATGCCCCAGGTGTCCACCGGCCAGTTGCCGGTCGCCGGCGCGCGGGTCACCAGGCCTCGTTCGCGGCCGACCTTCGGGTAGACGGCTAGGGTCTCGGCGCGCAGGCCGTCATTCTTCGTCCGCGCCACGTAGAGCGTGCCGTCGGCGCCGAACACGGCGGACTCCATCCGGGAACCGTCCTGAACGGCACGCACCGCGGTGCTGCACGGGGTGATGGTGCCGCGCGACGCCGAGTAGGAGAACTCCTGGATCGGAAACGGCTGGGTGCTGTAGTCCAGGCCCCGCACGTCGCTGATCAGGACGAACCGCTCGTCGTCCGGTTCGCTGGTCGGATCGGCGACGACCTCCCGCGGGTTGACGACCAGCCCGATGCCCAGCGGCCGGACCTCCGGATACTGCCAGTGCGCCAGGACCCGGCCGGCGGGGTCGACGACGAGTAGCGCCCCGTTGTCGGTCCCACCGACGCCGGTGCCCAGGTACTGGGTGATGACCAGGTGCCCGCTGCGCGGCAGGCGGGCGATGGACGACGGCCCGCGCGGGGAACGCGGCTCCAGCGGCGCGAGCACCGGGAATGCCTGGGCGGCGACGTTCGGCGGAGCTGTCGCGGCCAGCTGCGCCGCCGTCCAGGACGCCTGCTGGTCGTAGACCCACCGATCGGTCAGCCGGTCCCGGCGCAGCTGGCCCACGCTCGGCAGTTCCCCGTCCACGGCCGTGTTCCAGCCGAAGAACGGCATCAGCGAGGTGAAGAGCACCCGCTGGGCGCCGTCCGGGCCGGGCACGACGATCACGTCGGAGGTGTCCCCGCCACCGACGCCGCGGTAGTTCGGATCGAACCGGGGCAGGCTCATGCGGCCCTTCGTCGACGGGATCACCACCCGGGTGAACCGCTCGACGTCCGGCTCGAAGACCTCGATCTCCATGTCGGTGCCGGTCAGCTTCGACTGGTCGTCGGTGAACGGCGTGGTCGTCACGAACACGGTGCCGTCGGCCGACACCGCGGACATGAACGCGGCCTGGCCGGGACCGAAGCCCCACCCCGGCACCTCGGTGATCCGGACCGTCGACTGGCCGCCGTCGAACTCCCCGAAAGTGCCGGGCGCACCGTAGATGGTCAGCAGGTTCTCCGGCAGCTTCGTCACCGAGCCCGCTGGGACCGAGGGGCCCGCGGTGACCCCGCCGACCGGGGCGGACGGGTGGCCCCGGGGCAGGCCGTCGGGCGTCGGCCCGTCCGACGACAGCAGCCGGCCGGCGACGAGCCCGCCACCTGCGGCCGCACCGAGCCCCACGGCGCCCGCGAGCAGCCGGCGGCGGCTCAGCCGGGAGTGCGCCGGACCCGCCGTCCCATCGCCGTCCGGGGCCACGCCCGGCCCGGGAGGGTTCTCCGGCTGGTCGGTGCCGGGCAGGTCGGCGACGCCGATCCAGACGGCCTCGGCGGCACGGTCACGCCGGGCGGCTCGGCCCCGGCGGCGGGCACGGCGACCGCGTTCGGGAGGGCCGATGTCGTCGCCGACGGGGGTACCGGCCCGGCCCGGCAGAGTGTCGGGATCGTCACCACCCGCACCGCCATCGTCGCTGTCGTCGGGGGCATGGCTCTTACCGAAACGGACCTGCCTACCGATCCGGACCGGCTTGCCGCGGCCGGGCAGGGTGTCGTGGTCGTCGGTGCCGTCGCCGGTGAGGCTGTCACGGGCGGTGAGGCTGTCACGGGCGGTGGGGTCGCGTTCCCCGGGCTCGGCGTCCGACGCGGGGGCCTCCGAGGCAGGAGCATCCGAGGCAGAGGCGTCCGGGGCAGCGGCGCCCGGGGCAGCGGTGTCCGGGGCAGGGGCGCCCGGGGCAGGGGCGTCAGAGTCGGGATGGCTCTCGTGCTCAGGGCCGTCATGGGTGTCCCTGCCGCGACGACGGCCATATCTGCCGACCGTGGTGCGCCCGCGCTCACCGCCGTCGGCATCCGAACGGATCTTGGCTGGCATGTGCGGTGGCCTCGCCTCTCAACGCCGGTGGGGCCTCTCAAGGCCGGTGGGTGGGGGACCCCCGGCCGAGTAGGACGACCGTACCCGACGGATCAGAACGACATATCGGACAAGGTCCAAGGACCACGCCCGTCCGGGGGCGCCTAGACCGGCGCGGGGAAGCCCTCTTCGGGGCGGGCTTCGCTGATCGACGCGGCGCCGAGCGACGCGTCCTCGCCGCCGCGGCCGTCGTTCTCGGCCCTTCGGCCCGCCGCCTGCCGGTCGGCGTGATGGAGCTGGACCACGAGCAGCCCGACCGCGAGCGCGGTCACCAACTCGGCGACGAGCGCCGCGGTGGCCGTCGCCATCGAGCCCCCGCCCGCCGAGACCAGCGCCCCCGCCGTCGCCACCGTGGCGACAGCCAGCACCCCGACCACCCGACGCACCCCCGCGCCGAGCAGGTAGGTGGTGAACATGAGCGTGACGGCCAGCAGCGTCATGCTCAGCGCCAGCACCCACAGCGCGGGGGCGGCGCCGGTCAGGTGGGGGCCGAAGACGAGGCCAAGCAGCCAGTTCGCCCCGACCAGGCCGATCGCGGCGAGCAACAGCCCGGGTGCGACGACGAAGGCGAGGGCCACCGCCAGGGTCGCCCCGGCCGGGCGGCCCTCCTTGCGCCGCCGGGCCGCCTCGGGCAGCAGGAAGTTGGCCACCGCCAGCCCGATGAAGACCGGCACCTTGCAGGCCGTCGAGATCGCCGCGTAGCCGCCCACTCCGTCCGAGCCCAGCCAGCCCACGATGACGACATCCATGTTCTGCAGCAGGGCCAGCGGGATGAGCGCACCGAGCGCCACGGTGGCATCGGCGATGACGCTCTGGCGGGCGCTGGCCCGCGGGGCCGGGATCGGCACCGGGATCGGGCCGGTGGCCGGCGGGGTGTCGTCGTCGGGCAGCGGCGCCGACCACGTGCGGGCGATGGCCGGACGGGGTAGCCGCGGGGTGCGGGCGACCGCCCAGCGGGCGTGCTCGGCGCCCACGACCACGCCGACGACGATGCCGAGCCCCGCTCCGTTGACCCCCATGCCCGAGACCACGAAGGCGATCACCAAGCCGATCCGGACGAAACCCTCGACCACGAAGTTCACGGCCAGCCGCTGGTAGGCGCCACGGGCCTGCATCAGGCCGCGCTCCACGCACAGCAGCGTCCACAGCGCGGCGCCGATCGTGGCCTCGGCGATCGCCACCGGGTGGGGGTAGGACATCAGCGCCGCCGCCGGCCGGGACAGCACCAGGGCGGCGACGGTGGCGATGACGATCCCGACGCCGCAGGCGCCGCGCAGCCGGCGGATCCACGACCACTGCTCGCGCCGCGTGTCCCCGGTACCGGATGTCTCGTGCTGCACGACGGCGATGAGCAGGGCGTTTCCGGCGACCGACAGGATCAGGAAGATGCTCACCTGAACGGACACGGCGCCGTAGGATTCGGAATCCAGCGCTCGCGCCACGATGAGATTCATCAGCAGGTTGCAGCCGTTGACGAGCATGCCGGCGACCGCCAGGGCTGCCGGACCGGCCAGCAGGCCGGACACAGCCTCTCGCGAGGGCTTCGCCATCAGTCTCCCCATCGGGAACGGAACACGTCGATCACCCGTGGCGGAACATCGGCCATGGTATGTGCCCGCCGATTTTTCCGACATCTGTAGGTTGCAGGCGAACATGCTAAGCCCTGTCGATCGGACGGAGAGGAACGCCACTGGTGATGGGAAGCCCCAGCACGCCGTATCCCGCCGGACTCGGGGAGCACCGGTACCTGCCCACCCTCGCCGGCCGGCATGTGGTGTTCCTCAACTGGCGTGATCAGGAACACCCGCAGGCCGGCGGGGCCGAGCTGTTCTGCCAGTCGATCGCCGAGCGGTTCGCCGCGGCCGGCGCGCGGGTCACGCTGCTGACCTCCCGGCCGGCCGGGGACGGCCAGTCGGCACCGCCGGTCGCCGAGTCCGTGGCCGGGGTGGACGTCCGCCGCGGCGGGGGCACCTTCGGTGTTTATCCGTCCGTGCTGGGCCGGCTGGCGAGCCTCGGGCGGGCCGGGCACCGCGTCGACGCGGTCGTCGACTGCCAGAACGGGATCCCGTTCTTCAGCCCGCTGGTGCTGCCGGCGTCCACGCCGGTCGTCCAGGTGCTGCACCACGTCCACCAGAAGCAGTTCCCGCTGTACTTCCCGGGACCGGTGGCCAGGGTCGGGCAGTTGCTGGAGGCGCCGGGCAGCCGGCTGGTCTACGGGCGCCGGCCGGTGGTCGTCGTCTCCCCCTCGACCCGGGCCGAGGCGCGCGACGTGCTGGGCCTGCCCGGCCCGCGCTTCCTCGTCCCCAACGGCGTGACCGCCTCCGTCCCCTCCGGCGTGACCGCCTCCGTCCCCTCCGGCCGGACGTCCTCGGGGGATGAGGCGGACACGGTGGGGGGGCGTCCCGCGCCGGCGCCGACGATCGTGTGCGTCGGCCGGCTCGTTGCGCACAAGCGGCTGCATCTGCTCCTCGACGCGCTGCCGGCGCTGGTCACCGATCATCCGGGTCTCACCGTCCATGTCGTCGGCGACGGCCCCGAGCGCGAGCGGCTGGTCGCCCGCGCGGTCGCGCTCGGCCTGACGAGCGACCGCGCCGACGACTCCCACAACGGCGATGTGGTGCGGTGGCACGGCTACACCGACGCGGCCACCCGCGACCGGTTGCTCGCCGCGGCCTGGCTGACGGTGAACCCTTCGCACGGTGAGGGCTGGGGGCTGTCGGTGCTGGAGGCGGCCGCCCTCGGGGTACCGGCGGTGGCGTTTCGGGTTCCGGGGCTGCGCGACGCGGTCCGGGACGGGACGACGGGCTGGCTCGTCGACGAGGGCGTGCCGCTCGCGGGGACGATCAACGCGGCGCTGCGAACGCTGGCCGATCCGCCCGCCGCGGCCCGGCTGCGCGCGGCCGCGCGCGCCTGGGCGGCCGGCTTCACCTGGGACGCAAGCGCCGAGCTGCTCGCCCGGGTGGTCACCGCCGAGATCGACCGGCTGGCCGGGCCCGACGCCCGAGACGACCTCGGGGCGGCCTTCGGCGCCACCGCCAGGGCCGCCGGCCGGCCACGGCGCGCGGCGGGCCTCGCCTCCCGGGTCGGCGGACACGCTGGGAGCGGCCTGTCCGCGCGGGTCCGCGGACGGGCCGGCGGTGGGACGGCTGCGCGGGATCGTCGCCGCGTCGACGACGAGCTCACCCACGCCGCGTTCACGCTGCC
>NZ_CM001489.1:3622831-3630182 GCF_000262465.1 Frankia sp. QA3
GGCGGGTCGGGTCCGCCGGCGCGCCGCCCGGCCTCGCGTCAGCGTGACGGGACAGCCCCCCCGCGGCGGGTGGTCACCGCAGGGGCCGCCGCGCGGTCCGGCCGTGGGGCCCTGGCCACGGCGGGCGCAGGCGCGGTTGCCGGCGTCAGCACGGTGGCGCCGGTGTCGGCCAACTCGGCGTAGGCGGCCCGGAACAGATCCGCGAAGGCCGGTACCGAGCCGGGTCCGAGGAGATGGCGGTGGTAGCCGAACGTGACGTACAGGCTGTCGCCCATGCCGAGCACGCCGATGAACAACCCCTGCGGCATCCCGGCCGTACCGGTGAAGTAGACCGCGCTGATCGGCAGGCCGGCAGCGCCGGCCAGGTCGTCGAAGCGACCGAGGTTGCTGACCGCGGCGGTCGGGGCGAGCACCGGACGCCCCACGGCGACCCCACAACGCAGCAGCGTGCTGCGCCACGGGCCGGGCACGAACCGCGCCGCGGCGATCCCGAGGGCACCGGAGAGCCCCGGCACGGGCGGCGGAACGACCTGCTTGGCCAGGCCGGTCTGGTCCACCACGCGGACGGCGAGCTGCAGCGAGTCCACCCGGTCCGCGACCTCACTTGAGATGATCGTCTGACCGGTCCGGTTCCCGCTGATCTCAGACGGCGCGGGAAACGACGACGAGGACGGCGATGCGGCGAACGACAGCGAGGACGCCAGGTCGACCGGCATCCGGATTCGCAGCCGGCCGGACTCGCCGCCGCGACGGGAGTTCCACCGGTCGATCGCCAGATGCGCCGCGCCGATCAGCAGATCGTTGATGGTCATCCGGCGACCATCCGGCAGCGTCCGCCGGCCGCCGGACGCCGGCAGGATCAGCGGGTGGAAGCCGTAGCCGTCGCCCCCCACTGTCAGGGGCGTGATGTAGCGCCCGGAGCGGCGGACGAGCGCGGCCCAGCCGGGCGCCCCGGCCCGGGCGAGCGGCTGCACGCCCGCGGGGACGCCGCGGTGCCCCTCGCCCGGCACGACCGCGCCGTCGCGGTCCTCGCCGTAGGCCGTCTCCCGGTAGTGGTCGAGGATCTCGGTGACGAGCGCGGCAAGCCGCAGTCCGTCGAAGGCGAGATGATGGGCCACCACGCTGAGCTGGTCGCCGTCGGCCCGACGGACCAGCGCCACCCGGATCGGCGGGTAGCGGCGCAGGTCGAACGGCGCCGAGGAAAGGATCTCGTGGATACGCCATCCGTCGGTGCCGTCATCGACGAAACCGACCGGATCGGCCGTCGGTTCGGCGGCGAACCGCCAGGCGTGTTGGCGGGATCCGTACAGCACAGCACGGGCCATCGGATGACGGCGGATCACTGTCCACACCGCGGCCCGCAGCCGCGCCGGGTCCAGCCGCCCAGTCGTCTGGACGAATAGCCCGCAGGTCAGCGGCGCACTCGCCCGGTCCGAGGCTGCGAGAATCTGCTCACCCGGAGTCAACACCCGATCGGGTATCGGCGGTGCCGAAGCGCCGCCGTCCTGCGCCAATCCCATTGTCGTAGGCCGGCCTCTCTGCAGGGGATTTCGCGGTTGCACGGCGATGGCGCGCGTCGCCGTCGAGGAGCCAGTCAAGCGTAACCAGGGGAAATCGCCTGCTCGGGAGAGAGGTCACCCGCCGCGGACCCGCCTGAACCCCCTCCCGGAGAGCCACCATCGACCGCAACATGGCCAGGCAGAGGCCCTGAAACGGGCCCGGCTGGGTGGTGCGTCCCGCCCGGGCGCCACCCCCACCGCTTACGGAAAGTAGTCGCAGCGGAGGCGTAACGAATACCAAAGGTCTACCGGTGCCCCGCACCGTCGTCCTACCCCCCGCCCCGGAACGGGCACCCTGCCACCGACTGTTACCTACTGGTCATCATCGTCGGGACCTGAGAGGATGCCCCCATGAGCCTCCCGGTCATCGCGGCAACACTCTGCGCGATCGGGGTGCGCGCGCATCTCGTCAGGGGACTGCGCCGGGCAGCCCGCCCGGGAACGGATTGCGTGCCGCCGGCAGCGCACGAGGCGGACCGGCGCGAGCCGATCGGGTGACCTTCTCGCCCGCGGTCCGCAGACACAGGCGACCTGTGCCTGCGCACGGCGATGCCCTCTCCCGCGACAATGCCCTCTCCCGCGACAATGCCCTCCCCCGCGACGACGCCCTCCCCCGCGACGACGCATTCCCCGGCGACGGGGCCATCTCCCCTGCCGGTGTCGTCCCCTGGCCGGGGTCGTCGTCGGCGTCGTCCTGCTCGCCGTCTTCCGTGATCCCTTGGCAGGGGTGTTCGTGCCCGGTGCTGGCCCGATGGTGGTGTCCGCCGCGCGGCGAGGCGGGCGTCCACCGGGCAACATCGGAAAGGAACACCATGACCGGCGACGAGAGGTGCCCGTCGGACCGGATTGAACTCGCGGACCTCGTCTGCCTCACGGGCGGGTCTGCGATCACGGGCGGGTCTGCGATCACGGGCGGGGCAGCGATCACGGGCGGGGCAGCGACGCGCTATGCCGATCAGGCGATCCCGCATGAGCGTGACCTCGCCATCGTGAAGCTGTTGGGCAAGGCGCGGCGCGGCGGCGGTCTCGAGCAGCTCGTGGAACTGGTCCGCCCGGAGGTGGAGGCAGAGACCCTGCGCGCCTTCGGGCTGCGGATGGCCTCGCTCGCGGTTCGCCGCACCGACCCCGACCTGCTGCGCCTGGGTCTGCGCGCCGTCGCCCTCGCCAGCCTGCGCAGCATGGACCGCCGCGACGACTTACGCGTGCTCGCCCCGCTCTGGCGGACGGCGAGCCTGCTGCGCCTTGATCCCTCCCACGAGTTCACCGCCGCCGCGGCGGAGCTCCCCGACGCGTCGGCGTTCCTGCTGGGCTGGGTGGACCGTACCCCCGACCTGCAGGATCTGGGCGAGATGGGGTTTCGCGAATCGGCGGACGAGGACGGCTTCCGCTACGCCGAGGACACGACCGTCATCCGCCGCGCCCTGGAACAGGAATTCGCCCGCCGGCCTTGGATCATCCGGTTCCTGCTCGCCCGTCGGCGGCGCCGGTGGCTGCGGGAGAACGGCTGGGATTGACGCCCGTGGCTCAGCCCGCGTCGGCGGCCGGCCAGCGCGCGACCCGCAGCCGCGCCTGCGCCAGCACGGCCGGCATGTTGCGGATGACGTCGCGGTCGCGGTCGCGGTCCTCCTCGGTGAGCTCCTCCCAGTCCACCATCGACGGGTGCCGCTTGTCCGGCCCGGCGTCGTGGCGGAGCGGACCGTAGGAGTAGCCCTGCCGCTCCTTGTGCCGACGCCACCGCACGTGCTCCTCGCGGGCGAGTTCCTCGATCTCGGCGTCGGTGAAGGTGAACGGGTCGCCGTCCGGCCGGGCAGAGACGATCGACCAGTCCCGCTCCTGCACGATCACCGCGAAGTGGGCGGCCTGCGCACGGTTCGCTTCCCGCAGCGGCTCGGCCAGCTCCGCCCAGGGCCGCAGCCCCGGGCGCGAACCCGCCTCGTGCCGCTTGCCGAGCTCGTGCTCGACGTAGCGGCGGTGGATCGCCTGCGCCAACCGCTCGACGCACCCCGGGTCGGCGAGTGACGAGGTGTCCGGCGCGGATGCAGGGGCCGGTCCGGGCTGCCGGGTCGAGGATCCGCTCACAACCACTTTCATGGCCCGGTGTCTCCTTCTGAAACGGATGGCGGACAAGGTTCGAACTATCGGTGGCGCAGTGCCGCTAGTCGAGTCTCTTGCTTTCGGTCCAGATGTCGCCACCGGAAGTCCGCCGCCCGACACGGGAACCACGACCACCGGAACCAGGACCGCCGGAACCAGGGCTGTAGGAACCAGGGCTGTAGGAACCGCCGCCGTAAGGACCGGCACCGCCGGGACCGCCGCCCTGGGTGCCGCCGCCGTACGGGGGGCCGGCGCCATACGGGCCGCCGTAGGGGCCTCGGCCGTAGGGGCCGCCGTCGAAGGGACGGGGGCCATTCGGGCCGTGGGCGCTCGGGTCGGCGCCGTCTGCCGCGGCGTCGACACGCCCGGGGGTGTCCGGCGCCGCGGACCGTTCCCAGACCCAGACGGCCAGGGCGGCGAGCACCGCGGCGAACGCCAGCGAACCGAGTACCTGCACGAGCGCGCCGAACGCCCCGTGCCCCGACCCGGGCTGGCTGTTCGGCTGCGCCGCCACCCCGATGCCGGCGCCGAGCATCGCGAGCGCGGCGAGCCACCCCAGCACCTGCGGCCGCGACCGCCCGAGCCAGACGAACACCGGCACCACCAACGCGACCGGGCCGGCCACCAGGGCCAGCGCCACCATCGCCAGGCCGGTCCACACCGCCCGGACCGCGAAGCCGGCGGGTCGTGCCCCGGGCGACCGCGGGACGCCGGATGGCCGGGCCGCCCGCGGCAGGCGTGGGAAGGCCGGGTACCCGTCCTCATCGGAGCTGCGCCGCAGCCGGAAGCGAGCCGGCAGCACGGCCAGCCCGACGAGGACGATCACCAGCAGCAGCCCGACGATCAGGTTGCGCCGGTACTCGGTGCCGGGGACGTTGTCGATGACGATCGTGCCGCCGGCGCCGGCCGGCACGATCCAGCCCTGCTGCCAGCCGTCGAGGCGCACCGGCGTCAGCGTGGTGCCGCCGAGCTTCGCGGTCCACGAGGTGTTCGCGTTCTCCCGGACGGCGAGGAACGCCCGCCCGCCCGCCCCGATCTGGACGGTCCGGCTCTCCGCGCCCCACTGGCGCACCACCGTCGCGCGCGGCGCCTGCCCGGCCGGCTGGCGCCCGGCGCCCACCAGCGCCAGCGAGTCGACGAGGATCGAGGTCGGGCCCTGGTCGACGCGGAGCTGGTGCGTTCCGGCGGGCAGCGTCAGCCGGCCCTCATCGGTACACAGCGACACCTGCACCGGCAGCACCGAGGTGACGTCGCTGTTGCGCCCGGTGATCCGCAGCGGGTAGCGGGCACCGTCGACGACCAGGGTGGGACCGCTGCCGCAGGCGACGACCAGCGGATCGTCGTCGGCCGGCGGGGTGCCCCGAGGGGGCGGCAGGAAGCTCGCCGTACCGTTGACGGTGAAGGTCATCTCCCGGGGCACGTCGAAACGGCGGGACAGCGCCAGCTCCTCCGACCCGCCGAACGGCTGCGCCGGGTCGACCCGCTGCCGCGCCAGCGAGAAGGCGACGGTCCCCTGGCCAGCCCCGGCGAACAGCCGGCCGACGTCGTCGGGGAGCTGCGCGTAGTGCTCGAACCTGACGCCGGGGATGGTGATCTCCCGAATGCCGGCGCCGAGGGTGTCGTCGTTCTCCCGGTCGACCCGCTCGAACGCGATCCGGTACCAGCGGCTCTCCCCCGGCGGAACGGCGAGGCGCTGGACGTCCTCCACCGGGGACACGTCGGTCACGACCGCGCCGGCCTGGCTGGTCACCCGCATCGCCCGCACGGCGGGTCGCCAGGGGCCCTCCGACAGCAGCCGGATGTCTATGTAGGGCACGGTCATCCGGCGGCCGATGTCGAGCTGGATCCACTGGCCGGCCGAAGTGGTGCCCTTCTTGCGCATCGCCGTCCAGGCCGTGGCGGTGAACCCGTCGACGGCGGCCGGGGGCGCGAGGTCCGGCGCGGCGAGCAGGTCGTAGCCGTAGGAGGAGGCGGTGACCGACATGCCCTCGACGAAGCCGGCGACGGTCTGGTGACCGGCCACGTCGTCCTCGGCCCACTGGTTGGGCTCCCCGGTCCTGCCCACCGCGTTGCCGGTCGGCCCGAGCAGGTAGGAGGTGGCGTCGTGGACGATGCCGAAGGTGCTGTCCCGGCGGGTGAGGGTGTCCGTGTCGACCCAGGCGGTCGACGGCCCGATCACCTCCCGCGGCGCGACCTTGATCGCGTTCGGGCTGGTCGACTCCGACTCCGACGCCGAGGCCGCCGGGTCGGCGAGGTCGGCGGCGAGCACGACGGGTCGGTCGGCGCCGAGCAGGCCCTGCGCGGCGAGCTGCACCGTTGCCTCGGGGCCGCCGGAGACCACGACGGCGGCGTCGGCGGCGTAGGACTGGACGATCTTCGCGCCCGTCGGCACCGTCCAGATCTCCAGCGCCGACACCTTCTGCTTCGGGTTGCGCAGCTCCGGGACGAGCCGTTCCTTCGCCGAGGCGCTGGCCGGCACCTGCGGGCCGAAGGAGGCGGCCAGCGCCAGCCCGGAGGAACGCAGCGCCCGGTGCAGCTCGTCGGTGGACGGGGGGATGTCCCAGTCCTTCTGCTCCAGGTCGTTGCGCAGCAGGATCTGGCCGATGCCGGCCCGGGCCAGCGCGTTGCCGAGCCCCGGCGCCGAGCCGGTGGCCAGTTCGCGTTCGATGCCGTCCATCAGCCGGGTCACACCGGTGCCGCCGAGCGGGATGAGGCTACGGACCCCCCAGGGCGTCTTCGCCAGCCACTGCAACGGCTCGTCGAGCGGACGCCCCCACTCGTACTCGGCGAACGGCGAACCGGGCACGACCAGCGCCCGGCCGCCCTGCGGGTTCCCGGCGAGCCAGTCGGCGGCCTGCACCCAGTAGTCGGGCACCTGGGTGAACGGGCGGGGCTGCAACGCGCGGCCGGACAGCGCGGGCGTCATGCCACAGACGAGCGCGGCCACCATCACCGCGGCGGCGGCCGGCGTCACGCCGGCCCGCGGGCGCGACCAGTCGTCCCACCGGCCGCGGGCGCGGCGGACCCGGGCGGGCAGGGCGGTCAGCGCGTGCGCGACGCCCAGCGCGATCGGCAGCCGCACCACGGGCTGGAACTTGTAGACGTTGCGCAGGAAGCCGAGCTGGTTACCGAGCAGATCGCGCAGCGCGCCCGACAGCGGGCTACCCGGGTCGCCCGGGTAGGCCGCGGCGACGGACACGGTACCGACGGCGAACGTCACCAGCAGGAACCGGCGCGCGGGCAGGTCGGGCCGGGACAGCCCCCACAGCCCGATCGCGGCGACGGCCGCGGAGCCGACGATCGGCACCGGCCGGGAGACGTACTCGGTCGCGGCGGGCAGCCAGGGGCGCGGCAGCTGGAGGTAGGCCAGCCAGTCCGTCGCGCCGCGCAGCGCCTCGGCGACCGACGTGGTCGCCGTCGTCGTCTCGACGGTCTCGGTGTAGGGGAGGAAGTTCAGCCCGTACCGGCCCTGCACCATCAACGCCAGCAGCCACCAGGCCGAGGCGAGGATGACCGCCACCACCCACCAGGCCCGCAGCGCCCACGCCCGGCGGGTCCCGCCCGCGAACACGAGCACCACCGCCGGACAGAGCAGCACGCACAGCGTGACGGTGGCGTTGGTGCCGCCGGTCGCCACGATGGCAAGGCCCGACAGCGCGGCGGCGCGGCGGGGGACAGCCGCCGGGCCGGGTCGGCGG
>NZ_CM001489.1:3630282-3632198 GCF_000262465.1 Frankia sp. QA3
GGGCGCGGCGGGGAGGACACGACGAGGCCGGGTGCGGACCGGCCCAGGTAGCGGCGGGCGCGCACCACGTCGACGATCATCGCCGGCGTGTGCCGGGTCACCCGGAACGTGCCACCGGGGATCTCCGCCCACCGGATCGGGACTTCGGCGATGCGGTAACCGATCGAGCGGGCGATCGAGAGCACCTCGACGTCGAAGCCGAATCCCGACGAGCGGGCGAGGCTGAACAGCAGCTTCGCCTCCTGGCCGCGGAACGCCTTGAATCCGCACTGGGTGTCCGCGACGTCCAGGCTGGCCAACGACCGGGTGATCTGGTTGAAGGCCCAGCTGCCGACCCGACGGCCGCTGCTGCGCATCGCGCCGTCGCCGATGCGACGTGAGCCGAGGGCCACCTCGGCATGTTCCAGGGCTGCCAGCAACAACGGCAGATCGTTGACGTCCGACGCACCGTCGGCGTCCATGAACACGATCGAGGCGCCGTGCGCGACCGAAACTCCGGCGCGCACCGCAGCGCCCTTGCCCGAGTTCCACGGCAGCCGCAGCACGCGGCCGCCCGGCAACCCGGCGAGATGCTCCTCCGCGACGGCGGCGGTGCCGTCGGTACTCCCGTCATCGACCAGGATCACCTCGGCGTCGGGAATCTTGCGCATCACCGACACCAGCGAGGGCAGCAGACCGGGCAGGCGCATCGCCTCGTTGTACGCCGGGATGATGACGCTCACGGGCACGCTGTCCAAGACTCAACTCCTAGGCTGCGACGGCGGGACCGGTGACAGACGCCAGCGAGGGCGCAGCGATCGGGGACGGCTGGACGAGATCAGCATGCAGTTTCAGGCGATTCACCAAGGGTGTCAATGTATGTGCACCAAAGTCCGCCATCTTGACCTTCGTCCCCTTGCCTCCCGGACAGGCACTTATTGGCCATACATTGGGTTATCGAGCGTTCTCCCAGCGGGGCCAGCATACGGACACCGAAGAACAGATCGGACAGCGGGTCCGCAGCGACAAGCCTGGCAGACGGGAATGATCTATCACGGAAAGCGACAAGCTCTCGACAGTCAGATATCCGCTCGATCTTGCGAACCACAATGAAAAAACATCTGGATCACTACACGCACATTCCTCCGGCGCTGGATGGCCACGGCGACGGGGCTTGCGGAATCCGGCGTCCCCGCGCCGTAGCGACGTAGCGACGAGGTGCCCCCACCCCGGGAGACAGGGCGCTACCAGGGCTCACGCCTGACCGCAGGCCCACTCCCCCACCGCCGTCCGCCCCGACGCCGGCGAGGTCCCCCGCGCGGGCATCCGGACACCCGCACTGTGAGCCGGGGTACCTCGAAAAGAGACAGAAGCCGCGAATGCGATCGCGCTGCGTCACCAATTCGGGCCGTCGGAGGCGACCCGATCCGGCACATGTGACCGGCGTGTCACCCCGCCGTCCGTTACGATCACGGTGCCGGTGGCCGGGACGGCGGCGGTCGCGGTGTGCCACTGCACCCGGCCGGCAGGCACTGCGGGGACCGGCGGCACTGCGAAGACCGGCGGCACTGCGGAGACCGGCGGCACTGCGGAGACCGGCAGCCGAGGGAGGGCACATGCCGCGATCAGGACGCCCCGGCGGCCCGCGGGTGCGACCGTCCCAGGCCGGCGATCCCGAAGCCCAGCTACGCGGCCTCGTCGGCGCCGGACGCTCGCGGCTGCCGCCGGCGACGGCCATGCGGGCGCGTGACGCCGCCCGGCCCAGCGAGGACGACCTCGCCGAGGCGGAACGCGCGGTGGTGCTGCGCCGCGGCCAGCGAACCGCCCCGCCAGCCGACCCCGCTGGCGCAGCGCCGGAGAACGGCCGGGCGCCGGGAGACGGGCGGGGCAAGGGTGGCCGACCGCGACCACCGCGCCGGCCCGACGGGCGGTCCGCC
>NZ_CM001489.1:3632298-3633401 GCF_000262465.1 Frankia sp. QA3
CGGCGGCGGGATCGCGCCCGCCGGCTCCCCCACGCCCGGAGGCGTCCGGCGGGCCGGGGGGCGCGGCCGTGCCGGTGTCCGCGCCGAGGGCGCCGTCGGGGCGCAGCGCGAGGATGAGCGGCAGGGTGATCCAGGGCAGCATCGCCGCGCCGGCAAGCGCGACGGAGGTCGCCCCGACCTTGCCGAGGAACAGCGGCGACAGCGTGTAGGCGAGCCCAGCCAGCACCCGGGTGGCGGGCACGCCGAGGCGCAACGCGTCGGCGAGGCGCACGACGCCCCACGACGAGACGGTGAGCAGCAACGCCATCCACAGCCGCTGCGTCGCCCAGGGCGGCAGGCCGACCAGCTTGCCCAGGCCGAAGAACGGCCCCATCGGGAACAGGTACCCGACGTACTGGTTCGGCAGGTAGCCGAACTCGGCGAGGGAGTTCCACAGGTGGGTGGCCCGGCCCATGAAACCCCACGGGTCGAGCGGGACGTCGAGCTTGGTGTCCGCGGTCAGCCGGCCGGGCGCCTGGAGCAGGTAGAGCACCGCGTAACCGACCGTCATCCCGAGCAGCGGCCAACGCGAGGTCCGGCGGGCACGCAGCGGGGAGGCGGGAGCGGAGGTGAATGCGGCCGATGACCGGGACGCGCGCGGGCCGGTCGCCGTCGCGACGGGACCGCCGGCGGGGGAAGGGATCGCTGACTCCAGGGTCGAGAACAGGTACGCCCGACCTTACCTACGGTGTCGAAACCGGGATATCTCACCCCGCCGTGGGCCGATACGCGCCCGATGCATCCCGCCCCATCCCGCCCCATCCTCGGGACGGCCCGGCCGCGAGCCGGCGGCGACCGACGCGTGGCCGCGTGGGCGGGCCATGGCCGCAGACCGACGGAGCGGCCGCTACGACGAGCGGCCTGCGCCGTCCCGCTCGGGCGCGGGGCGCACCGACACCTCGCCGCCGCCCACCGCCGCCGCCAGCGCCGCGGCAAGCGCGGCCGTGGCCGTCGCGGTGGGCTCCCCGCCCGGCGACGGGATGGTCACGACGGGGTCGTCGGCGGTCCCCCCGGGATGCCCGATCGCGACCCCCGGGCTCGGGAGCCGGCTCACACCCGAGCTC
>NZ_CM001489.1:3633501-3763617 GCF_000262465.1 Frankia sp. QA3
GCCCCTCGGACCCCGCCCCGCCGGGCCGGGCAGCAGCCGGTCAGGTCGCCGGGGACGCGGTGCCGGACGCCGAGGGGATCTCGCCGGTCCGCTCGTAGGCGGAGAGCATCCGCAGCCGGCGCACGTGCCGCTGCTCGCCGCTGAACGGCGTCGCGAGAAAGACCTCCGCGAACGCCAGCGCCTCGGGGACGGTGTGCATCCTGGCGCCGAGGCTCAGCACGTTGGCGTCGTTGTGCTGGCGGGCCAGCGTGGCGGTCTGCTCGCTCCAGACCAGCGCCGCGCGCACACCCACGACCTTGTTCGCCGCGATCGCCTCACCGTTGCCGGAACCGCCGATGACGATGCCGAGGCTGTCCGGCTCGGCCGCGGTGGCCTGCGCCGCCGCCAGGACGAACGGGGGGTAGTCATCGTCGGGGTCGTACTCGACGGGACCATGGTCGACGGGCGCATGGCCCAGCTCCACCAGGCGCTCGGCGAGCGCCGTCTTCAGGTGGAAGCCGGCATGGTCAGAACCTAGATGGACGCGCATGATGCGTCATCATGCCTGATCACGTGAAGATCGGTTCCACATCCCGGGAGCGCTTGAGCTCGTAGAAGCCGGGCGTGCCGGCGACCAGCAGCACTCCGTCCCACAGCCGGCCGGCGTCGGCGCCCTTGGGTGCCGGGGTGATGACCGGGCCGAAGAACGCGTTGTCGCCCACCGCGATGACCGGAGTGCCGACGTCCATGCCGACACGGCCGATGCCGTCGGCGTGGCTGGCCCGCAGCCTGGCGTCCCACTCGGTCGAGGTCGCCGCGGCCGCGAGCGCGGGGTCGGCGCCCGCCTCGGTCAGGGCGGCGACGAAGGTCGCCTCGTCGAACTCGGCCTTCTCCACGTGCCGCCGACGGCCCAGCGCGGTGTACAGCGCGGCGAGGACGCCCTCGCCGTGCCGCTCGGCGGCGGCGATGCAGATCCGCACCGGTCCCCACGCCTGCGCCAGCAGCGCCGCGTACTGCTCGGGCAGGTCACGCCCCTCGTTGAGCACGGCGAGGCTCATCACGTGCCAGCGGACCCGGACCGGGCGGACCTTCTCCACCTCCAGCAGCCAGCGCGACGTCAGCCACGCCCACGGGCACAGCGGGTCGAACCAGAGGTCGGCGAAGACCGTGCCGGGGTCGTCCTCGACCGCCTCCGACGCCGGCGCGGGGGTGGTCAGGGTCTCGGTGCTCATGGACGGCCTCCTCGATCGACGGCTCCGCTTGACGGGCTAGAACCGGTCAGGGCGGCGGACGCTTCCCGGTCTCGGCCAGGTATCCGGCCACCCGGTTCACCACGGCGACGAACGGCACGGCGGCGATCGCCCCGGGAATGCCGGCCAGCACGCCCCCGGCGGACAGCGCGATCACGATCGCGAGCGGGTGCAGCCGCACGGCCCGGCGCATGACCAGCGGCTGGAGCAGGTGTCCCTCGATCTGCTGCACGGCCAGCACGACCCCCAGGATGATCAGCGCGTCGGTCACCCCCTGGGAGACGAGCGTCACCAGGACGGCCGCCACGCCGGCCACCGTCGCCCCGATGATCGGCACGAACCCGCCGAAGAAGGTCAGCAGCGCCAGCGGCGCGACGAGCGGCACGCCGACGCCGACCAGCCCCATAGCGATGCCGAAGGCGTCGACGGCGGCGACGAACACGGTTCCCCGGATGTAGCCGGTGATCGTGTACCAGGCCTCCCGGCCGGCGCCGCGCACGCGGTCCTCCGCCCCGTCGGGGAAGCGGGTGACGATCCAGTTCCAGATCCGCTCGCCGTCGTAGAGGAAGAAGAACGTCGAGAACAGGGCGACGAGCAGGCCGGTGATCACCTCGGCGGCCACCGACGCGCCGGAGATCACCCCGGAGACCAGCCGGCCGCGGTTGTTCGCCAGGTTGCGGCGGATGTCGTCGACGAGATCGTCGATCTGGCTCTGCGACAGGTGGAACGGCCCGTCGGTCAGGTAGCCGCGGATCTGCTCAACGCCCTCGCTGACCTGGTCGCTGACCGTCGGGATCTCGTTGGCGGCGTTGAACCCGACGGCGACGGCGGCCCCCGCGAGCACGGCGAAGAACACGAACAATGCGGCGAACGCGGCGCCGAGCCGCGGGAGGCCGAGCCGCTGGAAGCGATGCGCCAGCGGGTGGATGAGCGCGGCGATGAGCAGCCCGGCGATGATCGGGATGACCACGACCCGGACCCGGCCGACCGCCATCAGCAGGATGTAGACCGCCGCGCCGGTGACGATCAGGCGCCAGGACCAGCCGGCCGAGACCCGCAGCGACACCGGGATGTGCTCCTCGGCGCGGATGGCGGGCGACTGCGCGGGACCGGCGCCGTCGCGGGCGGGCGACGGTTCGCTCTCGCCCGGGGGGTCCAGCCCGGCCGCGCGCGCGGCCCGCAGCATCCGCAGCCGGCGCGGGACGATCCCCTGCCGCAGGCCGCTGCCCACCCCGGCCGCGGTGGCCCCGGACCCGGGGTCGGCCGCGGCCTCGGTCGCCGGATGCGTCCCGGGGTTCGTGGGGTGGGTCGTGGGGTGGGTCGTGGGGTGGGTCGTGGGATGGGCGGGATGCGCCGCGGGACGGCCCGGCTCACCGTCGTGGTGCGCCGCCGCCCCGCCACCGGCACCCGAACCACCGCTCGCGCCCGAACCACCGCCGGGCCCGGAGCCTGCGTTCCCGCCCAAGCCCGGTTGCGCACCGGCGGCGCCTGGGACCGGCCGACCGGCCGACGCCCCCCCTGCGCCCGGCCCGGCCCCGGCCGAACGCCGACGCACGGGTACGCGGCCCAGCCCGGCGACCCGCCTCACCCGCGCCCCCTCCGGCTCCGACGCCCACAGCGTCCCGACGCCGACACTCCCGACGCCGGCACGTCCGACGCCGACACTTCCACCACGGACACCTTCGCCACCACGGACACCCGCGACCACGGACACCGCGGCCCGAAGGCCGAGCTACCCACGCTGCCGCGCCCGCGCCGGACCGACCGGACGTCCCCGCCCGCGCCGCCCGCGCGTGCGGGACATGTCGCCATCGTGCCGCACCGACCCCGCGGGCGGAGGACCTACCCCGCGCGAATCGCCACAATCCGGAGCTTGCTTCGGTGAACGCAGCCTTCAGTGGCCCGGGCGTACCACCTCCACCGGCGGCATCCGGACCCGCCCATCGCGTGGGAGACTGGGCGGGCCGGCCCCGGCCAGCTCGGTCGCGTGCCCGACAACACGCCGAACGCGCCCGCTCCCGGGTACGTTTCGCGCCGAATGCAGTGCCAGCCGAATGCAGTGCCAGCCGAGAAGTCCGTGCCTGCCGAGAGGAACCGGGTGCCCAACAACCTCACCCGCGACGAGGCGCGCGAGCGCGCCCGCCTGCTCAACGTGGCGTCCTACGACGTCGAACTCGACCTGACGACCGGCCCCGGGACCTTCCGCACGTCGACCGCGGTCACGTTCACCTCCCGCGAGCCGGGGGCGTCGACGTTCATTGAGCTCGCCGCCGCCAAGGTCGACGAGGTCGTGCTCAACGGCAGGTCGCTGGACCCCGCCGCCGTTTTCGACGGCGAGCGCATCCGGCTCGACGACCTCGCCGAGTCCAACCGGCTCACCGTGGTGGGCGACGGCGTGTACTCGCGCACCGGCGAGGGGCTGCACCGCTTCGTCGACCCCGTCGACGAGGCCGTCTACCTGTACACCCAGTTCGAGACGTACGACGCGCACCGGATGTACGCCTGCTTCGACCAGCCCGATCTCAAGGCGACGTTCACGCTGACGGTGACGGTGCCGGCGCAGTGGTCGGCCATCTCCAACAGCGCGGTCGCGGCCGTCGCGGAGGCCTCGATCGGCGTGCGCATCATCCGGTTCCTCACCACGCCGGTGATCTCCACCTACATCACCGCGCTCGTCGCCGGTCCCTACCACGAGGTCCGCGACCGCCACGACGGAATCGACCTGGGGCTGTACTGCCGGCGCTCGCTGGCCGAGTTCCTCGACCCGGCGGAGATCTTCGAGATCACCAAGGCCGGGTTCGACTTCTACCACCGCGTGTTCGACTACCGGTACCCGTTCGGCAAGTACGACCAGCTGTTCGTGCCGGAGTTCAACGCCGGCGCGATGGAGAACGCCGGCTGCGTGACGTTCCTGGAGGAGTACGTCTTCCGGGCCAAGGTCACCGAGGCCCGTCGCGAGCGGCGCGCCGAGACGATCCTGCACGAGATGGCGCACATGTGGTTCGGCGACCTGGTCACCATGCGCTGGTGGGACGACCTGTGGCTCAACGAGTCGTTCGCCACCTACATGTCAGTGCTGGCGCAGGTGAGCTCCACGCGGTTCACCAACGGCTGGACGACCTTCGCCAACGCGGAGAAGGGCTGGGCCTACCGTCAGGACCAGCTGTCCTCCACCCACCCGATCGTCGCCGACGCCCCCGACATGGACGCGGTGCGCACGAACTTCGACGGCATCACGTACGCCAAGGGCGCCTCCGTGCTCAAGCAGCTCGTCGCCTGGGTCGGGCAGGAGGAGTTCCTGTCCGGCCTGCGGACGTACTTCCGCCGCTACGAGTACGCGAACACCTCCCTGCGCGACCTGCTCGACGAGCTGGAGAACGCCAGCGGCCGGGACCTGACGACCTGGTCCGCCGACTGGCTGGAGACGACGGGCGTCAACACCCTGCGCCCGCGCTTCTCCACCGACTCCTCGGGCCTGTTCACCTCGTTTGACGTGGTGCAGGAGCCCCCGAGCGCCCCGCCGACCGCGTCGAAGGCGCTGCGCCCGCACCGGCTCGCGATCGGCCTGTACGACCGCGACGCCGCCGGCGCGCTGGTCCGCCGCGAGCGGGTCGAGCTGGACGTGACCGGCGAGCTCACCGAGGTGCCGAAGCTCGTCGGCGCCCGTCAGCCGGACCTGATCCTGCTCAACGACGACGACCTCACCTACGCCAAGGTCCGCCTCGACGAGCGGTCGCTGGCCACCCTCGTCGAGTCGATCGGCGCGATCTCCCAGTCGCTGCCCCGCACGTTGTGCTGGGCGGCGGCGTGGGACATGACCCGCGACGCGGAGCTCGCCGCGCGGGAGTACGTCCGGCTCGTGCTGTCCGGGGTGACCGCCGAGGACGACATCGGCGTGGTGCAGTCGCTGCTGGCCAAGGCCGACCTCACGATCGACGCCTACGGCGAACCGGCGAACCGCTCCCCCGCGCTGCGGGCGCTGACCGAGCGCGCCGAGGAGCTGGCCCGGTCCGCGGCGCCCGGCAGCGACGTGCAGCTCGTCTACACGACCACCTTCGCGCGGGCGGAGGACGCCGACCAGGTGGCCCGGGTGCGGGCGCTGTTCGAGGGCACCGACGTCATCGAGGGTCTCGTCCTGGACACCGAGCTGCGCTGGACGCTGCTGACCCAGCTCGTGGCGCGCGGCGCCTACGGCGACGCGGAGATCGACGCCGAGCTCGCCCGGGACCGCACCGCCACCGGTGAGAAGCGCGCGGCCACCGCGCGGGCCGCCCGCCCGAGCGCCGAGGCCAAGGCCGCCGCGTGGTCCGCGGTGATGGATTCGGACGAGCTGTCCAACCACCTGGCCGTCGCGACGATGAGCGGCTTCTGGATCTCCGACCAGCTCGAACTGACCCGGCCCTACGTCGACCGTTACTTCGACGAGATCGGCAGCATCTGGGAGACCCGCAGCTTCGACACGGCCTCGACCATCACCCAGATGCTCTTCCCGTCCTCCGTCATCGAGCCGGAGACGGTGGCCAAGGTCGACGCGTACCTCGCTGATCGCAACCCGGTCCCGCCGCTGCGCCGCGCCCTGCTGGAGGGCCGCGACGGCCTCGTCCGGGCCCTCGCCGCCCGCGCGAAGGACACCGCCGCCGCGGCGGCGTAGGCGACCCGGTTCGGCGGGGGGCCGGGCGTGGATCACGCGCGGCCCCCCGCCGGACGTGCGCCGCCGGGGTCACCTCGCCTCCGGAGCCGGGACCGGGTCGTCGAGGTCGAGCGCCGGCACGGCTGCGGCCGCTCGCGTCCTCGGCAGGGCGAGCGCGACCAGGAGCAGACCGATCACCAGCCCAGCGGCCGTGAGCAGGACCGCGGTGAATGTGCCGTCGGCGAGATCGGCACGTAGGCGGTCGCCCTGCTGGTCGGTGATGTCCGCCGTGGCGATGGCGACGAGGACGGCGAGGCCGACGGCGTTGCCGATGTTGAGGGTCGTGGAGGCCATGCCGGAGGCGACCCCCTGTTCCTGCGCGGCCACCCCCGAGGCGGCCGCGATCCACATGGCCGTCCAGACGGTGCCCTGCGCGACCCCCGAGAGGATCAGCCCGGGCAGCAGGGTGGCGAACGACCGCTCGCTGTCGAAGCCGATCGCGAGCACGGCCGTGCCCACCGCGCCGAGGGCGAACCCGGACAGCAGGGTGAGGCGGGTTCCGATGGCCGTCGTCATCCGCTCGCCCAGCTGCGTTCCGGTGGCGATCGCGACCGACGGGATTGCGAAGGCCAGGCCCGTGCGCAGCGCGCTGTAGCCGTGTACCTCCTGCAGCAGCCGTGTGAGGAAGTAGGGCAGCGTGCCGAAGGTGCCCATGTAGATGAAGGTCACCGTGATGGCGACCGTCAGCGGGCGGTTGCGCAGCAGCCGCAGCGCAAGCAACGGATCCGCGGTGCGGGCCTCCATGGCGACGAACGCGGGCAGCAGGATCACGGCGGCGACGATGCCGGCGATGACGCCGCCCGACGTCCAGCCCGACTCGGGCCCCTGGACGAGCACGAAGACCAGCATGGTCACGCCCGCCGTCACCGTCAGTGCGCCGGGCAGGTCGAATCGCCGGGCGGCAAGCCGCGGTGGATCGGCCGGGATGACGGCCAGGGCCGCCAGGGCGACGACGGCGGCGAGCGGCACGTTGACGAAGAAGACGGCGGACCAGCCGAACGCCTGGGTGAGGACGCCACCGAGCAGCGCGCCGACCGTCAGGCCACTGGCTCCGGCGCCGCCCCAGACCGCGAGCGCCCGGTTTCGCCGCGGGCCCTCCTCGAACAGCGTGTTGATGAGGGAAAGGGTCGACGGAAGCAGCAGCGCCGCCCCGACGCCCTGGATCGCGCGGGCGACGACGAGGATCGCCGGCGTGCCCGCCAGACCGCCGACGAAGGAGGAGACCGCATAGATGCTCAGGGCCAGCACGAACATGCGGCGCCGGCCCAGCAGGTCGGCCGCCCGGCCACCCAGCAGCAGGAACCCGCCGGCGAACACGGCATAGGCGCTGACCACCCACTGCTCCGTCTGGCCGGCGAAGTGCAGGGACGCCTTGATGTCGGGCAACGCCACGAAGACGATGTTGAGGTCCAGCGAGAAGATCAGTTGCGCGAGGGCCAACAGCGCGAGGCTCAGGCCGAGATGACGGTGACCGATCGCGGGCGGGCCGGCCGACACGGTCGAGGGCGTGGACATAGCGCGGGCACCCCTGTTCGACAAGATCCGTGATCGTTCGACTGTACGAATATTAGCGTACAGTCGTACGGCTTGCGAGGCCCCGGGAAGGCTGTCGACGGGGTGTCGACGGGGTGTTCGGTACCTGCGGGGCGACGCGACCCGGAGTGCTCCACAGGTTTCAGCCGTTCGCGTACGGTCGTAGCGTTCGACTACCCTGGTCGCCATGCTGGGCCAGCACCCGATCCGCGAGCAGATCCGCCTGGAGAACGTCCTGACGGCGCTGGGTAACTCGATCCGGCTGGCGATCGTGCGCATCCTCGACGAGGAGGGCGAGCGTTCCTGCGGCACGGTCGGGGCGAGCCTCGGGATCGAGATCTCCAAGTCCACCCTGACCCATCACTGGCGGGTGCTACGCGACAGCGGCGTGATCTGGCAGCGCCCCGCCGGCCGGGAGAACCTGCTCTCACTGCGGCGTGAGGATCTCGCCATCAGGTTCCCTGGGCTGCTCGAGGCGGTGCTGCGCGCCGACCCCCCCACCGAGCTCACCGTCTCCCGGTCCGGGCGCGGCAACCAGTAGCGGCCCGGGGCCGCCGTCGAGGCAGCGCCTCGTCACGGCCCGCGGCGGGCAGGCGGGATCGCCGTCGTGCGGGGCAGGCGGGATCGCCGGACCCGTCGCCGAGCCCGGCGTGACGCAACCGCCGCGCCCGGCGGGACTCCCCGCGTCAGTGGGATGCGGGGCTGCCGGCAGAGGTGGGGTGGGCCGGGGCGGCGGCGCCGGGGGCGGCCGGGCCGGCGGCCTCGCCGAGCTGGCGGATGCCGGTCGTGAGGCCGCCGACCAGGTCGCCAAGGGAGAAGCTGGAGGTCATCGTGAGCGCGGCGAGGCCGGATGCGGAGTCGCTGATCCGCTTGCGGGCCGCGGGAGTGGTGGAGACCCGCACGAAGCACTGCCCCGGCGAGACGAGGATGAGCACGGCGGGATCCCGGGCCGGGTCCTCGACCAGGGTCGACAGGATCCGCTCCGCGGCGAGGCGCACGTCGCCGCGCACCGACCCGAGCCGGACGCCGAAGCGGACACCGCTGTGCTTCTGGGCGAGTTCCAACGCCCGGTTCAGCCGCTCGAGCTGCTCCGAGGTGAACGCCTCACCAGTTGCCACTAGCGCCACCCGCCCCGGGGACGGCCTTCTGGGCCCGCTCGCCCTCGATCTGCTCCGGCTTGGTGCCGATCCAGACCTCGTCGTGTTCCCAGGGCTGGCCCGGCCGGTAGCGCGTCGGCCCGCTCTTGCGGCTGGACCAGGCGGCCAGCAGGATCGCGATCAGGAACCCGCCGACGATGGTGCCGCCGTAGATCCCCCAGGTCTGCAGGGCGGTGAGCGGATCGGGGTCGTAGACGGTCCCGATCTCCCCGGCGGAGGCGGTCGCCGCGAACACCGGCAACGCGAAGAGCGTGAGGCCGCCGACGGTCAGCACCCGGCGCAGGGCGGTGCCGCGCCGCGACGCCGGACGGACGCCCGACCCTCGCGACGAGTGGAGCATACCGGCGAAGGGCAGCCAGCGGGACCAGCGCGGTTGACGTGAAGTCACGCAGCGAAGGTTACCGGGAAGTGGGTCGAGGGTCCTCTTTCAGGGGTGCCGACGGTCCCCGCCCGGGGGTGAGAAAAGCCCCACCGGTACCGGAGGCGTCGCGCACCTCGGCGAGCAGCGCGCCGAGGCGCGCCACCGCTGGGTCGGTGCGCAGGCGTTCCACCGTGACCTCCCCGCCGTCGGCGTCGCGCACCGGCAGGCGCCAGTTGGGATAGGCGTCGACCGTGCCGGGCAGGTTGGGCTGGTGCAAATCGCCGAGAGCGTCGCCGGGGGCGGCCAGCACGATGCGGCACGGTGAGCGCACCAGCAGCCGGTGCAGCGCGAAGGCGAGCTCGGTGCGGACCTCTGGCGTGAACTGCGCGCCATCCTCGGCCACGTCGGCCGGCCCGGCCACGTCGGCCGGCCCGGTCACCAGGCCCTCGGCTCGCAGCAGGTCGAGCAGCGCGTCACGCTCGGCATGCCAGCCGGCGGTCTCCGCCTGCTCGGACCGCCCGAGCAGGCCCAGCCCGGCCCGCAGGCGCACGTGCTCGCCTTCGAGATAGCCCGCCGCGGTGGGCAGGTCGTGCGTGGTGACGCTGGCCATCGTCGCCGCCCGGTACCGCGCCGGCGGTAGGGGGCGGCCGGAGTCATCCTGTTCGAACCACAGCACCGTGGACCCGAGCACCCCCGTGCGCGCCAGCGTCGTCGCCACGGACGGCTCGACGGTGCCCAGGTCCTCGCCGACGACGACGGCGCCGGTCCGCGCGGCTTCCAGGGCGATCAGCCCGAGCATCGCCTCGGCGTCGTAGCGGACGTAGGTCCCGTTCGCGGCCCCGGCGCCCCGCGGGATCCACCACAGCCGGAACAGGCCGAGGATGTGGTCGACCCGCAGCCCGCCGCCGCGGCGCAGCACGGCGGCCACCATCTGCCGCAACGGCGCGTACCCGGCGTCGGCCAGCGCCTGCGGCCGCCACGGCGGCAGTCCCCAGTCCTGGCCCTGCTGGTTGAACGTGTCGGGTGGGGCCCCCACCGTGGCGTCGACGGCGAGGACGTCCTGCAACGCCCACGCGTCCGCCCCACCCGGATCGACCCCCACCGCGAGGTCGTGCACGATCCCCGCGGCCATCCCGGCGTCGCGGGCGGCGGCCTGCGCCGCGGCGAGCTGGGCGTCGCAGCGCCGCTGCAGCCAGCTGTGGAAGGCGATGCGGTCGGCCAGTTCGACGCGGGCGGCCGCGACGGCGGCACTGCCGGGGTGCGCGAGCTCCGGGGGCCAGACCCGCCAGTCCGGCCCGTGCCGCTCGGCCAGCGCGCACCAGGTCGCGAAGTCGGCGAGCCCCGGGATCGGGGAGGCGGCGTCCGCGTCGCCGTCCGGCCCGCTGCCGCTGTCCGGCCCGCTGCCGCCGTCGGACCCGCTGCCGCCGCCCGCCGCCCGGAACAGCAGCTCCAGCGCGGCGAACTTCGCCCGCCACACGGCGTCGCGGTCGAGCAGGCCGTCCGGCCGACCGTCCCGGCGGGCCTCGCGGGCGAGCTCGTCGACGGCGGCCCGGGTCCGCTCGTCGGCCCGCGCGTACTCGGGTGTCGCTTCGGGTCGCAGATAGAGCGGCGCGGCGAAGCGACGGCTGACCGGCGAATACGGGGACGCGGCGACCGGCAGGGTCGGGGCGGCGGCATGCAGCGGGTTGACGAGCAGCACGTCGGCCCCCGCCCGGCCGGACCAGTCGGCGAGGTCCGCGAGGTCGGCATAGTCGCCCATGCCCCAGGACGACGCCGACCGCAGCGCGTACAGCTGGATCATCCAGCCCCAGGCCCGCGCCGGCTCGGCGAGCGCCGCGGGGCCGGGCACCGCCTCCGGCACGGCGACGAGCGCGCAGCGCAGCCGCCGCGACCCGACCGCGACGTGCAGCACGTGGTCGCCCAGCGGCAGCCCGGCGGGCAGGACGATCGGCCGGGCCTCCCACGGCTCGCCGTCGAGGGTCCGGCGTTCTGCGGGGTCGCCCGGGGGGTCGAGCGGGATCCGCCGGCCGGTGTCGAGCTCCAGTTCGGCCTCGGCCGCGGCGCCCGCCGGCAGGTGCACGACGATCGGCCGCGGCGCCGCGGCCGAAACCACGGCGCAGGCCGGCAGCCGACGCCGCCAGGGCGCCTCGCGGGCTGCGGTGAGGGCCGCCGCGGGGTCGCTCGGGTCGATCCCCAGCAGGCGCAGGACCGCCCGCACGGTCTCCGGCGCGACCCGCACGAGTCCCCCCTCGGCATCGCGGTACGCGGTCGCGACTCCGGACACCTCGGCAAGCTCAGCGAGCTCCCGGTCGGCCGGCGCCGTCCACGCGCCTGCCGGGTCCGCGAGCTCCGCCACCGTCGCCTCGGCGCCGGTCACCTCGGCGCCGGTCACCTCCGCGCCGGTCACCTCCGCGCCCCCAGCCTCGGGGGAGGCCGGTTCGGACGGCACGCCGCCGGGGGGCGCGGCCGGATCGCGGGGGGCCACCGCGCGGACGGAGTGCTCGGGCGGCAGGGACCGGGCGGGATCGTCTGGGCTCACGCCCTAGAATTCTCGCCGCGGGACCTGGCCGGCGACACACCGTCCGCCGGCGCGGGGGCCGGCGAGCCTGTGGTATGAGCTCCGTCGGCCGGCGGCGGCCGCCAGGCCAGGTCGGCGTCCGTGCCCTGGGCGCCGCCGGCACCGCCCGCCAGGGTCAGCGCGTCCCGGGGGTCCGAGGGGTCGGGGGTCGCCAGCGGCAGCCGCATTCGCAGCAGGGCCCCGCCGCTTGGCGAGCCCTCCGCGGTCACGGTGCCGCCGTGGGTCTGCACGGCGTCGGCGACGATTGCGAGGCCGAGCCCGGATCCCGGCAGCCCGCGCGCCGAGGTGGCCCGGTAGAACCGGTCGAAGATCTGGGCCCGGTCCTCCGGGGCGATGCCCGGCCCGTCGTCCGCGACGGTCACCTCGCCATCGCGAGTGCGCACCCGCACGACCGACGCCGGCGGGGAGAACTTCACCGCGTTGTCGAGCAGGTTGGTGACCGCGCGTTCGAGCATGTTCGCCCGGCCGTCGATCGGGGACCCCACGGCGTCGACCTCGATCCGGATGCCCTTGCCGGTGGCGCGCCGCCGCGCACGTTCCGCGGCGGCGGCGACGATCTCCGCCAGGTCGAGCCGCTCCACCTCCTCGGTGGGCACCTCGTCCCGGGCGAGCTCGACGAGCTCGCTGACCAGCCCGGACAGCTCGCGCATCTGGGCATCCACGTCGCGCAGCAGGGCCTCGCGGTCAGCCGCGGGCAGCGCGCGGTGCGGGTTCGCCTCGGCGCGCAGCAACAGCTCGATGTTGGTCCGCAGGCTGGTCAGCGGGGTGCGCAGCTCATGACTGGCGTCGTCGACGAGCTGGCGCTGGCGGGCCCGGGAGGCCTCCAGCGCGCGCAGCATGCTGTTGAGGCTCTCCGCGAGCCGGGTGATCTCGTCGGACCCGGTGACCGGGATCAGCGCCGAGAGGTCCTGGGTGCGGGCCACCTCCTCGGCCGCTGCGGCGGCGGCGTCGACGGGTTTCAGTGCGGCCCGGGCCACGATCCGGCCGGCCAGCGCCGAGCCGACGACCCCGACGACCCCGACGACGAGCAGCACCAGTCCGAGGTCGCGCAGGGTGCGATCGACGTCCGTGGTCGGCCGGGCGAGCTGGAGCGCACCGCCGGACGCCGGGCGCTGCAGCGGGACGGTGACCAGCCGGTAGGACTGGCCGTCGACGGTGACCGTGCGCAGGTTCTGGGCTCGTTCGCGGCGGGCGACCTCGGCGTCGGCGGCGTCGACCGGGATCCGCACGCTGTTCCAGGACGAGACGGCGTTCTGCAGCGGGCTGCCCGCGGCGTCGAGGAACTGCCCCTCCAGGCCGAAGCTGAACGCCTGTAGGCCGAGTCCCAGGCCCAGCGAGTTGGTCTGGATGGTGTCCGCGGACGCCTCCGCCTGCTCGATGAGCTGGTCGTCGATGGCCTGGTTGAGCACGATGCTGGTGGCACCGAGGGACACTCCGGCGACCACCGCGACGGCGGCGGCCACCGCCATGCCGACGAGCAGCGCGAGCCGCGCCCGCAGGGTGAGGCGGCCCAGCGGCGAGGAGAACCTGAGCCGGGACCGCTGCCTCGGCCCGACCCGGCGGGCGAACCCGTCGCGCCGGGCGGCGCCGCCCGGCGGGCCGGACTCACCGCCACCGGCGACACCACCGCCGCCGGCCCCGCCGGCACCACTGGTACCGCCCGGACCGCCCGGACCGGAGCCGGCGGGCGCCGGGTAGACCAGCATCGGCCTCCCCCAGGACGGCGGTGCGGCCCCCGACGGCGCCGCACCTCTGCCCGGCGCTCCCCCACCGGCTCGCGTCACCCGCGGTCCCCCGCCGGCTCACGCAGCACGTAGCCGACGCCGCGCACCGTGTGCAGCAGCCGGGGTTCGCCGCCCGCTTCCAGTTTGCGTCGCAGGTAGCTCACGAAGACCTCCAGCGAGTTCGAGGTGGGGCCGAAGTCGTAGCCCCAGACCCGCTCCATGATCATCGAACGGGACAGCACCTGCCGCGGATGGCTGAGGAACAGCTCCAGCAGTTCGAACTCGGTCTTGGTCAGGGTCAGTTCGCGCTCGCCCCGGGTCACCTGGCGGCTGGCCTGGTCCAGGCTCACGCCGCCGTAGCGCAGCACCGAGTCGGGCATCGCGCCCGGCCCACCGGCGCCGCCAGCCCCGGCGACCCGGGCGGCGAGCGCCGCCCGGCGGGTCAGCGCCCGCAGCCGGGCGAACAGCTCCTCCAGGGCGAACGGCTTGACCAGGTAGTCGTCGGCGCCGACGTCGAGTCCGCTGACCCGATCGGCCAGGCCGTCGCGGGCGGTCAGCATGAGCACCGGGACGTCGTCGCCGCGGGCCCGCAGTTGGCGGCAGGTCTCCAGCCCGTCGATGCGGGGCATCATCACGTCGAGGACCACGATGTCCGGGCGGTCGCGGCCCACGGCGTCGAGGGCGTCCGCGCCGTCGACCGCCGTCGTCACCTCGTAGCCCTCGAACCGGAGCGAGCGCTCCAGGGACTGTCGGACAGCCGCGTCGTCGTCCACCACCAGTACCCGCACGGTTCCAGTCTGCCTGTGCCGGGTGCGCGGGTGAGTGGCCGCCGGGCCGTCTCAGGAACACCTACCGCGATCTTCAGGCCGGCTTCAGCCAGGCCGCCGGCCCCGGACCCCCTGCGGTGACGGGAATCCGCGTGAGGTGCGGCGGGCCGGCGGCGGACGACGAGGGCACGTGACGGGCTCAGCCGGAGCGCGACGAGCTCGGCGGGTCAAGCCTGGGCCGTGGCAGGTCTTCGGTGATCGAGCCGCCCTGACCACCGCCCGGCAGCGCCGGCACGCCGCTGCCCGAGCCGTCGTCCTCCGCCTCGTCGGTGTTGCGCTCATCGTCATCGTCGTCATCGACCATGGTCACCTCGCTGCGCTGGACGGTGCCGAGGGCGATGCCGGCGTTGCTGAGCGCGGTGCGCACCCGTTCCCGCAGCTCGCGGGCCACCTCCCACTGTTTCAGCGGCTGGGTCTTGATCGCGATGCGCAGGGTGTAGCCGTCGGCGGTCATGGTCTCCATGCCCCACACCTCGGGCTCGGCGATGATGAGGCTGCTCCATTTCGCGTCCGCCCACAGGTCGTCGGCGGTGCGGGCGAGCACCCGCTTGGCCTCGGCGACCTCGGTGTCGTAGTCGAGCGGGACGTCAAGCACGGTCCGTGCCCATTGCTGGCTCTTGTTGCCGATCCGGGTGATCTCGCCATTGCGGACATACCAGACGGTTCCCTCGACATCGCGCAGCCTCGTCATCCGCAGGCTCACCGCCTCGACCGTGCCCGAGACGGCGCCGACGTCGATGACGTCACCCACGCCGTACTGGTCTTCGAGCAGCATGAACATGCCGGACAGGAAGTCGCGGACGAGGTTCTGCGCGCCGAAACCGACCGCGATTCCCAGCACTCCGGCACTGGCGACGATGGGAGCGAGATTGATACCCAGCTCGCCCAGGATGCTCAGGAATGCCAGTCCGAAGACGAAGATGGAGGTCACGCTGCGCAGCAGCGAACCGACGGTCGCGGCCCGCTGGCGGCGCCTTTCCATCAGCACCGTCGGATCTCCGAACGCGCCCAGCAGCGTCCCGGCACGGGAACCGCGGAAGAACCCGCCGCCACCGGAACCGGCTCGTTCCGTGGTCCGCCGGATGAACCTGTGCAGCAGCGCCCGCACCACGAGCGCGATCAGCAGGATGAGGGTGATCCTGATCGGCGTTCCCAGGAACACCTCCGCACCGGAGGCAAGATAGTTACTGTGCGTAGCGTTGTAGACGGTGCGGCACAGCAGCCCGGGACTGGTCCCGCAGGCGTCGCGCAGGGCGTTCGCGACCCCTTCGAAGGAGACCAGTGGATCGGTGCTCCCCGATGGACTCGGAGAGGGCAGCGGAGTGGTCGTCGCCGCCACGGACAGCGGGCTCGACTGCGCGGTGGGTGACGGCGAGGCGGACAGCAGCATCCCCAGGCCGGGGATGAGCGGCTGAGCCAGCAGGGACGGGGCGGGCGTCACGACGTCGGTCATCCTTCCTGTCGGTTCCGTTCGGTCATGGTGGTCGCGTCGGTCATGGTGGTCGCGTCGGTCATGGTGGTCGCGTCGGTCATGGTGGTCGCGACACCCCGAGCCGGCCGACTCTGCGGCCTGACGCGCCCACGACCCTGGGGGGCGACGATCGGAGATCAGTCTCGTCCATGGGAATGGCCCATCGGTGCCCACCCCAGGATCGGGCCGACAGGCGACCACGCGCGGCCATGATGACCCCGCTCACATCGGATCGACAGTGAGTAGCGAGAAGCTCACCGATTGATGGGCGGAGAGTGACAAAGACCACCAGATATGTGCAGCGCCACGGCACGAAAGCCGATGACCATGCAAACAGGCTCGCGTTCTGCCGCCGAAGACGGTTGACTGTCCATTGTCACCGGAGACGCTGGGCAGAACGGCCCGCAAAGGGCCCTCGGTGGGCAGGAGGTCGGCGCGTGGCAGAGGCGCTGGTTCTCAATGCCACGTACGAGCCTCTGTGCGTGGTGTCGCAAAGGCGCGCGCTCGTCCTGGTCCTGACCGACAAGGCCGTGATGGTCGAATCGGCGGGCCAGGTTCTTCGGTCCTCGACGACGTCCGTCGATGTCCCGATCGTGGTGCGGTTAGCGCGTTTCGTCCGGGTGCCATACCGCTCGCAGGTGCCGCTGACCCGCAAGGGCGTGCTGGCGCGCGATCATCACCGATGTGTGTACTGCAATGCGCCGGCGACGTCGCTGGACCATGTCATTCCGCGCTCCCGCGGGGGCGCTCACGTGTGGGAGAACGTCGTGGCGGCCTGCGGTCGCTGCAACCACGTCAAAGCCGACCGCGCCGTGGCTGATCTTGGCTGGCGGCTCCGCACGGCTCCCCGAGCGCCGAGCGGAGCCGCCTGGCGCATTCTGGGGTCCCGGCGGATGGACCCGCGCTGGTCGGCCTACCTGAGCACGGATGTGACCGAGGCCGCCTCGGCCTGAGGCACCCCGGCCTGAGGCACCCCGGCCCGCCCGGGCCCGGGTACGCCGCATCGGCGCTGGGCAGGTAGCCCTTGTGCGCATCCTCGTTACCGGGGCGACCGGCTACATCGGTGGCCGGTTGGCCCCCCGCCTGCTCGACCAGGGGCACGACGTCCGGGCGATGACCCGTGACCCGGCACGGCTTCGGGACGTCCCGTGGGCGGCGCGGGCGCAGGTCATCCAGGCCGACGCCCGCGACCCGGCCTCCCTGCCGGCGGCGATGGCCGGCGTCGACGTCGCCTACTACCTCATCCACTCCATCGACTCGGGTGGGGACTTCTCCGCGGTGGACCGTGAGGCGGCGAGCGCCTTCGCCGCCGCCGCCCGCTCGGCCGGGGTGCGGCGCATCGTCTACCTCGGCGGACTGAGCCCGGCGGGCGACGGCGATCTGTCGGCTCACCTGAGCTCCCGCCAGGAGGTCGCGAGGATCCTGCTGGACTCCGGGGTCCCCACCGTCGTGCTGCGGGCGGCGATCATCATCGGCAGCGGCAGCGCGTCGTTCGAGATGCTGCGCTACCTCACCGAACGGCTGCCGGTGATGCTGACACCGCGCTGGGTGCGCACCCGAATCCAGCCGATCGCGGTCCGGGACGTGCTGTACTACCTGATCGGCGCGCTCGGCGTGCCCGCCGAGGTCAACGAGTCCTTCGACGTGGGCGGCCCGGACATCCTGACCTACGCGGAGATGATGCAGCGCTTCGCGGCGGTGGAGGGGCTGCGCCGGCGGGCCATCATCCCGGTGCCGGTACTGTCCCCCGGGTTGTCCTCGCTGTGGGTCGGCGTGGTCACCCCGGTGCCCAAGAGCATCGCGAAGCCGCTGGTCCGGTCCCTGCGCACCGAGGTCGTCGTCCGCGACGAGCGGGCGGTCCGCCGGTGGATCCCGGACCCGCCGGACGGGCTGATGCCGTTCGACACCGCGGTGTCCTACGCCCTCGCCCGCGTCCGCGAACGCGGCGTCGAGACCCGCTGGTCGACCGCCGTCTGGCCGACCCACTCGCCCGCCCGAACCACGCGGCCGGCCGCATCGCCGGAGCCGGCCGAGACCCCGTCCACGGCCGGGACCGTGCAGACGGCCGGCTCGGCGCCGCGGCGCGGCGGCGTTCCCTGCGCTCCCCGACCGCCGAGCGAGCCGACCTCCACGGACCCGCAGTGGACCGGCGGCGCGCTCTACGTCGACGAGCGCAGCATGCCGGTGGCCGCCCCACCGAACCGGCTCTGGCGGGTCATCGAGGGCATCGGCGGGGAGAACGGCTGGTACTCGTGGCCGCTGGCCTGGTCGGCCCGCGGCTGGCTGGACACCGTGCTGGGCGGCGTCGGCCTGCGCCGCGGCCGGCGGGACCCGCAGCGGGTGCACGTCGGCGAGGCGCTGGACTTCTGGCGCGTCGAGGAGATCGAGCCCGGCCGGCTGCTGCGGTTGCGCGCGGAGATGAAGATGCCCGGTGACGGTTGGCTGGAGCTGCGGGCCGCCGTCGGCGACGACGGCGGCACGGTCTACCGGCAGCGGGCGATCTTCCTGCCTCGCGGGCTGCCCGGCCAGCTCTACTGGTGGGCGGTCAGTCCCTTCCACGCGGCCGTGTTCGGCGGCATGCTGCGCAACATCGTGCGCACCGCCGAGGCCACCCGGGTGGCCCCAGCAGCGACCGCCCGCCGCTGGCGGTCCGGGCGGGAGCGGGGCAGGACCTCGCGGGACGGGCCGCCCGTGCGGTCCGATCAGGCGAGGTCCCGCTAGGACCAGCCACGGCCCTGGACCGGCGGGTCGGGGGGAAACGGCCCGCGTCCCGTCGGCGGGTCCACCCTCGGCGGCGGTTCGGATCCGGCCGGCGGCCGGGCCCCGGCGCCGCGTCCCGGCACGTCCGGGATCTCGACGTCGAACCAGACCCGCTTGCCGCCCGGGGTCGTCTCGACGCCCCAGGCCAGCGACAGCGCCTCCACCAGCAGCAGGCCCCAGCCCGACTCGGGGTCGGGCTTGTTCGCCGCCGCCGCGCCGGGACGCGGCAGATGCCCGCCCTCGCGGTCCTCGACGCTGATCCGCAGCCGGCCGGGCTCCAGTGACGCCCGCAGCACCAGGTCGCTGCGCGCGTGCAGGACCGCGTTGGTCACCACCTCGCTGACCAGCAGGGTCGCGTCGTCGACCGCGGTGATGCCGTAGTCGAGCATGACGTCGCGCATCGCCATCCGGGCCTGCCCGGCGGAGGCGGACACCGCGGGCAGCGCCAGTTCGAGCAGCGGCGGGTTCACCGCCTGGGTCGTGAGGACCAGCATGGCGGTGTCGTCGTCGGTGCGGGCCGGCAGGTCGGCGGCGATCAGGCAGCGTTCGAGCAGCGAGCGGGCCGTCTCCTCGGCGGGGCCCTCCCCGGTGCCGGCGACGGTGTCGGGGCCGAACCAGCTCCGCGCGGCGAAGCTGTCGCCGCGGGCCCGGCGGCGCCGGTCGACCCCGGCGCGGCGATCCCCCCCGGCGCGGCGGTCCGGGCCGGTGCGGCGGTCCCGGCCGCTGCGGCGGTCGGCCATGCCCCGCGGCGGTCCGAGGGAGGGTCCGGGCGCCCGTCTCTCGATCCAGGGGTCGGCCGGCGCTCCGCCCGACCCACCGGCCGAATTGCCGTCCGCTGCGGTCACGCCGGGAGCGTCGTCGGGGGTGCCGTTCGCCGCGGCCAGGCCACCCCGCGCGGCGGCCACCCGGGCGCGCTGCTCGATCAGCCCGCGGCGCAGGTTCTCCAGACCCTCGACGAGCGGCCGGCGCCGTGATTCCACCAGGCCGTCGGTGAACATCACCAGCGCCGAGCCCGCCGGCAGCGTCACCGTCGTCTCGCTGAAGCCGGTGCCCTCGCCGACACCGAGCGGCAGGCCGGGGTCGAGCACCAGGTAGTCGGGGTCCTCGTCGGGCAGGATCACCAGCGGGGCGGGGTGTCCGGCGTTGGCGATGGTCGCTCGACCGGTGTGCCGGTCGTAGACCGCGTACATGCAGGTCGCGAGCTGCAGGCCGGGCAGCAGGCCGACGACCCGGTCCAGCCGGGTGAGGACCTCCGCGGGGCACCAGTCCTCCAGCGCGTAGGCCCGTAGCGCCGCGCGGAGCTGGCCCATCACCGCGGCGGCCTGCAGCCCGCGGCCCATCACGTCGCCGATGGCGACGCCCACCCTGCCCCCGGACAGCGGGATCACGTCGTAGAAGTCGCCGCCGACCTCGGTGCCCGCCGTCCCCGGTCGGTACTCCATGGCGATCTCGACGCCCTCGAGGGCGGGCGGGTTGGCCGGCAGCAGCGAGCGCTGCAGGGTCAACGCGGACTCCTGGGCCTCCTTGAAGCGCAGGGCGTTCTCCAGCGCGAGAGCGCCGCGGCGGGCGAGGTCCTCCAGCAGGGCGACCTCGGAGTTGCTGTAGAAGCCCTCACGGCGGCCGACGGTGATGGCGCCGAGGATCCGCCCGTGCACCGACAGCGGCACGTTCACGGTCGGGCCGCCCTGGATCCGGCGGAACTGCTGGTAGGCGAGCTCGTGCGGGAACGACAGCGAGGCGCGCAGCTTGTCGAAGTCGGGCAGGCAGTACGTCTGGCCGTTGCGCAGCACGATGCCGGGCGGGAAGTCGTCGGCGAGCGTGGGTGGGCGGGTGCCGACGATCGCACGCATGATCTTGTCGACCTTCGGGTCGACGAAGACGGTGGCACCCAGCCGCACGTCGTCGCCGTCGCGCACCCAGACCATCGCCCCGGTGCCGAAGCGGGGCACGGCGAGCCCGGCGAGCAGGTCGGGGACGCGCTCCGGATCAAGGGTGCCGCCGAGGACGAGACCGGCATCGGCCAGGAACGACGACGGCGAGCCGTCCGGCGCCCCCCGGCCGTCGCCGCCCAGGTCACCTCGCAGCGCGCGGACGACCTCCCGGGCGGTCCGCAGCCCCGCGGACGCCGAGCGGCGCACCTGCCGCGACATCCGGGCGGCCACCTGCGAACTCCGGGCGCACCCGACATCCGCCGCGGCGGTGATAGCGGACATGCCGGACGAGTTCCCGGTGACAGGTCCGGACGTCGAGGCTGGATCCTCCCGCCCCCGACCGAATCCGACTCCCGGGACTGCGCCGTAACGGCCAGTCACCTGGTTCACCCGCGGAAGTCTAGTTCGGTAGCCGGATATCGCGCATCGCGAGAATGTCGACCCGAGCCGGGATCGGTACCCCATCGCCATCCCTTCGCACACGCAAGCCGGGTTTGCCGCCATCGATCCGCCGCCGGAGGAGCATGCGTTGCACCACCGCACCCGCCCGCCCGCCCGTGACCGGACGGTCGGGGCGGTGTGACAGGTCGGGGCGGACCGGGCGGGGCCGAGGTGGCCGATGCGCCACCGGTGGCCGAGGCGGCCGGCAGATCCGTCGGTATCCCGGCGTCCGCGGCGGCGCGCGGGTGGGTACCGGTCCCACGGGGACCAAGGGCGTCAGAAAGGATCACATGGGGATACATCATTCCGGTACTGACTATTCCACGATTGGATCGCGTTCTCGTAACAGGGGGGAAACCCCCCGGTCGTCTACGGGGCCGGCCGAGACCGGCGAGCCTGCGACCACGCGGGAGCCGGACGGCGCCGACCAGGTCCGTCGGCGGCCGGCCGCCGACGGAGCCCCGGCGGGCGAACCCGGCCCGGCCGGCGCCGGCGCCCATGCTGGCGCCCGGGACGCCGAGTGGTGGCGGCGGGCCGTGCTGTACGAGGTCTACCTGCGCAGCTTCGCCGACTCCGACGGCGACGGCATCGGTGACCTCACCGGGCTGCGCCAGCACCTGCCGGCCCTCGCCGAGCTGGGCGTAGACGCGCTGTGGATCACGCCGTTCTACCCGTCGCCGATGGCCGACCACGGCTACGACGTCGCCGACCACCGCGGGGTGGACCCGCTGTTCGGCAGCCTCGCGGACGTCGACGCGCTGCTCGCCGACGCCGCCGACGCCGGTCTCGCCGTCCTCGTCGACCTCGTCCCGAACCATTCCAGCTCGGCGCATCCGGCCTTCCAGGCCGCGCTGGCGGCCGCGGCGGGCGGACCCGAGCGGGAGCTGTACATCTTCCGGGACGGGCGGGGACCGGACGGCGCCGAGCCCCCGAACAACTGGGTGTCCGTCTTCGGCGGCCCGGCCTGGACCCGGGTCGGCGACGGCCAGTGGTACCTGCACCTGTTCGACGCCGGGCAACCCGACTGGAACTGGGACCATCCCGCGGTGCGGGACGATCACGAGGCGACCCTGCGCTTCTGGCTCGACCGGGGCGTCGACGGCTTCCGCATCGACGTCAGCCACGGGCTGGTCAAGGACGGCGAGCTGCGCGACAACCCACCCGGCGGGGTGCTCACCCCCGACAGCGGGTTCCGCGACGAGGCCGAACCGCGGGTCTGGGACCAGGACGGCGTGCACGAGATCTACCGGGCGTGGCGGGCGATCACCGACGAGTACACCGCCCGGGACGGCCGGCCCCGGGTGCTGATCGGAGAGACCTGGGTGCGCGACCCGGCGCGCCTGGCCCGGTACGTCCGCCCCGACGAGCTGCACCTGACGTTCTCGTTCTCCCTGCTGACCACCCCGTGGTCGGCGCCGGACTGGCGGGCGGCGATCGACGCCGAACGCACGGCGCTCGCGGCGGTCGGCGCGCCGGCCACCTGGGTGCTGGCCAATCACGACGTGGTGCGTCCGGTGACCCGCTACGGGGACGGGGAGGTCGGCACGCGCCGCGCCCGGGCGGCGCTGCTGACCCTGCTCGCCCTGCCCGGCGTCGCCGTGCTCTACCAGGGCGACGAGTTGGCGCTGCCGCAGGTTGACGTGCCGCCGGCGGCGCGGCAGGACCCGGGGTGGTTGCGCTCGGGGGGCATCTTGCCGGGCCGGGACGGCGCCCGCGTCCCGCTACCCTGGTCCGGCGACGCGCCGCCGTACGGGTTCACCGCGGACGGGGTCGACCCGTGGCTGCCGCAGCCGGCCGGCTGGGCCGGCTTCGCGGTGCTCGCGCAGGCCGGCGATCCGATGTCGACGTGGCTGCTCACCCGCGGGGCACTCGCGCTGCGCCGGGCCCTGCCGCACCTGCGCGGCGACGAACTGCGCTGGCGCGATGACGCACCCGCGGGCTGTCTCGCCTTCGATCGGGCGGCCCTCGACCGGGCGGCCCTCGACCGGGCGACCCCTGGGGTGCCCACCTCGGTGGGGTCGGCGCGTATGACGTGCGTGATGGCGATGGGACGGGAGGTGGCGATCGACCTCACCGGCCGGCTGGTGCTCGCGAGCGGACCTGTGGGTTACGACGGCGCGACGCTGACCCTGCCGCCGGACACCACGGCGTGGGTCGCGCCCCGTGAGGGCTGAGAGCGCACCGGCGGGCCGGATGCACGCGGATGTGACGCACAATGGGAGCGTGAGCCAGCCCCGCACACCGGCCCAGCCCACGACGACCTTCTTCGATGCCGTCGGCGGGGAGCCGACGTTCCGCAGGCTGGTCGCGCGGTTCTACCAGGGGGTGGCGAGCGATCCGGTGCTACGCCCGCTGTACCCGGAGGAGGACCTGGCGGGGGCGGAGGATCGCCTGCGCATGTTCCTCATCCAGTACTGGGGCGGCCCGAGCGACTACCAGGAGCAGCGGGGCCACCCCCGGTTGCGGATGCGGCACATCCCGTTCGCGATCGGCTCGGTGCAGCGCGACGCCTGGCTCGCCGTGATGCGGGCGGCGGTCGACTCGTTGGACCTGCCGCCCGACCAGCACAAGACGCTCTGGGATTACCTGGAGATGGCGGCGAACTCGCTGCAGAACCGCGCCGACTGAGCTCGCCGCCACGGCCGCCGCGCTCCGCTGTGCGGCGGCCGTGGCCGCCGCGCCGCCGCCCGTGCTGGGTTTGCTTGCCCGGGCGGCGGCAGGGCGTCAGTCCCGGGTGAGCTTGCGGTGGGTGACGCGGTGCGGGCGGGCGGCCTCCTGGCCGAGCCGCTCGATCTTGTTGGTCTCGTAGTCGGCGAAGTTGCCCTCGAACCAGAACCAGCGGGCCGGGTCCTCGTCGGTGCCCTCCCAGGCGAGGATGTGGGTGGCGACGCGGTCGAGGAACCAGCGGTCGTGGGAGACGACCACGGCGCAGCCGGCGAACTCCAGCAGCGCGTCCTCCAGCGACCGCAGCGTCTCCACGTCGAGGTCGTTGGTGGGCTCGTCGAGGAGCAGGACGTTGCCGCCGCGCTTGAGGGTCAGGGCGAGGTTGAGCCGGTTGCGCTCGCCGCCGGACAGCACGCCGACGGGCTTCTGCTGGTCGGGGCCCTTGAAACCGAACGACGACACGTAGGCCCGGCTCGGGAAGTCGACCTTGCCGACGACGATGTGGTCGAGGCCGTCGGAGACGACCTGCCAGACGTTCTTCTTCGGGTCGAGGCCGGCCCGGGACTGGTCGACGTAGGCGATGTCGACGGTGTCACCGATGACGAGGTCGCCCGCGTCCGGAGTCGCCTGCCCGGTGAGCATCGTGAACAGGGTGGTCTTGCCGACCCCGTTGGGGCCGATCACGCCGACGATGCCGCCGCGAGGCAGGGTGAACGACAGGTCGTCGATGAGCGGGCGGTCGTCGAACCCCTTGGTCAGGCCCTTGGCCTCGATGACCTGGTTGCCCAGCCGCGGGCCGGGCGGGATCTGGATGTCCTCGAAGTCGCGCGGGCGGGCCCGGTCCGCCTCGGCGGCCAGCTCCTCGTAGCGGGCGAGGCGTGACTTGCTCTTGGTCTGGCGGGCCTTGGGGTTGGACCGGACCCACTCCAGCTCCTGGGCGAGCACGCGGCGCCGCTTGGCGTCCTTCTGGCCCTCGACCTTGAGCCGGGACGCCTTGTTCTCCAGGTAGGTGGTGTAGTTGCCCTCGTAGGGCAACGCGCGGCCGCGGTCGAGCTCGAGGATCCAGCCGGCGACGTTGTCGAGGAAGTACCGGTCGTGGGTGACGGCGAGCACGGCGCCGGCGTAGCGGGCCAGGTGCTGCTCGAGCCAGGCGACGCTCTCCGCATCGAGGTGGTTGGTCGGCTCGTCGAGCAGCAGCAGGTCGGGCGCCTCGAGCAGCAGCTTGCACAGGGCGACCCGGCGCCGCTCGCCGCCGGACAGCAGCGACACGTCGGCGTCGCCCGGGGGCAGCCGCAGCGCGTCCATCGCCTGGTCGAGCTGGCTGTCGAGCTCCCAGGCGTTGGCGGCCTCGATCTTGTCGATGAGTTCGGCCTGCTCGGCGAGCAGCGAGTCGAAGTCCGCGTCGGGCGCGGTCATCTGCTCGTTGATCTCCTCGTAGCGGGCGAGCACCCGGCGGATCTCGCGCACCCCGTCCTCGACGTTGCCGCGGACGTCCTTGGTCTCGTCGAGCGCCGGTTCCTGGGCGAGCATGCCCACCGAGTAGCCCGGACTGAGGATCGCGTCGCCGTTGCTCGGCTGGTCGAGCCCAGCCATGATCTTGAGCAGGGACGACTTCCCCGCCCCGTTGGGACCGACCACCCCGATCTTTGCTCCGGGCAGGAATGCCAGGGTCACGTCATCGAGGATGACCTTGTCGCCGTGGGCCTTGCGCGCTTTGCGCATCTGGAAGACGTACTGCGCCATGCCGTCAACCCTAGGGCATCGCGGCGACCACCCTCACGGCGGTGATCGGTGGGGTCACCGCCGGCCGCCCGTTTTCCGCCGGCCGCTGCGGCCCTCGCGGCTTCGGTGGGGTACCTCCACCGAATTGCGGGCACGGACAGTACGAGGGTCGACACCGAACGGCGAGAGGCGGCGGGACGGCAGGGCATGCGCGCGAATGATCACCGGTTCGGGCTGGCGGCCGAGGCGTACATCTTCGGCTACCCGCTGGTGAGCAACGTCCGGCTGAGCGGGCGGTTCGCGGGCGAGGGGATCGGGCTGCTGGCGCCCGCCGGGTTCAACGCCTTCGCCCACATTCGGGATCTGCCTGGCCCGCGCTCGGCGTTCGTCAGTGTCAACGCGGACGTTCTGCACTCGGTGGCGCAGGTCGACCTCGCGCCGGGTCCGCTGATCCTGTCCGTCCCGGACAGCGGTGACCGGTACAGCCTGCTGCTGTTCGTCGACGCCTGGCGCAACAACTTCGCCTATGTGGGACGGCGGACCGGCGCCGGGCACGGCGGGTCGTACGTGCTCGTTCCGCCTGGCTGGACGGAGGGGACGCCGCCGGACCTGATCCGCATCGAGGCGCCGACCCGGCTGCTGACCGTGATCGGCCGCTTCGGCTTCGACGATCCGGCCGATGCCCGCACGGTGCACCGACTCCAGGACGAGCGCCGGCTGAGTCCCCTGGACCCGGGCGCTCGCCGGGCGGAGGGACCGCCGGAGCATTCGAAGAGCGTCTGCGACGACCTGCGGTTCTGGGAGGAGCTGCGGATCTGGCTGCGGGCCTGTCCCCCGCCGCCGGCCGAGGCCGAGTACGCCCGCCGCTTCGCCCCGCTCGGGATCTTCGACGATCCCTCGCCGTATGTCGATCCCGATCCGGCGCTGACCTGGTCGCTGCGCGGCGGGCTGCGCGGCGGCCGCGACGGGCTGGAGCGGGTCGCCCAGGCCGGTCGGGCGCTGAGCAACGGCTGGTCGAGCACCCCGCACGCCCTCGACTTCAACCTCGACCGCCTGGGGCCGGGGACCCGCGACGAGCCGGCCTGGCGGATGACCGACCGCGACCAGGCCCGGCTGGCCCGGGCGATGGCGGCGCGCCAGCCGATCGGCGCGACCCACGGCTACGAGAGCATCGAGGCGACCTGCCTGGTGGACGTCGAGGGCCGCCGCCTGACGGGCGCCCATCGCTACACCCTCGACCTGGCGCCGCCGCCACCGGCGGAGTCCTGGTCGCTGACGATGTACGACGCCCCCGAGTACTACCTGGTGGACAATCCCCTGCACCGGTTCTCCCTGGGCAGCCGGACCCGCGACCTGCGCCGCGGCCCGGACGGCTCGGTCCGCGTCCTCATCCAGAGCGATCCCCCGTCCGACGAGGTCGAGCGGGCCAACTGGCTGCCCGCGGCATCCGGCGACTTCCGTCCGGCGCTGCGGATCTACGGCCCCGGCGAGGACGTGCTCGACGGTACGTACGCGCCACCACCGATCCGCCGCGTCGACTGATCACCGGGCCCGCGCGGCCTCACCTCCCCGGGGCTTCTCCGCAGCGGCGAGGGTGACGCGCAGCGGCGGGCGGGCACCCGTGCCGACCTCGTCGATCTCCCCCACCGACCCGAGCACCGTGACCGCGGGCTCGCCCCGCTCAGGCTGAGCGCGGGCCGCGGCGAGCCGCACGGGGAGGATCTGCTGGTCAACGGTGCGCTCCCGCCCCCCGCGGTCCGTCGCGTACAGCGTCACGGTGACGGAGGTGCCGCGGCCGGCGCGCACCACCGTCGCGGTCGGACGGGCGGGCAGTTCCCGGGCCGCGCCCGGGTGAGCCGACCGCGTGCGGTCGTCGAGGGCGACGTCGTCCACATCGAGACCGTCGGCGTCGACGGTGAGCGTCAGTGAGGTCGACGCCCGCGGGTCCACCGGGACGGACAGCCGGTGGCGACCGGCGGTGAGCACGAGCCGGGCGGATCGCGTCCGGGGCGGAGTGGCTCCGGCCCGGACGGCGACCGTCGTGGCCACCCGGTTCCCGGCGCGGACCGCGAGCCGCTCGACCCGCGCCGTGGACGGCGACCCGGGTGACCGGTCGTACGCGGGGGCGAGGCGCAGCAGGTAGGCCTGCCGCTCGGGGTGGTCCGCGGCCACGGTGAGGTCGTCGACGCCGCGGGCGACCGCGTACAGCACCGGCCCGTCGAGATCGGGGCCGTTGGCCGTCACGGGGGTGGGATGACCGAGGAACGCCGGGTTGGCCGCGACGAACACCAGCGGCCGCTCCGGCAGCCGGCGCAGCATGGCGCGCAGGTCCCGGTCGTTGCCGGTGAGCGTGAGGTTGTCACGCACCGCCGCGGTGAGGACGCCGATCGTGAGGGCGACGACGGCCACGCCGACCGGGACGAGCACGGCGAGCCCGAGCCGGCGTCCGCGGGCCAGCAGGGCCGACCCCGCTGACACGCATCCCCACCCGCCGAGATGCACGAGCGGGATGAGGACGGGAACCATGTAGAAGGGGCCGACGTAGCGGATGCCGCCCCACAGCTCGGCGGCGTTCCACGCCCCCCAGAAGCCGACGTACCCGATCAGGAACAGCAGGCCACCGAGGCCCAGCATCGCGGCCGGCGTGGACGGCCGCCGCCGCGCCCCGGCGGCGAGCGCCGCCACCGCGAGCACGACGCCACCGAAGGCCCAGCCGCCGAGCAGCCACAGATGGTCCCCGACGGAGCTCAGGCCGTCGGTGAGACCGAAGTCGTGCCGCCCGTCGGCCGGGTAGAGCTTGCGCAGCCCGAAGCCGATCCGATCGTCGGGTTCGAGCAGCGCGAACGGCAGGCGCAGCGGGTTCCCGGTCGCCGCCGCGTTCGTGAGCAGCACGATCACGGCCGGCGCGGCCAGGCCGCACAGCAGCCAGCGCAGCAGCCACCAGCGCCGCCCGGCGGAGGTCACCAGCAGCCAGACCGCGAGGGGGGCCAGCAGCAGCACGACGTCGTAGGGCCGCACCGCCGCGGCGACGCCGAACGCGACCCCGGCACCCACCACGGGCGGCGCGCGGCGTGACCGCCGGCCCCGCAGCACCCCGAGCACGGTCGCCTGGAGCAGGACCAGCGCCGGCAGGTAGCTGAGCACCATGGCGCTCTGCAGGAGGACCAGCGGGGACAGAGCGAGCAGGGTCGCGGACAGCGCCGCGACCCGCCGGCTGCCCGACAGTTCGACGCCGAGCAGGTAGGTGACGACGACCGCCGCCGCCGCGATGGCGGCGAGTGCCGGATCGATGCTGCCGGCGATGAACAGGCTGGCCGCGAAGATCGCGGGTACGAAAGGCGTGTACTTCAGGACGTAGTGGTCGTCGACGACGGTGCCGAGCCACGGCAGGTAGGACTGCGCGGGATGCGGCGCGGGCGGGAACAGCCTGCCCTCGGCCAGGGTCCGAGCATGCAGCAGGTAGATGCCCTCGTCGTTGTTGACCGACAGCAGGGGGAAGACGGTGTGCCGCAGCACGACGGCGGCGGCCGCGCTCAGGACGGCGAGCACCGCGACGTACCGCGCGGCCCCCGGGAGGGCGGCGAGGCGCCCCCGTAACCGCCGACCGAGGGCCTCCCGGCCCGGCCCCCCGCCGCTGCCCGCGGGCGCCATGTCCCGGCCTGTCGGCTGCACCGGGACAGCCGGCATCACCGAACCGGAGTCCGGCCCGGCGGGCGCGGGTGCGCTCTGCCTACTCTCGTGCCGGCTACTCACCCTCGGCACGCTACCCAGCGCCGGCGGCGGCGCCGGCGGCAGGTCCGCCCCACCTTTACCCATTGCGGTCACCACCGGACACGAGGTGATCAGCGCTGCTCGGCGGCGGCGGAGAACGAACGCCAAGGCGACCTGTCCGCACCCGACCCGGACGGGAAGGAGGTGGCCCCCGCGCCCCCTCCGCCCAGGCCATCGGCCCGCGGCGCCATCGCAGCCAGGGGCGCCGACCCCACCGACGCCAGGCCGGCCGACGACAACGACCCGACCGTGGCGACTCCGATCGGCTGCGCGTCCCTCGCCAGGGAGTGGACCAGCTCCTCCCCGGCGCCGGCGACCGCCGCCGAGGCGACGGGCTCGGGCTGCGGCAGGCCGACCCGGGCCGGCTCGCGCAGGTCGACCAACGGCCCGCCGCCGGGCAGACCGGTGGCCGAGACCGGCGTTGCGACGGGTGCCGCGGGCCGCCGGTTGAGCCGCTCGGAGCGCGCCGCATGCCAGGTCAGCTCCGTGCCGACGGCGTCGGCGTCGATCTCGTAGCTGACGCGCCGCTCCCCCTCGCTCGTCTCGAACGACCGCTGGCGCAGCCGGCCGTAGACCAGCGCCCGGTCCCCGCGCACGAGGCTCGCGGCGACGTTGTCGGCCAGCTGCCGCCAGCAGGACACCCGCAAAAACAGAGTGGCACCGTCGACCCACCGATTCTCGGAACGGTCGAAACGGCGCGGCGTGGAGGCCAGGCGGAAGCTGCACACCGAGGCGCCGTTCGTCGTCGTCCGGTGCTCCGGGTCGTCGACGAGGTTGCCGACGACAGTGATGGTCGTGTCGAGCATGGCGTACTCCTCGGGTCAGGGAGGAAGGTGCCGGCGCGGCGCTGCGCCGGCGTGTTTCCACTGTGAGCCGCCAAGGCCGACCTCGAAAGCCCCGACCCTCCGGCTGTGGATAACCGACGTCCGTCCACAGCTCGCGCATCCCCGCAGCGGACCACCCCGACCGGACCCGTCCGTGCCAGACGAGCAATACGGACGACCAGAGCGGGAACACCATCCCCGGACGCCCGGTTGCCGATCCGTGAGTCGGCGTGACGCCCGGCCGTGGCCCGATCGGACGATGCGGCGTCCTGCCCGGCGTTCACCCGCCCGACCCGATGCCCGGCGATCACGTCCCGCCGACATGGTTCCCACCAGCACCGTCGTACCCGGAGGACAGCGATGTCGACGACCACGACCAGCTCGACCACCAGCTCGACCACCAGCGCGGACGGCGCCACCACGGCCGCCGGCAGCGGCACCTTCCTGCTCGGCGGCGACCTTCCGATCACCCGGCTCGGGTTCGGCGCCATGCGCATCACCGGCCCCGGCATCTGGGGTCCCCCCGCCGATCCAGACGAGGCCCGCGCCGTGCTGCGCCGCGCGGTGGAGCTCGGGGTGAACTTCATCGACACCGCTGACTCCTACGGCCCACACGTCAGCGAGGAGCTGATCGCCGAGGCGCTGCACCCCTACCCGGAGGGGCTGGTCCTCGCGACCAAGGGCGGTCTGACCCGGCAGGGCCCCAACCGGTGGGCTCCCGTGGCCCGCCCCGCCTACCTGCGCCAGCAGGTGGAGATGTCGCTGCGCCGCCTGAAGCTGGAGCGGATCGACCTCTACCAGCTCCACCGCATCGACCCCGACACCCCCGTCGAGGACTCCCTCGGCGAGCTGCGCGCGCTGCAGGAGGAGGGGAAGATCCGCCACATCGGCCTGTCCGAGGTCAGCGTCGCCGAACTGGCCCACGCCCGTACCCTGGTCACCGTCGTCAGCGTGCAGAACCGGTACAACCTCGCCTACCGGACCGCCGAGGATGTCCTCGACTACGCCGACCGCGAGGGCGTCGGCTTCATCCCGTGGAACCCGGTGGACACCGGCCGGCTCGCCCTTCCCGGCAGCGTCCTCGACGCCGCCGCCAGGCACCACAGCGCCAGCCCCGCCCAGCTCGCCCTCGCCTGGCTGCTGCGCCGCTCCCCGGTGGTGCTGCCGATCCCCGGCACGTCGTCGGTGGCCCATCTGGAGGAGAACATCGCGGCGGCCGGCGTCGAACTGACCGACCAGGAGTTCAGCGACCTGTCCCGTCTGGCCTCCTGACCCTCGCCCCCGCCCCCGCACCCGCCGTCCCGCGCCCCGGTCCCTCGTCCCCGGCATGGCCCGATCGGACCAGCGAACCGGGGCGCGGACGCACGCCCGCCTGCTCCCGCACCCCGCGTCGTCGCCCCGACTCACCGGCCGCCGACGTGTCCCCGCGTGTCCAGTGCCTGGTCAGAGCTTGCTACCCTGGGTGGAGCTCCCCGGTAGGCCCACCCTGTACCAACGCGCCCGTAGCTCAGTGGATAGAGCGAGTGCCTTCTAAGCACCAGGTCGCAGGTTCGATCCCTGCCGGGCGCACTCGGGGATCATGCCTCCACGCTGCACCTTTGGCCTCCCCTCGCCACGCCCGCCGGGTCGGCCGAGCCCCCGAGCGGTGAGCCTGGCGCTCCAGCGCCAGGCTCAGCCGTCGCGTGGCGCGCGCTTGACACCGCGCCACGGCACAACCCGGCGCGTCGCAAGCCCGGCGAGACTTATCCGTGGCCGCCCGAAACATTATATTTCTTGGATGCCCCTCTCGGACCTACCCGCCAACCGCGACCTGCTTACCTATCTGCGCAACCAGGCGGTGCGCCCGCGCCACGCATCCGAACGCGACTATGTCTTGGACGGCTGGGAGCTTCACACACACCCCGACCTCGTCGAACGCTTTAGTATGATTTCTCCGTCGCACCAGGCCATCAGGCCGGTCTTTGGAGTTCCGGTGGTGGTCGCGAACGGCATTGCCGCGGTCTTCGCGATGGGCACAGCATGGCTGCTCCTCCGCTTGCCGCAGCCGCCTACCGGCGTCGAGATGATCGAGCCGATTGCAGCGCTGAACGGAAAAGGGTGGCACAGCGTCGACGCCTGGCAGGATGTGAGCAAGCGCTCACTTAGCCGATTGCGATCGCTGACCCATGCTGCCATGCAGTACGCAGCCGAGCTGGCCGAAGATCCGCCCGCGCGGCCTTCCGATCAGTAGCCATAGCAGCAGCCAAGGCCGGGAACTATCGCGGATGCCGCGGACCTACGCGGACGCGCCAGACGCGGGATGGACGTTGACCGCCGCGAGAAACGAACCGTGAAATCGATTCACGGTTCCGATGCTTTTTGGTCACGTTGGATCGCGCGTCGGACGAGTGGTATGTCGAGGCTCGGCACGGCCAGCTCCACACGGCCCGATGTCGCCTGGCAAACGATGATCTTAAACAATCCGTGCTTGATTTTGAGCCGGTCGGCGCCCTCCACCTCACGCACCTGCTCCACGTCGAGCCGGGATGGCAAGCGCCTGGCTTCACCCCGATGTCCAACGCGGGCTTGCCAGGTCAACGTCCGACCATCGAGAGTCAACAGGCCCTGCCGCCAACGACGTGGCAGGGCATCCCCGGCGCCGCGAAGGAAACATGAGACCTCCACGGGCTGGACGGCGAGACAACCCGTCTCCATCTCGGCGACGAGCGTGGTGACGGCGTCCGGGTCCGGCGGTCTCAACAACCCGCGCAGGACATCGAGGGCGGTTCGACTGCCAGGGGATCGCCGGGCGCGGGGCACAAACCCCATGATGGCCCTCGCCATCCCGCGATTCGCTCGCGCGGGCCACCTTCCGCTGCGTCCTCGACGGTGATGCTGACGGCCGGTACCTTCAGCTGGCGGCCGATCGCCTCGGCGATGTCCCGGAATGGCACGCCTTCCTCGCCGGCTCCGTGCAGTCGCGAGCCGGCCGGGGCGGCTTCCACGGCCAGGCCGGTACAGCCGCGCCGCAGCGAGGCGGCGCACGGCGGGCCAGCGGTTCGACCCGGCGCACTCCGGCGGGTCCCGCATCCTGTTCCGTCCGAGGCGACCCGGCGGGAGCACCAGCGACCTCAGGGACGGCACGGAGTGGGGATCGACATTCCACGGTTGATCGCCGAGGATGCCAGGTGAGGAGAGCGTTCGAACCGCCGGAGGACGATCGTCTGTCCCCGCGGCGTCGGGGTAGCCGAAAGCGGAGTCCGTCGGCGGCCTGTGCGGCGGCGCGCGCCTCGCCGCCCAGGCCGGGGCGGACATCGCCCAGATCACCAGGCTCATCAGGTTTCCGGCGAGCCAGCCGAAATGCGAAGGCGGGCGCAGCCCGCACATCACCCGAAAGTGCCCTTCGCTTGCCTCCAGCGGCGACAGGCGATTCCCTCGGAGAGGCCAGGGAACCACCGCAGAATAGGTAGTACCCGGACGATTAGGGAGGCGCTGCGCCTTGTCATCGCGATGGACCGCGAGGAGGAGCGCACGAAGGATCCGCCCGGGGGCGTCCGCCCTGGCGGAAACCCGCGCGACCACCACGATCGGGCCCGCCACGGCGACACGCCGTTGGCAGCCGACCGGGCACATCGAGGTCGGCCGGGACTGGCGCCGCTGCGGCGCGGAGGAAGGCGGCTGCGGGGTGCTGCTCCCCCTGAACCAGCAGACCTGCCCCCGGTGCGGCCGGACGAATAGGGAGGACCTACTGCCCCTGAACATCCGTCGCCTGCTGCCCACCCACGACGCCTACGACCATGCCGTAGCCGTGCTGCGGGGCACCTGGGCCGGGCCGAACCTGTCCAGCAGGCCGGAGCTCGCCGGCGCGCCGGCGGCTGTGGCCAGCGGCGAGGCCCCGACCGCCAGGCCGGACTCCGAACTACCTGATTCCTGATTTCCGCCCGAACGCCGTCAGGCCGGAAAGCCACTGCTGCGCTCCGCAAGGCCAGCCGGAGGAGTCGTCGCTGAACGGGATTCCGTGGACATGACTGCCGACCGGATCCTGGCGTTTCCCGACCCGCAGGTGATTCCCGGTGGAGTACACGTCCACGAGCGGCTGATCGAGACTGCGGACCTGGTGGTGGTGCTGTCCGGGGTGCAGGCGCAGCCGGGCGGGTTCATGGCCGGGTTCTTCACGGTCGGCCCGGAGATCATTCGATTCGTGAGCGAGGGTGCGGACGCCGCCGCGGGGCCTGACCTCGAACCGGACCTCACGGCGCCGCCGATCTGGTCGTCCCGCGGGCCGTTCGCCGGCGCGGTGCACTGCGAACTCCGGCCAACCGAGGCGGACCAGACCCTCGCCCTGTCACCCTTCGGCGGATGCGCTGCCGCCCCGCCGTCCGCTACGCGGGGACGGCGACCGGGTGCCACTCCTCGTCGCCGCTCTCGGCCGACTCGCACAGCTCCCAGTCGGTGGGATCGCCGGCGGGGGCCAGGACGTCGCGCAGCCAGTAGGTGGCGTCCGGGTCCCAGCCGGCGAGCACGGTCGCGCCACCGGGAACGTCCACCGCGCGGCCGGCCGTGGTGAGGTAGCCGAGCACGGTCAGGTGGACGCCGTCGTACTCGGCGGCGACGGCAGACCAGTCCGGGATGAACCACTCCTCCGCCCGGCCGGTCACGCGCCACCAGTCGTGCAGCCGGGACCGGGTCACCCGCAGCGAGTAGCGCTGCACCAGCGCCGCCCAGGCTTCGGGGCCGGTGATCTCGTAGACACGGGCGCCGGGACGCGGGGTGAGCGGCCGGACCCGGGCGCGCCGCCAGCCGAGCGCGTCCTCGGTCAGCAGCAGCTGCACCGCGCCCAGCCCCGGGCGGGGCCGCGAGGTCCGCACGAGTCGGGCCAGGACAGGCGCGGACCACCAGCTCCCCGAGTAGCTCGCCGCCGGGTCGGCCGGCAGGCAGGCCGCACGGGCCTCCTGGTCGACCGTGCGGTCGCGCCAGGTCACGACCCAGTCCGCCGCGCCCGTCAGGGTCGGTGGCTCGCCGGGGCTCGCGTCGAGCCACTGCACGTACCGCTGCCGGTCGAGGTTCGCTCCGTCGTGCCACCAGCCGGCGCCGGGTGCCGCGAGCAGCGCCCGCGCGACGGGGAGCAGCGCCGGGACGACCCGCGGATCGGCCAGCAGCCGATCCTGCTCGTCGGGCTCCTGCCAGTACGCGGCGAAGGCGACCGTGTCGGCCAGGCAGCCGAGCAGCACCGGTTCCGGCAGGGCCGCCACCGCGGCTGGATCGACCCGGTGCAGCTGCGCCGTGAGCAGATTGACGAAGGCGTCATCCGGCGGGCGCAGGAAGGCACGCAAAAGGACGGACTGCGCCTCGGGGCGCACCGCGCCGGCGACCTGCCCGCACAGCCGCCGCCCTCGCGGCCCCGCGAGCATCTCCGCCGGACCCATCGGCCCATGTTACCGATGCCGTCGGCATAGAACGCGTTCTCGCCGACGGGCGAGAACGGACCGTCCGCCGTGTCTGGACACGGCGGGACGGCGACCGTCGGCGGCCGGATCGGCGATGCTCCGGCCGCAGAAAGGGTTCTCGCTTCGGGGAATTCCTTGGTCGATTCCCGTCCGGCAGGGGTCAGCAGACGGCCGACGGGGGGTATGGGGGGCAGGTCTCGCCGGGCGGTGGGCAGCCGGCGCCGGTGGTGAGGAAGCCGAAGGCGGCGGCCACAGCGACGACGGCCAGGGCCCGGCGTTTTCTCGCGTTCCGTGGATGCTTGCGATTGCCGATAGATGGACGCATGTCTCGACCTTTCCGCGATCCGCCATTCCGATCATAGGCTTTCTACCGGACCGGCCACAGTCACCGAGCGCGACGCGCCGAGCACACCTCAACCCATTGCACGATCTTCTCCGGACCACCGGCCCGCCGGAGACGGACCACCGAATTTCGCGCCTACGGCAGAATTTCGATTAATCAGGGTACATCTCAACGCCAGATAGGCGCTGAATCCCGCGGTTCCAGCGGGTCTGCCAGCCAGTCGCACCAGGCGTTGATGCCCTCGCCGGTGCGGGCACTGACGGCCAGCACGTCCACCCCCGGATGGACGGCGTCGAGGTTGCGCCGGAACGCCTCGGCGTCAAAGTCGAGATGGGGTAGCAGATCCGTCTTGTTGACAAGCACGAGGTCCGCGGAGCGGAACATCACCGGGTACTTGAGCGGTTTCTCCTCGCCCTCGGTCACGGCGAACACCATGGCGCGCCGGTCCTCGCCGACGGCGAACTCGGCGGGGCACACCAGGTTGCCGACGTTCTCGATGATGACGAGGTCGAGCGCGGCGAGCGGCAGGCTGGGCAGCGCCGAGGCGACCATCGGCGCATCCAGGTGACACTCCCCGCCGAAGCCGTTGCCGGTGTTGACCAGGGCGATCGACGCGCCGAACCCGTCGAGGCGGTCGGCGTCCAGGCTGGTCTCGATGTCCCCTTCGATGATGCCGATCCGCCGGTGCGGCGCGAGGCGGCGCAGCGTCTCGACGAGCAGGGTCGTCTTCCCGGCGCCGGGCGCGGACATCAGGTTCACCACGGTGACGCCGGCCGCGTCGAACGCCGCCCGGTTGGCCCGCGCGACCCGCTCGTTCTCCCCGAGAATCCGTTCCAGCACCTCGACCCGTTCCGCGCCGGTGCTGTAGCCGGAATGGTCCCCCACCGAACCGGGGCGCGCCCGACCGTCCTTGTACGGACTATCGGGTGGGTGCGAATGCCTGTCCGAATACGAACGGCTGTCCGGGTGCGAATTCATGTCCGAATACGAATGGCTGTCCGGGTGCGGATGGCTGTCCGGGTGCGGATGGCTGTCCGAATACGAATGGCTGTCCGGGTGCGCATGGCTGTGTGGGTGCGGATGGAATCGACCCATGCTTCGTCACGCCTCCACCGCATCGGTCGCCACCTCGAAGGAGGTGACGAGGAATTCCTCGCCGCTGACCAGGACGACGTCGGCGGCGCCACAGGCGGCGCAACGCAGGACCGGCACGGCGAGCTCGCTGTGCGCGCCGCACTCCCGGCAGCGCACCCCGGCCGGGACGGACTCGACCGCCAGCACCGACCCGGCCAGCACCTCGCCCCCGGGCCGGTCGGCATGCGCCAGCTCCCAGCAGTAGACCAGGGTGTCCGGCACCACCTGCCGCAGGGCGCCCACCCGCAGATGCACCCGGGTCACCCGCCGGCCGGCCGCGTGCCGGGTGACGATGTCCGCGACCGAACGGCAGATCGACAGCTCGTGCATCGCCCGCCCTCCCTGTCGCCCATCGATGGCCTGGCGCGGCTCGACGGCCCGCCCCGAACGACGGCCCGCCGCGGCAGTCGACCCGCCGGCCGGGCTCACTGTGGCCCCGCCGCGCACGCAGCGGCAAACGCCACCACGCATTGGTGGCAGCCTCCGCACACGACGCATCGGCGTCACCTTCCTGGGCACATAGCGTCGCTGTGCGGCAGCCCTCGTGCGGCCGAGCCATGCGACGCGTGGCGCGCGGCGACCGGACGCGCCGCGCCGCGCCACCGGTTGCCGGCCATCCGACGAAGGGACCACCGATGTCATCCGTGCTCTGGTTTCAGGGCGGGGCGTGCAGCGGCAACACGATGTCGTTCCTGAACGCCGAGGAACCCACCGTCATCGACCTGATCACCGATTTCGGCCTGGACCTGCTCTGGCACCCGTCGCTGGGTCTGGCCACCGGCGGGCAGGCGCGGGAGCTGTTCTGGAACTGCGCGCGGGGTGAGCGGCCGGTCGACATCTTCGTCTTCGAGGGCTCGGTGATACGCGGCCCGGACGGCAGTGGCCGCTTCGACGTGTTCGCCGACCGGCCGATGCAGGACTGGGTGCGCGACCTCGCCGGCCAGGCCCAGGTGGTCGTGGCGATCGGGGACTGCGCCTGCTGGGGTGGAGTCCCGGCGACGGCGCCGAACCCGACCGACTCCACCGGGCTGCAGTTCCACAAGCGCATCCCGGGCGGGTTCCTCGGCCCGGACTTCCGCTCGCGGGCCGGGCTGCCCGTCATCAACGTGCCGGGCTGCCCCGCCCATCCGGACTGGATCACCCAGATCCTGGTGGCGCTGGCCACCGGCCGCGCCGCCGACATCGCGCTCGACGAGCTGCACCGGCCGCAGACGTTCTTCACCACGTTCACCCACACCGGCTGCACCCGTAACCAGTACTTCGAGTACAAGCAGTCGACGCTGACCTTCGGCGACGGGACACGGCAGGGCTGCCTGTTCTACGAGTTCGGCTGCCGCGGGCCGATGACGCACTCGCCCTGCAACCGGATCCTGTGGAACCGGCAGTCGTCGAAGACCCGGGCCGGGATGCCGTGCATCGGCTGCACCGAGCCGGAGTTCCCGTTCTTCGACCTCGCCCCCGGCACGGTCTTCGGGACCCAGAAGGTCGCCGGCGTCATCCCGCGCGAGGTCCCCGAGGGCAGCGGCCACCTCACCTACCTGGCCCAGGCGGCGGCCGCCCGACTGGCCGCCCCGAAGTGGTCGAAGAAGGACATGTTCGTCGTCTGACCCGCCGGCAGGGCGCGCGCGTCCCGCCCGGGACCCCGCGAGGAACGCACAGGAAAGAAGAGATTTCCCATGACGACCGTCGATCTCAACGTCAGCCCGATGGGGCGCGTCGAGGGTGACCTCGACGTCCGGGTCACGATCGACGACGGGGTGGTGGCCTCGGCCTGGACCGAGGCGGCGATGTTCCGCGGCTTCGAGATCATCCTGCGGGGCAAGGACCCGCAGGCCGGCCTCATCGTGACCCCGCGCATCTGCGGGATCTGCGGCGGCAGCCACCTGTACAAGTCGGCGTACGCGCTGGACGTGGCGTGGCAGACCGAGCTGCCGCCGAACGCGACGCTGATCCGCAACATCGCGCAGGCGTGCGAGACGCTGCAGAGCATCCCGCGGTGCTTCTACGCGCTGTTCGCCATCGACCTGACCAACGCGAGGTACGCCTCCTCGCAGCTCTACCCGGAGGCGGTGCGCCGGTTCGCCCCGTTCACCGGGTCCAGCTACGGCCCGGGGGTGGTGCTGTCCGCCAAGCCGATCGAGGTGTACGCCATCTTCGGCGGGCAGTGGCCGCATTCCAGTTTCATGGTGCCGGGCGGGGTGATGTGCGCGCCGACGCTCGCGGACGTGACCCGTTCCATCGCGATCCTGGAGCACTGGAAGACCGAGTGGCTCGAGAAGCAGTGGCTCGGCTGCTCGGTGGACCGCTGGCTGGCCAACCGCACCTGGGCGGACGTGCTCGCCTGGGTGTACGAGAACGAGGCCCAGCACGACAGCGACTGCGGCTTCTTCCTGCGCTACTGCCTCGACATCGGCCTCGACGGCTACGGCCAGGGCATCGGCAACTACCTGGCGACCGGCACGTACTTCTCCCCCGACCTGTACGCCCGGCCGACGATCGAGGGCCGCAACGCGGCGCTCATCGGCCGCTCCGGGGTGTATGCCGGCGGCGCCTACAGCGCGTTCGACCAGGCCCGGGTGCGCGAGGACGTCACCCACTCGTTCTACGCGGGAACCTCGGCGCGCCACCCGTTCGACGGGGAGACCAACCCGATCGACCCGGTCCGCGGGCGCGAGCAGGGCAAGTACAGCTGGGCCAAGTCTCCCCGCTACGACGTGCCGAACCTCGGGTACGTGCCGCTGGAGGCCGGGCCGCTGGCCCGCCGGGTCGCCGCCGCCGCCCCGGGCGCGGCCGCCCACCAGGACGACGACCCCCTGTTCGGCGACATCCTCGACGCGATCGGCCCGTCGGTGATGGTGCGCCTGCTCGCCCGGATGCACGAGGCCGCGAAGTACTACCGCTGGGTGCGTGGCTGGCTGGACCAGATCGACCTGCATGAGCCGTTCCACGTCACGCCGGTGGAGCGCGCCGACGGGCGCGGCTTCGGCTCGACGGAGGCGGCCCGCGGCTCGCTGTCCGACTGGATCGTCCTGGAGAACGGCAAGATCGCGAACTACCAGGTGGTCACGCCGACGGCCTGGAACATCGGGCCCCGCGACGGCGACGGCACGCCCGGTCCGATCGAGGCCGCGCTGGTCGGCACGCCGGTCGCCGATCCGGCCGACCCGATCGAGCTCGGCCACGTGGCCCGCAGCTTCGACTCCTGCCTGGTCTGCACCGTCCATGCCTACGACGGACGGACCGGCAAGGAGCTGAGCAGGTTCATCATCAACGGAGACCTGTGAACGCCGCACAGCCGGTGCCCGCCGCACAGCCGGTGCCCACCAGCCCGCGGGTGCAGGTCGACCCGCCCGGCTTCGAGCCGCCGCGCTGCGACACGGTGGTGATCGGCTGCGGGAACCTGCTGCGCGGCGACGACGGGGTGGGACCGATCCTGATCCGCCGCCTCGCCGAGGCGGGCGTGCCGGCCGGGGTGCGCCTGGTCGACGGCGGCACGGCCGGGCTGGACACGGCGTTCGCGATGCGCGGCGCACGCCGGGTCGTCATCGTCGACGCCGCCCGCACCGGCACCGCGCCGGGCACCGTCTACCGGGTGCCGGGCGCGGAGCTCGCGGATCTCCCTCTGCACCTGCCGCATCCGCACGCCGTGCGCTGGGACCAGGCCCTCGCCTTCGGCCGCTGGCTGCTCGGCGACGACTACCCGACGGACATCGCCGTCTACCTCGTCGAAGCCGGCGGCCTGGAGCCCGGTGCCGACCTCACCCCAGCCGTGCGCCGCGCGATGGAACGGATGCAGCGGCTGATCCTCGCAGACCTGTCCGACAAGCACAGCGAGGACGACGCACATGCCTGACCGCGACACCGCGACCGACCCAGCCACGGCCGCCCCAGCCGCGGCCGACACCCCCGCGATCGACAGCCCCGCGATCGACAGCCCCGCGATCGACAGCCCCGCGATCGACACCGCCGTGCGTTACGCCCGGCCGCAGCCGGTCGGGGTGTTTCCGCTGCCCGCCGGCTTCCTGCTGGTGCCGGGCGGCGACGACACGGCCGAGTTGCGCCGCACGCTCGCCGCCGGACGCCGCCCGGACACCTGGCCGGCGCGGCTGCTCGCGTTGGAGCTCGCGTATCGCGGGGACATCGTCGGCGCCGCCGACCAGCTCGACGGCGACGACCCGATCGACCGGTACAACCGGTTCGTCCTGCGCCCGGGAGGCCCGCCGGTCGAGGACCTTGCGCAGCTTCGCCAGGCCCTGGGCGCCGAGCTCGGGATTCTCGTCGACGTGGTCCGCTTCGCCCTCGGCGATCTGGTCGAGCCCCCGCCGTTGGCCGGGGAGACCGGCGAGATCGCGGCGCTGGTGCACTCGACGCACGCCGCCCACGCCATGGCCGCCGGACGGACCGGAGAGGCGGCGGGGGCACTGGGCCGGGCTGTCGCCGCGGCGTGGGAGGCGTCCCCGGGCCTGGCCGCGCAGCTGTTGTCCACCGCGGCGGACCTGCGCCGCAGCGTCGAGGGGCCGACCGACGACGTCCTCGCCGACCTGAGCACGGCGCTCGCCGCCCTCGACGCCACCGACCTCGTGGTCGCCCGCGCCGAGCTGCGCCTGGCCCTCGGCGCGGCCCACCAGGAGCGGGCCCGCGACGACGCGGCGGCCCTGCGTACCGCGGTGGAGCACTACCTGGCCGCGCTCCGGCTGATCAGCGTGGACAGCGCGCCGGAGTTGTTCGCCGCGATACAGGTCAACCTGGCCACCGCCTACCTGGCCATGCCGATGAGCCAGGCCTCCGACCAGCTTCGGATCGGCGTCGCGATCCAGGGCCTGCGCACGGCGCTCGCCGTGTACACCCCCGAGACCCACCCCGAGCAGTGGGCCAGCACCCAGCTCAACCTGGCCAACGCCCTGGTCTACGCGCCGTCGGCGCACCAGAAGGACAACCTGATCGAGGCCGCGGCCCGCTACCAGCAGGTCATCGTCGCCCGCGACCGGGACACCGATCCGCTCGGCCACGCCCGCGCGCTGGCCAACCAGGGCAACGCACTGGCCCATCTCGGCGCCTACGACCAGGCGACCGCGGTGCTGCGCGAGGCGCGGACGATCTTCGAGGAGTCCGGGGCGGAGGACGCGGCGCTGGCGGTGCGCGGCGTGCTCGACGAGGTCGCCCGTCGGCGCGGCGCACCCGGGCCCGCGTGAGGCCCCCCGGGTCGACGACCACCGCCCCCGGCACTGGGACGCCCACCACCACGGACGCCACGTCAGCAGCCAGCGACACGTCAGCAGCCAGCGACACGACGGCGGCCGGCGACACGACGGCGGCCGGCGGCGGCGCGGCGGGGTGGGAGCCGTCGGTGTGGCTGGGGGCGCCGGCGCCGGGGGGGCTGGCACTGCCCGCGGCGCAGCCGTCGCCGTCCTGGCTGTACGCGCCGCGCGGGGTGTGGCTCGGCGACGACCTGCTCGTGGTGGCCGATTCGGGCAACCACCGGGTGCTGATCTGGCACGGTCGCCCGGACCGCGACGGTGCCCCCGCCGACGTCGTGCTCGGCCAGGCCGACGCGAGCAGCGAGGGCCCGGCGGCGGGTGGGCGCGGGCCCGAGCGGGGGATGCACCTGCCGACCGGGATCGTCGTCACCGACGGCCGGCTCGTCGTCGCCGACGCCTGGCACCACCGGATCCTCGTCTGGGACACCGTCCCGACGGCCACCGACACCCCTCCCGACCTGGTCCTCGGCCAGCCGGATGCGGCGAGCGTGCGGGAGAACCGGGGCGGGCCGTGCGCGTCGACCACCTTCTACTGGCCGTTCGGCGTGGCCGTGATCGGCGAGCACTTCTACGTCGCCGACACCGGCAACCGGCGGGTGCTGGGCTGGTCGGGCGGCCTGCCGGCCTCCCCCGATCAGGCCCCCGACCTGATCCTGGGCCAGCCCGATCCGACCAGCCGGGAGGACAACCGCGGGGGCCCGGCCGGGCCCGCCACCTTCCGCTGGCCGCACGACGTCACCGGGAACGCCGAGCGGCTGCTCGTCGCCGACGCCGGCAACCACCGGCTGCTCGGCTGGGCACCCCACCCCGACGCCGACACCGGCGCCGACCTGGCCCTCGGCCAGGCCGACCTGACCGGCTGTGGCGAATCCCCCTACGCCCCCGGCCGGGCCGACACGCTGCGATTCCCCTACGCGGCCGACTGCGACGGCGACCTGCTGGCCGTAGCGGACACCGCCGACAACCGGATCCTGCTCTGGGACGGCCTGCCGCGGGACACGGGCGCGGCGGCCACCGCCGTCCTCGGCCAGCCGACGTTCACCGACACCGGGGAGAATCGCTGGTCGGGCGTCACCGCTGACACGTTCTGCTGGCCGTACGGCCTGTCCCTGCACGCCGGCCGGCTCGCCGTCGCGGACTCCGGCAACAACCGGATCATGATCTGGGAGCGGCGGAGGTGACCGCGCCGCGCGCCAGCGAGCGGGCCGCGACGCGCACGCCGGGTGGGCGGGTGCGGCGGCGGATCGTCGTCGAGGGCGTCGTGCAGGGGGTCGGATTCCGGCCCCACGTCTACCGGCTGGCGAGCGGCCTCGGGCTTACCGGCTTTGTCGGCAACGACTCGGCCTCGGTCTTTGCCGAGGTCGACGGCGACGCCGCCGACGTGGCCGAGTTCCTGCGCCGGCTGGTGCCGTCCGCGCCGCCCCTCGCCCGCGTGGACCGGATCACGGTGACCGACGTCCCCGGCCCCCTCCACCCGGGCGGTCCCCTCCACCCGGGCGACACCACCCACTCAGGCGGCACCGTCCACTCAGGCGGCACCGTCCAGCCAGGCGGCACCGTCCAGCCAGGCGGCACCGTCCAGCCAGGCGGCCATGTGGGCGGGGCCGGGTTCCGGATCGTGACGAGCACGGCCGCGGCCGGCGCGCGCACCCTGGTACCGCCGGACACGGCCGTGTGCGCGGACTGCCTGCGCGAGCTGTTCGACCCGGCGGACCGGCGCTACCGCCACCCGTTCATCACGTGCACGAACTGCGGCCCCCGGTTCACGATCATCGAGGCGCTGCCGTACGACCGGGCGGCGACCACGATGGCCCGTTTCCCGATGTGCGCGCGCTGCGCGGCGCAGTACGCCGACCCCGCCGACCGCCGCTTCCACGCCGAGCCCATCGCCTGCCCGGACTGCGGACCGCGGCTTTGGTTCAGCCAGGCCGGTGGGCCGGAGGTGACCGGCACCGACGCGGCGCTCGCGGCGGCCCAGCGGGCACTGGCGGCCGGCGCCGTCGTGGCGGTCAAGGGCGTCGGCGGCTACCACCTGGCCTGCTGCGCCGAGGACGACTCGGGCCTGGCCCGGCTGCGCGGGCGCAAGGGCCGACCCGACCAGCCGTTCGCGGTGATGGCCCGCGACCTGGCGACCGCCGCCCTGGTCGGGGACGTCTCGCCGACGGTGGCGGCGCTGCTGGGCGCGCCGGCCGCGCCGATCGTGCTCACCGGCCGCGCGCGGGGGGCGCCACTGTCGGCCCTGGTCGCGCCGGGCAGCCCGCTCGTCGGACTGCTGCTGCCGTACACGCCGGTCCACCATCTGCTGTTCGCGCCGGCCCCGGGCGGCGGCCCGCCGCCGCGGCTGCTGGTGATGACCAGCGCCAACCGTTCGGGTGAGCCGATCTGCTTCGACGACGGCGAGGCGCGCACCCGCCTCGCCGGGCTCGCCGACGCCTTCCTCACCCACGACCGGCCGATCCTGGCTCCGTGCGACGACTCCGTGGTGCGCTGCGACGGGGAGCAGGTCGTGCCGTTGCGCCGCTCCCGCGGCTATGTCCCGCTGCCGGTGGATCTTCCCCGCCCGGTCGGGCCGGTACTCGCCGCCGGCGGCGAGCTGAAGAACACGCTCTGCCTGACGACCGGGCGCCGCGCCATCCTGTCCCAGCATCTCGGCGACCTTGGCAGCCTCGCGGCCATGGCGGCGTTCGAGCGGTCCGGCGCGCGGATCGCGCGCCTGTACGACGTCGAGCCCGCGGCCTTCGCCGCCGACCCGCACCCCGGCTACGCCACCCGGGCCTGGGCGCAGCGGACCGCCGGCGCGGACCGCCCCCTGCGGCTGGTGCAGCATCACCACGCGCATGTGGCGGCGCTGCTCGCCGAGCACGGCCGACTCGGCGAGCCCATCGTCGGCGTCGCCTTCGACGGCACCGGCTACGGCAACGACGGCACGATCTGGGGCGGCGAGGTGCTCCTCGTCGGGGCCGACGTCACCCGCGCCGAGCGCATCGCCCACCTGCGCCCCGTCGACCTGCCGGGCGGCGACGCCGCGGTGCGCAACCCGTGCCGGGTGGCGCTGGCCCATCTGGCCGCGGCGGGCCTGGCCTGGTCCGCCGAGCTGGCCCCGGTGCGGGCCTGCTCCGCCGCGGAACTGAGCACGGTGCGCACCGCCCTGGACCGGGGCGTGGCCTGCGTGCCCAGCAGCAGCATGGGCCGGCTGTTCGACGCGGTGGCGGCGCTGCTCGGGGTGCGCCAGCGGACCACCTACGAGGCGCAGGCCGCCGTCGAGCTGGAGGCCCTCGCTGCCGACGGTCTCGCCGCCGACGGCCTCGCTGCCAACGGTCTCGCCGCCGGCCGGCGGGGCGGTGACGGCAGACCCGATGCCGCCGGGCGGGTCGCGGTCGTCGCGGGCGGGCGGCCGCTTGCCTTCGGGCTGGCGGACGGCGTCCTGGAGCCTGCGCCGGTGCTCGCGGGCCTCGTCGACGGCCTGCGGGCGGGCGTGGCCGTGCCCGCGCTGGCCGGCGCGTTCCACCTCGCCGTCGCGGACGCGGTGGCCCGCGTCGCCGAGGTCGCGCGACGGCGGTACGGCGTCGGCCTGGTGGGGCTGACCGGCGGGGTCTTCGCCAACGTCGTGCTGCTGCGGGTCTGCCGGGCGCGGCTGGCCGCCGACGGTTTCGACGTCCTCGTACATCAGGTGGTGCCGGCGGGCGACGGCGGGCTGGCGCTCGGCCAGGCGGCCGTCGCGGCGTTGGCCGGCGGCCAGGATCCGGCGCCGGTCGCCGGCGGGAAGGGAATGTGACGCGATGTGCCTGGGGATACCCGGCCGGATCACCGAGATCTGGGATGACCGCGGCACCCGGATGGCGCTCGTCGACTTCGGCGGCGTCACCAGGACCGTGTGCCTGGCCTACCTGCCCGACGTGACCGTCGGGCAGTACACGATCATTCATGCCGGTTTCGCGTTGACGAGCGTGGACGAGGACGCGGCGCGGCAGACGCTGGCGATGTTCCGCGAACTCGGGCTGCTCGACGAGGAGCTCGGCACGGCCAAAGCCGAGGTGGACCGGTGAAGTACCTGACGGAGTTCCGCGACCCGGAGCTGGCCCGGTGGCTGCTGGACGCGATCGCCGCCACCGCGAGCCGGCGCTGGACGCTGATGGAGGTCTGCGGCGGGCAGACGCACGCGATCATCCGACACGGGCTCGACCAGCTGCTCGCCGACCAGGTCGAGTTCATCCACGGGCCCGGCTGCCCGGTCTGCGTGACGCCGCTGGAGACGATCGACCGGGCGCTGGCGATCGCCGCCCGCCCGGAGGTGATCTTCTGCTCGTTCGGCGACATGCTGCGGGTGCCGGGCAGCGACACGGACCTGTTCACGGTGAAGGCCCGTGGCGGTGACGTCCGGGTGGTCTACTCGCCGCTGGACGCCGTCGGCCTCGCCGAGGCGCATCCCGACCGGCAGGTCGTGTTCTTCGCGGTCGGGTTCGAGACGACCGCGCCGGCCAACGCGCTGGCGGCGGTGACGGCGCGGCGCCGCCGGCTCGCGAACTTCTCGATGCTCGTCAGCCACGTGCTGGTCCCCCCGGCGATGAGTGCGGTCGCCACCGCCCCGGGCAACCGGGTCGAGGCGTTCCTCGCCGCCGGCCACGTGTGCACGGTGATGGGCACCGAGCAGTACGAGCCGCTGGTCGCCGCCCACCGGATGCCGATCGTCGTCACCGGGTTCGAGCCGCTGGACCTGCTCGACGGGGTACGCCACGCCGTCGCGCAGCTCGAGGCCGGCCGGGCCGAGCTCGCCAACGCCTACCGGCGGGCGGTGCAGCCGGCGGGCAACCCGGCGGCCCGCGCGATCCTGGCGGAGGTGTTCACCGTCTGCGATCGGGCCTGGCGGGGCATCGGGACGATCCCGGACTCGGGCTGGCGGCTCGCGGACGCGTGGCGCGACTTCGACGCGGAGATCCGCTTCGACGTCGGCGGGCTCACCGTCGCCGAATCGGCGGCGTGCCGCAGCGGCGCGGTGCTGCAGGGGCTGATCCGGCCGCCGGACTGCGCGGCGTTCGGCACGACCTGCACGCCGCGCCGCCCGTTGGGGGCGACGATGGTCTCAGCGGAGGGGGCGTGCGCCGCCTACTTCCAGTACCGGCGCCTCGCGACGGCCGGAAGTGCCGCCCCGGACTCGGCCGGACCGGCCGCGGGGGTGGAGGCGTGACCGACCTGGCGGACATCGCCGGCTGGGCCTGCCCGGCCCCGCTGCGCGACCATCAGCGGGTGGTGCTGGGCCACGGCGGCGGCGGCGTGCTGACCAGCGAGCTAATCGAACACCTGTTCCTACCCGCGTTCGCGGCCGGCGGGTCGGCGACGCAGCGCGATCCGGCCTCGGCGTTGACGGGCGCGACGTTGACGGGCGCGACCTCGGCCGTGGCGGACGCGGCGCTGGCGGACGCGGCGGTCCTCGACGTCGGCGGGATCAGGCTGGCGTTCACGACGGACTCCTACGTCGTGCGGCCGCTGTTCTTCCCGGGCGGTTCGATCGGCGAACTCGCCGTCCACGGCACCGTCAACGACCTGGCCTGCCGCGGCGCGGTCCCGCTGGCGCTGTCGGCCGGGTTCATCCTGGAGGAGGGGCTGGAGCTCGCCGTCCTCGGCCGGGTGGCGCAGGCGATGGGCCGCGCCGCCGCCGCGGCGGGGGTGCGGCTGGCCACCGGCGACACCAAGGTCGTCGAGCACGGCCTCGCCGACGGCCTGTACGTCAACACCAGCGGCATCGGGCTCGTCCCGCCCGGGGTGGACGTCCGGCCCGACCGGGCGGCGCCCGGCGACCGGATCATCGTCTCCGGACCGATCGGCGAGCACGGGATCGCGGTGCTCAGCGTGCGCGAGGGGCTGGAGTTCGGCGGGGACGTCCATTCCGACACCGCGGCGCTGCACGGGCTGGTGGCCGCCATGCTGGCCGCGACCGTCCCCGGGGTGCACGCGCTGCGCGACCCGACCCGCGGGGGGCTGGCGACCGCGCTGTGCGAGATCGCCGCCGCGGCCGGGGCCGGGGTCGAGTTCACCGAGTCCGCGGTGCCGGTGCCGCCCGTGGTCGAGGCGGCCTGCGGCTTCCTCGGCCTCGACCCGCTACATGTGGCGAACGAGGGCCGGCTCGTCGCGTTCGTCGCCGAGGCCGACGCGGACGCGGTGCTCGCCGCGATGCGGGCGCACCCGGCGGGCCGCGACGCGGTCGTGATCGGCTCCGTCACCGCGGAGCATCCGGGTGTCGTCGTCGCCCGCACCGCGTTCGGCGGGACCCGCATCGTCGACCGGCCGCTCGGCGAGCAGCTCCCCCGCATCTGCTGAGGCGTCGGCCGAGCTCGGCCGTCCGCGCGCTCGGCGCCGGCGTGTCCCTGGGGCCTCGCGGGCCTGCCGCGGCTCATTGCCGTGGATGCGCCCGCCGCGGCGTCGCGGCCCGGTCGGTGACGCGCTTCGGCACGCGCTCCTGGCTGAGCCAGGACGAGGCGCCCACGTTCCGCGTGAGTCCTCAATGGTCGGTGGCCAAGGGGATCTGATCGGGTGGCGGGGGTCGCCTCGGGGTTCGGTGCGCCCACCGGCCACCATATCCTTCATATCTTTCTGTTACCAGTCGCGCACAGAATCATGTCGAGGCGTAATCACGGTTTTCGGCCCTGGAACCGTGGCCAAGCCTCGGCACGATCTGGCCGCAATCTGGCCGGAGACGAGACTGGCGGGCAGGCCCATGTGCGGGCGGCCGGGCCGGAGCACCCGCCGGTTGTCTGCCGGGAGGACGGGTCCGGGCGATCTCCTCCTTGGCCTGGAACCGGGTCTCGTCGCAGCATGCGCGGGTCCATGGCTGCGCGGCGAGCCAGTCGGCGCGGGTGCTCGCCCGGCGGACCGGCGAGGCCCGCCCCGGGCTCAGCCGGCGGCCCCGATCCGCACCACGCAGTCGCTGGCGGCCAGGTAGACCTGGCTGCGCCCGCCGGGGTCGAGTCTGACGGTCGGCGCGTCCTTCGTGGCGGTCGCAATGTCGACGTTCTCCCCACTGGCGAGATCGCGCAGCACGAATTCGCACGTCTCGCTGCCGTTGAAGTCCTTGACCTCGACCTCGACGGCGCCGGGGGCCTTGAAGGCGCTGCTGTCGCCGCTGTACTGGACGGTGAACGGCAGGGTCGCGTCGCCGCCGCCGGGCAGCGCGCTGAGCCGGCAGCCGGGCGAGGGCGGGGTGACGTCGAGCTCGTAGTCGCCGGGCTGATGGATCTGGAACGTCTTGTCCCCCCAGACGGTCTCCGACATCGTCAGCCCGGCCGGATTGCCGGCACCGTGCGGCGACACCGTGCAGCCCACGTCATCACCCGTCTGGCGGTCGGCGACGAGCAGCCGCCACGGGCCGGTGGCGGTGTAGGTGAAGGTGGTCGGTGCGTCGTCGCCGCCGCCGCGAGTCAGCAGCACGGCGGTGACGGCCGCGGCCGCGAGCACGACGACCGCGGCGCCCAGCCCGAGCAGCCGAACGCGACGCCGGCGGCCCCGCCCGCCGGCGGAGTCCTCCGCGGGCGGGCGGCCCCCGCCACGCCCGACAGGTTCCACGGAGGGGTCCCGGCGGACGCCGCCGCGGCTGCGGCGTTGTGCCCTTCGGCGGAAGGCGGGCCGCCGGCAGGGCTCGGCGGGGGCGACGGGATCGACGCGGGCGGGCCGCCGGACGGCGTCGGCGTCTGGACGGTCAGCGTCACGTCCGGCAGCGGGGCGATCCCGTCCAGGCGGCCCGAGCCATCGAGCCGGCCGGCGTCCTTCGTGTCCCTACCCGCCGCGGCGCCGAGACCCGCCGACGCACCGAGACCCGCCGACGCACCGAGACCCTCCGACGCACCGAGATCCTCCGACGCACCGAGGCCCGCCACGGCACCCAGGCCTGCCGCGTCCGCAAGGGCGGCGCGCAGGTCCGCGGCCGTGGGTCGCGCGCCGGGCTCGCGGGACAGCGACCGGCGGACGAGCTCGCGCAGCGGCGGGGCGATCCGCGCATAGTCCACCCGGGGTTCCTCGTGGACGATCCGGTAGGTCACCGCGTCGGACGGGCCCTCCCCGTACGGCGGCTGCCCGGTGGCGCCGTAGCCGACCAGCGCACCCCAGGCGAACACGTCGGAGGCCGCCGCGGCCTCCCCTACGGTGATCTGCTCCGGGGCCAGCCAGGCCGGCGTACCGATCAGTGTTCCGGTCGCGGTGAGCTGGCCGGCGTCCCGCACCACGGCGACCCCGAAGTCGATGACGATCGGGCCGGTCGCCGTCCACATGACGTTGGACGGCTTGAGGTCGCGGTGGATGAGGCCGGCCGCGTGGATCGAGACGAGCGCGTCGGCGAGCCCGGCAGCGAGCCGCACCTGGTCGGCCTCGCTGAGTGCGCCGTGGCGGGTGAGGTGCTGGCCCAGGGTGGGGGCGGCGAGGAATTCCGTGGCGAGCCACGGCGGTTCGGCGGTGATGTCGAAGTCGAGGAGCTTGGCGGTGTGCCGGCCACTGACCCGGAAGCAAGCCTGCAGCTCGCGTTGGAAGCGGACCCGGAAGCTCGGCTCGTCGGCCAGCTCCGAACGGATGATCTTGACGGCGACCCGGCCGAGCGGGCCGTCGCCGAGGTAGACCACCCCCATCCCGCCGCCGCCGAGGCGGCCGAGCAGGCGGTGCGGCCCGACCTGGATGGGGTCGCTCAGGCGCAGAGCCGCGACCGCGACCTGTTCCGGGTCGGTTGACATGACGCGATCTTCTCCTCGGCCCGGACCGCGCCCGCACCAAGGCCATGGGATGGAAACTCCCGCCGGACTGGGCGTCGCGGTGACAAATCACCTGGATCGTAGCGAGCCCGCACCGCCCCGCCCATGGTCGTCGGCTTTCCGACCTCGACGAACGCCCCGGGCTGTGGACCACAGCGGTTGTCCACAGCCGCGGACCGCGGGGCCACCGACCCGGGCGGATGGCCGTAAGGTGGCCAGATGACCTTGCCGCCCGGCTCCGAGAGGCATCCCGTCGACCCGTCGGGCGCCCCCGCCGGTGCTGCCGGAGCCCCCGGGAGTGCCGCCGCGCGGGTCCTGCGGCGGGTCTTCGGCTACGAGTCGTTCCGGTCCGGCCAGCGGGAGATCATCGAGCATGTCGTCGACGGCGGCGACGCGCTGGTCCTCATGCCCACCGGCGGCGGCAAGTCGCTGTGTTACCAGATCCCCGCCCTCGTCCGCCCCGGCACCGGGGTCGTGGTGTCCCCGCTCATCGCCCTGATGCAGGACCAGGTCGACGCGCTGCGGGCGCTCGGCGTGCGAGCCGGCTTCCTCAACTCCACCCAGGACCTCGACGAGCGGCGGGCGGTCGAGTCCGCCTTCCTCGCCGGTGAGCTCGACCTGCTCTACCTCGCGCCGGAGCGGCTTCGCGTCGAGGCGACGCTGCGCCTGCTCGACCGGGGCTCGATCTCGCTGTTCGCGATCGACGAGGCGCACTGCGTCGCGCAGTGGGGGCACGATTTCCGGCCCGACTACCTGATGCTGTCGATGCTGCACGAACGCTGGCCGAGCGTGCCGCGCGTCGCGCTCACCGCCACCGCGACGCCGGAGACACACAAGGAGATCGCCGCCCGGCTGGGCCTGGCGGACGCCTACCACCACGTCGCGAACTTCGACCGGCCGAACATCCAGTACCGCATCGCGCCGAAGAAGGAGCCGAAGGCGCAGCTGCTGCACCTGCTGCGCACCGAGCACCCCGGTGACGCGGGCATCGTCTACTGCCTGTCGCGGGCCTCGGTCGAGAAGATCGCCGAGTTCCTGGCCGGCCAGGGGATTCCCGCGCTGCCGTACCACGCGGGGCTCGACAACCGCGTCCGGGCCGAGAACCAGGCCCGTTTCCTGCGCGAGGACGGCATCGTCATGGTCGCGACGATCGCCTTCGGGATGGGCATCGACAAGCCGGACGTCCGCTTCGTCGCCCACCTCGACCTGCCGAAGTCCGTCGAGGGCTACTACCAGGAGACCGGGCGCGCCGGTCGGGACGGCCTGCGCTCCACCGCCTGGCTGGCCTACGGCCTGCAGGACGTCGTCCAGCAGCGCCGGCTCATCGACGCCTCCCCCGGCGACGCCGCGCACCGCCGCCGGCTGGGCACCCATCTCGACGCCATGCTCGCCCTGTGCGAGACGGTCGAGTGCCGCCGCGTCGGCCTGCTCGCCTACTTCGGCCAACACGGCGCCGCGGCCTGCGGCAACTGCGACACGTGCCTCGAGCCACCGCAGTCCTGGGACGGCACGGTCGCCGCCCAGAAACTGCTCTCCGCCGTGCTGCGCCTCGACCGGGAGCGCCATCAGCGCTTCGGCGCGGGCCACGTCATCGACATCCTGCTGGGCCGGTCGACGCCCAAGGTCACCCAGCACCGCCACGAGACCTTGTCCGTCTTCGGCGTCGGCGAGGATCTGCGCGAGCTCGAATGGCGCGGGGTCGTGCGCCAGCTACTGGCCCAGGGACTGCTCGCCGTCCAGGGCGAACACGGCACGCTGGCGCTCACCGAGGCCAGCGCCGACGTGCTGCGCGGGACGCGCACGGTCGCGCTGCGTCGTGAGCCCGAGCGGGTCGCGCGGTCGAGTGCCAGATCCGGCGGCGACGCCACGGGCGGCGCGGGCCGGGCCCGGCGCGCCGCGCCGGTGGACCTGCCGGCGCAGGCGGTGCCGGTGTTCGAGAAGCTACGGGCCTGGCGCGGCGCCACCGCGAAGGAGCAGGGCGTCCCCGCCTATGTGATCTTCCACGACGCGACGCTGCGCGAGATCGCCACGCGGATGCCGACGAGTCTCGCCGACCTCGCCACGATCAGCGGCGTCGGCGAGAACAAGCTCGCCAAGTACGGCGAGCAGCTCCTCGACGTCCTCGCCGGGTCCACCGGGACTCCCGAACCAGACTGAACCGGACCAAACCGGCGCGGTGCGCCCGGCCGGCGCGGTGCGGTGCGGTGCGGTGCGGTGCGGTGCGCCTAGCCTGCGTCCCTGGTCAGCGTGCCGGACCCCCGTTCCTCGCCGAGATGCGGGTCAACTTCCGTCGGGGGCCGCCGCCGTACGGCCGGTGAACAGCGCCACCTCGCCGACCTGCTCCAACGTGTGCTCGGCGAAGACGGCGGCAAGCGCCCGGCCGAGGTCGGCGGCGGTGTCCTCGGTGTTGTGCAGGATGCCGCGGCGGTTGAGCAGCCGAATCATGCGGCGGGCGCGCGGCGGTGTACTCGGCCCCGGCGCGAGGATCGTGCTGCCGAACACCACCGCGCCCGGTTCGAGCACCGCGGCGACATTGCCGAGGACGGCCGACGCCTTCTCGTCGAGCCGACCGGGGATGCAGTGCAGCAGGTAACCCACCCCGGCCGAGGTGAACGGCGCCCCGGGCAGGTCGGGAAAGGGCTCCAGCGCGTTCACGACGGCGGTGCGCACCTCGTGGTGGCGGATCCGGCGCGCCGTCCAGCGCAGGGTGTTCTCGTTGAGGTCGGCGAGGGTGACGGCCGCCCGCCCCGACCAGCGGGCCCGCGCCAGGTGATAGCCGGTGCCGACGCCGACCTCCAGGTGCCGGACGGTCGCGTGCGCGTTGTACTGCCGGTTGATCACGGCGGCCGGGCAACGCCACACGTACCGGTTGTTCAACCAGGTCACCGAGATGTCGTACAGGGCGAGGGCCACCCACCCGTAGGTCGCGGCGCCGGCGCGGACCTCGGGCGAGGCCGCACCGACCGCGGCGGGCACGGGCCGGGCGGGCCGCCCGCGGCGGGAGAACCGTTGCATGGCCTGCCTCTCGGCACTAGATGAACGGAAAACCGGGTAGGGCGCGAAGATATCCCGAATACCCGGCTCCGATTCGAAAGACCGCGCGAAAGGCCTGGCGGCCGCGAGCGGATCGGTGCCCGGGAAATGGCGGTGCGGCGGAGTATGCGCCGTCCGGAGTGTCCGAGTCGGCGCCCGCGGCCCGCCCGGCGGGCCGTGACGGCGAGGCCGGGCGGAACGCCCCGAAGCAAGCCAGAGCAGGACGATTCAGCTAGGATCGGTCGGCCGATGTCTCCCTCCTCTGCCCCGGGAAGAGCGATCTCGCATGTCGGATCCGCGCCTTGGCCCGTTCCCCGTCGACTTTCGCGTGCACGGCCTGCGCACACACAGCGAGGCCGGCGCACGTGATGATTTCGAACAGATGATCGCACAGCTCGTCGATGCGCTGCATCCGGGCGCCCGGCAGATAAGCGCCAACCCGGGTGACGCCGGGATCGATGTCTTCCTCGGCAGCCTCGATGACCGGATCATCGTCTGGCAGGCCAAATACTTCCTGCCACAGATACGGGAGAGCCATCGTGCGCAGATCAGGGACTCGTTCCGGTCCGCGGTGAGGAATGCGCGCGAGTACGGCTACCGGATCGACCGGTGGATTCTCTGCGTCCCCGGTTCGATGGACCATCCGACGGCGATGTGGTGGGACCGCTGGCGGCGCGAGCAGCAGGCGGCGACCTCGATCCGCATCGAGCTGTGGGACGAGAACGGCCTGCGTACCCGGCTCGGCCGGCCAGTGGCCGCGCACGTGCGCGCGGCGTACTACGCCTGGCCCAGCGCGGCCGGCTACGCCTGGTCGGGCACGGCGGACGGGCCGACGCCGGTCGTTGCTCCCCCGCCCGCGCGCCGCGCCGTACCCGCCGACGTGTCCTGGTCGGGCGGCGAGACGGTGCACGTGGCGGCCCACGCCTGCCTGCTGGAGGGGGACCCGCGGGAGCGGCGTGGCGGCGACGGATCCTGGGTGCTGCGGGAGGGGACCGCCTCGCTCACCGGTCCGCCGCCGCGCCCGGTGTGGTTTCGCCACGTCCTCGTGCGCCGGCCCGGGTTCGCGGCGGACGCGCAGCTCGCGACCGTGGACAGCCAGATCCGCCTGCTCGCCGAGATCGGCGGGCGGCCCGGCCTCCCCGAACTGATCGAGGGCCAGGTGACGCCAGTGGAGGCCGGCCTGCTCTCCGGCCGGCTGGCGGGCCCCACCTGGCGGGAGGTCTTCGGTCCCCCGCGCCGCGCCGAGCGGGGGTCGGCACGAACCCGCTCCCACCCGGTGCGGCCGAACGGATCGGGCTACCCGTCCCTTCGCTCGGCGGCAGGCCCGAGGCCCTGGGGAGCGCCGCCGGGCGAGGGGCGGGCGGCGCCGGCCCGCACGTGGGCGCCGAACCTGTCGACCGCCGTCGCCCTGCTGCGCACCGCCGCGGGCACGGGTGAGGTCCTCTCGGCCCTGCACGAGGCGGGGCACAGCCACCGGGCCCTGACCCCCGACGGCGTGATCCTGCCGGGGCCCGTCGCGCACGCGGCGCCGCCGGCGTTGCGCGACCTGGGGCTCGCCACGGTGGCCCGCCACGCCGGAGAAGGGCCGGCCGAGTACCGAGCCCCCGAACAGGAGCGCCTCGGGTTGCACGAACCGCGGGTCGGGGTGCGCACGGACGTCTTCCGGCTGGCGGCCATGGCCTACCACTGCCTGGCCGGCGTCACGCCGGCCCGCGGTGGGCCGGCGCCGCTGCGGGGGCTCCCGCTGCCGTTCCCGGTGCCGGACACCCTGGACGAGGTGCTGGTGCGGGCGCTCGACTCGGACCCGGCGCGGCGGCCCGCCCGGATCCGCGTCCTCGCCGACGCCTTCCGGGTCGGCGCCGACCATCTTGCCCGCACCGGCTACTGATGGCGGCGGCACCGACGGCCTCCGACGGGGTCTGGCTGCCGAGCGTCATCGCCGTCGTCCCGGCACCGCGCCTGCAGCAGCAGCTCGCGAGCAGGCGCACGCAGGGCACGGACGAGCTGGATCCGGAACTCTTCGTCGACCAGCTACGGCTGCTGTCCGAGGTCGGCGTGCCCGCCCGGCTCAACGTCTCGCCGGCGGGGACGACGCTGCGGCTCTACACCGACACGCACGTCGCCCTGCTGCGGCCGACGAGACGCGACGACGGGTACCAGCTCACCTTCCTCGGCCGGTGGGGCTTCGCCGACCACGCGAACGTGGCCCGCGGCGTGCTGCGGATCCGCTGCCCCGGCTGGGTTCTCCACCCGGAGGCGCGGTACGTCCCACCCGGTCAGCGCAACCACCTCGACGTGCTGCGCGAGGCCTGGGCGCGGTTGGACGCCGCCGCGGACGGCCCGGCCGGCGAGCTGCCGCCCGCCCAGCGCGACTACCTCGCCACGGTCACCCGCATCGTCGAGCAGACCCGGGTCCTGGAGGAGGAACGGCTGCGCGCCGAGACGGTGCTGTACCGGGCCCGCGAGGCCACCCGCGAGCAGCGGTTCTCCGCCCGCGGGATCTACACCTTCCGCCTCGCCGGGCCCACGCAGCTCCCCGAGGGGGCGCTGGTCGAGGTGGCCGACGACCGGACGTTGCGTGGCCGGATCCTGCGCAGCGCCCGCGCCGAGGTCGTCATCCGCTTCGACGGCATGCCCGACTTCGCCCGCATCCCCGCCCAGGGCGCGTTGCGCCTGCTGCCCAGCGAGGTGATCCGCCGGGCCCAGCTCGACGCCGTCGCCGCGCTGCGCGAGGGACAGGCGGCCAACCCGCGGCTGCTCGGCGCGCTGGCGCAGTACCGGGTCGAGCGGGCCGGGCAGCCCGACCGGTCCGCTCGACCCGAGCGCCCCCTCGACGCCGGCCAGCTCGACGCCTACCAGCGGGCCCTCGGCGACCCCGATCTGCTGCTCGTCCTCGGCCCGCCCGGAACCGGCAAGACGTGGACGATCACCGAGATCGCCACCGCCGAGGCGGGCCGGGCGGGCGCGGGCGGCGCCCCGAGCCGGACGCTGGTCACCTCGCACAGCAACCAGGCCGTCGACAACGTCCTGCGGGGCCTGGCCGACCAGCTGCGCTGCGTGCGGATCGGCAACGCCGAGTCGATGACCGCGGCCGCCCGCGAACTGACCCCCGAAGCCCAGGTCGAACATCTGGTGGGCGCCATCATCCGGGACACCGAGCCGGTCGCGGCGGCGCTCGACCCGTTCGCGGATCCGTCGGGCACCGGCGAGGCGTGGCTGGCGCTCCTGCAGGGGCAGCTCGCGGCGGCGGGGGACGCCGACCGCTCCGTCCGGGTGCAGGACGCCGTGCTGGACGCCCTCGGCCGGTCCCTGCGCGCGCCGCTGGAGCCGCTGATCGCGGCCGCCCGCGAGGAGGCCGAACGCCTCGCCGGCGCCGTGGCCGACTGCCGCCGGGCGCACGATCTGGCGCTGGACCGCCACGACCGCCTCGCCGCTCGGCGGGTGCCGCGCTGGTGGGCATGGGCCCGGCGGCGCTCGGTGGCCCGCCGTCTGGGGGACCTGCACGAGGCGCGGGACCAGCTCACCGAGGCGGAGCAGCGCCTCGCCGCGGCCCAGGGGACGCTCGCCGAGCTGTGGGAGCGCGCCGCCCGGCTCGTCGCGCAGCATCCCGAGGGGGCCCGGCTGCTGCGCGAACGGGAGACCGCCTGGACCGCCCGCGCCGGTGCGCTGTCCGCCGCGGCCGGGATCGCCGCCGACCTGCAGGCGGATCTCCAACTGGCCGGCTGCCTGCCGCCGCTGGAAGCGGCGGCCGACGCCGGCCGGGATGCCGGTGCGCCGGGCGGCCCGACCGGTGACATCACCGGTGATGTCACCGGTGACGACTCAGAGGAGGACGAGTGGGGTGCGGCGCTCGCCCAGTGGGAGCGGCGCGAGCGGCTCCTGGCCGAGGCGATCGCGCTCGCCCGGACACGCGCGCAGCTGCTGGCCCTCTGGCGGGACCGGGTGCCGACCGCGGACGGAGAACTATGCCGTGAGCTCGTCACCTACGCCGACGTGGTCGCCGCGACCTGCATCAGCGTGGGGACGAAGCCGCTGCTGAGCGGCGTCGAGTTCGACCTCGCCATCGTCGACGAGGCCGGCCAGATCTCCGCCCCGAACTTGCTCATCCCGCTGGTCCGGGCGCGGCGCGCGCTCCTCGTCGGCGACCACCACCAGCTTCCCCCGTACCTGGAGGAGGAGCTTGCCGACTGGGCCGACGACCTCGTCCCGGGCGCCGAGCTGTCCCCGGAGGCGGCCGAGCAGACCCGCGACATGGTGCGCCGCAGCGAGTTCGAGCGGCTGTTCACCCGGCTCGACGAGCACCACCGGGTCACCCTCACGCTCCAGCGCCGCATGCCGGCGACCGTCGCCGAGTTCATCTCCCACGCCTTCTACGACGGCGCGCTCGCCACGGACCATCCGGGATGGACGGACGATCCCCTGTTCACCAGCCCGCTGGCGTTCGTGGACACCTCCGACCGGCCGGCCGGCGAGCGGTCCGAGACCCATGGCGAGGGCGGCGGGGTGAGCAACGCGCTGGAGGCCGAGCTGATCGGCTGGCTGCTGGCCCGCTACGCCGCCCACCATCGCGACTGGGCCGTGATCGTGCCCTACCAGCATCAGGTCCGGCTGCTGCGGCGCACGCTCGTCCAGCAGCTCGGCGGGCCCGGCGCGATCGACGACAACGTGGGCACGGTGGACTCCTTTCAGGGCAACGAGCGGGATCTGATCATCTATGGCTTCACCCGCAGCAACCACAACGGGACCGTCGGGTTCCTCAGCGAACTGCGCCGGCTGAACGTGGCGATGACGCGAACCCGCCGGCAGCTCGTCCTCGTCGGTGACCTGGCGACGCTCGGCCCGGCCCGCAACGAGGGCTTCGCCGCCGTCATGGCGCAGCTGCGGGCCGCGCTCGCCGCGGGCGGGGACCTGCGCCCGTCCCGAGAGATCGAGGCCCGGCTGCGCGGGCTCGACGGTGACCCCCGATGAGCGGCGGTGTTCCCACGACAAGCGGTGTTCCCACGACAAGCGGAGCCCCCCTGTTGTATCCGGCGTTCCGGGCGTTGGAGCACGCGATGACGATGCCGGAGGTCCGCCCGCTGCGGATCTTCTCGGTGCGCTGGCCGCTGTGGCAGGTCGAGGCGCAGGCCAGGTTCCGGGAGAGCCAGCCGTTCGACGTCGTCGACCACTTCCTGCTGCGCGGGGTGGTCGAGGGCCGGCTCGCCACCGAGGCCGACCTCATGCGCTTCTTCGGGCTGTCGGCCTCGCTCGTGACCCGCGGCGTCGATCACCTCGTCCACATCGGCCACCTGACCCGCACCGGGCCGGCCGAGGTGGCCGCGAGCTCGCTGGGCGTGCTCTCCGTGCAGGACGGGATGCGGTACGTCGAGAAGGAGAGCCGCCACCTGCTGTATTTCGACGCGTTCACGAACGAGCCGCTGCCGCGCTCCCACTACCACGGCTCGGTGCGGATCCTGCTCGACGGCGAGGAGACGGCCGGGGAGCACGAGCGGGCCCGCTGGTTTCGCCGGCTGACCTCGATGCGGCCGTTCTCCCTGGACGCCGTGCGCGCACTGGGCCGGCGCCCCGACCGCGCCCGGTTCAACGTCCCCCACCTGCTGGAGGACCTCAGCCCGATCGCCACTGCGGGCGCGTGGCTGCCGGCACATCTCCTGCTGACCGAAGATGGCGTCCTCGCCTTCACCCAGGCCGCGCCGGTACGCGACACGTTCCTCGAGCAGCTGTGCCGGCGCGCCCCGCAGGTCCTGGACACCCTGCGGCACGAACGCGGCGGGGACGAGCCGCGGCTGCGCTGGCTCGACTGGCTGCGCGAGCGGGGTCTCGGCCGGGCGAACCTGCACACCCTGCCGAGCGGGGTGTGGCGGGCGACGCTGCCGCCGCAGGCCTTCGACGGCCAGCTGCAGCTGCACCGGCTCGGCTCGTTCCAGGTGCGCGAAGGCCACTTCCTCCAGCTCTGGTGCGACGACGAACGGCTGCGCACCCGCGCGGTGCGCCAGCGGGCGCTGGCGATCTGCCGCCGCCCCGGGATCAGCCGCACGGAGGCCGACGACGCCGTCGCCGCGGTAGCCCAGCTGCTGGATGTGCCGGTTCCCAGCTTCGACGAGCTGCTGCGCCTGGCCGTCGAGTCCGGGGACCTGCTCCAGCGCAACGCCCTGGAGGCCCTTCGCTGATCCCCCGGTCCGGGCCAGCTCGGTCCGGGCCAGCTCGGTCCGGGCCAGCTCGGTCCGGGCCAGCTCGGTCCGGGCGCAGGGCGGCGTCGCTGCGACCGCCAGGGCCTGCGCCCGCGGTGAGAACCGCCACCAGGACGGTCAGGGCAGGCGGTGAAGGCGCTCACGCGACGTCGGCAGCCGGCGGTGCCGGTCGGACCACGGACCCGCCCACACCGCTCCACACCGTAGCTGCCCTGTTGATCCCGCATAGTTCTCCGGGTAACAGGAAATATGCCACGCCCCCGACGCGCTGGGCGACATTGCGTGCCCCCACGGGCATCCCGGCGGGCGTATTGCCACCGCCCCGAGGAAGCCGTCTCCGGAATACGCTGTCCGCGGGTTGTGCGCAGCACGGTTGACCGAGGCGCGCTCGGGGATCCGGGCGTAGCCGCAGGCCAGTCGCCCCGCCCGCCGCGTTCATCCGGTGTCACCGGCGGTGCCACCGCGGTTAGGGCACCCATTCCTGGCAACGATCGGAACAACTAGGGACATGTCACCCCGGGATCGGGCAAGTCGGTTGGACGAGCCCGCCGGACGTCTGATTGCATACCACCCTGACGGGGGTGGCCGGAAGCGGAGGGACCCGCACGAGAGAGAGCAGTAAGGACGGGATGACGACACGAGCCCGAGAACTGTTCCAACGATCGCGCGCGCTGCTCGGAAACTCCCGCGAGGTCGCCGCGCAGCTCCTCGCGTCTCCCGGGACGCCCTCCCGCCCGGCCGTCCCACCCGCCGCGGCGCCGTCGTCGAGACCTGCGCCGGACCCAGCCGCCCCGCTGGCGCCGCCGGTAGCCCCGGCCACCTCCCTACCTGGGACCACCGCCCAGCCTGTGGCCACCGCCCAGCCTGCGGCCACCGCCCAGCCTGTGGCCACCGCCCAGCCTGTGGCCACGACCACGCCCACGGCGGCCGCGCAGGCGCTGTCGGCGATCTGCGCCGACGTCGCCCTGCGTGACCTGAACCTGGTGGACTCCCTGCTCTCCCAGCTCGAGGAGATGGAGGCCCGCGAGGAGGACGCCGAGCGGCTCGCCGAGCTCTACCAGCTCGACCATCTGGCCGCCCGGCTGCGCCGTAACGCCGAGAACCTGCGCATCCTCGCCGGCCGGGACGCGAGCGAGACGGTGTCGGAGACCGCGGCGATGGTCGACGTGATCCGCGCGGCCATGTCCTCCATCGACCACTACTCGCGCATCACCATCGGCCGGGTGGTCCCCCTCGGCGTGGTCGGGTTCGCCGCGGAGGACCTCGGCCGGCTGCTGGCGGAACTGCTCGACAACGCCACCAAGTCCTCCCCGCCGACCGCGCCGGTGCGCGTCGGCGTGCACCTGACCGAACAGGGCAGCGCGCTGCTGCGGGTCGAGGACGAGGGCATCGGTCTGCCACCGGAGCGGATGCGCCGGCTCAACGAGCGGCTGCGCGCCGGCCCGGCGCTCGACGACGACGCCGTGCGGCACATGGGGCTGGCCGTGGTCGGCCGGATCGCGGCCCGGCACGAGATGCGCACCTGGCTCGACCGACGCCACCCGCACGGGACGACCGCCTCGGTGCTGCTGCCCGCGGCGCTGATCTGCGAGCTGCCCGAGGCGAGCTGGTCGGGCGCCCAGACCGTCACCGCCGCGCCCGCCGTCGCCGCCGTGCGCACCGTCGGGTCCCCGCTGCCCGTTGCAGCCTCCGCCGGGCTACCGGGGCGCCGGGCCGCGCACCTGGCCCGCCCACGCCCGGCCGCACCGGCAGCCCACTCCGCGCAGCCCGCCGCCCCGGCGCTGCGGCCCGTGCCGAGCCCGCCGCCGAACCCGGCCCCAGGCCCAGGCGCGGGCGAGACCACCGCCAGCGGCCTGCCCCGCCGGGTGTCACGCAGCCTGAAGAGCGGCACCGGGCCGCTCGCGGCGCCACCGCCAGCACCGCCGGCAGCAGCGGCAGCCAGTCGGGCGACGGACCACGAGCGGCTGCTCGCCGATCTCGGCGCGTTCGCCGAGGGGGAACGGGCCGCCCGTGACGAGCAGCGAGGGGCCTGAGGAACAGCCGTGACCGACACGACCAATCGCCAGGGGCACGACGACTTCACCTGGCTCATCAATGACTTCGTCGCCAGGGTGCACGGGGTTTCCCACGCCCTGATCCTGTCGTCCGACGGGCTGTCGCTCACCGCCTCGGACACGGTCGGCACCGTCGAGGGCGAGCAGCTCGCCGCGATCGCCAGCGGGATGCTGAGTCTTGCCCGCAACAGCGCCGCGCTGTTCGACAAGGGGACCTGCGAGCAGATCATCGTCCGGCTGTCGTCGGGATACCTGCTGTTCATGGGCATCGACGCCGGCGCGGGCCTCGCGGTGCTCACCGACGCCGACTGCGACATGAAGGTCGTGGCCTACGAGATGACCCAGTTCGTGCAGCACGCCGGCCATGCGTTGACCCCGCAGACCCGCGCCGACCTGCGCCGGGTCCTCGCCGGCCGGCAGCTGTAGTGCCGGGACGCATGCCAGGCCGGGACAGGTGACAGTGCCGGGACAGGTGACAGTGCCGGGACGGACCCTGTAGTGCCGAGACGGACAAGGACCGTGATCACGATGCCGCTGGACAGCGCGCCGGGACCGTCGACGCGGGCGCCACGGACGCGCAGCCGGCGCATCCGCCCGTACACCCTCACCGGGGGCCGCACCAGGACCCGCCACCACCTGCTGGTGGAGACGCTCGTCTCGGTCCCCAGCTACGACCCGGCGCTGAGCGAGTCGCTGATGCCCGAGTCGAAGGCGCTCTACGAGCGGGCCCGCGCGCAGCTGTCGATCGCCGAGCTGTCGGCGATGCTGTCGATCCCCCTCGGGGTCGTCCGCGTGCTCATCAGCGACCTCGCCGCCCAAGGGGCGGTGTTCATCCATCCGACGGCGCACGCCTACTCCCATGACCGCGGCGTGCTGGAGCGGATCCTCAGCGGACTGCGGGAGCTGCCGGTCTGAGCGGGGACGCACCCGGGGAGGTCGCCGACCCGGAACGATTGATGATCTCGGCGAAGATCGTGATCGCCGGTGGGTTCGGCGTCGGCAAGACGACGTTGGTCGGCTCGGTGTCGGAGGTGCCGCCGATCAACACCGAGGCGTGGATGACCGAGGCCAGCGAGGGCGTCGACGACCTGCCCCCGCACGGCGAGAAGACCACGACGACGGTCGCCATGGACTTCGGCCGGATCTCGCTGGACTCCGATCTGGTGCTCTACCTGTTCGGCACGCCCGGCCAGGCGCGGTTCTGGTTCCTGTGGGACGACCTGTCCCGCGGCGCGCTGGGCGCGATCGTCCTGGCCGACACCCGCCGGCTCGACCAGTCCTTCGCCGCGGTCAACTACTTCGAGCATGATTCGACGGTGCCGTTCCTCGTCGCGGTGAACCTGTTCGACGGCCGGCTGTGGCACGACCTCGACGAGGTGCGGGACGCCCTCGCGCTGCGGCCGGGCATCCCGCTGATCGCCTGCGACGCACGGGACCCGGCCTCGACCGCCGAGGCCCTGCGCGAGCTGGTCCGCTACGCCATGTCCCTGGCCTGAACCACCGTCCCTGGCCTGAATTACCGTCCTGGCCTGAATTACCGTCCTGGCCTGACCCCCGAGGAGGACGCACCCCATGCGCAAGATCCTGATCGTCGGCGCCGGCCAGTCGGGCCTGCAGCTCGCCCTCACCCTGCGGGAGCATGACTACGACGTCACGATGATGTCGGCGCGCACCCCAGAGGAGATCCGCACCGGCCGGGTGATGTCCACCCAGGCCATGTTCCACACGGCGCTGCAGCACGAGCGCGACCACGGCCTGAACCTGTGGGAGGCCGACGCGGTCGGGATCGAGGGGCTGGGCGTGTCGCTGGCCGCGCCGGACGGCACCCGGGCGCTGGACTGGTTCGGCCGGCTCGACCATCCCGCCCAGTCCGTCGACCAGCGGGTGAAGATGGCCGGCTGGGCGGAGCTGTTCGAGGAGCGGGGTGGCAAGCTCATCATCTCCGGGGTCACCACCTCCGACCTGAACTCCCTCGCCGAGCTGTATGACCTCGTCATCGTGGCCGCGGGCAAGGGCGAGCTGGTCGGCCTGTTCGACCGGGACGCCGCCCGCTCGCCGTACACCGCCCCGCAGCGCGTGCTGTCACTGGCCTACGTACACGGGCTCGCGCCGCGTCCCGAGCACCCCGACGCCCCCGGCGTCCGCTTCAACATCGCCCCCGGGGTCGGGGAGCTGTTCGTCATCCCGGCGTACACGCTCAGCGGGAACTGCGACATCCTGTTCTTCGAGGGGATCCCCGGCGGCCCGCTGGACTGCTGGGACGACCACCCCGAACCCGCCGAGCACCTGCAGCGCATCCTCGAGCTGACCCGCACGTACGTGCCATGGGAGTACGAGCGCTGCGCCGAGGTGGAGCTCACCGACAGCCACGCCACGCTCGCCGGCGGCTATACTCCGGTCGTGCGCCGTCCGGTCGGCGAGCTGCCCTCGGGCCGGGCGGTGCTGGGCATGGCCGACGTCGTCGTCGCCAACGACCCGCTCACCGGGCAGGGCGCGAACAACGCCGCGAAGTGCGCAGCCTCCTACCTGGACAGCATCCTCGCCCACGGCGACGGGCCGTTCGACCGCGCCTGGATGCAGGGCGCCTTCGACCGGTACTGGGACTATGCCCAGCACGTCACCACGTGGACGAACGCGCTGCTCGCCCCGCCGCCGGAACACGTCCAGCAGATCCTCGGCGCGGCGGGGGCGCACGAGGCCGTCGCCCGGCGCTTCGTCAACGGCTTCGACGACCCCAGCGACTACCAGCACTGGTTCCTCGACCCGGCGAAGACCTCCGCCTACCTCGCCGGTTTCTGACCTCGGCCCGGCGACGACGCTGCGGGCCGCCGTCAGGCGCGGCGGCCGTCAGCCCGACTTCGCGCGCAGAGCCCGATCACAGTCGCGCTGCGCCCGCAGCAGCGCCTCGGCCGGTTCGAGCTGACCGCGCAGCGCGAGCTGCACGTTGGTGTGGATGGCCCTGCTGACCTCGGCGTAGCCCAGCAGGCCCGCCAATCGATAGGCCTTGGTGGACGCGGCCGCCGCCCGCAGCGGCGGATACTGCTCACGCAGTTCGGCGTCGGCCCGGACGGCGCGGTTCGTCGGTATCGCCGCCGACCTGGTGGGGATCTTCTGCGCGGGCACGTCGGTCATCCAGTCGACGAAACGCCCGGTATGCCGGATGTGCTGGCTGTGCGGGTTCACGAACAGGCTCCAGCCGCCGACGGCGGAGTACCGCGGGCCGCCGGCGGTGAAGGTGGGCAGCGGCGCGACGGCGACATCATCGACGATCCGAGTGGGTGTTTGATCCTGTTCCAGAATTTATATACAGGTTTCTCTTCTGTCCGGCGGCCACGCCCAGCAACTTTTCAAAGAGATCCATGTAAGGTCTGAGCCGTTCTACCCAATATGACGTACCTGCAGACGCCGAGTTCGAACCGAGCAGAGACCATACCCCAGTGACCTGTCCGATGCCCGGTGGAACCTGGTCGAACCCGTACTGGCCGCCTGGCGCGCCGAACGCCACAAGAAAGGCCTGAGCATCGGCCGCCCCCCAGCACATGATCTACGCAGCCTCCTCAATGCCATCCTGTACGTCGACCGGACGGGTATCCCCTGGCGCTACCTCCCGCACGACTACCCGCCCTGGGAGACCGTCTACGGCTACTTCGCTCACTGGCACAACGACGGTGTCCTCGACCAACTCGTCGAGCGGACACGACTCCACGTCCGCACCGCCGCAGGCCACGACCCCGAACCCACCGCCTGCGTGATCGACTCTCAGAGCGTCAAGACCGCTCCCACTGTTCCGACCGCCACGCAAGGCATAGACGCAGGAAAGAAGATCGTCGGCAGGAAACGCAACATCATCGTCGACACCCTCGGGCTGCTACTCACGGTGCTGGTCACCGCGGCCAGCACACCCGATGGCCCCGCCGGCATTCACCTACCGGCCACCGTCGCCGCCGCCCATCCCAGAATCCGTAAAGCCTGGGCCGACAGCGCCTACCGCACCGCGGCCATCGAACATGGCGCCAGGCTGGGCATCGATGTCGAAGTCATCCGCCGCAACTCCGCGGCCAAAGGATTCTTTCCCCTTCCTCGTCGCTGGGTTGTGGAACGCACTTTCGGCTGGCTGATGTCCTACCGCCGCCTCGCCCGCGACCACGAAGCCCGTCCCACCCGCCCCGAAGCCATGATCCACCTTGCAATGATCGATCTCATGGCCCGACGCGCCACCGGCGAATCAACCCCAACCTGGCGAGGAACATGAATCCGAACCAAACGAAACCTGCGGGATCGAAAACCCATTTAGGGCACCCTGGGAACTTGTGGTCCACGTATGGGGCCCGACGTCGGCGGATGACAGCATCTTGGCGCCAGAGTTCCGCAGCCCGTGCTCGCCACCTACCTCGCCGGATTCCGAGGCAGCCGGCTCGGCTCGCCGGTCGGCGCCGGCGCGGTGGCGTCGAGGGGTGACCGGGTGGCCGGGATGGGGGCCGCCGGCGGCATGGGGATGCCCAGGCGATCGAGCAGGGGGCTCGTGGCCGCGGTGGTGAGCAGCGCCATCACGACGAGCGCGGTGAAGGTCGTTTCGTCGAGCACGCCCATGTCGAGGCCGATCTGGGCCACGACGATCTCGGTCAGCCCGCGGGTGTTCATCAGCACGGCGAACGTCGCCGACCGTCGGCGACCCATCCCGGACAGCGCGGCGGCACCACCCGACCCGACGAACTTTGCGGTGAACGCTACCGTCACGATCAGCAGGATCTCCAGCAGGCCGCGCCCGTCCACGGCGCCGAGATCCACGGACAGGCCCGCCGCGACGAAGAAGACCGGCAGCAGGATCGCTCCGAACCGCTCGATGTCCACGCCCAGGTCCGGTGCGAGCCGACCGATACTCGACCGGGGCAACGCGGCCCCGAACGCGAACGCGCCGAACACCGGGTGCAGCCCGATCTCGGCGGTCGCCCACGAGCAGATCAGCAGGCCGACGACGGCGAAGGTGAGCAGGGCCGGCGCGACGTTGCGCGGATCGGGCCGCGCCGCCGCCCGCTGCGCCAGCACCCGGGCCAGCGGCCCCACGACGCCCGCCAGCACGGCGACGAGGGCGGCGAGCTCGCCGACCATCCGCAGGAATCCCCACGGACCGCTCGATTTCACCACCGCGACGACCACGGCGAGCATGCACCAGCCGATGGCGTCCCCGATGACGGCGCAGGTAAGCGCCATTCTCCCGACCGCGTCGCCGACCATGCGCCGCTCGGCGAGAATGCGGGCGAGCACCGGCAGCGCGGTGATGGACATCGCAGTGCCGAGAAACAGCGCGAACGGCAGGAGGTCGACCGCTTTTCCGTCGACGTTCTGGTGCCACGGATGCAGGAGGGCGGCGGCACCGAAGCCGCTGCCAAACGGCATTAGGATCGACGCGGCCACCAGGGAGGCCGTCAGCCCTCCCCGGCGGCGGACGTCGCCGAGGTCGTGGTCGTATCCGACGACGAACATGAACAGAACCAGGCCGAGTTGGGACAGAACGTTCAGGTACGGCCGGATGTCCGGGGGGAAAAGCGTCCTCGGCAGATCCCCCGGCAACAGGCCGAGCAGGCTCGGCCCGAGGGCGAGGCCCGCGAGAATCTCGCCGATCACCACCGGCTGCCGGCACCGGCGGGCGACCTGCGCGAATCCCGCGCTGAGGGCGATGATGAGCGCCGCGTCAGCGAAGACGACGGCGACGACATGGTCCGCGTGCGAGGCTGAGGCCATCCTGCGTCCTCTCGATTCTCCGGAAGGTCGGGCCCGACGGAGGGCCGCGCGTGGCACCGGGCCGTGATTCCCCACGTCCGTCACCAGAATCGGGATCGGGCTGGCACAGATGGTATTCAGCGTGGCTCGACGACTTGTCCATTCGGAGGATTTCGCTCGCCGCCCGCGCTGTTCTCCCGGCGTCTGCCGAGGACCGGGGCGGGTTCGCGGCGGTCCGGCCGGCGGTGGTCCGGGCCGAGGGCGGCGCCCGATCACCTCGTCCGCGACCGGCGCCGACGCTAGCAAGGTTAGGCTAACCTACACAAGGTAAGCCTTACCTACTTAATCTCCCGAGATCGGACGCGCCGTCGCGGACGCGTCCGACGGGGAGGACCCGGCCGGAGTGGGAGGTTCCGGGAGGTGACGGGCGGCCAGACTTAGGTTATCTTCACCTAAGTCACCGCGAGCCAGGTCCCGCGTTCCGGGTTCGCCCGCGGCGCGGAGCATGCCCACGGGTCCGTCCCTCACCCCGGGCGGGCGCGGGTCGCCGCGCTGGCCGGCCCCGCCGGCCAGCCGCACCGACCGGCCGCACCGACCAACGAGGAGAACACCTTCATGCGGCGCACTTTGCTGGGCGACAAGCTCGACCATGCCGTCGCCGCCCAGGCCGGCCACTCCCCGGCCGGCTCGGTGCTCGCCTGAATCCGATCCCCGCACCCTCAGCAGACCGGAGGTCAGTCGTGGCAGGGCACCCGCACGAGATGGAACCAGGCATCTACGACATCATCGGCATCGGCTTCGGGCCCTCGAACCTCGCACTGGCGGTCGCCGTCGAGGAGCACAACGCGCGAGCCGACACCGACGGCCTGCGCTGCGTCTTCCTCGAACGCCAGGAGCGCTTCGGCTGGCACCGCGGCATGCTGCTCGACGGCGCGACGATGCAGGTGTCCTACCTCAAGGACCTGGTCACGCTGCGAAACCCGACGAGCGACTTCACCTTCCTGGCCTACCTCCACGGCCGCCGACGACTGGTCGACTTCATCAACCACAAGACGATGTTCCCGCTGCGCCGGGAGTTCCACGACTACCTGGAGTGGGCCGCGACCCGCCTGTCCCATCTCGTCGAGTACGGCCAGACGGTCGTGACGCTGCGGCCCGTCATCGTCGACGGCGACCTGCGACACGTCGACGTCGTGAGCCGCCCGCACGACGGCCCCGGGCGCACGGTGATCCGCCGGGCCCGCAACGTCGTCATCGCCGCCGGTCTGCAGCCATGCATTCCGGACGGGATCACCCTCGACGACCGGATCTGGCACAACAGCGACCTGCTCGGCCGGGTGGCACGGATGCCGTCGACCCCGCACGGCCGGTTCATCGTCGTCGGCGCCGGGCAGAGCGCCGCCGAGGTCACCGACTACCTGCACCGGGGCTTCCCGGGCGCCGAGGTGTACTCGGTCTTCGCGCGCTACGGCTACAGCCCCGCGGACAACAGCGCGTTCGCCAACCAGATCTTCGATCCGGACGCGGTCGACGACTTCTTCGCCGCCCCGGACGAGGTCCGCGAGATGCTGACCGGCTACCACCGGTCGACCAACTACTCCGTCGTCGACATCGGCCTCATCGACGATCTCTACCGGCGGGTCTACGAGGAGAAGGTTCACGGCACGCCGCGGCTGCGGATGCTGCGCGCCTCCCGGGTGGTGTCGATGGACCCGGTCACCGACGGGGTACGGGCCACCGTCGAGTTCCTGCCGACCGGGCAGCGGCGCGCCATCGACGCCGACGTCGTCGTGCTGGCCACCGGCTATCGCGCGCGGGAGCCACGCGACCTGCTCGGCGAGCTGGCCGACCACTGCGACGCCGACGGAGCCGGCCGGCTCGCGGTCACCCGCGACTACCGGGTGACGCTCACCGGATCGGCCAGCGCCGCCGTCTACGTCCCGGGCGCATCCGAGCACGCCCACGGCATCTCCTCGACTCTGCTGTCCAACGTCGCGGTCCGCGCCGGCGAGATCCTGGCCTCGGTGCTCGACCGGACGCCGGGCACCGCCGCCGGCACTGCTGCGGCGAGCAGCGAGGCGACCACGGCTGGCGCCGACCCGGCCGCCGCGACGGCGCGCCCCACCGCTCTCGCCATGACCCGGTGAACTGGTAGCACGTTCGGGTAGGTGCCACCCGGTTCAAACAGGTGGGCGCGGTATGGCCCGGGGTCGGCCGGCTACGCCGCGACGACCGCACAACTGCAGGTCAACCCCCTTGCCGGACTCGCGGGAAAGGGAAGGCCGGTCCTGGTCATAGCAGCCGGACAACGCCGCACGCCAACAGTTCCGACCGGCCACCCCGCCGACCGTGTCGCATCTCACACTAACCTTCACCATCGTGACTTCCGGGTCAGCATGGGGTAATTCCCGTTCCGGTCACGAGTGGTTCACGTTGCCGGGAACAGCCGCGAACGGGTGGTGGAGAGGAGTGTCATGAGCGCGGCGGAAGCTCGATCAATCAGCGAGTTGGTCGACACGACGAGTTATCCCCTCGCCGACCCGGCCAACCCGCTGTGGTGGACCGCCGTCTCCCGGGCGCGACATGATCTGCGTACAGATGGTTGTTGCGTGCTGCCCGGATTCATCCACCCCACCGTGTTTCCCGCCCTCGCCCAAGAATGCGCCACCGTGGCCCCGCTGGCCTACGACGAGGTCGAGACGGTCAACGCCTACAACATTGCGATCGACTCGGCTCTGCCGGCCGACCATCCCGGTCGGCTCGCCATGCGCCGGGGGAACGCCTTCGTCGCGCGGGACCAGATTCCCGCCGACTTCGCCATCCACCGGCTCTACCGCAGCGAGCCGTTCCAGCGCTTCGTGGCGGCTTGTTTCGGGCTGTCGCGGGTGCACGAACTCGCCGACCCGCTGGCCGGGCTGTGCCTGAACGTGATCGCGCCGGGCCTGGAACACCCCTGGCACTTCGACACCAACGAGTTCGCGGTCAGCATGCTGACCCAGGAGCCGGAGTACGGCGGCGAGTTCGAGTACTGCCCGAACATCCGCACGGCGCAGGCGGAGAACTTCCCCGACGTCCGGGCCGTGCTGGCCGGCGAGGGCTCCCACCTCGTCCGGCGCCTGATCCTTCGCCCCGGTGACCTGCAGCTCTTCCTCGGGCGCTACTCCATGCACCGGGTCAGTCCCGTCCAGGGCGAGATCGCCCGGCATTCGGCGATCTTCGCGTACACCGAACGGCCGGGAGTGGTCGGCAGCGTGGCCCGCACCCGCCAGCTGTTCGGCCGCGTCCTGCCCGGCCACCTGGCCGCGGAGGCGAGTGCCGTGCGCGTCGACGCGCTGCTGGACTGAAACCGCCCTCGTCGAGCCCCCGCCGGTCCCGACAGCCGCACCGCCGTTCGAGGAGGAGCGTCCCGCGTGCATTCCGACGCCGACCCCACCGACGCCGACCCCACCGACGCCAATCCCATCGACGCCAATCCCATCGACGCCAATCCCATCGACGCCGATCCCATCGACACCGCCGACGTCCACCCCATCGACGTCCGCACCATCGGCGTCCGCACCATCGGCGCCCATCCCACCGGCGCCGATCCGGCCGGCGCCGATCCGGCCGGCCAGCTCGATGACGGCCTGCGGTTCGACGACACCGGCAAGGTCGCCCTCGACCACATCTACACCCAGCCCGACCCGCACGCCTACTTCAGCACCCTGCGGACGCTCGGCTACCACATCCCCCAGCTCGCCAAGCCGTTCTTCAGCCGGCTCATCGATGAGTGCCGGGCACAGCGGCGGCTCCCCCCGACCGTGCTGGACATCGGCTGCTCCTACGGGATCAACGCCGCGCTGCTGCGCTGCGACCTGACCATGGACGACCTGTTCGAGCGTTACGGCGCCCAGCCCAGCCCGGGGCGGGACGTCCTGCTGGACCGCGACCGCGAGCTCGTCCACGCCCACCGCCGGTCAAGCGGGACCCGCTTCGTCGGCCTGGACACCTCCGAGCCGGCGATCTCCTACGCGCTGGCGGCGGGCTTCCTCGACGACGCCGTCTGCGCCGACCTGGAGCAGCGTGACCCCACCGAGGCCGAACGTGCCCGCCTCGACGGCACCGATCTCGTCATCTCCACCGGCTGCATCGGCTACGTCAGCGAACGGACGCTCGCCCGGGTCGCCCGCGCCGCCGGCGAGCGACGGCCGTGGATGGCCCACTTCGTGCTGCGGATGTTCCCCTTCGCGCCGTTCACCGAGACCCTCGACGAGCTCGGCTACGAGACCGTCCATGTCGACGGGGTGTTCCCGCAGCGGCGCTTCGCCTCCGCCCAGGAGCAGGAGCAGGTCCTGGACACGCTGGCCTCGGTGGGCGTCGACCCCCGCGGGCTGGAGACCGAGGGCTGGCTCTACGCCCAGCTGCACGTCTCCCGGCCGCGCAGCGCCGCGGGCCGCGGCGCGAACCGGCCCGTCTTCGGCCAGCAGCCGGCCGGCACCCTGACCGGGCGGCGGACCTGAGCGCCATGGTGAGCCAGTCGGCACCACCCAGGGGTGACGACGACCCGCACGATCCCGTCGTCTCATGGGACCCTCGAGCTCCGGCCGACCCGGCGACGCCTGACCTGACGCAGCCCGAACAGCGTCCCCGACGGTGCGCCCGACCTAGGCCGAGACACCGAGACCAGCCGAGACACCGAGACCAGCCGAGTCCCTGAGACAAGCCGAGTCCCCGAGACAAGCCGAGTCCCCGAGACAAGCCGAGCCCCCCTGAGACAAGCCGAGGCCCAGGATGAACGCGACCCCACCCGACCAGCGCACCACCGGAACCTTCGCTTACGACGACCTGCTGCCCCGGGTGCCGCTGCCCACGCTCGCGGCGAGCTGCGAGCGTTTCCTCGAATGGTCCGCACCCCTGCTCACCCCGGCCGAGCGCGCGGCGACCGCGGCGGCCGTGACCGCCTTCCAGGGCTCCGACGGCCCCGGCCCGGTCCTGCACGCCGCGCTGGAGAGCTACGAGGCGACCGACGGCGTGCACAGCTGGCTGGACGACTTCTGGGACTCCCGCTACCTCGGCCGGCGGGACCGCATCGCGCTCAACGCCAACTACATCTTCCTGTTCGCCGATGACGCCGCCGCCCGCGCGGCGGAACAGCCGCAGGTCGAGCGGGCCGCGGGCCTCATCGCGGCGGCCGTCGACTACAAGCTGCGCCTCGACGACGAGCGGATCGAACCGGTCCGCCAGCGCGGACAGGTGCTGTCGATGGCGCAGAACACCTTCCTGTTCTCCACGACCCGCATCCCGGGCGCCGTGCAGGACACCGTGCGCACCCCGTACAGCGACGCCTGGCCCGGCCCCTCCCCGGCCCGCCACATCGTGGTCTTCCACCGGGGGAACATCGTCCGCCTGGACGTGGTCGGCCCGAACGGTCACCCGTACACGCTCGACGACCTCGCCGCGGGCCTGACCGCCGTGCTCAAGGCGGCGCCGACCCGGGCGCCGGCCGACGCCGCCGTCGGCCAGCTCACCACCAAGGCGCGCGCGGCCTGGGCGCAGAGCCGGGAGCGGCTGTCCGCCCTCGACCCGGCCAACGCCGCCGCGCTGGACACCATCGAGACGGCGTTGTTCTGCCTCTGTCTGGAGGAGGCCACGCCGGCCGACGACCTTGCCGCCTGCGACCAGCTCCTGCACGGCGACGCCGGCAACCGCTGGTTCGACAAGGCGGTCTCGCTGATCGTCTTCCCGGACGGCCGGGCGGGCATCAACGTGGAGCACTGCGGCCTGGACGGCACGACGATCCTCAGCTTCGTCGACGACCTGCTGTCCACCTCGCCGCAGGAGCACTCGGCGAGCTCCGGCGCCCAGCCGCAGGGCCTGCCCGCCGTCGAGCCCATCGAGTTCGTCCTCGACGCCGACCTGCGCGCGGACATCGCCGCCGCGGGCGCGTCGTTCACGGACTTCGCCGCGGCGACCGCCTCGGCCGTGCTGTCCTTCGACGACTTCGGCCAGAACCAGGCCAAGGCGCTGCGGACCTCGCCGGACGCCTTCGTCCAGCTCGCCTACCAGCTCGCGCACGTCCGGGCCAAGGGCCACGTGGGCGCCACCTACGAGTCGATCGCGACCCGGCAGTGGCGGCGCGGACGCACCGAGGCGATGCGGGTCATCACCCCGCAGATCCACCAGTTCGTCGCGGCGATGCAGGACCCGGCCGCGGACCCGGCGACGAAGCGGGCGGCGTTTCGCGCCGCCGCCGACGCGCACGTGCGCCGAGCGAAGGACTGCCAGGCCGGGCGCGCCCCCGAGCAGCACCTGTGGGAGCTGCAGTTCATCGCGCGGCGCCGCGGTGCCGAGCTCGGGGTGAGCGAGCCGATCGCGCTCTACGACACCCCCGGTTGGCTCAAGACCCGCGACGACTTCCTGAGCACCAGCTCCGCGCCGTCGGTCAACGTCGAGTTCTTCGGCTTCGGCTCGACGAGCAGCCAGTGCATCGGCGTCGCCTACGTGCTGCTGCCGGACCGCTTCAACCTCTACCTGAGCACCCCGCGCGCGGTCGCCGACGGCTTGTACGCCTTCGCCGAGCAGCTCACCCTGGCCCTGCGCGAGCTGCAGGCCCTCCTCGCCGGCGAGCCGCCCCAGCAGTGACCTCCCGCCCGGCCCGGCCCCGCCTCGGTTGCCGGGCCGGGCGGGACCCGCCTGCGGCACCAGCCCGGCCGGGCCGCCTGTGGGACGCCGGCCGCCGGCAGGACGCGATGTCAGCGGCGGCGGTCCTGGGGGAGGCGGGTGGGGCCGACGTGGCGGTCGAGCCAGTCGCGCAGCACGCGCATGTCGCGCCAGGCGGCGGCCACCTGGTCGACGCATTCGGGCTCGGCGAGCCAGGGCGGTTCGCCGAACTCGCGGTGGACGGTGAGCGTGCGGTGCCGCAGCAGCTCGATGCGCGGATGGTCGGCGTCGTAGCCGCGCGGACGGGTCTTCAGCCGGGTGCCGGAGATCTCGTACCCGTCCTTGCGGAGCCCCGCGACGACGGCTTCGAGCTTCGGGCCGGTGACGTCGTCGGCGACCGCCGCCCGTAGCCGCTCCACCTGGTCGGGCGCGGTCTGCCAGTAGCCGGTGGCCACCATCAGCCCGGCCGCGGACACCTGGACGTAGCCGCCGCTCTCGTTGTGGGCGCCGATCGCGGTCTTGTACGGCGATTTGTCCTTCGAGAAGCGGACGTCGCGGTTCGGCCGGAACAGGTGCGGCTCGCCGAACTCCGGTTCCAGGGCGTCGAGCAGGGCGACCATCGGGCCGCGGACGGCCTTGGCGTACATGTCGCGATGGTCCGTCCAGTACGCCTTGCTGTTGTCGGCCTCCAGGCCCTCGAAGAAGATCAGCGCCTCTGCGGGGAACCCGGTGAACTCCGACATCGGTACTCCTTCACGGGAACGGACGGAACGGGGCAGGGAACCGCGGGACGGCCACGTGCGCGCTCGGGCGCAGCCTACGGCCGACCACCGACAGAACCGGCCGGGCCCCCTCGGCCGGACATCATCCACGCCACGCTCGGCCAGGGGGGGCAGCGGCGCCGGTTCTGGGCGCCGGGCGCGGGTAGAGCACTCCTCGTACCGGCCGTTGGCACCGGCGACGTGCGACGAGAGGAACAGCCTCATGGGCCAGACCGTGGGCGACTTCATCCTGGCTCGGCTGCGCGCCTGGGGCGTCGAGCACGTGTTCGGCTATCCCGGCGACGGCATCAACGGGCTGCTCGCCGCCTGGGGGCGAGCCGACAACCAGCCCCGTTTCATCCAGACCCGACACGAGGAGATGGCCGCCTTCGCGGCGGTGGGGTACGCGAAGTTCTCCGGGAAGGTCGGGGTCTGCGCGGCGACCTCGGGGCCGGGCGCGATCCACCTGCTCAACGGGCTCTACGACGCCAAGCTCGACCACGTCCCGGTGGTCGCGATCGTCGGCCAGACCAACCGCAGCGCGATGGGCGGCTCCTACCAGCAGGAGGTCGACCTGCTCAGCCTGTTCAAGGACGTGGCCAGCGAGTACGTGCAGGTGGTCAACGTCCCCGAGCAGCTACCCAACGTCCTGGACCGGGCCCTGCGGGTCGCGCTCGCCGAACGGGCCCCGACCTGCGTCATCGTTCCCGCGGACGTGCAGGAGCTCGACTACTCCCCGCCGACGCACGCGTTCAAGATGGTGCCGTCCAGCCTCGGGGTGCGCTGGCCGGCAGTGTCCCCCGACGACGCCGGCGTGCGGGCCGCAGCCGAGCTGCTCAATGCCGGGAAGAAGGTGGCGATCCTCGCCGGCCAGGGCGCCCGCGGCGCGCGGGCGGAACTGATCGAGGTCGCCGACCGGCTCGGCGCCGGCGTCGCGAAGGCGCTGCTCGGCAAGGACGTGCTACCCGACGACCTGCCCTTCGTCACCGGCGCCATCGGCCTGCTGGGCACCCGGCCGAGCTACGAGCTGATGCGGGACTGCGACACGCTGCTCACCGTCGGCTCAAGCTTCCCCTACACGCAGTTCCTCCCCGATCTGCACCAGGCCCGCGGCGTGCAGATCGACATCGACGCCCGCTACATCGGGATGCGTTACCCCTACGAGATCAACCTGGTCGGGGACGCCGCGGCGACCCTGCGGGCGCTGCTGCCCCTGCTCGACCGCAAGGAGGACCGCACCTGGCGGGAGACGGTCGAACGCAACGTCGCCCGCTGGTGGGAGACCGTCGAGCGGGAGGCGCACGTCGAGGGCAAGCCGATCAACCCGATGCGGCTGTTCTGGGAGGCCTCCGCCCGGCTGCCCGGCAACGCCATCCTGGCCGCGGACTCCGGGTCGGCGGCGAACTGGTACGCCCGCGACCTGCGCCTGCGCGGGGACATGCGTGGCTCGCTGTCGGGGACGCTCGCGACGATGGGCCCGGGCGTGCCGTACGGGATCGGCGCGAAGTACGCCCACCCGGACCGGCCAGTCGTCGTGTTCGAGGGCGACGGCGCCATGCAGATGAACGGCCTGACCGAGCTGCTCACCATCGCCCGCTACTGGCGCGAGTGGACCGACCCACGGTTCGTCATCGCCGTGCTGCACAACAACGACCTCAACCAGGTCACCTGGGAGATGCGGGCCATGCAGGGCGCGCCGAAGTTCACCGAGTCGCAGACGCTGCCCGAGGTGTCCTACGCCGACTTCGCCCGCGCGGTCGGCCTGCACGGGGTGGCCGTCGACGAGCCCGGCCAGCTCGGCCCCGCCTGGGACCGGGCGCTGGCCGCCGACCGCCCGACCGTCCTCGACGTCCGCACCGACCCGGACTTCCCGCCGATCCCGCCGCACACCAGCTTCGAGCAGGCCAAGGACGCCGCCGAGGCCCTGCTCAAGGGCGACGAGAACCGCTGGGGCGTCATCTCCGCCGGCCTGCGCACCAAGGTCCAGGAGCTCCTCCCCCACCGCGGCTGACGCATCAGAAGCTCCGTCCGGAATCCGGCCGGAGCCACACCGGACTTGCCCTCGCCCGCATCGCTCGCGGTGACCTCGACGGCGCCACCGATGCCATCACACCCGTGCTCGGTCTCGTCCCCGAACAGCGGATCAACGGGATTGTGCACTCCGTGCAACGGCTCCACGCCGCCATCACTAGCTCAGACCTGGGGGTCGACCCGCCCGCCCGCGACCTTCAAGAAGAGATCGAGACCTTCACCCGCACCCCGGCAGCGGCTCTGCCACGGTAGAACCGTGACCCTCTACCCCCTCCACCTGGCCGGCGCCACTGTCACGCTCCGCGAGTTCGGCGAAGACGACGCCAAGGCCGTCCACGACCTCGTCGGGACCGGCGCGTCACCGACTACCTGTCCTTCGACGCCAAGACCCGCGAGCAGTCCGACACGATGCTCACCGGCATCGTCCAACGCGCCCGACAGCAGCCCCGCACCGAGTTCTACCTCGCCGTCGGCCACGCCGGCTCCCTGATCGGCTTCGCCCGCCTCGACCTGGGCGGCGTCCAGGCCGCAAAACTCGGCTACGCCCTCCACGCCGACCACTGGGGCCACGGCCACGCCACCGACGCCGTCCGCACCCTCATCCACTTCGGCTTCGACACCCTCGGGCTCCACCGCATCAGCGCCGCCATCGGCCCGAACAACCCCGCCTCCGTCGCCGTCGTCGAACACCTTGGCTTCACCCACGAAGGACGCCTCCGCGACCACGTCCACACCGGCGGCGCCTGGCGCGACAGCCTCCTCTACTCCATTTCGACGACGGGTAGAACCGGTCGATCGCGATGACCGTCCGGCCGTACCAGCCGGCCTTGTACGCCACCATCCGCCGCAGCTGCGACCAGGAGGCGTCGGAGATCGCCCGCGCGAGGGTGTGGTTGCGGAGCAGGTTGCGGACGGGCAGGTCCTCGATGGCCACCGTTTGGTTCGCGCGGAGGATCCTCGTGGACAGCTGGTGCAGATGGTCCCGGCACCGGTCGGCGATCCGGCCGTGGATCCGGGCGACCCTCACCCGCACCTTCGCCCGGTTCTTCGAGCCCTTCTGCTTGCGGGACAGCTCCCGTTGGGCGCGGGCGAGCCGGGCACGGTCCCGCCGCTCGCGCTTCGGGTTGGTGACCTTCTCCCCATCCGGGTAGAACCGGTAGCGGTACGCCCGCTTCGCCACCCGGCTTCCCGCACCCCACCGAATAGCACACCCGTTTGATCGGCCGGTGCTGTTGTCGATGCACCAGCCCCGCCCTGAAGCCGAAGGGCGGGGCCTGCACGCTACGTCTCATGGTCACGTAGACCTCGGTGTAACCGGCGTCGAAGTACTCCTGGACCGCGCGGGGGGTGCAGCCACCGCAAGCCGCCAGACATCCGACGCCGGACGCGACGCTGCGCCCGGGACCGCCGCGGAACTCGCCGGGACGCTCGGTCGCGCGGATCGGGGCGCGACGTTGGCAGGATGCGGCGGGTGCACCCCGGACTGGAACCGACGCCGAGCGTGACCAATGCGGCCGGGATCGCCGCTCGACGCGCCCCGCCCGGCGCGCACAGAGACGCGGCGGCGGTGTCCGCGACCGACGTGCGGATCCGGCGCGGGGCCCGCCGGCGTGGGGGCGGCGGTCACGAGGTCATCCACGGGATCACGTTCACCGTGCCCCGCGGCAGCGTGACGGGGGTGATCGGGCCGAGCGGCGGCGGCAAGACCACGCTGATGCGGGCGATCGTCGGGGTGCAGAGCGGGGTGGACGGGGACCTGCGCGTCCTCGGCTACGCCGCGGGCGACGCCTGCCTGCGCCGGCGGGTCGGCTACGCCACCCAGGCCGCGTCGGTGTACGGCGACCTGACCGTGCGGGAGAACCTGCGCTACTTCGCCGCGCTCGCCCAGGCCGACGACCCCGACGACCCCACCCGGGCGCCCGGCTACCTCGACGCGCTGCTGGAGCACGTCGGCCTGACCGAGCAGGCGTCCAGGCTGGTCGACCACCTCTCGGGCGGCCAGCGTTCGCGGGTGTCCCTGGCCGTCGCGATGATCGGCGGCACCGACCTGCTCGTCCTCGACGAACCCACCGTCGGGGCCGACCCGCTGCTGCGCCGACGGCTGTGGGCCGACTTCCGCCAGCTCACCGAAGGCGGCATGACGATCATGGTGAGCTCGCACGTGATGGACGAGGCGGTCCGCTGCGACCGCCTGCTGCTGCTCTACGAGGGGACGCTGCTCGCGCAGGGCACGCCCGCCGACCTGCTCGCCACCACCGACTGCGCCGACCTGGAGGAGGGTTTCCTGCGCCTCGTCGAGGCTGCGGGGCGCCTCGCCGGCGTGGGTGGCCGAGCCGATCCCGGCGCCGCGTCGGCCACGATCGGCCGTCCGGGGGCGACCTCCGATCCGCCGCGCTCCCCGGCCCCACCCCCGGCTCCCGGCCATCCAGACGGCCCCCCACGCCATCCCAGCGGCGTCGCGCCCTGCCCGCGCCGCAAGCCCATCGACGCGCTGCGCACCAACGCCACCGCCGCCCGGGTGCTGCACCAGCTCGGCCGCGACCGCCGCACCCTCGCCCTGGTCCTGTTGCTGCCGCCGGTGCTGCTGCTGACGCTGCGCCTGTTGTTCCACCGGTCCCCCGCCACCTTCGACCGGGTGGGTCCGGCGCTGCTCGGAATCTTCCCGCTCATGACGATGTTCTTCGTCACCTCCGTCGCCATGCTGCGGGAACGCACCTCCGGCACGCTGGAGCGGCTGCTGACCACCCCCGTCGGCCGCGGGGACCTGCTCCTCGGCTACGGGCTGGCGTTCGCCGTGCTCGCCGCGGCCCAGGCCGCGGTCACCACCGCGCTGGCCGTCGGCGCGCTCGGCCTGACCGTGCGGGGATCGCCCCCCATGCTCTTCGTGGCGGCCATCCTCAGCTCCTTCCTCGGCACCGCGCTCGGCCTGTGGATGAGCGCGTTCGCCCGCACCGAGTTCGAGGCGGTGCAGCTCATCCCGGCGGCGCTGATCCCCCAGTTCATGCTGTGCGGCATCCTGCTGCCGCGGCACGACATGCTGCCGGTGCTCGACGCGGTCAGCACCGTCATGCCGATGACGTACGTCGTCGACGCCATGGCCCGGCTGTCGACGTCGCGGCACTTCGACCACTGGCTGGCCCGCGACATAGTGATCGTCACCGGCTGCACCCTCGCCGCCCTCGGCCTCGCCGCGGTGACGCTGCGCCGCCGGCACCCCTAGTCGTGGACCGTGGTCGTGGACCGCTGGACCGGCCGGCGCGCCCCGACCCGACGACCGGCACCGGCATGCTGCCACGCTTGACCTTGACGTCCGCGTCAGGCTCTACCGTCCGGCGCCATGACCGACAACGCGCCATCCGCCACCCCCGCAGCCGCCACCCACGCAGCCGCCCCCCACGGTCGCGACCACCTGGACCTCGCCCCCCGCACCGGGGGTGAGGTGCGGCTCGCCGCGCGGCCGGTCGGCCGCCCAGCGCCCGCGGACTTCCGCCTGCTCACCGTGGCGGTCCACCCGCCCGCGCCCGGCGAGGTCCTGGTCCGCAACCGGTACTTCTCCCTCGACGCTGCCCTGCGGCTGCGGCTGAGCGACGTCGGCGTGGCCATGCCGCCGCTGGCGGTCGGCGAGGCACTGGCCGGCGATGCCGTCGGGGAGGTGATGGCGAGCGCCAGCCCCGGCCTCGCGGTCGGCGACACGGTCCGCCACGGGTTCGGATGGCGGGAGTACGTCACCGCGGGCGCCGACCGGTTCCGGAGGATCGACCCCGACGCCTTCCCGACCCTGGCGGCGCATCTCGCGTCCTTCCCGACCGCCTGGGTGGGGCTGGTCGACGTCGCCGGGATCAGCCCGGGGGAGACCGTGTTCGTCTCCGGTGCCGCCGGGGCGGTCGGCGGTCTCGCCGGGCAGATCGCCCGCCTGAAGGGAGCCGGCCGGGTCGTCGGCAGCGCCGGCTCCCCCGCCAAGGTCGCCCACCTCGTCGGCGACCTCGGCTTCGACGCCGCGTTCGACCACCATGACGGCCCGATCATCGATCGGCTGCGCGAGGCCGCCCCGCACGGCGTCGACGTGTTCTTCGACACCACCGGAGGGGAGCAGCTACAAGCAGCGCTCGAGGCGATGAACCCGCATGGCCGCGTCGCCCTGTGCGGGGTGCTGGGGCGGCAGAACGGCCGGGCACCGGGCGGCGAGGTCGACCTGACCGCCGCCATCGGCAGCCGGCTGACCCTGCGCGGGTTCCGCACCGGCGAGCACGCCGAGCGGCTGCCGCGGATCCAGGCGGAGGTGGCCGGCTGGCTGCGCGACGGCCGACTCGTCCTCGATCAGACCGTCGTGACCGGGCTCGCGAACGCCCCGCGAGCGTTCATCGACATGCTTGCCGGTGCCTACACCGGTCGCGTCCTCGTCGCGCCCTTCGGATGACCGCCCGGCCACGTCACCATCCGGAGGGGGAACCATTCCTCGTTGTTCACCGTCGCGAACCGGCCTCCCGGAGGTGGCATCCATGCGGATCGGCGAGCTGGCCCACAGGACCGGGACGACAACCCGGGCCCTGCGTTACTACGAGGAGCGCGGCCTGCTGCAACCCAGCCGGGCACCGGGCGGCTACCGCGACTTCGACGAGGACGCGGTCGTGCGCGTCGGCAACATCCGCGACCTGGTCGCCAGCGGCTTCACGCTGGCCGACGTCCGATCCTTCCTGGCCTTCCTCGATCGACCGCTGCCCGACCGGTTCCGCCCGGCCCCCATATGCGGCGACGCGCTCACCGTCGCCGCCCGGCGGCTGTCCACGCTCGACGGGCGCATCGCCGCCCTCACCGCCCTGCGCGACCGCCTCGCCGAGCGGCTCCCCGAGGTGGTGGGTGCCGCGGCCACCGGACCTGCGGCCATGAGCCGCGCGGTCGGCGGATCCGTCGCAGCGCCGAGGGATGACCTCAGCGCCGAGGGATGACACGCAAATCACTGCGGGCGCACCGCCGATTGTTATGATCGTCACCATCGTCCTCGAGATGCGGCACCGTCGTCGATGCGCAGGGATGCGCCGCGAAGCTCGCCGGCCGCCCACCAGGCACACCGGTCGGCGGATCGCGTCCGGTCGCCGCAGCCCCGGCGTGGTGGGTCCCGTCGGCCGACCGTCGGCATCGGTCGGATGCGGCACATCCGGCCCGCCCGGCCCGGGTGAGCTACCCAGATCGGGCTACGATCGGCGTGCTGGCTGCCGGGTGTGCGGCACCGCGGCGGACCCATCCGGGGTTCGCCGGGTGAGAGCCCCGGTGGCCCCCGGCGGGACGCGCCGGTCAAGGTCGGGCTGATGCGGCACGGAGAGGACGGTCGGCGGTGGATGGATGAGTCCGGCCACGGATTCCCATCCGATGACGATCAGGGTGGTCCGCCGCCCCTCCGCCGGCCCCGCCTGCCGCGACGGCCGGGCGGGCGACCCCCGGTGACCCGCGCCGACCCGGGTCCCGCCACCACGCAGACGAACCAGCGTCTCACCGCGCCGCGCCCGCGCCGCTCGGCCGTGCCACCCCCGGATCTGGACACCACGCCCGCCGACCAGGACCGACCCGCCGACCAGGACCGACCCACGGACCAGGACCGACCCGCCGACCAGGACCGACCCGCCGACCAGGACCGACCCACGGACCAGGACCGACCCACGGACTGCGACCGCGCCGATCAGGCGGACCGGCCCGCCGACGAGGACCGCCCGGCGGAGCAGAAGCGTCCCGGCCCGCCGTCCCCGTCGCGTCCGGCGGCTCCGGCCGAGTTCACGGCGACGACCGAGCTGGCCGCCCTGCGCCGCCGTCTCGGCATGCCCGACATCACCGAGGCCCGCCGGGCCGAGCGTGAACGCCGAGCCGCGGAGAACGCCGGCGGCCCAGGCGCCCGCGACGACGGCCGGGCCGCGGGCACCGGTCCCGGTCGGGACCGCCACCGTGACCACGACCAGGACCGGGATCCGGCGCTGTACCCCACCGGCCGGACCCAGCGGGCCAGGGAACACCGCCAGCACCCCGACCACGGCCAGGACGCCGCGGGGGGGCCGCGACGCGGGCGGCTCGGGGAGCCGGAGGCCGCCGTCGACCACCACCAGGGGCATGGGTACGGCCACGGCCGCGAGTTCGGCTACGGCCAGGGCCGGGACTCCGAGCGGGAGCGCACCGCCGAGCGGGCCTGGGACCCGCGCGGCGAGCCACCCGAGAGCGAGTTCGGCCGCCGTGAGGCGGCGCCGGCGCGCCGGGTGGAACCGTTCGACCACGAGCGGACGCAGATCATCCGCGGGCTGCGCGGGCGCCGGGTACCCGGGGCGGACAGCTTCCGCCCCGGACACACGCCCACCGCCGAAGGCCTGATCCCGATGTACGGCGCGATGACCGGCGAGTTCTTCCTCGGCGGCCTCAACCGGCCGGACCCGGCTGCGGGCGACGCCGGCGCAACCGGCGGCCCCACGGCAGCCGGCACCGTCGGCGGCACGGCCGTGGCGGACCGCGCCGAGCCGGCCGACTACGGCCTGGCGGATCTCAGCGAGGACGCCGAGTCTGGCGGGTGGCACCGCGTCGAGCGGACCACCCGCGGATCGAGCCGGTCCCGGGCGATCTGGACCCTCGTCGACCAGGTGCTCTCCAGCGGCACGAACGCCGCGATGTCGTTCATCATCGCGCGCAGCGTGAACAGCCCGTCGGAGTTCGGCGCGTTCGGCGTGGCGTTCGCGATCTTCTCGCTGATGATCGGCTTCTCGAAGGCCGCGGGCACCGCGCCGCTGGGCATCAAGTTCGCGGACGTCTCGCCCCGGGTGTTCCGGGCGGCGGGCGCCGCCGGCACCGGGACCGCCTTCGCCATCGGGCTGTTCTCCGGGGTGGTGACGCTGGTCGTCGGCCTCGCGATCGGCGGCAGCGTCGGCGACTCCCTGATCGCGATGGGACTGGTGTTCCCGGCGTTGCTGCTCCAGGACGCCTGGCGGCAGGTGTTCTTCGCCGAGGGCCGGCCGGCCGCCGCCGCGGCCAACGACGGGGTCTGGGCGGTCGTCCAGTTCGCGGCCATCTACCTGCTGATCGTCCGCGACGTGTCGACCTCGTGGGCGATGCTGCTGGCCTGGGGCGGGGCGGCGGCCGTCGCGGCCGTCCTCGGGATCTACCAGGCCGGCTTCCGGCCTGCGACGAACCAGGTCCGGTCCTGGATCGTCGAGCACCGCGACATCAACGGCTACATGAGCGCGGAGTACCTCACCGTCCAGGGCGCCCAGCAGGCGTCGACGCTGCTGCTCGGCACCCTGGGGGCAATCGACCTCGTCGGCGCGCTGCGCGGCGTGCAGACGCTGCTCGGGCCGACGACGATCCTCGCCGTCGGGATCGTGAGCTGGGCGATCCCGGAGTTCTCCCGTCGCAAGGACATGTCGGCCGGGGCGCGGCTGCGCGCCGCCTACGCGCTGTCGGGGGTGATCGTCGCCGTCGGCGCGATCTGGGGGACGATCTTCCTGTTCCTGCCGACGAGTGTCGGCCACTCCCTGCTCGGCGACACCTGGGAGCAGACCCATCATCTGCTGGCGCTGTCGATCGTGCAGCAGGCGGGGCCGGCGGCGACGGTGGGTCCGGCCTGCATGCTCTACGCGATGGGCCAGGCCAAACTCACCTTCCGCGCGAACGCGATCCTGGCCCCGCAGCTGCTGCTCTACCCGGTCATCGGTCTGGAGCTCGGCGGCGATACGGGCGCGATCGTCGGCTACATCGCGGCGTTCTGGATCACCGTGCCGTTCTGGTTCATGCTGGTCCGCCGGGTGGCCCGCGAGGCGGAACGGGACGGCGCCACGATCGCCGCCGACGCGAAGCCCGCCGACGCGAAGCCCGCCGACGCGAAGCCCGCCGACGCGAAGCCCGCCGACGCGAAGCCCGCCGACGCGAAGCCCGCCGACGCGAAGCCCGCCGACGCGAAGCCCGCCGACGCGAAGCCCGCCGGATCGTATGAGCCCGGATGAACCGGATCGCGTCCGGCCCCACCGGTGGGCGTTGGGAAATTCTCCAGAGCACGACCGGCCCATCGGGGGGCGGCGAAGCTGTAGGTAGGATCTCGACCGGCGTCGAGACCGTTCCGGTGAATGCCGCCTGGACCCGGGCCAGGCGGGGGGGGTTGAGATGATTCTGCGCATCCTGTATCGATCGGTCGGCTCGGAGAACGCGAAGAACCGACCAGCGTTCTACAGCAAGAAGCTGGCGCTCGCGTCCCTCCTACGCGCCGTCGAGAATGTCGGCATCCCGACAAGGATCGTCTTCGTCAACGACGGTCCGATACCGGCGGATCGCCTTTCGATGATGGCGGACGCCGGTGAGGTCGTCCCGGTCACGCGCGGCAGTAATCGCGCGTCGTATCGCCACGTCCTGCGCATGCCCCGGCTCCGCGGCTGGGCCGCCGACGATCTGGTGTGGCTTGCGGAAGACGACTATCTGTACACGGAGCACTCACTGTCCGCCCTGGTCTCCGCCGCTGCCGCCCTGCCGGACGTCGAATACTTCACCCTGTACGGCACGTCGCGGCTGTCCCCCGCCTCCACCCGGCGGCGCCCGAAGGTCGCCGAGGGCGGCGGCAACCACGAGCACGCCCCGGTGGTCGAGGGGGTGTCCTGGGCCCGCGCCGCCACTACCACCAGCACCTTCGGCCTGCGAGTCGGCACCCTCGTGGAGGACGAGCTGCTGCTGCGCTCGATCCCCTTCGTCGGCGGCGCCTTCGACCGCGCCACGTGTCTGACGCTGCAGGGCTTCCAACCCTTCCGGCTGCCTGAGCTGGGCGGTGAGCCACCGATGGTGGAGCTGCCGACGGCCGCCGCGCGGATCGCCCGCCGGGCGGCGCTGACCGGGCTGCGGGCCACCCTGAACGCCGTGGCGCTGGCCCGGCCCGAGCGACGGCGGCGAACCCTGCTGGTCCCCGCGCTCTCCCTGGCCACGCACATGGAGCTCGGCGACGCGCTCGTCCCCGGCTACGACTGGGCCGCGGAGGCCGACCGCGTCCTGGCCTGGCTGGCGTCGCGGGACGCGAACCCGACGGAGACGCCCACCACGGCGAGCGGGACGGCTGCGGGCGTCAACGCGCCGGGGATGCTGGCGTCGGCCGATCAGTCCTCGACGCCGGGTACCGACACGACCTCGACCACCACGGCGCCGGTCCTACGCAGGTCCTCCGTAGCGTGAGAGCCGGACGGACGCCCACGTCGGGGGGTGGCGGCGGGGACACCGTCCGGCTCCGTCATCCGATGACCATGCGCGCGCGACGCCACCGGGGGCACTCGGGGCGCAGCCGCTCGCGCCTGGTGTCACTACCGCTGCTGCTGGTCACCGTGCTGCTGACCGCCGGGCTCGCGGCCTGCTCCGGCTCGTCGGAGCCCGAGCCCGGCCCCGTCGGGGTGCACTGGGTGTCCGGCGCCAACGGCAACTACCCCGCCGACGTCAACGCCTGGGGGACGTTCACCGGCCGCAAGGTCGGGCTCGCGATCGTCTTCACCGAGCGCAAGGACTGGTACAACATGGTCTCGGCGGACTGGCCGACGGCGGCCTTCACGCGGGACAAGTTCCCCGGTGAGCTGTCGATCGCGCAGCCGCCGTTCCCCCGCGACGGCAACGAGGCGACCTGCGCCAGCGGCGCCTACGACAACTACTGGCGAACGTTCGGCACGACGCTGACGAAGTTCGGCCGCGCGGACGCCTACATCCGGCTCGGCTGGGAGTTCAACGGCGATTACATGTACTGGCACGTGCGCAATGTCGAGACCTGGAAGACCTGCTTTCGCCGGACCGTGACCGCGCTGCGCTCGACCGCACCGGCGGTGAAGATCGACTGGAACATGAACGCCCACACCGACAAGCTGCCCGGGAGCGGGCGCGACGTGTGGGATGCCTATCCCGGCGACCGGTACGTCGACATCGTCAGCATCGACTCCTACGACCACTTCCCCGCGTCGGTCAGCGACAAGAGCTGGAACCGGCAGTGCCACCAGCGGTCCGGGCTGTGCACGGTGATCCGGTTCGCCCACGATCACGGCAAGAAGTTCGCCGTCCCGGAGTGGGGAGTGGTCCGCTCGGACGGCGGCGGCGGTGACAACCCCTTCTACATCCAGAAGATGTACGAGACGTTCGCCGCGAATGCCGCGAATCTGGCATACGAGGCGTACTACAACAACTCCGAGGCGGAGAACGTCCGCTCGTCGCTGTACAAGCCGAACCTGAACCCCAAGTCCTCGAAGCGCTACCTGAAGCTGTTCGGCCCCGGCTCGCCCGGCACCAGCTGACCCCGGACCAGCGGCGGACCCGACAACCACCGCGAGAAGAGCGGATGGCCCGGGAACTCCTTCGCCGCGGCGGTCAGGAGCAGGCGGCGCGCGTCGTCGAGCGCTCCGGCGTTCAGCTCCTGCGCGGTCCCTGCCCGTCCCCGGCCCGCCGCCGGAACCGGTGGAGGAGGAAACGCCGGATCTGCGCGTCGTCGAACGGCTCCAGCCGGAGCTGCCGGCTCACGCTGTGGCCCCGCACCCACCGCCCGAACTGGCCGCGCCACTGGTCGTCCGAGGCGAAGTACGCGGTACGACGGTTGACGTCCTCCCCCGTCTGAAGGACTCCGTTGCCCAATTCTCTGATCATGCGGCGAGTCTGGAGGTGAGGGTGCTGAAGTGGGTGGTTCGTGTTCTCCTGGTCGGGGTGTCGGTCCACCAGACGTCGAGGCGGATGATGTTGACCGCGGTGGCGGCGAGAACGCGAGCGAGATGGTTTTTGGGCAGGCCGTGGTAGCGGGAGCGGCGGATGCCGGCGGCCGCTGTGGCCTGGTGCCTGGTGCCTGGTGCCCTCGATGCCGGCGCGGATGTTGTAACGCCGCTGCCAGGTGTCGGTGGCCTGTTCGGCGCGGCTGCATTCCAGGGCGTGGTGCTGGTCCCGGGGGCGCAGGATGAGTTTGCGGGCGCTGGTCGCCGAGGAGGTGCAGCGGGCGCGCAGCGGGCAGGGGGTGCGGTCCGTCCTACGGAAGTCGACCTTCAGGACGGGCGCGGCGGCGCCGAGCAGGTGGACCCGGCTCCCGTGGGGACGCCGGACACCACGGCTGGTTTTCCGTCGACCGCGACCGCGGGCAGACGGCCTGTTCCCGGCCGTCCGGCAGGGTCCGCCGGGTCGGCGGGTCCCAGCACGGCCGCGGCCAGCGCCTGGCGGTCCAGACGGGCCAGCAGTCGGCGGAACGTGGACTCATCCGGCCTGCGATATCACCCGGTTCACGGGCAGAGATGACGACGCCGAGCGACAGACCGACGTCGAACACGACGAGGTCGGCCAGGCTCGGCGGGAGGCTGGAGATGGGCCCGCTGCAGGTTTCACAATCCCCTGCGGCGCCGCCGGCACCCTCGTAGAGGGAGATCCGACCCGAGTCACCCGGCCCGGAGCAGGCTGGACAAGGTGCCGCCTCTGACTCCGCTGAGGACCTCGGTCTGGAGCCGCTGCACCTCCGGCGTCGGGTCGAGGCCGAGTTCCGTCTTCAACATGTGGCGCAGATCCTGGTATGCCTGCAGCGCCTCCGCGCGGCGGCCCGCAGAACTCAGCGAGTCGATGAGCTGCGCATGGAACGATTCATTGAGCCGATGCTCCGCGACCAGCGACCGCAACTCCGGAATCAGCTCACGGTGCCGTCCGAGCCTGGCGTAGGCGTGGACGCGCAGTTCCAGTGCCCGCAGCCGTACTTCGGACAGGTGCGCCACATGAATTCTGAGCCGCGGCCCCGACCTGACGTCCGCGAGAGCGGGGCCTCGCCAGAGTTCGAGTGCCTGTCGCAGCCGATGGGCCGCCTCGTCGACACGCTCCTCTTTCCACAGGTTTCGCCCCTCACCGACCATGTCGAGGAATATCGCCGCGTCGACCCGAACCCCGGCGGTGCGCAGCATGTAGCCGGGTCGACGGGTGACAATGTCGCACCCTTGAGCGCCCCCGCCGACCGTGCCGCCGAGAATCCGCCGGAGCTGGTAAATATATGTCTGCAGCGTCGTCGCCGCACTCCGCGGCGGCAGATCGTCCCAAAGTTCCTCAGCCAGGGTCTCCGTGCTGACAACTCGGTTCACGTTCAGCGCCAGCAGAGCGAGCACCGTCTTCACGCGCGGTGCCGACGGCGCGAGATCGCGCCCGCCGCCGATGACCTCCAATTCCCCGAGCACGTTGAATTCCAGCATGCCATCCCCCTGACCAGAGTCACTCTTCCGGAGAATCACTACAGCTCGAAATTACCATAGTGATTCTCGAGCGCCCAAGGGGTGAAAGTACGGTTCCTAGGGGGTAGACCAATACCCCCTAGGAGGTAGCCGACTACCTCTAGCCTCGCACTCCCAAAGGTAAACAGTTTCCCTTTGGGGATGCACCCGTGATGTTGCTGTGCAGCGGCGGCCAGCACGGGTGGCCAGGGGATTCCGGGGCGGGCGTTGCGGATCGCGTCGATGGCGCCGACACCGTGGCAGCAGACGCGCACCAGGTATCAGCGCACGACCAGAGCCAACGTGCAGAGCTCAACCAAGGGGCATGGAGTTGAGGTCGCGACCGGCCACCATTGCGGTTGAGCACGCCCCACGGGACCTGCACGCCCAGGAAGGTTGCCTGCGACTCGACGCTTGACCTGTCTGCGGGGTCCTACGGTCAGTCCTCCGTGAGCAGATCGCGCCGCTGTGCCCGCAGGACCGCACGGGACGACTCGCGGGGCTCGTAGTCGTCGAGTCCTCCGAGCACCGCCCGAACGAAGGGCACGAAGCCCTCAGGACCCGACAGGTGATCCTTTAGATGGACGGTTGCCTTGTCGCTCGACTCGAATACCACCCGGATCATCTCCAGCCGAGCCCTGAGATCCAGCCCTCCACCAAGGAAGACGTGCTCGATGTCTGCCTGGGCGAACGCCGCGCGAACCTCCTCGACTCCAGTGCCGCTGAGGAGCTCGATGTCGGGCCTGTCGAGCCGCTTGTGAAAGTCATCGACAAGCTTCGGCAGCAGACCGACCAACAAAACCCTCTTGACCATACTCGCACTCCCGTCACACGGTTGGTTGTTTTGATAGCGATCCTCGCACATCAACATGACGGCCGTCGATGGGAGAGCCCTGCCGGGGCATCGTCGGTGAACAGCATCATGATGGCTGCCCGCAGATCCCTCCTCGGCATACGGAGCTGTTGACCGGGAGGTCTTCAACGGCACCGCGGGCACGCAGGGGCCAGCGCACACGCAAAGACTTGCCCGTACTCCTGGGATGCCGGTGTCCTGCCGCATCTGCCCTCTCCTGGAGCACTGTTCGGCCCCACCACCTGCGGACTAAACACTTACACCCTACGCCTGCCGCTGACAACACGATCCGCTTGTGGGCATGGTTTTTCCGGGTTCGCCGCTGGTCATCGAGGCTGTGTCCAGGGCAGATCAGCGGATCCGGGCGCGGGGGTGTGATGGCGCCTGTGCATGGCTACGGCGAGGGGCTGGCCCGTCTGGAGTCTGCGATTCCAGGGCTGACTCGGCGAGGCTTTGAGCGATTATCGAGTGCTCGGTGTGAGAGTGGTCGACATGGAGGCCTTCACTGGCGCACCGAGACTCGAAGAGGTAGCCGACGGGGTTCACGCCTTCCTGCAACCCGACGGTGGATGGTGCCTCAACAACGCTGGAGTGATCGTCGAAAAAGACACGACCGTTCTCGTCGACACCGCTGCGACCGAAACTCGAGCTAGGCGGCTGCGTGACCTGGTCGGGGACGTCGCGCAGATCTCGCCCAGGATTATCGTCAACACCCATGCGCATGGCGACCACACGTTCGGAAACTTTGTGTTCCCCGAGGCCGCCGTGGTGGGTAACGAACAGACCAGGGCGGAGGTCATCGAGGTAGGTCTGCACCTCATGGGGCTGTGGCCCGATGTGGACTGGGGGGGCGTCGAACTGATTCCGCCGGACGTCACCTTTGCAGACAGCATGACGCTCCACCTCGGGGAACACGTCGCCCAGCTACGCTCGTTCGGGCCGGCGCACACCTGCTGTGACACGATTGTCTGGTTACCACGACAGCGCGTGCTGTTCACTGGCGATCTGGTGCTATCCGGAGTGACTCCACTCATACTGACCGGGTCGATCGCCGGGCTGCGCAGTGCGGTGGCCACACTCCGGACACTCGACGCGGAGACGATCGTGCCGGGACACGGAGCGGTCGGCGGGCCAGAACTCCTGGATGTCACCGAACGCTATCTCGACTGGTTGATGGATCTGGCGAGGGCTGGTTTGACCGAAGGGCTGGCTCCGCTTGATATCGCGCGGAACGCGGACCTCGGCGAGTTCGCGGAGTTCGTGGACAGCGAGCGGCTGGTGCCGAATCTCTATCGTGCCTGCGACGAATTGCGCGGCGAGGGGCATGGGGACGTCGTTCAGGTCGATGATATTTTCCGGGCGATGGTGGAACTTCATGGGAGGCTCCCTACGTGCCACGCTTGATCAGCAGCGTACGACCGCATTCATGACCAGTCCATCTAGCTCGCGGCCCGCTTCAATTCGGACTTGAGCGGGCCCCGAGGTGCCCCATCCATACTGGCTTCGTTACCCAATCAGCGGGAGGAATGATGGTCGGTCAGAGTAGTTCAGATGTCGTGATCCTCGGCGGCGGTCTTGCGGGTCTAACGCTCGCGATCCAGCTCAAGCAGGCACGCCCCGAGACGAGCATCGTGGTGTTGGACAAGCGGGAAGGGCTGGCGCCGGAGGCCGCGTTCAAGGTCGGCGAGTCGACGGTCCCCGCGGGCGCGCACTACTTCGCCGAGGTCGTCGGCATGAAGGAGCATCTGGACAAGTTCCATCTGAAGAAGAACGGGTTGCGATTCTTCCAGCCTGCGGGCGACAACGGCGATATCACGCGCCGGATCGAGCTGGGACCGGCCGACTTCCCGGCGCACGACAACTATCAGATAGATCGCGGCCGCTTCGAGAACGAGCTGACCCGCCTCGTGCTCGCTGCGGGCGTCGATCTGCGGCAAGGCTGCGCTGTGCGGGACGTGACACTGCGGCCGACGGCAAACCATTCCATCTCCTTCACACAGGGGGGAGCGGAACGCAGCATTGACAGCCGATGGCTGGTCGACGCCGCCGGTCGAGCGGGCGTCATCAAGCGCAAGCTCGGCATCGGACGCGAGGTCGCGCACACGATCGACGCATCGTGGTTCCGCCTGGCCGGTGGAATCGACCTCGAGCAGTGGGGAGCGGACAATCCCACGTGGATGGGTCGGATGCGCAAGGTCGGCATCCGCCAGTTCAGCACGAACCACCTCATGGGCCCCGGGTACTGGGTCTGGCTGATCCCGCTGGGTTCCGACCACATCAGCATCGGGATCTGCGCCGATCCGCGCCTCCACCCCTATGCGGAGATCAGCGACTTCGACCATGTGCTCGACTGGCTGCGCAGGCACGAGCCTCAACTAGCGGAGGTCGTGTCCTCGCGAGTGGACAGCGTCGCGGACTTCCTCACCGTGCAGGACTTCGCCTTCGGTGTCGACCGCGTGTACTCCCAGGACCGGTGGACGCTGGTTGGCGAGGCGGGTGCGTTCGCCGACGCGTTCTACTCCCCCGGATCCGACATGATCGGTTACGGCAACTCCGTCACCACCGATCTCATCACGCGGGATCTCGCTGGCCTGGAGATCGGCGAGCGAGTCGAGTACTACAACGACTTCCACCTCCGGACCTTCGAGTTCGTGCTCTCGAAGATCGAAGACCACTACCCGGCATTCGGCAATCCCGTGGTGATGGTCCCGAAGCTCTGCTGGGACGCCATGCTGAACCATGTCGGTGTCGTGCTGCTGTTCGTCAAGAACAAGTTCGTGGATTACGAGTTTCTCCAGCGGGTGCGCAACGACATCGAGCGCTTCTACGCGATCAACGACCGAGTGCAGCAGATCTTCCGCGACTGGCACCTGCTTGAGCAGGTGGAGACGCCTGGCCCCGCGCAGGCGTACGTCCCGGCCAAGGCGATCCGCGAGAGTCACACGGCGCTCGTCCTCGACTATGACGACGACGAGCTCAGCTCGGCCATCGCGCGCAACGTGCGCATCGCCGAGGCGCTCGCCGTCGGGATCTTCCACAGGGCCGCTCGCAACTTGAATCCGCGCCCGGACCCCGCTGTACCGGTGAACCCCTATGCCGTTAGCTTGAGGCCTGACGACTGGCAGACCAACGGGCTCTTCGCCGGCGACGTGCTCCTGACCCTCGCCCAGGCGGATGAGATTTCGGAGGGAATGCAGGGGCTGTTCATCGACCGGCTTCTTGACGGTGCCGCGTGAACACGCATGCCCCCAGGGGCATGGATCGGACGGATTCCATGCGAGTGGACCCACGGATGTTCCGCAGCGTCTGCGGAAACTTCGCGACGGGCGTCGCGGTGGTGACGAGCGGAACGACCAGCCCTGTGTCCGGTTTGACGGTGAACTCGTTCACCTCGGTGTCCCTGGACCCGCCGCTGATCCTAATCTGCATACAGAACGAATCGAGCGAGCTACTGGCGCTCAAGCGGACGGGCGCGTTCGCGGTCAATATTCTCGCCGCGGACCAGGAGGACATCTGCCGGGCCTTCGCCAGTCGCCATACCCGTCGGCTCGTTGAGGTGGACACTCGGGAAGGAATCACAGGTGTGCCGATCCTGAGCACGGCGCTCGCCTATCTCGAGTGTCGCGTGGAGCGCGAGGTTTACGCCGGCGATCATGTAATCATCATCGGCGAGGTCCTCGAGCTGGCTGTGCAACGCGACGACGAGCCGCTCGCCTTCTTTCGCAACAACTACCACCAGTTGCTGGTCAGTTCCTAGAACAGCAGGAGGACGCGCATGTCCACCGCCGGGCTACCCACTGCCGCGGTCGAGGTCGCCGCGATCGCGGGCCGCTGTGCCGACGCCGCGGAGCGCCGCCGCGAAGTAGACCCCTCCGTCATGGCGGCCGTGGTGGAGGCGGGCTTTGCCCGGCACTTCACCCCCATCGGGCTCGGCGGGAGGGAGGGATCCTTCGCCGAGCTGATCAGCGCGGTCAGCGTAATCGCCGAGGAGTGTCCAGCGAGCTCCTGGTGCGCATCGCTGATCGCCAGCATCGCTCGGATGGCTGGAGCCTTCCTACCCGAAGACGGACAGAACGAGGTCTGGGCCTCGGGTCCCGACACGGTGCTCGTGGGATCGGCAACACCGCTCGGCACGGCGCGGGCGTGTGCCGGCGGATGGCTGCTTTCCGGACGCTGGCCCTACATCAGCGCCATCGGGTATTCGGATTGGGCTCTGGTGGGCGGCATGGTGCACTCCGACGCGGCGACCGAGGCGAAGCTGTTCGCGGTGCCACGATCCGCGTACGGCATCGAGGACACCTGGTTCAGTGTCGGCATGCAGGCGACCGGGAGCAACACCCTTGTGCTGGACGAAGTGTTCATCCCGGAGCACCGCGCATTCGACCGGGCGGACCTGTTCGCCGGGCGAGCCCGCGATGCTGTGGCCGCCGTAGCGAACTGCTATCGCGTTCCTCTGCAGGCCGTCAATGGACTGATGTTCGCCGCCCCCGCGGTCGGCGCCGCGCTAGGGATGGCACGGACCTTCTCGGCATATTTCGCCGAGAAGGTCGGCAACGCGCAACCGCTCCCGGGGACGACCGGCGTGCAGGGCATCCGCGCCTCAGCGGAGATCGCGCTCGCGCGTGCCTCGGGTGAGGCGGATGCTGCGAAGCTCCTGCTCGACCGAGCAGCGGAGGTCGCCGACCAAGGGGCCGCCACGAGCCCCCTGGATACGGCGCGCAACCTGCGCGACTGTTCGCTGGCCGTAGACCTGGCGGTAACCGCCGTGGACCGACTGATCCGTCAGGCCGGCACGCGTGGACAGTCGACCTCTGGCGTTATGCAGCGCGTCTGGCGGGACGTCACCTCCATCTCGACACATGTGGCGCTCCAGTTCGAGCCCGCTGCGCGGACCTATGTCGACCAACTACTGAAAGCTTGATCAGTAGTTGCCGAGCCCACCGCAGACATTCATCGCCTGCGCGGTGACGGCGGCGGCGCCGTCACCGACGAGGTAGGTGACCATGGCCGCCACTTCGTGCGGCTCCACGTAACGTCCGATGGGAACTCGGCCGGTGATGCGGTTGTGCGCTTCGTCCTCGTCGACTTCCCAGATCCCGGCGTAGTGCTCGCGCACTCGCTCGGCCATCGGCGTCTCCACGAAGCCGGGGCACACGGCGTTCACGGTGATTTCCGTCCTGGCCAGTTCCAGCCCCAGCGACTTGGTAAAGCCGACCACGCCGTGTTTGGAGGCGGTGTATGGGGCCGCGTGGATCACTCCCTGCTTGCCGCCGGTGGAGGCGATATTGATGACGCGGCCAGTTCCGCGTTCCAGCATGCCGCCGATGGTCAGGACCGCCTTCGTCACCAGAAAGACACTGTTGAGATTAGTGTTGATAACCTCGAACCACAGCTCGTCGGCGATGTCGGCGGTCGCACCGCCGCCTGGACGACCAGCATTGTTGACAAGGACGTCGATGCGGCCGTAGCGGTCGACCGCAGCCTGGACGAGGGCGCGGACCTGCCCGGGTGAGGTGACATCGCAGGTACTGCCATCGACGTCGAGCCCGTCGCCGCGAAGCGCCTTGATGGTTTCGGTCAGCGCCTTGTCCGTCCGCGCGCACACATATACCGCGAGTCCCTGCCGAGCGAGCGTCAGGGCGATCTCGTGACCGATACCGCTCGTCGCGCCGGTGACCAAGGCCACCCGCTGCGGCGTGTCAGTGCGTGTGAGAGGTGTCATGCCTCCACGGTCGCTCCCCCACCTCGCGCCCAGGTCGAGGCCAGCTACAGGACGCCCGCGGACTGTTTTGAGGCCGCCTCGACCGCGCCTCTTGGTCGGCCCCGGAGACTGGTCACATCAAAGTCCGCGCGAAGGAGTTCAAGATAATGGACACGGCTCGCGTCGATGTCGGATTGTATGCAGAGGTACTCCAGTACTACGCGCGCCAGATGCAGGCGCTGGACGGGGGAAAGCTGGAGGTCTACGCCGATTCCTTCACCGCAGATGCGGTCTTCGGCCACACGCCCGGCCGGGAGCCGACCCGGACCCGGACGGCGATCCTGTCCGACCTCTATGAGCTGCGCAAGCGGCTCGATGCGGACCCGCAGCAGCGTCGGCACATGTTCACGATGGTCGACATGGAGCCGCAGCAAGACGGGAAGCTCCGCTGCACCGCCTATGCGTTGGTGTTGACCACGCGGCCGGGTGCCGACCCGGGAATGGTGCGTAGCTGTGTGGTGCACGATGTTCTGGTCCGAGAGGACGGACAGCTTCGCAATCAAGAGCGCCTCATCGACTACGACGGGGTCTGAGAGGAATGTTGAGTGGTATGAGCCGACGTGTTGTGATCACCGGAATCGGCGTGCGTGCCCCGGGTGGCCGCGGCGCCAAGGCGTTCTGGGATCTGCTCACTCAGGGGCGGACCGCGACGCGGCGGATCACGTTTTTCGACCCGTCCCCGTATCGGTCGCAGATCGCCGGTGAGGCCGACTTCGATCCGGTCTGGGAGGGCTTGAGCCAGCGGGAGATCCGGCGCATGGACCGGGCGACCCAGTTCGCCGTGGTGTGCGCGCAGGAAGCGGTGCAAGACAGCGGGCTGGATTTCGCCGGACTGGATCCGGCGCGGACCGGGGTCACTCTCGGAAGCGCGGTGGCCGCCGCCACCAGTCTGGAACGTGAATACCTCGTCCTGTCCGACACGGGCAGAAACTGGCTGGTCGAGGACAACTGGTTGTCACCGCACATGTTCGATTACCTGGCCCCGAGTGTGATGCCGGCCGAGGTGGCGTGGAAGATCGGCGCGGAGGGGCCGGTGTCAATGGTCTCCAATGGCTGCACCTCGGGGCTGGATGCCGTGGGGCACGCCTGGCAGCTCATCCAGGAGGGGGCCGCGGATGTGATGGTCGCTGGCGCCGCCGACACGCCGGTCACACCCATCGTCGTCGCGTGTTTCGATGCGATCAAGGCGACGACGCCGCGCAACGACGAGCCGGAGACCGCCTCCAGACCGTTTGACAGCTCTCGCAGCGGTTTCGTGCTCGCCGAGGGCGCGGCCATGTTTGTGCTGGAGAACCTCGAGTCCGCGCGTCGCCGTGGCGCGCGCGTCTACGCGGAGGTGAGCGGGTACGCGACGCGCTGCAATGCCTATCACATGACTGGCTTGAAGCCCGACGGCAGGGAGCTGGCCGAGGCGATCCGAGTGGCGTTGGACCTTGCCCGAATCGAAAACACCACTATTGATTACATCAACGCCCACGGCTCGGGAACTAAGCAGAACGACCGGCACGAGACCGCGGCGTTCAAGCGGGCCCTTGGCCAGCACGCCTATCGGACGCCGGTCAGCTCGATCAAATCGATGGTCGGCCATTCGCTCGGTGCCATCGGCTCCGTGGAGATTGCCGCCTGCGCGCTCGCGATCGAGCACGGTGTCGTGCCGCCGACGGCGAACCTGCACGAACCGGACCCCGAATGCGATCTGGACTATGTGCCGCTCACTGCGCGCGAAATGGACGTAAACACTGTTTTGACGGTCGGCAGCGGGTTCGGCGGCTTCCAGACCGCCATGGTGTTGCAGCGCCCTACGTCGGAGAAGGCATGACAGCCACGGTAATCACCGGAATCGGCGCGCTCGCGTCCAACGGCTTGGGGACGGAGGCGTACTGGGACTCCACGGTCAAGGGCCGGCACGGAATCGGCGAGATCTCACGCTTCGATGCGACCCGCTATCCCGTGCGGCTGGCCGGGGAGATCCAGGACTTCGACGCAGCCGAGCACCTGTCCGCCCGGCTGCTGCGGCAGACCGACGTGTCGACCCGTCTGGCGCTGGTCGCCGCCGCCTGGGCCCTGGCTGACGCCCAGATCGACGCGGAGAGCCTGGTGGACTACGAAATGGGCGTGGTGACTGCGAACGCGCTCGGCGGATTCGAGTTCACCCATCGCGAATTCCGCAAACTGTGGACCGAGGGGTCGCAGGCGGTGAGCGTCTATGAGTCCTTCGCCTGGTTCTACGCGGTCAACACCGGCCAGATCTCGATACGGCACGGCATGCGAGGCCCCAGCAGCGCGCTGGTGGCGGAGCAGGCGGGGGGGCTGGACGCGATCGGGCACGCACGGCGTACGGTGCGGCGCGGCACGCCGCTCGTGGTGACCGGAGGGGTGGACTCGGCCTTCGACCCATGGGGTTGGGTATCGCAGATCGCGAGTGCCCGGCTCAGCGACCGAGAGGATCCGACCAACGCATACCTGCCCTTCGACCGGGATGCCAACGGCTTCGTCCCGGGCGAGGGTGGCGCGCTGCTGGTGCTCGAGGACGCCGAGGCCGCGCAGCGCCGCGCAGCGCCGCGCATCTACGGCGAGATCGCCGGATACGCCAGCGCCTTCGACCCCGCGCCTGGGCTGGGCAGGCCCCCGGCGCTGCGTCGAGCCATCGAATCCGCTTTAACCGATGCCCGGATAGGCCCCGATGCGGTCGACGTCATCTTCGCCGACGCCGTCGGGATCCCCGAGTTGGACCGGGCGGAGGCGGCCGCAATCCGGGAGGTCTTCGGCCCGCGTGGTGTGCCGGTGACAGCTCCGAAGGCAGCGTCCGGTCGGACCTATTCCGGCGGTGGGCCACTCGACGTGGCGAGCGCTCTGCTGTCCATCAGGGATGGTGTGATCCCGCCGGTCGCCGGAACCAGCGAGGTCCCCGACGAGTACGGCGTCGACGTGGTCTACGGGACGCCCCGAGATCGTGATGTCCGCACCGCACTCGTGCTGGCCCGAGGGCTGTGGGGATTCAATTCGGCAGTAGTTGTCCGCGCCTGGGAGCACTCGCACTGAGCAGCGGACCATTGCCACCGTGACCAACCTCTCCCAGGAGACACGATGAACATCACCATCGACGAGATACGCCTTATTCTGATTGCCAGCGCCGGCGCTCCCGAGGTCGAGGTCGCGGAGAACGACTTCGCCGACACCAGTTTCGACGACCTCGGGTACGAGTCGCTGGCGCTCCTGGAGTCTGCCGCGACGATCGAACGCGACTATGGTGTGCGGATTCCCGACGAGCCTCTCATCGCGGCCAAGACACCCCGCGAACTGGCCGCGATCGTCCAGGCGGCACAGGCTGCGACGCAGTCATGAGCACACTTACCCGCCGAATGGAACACAGCAGGGTGGTAGAGGCCCCGGCGGACCGGCTGTATGCGCTGGTCGCTGACGTCAGTCGGTGGCCGGTAATCCTCGGTCCGTGCATCCACGCCCGCCAGCTCGAAATGGTCGGCGACAACGAGCGAATCGAAATCTGGGCCCACACGAACGGCGAGGTGAAGTCGTGGACCTCGCGCCGGCTGCTCGATTCGTCCGGCCTCCGGATCGCCTTCCAGCAGGAACGCAGTGCGGCGCCGATAGCCGCGATGTCCGGAGAATGGTCGTTCCTCCCCGCCGGCGATGGCCGGACGCGTATCGTCCTGGCACACAGCTTCTCGGCAGTCGCGCAGGAACCCGCGGCCTTGGACTGGATCGCCGAGGCGGTTGACCGCAACAGCATTCAGGAGCTCGCTGCTCTCGGAGAGGTCGCTGCACTCGGGCACCCGCCGGACCAGTTCGTATTCGGCTTCAGTGATCGCATTGAGCTGCCTAGAGTCGCGCTGGGCGAGGCATACGACTTCATCTACCGATCGGACCTCTGGCCGGAGCGCCTCCCGCATGTGCTGCGGGTAAGCCTGCACGAGCAGCCCGGCAGTGTGCAGGAGATGGAGATGGAGACGATCACCTCGGACGGCAGCGCGCACACCACCTCCTCGGTCCGGCTGTGCTTCCCGCTCCGGCAGATCGCCTACAAGCAGACGGTGCTGCCTGCCCTGCTTTCAGGACACAGCGGAATCTGGGAGTTCGAGCAGGTCGACGCCGATGTGGCGATCACCTCGCGACACATGGTGGCCGTGGCTCCCGCCGCCGTGGAGCGTGTCCTCGGTCCCGGGACGACGCTGGATCAAGCGGGTGCGTACGTGCGCGATGCGCTCGGTGCCAACAGCCGCGCCACCATGGAAGCGGCTGGCAGATTCGCCTCGTCGGCGGTGCATCGGGCATGACCGAGCCAGGAAAGCTGGTCAGCATCGTCCTGGCGCAGGGCGCCGATACCGAGAGCCCGTGCATGGTTGCGGGTACTCGCGTCTTCACTCGACGGCAGGTCCGCAACGAGGTGGCACGATGCCTGATGGATTTGCGGAGCAACGGGCTCGGTCAGGGAGACCGGGTGCTGGCGCTGCTCGATCACGGCCCGGAGGCTGTATTCTTTCTTGCGGCGGCGAGCGCGCTAGGTCTTCATCTGATGATGCCGTATGGCCTGCAGGCGGCGGCTCTGCCGGAATGGTTGTCCATTGCGGAGAATGCGCGGCCTGATGTCGTCATCCACCAGAAGCGCGACCGTTCGGGCCTCGACGTCCTGCGCGATCGCTGCCCCAGCGTCGTCGAGCTACCATTCCCGCCGGGCGACAGCCCGGACCGCGAAGTTGAGATCGACTACCCTGCTCCCATCGTCAACTTCCTCGTCCTGTTCACGAGCGGGACCACAGGCAGGCCGAAGGCCATCAGCATCAGCGAGGCGCATATCTGCGCGAGGATGGCCAGCGTCACGCGGATGATGGGATACAGCCCGGACGCGCGCATATTCATGACGGGTCTGATGAACAACACCACGGGTGTCATCAACTCGTTCGGGGCACTGCTGCACGATGCCACGGTCGTGTTCCCCGAAGATCCGAATCCGGCGCACTGGCATGCCCAGGTGGCGGCCCATCGGGCTACCCACCTTGCGCTGCGGCCGGTAGCGCTCAAGCAGTTCGTGGCCGCGGTCGCCACCGGCGGCCACGATCTCTCGTGCCTCCGCGTGGTGTCGTACGGCGGAGCGGCCGTTCCCCACGCGGTGTTGGAGCAGGGCCGGGAGCTTATTCCGTGCGACTGGATCCAGGGATACGGCCTCACCGAAACCTATGGGCCGTTCTGCTTCCTGGATGAAGCGGGGCACACGGACCGCCGTTATGCGAAGCATATCTACTGCATCGGTCGCCCCGACGACACCCTCGAGGTGCGGCTCGTCCCGGTAGCCGGCCACCCGGACGGTGTCGGCGAGATCCTGGTCCGCGGTGCCGCGGTGATGGAAGGCTACGTGGATGTCGCCGACGGCACGATCCAGCCGCCCGGGGAGTGGCTGCGCACCGGCGATCTGGCGGAGTGGAGCCCTGAGGGCGACCTCGTTCTGAAGGGACGCAGCTCGGGGGTGCTGTTGAGTGAGAACGGCCATCGCATCTACCCCGAGGAGATAGAGGCGGTGCTGGGTGGCATGCAGGGGGTCGATGAAGTGGTTCTGGTCGGCCTGCCTGGATCCAGGATGCCCCACGAGCGCCCGGTGGCGTGCCTGTGCGGGCCCATCGGCGCGCAAAGTCCCGATACGGTACGGAGCACCGTGGCCGGCGAACTCGAGCGCAGCCTGGCCCGGGAGAAGTGGCCCGACTTCGTTTACGCGACGGCGAGCCCATTCCCCAGGAGCGCGAACGGCAAGATCATGCGAGGCGAGGTAGCCAAGGGGATCGATCACGCCGCAGTGGTCGAGCTGACTGGTGACGGCCGTGACTGACGCCGTGAGCCGGCTGCGGGTCCCCGAATACGTCTATAGCGCACTCGGTTACTTGTTTCCGAGGTTGCTCTTCCTCAACGGGCGTTACGCCCCACAGGTGCACTGGGGTGATATCGCGGCGGCGCTGGACGGATTCCCGGCCGATGACCTGGATCTGGGATCGGCGCCCTTCTGGAACGTCTGGCGCGAGCGGTGGACGGTGCAGGCCGACGGCTACGTGGAGCTCGCCGAACGCTCGAGTACGGCGGCGGGTCGGTCGCGCGCGATGCGGAGTGCGGCGGCATGCTATCACTGGGCGGAGTTCCAGTACTTCGATGACGCGGATCTGAAGCACCGGCTGAGGCAGCGGATCCGGGAGTGCTTCATGCGTAGTCTCGACGGCACTGATCTCCGTGTCGCCCAGCGGCGCTTGCCCGCGAGCCCAGACCGTCCCGAGGTGCCGTACTGGCTGCTGACCACGCCGGCCATGCGCGATGCTCGGCGACCGCTGCCGGCAGTGGTGCTCTCCAACGGCATGGACTCGGCGACGGAGGTCGAAATGATGGCGCTGGCCGAGGCGTACCTCGACCGCGGCATCGTCGCGGTCCTGTTCGAGGGCCCCGGCCAGGGGATCCAACTCGGGCAGACGCCGCTGCGGATCACGATGGAAGAGGTGGTCGCCGACCTCGTGGAGCAGCTGGGTGCCGAGCCTGGAATCGCCGTCGACCGTCTGGGTTTCGTCGGGATCAGTTTCGGAGGTTATCTCGCGCTTCGGGTCGCGCGCGCTCTGGGGGGCTCATTCCGATGCGTCATCAATTTCGGCGGAGGTCCGAGCATCGGGAAGTTCAACGGTCTCCCACGTCGACTGAAGGACAACTTCCGGTTCGCCTTCCAGGTGGACAGCGAGGTGGATCTTCAGCCCCGCTTCGATGAGCTCGCGTTGGAACCGGGTCCCGCGCCGGCGACAGAGATCTTGAGCATTCACGGCGCTCTCGACGATATCTTTCCGGTCGAGGCACTGGCCGATCTCGATCAAGCGTGGGGATCGCGGCACCGACTTGAAGTGCACCCGCGCGAGGCGCACACCAGCCTGAACGTCATCAACGCCTACACTCTGGAAGCTGCGGACTGGGTCGCGGATCGCCTCGCCGACCGTCCCTGACGCCACCCGGGCCGTGTCCGCCGACAAGGCGAGGTGGCACCCACCACTTCAACATGCCCTGACTCGGTACTGCAACGGCCCTTGTGAGGGTCGACGTCGCCGGTGGTGGCAACATCGGGCCTGGTGTTGGCGGCATCGCCGCCAGCATGACCAGGCCTGGACGAAGGGCCGAGATCCGGCACCCCGCTGGGCGGCCAGCGCGGCGACCACCTCGTCCGCTCTGGCCCGGCCCATGGTCGTGATGACCAGCTCATCGTTGCGCTTCGTGGCCAACATATATAGGGCAGGCCGTGCTTTTCGCGCCAGACCAGCAGGTACCTGGCCTGCCCGTAGGTCTCCTCCGCGGTCACCCAGGAGAACGGGACCCCCGCGGCCACCGCCCGTCCGGCCTGGCGATCGCCTGCCGCGGCTTCGACCCTGCAAACCGACCCAGCCACCAGGCGAAAGATCGAGGCTAGAGGATCGCGTCGACCAGGTCCCGGCGGTCGTGCTTCTCCCGACGGCCGACGGTGTCGACAGCAGCGCTCGACCAGCGCCCACTGCGCGCCGGTCAGATCAGACGGACAGCGATTCGCCGGAGCTGGCCCTCAGGCCAGGGTGAATGTCGTGGTAAAGGCCGGCGTTTTCGCAGACGCGCATCAGCAGCGAGGTGAACGCCCTCGCCTCGGCCGCATCCAACCCGCCGAGCAGCTTGGCTTCGAACTCGCTCACCAAGGCTTCGGCTTCAGCATGCAGCTGGCGACCGGCTGGCAGCAGGCGCACGGCGTGGGCACGGCGGTCGGTGGGGTGCGGCTGGCGGTCCACGAGGCCACGCCGCTCCATGTCGTCGACCAGGCCGACCATGACGTTGCGGTGGACGCTCAGCGGCGCGCTCAGCTGGTGCTGGCTGAGGCCATCCTGCTCGATGAGCAGGCTGAGCACACCGAAATGGCGTGGGTGGATGCCCAGCGGCGCCAGTTGCGCGATGAGCTGCTCCTGCACGTGGACATCCAGCTGGGTGATGAGGCAGGCGGGGTGCTCGAACAGAGGCTGCGATCCCATGCCCTCATGGTACCCGATCTGGATTATCACCTTGCGTGATAGTCATCCTAGATGCATACTAGTCGGCATGGCTCATGAGATCTCTTCACCGGCCGCGCCGCCGCGAGACGTGGGAGACGTGGGAGAGGTGGGAGACGACACCCTCCCGGACCCGCGACGCTGGCTCGCCTTCGGGATCGTCCTGGTGGCCGGGTTCATCGACTTGGTCGACTCGACCATCGTCAACGTCGCCGTGCCGAGCATCCAACGCGACCTCCACGCCGAATACGCCCAGATCGAGTGGGTCGTGGCAGCCTATGTGCTGTCCTTCGCCGCATTGCTGATCCTGAGCGGACGGCTCGGCGACATCTATGGACGAAAGCGTGTGTTCGCCATCGGCATGGCCGGGTTCACGATCGCCTCCTTGTTCTGCGGGGTATCGGTCAACCCTGGCATGCTCATCACCGCCCGGTTCGCGCAAGGCGCGGCGGCCGGCCTGATGGTGCCCCAGATCCTCGCAATCCTCCGCGTGACTTTTCCCCAGAACGAACGCGCGAAGGCCGTGGCCATTTTCGGCGGGGTGACCGGCTCCTCGGCCGTGTTCGGGCTGGCGCTGGGCGGCGTGATCGTGCAGTGGAACCTGTTCGGCTGGCAGTGGCGCCCGATCTTCCTCGTCAATGTCCCCATCGGCATTGCCGCGCTGATCGCCGGAGCGTTCCTCATCCGCGAATCCCGCTCGCCCCAGAAACCGAAGCTCGACGTGATCGGGATGCTGCTCGCACTTGCCGCGGTGACGCTGCTGGTGTACCCGCTCACCGAAGGCCGTCGTCTGGGGTGGCCCGCGTGGATCTTCGCGATGGTGGCCGGCGCGGCCGTGCTGCTCGGAGTGTTCATCGCTTTCGAACGGCGCCGGATCGCCACCGTGGGTTCCGCGCTGGTCGAATTCGATGTGTTCCGCTCCCGCCCGTTCTCCGTCGGCATGGGCATGTGGTGGCTGTTCTGGATCGCAGTAGGTGGGTTCTTCTTCGTATGGACACTTTTCCTACAGGAAGGTCTCGGCTGGACTCCGCTGCACGCCGGCCTGACCGCCGCAACCTTCGCCATCGGCGTCGGGATTGGCGCTGGCAATGCGCCCAACAAACTCGTCCCGAAGTTCGGCCGCACCGTCCTGGTAGTCGGTGCGCTTCTCAACGCCGCGGGCTTCCTGGCATTCGCCTGGCTGGCATGGCATTATGGTCCCAGCCTCAGCTCTTGGCAGATCATCCCCGTGCACGTGGTGTCCGGGATCGGCTGGGGAATGGTCGTCGCGCCCACCCTGGATCTACTCCTCGGCCAGGTCCGCGGCCGCGAAGCTGGCAACGCTTCGGGCCTGCTCAACACCGTTCAGCAGCTCGGCCTAGCCCTCGGCGTGGCGCTTGTCGGTGTCGTGTTCTTCACACTGCTCGGCCACAGTTCCAGCCGCGGCACCGATGCGGTGGCGCCTGGCTTGCGGGCTGAACTGAATGCTGTCGGTGTCTCTACACAGGCGCAGGACGAGACCCTCGCGAGCTTCCGCACCTGCGTGCAGAAACGATCTTCGTCCATCGATCCGACCGTTGTCCCGGCGAGCTGCAGCACGACTGGAGCGGACGGGCGCACGGCCGCCGCGTTCACCGACGCCGCCGCCCGCGCCAATGCGAAGAACTTCTCCTACGCGTTCAGTGGCGTGTTGCTCCTCATCAGCGGGATCCTTGTCATCGTGAGTCTCGGCTTCCTGGCGCTGCCCAAGCACGCACGGATGGCGAACCCCCTGATAGATTCCGAACCCAATCCGGTGACAACGTAGGCCGCCAAGAAGACCCGGAAGAGGTGTACCGAAAGTGACGAATGTACTGGTTCTCGGTCGCGAGCGTCATCTGGTTGACGCATCGATCGCGATCATCACAGAGAACGGGTTTCAGGCTATCGGCGTGACTCGGGACGAGGAGGCCTTCGCGCTACTCGACACCGGGCAGTTCGCCGCGGTGCTGGTGGGCAGCGGGGTGGAGTTCGCGTCACGCCCGCCCGTCAAGCGGCACGCGGCCCCACACGGAACCGTGGTACTCGAAGCTCGACGAGTGCCGATGCAGACCGTCCAAGAACACGTGCGCGATGAGATCGTCCCACAACTGCGCCAACTCTAGGCTAGCGACCGCGTGAGCCCGGCAAGAATTCATGTTTATTCTTGTCGGGCTCACGCCGCGGTGGCGCGCAGAGCTGTTGCGGAAACTTACGTCCCGCCGGCCTTGTTGACGGCATCGATACGCGAGACCGCCCCCAGTTTCCTGTAGATGTTACGCAGATGCCGTTTGACGGTCCCCTCGGTGATCGCGAGGCGCCGGGCTATCTGGGCGTTGCTCATGGCTTGCGATACCAGGACGATGATCTCCTGCTCGCGCGCTGAGAGCCGCCCGGACGGTCTCGTGGGCATCGTGGAGAGGCTCTCCCGCGAGATCGACAGGATGATCCGCGCGTCGTCGTCGCGGACTGCGCGCACCGCCGAGAGCAGGTCGACTCTACTGACGGTCTTCAGCAGGTAACCGTGGACTCCCAGGGACAGCAGCCGCCACACCACTCGCGGGTCGTCATACATGCTGAGGATCAGGATTCTCACTTTGGGGAAGTCTGCGGCCAGCTTCTCGACGGTGGCTATGACGTCTTCGCCGGGTATCTCAACGTCGAGCAGAACGAGGTCCGGGGGGTTCCGGCGGATCAGCGTGAAGAGTTCGTAGGCCGAGCCCACGGCGCCGGTCACGACGAGGTCGTCGACATTGAGAAGCTCGCACAGGCCGTCACGGAAGAGCACGTGATCGTCGGCCACGACGATGGAGAACGGTCTATCGGCCAAGGTCTGCACCGGAGACCCCGGGGACGGGAACGGAGATCGTCACCGTAGTACCCTTCTGGGGGTAACTACGAATAATGGTGTCGCCGCCGAGGAGCGCAACCCGCTCACGGAGGGACTCGATACCTCCAGGGCTATCGAGTGTCGATATCTCGAACCCGATTCCGTCATCGACGACGGAGGCTTCGAGCAGTTTGTCATTGATGACCACGTCGACTCGGATCAGTCTTGCCCGGGCGTGCTTGAAAGAATTTTTCAGCGCTTCGCGAATGACGAGAAATATCTCGTTTAACACATAGCCCGGCATCTTCTCCTCGTCACCCCGAACCGAAATTCTAACATCGACGTCGTCGGGGCACACCTCCTCGATATAGGAGCGGAGCGTCGACTCGAGTTGTTCGACGGCTGCTTCGGCCCGCAGGCCTCTGGTGGTACCCCGAATGCCGGCCATGGCACACCGGATCGCGTCGTGTGCGTTCTTGATCTTCTCTGCGGCTTTGATCGGTTCCCTGTCGAGATAAGTGCGGTAGAGATCCAGACTATGATTCGCGATGCTGACGCTGTGGCCGATGGAATCGTGGAGTTCACGGGAGATCCGTCGCCGTTCCACCATCTGCGCCATGTAGACCTCTTGAAGTAGGAGGCTCCGGTTGGCGAGGGCTCCTTCTCGGACCATGGTCAGCAGACTGCGTTGGAGAGCCCTGGCAACATCGGCCATCAAGCGGGCCCCCTCCGACGTCCCGGACAGTTCCACGGCGACCGCGTCTAGTGTCACGTCGAAAAGCAGGTTGGCGGCGGTGATCAGTTCGGGTACGCTCACGACGATCGCTTCGCTGGTGCGCAGCCGAGGATGTGGGATCGGTGGGGTGTTGGCGGCACGGCGCAGATCTTCTATGGTCTCGGTCAGCGCACGTGATGCTCTCTCAATGAATGCACCGGCCGTGGTCGGATCGTCCAGTATCCTGCTTCCACTGCTATGCAGTCTGATCTGGAGCTCGTCGAGTATGGATTCTCGATTTGCATCCAGAAAGAAAGAGGGGGAAAGATAATCGCCAACCGCCACCTCAATCCTCCCATGACCTAGTAGTTCCCGTAGATACAAAGTATCCTTAAGACGAGCACAGCAGGATGGCCACTCAATATGCTGAGCATAGCAGCACGATCGGTCAATGTCACCATTCTACGTAGCATCCATTCACGCTTCGCTCTGACGGGCCGCTGAGCTGGGTAAATGCCCACCGCCGACCGGTGTCGCGAACACGACAAGTGCCTCCGGGACGCACCGGCGCACCTGCGCCAGGTTGCGGAGCAACAGATCGACCAGCCATCGCGACACATCCTTGGGCGGCAACCGGGCGACATCCTTCCGCGCAGCGCCTGGTAGAGCAGCGCCTGGTAAAACCGTTCAGCCAGGGAACCGGACAGCATAGCGAGCCCGGACTGGTCGGGGTAATCAAGGTTTTCGAGGTGTCTGCCGAAGAAGGCTCGCGGCAACCCTAATACGACGACCGGACGCACCGTCCCCGGCCAGGTGCCCTCCACGGTGATCCCGGCCATGCAGACGTGATAAGCGCCATCATAACCCAATGCCGTTTAGCATATTTTGATCATGCTGTTCGGGGGTTCAGTGGGTAGAGGCGGACTGTGGCGGGCCCGGGTGGCAAACGGAGGCGGGCCGGGTCTCTTGACGTGGTAAGCGTTGCGGCGGCCGCGTTTGATCGCCCGTGGACAGGTGCGGTGACGGCGGGGTGGGACGAGCCGGGCGGTGAGTTCGGCGTGGATGGCGGGCAGCGCGGCGTGCCAGTCCTCAGGGGGGAATGTCCGCCGTACCGGTGGCGGTGCGGCGGGCCAGGCGGACGGGGCGGGTGTAGCTGACCCGGTCGGGGTCGATGTCGGCGGCTTCGGCGGCGCGGGCGACCAGACCGCCAGGGCGTGGTGCACGAGCAGCCACGCCCAGATTTCCTTGTGGGCGAGGTCAGGCAGCCGGGAGCGCAGTACCCGGCCGGGTCCGCGCAGGTGGGTTTTGAGCTGGTCGTTGGCGGTTTCGTCGGCGGGGCCGAGCAGTGTCGTGAGATTGCGTCTAGGCGCCGGTGAGCAGTGACCTGATCCGCTCGGGGCCGACCGCGAGCAGCAGGGTGGGCAGGCGCGGGCCGGTGTCGCGGCCGACCAGCAGGCGGTAGACCAGGACGAAGAACGCGCGCTGGGCCTGCTTGAGCTCGGTGGTGGCCGGCGCGTCGGCGGGCAGCCCGCGCAGCAGCTTCGGCACGGCGTAGGTCAGCGCGGTGAGCCCGTTCAGCGACCAGTCCTCCTCGAGACCGTCGACGAGGATGGCGATGGCCTTCGTCTCGTCGGCGCTCAGCGCCGCCAGCGTCGCCCGGTCCGGCTCGGTCCGCACGATGGTGCGCTGCTCGGCGGGCACGTGCTCGCGGGTCCAGACCCGGGCGCAGTCCAGCCGCGGCTGGAGGTCGTCGAGCGTGAACGACGCACCCGGCGTGCCGTCGGCTCCGCTCCCGCCGGGCGCATCGGTGCCGCGGGCCTGGCGCAGGATCCGCAGGATCTGGGTCGGGTCGTCGGCGGTGATGTCGCAGATCGACGACAGCAGCCGGAAGGGGAACACGGTGCGCGGCGCGTCGACCGGGCCGTGCCCGGCGGTGCCCCGCGAACGCGCCGCCACGGTCGCCTCCGCGGGCTCGGCCGCGCCGTCGTCGACCCGGCGGTTCAGCGCGTCCCACTCGTCATAGACGCGCAGCACCTCCGGCCCGAAGTCGACGGTGATGGCCTGGTTCGGGCGGCGCCGGGCGTAGAGCCAGCGAACGATCGCCGGTTCCAGGATCTGCAGGGCGTCGGCGGGGGTGGGGGCGCCGCCGGCGGACCCGGAGAGCTTCGCCCGCCCGCGGACCCCGACGAAGGAGTACGGCAGGTACACCGGCGGCTCGCCGCCGAACACCTCCCGGACGATCTGACCGCCGACGGTGAAGCTCGACCCCGGCGAGGAGTGGTCCACCCCGCCGGCCTCGAAGGCGACGTTCTCGAACGCCCAGCGCATCGGCCAGTCGACCTTCCACACCAGCTTTCCGGTCGCCGGCCCCCGCACGTCGAACCGGCCCCGGTTGGCGCAGGCGGAGCAGGAGTAGTCGCCCTGACCGGCAGCCGGGTCGAAGGCCGACACCGCCGTCGTGTCCCGGCCGCAGACGTCACAGTAGGGCCGGAACGGAAAGTAGGCCCCCGCCGAAGCCGAACCCTCGTCGTCGGCGGCGCCCTCGTCCGCGGCGACGTCGACGTCGGCCGGCGCGGGGTCCCCCGCCGGGGCAGCGGCAGCGGGCGACGGTTGGAGCGTGCGATAGCGGCCGAGGATGCCGTCGATGGCGGGGGCGGCGGCGATCGCCCGGGAGATGCCGTCGACGTAGGCGCCCGAGCGGTACATCTCGGTCTGGCTGATCTCGCGGACCTCGATGCCGAGGCGGCGCAGCGCGTCCCGGAACGGCGCCTTGAACCGCTCCGCCCAGCTCGGGAACTCGCCCCACGGGTCAGGAACGGCGGTCAGCGGCCGGCCGACATGCTCGGCGAAGTCGGCGGGCACCCCGGCGGGCACCTTGCGCAGCCGGTCGTAGTCGTCCCAGGACAGGATGTGCTCGCAGGGCACCCCACGGGAGCGGATTTCCTCGGCGACGAGGTGCGGGACGAGGATCTCCCGCAGGTTGCCGAGGTGAATGGGCCCCGACGGGCTGATCCCGGACGCGCAGACGACCTTCCCGTTGCCCGGGCGCCGCTGCGCCCGCTCGATCGCTTCGTCCGCGGCCTTGGTCATCCAGTCCCGGCGATCAACCACAGTCCCACCACATCCCGACGTCGAACCCTTGACAACAACCCTAACGGTCGGGGCATGGACTCCCCCGCTCGCCGCCACGCCGGCCCGGCTGATCCGAGGGCACGCCATCACGGTGGTGTCACCGCCCGGCCGCGTCACCGGGCGCGGTGCTCGCGGGGGCTGACGCCGTAATGGCGGCGAAAGGCGGTGCTCAGCGCGAACGGGCTGCCGTAGCCGACGCGGCGGGCCACCGATCCGACGGAGGCGTCCGGTTCGCGCAGCAGGTCGGCGGCCAGCGCCAGGCGCCAGCCGGTGAGGTAGGCGATCGGAGGCTCGCCGACCAGGTCGGTGAACCGGCGGGCGAAGGTTGCCCGGGAGGCCCCGCAGGCCGCGGCGAGTTCCGCGACCGTCCACGGGTGTTGGGGCGTGTGATGCAACAGGCGCAGCGCCCGGCCCACGACCGGGTCGTCGTTCGCTCGCCACCACGCCGGGACGTCCGCCTCCGCCTGGGCGAACCAGGTGCGCACGACCGCGACGACGAGCAGGTCGAGCAGCCGGTCCAGGACGATCTCCTGGCCGGGATCGTCCCGGCCGATCTCGCGGGCGAGCAGGTCGACGAGCGGGGAATCCCAGTCACCGGCCCGGACCACGGCGAGCGCCGGCAGCGCGGTCAGCAGCCGGCGGCTGACCTCGGTGCGCAACTGGTAGACGCCGGTCACCAGCTCGGCCGCGCCGCCACGGCTGTTCCCCCAGGCCCGCGTCCCGAGGTCCATCGACAGGTCCAGGCTCTTCCCGGCCGGGGTGGTGCAGATCTGGCCGGGATGGATGACGATCTGCGCCGGGGTCGCCGGATCGTCGGCCACAAGGTACGGGTCGGGCCCGCGGATGACGATGACGTCCCCGGCGGCCAGGCGCACCGCGGGCCGGTCGTCGGGGATCACCCAGGCATGGCCGCGCACGACCGCGACGATGGCCAGCGGGGCCTCGTCCTGGATGCGCATCGACCAGGGCGGATTCATCGTCGTGCGCAGCAGGAAGGCCCCCCGCGCCCGTGGGCCGTCCAGCAGCCCGGCGAGCGCGTCCATGCCGGAGATCGTAACGGCGGCCGACGCTCGCCGGGCTGGATGGACGCTCGCGTATGCAGATGAGCGTCGGGGCCATGGCTCGTCCCGATCGCGCGCATTTCACTGGATCACGACAGCTTCCCGTTGAACAGGACGGCCCATGACCTCCAGGGTTCTGCCCACGCTCACGCTGATCACCGCCGTCGGGGCGGCGGTCGTGGGCGGGGTGTTCTTCGCCTTCTCCGCCTTCGTCATGACGGCGCTGCGCCGGCTGCCGCCGGACCAGGGGCTCGCCGCGATGCAGAGCGTCAACCGGCAGGCCCCGACGGCCGCCTTCATGCTGGTCATGTTCGGCACGGCCGCCGCCTGCGTCATGCTCGGCGTGATGTCGGTGCGTGACCCGCACGGGCCGGGCGCCTGGTACCGCCTCGCCGGAGCCGTGCTCTACCTGCTCGGGGTGCTAATGACGATCGCCTACCACGTGCCGCACAACGACACCCTCGCCCGGGTGGACCCGGCCGCCGCCGGCGCGGCCGGATCCTGGCTGCGGTACGCGAGCGACTGGACGGTGTGGAACCACGTCCGGACGCTGCTCTCGGTCGCCGGCGCGGTCGTCCTCGTCATCGCGGTGCGGGTCGGGGACCGTGCGGTGGCCGCGGCCCCGGCCCGCATCGTCCCGCTGGGCCTGCCCCGCTGACCCGGTGCCGTCCCCGCGCCATGCCGCGGGCGACCCGGGCTTCCCAGCGCGCGCACGGGAACCCCCGCGGCCCCGGCACGGGCGGCTCAGGCCGCGCCGCCTGGGCGGGCGAAGGCGGTGCGGTAGGCCGTCGGGGTGAGCCCGGTGCGGCGCAGCAGGTGCTGGCGCAGCGAGTCGGCCGAGCCCAGCCCGCTGCGCCGGGCGACGTGATCCATCGGCAGGTCGGTGGTCTCCAGCAGCTCGCGAGCCCGCTCGACGCGCTGGTGCAGCAGCCACTGCAGCGGGCTGAGGCCCGTCTGCGCCCGGAAGCGCCGCCCGAGCGTCCGCTCGCTGACGTGCGCGTGCGCGGCGAGGTCGGCGAGGGTGAGTGGCTCGTCGAGACGCGCCAGCGCCCAGTCCCGGGTGCGGGCCAGACCGGCGCCATCCGGGCCGGGCAGCGGGGTCGGGACGAGCTGGGTCTGGTCGCCGGCGCGCACGGGGGCCGCCACCGCGAGGCGGGCCGCCGCGTTCGCGACCGCGCTGCCGTAGTCGCTGCGCACCAGGTGTAGGCACAGGTCGATGCCCGCGGCGAGCCCGGCCGAGGTCACGATCTGGCCGTCCTCGACGAACAGCACGTCCGCGCGGACGTCGACGGCGGGGAAGCGGCTGCTCAACGCCCCGGCCTGCACCCAGTACGTGGTCGCCTGCCGGCCGTCGAGCAGGCCGGCCTGGGCCAGGACGAACGCGCCGGTGCAGATCGAGGCGATCCGCCGGCCGGCGAGCGCCGGGTGGGACGGGTGCGGTGGGCCGGATGGGGGTGGTGGCGACCGCGGGCATGGTTGCCATCATCACCGTCGAACCGCGACCCGACCTGATCATGGCGGGAACCTCCGGACATCTGGCGTCCGAAGGGCTGCCGCGGGTGCGCCCGCCCGGCGAGGGTGATCCGGACGCCGCGCACAGCTGGGCCTACGTCGGCGACGTCGCCCGCGCCCTGGTCGCGATCAGCCGGGACGAGCGCGCCTGGGGTCGGGTCTGGCACGCGCCGAGCGTGCCGCTGTCGGTACGCGAGCTGTCCCGGCGGCTCGCCGTCGCGCTGGCCGAGATCGCCGGCCACGGGCCCGGCAGCGGCCGCCCCGGCACGCCGTCGGTGCTGCCGGAGGCGAGCCGGTAGTCAGTGTGGCGATCGGGCGTAGCATGGTCGCTGATCGGGTGTATCGCGAGCGTCGACCAGAAGGCCGACCCAGCTACCGGTCGCAGCCATCCGGTGGTCATCGTCATCGGAGTTAGGCGGCCGTCATGACGACGAGCCTGAAGGTCCTTCCTGCCGATCGTGCCGATTTCGCCCGGTTCGACGACGACGGTGGCGCTCCGACCGCATCCCCCCTGGCGGTCACGGACAGGGCACGCGCCTTGGCCCGTTCACCCGCGTCGGGCGGACGGCGTACCCCGGATGTCGACCGTCGTCTGGCCGCACCGGCCCCCGAGCCGGGCGGCGCAGGCGCGCCCCGTCTGTCGTTGTCCCCGGCCCGCGGCCAGGGATCGTTCGACGGCGGTTGGTGGCCTCGGACGATGCGGCTGGCCGATGAGCTGTCCGGCCTTCTCACCGCGCTGGCGACCGCCGACGAGAACATCCGCCGGGTCTCGGTGAACGGCGACGCCTGGACGGCGATACCCGGCCTGGCTGAGGGGCCCGGGCTGCCCCGGGCACGGGTGAACTGGTTTCGAACCCTCGACCCGCGGGTGGTCACCGCGGGCGGCGGCAGCAACGGAGGCCGGTCCTCGCTCCGGCTGCTCGTGATCCCGCCCGGGGCCGCGCCCGAAGCGGCCCCGGCGGTGCTCCGATCGGCCGCGGCCGGCGGGTTGACCGGCTCGCCCGGCGAGGTCCTGCGGCAGGCCGGCGCCGAGACCGCGACGGACCACGGCGGATCGACCGGCGCCGCGGTGCCGGAATCGTCTCCGGCGCCCTCGGCGTCGCCCTGACCGTGGGCATGACGAACGACACCACCGCCTCGGCCGGCCGGGAGACGCCCAGGCCGGCCGGTGACGACGACCCGGGCCGCGTGGTCACCTGTGACCTGGCCTTCGACGTCCAGGAACCCGCCGACATCGCGTTGCAGATCGCCGCCGCCGAACGCGGAGGCCGCACGCACGAGGAACGCCTGGACCTGGCGACGGGGGGAACCGCCCTCGCCCCGCCGGTCGAGCTGGCCGCGCCGCACGGCGGGCGGATCCATCTACTGCGGGCGCCCCGGGGCCTGTTCACGGCGTCCTACCGGGCACATCTCGACCGCCCCCGCCCCCGCCCCCGCGCCGCGCCGATCCCGGACGGGGCCGCGGGCGACGAACCGCTCGATCTGCAACGGCTGACCTATCTGCGCCCGAGCCGTTACTGCCCCTCCGACCATGTCGTCGGACTCGCTGTGGCCGAGTTCGGCGCTCTACCCCAGGGCCGGCCCCGGGTGGATGCCATCGCGGACTGGATCCACCACCGGATCGGCTACGTCGCCGGCTCCAGCACGGTCCATGACACCGCCGAGGACACCCTGCTCACCGGGCAGGGGGTGTGCCGCGACTTCGCCCACCTGGGCGTCACCCTCTGCCGGGCGCTGGGGATACCCGCGAGGTTCACCGCGGTCTACGCACCCGGGCTGACCCCGATGGACTTCCACGCCGTCTTCGAGGCCTGGACCGACGGCGCATGGCACGTCCACGATCCCACCCGGCGGGTTCCCCGGGGTGGCCTGATCCGGATCGCGACCGGCCGGGACGCCGCCGACACCGCGTTCGCCACCGTCCTGGGCGGCATCGCCACCCTGCGGTCGGTCGAGGTCACCGCCACGGTGACCGGGCTCCTTCCGACCGACGACCACCGGGTCGAGGCCAGACTCGGTTGACCCCCCGCCCGTCGGAGCCGACCGCCGGAGCACCCCGCCCCTGCCAAGGACCGAAGGAATGGAAGTCCGCCATGAGTGACACTGACACCGCCCGCCTGGACGAGATCGCATTTCATCTGCTCACCGCCCAGCGGGCCAGCCGCGGCATCCGCCGTCTCGCCAATGCCGCGGTCGAGATCGGTGAACCGGTGGACGCCGCGGGCGTCAGCGCGGTACTCGAAGAGTTCCGCGCGGCCTACCGCGAGGTACACGCGGTCCTCGCCAGCGGTAACACCGAGGACATCGTGTACCTCGCCGCCCAGCTCGATCGGACCTGACCGGGCCCGACCGGGCTGGCCGCCCCGGCGACGCGTTGCCCGCGCCGGGGCGGCGAAACGGCCGCCCACCGGCCGGAGGCCGGTACCGGGCCGCCGACGCGGCGGCTAGGCGAGGATGGCGTCGAGGTCCTTGCGGATCTCCTCAGGGGTGACCGTCGGCTCGTAACGGCGGACGACGTTGCCGTCGCCGTCGACGAGGAACTTGGTGAAGTTCCACTTGACCTCGTCGGTGCCGAGCGCCTCGGGCCGGGTCTTCGAGACGTGCTCGTAGAGGAAACCGGCCTCGGGCCCGAAGTCCCCGGGCGCCTCCGCGCGCAGGTACTTGAACAGCGGCGCGGCGCCGTCGCCGTTCACCTCGACCTTGCTCAGCACCGGGAAGGTGACGTTGAAGTTGGTCGAGCAGAAGGCCTGGATCTCCTCGTCGGTGCCCGGCTCCTGGCCACCGAACTGGTTGCACGGGAAGCCGAGGATCTCCAGGCCGCGACCGTGCAGGTCCTGGTAGAGCGACTCGAGCCCCTCGTACTGCGGCGTCAGGCCGCACTTGCTGGCAACATTGACGATCAGCAGCGTCTGGCCGGCGTAGTCGCCCAGCGAGCGGGTGTTGCCGTCGGGGGCGTCGACGGTGAAATCGTGGACAGTCATGATCAACCTGACTCTCGTTACGGTGATCGGCGAACCTCACAGCCGATGGTTCGGCCGCTGAACAATCCCGACGCTACTCCGTCTCATGCCTTTATGTCACCATGTCGGGTGCGTAATTGCGCGCCGGCTGGACGCGGGCGGCCGTCTGGGATGCTCATAGGGTCCGACGGCAGCGACCGATGGCGACGAACGAACAGGAACGCCCGACATGAGCATCGAACCCGACCTGCTGAAGATTCTTGCCTGCCCGGTCGACAAGGGGCCACTGGAGCTGGTCGACGGCTGGCTGGTCAACCCGCGGCTCGGCCACCGCTACGAGATCCGCGACGAGGTCCCGATCCTGCTGCGGCCGGATCACGTCGACCCCGCCGTGGCCCGCGCCCAGCGCTGACCGGCGGATCTCCCGCACCAGGACACACGACAGCGGGGCCCGAGGAGAATTCCTCGGGCCCCGCTGTCACGCACGTGGCAGGGTCGCCTACTCCCGGCCGAACTGCTCCCGCAGGCGACGCAGCGCTTCCTCGTCGATCGCCGACGCAGGCTGGTCGGACTGGGAGGAGGTGTAGGAGGAGGGGGCGGCCGCCGCGGCGTCTGCCTCCTGCGCGGCCCGGATCTGGACCTGATGCGCCTCGAAGCGGGCCTGGGCCTCGGCGTACTGCCGCTCCCACTCCGCCTGCTGCTCCTCGTAGCCTTCCAGCCACTCCCCGGTCTCCGGGTCGAAGCCCTCGGGGTAGACGTAGTTGCCCTGCTCGTCGTACTTGGCTTCCATGCCGTACTGGCTCGGGTCGAACGCCTCGCCGTCGACGGCCAGCCCCGACGCCTCGTTCGCCTGCTTGAGCGACAGGCTGATCCGACGCCGGTCGAGGTCGATGTCGATCACCTTGACCAGGATCTCGTCACCGACGTTGACGACCTGCTCCGGAATCTCCACGTGCCGCTCGGCCAGCTCGGAGATGTGGACCAGACCCTCGATGCCCTCGTCCACCCGGACGAACGCACCGAACGGCACCAGCTTCGTGACCCGGCCGGGAACGACCTGGCCGATCGCGTGAGTGCGGGCGAACTGACGCCACGGGTCCTCCTGCGTCGCCTTCAGCGACAGCGAGACCCGCTCGCGATCAAGGTCGACGTCGAGAACCTCGACGGTGACCTCCTGGCCGACCTCGACCACCTCGGACGGGTGGTCGATGTGCTTCCAGGACAGCTCCGAGACGTGCACCAGCCCGTCGACGCCACCGAGGTCCACGAAGGCACCGAAGTTGACGATCGAGCTGACGACGCCCTTGCGGATCTGGCCCTTGGCCAGCTGGGCGAGGAACTCGGAGCGGACCTCACTCTGGGTCTGCTCCAGCCATGCCCGCCGCGAGAGCACGACGTTGTTGCGGTTCTTGTCGAGCTCGATGATCTTGGCTTCGAGCTCACGCCCCACGTAGGGCTGCAGGTCGCGGACTCGGCGCATCTCCACGAGGGAAGCCGGCAGGAAGCCACGGAGGCCGATGTCGAGGATGAGACCACCCTTGACAACCTCGATGACGGTGCCGGTGACGACGCCGTCCTCGTCCTTGAGCTTCTCGATCGTGCCCCAGGCGCGCTCGTACTGGGCGCGCTTCTTGGACAGGATCAGGCGGCCTTCTTTGTCCTCCTTCTGGAGGACAAGGGCCTCGACGTGGTCGCCGACACTCACGACCTCGTGCGGGTCGACATCGTGCTTGATCGACAGTTCTCGGGACGGGATCACGCCCTCGGTCTTGTAACCGATGTCGAGGAGCACCTCGTCGCGATCAACCTTGACGATGATGCCGTCGACGATGTCCCCATCGTTGAAGAACTTGATCGTCTTGTCGACTGCCGCGAGGAAGTCTTCGGCCGAGCCGATGTCGTTGACCGCTACCTGTGGTGTGGTCGGGCTCTGCGCGGTGGTCACGGTCTCCACGGGTCGTACGTCGGTGGTGCTCGTCAAGGGGTCGGCTCCGACTAGGGGTGGTCGTCCGCGCGAGGGCCGGATCGAACCGCCGGGACCGAGGGACAGAGACAACGCCAAAAAACGAAGAAACTGTCAGAACCGATAGCGACGCTCGAGTGGATCCGCTCGGTCTGAGACCCACGGACCCTCGTGCACAGACCCAAGTCTAGGGATGGGTGTCCGGAGTGGTCAACGGGAGTCGGCACCCAGACGCTCGCGACCCGCGACTGCGGTCACGCTACGCAGACACAAGGCGGCCATATGTAGCTATGTGCCGCCGCGCCGCCACTCTCGCGAGGCGCCGACCGGGGCCAGCCGGTCCACCGTCCGATCACCGAGCAGATCTCGCCGCGCCCGTTCCCCCGGGCGGGCACACACAGCACGGCGGGATCAAAGGTAAATATCGTCATCAAACCGACACATGGGACGAGGCGCCGGTGAGGTCACGGGAAGGCGGAAAGAACGCGGATGCCCTCCCGGACGGGGGTGGTGCCGGGGGCAGACGGGGTGGCCGCGATGGGCGGGGGGTGGGACGGCGGTGCCAGGTCGGGCCGCTGGTCAGGGTCGCCCGGCTGGGCCGCGCTCCGCGCCGCCCGCGTCGGCCGCCCGCCCGGCCGGTCCGTTCCAGCCCGCCGCCGGGATCGGGCCACGGCAGCCTCTCGGCGCCGGACGCCATCCCGGGCTGTCCTCGCCACGCCCGCGGCACCCAGCCATCCGCGGCCTCGCGCGCGCCGGCCTCCGCCGCGCCCGTACCCGCCGGCCGTTGGCGCCCCACCGGCCCCCCCGGCCGGGCGGCGGATCCGGTCAGCAGTGGCACCGTCGGGCTATCCCCGGGCATCCCGGCGATCGCCACCCCCGGCATGACTCCGGTCACGGCCGCCGGGAACGCCCCGGTCGGGGTCGGCGGGGACGGTGCCCCGTCGGCGGGCGCGGTGCCCGCACCGGCCACCGCCCGCCCGCGGCGGCGCGCCACCCACGCGTCCGCGCGCCTGGCCCAGCCGTGGGCCAGCCGGATGCAGGGCCGCTCGATGAGGTGATGCGTCGCGGTGGCAACGGCCACCGTCAGCCCGAGGACGACCAACAGGAACGGCGGGTACGGGATCTTCCACAACCGCCAGCCGCTGTGCTCCAGCACGAGGTCGATGACGGTGGAGTGCCACAGGTAGATGCCGTACGAGATCGCGCCGAGGAAGGCCAGCGGCCGGCTGGCCAGCAGCGGCCGCACCGCACCGCGGTCCTGGCGGCCGAAGACCGCCGGCAACAACAGGAAGAACCCGAACAGCCCGTACAGCAGGTGACGGTTCATATCCTGGGCCCGGTCCGGGTCGAAGATCGGCACCAGCGGCAGGCCTGCGTGCCTGCTCGCCACCCAGTAGAACAGCGCCGCCACGGCCCAACAAGCCGTCCCCGAGCCGCGCAGCCCCGCCCAGCGGGGCTGGCGGCCGAGCTGGGCGTACCGGGCGGAGATCACCGCGAGCGCCATCCCCATGGCGAACAGGTCCCACCAGACCGGCAGCCAGACGTTCCAGCCGGACATCCAGCTCTGCTTGCTCGGGATGACCAGGAAGTGGACGAGCTTCGCGGCCAGGAAGGTCACCGCCAGCGCGGCCAGCTCCACCCGGACCTGGGCCTCGGGCGAGCGGCGGCGCCGGCCGAGCAGCCAGGCGTAGACCGGGACGGCGAGGTAGAACGCGACCTCGATGTCGAGCGTCCACGCCTGGGTGAGGCCCTGAATGGCCCACAGATCCTGATATCCCTGCAGGAAGAACGCGGTCTGAAAGACCCCGGCGAGCCCGTGCACGCCGACCCGCTCGTCGCTGACCACGTTGAGGGTGACGGCGAGCGCCACCCAGTAGAGAGGGACGATCCGCATGAACCGCCGCACCAGGTAACCCGGCGCTGCGGCGGCGGCGACGCCCGCGAGCCGGGCCGCGACGAACGGGCGGTAGAGCAGGAATCCCGAGATCAGGAAGAACACCGCGACGCCGGCCTCACCGCGCGCGGTGTAGGGACCGAGCCCGCTGCTGGTGGTGAACCCGGCCGGGAACGACGTGTGCACCACGACGACCAGGAGCGCCGCGATCGCGCGCAGCCCGTCGAAGCCCGGGAAGACGACCTTGGGCGGGCGGGTGGCGGGGGGACGGCGCGGATCGGGGATCGGGGCGGTACCGGCGGAACCGGCGGGCGCGTCGGGGACGGCGGCGGCCGAACGGGAGTGGACGGGGCCGGTCACCGACAGGTAGCCCCGAGATACGCAATGTCCGGCACGCTCGAAAACGTACCAGCACGGCGGATTAACGAGCTACCACACCCCGAACAAAACGTCTTTTTCCACCCGCTGGCGTAGTCAGGTCGGGTAACCCTGCTCGGTATCGGATCGCGCCCGGTGCCCGCCCGGGATCCCCTCGGTCCGGGAACGGGCCCAGCCGGCGAGCCGGCCGGCGGCGGCCGTGAGCGCGACCGCGGCGAGCAGCACCACCGCCGGCTCGGCGGCGGCCCGGAAACGGGTGGTGCCGTAGACCACCACCGTCGCCAGGCTCAGCGTGATGGGCACCGCGAGCAGGGGCAGCAGCACGGTCCGGCGGCGGCGCAGCACGACCACGCCGCCGATCGCGGCCAGTTCCAGTACCCACAGCGTCACCATCCCGGCCCGGCTCAGGCTCAGCGGCCGCAGCTCGATCGTGTCAAGGCGGGCCTGCTGCCACGGGTGGTAGACGCCCCAGGTGCGGCCGAGGCGGGCGGCGGCCACCGCGGGCAGCCGGTCGGAATGGTCGCGGATGTAGTCGTACGCCGCATGTCGGTAGAACACGTCGCGCTCGGAGCGTTCCTCGGGCGGTGATGGCAGCGCCAGCACACAGTCGAACGACCACCAGCCCAGGTGGCGTCCGGAATACGTCGCCGGGCAGTGGGTGACGGCGAGGGTGGAGCCGAGGCCGGTGGACAGGTACTCCGGCTCGTGGAATCGAGACAGGTTGTAGCCGGCCCAGGGGGCGACGGCGACCACGCTCGTCGCGGCCGCCACGGCCAGCAGTCCGGCGCGGCGCCGCCAGGCCACGCCGCGGGCCATCGCGACGAGCGGCACGACGAGCACCAGGGCGAGCAGCGCGAGTTCGGCACGCGCGAGCATCACCGCCGCAAGCGCCAGCCCGAGCCAGGCCGCCTCGGCGAACCCCCGGCGGTCGGCGAACCGGTAGCCGGCCAGGATGATCCACGCGCAGGTCAGGATGCCGGTCGTCTCGGACATCACCAGCGGGTCGTTGAGCCACATGCCGGGGTAGAGCGCCGCGATCCCGGCAGCCACCAGGCCGGTGGCGGGGCCTGCGACGCGGCGCCCGGCGAGGGCGACCAGCACGATCGAGCCAACCCCCAGCAGGCAGGAGAACAGCTGGTGGGACAGGAAGCCGGTGAAGCCGAGCAGCGACGGGACGGCCAGCAGGACGCTGGTCAGCGGCGGGTGTTGGGCGTCGGCGACGTAGCGCCCGGACAGGCGCAGCTCGTACGGATCGGGCCAGCCACGGCCGTCGGCGAAGAGGTTCGCCGCCTCGTGGTAGTAGAACGGATCACCCTGCACCGCCGCCGGGTGCAGCCAGTGGAACAGGTAGAACAGTCGGATACCGAGACCGATCAGGCAGATCGCCGCCAGCGGGAGGTACCAGCGGACCGGCCGCCCGGGCCGGGCGGGCGCGGCGGGCGCGGCGGGCGCGGCGGGCGCGGCGGGCGATTCGGCAACGCCCGGCGATACCGGCACCGACCCCACCGCCCGTGGCTGCCTCGCCGTGGTCTCAGACACGCGCGGAAAGTACCAACGCGCTGGTTCCGGGCAGACAACGCGTCCGTCATCAAGGCCGCAAACGTACCGCGCGTGCACGACGTGACGCCGTTGCGATTAGCCTTGCCGCTCGGATGTCCTGATGCGATCGGGGCGGCGAGCCGCGGGGGCGGACCCGGTGCGGAGCCGACCGAGTCCGCAGGGCAGCCTCCGCACCGGTTCCACGGCCCGATGGCGCCCCGGCGACGACGAGGAGGGACCAGGCTGACCAGCAACGACGCCGACACCGTCCCGCTGGCGTCCGGGGATCAGCAGCGGCGGTCGTCCGCCAGGCAGCAGGCCGACACCACCCCGATCGGCACCCGCGCGGGTGGGCCGCGTGGCCCGGCCGGGGGCCCACCCCCCCGGCGCTCGATGACCGAGCGTGACGGGCACCTTGGTGACGGTCGATCCGGCGCCGACCGGCCGCGCGGGAACCAGCCCTCCAGGCGACACGAGCGGGCCGCGGCCGAGCGCGGGCCCGAGCCGCCCTCCCAACGACCCGAGCCGCACGTCCGCAGCAACGAGCCCCGCTCCCGCTTGGCGACGCACCAGCGCCCGGCCACCGGCCGCGAGCCGACGCGGCCGACGCGGCCCGAGGATGACCTCGACGCCACCGGCCCGGTGCTCGCCCCGCTGGGGCACCTGCCCGCCCTGGACGGCCTGCGCGCGTTCGCCGTCCTGGCCGTCATCGCCTACCACGCCGGCATCTCATGGATGCCCGGCGGCCTGCTCGGCGTGGACACCTTCTTCGTGCTCTCGGGCTTCCTGATCACCGGGCTGCTCATCACCGAGTACCGCAACACCCGGCGCATCGACCTGCGCAGCTTCTGGGTCCGCCGGTCCCGCCGGCTGATGCCGGCGCTGCTGGTCCTGCTGGTCGCAGTGGCGGCGTACGCCCGGTGGATCGCCTCCCCCGGCGACGTCGGCACGCTGCGTCTGGATGGCCTGTCCACGCTGCTGTATGTGGCGAACTGGCGCTTTGCCCTGTCCGACCAGAGTTACTTCGACCACTTCTCGGCGCCCTCGCCGCTGCTGCACACCTGGTCGTTGGCGGTCGAGGAGCAGTTCTACGTCCTGTGGCCGCTGATCGTGTTCCTGCTCATGCGGCACAGTGCCCGCACGGTGGATCGCTGGCGCCGCCAGCGCCAGAAGGCCCAGTCCCTCGCGCTGACGGTGGCCGTGCTCGGCGCGGAGGCGTCGGCGCTGGTCGGCCTCGCCCTGCTGCTGATCGGCACTGATCCGTCCCGGATCTACTATGGCACCGACAGCCGCTCCCAGGCACTGCTGGTCGGAGCCGCGCTGGCGGTGTGGCGGGGGCAGCGGACGAAACCGATCTCGGCGCGGGCTCGCTCGGTCATGTCGGTCGTCGGCTGCCTGGCGGGAGCGACGATGATCGTCATCTGGACGACGGTGAGCGGGGAGAGCCGTGCGCTCTACGCCGGCGGGTTCCTCGGCGTCGCCGTCGTCGTGATGCTGCTCGTCGCCTCGCTCGTCGAGGCACCGCAGGGGCCGGTGTCGAAGGTGCTCGCCTGGGCCCCGCTGACGTTCGTCGGCCGGATCTCCTACGGCCTGTACCTGTGGCACTGGCCGGTGTTCCTCACCCTGACGGCCACCCGGACCGGCACGGACGGCGTGGTCCTGCTGCTGCTGCGACTCGGCACCACGCTGGCTATCACGCTCGCGTCGTTCCACCTGGTGGAGGACCCGATCCGCCGCCGCCGGATCCGACTGCCGAAGCCGCGGCTGACCGTGCCCGCCGTGTTCGGCGGGGTCCTCGCGGTGATCCTGGTGGCCACGGCGGGCACCTCGACGTCCGTGCGCACCCCGGCCGAGCTGGCGGCGCTGGCCAAGCGGGCGGCCGCTTCCCCGCAGCCCACCGTCAGCCTGCGCACCGGCGGCGGTGCGCCGATCAAGGTGCTGCTCGGCGGCGACTCGGTGTCGCTCACGCTGGGCTTCAGCGACTTCTCCTCGATGGCCGCCGACCAGGGCATCGAGATCCACGACTTCTCCAAGCTCGGCTGCGGGGTGGCCCGCGGCATGGAGCGACGCATCCTCGGCAAGGCCGGGCCGACCACCGACGGCTGCGACCAGTGGCCGCAGCGCTTCGCCCAGCGGGTCGACGAGGTCAACCCGGCGCTCGCGCTGCTGCTCGTCGGCCGCTGGGAGGTCACCGACCAGTTGCTCGACGGCCGTTGGACGCACATCGGCGACCCGGCGTTCGACGCCTATCTCGGCCGCGAGCTGGATCTCGCGATCACCACGCTCGGGGCCAAAGGCGCAAAAGTGGTACTTCTGACTACTCCGATCTTCAAGCCGGCCGAGGCGTCGGACGGCAGCATCTACCCGGAGACGAAGGCCGCGCGGGTCGAGCGCTTCAACGTGCTGCTACGCGAGGCCGCTGCCCGCCACCCCGGCACGAGCGTGATCGACATCACCTCCATTCTCACTCCGGGCAACAAGTACGTCGACGAGCTGGACGGCGTCCGGCTACGCGACGACGACGGAGTGCACATCTCCAATGACGGCGCCCGACGCATCGGGACCGCGATCATTCCTCAGCTTCTTCGGATCGCCCAGGGGCCGGCGGCCGTCGCCGCGGCCTCGCAGACCGTGGGAGCGGGACCCGGCTGACCGGCCCGGTTTACCTGCCGCTAACCTTCCGCCCAGTACCGGGTGGTCTACAGGAGGATCGACGTGCCGCGTGCGCTGATTACCGGGATTACCGGTCAGGACGGGTTGTATCTGGGTGAGTTGTTGACCGCGAAGGGTTATGAGGTGTTCGGGTTGGTTCGGGGGCAGTCCAACCCGAAGGTGGCGGTGGTGGAGAGGTTGGTGCCGGGGGTGGTGTTGTTGGAGGGTGATCTGACGGATCTTCCGTCGTTGATCGGTGCGGTGGAGATCTCGCAGCCGGACGAGGTGTACAACCTGGGGGCGATCTCGTTCGTCGGACTGTCGTGGAAGCAGGCGGAGCTGACGGGGGAGACGACGGGGATGGGGGTGTTGCGGGTGTTGGAGGCGTTGCGGATCGCGGGTGGTAATGACATGTCGCGGGTGCGGTTCTATCAGGCGTCGTCGTCGGAGATGTTCGGGAAGGTGCGGGAGACGCCGCAGCGGGAGACGACGCCGTTTCATCCGCGGTCGCCGTATGGGGTGGCGAAGACGTTCGGGCATTATTTGACGGTGAACTACCGGGAGTCGTACGGGGCGTTTGCGTGTTCGGGGTTGTTGTTTAATCACGAGTCGCCGCGGCGGGGGATCGAGTTTGTGACGCGGAAGATCTCGCGGGCGGTGGCGCGGATTTCGTTGGGGTTGCAGGACTCGCTGACGTTGGGGAATTTGGAGTCGCGGCGAGACTGGGGTTTTGCGGGGGATTATGTGGAGGCGATGTGGCGGATGCTGCAGCAGGACACCCCGGATGACTATGTGGTGGCGACGGGGGAGACGCATAGTATTCGGGAGTTGTTGGATGCGGCGTTCGGGCGGGTGGGGATTTCGGACTGGTCGGGGTTGGTGAAGCAGGATCCGCGGTTTTTCCGGCCGGCGGAGGTGGATGTGCTGGTGGGGGATCCGTCGAAGGCGCGGGAGGTGTTGGGGTGGACGCCGCGGGTGGGGTTCGAGGAGCTGATCGCGATGATGGTCGACGCCGACCTCGCCGCCGAGGCTGAATCAACAGGCAAGGCGTTGACGATCAGGTGAACGCCCTTCCCCGGACGAAACGCGCGGCCGGACACCCCGCCGCGGGTGAACCGGCCGCGCGCGGGTATTCCGCGGCGCGGGCCGGGGAGGACGCCTGCGTGTGTCGTCGGGGAGGACGCTGATGAACCGCAACACCGTCCCGCCGGGGGACTTCTCGCCCACCGTCCGGCGCGCGGCGGCGCACCGGACGAGGCCCGGTCCGACCACGCCGGATCCCGTCTCGACCGGCCCGATGGTGGTAAAGCCGGCGATGCTGTCGACCGGTCCCCTGGCGACGGGCGGGCTGGCGACAGGCGGGCTGGCCACGGGCACGACGGGCACGACGGGCACGACGGGCACGACGGCCATGGGCACGACGGTGGCCGGTCCGGTTCCCGTCGGCGCCGGGCCGGCCGAGGGGGCCAGTGCGGCCGGGGACGGCTGGACCCTGCGCAAGCGACTGCGCCAGACCCGCGGCACCCGGCTGCGCGGCGCGCTACGCGGCGCCGTCCCCCTGGCCCTGGCCGGCCTGCTCGCCAATGCCGCGAACATGGGCGTCACCCTGATCATCGCCCGCGCGATGAGCACCCGATCCTACGGCGCGGTGGCCCAGCTGATCGCGATCTTCTTCGTCGTGTCGATGCCGGGCAGCGCCCTGCTCGTCGGGGTGGTCCGACGGATCACCACCTGGCAGCACAGCGGCCGGCTGGACCTCATGGCGGACTGGGTGAACCGGGTCCGCCGGGTGGGGGTCGCGACCGTGCTGGTGGTCGCGGTGCTCGCGATCATCGGGCGGGGGTACGTGGCGCGCGAGCTGTCGCTGCCCGGCCCCGGCGGTGTCGCCGAGATCATCACGGCGGGGGCGGCGTGGTGCCTGCTGTGCGTCGACCGGGGGCTGCTCCAGTGCGCCCGCCAGTACCCGGCGCTGGCGACGAACCTGCTCGTCGACGCCGCGATGAAGACCGTGTTCACGATCGGCCTGGTGCTCATCGGCCTCGACGAGTCCGGCGCCGCGATCGGTGTCCTGCTCGGCGTGCTCGCGGCGCTGGCGCACGTCCGGTGGACCCTGTACCGCAGTCCGGTCACGATGGGCCGCGGCGACCGGGCCGCCGCGGCGCCGGCCGCCGACCCCATCCCCCCCGCTCGCACCCCCCACGGCACCCCCCACGGCATCCCTCGCTGCACCCGCTGCGGCGCCGACCCGGCTGGCGGTGGAGGTCGGCGCCGCGCTGGTCGCGCTGGCGCTGCTGGGGCTGCTGCAGAACATCGATGTGCTGCTGCAGGGCCGGCTCGCCCCCGACCGGTCGGGCTCCTACGCGGCCGTCTCGGTCGCCAGCAAGGTGATCGTGCTGGCCGCGGTGGTGCTCGCCGGGTTCCTGCTCCCGGAGGCCGCGGACCGCCGGCATCTCGGACAGCATGCTCTGCATCAACTTGGCGCGACGATCGCAATACTCCTCGTGCCGGCGGTGGGGCTGCTCTTCGCCGCTCTCATCGCACCCGACAAACTGCTTTCCCTGGCCTTCGGCCCCCGTTTCACCGACGCCTCCGGCGCGCTCCTCCCCCTGGCCGCAGCGATGACCTGTCTCGGAGCTACCGTGCTGTTCACCCATTACCTGCTCGCTCTCGGAGAGCGAGGCGTCCTGCTGGCCCTGGGCCTCGCCGCCGCGGCGGCCGTCCCCCTGATGTTGTGGGCGGACGGCTCGCCGACGGCGACCGCCCGGGCCGATCTTGCCTGCCAGGCGACGCTGGCCGTCGTCACCGGCCTGTCGGTGCTCGCCGCGGCCCGCCGGACGGGCCGGGCATGACCGCCCCGAGCAACGGCCGCGGCCCCGGCGCGACGATCCCGCCGACCCCCAAGGGCCTGATCCTGCCGCAGGTCGGCGCCGGCTCCGCGGTGCCGCCGGGGATCCTGGCCCCGCAGCTCGGCGCGCCCGACATCGAGGGCGTGGCCCCCCGGCCCCCCTCCCTCGCCGAGCTCGTCGAGACCTCCGGCCTGCGCCGCGTGCACGTGCTGGCCTGGCGCGACCTCGACGACCCGGAGTCCGGCGGCTCGGAGCTGCACGCGGACAAGGTCGCCGAGCGCTGGGCGCAGGCCGGCATCGACGTGAGCCTGCGCACGGCGATGGCCCCCGGCCATCCCGAGTCGGTTCGCCGCCACGGCTACACGGTGGTGCGCAAGGCCGGGCGCTACTCGGTCTTCCCGCGCACGGCGCTGTCCGGCGCGCTGGGCCGCACCGGCCCGTGGGACGGCCTGGTGGAGATCTGGAACGGCATGCCGTTCTTCTCCCCCGTCTGGGCCCGCTGCCCGCGGGTGGTGTTCCTGCACCACGTGCACGCGGAGATGTGGCGGATGGTGCTCTCCCCGAAGCTGGCGAAGGTCGGCGAGACGGTGGAGTTCAAGGTCGCCCCGCCGCTGTACCGGCGCACGCGGATCCTGACGCTGTCCCAGTCGTCCCGGCACGAGATCATCGAGCTGCTCGGCCTGCCGCCGCGCAACATCTCGGTCGTACCGCCGGGTATCGACCCGGCGTTCACCCCGGCCGGTGAACGGTCCCCGCATCCCCTCGTCCTCGCCGTCGGCCGGCTGGTGCCGGTCAAGCGCTTCGACGTCCTCATCGACGGCCTGCTGCGGGCGCACGACGAGCACCCGACGATGGAGGCAGTGATCGTCGGCGACGGCTACGAGCGGCCGGAGCTGGAGAAGAAGATCCGCGCCGCCGGGGCGGGCGCGTGGCTGCGCCTCGTCGGACGCGTCGACGACGACGAGCTGCTCTCGCTCTACCGGCGCGCCTGGGTGCTCACCTCGGCGTCCGCCCGGGAGGGCTGGGGAATGACGATCACGGAGGCGGCGGCGTGCGGCACGCCGTCGGTGGCGACCCGCATCGCCGGGCACACCGACGCGGTCGTCGACGGCGAGACCGGCGTGTTGGTGGAGGACCCAGCCGATCTGGGCAAGACACTGGCCGGCGTGCTCTCCGACGACGACCTGCGAGGCCGGCTGTCCGCCGGCGCCCTCGCCCACGCCGCAACGTTCACCTGGGCGGAGACGGCCCGCGCCACGTTCGCCGCGCTCGTGCGGGAGGCGGCCCGCCAGCGCGGCCCCGCCTCCCCCGCGGCCCGCGCCGCGAACGTGATCGGCCAGCGCCGGTGACCCTGGCGACCACCCCGGTGATCCGGTGACCCTGACCACATCACCGTCCGGTGCCGACGGGGGTCGCCCGCCGGCGCCGGGCGGCCCCGCCCAGGCACCGTCCCCGCGCACCGCGAACCCGGCCGGGCGGGCGGACCCGCGGACCGGCGCCCGGCCGGGCCCGCCCGGTCGGGCCGGCGCGGCGGCGCCGCGGGGCCGGCGGCTGCGGCCGTCCTGGCCGGTCCTGGTACTGGCCGCCGTGGCCTACCTGCCCCTGCTGGCCACCGCGCCCGGCAGGATCGGCGCGGACACGAAGGCGTACCTCTACCTCGACCCGGGCCGGATGCTGCGCCGGGCGGTCTCCATGTGGGACCCCGCGATCGGCATGGGCACGGTCACCCACCAGAACATCGGCTACCTGTACCCGCAGGGGCTGTTCTACTGGCTGCTGGACACCGCGGGCCTGCCCGACTGGGTGGCGCAGCGGCTGTGGACGGGCTCGATCCTGTTCGGTGCGGGCACCGGTGTGCTGTTCCTGCTGCGCTCGTTCCGCTGGCCGGACCGGTTCGCGTTCGTCGCCGCCGCCGGCTACATGCTCTCGCCCTACATCCTGGAGTACGAGGCGCGGATCTCGGCGATCCTGCTGCCCTACGCCGGGCTGGGCTGGCTGATCGGCATCACCGTACGCGGGCTGCGGGAGGCCGAGCCGGGTCGCGCCGGCTGGCGGCCGGCGGGCTGGCGCTTCCCCGCCGCGTTCGCCCTGGTCGTCACCACGATCGGCAGCATCAACGCCTCCAGCCTCATCTTCATCCTGTTCGCGCCGCTGCTGTGGGTGCCGTTCGCCGTGTGGGGCACCCGGGAGGTCCGCCTCGGCGCCGCCGTGGGCATGTGCACCCGGGCGGTGCTGGCCGTCCTCGTCACCTCGGCGTGGTGGATCGCCGGGCTGTACACGCAGGCCGGCTACGGGCTGAACGTGCTCGCCTTCACCGAGACGATCGAGACGGTCGCCAGCAGCTCGCAGGCGTCGGAGGTGCTGCGGGGGCTGGGCAACTGGTTCTTCTACGGCCAGGACGCGCTCGGCCCGTGGATCAAGCCGGCCACCCACTACACCCACGACCTGTGGCTGATCGTCATCAGCTTCGCGCTGCCGATCCTCGCGCTCGCGGCGGCCTCGGCGATCCGCTGGGGGCACCGCGGCTACTTCGTCGCGCTGATCCTGCTGGGCACCACGATCGCCGTCGGCGTCTACCCCTACGACGACCCCTCCCCCTGGGGTCGGGTGTTCAAGGACTTCGCGGAGGGGTCGACGGCCGGGCTCGCACTGCGCTCGCTGCCGCGCGCGGTCCCGATGGTCGTCCTCGGCCTGTCGGTGCTGCTCGCCGGTGGCCTGGCCGCCCTGGAGCAGCGGTACGCCGCGCGCGCGGCGGCCGGGACCAGCGCGGGCGGCGGCGGGCGC